>NZ_CP043644.1:0-45000 GCF_014217645.1 Hymenobacter sp. NBH84
ATGGCACCCAGTACCAAAGGACCCGTGCTGGTATTAAAAGACGTAGACCTGTACATGGCCAGCGGCGGCGACTCCGTGGTGTTGCGCAAAACCAGCGGCGCGGTGGTGCCCTCCAGCCACCACTTTGTGGGCGGAAACGGCGAGTTTGCTTGGACTGTGAACAACAACCCCGCTACCGCCGTGTTGGGACCATACGATTTCGATATCAACAAAGCTGAGTTTAAAGCCGAGCCGGTGAAGTTCACCTACGCCGCCGTATTGCAAGAGCCTATTTTGGGCGCGTTGGCGTATAAACTGGTCAAGAAAAAGCCGGGCGCTACCGACACAGGCTACCCGCGCTTTATCTCCCTCACCAACGATGCCCGCGTGAAGGACCTAGGCCAGGACATCCGCTACTACGGTGGCTTCTCCCTGGCGGGCTCGCGTATGTTGTCGGCTTCGCTGGATGGTAGCCTGTCGCGCATTTTGGTGGACGCCAACGGTAAACCCAAATTCCGGGCGTCGTCGAAAGCGTATGTGCTGGGCGACACGCTAATTTCGGCGGCGCGGGCATCGGTTACCATTTTTGAGGATAAAACAGACTCGCTCACGCACCCCGGCGTGAAAATGAAATTCTCGAAGCCGCGCCAACTGCTGCAACTCACCCGCGAGGCGGGCTTGTATAAAAACACGCCCTACTACGATTCCTACCACCAAATGGAAATCGGGACGGAACTGGTGACATGGCCACTAAACTCGCCCGAAATCAACTTCTCGATGCTGACGGCCAAAAACCAGGTGACGGCTGATTTCGAGTCGCGCGAGTTTTACACCAACACCCGCTACCAACAGATCAAAGCCATCAACAAGCTACACCCCTTGCAGATGGTGGTAGGCTACAGCCAGCGCCACAACAATCAGAAGCTGATTACGGTGCAGGAAATTGCGCAGGAGTTGAATATCAAGGAGCCCAACGTACGCACTGCCGCCGCCGGCCTGGCCCGCGACAGCTACGTGCGCTGGCGCCCAGAAACCGACGAGATTGTGGTGCTGCCCAAAGCCACGCACTACGTAAACTCGGCGCGCAACAAGAAGGACTACGACCACTTAGCGATTAAGTCGCTGGCGCCAAAGGGTAACAACGCTACCCTGAACCTGAACACCAACGACCTGCTGGTGCGCGGGGTAGAGCGTTTCAACTTCTCCGACGACTCGGTGACGGTATATGTGAAGCCGGACTCCTCGATTATCCACATTCAGAAAAACCGGGGGGTGGTGTTCAATGGTACCGTGGTGGCCTCAGCCTTCGTGTTCAAGGGGCAGAAGTTCAAGTTCGACTATGATGGCTTCTACATCGACCTGACCAAGATTGACTCCATTATTGTGAAAGGCAAGGGTGCCAAAGGCTCGGTGATGAAGGCCCGCGTGCGCGATTTCAGCATTGCCAACCAGAAGGGCGAGTCGGCGGGTAAGCTCTATATCAATAGCCCCGACAACAAATCGGGCCGCAAGAAACTGGGCGCCTACCCTGCTTTCGACGCCAGTACTGGTGCGGCCGTGTTCTTCAATAACCCCGACGTACTGGGCGGTGCCTACGACAGTACCATGTACTTCGACATTCCGCCGTTCCGTATCGATTCGCTCAATAACCGCAACCGCTCGGCGGTAGGCTTTGTGGGTACGTTTCACTCGGGCGGCATCATGCCCGATTTCAAGACCAAGCTGAGCTTACAGGAAGATGGTGCGCTAGGATTCACCTACGACGTGCCTAAAGAGGGTTTTCCGCTTTATGGCGGCAAGGGCGTGCTGTTTAATAAGGTGAATATGAGTAACCGCGGGTTGCTAGCAAAGGGTAATATTAAATACCTAACCGGCGACTTCAGCAGCGACCAGTTTATCTTCTACAAAGACTCGGTAGTAACCGTGGGTAAGACTGGTACCATCACGCCGGGGCCGCTAAAGGGGGTAGAGTTTGCCAAGGTGACGCTGCAACCCGGTTATCAGATGAAGTGGGCCGTGCTACGCGACTCGATGTACCTGAGCACCCAGCGCGAGGGCGACGCCATGCGCTTCTACGACGGGAACTACAAGTTCAAGGGCACGGCTACGCTCACACCCGGCGGCCTATACGGCAACGGCGGGCTTGATGGGCCGCAGTCGTTTATCCGCTCGCCGCAACTGGCCTTCAAGACCAAGAATTACAAGGGTAAGCAATCAACGTTGAGTATTAAATCGGCGGAGCCGAACAAACCGGCCCTGGTGGCGAATGAGGTAGCCTTTGAGTATGACTTGCAGAAAGGCTTTGCCGACTTCACCCGCGAGGAGGGGAGTAAGGCCAGCATCGAGCTACCCTACTCCGACTACCGCACCACGCTGAGCGGTGGCCGCTGGGACTTCCAGAAAAAGCAGGTGCAGATGCGCGTGGCGCCCGGTGCAGACTCGTCGCGCTCGTATTTCTACTCCACTAAGCCTGAGCAAAACGGATTGAAATTCCGGGCCAATACGGGTAGCTACGACCTGAGCCGCTACCGCCTGGTAGCCGGCGGCGTACCCCACATTGCCTCCGCCGATGCCTGGATTACGCCCGATTCGAGCAAGGTATACATCCTGGCAAATGCGCAGATGCGGCCGTTCCGGAATGCAGGTATTGTGATGGATACGCTGGCCAAGTACCACAACCTGTACCAGGGGGCTATTACAATTCAGTCGCGCACGGCCTTTAGCGGCAATGCCATGTTCAAGTACCAGACCGCCGCCGACTCGTTTGCCATCAAGTTCTCTAACTTCCACTCCGACTCCACCGCCATGCGGGGAGCACTAGCTACTACGGGCAAAACGGGTGGTGTGCTGGGTAAGCTGCGTGGCAATAAGAATGCGCTGAACGCTGGCCCGGCTTCGCCGCCTACTATTGCCGTGGGTGGTATTCAGGCCGCGGATAAGTTCTTGCTGGCGCCGCGTATTGCCTACCGAGGTAGCATGATTATGAACTCGCAGCAGCCCGGTTTCACGTTTGAAGGGCAAGCACACTTGCAATTTAGTGAGTTGCCTGGGACCTCCGATTGGTTTGCAGTGAAGGATAGTATCGACCCGAAAGACGTGCGTATTCACCTCAACGAGCCCAAAACAGAAGATGGTACGCCTATGTATACGGGGCTATTCATGTCCAGCGGCTCTTCCAAAATCTACCCGCTGTTTGTGGCGGCTAAGCCTAGCGCCGATGATCTGAACCTGTTTGCGGTGGACGGCGACCTACGCTACAACAGCAAGAAACGCGACTTTACCATCAGCCGTCACGACCCGGCGGCCACGGACATCTACGAAGGCGACGTGCTGACTTTCAACGATACTACGGCTGCTATCAACTTCCGGGGTAAGCTGAACCTTATCAATCCCAATAAAGATTATACCTTAGTAGCGGCTGGTTTGGGCTATGCTAAGCCTGATAGTGCTATCTACCAGTTGAATACGATGCTGGGCTTCGATATCAACATGCCCGACAAAGCCGTGCAGGCCATGGCCGACGACATTGCCAAAAACGCCAAGTTTGCGCCTCAAGCTTTGGATGGTTCCCGCGAAGACTTATATAAAATTGGAGAATTCGCTGGTAACAGTGCAGCCATAGCCTTTGATACGCGTAAGGGCAATAACGCGTCGCTGCTGAAAGTGTCCAACAAATTCACCTATACCATTCTGCTGAACAAAGTGAATCTGGTGTGGTCGGAGAAGCAGCGGGCGTGGTACTCAGAAGGAAAGATTGGCGTGGCCAACATCATGAGCAAGGATTTGAACGTGCTGATTGACGGCTACGTGGAAATCCGGAAGGATGAGAACGGCGACGTTGTGGAGCTGTACTTGGAAGCTGAGCCACAGACGTGGTACTACCTCAAGTATTCCAACAACCTGCTTCTTACCAAAGCCCAGCACGGTTCGTACGACGAGCTGATTGGGCAGAAAGCCAAAGGCGACTACAACACGGCGACTTCCTACGGTTTCTTCCTGGGTGATGACATGGAAGTGGAATCCTTCTTGACCCACTTCCGCAAGGACTACCTGGGCGAGACCGGTAAGCGCAAGGCGGTGGTGCAGTCGTCGGGCAGTACGGGCAACTTCGATTTTGTGGAGGACCCTGGTAAGAAGAAGAAAAAGAAGAAAGGCCAGGCCGACGAGGTTGCTGCTGACGGCAGCCAACCCGCTGATGAAGCGCCAGTGGAAGAACCCAGCAAAAAGAAGAAAAAGGCCAAAGAAGAAGTAGCGGCCGACGCAACAAACGCTGAGGCCCCGCCCGCCGAGGAATCGAAGAAAGACAAGAAGAAAAAGGAAGTCGCTACCGAAGCCAAGCCTGACGAGCCTACGGCAGACGATACCAAAAAGAAGAAAAAGAAACGCGCCGCCAACGACCCCTTTGGCGAAGACTAAGCAAGCAGCCCTACCTTGACAATCAGGGTAGGGCTGTTTCGTGCTGGTCGGTTTCGGGACCCTATCCTTTGTAGGTAGAAACCGTTGTGAAATAGGCAACCTTGCCAAAGCCTGTATCTTTGGTCGACTTCCTATTTCCTTCTTTATGTACTTTCTCTACATACTGGGCGCGCTGTTGGGCGCCTACTTGCTTGGCTCTATTCCCACAGCCCTATGGGTAGGGCGTAGCTTCTACCACCTCGACATCCGGGAGCATGGCTCCGGCAATTCGGGCGCTACCAACACGTTTCGGGTGCTGGGTAAGAAAGCCGGCTCCTTTGTGATGGCCGTGGATGTGCTGAAGGGCTGGCTGGCTACCTCGCTGGCCGCGTGGCTGGTGAGCCAACAGGCCGTTGCGCCAGGGCAGTTGCTCTACTTTCAGTTGGCTTGCGGCGTGCTGGCCGTGTTGGGACACATCTACCCGGTATTTGCGCAGTTTAGAGGCGGCAAGGGCGTGGCCACTATTTTGGGCGTGATGCTGGCCATTGCACCCGCCACGGTAGGCGTATGCATTCTGGTGTTCATCACGATGCTATTGTTGACGCGCTATGTGTCGTTGTCATCAATGACGGCGGGCGTGGCGTTTGCTGTATTGCAGCTGCTGCCCGCGTTCCGGCCCGATAATCAACTGCTATTGTGGTTCGGGTTTGTGCTGGCGGCGCTGCTGATCTACACGCATCGGGCTAACATCGGCCGCCTGCGCGCCGGCACCGAAAGCCGCGTGCCCATGCCGTGGGATAAAAAGTAAGCCAACGTAACAGAAGAAGCCGCCTCTGCGGCGGCCTACCCTGGGGTAGGCCGCCGCAGAGGCGGCTTCGGTTTAAAGGTAATGCTGCGTTAGTATAATACTACTTCAGTAACTCAGCACCCTGGCGCATTACGTCGCGGGCAATGGCCAGGTTGGTATCGCGGGCATTTACCACGAGGTAGATAAATTTCTTGCCTTCATCAGCAAGTCGGATGAGGTGCAACTGGTTGCTTAGCGTCATCAGGATGTCTTCGATCTTCTCACCGGCCAGCTTCAGCGCGGTCATCGCTTTTTGCTTTTGTTTCACTACCTCGGTGTTGTAGGCAGCAGCCGTTTCGGGGTTCAGGCTGGGCGTGTTAGAGTGCGAGGCCAGGGCCATGCCCGATTGTACGTCTACCACCGCTACTGCCATCAGACCGGGCAGCGAGTTGATGATTTCTTGTACAGTCTGTCCAGCGGGGGAGGAGGTAGAGTATGCCATAATGGTAAAAAGTAGGAGGGGAGTGATGCGTAAGTTTGTTTGTAGAAAAGAGTTGTTTGGTTCACAGAATCAGGTAAGCAGAGCGTGCAATGTGCCGCGCTGGCTTTGTTGCGCTGTTGACATTACAAGAGTACTGCGGAAGTTGACCCGCTGCTGGGATTTCTGCCGAATGGGCCGCTTTTTGTAGTGAACGGTCGTAGTTTTAGAGCGAATGAAACGCAGTGTGCCGTTGGATCATCAACCTCATTTTGACTCATGGTGCCTGAGAGCATTGTCCCTACCCTCGCCCCGGTAGGAACTCTACAATAGGTTACGCTGGTTGACGTGACGCTTCTATCGGTTTCTCTATGATGTCTACCTCCAGCCCTGTGCTTGCGCCCATTGATGCAGCAACGCGTATTGCGGAACTGGAGCAGGCCCTGCTCGTTGCAAATGAGCGGGCTGCTGCTGCCGAGCGCCGCTTGGCCGAAGCAACGGCCGCCAATAGCAAGACGAGTGGGTTTGGAATCGATCAGGTACTCTATGATTTGCCGGCTCCCGTGGCCGCGCACGACCTACACGGCCGGCTGCGGTTCTGCAATCTGGCGTTTGCCCTACTAGTGCAGCGGCCCATGACTAGCCTGGTAAATCAACTTCTTAGCGAAGTGATACCCACTGCTGAGTTGCCCGCCTACCTGGCGCAGGTAGGAGCGCCCGGCCAGCCCCTAACGGGGCAACTATCCCTACTGCCCATTGCCAACAAGCAACCCCGGCAACTGCTGTACCGCGCCCAACGCCTCGACCCGCCAAGCCAGGCGCCCTACGTGCTGCTCTGCGCCCTCGACGTGACGGAACAAGCACAAACTACAGCCGAGCTGCGCCGCGGCAAGGAAAAAGCCGAGGCCTCGGCGCAGGCCAAGGAAGCCTTTCTAGCTAACCTCAGCCATGAAATTCGTACGCCCATGAATGGGGTGCTGGGCATGGCGCGCCAACTCACCAAAACGCCACTCGATCAGGGTCAACAAGAACTACTGCGTATCATTCAGACCTCGGGCGAGCATTTGTTGGCGGTGCTGAACGAAGTGCTGGACATGACCAAGATCAGCTCGGCCCGCTTGGAACTGGAGCAGATGTCGTTTGATTTGCGGGAGTCGATGGAAGTAGCGTTGCAGCCGCTTGCTGTGCAGGCCGCCGAGAAAGGCTTGCTGTTCCATGCTACCCTGCTGCTTCAGCGCGAGCCGCTACCTCGCGTGATGGGCGACGCCTACCGGCTGAATCAGGTTTTGATTAACCTAGTATCCAACGCTATTAAATTCACGTCGGCTGGCGGCAGTATTTCCGTAGGGGGCTACCTGCTCAGCCAGACCGACACACACCTGACGGCCGGCTTCCGGGTTACGGATACCGGTATTGGCATTCCGGAAAATAAGCTCGACCATATTTTTGAGGATTTCGTGCAGGCCGGCACCGACACGGCCCGGCGCTATGGGGGTACGGGGCTAGGGCTAGGCATTGCCCGGGCGCTGGTGGAGCAGATGGGCGGCACTATCCAGGTGGAAAGCCAGGTGGAAAGCGGCAGCACCTTCCAGTTTACGGTGACACTGCCGCGGGCCGAGGGCGTCGAAACCACGCCACGGCCGGTGCTGACGGACACCGGGGCGCTGCGCAACCGCCGCGTGCTAGTGGTGGAGGATAATGGCATCAACCGGGAGGTAGTGCGCCGGCTGCTGCAAGGCTGGGGCGTACAGGTAGATGAGGCCGAAGACGGCCCTACCGCACTGCTCCTGCACACCGAAAACCTTTACGATGCGGTACTGATGGATATTCAGATGCCGGGTATGAGCGGTGCGGAAGCCACGACGCACATTCGGCTGCACCCCGATTCCGCGCGGGCGCAAGTGCCGGTGCTGGCTCTCACCGCCAACGCCTTCCGCTCCGATCTGGACCGCTACCTCAAAGCCGGCATCAACGATTGCCTGACCAAGCCTTTCAAGGAAGAAGAGTTTTACCACAAACTGGTGGGGCTGTTGCAACTCCCGACGACCCCCTACGATCTGGCGCAGGTATACGAGCTGGCCGATGGCGAAAAAACCTTTGTGCAGCGTATGGTACGCTCGTTTTTGCTGCATATACCGCCCAGCTTGCAACAGATGCAGGCGGCCGCTGCCGCCGAGCACTGGATGGAGGTAGCCAGGCTGGTGCACCATATCAAGCCAAACCTTATTCAGTTTGGGGTAGCAGGTATTGCGCAGCCCCTACACCTGTTGATAGACCCGCCCCGCCCAGGCGCCGAAGACCAAAAATATCGGGCGGCCGCTATGCAACAACTGATACGGCAGGTAGAACAGGTAGTGAGCGAGCTAGCCGCAGAAATGGCCGCCTGAACGCGTCGTAGAGACGCATCCTTGCGTCTCGTCGTTGAACGACTCGCGTTTGCACCATTCTACGGCCACGATTTCGTAGCGTTTGGTTTCATCGTTCAACGACTCGCGTCAGCACCGTTCCCGCAAACAACAGCAGCAACGACGAGACGCAAGGATGCGTCTCTACGCCGGCCCTTCGTCTACAACGCTTGTAGCCGCTGCACCAACTCTTCCTGGTAGGCGCGGCTCACGGGTACCTCGTGCGTACCCAGCTTCAGCATATTGTCTTCCAGGGCCTCCACGCGGTGCAGGTTCACAATGTAGGAGCGGTGCACGCGCACAAAATGCCGGAAGGGTAGGCGCTCTTCCATGTTCTTGAGCGTGCCGCCTACTATGTACTTCTGCTTATCGGTTACGAGCACCACGTAGGTGGAAAGAGCTTCGATAAACAGCACCTCCTCAAAGTTGATGCGCAATAGCCGGCCGTTCGTCTTCACAAACAAATCGGTGCCAGTGGCCGAGAGGTCGGTAGGGATGGTGGGCGCGGTGGGGGTAGGGGCGGCGGGCGTCGTGGTGCGGTACTGCTCCGTTACCCGGTCGATGGCCTGGCAGAAACGGGCATAGTTCACGGGCTTAACCAGGTAGTCGAGCACGCGCAGTTCAAAAGCATCCACCGCAAACGTGGCGTGCGTAGTCACCAGAATCACGGCGGGTTTGGGGTCGGGCAATAGTTTCACCAGCTCCAAACCGCTGATATGGGGCATCTCGATATCAAGCAGCAGTACGTCTACCGGGCTACCGGCCCGCAGGTAGGCCAATGCCTCTACGGCATCGGGAAAAGATGCGGCCAGCGTAAGTTGGTCGTGGCGCTGCACGGCGCGTTCCAGCGTGAAGCGGTTGATTTCGTTGTCGTCGATGATGACGCAGGCAAGCAGAGCGGCGGTAGACATAACTAGATGGATAGGTATAGCAGGTGTTCGGACAAGTAATAGACAATGCGGATACCGCTTTCCTATCTACGTGCAACGGCAAAAGTAGGGAAGCTTTCGTGCTTGATGGCAGTGCCAAAAGATGTGCAGCCATAACCGGAAGCACGTAGTAGATACAAAGTCCCTTGCCGAACTTGCCTACTTTCGCATTGCCAACTGATTGTCTAACGCCGGGCGCGTGGCACGCGCCCCTACCCACACAATATGCCTACCTACCTCGAAGAAAACCAGAATCGCTTTATTCATGAGCTAATGGACTGGCTCCGTATTCCCAGCGTTTCCGCCGACCCCAAGTTTCATGGCGACGTGCTGCAAGCCGCCGATTTCCTGAAACAGCGCTTGGAAGAAATTGGCGTGGAGAACGTGGAGCTGTGCCAGACCGCCGGCAACCCCATCGTCTACGGCGAGAAGCTGACAGACCCCGCCCTACCCACCGTGCTGGTCTACGGTCACTACGACGTGCAGCCCGCCGACCCCTACGAGCTGTGGGACTCGCCCCCGTTTGAGCCGGTGATTAAAGATGAGAAGATTTACGCCCGTGGTGCCTGCGACGACAAAGGCCAAGTGTATATGCACGTGAAAGCCTTTGAGGTGATGCAGCAGCAGGGAGGCGTGCCCTGCAACGTGAAGTTTATGATTGAGGGCGAGGAAGAAATTGGGTCCAACAACCTGGCTATCTTCGTCAAGAACAACAAGGAAAAGCTGAAGGCCGATGTTATTCTGATTTCGGATACCGGCATCCTCGCCAACGACCTGCCCAGCATTGAGGTAGGGCTGCGTGGCCTGAGCTACCACGAGGTGGAAGTGACCGGCCCTAATCGCGACCTGCACTCCGGCCTCTACGGCGGCGCCGTGGCCAATCCCATCAACGTGCTGTGCAAGATGATTGCCTCCCTGCACGACGAGAACAACCACATCACCATCCCCGGCTTCTACGATAATGTGGCCACGCTGAGCGCCGAGGAACGCGCCGACCTCAACCGCGTACCTCACTCCGATGAAGAGTTCAAGCAGAGCATCGGCCTACCCGCCACCTATGGCGAAACCGGCTACACCACCGTGGAGCGCACCGGCATCCGGCCTACCCTCGATGTGAACGGCATCTGGGGCGGCTACATTGGCGAGGGTGCCAAAACCGTAATTCCGTCCAAGGCCTTCGCCAAAATCTCGATGCGTCTGGTGCCGCACCAAACCTCCGACGAAATCACGGCCTTGTTCCAAGAACACTTCACCCGCATCGCGCCCGAGGGCGTAACGGTGCAGGTGCGCCCCCACCACGGCGGCGAGCCCGTAGTAACGCCCACCGACTCGGTGGCCTACCAGGCCGCCGCGCAGGCTATGGAGACTACCTTCGGCAAACGCCCGGTGCCTACCCGCGGTGGCGGCTCCATCCCCATTGTGGCCATGTTCAAGTCAGAGCTAGGCATTGATTCGGTGCTGTTTGGCTTTGGGCTGGATTCGGATGCCATCCACTCGCCTAACGAGCACTACGGCGTGTTCAACTTCTTGAAGGGTATCGAAACCATTCCGCTGTTCTTCGAGAACTATGCGGCGCTGGAAAAGGCGAAGTAGAACTTCCACATACTACTCTTCAACAAAAAGCCCACCTCTTGTAGGTGGGCTTTTTGTTGAAGAGTAGTATGTGCTTTCTCTATTATAGGCGGCCAAACATATAGCCCACGTAGAGCTGTAGAGCGCTATTGTCGATGTGGCGGGCCGGCAAGTTGATGATGCTGAGCCGACGGTCGTAACCAAGCTTAGTAGCACCGCCATTATAGCGCAGTCCTACCAAAGCACCTTTGGGCGTTTCATAGCCTAAACCCAGTGCATAGCCAAAATCTACATCGCGGGTGTTGTTTTTCCATTTGATACTGGTCGAGTTGGTCTTCAACTCTGAGTCAGAACGAAATCCAAACTGCGGACCAACTTCCAGAAAGAGGCCGTCGAGCTTGTATTTCAGCATCACTGGCACATCTAGATAAGTGATATTGTAGCGAAGGTCGCTGTTCTCGTAGCCTGAGCCTTTCATGGAGACTAGAAGCTCGGGTTGGACCGATAAGTTTTTGTCTAGGCTAAACTCCAACATGCCGCCGCCGTGAAAGCCAGGCTTGTAGCGGGTGCCGATGGCGTCGTCGCCCACAAAAGAGGTCAGGCTTAGTCCGGCTTTCACACCCAGGCGAATATCCTGGGCGTGTGCCGAGGAAACTGTGAGGCCGCCAGCGAGTAGAAGCGACCAGTAAATTTTTTTCATAAAATACGGTGGTAGCCAAGAAAATGGTGCTGCTAATGAGACTACCGCTGCGGCTCTCGGCAATATTCCTGCCGGGTTACCAAAACAAAAACGCCCATCCTGCACAGCAGGATGGGCGTTGGCGCGCAAGCGAATTGTGCCTAGCGCGACGTAATCAGGTAGCCCAGCGAGAGCTGGAACAAGGAGTTGCGAGCGTTGCGCAGGTCGTTGCCTTGGTAACCATCCTTGGTGAAATCGGTGAACGAGCCGTTGTAGCGTAAGTCCAAAATAACACCGTTTTCAGACTGGAAGCCCAAGCCGGCTGCGTAGCCTACCTCAAAGCGATTCACGTTGCTCAGGTCGTAGTCGCCGGAGTTGTAGTCAGCCCGCGTACCCGTAACGTTGTTGGTGCGTACCGTCTTGTCGTTGCGATTGATGAGGTAGTTGAACTGCGGACCGGCTTCTACGAAGAAACCACCTGCTTTAATCTTAACCAATACTGGTAGATCAAGGTAGTTGTAATTGGCGCGGCCTTCATACTTGTAGGTGCCAAAAACAGACGAGCTGTTGTTCTTAAAACCCTTCTGCGAATAGAGCAGCTCGGGCTGGATCGAGAGAAAGCCGTCGGCAATCAGAGGCGCGTTTAGCATTACGCCGCCCACAAAGCCAAACTTGTTTTCGAAACGGTCTTCGTTGGTGACATCACCAGCCAAGTTAGAGAGGTTAGCACCGGCTTTCACGCCCACGCGCACGCCTTGTGCCCGCGACTCCTGAGCACCAAGTACAGATGCAATAGCCAGTGAACCAACAATGATAAAAGACTTTTTCATGAATTTTATGAAAAAAGGTAAGTGGTGTGGCGTAGCCTATCAGAAGCACGCCAGTTGGGGTAGTAAACGAAAAGGAGCGTAAATGGGTGGGATAATTCCATAAAAAAAGAGCCAGATGACTCACGAAGAGTTACCTGGCTCTTTTTATTCCTCTAGAAATTATTTGCCCCAGGGAATGAGGTAGCCAACCTGCGCCGTGAAGGCGCGGTTGAAGGCTTTCGGCTCATTGCGGGCGCTAGTGTTTTTGGTGTCGAACAGGGTCTTAAAACCTTGGTTGTAGCGTACGCCGATGCTGAAACCACCAGCCGTCTGGTAGCCAATACCAGCTACACCACCGATGTCAAAGCTAGCGAGGTCTTCTTTTTCCTTGCTAGTGCCGGAAGTTGTTTTGGCATCTTCCATGTTGCTAGCATCAGTGTATTTGTATTCTTTCTGCACTTCCTGCTTAGAGGCTACCATGTAGCCTACTTGCGGGCCCAACTCAAAGTACAAACCTGAACCACCGGGAGCGGTGTTAATACGAACAGGGATTGGCAAATCGATGTAAGAAAGAACCCGCTTGTTTTGGTATTTAAATTTTTCCAGGTTAGTTCTCCGGTTAGCTTCAATATCGGTGTTAGCAGCTAAAGCGGATCCTGTGGTTTCATAGCTACGCTCGAAGCCCTTGCGGTTGTAGAGCAGCTCGGGAGCCAGTGTCCAGAAACCGTCGCTACTTAGAGGCAGTTGATAAGAAATGCCGGCGTTGTAGCCGAGTTTGTATTGCAGGTCGCCAGCGTAGCCATTTACTTGGTCGGCATCTTTGCCGCCGATATTAGCCAGTGTACCGCCTACCCGAATACCGAGACGAGGACCAGATTGCGCCTGTGCAGCCGAAGCAGCCGAAACAAGAGCGAGAGAAAGAAGTGCAATTTTTTTCATGGGAAGTCAGATTTAAAGCCTGAACGGGTAGTAGTCAAACTGCTTGACAACTAATTTTAGGGGCTCATACTGCCTAATAGGGAGAGAAGGTTACAGTGATTTCTTTCCGTATAGTCCACCGGAAATATTCAAGTAAGTAGGTATTTATGACTCTGTTTCCGGCTAAATCGTATTCAATCAGCTCTTTGCCTAAGAAGATCAGCCTGGTGCGTTTCGTAAATTGCTTGCATAATTATTTTCAGCTGTTGAGGTATTGCTTCCCTACCACGCATCAGTGGAGCGGTAAGTATTGGGGGTGGTGCGCTACTTTGCTGGGTGGTGCCACAGTTGCTCAGGCGCAGCAAGTAGCGCCAGCAGCCCCCTATGTGGTGGGGGCATACGCGCAGGGTAGCTTTATTGTGGCGCATGCACCGGCCGTGGCCCATTTGGCCGTGTCGCACCCTACGGGAGCGGAGCTGAACCTGCAACGCCAGACCACGGGCACAGCGCCCTGGCACGCCTGGTACCGCTACCCCAAGGTAGGGCTGGCGCTGGTGTACTACGACTACCATAACCCAAGGCTGGGCCAGTCCTTTGCAGCTACGGCTTACATCAACAAGGCCATTTGGCGTACTGCTCGGCAGGAGCTGAATTTTCGGTTGGGTACCGGGCTGGGTTACTTCACAACCAGCTACGACCGCTTCGACAATAAGAGAAATTCTATGATGGGCTCGCGTCTGAACGCAACGATTCAGACGCGCATAGAATACGACATGGCCGTGACCGAACACCTGGGGGTACTGCTAGGCTTTGCATTCAACCACTACTCCAACGGAGCCACCACCAAGCCCAACCGGGGCATCAACCTACCCTCGGTAGTGCTGGGACTGAACTATCATCAGCAGCGGGCGGTTCGGCCGCAGCCCGCCGAAGCGTCCACCGAGCCAGCCGACATCGGGCGGTTTTTTCTAAACCTGAGCACCAGTTACGCCTTCAAGCAATTGGATGAAGTGGACCAGTGGAACAATCGCCATTACTCCGTTTTTTCGGCTACCGTAGCCGTAGGGCGGCGCCTCAACCGCAAGAGTAACCTGATGCTGGGCTTGGAGGGCTTCCGGGACCAATCGTTGCGAGTTGCGCAGCGTGATACAGCGCAGGCTGGTAGCCAGCTACCCGACATCAAAAAAGCCGGTATCTATCTAGGGCACGAGCTGCTATTCGGACGCCTGGCCTTTGTTTCGCACTTAGGCGTGTATATCTACAATCCGTACAAATCCAACCCTTTCTACTACGAGCGGCTGGGATTGAAATATCACTTCACCAAGCACGTATTTGGGGAAGTGGACCTGAAAGTGCACCGCGCCGCCGCCGATGCGCTGGAACTGCGGGTAGGAATGAAGCTGTGAGCAAGTACGTATTTCGATAGCCCAAAAAGGTGTTTCATCTGGGTTATCTGACACTTGGGTAGCACGCAGTAGCGGGTGGCGCCAGAAGCCGCTACTTTCATCCTACTACTCACTTCAGCCCCGCTTATTGCCCATGGAAACCCTCCTGCTCCTGACGCGCTGGCTGCATATTGCAGCTGGGTTCACTGGTTTTTTTGTGGCCCCTGTAGCTATGTGGGTGCGCAAGGGCGGCCCTGCCCACCGGCGCTGGGGGCAGGTTTTCTTCTGGTCAATGGTGGTAGCAGGCAGCACGGCCGTGGCGCTGGCAAGCATCAAAGGCCTCACCTTCCTATTGCTGACGGGCATCTTCAGCCTCTACCTGGCTTGCTTCGGCTACCGCTCGCTCTACCTCAAGCAGCTCGGCCACGGCCAGCACCCTACCCTATTCGACTGGCTGGGGGTAGGGGCGGGGCTACTGGTTTTTGGCGGCACACTGCTGTATGGCCTACTGCGCGGCGTAGTGCCTTCCGTAGTGTTTGGAGCCATTGGAGTAATGCTGACGGGGCGGCAGTTACGGTCGTACGTGCGGGTAGCGCCGCCCGCGCCGGGGCAGTGGCTGCTCAACCATATTTCGGGTTTTGTGGGCGCTTACATTGCGGCCGTATCGGCGTTTTCGGCCACTAGCCTTACGTTTATTCCGTGGCCGGTCAACTTTTTGTGGCCTACTCTGCTCATCGTGCCACCCATGATCTGGGTGCAACGCCGCTATAAGCAGCAATTTGCCCGCCAGCACTGGGCTGCGCGTGTAGAAGCACTGCGCAATGAAGGGTGATTAGTTTATAATGCCTTCTTAACGGCACTTTCTATCAACTCATCTTGACCACCGCCCGTAATATCCAGCACAACCTTGCCCTGTTTATCAACCAGAAGGTACCGCGGATATTCATTCACCTGATACGCCTTCTCCGTTGCCTCATCGCCGCTCACATTGAGGTAGGCGGCGCCTTGGCGCTTTAAAATGCCCTGTGCTCGCGCTGCGTTACCAGGGTCCATTAGTACGCCTACCACAGCTAAGCCCCGCTGCCGATACTTTTCCTGTAGCCGTTGGATATCAGGCATAGAAGCAATGCACGGGCTGCACGAAGTCGTCCACATATCCAGTAGCACAACTTTGCCTAGGTAACTGCTGAGTGCCACGGGTTTCTTATCGAAGCTAGTCAGGCGAAAAGCAGGGGCTTGCTTGTTCAGTAGGGTAGGGCGCGCAATGGGAGTAGCAGAAGCCGCCGCAGTGTACGCGGAAAGAAAGGTGGTGCTGTTGAGAGTGCTGGCATCTGCCGGATTGTTCACGCGCAGGTTAGACAAAGTTTTCATAACCACCCGCGTGCCTCCTGTTTTCTGCTCCTTGGTCTTCACGACCTTAGGCAGGCCAGTTTTCTCATCTAGCACAAGGTAAGTGTACCGATTCCGAACGTCAATTTTAGGTCGGTCGGGGTAATGGAGCGTGATGACCGGACCCTGTGCGCTGCGGCTGTAAGTCACTTCTTGGTAAGAAGGGTCGATGGTAAATAATTCTTCTACCAGCATTTGCCCGCCGGGGCCACCTAACACCCCGGGCAAGTAGGGGTCCTGCTCCACTTGATACGTTTTAGTGCTGTCATCCAAGTCAAACCCTGCCTTCCCATCGTACAGAAACGATCTGTGCACATCGAGCCGCGTTCCTAGAAAACGCGCCTTCAATAACTGACTCTTCGCATCGCGCTGCATAATGCCGCGACCTTGGTGGTTCCACACGGAGCCATCAGGAAAGGTGTCAACCCGTTGCACAGAGTAGCTGACAGTAGCAAAAGCAGCAGCAGCGGCCTGATACTTCCGAAGGGCTTCTTGGCCAGTTTGGCCATAACAAATAGTAAACGCGCCGAACACAGCAAGAAATAACGCAGCACCTTTTTTCATCTTGCCTAGCAAATAAGAGAATAGCCTTTGTGGGTAAGCTAAATAACATAATAATTTGCTCACCAACATGATAGGTCTAAACTAACCCACCAACGCCCGGTTGATGCGTCCTACCAGTGCAGGGCCTTCATAAATGAAACCCGTGTAGAGCTGTACTAGCGCCGCGCCGGCAGCCAGCTTCTCCTTCGCATCCTGCGGCGAGTGAATGCCGCCCGCCCCGATGATGGGTAGGGCATCACCGGCCCGCTGGTGCAGGTAGCGAATGACCTCGGTGGCGCGCGCCCGCAACGGCCGGCCGCTCAGGCCACCCGCGCCCAGACTGGTTACGTGGTCGGCAGTGGTGCGCAGCTCGGCGCGGCTGATGGTGGTGTTGGTGGCCACCAAGCCGCTAAGGTTGGTTTCGCGGGCGATAAGCAGGATATCGTCGAGCTGCGAGTCGGTGAGGTCGGGCGCAATTTTGAGTAGGAGCGGTCGTGGCTGGGGTAGGGACTGGTTGCGTTCCTGCACTTGCTGTAGCAGCTGTATCAGCGGCTCGCGCTCCTGCAACTGCCGCAGCCCCGGCGTATTCGGCGACGACACATTCACCACGAAATAATCGACTACCTCGTGCAGCGCTTCCACGCAGGCCACGTAATCCTGGGCAGCCTGCTCGTTGGGCGTGTCCTTGTTTTTGCCAATGTTGCCGCCAATGATAGTCTGCCGATTGCGACGTTGGCGCAGCCGCTGGGCGGCAGCACCAGCCCCCTCGTTGTTGAATCCCATGCGGTTGACCAGCGCCTCATCCTGCGGCAACCGAAACAGGCGCGGCTGCACGTTGCCTGGTTGTGGCCGCGGCGTCACCGTTCCAATTTCCACAAACCCAAAGCCCAGCGCCGCCAGCTCGTCCGTCAGCACGGCATTCTTGTCGAACCCTGCCGCCAATCCCACCGGGTTCCGAAACGTCAGACCAAAAACTTCCCGGGTCAGCGCCGGATGCTGAAAGTCGTACAACCCACGCAGCAACGCCGCCGTGCCCGGCAGCCGGTAGGCGCGTTTCAGGTTATCAAAAATAAGGTGGTGCGCCCGCTCCGCATCGAGTTGAAAGAGTAGGGGCTTAACAAGGGCTTTGTACATGGTGGTACAAAGATGGTAAAATAGTGAAGTTGTGAGGAGTGAATAAAAAAGCGTCTGTCATCCTGAGCTTGCGAAGGACCTTCTCACGGCAGAACGACAGGCATAACAACGACTCGTTCTGTGGGCATAAGGTCCTTCGCAAGCTCAGGATGACAGACGCTTTTGCATTCACAACTTCACTATTTCACCACTCACAACTTCACCACCTATCCCGCCCAGCCTTCGCGGTCTAGGCTGCGGTATTGGATGGCTTCGGCCAAGTGCTCGATACCGATAGCATCGGTGGCGGCTAGGTCGGCAATGGTGCGGGCCACTTTCAGGATGCGGTCATAGGCGCGGGCCGAAAGGCCGAGGCGCTCCATGGCCGTCTTGAGCAGGGTGCGGCCAGCCGAGTCTATTTGGCAAATGTCCTTCACCATTTGTGAAGGCATCATCGCATTAGAGTGAATTTCGGGAAACTCCGCAAACCGCGCTGCCTGCACCTGCCGGGCTTTTTCTACCCGCTGCTGAATGTTTTCGCTACGCTCGGCCGGGCGCGTTTCCGTCATTTGGTCGAAGGTCACGGGCGTCACCTCCACGTGCAGGTCGATGCGGTCGAGCAGCGGACCACTCACCTTGTTGAGGTAGCGTTGCACCACGCCGGGGCCACACACACATTCTTTTTCGGGATGGTTGTAATACCCGCATGGGCAAGGATTCATGCTAGCAATGAGCATGAAGTTAGCCGGAAAATCAATGCTAACTTTGGCGCGGGAAATGGTCACGCGGCGTTCCTCCAAGGGCTGGCGCATCACCTCCAGCACCGTGCGCTTAAATTCCGGCAACTCGTCCAAAAACAGCACACCGTTGTGCGACAGCGAAATTTCGCCCGGCTGCGGGTTGCCACCCCCGCCTACCAGCGCCACGTCCGAAATAGTGTGGTGTGGGCTGCGAAACGGCCGCGTTGTCAGCAACGAAGCGTTGCTGCCCAGCTTGCCCGCCACCGAATGAATTTTGGTGGTTTCCAGTGCCTCGTGCATGTTCAGTGGAGGTAGGATGCTGGGCAGGCGCTTGGCTAGCATGGTTTTGCCCGCACCGGGTGGCCCGATCATGATGACGTTGTGGCCGCCAGCCGCCGCAATTTCCAGCGCCCGCTTGATGTTTTCCTGGCCCTGCACGTCGGCAAAATCGGCGGCGTAGCGGTTGGCTTCGTGCTGAAACACGTGGCGCGTGTCCATCTGTACCGGCTGAATGTCCTGCCTACCCTCGAAGAAGTCGATGGCCTCCTGCATGGTTTCCACAGGAATCACATCAAGGTTGTTGACGATAGCCGCCTCCTGCGCATTTTCTTTGGGTAGGATGATGCCCTTGAAGCCCTCCTTGCGCGCCTGAATGGCAATGGGCAGCACGCCCCGAATGGGCCGCAAGCCACCATCCAGCGCCAACTCACCCATGATGATGTACTCGCCCAACTGCTCCGTGGTAAGCTGCTGCGACGCGTGCAGAATGCCCAACGCAATGGGCAAGTCATACGCCGAGCCTTCCTTGCGAATATCGGCCGGCGCCATGTTCACCACCACCTTGGTGCGCGGCATCCGATACCCCCGAAATTTTAGAGCCGCCTCTACCCGCTGCTGACTTTCCTTAATGGCATTATCGGGTAGACCAACTACATAAAAATTAGTGCCTTGCGATACAACAACTTCAATCGTAATAGTGGTAGCATTAACACCCTGCACGGCCGAGCCGTAGGTTTTCGTAAGCATCGGAAATAGAAGAAAAATAAGGTTGACAACACAAAAGCCAGCCCCGTAGAGCTGGCTTTTGTGTTGTCGAAAAAACGTGCCGTGGTTGCTGGGTACAAAAACACAGACTTTTAGGTGGTAGCTGTTGCTTATTCAGTCTTGCTCATCCAAAAAGAAAATAGCTTCCACTGGTTTTTGAAATACACGCGCAATCTTCAGCGAAAGGACAGTGGAAGGGACATACTTATTGGCTTCCATCGCGTTGATAGTCTGGCGACTAACTCCTATAAGCTTGGCTAAATCTTCCTGTGTATAATTTCTGTGGGCACGCTCAAGCTTTAGGTTATTTTTCATGCGAGAAGCTGTGACTATTGCGATACAATACATATTGAAACCGTAGCAAAAACAGCAGCGGTAGCGAAAACATACTGTAGATCATCACCATAAAGAATGATGATCCATAGGTGAGAAGAAGGGCAAGAGCCAACAAGGCATAGTTGACGTAAGTGGCCCACAGCAAAGAATCTAGGCGGAGGGTAGCAATAAACTCGTCTTCGTACTTCTCAGCAGAGCACGCTGACAAGAGGGTGCCCAACAGCAATAAGATGCCGAAAAAGTCAAACGCATTGTTGTCGGGGCGGACGAAATGGAACCACCCTTCGTCTGAGAGAATAGCAGGCATACTTGCTACTCCGCTCGTTGGCAGAATACTGTATTGCATAAGAAGGCATATAGGCAAAGAAATACCGAAGAGCAGCCAGCCTATTTTCTTGAAGCGGTGCGGGAAAAGATACTGTGCTTTCATGGTAGATAATGGATAAGTGGATGTATTTACAATTGTAAGATTTATTTTACTTTATGTAAAGTATTTTTTACATTATATGATTGAAAAAAGCTGACACAATAGGATGTCAGCTTCTTCCTTTACTTCCCAATCACCAACTGCTCAATCAGCAGAATCATGATGTGAATGGCCTTGATGTGGATTTCCTGAATCCGGTCGGCGTAGCCGGTGTGGGGGGCGCGAATTTCAACGTCGCAAAGGGTAGCGAGCTTGCCGCCATCTTTGCCCGTGAGGCCCACTACACTCAAACCAGCGGCTTTGGCTGCCTCGGCAGCCCGGAGAACATTGGGCGAATTGCCGCTGGTACTGATGGCAACCAATACATCGTTGGGCCTACCTAGTGCCTCCACAAAGCGGCTAAACACCTGGTCGTACCCATAATCGTTGGCCACGCAGCTCATGTGAGAGGCTTCGGTGAGGGCAATGGCGGCTAGTGCAGGCCGGTCGGCGCGGTAGCGGCCAGACAATTCCTGGGCAAAATGCTGCGCATCGCAGAGCGAGCCGCCGTTGCCGCAGGTTAGAATTTTGCCGCCGTGCTGAAGCGCATCGGCCATCAGGCGAGCAGCTTGCTCAATGACAGCCAGGTTGGCCGGATCGGTTAGAAAGCGGTCCAGCAGGTCGCGGGCGCTGGTGAGTTCGGCCCGGATGAGGTCGGAGAGTGGAGTGTTCGTCACGCCGCGAAGTTAACGGGTTGTGGAATTATCGGCGTCGTTGGCAGGTGGAATGATAGTGTTGGGCTTCTCCAACGGAGCATTGCTGAGGCTAGGATCCTCCTGTGGAAACACTGGCCGCCGCGGAATGGAGCCTACTGGTGCACCGGGGGTAGGCGTCATTACGATTTCGTCGGGGTAGGTGGTAGTACCCGGCACGGTGCCGGGACGCTGTTGGAAATCACGCTCGCGCTGCTCTAGCTGGTGGTCGTAGAGGCGGGCCTTTAGTTCGTTGATTTTGCCTTCGTGCTGCGTCACGCTACGGCGCAGAAGCACGCTATCAATATTTTCTACGATCAGCAGGGCTGCCAGCAGCACTACGCCCGTTACAAACAAAGTGTAATAGAATGCAGCAGGTTCGGTTCCTAGCCCAATAGCCGAAGCAAAGGTGTCGCGGGCGGCTTGGCTGAAGATGAATAGCAGAGCCAGCAGTAAATAAACCATTACCAGAATGGTGGTCAGGCGTTTCAGGAAGAGCATATAGGTAGAAGGGCAGAGCGTTGAACAATGGAGGAACAAGGGTGCAGTTCAGCTCCTGATGCGAAATATAAAATTTTTCGCATCAGTAGGACGAATCTGTACCTATCAACTGCTATATAACGCAGAGAGCATACGTTCCGTTGGCGTGCTACACCAGCGCCCCGCTGCCTTGCAGCTGGTTGAGGCGCTGATACAGGCCGGCATTCTGTTGCAGTAGCTCCTGGTGGGTGCCGCGCTCCACAATGCGGCCGTTCTGCAGCACAATAATCTCATCGGCGTGCTGCACGGTGCTGAGGCGGTGGGCAATGACCAGCGACGTGCGGCTTTGCATCAGGCGCGTAAGGGCCTCCTGCACCAGCTTCTCCGACTCCGTATCGAGGGCCGACGTGGCCTCGTCCAGAATAAGAATGGGCGGGTTGCGCAAGATGGCCCGCGCAATGCTCAGGCGCTGGCGCTGTCCGCCCGAAAGACGGGCGCCCCGGTCGCCAATGACGGTCTGGTAGCCGTCGGCGGTAGCCGTGATGAAGTCGTGGGCGTTGGCAATTTTGGCGGCTTCTATTACCTCAGCTTCTGTGGCTTGGGTGTTGAAGCGGATGTTGTTGAAAATGGTATCGTTGAACAGGATGCTTTCTTGGGTTACGATACCCATCTGGTCGCGCAGGGAGTGAATGGTGACGTCGCACACGTCGTGTCCATCTACCAGTATGCGGCCGCCTGTTACGTCGTAGAAGCGGGGTAGGAGGTCGGCTAGGGTGCTTTTGCCACCACCCGACGGGCCTACCAGCGCCACCGTTTTGCCCTTGCCAATGGTCAGGTTGATGTCTTGCAGCACCGGCTGCTCGCCGTAGCCAAACTGCACGCCTTGCAGCTCAATCTGGTGCTGGAAGCTGGGCAGTACGGCCGCGTTGGGCTGATCTTGGATGGTAGGCTCGGTGTCGATGACGCGCAGCACCCGCTCGCCGGCCACCAGCCCACGCTGGATATTACTGAACGCCGACGACAACGCCTTAGCCGGCACCAGCACCTGCGAAAACAGAATGATGTAGGTGATGAACACCGAGGCCGATAAATCGGACCCACCGCCCAGCACCAGCGTGCCGCCGTAGTACAGCAGCCCCGCTACCACCGACACGCCTGCAAATTCAGAAAACGGCGAGGCCAAGTCGCGGGTGTTGTCGATGCGGCGGGCCGTGCGGGCATACAGGTCGTTCTGCTCCCGAAACTTCTCTGTCATGTACGCTTCGGCGTTGAAGGCCTTGATAACGCGCACACCGCCTAGCATCTCATCAATTACAGAAAGCATGGTACCCAAGGTGCTTTGACTTTGCTGCGCCTGACGTTTCAGCCGCTTGGCTACCCCCGAAATCAACCCACCCGAAATGGGCAGCAGCACCAGCGTAAACAATGTCAGCTTCACCGACATGGCAAACAACACCGCGAAGTAAGCGATAATCTTGAGCGGTTCCTGGAGCACGGCCGTCACCGTATTCACCACCGAATTCTCCACCTCCTGCACGTCGTTGGTGAAGCGCGACATCAAATCGCCCTTGCGCTCCTGCGAGAAATAGCCCAGTGGAAGCTTGGTTACATGCTGGTACAAATCGGCGCGCATGGTACGAATTACCCGCGCCCGTACGCGCGCCAGAATGCGTAGGCTGAGGTAGCGAAACAGGTTGCTCAGTAGCACGGATATCACCACGATGCCGCACGCAAACGCCAGCGCGCCCAGTCTACCCTCGGCGGCCAGCACCTGGGAAAAATAGAAGTTGAATACTTCTTTTATGTATTCCAGAGTGAAGGAAAACGAAGGCACTGCGGCAGGTATTTCCATAGTCTGCGTCGTGTCGAACAGCACATTGAGCAGGGGCACCAGCATGGCAAAGTTAGCGATGCCAAAAAAAATATTTAGCACCGTGTACACCATGTACAGGGGTAGGAAATCGGCGTAGGGCCGTGCGTATTGCAGAATGCGGAGGTAAATCTTCATAAGCCCCGCAAAGGTAGGCAATCGTAGGGGCGCGTTGCACGCGCCCGCTCTAGAACGATAATGCGTGTTTTCTTAGATGTAGCTAGCAACAATCACCGCAACGACGAGCGCCTGCAACACGCCCCTACTGGAACACGGCCACTACCTCAATCTGCCCCACAATGTGGTGGTTGAATTCCACTAGCTCTTCGGCGGGTACCCACAGCTCCTCGTGGTGCTGGTCGCCCACGTTTTGCACCGGAAACTGGGCAGCGTAATCGGCATCTACCGCGAAGCGCAACACGTAGCCCACGCCGTAGTAAGGTACATTCCAGTCGCGGGCAATCTGGGCGGCGTACTCGTGGTTGAGGACGGGGTAGAAAATGGGCTGCTCCGGCAAGCGCGGCGGAAACGCTAGCCAATTCGAGGCCGCAATCAAATCCAACTCCTGCTGATTAACGGGGCGGTAGAGCAGGGTAGTAGCAGGGTCGTGCCGCAAGGTGATAAGCTAAGTAGTTGATATGCTGAATTGCTGATTATGATGTTCTGTAATAGCACTTCAGCACATCGACCAATTACACATTAAAACTCGTGTAGCCGTTGCGCAATATTCCAGCGTAGCGACACAGACGTGTAGCTCTCCGTGCCATCGGCCGGAATAGCGTACTGCGAGCTGCGGTGGCGAATAATCTGCTTGGCATCGAGCCAGAGGTTGTGGCGCAGCTGGTAGGTCGCCGTCAGGTCGAGATGCAGAAGCTTGCTGCGGTTGCCGTCACCTACGCTGTAGCCGTACTCCCGCAGACTACCGTCGGAGTTCAGCGGCCGTAAGTTATAGGGATAAAGTACGTTGCCGCCGTAATTATTTGTTGAATCGATAGCAGGATAATTCGGTACAGGCGGCAGGTCTAGGCCTTGTACCGAATAGATTGCCTTGCCCACCAGATTCAGACGAGGTAGGCGCGGGGGCTGGTAGCTGGCAATACCAATGAATTCGTACAGGTTGGCGCCCATGGGGTGGGCCAGCGGCTGGTTGTAGTGCTGGTAGTTGCGGTATTTGTCTTCGTGCTGGTAGGTATAGGGTCGAATGTAGTTGAACTCGCCTTGCAAATCGAAATTGCTGATGCCGGCCACGTCGATATACTTGGCGCCCAGCTGAATAGCCTGCTTGTTGGCCCACCATCCATCACCAGAGCGCACCTGGCTAATCGAAAACTCATCCAGCACCAGTTGTCCGTAGAGTTGGTAACGGTGCTTGATATTCCACTTGAAATCCAGGCCAAGCAGGGAGTTGTCTTCCGAGCCTACCTGCTGCTCCACGCTGCGGTAGAAGATAATTGGATTGAGGTAGCCCAACTCGTAGCCGCCCTTGCCCCGCCCAAACATCACCGACTCAAACACGCCCACGTTGAAATTCGGCGTTACGTCGAGGCTTAGGTGGTGGAAGGTCATGTACTTCTTCTGATAAACGGTATCAGCATTGGCTTTGTCAGCCGTCATCTGCGTGAATAGGTTCTGGTAGTTGAACTTCCAGATGCGTGTATTCAGCTTCAAAAACAGGTAGGGTGCCGTGTAGTCCGACAAAATCAGCGAGCGGTAACCGTTGCCAATGAAGTTGCGGTCGTGCCCAAACTGGATATTGATGTGCCGGCTGGCCGCATACGTGATATAGCCCCGAGCCGAAAGGAAATCATACTGATTGCCGCCCTCGCCTTTGAAATACTTCCAGTAGCCCTCATGCGGCACAATGTTGTCGCGCTGGATGCGTTCCTGCACGTAGCCAGGCACAGCCATCTGGTTATCGGCCAGGAAGGTATAGAAGCCCAGCTTCTTGTCAATGGTGCCCTCCACCTGAATGCCGCGGGTGTTCACGTAGCGTAACCCATCAATGCGGTTGTCGTGTCCCGCGCTCAAATAGGCTACTGGATTCACACGTAGCGTAAAATCTGGCTTTTCTACGTGGAACAGGTCGCTGGTATTGCGGTAAAAGTGCTTGAGAATAGGTTTCCGGCTGGTGTTTTGTGCCAACAGTTCCACCGTGTAGGGCCAGTTGTCGCGTAGCAGGTAGCGGGCGTTGAAACGGTCGGCGCGGGAAAATGTGCTGGCAGCCGTGCTGTCGAGCAGCATTCGCTCGCTTAGGCGGGCGGCACTGGCACGGGTGTAGGGTCGTACGGAGGTGTGCGGGTCGCCCAACGAATCGGCGCCGTACTTGATGGCGTAACGGTCAATGAGGCGGTACACGTCCTGATCAAGCGGCACGTAGGTAGTGCCCTGGCCTGTCTGGTGCGGTGGCGCCGGTTTGGGTGCCGACTGGTCGTATACCAGCCAGGTAGGACTGGTAGCGCGGGTGGTAGAGTCCGTAGTTTGGGCCACGGTGCGGCCGGCCAGGAGGCTCAACGCAGTCAGCAGAAGTATACGATGGGTCATAGAGGCAGAAGTAGCGGCTACAGGGCAGTCGGCGGCAACACAAACCTACGCAGTTCACGGTTGGGGTAGCGTAGGGCGCTGACAAAAAACGAGCCTACTCGGGTAGGAAAAGGGGTAGGCTTTTTGTCAGGCATATATGAACACGTAGGTTCGTCGGATAAATTGCGTTACACTCCGCTTCTCCACGTGTCTCTCCATTACCTCCCTTTCTCTTCTCTTAACCTCGCTGCCTGGGACAATTGTGTCGCCGCTGCTCAGCCGGAGCTGCCTTATGCCTACGCGTGGTGGTTGCGTATCGTGGCGGGTCGGTGGGATGCTGTGGTAGAGCTCGGGCCAGCCGGTGAATACCGCTCCGTACTGCCTTTGCCATACAAACGCCGACCATGGGGTAGGGAGCTTTTTCAACCGGCTTTCACCCAACAACTTGGCTTATTGACAACCAGTACCAGTCAGTATAAAGATGTAGCGGAGTACCTATTGTTGATAAGTAGTCGATATACCAAGGGTTATCAACAGTTAAATGTGGATAACTCGCTGTTTTCCACCAACTCTGCGTACAAAACGCGTCAGCGCGTGACCTACCACTTGTCCCTAGCTCCCGATTTTCCTACGCTACTACAAGCATACGACTCCAGCAGTCAGCGGCGCTTGCGTCAAAACCTGGCGCGTCCGGTGCCATTAGTAGTGCAGGAAGCTACTACCCTTGAGCCCTTCATCACCTTATTCAAACAGACAAAAGGAGAAGCGGCTTCGCTTTCTGCCCGGCACTACGCACGGCTGCGTCGGTTGGTAGCGGCTGCTCAACAGCGCGGACAGGCGCTTTTGTATGAGGTCCGGACGCCAGCGCCTGATGCCGAACTGCTAGCGGCGGCACTATTTATCCGGGAGCGAAATACCCTGATCTACCTATTTGCGGCTGCTTCGCCGCGCGGGCGCCAACTGTCGGCGCCTACCTTACTGCTGAGCCATGTGATAGCGCAACACGCGGGCACCCCCAATTTGATATTGGATTTTGAAGGCAGTGTTATTCCATCGATTGCACGGTTTTTTGCCAACTTCGGTGCCCAGCCCGTACCTTACACTACTTTCACCCTAACTCTCCGACCCTGGTATTTGCAATGGATGCGCTGAACTCTACCCCTACGCCCTACGCCCCCGAGCGTGTACACATTGTATGTGCCGAGCCCTCCGTAGCCAACCACTTTCTGGCCGAGCTGCGCGACGTAAACAAGCAGCGCGATTCGCTACGCTTTCGCCGAAACCTGCAACGCCTCGGCGAAATCATTGCCTACCGCATCAGCTCCCAACTGAGCTATACCGATCAGACCATCACTACGCCACTAAGCGAAACCAATGGCAAGCTGCTTCAGGATTTTCCGGTGCTGGCCACGGTGCTGCGCGCTGGCCTGCCATTTCATCAAGGCTTTCTGAATTACTTCGATCAGTCGCCCTCTGCCTTTGCGGCAGCCTACCGCATCGAGGGCACGGCGCAGGTGCAGGTGCAGGTAGACTACCTCTCGGCGCCGAGCCTGGATGAGCGTGTACTGATTCTGGTAGACCCTATGCTGGCCTCCGGCAAATCGTTGGTGCAAACGTACCGGGCTATGCTGCGCTTCGGCACACCCCGGCAGGTGCACATTGCCGCCGTTATTGCCTCTCCAGAAGGCGTCGATTACGTGACCCGCGAGATTCCCGAAGCCACCTTGTGGGTAGCAGCCGTAGATGAAGGCCTCAACGACCAGGCGTACATCATACCCGGCCTAGGCGATGCCGGCGACTTATCGTATGGCAGCAAACTGTAGCGTTGCTTATCTACAGAACAGCTGCGGCCCGAATTTTGAAAGTTTAATCAGCTCGGTTGAACCTGACTGGCTGCATACCGTTATGATACCGGCTGCGTAAGCGGCCTGTGTCACGTTTCTCATCGCCTGTATTCGTGCTTGCCACGTGCTTCCTGCTCTCCTCAAATACGCTTCTGTTTTCCTGCTCGGAATGGTTAAGTTCGTCGCGGCGCCCATTGCGGGCGTGCTGGCGGGCTTGTCGTGGGCGATGTGCTGGGGCCTGTCGGTAGCAGGCATGATGACCAGCGTGCTCCTGATTTCAGGGCTGGGGCGCATGTGGGCCTTGCACTTGCGGGCGCGGCGCACCGCCAAAGGCAAGCCCTTGTTCAGCCGGCGGAGCCGGGGGGTAGTACGCATCTACAAGCGCTTCGGGATGCCAGGCATTGCTTTCCTCACGCCCATTTTGTTTAGCCCAGTAGGCGGCACTGTCATTGCCACGCAGCTGCATGTGCCGCGCTGGCGCATTATGCTGCATATGTTTTGGAGCGCTCTATTGTGGGGTGCTGCTTTCACAATGGTAGCAACGCGCTTCAGCCATTTAGAAATCTTCCAGCACTTCGCCCCAAAATAGAAGCGAGGAGATGGTGAGATGGTGAACCAAAAAAGACGTCTGTCCTCCTGAGCATTCCACGCATCAAGCGGCGACGAAGGACCTTGTCACGTGAGAACGATTATCGTAACAACGACTCGTTCTGTGGGCATAAGGTCCTTCGTCGCCGCTTGATGCGTGGAATGCTCAGGAGGACAGACGTCTTTTTAGCTCGTTATTTCCGCCTGCCCCGTGCTCTTGCCTTGGCTGCTTTCACTGCTTTCACGGCGGGTGCCGATGATTTGCCTTTGGATGGGTTCACCTTCCGGCCTTTCTGGCTGCGGTTGGGGCCTTCTACGTACGATTTACCGGTGCGCTTATCGATGGTCACGCCGGGCTTCACCCATTCCTTGCGCTCATGAAACGCCCCCTGGAAGGTAGGGTCTTCGCGACGGCGACGCTCATCTATCTCGCGGTTCATGTTCTGTTGCTCCTCAAAGGGCGTGTCCATCACTTTCACCTCCTCGGGGAGGGGCAGCAGCGGAATGTCCTGCTTGATCAGCGCCTCAATCTGCTCGATGTGGTGCATTTCAGCCTCATTGGCAAAAGTGAGAGCCGCGCCGGTGTGCTGCGCCCTACCCGTGCGGCCAATGCGGTGCACGTAGTCGTCGTAATTCAACGGCACGTCAAAGTTTATGACGTGGCTCACGAGCGGCACATCAATGCCACGGGCCGCTACGTCGGTGGCTACTAGGAAGCGCGCTTCCCCATTGCGGAATGAATCCATGCTATTGAGGCGCGCGTTCTGGCCTTTGTTGCCGTGGATGGCGCGCACCTGCCCCGGTGCTACCTTACGTTCTAGAAAGCTGGCCACATTGTCGGCGTGCGTTTTGGTGCGCGTGAAAATCATGACGCGATTGAACGTCTCCTGGTCTTGAAAGAGGTAGTCGAGTAGGTTGATTTTGGTGAGCAGATTGGGTACTTCGTAGAGCACCTGCGTTACGGTTTGGGCCGGCTGGGCGGGCGGCGTCACCTCAACGCGTACCGGAAATTCCAAGAACTCCTCGCTTAGGGTGGTCACCTTATCGGGCATGGTGGCCGAGAACAGCACGTTCTGGCGCTTGCGCGGAATCACTTCCAAGATGCGCCGAATCTGGGGCATGAAACCCATATCCATCATTTTGTCGGCCTCATCAAGCACCAGTGTCTTCAGGTCTTTCAGCACCAAGTCGCCTTTCAGATACAGCTCCAGCAGGCGACCAGGGGTAGCAATTAAAATATCCACGCCCTGGGCAATGGTTTCAATCTGCGTTTTCGGACCCAGCCCGCCGTAAATGGCGAAAATTCGTAGGTCGGTGTACGTGGAAAGCTGCAACAGGTGCTTCTCAATCTGGATGGCTAGCTCGCGGGTAGGGGCCATCACCAAGGCACGCGGGTGGATGCCCTGCGCATACTTCACCTTCATTAGAAGCGGCAGGCCAAACGCCGCCGTTTTGCCGGTGCCCGTTTGGGCAATGCCCAGCACATCGTGCCCGGCCAGCAGCAGCGGAATGGTTTGC
Source organism: Hymenobacter sp. NBH84 (assembly GCF_014217645.1). Taxonomy (NCBI): domain Bacteria; kingdom Pseudomonadati; phylum Bacteroidota; class Cytophagia; order Cytophagales; family Hymenobacteraceae; genus Hymenobacter; species Hymenobacter sp. NBH84. The sequence goes on from NZ_CP043644.1 coordinate 29,480, forward strand.
TCCTGTACGGGGGTAGGATCCGTAAAGCCTGCCTCGGCCACGGCATTCAAGAGTTGCTTATTCAGCTTGAAATCAGCAAAAGAGAGCGGCGTGTGGGGCGTGTCGGACATGGTATTGAAGATAAAGCGAACTACAAAGGTACGCGGAATAGTCGGGCAAGAAGCGGTTGCGCAACGTAACGCTGTGTTCAGAGCAACAAACAGTTAGAAAAAACTTACTTAAAAAATGTTCTCAAGTAATTGAAAATTTCGATCAACCTGCTACTTTTGTGGCATCAATACCCAACACGGTAGATATAGCTCAGCTGGTTAGAGCGTCGGATTGTGATTCCGAAGGTCGTGGGTTCGAGCCCCATTATTTACCCATCGTTTTTGCAGAAAGTCCCCGGAAAAGTATTTTCGGGGACTTTTTTTATGAGTTGCACCGTTGCAGGGGCATCTTTTCGCATTAAATCACTTTTAATCCTCTCTGCTTATGAGCCTGGTTGTTATCGGTACGGTGGCTTTCGATGCCTTGGAAACGCCTTTCGGCAAAACCGACAAAATCATTGGTGGTGCTGCCACCTACGCTAGCCTGTCGGCCAGTTACTCGGTGAAGCCCGTGAAACTGGTAGCCGTGGTAGGCGATGATTTTCCGCAATCGGATATTCTGCTGCTCGAAGAGCACGGCGCCGATACCGAAGGCTTACAGATCAAGCAAGGCGAGAAGTCGTTTTTCTGGTCGGGCAAGTACTCCACCGACCTCAACTCGCGCGAGACGCTAGCGACGGAGTTGAACGTACTGGCTGATTTCGACCCCGTCCTACCCGATTCCTACCAGGATTGCAAGTACCTGATGCTGGGCAACCTGACGCCCCAGATTCAGCGCCTCGTCATTCAGCGCCTCGTGAATCGGCCCAAGCTGATTGTGATGGATACCATGAACTTCTGGATGGACGTGGCCCTGGAAGAGCTGAAAACGACCATTGAAATGGTGGACGTGCTCAGCATCAACGACGAGGAAGCCCGCCAGCTTTCCGGCGAGTACTCGCTGGTGAAAGCCGCTAAAGTGATTATGGCAATGGGCCCTAAGACCCTGATTATCAAAAAAGGTGAGCACGGCGCCTTGCTGTTTTGTAAGAAGGGCAACAAAGCGCAGATGTTCTACGCCCCAGCTCTACCTCTGGAGGAAGTATTCGACCCCACCGGCGCCGGCGACACTTTCGCGGGCGGCTTCATCGGTTACCTCGCCGCTACCGACGACATCAGCTTCGATAACATGAAGCGCGCCGTAATTCACGGCTCGGCTATGGCGTCGTTCTGCGTAGAGAAGTTTGGCACAGAGCGCTTGTTAAACCTGACGCAGGAGGAAATTGAAACTCGCGAGCAAATGTTTGCCGATCTGGTGAATGTTCCTACCCTGTCGGTAGCCGAATAGTCACTTACTCGCTCATTATACGAAAGGCCGGAGCTGCTTTGTGCAGTTCCGGCCTTTTTAGTATCCCAACTTTTCGGCAACTCTTTCCTCGTGCAAAGGGTAGAAGATAGGAGTAATCCACCCTAAAGCATTACGACGATGAAAAAGAACGAAATAGCCGCTTCCGAGCTGGCCGAAACCGATAAGACCAACATCGACCCGCGCCCTAATACCAACAGCACCAGCACGCAGGTGCAGAATTTGGATAATACGTACGTGTCGCAGCAGGGCAATACCACGGATGGCAAAGCCACCACGGACCCCAAAAACACAACGCCCATTCGTAGCAATCCGCAGAACAACAAACCTATGTCGGTAGACGGCAACAGCAAAGCCGGCCGGGGTAGCGACAAAAGCTAGATAGCTCCTGAAACCATAAAAAAAGCTCCGTTTAGCGACGGAGCTTTTTTTATGGTATGATGGTAAGACGCACCATTCGGGTTTCTACATCGCCCTTTTCGAGATAATCTTGTTCAAAAAGAATCGTGCGGTTGTCGAGCCAGCGTGGGCCGGATACGCCCCATTCCACCTGCCGCTCCCAGAGCTTGCGCAAGCGCAGGCCATCGGCGGCCCATAATTGTAGGCCGCTGGGGTCGTAGTGAGCCAGCACATCGGAGTTGCCACATACAAAGTGCAGGCCATCGGGCGAAATAGCGGGCGGGCTCCATACCTCCGTGCGGCGGCCTGTGCGCTGGTCTACCAGCAGAAAGTACCCGCCTTCGTAGAGATGCACCGAAATCAGCCACTGATGAATAGCCGGAATAGCATTTACATACTCGTAGGCGATGTTCTCCTCGCTTTCCACCGGGTTGTCTACGAAGCGCACGGGCGGGGCAGCGCTGGGGCGCAGCCACAGCGTGCGGCCTACGCGCTGGGCCGTGCGGCCGGTTGTGCGCAGGCGGGCGCGCTCTTCGGCGGTCAGGTCCAGTTCTTCATCGGCAGCCGAGGGAGTAGGGCGCAACCAGGCGGGGGTAGGCAGGCTTTCGTAGGTAGGGTGCGGGGCAGGGTAAAGGGTGAGTACACGGCCAGCCGGCAGAATAAGGGTATCGAGATGCGCCCGTTTGTAGATGGTAGGCTGGCGCAGAATAGGGCGGGCATAGGCGCCCGAAGTAGGGAGTGGCAACGGCGCAGCCGGATGCCCCCGCTCTTGGCGCGGCATAAGGGTGCAGGCAGTGCTCAACAGAAACGGCCCTACTAACAAAAAGGCCCGCAGCCGATTCATGGTACTACTCAATTCAGCTCGACGGACGTTAAAATTCCTGTTTCAGCCACTGCCGAAAGCTGGCGCGCTGCTCAGCCGTTGCATCAGGCAATTTCTCGACCATTCTTTTTGCCCAGTACAATTCGGTGCCGTCTGCCATTAGCATAACCGTGCGCAACTGGTTTTGCCGGAACACTGCCAGTTCGTAACGCCCAGTGCCGGTGCTCAGCAGCGTTTGCAGATTCTGCGTTACCCGTCGGCCATTCACCGCTACTATTTCATCTTCTAGAGCCAAAGCGTCAGCCGCTGGCGTGCCGGGTAGGATATCGGTGACTTCTGTGCGTTCGTTCCGAACCGCTGCCCTAAAACCAAATCTACCTTCGGAAACGGAGCCGTTTTCAACCGTGTGCAGCGTGCAGCCCACAAAGCGTAGGGCTTTGTTCAGGGACTCTTCCAGCGGCGCTGTGCCGTATACAAACTTGTCAAAATAGGTCTGCATGTCGCGGCCAGCCACTTCACGCACTACCTGCTGATAGTCCTCCTCGGTATAGCCTACCCCGGTTTTACCGAAATCTTCGTAGAGGCGCCGCATCACGTCGTCGAGGCTGCGTTGGTGCTGGCTGAGCTGACGCAGGGTAAGATCTAAGAGTAAGGCTACCAGCGCGCCCTTATGATACACCGACACTTTACGGTCGGGCGCGCCGGGCTTGTAGCCGTCCAGCCACAAGTCCATCGAGGCATCGGCCAACGACAGGTTCTGGTGACCGTAATTGTCGAAGTGCTTGTATAGCACGCCGTTCAGCTCCGTGAAGTATTGCGCCGCCGAAAATATGCCGGACCGGGCCAGCAGGTAGTCGCCGTAATACGTGGTTACGCCCTCGGCAATGTAGCAGGTGCGGAAGTAGTTTTCCTTGGTAAAATCGTAGGGCTGCATCTCGGCCGGCCGGATGCTCTTCACGTTCCAGGTATGGAATAGCTCGTGGCAGCTCACGCCCAACAACTCCTTATACAAGCCGTGCGTCATCAGCAGCTCCGCCGGTCCCAGCGTAATCACTGTAGAGTTGTGATGCTCCACGCCGTGGTAGTGCTTGTAGGGTAAGATCTGGTTGAGGAAGTGATAATCACTCACCGGAAAATCACCACCAAATACGGCTAGATTTTCCTCTGTGAAAGCTCCGAAATCCTTGATGATTTGCGGCCAGTCGGGCACGCACGCCCCCTGTATCCAGATGTGAAAGGGGATACCCTGCACTTCGTAAGTGCGTTGCAGCAGGGTAGGACTGGCGATAAGTGGCGCATCCACTAGCTGGTCAAACGATGTGGCAGCTAACGTATTAGGGGCACTCTGGGGTAGGCTGCAGGCAATATGCCAGGCGTCGGGTAGGGCCAGCTGCAACTGGCAGGGCTCCTGCTGCCGCCCCTCGGCGTAGAGTAGTGCCTGCACCGGGTTCAGGTAGAGCTGACTTTCATCAAGCCAGGAGCCGCCGGCATCCATTTGGTGAGCGTAGAAGTTGTAGCGCACGCGCACCGTACGGCCCGCCGTGTTGGCTACCGTCCAGCGGTCCTTAGTGGTTTTGCGGTAGGGTAGGGCCTCGCCCGATTGCGCATCTTCCACCTCCACGCGCTGCACTTTTTGCGCGAAATTTTGCAGCTCGTAGCGGCCCGGCCGCCAGGCTGGCAGCTGCAATTCCAGCGGCTGGGCCGCATTTGCGGGCACTTCCAGGGTGAGTTGCACCTGGATGTAGGACGTCAGCGGATTTTCAAAGGAAAGGTAGTAGTGAATCATGCAGGCAGCCCCACGCGGTAAAGAGCAGAATATGGTCGTAAAACTACGCTTATCCGTAGGAAATAGCAGGATAAGCAGTTGGGTAAATTCTACGAATTTTAGCAACGAAAAGGCGACGATTTGGTAGAAAAAGCAGTTGAGCATTGCCTTTTACAAAAAGGCCTTGTACCTTTGCCGGCCTTACAACTGTCATTGAGTCACTTACCCATATCATGAAACGTACTTTTCAGCCTTCGCAGCGCAAGCGTCGTAACAAGCACGGTTTCCGCTCGCGCATGGAAACCGTTAATGGCCGCAACGTTATTGCTCGCCGCCGTGCCAAAGGCCGCAAGCGCCTGACCGTATCCGACGAAGGTCGTCATAAGCGCTAGGTTTCGATTTAGCTGTTAGTCCATTGGCTGATAGCTGTTAGCTTGCTCATCCCGCGAACACTAGCCCCGTGAACGAGCTAACAGCCAATAGCCACCAGCCAGCAGCTAAAAAATACAGTTTTCCGAAAGAAGAACATCTGTGCCGCAAAAAGCTCATTGAAGAGCTTTTCGGCCGGGGTTCTTCTTTCGGTTTATATCCCCTGCGGCTCGTGTGGTTGCCTGCCATCGCGTCTACTACTGCACCGCCGCAAGTGCTCGTGAGCGTGAGTAAACGTAGCTTCAAGCGTGCCGTAGACCGTAACTATCTCAAGCGCCTGTTGCGCGAGGCTTATCGGCTGAATAAATATCGTCTATTGGAGGCCGATGGCGGCCATCCAGTAGATCGGCTGGCAATTATCTATACTGGCAAAGAAAAAAAGCCTTTCGCGCTGGTTGAAAAAAAATTAATTTCAGGGCTAGAGCGTTTGCTGAGCGACGCGCGCCCGACTGCCGCACCGGTAGGGTAGGGCACGCAGGTCTTTTACCTTCGCTGTTACCTACCCTATGCGCAAACGATATATTGCGGGCCTGGCCCTGAGCGGTGCCCTATCGCTGGTTGCTTTTCGTGCCCCAGACAATGAGCGCTACTTCGAGATAGCCAAGAACCTAGACATCTTCGCCACGTTGTTCAAGGAGGTAAACACCTACTACGTGGACGAGATTACGCCCTCGAAAGTGGTGAAAACGGGTATCGATGCCATGCTCAAGTCGTTGGACCCGTACACCAATTATATTCCGGAGGATGATATCGAGGACTTCCGGACGATGGTGAGCGGGCAGTATGGCGGCATTGGAGCCATTGTGGCGAAGCGCAACGGCAAAACCGTGGTGCAGGCTGCATACGAGGGCTACCCGGCTCAGAAAGCTGGCCTCCTACCCGGTGACGAAATCCTGACTATTAACGGCGTGAACGTCGATAAAAAGTCGAATGCTGATATAAGCAAGCTGCTGAAAGGTCAGGCGCAATCAGTAGTGAAGCTGATAGTGACGCGTTACGGGCAGGAGCAGCCTGCCGAAATCAGCATTACCCGCGACCGGATTCAGGTGGAGAACGTGCCGTATTATGGTATGCTTTCCAATGATATCGGTTACTTCCAGCTTTCTGGCTTCACCGTGGATGCCAGCCGCGAGGTGCGCACAGCCGTGACCAAGCTCAAGGAAATGGGCGCCAAGAAAATCGTGTTTGATATTCGCGACAACCCCGGTGGCCTGCTTAATGAAGCGGTGAACATCTCGAACCTGTTCGTGGACCGCGGCCTCGATATCGTGAGCACCAAAGGCAAGGTGACCGACTGGAACAAAACCTACAAAGCGCTGGACCAGCCGCTCGATACGCAAATTCCGATTGTAGTCATCACGAGCAACCGTTCGGCTTCGGCTTCGGAAATTGTATCAGGTACGTTGCAGGACTACGACCGTGCCGTGCTGGTTGGGGAGCGCACGTTTGGCAAAGGGCTGGTGCAAGCCACGCGGCCGCTCAGCTACAACTCGCAGCTAAAGGTGACGACGGCCAAATACTACATTCCCAGCGGCCGTTGCATTCAGGAAATCGACTACTCGCACCGCGCCGATGATGGTACGCTGGGCAAGGTGCCCGATTCGTTGCGCACAGCGTTCAAAACCCAGGCCGGCCGCGTGGTGTACGACGGCGGTGGCGTAGCCCCCGACGTGGCTGTGGAGGAAAAACCCCTCGCCGACATTTCGCGGGTGCTGATTCAGAAGGGCTACCTCTTTGACTACGCCACGCGCTACCGCTCCGAGCACCCGACCATTGCCGCGGCCCGGCAATTCAAAATTTCGGAGGCCGACTACCAGAAGTTTGTGCAGTACGTGTCAGGCAAGGATATCAATTATTCTACCGACATGGAGAAAAGCCTGGCTACCCTCACTAAGCAAGCCAAGGCCGAGAAGCACTACGAGGATATAAAAGCTGAGCTGGAAGGTATGCGCAAGAAGGTATCCACCAACAAAGCCAATGATTTAGTACGCTTCAAGCCCGAAATCAAGGAGATGTTGGAGCAGGAAATCGTGTCGCGCTACTACTTCCAGAAAGGTCAGATTGAAGCCACCTTCGACGACGACCCCGATATTCTGATGGCAATGAACGTCCTCAACGACCAGCCCCGCTACCAGGCCTTGCTGAAACCCGGCACCCCGGAAAGCAAAACCCGTCCCGACGCCAAGAAAAGCGGGAAGTAGGTCGATAATAGAAACGAGTAGCCCCGCCACTTGCCACTGATGCAGGTAGCGGGGCTACTTGTTTATAAGCGTTTGCTTGAGGTAATAGAAAGGCAACTCTAGCCTGCGGCTAAACCAACTTGGTTCTGAGTAGCACAACCAACCCGGCCATCTCCCTACCTTTGCACTATGTCTGCGCTTATTCTCTCCCTCGAAACCTCTTCGCCTATTTGTTCTGTGGCCCTGCACCGTGCTGGTGAGCTGGTAGGCCAGTCGGAACTTCGACTGGAGAAGTCGCACTCCTCGCACGTAAGCGTCCTGACCCATCAGCTTCTTGAAAACACCGGCCACTCCTTGCGCGACCTCGCCGCCGTGGCTGTTTCCGATGGTCCTGGTTCTTATACTGGCTTACGTATTGGGGCAGCTGCCGCCAAAGGACTGTGCTTTGCGTTGGATATCCCCTTGCTGGCCGTAAGTACATTGCAAGCCTTGGCCGTGCAGGTGGCCGCTACCACGGCACAGCCCGAGCGTTACTTGTTCTGCCCCATGCTGGATGCCCGCCGTATGGAAGTATACACGGCTCTCTACACTCACGCGGCTGAAACGGTACTGGCGCCTACCCCCCTCATCCTCGACGAGCACAGCTTCGCCGAACAATTAGCCCACCATCAACTGTTATGCTTTGGTAGCGGCGCCGATAAATTCCAACCTTTGGTAGCTGCCAGCCCTCAGGTGCAGTTTCTGACCGGCGTGCAGCCGTCGGCTATTGCGGTGGGGGCGCTGGCATACGAGGCTTACCAGCGGCAGGAGTTTCGGGACGTAGCCTACTACGAGCCGTTTTATCTCAAAGAAGTTTATACCACAACGCCCAAACCCAGAGTGTAGCTCTGGCGCACTAGCATGGAAGAAATCATTAACCGCGTGGCCCAGAGTGGCTTGGTTACCTTCAATCTGGAAGAGTTGCTGCACCCCGGCGAGCGGGTGGTCTACGATATCAAAGACAATCTGTTCCACGGTCTGATACTGCGCGAGAAGGACTTTCGCGAGTTCGTAAAGAACCACGACTGGTCGCAGTTTGATGGAAAGAACGTGGCCATTATCTGCTCTGCTGATGCCATTGTGCCTACCTGGGCCTACATGGTTCTGGCCGCGAAGCTGCAAGGCCACGCCCACCGCTACGTGTTCGGCGACCTAGCTGCGCTGGAACAGTCGCTGTTTCAGGAAGCCATTGCCGCCGTCAACCCCGAGGACTACCGCGACGCCAAGCTGGTAATTAAAGGCTGCGGCGAAAAAGAAGTGCCTACCTATGCCTATGTGGCCATTATGCAGCGACTGTTACCGGTAGCCAGCAGCATTATGTACGGCGAGCCGTGCAGCACTGTGCCTCTCTACAAGCGTCCGAAAGTGGTGGCTTAAGTCACAGCGTCTACCTTTCACTGCGCCTACTCCTACAAGCCCGCCTGTCTTGCCCGACAGCGCGGGCTTTTTAATTCTGCATCTTTAGGTTGAATATTCTACTAATGACTTCTCCCATATCCACCTACAAAATCAACTTCACTACTGGCGTCGCCATTGTGGTAGCCAATATGGTAGGCACGGGCGTTTTCACGAGTCTGGGCTTTCAGGTGGTAGACATCCAGAGTGGCTTCGTGCTTCTAGCGCTGTGGGCCGTAGGCGGGTTGATTGCGTTGTGTGGAGCACTGAGCTACGGCGAGTTGGCTGCTGCCCTACCCCGCTCGGGTGGCGAGTATCACTATTTATCTCAGATCTACCATCCGGTCGTAGGGTTTCTGTCGGGATGGGTGTCGGCTACGGTAGGCTTTGCGGCACCTACTGCCTTGGCTGCTATGGCCTTGGGCAGCTATGCCGCCAATGTATGGCCTGGTATAGAGCCCAAAGTGCTGTCCATCGTGGTTGTGTTGCTGCTTACGGCGGTGCATGCCACTAGCACGCGGGCGGGCAGTCGGTTGCAAGTTTTCGTAACGGTGGTGAAGGTAATGGTGCTCGTAGCCTTCATTGGAGTAGGGGTAGCGGTGGCAGTGCCGCAGCCCATCCGTTTCATTCCGCAGCCCGGCGACTGGCACCTGCTGCTGAGTCCGGCCTTTGCCGTATCGCTCATTTATGTGTCGTACGCTTATTCAGGTTGGAATGCTGCCGTATATTTGGCCGGGGAGGTAGCAGAACCACAACGCAACCTGCCCCGCATCTTGCTGACGGGCACTAGCATCGTACTCCTCTTGTATATAGGACTGAATTTCGTGTTTCTGTACGCCGCGCCACTCGCAAAGCTGAAAGGGCAGGTAGAGGTAGGCTTTGTGGTAGCAAATCAACTATTCGGTTCCACCGGTGGCCGGTTTATGGGGGGACTGATTGCCGTATTACTGATTTCCACCATCAGCTCCATGATTTTTGCCGGACCGCGCATTGTGCAGGTAATGGGAGAGGACTTGACTGGTCTGCGTAGCTTGGCAGTAGTAAGCAACGCTGGCGTGCCGGTGCGGGCCATGCTGCTGCAAACGGGACTTACCTTATTATTCATTCTGGCATCCAGCTTCCAACAGGTATTGGTCTATGCCGGATTCGTGCTCAACCTATTTACGTTCCTCACGGTACTAGGGCTATTTGTGCTGCGCTGGCGACAACCACATCTGCCACGACCGTACCGAGCCTGGGGCTACCCCTTCACGCCGCTACTCTTTCTACTCCTCAGCGGCTGGACGCTATTCTACTTGCTGCGCGACCAACCAACTGAGTCGCTCTATGGCCTCCTAACGCTCCTAGGCGGAGTAGGGGTGTATTTCCTCAGCCGTCGTCAATCCATAAACACTGCTTGATGAGTAAAACTGCTTAACTGTTAAGTAACGCAAGCAACATCTGTAATTCGCCCGCCCAAAGTCAGCCAAGGCGAATAACTTGCCTGTTAATGGCATAGCCAGAGTTTCGTTTTCTATGCAATACTCCATGCGTATTCGCTTCTTTCGCTTCATAGCGCCCTTCTGCTTTTTGGTAACAGTAGCGTGTTCCGAACAAAAAAAATCTACCCCTGAGCAACCAGCGACGCCCACTGTTGCCCCGCCTCCTCCCGTCTCCGATACGGTTGCCGCTGTTCCTACCCCGCCACCAGCCCCCGATACCACTGCTGTGCAAGATGTGGCGGCCTACCTCGCCGGTCAGCGCGTCAGCCGGGGTAGCGACCTTTACCCCCTCACGGTTCAACCAACCTGGCAGGCATTTGCAGCCAACCAAGCACAAAGCTGGGCCAAATATCATCAAACCCGAATCGAAAAGATTCAGCAATGGGCTGCCACCGAGCTAGATTCCATTCGCCAACGTAGCGCCACCATTTTCTACCCGTTCAGCGGCCCCGATCTGCTCAACGTCGTCACGATGTTTCCCGGCAGCCAGAAATACGTGTTGATAGGCTTGGAACCAGTTGGCACCATACCTGTGCGCGCTACCCTTGAAAATCCCACGCTGTTCCCAGCCGTTAAAGCCTCCCTCTGGTCAGTGCTGAACTTCAGCTTCTTCCGGACCAACGACATGGCTGTTAATCTGAAATCAGTGGAATTAGATGGGGCCTTACCGTTGCTACTGCTCTTTGCCACGCGCACCGGGCACTTGGTAGAGCAGGTGCGCTACGTGCAGCTCGACACCCAAGGTCAGCTGACGGAGGCGGATACGGCCACCATTCATCACCCTGGCCCCAAAATTATTCCTGGTGTCGAGTTGACAATGCGCAATAAAACGGGGCGGGAACAGCGGGTCTATTATTTCTCGGCTGACCTCAGCGACTGGAAGCTAGGAACCACCAAAGCCGCGGCGCTACAATACGTGCGCAGCCTCGGGCCGTTGACCACCTATGTAAAATCGGCCACCTACCTCATGCACAAAGCCTACTTCAGCAAAGTACGCAACCTGATCTTGACGCGCAGCAACGTTGTGCTGCAAGACGACTCAGGTATTGCCATGAAATATTTCCGCCCCGCGGAGTGGCAGTTCACCTACTATGGCACCTATAAGCGCCCCATCAATCTATTTGCACGGCATTATCAACCCGAGTTGACCGCGGCCTACACCGATTCGTTGCATGCCCCGCGCCCTCTGCCCTTTGGCACCGGCTACAATTGGCGGCAAAACGATTCCAACTTACTACTGGCCCAGCGTCGCACCGCCGTCACAGAATAACTTCGAATGAACACCTCCAGCAACATTGTACTACATATCAGTTGCGTCTGCTTGTTGATGGTTCTGTTAATCGTCAGTGGCTCTGAGGGTAGGGTGGGGGCTAAGCCAATACAAATTGCTCCACCATTCACCCGTTCATCGTCTGCCGATAGTCCTTTGTTGGATAGCCTGCTGCGCACTAACCCGCTGTTGCAGCCCGTGCTCCAACACGCCGACATGTATGAGGTACAGATACTATATACCCAGATTGACCGCGACAGTCAGAATCAGCCTCATTTCACACAACACACATTTCGTCTAAGCGACAAGCAGTATTTCAATCCTGCCAGCCTGGTAAAACTGCCAACCGCCGCCCTGGCTCTCGAAAAGATCAACCGCTTACATCAACCGGGTCTTACGAGCCGCAGCCCGATGGCAACTGGGGTAGCCTACCGTTGCCAAACGGCCGCCCCCTACCACCCCTCCGCCGACTCCGACCGGGTAAACACGGTAGGCAATTATATAAAGCGCATGCTATTAGTAAGTGACAACAATGCTTACAATCGGCTCTATGAATTCATAGGACAGCAACAGCTTAATGAGCGACTCTGGCAAATGGGCTACCCATCCGTACGCATCACCTGCCGTTTCGCCCCGTGCGACACAGCCGCTAACCGCCATACCAATCCTATTGATTTTTACAGCGCGGCCACTAAGCAGATTATCTACCATCAACCAGCCGCTGCAAATCCTCTTTCCTATTCCTCTCCACTGGGTCGCATCAGCAAAGGTCGAGCGTATCGGAGTGGCGGCCGTCTCATCCAGCATCCCTACGATTTTACCACTGCCAATTACCTATCCTTACAAGATGCCACTACCATACTGAAGACTGTTCTATTCCCTGAAGCGATGCCCGCACCCCAACGCTTCATGCTAACGCCCAATGATTACGCGTTTCTTCGACACTATCTATATAGTACCCCCCACGGTTCTCGCTACAAACCATACGCGGCTTCTGGGTTTTTCGACTCTTATAAGAAGTATCTTTTCTATGGCCGCCGAGGAAGTATTCCTAGCCAATCTAGTCTGCGCATCTACAATGTAGTAGGCATGTCACACGGGTATCTCGCCGATGTCGCCTACTTTATAGATACCACACAGCAAACCGAGTTTATGCTCAGCGCTGTCCTATATGTAAACAAAAATGGCGTTTTAAACGACGGTACGTACGAATATGCCTCTATTGGTTTGCCTTTTTTACAACAGTTAGGTCAAACAATTTACTCATACGATACGCAACGCCCTCGCTTGTTTAAGCCTGTTTTCACTAATTTCTTCAAGGGTAATTGAAAAAACAGAAGCATGATGAACTATTGAGGTATAGTAATGAGTTACTAATCAGCGCGATGAAACCAATCATAGTTCTTGCATTGAAAAAAGTGTAGGCTAGTATTTGGAAAGTTGCGGAGCAAGCCGCACTTTTGCACTCCCAAACCGAAACGCGGTAGGGTTGAATCGAGCAGCGCTTCTCTTGGCCTATGGCGAAGAGCGGTCCAGACAAAAAAAAAGTTTTTGCTGGATGCTTGCAATTTCAAACAAGCTGCTTACTTTTGTACCCCGCTTCCACCGGAAGCGCCCGCTACGAGGTCACTGAAAAAAAAAGTTGTCTTTAGTAGTTGAAAAGTAAGAAAAGGTTGTTACCTTTGCAGCCCGCTTCAATTGGAAGGGATGGCAAGACCGCTCGAAAGAAAAAAAGTTTTTTCGAACGGCTTGCGAAGTAAGAAAAAGCAGTTACCTTTGCAGCCCGCTTCAATCGGAAAGGCGGAAAGCACAGCGAGTTAGAAGCCACGAGAGTGGCGCAGGGTTTCACCAACAGGGTGAGGCACACGTTCTTTGAATGACAGGAAAAGACAAATGGTAAGGGCCACCTTCGGGGGGTCCACGACAAGCGTAACAGACGAAGAGAACTCGTCACAACAACGAGTCGGATCAGCACTTGACATCAGCTAGGCTTCGGCCTAGTGTAGAAGATTTTTTACAATGGAGAGTTTGATCCTGGCTCAGGATGAACGCTAGCGGCAGGCCTAATACATGCAAGTCGAACGGAGGGTAGCAATACCCTTAGTGGCGCACGGGTGCGTAACGCGTAACCAACCTACCCTTGACTGGGGGATAGCCCGCCGAAAGGCGGATTAATACCGCATAAGACGATAGCGGGGCATCTCGTAGTCGTTAAAGATTTATTGGTCAAGGATGGGGTTGCGTAGCATTAGCTAGATGGCGAGGTAACGGCTCACCATGGCGACGATGCTTAGGGGAGCTGAGAGGCTGATCCCCCACACTGGCACTGAGATACGGGCCAGACTCCTACGGGAGGCAGCAGTAGGGAATATTGGGCAATGGCCGAGAGGCTGACCCAGCCATGCCGCGTGCCGGATGAAGGCCTTCTGGGTTGTAAACGGCTTTTCTCAGGGAAGAAAAAGGGGATGCGTCCTCAACTGACGGTACCTGAGGAATAAGCACCGGCTAACTCCGTGCCAGCAGCCGCGGTAATACGGAGGGTGCGAGCGTTGTCCGGATTTATTGGGTTTAAAGGGTGCGTAGGCGGCCCGTTAAGTCCGGGGTGAAAGCCCACTGCTCAACAGTGGAACTGCCCTGGATACTGGCGGGCTTGAGTCCAGACGAGGTTGGCGGAATAGATGCTGTAGCGGTGAAATGCATAGATAGCATCTAGAACCCCGATTGCGTAGGCAGCTGACTAGGCTGGCACTGACGCTGAGGCACGAAAGCGTGGGGAGCGAACAGGATTAGATACCCTGGTAGTCCACGCCGTAAACGATGGATACTCGCTGGTAGCGATATAGGGTTACTGGCTTAGCGAAAGCGTTAAGTATCCCACCTGGGGAGTACGCTCGCAAGAGTGAAACTCAAAGGAATTGACGGGGGCCCGCACAAGTGGTGGAGCATGTGGTTTAATTCGATGATACGCGAGGAACCTTACCTAGGCTAGAATGCGCGTGACCGGTTCAGAGATGAGCCTTTCCTTCGGGACACAAAGCAAGGTGCTGCATGGCCGTCGTCAGCTCGTGCCGTGAGGTGTTGGGTTAAGTCCCGCAACGAGCGCAACCCCTATGTTTAGTTGCCAGCGGATTATGCCGGGGACTCTAAACAGACTGCCTGCGCAAGCAGTGAGGAAGGCGGGGACGACGTCAGGTCATCATGGCCCTTACGCCTAGGGCTACACACGTGCTACAATGGGCGGTACAACGGGTTGCTACATAGCGATATGATGCCAATCTCGAAAAACCGTTCTCAGTTCGGATCGGAGTCTGCAACTCGACTCCGTGAAGCTGGAATCACTAGTAATCGCGTATCAGCAATGACGCGGTGAATACGTTCCCGGGCCTTGTACACACCGCCCGTCAAGCCATGGAAGTTTGGTAGACCTGAAGCTGGTGCTCGTCACAGAAGCCAGTTAGGGTAGAACAAGTAACTGGGGCTAAGTCGTAACAAGGTAGCCGTACCGGAAGGTGCGGCTGGATCACCTCCTTTCTGGAGCTAGATCCGACTCGGTGGCGCCGTTCTATTTGGCAGCTACGCTTGCCACCCCATTTGTCTTTTTCCTGCCGTTCAATGATATTAGAAAATAGCTTTAGCAACGAGTTATTTTCGCATTGATTCCAAACGAGGAGTCAGATGTTCTTTGACGTAGTGTAACGAGTAAGAAGAAAAAAAGAAAGTCGAATATGCCGTTAGGCGTATCTGACCGGAGCTCAACTTCTCTTATAGAGGAGTTGTTACAGAAGTAACAAAGGGCACACGGGGGATGCCTAGGCTCTCAGAGGCGACGAAGGACGCGATAAGCTGCGATAAGCGTGGGGGAGGAGCACATATCCTGTGATCCCACGATGTCCGAATGGGGCAACCCACTAGCATGCAGTGCTAGGGCCTATGCCTTTAGTGGTATAGGGGCAAACGCGGGGAACTGAAACATCTAAGTACCCGCAGGAACAGAAAATAACATATGATTCCCCAAGTAGTGGCGAGCGAACGGGGAGGAGCCCAAACCGGGTTGGTTACGGCCAGCGCGGGGTTGTAGGACCTCAACATCTGATTATTTGATCTTAGCTGAACGACGTGGGAAAGTCGATCATAGAGGGTGAGAATCCCGTAAGCGAACTGATCAAGTACGGTAGAGGATTCCTGAGTAGGGCGGGGCCGGAGAAACCCTGTCTGAATCCAGCGGCACCATCCGCTAAGGCTACATACTCCTGAGAGACCGATAGTGAACTAGTACCGTGAGGGAAAGGTGAAAAGAACCGGGAAT
>NZ_CP043644.1:47500-4067500 GCF_014217645.1 Hymenobacter sp. NBH84
CCCATTCCGAACAGAGTCGTTAAGCCCCGGAGCGCCCATGGTACTGCCTTCACCGGCGGGAGAGTAGGTCGCCGCCAACTTATCAGCAGTGAGGCCCCGGCCCTGCGTCCCCACCCCGGGGATGCGGCCGGGGCCTCCCTCGTTTATAACCTCGCCTCCTGCAAAAGCCGGGGACTGCACGGAAGCTATGTATTAACTCTACCCATACAAGATAAAAGCCCGAAAATCACATGGATATCGGGCTTTTATCTTGTATGGGTAGAGTTAATACATAGCTGGTCCAGCTATTACCTCAATCATTTCTTCAGGAGAGAGATACTTTTGGGCTAGCACACGAAGTTGATCGTCATTAACAGTATTTATGTTGTTCAAGAAATCTGCGTAATATGTGTTTGGCAGATTGAGGAATACTAATGATTTGTATTTATCGCATTGCTCAAAAACTGTACTTAGCTCATTCGCGAACTTCCCAATCATGTAGTTCTTGACGGTTTGTAGTTCTTCTGTAGGAATTAGCTCTTGTTGAAGCTGAGTTAGCTCATATCGTATTTCTTTAATAGCCGCTTCTGTACTTGCTGCATTCACGTCAGTGCCAATGACGAGGCTTGTGGCGTGTTCCCGAAGGCTGACACTGGCATGGATGCCATACGTGAAGCCTTTGTCCTCCCGAATATTCTTCATTAGGCGAGAGCCAAAATAGCCACCTAGCACCTTGACCAATACCTGTAGAGGATGATAGTCTGGGTGGGTAGGAGGAACCCAAAGGCGGCCAATGCGCAGAGAGGACTGTAGGCTATCAGCAACTACTACTTGATCTTGTAAGGGGGAAGAAACAGGCGACAGAGAAGCAACTGTAATAGGAGCATCTGCTTGCGCTTGAACCTGGCCAAACAAATCGGCAATCAGTTGTTGCTGAGTACTGCTTATATCACCGCAAACAAACAACTCAGCGGCTGGCATGCGGTAAGCTGTTTGGTAAAAAATTTGTACCGCTTCTACAGGAATCTTTTGGAACAGTTCCTCATCAAACGTGACGCCGTATGGATATGCGGATCCATATAGATTGCTCGAAAAACGCTCACTGGCAAGGTAGCCGTTCTTTTGACGTTCAATACGCACATTTTGAATAGTGCGTGTTTTCAATAAGTCGAATTCCGGCTCAGGGAAAGCCGCTTCCGTTGCAACATCTAGTACAAGCGGTAGTAACTGCTCGAGGTGGCGGGTAAGGCAATACAACGTGAGAGTGGCGCGGTCGAAACCTTGCTCACACTCCAGTGAAGCGCCGTAAAAAGCCACCGTATCGGCTATTTGGCGGGCAGTGCGTGTGCGCGTACCTTCTAGCAGCATACGAGCCGTTAGCAACGAGACGCTGGGACCAGATTCATACCACTTACCAGCCGGGAAAATAATTTGCAGGCGTACGACAGGTTGAGCGCTGTTACGCAGAACGTGCAGGCGGGCACCATTGGGGAGCGAAAGCACGTCAGCCGCGGGCAGCGTTACACTGGCCAGCGGCTGAACGGGAGGAGCGACGGTACGGTCGAGCATGAAAGCGGGTTAGTTGTTGGATGGGCCGAAAGCTTCCTCGGCCTTGTTAAAGTTAAAGTGTAAGGATACGCGAATAGTTTGAGCAAGGGGGTTTTGGTTGCTGTTCGGCACCAAATAAGCGCCATCAACACCGAAAACCTGGTAGCGAATGCCTAAGCCAAAGCTCAAATATTTCCGGTTGCCTTTTTCTTCGTTTTCGTACATGTAGCCTACTCGCGCTGCCAGCAAATCGTTGTACCAGTATTCGACACCGGCAGAAAGACGGATTTCCTGTAGCTCTTCTTTTAAACCGCCAGGAGCATCTGTAAACGAGCTAAGCATGCCGCCTACAACTCCTTTTGCGCGACGATCTGCGTTTACTTGGTTGATGCGTTTACCTATGCTAGGTTGGCCTAGTGCAGTTGTTGTGTCGCCTTGTATGTAGTAGGGCGATGGAACAAGTAGCTTATTAGCATCAATTGTGAACGTAATCTTGTTATACGCGTCCAATTCACGCGTCAGGGCAGCGCCTAGCTTCAAGTTAGTTGGCAAAAAGTCTGCTTGCGTAGCGTTGGTATAGGTGATTTTGTTGCCGATGTTGCTAATAGCACCACCTAATCCCAAGTTGTATTGTCCGGCACCAATCGTTAGATCTTTGTTGTAGTAGGCACCCAAATCAACGGCGGCTGCGTTGGCAGGACGGGCATCGAAACCATCGCCAGTAAGGTTGGAACGAATAAAGCGTGCCGAAATACCCACACCGAAGTTGTCGCTCAGCTTCTGACCATAAGCAACTGAAACGGCATATTCCTTTGGGTTGTAGTTACCTAAATCGCCATTGTTCGCGTCCCGGAACTGTACTTGGCCTAAATCGAAATAAGACAGAGAGCCTGATATAGCTGCCCGTGGATTAAGGCGTGCGTAACCGGAGAGATGCGCAATGCCCATATCATCGGTGATGCCACGCAGCCAAGGAGAGTAGGACGGAGAAACGCTGTAGTTGAAAGGCACAAAACCGAGCTTACCAGCATTGTAGTAGGCCGCATTAGCATCGGGGCTGAGCGCTACCCCGGCATCGCCTAGAGCCGCAGAACGTGAATCAGGGCTTAGGGTAAGAACCGGCACTGCCGTCGTGATGGTTTTATTGGGATTCAACTGGGCAGTAGCCGTGCCTGCCAAGCCCAGCAAACCCGACAGTAAAAAGAAGCGCAAGGGCGTCTTAGACTTAGATGACATACAGAAGAGGAGAAGTGAGCCGGTAAGGAAGTGAAAACAGAGTGGAAAAGAGCTTAATTGAGGATAACCAGCTTTTCAAACTTTGAAGCGGTGGCACGGTCGCGCATAGAACGTACACTCACGCGGTACACGTATACACCGCGCGCAAGTTGGTCATTATATTCGTCGCGACCATCCCAGGAGAGCGCAGCCAAGTGCGACTCGCTACCGAGCACGGTGGTTCGCAAAGTACGCACCAACTTCCCCGATACCGTAAAAATCTGTACCTGAATGTCTAGCTCATCGCCGGTGCGGTTGTGGTCGAAATGGAAGGTGGTATTCTGCGAAAAAGGATTGGGATAATTGAGGACGTGTTGCAAGGCTAGTTTCTCGGTACTGGCTGCAATAAACTCAATTTCTTTTTCGCCGGAGTTGTTGAATGTATCCCAGGCCTTGAGACGTAGCAAGTGCGGACCCGTACTTAGTTCTTTGAACAAATAACGCACTTTGCCGGACTGAAACTTGTCGACATCGGCCGTGTAAAAATCGTTGAGGATAACCAGCTTGCTGGCATCACCATCGAGAGTAGCCGTGATTTCGTGGCCGATGCCCGAACCGGCCGTGTTGATACCGCTGGAATCGGTTAGGTGCGCCAGTAGGGTAGGCGAAGTGCCCGTAAGGCCACCAAACACAAACGACTCGTTGTCCATGAACAGCCGAATGGTAGGTGGAATAGTATCCAGGGCAGCCGTGGCATCGAGGCCACCTACTACGGTGCGGGTGGCGCCGTGGGCATCTATGCGGCGCACAGAGTCGGCGGCGTAAAAGCTGATTTTGCCTAAGCCGTAGTTGTAGTTGATGTCCTTTGGGACTACAAAGCGTAGGGAAAATTGCCCGTTGCGCACGGTTGCCTGTCCATCATATAAGATATTTTCCTGTACCTGAATAGGCTGTGGGCCATCGGTAGGCTCGCTGCCGAGCGTGCGGATGGTTTCGGGTTTCTCGAACACCGTTACGCGCGTGGTGCCGTTGAAGCTAGCATTAACGACTCCGCCCACGCGCACATCGCCTACCAATTGCACTCGCGACAGTGACTTGAGCGTGTCAGTAGGTGTGGTGGTGAAGGTATTGCCGTTGATGCTGCGTAGGGTTACGGTCTGCTCGGGGTAGGCGAGGCGGCTAGACGGGTCGCCCAGGAAAGAAAAATTGCGGTTGTAGACCGAGCGGACGCTGTTATTTTTGGTTTCAGCCAGAATGTCGCCCATGCGGGGTAGGACGCCGTTGATGGGTGTGAAAGCTGCCGCGTAGAAGGACTCAGCTAAGGCCTGGTTGTTGTTGGAAAACACCAAGCGGGTAGTGGTCAGCAGACCCACGGCGCCGCCTTCAACATTGGTTAGCATCTCTTCGCCAGCCGAGGTGCGGTCGGGGTCGTCGTAGGTACTGAAGTCGCAGGTAGCGGTGAGCAGGAAAGCGAGGCGCTGACTGTTTTGGAGCGCTTGAATAGACGAGCGAGTTAAAATCCGCTCATCGGCCCAGCCTTCGGGGCCGCCGTGGCCGCTGTAATTCATGATGAGCGTGCCCTGTTCCAGCGACTCATCAATGGCCTGCATGCACGCCGGCGAGCTTTGCCCAGCCGACGCCGCAATTTGCGGGTACATGTCGAGGTAGACCTTGTGCACGTTGTAGGCCGGCTGGTTGGCGACTAGTGCATTGGCCAGTGGCTCGGCTGAGTAGAGCGTGTGCAGATTATAGTCGCCATCATCGGCCACAAAGGTGAGGCGGTTGCGCCACTTGCCGTAGGTGGTTGGGTCGTCGTAACGAATCAGCTTGTTGACAGTGAGAGCAGCCGTGTTCGTACCAGAAGAGACCCGCACCGGCAGGCGTCCTACCCCAATGTCCATCAGCTCATCTGTGGCCGAGTAGCTTTCGTTTAGTTCGCCCTCGTTGTCATCGAGCAAGCCAAAGTAGTCGTCGGTGGAGAAGGTGACACCCTGCTGCCCGCTGCGAGGCGCCACAACGGCAAACGACTCGCGCGACTCGTACACCGGCACGTAATTCTGATTGGCCCGATCGGGCGTGGGGTTGGTGACATTCAGCGTACGAGGCTCAAGGTAGTAGCGCAACTTCCACCAGGTAGGAACCTTATTAAGGTCATTGGTCGGGTCCGATTTATAATCAAACGAGGCATCACCAAATAGCAGCAAGTAGAGTTGTTTGCCGCTGGCGGCACGGTCGTAGACCTGCTTCATCAGGTCGCGGATGGCGGTGATATCCTGCCCGCCAGAGCTGTACTCGTTGTAGACCTGCGCGGTGGTGACTACCTGCACCGTGAGGCCGTCGTGCGTACGGCGGTGGGCAGCTAGGCGCTCGGCTTCGCTCAGAAACAGTGGGTGTGTGACAATCACTAGATCCGTTTTGCCGTCGAGGTTGAGGGCGTGCAGGTTTTGGTTGCCTACCCGCCCAAACAGGCGCGGCGTATATAGGTCAGCCTCTTGCCAGGCCACAAACTCCCGTAGCGAATCGGTGGGTGCTACGAAGTTGCCGCTGCTGAGCGGGTAGGCCACGGGGCGCGCCGGATGCGTCACTTCCCACACCGTGGCGCTACCCACATTGTCAACTGTGAAACGGCTAACCGCTTGCGGCGCGATGTTGCTGAAAGAACGAAAATCGAGCTGACGGCCACTGCCCACGTAGCGCAGCTGGCGCTGGGTGTTCAGCTCTACGTAGTCGAGCCAGGCGCGGGCACTCCCATCAGTGCTACTGAAGGTGTACCGCACGCGCGTATCGGCCGCCAAAGAGGTTGGGGTGATAGCCAACGTCGTGACGGCCGTATTGGCGCGCTCGGGGTAGGAGGATGCCGAGCGACCCAAGATGGATTGTGTACCGGCGTTCTGTCCGTTTAGGGCCAACTGTACCGTGCTTGCGCTAAGGCTAGAGGCGGCCACCGACGATGTGAGCTGCACTGCTGCGCCCAGCACTGCGTTTGGCACTGTAAATGGAACTTCCAACGTGCCTCCTTCCAACGGCTCGCCTAACCACTGCCGTCCCGACTTCTGAATATTGACAATATCGTGCTCGTAGTAGTCTCGGTGGGCGAAGGTGGTGATGGTGGCAGTGGGCGCGGCCGCGGTGGTGGCCGCGGTGATGCGCCGCCCCGCACCGGTGCCTACCGTCACGAAATAGTAGGCTGTGTCGGTATACAGATGCTGCACGTGGCGAAAGCGCGGGGTAGGGGCCATGGGGTCTCGCTCCCACACGTGCGGACCGCGGGAGTAAAACGTCAGGTATTCGTTGTCGTCAAAAACTGCGTCGGCATTGCCCACGAACCCGAGTGCTAGTTCTTCTAAGTCGGCGGGGCGGGGGGCGCCATTGAGCTGGGGCAACATGCCGCCGGCCGCATTGCCAAACACCTGAATCCGGCGTGGATCGGTGCTTTGCACGCTGATGCCTAAGGAAGTCAGTGCTGCTTTATCAAGCTTATACACACCACTTTCGGGGACCCCAATTTTATACCATGTGCCTTGGCGAAGCACAGAAGCTGAGGTATGGGTGCGCTGGGTACGTGACGGTCGGTTGGCAGTAGTACCCGCTCCACCGAGCACATAGCGGTAGTCAAACGAAATCAGCTTCTCTACCTGGCCCGATTGGGCGTTGCGGCGCACAGCGGGCAAATCTACATAAGTGATAGGCTGGCGGTTGGCCATACCAAATCGTAGGGTAGGGCCTGCGGGAAACGTGGCGCCTTCGAAAGCACGCGCATCGGTAGCGGCGAAAGCCTCATACATCGCGTTTTCCATCTGCCCTTCACTCACTCGGCCATTGATGCGCAGGGTATACAACCCTGCTCGGGCCCCTGGCTCATACGTGGCGCCCCGAAAGGTAGGCACGCGGCGCTCCTGGCCGTTGGGGCTAGTGAGCGTAGTGTAGCCTTGCCAGGCAAGTTGCTGCGAGAAAACCGTCTGCGCTTGGCTCGGCACTAAGGCAACCAATACCAGCAGGCACGCGAGCAAAAGCGAAGTAGGGAAGCGCATAGAAGTTCGAATCAAATAAAGAGCGGCGTAGGTAACAGTAGAAGAAAAGCGCACGTGAAACACACCTGCCACTTACTCAGTTCAGTGGGCAATGCAGGCAATAAGGATAACAGCCGCGCCGCAGGAATATTGCACTGTATATAGAGTAGGCTCAGCTTCGCGCCGGCCGTGCTATGGACAGCACAACGTATAGCAAAATGACAAGCGGTACGGCGGCGGCTTGTAAGAGAAAAAGTAATACTACCGCCAAACCCAAAAATACAAACCGCAGCGCATTACCCGACCACGCAAAGTGCTTGAACTTAAGCGCAAACAGCGGTAGCTCGGCCACCAGCAAGCCCGACAGCACAGCCGTAAGTACCAGCAGCACCCACGGATTAAGAATCAGGTGCGCCAGGTTGAAACGGTCGTCGAGGAGGATGAGGGGGAGGGAGGCCACCACCAGCGTGCACGCGGGGGTAGGCAGACCAATAAAGGAGTCGCTCTGGCGGGTGTCGTTGTTGAATTTGGCTAGGCGCAAGGCCGAAAACACCGTCACGATAAAACCCAGGTAGGGCAGCCAGTCGGGCAGGTCGGTGCCGCCGCGTACCAGCAGCTGCATCAGCATGGCGCCTGGCACTACCCCAAACGATACCATATCGGCCAGCGAGTCCAGGTCTTTGCCAATCGGCGACGACACGTGCAGGGCGCGGGCCAGTAGGCCATCGGCAAAGTCAAACGCCGCCGCCAGGGCTACGAAGTAAGCCGCCAAGTCCAACCGCCCGGCAAAAATCTGACTAACGGCCAAGCAGCCGGAAAACAGGTTGAGACAGGTAACCGCGTTGGGAATATGTCTTTTCATATAGGAGGGTCTTGAGGTCTTATGTGAGCGTCATTTCGAACGCAGTGAGAAATGACGCGTGCTGACGGTAGATAGAAAGTACTATCAAGCGAGATTTCTCACTGCGCTCGGAACACCATTCAAACAAGTCCTTTATTGCAGAAACGGATTGGACTGGTGCTCGGCACCGATGGTAGTAGCCGGGCCGTGGCCGGGGTACACCACCGTTTCGTTGGGCAGGGTAAGCAACTGCGTGCGAATGCTTTGCAGGAGCGTAGCGTGGTTGCCGCCAGGCAAATCGGTGCGGCCAATGCTTCCCTGGAACAGCACGTCGCCGCCGATGACGGTGTGGGTAGGGGCGTGGTAGAACACCACGTGTCCGGGGGCGTGGCCCGGCGCAAAGCGCACTTCCAACTCGGTTTCGCCAATGCGTACTGCTTTGTCGGGCGTGAGCGTGCCCGTGGGCTCGGCGGGGGAGTAGGCCGGAAAGCCGTAGTTGGCCGCGTAGGTAGGCACGGCGCGCAGTACGGGCAAATCGGCCTCGTGCAGCAGGTAGGGGACTTTATACGTGTCGATGACGAACTGATTGCCCAGCACGTGGTCGATGTGGGCGTGGGTGTTCAGCAGCAGTACTACCTGTAGTTTTTCGGCCTCAATGTACTCGCGTAGCGCCTGCTGCTCGGCGCGGTCGTAGCAGCCGGGGTCTACGATGGCGCACTGGCGGGTGGCTTCATCAATGAGCAGATAGGTATTCTCCGAAAAGGCATTAAAGGTGAAGCCGGCAACTAGCATAAAGTAAAGAAAAGAAACCAGCACGCGCTGGATGAAATTGGGGAGGTAAGTTACGAGAGTTGACGCGAACCGAAGCCCGCCGCGGCTTGTTGTGGGCAACCACCCGTACCCAACGCCGGCAATTTCGCGTTACTTTACCCCTGCATGACAACCTACGACTACCTGCTGATTGGGCACGGCCTGGCGGGGGCTACCCTGGCCCACACTCTGCGCCGGCGCGGCCACACGGTGCTGGTCTACGACCTCGGCCACCCCAATTCGGCCTCCAACGTAGCGGCTGGGCTGATTAATCCTGTGGCCGGCAAGCGTTTCGCGCTGGCCTGGAAGATAGATGAGCTGCTACCCGCCGCTACCGCTTTCTACCAAGCAATGGAGCAGCACTACGGCGAAACGTTTTTCATTCAAGCGCCTATCCAAAAGCTGTTTTCGTCGGTGGCGGAGCAGAACACGGTAGTGGCCCGTAGCGCCGATGCGCCCTGGCGGCATTACGTGTCGGAGGTAACCGGCGCCCTACCCCCCCTGGCGGGCGTGCGGCAGGAGTTCGGCGGCATCCAGATTCAGCACGGCGGCTACGTGCGGCTGCGCGAACTGCTGGCTACGCTGGCTCAGGAAGCGCTGGTTCAGGGCTGGCTGCGTCAGGAAGTATTCGAATGGTCGCAGCTGGTGTTTGATGCCGACGGCGCTACCTACGCACCCGGCCAGGTACGGGCCCGGCAAGTGGTGTGCTGCGAGGGGGTAGGAGCCGTTCAGAATCCGTATTTCAACTGGCTGCCGCTCACGCCCAACCAAGGCGAAGTGCTGGACGTGGCGTGTCCCGGACTACCCGACGGGCAGGTGCTCAATAAAGGTGCTTACGTGGTGCCGCAGGGCGAGGGGCATTTCCGGGTAGGAGCTACCTACCGCTGGCCGCCGTTTGCGGAGGGCATCACGCCGGAAGCCACGGCCGAGCTAAGCCAGCGCCTCGCCGACATGACTACCCTGCCCTTTACCATCACGGCCCAGCGGGCCGGTGTACGCCCCGCTGTGCGCGACCGAAAACCCTTGCTGGGGCGGCACCCCGAACTGCCTATTTTAAGTATATTTAACGGTTTCGGCTCCAAAGGCGTACTGCTGGCGCCGGGGCTGGCCGACCAGCTGGCTAATTACTTGGAAAATAGTGCCTCCGACCTGTGGCCGGAGGTCAATATTTCCCGATATCACGCGTTGTATAAAGCCGCTCCGGTGGCCGCTGCTTTTTTCTTCCTGAACTCTTCTTTCTGGTTCCTATATGAAGCACTATTCCTTACTGTTACCCCGCCGGGTAGGCCGGTTGCTGGGACTTGCTGTGCTGCTGTTATCGGGTTCTTTCTGGGTGGCCCCCTCCGCTGCCGTGGCGCAAACCGCACAGGAACCATTTGGGCGGGTGCGCCTGCAATACAAGAGGTTTGACTGGATGCAGCTGAGCACCCAGAACTTCAACGTTTACTATTACGCTGGGGGTGAAATTGCAGCCCGCCGCGCCGCTGAGTACGCCGAGAAAGAGTTGCAGCGCATCACCTCGCTCATCGGCTATTACCCCTATTCCAAAACCACCATCATGCTCTATAACTCCGTGGGCGACCTGCGGCAGAGCAACATTGGTCTAGATCAGGATAAGTACCAGATGGGTGGCGAAACCTCGCTGCTGCGCATGACCAAGGTGCAGATTGCCTACCAGGGCCAGCAAACGCAGTTTAAGCGCGACGTGAGCTACCAGGTAACCCGCGTGCTGCTCAACGACATGATGTACGGCGGCTCGCTGAAAGAAGTGCTGCAAAGCACCTACCTGCTGCAACTGCCCGACTGGTTTATCGGTGGGGCTTCGGCCTACGCCGCCGAGGGCTGGAGCGTGGACATGGACAACTACATGCGCGACATGACCCAGCAATACGAGGGCACGCGCACGGCGCCATTCTTCCTGCGCAACCCCCAGCTAGCCGGCCAAAGCATCTGGAACTACATCGCGGAGCGCTACGGCTACACCACTATTCAGAACATATTGAACCTCACACGCATTACGCGTGATGTGGAGGTAGGCATCAGCTCGTCGCTGAATGTGCCGTACAAGATTTTTCTGCGTGACTGGCTGCAATACTACCGCCAGCTGAACGCCCAACCCCAAACGGCTTTTGTGCCGCTGAATGAGAAAGCGCAACTAACCTCGCGCAACAACCGCAAGTCGGTAATTTACTCGCAGCCAGTGCTCAGTCCCAACGGCCAACGCTTGGCTTATGTGGCCAATGAGGGCGGGCGCTACCGCGTGATAGTGGTGAACCGCGACGGCTCGCACCGCGACGTTATTCACCGCAACGGCTACCGTACCCCCGATCAACAAGTGGAAACGCGCCTGCCGGTGCTGGCGTGGCGCGGCAACAACCAAGTAGCCGTGGCCGAGATGGACAAAGGGTACATGACCCTGCGCCTACGGCAAGCCGGTGGTAGTGGCTTCGCCAACACCTTGGAGCGCCTGCTCGATGCCTTACCCTTCCGGCGGAAGGATGAGTCCATTTTTCGGCAGTTTACGCAGGTGATGAGCCTGGCCTACTCGCCCGATGGCAAATCGTTGGTATTCAGTGCCGCCCGTGATGGGCAGAACGATCTGTACTTGCTGCGCGCTGGTAGCCGGCGGCCCGAAAAGCTGACCGACGACGTGTTCGATGATGTGGAGCCTACCTTCCTACCCAATGGCGAGGGCATTGTGTTCAGCTCCAACCGTTGGCTCGATAGCACGGGCACGGCGCGGGGCGATTTCAGCTCTGTAGTCAATAACTACGACCTATTTCTGTACCACCTCGATGGTCGGCCCCGGCCAATGGAGTCATTGGTCAGCACCATCTCCAACGAAGGCACTCCCCGCGCTATTTCCGATTCGGAAATCATGTATCTGGGGGAAGAGAGTGGGATTCGGAGCGTGTATCGGCTGAATTTGGCGACCCGGCAGCGCGCGGCCGTAACCAGTTTTCCGGTTGATATCCGCAGCTTCGACTATAATGCTACGACCAACGCGCTGGGTTTCGTTACCACCGACCGTGCCCGCGACGCGGTATTTCTCTACCCTAACTACCCGCTACCCGAGGGCGTGAAGCTCTACAGAACGGCGCGCCAGGAAACATTGGAAGACCGCTCGCGCCCCAAGCCAGCCCCCGTGCGCCGGCCAGCAACGCCAGCTGCTGTGCGCCGCCCCGCCCCGGCCCCGACTGCTACCGACTCTACGCTGGCCGTAACGACTCCTGCCGCTACGCCCGACACCAGTCAGACGACGGCTCCGGTGGTTGCTACGCCAAGCTCCACCGCACCGCGCCGCACCCAGCAGGTGAACGTGAGTGATTATAAGTTCGACGAGGATATTCCGATGTCGACGGCTCGCAACAATACCGCACAGCGTCGTCGCACCCCCTCGGCTACAACCAAGGCCCTGACGGCCGCCCCAACCCCGCCACCAGCCAATGCATTGGCTATCAACGGCCCCTACCGCTACGACAACCGTTTCAGCATCGACAACGTGGTGTCGTCGCTGTACGTGGACCCGCTACTGGGCTTTGGCTTGATTGGGCAGGCCAATATGTCGGATCTGTTCGAGAACCACCGGATACGGGCCAGTATATTTGCGCTTACTGATTTGAAAACCAGTAACATGTATGCGGAGTACACCAACCTGACGCACCGCTAT
Source organism: Hymenobacter sp. NBH84 (assembly GCF_014217645.1). Lineage (NCBI taxonomy): Bacteria > Pseudomonadati > Bacteroidota > Cytophagia > Cytophagales > Hymenobacteraceae > Hymenobacter > Hymenobacter sp. NBH84. The sequence continues at coordinate 59,574 of NZ_CP043644.1, forward strand.
GACTGGAGCATTCGGTACCAGAAGCAGGCGTATTTCCTGAACGTGCCGGATCTGTCGAACTACCTGACGCGCTACGGCCGCCACGAAATTGCGCCTACTATTGCTTACCCCCTCACGCACAACCTGAGCGTGCGCGGTGGTCCGAGCTACGTGAACGTTAGTCGCTTGGTGCTGAACGACCTGCCCGGTGAGGCAGATGTCAACCGGAACTACCTGGGCTTCAACGGCGAGTTGATCTTCGACAATGCCATTGCTACGGGCGTGAACATGCTGCAAGGCACACGCATGAAGATAGGCTACCAGAAGATGACGAGCATGGATAATAACGACCTGAATTTGAGTAATCTGTACGTGGATTTGCGCCACTACCAGAAAATTCACCGGTCCATTATTTGGGCGACGCGCGTGAGTCACGGGCAGTTCTTCGGCCCTGCGCAGTCGGTATACCGTTTGGGTGGTATGGACAATTGGTTGAACAACAAATTCGAGAACGACCCAGCGCTGCCTCAAACCCAGCGCCTGCAACCCTCTACCGTTGCCTCTTCCAACTACGACCCTACCCAGCTGTTCTACCAGCAGTTCGTGACGAACCTGCGGGGCTTCAACTACAGCAAGCGCAACGGTCCGAAATACATTCTCTTCAACACCGAACTGCGCGTACCCATCATTCAGTACCTCTCCAACAAGCCCATTTACTCTGGCTTCTTCCGCAATCTGCAACTAACGGGTTTCGTAGATGGAGGCTCAGCTTATTCTGGCGTCAATCCTTTCAACACCAACAACTCCTATAATACGCAGCCCTTCGGCGGAAACGGTAACGCCTTTTCCGGTACGGTTACCACCTTCGGCAATCCGCTGCTGATTGGCTACGGCGGCGGTATTCGCACCACCATCCTGGGTTTCTACGGCAAAGCCGATGTGGCCTGGGGGCAGGAGGACTACAACCGTTCGGGACCGAAATTCTACTTCACGCTGGGGTACGATTTCTAAAACCCTGGCACAAGCAATAATTTGATGGAACAGCCGCCGCGACGTATCGTGGCGGCTGTTGTTTTTAGGGCAGGTCAGAAGCAACTAGCATCTTTGATGACGATGGACCTGCCTACTCTAAGTTCGCGTGCCGTATCTTTGCGGTCCGTTTTCTACCCCGCTTCCCATGCAGCTCGTTCGTGAGATTGGCTATCTGATGCAGAAAGACTTTCGTTTGGAATGGCGGCAACGTGCTACCCTCAGCGGCATGTTGCTGTACGTGGGCAGCACGGTGTTCGTGTGCTACATTAGCTTTGCCTTGCGGGGAGGGGAACTGCCCGCTCCCGCCTGGAATGCGTTGTTTTGGATTATCCTGCTGTTCACGGCCGTGAATGCCGTAGCCAAAGGATTCTTGCAGGAAAGCCGCGGCCGACAGCTCTACTATTATGCGCTGGTGCGCCCGCAGGCCGTAATTCTGGCTAAAATCGGTTACAACGTGCTGCTCCTGTTGGGGCTCGGTGGGGTAGGGTTTGCGCTCTATGCGTTGGTGCTGGGCAACCCGGTGCAGGATGTGCCGCTGTTTTTGTTGAATATGGCGCTAGGGGCCATTGGATTTGCCTCCACACTCACGCTGGTATCGGGCATTGCGGCTAAGGCCACTAACAGCCATACGCTCATGGCAATTCTGGGCTTTCCCTTAATGATTCCGATGCTGCTACTGCTCATCAAAGTTTCTAAAAATGCCCTGGATGGGCTGGAGTTCGATGCCAGCCGCAGCTCTTTGCTCACGCTGGTAGCACTAAATATGATTGTAGGAGCGGTTTCTTACCTGCTTTTTCCGTTCCTGTGGCGCTCCTGATCTGTGCTCAGCTTTTCATGCAGAATTAATGTTGCCCTTCCGGAATTTGTATACTGTTTCTCTTCGTTCACCAAAGACTGTGGCCTTCGGGTGTAGCAGCAAGTAGCTTATGAAAAACAATTGGTGGAAAGGTCTGGCCGTGGTGCTGCTGCTATACGTGGCGGTGGCGGGCCTGCTGATGCCGGTGCCCCGGCTGGCAATTCTCAACGAGAGCATTCGGAACCTCTACTTCCACGTGCCCATGTGGTTTGGCATGACGGCGGTGCTCACGGCTTCGGTCTATTACTCGGTGCGCTACCTGCGCGCTCCTACCCCCCAGCTGGATATTCTCTCGCACGAAGCCGCTAAAACCGGCATTTACATGGGTTTTGTGGGGCTGGCTACGGGTAGCATCTGGGCTAAATATACATGGGGTGCATGGTGGACCAACGACCCCAAGCTCAACGGCGCGGCCATTGCCATGCTTATTTACGGTGCCTACTTGGTGCTACGCTCGTCTTTCCAGGATGAGCAGCAACGCGCCCGTGTTTCGGCTATCTACAACATATTCGCCTTTGCGGCGGCCATGCCGCTGTTCTTCATCCTGCCGCGCCTGACGGCCTCGTTGCACCCCGGCGCGGGCGGCAACCCGGCGTTTGCCAAGTACGACCTGGACAGCAATATGCGTCTGGTATTCTATCCCGCCGTGATTGGCTGGACGCTGTTAGGATTTTGGTTGGCGCAACTGGCTAGCCGCGTGGCCTTTCTCAAACAAAAAGTATATGACAAACAGCTTGCGTAACAAGGGTCTTGGATTGATGAAGAGAGGTAGGGTGATGCGGATAGTAACTCTCTTCATAGCATTGCTACTGCCGGTACTACGTGCTGCCGCCCAAACTGCTGATCAGCCCGAAATGGCTGACGCCCTGCGCCAGAGTGGCAAAATCTACGTGGTGGTGGCCGTTATTGCCGTAGTATTGGCCGGGCTGTTGTTTTTTTTGATTTCGCTGGACCGCAAAATCAGCCATCTGGAGAAGGAAGTGCGCGACTAGGCGCGCCCTTACGAGCACTCTTCCACAATAGTTGCCGATTGCGTGCGTACTTTTGCCGCGGGCAACAGATTTAGTCTCACGCTTTTTACGGGTAGGGGACTTTTCTACCCGGCTTTCTTGTTCTGAGTTGCTGTCGCTTTTCGGCAGCGCCGCGTCTTCCGCTTTTTTGCACCCATGAAGAAATCGCACATTCTCATTTTGGCCGTTATCGCCGCCGCCATTGGTATTCTGATGACTACTTCGGCCGATGTCAGCCAATACGTTTCGTTTAAAGAGGCCCGCGAGTTGGCCGCCGAGGGCAAGAACACCAAAGTGCACGTGGTAGGCCGCCTGCCGCGCAGTGGCCAGCAGATTATGGGCCTGGAGTACAACCCTACCCTCGACCCTAATTATTTTGCTTTCACCTTGGTGGACACCAACCGCATCGCTCAGCGCGTGGTGTACTTCAACCCCAAGCCCCAGGATTTTGACAAGTCGGAGCAGGTAGTAATTACCGGCGCCATGCGCAACGACGTGTTCGTAGCCGATAAAATCCTGCTGAAGTGCCCCTCTAAATACGTGGAGAAAGACATTAAAGGCGCCACGGCGTCGGTTAATTAAAAGTTGAGAATTAAACAGTTGAAATGCGGAGTGAGCCAGAGATAATGCGCGGGATAGTGGAAGCGAAACTTCGCTTCTGGCCGCGCATAAGTATGGCTTCTTTTTACTGCTTTTTAATTGTCAACGCTCCATTTTTAACTGCCACAGCACAGGTACCCAACGATGACATTGAGCAGCGCCGCGTGCTGCGCCTGAACGAGCAAGTAACGTCTACTACAACAGGCTGCACCGTACAGTGGGCCTGCGTCGACGAGAAGCTGACGGGTAAGTGCATCGAGTACCACAACGACCAGTGGTTTGAGTTCACTCCATCGGTTTCAGGGCGTTACTACGTGAATATCAGTGGGCAAAAGTGCCGTGATACCCGCGGTGTGCAGTTGGTGGTGCTTACGGGTACTCCTTGCCAGCCTGCTACCTACCGGGTATTGTCCTGTACCTCGTTGGGCAGCCAGGACGATGTATTTGTGATGTTGGATAGCCTGCAAGCCGGGCAGCCCTACTTGCTGGATGTGGATGGCTACCTGAAAGACTTTTGCCAATTTGCTTTGGCCGTCAGTCAGCAGCCGCAAGGCCGCCCTGCCGCTGCCGAGCCCTCATTGAGCAGCGTAGTGCCCACCGATGCCAGGGTAGTACAGATGCACTGGACTCTACCCGACTCTTTGGGTAGCACCACCCGGTTTCAGGTGGTGCGCCGCGAGGCAGCGGAGTTTCGCAGCCAGCCGTTGGCAGCACTGGAGGTGGGCCGCACCACCTACGGCGGCAGCGACCAAAGCTACTCCTACACCGATACGCTCACGGCCCCTGGTCGCTACCTCTACCAAATAGTAGCCGAAGCGCCCAACAACGCGCCGCCGCTGTTGTTGCAGCAGCAGTGGGTGGCCTACGTGCAGCGAATGCCCTCCGCCGCCAAGAAGCAAGCTGCCACCCGGCAGCGAGACTCCCGAACCATGATGCAGTGGCAACGACGGCAGCATCAGGCCCGCCTGAAGCATTTGTCTACCACTGAAAGAAGAAAGTAGAGCACCTTTAGAGCACTACGCAGCAAGTCTTTTCAACAAACAGTTTATGCTAAATACGTTCATCGGTGACCTGGGACACGCAAGTGTCATTGTAGCGTTTGCGGCGGCCTGCGTAGCGGCCTATTCCTACTACATGGCGGCCAAAGACCAGCCGCTGGGCGCCACCGATTTGGGCTGGCAGCGCTTGGCTCGCGGTGCATTCTTCGTGCACGGGGCGGCTGTGCTGGCAGTTATTGCCAGCTTGTTCGCCATCATTCACGGCCACCACTACGAGTACTACTACGCCTGGAGCCACAGCAGCAACCACCTGCCGGTATACTACATGATTTCCTGTTTCTGGGAAGGCCAGGAGGGCTCGTTCCTGCTCTGGATTTTCTGGCAGGTAGTGCTGGGCTTCATCATTATCCGATATAGTAAGAAGTGGGAAGCACCGGTAATGGCCGTGTTTGCGGGCGTGCAGTTGTTCCTGGTTTCCATGATTCTGGGGGTAGTAATTGGCGACGTCAAGATTGGCTCCTCGCCGTTTATTCTGCTACGCGACTTCCTAGATATTCCGGTTTTCAAAACCGACCCCAACTTCATACCCAAAGACGGAACTGGCCTGAATGCCCTGCTCCAGAACTACTGGATGGTGATTCACCCGCCCACGCTGTTCCTGGGCTTTGCTCTCACGCTGGTGCCCTTCGCCTATGCTATGGCCGGCCTCTGGAAGCGCGAGCTGACCGCCTGGGTGCAGCCCGCCATCCGCTGGACGCTGGTAGGTGGCTTGGTGCTAGGGGTAGGGGTGATGATGGGTGCCTATTGGGCCTACGAAACCCTAAACTTTGGCGGCTATTGGAACTGGGACCCGGTAGAAAATGCCGTGTACATCCCGTGGTTGGTACTGGTGGCTTCGTTGCACGGCCTCATCCTGTGGAAGCGCGGTAAAACCGGCCTGCGCACGTCGTTTGTGCTCGTCATTGCCACGTTTGTGCTGGTGCTGTACGCTACCTTCCTCACGCGTAGTGGCGTGTTGGGCAACGCCTCGGTGCACTCCTTTACGGACCTGGGCCTATCGGGCCAGCTGCTGATTTATCTGGGTGTTTTCGCGGTGCTATCTGTGGCGCTGCTGGTAGCGCGCTGGCGCTCTATCCCGGTTTCGGAGAAAGAATTGACTACCTACAATCCCGAGCTGTGGGTGTTTGTGGGTGCTACGGTGCTATGTCTGGGCGCGTTTCAGGTGTTGGTTACTACCAGCATTCCAGTGTACAACGCCTTCCTAGGCTTCATCGGCATCAAATCCAACCTGGCCCTACCCGCCGACCAGATTGGGCACTACACCAAAATTCAGCTGTGGATGGGGATAGGCGTAGTATTCCTGTCGGGGCTGGCGCAGGTGATGTGGTGGCAGAAAAACGATAAGGAAAGCCTCACCAACTCGCTCACGGTGCCGGGCATCCTCACGCTGCTGGGCGCTGCCCTGGTAATTTTGCTGGTGCGCTACAACAAGCTGGAGATGAAGCCCGTGTATATCGTGCTGCTAACTGCGGCCCTGTTCGGCGTGCTGGCCAACCTGAGCATGGTGCTCACGCTGCTACGGCGCAAGGTGAGCCTGTCGGGCGGCGGCGTGGCCCACATTGGCGTAGCGCTGATGCTGCTGGGTATTCTGGCCTCAGCCGGCTATTCCAACATCATTTCCGGCAACGTATCGGGCTTGGTGTATTCCAAGGAATTCAACGAGGAGTTGAACCGCGATAACGTGCTGCTGTGGCGCAACGAGGGGGCGCCTATGGGGCCGTATGAGGTAAGCTACACCGGTCAGTATCTTGATGTGCCCGGCGTGCCTGGCTACGTCAACAAAGAACTACTTTTCCGTACCGACGACGAGTACAAAGCCGTTGCCCGCGGCGATGTGAAGCGCGGCGGCAAAGTGTATTACAAGGCCGGCGATACGCTCGAAATTCTGCCCGAGAACACCTACTACCGCGTCGAGTACAAAGAGAAGAAAAGCGGCAAAACCTTCGAGTTGTTCCCCCGTGCCCAGGCCAACGAGGAAATGGGCGGGCTACTGGCTTCGCCTGATATCAAGAAGTTCTGGGACCACGATATCTATTCGCACGTAAGCGCTACCCCGCCCACCACCGGCCCCGATTGGAGCGAGGTGACGGAGCACGTACTGAGCGTGGGCGACACCATCTACCTCAACGACTACTTTGCGGTATTGCGTGCCGTAGAGCCCGCGCATCAAACGGCTGGTCTAAATCTGAAGGAAGGCGACTTGGCCATTCAGGGTGACTTCATTGTGTACGGTGAGAAGCGCCAGTACCATATTCACCCCATGTTTGTGGTGCGCAACCGCATGGTAGGCCGCGTGCCCGACCAATCGGAAGACCTGGGCCTGCGCCTCACGTTCCTGAACGTAGACCCCACGGCCGGCAAATTCACCTTCGGTGTAAGCACGGCTCAGAAGGACTACATCATTCTGAAAGCGATGGAGAAGCCTTTCATCAACCTGCTCTGGAGCGGTACGCTGCTAATGGCAGTAGGCTTCGGCATGGCCTTCGTGAAGCGCCGCCGCGACACCAGCGCTGCCCTACCCGCGACCAACGACGAGGCCACCCCACTACGGGCACGGCCGGTACAGCGTCCGCGCCAAGTGGCCTAACGCACGCTTTGCCAGAACTGAAAAGCCGGTCTACCCTAATGGTAGTCCGGCTTTTTTGCGTCAGGTGGCAACACTTCCCTATATTGACCTGAAAATACACGGAAGCTATTTCCGTAATCCAAGCTGTGAAGTAGCCGCGTAGTGGCGGAAGGTTCGTAGAAAAATAGCGTTGCCCGCACAAAGCGCCGCATAGCGGTGCAAGAATGGGTAGAGTCTTTATACCACTACACAGCGCTGATCAGTAATAATCATCAACTCATCTGCAGACCCAAAAAATCGCTACGCGGCTGCTCCGCTATTTGAGGTACTCCACAATAAAAAGGGCAGCCATTTGGCTGCCCTTTTTATTGTAAGCGAAAAGCAGGTTACTTCTGTACACTAATGCGCTTCACAGCGGTTTCGCCATCAAGATCAAGCTTTAGTGTATAAATGCCCGCTGCCAACGTAGCCATATCTAACTCATCAGGTTGCTTAGTGGAGAGCGTGCGGGTCAGGACTGACTGGCCCAAAGAATTGATAACAGTAGCCTGTGCCTGGTGCGCCTTGCTGCTGCGCAAGTCTATGTGCAACAGGCCACTGGTAGGGTTAGGGTAGGCTGCCACGGCCTGCGACAGTGCTTGGTTGACTGCCAACGGGCCAGCCGTCAGCGTCACGTCATCAATCGACAGGCGGAAGGAGTTAGCGGCGCTGGTTACGTGCATGCCCACGTAGTACGTGCCGTCAGTCGTTACCCGGATGGGCTGGGCTGTGCCCTGCGTGAAGGTAGTGGCCGTGAGATTGTTACCAGTGAAAATGGTAGTCGTCATGCCAGCCACGGTAGGTGCAGTACCTACTTTAATTTCCAGACGCTCGGGCGTGGCCGTATTACCCACGCGGTAGTAGAACGATAGCAGGTATTGCTGCGCGGCCTGGAGCGTGAGAGCCGGCGTAAACACCCAGTCGTCGGCAGCGGTGGTCATACTTTGGTTGTTGAAGTTGTACGTCAGCGCGTTGGCTCCACTGCGGGCGGCGGCGGTGCTAGTGGTCCAGGTGAAGCCATCGGTGTTAGCGTCGAGTACCGTGAAGCCGCAGGGTAGGGCTGGGGCTGTTACACCATCAAAGTTCTCATTGTACGGGAACGTGGCCAGCGGCGCGGGAGGCGTGCACAGCGTAGTAAAGGTCACCGGCGCCGAAAATAGGCTGGCGCTAGTGTTACTGCACGTGCTGCGCACATACGCCTGGTACGTGGTAGCCGGCGTCAGGCCTGTAAGGGCAATTGGCGAAGCCGTACCCGTTACGGTCGTGCCTGCCGTAGCCGGATCGAATCCCGCAGGACCGTATACAAGGCTATAACCAGCCGGCGCGGTGCCAGCCGGCGCCGTAAAGCTCAGCGTAGCACCGGTGGAGGTGGTAGCCGAAACGAGTAGGTTGGTAGGTGGTAGGCAGGTTACGGGAGCCGTTACAGCCTCAATCATGAGCTTGCCCGCATTGCTGGTCGATAAATCCGCTGGGGCAGTGCCGGCACCTATTGCTAGGCTATAAGTGCTTAAGCGACGAGTAGGGTTTTCTGCTTGAGTGCCAACCGGGAAGTAGGAGGTAGCGTTTGGCGTTAAAGCAAGTCCTACAAAAAAGTCGGTGCCATAGACAATAGCGGGCGTACTGAGCGTGTAAGTGTTGTACCGGCCCATATCAGCCGTTTGCAATTGGTAGTCGGGAGAGCGGGCAATGATAGCGCCCTGGGCATTTACTACTACTGCGTATACCGTGCGGCCCACAGAGGCTGCATTGTTGGTGTATACATTCACGCTTTGCACACTACGCGTATCAGTAGCCTGAAAGCGAGATAGATACGCCACAGCAGCAGTGCCGCCGTAGCTGTTTGTATTCAGTATGCCAGGGGTAGCGTGGGAGTAGGTGTCTGCCGTAACTTGCTGGGCTACGGTAGTGGTGTTATTTGCTGTGGTCACGTCGCCCGCAGCGGTAGCAGTCACAGTTACGGTATTGTCGCCGGTGGCAGTAGGTGTGAAGCTGTCGAATGCAATGGTAGCGGTGGCGCCGGGTGCAATAGAGGCAACTGTTTTGCTGCTCGTGAAAGAGTTAGCGCCTGCTACCGTTAGTGTCACCGGTATATTGGTGAGGGTAGTATAGCCCTCATTGCGGACGGCGCCCTGGATGGTCTGCGGCCCCACACCCGAAATAGGTAGCTTGCCCAGCGTGTAGATGGCTGCTACGCTGGCATCGGTGGCGGCGGCGGGCCGAAAGCGGTACGTACGGCCAGCATCGGGCAATGTGGTTTTAGCAAAGACGAACGGAATACCGCCGTAGTCACCCTGCGCAAAGGTGGGTCCTGACCAAGCGACATTTGTATTTTTCGCTACGCTGAGAATTTGCTCAAATCCGTTGCCCGAGCCTTTCAAACCTACTACTGCCACCTTAGGTGCGGCAGCACCAGCACCAGCCGTCGGCGTATTGTACACGAAGTCAATAACGTTGTTGATTTCGTACAGCTTCACCTGAAACGAAAATCCAGTGTATTGCTCCGCAACGGTGGTCGTAGCGCCTGTTCCTGTGGTTGTAGTTTGGCGAGGCTTGTCCTGCACGTTTTTCCACTGAATGGTACACACGCGGTTTGGCGCGGTGCCGGTGGTGGCTACCCGATACTCAGCTGCATCAGGACCCAGCAAATCAGCGGCGAAAGGCACCAGCAAATTTACATCGGCAGCATTCGTGCTTTTAAAAGGACCGCCTTGGGCGAAGGTCTGCGCCGCTTCGTAATACAGTGCGGGAGAGGGCGCCGTGCCACCCAGTTTCAGGTAGCCATTCGTATTCAGGATAAACTGCGTGAAATCCTGGTTGTTATAGCGAAACGTGAAGCCTATTTCCTGTGCTGCTGAGTTGGAATCGTCTTTATCAGGGGTAGAAATTACTGTTCCGGTATCAGCTAGATCAGTGTAGGCAGTTACGCCAGTTTGCGTACCGTATGTTCGATAATTGAGGTTTTGTGCGTGCAGGCCGGTGGTGCCTAGCGCTAGCAGTGCCGCTAGTGCCCAGTGCCGCCCGCGTAATCTAACTTTATCGTCAGGGTAGGATTGCGCCATAGAAACAGAATGAGAGGTGAAAGGAGGTGGTATCGGCAAAGAAAAATTGCTTTGTCAAGATGCTGAATTTCTTTGACAAGGCTACTACGGCTATGCGTAAAGTTCTACAGCGAAGCGCCGTTTTTTGAGGACGAGTAGAACGTTCTGGTTTCTGTTTGTAACACGGACACTGACCTCATATAAGCAGAAGGGCAGTCTAGCTAGACTGCCCTTCTGGTAAAAATTGGAAACAAGTCAACCTTATTTTTGCAAGCTCACGCGCTTCACAACCACATCATTGTCCAGCTGTAGCTGCACCGTGTAGAGGCCGTTGCTGAGCGCAGAAAGGTCGAGTTGCTGCTCGGCCGCCGTATTGAGCGGATGCGTCAGCACTACCTGACCTAAGGTATTAAACACCGTAGCACGCCGCTGGCGGGCACTGCTGGCACTCAGGTTCAGGCGCAGTATGCCTGTAGTAGGGTTGGGGTAGGCTTCAATAGCCCGCGAAAGGGCTTGGTTCACGGGTAGGGCGGTGGTGGTGATGGATATATCATCTATCACCAAAACATACGCGTCAGGGTTACTAATGGCATGAAAACCAATATAGTATTGCCCCGTGGTGGCAGGCTGAATGGCCTGCGCCGACACTGTAGCAAACGCTGTGGAGTTGAGGTTGGTATTGTTGTAAACAGAAGTGCCTGCCGTCATAGCGGCTACCGTAGGTGCGGTGCCATAGCGTATTTCTAATCCTTCAGGTATTACTGTTCCATCATCATCATAAGAACCCACCCGATACTTAAAGCTCATATTATATTGCTGGCCCGCTGTTAAAGGTAGGGCTGTGGTAAAAAACCAGTCATTAGCACCTACTGTAGTATCATCCTCATTGTATATATAGGCAATGGCATTAGGCGAACTACTGATAAGGTCTGTGATATTTGTTAGTCTCCAACTATAGCCATCATTGTTGGCATCAAGAATGGTATAGCCGCAGGGAAGGGTGTTAGCCGCATCAAAATTCTGGGTGTATGGGAAAGTAACGGCCGTTGGTTGACAAGCGGTAGTCAATTTCAATGGACCGTAGCGGGCGCTGGTGCCGGCCGTGCCGCCGCAGCTTTTGCTTACATACACATCGTAAGTAGTAGCTGCTGCCAAACCTGTGAGCGTAATGGGTGAGGTAGCACTAGCAGCTGTAGTGCCTGAACCTGGCGTGAAACCTACGGGACCGTATTCAGCTACGTATGGGCCAGTGCCGGCCGAAGGCGTAAAGGTGACGTTGGCAGAAGTGGTCGTAACAGCTGTGAATTGGAAGTTAACAGGTGTTTGACAAGGTGGTACCGCTCCAAAACCTACACTAATGGCTGGCCGCAGATAATAAAATTTATCGAAGTCTTCAAAAACTTCCCAAGTGCTCAAATTGCTTCCTGGTGCCGTAAAATAAAAAGTGTTTGGGCGGAGAGGGTCTTCTATTTGTGCTCCTAATGAAAAGTCATCGCTGTCCTGATCAAAACGCATACCTACATAGAATGAGGAGTTCACCACTACATTAGGGATGGTAACCGTGACGCGCCTGTTACCGGCCGGAACAGCCTGGGAGGGTGATACGTATAGTTCGTTGCCGGGGCCCCCGTTGGGGCCTAATGCATCATAGAGTACTACGCGGTAGGTAGAACTGCTAGGACCGTTGCTTATTAGCGCCAACGTTGCGCTATTTACTGTAGTAGATTGAGTAATAGTGTATTTAGCTGCAAAAGCCCCGTTTGTTCCTAGAAGCGGCAGGTAATCATCAATGAATTGATTAGGTGTCTCATACGCTAATTGGTTCGACGTAACGGTTTGAGTAGTGGTTTGTTGATTATTGCTATTTAGCGCATCATTGCCCACGCTTACTGTTAGGGTATTAGCACCCTGGGTAGTGGCAGGGTAGGGATCAAATGTTACCAGCGTTAGACGATTGGCAGGTAGCGAAGCAATCGTTTTAGTGCTGGTGAAAGTTGAGGCACCTGCTACTGTTAGTGTTACCGGCACGTTAGTAAGAGTGGTGGTTCCTGCGTTATAAATGATTGTCTGAGCCGTGTGGGGAGCAGCCTCGGGCGAGAGTTGACCATAGGTAAAGACGGATACGGTCGCAGCGTCGTTAGCCTTACGCGTGTTGAAGCGGTAAGTACGGCCAGCATCAGGTACCACCGTGTTTAAAATATCGAAAAAGACAGGCCCAGTGAAGAACCTAGCCTGTGCCCAGGGCTGTTCAGCTTCTTTTGTGAGGGTGATTATCTCTGCATTAGCCGTAGGAGTTGCGTTAGATCCTTTGATGCCAACTGCAACCGTTTTGTAAGATACAGCAGTAGGTCCGCTGGTAGCTGGTCCGTACACAAACTCGATAGTATTGCTAGTTTCGTAAAGCTTCACCTGAAAAGAGAAGTTGGTGTACTGACTAGCTTTCGTCCCGCGGGCTTTGTCGCTCACGTTTTTCCACTGAATGGTGCATACCCGGTTGGGAGCGGCACCCGTAGTGGCTGTCCGGTATTCAGTGGGACTCGTGCCAGCAGTGAGGTCTTCATTAAAAGGCAGCAGCAGGTTCACGTCAGCTGCGTTAGTGCTATTTAGTGGTCCGCCCGTAATCTTATCTGGGTCGCTGAAAAAGTAAGCCGTTGACGGTGCAGCACTACCCAAACGCATGTAGCCATTGGTATTCAACACAAACTGTGTGAAATCTTGACTATTATATCGAAAACTAAATCCGATGTTCTGGGCAGCTGAGTTGGCGTCGTCGGTATTAGCCGTGGCAATCACTGTGCCCGTGCTGCCGAGGTCAGTGTAAGTACCAGCTACATTTTCTCCAGTATACTGGTTGTAATTCAATTGCGCCTGAGCCGGCAGCTGCAAGCCAAGCGCCAGCGCGCACAGCCCCAGCAAGCGCCCCAATCGACGCCGCGCAGGGCGCTCCGTCGGGGTAGTGTATAGATGTTGCATGTAGAAAGTGTTTCGGTAAAAAGCGTTTAAGTTGAGAGCGGAGCAGGAAAGTAAAGCGGATGAAGTTGCTGCTGTAAATAAAGCAGTAAACACTACGTGCTTTCCATAGTTAAGATAGCATCTTCGGCGAAAAAATACGGGGTCGCGTCGTCTTGCCACTAGATGCTGTTTTCAATAAGCAGCAGCAACTTACCGCTTCAAACTGCCTTTTCACTATGCGTATTTGTTTAGTAGGCGCCGGCCGGGTAGCCACCCACCTAGGGCCGGCGCTGCTGCGGGCGGGCCATACCATCACACATGTGTGGAGTCGCACGGCAGCCAGTGCCGCCGTGCTGGCCACGCAGCTGCCCGGCGCCCGCGCCACCACCAACCCAGATTTGCGCCAGCTAGAAGCAGAAATAGTGCTGCTGGCCGTGCCCGATGCCGCCGTGGAGCCGCTGTTGGCACAGCTGCAACTGCCCGCCAATGTACTAGCCGCGCATACGGCAGGCGCATTACCACTAGCTGTATTCGCGCCCTACCCCCACCTGCGCGGGGGTGTTTTCTACCCGTTGCAAACGTTCAGCCCCGGCCGCATGGTAGACTGGACCACGCTCCCGCTCTGCCTGGAAGCGGCCGATGCGGCCAGCCAAGCTACCCTGCTGACGCTGGCGCACAGCTTGAGCCAGGACGTGCGTCTGCTCAACTCAGGGCAGCGCCTTTTGTTACACACCGCGGCCGTGTTTGCCGGCAACTTCACCAACCACGTGCTCGGCATTAGCCACGCGCTGTTGCAGGAAGCCGGGCTGCCGTTTGAACTCATCGTACCCTTGGTGCGCGAAACCGTAGAAAAGGCCTTGGCCTACCCTCCGTTCACGGTGCAAACCGGCCCCGCCGCCCGGCACGATGCGCCTACCCTGGCCCGGCACCAGGCCGCGCTACAGACTCATCCTATGTGGCAGGAGGTGTACGCTACTGTCTCACGCAGTATTCAGCAGGCAGCGGAGCCGTCGGCCGGCTAGTTTTGATTCGGGGGGAGGCATCCGTACCTTTGCCCCTCTTTGCTAATTACGTAGCTACTTCCCGTGAAAGTCGTCAATATACATTTCAAGTTTCAGGACGGGCAGCCCGACCAGACCCATGTAGCCGCTGAGGGCGAGTCGGTACTGGACGTGGCGCTCAACAACGGCGTGCAGTTGCAGCACAACTGCGGCGGCGTGTGTGGGTGCAGCACGTGCCATGTGTACGTGCAGCGCGGCGAAGACTCTCTGCCCGAAATTTCGGACAAGGAAGAGGATTTCATCGACCGCGCCATCAACCCCCGTATCAACTCGCGCCTGGCCTGCCAGTGCGTGGTGCAAGCTGACACCGACGAGCTGCAAATCCTGGTTCCGCCCCAGAACTTCCTGGGACACTGATTGGAAGTATTAGGTGTTGAGGGTACTGAGTTGGCGTAGCCAGCACTCAGTGCGCTCAACACCTAATACTCAACCCTTACCACTCAACACTTCACCTATGAATCACTTCGAGCCACCCATCAAGTGGAGCGACCACGAAGACGTGGCCATGGCCCTCTACGAGAAATTTGGCGACGATTTCACAGAGGCTAAAATCTACCGTATCCGCTTCACCGAGCTCATCGACTGGGTACTATCCCTACCCAACTTCGAGGGCACCCGGGAGCAGGCCAACGAAGGCCACCTGGAGCAAATTCAGGCCAAGTGGGTCTACGAGTGGCGTGATAATCAATAGTGAAGTTGTGAAGTTGTGAAGGGTGAAGCAGCTATTCTGCTGATGCTAGTGGCGAAGCCTACGCAAGTGGTGCGGCCAGAATGGTAAACTTTCCCTTCACAACTTCACAACCTCACAATTTCACCTTATGGAAGCAACGAATACGCCCGATCTGACCGCCATTCGAATGTTTGTGCTGGATGTGGATGGGGTGATGACTGATGGAACCATGCTGGCCCTGAACTCGGGTGAGCAGGCCCGCGCCTTTCACATTCACGATGGGTATGCTATCCGGCATGCGCTGCGCAAGGGCTACCGCGTGGTGGTTATTTCGGGACGCGAAGAAGAAGGCGTACGGCGGCGGCTGGAGTCGCTGGATGTGTACGACATCTACCTAGGGGTAGATGACAAGATGAAGATCTTCAACTCCTACATCAACGTGCACCGCATCGACCCCGCGCACATTGCCTACATGGGCGACGACGTGCCCGACATGGAAACCATGCGCCGCTGTGCCGTAGCCGCCTGCCCCGCCGACGCTACCCCCGACGTACTTGCCATCAGCAACTACGTGGCCCAACGAGCCGGTGGGCGTGGGGCCGTGCGGGAGCTACTAGAGGCAACCATGAAAAGCCAGGGTACCTGGTAAGCGCGAAAGAGGTGATTGTGAGGCTTTATCGTAAAAGTGCTATCTTTTTATAAAGCCAGCGGTAGAGGGGTTGCGTTTTTGCGAAATCCCTCTAACTTTACCCGCTCATCCATTCACCCCATTTGCTTTTTTTCATGAAAACAGGAACCGTAAAATTCTTTAATGAGTCGAAGGGCTACGGCTTCATTACGGAAGACGGCACGAAGGAAGATTTCTTCGTCCACATTACCGGCCTTAACGGGGGCCAGATTCAGCAAAACGACCGCGTGGAATTTGATACCCAGGAAGGCCGTAAGGGCGTTAACGCCGTGAACGTAAAGAAAGTGTAGGGTCACCCGATCCACTGGCCTCTTACTATTAGTATAGAAAGCCTCTCCTTAGTTGGAGAGGCTTTCTTTTTAGATGCTTAAGGGTAGGGAGGGGTGATAAAGAAACGAGTGGGTAAATAGGGAATATAGTACGTTGTGAAGTTCGTGTGTTGCATGCACACAAGCTGGAGAAACAGGCGGATAACGCCATGCGGGTGATAGGACGAACGATGGCTCTTACTTGACAGATTAATAATCTGATTATCAATAGATTGACTGTATAATAGGTGTTGTGTTGCAATGACGTACAGCGTATCTTCTATAAAACCAGCTATGCCTACCGGAAAATTATCGTGGGTTGAAAGGAGTCAGCAACTGGCCCGCCTGATACGGCTGCCCAACCTGCTGCTGATGGGGCTGTGCCTGCTGCTGGTGCGGGCAACGTTACTGTCTGCTGCTTCCTGGCGAGTAGTGCTAGCCTCACCATTTTTGCTGTTGATGCTGGCCACGCTGTGCGTAGCGGCTGCCGGCTACATCATCAACGACTATTACGATGTGAAGATTGATGCCGTGAACCGGCCCGGCCGGCTTGTTATTGGCCGCCTCATCAACCGGCGCCATGCCATGATGGCCCATCTCATTCTATCGGGTATTGGCATTGTGGTGGCTGGTGTGCTTTCGCCGCTGCTGGGGTTGGTGCATGTGGGGTCGGCACTGCTGCTGTGGGGCTACTCGGTGCGCTTCAAACGCGTGGCGCTGGCCGGTAATGCTAGCATTGCTACCCTCACGGCTGCGCTAGTGCTCCTACCCGAATTGCAGGCCCGCACGGGGCAGGCCGGGCCGTGGGGCTATGCATTAGCAGCCTTCTTACTCACGATGGTGCGCGAAATTGTGAAAGACGTGGAAGACATGCGCGGCGACGCGCAGCACGATTGTCGTACGCTTCCTATCCTATGGGGCGTGAGCCGGGCGAAATGGGTAGCTGGTGCCTTCCTGGTTTGCCTGTTGCTCTTAACAAGCGGCGCTATATCCGAATCATTACAGACTGGCTACCTATGGCTAGGCGCTTGGCTGATAGCGCTTTGCCTGCTCCCTATGCTAGCGCTGGGCTATCAATTGCGGCGCGCCGACCGTCGGCGGCATTTTGCGCAGCTCAGCGCTTGGTGCAAATGGATTATGCTGGCCGGCGTACTGTCCATTCCTTTATCTGCCATTGCCTAAAACCGTAGCAGGCACTGTTGCGTTAGTGCAGAAATCCTAGTCAGATGCGTTGCATGGCACCACCTCTTCGGGTTGCCTGACTTCCTGGCTTCCACCTTTTTCTGTCTGGCATTTTTATGCGCTTTTTCTACCTGCCGCTAGTCTTATCCGGACTGGCTTTGTCTGCGGCCGCTCAATCTACGGCGTCCTACTCGGTGGTGGCTCCACCTCCTGCTTCCCCTACCTTGTTGGTATCAGCGGCGGAGCCTACGGAAGCGCCGGCACCTACGCTGGGCCTGCTGGCCGACCGCCAGCCTGCTACGTCTTTGCTGACGCCGCGCCGTGTTTCCGCCCGTAAGCTAGATTTCAGCCCCAGCGATAAGCCGAGTTTTATTCCGGTGCCTGTTGCTTTCTACCAGCAAGAAACCGGGTTTGCCGTGGGCGCAGCTATTTTGCCTGTATGGCGGTTTGGTACTGATACTACCGTGCGCAAGTCTAATGCTCGTTTGCTGGCGTGGTTTAGTCAGAAGAAACAGACCACTATTCAGCTGACGCACACCATCTTCACGCCCGGTGAGAAATTCTATTTCTCGGGCGAGTTGAGCTACTATGATCTGCAATTCGATTATTTCGGTGTAGGCAACAACACGCGCAAAAGTGATAAGGTCCAAATCCAGTACCCGCTATTCGTATTCGATGAGAAGGCCTTGGTTCGGGCGGCTCCAAACCTGTTTGTGGGTGTGCGTTACCGCTTAACCAACTTGGGTGATGTGAAGTTACAGAATTCTGATCGGTACAATTCGACTACTAATCAGCCTGTTGTATATAATGAGTTGGCCAACTTTCGTGGCTTGGGAGAGCAGCGCAAAGGCACAATCAGTTCTGGGGTAGGGCCGTCACTACTCTACGATGGCCGCGACAATGTGCTGGCTACGTACCGCGGTAACTTTGTGGACGCGCATATCCTGTTTAACGGTGGAGCACTGGGTAGCGACTACCGGTTCACCCGTTACCAAATTGATGCTCGTCACTTTAACCCCTTGTTTGGCTCCAATAATACTATTCTAGCCCTGCAATTCATGGGACAGTATCATTCCGGTGATGTTCCTTTCCGGGAGTTAGGAGGTATGGGGGGCACTTTGGGTGGTGCTATTTATAACAATGCCTACCTAATGCGAGGTATTTACGAAGCCCGCTTCCGCGACCGTCAATTTACTACTGTGCAGGCCGAAATCCGGCAGAAGCTCATCTGGCGCTTTGATATAGCGGCATTCATTGCAGCAGGCCAAGTAGGGTATGACCTGAACGATTACACCTTCGATGGCACGAAGCTAGCTGGTGGGGTAGGAGCCCGTTTCCGCTTCAATCGCCGCGACCGGCTTAATATCCGTTTAGACTATGGAGTAGGTTCGGGTGGCAACTCCGGTATCATCTTCGCAGTAGGGGAAGCATTTTAGCGGATTTGAAAATTCGCATATAGTTAAAACCGTGCTATCTGCTGAGTGCAGATAGCACGGTTTTTTGTGTTCATTAAATACGAATAATTTCGTATTTAATGAACACATATGCAATAAATTAATTGTGCGCTATGGATCTGAGCAAAAGTGAGAAACCCGACTAATTATAGTTTAAAGGGGCTTTTTGTGAATTATGGAAAGAATTCAAATTGTATAGATTGATGATTGTATTCATGAAATTTGTTCGTTTAAATGAAAAAATTATCGTTAATCTATTGTGTTGTTATGATTATGACCTTTATTAGATGAATTCATTGAAATAATATCAACCAACAACACAAGTACACATGAGGAAAGCATTACTCTTGTTACTACTTACAGTATTCGTATTAGCAAGTCACGATTTGTGGGCGCAGGTGCGAACTATTACTGGTAAAGTAGTAGGCTCGGATGGTTCGGCATTGCCGGGCGTGACCGTCGTTGTAAAAGGGGGTGGTCAAGGCACTTCTACTGATGCGGAAGGTAGTTACTCGCTATCTATACCTGCTAATGCGAATACACTAGTGTATTCCTTTATTGGCTATGATAGCAAAGAAGTTGCTGTTAGCGGTCAGTCTGCCATTAACGTAACACTTGCCGCAAATACTACCGGTCTTGACGAGGTAGTAGTAGTTGGATACGGCACTCAAACCCGGCGGGAACTGACGGGTTCAGTAGCTACTATATCTGGTGCAGATGTAGCACAACGCCCCGTGCAAAGCTTCGAGCAGGCCATGCAGGGCAAGGCGCCCGGCGTGAACATCACTACTCCTAACGGAGTACTGAACAACCCACCTGTAGTTCGCATTCGGGGTGTAAACTCCATTTCGCTTAGCTCATCGCCCTTGTATGTAATCGATGGGATTCCTACCTACAGCGGCGACAACTCTGCTACCAACGCACCTAATAACCCTCTCAGCAATATTAATCCCAATGATATTGAAAGTATTGAGGTGCTGAAAGACGCAGCAGCAGCAGCTATCTATGGTTCGCGGGCCGCCGGTGGCGTTATCCTTGTGACGACTAAACGTGGTAAGAAGGGCCAGAGCAAAGTATCGCTCGATTCGTGGGCTGGCTGGACAAAGCCAGTGCGCTTATACGATGTGCTGAGGGCTGAGGATTATATGATGATCAAGAACGAAGCCGTGCGCAATTTGAATGCGAACGTAGGCAATGGTCGAAACATAGAAGGATTCCGCCCTTCAACCGATGCGGATGGTAATCTGGTTGATACAAGATGGTACGACAATGTATACCGGACTGGCTTCTCAACATCCAACTCAGTGAATTTCTCAGGCGGTACAGACAAGACGTCTTTCTACGCTTCTGTAGGATATACCAATCAAAAAGGTATGCTACAGAATAATGAGTTTAAGCGGACGTCAGCTCGTGTAAACGTAGACCACAAAGTATACAAGACGTTTTCTGTTGGTGCTCGGATTGGCTATTCGAACAATTACAATAGTGCGCCTAGTACTGGTTCGATAGAGGGTTCTGCATTTGGTACTGCTGGCTTAGGCCGTTTGCCACTGGTACTACCTCCCAACGTATCGCCATACAATCCTGATGGTAGTTACAATGTATTTAGAGGGGGGCTTGGTGCAGGTGCCAACATAAATCCTACAAGCTACACTGCTTCTAACCCCAATGGTAGTCCTCTGAATTTGTCCTACTATAATCTGGTAGTAGATTTAGATAACAACTACTTCACATCGGAAAACAATCAGATTCAGGGTAGTGTGTACGCTAACTGGGAAGTTATACCGGGTCTTAATGTGCGGACTACCTATGGTATTGACAACATAGGATACGAAGACAAATCATTCCAGACACGTATTGCTGGTGATGGTTATGCTGAAGAAGTACTTGCCGATGGTACTATCCGAAACATTGGGGGCTCTGCCACTAACTACTACCGCACAAACAAGCGGTGGAGCTGGCAGAACACAGCACAATACGACCGCTCTTTTGGAGAACATAACGTTTCATTGCTTTTAGGTGGCGAGCAGCAGCGAACAGAATCTCAACGGTGGGGTGCCAGCCGCAGCCAAGTAGCAGATGACTTCTTTGATACCTACCAAGGTAATTTTACTAATATTTCGGCAGCAGGTAACTTTCAGAACGAAAACTACTTAGTGTCGTATTTCAGCCGTTTAAGCTACGACTTTGCTAAAAAGTATCTGTTTTCCATCAACGTTCGGCGTGATGGCTATTCGGCTTGGGCAAACAAGTGGGGAACCTTCTATGGTAGTGGCCTAGGCTACATTATTTCGGAGGAAGACTTTTGGAAAAACTCAGGATTATCGAATGCAGTTAGTTTCCTGAAGTTTACAGGCAGCTACGGTGAAGTAGGTAATAGCCAGGGTATTGGTGATTTTGTGTCTTTAACTACTTACGGATCAGGATTGTATGGTGCTAATCCTACCCTAGGGTATAGCAACGCTGGCAACGTAGCGTTGACTTGGGAAACTAGTAAGAAAACGGATGTGGGTTTTGCATTCGGCTTGCTACAAGACAAGTTACAAGGCGACTTCTCGTATTATCGCAACAACGTAGATGGCCTAATTCTGAATGTGCCGCAAGCTCCATCAAAGGGCATACCGGGCAACTCTATTGCTGCCAACGTGGGCCAAATGCGCAACACAGGCATTGAATTTAATATAAAGGCCAATGCATTTCAGAAACGAGATTTTAGCTGGGTGATTAGTGGTAACATAACCACGCAGAAAAACCGTGTATTGGCTCTGGCAACTGAAGGCCAGCGATTAGCAACGGCAACTTCTGGCTTGGAAACAGTCAACTTTACAGAGGTAGGTCGTTCCGTGGGTGAACTTCTTGCGGTTCCTTCGCTTGGGGTGAATCCTGCTAATGGTCGTCGTATAGTTCGAAAAGCTGATGGGACAATTGCCCAATACGAGCATGGTGGTTCGGGTTGGACTACCTTGGAAGGTCAGTCAACGGCAGCACCAAACCAAGCAGTAGATGGAGTATACTATGGGCCAGTATTGCCCAAATGGTATGGCGGTATTGATAATAGTTTCCGCTTCAAGAACTTCGATTTTAACTTCTTTATTCAGTACTCAGGCGGAAACTATATTTATAACGGCTCAAAAGCAGGCCTGCATGACCAACGTTTCTGGAACAACGATTCAGATATTTTAGACCGTTGGACCCCAGAAACTCCCAATGGCAAATGGCCACGGGTAGTATTCAACGATAACGTATCGAATGGATCGGCTCTAGCTATTTCGGAGAACGTGGAGAAGGGGGACTTCGCTCGTTTGCGCAACGTAACGCTAGGATACTCGCTCGCCCCTACGCTCGCTAGCCAGATAGGTATTGCTAATGCGCGCCTTTACGTGCAAGTGCAAAACGCTGCCTTGTTAACCAAGTATTCCGGTATCGATCCAGAAATTTCGAGTAACACTGGATCCGGACAAAGCAGCAACACTGGTGCAGGCGTTGACCGCAACACTGTAGGGCAAGCTCGTACTTACACGGTGGGCTTTAACATTGGTTTCTAAATACAGCTTCCGAATGAAAAATTCTATAAAGAATGCAGCAACAGTAGCATTAGGTGCCTTGTTTCTGGCAGCGGGTGCTACATCTTGCAAAGACGAATTACTGGATCCACTACCTCAAACGCAGTTTGTATCTGAGGTGGTATTTAACACCCCTACCCGCATCTCGTTGCAGGTAAATAACCTATATGCGTACATAAAAGCGGGTGGTTTTTACGGTGGACGCTACATTGTGTATGGCGATGTTCGGGCAAATGATTTTATCAATCAGACGACTAACTCTGTCACCGCTTTTCAGGTATGGAATCATACCCTAACAGAAACATCATCGAATGATGTAGTTAGTTTATGGAATGCCGCTTACGCAGCTATCAACCAAATCAACGTTTTTTTAGCAGGCTTAGAAGCAAACACTGCTAAGTACATAGCACCTACTTTTCCTGCTGATTTCGCAACCACAACAGTAGTGCAATATCAGGCAGAGGCGCGGTTGCTACGAGCCCTTAGCTACTATTCTATGCTTCAGTTATATGCGCGTCCTTACATTGATGGAGAAGGTAGTAAGCCTGGTTTGCCTTTGCGCTTACAAGCTGAAACGGGACAAGGCAACAACGATTTAGCACGTAGCACAGTAGCCGAAGTATATGCGCAGATAATAGCAGATCTGAATTTTGCTGAGGAAAATCTACCTCTTACGTATGGTAACGCTGCCCTGAACGTAACTCGGGCGCATCGGAATACAGCTATTGCGCTGAAGACACGGGTATACCTGACGATGGGACAATACGGCAATGTGATTACGGAAGCCAATAAAATTGTTTCAACGACGTCACCTTTTACGGCAGCCAGTGGGGTAAATCATGCGCTGAACCCTTCTATCGTTACTGTATTCGCGCCTCCACAAACCACGACAGAAAGCATTTTGTCCTTTCCTTTCACAGCCCAAAATGCACCAGGGACGCAGAACCAGCTAGGCTTTTACTTCAACCGCGAGTTTAGCCTTAATCCAGATGGTATCGTTGGTAACACTACTGCTTGGCCTGCTACAGATGCACGTCGCGTTAATTTTGTGACTACCTCGAACAACCTGCCCTACCTTGGTAAGAAATACCCTACTGGCTCACCTTATACAGACAATGCACCCGTCATTCGTTATGCCGAAGTGCTATTAAATTTGGCAGAAGCTCGTGTGCGTACAACTACCGCAGGGGCTAGTGACCCACAGGCATTGGCTCTGCTCAATGCTATACGTACTCGTTCTAGCAGTCCTGCTTATGCACAAGCTACAGTAGAAAATATTTTGCAGGAGCGCCGTATTGAGTTTCTGGGTGAAGGCATTCGGAACATCGATATTATGCGTCTGAATGCCACAATTCCAGCAAAAGGGACTGTAAAGGCTATTGCCCCATCTGATAGAATATATGTGTGGCCAATTCCACAAACTGAAACATTAACTAACGGGCTTATAACGCCTAATTAATCAATTCAGGTATTGTGAATTTGAAAGCAGCTTTCTCACTAGTGGGAAAGCTGCTTTTGTTTGTAGCCACAGATAAGAAATCCGCGTAGAGTACGCTGATGACACCCGTACTACCCTCGCGCTTCCATGCTGCCCCTGAGGTAGCTGCTTCGCCTCTGTTGTTCGACTGTGGGCTGCTGACTGTTCCACCCCGACCTGAACTGCGCTTTGCCGTTATTATCCCGGCTAAAGATGAAGCCGAAAACCTGCCTGCTACCCTAGCTGCGCTGGCTACGCAAGTGGATGCGCAGGGGCAGCCGCTACCTCCTTCTAGCTACGAGGTAATTGTGCTGGCCAATAACTGCGAGGATGCCACCGCACACGTAACCCGGCAACTGGCACAAGCCTACCCACAACTGGTGCTGCACGTAGTAGAACGCACCCTACCTCCCACTGAGGCGCATGTGGGAAAAGCCCGGCGCCTGCTGATGGATGAAGCAGCCCGACGTCTGCGCAGTGCGGGGCGCCCGTATGGCATCATTGCCAGCACCGATGCCGATACCCGCGTTGCGCCTACCTGGCTGGCCAGCATTGCTGCCGAAATAGCCGCGGGTGCTGATGCCGTATGCGGACGTATTATGGCCGAGGCACCTACGCAGCGAAATTGCCCCGTGCGGCGCTACCACTTGCGTGATGCAGCCTACCGCTTGCTGGCAGCGCAGCTGGAGCACCTGATTGACCCCAATCCGGTGGATGCGTGGCCGCGTCATCACCAGCACTTTGGCGCCAGCTTCGCCCTTACGGTTTCGGCTTATGAGCAAGTAGGGGGACTGCCGGTGGTGCCCTATCTGGAGGATGAAGCCCTGTACCAGGCACTGTGCAACCACGATTTGCGCGTGCGACATAGCCCTGCCGTGCGCGTGACCACCTCGGCGCGCCGTGAAGGGCGGGTGGCAGTGGGTTTATCCTGGCAATTGCGGGAATGGGCGGCGCTGAGCGAGCAATTGCAGGAACCTCTGGTAGCCAGCGGACCACAACTAGCTACTCAGTGGCAGGCTCGTCGGCAGCTGCGGCAACTCTGGCAATCATTTAAAAACGACGTGTCTTTCTCGGGCGCCGTGCTCAGCCCTACCCTGCACACCGTCAGCACGAGGATAGCCGATATGCTTGGTCTCACCAAAAAGACGCTGTGCCAGGCCATTATGGAGGCTACCACGTTTGGTGCATTGTGGCAATGCGTACAGCAGGAGCAGGCCACCCGCCAGCAATGGGCACAACGGTGGCCGCCGATTGCGCTGTCATCTGCTCTTGCTGAACTGCGGGCGTTGCTGAAGCAGCATACGCCATTGGCGATTGAGGCGGCAATGAGTAAAGGGTAGCCTTACCGCTTCTCCAATAAGTCCAGGCGGTAGGTTTCTTGGTGCTGGCCATGCACGTGGCGCAAGGGGCCATTGGCCTCGGCTTTTTGCAGAAAAAAACTCGTGCACTTCGTCGCCGGTCAGGGGGTAGTCGTGCACGGGTGGAGTCCAGTGCACCAGCAGCAATTGTCCGCCAGGGGGTAGGGCTGCCAGGAGCTGGTCGGCGGCGCGGGTCAGGTCTTCGGGCGACCAATAATAGCCTACCTCCGACACCATAATCAGATCGAACTGCTCTTGCGGGAATTCTTCCGGCACGCGCATCAGCCGAAACTCCACCTGAGGCAACTGCGCGCACCGTTGCCGGGCGCGTTGCAGCGGGGCTTCCGCTACATCCACAGCCAGCAGACGCCCACACCGCGGTGCCAATTGCTCCGTGAGTACGCCCAACGAGCAACCGATTTCAAAAGCCCGGTCATAGTGCGGGCGGGGTAGGGCGGCCAGCGTGGTAGCATATTTCTCCCGCTCGTAGGGGCTGGTTTCGAACTTCCACGGGTCGTCGTTGGCCCGATACACATCGTTGAAGTAGGCAGGGGGTAGGGTATTAGGCTGATTAGGGTTCATAGGAGTAGAGGTTGGTTTATTGCTCGCAGGGGTTCGCGGAAGGAGGCACAGCACAAAGGTTGGCATAGCGCATACGTCAGCATACTGCGAACCTTTATGCTGTGCCTCCCTCCGCGAGAAACGTCATTCGTCAAAATACACTTCGAAAGGCTGCGCGAAATGAGCAAGCATTTGCTGCGAAAGCAGAAAACCGCTGGGGTCGTCGTCGATAACGCCGGGGGCAAGTTGGGAGCGGTGGGCTGCAATAGCGGCCTGTTTCTGAGACAGTACGGAGCTGATATCCAGGCGCCAGCCGGTGGCCTCGCCCGACTGCGGCAAATCTTCCGGTGCGGCGCGCTCCCAGGCCCACACCACGTACTCTACCCGACGGATGGGCAGGCCCGCCAAAGCCGCGGCTACCAGTTGGCTGGTGGCCCGGTGGTCGGGATGAGGGTCGCGGCGCCAGGGCACGAGCACGGTAGCAGGCTGCACACGCTGAAGGTAGGCACGCAGGGTAGCTACGGCCTCCGCAAAACCTGGCTGATCGGGGGTAGGGACGGCGCTATCGGGAAGGTCCAACAGCAATAGATCATCCGTACTGACGCCTAGCAATGCAAGCGCCTCGCGTAGCTCTGCCTCGCGCAGTGCTTGCCGGGCCGCGGCCGGAAACTTCACCGAATGGGGGTGCGACATCGTGCCATCGCTCACCAAAACAGCATTTACTGGTACGCCCACCTGCCGCAAAAGCGCCAGCAACCCGCCGCATCCCAACGACTCATCATCGGGGTGGGGCGCTACCACCACAGTGGAACCAAGGGTAGGCGCAAAATCAGCCGGGCGGAGGGGTAGCGAATCAAACGAAAACTCAGCCATGCCACAACGAATAAGCAGGGGTGGTAGAAGCCAGCGCAAAGCGGCCCGCGTCGGCTAGAGCGGCATCGGGGGAGGGTTGGCGCAGGTAATGGGTCAGGTCGCGGTGGAGGCGCTCGAAGGGCTCGGGGCGGAGCAGGCCGCGGGCTCCCACGCACCGCTCGGCCAATTGGAGCGTCCGCAAGCATATTTCTTCGATGGCCGTGCGCACCATGTTGGCGTAGGCCACGGTGGTTTCGGCGGCTTCCGTGGCGTGGGGGCGCATGGCGTGCTCGGCGGCGGCGCGTAGCCAGTGCTGGCCGCTTTCGATGAGAATAGCCAGCTCGCCCAGGCGCTGGCGCTGGTAGGGGTCGTCGGTGCGACCAGTTTTTTGTAGGAAGTGGCGGGTTTCGTCAAATACAGCCTCAGCCCCGCCCAACTGCACGGCCGCAAACCGGATGGCGCCCCCACTAAACCACGGCTGGCGATAATAGTCGCCGGGCTGGCCCAGGAGGTCTTCGGCACCCACCTCTAGTCCCGTGAAATCGACCCGAAAACTAGCCGAAGCCCGCATCCCGAGTGGCTGCCAAAACGATTTATCCAGCTGCGGCACTTGCGCATCGGCCGGTAGCACCAGCATCTGCCAGCCACCATCGGGTAGGGCACCCGTGAGCAGCGGGCGCGTGACGTGGCCCGCGCCCGAGCCAAAGGTTTTGCTACCCTGCAAGCGGTAGCGACCATCGGGGAGCGGTTCCAGCTGCACGCCGTCGTGCGCTTGCGTATTCCATACCCCAAACAAATGCCCGGCCGCTGCGTCCTCGGCCCAACGCGCTACTTGCTCCGTGCGGCCAAAGCGCTGGGCCAGTTGTAGAGCATTGGCGTGGCCTTCGTACACGCGCCCTACCGCCAGATTGCCGCGCCCAATGTGCCGCAGCGTGCGCAGCAAGGGTAAGGTTTGTGAAGCCGCTGCCAAATCCTGTCCGCCGAGGTGGGTGGGTAGGGGAGCCGTGAGCAAGCCGGCCGCACGCAGCCAGTCAAACTCCTGTTCCGGAAAGCCACCTTCCTGGTCGGAAGCGGGTGCTTGGGCCGCTAGGCGCGGGGCCAATCGGGCAGCGGCGTCTTCGGCAGGTGTGATTTCTTCGGTGGTAGGGAAGGGTAGGGGAGCAGACATGCAACAGAAATAGCGTGGTAGTGAACATGTACTGTATTTGAATCCGGGGTGTTGTGCTTGCATGAAAAGTAAAGTCGTTAGTACGTCATTCCTCAGCAAGCTCGGAATGACGTTCTTGTATATTTTATGAAAACGGATGGAATTTGCTGCTGATTATGAAGGGGTTACTGTGTGCTTAACAATTCCGTAACATATAGGGCGCCGGGGTGCCCGCTTGCCGTGGCTACCTTCGTGCTGTCATTCACACAGTCCGCAACCAACCCCTACCATGTCGCAGCCGATTCGTTCCGCTCTCGTTTCTGTTTATTACAAAGACCGCCTGGAGCCGCTGGTGGCCCTGCTCAAGCAGCACGGCGTGACCATCTACTCTACGGGAGGCACCCAGCAGTTTATCGAGGAGCAGGGCGCCGATGTGACGGCCGTGGAGAGCCTGACGGGCTTCCCAGAGGTGTTTGGGGGCCGCGTGAAAACACTGCATCCCAAGGTGTTCGGTGGCATTCTGCACCGCCGCCACGAGGCCAGCGACTTGCGGGAAGCCGAGCAGCACCAGATTCCGCCCATCGACCTGGTGGTGGTAGACCTCTACCCCT
This sequence comes from Hymenobacter sp. NBH84, assembly GCF_014217645.1. Taxonomy (NCBI): domain Bacteria; kingdom Pseudomonadati; phylum Bacteroidota; class Cytophagia; order Cytophagales; family Hymenobacteraceae; genus Hymenobacter; species Hymenobacter sp. NBH84. Next base: position 87,636 of record NZ_CP043644.1, read on the forward strand.
TCGAGGAAACCGTGGCGTCGGGTGCACCCGAGCAGGACATCATTGAGAAGATTGACATTGGGGGCATTTCGCTGCTGCGTGCCGCCGCCAAAAACTTCCGCGACGTGCTGGTGGTGAGCAGCCGCGACCAGTATGAGGCCGTCACGCAGCTACTGACGGAGAAAAACGGCGGCACCGACCTCGAAGACCGCCGGCAGTACGCCGCCGCCGCTTTCGCTGCCACCGCGCACTATGACACGGCCATTTCCGGTTACTTCAAAGAAAAAGCTAATAGCCAACAGCTATCAGCTAATAGCTCCCAGGAAACGCCGCTACGCTACGGCGAAAACCCGCACCAGGCCGGCACATTCCGCGGCGACCTGGATGCGCTGTTCGATCAGCTTCACGGGAAGCAGCTCAGCTACAATAACTTGGTGGATGTAGATGCGGCCGTGCTACTCATGCAAGAATTCCAGCAGGGTAAGCCTGCCTGTGCTATTCTCAAGCATACCAATGCCTGCGGCGTAGCCCAAGCCGATAGCCTGCACACGGCCTACCTCAATGCCCTGGCCTGCGACCCGATATCGGCGTTTGGCGGCGTGATTATCGTGAACAAGCCCGTAGACGAAGCCACGGCCCAGGAGTTGAACAAGCTGTTCTTTGAGGTGCTGATTGCGCCCGAGTTCGACGCGGCGGCCCTCACGGTACTGCAAAGCAAGAAAAACCGCATTCTGCTGCGCCAGAAGCCTGTTGATTTCCCGCAAAAGCAGGTGAAAACCTTGCTGAATGGTGTGATTGAGCAGGACTTCGACCGCGCCATCGAAACCGCCGACGACTTCAAAACCGTCACCGACTCGGCGCCTACCCCCGAGGAAACCGAAGCCCTGGAGTTTGCCCTGAAAGTGTGTAAGCACACCAAGAGCAACACCATTGTGCTGGCCCGCGCTGGCCAATTGCTGGCTTCCGGGGTAGGGCAGACGTCTCGCGTAGACGCCCTCAAGCAAGCCATCGAAAAAGCCCATGCCTTCGGCTTCGACCTGAAAGGTGCCGTGATGGCCTCCGATGCCTTCTTCCCCTTCCCCGACTGCGTGGAAATTGCTGGCGCAGCCGGCATCCGGGCAGTGGTGCAGCCCGGCGGTTCCATCAAAGACCAGGATAGCATTGCGGCTTGCAACCAGCTTGGTATGGCCATGGTGATGACCGGCGTGCGTCACTTCAAACATTAGAAGCTATTTGCGTTACGGACCGCACGGTGTAGAGACGCAAATAGATAACCTTAAACACCCGAACGGTCCTGCCGAGCTTGCCGACGCAGGACCGTTCGGGTGTTTTTAGGGTAGTCGGTTTGCTGACCAGTATGCCTGAGAGCGATTATTTCGGGTTGGAAAGCGGGTGCTACGCCGGTGTAGCAGATTCTTCGGATAGAAGGATTCTGGTATTAAACTGAAATAATTGGGCCATGGCGCCGCACGGCAATCCTATGTCTATAGTAGGGCTTCGCGGAAACTTGCGTACTTTTGCCCCACTTTTTCCGGTGCAAGACGCCCGGTTTCATCTACTTGCCGTCACTCAATGGGTTTCTTCAATTTTCTGACCAGCGACATCGCCATGGACCTGGGCACGGCCAACACGCTCATCATTCACAACGATAAAGTCGTGGTGGATGAGCCGAGTATCATTGCAAAAGACCGCACGACCAATAAAGTAATAGCCGTGGGCCGACAGGCGCAGCAAATGCACGAGAAGACCCACGATAACATTAAGACTATCAGGCCGTTGAAAGACGGTGTAATTGCCGACTTCCACGCTGCCGAGGAAATGATTAAGGGGTTGATCAAGATGATTGACACCCGCACGCGCCTGTTTCAGCCCTCGCACCGCATGGTAATCTGCATCCCGTCGGGCATCACGGAGGTAGAGAAGCGCGCCGTACGTGACTCCGCGGAGCACGCCGGCGCCAAGGAAGTCTGGATGATTCAGGAACCTATGGCCGCCGCCATCGGCATCGGCATCGACGTGGAGCAGCCCATCGGCTCCATGATTATCGACATTGGGGGCGGTACCACCGAGGTAGCCGTTATTGCCTTGTCGGGCATCGTGTGCGATCAGTCGATTAAGACGGCTGGCGACGTGTTCAACCAGGATATTCTGGACTACATGCGCCGCCAGCACAACCTGCTGATTGGTGAGCGTTCGGCTGAGCGCATCAAGATTGAGGTAGGCGCTGCCCTCACCGAGCTGGAAAACACGCCCGCCGACTTCGAGGTGCGCGGCCGCGACCTGATGACGGGCATTCCGAAGGTTATCAAAGTGACTTCCTCGGAAATTGCCATTGCCCTCGACAAATCGGTGGCGAAGATTGAGGAAGCCGTGCTGAAGGCGCTAGAAATCTCCCCGCCCGAGCTGTCGGCCGACATCTACGAAAACGGCATTCACCTGACCGGTGGTGGCGCCCTGCTCCGCGGCCTCGACAAGCGTTTGGCTGCCAAGACCAAGCTGCCCATTCACATTGCCGAGGACCCGCTCCGCGCCGTAGTACGCGGCACCGGCGCTGCCATCAAGAATATTCAGGCTTTCAAGAGCGTACTGCTTACTTAATTATGAATTAGAAATTATGAATTAGGAATGATGGTAGGGCGATGCATCAAGCTAAAAATTCCTAATTCCTAATTCTTAATTCCTAATTCAACAATGAGAAACCTCTTTGCCTTTTTGTTTCGCTACCGGGGCATCCTCGTGTTTGCGCTGCTGGAGGTATTGAGCGTTTACCTGCTGATTCGCAATAGCGCCTACCAGCGGGCGGCGTTTTTTCAACTCGGCCAACACCTATGCCGGACAGCTGCTGGAATGGCGTACGCAGGTGTCGGAATATTTTGAGCTGGCAGCGGTGAACCAGAGCCTGGCCGCCGAAAATGCAGCCTTGCGCCAGCGCCTCTACCTGTCTGACCTGGGTAGGCGCGTAGCCGATTCTCTACCCATCCGCCGCGACAGTCTTGCCCAGGTGCGCCTGCTGCGCACGGGCCGCCCCGATTCGCTGGTGCTGGGCAACCAAGCCCTCAGCAACAACGACCCTAGCTACCCCCTGATTCCGGCCAGGGTAGTAAACAATAGCTTGCGCGACGTGGATAACTATCTGACGCTGAACGTAGGAACGCTCGACCAAGTGCAGCCCGGCATGGGCGTACTGGCCGCGAGCGGAATAGTGGGTAGGGTGCAGTCGGTGAGTGAGCACTACGCCCGCATCACGTCGCTGCTGCATTCCAAAACGGCTATTTCGGCCAAAATTCAGCGCGATGGTACGTTTGGCAGCATCAAGTGGCAGGGCGACGACCCCACCCACGCCCTGCTCGACTACATTCCGCGCCAGAACAAGCTGGTGCGCGGCGATACGGTAATTACCTCCGGCTACAACGCTACCTTCCCGGAAGGGGTGATGGTGGGCACCGTCGACACCTTTACCAAGGAACCCGACAAGAACTTCTGGACCGTGCGGGTGCGGCTGGCAGTCAATTTCTCAAACCTGACCTACGTGTACGTGGTGCGCAGCCGGCCCCAGGCCGAGCGCGATACCCTGGAAACACACACGGGCACCGTAGTAGGAGGAGGGAAACGATGAGCATAGTCGGAACCATTGCGTGGCAGTTGGTGCGGTTTGCGCTCTTTGTGGGGCTGTACGTGCTGCTGCTCGACAACAGCAACTTCGTGCTGTTCGACCTGGGTTGGAATTTCTTCTATCTGGGCTTCCTGCTGTTCCTACCCATCGAAACGCCCATTGTGGTGCAGCTGCTGCTAGGCTTCGGGCTGGGCTTCACGGTGGATGTGTTTCAGGATACGGGTGGGCTGTATGCTGCCTCGGCTGTGCTCACGGCCTACCTGCGGCCGTGGGTGCTGCGCCTACTCACCCCCCGCGACGGCTACGACGCCGCCGACTCGGTGAATATTCACCAGATGGGCTGGCAGTGGATGATGGTGTACCTAGTACTGCTCATTGCTTTGCACCACATTGTCTTCTTTCTGCTGGAGTTGGGCAGCTTTCTGTCCATAGGCTTCACCATGGCCAAAATTCTTGTTAGCACCATCTATACCACGCTGGTAATGCTGATTGTGCAGCTGGTGTTTTTTCCTACCCGCCGCCGGTCGCGCTAGGGAGTAGGAGGCCCTGCGCCTACGCCATGGCTATGTCGGCACACGAAACTATCCGCTGCATTGATTGGTTTGCTCCATTTGTTTGGCGCGGGTAGGCAGCTCATCTGTGTGCACGCGCATTTTGGCTGGTTCTTACCGCCAATGGGGTTGTATCTTTGCGACGCTGCTTAACGCAAGCAGCGTGTCGTATCATTCAGATTTTCTTTGCTTTGCAATATTTAGAAGGACGCAAATACGTAGTACAGGCCATTTTCCTGGCTGTGGCAATGCTATTCGCGGGTCGACTCTTTTACATCCAGGTGTTGGATGGCAGCTACAAGCTGGCTGCCGACCGCAACACGTTGCAGCGCATCGTGAAGGTACCCTACCGCGGGTTGGTGTATGACCGCAACGGCAAGCTGCTGGTGCAGAACACGCCGGTATACGACCTGCTGGTGGTGCCCCGTGAGGTAAAGCAGCTGGACACAGTACGCTTCTGCCAGCTGCTCCAACTACCTATTGAGGACCTGCGCGCCGGCTTGCTGGCCGCCAAAAAATACTCGCGCGTAAAAGCCTCGCCGCTAGTGCAGAACCTGAGTACCGCCGAGTTGGCTTCCATCCAGGATAACCTGATTGATTTTCCCGGCTTCCGCATCGAAGCGCGCATGGCGCGGGCCTATGGCACCCAGAGCATGGCGCATGCCCTAGGCTATGTGGGGCCTATACCGGCCACCTGGGTAGACCGGGAAAAGTACGCCAAGTACCGCCCTACCGATTTTCTGGGTATCAGCGGCCTGGAGTCGTTTTATGAGAAGGAGTTGATGGGGCGCCGGGGCGTGCAGTACCGCATGGTGAACGTGCGCGGCATCGAGAAAGGCGCCTTCCGGGGAGGCGAGTTCGACACGCTTTCTGTGGCCGGCCAAGACCTGCATACCGGCATCGATATCGACTTGCAGCAATACGGCGAGATGCTGATGGCTGGCAAGCGTGGTACGGTAGTCGCCATCGACCCCAAAACTGGGGAAATTTTGGCCTTCGTGTCGGCACCAGCCTATGATCCGGCTATGCTCACAGGTAAGGGTTTGGGCAACCGTTACATGGAGCTGCTCAATAACCCTGAACGCCCCCTCATCGACCGGCCTCTCACGGCCATTTACTCGCCGGGCTCGGTGTTTAAGCTGGTGAACGAGCTAGTAGCCATGCAATCGGGCGCCGTGACGGCCAATACGGGTTTTCCCTGCAATCAGCGCCTGGTACGCTGCACGCACAACCACGAGTACCCCGGCAACGTGAGCATTGCCATCAAAAATAGTTGCAACCCGTATTTCTACCAGGTGATGCAGGCCACCGTGATGCGCGGACGCTCGCGCAACCGCTTCGAGGATTCGCGGTTGGGGCTGGCCGAGTGGAAGCGCAACGTGCAAACCTTCGGGCTGGGCGACAAACTGGGCGTGGATCTGCTGGGCGAGAAGAAAGGCCTGATTCCGTCGCCTGAGTATTACGATAAAAGCTATGGCTACCACCGCTGGACCTACAAAACGGTGTATTCCCTCAGCATCGGGCAAGGCGAGTTGCAAGTAACGAGTCTGCAAATGGCGAATATCATGGCCATTATTGCCAACCGCGGCTACTACTACACGCCGCACTTTGTGCGCAGCGTGGGTCAAAACGGGCCGCTACCCCAGTTCCAGGAACGCCACAAAACAAGCGTGGACTCACACTATTTCGAGCAGATTATTCCAGGGATGCAGATGGTGGTGGGTAGAGGCGGCACCGCTAGCCTGGCCAGCTTAGAGCAATTCGGCATCTCGATGGCCGGCAAAACCGGCACCGTACAAAATCGCCACGGCGCCGACCATGCTACCTTCGCCGCCTTTGCGCCGGTAGAAGACCCCAAGATTGCTATTGCCGTGTTTATTGAAAATGCAGGCTTTGGTGGTTCTTCGGCTGCACCCCTAGCCTCGCTGATGGTAGAGCGCTACCTACGCGGCAAAGTGGTGCGCAAGAAGTGGGAGGAGTGGCTACCCGGCAGCGCCGATCGTTTCGTGAAGCGGCACCATTAGCAGTAGAGGCGGCTTGCAGCCGCCTTGATGGGGCGTCCAGCTTTCTTCAACCGTTGAGAGGAAGGACACTCCAACTATTATTTCGTTGTGGATGGGTGGCTGCAAGCCGCCCCTACCCAGTTCTTTAGCCTCTCTATTTTCCATTGAAAACCCCCGCTCGTTACTCCCGCAGCATTGACTGGGTTACCGTGGGCATTTATTTGCTGATGGTGTTCGTGGGGTGGCTGAACGTGTATGCGGCTAGCTATTCGCCCGACGCGCCTACCCATGTCTTTGGCCTAAGCTTCGGGGAGTTGATGAACTTCAACTGGTTCAAGCAGATTCTGTGGATCGGAACGGCAGTGCTGCTCATTGTGGTACTGCTGGTGGTCGATTACAAAGCCTACGACACGTTTGCCTACGCACTCTATGCGGGCATGATTGTGCTGCTCATCGTCACGCCCTTTATTGCGCGACCTATTGCAGGCTCCCGCTCGTGGCTGGAGTTGGGGCCCGTGCGCCTACAACCCGCCGAGTTTGCCAAGTTTATCACGGCCCTGGCCGTGTCGCGCTACATGGCGGGTATCAACCTGCGCCACCAGAATTTTCGCGACCAACTGATGCTGGCCGTTTTCACGTTGCTACCCCCGTTGCTCATCATTGCGGCCAACGAGACCGGGCAAGCGCTGGTGTTCGGGGCCTTTCTGCTGGCGTACTTCCGCGAGGGTATGTCGCCGCTTATTCTGCTGTTGCTGGCAGCCGGCGGGGCTATCTTAATTTTGGCGCTGCTGGTACCCAAGCTCTGGCTGATTGGTTTTTTTACCGTGCTACTGGTGCTGGTGTTGGTATTCAACAACCGCTTGCTACGCCACCATTTACCACTCTCTATTGGTGTGTGGCTGGTGGTGATTGGGATGGTATTTGGAGTCGATTTCTTCTTTAATAGCGTTTTGCAGGAGCACCAGCGCAAGCGCATCGAAATCCTCATCAACCCCTCGGCTGACCCACTGGGGGTAGGCTGGAACGTGACGCAGTCCAAAATTGCCATTGGCTCGGGTGGGGTAGTGGGCAAGGGCTTCCTGCAAGGCACCCAAACCAAGTTTGACTTCGTACCTGAGCAAAGCACCGACTTCATTTTCTGCACTGTGGGCGAGGAGTGGGGCTGGCTGGGCTCCGTGGTCACCATTGCGCTGTTCATGGCCTTGCTGTGGCGCATTGTGTACGTAGCAGAACGGCAGAAATCGGTGTTTGGGCGCACTTACGGCTACTGTGTAGCCAGCATCATCTTCTTCCACTTCGCCGTGAACATCGGCATGACCATTGGGCTGGCGCCGGTGGTAGGAATTCCATTGCCGTTTTTTCAGCTACGGCGGCTCCTCGCTCTGGTCATTTACTACCCTACTGTTTATCCTGCTGGCCATTGATGCCTACCGCAAGCAGGATTTGGTTCGATAGGGCAACTGCAACTTCTACCCCATGATGTTCCGGCGCGCGCTTTCTCATTCCATATCGGCGCGCAGCCAGGTACCTACTTGGTTTTGGGTGGGTTTGGTAGCGTGGCACATGGTGTTCTTCGGTGTGCAGTTGCACCAGCGCACGTACTTCTTCCCCGATACGGACCGCTATAGAACGGAGGCTGTTAATATCAGGGAAGCGGGCGAGTTTTATGCGCGGCCTCTACCTGCCACGGGCGCAAAAAAGCCGCAGGAATATACCATCCGGCCACCAGGCTACCCTTTGTTTTTGCTTGCGTTGGACACGCCTAGCGCCCGTTTCCCCTTCGTGGCGTTGGTAGTTCAGAACCTTCTGAGCTTGCTCAACCTGGGGTTGCTGGCGCGCTGGCTGCACCGGTTTCGACTGCTCCCGGCGCAGTGGGGGTTTCTGTTGCTAGGCGTGTGTACATATCCTGCTCAGCTTATTTATGCCAACGTGCTGATGAGCGAGATGCTGTTGCAGACGTGCGTGGTGCTGCTATGGCTGAGCGCCGTGGCGGCCTGGGAAACCCAACAAATGCGTTACGCGCTGGCAGTGGCGGCAACTGCTACGGCTGCTATGTTGGTGAAGCCAGTATTCTACCCTTTCAGTATTGTGGTATTGCTAGTAGGCAGTTGGGCAGCGTTGCGTTGGCGACGGCTACCAGTAGCGGTAGTCGCTGCACTGCCACTGGCAGTGGCGTTGCTCTACCAAGGCTGGAATTACCAACGCACGGGCCTGTTTCATTTTTCCAGTATTGCCACCATCAATCTGCTGCATTACAATACGGAAGGCGTGCTGCGCCGTACCGAAGGAGCTGTCGTGGCCGATCATTTTATTGATACCGTCGAGGCTGAAGCGCATCGTTGCTACGCAACCTTTGCGCAGCAGCAACAGCATATTCGAGCCCGGAGCATGGCCGTCCTGTGGAAATATCCTGTCACCTACGCTCGTATTCACCTAACAGGCATGGTGAACTGCTTTCTGGACCCCGGCCGCTTCGACCTCGTTCATTTCTTTAAACTGCCCGGCCAAGAGGGTAGGGGCTTGCTGGGGCAATACACCGCCTATGGCTACAAAGGGATGGCGCGCTACATCTGGCGCCTACCCCTAGGGCTCTTGTCGGCACTGCTACTCGTAGCCGTTGGGAACGTGGTGCGCCTGCTGACATTCGGCCTTTTCCTCTTTCAAAGGCAGTACGCGCTCTTTGTACGGCTGAGTGCCGCTGGTATACTACTCTACGTTGCCTTCCTCACGGGGCCTTTGGGCGCTGCTCGTTTTGCCGTGCCTGTGTTTCCGCTGCTGGTAGTTGGCGCAACGCTGGGCAGCCGAAAGCTGTTCCTGATGCTACCGTCCGTCCGTAGCCCTGCCTCGTGCCTAAGGTAGGGGTGCGAGGCAGGGCTGTGGCTTAGGCAAACTTGCGGTCAATCAGCTTGAGCAGGCGCCCTACGTGCTCTTCCTTGCGGGTCCAGTCGTGCGATTTAGCCAGCGTATCGGTCACGTAGCGTTTGGCCGCGTCGGCGTCGGGTAGGGTGTCGAGGTGCTGAATGGCGGCGTGATACTCCATGTTCTCCCCGTTGAACAGCTCGTTGATAAAGCTGAATCGTTGGTTGATGGAAATGGCTTCCCGCAACGATTCCACGCGCGTTGGCTTTTCGGCTAGCGTTGCCGCGTGGCGCTCGGTGCGTAGCGTTGTGCTTAGGCTTGGCGCAGACGTATGTTCGCTCTTGAGCTTTTCGTAGAGACGCGCGGCCGGAACCTCTGGCGTAGATGCCGGCACCGGGGTAGGGGGCGCTGGTGCTACCGGTGGTAAGGCGGGCGGTGGTGTCGGCGCGGCCATAACCGGCGGTGGTGTCGGTGCGGCCATAACCGGCGGTGGGGTAGGGGCCGGGCGAGGTGGAGCCTCAGCCACTGGGCCATCCTCGCGCAGATCAGCAGCGGTGAGGGGTAGCAGGTTGCTTAGCTCTTCCACTAGCTTTTCCAGGGGCCGTTGGCGGGCGTGGTTGGCTTGCTGATACTGCTGAAATCGCTCTAGCACAAAGGTGCGCTCCAGGGGTGCGCCCTTCACCAGCGAGTCGATAAACGTTTGAAACCACGCTTTGTCTACATCAATGTAGCGCAGCGCGTCGTGGAGCTGCTCCACGGTCACGCTGGGACTGGTGCCCAGGATTTTACCTTCGAAAATTTGCTCCGGGTCGGTGGCGATGCCCAGCGTATCGGCCACGGCCGTAGCCAGCAGCGGCTCAAACGTGGCCCGGTTCAGCTTAATGCGCCGCGACAGGGTGTTCATGAACTGCGTGAGGGCCTGCCGCACGTCGGCGGCCTCGAAATCGAAGTAGGGGCTGCGCAGCCGGGCCATTTCCTGCGTCCACTGCCCTAGTAATTGCTGCACCACAAACAGATTGACCTGCCGGAGGGGTGTAAATTTCAGCACAGCGGGACCGTCCAGAGTAGCGTCGGGCTGGGCAAGGAAGTGCTGGTTGCACAGGTGTGCCGCCAGGCGGCGGCCGTATTGTTCGCGTTTCGCGGAGCTATATTTGTCCTTCATTGAAAGCCTTATTCAATGGCAATTTAGGGAAAGATGCCCATTCTGACTGTGCAAAATCTATTTGGTGCGGCCGTGCCGGTGCCAGCCGACGCTACGTTGCTAGCGGCCCTGCACGCCGCCGGCCACGACTGGATGCACGCCTGCGGGGGCCGTGGGCGGTGCACCAGCTGCCGCATTCAGGTTATAACGGGCTTGGAACTACTAACGCCGCCTACCGATGTAGAATTGCGCTACCGCCGTGCTGGCCGTCTGCTCAGCCACGAGCGTCTCACCTGCCAGACCCGCCTACCCACCGGCGAAGTGGCAGGCCGCGTGCCCGAAGCCACCAAGCTGCCGCACGTGCAGTATGGAGAAGGGTAGGTGGGTGTGGGGGTAGGAGGTAGGAGGGTGTGAGGTTGTGGGAGTGAGGATAGGAAGTAAGAGGTTTGTCATCCTGAGCGGAGCGAAGGACCTTATGCCAGTTGAACGACCATCCTATCAACGACTCGTTCCACCGTGATAAGGTCCTTCGCTCCGCTCAGGATGACAAACTTCTTACTTCCTACCCTCACTCCCACAACCTCACTCACCCCCTCAACTGCAAAAACAACGTTGTTGCCGCCTGCCGGCCAAAGTTGTAAATTTGACCGTTTGCCTCCAGGCAAATTCTCTTATTCACTCATTCATTCACGCATCGACTGTGTTCATCGAACCTCGCGTTGGCAATGGCCGCGAAGCGCCGCATCGGGGCTGGATTGAAGTGGTGGCGGGCTCTATGTTTTCGGGTAAGACCGAGGAGTTGATCCGCCGGCTCAATCGCGCCAAAATTGCCCGCCAGCGGGTCGAAATCTTCAAGCCCGCCCTCGATACCCGCTACCACGAGCACGATGTGGTGTCGCACAACGCCACCAGCATCCGCTCCACCCCCGTGCAACTGCCCGAAGAAATACTGCTGCTCGCTAGCGGCTGCGACGTGGTGGGCATCGATGAAGCACAGTTTTTCGACCACTCGCTGGTTGATGTGTGTAATCAGTTGGCCAACCAGGGCACCCGTGTCATCGTGGCTGGCCTCGACATGGACTATACTGGCAAGCCCTTCGGCCCCATGCCGGCCCTGATGGCGGTGGCCGAGTTCGTGACCAAAGTAAACGCCGTGTGCGTGTGCTGCGGCGAGGTGGCCGCCTACTCGTTTCGTATTGCGGCATCCGAGGCGCAGGTGCTGCTCGGCGAAACCGATTCGTACGAAGCACGCTGCCGGCCGTGTTTTCAAGCCGGAATGCAGGAGAAAGTGCCCACCACCCGCCCAGCTGCCCGACAGGAAAGCTAAGGGGTAGGTAGAAGCCGGCTGACCAATCGAAAAGCCCACAGCCAATAGCTACAAGCTAAAGGCGTAGTATGTACCTTGTTCCGCATGCGCCACCTCCTACCCACCCTGTGCTGTGTACTGCTTCTGCTTACGGGCCTGTTACCCCTGCCGTCTGCCTGGGCGCAGTCGGGCGTGGGCTATGGCGATTGGCAACTGCACCTACCCAGCAACCGCGCCAAGGCCCTGGCCGATGCTGGCAACCGCGTGTATGTAGCCGCCGAAGACGCCTTTTTTTATTACGATAAAGAGCTGAATACTACGGCTCTGCTCTCGCGTCGCGACGGCCTACACGATGTAGGCGTGCAAACCGTGGCTTACGATTCTCTGACGCGCCAGACACTGGTGGCCTACGCCAACGGCAACCTCGACGTGCTGCAAGCCGACGGCTCCATCCAGAACCTGACGGATATCCTGCGTAAGCAAATCACGGGTATTAAAGCCATTTACGGCATCTCTTTCAACAACCGGATGGCCTATCTATCGTGTAGCTTTGGGCTGCTGGTGCTGGATATGGCGCGGCTGGAAGTGCGCGAAACCTACACCACTATTGGTGCTGGCGGGGCTGCCGTGCAAGTGTATGCTACCACCGTGGCCGATGGCTACTTGTTGGCCGCCACATCGGGCGGCATCCTGCGCGGCTCGCTGGCCGCCAACCTGCTCGATTCTCGTGCCTGGGCCATCGTCCTACCCGCGCGCGCCGGCGACCCATACCGCACACTGGCTACGCAAGCCGGCACCGTGTACGCGGGCGTCAACGGTGACCAGCTCTACCGCTTCCTACCTGCTAGCCAAACCTGGCAGGCGGTACCCGGCACCAGCGCTGGCACCTTCAACCAACTCACCCCTTCGGCAGCTGGGTTGATCATCACCGATAACCAAAAAGTGAGCGTGCTGACTGCTGCCGGACAGGTTCGGCCGCTCGCTGCCGCGCCTGTTCAAAGCCCACGGGCGGCTTTGCGGGCGCGGGATGGCGCCTACTACGTGGCTGATTATCGCAATGGCCTCGTCCGCCTTGCGGCCGATGGGCAGCAGGCGGAGAGCTTTGTAAATAACGCCCCGGCCAGCTCCCTCAGCTTTGGCGTGTATAGCGATGCTCGTAGCGGCATCACCGATGTGTTCAGCGGCGGCTACCAGGACCGCTACCTGCAAAGCGACCTGTACGCTGGTTTTTATGAATATCATGATGGCCGCTGGGCCAATATCACATCAACCACCCTACCCGACCCTACGCAATATCCCAATCCCAAAGACTTGACCCACGGTGTGCGCACCGCCGACGGCACGCTCTTCGTGGGTAGCTATGGGCAGGGACTGCTGGAATGGAAGGGCGCGGGTAATTTTCGGCTGTTCAACCCTGCCAACGGCAACAGCCCGCTGCTGAGTGCCATCAGTAATCCGAACTATGCTCGCATCACAGACGTGGCCTTGGACGGCAACGGCGACGTGTGGGTGGTAAACCGCCACCAGCGCACCAACAATTCGGGCCTGTTCGTCTTTAGCCCTACCAGCAATACCTGGCGGACGCTGCCCTACTTCTCCGGCTCCGAAAACCTCGACCGCCTCGCTCTCGACGACGACAACGTGGCCTGGGCCACGCAGGCCCGCCAGGGCGGACAGGGCCTAGTGGCCTACGACCCCGCTACCGGCGCCGTGCGCTATTTCACGAGTGCTACCGCCCCCGATAACTCTACGCCGGGTCTCATCAATCTCTACGATGTAGTGAAGGACCGACGAGGTGCCATCTGGGTAGCCAGCGGCAGCAGTGGCGAAGTGGGCGTGGCCGTATTCGACGACCCCAGCCAAGCCTTCGACCCCAGCGCAACTTTTCGGGTGCCATTCCTGCGTAAGGGCGAATCGGATACCGGCTTTGCCATTTTACGCGGCCAAACCGTGCTGTGCATCGCCACAGATGGGGCCAACCGCAAGTGGTTCGGCACGGCCGATAATGGTCTGTGGCTGTTCAATGCCGATGCCGACGAGGCGCTGCTGCACTTCACCACCGACAACAGCCCGCTACCCTCCAACCGCATCAACGACGTATCAGTGAACGACCGCACTGGCGAGGTGTTCGTGGCCACCGATGCGGGCCTGGTGACGTACCGCGGCTCGGCCACCGTCACGGAAGGCAAGCCTGACTGTGTGAAGGTGACCCCTAATCCCGTTCGCACCAGCTTCACGGGTGAGGTAGGGATTTCGGGCTTGGTAAACGATGCCATTGTGAAAATAACGGACGTCACCGGCGCCCTTGTCTACCAAACCCGCGCCAACGGCGGCACCGTCACCTGGAATCTATTGGATAGCAACAACCGCCGCGTGCAGTCCGGCGTGTACCTGGTTCTTTCCTCCGACGCCGATGGCAAAAACGGCTGCATCAGCAAAATTGCGGTAGTAGAGAATTAGGAATTAGTCTATTCCAAAGGATGTTAAAGCAGATATCAAAAGCTTGCGCTCTTCCTAGTTGAAGGACGTGAGCTACTCTTACTCTTTTAAGTGAAATCATGCTCATCAAAACCCGCGGTATTGTTCTTAACTACATGCGTTACCGCGAAACGTCTATCATTGCCCGGGTGTATACCGAGCGGCTGGGGTTGCAGTCGTACGTGGTGAATGGGGTGCGCAAGGCTAAACCTCCCGGGCGTATTGCGCTGTTTCAGCCGTTTACGCTGCTGGATCTGGTGGCCTACACCTCGCGGCAGGGCGGCCTAACGCGCCTCTCGGAGTACCGTTGCGCTGAGTCCTACCGCAGCATTCCGTTTGATGTGCAGAAGAGTAGCGTGGTGTTGGTGCTGTCGGAAATTGTAGGACGGGTGGTGCAGGAAGAGGAAGAAAATGAGCCACTGTTTCATTTCCTGCACGACGCCTTGTTGGCCTTCGATCAGCAGCAAACGGGCTACGAAAACTTTGCCTTGATTTTCCTGCTGCGCCTGGCTTCCTACTTAGGGTTTGGGATAGAATCGGGACAGGAGATAACCACGCAGGTTGCCTTCGCCTCGGCGGTGCCTGCTACGGGTAGCGGCACCAGCACGCCTACCGTGCTGCGCTTCCAGGAGTTTGACCAGTATTTCGACGAGCTATTGCACGACCCTACCCACGCCACAGTGCCCAATGGCCGGGTGCGCCGCGAGCTGCTCAATCTGCTTATTCGTTACTACCAGCTCCACATCGAACACCTGGGTGATGTCCGTTCTCTAGCCGTGCTATCGGAAGTGCTGGCGGAGTAGTGGCGAAGTTGTGAGATGGTGAATGAGTAAAAAATAAGTCTGTCATCCTGAGCAAAGCGAAGGACCTTCTCATGTTAGAACGATTTTCGTCACAACGACTCGTTCTAACATGAAAAGGTCCTTCGCTTTGCTCAGGATGACAGACTTTACTTACCGCACCTTCACCACGGTTAGGTCAAAGACTAAGTCGGTGTTGGGTGGAATCAGGTAGCGGCTGTCGTCGTCGGGGTCGCGGGCGCCTTTCGCGCCGTAGGCCAGCGCGGCCGGAATCCAGACGCGGGCGCGGGTGCCGGCGGGGAGGAGCAAGAGCACCTCGTCCCAGCCTTTAATGACCTCGCCGCGCCCTACTCGCAGGCGCAACGGATGCCCATCTACTGCCGACGAATCGAACACCTTGCCACTGGGCAGGAAGCCGGAATATTCCACTACCAGCTTATCGCCGGGCTGGGGGGTAGGGCCAGTGCCGGGCGTTGCTACCAAGTAGCGCAAGCCGCTAGCGGTTTGCACGGTATCAGCTGGTGGAGTTTGTGCTACAACAGTGAGAGTGCTGAAAAGCAGACTCAAGCACAACCAGAAACCCCGCCAACGATAGACCATCATGCGTTGTTAGTTGATGCGCTTGGTCACGATCATGTCGAAATACAGCACCTGGTCGTTGCCAACGTTCGAGAGTTGGTCGCCCGATAACTGAGAGCCATAGGCCAGGTAGGAAGGAATCAATAGTTGCTTCCGGTCGCCGGGCTTCATAAGCAGCAAGGCTTCATCCCAGCCCTTGATTACGTTGCCGGCTCCAGCTACTACCTGGAAGCACTGGCAGGGCGTGCGGTTGTCGTAGGAGCTATCGAACTTAGTGCCCACTACGCCATTTTCGAGATACCGGCCAATGTATTGCGTCTCCACCCGCTGACCTTCCTTAATCAACTCAGTGCCCGCGGGAGCGTCTGTAACGGGCACCAGATACAAGCCCGATTCAGTACGAGTGAAGTTTTTGATGTTGTTGTCCGTGAGATACTTCATAATCGAAGCATCGTCCAAGGTTTTTTGCTGCTCGCGGTGGTCTTCGTATTGCTTAAGGTAGCTAGGCGTGTTGTTACAGCCAGAAAGTACCGTAGCGCTGCCAGCAGCTACCAGCAACGAAGCGCAGAGAAACAGGCGATGCAGGAAAGGTCGTATCATCAGAAAAAAAGTAAAAGGTAGCCGCTTAGCTTATTTAATGTCGATCAGTTCTACTTCGAAGCGTAGCGGTGTATTCGGCGGAATAGTAGAGCGACCAAATACACCGTATGCCAATTCTGACGGAATAAGTAAGGTAGCCTTGCCTCCCTTGCGCATCAGTGCAATGCCTTCGTCCCAGCCCGCAATTACTTGGCCGATGCCCAACGTGAAAGGAAAAGGTGTAGCGCCAGAGGCATCAAATGCCTTGGGGGGGGTAGTGAAATAATAGCCGGTGTAGCGCACCGAAACAGTTTGACCAGCTTTCGGCATATCGCCAGTACCTAGGGCAGTGCTGTCCTGCACGAAATACATACCCGAAGCGCGTTTATCAAACTTCGTGATCTTATTGTCGGCTAAGTACTTCTGAATGGTAGCTTCGTCGTCTATTTTAGCTTGGGCAGCTTGGCGTTTCAAGTCCTCAAGATAATCGTCGTTGCTGTCGTTGTTGAGGCAGGACGAAACGCTCAGTAGCAATACCAGCAAACCGAGTACAAAGCGCGAGGCGCGGAAGAAAGAAAAAGTATTCATCATACCAGTAAGAGAAAAATAACCGCCGCCGGGTTGCATCCAGCGGCGGTTATTTACCTATTGTTGCTTCACGTCTACCAACTCTACATCGAAGCGCAGAGGCGCATCGGCGGGAATGTCGGCACCCGCGCCGCGCTGCCCATAGGCCAGCGACGAAGGAATCAGCAGTACGGCCTTCGAGCCCTTGGGTAGCAGGGCAATGCCCTTGTCCCAGCCCGGAATCACCTGGCCTACCCCCAGCGGGAACTCAATTGGCTTACCGCCGTTGCCCTTAGCAGAAGAGTCGAACTCTTTGCCATTGAGCAAGGTGCCTTTGTATTGCACCGAAACGGTTTGGCCTGTCTTGGGCTTGGCGCCGGTGCCGGCTTGCGTGATGATATAGTACACGCCTGAAGTATCGCGCTGGGCAGTCAGGTTGTTTTTCTTGATGTATTCCTGTAGAATCACATCATCCTTTTTCAGCTGCTCCTTGGCGTGTGCCTGCATTTTCACCTGCGCGTCCATCATTTGCTTCTGCTGGTCGGCCATAGCCTCGTCGCGGGTTTGTACCTTCTCAGCTTTCACCAGCATGGTGATGGTGTTGCCCTGCTTCTTGATGAAGGGCGGCGCCGGACGGCCCGAGTTCTTCATAGCCAGCGTGTCAGCGTTGAACTTGAACACGGCCGAGTCGCCGGGCTGGAGCATGGCAAAGGCTTCGGCCTCCGCACCTTTCTGCTGCACCGAGTCCAGTGGGAACGGCGCGGGGATGCCCATGCGCTGCACGCGCGAGCTCATCAGCAGCGAGTCTTTCGCTGTGCGGTACTCAATGTGCAAGCCCATAATCTTGCCGATGCGCTCTTTGTAGGTAGGGTCGCCGGTGACGGCTACTTCGCGGGGCTCGTACTTGTTGCCTACCTTCTTGAAGATTTTGTATTCGATACCAGACTTGGTTTTCTGAAAATCGCCACCGCCCTTGTTGCAGGAGGCGAGGCCCAGAAAGCCGGCCGCCAGGGCCAGACTCAAAGAAATGCGTTGAGAAAGCATTGAGTAAGGTAGAGTTAGAAAAGAGAATTTCGGGCAAGTTACGCCGAACGGGGCGCAACTACTAAAGGAGCCGTGACCAGTTGCGTTTGGTACTGCGGCAGTAAGTCGATGAAGCGCTGCACGGTGTTGTCGAGTGAATCGTAGCTGACGCCGCCGGCGGCGTTGTGGTGGCCGCCGCCCTGGAAATGCTGGCGCGAGAAGTCACTCACGGAGAAATCACCCACCGAGCGGAAGGAAATCTTCACCGCCGAGCCCCGGTCGATGAGAATAGCGGCAAACACTACCCCCTCAATGCTCAAGGCAAAGTTGACGAGGCCTTCCGTATCGCCGGTTTTGGACTGGTACTGGCGCAGTTCGTCCTGGGTGATGGAAATGTAGGCCGTGTTGTACTCGCGCAGCACCGTGAGCTTGTCCTTCAGCACAAAGCCCAGGAAGCGCAGGCGCATCTCGGAGTGCGAGTCGTAGATGCGGCGGTGCACATCAGAAAGATTGATGCCGGCATCGAGCAACTCGGCAATAATCAGGTGCACGTTGCGGGAGGTGCTGGGGTGGCGGAACGAGCCCGTGTCGGTCATGATGCCCGCGTACAGGCACTCGCCAATACCCACGTCAATCAAATCCTGGTCACCCAAATCGCGAATCACCTCAAACACCAGCTCCGAAGCCGCTGCCGCGCTTGAATTGGAAAAATCCAGATCAGCAAAGTTCTCGGGCTCCTGGTGGTGGTCGATGAGCACCTTGGTGCCGGGCGCGTGCCGGATGTACTCGCCCATCTCCGCAATGCGGTTGAGACAGGAGAAGTCCAGACAGAAAATAACCTCCGCTTTGTTGATGAGGTCCCGTACCTGCGCGTCGTTCTGGTGCCGCTCGTAGATGATTACATCTTCGTTGCCGGGCATCCAAGCCAGGAAGTCGGGGTAGTCGGAAGGGGTCACGACAGTAACGTGGTGACCTTTTTTGCGGAGATACCCCATCATAGCCAGCGACGAGCCTAAAGCATCGGCGTCAGGTTTGTGATGGGTCGTAATGAAAATCTGCCGGGGTTGCGCAAGCAGCTCTTGCAGGGCGGTAATTGTGGACATTGCCTACTACTAGATGGCTGAAAGTCGGTATTTTACGACGGAAACAAGGCGGCAAAAGTCGGAAAAATTCCGGAATTGCAACGAAACGGCCCGCCCGGCTCTCAAAATAGGAGCGCCTGAGCGCGTCGGATACGGTCAAACGCCACTGCTTTGTAAAAGGTGCCCGCAGGATTTATTCGGTGCAACTCGGCAACTCTCGCCGGATACCTCTACTTTTGCGCCCACAAACCGCCGCGGCGGTTTTTTAATTTCCTACCCTTACCCTTTGACCCTGAATCGTATGGCAACCAACCGCACGTTCACCATGATTAAGCCCGATGCCGTGCAGGACAACCACATTGGTGGCATTCTGCAAATGATCGAAGCCGGTGGCTTCCGCATCGTAGCCCTGAAGAAAGTACAGCTGACGCCCGAGCGCGCCGGCCAATTCTACGAAGTACACAAGGAGCGTCCCTTCTACCAGGATCTGGTAAAATATATGTCGTCGGGTCCCATCGTGGCCGCCATCCTGGAAAAGGACAACGCCGTGGCTGATTTCCGTACGCTGATTGGTGCTACCAACCCCGCCAACGCCGAGGAAGGTACCATCCGGAAGAAGTACGCCAAGAGCATCGAAGCCAACGCCGTGCACGGCTCCGACTCCGACGAAAACGCGCAAATCGAAGGCGACTTCTATTTCCCCGCCAACGAGCAATTCTAAGCTCTCCTTCGCAGTGGCATCAAAAAACCCGCATTACGCTCTGTAATGCGGGTTTTTTGATGAACTACTTTTAGGCTAAAAATAAACTTATTTTATACTGTCGAGCTGTTATCTGCTGCTTCCAAAGCCAATACGCCCAGTAGCTTTCGGCTCGCTGACAAACGTCTCATCTTCCCGGTTGTAGATATCAGCCAGCGTCATAGGCTCCGTGACGGGCGTAGTTTGACCGAGTGAGGTAGCCAGCGCCTGCGCCTTGGGTTGCGCCAGCGCCTCGAAGGCGTAGGAGGCAATAAGCCTACCTTTGCGGAGCAGTGCCTTGTCGATCCGGGCTAGGTCGGCGTTGAAGGTGCAAATAATCTGAATATGGAAGCCATCTGATAGCAATCCATCGCTGAGATTGAGCAGGTTGCTTACCGCATTGCTGCCGGAGGCATCGCGTTTGGTTAGTAGCTCCTCAGCATCCTCAATAAGCAGAATGGAATTGGTGTTGTCGTGCAGCAGATTGATAAACTCCGGATCGGCGATACGCAATGCCAGATTAGGCGGGATGAATAGCTTGGGCTTATCGGTGAGGCTACAGAGGTGCCGGATGTAGCTGGTTTTGCCAGTGCCGGGCGGCCCATGCAGAATAACGAGCCCCTTATCGTCCGGCTTCTGCAAACGCTTCACAATGGCCTCGTGTGCGGGCAGCAAGTCGCCGTTGTAACTGGCGGCAAGATCGAGCTCGGGGATTTTGAGGGGTAGGGGCGAGAACTCTAAATCGTTATTTGCTAGGCGCAGTACCTGAATGCGCTGACGCTCTAGTTTTCCTGTATCAAGCTGAGCGGTAAGTAGGGCTCTAAGCTGGGCTAATACAGCAGCGTCGGTACGAGAAGAATAGAAAAGTTGAACACCTTGGTCACCGTACAGGCCACGATCATACAACCACAGAAGCACATGTGGCGCCGGTGACAAGGCGTAGTAATGAAGCTCGGGGGGCTTGCCTACTTCTTCCAAGTAGAATGACTTGACGACAGTGACTTGGCCCAGGTCGTATGTTTCACCCAACGCAGTGAGCACCAGTTGGCGTGCTTCCGAAGAGGCAAGCTGATAGATTTCGCGGGAAGGAAGTTCGCCAAACGTTAGGTAAAACCAATTTACCGGCTGAAAACCGTGCTGAGTGAAGGACGGAGAGAGGTCCGGGGTAGCCGGCAGCATCATAAAATATAGTGCATTAAATAAGGGGTGTTACGCCTGCTCCACCGACAGCAGCGGCTCGGGGTGTGCGTCTTCTACTGCTTGCGGGTTATGCTTATGCTTGAAGAGCAGCACGAACAGTACGGCAATAACCAGCGCGTACAGCGCAAAGGTTATCCAGATGCTGTGCCAGTCTTTGGTGCCATCGGCGGCGGTGAAGTATTTCTGAATCACGATGCCGCTGATGGAACTGCCCAGCACGGCCCCAAAGCCATTAGTCATCATCATAAACAACCCCTGCGCGCTGGCCCGGATGCTTGGCGCCGTTTGGGTTTCCACGAACAGCGAACCGGAGATGTTGAAGAAGTCGAAGGCCATGCCGTAGACAATGCACGACAGAATAATCATCCAAAGGCCTGAACCGGGGTTGCCGTAAGCAAATAGGCCGAAGCGCAGCACCCAGGCAATCATGCTGAAAAACATCACTTGCTTGATACCAAAGCGCCGCAGAAAGAACGGAATTGCGAGGATGAACAGCGTTTCCGAAATCTGCGAAATCGACATGATGATAGCCGGGTAGCGCACCGTGAGGGTATCCTGGTAGGCCGGTACCTGGTCGAAATCGTGCAGGAAAGTGTCGCCATAGGCGTTGGTGAGCTGCAAAGCAGCGCCCAGCAGCAGCGCAAACAGGAAGAAGGTCGCCATCTTGGTGTCGCGCAGCAGGGCAAACGACTTCAGACCCAGTACATCCACCAGCGAGCGGCTAGGGGTGTCTTTGGCCGTGGGCGGGCACTTGGGTAGGCTGAACGAATACAGACCCAGCAGCAGCGCCGCGCCAGCCGCCACGTAAAACTGGTTGGCCGATTTCTCGAAGCCCAGCAAGCTCACCGTCCACATGGCCACAATGAAGCCGATGGTGCCCCACACCCGAATGGGCGGGTAGTCCTTCACTACGTCCAGCCCCTCACGCTTCAAGACCGAGTACGACACGGCAATGGACAGCGAGAGGGTAGGCATGTAGAAAATCATGTTCAACAGAATCACCCAGAAGAACATGCCGGGGTCCGTGACCCACGGAATGGTGAAAAGCACAACGCCGCCCAGCAGGTGCAGCACACCGTAGAGCTTCTCCGCATTGATGTACTTATCGGCCACAATGCCCATGAGCGAGGGCATAAAAATAGAGGCGATACCCATGGTAGAGAAGATAGCGCCGAACTGCGCCCCCGACCACTGTTTGGTTTGAAACCAGTAGGCTCCGATGGTTATCAGCCACGAGCCCCAGATAAAGAACTGTAAAAAGCTCAGGATGATAAGACGCAGCTTAGTACTCATGCAGGTCTGATTTAAAGCGCAACGGATAGAGTTTGACCCATAAAGATACTTAGGAGTGGTGAGATGGTGAAATAGTGAGATGGTGAGTGGTGAAGTTGTGAGTTTGTGAAGTGGTGAGTGGAAAAACGCCTGTCATCCTGAGCGCAGCGAAGGACCTTATAACGATAGAGTGATTGACGTATTGACGACTCGTTCTCGCGTGACAAGGTCCTTCGCTTCGCTCAGGATGACAGCCGTATTTTTCCACTCACAAACTCACAACTTCACTACTCACTATTACACCCACTCTACCCCCTTGCGCAGCCACGCCAAGGTAGCGGCCTCCGGCGAACCGGGGGCGGGGTGCTGGTTGTAATGCCACTCGCACTGCGGGGGGAGGCTCATGAGGATGCTCTCGGTGCGGCCGCCGGTTTCGAGGCCGAACTTGGTGCCCCGGTCGATGGCGAGGTTGAACTCGGCGTAGCGGCCGCGGCGGATAAGCTGCCACTGCTTTTCGGGGGTATTATAGGGTAGGGTGCGGTTCTGGCGCATTAGCTCGGTATAGATGGGGCCGAAAGCGTCGCCCACGCCCTGCACGAAGGCAAATAGGTCCTCGAACGAGCCATCTTTTCCTACCGTGAGGCGGTCGAAGAAGATGCCGCCTACGCCGCGGGTTTCCTGGCGGTGAGGCAGGTAGAAATAGTCATCGGCCCACTGCTTGAAGCGAGGGTAGTAGGTTGGGTTGTGGCGCTGACACACGGCCTGGAGCTGCTGGTGAAACCAACGGGCTTGCGCCTCCACCACATAGATGGGCGTCAGGTCGATGCCGCCGCCAAACCAGGCTTCGCCGTTGCCGGCCTCGAAGTAGCGCACGTTCATGTGGGCAATGGGCACCATCGGGCTGCGCGGGTGCAGCACTAGCGATACACCCGTGGCAAAATACTCGGGGTTAGGCATGAGCAGGTTGCGGCCGGCCGGCTCGCTCATTTCGCCCCACACGGCCGAAAAGTTTACCCCACCTTTCTCCAGCACCGCCCCGTGTTGAATAACGTTCGATAGGCCGCCGCCCCCGCCCTCATGCTCCCAGGCATCGGTTTGGAAGGTAGTACCACCGTCGGTGGTTTCGAGTTGACTGCACAGGCGCTCCTGAAAACCCCGCATCCAGATTTCGGCAGCAACGCGGGTAAAAGAATCGGTGGTGGTGAGGACGGTAGGCATAACGAAGGGAGTGTTAACAGTAAATGTAAGTAATTGGTAATAAGGTGACTACCCCTGACAGGGGCGTTATGCCCCTGTCAGGGGTAGGAGCAGGTGGCGAGCTAGTGAACAGCTTCGGCGCGTTGGACGGCTTCGTGCTGGGCTTGGCGTGCGCACCGTGCGCAGCACACTGTGGTAGGCTGAGGCTGGCGCAGTACCAACACTGGAATCTGCGTGTGGTAGGCGCGGGTAGTGGTATAGCAGGCATCAAACAGGCGGCGGAGCAAGGCGCTGCTGGTGGGCGCCACAATGAGCAGCTGGGCCTGGGTGCGGGCGCAAAACTCGCTGGTGCCTTCCAGCTGGTCGTCGTCTTCGAGTAGGTGCGTGGTGATGTCGGGCCAGGTGAGCTGGGGGCGGGCTTTTTCCAAGGCACGCTTCAGGCGCATCCGGTCGGAGCGGTGCAGAGGCGAGTAGAACTGTACCAGCTGCAACGGCGCCGGAAAGGCCTTCGCCAGTGCCGACAAGCGGGGTAGGAGGTTGGTATCTAGCTTGTCGAAATCGGCTGAGAAAACGGCGCTGCTCGGCAGCGGCCGGCGGCCGGGCGGCACCACCAGCACAGGGCACGCTACCAGGTCGATAAGGGTAGCGGCGTGATTGCCAGCTACATCGGGGCGGCCACAGTCGATGTGCTCCAGGCTCATCACCAGTAAATCGGCTGCGTGCCGGGCTACTTCGGCTTGTGCATGGTCGTGCAAACAGCCCGACACCACCCGGTAGTGGTAGCGGATGCGGCGGCCATCCTGACGCGTGAGCTGCTGATAACGTAGGCGCTCGGCTAGCGTGCGCAGCCGTTGCTCCAACACCTGCATTTCCTCGCTGGTGAGGGTAGGGCCGTGGTGGCAGTAGAGCAGCACGATTTCGGCCGGCCAGCGCACGGCTAGCTTGTTGGCATACAACAGTGCGTGCTCCGAAGCCGCCGTGAGGTCGAGGGGGACGAGAATAGTTTTCATAGGGGAAAGAGTAGGGGTGGCCGTTGGTTTGAAAATCAATGACAGTAATGGATGGTGCTAGGCTGAGCAGCATGTGCGGCAGGAGCAGCGTGCACCAACTGCGGACTGAGGTAGGGAACCCCCAGCCCTAATCCGCGCAGAATGAATAGTGCGGCCAGCACGGTGGCCACGTAGGGCACGGCCTGCCGCATGCGCATGCGCCACCCCAGCGGCACCAGCTGCCCCGTGAGCGATAGGCCCAGCATCAGCGGCAGCGTACCCAACCCAAACAGGAGCATGTAAGTGGCTGCACCGCCTACCCCCGGCGCGCTCAGAGCACCGGCCAGCGCCAGGTACACCAAGCCGCAGGGCAGCAAGCCGTTGAGCAGGCCCGTAACGTACAGCGCCGAAAGCTCCTGCCGGCGGAAAAAGTACGCCAGCGTTTGCTTCAGGTAGCTTAGGGGCCGGTCGAGGTAGAGGGCGTCGGCGAGACGGCCGGTGTGTCGTTCGGGCACCGCCACAAGCAGCAGAATCAGCAGGCCCGATGCAATGGACAGACTCTGCTGCCACTCTGCCAGCCGCAACGACTGCCCCACCGCGCCCACCGCCACGCCCAGCAGCGTGTAGGTGGTAACGCGGCCAAGGTTGTAAAGCAGCCGCCCACCCACGTAGCGCCAGCGGGTATCGGCGGCATCTAGCTTGCCCGGCAGCGCCAACGCAATGGCACCGCACATGCCCACGCAGTGGAAAACTACCCAGAAGACCAAAGATGAAACCTGCCCAGAGCATCGGCGGAAAGCGCGTGTTCGAATTGGGAAGCAAGTAGGCTATAAACCGTCGCCGATGATATGACGAAAATCAGGTGGTAGGGGTGATGTTTGTTCTGCCGGGGTACCCCACCCCCCGGCCCCCTCCCCCTCCGGGAGAGGGGGAGCCTTTACCGGAGCTATCAGACAATAACTAGAAGCTAACAGCCTAATCGTTCGGCTCCCCCTCTCCCGGAGGGGAGGGGGCCGGGGGGGTGGGGTACCCCGGCAGAACAAACCAATTCCACTTCTTATGGTATACTCTACATCACTCAACTACTATCCATGAACGCACACCCTCAACTCGGCTGGATTGGCCTGGGCACGATGGGCAACCCCATGTCGGGCCGATTGCTGGCGGCCGGCTACCCGGTGGCCGTGTATAACCGTAGCAAAGACAAAGAAGAAGCCCTGCGCGCCGCCGGGGCCACTGTCGCCGAGTCGCCGGCGGCGCTGGTGCAGCAGGCCGACGTGGTGTTCCTGATGGTATCGGACGACCAGGCCATACGCGACCTGTTCACCGGCCCCGATGGCCTACTCCAAGCCCCGGCGAGCGGCAAGTTGCTCATCAATATGAGCACAGTATCGCCGGGCATCAGCGAAGAAATGGCGAGTCTCAGCCAACAAAAAGGCCACACCTACCTCGATGCGCCGGTTTCCGGCAGCGTGAAGCAGGCCGAAACCGGCCAGCTGGTGATTATGGTAGGCGGCGACAAGCCGGCCTTCCAACAGGCGCAGCCGCTATTTGAGCATCTGGGCAAGCTGGCGTTGCACCTCGGCCCCACCGGCAACGGCAACCGCGCTAAGCTGGCTATCAACATCTTGCTGGGCATCTACACGCAGGGCCTAGCCGAAACCTTCCTCTTTGCTCAGCAGCACGGTCTGCAACTGGAAGATATGCAGACGATTATCGCCAACGGCGCCCTGGGCAACGTTTTCTCCAAGATCAAAGGCGAAGCCATCATGGCCGAAAACTTCCAAGCCGCCTTCGCCCTGAAGCACCTGGCCAAAGACCTGCGCCTGGCGAAAGCCGAAGGTCTAAATACGCCCCTGGGCGAGGTAGTCCACGACACCTTCCAGCAGGCCGAGCCCGCCTTGGGCGAAGAAGACGTTATTGCCATCAGCAAGCACCTGCAACGCGACTGAGTAGCGACGATTCGGTGGGAAAAGATGCTTGTTCCTACCACATACAAAAGGGGCGTATGCATGTTGCAGACGCCCCTTTTGTATGTGGTAGTTATTCAGATGGATGCTTTGTATACCTATTATTTCGCAGTAATTATTTGTTCTAAATTCCCAAATCCTTCTCCACAAAATACGCCTGTCCATCGGCGGTGAACTCCACGCGGAGGCGCCAGAAGCCGCGGGCCATTTTTTGGGTGTTGAGGCGTTGGGTGAGGTCCGAACCGGGTTGCAGGGGTAGGTTGAAATCGAGGTGCAGATTGGAGGGGCGGAAGAAGTGGAGCTGCCCCGCAATACGCCGGCCGGCAAACGAAGGCGGCAGCTGCACTTGGAGCTGCGAAGCCGCCGTGTCGTGGGTGATGGTCACGGCTACGGGTAGGGCTGCCGTGCGCGCCACCGATTCGATGCGCTGCTGGTAGGCTAGCTCCTGCTGGTAGTAGGTAGGGCTGACCAGGTCCACGTTGGTGCGCATTGTCTGGCTCACCATGTAGCCGATGTAGCTGCCAAACAGCAGAAAAGCCGTGACGATGGCGTAGGGCCAGAGGGTGCGGGTGGGAGTCGTTGTCATGGAGTGGTTGGTTTGATGGTTCCGGTCCGACGCCGTAGGCGTCCGACCGGTTGCCGTACGCTGGCGATTGCGCCGTGTGTTTTGGCGTCTGCAACGTCCGCACGAAGCTCGTTCAACAGCATCAAGCGGCAACCGGTCCGATGCCGGAGGCGTCGGACCGGGTAGGCGGCTTTACCGGGGCGGGGCTAGGAATTTCGTGTTCTCCTCCGTAATCAATTTGCCGCCGCTGAACACCCCAATGCGAAGTTTGGAGCTGGTGGTGTGCAGCGCACCGGCGGGCAGCTCGGCGAAAAACACACCCTCCGTGATGCCCTGCGCCGGCAGCGTCAGGCCATCGGTACCCACGAGTGAGATGCTACCGTGGACCGGCTCCAGAATTCGCAACTCGATGGGGTAGGGCTGGTTGGTTTTGTTGATAACCGAGATGTTGTAGAGGTTAGTGATGGTGCCGTGGTCGGTTTTCTGGAACAACTGGCCCGGCGTGCGCAGCACCGTAGCCGCCACATTGGCCCGCGACACCAACAGGCCTGTCATCACCACCAGGAGCACCATGAGCACCGCCGATAACGCTTTGGTACGGCCCGTGACCCGGAATTTAGTGCCGGTGGCAATATTGTTTTCCGAGGCGTGGCGGATGAGGTTCGGCGGCAGGTTCACCATCGCCATGATGTTGTTGCAGGCGTCGATGCAGGCCGTACAGTTGGTGCATTCCAGTTGCTGGGCACCGTTGCGAATGTCGATGCCGGTGGGGCACACCTGCACGCACTGGTGGCAGTCGATGCAGTCGCCGGCGGTGCGCACTTTGTTTTTGCGCATCTTCTCGCGGGGCTCGCCGCGCTGGTAGTCGTAGGCGACTACCAAGCTGTCTTTATCGAGCATCACGCCCTGCAAGCGGCCGTAGGGGCAGGCAATGGTGCACACCTGCTCCCGAAACCGGGCAAATACCGCGTAGAACACCCCCGTGAACAGCACCATCGACGTGAGGCCACCCAGGTGCTCCTGGGGCGGGTCGGTGATGATCTTTACCAACTCATCAGAGCCAATGATGTAGGCCAAGAACGTGTTGGCAATCAGGAAGGAAATCAGCAGGAAAACCGCGTGCTTGCCGGTTTTACGCCACGTTTTGTTCCAGTCCCAGTCGGCTTTGTCGAGCGCCTTTTGCTGGGGCGCGTCGCCCTCGAAGAAGTACTCGATGCGCCGAAATACCATCTCCATAAAGATGGTCTGTGGGCACACCCAGCCGCAAAATACCCGCCCGTACACCACCGTGAACAGAATCACAAACACCACAAACGTCATCATCGCCAGCAGCAGGATAAAAAAGTCCTGTGGCCAGAAGATCTGCCCGAAGATGATAAACTTCCGCGCCGGTAGGTTCAGCATGAGTACCGGCAAGCCGTTGATACGCAGCCAGGGACCGGCAAAAAGCAGGGCCAGCAGCCCGTAGCTGATCCAGGTGCGTGCGCGGTAGAGGGCGCCCTTCGGCTGCTTGGGGTAGAGCCAGACGCGCCTACCCTCGGCATCCACCGTGGCGATGGAATCGCGGAAGCTTTCGGTTGAGGTGGGAGTTTTCATGGGATTCAGGTTGCAGACAGTGCACCTCACCCCCCGGCCCCCTCTCCTCGGGGAGAGGGGGAGCCGAGAGCACCACTTGGGGAGCAATAATGAGTGAATAAGATGGCTCACGGCACATTGTCGTCTGGCTCCCCCTCTCCCCGAGGAGAGGGGGCCGGGAGGTGAGGTCCGCCGCCCGCTACCTATTCGGCGCCAGCTTCTTAGCCGTGGGGTCGATTTCGCCTTGGGGCTCCTTGGCGTTGGGTGGGTTGGTGCCTTGCAGCGATACCACGTAGGATGATACTTGCAGCAGCTGTTTGGCCGAGAGCTTGCCTTTCCAGGCCACCATGCCCTTGCCTTGCACCCCAAATTTGACGGTGCGGTACACGTGGTTGATTTCGCCGCCGTGCAGCCAGTAGTCGTCCGTGAGGTTGGGGCCTACCTTGCCCTCGCCGCTGGCCCCGTGGCAGGGGGCGCAATTTTGGACGAAGAGGGTTTTGCCGTCGGCCAGGTCGGTGGGGGCGAGTAGGGCTTGGTAGGTGGTGAGCTGGTTGGGGTCGTCGGAGCCAGCGGCCACCAACAGGGCGGCCTGCTGCATCTCCGTTTCGTACTCGGCGTGGCTGAGTTGGCCCGCTTTGGCTACGTGGAAGTAGGTGAAGTAGGCCCCGGCGAAAATGATGCTGAGGATGAAGCCATACTTCCACCACGGCGGCAGGTCGTTGTCGAACTCGTGGATGCCGTCGTAGTCGTGGTTGGCAATCACCTCGTCGCGCACGGTGCCGGTCACCAGCACTGGGTCGCCCACCAGCAGGCCCAGTACCTTGCCGCTCCAGCTGTGGCGCACGGTAGGCATGTCGTATACCCGGCGCAGTTGGGGCCGCAGCTTCACGACCAAGGCCGTGACTAGCAGCAAGCCTAGCAGCACGACCAGTGCCAAGGTGCTCACCAGAAACCAGAACAGCAGCATTTTGCTATCCGAAACGCCGGTAGCGGCTGCCGTAGCTGGCGCCTCCGCCGTTTGGGCCAGCACCGGGTGGTTACCCAATAGGGCTAGCACCCAGGCGCTGGCACCGTACAGAGTTCTTCGCGGTAGGCTCATGCGGCAACTTTCTGCTCAACGGGAACGGCGGGAATAGACGCTACCGACACTGTGGGAGCAGCAGCCGGAGCAGCATCAGAAACTGCCGGGGCGGCTTCATTCGGGCCTTCCTGCTCCTGCACCGAGTAAGCAACAACCGAGGCCAGAGAGCTAGCAGTCATCATTCCAAAAAGGAGCACCACAGCTGCCAGGCCCCAGGCCAGCCAGCTCAGGACGTCGGTGGGTTGGGGTCCGGCCGTAGTAGGCGTAGCAGATTGGGCAGTAGCGGCATAGCTAGTGAAAAGGCCCGTCAAAGTCAGGAGGAGAGTGCGCTTGGTTAGCATGGCAGGTTGGAATTAAAAGTGGTTGGAGTGGTTTCGTCCTCGCCGCCTAGTAGCGGCAGGTTTTTCATTGAATGCACGTGCTGGCGGTTCACGACGAACACGTAGGCCAGCAGCCCCAGAAAGAAGAGAAAGAAGATGACGAAGGAGATAATCGGGTAGATTTCCACGCCGGCAATGGCGCGTAAGACGTTCTTATCCATGACACTAAGGGTAGGGAAGCTGAAGACTAATGGGATATCTCAGCTGCGTTCGACTGCGCCGAAGCGGCGGCTTGCTGCGGGTTCACCTTGATGTCGGTGCCCAGGCGCTGGAGGTAGGCAATCAGGGCCACGATTTCCTTGTCCGACTTCACCTCGATTTCCTCCTTCTTCAGCTCGCGGGCAATGCCGTCGGCTTGCTTGCGGGCATCGGCCACGGCCACATCCTCGAAGCCCGCAGGGTAGGGCGTATCGAACTTGCGCAATACCCGAATTTTATCGGCCGTGTGCGAGTAGTCGATGTCATCTTCGAACAGCCAGGGGTAGGGCGGCATAATCGAGCCGGGCGACATGCTGGTGGGGTCCATCATGTGGTTGTAGTGCCAGGAGTGCGGATACTTCTGGCCCACGCGGTGCAAATCGGGGCCGGTGCGCTTGCTACCCCACAGAAAGGGGCGGTCGTACACAAACTCGCCGGCTTTGCTGTACTCGCCGTACCGCTCGGTTTCGGAGCGGAACGGCCTCACCATCTGGGTGTGACAGTTGGAGCAGCCCTCACGGATGTAGATGTCGCGGCCTTCGAGTTCGAGCGCCGTGTAGGGCTTCACCGAAGCGATGGTAGGCACGTTCGACTTCACCAGGAACGTCGGAATCATCTCAATTGCGCCGCCAATGGCAATGGCCACCGTGGCCCAGATGGCCATTTGGGCGGGCCGCCGCTCAATCCAGCGGTGCCAGTAGCCGTCGGTGTGCTGGTCGGCAGCGTTGTTGGTGAGGTAGAGTGGGGTAAGGGGCGCGGCCTGGGCTTTCTCATTGGGTAGCAACTGGCCCGATTGGGCAGTTTTCACTAGGTTGAACACCATCAGCAGCGCGCCGCTGAGGTAGAGCACCCCGCCGATGCCGCGCAGGTAGTACATCGGCACAATTTGCAGCACCGTTTCCAGGAAATTGGGGTATTGCAGCAGCCCTTCGTTGGTGAACTGCTTCCACATCAGGCCCTGCGTGAACCCGGCCCAATACATGGGTAGGGCGTAGAACAGGATGCCCAGCGTGCCCAGCCAGAAGTGCGTGTTGGCGAGTTTCTTGGAATACAACTCGGTTTTGTAGAGGCGCGGCCACAGCCAGTAGAGCACCGCGAAGGTCAGGAAGCCGTTCCAGCCGAGGGCGCCTACGTGCACGTGCGCCACAATCCAGTCGGTGAAGTGGGCAATGGCATTCATGTTTTTCAGCGACAACATCGGCCCTTCGAAAGTAGCCATGCCATAGGCCGTGATGGCCACCACCATGAACTTGAGCACCGGCTCCTCGCGCACCTTATCCCAGGCGCCGCGCAGGGTCAGCAGGCCGTTGATCATGCCGCCCCAACTCGGGGCAATCAGCATGATGCTGAAGACCACGCCCAGGCTTTGCGCCCAGTCGGGTAGGGCGGTGTAGAGCAAGTGGTGCGGCCCTGCCCAGATGTAGATGAAAATCAGCGACCAGAAGTGGATGATGCTCAGGCGGTAGCTATACACCGGCCGATTGGCCGCCTTGGGTAGGAAGTAGTACATCAGGCCCAGGTAGGGCGTGGTCAGGAAGAAGGCCACCGCGTTGTGGCCGTACCACCACTGCACCAGCGCATCCTGCACCCCGGCGTAGGCCGAGTAGCTTTTCAGGAAGCTCACCGGCACCTCCATCGAGTTGACAATGTGCAGCACCGCCACCGTGAGCAGCGTGGCAATGTAGAACCAGATGGCCACGTACAGGTGCCGCTCGCGGCGCTTGGCAATGGTGCCGAACATGTTCCAACCAAACACCACCCAGATCACCGTAATCAGGATGTCGATGGGCCACTCCAACTCGGCGTATTCCTTGCTGGTGGTGAAGCCCAGGGGTAGGGAAATGAGAGCCGACAAAATCACGAGCTGCCAGCCCCAGAAGTGCACTTTGCTGAGCACATCGGAGTACATCCGAGTCTTGCACAGGCGCTGCAAGGAGTAGTACACGCCCATGAAAATGCCGTTGCCGACGAAAGCGAAAATCACGGCGTTGGTGTGCAGCGGCCGCACCCGCCCGAAGGTGGTGTAGGGCGTGCCCATGTTCACCTCAGGCCGGGCCAATTGAAAGGCGATAATCACCCCAATCAGCATGCCGGCCACGCCCCAAAACACAGTGGCCAGGCCAAAATCCCGGACAATCCGGTTGTCGTAAAAAAACGTGTCGACCGTCTTCACGAAGCCCGGCACCACCTGGGGCGGCGCGGCCGGGGCCGGCGTAAGCGGTTTTTGTTCGACTTCCATAACGTGGAGTAGTGAGTGATTTACTACTCCAAAGGTCCTGCTTGGCTCAACCGGAAGGGATGACGAATGTCAGGTGCGGGGGTGATTGATGTTAGGTAGGCCACCTGCCGGTCCGACGCCGCAGGCGTCCGACCGGTATCGTTGCTGATGTTGAACGAGCTGCGTGCGGATGCCTGCTTCTAGTGCCTCATGCGGCGCGGGCATCCGCAACGATACCGGTCGGACGCCGCAGACGTCGGACCGGGTGGTGGTTATTTTGTTGAGAAAAGCTATTTTGACCGCATGCGTTACGAGGCCGAACAACTTTACCACGTGTATAATCGAGGTAATAATCAGCAACAGATCTTCTTCACGCCCGGCCACTATGTATACTTCCTCAGAAAAATAAGGCAGTACGTGCGGCCTCACTGCGAGATACTATGCTATTGCTTGATGCCCAACCACTTTCACTTGCTGATCTATACCACTGCGGCGGGCTGTCGGGACCAGGATACTAGCAGCAGTGCCAAGCAGCCAATTGTACAAGGCTTAGCCCTAGCGTTGAGTACCTACACACAGGGATTCAACAAAGAAACGGGCCGCACTGGTGCTCTGTTTCAACCGAAAACCAAAGCTCGGCGGCTGCTCGATCTATACGAACAGTACCCCCGCACGTGCTTCCACTACATTCATCAAAATCCGGTTCGCGCTGGCTTGGCACAGCGCCTGGAGGGTTGGGTTTACTCTTCTTATCCGGAGTATGCCGGATTGCGGAATGGGTCCATGTGTAACCAGCAAGTGGCTCGTGAGCTGCTGGATATACCCATCGAGTACGATGTTTTCCGCCGTGAAGCAGAGCAAGTGATTGATCCGGATCGAGTGGCCGGATGGCTGTAGCCACCCCGGTCCGACGCCATAGGTGTCCGACCGGTATCGTTGCTGAGGTTGAACGAGTTGCGTGCTACCCCTACGCGGCGCGGGCATCAGCAACGATACCGGTCGGACGCCTATGGCGTCGGACCGGTAGGCGATTCATCCTCAAACAGCACCCGTACCGAGGGCGTGTAGTCGTCGTCGTACTGGCCCGAGCGCACGGCCCACAGGAAGGCGCCCAGGAACGTGAGGGCCACCGTGAGGCTGATTCCTATTAAGATGAAAATGATGTTCATAGCGTGCGTTTGTAGGCTGCATAGCGTACTAGCAGCGTCGAAAAAATCATCACGCTCAAGGAGCTGATGGGCATCAGAATGGCCGAGACGATAGGCGTAAACTTGCCCTGCACCGCCAGCCCCAGCCCAATGCCGTTGTAGCAAAACGACAGCACGAACGTGGCCAGCACGATCTGCAAGCAGTCTTGCGAGAAGCGCAGAAACGTGGCGAAACGGCCGAAGCTGCTAGCGTCCATGATGGCGTCGCAGGCGGGGGAGAAATTGGTGAGCGTGTCGGTGAGGGCAATGCCAGCGTCGGCTTGTTGCAGGGCGCCGGCGTCGTTCAATCCGTCGCCTACCATGAGCACGCGCCTACCTTGCTGGCGCAGGGCGGCCACGTAGTCGAGCTTGTCCTGGGGCGACTGATGGAAGCGCAGCTCGGCTTTGGGGCCGAATAACTCGCGGAGCCGGTCGCGCTCGGTGCTGTTGTCGCCGGAGAGAACGGCCAAGTGGTAGCGTTGGCCGAGGTCGGTGAGGATGGGTTGGAGGTCGTCGCGGTACACGTTCCGGAACACGTAGCAGCCCAGCGGTTTTCCGTTCAGCGCCACGTACACGCGGGATTGCAGCTGGTCGGCTTCTTCGGCCGCTTCCGGTGCACGGCGCTGGTCGCCGGCGAAAGCCGCCGAGCCTACCCTCACCCGTACGCCGTCTACTACCCCGCTCACCCCCTGGCCGGGGACTTCGGTGAAGTTGTGAACGGCGTGACCCCACCCCCGTCCCCTCCCCTCCGGGAGAGGGGTGCGTTCTGACAGGTTAGTCGCCTGGTACCCCTCTCCCGGAGGGGAGGGGCTGGGGGTGGGGTCCAACTCCCGCGCCAGGCGCTGGCTTAGCGGGTGCGTCGACTGGCGCACTACGGCCGCTACTAGCTGCGTCTCGGCCGTGGTTAGCGGCCGGCCAAGGTACTCTACCGTCGAGCGTTTTACTTCAGTGAGCGTGCCGGTTTTGTCGAACACGATGGTATCGACACGGCCTAGTGTTTCGACTACCCCAGCGTTTTTTAGGTAGAACTTCAGCCGCCCAAACGTGCGCAGGGCCGCGCCCAGGGCAAAGGGCGTAGCCAACGACAGCGCGCAGGGACAGGCAATGACCAGCACCGAAGTAAAGGCCCGCAGCGCCATTTGCGGGTCGCGGGGGTACCAGTAGGCCACTGCGCCGGTGGCCAGCAGCAGCGTCGCGGCCACAAAGTAGCGGCCCACCGTGTTGGCGTAGGTTTCCAGCGTTTGCTTCTCGATTTTCTGAAAGGCGGGATTGTTCCAGAGCTGGGTGAGGTAGCCCTGCGACACTTCGCGCACCACTTCCAGCTCCACGGCCTCGCCGGTTTGGCGGCCGCCCGCATACACCACCTCGCCCGCCATCTTCGCCACTGGCACACTCTCCCCCGATACAAAGGAATAGTCGATCTGCCCGGTGCCGCGCATCAGCATGGCGTCGGTGGGAATTACTTCCTGGTGGCGCACCAGGATGCGCTGCCCTACCCGCAGCTCCTTCACCGATACCGATTGCTCGCCCTCGGGCGTGAGTAACGTGACGGCTACGGGGAAGTAGGAGGTGAAGTCGCGGTCGAAGCGCAGGGCATCGTAGGTGCGTTGCTGCACCCATTTGCCAATCAGCATAAAGAACACCAGCCCCGTAAACGAATCGAGGTAGCCAGGGCCGCGCTGCGTTAGAATATCGAATACGCTGGTTAGAAACAAGGCGCTCAGGCCCAGACTAATCGGGAAATCTAGGTTGATGTAGCGCTGCTGCACACCCTGCCACGCCGACTGGAAGAACCCCCACGCACTATACAGCAGCACCGGCAAACTCAGCAATAGGCTGATGTAGCCAAAAAAACGTCCGAACTCGCCCTGCAATTGCTCCGTGAAGCTGAGGTAGTCGGGAAAAGCCAGCAGCATCACGTTGCCGAAGCAGAAGCCGGCCAGCCCGAGTTGGTAGTACAGCCGCCGGTTGTGGTGGTGGGGCTGGACGCCCAACTCGGCCAGCGTAATCTGCGGCTCGTAGCCCACGGCCGTTAGTAGCTTCACTACCTCTTTCAGCGACGTTCTTCCAGGTTGATATCTGATACTAATTTCCTTGCGCAGAAAATTCACCCGCGACTCCGAAATACCCGGATTCAGTTGGTAAAGCTTCTCCAGCAGCCAGATACACGAGGCGCAGTGCATCTGTGGAACCGTGAGCGTGAGTCGCGCCAGCGTATCCGACCGGAACGTGAGGAGCTGCGCCTGCACAACTTCCGAATCGAGGTAGTCGAAACGGCCGGGCAACTCTAGCGTTTTTACTTTCTGGCCGGGCCGCTCATCGAAGGCATAGTAGGCGCAGAGGTTGTTGGTTTGCAGCAGCTCGTACACGGCCTTGCAGCCGGCACAGCAAAACGGTTGCTTATCAAGTAGGATAGGCTCGTCGGGGCATTCGTCGCCACAGTGGGTGCAGGCAACGTGGGTAGGGACTTCGGGGGAAACAGCATTCATGCGCAAAGCGAGTCAGGCAGAAGAAAACCAAAGGTCCTGCTTCGGCTGTGCCCGGCAGATGACAAACGTCAGGGTAGGAGATGAGTAAGGTCATGGGAGCCATTGGCTTGCTCGCTGACCTTTGGTTTGTGGTTGACGCCTGCCGGTCCGACGCCGCAGGCGTCCGACCGGTATCGTTGCTGAAGTTGAACGAGCTGCGTGCGGACGTTTACTACCTACCTACTCCCACGCGGCGCGGGCGTCCGCAACGATACCGGTCGGACGCCTGCGGCGTCGGACCGGCAGGCGGCCACAACGGATTCCCTTATTTCCTACCCTCATGGCTATGCAAACGCTCCCCGACATCCGCACCGAAGCCGACATCACCACGCTCATCACCACGTTTTATGAAAAGGTAGGGCTCGACGAACTACTCGGGCCCATCCTTCAGGCCGATGCGCCGGTGCACTGGCCCCAGCCGCTGTTTACCATGCAGGCTTTCTGGAAGCGGGTGCTGCTCAACACCGGCGGTGCCGATGGCTGGCCCTTTCCCGGCGGCTTGGTGCTGCCCAACACCGGCGAGTATTTCCAGCGCTGGCGGCAGCTGTTTTTGGCGGCGGTAGAGGATAATTTCAACGGCCCTATTGCCGAAGCCGCCAAGGCCAAAGCACAGGAAATTGCGCAGATGTTTGAATACAAGCGCCAGCCACGCACGCTGCTTAGCTTTTTAAGAACTTTGTAGAAGGTAGGAGAGTTGTTCGCCTACCCTTGGCCTCAACTCGTTTTTTTCCGCGCCATGCCTGCTCCAGTCGATATTCACACCGAAGCCAATATCAAGCTGCTCATCGACAGCTTCTACGACAAAGTAAACCAGGATGAGCTGCTGGCGCCCATTTTCAACGGATTTGCGCACGTGAACTGGGCCACTCATCTGCCTACCATGTACGACTTCTGGAGCAGCCTGCTGCTGGGCACCGGGCGCTACCGCGGCCGGCCGTTTCCCAAGCACCTGCCGCTGCCCATCGATGCCACGCATTTTCAGCGGTGGCTCGCGCTGTTCCGTGCCACAGTAGACGAGCACTTTGCTGGCCCCAAGGCCGACGAAGCCAAGCAACGGGCGCTGAATATTGCCACCGTCTTTGAGTACCGTATCCGGCAGTACAATTCGCTGTCGATTCTGTAGAGCAGCGCGGAGGCAGGATGAGGAGTCGCACAGGAGTAGCGTAGCCACATCTAAATAGCAGTACCTTTGATTTATACAAAGGCAACCAGCTATGCATTCTCCTCTGCTCACCGAGTTTTACCAGGAACTTACCACCTGCACCGGCTCCGACCTGAACGCGTTACTACCCAGCGGCATTCAGCAGGAGGTAGGGCACTTCAACGTGTTCAACCTGGACGAACTGTGGCAGCCCACACGTGAGATGCCCGCAGCGCCGTATGCCTGCCGGTCCTTTTACAAGGTCAGCCTGCTGACCGGGCGTAGTCGCGTAGACTACCCCGACAAAAGCTTCGATTTGGAGCATTCTACCTTGTTTTTCTCTGCTCCCCAAACGCCACACTATTGGTTGCCAGAAGAAAAACAAAGCGGGTATTTCTGCGTGTTCACGCCGGAGTTTCTGCTGCCGGCCAAAAGCGGCGTAGTACTCGAAGAGTTGCCGCTTTTCAAGGCAGAAGGCTACCCCGTTTTTCAGTTGTCCGATGAGGTAGGGGCTCGTGTGCAGTCAGTTTTCCAACGGATGCAGGAAGAAATGGCTTCTGATTATGCATACAAGTACGACCTGCTGCGCACCTATGTGCTGGAGCTGATTCATCTGGGGCAGAAGCTGCAACCGGCTACCACGCTGCACCCCGTACATAGTGCGGCGGCCCGCCTTACCTCGTTGTTTGCGGAGCTGCTGGAACGGCAGTTTCCGCTCGAGACGCCGCAACAGCAACTACGCCTGCGCACGGCCAAAGACTACGCCGACCACTTGGCCGTGCATGTCAACCACCTCAACAAAGTGCTGAAGGAAACCACCGGCCGCACCACCACCGACTTGCTCGGGACGCGCATTGCGCAGGAGGCGCAAGCCCTGCTGCGGCAAACGCACTGGACGATGGCGGAAATTGCGGACAGCCTGGGCTTTACCGACGTGGCCCACTTTTCTCATTTCTTCAAGCGCCACACGCTGGTGGCGCCCGGCGCATTCCGGAACACGGAAGTGGTTTGATTTCTACATAAAACGGATTGCCTTGCGCAAGTTGGGGTAGGGGCATCTGCCGGACCTTTGTCGTGTTCTAGTAAACACGTCAATTCTATACAGATGACAACTTCCAAAATAGCCTTGGTAACCGGCGGCAGCCGGGGCCTGGGCAAAAACATTGCGCTGAGCCTGGCACAAAAAGGCATCGATGTACTGCTTACCTACCATAGCCAGCAAGCCGACGCGGCTGCCGTGGTAGCCGAAATTGAAGCGCACGGCCGCAAGGCCGTGGCCGTACAACTCAACACCGCCGACGTCAGCAG
Organism: Hymenobacter sp. NBH84; assembly: GCF_014217645.1. Taxonomy (NCBI): domain Bacteria; kingdom Pseudomonadati; phylum Bacteroidota; class Cytophagia; order Cytophagales; family Hymenobacteraceae; genus Hymenobacter; species Hymenobacter sp. NBH84. The sequence goes on from NZ_CP043644.1 coordinate 125,744, forward strand.
CTTCAATACGTTCTTCGCGCAGCTGCCAGAAACGTTGCAGGCCGCTTTCGGCACTACGCGCTTCGATTTTCTCATCAACAACGCCGGCACCAGCATGCAAGCTCCCTTCGCCGACACCACGGAGGCGCAGTTTGATGAGATGCTGAATATTCACCTCAAAGGCGTCTTCTTCCTCACGCAGAAGGCGTTGCCGCTGCTCCAGGATGGCGGGCGCATCATCAATATGTCGTCGGCCACCACGCGTATTTCCTACCCCGGTGCGTCGGCGTACGCCATTATGAAGGGCGCAGTGGATGTGTTTACGCGCTATTTGGCCGTAGAGCTAGGTACGCGCGGCATTGCCGTAAACGTGGTAGCACCGGGGGCCATCTTCGGGGGTGGCGCTATGACCGACACGCCAGAAATACGGGCATACGTGACCCAAATGACTGCCCTCGGCCGGCCAGGCCTGCCCGACGATGTAGGCGGGGTAGTGGCTTTCCTGTGCACCGAAGACGCGAAGTGGCTCAACGGCCAGCGCCTCGAACTGACCGGTGGCGTAAGCTTATAACCAGTTAATTGTCAATAAAAAGACGCACCCCTAGTATAGCTTCAAGTGCCTGTCAGGGGTGCGCGTTGGTTACCAATTGGCCGCCCGCAGCTTGTCGGGCTGCACTACCCTAATGCCTTGGGGCGTCAGGTCTACGTAGCCGGATTGGCGGAACTCGCTTAGGGTCCGAATCAACGACTCAGAAGCGGTACCGACCATGGCGGCCATGTCGTCGCGGGAGAGTTGGATGAGCGGAGCGTCGGCGGTGGTTTGCTCGTGCAGGTGCAGCAGCGTATCGGCCACGCGGCGGCGGATGGAGTTGTAGGCCATGTCCAGCAGCTGCTGTTCCCGCTCGCTCACGCGCCCGGCCAGCAGACGAATAAACTGCTGCCCTACCTCCGCGTTGCGGGTGAGCAGTTGTAGAAAGTCGTGCTTCGGGATATACACCAGCTCGGCATCGTCGAGGGCCACGGCCGAGTCGTCGTAGGCGGTTTGCGTGAGCAGGGAGAGGTAGCCGAAAAAGTCGCCGGGGTGGTAGAGGCCCGTAATCAGCTCTTTGCCCGCGTTGGTAGTCTTCACCGTTTTCACCCTACCCGATTTCAGGAAATACAGCCGAATGGGCTCGTCGCCTTCCACATAAATATCCTGCTTGCGGCGCACGGTGTGCACGCGCCGGTCGGCCGACAGGCTTTCCAGGTTGCCTACCGCTTGGGCATCGTTCAGGAACTCGGTCAGGCCCTCGGCTTGCAGGTTGTACTCGGCCTTGAGGTGCTGAAAGCGGTTCAGGCGGCTTGTGATGGCGCTCAGCAGCTCGGTTTCGTCGAAGGGCTTGGTGAGGTAGTCGTCGGCGCCCAGCTCCATGCCGCGGCGCAGGTCGGTGCGCTCGGTTTTGGCGGTCAGGAAGATGAACGGCACCCCCGAAAGCTGCGGGTTCTGGTTGAAGATGTGCAGCACCCCGTAGCCATCCAGTACGGGCATCATAATGTCGCAAATCACCAGGTCGGGCTTAGTCGCCAGGGCCTGCTCCACGCCTACCTTGCCGTTTTCGGCCGTGACAACGGCGTAACCTGCCAGCTCCAGAATCTCAGCCGTGTTTTCGCGTAGCGCCTCGTTGTCCTCAATCAGCAGAATGGTCTTCATAGGGAATGGTAAGCGTAACGGTGGTGCCCACGTGCAGCTCGCTGTGTAGGGCAATGGTGCCGCCCAACAGCTGCAAATAGCTGGCTACAATGTAGAGCCCCAGGCCCGTGCCGGGTAGGTTGGTGACGTTGCGGGCGCGGAAAAACCGCTCGAACAAGTGCCCCTGGTCTTCCGGCGAAATCCCTACCCCCTGGTCCTGCACCGTGAGCGTGAGCTCGTCCCCGACACAGGCGGCGCGCACCGTCACCACCGAGTTTTCGCCGGAATACTTGATAGCATTGGAAAGCAGATTCACCAGAATCTTGCGCAGCAGCGACGTATCCAGCCAAATGGGTTGGGCGCAGTGCAACTCGGTCTGCACGGTTTGGCCGGCCTTCAGCAGCCCCTGCACGTCCTGGATGGTTTCGGTAAGGAGGGCGTCGAGCAGCAGGCGCACCGGTTTGGCCTCAATTCTACCCTCTTCAATGCGACCCACCGACAGAAACTCTTCCAGAATGTCGTTGAGGTGGCGCACCGAGCCCCGAATGCGCTGCAAGTGCTTCTGGCGCTTGTCCTGCTGGTCGGCGTGGGGGTATTTTTCGATGAGGGTGGCCGAGGTGAGTACCGCCGTGAGCGGGGTGCGAAACTCGTGCGAGGCCATACTCACGAAGCGCGACTTCAACTCGCCCAGCTCCTGCTCGGCGGCCAGGGCGCGGGTCAGCTCGTCGGTGCGCTGCTCCAGCTGTTCCAGCGTGTTTAGTAGGGCATGGGTGCGGTCGGCTACTTTTTGCTCCAACTCGGCGTTCAGGCGCTCCACGTACTGGCGCTGGGCAATTAGCTCGCGTTCGGCGTTTTTCTTGAAGGTGATATCGACGATGTAAGACACCACGTACAGCTCCTCATCCAGGTAGAAGTAGCTGAGGCTGATTTCGGTAGGGAACTCGCTGCCGTCTTTACGGCGGGCCAGCAAGTCGCCGCGGTGGGCACCCATGGCCCGCACCGAGGGCTGGGCGTTGAAGGACTGGCGCAGCTGCTCGTGGCGGAGCCCCACGGCGTGGGGCACCAGCACCTCAATAGGCTGGCCCAGTAATTCATCTTCTGCGTAGCCAAACAGCTGGTGTGAAGTGCGGTTGGCCGACACGATTTCGCCCGCCCGATTACACATGATAATGCCAATGGTGGCATTAGCCACCACTGCCTCGAAGCGCCGCACGCTCTGGGCCAACTCGCGCTCGGCCTGGTGCAGGCGGCTTTGCTCCGTGAGGCGCACCAGCAGGTAGGGCTTTTGCTCAGAGGTGAAAGCGGTCAGCTCGATACGCGCCCAAAACGGCGCGCCCTGCAAGCGCTTAATTTCTGCTTCTGTTTCGTGGTGCCCCTGCTGTTGCGCTAGTTTCTGCAAGTGCTGCCAATCTACGGCAGTCAGCGACTGAGAATGGTCTGAGGCAGCTAGCAGAGCCTGTTCCGAGGGGTAGCCCAGCAGGTGCACCCCCGCCGGATTAACCTGCGCAAACCAGCCGAGCGCCACATCATACACCCCCACAAACTCCTTGGTCTGGTTGAACAGAATATCCGTCAGAGTAGGTGTGGGAGGTGATAGCATACGGCAGGAATGTGGACTAGGGTAGGCGGTTGTATTGCTACAAGGTTGTTATTTCAGAAGGACGTCATTTCAGCCATTAGTCGAAATGACGTTCTGTTATAGGCTATTTGGGTCAATGTTCAGTAGGTCAAAGTTCAGCATAAATCAGATGGAAGCTGCATGATAAATGTCAGGTGGCCAGCTGACCACCCTCAGGAGAAAAGGTAAGCGGGAGACGCAATTTTACGGCAGTATCTAGCACTCTGCCGTGACGTCCGTTTCCCAACTCTCTCCGCCGCCGCACACCACCGACACTGCCGTGCTGCTGGTGCTGCTCCCAGTCACTACCCCCGATAGTCGGCAGCAGCACCGAATTCAGGTGGCGCTAGAGCAATTGCAACAGCAGCTCAGCCCGGCTATTCGAGTGCTTAAAATCGACGAAGCCACGCATCCGGCGGTAGTACATAGCTTCCATGCCCAACAGCTGCCCGCGTGCGTGCTGGTGCGGCAAGGCGTGGAGCTGTGGCGGCAGCAAGGGCTGCCAGATGCCGAGAACGAGGTAGCCCTATTGTTTGAAAAGCTAACCCACAATGACCCTACCTACAAAGTCCCCTAACAGTGGTAATAACGTGGGTATGAAAAGAAAAAGCCCTTCTGCACAGTGCAGAAGGGCTTTTTGTATGGTAGTTAACCGAGCAGTTGCTTAGAGTTTGCTTAAGTTAGTTAACAGGATAGTTGGAACGGTGTAGAGACGCATACTTGCGTCTCGTCATTGCACAACTCGCGTTAGCACCGTTCTATCAAACAGCATCAGCAACGACGAGACGCAAGTATGCGTCTCTACACCGAGCGGTTGCTTAGCTGGCAGCCGAGAAGCGCTTGTTCACTTCATCCCAGTTGATGAGGTTGAAGAAGGCCGCGATGTAGTCGGGGCGTTTGTTTTGGTACTTCAGGTAGTAGGAGTGCTCCCACACGTCGAGGCCCAGGATGGGGGTGCCATTGCAGCCGGTGTCGGGCATCAGGGGGTTGTCTTGGTTGGGGGTAGAGCAGATTTGCAGCGAGCCATCGGGCTGCTTGCACAACCACGCCCAGCCCGAGCCGAAGCGGGTAGTAGCGGCTTTGGTGAATTCTTCCTTGAATTTCTCGTAGCTACCAAATGCCTTGTTGATGGCCTCGGCCACGGCGCCCGTAGGCTCACCGCCACCGTTGGGCGACAGAATCGTCCAGAACAGCGAGTGGTTCCAGTGGCCGCCACCGTTGTTGCGCACCGCAATGGGAGCCGTGGCAATGCTCTGCATCAGGTCTTCCAACGACTTGCCTTCCAGCTCGGTGCCGGCAATGGCGTTGTTGAGGTTGGTTACGTAGGCCTGGTGGTGCTTGGTATGGTGAATTTCCATCGTTTGTGCGTCAAACGAGGGTTCTAATGCGTCGTAAGCGTAGGGAAGGGCGGGCAGTTCAAAAGCCATAGGAGTAGGGGTTGTAGGTGAAAAAATACGGGAAGCCGAGTGACTACCCGTTATCATAACCGCCGGATGGGGGAGGGGGTTACAAAAAAAGACCCACACCACCGGCACAACGTCCAAATATAGCGTTATTAGAATTTAATCCTGGCTTGGCACGCCGGGCACGCGTGCTACTCTACTCTATTTACGCTTACGCGCGAAAAACTCGCGCATCAACTGGCTGCTCTCCTCGGCCAATACGCCGCTCACCACCTCGGCACGCGGGTGTAGCAGGTGGCCGTGGCGGTGGTAGCCTACCTTTGGCTCGTCGGCCCCATACACCACGCGCCGTACCTGCGCCCAAGCCGTGGCGCCGGCGCACATCACGCAGGGCTCTACGGTCACGTAAAGCGTGCAATCGGCTAGGTATTTGTTGCCTACGTGGTTGGCGGCGGCCGTGAGGGCCAGCATTTCGGCGTGGGCCGTCACGTCGCGCAGCTTCTCGGTCTGGTTGTAGGCGCGGGCAATAACCTGGCGCTCCAGCACCACCACGGCCCCAATTGGAATTTCGTCCTCGGCCAACGCGTAGCGGGCTTGTTTGAGGGCCTCGCGCATGTAGTGGTCGTCGTTGAGCAGGGAAAGCGTCATAACATCAAAAGTAAAACCGACGAACACAATAGAAATTAAAAAATATATGTATGTACATTGATTTTTTGAAATATGTACCTACATTTGTTGCGTCAACATCGCACTCCACATTTTCATCTCTCTTTATTATGGCTACCACCAACTGGACCCTCGACCCCATGCACTCTGAAGTGCAGTTCAAAGTGAAGCACTTGGTTATTTCTACCGTGACCGGCAACTTCAAAAAGTTCGAAGGTTCGGCAGTAACCGAAGGCGACACGTTCGAGGATGCTCAAATCAACTTCACGCTCGACGTCAACAGCATCGATACCAACCAGGAGGCCCGCGACCAGCACCTGAAGGCCGAAGATTTCTTTAACGCTGCGCAGTACCCGAACATCAAGTTCGAATCGACTTCCTTCAAAAAAGCCAGCGACGACACCTATAAGCTGCAAGGCAACCTCACGGTAAAAGACGTGACCAAGCCCGTAACGCTGGACGTAGAGCACGGCGGCACCGCCACCGACTTCTACGGCAATCTGAAAGCCGGCTTTGATGTAACTGGCAAAATCAACCGCAAAGAGTTCGGCCTGACCTGGGACGGCGTAACCGAAGCCGGTAGCATTGTGGTAGGCGAAGATATCAAGCTGGTTATCAGCGTACAGTTTGCTAAGCAAGTAGAAGCTGCTGCGTAAGCTCCTTGTTATTATATATACAAAAAAGCCACTCCTGTGCAGGAGTGGCTTTTTTGTATGCACTGTTGATGGTCACTACTTCAACACTACGCTTTCCATTACGGCCTGGGCGGTGGGTTGCCACTGGGCTTGCTCGTCGGCGGGGGCGGTGAAGGTGAAGATATACTGCTGGTCGCCCTCAATGGCGTATTGCACCAACTGGTAGCGCCGAATGGGCGCCATATTGCTACCCCGGCGTGTGTCGTTCACCGTCGAGACAAACTCCAGCACCACGAAATCGCGCTTGTTGATGGTGCGAATGTCCTCGGCCAGAAACTGCACCTTCGAGTACATATTCTGAATGCTGGCCTTATAAATCTTCACCAGCAAGGCGTAGTCGCGGTTGCTGAAGGAAGTAGGCTTCTGCGTCACGCTGAAATCGACGCGGCCGCTGGGGTTGCTGAACGCACCCAAGGGGCGGCGCTGGGCCGGAAACTTGGCCGCAATACCGTCGTCGGGGAGGGGCGCGAACGTGTCGGGCACGCCCACGGTGAGGTTCTTGGCAATGGTAGTTTTGCGCAGCTTAGGCGGCGCCACGAAAGCCGTAAGCACCATTAGAAAGAGTAGAGGAGCCAGACGGCTAAGAAAACGAGTTGCTTGCATCATATAAAAACAAAAGTAGGGTAAGAACAACAACGGCGCGGCACTGGTGCCGCGCCGTTCCGTTAGCGCCGTTTTTTGGCAGAGGCCAAGGTAGGGTACTTGATGCGTACTTTTTTCCAATACACGTAGTTGCCGGTTTTGGCCTCTACCAAGTATGTGCCCGCCGGAATGCGGCCCAGCGATACGGGCTGCCCCGTATTGCTTTGCGGATCAAGGGCCGTGGTGTAAATAGGCTGATTCCGATAGTTGGTCATGACCAGTGTGCCGGGTTTGGTGAACTGCTGCGTAAAGCTGAGCATAATCGTCTGCCCATCGGAGGTAGGGAATACGTCGATGCCCGAAAGGGTTTCTACGCGCTTAATAGGACCGTCGAGCACGATGGGCTCCACGTCGGATTTAGCTTTCACGACGGTGCCGTTTTCGGCTTTCGTCTTGGTTTTGACTTTAGTGGGAGTTTGGGCCTGGGCGGCCGAAACAGTAAGGAAGGCAACAGCGAGAGACAGAAGAGCGGAACGTTTCATGGGTAGGGGAAAACAGAAGTAGCCGGGAAAACAAAGTCGTTTCCCGGCTACTTGCAGAAGTTGGGCCAAATGTGGTTTATCCAAGCATTATTTGTGATGCCTTCGCTGTCATTCAGTTGTCACCCCTCATTTGTCATCCTGAGCATGTGGCGCATCAAGCCAGCGTCGAAGGACCTTCTCAGGTAGGAACGAGTCATTGTTAAGAGCATCGTCCTGCCGTGAGAAGGTCCTTCGACGCTGGCTTGATGCGCCACATGCTCAGGATGACAGAAGAAAGGCTTTCCCTATCTCTACTTCTCAACCGTCACGTCTTTCAGATTGTCGCTCGGCGTTCTGTCAATTAATAGGTTATAAGGGTCGATGCCGGCTTTGGCGGGCTTCTCGGGTACCGTCACGCTGAGGCGGGTAGTGCCGGGGCGGAAGCGACGCTTCTGACGATACAGGGTCACGTCTTGCCACTGACCGTTAATTTTCTTGCGGGCCAGCACGCCCACGTCAATCAGGTCGTTCATGTTGCGGGCGGGCGTTTCGTTGCCGAGGCTGTCGGCGTACACCTTCTTGGCGCTCAGTACCATGTTTACGCGGTATTGACCGTTGGGCAGCTTGCGGGCCGTCACGGAGTCTACCTTGTTCTCATACAGCGTGATGCGCTCGAACATATCCGTGATGAGGTACTGCAACGAATCGGGCGTGACCTGGCGCAGGTGGCGCACCAAATCCAGCGAGGTTGTGTAGGGCGGCTCCTGGTACTGCACCTCCTTGATGTAGTCGGAAAGCGCCTGGTTTACTTTGTCCTCGCCAATGTAGTCAGCCAAGGCGTACATCACCACCGAGCCTTTGCGGTAATGGATATATTGCTGGTTCTCTACCTTATAGAGGGGCTGTTCGGCAATGCGCTCCTGGGCGCGGCCGCCGAGGTAGCTGTCCATTTCGTACCGCAGAAACTTGCGCATCATGGCCTCGCCGTACTTCTGCTTCATCACCATCAGAGCCGAATACTGCGCCAGTGTTTCCACCATCAGCGTCGAGCCCTGCGCATCAGCCCCGATTACCTGATGCGCCCACCACTGATGCGCTACCTCATGGGCCGTCACATAGTAGGGGTAGTCCACGTCGTCGGGGTTGGTGGTATCCACCTTGGCAATGAAGCCGATGCTCTCCGAAAACGGAATCGTGTTGGGAAACGACTGCGCAAAGCTGCTATACCCCGGAAACTCCACAATGCGCACTTGCCGGTGCTGGTAAGGACTGAAATTCTTGGAATAATAAGCCAACCCATCTTTCACGCCCCGAATCATCCGGTCGAGGTTGTACTCGTGGCCCGGCTGGTAGTAAATGCTGATATCCACGTTGTTCCACTTGGCCCGGCGCACCGCATAGCGCGCCGACTGAAACGAGTAGAAGTTCAGAATCGGCGCGTCCATGGCGTAGCGGAAGTAGCGGCGGCCGCCTTCCTGCCACTCCTTTTGCAGGTAGCCGGGGGCCAGCGCAATTTGGTCGGGCACGGTGCTGACGGTGGCCGTGAAGCGTACCCAGTCGGCATCGTGGGCGATGTAGGTGTTTTGGCGAGCGGCCGTGTCGTTGAGCGGGCGCATGCGCGGCTTGGGTTTGAGACCGTACTTTTTGCGGGCACTTTCTTCGCTCAGCTCACTACCCTCGCTGTAGCCGAGGTGGGGCATCATGGCGCTGTTGATGAAGGTGCCGTTCTCTACAATGTTGGTGCGGCGCGTGCTGTTCTCGAAGCCTGGCGCAGGGTAGTAGAGGTCGAAGGCTAGGGGGAGGGAGTCGCCGGGGGCCAGGGGGCGGGACAGGCGCTGCACGTAGAGGCCCTGGGTAGTGTCGGTCAGTACGTTGCGGGCACCGGGGCCGGCTTGCAGCTTCCGGATGCGGGCCGTGTTCAGTACGTCCAGCACCACAGAATCAATAGGCTGCTGGGTTTTGTTAAGTACCCAGTACTGCCCGTGTGCTCGTGCCTCCTGCCGCTCCGGAAACAAATCGACCTGCACATCCACGGCCACAATGCGCGGCTGGGGCAGGCGTTGGAGGCGCTTGTAGTTCTTTTCGTAAGCCACTCGATCTAGCTCGTCCTGCTTGCCGGTGCGGTATTTATTGAGAACGTTGGTGTTGTAGAAAATCCACGCGCCCAGTCCCACAAATGCCAGTAGCGCCAGCGCGAGCGTGATTTTGGCCGGGGTGCTGAAGCGCCGCTGCGCCAGCTCCTGCCGGGTGGCCCAGGTGGTTTCGGTGCCGCGCACCCACAGCAGGTTGGCTACCACCGCCAGGGCCACGGCCAGTGCCGCCCAGTAGCTCTTAAACCAGAAATACGGCCCAATGAAGTGCCCAAAGCCATTGAGCGCCGAGTAGCGAATGCCGGGGTCAGAGCCATAGAGTAGCAGGTTGTGTTCCAATCCTACCTGTCCAGCCACAAACACCACGAATACGAAGTACAGAACCATCACCAAGTGCCCCATGTACTTGTTATTGACTACCACCTGCACCACTACCGCCAGCGTTACCAACAACCAGAAGTCCAGCAGCTTCAGGCCAAACAGCCAACGCAGATATAGACCAATTTCGAAGTGGTAGTAGCCGTAAGAAATCTGAGTGAGCAGGCCAAACACCAGTACCACCACCAGTAATACCACTGGTACCAGCAGCAGTGCTGCCAGCTTGGAAGCCAATGGTACCCAGTTCGGGATGGGTAGGGCGTCGTAGAGTTGGTTCATGTGGGCGTCCCGCTCGCGCCATACCAATTCGCCAGCGTAAAACGTGATGATAGCCAGTAAGAACAGCGTAAACGACCCCGACAAAATCTCAATTACCTGCCCCGTTACGGGGTACGTCTGCGTGTCGTAAATCTTGCCGATTTGCAGGGCCGAAGCGAGTAGGAACGCCAAGCCGGCCACTACAATCGCAATGAAGTAGGGGCTTCGTAGTACGTCGCGCAGTTCCTGCCACGTCAGGCGGGCCCATTGCCGCAGGTGCTGGCTCGTGCCGAAATCCTGCTGCACCTGGGGTAGTACCAGTGTGCCCATTGGCTGCACCGCCTGGCCTACGTCCTCGGGGCGGGCACGGCGTAAGCGCACGGTGTCCACGGTCTGTCCAAACCGAAACCGCAGGTAGCAGAACGTCACCAGCAGCAGCCCCACGCCCAGCCACAGCAGGCGGTTGAGGCCCAGCAGGCCGGTAGGCGTAATCAGGCGGGTGTTTTTCTCGGCGGGTGTCCAGTATTTGGTGAGTAGGGCCAGGGCGCCGTTGCCCATGGGGTCGAGCAGGGAAGCCAGGGTTTTGTTGTCGAGGTCTGAAAGCTGACTTTGGGCCACGAAATAGAGCACCAGAAAGATAATGCTGCCCACGTAGGTGCTCAGCGCCTGCCGCGTAAGGGTAGCCAGCACAAAGAAAATAGCCCCGGCAAACAGCGCGTTCGGTAACACAAACGTGAGGTAGGGCATCAGGTAAGCCCCTACTTGCGACGGCCCCAGCTTGGTAGCCGCAATGCCCGGAAACAATGTGCCAATCCACAGGCCTACCCCAATGCCGCTGAGGGCCAGCAGCGTAACGAGCAAGGTGCCGAAGAAGCGCCCACCCAAATAGCCAGCTTTGCTGATGGGCGCTGTGTACAAAAGCGGGTGCATCCGGCTATCAAAATCGCGCAGCACGGCCGGCCCGAACATGGCCGAAATAATCAGCACGCCCGGCACAATGGTGAGCACGCTGATCAGCCCATTGAGCGCAAACGGCGAGTTGATGTACACCTTACTGTTGCCCACCGACGCCGTGACGCCTTCAAAGAAGCCGCCCGTCATCAGCATCATTAGCAAGCCAATGCCCAGCAGGATAAAGAAATAGATATACGTAGCCGGCCGTCGGAGCCGGTACCAGAGTTCAAACTTGAGAATAGCGAGAAACATGCGAGGAAGAATAAGAAGGGTAGAAATGACGCTGGTGTAACCCCACCCCCTAGCCCCCTCCCCTCCGGGAGAGGGGGAACTAGTCTTAGGTTTAAATTCTAGGTCTAGGACTCTAAAATCTAAAAGCTAGTCCCCCCTCTCCCGGAGGGGAGGGGGCTAGGGGGTGGGGTTACGCCAATGCCACCTTCCGCTCAGCCTGCGCGATGCGGGCGAAATACACGTCCTCCAGGGTAGGGGTAATGCCCTCGTAGTCGGGGCCCGGCTGCGCGTCGCTGACCACGTGCACGATGGTGCGGCCAGCAAACAGGCGCGTCGAAATCACTTGCTGTTCCTGTTGCAAAGCGGGCAACTGGTCTTTGTCCACAGTGCGGCGCCAGAGCTGGCCGTTCAGCTCCTGCATCACCAGCAGCGGGTCGCCGGTGAGCAGCACCTGGCCCTTGTTGATGATGGCCATGTTGCGGCACAAGTCGCTCACATCGGATACAATGTGCGTGCTCAGAATCACAATGATATTCTCCCCGATTTCGGCCAGTAGATTGTGGAAACGGTTACGCTCAGCGGGGTCGAGGCCGGCGGTAGGCTCATCCACGATAATCAGGCGCGGGTTGCCCAGCAGCGCCTGCGCAATGCCGAAGCGCTGCTTCATACCGCCGGAGTAGCCTCCCAGGTTTTTCTTGCGCACCTCGTAGAGGTTGGTGCGCTGGAGTAAGCCGTGTACTACCTCGCGCCGTTGCTTGCTGTCGCTGAGGCCTTTGAGTACGGCAAAGTGGTCGAGCAGCTGTTCGGCCGAAATCTTGGGGTACACGCCAAACTCCTGCGGTAGGTAGCCCAGCACCCGGCGCACGGCGTCTTTGTCGCGCAGCACATCTATATCGCCCAGCGTGATGCTGCCGCTATCGGCCTCCTGTAGGGTAGCAATAGTGCGCATCAGCGACGACTTGCCGGCGCCGTTCGGGCCAAGCAGGCCAAACATGCCGGTCGGGATGCGCAAGGATACATTTTGGAGGGCGCGTACGCCGTTGCCATAGGTCTTCGATAAATTCTCGATAAGTAGCTCCATCGTGCTGCTGACTGATTGGTAAGGGGTAGGGATGATGGGGATAAGATAGCGGAAACGCTATAGAAGTTGCGTGGGGTAGGGAAGGTTATAAGAAAATAAGAACGTCATATTGAGCGGAGCGAAGCGCAGTCGAAACATCTCTACCGCTAGTAATTCCCATATGATCATGATTTACTGTTGCGGTAGAGATGTTTCGGCTGCGCTTTGCTCCGCTCAACATGACGTTCTATCACGCTGAGTATACCACCATTTCCGCGCGACCTTCCTACCTTCGTAGCTATAAAACACTACCACTATGCTTCGTACGCACACCAATGGCGAGCTTCGCCTCGAAAATGCTGGTCAAACTGTAACGCTTGTTGGTTGGGTGCAGCGCACCCGCGACAAAGGCGGCATTTTCTGGATTGATCTGCGCGACCGGTACGGCATCACGCAGTTGGCGCTGGAAGAAGGCCGCGAGGCCGAAACCCTACGCGAAGCCGCCCGCGAGCTGGGTCGCGAGTTCGTGATTCAGGTGACCGGCAAAGTGGCCGAGCGCTACTCCAAAAACGACAAGATGCCCACCGGCGCCATCGAAATTCGGGTGGAGAGCCTGGAGGTGCTCAACCCGGCTAAGCTGCCGCCCTTCCTCATTGAAGACGACACCGACGGCGGCGACGACCTGCGCATGAAGTACCGCTACCTCGACCTGCGCCGCGCGCCCGTGCGCCAGAACCTGATGTTGCGCCACCGCATGGCCCAGGCCGTGCGCCGCTACCTCGACGCGCAACAGTTCATCGAGGTGGAAACGCCCGTGCTCATCAAAAGCACGCCCGAAGGCGCCCGCGACTTTGTGGTGCCCTCGCGCATGAACCCCGGCGAGTTCTACGCCCTACCCCAGTCGCCCCAAACCTTCAAGCAGCTCCTGATGGTGTCGGGCTTCGACCGCTACTTCCAGATTGTGAAGTGCTTCCGCGACGAAGACTTACGCGCCGACCGCCAGCCGGAGTTCACCCAGATTGACTGCGAAATGGCGTTTGTGGAGCAGGAAGACATCCTGAACACTTTCGAAGGCCTGGTGCAATACCTGTTCAAAGAGGTGAAAGGCCTGGAAATCGGTAAGCTACCCCGCATGGACTATGCCGATGCCATGCGCTACTACGGCAACGACAAACCCGACACGCGCTTCGAAATGAAGTTTGTGGAGCTGAATGACATCGTGAAAGGCCAGGGCTTTCCGGTATTCGACAACGCCGAGTTGGTCGTAGGCATCAACGCCATGAGCTGCGCCACCTACACCCGCAAGCAGGTAGACGAGCTGACGGAGTTCGTAAAGCGTCCGCAGCTGGGCGCTACTGGCCTGGTGTACGCCCGCGTAGAAGCCGGCGGCACCGTGAAGTCGTCGGTGGATAAGTTTTACTCGCAGGAGGAATTGCAAAAGTGGAAAGCCGCTTTCAACGCCAACGAAGGTGATTTGCTGCTGATCTTGGCCGGCCCTACCGATAAAACCCGCAAGGCCCTAAGCGAATTGCGCCTAGAAATGGGCCAGCGCCTCGGCCTGCGCGATAAGGATACCTTCTCGGCCCTGTGGGTAGTAGACTTCCCCCTGCTCGAATACATCGAGGAAGAAGGCCGCTACTTTGCCATGCACCACCCCTTCACCTCGCCCAAGCCCGAGGACGTGGCCCTGCTCGACAACCCCGAAACCATCGGCCAGGCCCGCGCCAACGCCTACGATATGGTCATCAACGGGGTAGAGGTAGGGGGTGGCTCCATCCGTATCCACGACCGCGCCGTGCAGGCCCAGATGTTCTCCTTACTCGGTTTTAGCCCCGAGGAAGCGCAGGCGCAGTTCGGTTTCCTACTCGACGCCTTCGAGTACGGCGCTCCACCCCACGGCGGCATCGCCTTCGGCTTCGACCGCCTGTGCAGCCTCTTCGGCGGCGCCGACTCTATCCGCGACTTCATCGCCTTCCCCAAGAACAACTCGGGTAGGGACGTGATGATTGACTCGCCTTCCGAGATTTCGCAGGCGCAACTGAAGGAGTTGAGTATTAAGACGGATGTGGTAGCGGGGAAGTAGAATTTCTAGAAAGTAACACACACACAAGAAAGGGGCGCCTGAAACTTCAGGCGCCCCTTTCTTGTGTGTGTGCCTAGCTTAGAAACCCAGGCCCACGGCCATAGCGCGCAGGGGGGTAGGAAGGTCGGCGCCTTTGGTGGCGGCGCCGGAAGTCAGGTTGATGGTGTATACGCTGGCGCTGGTGCCTACCGTCAGCACGGCGAAGCCGGTGCCGCTAGTGCCGCCAATGTCAAAGCCGTTTGCACCGGTGGTGTTCACGCCCAGCGCGCCCACTGCTACCAGAGTACCGTTGTTAGGTGGGTCCTGGCGGTAGAGCTGGTCGTTGTTCGAGTCGATGTTGTAGAGTACCGTGGTGGTGGTACCAGCGAAGTTATTGGTGTAGGCCGACGCCGTTACGTTGGGTGTACCTGGGTTCAACGGGCCATCTATAATAGCCACACCATCAATTGGGTTCACACGCAGGTTGATACCTGTGTTGCTTATAATGCGGATGCGGTCTGCCACTGGATTGAAGTCAAACCCGAACTCGGCGCCCGTGAGAGGTAGAAGCACACTGCCCACTACTGTAGCCGCGCCCGACGACATATTGATGGTATACACACGGTTGGTGCTGCCCAAGCCGTAGAGCTGGCCGGTAGCAGGGCGCATGTCTAGGCCCAAAATCTGCTCACCGCTCTGCACGCCCGTAATCGGCTTCGATACCTGCGTTTGGGGGCTGGTGGGGTTGAAGGTGATGAAGTTGTTGCTGGCATCTACGCCGTAGGCTACGGCCTGGGTAGGAATGGCCAACCCGATAATGTTGTTATCGTCGTCGAAATCGTCGTAGCGCGTGGCGCGGCCCGAGGTCAGGTCAATCTTGTATAGGCCTGAGCGATTGTCTACGGTGAGAGCGGCGAATGCGTCGTTGGTGCCGGCGGCAATGTCGAAACCACTCATGCCCGTCACGTTCACACCCAGGTCGCCAATGGCTACTAGCGTACCGTTGTTGGGTGGGTCTTGCCGGTACAGGCGGTCAGTGGCCGGATCAATGTCGTAGAGCGTCGTTGTGGCGGTGCCCGATACCGAGTTGGTGTAGGCCACAGCCGAAATAGCTGCGTTGGTCACGCCGTTGATGCTGCCATCGGTTGCCACTACGCCGCCGGTTTCAGGGTTCAGGCGCAGGTTCTGGCCGGTGTTGGTTACCAGGCGCAGGCGGTCTACGGTAGGGTTGAAGTCGATGGTGGCCATCGTACCGTTGATAGCAGGGGTGAAGGGGGCAGTGCCTACCATACGCGCCGCGCCGGTAGTAGGGTTGATAACGTAAAGTCGGCTAGTGTTGCCTAACCCATATAATTGGCCGGTGGCAGGACGGTAGTCGATGCTTATAATCTTCTCGCCGCTTTGCAGACCCGTGATGGTAACGGGGGCAGGCGATTCGTCGGCATCATTGGCATTTAACGACAACAGTTGGTTGTTGTCAGTCAGCGCCTGAAATCCAAGGTCGATTTTATCAACAGTAAGATCTTCCGAGTCGTCGTTGCAGGCAGTGAACATGCCTGACAGACCGAATGCTAAAGCCAGCGTGCCGGCAGTTTTTAGAAAGGAGTGTTTCATTGTGTTAGGGTTATTATTATACTACCCCAGCCTTACGACACCCACTACCGTTCAGATTGAATTAGCTTCATAATATATATAACTATTTGATATACAGGCATTAAAAGGGAATTAAAGCTAAATTAATGCATTTTAATGCCCTTTTTTAGCTGGAAAGAGAAATAGCACTGCCGTACTCCGAGGCCGTAGTAAACACCATTAGTGATAAGAAATGGGCAAGCGTATAAGCATGCACATTGGATGCGTCATAGGTAAGCAAAACAAGCCGTCGGAAATTTTTTTGAAAAGGAGCTAGGGTTTTTCACTCTTATTTAGATATTTGTCTAAATATAAAACTAGTACTTGAACGCTCTCTTCAAAGCCCTCAACGACCCTACTCGCCGCGCCATCCTGGAATTGCTGCGCGACGGCCCCCGCACGGCCGGCGACATTGCCGAGGCCTTCCATTTCTCCAAGCCTACCATCAGCCACCACCTCGACCTGCTCCGCCAAGCCGACCTCGTCACCAGCGACAAGCAAGGCCAGTTCGTGACCTATACCCTGAACATGACGGTGTTTGATGAGATTATCGGCTGGATGATGCAGTTCAAAAATTCTTCCAATCCCACTACTACATGAAGCCTTTATTCTCTATCCGTCAGAAGGTTGTATTGTGCAGCATTATCGCCTTGCCACTACTATACATGCTATTCCTACTGGCTACGCTACCCCCCGCGCAGTACCAGCATATCCCCTGGATCTTTTTATTGCCGATAATGGTAGCCCTCACGCAGATACTCACTGATTTTAGATTTATGGGTCCGCAACGGATTCATATAGAGCGAGTTGTTGGCAAACGTAGTCTTCGCAAGTCACACGGAGTGATGGTAGCTTTTCTGAGCTTGCTGTACTGTTACTACCTGTACAATACCACGCATTCTGATACGATTTCGCCACAGTGGGTAGCAACTGCCATAGCTGTATTCATGGTATTACTAGGAAACTATCAGGTAGCGTTAGGCCAGCCAAAATACTTGCTCCTCACGTTCAACACGCCTTTTATGCAGCACTACGGCGACTTGGTGACACGCAGCTACCGGCTAGCGGGGCGGTTGTTATTTGCGAGCGGACTGCTGGTAATGCTACCTATATGGATCCTACCGGCTAGCTATGCGCTGTTTCTTGTTGTCAGCTTAATACTAGGAGCTTATGTGCTAGCTGTTTTGCTTTTTGGTTGGCAATGCGGGCAGCGTTGGGTGCAGTTGAAAGTAGCTGCGGAAGGGCAATTGTAAAAGATTCATCATTCTATCTTCTCGCAGTATGAAAACAAACCTTTCCTTTTGGCATTTGCTGACGTTGGTATTATTGGTATTACCTACTATTTATTTAACAGGAGTATGGGATGAGCTACCTGCACAAATCCCTACCCACTTCGACATTAATGGGCAGCCAAATGGCTATACTGCCAAGGAATCGATGTGGTGGCTGTGCGTGGTGGCGCCGCTTGCCATCTACTTTCTACTAACATGGTTGCCACGCTTCGATCCCAAACGGCGCATAGATAGTGCTGCTACCAACTTTCAGAAACTCCGCCTGACGTTGGTGGCCGGCTTAAGCGTATTTAGCTGCATGAGTTTATACGCAGCGCTCCATCCTGGTACAATGATCGGAAAAGGAGTAGTGCTGGCATTAGGCATTTTCTTCGCGCTACTCGGTAATTATCTCACGACAGTTCGCCCCAACTACTTTGTGGGCATTCGGACGCCGTGGGCGCTGGAATTTCCCGTGATATGGGAAAAAACCCACCGGCTGGGCGGACGGCTGTTCTTTTGGTCAGGACTGGTGGTGATGGTAGCCACAGTGGTAGTATCTGCTAAAGTCGCTAATACGCTGCTGGCTACATTAATTCTAACTTCGGTGGTCATCACATACGGGTACTCCTACGGCGTGTACCGCCAACAAGAGAAAACACTAGGGTAGTAGAACTGTTGGGATACATCAGCTCGAAACTCCTATCTTCGGCAGTAGTCCTCCTATCCTATAATTCCCGGCCGGTATGAATGCCCTCCGCCACGTCGACCTGACGAAAGTCTTTCTTGTTGATATAGAAACAGTTCCCTGCGAAGATTGCCACAGCAAACTGAGCACCGAGCGTCAAGCGTTGTGGGATAAGTTTTGTGGCAAGCGGCACCAGCGCGAAATCACGGAGGGTAAAACAACCAGCGAATTGTTCGGCAACGCGGGGCTATACGCCGAGTTTGGCAAAATCGTATGCATCTCAGTAGGGTATTTCCGCATGCTACCCGACGAGACGCTGGAGTTCCGGGTGAAGTCCTTCGCCGATGATGATGAGTGCGTGGTGCTAAAAGGCTTTGCTAACTTGCTGGACCGCCACAAGCCCTTTGGTGACTTGCGCAGCCGCTTCCCGGGCGCCTCGCCCGATGGATATTTCCTTTGCGCCCACAACGGCCGCGAGTTTGACTATGCCTACTTGGGCCGCCGCATGGTGATTTGCGGCATCTCCCTACCCCCCATGCTCGACATTGCCGGTTACAAGCCCTGGGACCTTCCCCACCTGCTCGACACGATGGACATGTGGAAGTTTGGCGACAACAAAGGCTACACGTCGTTGGCCTTGTTGGCGGGCGCCTTCAATATTCCGTCACCCAAAGACGATATCGACGGCTCGCAGGTAGGGGAGGTGTATTGGAAGGAAAAGAATCTGGCGCGCATCGTTACCTACTGCCAGAAAGATGTAGAAACCACTGCCCGCGTGCTGCTGCACCTCAGTGGGCAGCGGGAACTGTGGTCTACCGTGGAGCTAATCCACATGCCTTGGCCCGATGTGAAGATGCAGGTGGCGTAAGCAAAAACCGCTGTCATCCTAAGTAAAGCGAAGGACCTTATCACGTATGAACGGCTGTCGCAACAACGATTCGTTCAACTTGATAAGGTCCTTCGCTTTATTTAGAATAACAGCGGTTTTTGCCTGAACAAATACTCCTATAGCAACCCGCTTACCAAACCGGGCAATACGCCCAGCACAACCGTAAGCAGGGCCAGCACCACCAGCATCACCGATTGAAAGCTGCTGACATAAACCGGCTGCGCATTCTCCGGCAATGGCCGCAGATACGCTGCAATAACCGGCCGCAGGTAGTAGTAGATACTAACCATCGACATCACCAGCGCAAACACCACCAGCCCAATATAGCCTTGGCTAACAGCAGCCGAGAACACGAAGAATTTACCGAAGAAGCCCCCCGTGAGCGGGATACCCGCCAACGACAGCATTGAAATGGTGAGGCAACCCGCTAGGAGTGGGTTGGTGCGGTACAGGCCGCCAAAGCCGTCGTAGTCCTCGCGCTGGCGCTGATCGGCTACCAGCTTCAGCACCGCAAAAGCCGATATAGTAGCTACTGAATAAGCCAGTGAATAGAAGAAAATACCGTTGGCCGACAGGTTTTGATCGAACGCTACCAGGGCAATGAACAGGTAGCCGGCGTGCGAAATGCTGGAGTAGGCCAGCATGCGCTTCACGCTAGTTTGGGCTACCGCGCCTAGATTGCCAATGAGCAGCGTCAGAATAGTAATAGCCAGCACGGTAGGTAGCCAGAACGACTGTGCCCCCCCGAAACCAACAAGCAACAGCTTGAAAAAAGCAGCGAAGCCAGCTGTTTTCACCACCGTACTCATATAAGCCGTGAAGAAGGTAGGGCTACCTTCATACACATCGGGAGTCCAGAAGTGGAAGGGCGCCGCGCCTACCTTGAAGCTGATGCCAATGATAATCAACAGGATGCCAACATACAGCATTGGAGTGAACTCCGCATTTGCCGGATTAGTAACGGCAGCACTCAGTTGAGAAAGATAAAACGTGCCCGTAGCGCCGTACACCAGCGCTACCCCAAACAGCAAAATACCCGTGGCAAAGGCACCCATCAGGAAGTACTTGAGCGCGGCTTCGTTGGAGCGGGCGTTGCGCTTGTCGGCACCGGCCACCACGTACATCGAAATGCTCATAATCTCAATGCCGATAAACAGCATCAGCATGTTGTTGTAGGCTACCATCATAATGGCGCCTACCAGCGCAAATAGCAGCAGCGAGTAGTATTCGGCCAGGTTGGCTTCGCCCTCGCGCACGTATTTCTCGGAGAAGGGTAGGAGCAGCATCGTAGTCAGCACCACAATACCCGTGAAGGCCACCGTGTAACGGTCCACTACCAGCATTTCGCTGAAGAAGCTTTGCGTACCCAGGCTCCAGTCGTAAGCGTTGGCCCCAAATACAATGACCAGCACCAGCATCGCCAGGGGCATCAGCATCTTGTTAGAGCGCAGAAACCCTAAAAACAGGTTGATGATGCCAAAAACGGAAAGTATAATGAGAGAAGTCATGGGATGAGAAGCTATTAGCTATTAGCTGTTGGCTGCTAGCTTTTGTCGTTGCACGGTTAGCTACCAGCTAACAGCGAGTGGCCAGCAGCCAAAAAGTACCTATCGTTTCACGATATTCAGCAGCTGCATCACCGCTGGTTCCGAAATGTGCAGGAAGGTGTTCGGGAACAGACCAATCCAGAAGACTAATACCACCAGCGGTACCATCACGGCCAGTTCGGCGCCGGTAAGGTCAGTAATGGTGGCAGAGAAGCTTGAATCCGGCCCCAGCATCACCCGCTGGAACATGCGTAGCAGGTACACCGCTGCAAAGATGACCGTGAGGCCTGCCACCGCGCCCATCCAGGCGTTGTATTCATATACACCGGCTAGCAATAGGAACTCGCCCACAAAACCGCTGGTGAGGGGTAAGGCTGCTGAGCCCAGCAGCACTACCAGGAAGGTAACCGTGAGCAGAGGTGTGCGGCGCGTGAGGCCACCGAGGTCGGCGATGTTGCGGGTGCCAGTGCGGCGCTCAATTACATCAGCCGCGAAGAACAGCCCGACCACGTTCACACCGTGGGCCAGCATCTGAATCACGGCGCCTTGCAGGCCAATTTGGGTGAGCGAGAACATACCCGCCGCCATCAGGCCCACGTGCGAAAACGAAGAGTAGGCAATCAGGCGCTTGATGTCGTGCTGCCGGATAGCGATGATGGCTCCGTACACGATACCGATAATTGACAGAATCAGCACCAGCGGCTGCCATTGGCTTACGCCGTAAGGGACAACGGGTAGAAGCCAGCGCATCACGCCATACACACCCATTTTCAGCATGATGCCCGAAAGCAGCATGGTCGCCACGGTGGGCGACTCGGTATAGGTATCCGGCTGCCAGGTGTGGAAGGGGAAAATGGGCATCTTCACGGCAAAGGCCGCAAAAATCAGCCAGAACAGCCACGACTGCTCGCTGCTGCTCAGGTTCAGGTTGTAGAAAGCCGACAGCTCCGAAGAGTGCTGCGCCAGCCCTGACGCGGCCGGGCCGGTCTGGAAATACAGGTACACGAAGCCCGCCAGCATAAACAGCGAACCGATGATGGTATACAGGAAGAACTTAAACGTGACCTGCACACGCCGCTCGCCGCCCCACACGCCGGCAATGAAGTAAATCGGAATAAGTGCCACTTCCCAGAAGAAGTAGAACAAGAACGCATCCAGCGACACGAACACGCCTACCAGCCCGGTTTGCATAAACAGCACCAGCGCGTACAGCGTGGAGGGGTTCTCATACTCGCGGCGGAAGGCGGCTAGCATAATGATGGGCACTAGAAACGCCGTGAGCAGCACCAGCAACACGCTCAGGCCATCCATGCCTACGTGGAAGTTGATGCCCGCAGAGGCTACCCACTGGTAGTTGACATCGAACTGTCCGCTGACATTGCCGCGCGACAAGATGGCGGCAAAGGCAGCCACCGCCAATTCAACCAGCGCTGCGCCCAGGGCCACCACGCGGGCCGCGCCCCCTTTAAAGAAGTGCAGCAGTAGAGCAGCCGCCACGGGCCAGAGTAGGAGAAAGACGGTGAGCATTAGCTAATCAGGTTGTTCTTGGGGCGCTCTGAAACAAGGAGCGGTAAGTCAGCAGTTTACTACTATATGAGGCGAAAAGCTGCGTGGCAGTAACTATGGATGAGCGGTCTAGAATCGCACGAAATTCAGCGCGAGTACCAGCACAATTCCCACTACCATCAGAATCAAGTAGGTTTCCACCGAGCCGGTTTGCACGTAGCGCAGCAGCTGGCTGCCGCCGAGGGTAGCCCGGCCGAAACCATTCACGATGGGGTCGATAATGCTTTGCTCCACGAAGCGATAAAGGCCGCGCGAGAGCCACATAATGGGCCGCACGAACAGGGCGTTGTACAGTTCGTCGATGTAATATTTGTGATACACTAGGCTCTCTGGGGCCGAGCGCTGGGCATCGTCTTCGGCGGGGCGGGCGGCGCGGCTCACGTACTGCACGTAGGCCAGCACAATGCCCAGCACGGCCGCTGCTACCGAGAGGCCAATCAGCATCAGCTCGGTGTTGTGGTCAGGCTCTTGGCCGAAAGCGGCCGGGTTGAGGCGCTGCGAGTAGGTGAAGATAGGCGCGAGATAATCGGCGAGGTAGTGCTTGCCACCGAGCAGCATGGGTGCCCCCATAAAGCCACCCACAGCTGCCAGAATAGCCAATACAATCAGTGGCAGCGTCATGCTGGCCGGTGACTCGTGCAGGTGGTGCTTCTGCTCCTCCGTGCCCCGAAACTCGCCGAAGAACGTCAGGAACAGCAGGCGGAACATGTAGAAGGCCGTCAGGAACGCCGTGAACAGGCCTACCGCATACAGCACCTTGCTGTGCTCGTACACGTGGCTCAGAATCTCATCTTTCGAGAAGAAACCCGAGAAGGGCGGAATGCCCGAAATGGCTAAGCAGCCAATGAGGAAGGTAGCGAAAGTGACGGGTAGGGCCTTGCGCAAGCCGCCCATGCGGCGAATGTCTTGCTCATTGCTCATGGCGTGAATCACAGAACCCGCACCCAGGAACAGCAACGCCTTGAAGAATGCGTGCGTGAGCACGTGAAACAGCGAGGTAGAGTAGCCCATCACGCCCAGCGCCAGGAACATATAGCCCAGCTGCGACACGGTGGAGTAAGCCAGTACCTTCTTGATATCGTTTTGTGCCAGACCGATGGTAGCCGCAAACAGTGCTGTAGCTGCGCCAATAACGGCTATAACCTCCAGGGTCTCGGGAGCCAGCGTGAACAATACGTTAGCGCGCAGCACCATGTAGATACCTGCCGTGACCATCGTTGCGGCGTGAATGAGGGCCGATACGGGGGTAGGGCCAGCCATGGCGTCGGGCAGCCAGGTGTAGAGCGGAATCTGAGCCGATTTACCGGCCGCGCCTACAAACAGCAGCAACGTAATGGCCGTAACCACCGCTACCGAATAGGGGCCGAACTGCCCCAGGCTGGCTTTCTGGAATACCTCGGCATACTGTACCGAGTTGAAGGTCAGGTAAATCAGGAAGATGCCGAGCAGGAAGCCCAAGTCGCCTACCCGGTTGATGATGAAGGCTTTCTTAGCAGCGTTGTTGTTAGCAGTTTCCTTGTTCCAGAAGCCGATTAGTAGGTAAGAGCACAGACCTACGCCTTCCCAGCCCACGAATAGAATCACGAAGTTGGAACCCAACACCAGCACCAACATGCTGAACACGAACAGGTTCAGGAAGGCGAAAAACTTGCCCACGTTCTCGTCGTGGTGCATGTAGCCGATGCTGTATACGTGAATCAGGAAGCCTACCCCCGTCACCAGCAGCAACATAATGAGGCTCAACTGATCGACCTGGTAGGAAAACGGGATTTGCAGGGAGCCTACCGAAATCCAGTCGAATAGCGGCACTGTGTACTGGTACTCGAACGTGGCAAATAGGTAGCAGGAAATCAGAAACGAGCCCAGCACCATCACGCTGCCCAGTGCTCCGGCCACTGTGCCCGACAGGCGCCGGTTCATCAGGCCATTAATCAGAAAACCCAGAAACGGCAGCAGCGGAATCAGCACATACAGCAGCGTGGCGTGCGGAGCTCCGTGAAGGGGTAGTACAGTTTCTTGCATAAGATAGGGACTGGGTTTTGGGGACTGAAGGACTGGGAGTTGTTCTTTGTCGATCTTATAGCATCAACTCAAACACGCAAATCCTGTGTCCCTTCGGACGCCAATTTAAAACTTTAGTCGGCTGAGCAGGTTGACGTCAGTAGTCTGGAAATTGCGGTAGATCATCACAATGATGCCCAGCCCGACCGATACCTCGGCGGCGGCTACGGCCATGATGAAAAACACGAATACCTGTCCGTTAGCATCGGCGCGGTAGGCGGAAAAGGCTGTCAGCAGGATATTCACTGCGTTCAGCATCAGCTCCACGCACATGAAAATGATGATGGCGTTGCGCCGGATCAGTACGCCCGTAACTCCGATGGCAAACAAGGCCGTGGCGAAAAACACGTAGTACTGGAGTGGTACGGTGCGGATTACTTCCGGAATGGTCTGGTCCATGCGGTGGGGTTTGCCGACGGGGGCGGTACAGTATAGGTGGCAAAGGTATCGGAAAAATAGAAAAGCCCCACTGTAAAACGTGATTTGGAACCAGTCTAACCTGTCGGTGGCTACCCATAACAAGCGCCAGCAAGATAGCGAGGAGCAATTGCCACTGTATCAATAGGGCTAGGGCGTACACACACCAAAGAAAATGTGAGGGTTTGTTCAAGTATTTTCGGCCTTCATCCGTCTGTGTTAGCAGAATGGAAACGCTACCCCTCATGCTCGATAATGCCTACATGGATGCAGGCCATCAGGACCGGCAGATTCAGCAAGCGGTGCGCGAACAGCGGGCCCGGCTACTGGCCTTCATCCGCCGCCGTATTCCCGACGAAGCCGAAGCCGAAGACGTATTGCAAGACGTTTTTGCTGAATTGGTAGAAAGCTACCGGTTACTGAAGCCCGTAGAACAAGCGGCGGCGTGGCTGTTTCGGGTGGCGCGCAACCGCATCACCGACCTGTATCGCCGTAAGAAAACCGCTTCGCTGGAAGATGAGCTGCATGCAACGGGCACAGATGAAGATGACTCGCTGCTGCTCGCCGACATCCTACCGGCCCCCGACGACGCACCCGAAAACCGCCTACTCCGCGAAACCTTGATGGAGGCTTTGGCCGCCGCGCTAGAGGAGCTACCGCCCGCTCAGCGCCAGGTGTTTATTTGGCACGAACTGGAAGAGAAAAGCTTTCGCGAAATGGAAGAAGAAACCGGCGTGCCGCTCAAAACCCTGATTTCGCGTAAGCACTACGCCGTGCAACACCTGCGCAAACGCCTGCAAAAGCTCTACACCGAACTCTTTACGGATTGACGTTCGGTTATTTCGACAGTCAACATGCTGTGTCATTACATCAGCACATTACCTCATTAGCACCTCAACAATGAACCGCTCTTCCTGGCTGCTACGTGGCCTCAAATTCGTACTCTTCGCCGTTCTATTCCTTGCAATAGTCGGCCAGTTTTTTATGATTCTCTGGAACAAGTTGGTGCCGGAAATATTCAACGGGCCAGTTATTAGTTTCTGGCAGGGTCTCGGTCTGCTATTACTCTCGCGTATTCTGTTCGGTGGATGGGGTAGGGGCGGCGCAGGTTGGGCACGTCGTCGTAATGCCTGGAAGCAAAAGATTGCCGGTCGCATGGCTACCATGACGCCCGAGGAACAGGAGAAATTCAAACAGAAAATGCAGAGCGCTTGTGGCCCAGCCTGGATGCGCCGGAAGTTTGGCGAAGAGCCATTGGCTACTCCGAAGGAAGTATAAAAGCGAAAGCG
Source organism: Hymenobacter sp. NBH84 (assembly GCF_014217645.1). Lineage (NCBI taxonomy): Bacteria > Pseudomonadati > Bacteroidota > Cytophagia > Cytophagales > Hymenobacteraceae > Hymenobacter > Hymenobacter sp. NBH84. The sequence goes on from NZ_CP043644.1 coordinate 151,270, forward strand.
GCAACTGAAACCTCAGTTGCCGCTTTCGCTTTTATATAGAAGAGAAGCTTCTAAAAATTTCGTTCGCCCGTCTCGCGCTTGCCTAGCATCACGGCGCCTACCATAGCGGCTAGGAAAAGTATAGAGGCCAATTCGAAAGGCAACAGATACTGATCGTAGAGCACCAAACCGAGACGGTCTACCATGCCAATCTGCGAGTCGAAGGTAGCAGCATCGTAACCTACCGGTTCCACGTTGCGGAGGGCAGCCACTAGTACCAGCAACAACGAACCGCCCGCGATAACAGCAGCTATCTGGGCCATTATAGGCTTTTTAGGTTCCGTGTCAGCGTTCAGGTTCAAGAACATAATCACGAACAGGAACAATACCATGATAGCACCTGCGTACACGATGATATTCACAGCTGCCAGAAACTGCGCGTTCAGGATCAAATAGTGCCCCGACAAAGCGAAGAACGTCAGGATCAGGAACAGCACGCTGTGCACGGGGTTCTTGGCGATAACCACGCCTAGCGCGCTCAGCAGCGCCAGAAACGACAGGAAGAGAAAAAGTGGGGACATAGGGCAAAGCTATGACTAAAAGCGGGAAACCAACGCCCCTCCCTTTGCAAGGAGGGGTAGGGAGGATGTACTTTGGAAAAGAGAAACTACGCCAGTTGTGCGTCCATCTTGGTGCGTAGCTGCTGGGCTTGTTCCTCCGTGAGCTGAATGCCGCGCTTCGAGCGGTCATCCGGCGAAACGGGCTCTACCAAACGATTTTTGCCATAAATGAACTCGTCGCGCTCGAAGCGGGGCGGCGCCATTTTGTCTGCTTGCAGGTACACGGCGGCTTTCGGGCAGGCTTCTTCGCAGAGGCCACAAAAGATACACCGCAGCATGTTGATTTCGTAGCTAATGGCGTACTTCTCCTCGCGGTACAGATTTTCTTCCCCTTTTTTCCGCTCACCGGCCACCATCGTAATGGCTTCGGCGGGGCACGCTACGGCGCAGAGGCCGCAGGCAGTGCACCGCTCCCTACCCTGCTCGTCGCGCTTCAGCACGTGCAGGCCGCGGAACACGGGCGAAAACGGGCGCTGCTCCTCAGGGTAGCGAATGGTGGGCTTCTTCATAAAGAAGTGCCGCATCGTAATGCTCAAGCCCTGAAAGATAGCCGGCAGGTAGGCCCGCTCGGCCAGCGTCATGGGCTTCTTTTCAACTTGCTTGGCTCTATTGCTAAGGGATTGCATAAGGTCAGATCAAAAGCCTACTAAATGATACCGAAGGTAATCAGACCACCGGTGAGCAGGATGTTGAAGATGGACAGGGGAATGAGAATAGTCCAACCCAAGCGCATTAGTTGGTCGTAGCGAAAGCGGGGTAGGGTCCAGCGCACCCACATAAAGAAGAAAATGAAGCCGAAAATCTTCCCGAATAGCAACACAGTGCCCAGGATGGTAATCAGGTTTTGTGCGCCGGCCAGCGTCCAATCTTGGTTGCTCACCAACCAGTCGCGTAGCTCGTATTGGAAAGGGAAATTGAAACCGCCGAAGTACAGAACGCTCATCACGGCCGAAGCCACGAATATGTTTACGTATTCCGAGAACAGGTACAAGCCTAGCTTCATCGACGAATACTCGGTGTGATAACCACCTACCAGTTCCGTTTCGCACTCGGGCAAGTCGAAGGGTGTACGGTTGGTTTCAGCGAAAGCGCACACCAGGAAAATGATGAAGCCCAACGGCTGTTTCACGATATTCCAGAAGTGCCACTCACCGGCCACCGATTGCTGCAACGTAATGTCGCGCAACGACAGCGTACCCGAAATCATCAGCACTGCAATCAGCGACAGGCCCATAGCCAATTCGTAGCTGATGTTCTGCGAAGCCGCCCGGATAGCACCTAGCAGTGAGAATTTGTTGTTGGAGGCCCAACCGCCAATCATAATGCCGTATACGCCTAGCGATACCACACCGAACACCCACAGCAAGCCGATATTTACCTCAATGCCTTGCAGAAAGAAGTAGTTGGAACCGAACTCCAGCACGTTGCCAAACGGAATAACCGCCGATGACATCAGCGCCGTAATCATGGCTAGGCAAGGACCGAAGATGAACAGGGCCGTATTGGCGCCACTAGGAAAAAACTCCTCCTTGGTGAACATCTTCACAGCATCAGCTAGTGGTTGAGCGAGGCCGTAAGGGCCAGCGCGGTCCGGGCCTACCCGGTCTTGCAGGAAGGCCGCAATGACGCGCTCGGCGTAAGTGCAATAGGTGGCAATCAGCAACGATAGCGCGAAGACCACGAAGATGACGATGGATTGCCAGCCGAGGGCAGGAAGTTCTAACATTCTTTTTAGCTGATAGCTATTAGCTGTTAGCTGTTAGCTGTTGTTTAATAATGAAGCACAGGGAGCTAACAGCCAACAGCTATCAGCTAAGAGCTTGATTTACGATCCTAATTTCAATGGTGGGTTCTTTTCCAACTCGCGTTGCGTGCTTTCGGGGAGGTCGGCTACTACAGAGTGGTTGAGCACCGGCAATTCGTAGTGGTTGGCCGAAATAACCGAAGAACGGTCGATGTGGGCGGGACCTTCAATGGTCCAATCCGACGTTTCCTTTTTCTCGAAGCGACACTCGTTGCAGATCCACTCTTTCACCTCGCCGTACTCGTCCTTGCGGGCGGTTACGCGCAGCACGTCTTTGCCTTTGTACCACAGCAGCACGTTGCCCGAGCACTTGGGGCAGTCGCGGTGGGCATTCACGGGCTTCGTAAACCACACGCGTTGCTTGAAGCGCCAAGTTTTGTCGGTGAGGGCGCCTACCGGGCACACGTCGATGACGTTGCCGGAGAAATCCTGGTCGATGATGTTCTCGATGTACGTACCGATTTCAGCGGCGTCGCCGCGGCCCAGCACACCGTGTACCCGGTCGCCAGCTATCTGGTTGGCCGTGTACACGCAGCGGTAGCACAGGATGCAGCGCGTCATATGCAGCTGAATCAGCGGCCCGATGTCGATTTTGTCGAACGTGCGACGCTCCTCGGTATAACGCGTGGTGCTCACACCGTGCTCAAAAGCAAAGTTTTGCAGGTCGCACTCACCCGCTTGGTCGCACACGGGGCAGTCCAGGGGGTGGTTGATGAGCAGCATCTCCACAATACCCTTGCGGACATCCAGTACTTGCTGGTTCACGGTATTTTCTACCACCATTCCGTCTTGCACCGAGGTAATGCACGAAGGTACCAGCTTGGGCATGGGGCGCGGGTCCTTGGTAGAGCCGGCCGTGACTTTCACTAGGCAGGCGCGGCACTTGCCGCCCGAGCCTTTCAGCGGCGTGTAGTAGCACATGGCCGGTGGCACAATGCTACCGCCCACAGTACGGGCCGCATTCATGATCGTGGTTCCGTCCGGAACCTCAATCTCAATGCCGTCGAAGGTTATTTTAGCCATTATTTACTTGTCATCATGAGCATGTGGCGCATCAAGCCAGTGTCGAAGGACCTTATCATGTCAGCGCCGCAATAGTTAGTGAATTTGACGAAAGCAGCCGTGATAAGATGCTTCCTTCGTCAGCATGACAGTTAAGCCAGTACTGCTTTACCAGGGTAGACCGCGCCGGGGCGGGCAGCTTCTTTAGCGTGGGTCACGTGCCACTCAAATTCGTCGCGGAAGTGGCGCACGGCGGCAGCCACCGGCCACGCGGCGGCTTCACCCAGCGGACAAATCGTGTTACCTTCGATCTGCTTGGCTACACTCACGAGTAGGTCGATGTCCTCCATGTGACCGTGGCCATGCTCTAAGCGGTGCAGCACTTTTTCCATCCAGCCGGTACCTTCGCGGCAGGGCGAGCATTGGCCGCAGCTCTCGTGGTGGTAAAAACGTGAGAAGCTCCAGGTATTGCGCACGATGCACGTGGTTTCATCCATGGCGATGAAGCCACCCGAGCCCAGCATAGTGCCCGTCACGAAGCCACCATCAGAAAGCGATTCGTAGGTCATCAGGCGGTCTTCACCGGCTGCCGTCTTCAGAATTAACTCTTTGGGTAGGATTGGTACGGAAGAGCCACCGGCTACTACTGCTTTCAGCTCTCTACCCTTCCAGATGCCACCGCAGTACTCATCGGAGTAGATGAATTCTTCAACGGGCACACCCAGCTCAATTTCGTAGATGCCGGGTTTGTTGAGGTGACCACAAGCCGAGAACAACTTAGTGCCCGTGCTCTTACCTACCCCCAACTTGGCGTATTCATCGCCGCCATCGTTGATAATGGGAACCACGGCTGCAATCGACTCCACGTTGTTTACTACCGTGGGACGAGCATAAAGGCCCTGCACAGCCGGGAATGGTGGCTTGTTACGCGGGTTGCCGCGCTTGCCCTCCAATGATTCGAGCAGAGCCGTTTCCTCGCCACAGATATACGCGCCACCACCGGGGTGCACGTGCAAATCCAGGTCGTAACCCGAGCCGAGGATGTTTTTGCCCAAGAAACCATTGGCATACGCCTCCGAAATAGCTTTTTCCAGGATGCGCAGTACGTACAGCAACTCGCCGCGAATGTAGATGTACGAGGTATTAGCGCCCAGCGCGTAGCTGCTCGTAATCATGCCTTCAATGAGCAAGTGCGGCAGCTTCGACATCAATTGACGGTCCTTGAATGTGCCCGGCTCCGATTCGTCGGCGTTGCACACTAAGTGGCGCGGCACGCCTTCTGGCTTCGCCAAAAAGCTCCACTTTAGGCCAGTAGGGAAGCCCGCGCCGCCGCGCCCACGCAGGCCCGACTTCTTCACTTCCTCTACCACCTCATCGGGGGTCATTGTCTTCAAAGCCTTCTCCACCGAGCGGTAGCCGCCGTGTTTGCGGTATACCTCAAAGGTGTCAATGCCTTCAACGTTAATATGTTCAGTCAGCAGTTTGCGTCCCATGATCGTGTGCGCTAGTAGCTATTCGCCAATCGTCTAATTTTTCTGCCCGATTAATGCTGCGCCAGTGCTTCCCACGGAAGAATAGGCCGGTGCACCATGTTGCGCAGCTCTGTGAGCATGGCATCCACATTTTCGGGCGTATCAAGCTGCTCATAATACTTCTCCCGCACCTGCACGATGGGGGCAAAGCCGCAGGCAGCCAGGCATTCCACTTCTTTCAAGGTGAACAAGCCATCGGGCGAGGTCTCACCACCTACCCTGGCACCTGTCAGGCGCTCCAGGTGGGCCGTTAGCTCGTCGGAACCGCGCAGCATGCAAGGACCCGTGCGGCAAATTTCCAACACGTGCTTGCCCACTGGTTTTAGGTTGAACATGGTGTAGAACGTGGCTACCTCGTACACCTCAATGGGCTTGAGGTCCAACGTTTCGGCTACCAGCGTTTGCACCTCGGGGCTCACCCAACCGCCAAACTCGGCCTGGGCAATGTGCAGCACCGGGAGTAGCGCCGACTTCTTGCGGTCCTCAGGGTAGTGCGTGATGATGCGCTTGATTTCGTCCTGAGCAGCGGCCGAAAACTGAGGCTTGGCGGGGGCATTCGTGGGTTCCATATCAATCAGATTCAGCGGCATACTAGGCGTCCAGTTCGCCGGCAATTACGTTCATCGACGACAGCGTGAGGATGGCATCGGAGAGCGACTGGCCTACTACCATTTCGGGGTAGGCTTGGTAATAGATAAAGCAAGGCCGACGGAAGTGCAGGCGGTAGGGCGTGCGACCTCCATCCGAAATCAGGTAGAAGCCCAACTCGCCATTACCGCCTTCCACAGAGTGATACACCTCACCTACTGGCGCGTCTATCTCCCCCATGATGATTTTGAAGTGGTAGATAAGCGCCTCCATGTTTTTGTACACGGCCTGCTTGGGCGGCAGGTAGTAATGCGGTGCGTCGGCGTGGAAAGGGCCTTCGGGGAGGTTTTCTAGGGCTTGCTCAATGATGCGGAGGCTCTGCCAGATTTCGGCGTTGCGCACCAAGTAACGGTCATAGGTGTCGCCCTTGGTACCTACTGGAATTTCGAAATCGAAGTCTTCATAGGAAGAATAGGGGTTCATTACACGCACATCATAATCAACACCAGTGGCGCGCAGGTTGGGGCCGGTGAAGCCGTAATTCAGCGCCTTTTCTGCCGTGATACCGCCCACATCGATGGTGCGGTCCATGAAGATGCGGTTGCGGTTGAACAGCTTCTCAAATTCCCGCATCACATCGGGGAAGCGCTTCAGCCACGTGCGCAGCTTCTGAATGGCTACGTCGGAGAAGTCGCGCTCCATGCCGCCTACCCGGCCCATGTTGGTGGTCAAGCGCGAACCGCAAACTTCTTCGTAAATCTCGTAGATGTTTTCGCGCTCCTCGAATACATACAGGAAGCCAGTGAAAGCGCCCGTATCTACCCCCAAGATACCGTTGCATACCAAGTGGTCAGCAATGCGGGCCAACTCCATCATAATCACGCGCATGTACTGCGCGCGTTTGGGAACTGTCACGCCCAACAGCTTCTCTACCGTCATATGCCAGCCCATGTTGTTGATGGGCGACGAGCAGTAGTTCATGCGGTCCGTTAGGGGCGTAATCTGGTAGAACGGCCGGCGCTCCGCAATCTTCTCGAAGGCGCGGTGGATGTAGCCGATGGTAGGCACGCCCGATACAATCCGCTCCCCATCCATTTGCAGGATGTTCTGGAAAATACCGTGCGTAGCCGGGTGCGTAGGCCCCAGGTTCAGGGTCGTTAGCTCTTGGCTGAAGTCGTTAAGCATCGGCACGTTCATACCAAAATTCTGGTCACGTGCCTCTTCTATAATCTTATGCGTACCGTCGAGAGTGTCGTTTACTGCCATATCAAATGGTGTCATCCTGAGCGCGGCGAAGGACCTTATCACGCCTGCGCCACATTGAGTTAGAGCCTACTAAACGCCGCCGTGATAAGATGCTTCGTTTCTTAGCATGACAGATCAAATATTAGCGACCAAAAAACAGGTCGGTTTTATCTTCACGGGTACCGTCTTCCAGGGGATATTCGCGCCGCATGGGGTGGTAGTCCATATCCTCCACATTCAGGATCCGAATAAGGTTCGGGTGACCCTGAAAGATAATGCCGTAGAAGTCGTAAGCTTCCCGCTCCATCCAGTTGGCCGTAGCGTATACATCGGTGAGGGTAGGCACTACCGGATCAGCAATGGGGAAGAAGATTTTCAGCCGTAGCCGCACGTTGTTCACCAAGCTGTGCAAGTGGTAGATCATACCTAATTCCTGACCCTCGTTCTCAGGGTAGTGAATCCCGCACATGGTGGTCAGAAAGTGCATCTTTAGCTCCTGCTCACTAGCCAGCGTCTGAATGATATCGTGAATCCGCTCGCGGGTAGTAGTAGCCGTCAGCAAACCATATGGCTCCTCTACATCTGTGAAGGAGGCCTCGCCAAACAACTCCTGCAGCTTGCTGAGGATCTTGGCGTTGGTCAGTTTATTCGGGTCTTCCTGCGCAACGGCAGTGGCTTGGGCGGCAGCAGATTCTTCGATTGGGTCAGCCATTTTGTGAGCTGTTAGCTATTGGCAATTGGCTGTTCGCTGTTGGCATACTTCCGATAAGAAGTGAATGGCCAACAGCGAACAGCTAACCACTTATTTAATATTATAGGATGCCAGCAGCGCCTGATACTCGGGCGAGTTACGGCGGCGCAGAGACTCATTCTTGGCTAGGTCCTGCACGCGCATCAAGCCGTCGAGCACTTGCTCAGGACGAGGCGGACAGCCTGGCACGTACACATCAACTGGAATGATGCGGTCAATGCCTTGCAGTACGGAGTAGGTGTCGAAAATGCCACCCGATGAGGCGCAGGCGCCCATGGCCAGCACCCAGCGGGGCTCAGCCATCTGCTCGTATACCTGTTTCACAATAGGAGCCATTTTCTTGGCAATGGTACCCATCACCATCAGCAAGTCGGCCTGGCGCGGCGAGAAGCTGGGGCGCTCGGAGCCGAAGCGAGAGATGTCGTAGTGCGCGCCCATGGTTGCCATAAACTCAATGCCGCAGCAGGAGGTAGCAAAGGGTAGGGGCCACAACGAGTTGGCGCGGGCAATACCCACTACCTTCTCCAGCGAGGTGGCAAAAAAACCAGCGCCTTCAATGCCTTCAGGAGCCGGTACGGTTTTGATTTCGGGAACTCTAGTATCCATGCGTGAAAGTCAGTTAGTGAGGGAAGTACACCCAAAAAGCCAACACCAACGGCTTATTTATAGTTTGGCTGAGCGGTAGGGATTTCACTCCATTTCAGGATGCCCTTGCGAATCACGTAGCCGAAACCAGCCATTACCAACGCCAGGTACACCACCATCTCTACAAAACCGAAGGTGCCCAGCTTGCGGAAGTTCACGGCCCAGGGGTACATGAAGATAACTTCCACGTCGAACAGCACAAATAGAATAGCCGTGAGAAAGTACTTCACCGAAATAGGCGTGCGGGCGTTACCTACCGACTCAATACCACATTCCCAGGAAGCGTCTTTCACTTTGCTATGGCGCTTGGGGCCTACCAAGTGCGATACCACCATGGCAAAGGCTACAAAGGCAATGGCCAAAATAAACTGAACCAGCATCGGCAAATAGTCGACGGGCTGGTAATTGATAGAATTTACAGCGAGAAGCATAGTCGTTGACTGAAATGGAGGCCTAAACGAAAAGGCGGTAGGAAGCAAAGGTAGGGCTTGGATAGTTTGGAACAAAGATGAATAGGATAGGGTAGGAAAAGGGTATATTTGACGGCTTTAGCTGACAGCTCATTTTATAATAGAGCTTAGAAGACGAACCTAGTTTACGGGTGCTATAACCTGCTGTTAAGCAGTCTGCTGACTCCTATTATTTATAGGTACTTTATTCGTTTCCTTCCCTTCCTGCCTACGCAATGAAACAGCCCCAATCAACTCCTGCCAATACTCACCAGCGCCGTGATATTGTTGTGATTGGGGCTTCCTCTGGGGGCGTAGCCGCCCTGCTAGCACTGGTGCAAACCCTGCCAGCCGACTTTCCGGCGCCTATCTTTGTGGTGCAACACGTGGGGGCCGATTCGCAGAGTATTCTGCCGCAGCTATTGGACCGCGTGTCTGCCTTATCTGCTAAGCATGCCCAGGACGGCGAGGCTTTTGCCGCTGGTACTATCTACGTGGCCCCGCCCGACCACCATTTGCTACTGGAAAATGACCGTGTGCTGGTGAAGCGCGGGCCGAAAGAAAACCGCTTCCGTCCGTCTATTGACGCGCTGTTTCGCTCCGCTGCCTATGGCTACGGTCCCCGCGTGATTGGCGTCGTGCTTACGGGCTACCTAGATGATGGCACCTCTGGGCTATGGTCGCTACAGCGCCTGGGTGGCGTGGCGGTGGTGCAGGACCCGCATGATGCTGAGTCGCCGGCGATGCCTATCAATGCCCTGGGCTACGTGGAGGCCGACCATATTGTGCCACTCGCCGAGCTTGGGTCCCTGCTGGTGCGGCTGACCCTGGAGCCAGCTCCGGCTGTTCCACGTGTGCTGAAGCGGGAGCGAGAGCTGCTCGGCATCGAATTTCAAATTGCAAAGGCTAATAATGCCTTCGCCTTGGGCATCATTGAGCAGGGACAATTAACCTCCTTCACCTGTCCCGAATGCCACGGGGCACTGACGCAGCTTATTGAGGGCAAGCTTATTCGCTACCGCTGCCACACGGGGCACGCCTATACGGCCAACGCTTTGCTGGGCGAAGTCACGCAGACTGTAGAAGGCTTCCTCTACCAAGCCATGCGCGGGCTCGAAGAAGCACACATGCTGTTGCAGGCCTTAGGAGAGCACTTTACCCAAGAAAAGCAGCAGCAAGTAGCGACCCTGTTTTTTCAGAAAGCACAAGTAGCCAGTAGTCAGGCACGGCACATGCACGAGGCCATTGTCAAGCATGAATCACTCAGTGGTGATCTACAGTTCAAAGAGGGCTACGACGCGTAGCAGGGTGAAATAACAACCTGTCGTATGTTGCAAGCGACTGGCAAGAGGGACTGGCTAGTATCAGTGATAACCTTACCAGTTGATCTTCTCCTACCTGCTGAGTCGACCGCCTGTGGGTAGAACATCTGTTCTGCCATGACGGAACCCCTGAATAAGCATGTCGACAAACCAAAAGCCCCGCCGGAAAATCCGAACGGGGCTTTTATTTCTGTTAACGTATAGCCGGCGGTACAACCATCGCGAAGCAGAGGCTTACAGGCCTTTATCGCGGTTCAGATCTTCCTGCGGCTCCGAGCCCAGGAAGGGGTAGCGGTAGTCCGTAACAGGCACGAAGGTTTCCTTGATGGCGCGCGGCGACACCCAGCGCAACAGGTTCAGGATAGAGCCGGCCTTGTCGTTGGTACCGCTGGCGCGGGCACCGCCGAAGGGTTGCTGGCCCACTACGGCCCCAGTAGGCTTATCGTTGATGTAGAAGTTGCCAGCGGCATTTACCAGCTTCTTCGAGGCTAGGTCGATGGCATAGCGGTCTTGCGAGAAGATGGCGCCGGTGAGGGCATAGGGCGAGGTGGAGTCTACTACTTCTAAGGTCTGCTCAAATTGGTCAGCGTCGTACACATACACCGTCACTACCGGCCCAAATAGCTCCGTGCGCATGGTCACGTATTGCGGGTCTTTGGTTACGATAACGGTAGGCTCGATGAAGTAGCCTTTCGACTTATCATAGCCACCGCCGGCCACAATCTCGGCGTCGGCATCGGCCTTGGCACCGTCGATGTACTTGGCAAGCTTATCAAACGACACCTCGCTGATAACGGCGTTGATGAAGTTGGAGAAGTCCTCCACATCACCCATCTTGAACGAAGCCAGATCTTCCTTCACGTAGCCCAGGATTTCGTCGGCCAGGTTGGAGGGTAGGTACACCCGTGACGCGGCCGAGCACTTCTGCCCCTGATACTCAAACGCCCCGCGCGAAATAGCCACGGCTACCGCCTTAGCGTGCGCCGAAGGGTGAGCCACAATGAAGTCCTTGCCGCCGGTTTCGCCCACAATGCGGGGGAAGCTGCGGTACTTGGGAATGTTCTCGCCGATGGTTTTCCAGATGGTCTGGAACACGCCCGTAGAGCCGGTGAAGTGAATACCGGCAAAGTCGCGGTGGTTGAAAATGACGTCGCCAGCTACGGGGCCGTCCACGTAAATCAGGTTGATAACGCCATCGGGCACGCCTGCTTCCTTAAACAGCTCCATCAGTACCTGCGCCGAGTAGATTTGCGTATAGGCGGGTTTCCATACCACCACGTTGCCCATCATGGCCGCCGAGGTAGGGAGGTTGCCGGCAATGGAGGTGAAGTTGAACGGCGTGAGGGCAAACACGAAGCCCTCCAGAGCGCGGTGCTCCAAACGGTTCCACATACCCGGCGCCGACTGCGGCTGCTGCCGGTACAACTCCTGCATGTAGTGCACGTTGAAGCGGAAAAAGTCGATCAGTTCGCAGGCCGCGTCGATTTCGGCTTGAAAGGCGTTCTTGCTCTGCCCCAGCATGGTAGCCGCATTGATGCGCGCCCGATAAGGACCGGCCAGCAAATCGGCGGCTTTCAGGAAAATAGCAGCGCGTTGCTCCCAGGGTAGGGAAGCCCACTGCTCGCGGGCAGCTAAGGCGGCGTCAATGGCCTGCTGCACGTGCGAGGCGTCGCCCTCGTGGAAAACACCCAGCGTGTGCTGGTGGTCGTGGGGTGGGTTGATGGGTAGGGTCTTGCCCGTACGAACTTCCTGACCGCCAATGTGCATCGGAATATCGCACTCCTGCTGCTTCAGCTCCTTCAGCATCTTCAGTAGCTCGATGCGCTCGGGAGAGTTGGGCGCGTAGCCCTTCACAGGCTCGTTAATGGGGGTAGGAACGTTGAAAAAGGCGTTGGCCATAGCGGGTGGTTTTTCGGTAATAGTTTTCGGTTTGTGGCCGAGATAGGCTAAGACAAAGGTAGCTAAAACCAAAACCGTCTGTCATCCTGAGCAGCGCGAAGGACCTCATGCTAGTTGAACGAGTCGTTGATACGCTTGTCGTTCTAACGTGAGAAGGTCCTTCGCTGCACTCAAGATGACAGACGGTTTTGCGTTTACAAAATCTCCTTCAACTCGCTCAAACAGGCAATTTCGTAAGTCGTTTGGGCGAAATGTCGGCGTTTTGCAGGGTTGAAATACACTTGGTCGAGGCCGGCGTTGGCGGCGCCTAGCACGTCGCATTCCAGGTTGTCGCCAATCATGAGGCTGTCGGCGGCGGTGGTGCCGGCGCGGTCCAGGGCGTGCTGGTACATACGGCCGTCGGGCTTTAGGCAGCCACTGCACTCGGAGGTAATAACCTCCCGAAAATAATCTGTCAGGCGGGCGGCGCTCAGCTTCACGTGTTGAATTTCCCGGAAACCATTGGTCAGCAAGTGCAGCGCATAGCCTTTGTCTTTTAGGTAGTCCAACACCTCGAAGGTATAGGGGAAAACAGCCGTTTTGTGGGGTAGGAGGGAGGTGTATTGATCCGACATATCAGCCGGCAGTTCGTCCTCGGGCACGCCCAGCTTAGTGAGAGTGCGCGCAAAGCGGGTGGTGCGCAACTGCTGCTGCGTGATCTTATTGCCTTGGTAGAGGCGCCACAGCGCATGGTTCACTTCGCTGTAATACGTCATAAACTGCTCTACCGTGAAGCCATAGCGCGCCAGCCGGTGGTCGTCGTACTGAAACCGAAGTACCTCTTCGGAGTTCGTTTCGAAATCCCAAAGCGTATGGTCGAGGTCGAAAAACAGGTGGCGATACGTTTTCAAGTTGGGGTAGACAGTTAAGAATGAATAGCAGAAAGTGCGTGTACGGGAGAGAACTACTCTAACCGCAGGCGCTGCACGGGCCGGCCCTCGCCTAAGTGCTCGGCTACAATGTCGGCCACGTCTTTGGGGAGCACGTCGCCATACCAGATGTTCTCGGGGTAGAACACCACGGCCGCGCCGTTGCCTTTTTTGCAGTGCTTGCACACGTCGAGGCAGCCGGTGGTTTGCACGCGGTTTTTGCGTTTTTTACCAGCGCTAAGCAGTTTTTTGAGGTCCTGCTTTTTCAGTTCTTTTTTGAACGTCTTGGCTACGTCATCGCCAACGCCGCTTTTCTGGTTGGTGCAAACGAAAATATGATAGGCGTACACGAGGTGGTGAAATTGTGAGTGGTGAAGTTGTGAGATTCAAACGACCAGCACGCCGGATAAGTTGACGTAACGGATAATGAGGCGAAAACGAAAACTCACCATTTCATCACGCATCATCTCACTATTTCACCTCGGCTTCACCTTTCCAGCGGCGGTTTTGCAGCTTGTACGCGGCCAGCTCTCGGTTCGACCATAGCGTTTGGTAGGTTTCCTGGTCGTGGCGCAGCTGGGCGTCGCGCTCTAGGTAGCCCAGCAACTGCTGCACCACGTCGCCTACCTCGTCTTTTATATAATAGAATACCCAATTATCGAGACGGCGGAAGTTGACCATGCCCGCGTTTTTCAGATACAATAATTGGCGGGAGGTTTTGGTTTGGGTGAAGTCCAACACCTGTTCCAGGTCAGAAATGCACATTTCCTGGTTGCGCCACAGCAGATGAAGGATACGCAGCCGACTTTCGTCGCCGAATGCTTTAAAAATGGGCAACCCTAATGCAACGGTGAAGTGTTTTAGGCGCATCTTTTGTTTGAATTGGAAGGAAGGAGGTAAGGAGCGGTACGACAAATTTACGTCAATCCGGGCGCCTACCTTTCAATCTGCCGTATACTTGTAGTCTGTAATTCATTCTATGTCTGTTTCCTCCTCTTTTCGTACTGCTTTTGCCGGGGTAATCACGTTGTTGCTCTTGCTGTTGGCAGGATCTGCCGCGCAGGCCCAGGGCAAGCGGCCGGTAGTGCAGTTTTCCGGCATCATCGCCACCGGCGACTCGCTTCTGGGCGTGCCAGGAGCGGCTGTATTTGTGCCCAAAGCCGGACGGGGCACCCTCACCAACGAGTACGGCTACTTCTCGCTGCCTGTGCTGGCCGGCGACAGCATCGTGGTTCGGGCGCTGGGCTACGGCAACCAATGGGTTGTGGTCCCACCCGATTACCCACGGCAGAGCTATTCCATTATTATTCAGTTGCGGGAAGACGCTACCATACTCCCGGAGGTGCGGATCTTTCCGTACGCCACCGAAAAGGCATTTAAGGAAGCCTTTCTGGCCCTGCGCCTACCCGATGAGAAGGGCTCTTCGGCCGCGGCCAACCTTAGTCCTGAGGTGATGCGCCGACTGTTCATCGCTCTACCCACCTCTAGCATGGCCAACTACCGCCAAACTATGCAGATGCAGCAATACGACCAGCAACGGCGTATGGGCCAAGGCGCTACCCCCTACACCAATAACCCCCTGCTAAACCCCTTCAGCTGGTTGCAACTCATCAATCAGATAAAAGCCGGGGAGTTCAAGAAAAAGGCCGGCGACGATTATTAGATAATCAAACGCTGTTAGCATAAGCCAGAACGCCGTTCCTTCCGCTGAGAGGAACGGCGTTCTGGCTTATAGCGTGTTGGATAGTTTGGTCTAGATACACTGTTTTTTAAGCGAAGCATCGTCCAAATTTTTAAAGTTGCGTACCAGCGAGTTGATGCCTGGCTGCCCCGGCCGGCACAACCGAATTTCGCAACGATGGGAGCGTACCACGCGCCCTTATACTTTACCGCATGGATACGAATTTGCCTACCTCCCCGCTCCCGCGCGTTGTAATTGTGGGATGTGGTTTTGGGGGGCTGCGCTTGGCCAAAGAGCTAGCCGACCAGCCCCTACAGGTAGTAGTAGTGGACCGCAACAACTACCATAATTTTCAGCCGCTGCTCTACCAAGTGGCTACCGGCGCCCTAGAAGCCGACAGTATTGCCTACCCCATCCGCAAGATTTTTGCAGGCCAGGAGAACTTCTTCTACCGCCTGGCCGATGTGCAGCGCGTGGAGCCAGACCGCAATACCATCGTAACCGACATTGGGGAAATCAGCTACGACTACCTGGTATTGGCTACGGGCTCGGTCACCAACTTCTTTGGGCTTGAAACCATTGAGAAGAACGGAATGCAGATCAAGAGTGTGCCGAATGCCCTGAATCTGCGCAGCTTTCTATTTCAAAATTTCGAGCGGGCGGTGCTGGAAGCCAACCCCGCCAAGCGGCAGGCGCTGCTGAATGTGGTGATTGTGGGTGGCGGCCCCACGGGCGTGGAAATTGCCGGTTCGCTGGCCGAGATGCGCAAAGACGTGCTACCCCAGGACTACCCCGAGCTGGACCTGAAGCAGATGGAAATCTACCTCATTGAGGCCGGCGGGGCCGTGTTGGGGCCCATGTCGAAGGAAGCACAGCAAACGGCGCACAAGTACTTGGACGAGATGGGAGTCCATATTCGGCTCAATACCTCAGCCAAGCGCTTTGAGGATGGCAAAGCCTACATTTCTGATACGGATTTCATTCGAACGGAAAACCTGATTTGGGCCGCCGGTGTGAATGGAGCAGCCCTACCCGGCTTCTCGGAGCAGCAGATCACCCGCAACAAGCGCCTCAACGTGGACCATCATAACCTAGTGACGGGCACCACGAATATTTACGCCATCGGCGACGTGGCCAACATGGTGACCGACGCTATGCCCAAAGGCTACCCCATGCTGGCGCCAGTAGCCATTCAGCAAGCCGAACAGTTGGCTGCCAATCTGGGCCGTATCCTGAAAAAGGAATCGCTCAAGCCTTTTGACTACACCAACAAGGGCACCATGGCCATTGTGGGCCGCAACCGGGCAGTAGTCGATTTGCCCAAGGACATACACTTCGGAGGCTTTTTCGGGTGGCTGACGTGGCTGTTTGTGCACTTGATGACGCTCATCGGCTTCCGCAACAAGGTCGTAACGCTCATCAGCTGGGCCATCAGCTATTTCAGCTCCGATAAGGCGCTGCGCCTGATTATTCGGCCTTACAAACGGCGCGATTATAAAAAGCACAGCGGGCAGTCGGCAGCCGAGCACTTGAACGCCACGCCGCAGTATAATCCTACCCCGCCGGCTTTGCAGGAGCCAGTGCAAGGGTAAAGTAACACGGAAGTCAAGAACTGAAGTTAGCTATAGTGCAGCAGCAAGCTATTGTACCGGCTATGTGCAAATGCTTCCGTCAAACGCGGTACCTATACCGGCAATACGGGTAGTGCGTGGTGTATGGCAACAGTACGATTGATATGCAGTATCTGCACGGCTGCATCTTGCAGATTTTGTGGGCATAAGATTCTATCCGGTAAGAAATTCCACTGCGAGGCAGGAAAACGAAAACAACTCTTAGCTTTCTTACTTAAACCAGTAAGAAACTACTTTTAAGTACATTTAGCCTTCGCTTCTCTTTATTGTCTTCTTTGAAAGCTGTACTGGATTTTCCGGATATTGCTTGGCTGAGCCGTTTACGCCACGACGACGGCCGAGCATTCGACGCGCTGTTTCGACACTACAGTCCGCGCGTGTACCGGTTTGCTTATAGTTACCTGAAAACTAGAGCAGCAGCAGAGGAAATTGTGCAGGAGTGCTTTTTGAAAATATGGGAAAAGCGTCATGAATTGCGCGACGACGTACCATTGAAAGGCTATCTTTTTACCACAGCGCATCATCTGATTTTAAACCAGTTGCGCCACGTGCAGCATCAGGTTGCCTACCAGGATTTTTTGCGCCATGTGCCGCCCACAGAAGGCAACATGGAAAAAGATGTGGAGTATGCCGAGTTGGAAACGGTGTATCTGGCTGCGCTAGCCAAGCTACCGCCCAAACGCCGTCGCATTTTTACCCTTAGCCGGCAACAAGGTCTATCGTATCCCGAAATTGCGCGTGAGCTGAACATATCGGTGAAAACAGTGGAAACGCAGATGGCGCAAGCCCTTAAATTTCTGCGACTCTATTTTAAATTGCATGGTAACGTATTGATAGTTTTGCCGTTATTGATTTCGATCAACTCTTTTTGATTTTTTTCTGCGGGCGCAGTCAGGGTGTTGAGCCGCTGGGGTGTAGTACCTATATCCAGCCGCTTTACTCTGCTAACCTATGCTGCCACTTGTTACGCAGGAACTCTTCAACCGCTATGTACACGATCAGGCCACGCCAACTGAAGCGGCGGTGGTACGAGCTTGGCTAACCGAGCCCACCAATCAGCTTATAGCAGAGCAGTGGATGCGTGCGCACTGGCACACGCTGGAAACGCCAACCGCTGCTGCCCTACCTGATGAACCCAACTATGAGGCGCTGCTGACCTCACTGCACCAGCAAATGGGGCGTACCGCTGCCTGGCGTTGGCAGCCCTGGGCCGCCGCCGCTGTAATTGGCGGGCTGGCCGTAGGCGGTTTATGGTGGCAGTATGGTACGCCGCCCACTGCACCGGTAGCAGCCGTTGCCCACACCGAAACCACCGACTACGGCCAGAAACGTACCCTGCATTTATCCGATGGTACGGAGGTGACGTTGAACGGCCATTCCACCTTGCGCTACCCCCAAGCCTGGGCCACTGGCCAGCCGCGGGAGGTGTGGCTAGATGGCGAAGCGTACTTTTCGGTACGCCACCTACCTAGTGATGAACACTTCATTGTGCACACCCCAGATGGTATGCAGGTGGAAGTGCTAGGGACCAAGTTTGCCGTGTACCGACGCCAGGAGCAGGCTCGCGTGATGCTGGTATCAGGCAAGGTGCAACTCAAGTTTAAGGCCGCCGACCACCGCCCCGATTTGGTAATGCAACCCGGTGAACTAGTGGAGATGAACAGCCGGCAGCCCGAGGCTGCCGTGCGTAAAACGACGGTGGCTGCTGCGCCCTATACTTCTTGGAAAGATGGCAAGCTAGTATTCGATGAAACTACCATTGCTGAGCTGGCCACCCGTCTGCACGACACTTACGGCGTGGAAGTAGTTCTTGCAACACCCGAGTTACAGAACCGCCGCATTACCGGTACTGTGCCTATTGGCGAGCTGGATGTGTTGTTGCAGGCCTTAGAAGAGACATTTCACCTAACGATTCAGCGCCAGCAGAATCGCCTCATTTTCTCGGATCATAATTCCCCCAAACCTAGCTTATGACCCCATTTACTACCCGACTGTGCGGCCGAGTCGTCCGTACGGCCTCCGCGACGGCAGTGTGCGCGCTGCTGGTCCCTACCCCGGATGTGCTGGCTGCCCCCACCCAGCTGCTGGCCACCAACTACTCCAATCAGCGCACTGCTTCCCGCGCCGAAACGGTAGCGCTAAAAGACCTGCTTGGTCGGTGGGAAAAAGAATACAACGTTACCATCTTTTACGAGAGCGAGTTAGTACGTAATAAACGCGTGCCTGCCCGTGCCGACGGCGCCACGCTGGATGCTAAGATGGCCGAGGTATTGCCGCAGGCTGCCTTGACGTTCAAGAAGTTGCGGGCCGATTATTACTTGGTTGTAGAAAATTCGGGCACGGTTTCTTCTGCAAATTCTGCAAACGTTTCCGTAGCAGATGTAACGGTTTCCGGACGGGTAACGCAGGCCAATGGCGAGGGACTACCCGGTGTAACGGTAGTCGTGAAGGGCACAGCCAACGGCGCTTCGACCGATGTTGAGGGCAGGTTTTCTTTAACAGTGCCAGAAGGTAGCACACTGGTATTCAGCTATGTGGGCTATGTGCGCCAAGAGGTGCCTGTGGCGGGTGCTACTACCGCTCTCAACGTGACATTGGTAGAGGATACCAAGGCACTGGGCGAGGTAGTGGTAGTAGGCTACGGTACCTTAGCACGCCAAGAGTTGACGACTGCGGTTTCCTCAGTAGGTGCCCAGCAGATTGAGCGGCAGAAAGTAGCTGGCTTCGATCAGGCACTGCAAGGCCAGGCACCTGGCGTGCAGGTAACAGCACCAACCGGTGCTCCGGGCGCAGGTATCAACGTGCGGATTCGCGGCAACAGCTCGCTTAATAGCAGCAATTCGCCGCTGTATGTAATTGATGGTGTGCCTGTGCTGCCTACCTACGATCGGGAGTTGAGCGTGGGTAATCAGAAGCCTAACCCGCTAAATGCTATCAACCCAGCAGATATCGAGTCGATTGACGTACTGAAGGACGGTGCTGCTGCCGCTATTTACGGGGTGCGTGCTTCCAACGGTGTAGTAGTTATCACAACAAAGCGTGGCCGCTCCGGCAAGCCGCAAGTAGGCTTCAATGCGTATTATGGGGTGCAAAGCCTGCGCAAAAAGCTGGATGTACTGAATTCCCGGCAGTTTGCAGAGTACTACAACGAGTCGCAGGCCAACGCCGGCGCGGCCATTGGCTATCCAGACCTAAACAACCTGCCACCCTACGATACGGATTGGCAGGATGAAGTATACCGTACCGCTGCTATTCAAAACTATCAGTTGAATGTGAGCGGTGGTACCGACAAAACGCACTATTATGTAGGGGGCGGCTACTTCAAACAGGATGGTATCATTCTGAATTCGGGCTTCGACCGCTTCAACTTCAAACTGAACTTTGACCAAAAAGCGGGTGAGAAGTTTCGGGTAGGAACCAATTTAAACCTGAGCCGGACGAACACTAACGGTAGCGTACGCAGCGAACAGGGATTAGGGAACTCAGGTACTGTGCTGGGGGCGTTGGCGCAAATTCCAACTGTTCCTGTGCGAGATGCCAACGGTGTATACGGGGTGAACCCTTTCTCCTTGTCGGATAACCCGGTAGGAAACCTGCTGGAAACTAGCAACCGGTCGCTGAGCTATCAGGTGATTGGAAACCTGTTTGGGGAATACAACATCCTGAAAAACTTACAATTCCGTTCCTCCATTGGCATCGACTTCCGTACCCAGCTGGAGAACGAATTTATCACCCGCAATTATCCTGGTACTTCGCGCGCTGATGCTTCTACCCGCGGTAGCGGCCGTACGGGCACAACGCTGCAAAATATCTGGCTGTGGGAAAACACGGTCACCTACAACCCAAACATTGGCGACAAGCACAGCCTGCAACTGCTGGTAGGGCAGTCGGTGCAAGCGTCGAATCGCTTCGCTTCTAATGCCTCTGTGCGGGGGTATGCTTCCAATGCCGTGCCCTACCTATCGGCCGGTACGGAGCGCCTGGGCACGAGCAGCTACGAAGAAGAATGGGGCCTAACCAGTCTCTTCGCGCGTGCTATTTATAGCTACGAAGACCGCTACCTGGCTACCCTGAGCTTGCGCCAGGATGGCACCAGCCGTTTCGACGCGTACTATGGCTATTTTCCGGCTGTGGCCCTGGGCTGGCGTATTTCCAAGGAAAGCTTCTTCCCACAGAACAGCAGAGTTTCAGATTTGAAGCTGCGGGGTAGCTTTGGTAGCAATGGCAACCAGGACTTGGGCTATACCTACCAGCGCTTTAGCTCCTATGTGGTAGGAGCCAACTATACGGGCAATAATGGTACTGTGCAAGGGGGGATCCGCCCCGACCGGATCGGTAACCGTTCGTTGAAATGGGAAACTTCCAAACAATACGATCTGGGTCTGGATTTCGGCATGTTCAATGACCGCCTTACGCTGACAGTGGATGCATACTTGAAGCGCTCGAAAGACCTATTGCTGAGCGTGCCTCTTGCGCCGAGCACAGGTGCTCAGGTGCTAGACATTGTGCAGAACGTAGGCTCGGTGGAAAACAAAGGACTTGAGTTTGCGCTGAACACGGCTAACGTGCAAGGGCAGAATGGCGGCTTCACGTGGTCGACTAACTTAAACGTGTCGCTGAATCGCAATAGAATAGTAGACCTGGGTACGTTGGTGAACGACGAAGGCGAGTCAGTGGATCGGACTATTATCTACGACAACACCATTTCGCAGAAAGGCAAGCCGCTAGGTTCTTTCTATGGCTTCAGGACGCAAGGTATTTTCCAGACGCAGGACGAGATTAGCAGTGCGCCTAGCCAGCCAAACAACCCACAGCCGGGCGATATTCGTTTTGTAGATATTAATGGCGACGGGGTTATCAACAACGATGACCGCACCATCATTGGCAATCCTAACCCGAAAGCCATTGCCGGTGTTACCAACACCTTCAGCTTCAAAGGAATTGATCTGAGCGTGTTCTTCCAGGGTAGTTTCGGCAACGATATCTACAATGCCAACCGTCAGGCATTGGAGTCCCTAACAGGGCCGGTGAACCAGTTGACAACGGTGCTGGACCGTTGGACTCCCAACAACACAAATACCTCTATTCCGCGAGCGGTCTTCAACGACCCGAATAACAACGGCCGTTTCTCCAACCGTTGGATTGAAGATGGCAGCTACGTGCGCCTCAAAAACCTGACGCTGGGCTATACCCTACCTACCAGCATCATCAATAAAGCCCGTATCAGCAGCCTGCGCGTGTACGTGAGCGGTCAGAACCTGCTGACCTGGACCGACTACTCGGGCTATGACCCAGAAGTAAGCGCGGATCCATTCTCATCGACTAGCATCGGTCGCGACTTTGGCGTGTATCCACAGGCACGTACCTACACGGTAGGCTTGAATGCCAATTTCTAATCTGAGTTTCATTCTACCCATGAAAAAGATATTCATCCCCGTTTTTGCCCTGGTGCTGCTTGGTAGCTGTGATATTCTGGACAAGCCACCACTGCCATCTATCTCGCCGGAAAACTTTTTTCAGAGCGCCGATGACGCTGAAGCTGGTCTGACGGCTGCCTATGACGCCCTGCAAGGTACTGGCCTGTACAGTCAGGATTTGATTACGGTAGGCGAAATGCCTTCCGACAACTGCAACAGCAACAACGGCGACGTAGCATCGCTGGACCGTATTTCCTGGACGCCTACTACCAGCCAGGTGTACAACATCTGGCGCGACTCCTATCTGGGTATCAACCGCGCCAATGCGGTTATCAAGTATGTACCTACCATCACGATGGATGAGGCGCGCCGAAAGCAGATTCTAGGGGAGGCTTATTTCCTGCGAGCTTTGCACTACTACAATCTGGTGAAGCTGTATGGCGGTGTGCCGCTGCGCTTAGACCCAACCGAAAGCGGCGAGCAGTCGGTGGTGGCCCTACCCCGAGCAACCGTTGAGGCAGTGTATACCCAGATTGTGGCCGACCTGACGGCAGCCGATGGCTTAGTGCCTGCTGTCAATGCAAATCGGGTAACCAATGGGGCTGTGAACTCGCTATTGGCCAAAGTGTACCTAACGCAACGGCAATGGGGACCAGCCGTAACGGCGGCCAACAAGGTCATCAGCACTGGTAAGTATTCCCTGTTGACAAGCTTTAAAGGGCTGTTCCCTGCTGAGAATAAAGCGCCTGAAACAATTCTGGAAGTTCAGAACCAGGGAAACGCTGATGGCAACAACATCTTGCCTGACCTGCTACTACCATCGCCACCCGCTACGTATTCCTTCCCTAAGTTCAACATCCCAACGGCGGAATTACTACAGTATGCTGACACGGCTTCTTATACCAACGGCCAGCTCCGTCCGAACCGTGACCGTCGGTGGACGCTAATCGGCCGTACCAATGCGGGTCTCGATTACGCTAGTTTCGTGAATGGAACCAGCAGCAGTGCCAACGACCGTGGACCCTTTGTATACAAGTGGCCCGGTGCACCAAACGCTTTCAACAGCCCCGACAATACGTATATCTTGCGCTACGCGGATGTATTGTTGATGTACGCGGAAGCCGCCAACGAACAAGCAGGGCCCTCGGCCGATGTGTTGGAAAAGTTGAATCTTGTGCGTACTCGTGCGGGCTTAGCGGCTCTCACGCCTGCTTCGCCGCAGTACGCCAGCAAAAAGGCTATGCGGGATGAAATTGACCGGCAGCGTCGTCTGGAACTTGCTTTCGAGGGGGAGCGGTGGTACGACCTGCTGCGTTATGCCCGCCACAACCAGGCAGAAGCTGGGGCTCATGCTGTGACAGCACTGGATATTATCCAGCAACGCCTCAACCGTCCTGATGCCAACTATTTGCTGTTCCCTCTGCCTCAGGCTGAGATTAACAACAACGCACAACTACAGCAGAATCCGGGGTACTAAATTCTCTGATATAGCCAAGGCTTTCACGTCCGCTAGGTATACACTTTTCCAGTGGCGTGATAGAGAGCCGGTTCCGCAATGTTAGGGGCGCGGGCCGGCTCTTTTTTGTTCTGTTTCCCACTTTCCTACCTACTGTATGCAAACCAATTTTCGAAAGGCATGGTTGCCGCTAGCGTTGTGCGGGGCGTTGTTGACGGGCGCTACCAGTTGCCAGCAGCCCATGGCGGGCACCAGCAAAAGTGCGGACGTCACGCAATGGATTACCACCCCCGACCAAACCTTGCTGTTTCAGCGTCAGCCCACGGCGTTGAAATTCGCGGCTGCGGCCAGCGCTACCCCTGCCACCATTGAAGTAGACGACAGCCAGAAATTTCAGACCATCGACGGGTTTGGTTACTGCCTCACGGGTGGTAGCGCTACCCTGCTGCACCAGATGGGCCAGGCCGAGCGAACCGCCCTACTCAAAGAGTTGTTCGCGCCCGACGCGGCTGGCAGCATTGGCGTAAGCTACCTACGCGTGAGCATTGGCGCATCGGACCTCGATCCGGTAGTATTTAGCTATGACGACGTGCCCGAAGGCCAGACTGACCCGCAACTCGCCAAGTTCAGCCTCGCGCCCGACCGCCGGGACCTGATTCCGGTGCTGAAGGAGATTCTGGCCATCAACCCCAGCATCAAAATCCTAGGCTCGCCCTGGTCGCCGCCTACCTGGATGAAGACCAACGGCAACAGCAAAGGCGGTTCCCTGAAACCGGAGTTTTACGATGCCTACGCGCAGTACTTCGTGAAGTACGTGCAGGGAATGAAAGCCGAAGGAATCCGAATTGATGCTATCACGGTGCAGAACGAACCTCTGCACCCCGGCAACAACCCCAGCCTGCTGATGCTGGCTGAGCAACAGGCCGAGTTTATCAAGAAAAGCCTGGGACCAGCTTTCGCAGCCTCGAAAATCGACACGAAGATTATCACCTACGACCACAACGCCGACCGCCCTGACTATCCCCTCACCATTCTCAACGACCCCGAGGCGCGCAAGTACGTCGATGGCTCGGCCTTCCACCTCTACGCTGGCCCCATCGACGCGCTGTCGAAGGTGCACGACGCCTACCCCGATAAAAACGTGTATTTCACCGAGCAATGGGTAGGATCGAAGTCTAAGTTTGAGGGTAACCTGGGCTGGCACGTGAAAACGCTGATGATTGGGGCTACCCGAAACTGGGCCAAAACGGTGCTGGAGTGGAACCTAGCCGCCGACCCTGAGCAGAACCCGCACACGCCCGGCGGCTGCACCGAGTGCCTGGGCGCCATCACCATAAATGGCAATCAGGTGCAACGAAACGTGGCCTACTATACCATTGCACACGGTAGCAAGTTTGTGCGACCGGGCTCGGTGCGCATTGCCTCCACGGCCGAAGGCACGCTGCCGAACGTAGCGTTTCGCACGCCTGCGGGGCAAACCGTGTTACTGGTGCAGAACGACCAGAAAACGTCGCAAACGTTTGGCATTCGCTACCACGACAAAACGGTAACCGCGACGCTCGCGGCCGGCGCGGCTGGTACTTATGTGTGGTAAGCTAATGGGCGGTATCCATAAACCAGAGGGTAGGGGAGGTGCAAGCCTCCCCTATATTCATTGCTATTCCAACTCTATATGACATGCTCACTAATGAATAATGCCTTCTGGGCAATGGTACTGGTGGCCGGGGTAGGGCTAAGCGGCTGCTCTGATAACGGGGGCGATGGTGCTCAGCCCACGCCCCCAACGCCTACCTCGCCCACCGGCTCGTCGCAGGTGGCGCTGTGGCTCACCACGGCCAATAAAACCGCCTTATTTCAGAAGCAGCCTCTGACGCTGAACTTTGCCGCGCCAGCTGCCAACAACACCCTACCCACCATCACGGTAGATACTACGCAAACCTATCAGAGCATCGACGGCTTTGGCTTTACGCTCACGGGCGGCAGCGCCTACGTGCTGCACCAGATGGGCGCCACCGAGCGGGCAGCGTTATTGAAGGAGTTGTTTGCCGCCGATGCCAACAACATCGGTACCAGCTATCTACGCATAAGTATTGGCGCGTCGGACCTGGATGCGCAAGTGTTCAGCTACGACGACCTGCCGGCCGGCCAAACCGATCCGCAACTCACCAAGTTCAGCCTCGACCCCGACCGCCAGTACTTGCTGCCGGTGCTGAAAGAGATTCTGGCCATCAACCCCAGCATCAAAATCCTGGGCTCTCCTTGGTCGCCGCCTACCTGGATGAAAACCAACGGCAACAGCAAAGGCGGCTCCCTGAAACCGGAGTTCTACGACGCCTACGCACAGTACTTCGTGAAGTATATCCAGGGCATGAAGGCCGAGGGTGTGACTATTGATGCCATTACGCTGCAAAACGAACCCCTGAACCCTGATAACAACCCCAGTATGATGATGACGGCCGCAGAGCAGACTACGTTCATCAAGCAAAGCATCGGGCCAGCGCTGAAATCAGCGGGGCTAACCACCAAAATCATCCTCTACGACCACAACACCGACCGCACCGACTACCCCCTGACCGTGCTGGCCGATGCCCAGGCCCGGCAGTATGTCGATGGGTCGGCGTTTCACCTCTACGCGGGCAGTATTGAGGCGCTGTCGGCGGTGCACAATGCCTACCCCGATAAGAACGTCTACTTCACCGAGCAATGGGTGGGTGCCCCCGGCAACTTCGCTGGTGACCTGAACTGGCACACCAACAATATGATTATCGGGGCCACGCGGAACTGGTCGCGCAATGTGTTGGAGTGGAACCTGGCCGCCGACCCCAGCAACGGCCCGCATACGCCCGGCGGCTGCACCACCTGCCTGCCGGCCGTCACCATTAGCGGAAACGCTGTGACGCGCAATACCGCCTACTACATCATTGCGCAGGCGGCTAAGTTTGTGCGGCCTGGCTCGGTGCGCATCAACACCAGCGTGCCCAGCAACCTACCCAATGTGGGCTTCAAAAACCCGAGTGGTCAAAAAGTGTTGATTGTGCTGAATACCAGCAGCAACCCCCAAACCTTTGTCGTGAAATACCGCGGCAACGACTTACAAGTGACTCTGGACGGAGGCTCTGTGGGTACGTATGTGTGGTAAGAGATAGGCAGCAGAATAGGTAGATAGGACTACTAAACAGAACGTCATTTCGACCAGTGGTCGAAATGACGTTCTGTTTATTTTAATGCTTTACTACAAGCAACTTACAACGCGTGCTCTGCCAGCGCGCGGTAGATATCGTACACGCTCTTGTCGTTGCGGAAGGTTTTGCGGATGGGGTCAGCCTGCCCGCGCACCCAAATGTGTAGCTCCGATTCGAGGTCGAAATGGCCCACAGTTTCCATCGAAAACCGCTCGATGCTGCGGTAGGGTACGCTTAGAAACTCCTGTTTCTTGCCCGTCATGCCTTGCTTGTCTACCAGTATCAGCCGCTTGTTGGTGAAGATAAGCTGGTCGCGGATGATGGCGTAGGCGTGCTCAATTCGCTCGCCGGAAGCCAGGATGCGGTTGAGTTGCTGCTGTAGTTCCTGTGCGTCTTTTTCAGAAGCGTTGCCAAGTAGGCCGTCGAGTAGTCCCATGAGGTTGTGATTTTGTTAAGGAAGTGCTTGCCAGTAAGAACGTAATCTGCTGTGTTGCTGGTTGTCTGATTTTCTAACGTGCTAGTAGTGAAGCTGCTGCAAGGGTAGTAAAAGCCGCAGTAGCCAGAGGGTAGACAGCATGCGGCCCTGGCTGCTCGCCTTCGTAGGGGAGACACCCAGCAATCTATTCGAACGAGAAGCTAATCTTTACGACAAGGGTGGTTCGATGAGGCAGTCTGTCGTATGGATGCCGAGTTGTAGTACCCTGTACCTTGCTAACGGAAACAAGTCAATAGTTCATCTTCCTACCGTGAGACGAAGAGCAGCACTAAAAAACCTGGGCGGCCTACTAGCGGCCCCAGCGGTACACGTGGGCGCGGCAGCACCAGCAGAGCAGCCGGTTTTGCGCATTGCGCATCTCACCGATATTCACCTGAAAAACGACCTGGGAGCACCGGCCAAATTTGCACGGTGCCTACACCATGTGCAGCAGCAAACGCCCAAGGTGCAGCTTATCATGAATGGCGGCGACGTGGTGTTTGATATGAACAAGGAAAACCTCAGTTCAATCGATGACCAATGGAAGCTGATGAAATCCGTGCTCAAGGCCGAGTGCAGCCTGCCTATGGTCTACTGCCTGGGAAACCACGACATCTGGTGGCACGAGAACACCAAAGGACAGGCGACCTACGGCAAGCAGTATGCAATGCAGCAGCTGGAGCTGGCAAAACCCTACTACAGCTTCAGCCGCGGCGGCTGGAAGTTTATTGTGCTGGACAGCGTGCATCTGGATGTAGATGCTACCTGGTACATTGGCAAGCTGGGCGATGAGCAGTTTGCGTGGCTCGAAAATGAGCTGCGCACTACCCCCGCCACCACGCCCGTGCTGGTGATGTCGCACATTCCCATCCTGACGGCGGTGCTGATGATTCAGGACAATGTGGTGAACCGCTGGGAGATGCTCGGCGGCGATATGCACACGGATACAGCCAAGATTATCAACCTGTTCTACCAACACCCCAACGTGAAGCTCTGCCTGAGCGGGCACCTGCACCTGCGCGACAAAGTGGTGTACAACAACGTTACCTACCTGTGCAACGGCGCGGTAAGCGGGGCGTGGTGGAAAGGCAACCTGCGGGAAACCGCGCCCGGCTACGGCGTGCTGGACCTGTACGCGGATGGTCGCTTCACCGAAAGCTACGTGAACTACTAGCCTACTGAGAACATCACCGGAAGCAAGAGGACGCAGGTAAAATATATTTTTATTGCGTTGCTGACTACTAATTAGTTTTTGCTATTATGATTAATGACGTCAATATCTACATAAAATAATTTGGTCGTGTCTGAGTGCCAACCAGGACATACTCTAGCCATTGTACTATCAACAGGATAATAGCGAAAATATATTTTCTCTCCTTTTTTATTACCAAAGCGGGTTTCGTTTGCTGCTGCAATAGCATTTTGTCCTTCAATAGCGAATTGCGAGGGAAGATAGTCTCTACGTATGCTTAATCGTTTGCCTATAGGGTATTTAGGATCTACTTCGATAATAAGCCCGTGTTCACAGGTCCAACCTAATATTGTTCCTGATATAACCTGAACAGATTTTCGTTGGCAGCTATAGCTAAATAATAGAAAGAATATTAGCGTAGATAATATACATAATCTTTGGGCTTTCATAGCAGTTTTTTGCGCCATTGTAGAAATATTGAAGGATGCACTCATTAAATAAAAGCAAACAGCCGGACAGTTTGTGCCCGGCTGTTTGAAAATACGAGAAATAAAACCTAGTTCGTGCCGCCGGCGCTTGTGTTTGTCGGCTTGTCTTCCTTCTGCTGCATCGATACTTGCTGCTGCATGGGGTTCTGCTGCTGGCGCTGCTGGTACTCAAACAGCTCAAAGCGCGAGGGCGCTACCTGGCGGGGGTAGGCGTTGTTCGAAAGGTCGGTATCGGCGGTTTGCTGGTAGGGGTCCAGCACGAAGGCCGTTACGGGCTTTTCGGTTACGAATACCTTGGTAACGTGCTCGTTGTTTTTGCGCCAGATTTCGGCCGGAATGTTCACCACTTCCTTCTTGCCGTCGGCGTAGGTCATTTCCACAATCACGGGCATCACCAGGCCGCCCAGGTTTTTCAGGTCTACCTCATAGAAGTGCAGGCCCTGGCTGAGGCGTTGCTGCTGCTCAGGCTTCAGGGTTTTCACATACTGCTGGTAGCGCTGCTTGTCGGCGGCGGTGGTGTTCAGCGGGTCGTAGTTGTTGTAGAAGTCCTTCAACTCCGGCTTCTTGTCTACCAGCGTCTTCGGAATATCCTGGAGGTTGCGCATGTCCGAAATACTCTTCGGCGCGGTGTTGATCTGCTGGCGCTTCAGGGCGTTTTCTACCTCGGGGTTCTTCGAGTCTACGGTGTACGACTTCACGCCTTCAATGCTGAGGTCGGTGTGGTCGTTGGTGTAGAACCAACCACGCCAGAACCAGTCAAGGTCCACGGCCGAAGCGTCTTCCATCGTGCGGAAGAAGTCGGCGGGCTCGGGGTGCTTGTAGGCCCAACGGGTAGCGTACTGCTTAAAGGCGTAGTCGAACAGCTCGCGGCCCATCACGGTTTCACGCAGCACATTCAGGGCGGTAGCGGGCTTGCCGTAGGCGTTGTTGCCAAGCTGCAACACTGACTCCGAATTTGACATAATCGGCGTCTGCACGCTCGGCGACGACTTCATGTAGTCCACCATGTTGCGGGGCTCGCCGCGGCGCGAGGGGTAGTTACGCTCCCACTCCTGCTCGGTGAGGTACTGCACAAAGGTGTTCAGGCCTTCGTCCATCCACGTCCACTGGCGCTCGTCGCTGTTCACAATCATCGGGAAGAAGTTGTGCCCTACCTCGTGGATAATCACCGAAATCATCCCGTATTTCCGCTCCGCCGAGTACGTGCCGTCGGCCTCGGGCCGGCCGCCGTTGAAGCACAGCATGGGGTACTCCATGCCGCCCACCGGGCCGTGCACCGAAATAGCTACCGGGTACTCGTACGGAATGGTAAACTTGGAGTAGGTCTTGATGGTGTGCGCCACTACTTCCGTGGAGTACTGGCCCCACAGCGGGTTGCCCTCCTTGGGGTAGTAGCTCATGCACAGCACGTTCTTGCCGCCTTGCTTGATACCCATGGCATCCCAAATGAACTTCCGCGACGACGCCCAGGCGAAGTCACGCACGTTTTTGGCGGCGTAGGTCCAGGTTTTGGTGCCTTTGGGCTTGCCTTTTTCGGCTTGCTCGGCCTCAGCCTGTGTCACAATCAGCACGGGCTTGCTGGCGCCCTGGGCGTTGTTGAGGCGCTGGCGTTGGGTGCTGGTGAGTACCTCATTGGGGTTTTGCAGCGTGCCGGTAGAGCCCACAATGTGGTCGGAAGGCGCCGTGATGCTCACGCGGTAGTCGCCGAAGGGTAGGGCAAACTCGCCCGCACCCAGGAATTGCTTGTTCTGCCAGCCCTGAAAGTCCGAGTACACGGCCATGCGGGGGTAGAACTGCGCAATTTCGTAGAGGTAGTTGCCGTCTTTGGGGAAGAACTCGTAGCCCGAGCGCTGGCTGATCTTGGTCTGGTCGTTAATGTTGTAGTGCCAGGCAATGCTGAATGTCACCGACTGCTTGGGCTTGAGGGGAGTAGGCAGATCAATGCGCATCATCGTGTGGTTGATGGTGTGCTTCAGCGCCGCGCCTTTCAGCTTCACCGACTCAATCTTAAACCCACCGTCAAACTCCGACCGCTCGATGTAGTCCATGGCCTGAAACGGCATCCGGGTCTGCAGTTGGTTGGTTTGGGTAGCCGTGGTCATGGAGTTTTTGTCCATGATGTTCTGGTCGAGCTGCACCCAGAGGTAGGGCAACTCGTCGGGCGAGAGGTTGGTGTAGGTGATATCCTCAGAGCCCGTAATGGCCTGCTTCTCGTCGTCCAGCTTCACCTTAATATTATAGTCGGCGCGCTGCTGCCAGTAGGCGTGGCCGGGAGCACCACTGGCCGTGCGGTACTCGTTGGGCGTCGGCAGCTCCGGGCCGAGCTGCGCAAACTTGTCGGTGCCGGAGTTAGTGCTCTGGGCCAGGGCCGGGGCGGTTGCCGTCAGCATCGCAACGCCAGCCGTCAGAAGCAAGTAGTGTTTCAGCATGAAAATCAGGAGGAAAACAAGAAAAAAGGAGGAGAAACAAATATACTCAAAAGCACGCGTAGCCGCACCTGCAAAGACAGAAGGCACCTACCAAGCGTTGCACGGCCACAGTGCCTACCCTATTAGCAGCACCAGGGCAATGCCCAAGGCGGCCCCGCTGGTGATCAGCACCCAGTCGCGGCGCACGGCGTCGAAGCCGCGCAACACCAGAAAACCCAGCAGCAGAATGAGGCCCACAATCAGCAATTGTCCTATCTCTACGCCCAAATTGAAGCTAAGCAACTCCAGCACCGGTTTGCTTTGCTGGCCCAGCAGCTCCCGCAGGTAGCTCGAAAACCCTAGGCCATGAATCAGTCCGAAGCTGGCAGCCAGCAAGTTGGGTAGGGTGAGTACCAACGGCTCGCGCCGGGTAGGGGCCACAATGGGCCGGGTATTGGCCCGACCCGCCTTCACGATGTTTACGAGACAGGTGATGAGGATTGTCACCGGAATCAGCTTCTCAATCAGCGCCGGGTTGTACTGCACCACGTTCAGGGTAGCCAGCGCCAGCGTGATGCTGTGGCCCACTGTGAAGCTCGTGACCAGCGCCACTACCCGCCGCCAGTCGCTGAGCACATAGGGCGCGCACAAGGCCAGCAGGAACACCAGGTGGTCGTAGGCCTGCAGGTTGAAGATGTGGAAAAACCCAAGCTGGAAGTAGGTCTGGAAGACGGACGACATCTGGCAAAGCTAACAAACTGGCGCATATACGGCCGGTTGCATATTGTTCAGCAACAGGATAGAGGTCGTAGCCTTAGTAAATCAAGGAGATAATCGGCTGCTGATGGGCTTTCGTGCGTGTCATTTTGGATTGCCAGCAAGCGGAGGGTAGGGGCAAGTAGGACCGTTGCACAGGGAGGGTAGGGTGGCGGTACGGGAAAGCAACGCGGGAAATACGTAGCGTAAAATCCCTATTTATCCGGGTCATATTACGGGTTTTTCCGGTGGTAGCACGCTAGAGGTGAGGCGTATAGCAAGATGACCGCAACGCTTGTACCCACTGATAAGAGCAGCGCAGAAGCAAACCTCAGCCTCCCTGGCCCACATACTGGTAGGAAAGCAGCCTTCTGGCATGACGAGAAAGAATAACTATGGATTTTGCACCCTTGTTCTTCGGCGCATTCTTCGGGTTGTATGCGCTGGTGTTGCTAGCACTGCTGTGGCCCCGCCCTACCTCCCGCCTACCCAAGCGCTACCCACGGGTGAGTATTCTGGTGGCAGCACGCAACGAAGAAGCCACCATTGAGCGGTGCCTGCGGGCGTTGGCAGCCCTGAACTACCCCGCAGACTTACTCGAAATCCTGATTGGCGATGACGCCTCCACTGACGATACACAAGCGGTAGTGCGGCGCTTCATTGCCGACAAGCCCCAGTTTCGGCTGCTGCCCATCCGGCACCGGCTGGGTACTGCCCGTGGCAAAAGCAACGTGCTGGCCCACCTCTGCCGCGCCGCCACCGCCGATTACTTTCTGATTACCGATGCCGATATGGCCCTCTCGCCCGAATGGGTGCACACCATGCTGGCTGCCGCTACCCCGGCCGTGGGCATCGTAACGGGCATTACCACGGCGGGTGGCTCGCTGTTTGGCCGCTTGCAGGGGCTCGACTGGCTGTTCGGACTCAGCCTGATTCGCTTGCTTACCGATTGGGGAGTACCCGTAACGGCCGTCGGCAACAACATGCTGGTACGCCGCTCCGCCTACGAATCTATTGGAGGCTACGAGGCCCTGGCCTTCAGCATTAGCGAAGACTTACAACTGTTTGAGCGGGTAGTAGCGCAAGGGTGGCAGTTTCGCAACCTAGTGTTGCCCACAGCGCTGGGTGTGTCGGTGGCACAGCCTACGGTGCGGCACCTGATGCGTCAGCGCAAACGCTGGATGAAAGGCACCGCGCACCTACCCTGGCAGCTAAGCACGTTGTTTGGGTCCTACGCTTTGTTCTACATAGTACTTGGTTGGCCGGGTATATTGCCGCTGAGCGTCATCGGGGCCTTATGGGCCGCGAAGGTGGGCTGCCAGACGCTGTTTCTAACTATTACGCTCCGGCAAGCCGGCCACCGCGAGCGGCTGCCGGTGCTGCTGCTCTACGAGTTCTACCTACCGGTTATGTCGTTGGCGGTGTTGGTGTATACCGTCTGGCCTCACCCCATCGAGTGGAAAGAGCGCCGCTACAAGTGGGCGGAAGCGTAATGTGGGTTCTATAAAAAGGAAGGGTGATACGTGGCAGGTACGCTTCTACCAGCTATAGACAGTAGGAGCGTGAGCACTGCCATTCGGGGATCTGCAACCAATGTAAGCTCGCAACAGGGTAGGGAACTAGATAGCGTCTTAAGCCACTAGGTAGGTCGGTGAGTTGGCAGCGTGCAACAGCTGCTCGTCGGCCAGGTAGCGGTGCAGGCCGCTTTCCAGACTGGGTAGCAGTATCCCCTGCTGGCTGCCCAAGGCGCTGAAATTCGGACGCGTGGCAGCCCACCCAAACGAGGCGGCCGGTCGGGGCACCACGCTGCCCGAATCCAGGCCCGCGGTTCCTATAGCCAGACGAGCCAGCTCGGCCCAGGTGCAGGTACCGTCGTTGGCCAGGTGCCAGATGCCGTGCTCCTCATCCAGCAGCAAATCCAAAGCAGTGTTCACCAGATCGGGCAGGTAGGTAGGAGAAACTACCACGTCGTCGGCCGCCGCAAAGGACTCGCCCAGCCGGGCAGCAGTCAGCGCGTGGTGCACAAAATTATGCTCGTCCCAGGCCCCAAAGAAGGCACTTGAGCGCACTACCAATGCCTTGGGCTGGTGCGCCAACACAGCCTGCTCGGCTTGCAGCTTGCTGTGCCCATACACGTTGAGGGGGCAGGCGGGGTCGTGTTCGAGGTAGGCACGGCGTTGCTTGCCATCGAACACCAGATCAGAAGAAAAGGTGAGCAGCGGCACCTGCTGGGCGGCGCAGGCCTGTGCCAGCAGGGTAGGACCCAGCGTGTTTTCGCGGTAGCACTGCTTGGCGTCAGTTTCGGCGGTGTTTACGCGCACGTAGCCGGCCGCATTCACCACGGCCCAGGGCTCGTACTGTCGCAGAGCTGCTGCAATGGCGTCAGCATCCGTAATATCCAGCTCATCCCTACCCAGGCTGATGGTTGCCAGCCCCCGAATCTCACAAATCAAACGGAAAGCGTGGCCCAGCGTGCCGTTGCCACCCGTAATAAGGAGGGGCTGCATCGCAGGTAATATGTCAAGGTTGTCCATAGCAGTGAGTTCAGGAAGCAGAATAGAAGCGGCTGGGGCGCTGCCACCATCCTGGCCCTTGCAAGACGGGGTGATGGTGGTGGCCGTGCCGGATGAGGTTGCGTATCATCTTGAAAAGAGCCGTAGGTCGGGGCTCCCCTCTGCGCACGTCAAACACGCCGCTTTCGTACGAAACCCCATCGTGGGTGAGCAGATTGTCCCAGTCGAAAGCGCCCAGCAGCGACCATACCGTGAGGCCGCGTATATCCACGCCGGTGCGACGCAGGCGGTTAGCGGCTTCCCAGGCTTGCTGAAGCCAGCGCATCTGCTCCTCGCGGGTACAACCCAGGTGCGATTCAGTGATGGCCAGTGGGAGGTGGTAGCGCGTCCAGGCCTGGCGCAATAGCTCTTCCAGGCCCAGCATCTCGGCATCGGGTACGCGCACCGCTTCCACATCTACGTACTCTGGTCGGCTACCGGTAGCCGGCACGGCGCCGTGCCCCGGATACTGCGCCACCCGCTCGTCCAAAAACCGCTCACTGGTAGCGTAGTAGTTGATGCCCAGTAGATCAGGCGGCAGTGGCGAGTCCTGAAAAACAGCCAGCTCCGCTTCGCTCAGGCCGTGGCCAAGCAGGTACGACCACAGCGGGTGCGTTGACGTGACGGTGCCGCTGAGCAAATCAAAGCTTAGCCAGCGGCGGTGGTTTTCAAACTCAGCCTGCGCAGCCAAAGCGGGGGTGTGGTGCGTTTGGCCCAGGTCCTCGGTCTGCACAAGCTGCGCCGCCGGGTTCACCCGTCGAATGGCCTGCATGGCCAGCTTCGTGGCCAGTACCTGATGGTAGAGCAGCCGCACAAATACGTTGTCGTGGGTGCCGTGTGGGTACCAAATCCCGTAGAGGCCACTAAAGCGGGCAGTCGTCAGGGGCTCGTTGACGGGTGTATAGTAACGCACCCAGGGGTAGCGTTCGGCCACTAGGCCGGCATAGCGAGCCAAACCCGTAGCAAAACTTGGCTGATCGAGGGCGGTATAGCGCGGCCCACTGCCGTGATGAACCAGGCCCACAATGGGCTCTATCTCCAACTGTTGCAGCCGTGCGAGGCGCTCGTCGGGCCAGCGCCAATCGAGTTGATCTAGGCTGGTAGGAGCCACATGCTCCCACAAAACCGGGTAGCGCAAGGTGCGCAAACCGAGCTCTGCAAACCGGTCAAGATCTGAAATCCGGTCACGGTGGCCACTACGCGTGAGCTGATCGGAATATGCGTCGCCTACTCGCCGGCAGGTGCATTCCACGCCGCCCCAGATGTCTATATTTTCCATATAGTCAGGTTATCGTTGGCAGTCGGCCGTGCGCCGTTAGCATCATCTGGTCTGCTTCTGCGGTGTGCTAGTGGCGTTTCAGAATGGGCTAACGGGCTGAAACGGTTGGGCACGCGGAGAGCAAAAACACAGGGTAGGACTTCTTCCATTCCTCTGTTTTACTCCCCGTATCGGCCGGAGGTTGCTACGGCCGGGCTTGCTGTAAAGCAAAGAGCTCATTGATTATGGCGCTACAGTTAAGCTTCTTCCCGAAAGTAGGGGGAAGGTCCAAACGACACAGGCAAAGGACGCAGGGACCCGCTGATTAGGCTATTCCTGGACTTTTAAGTGGAAAAAGTAGCCTCCTGCCTCTAAAATGGCCTGACTGCGTTTTTTCTGCGCTAAAGTTGTAGTAGGTTGCTTGGCTTTATTTTCTACCAAACTCTACCTCATGAAGTTACAGCTACCCTTTATTGCCTTTTGGCTATTGAGCGCTAGTGCGTCTTACGCCCAAACGGAAGCCCTACCCCCAATCGAAAAGCCAACTGCGCCAGCCTCCGAGGAGTTGCCTCTATCCAATCGGCCTCTCAACAACGCAATTCCGGCTACCGAGGACCCGATGGCTGCCGCCGAAGATACTGTGCACGCCCTCACTACCCTGTATTCGCGCCGGCGGGTAGGTGGCATTAGCTGGATTGCCGGGAGCACGCTGGGCGGTGTTCGAGTGCTGACGGCCGCTAGTCAGAAAAAAACAGTTTCGGGCTCCTACGGTACAGCGGTAGTAGACGAGGGCGCAAGCGCAGGCGGCATAGCTGCTGGCCTGGGCGTGATGCTGCTATTTGATGCCTATGGCGCCAGTAAGCTTGCTCGCTTTAGCGCTGCGAAGCAGGCGGCTCTTATTGCAGATGTGCGTGCCGGCAAGCCGCTACCCGCTAATGTGCGTCACCGCCTCAAGCCACGGTTTTTCAAGCAGGTTGTGGTACCATATAAAGCCGTTAAGTATAAGCCTGTCTAGCATATGCGATTGATTCTCACGTTGGGGCTGGCAGTGCTTCTTGCCGGTACTTTGCAGGCCCAGTCGATAACGCCTGCGGCTCCGCTGCCTCGCCACCAGCCTCCTGCCGACTCGGGAGCAGTGCTGCTATTCAATGGTTGGTACCTGCCGCGCTACCAGCCAGCCGGTGCCGAAGCCGACACAACGGGTGCTCTCCTTTCTATGTTTCGGCGGCAGCGGCGGGGTGGGTTTGTGTACACTATTCCCTTTATCGTGGGCATGTCCTTGTCGCTACCCATCTCCACTACCGACAGCTATGGCCAGCAGGTAACGGCCGAGAAAGCCATTGCGCCACCGCTGGGCGTGCCTATTCTGGCTGGTACGATAGTGGGCTTTATCCTGCATGCAAATGCGTATAACAAGAAGCATTTGCTAACGGTAGACCAAGCGTATGCCGCTGGGCAGCCAATACCCAGCAAATATCGTCGGCGTTTGAAGCCGGTGCATTTCCAGGAGGCAGCCCAAATGCGACTGTTACTCCGCGAACAGATGGAGTACGAACAGCGCCACCCGCAGGCCCAGGCGCGGTAATCTGAAAAATAGTTATTTCCATTAGACCTATTATAACATTAGGTTTTCTGTATAATGGATTGAAAATAAAAATGTTATAGTAGCAGAGAGTAGACTTTAGCTTGTCAAGCAGGCAGTTGCAAACAGGCAATACGTTGCTTTCCTTCACGGCATATTGTGCTATTCAAGCCGCCATATGCTACGCTATAGTATTCTGTTCCTGTTATTGCTGACTTTTCACCTACCTGCCGTCAGTCAGCAAAGACTTCCTGTAGACACTACGGCCGCTGTTCCTACCGATTCAGTCGTAGCTGTTCACAGATTATTTGAACTCCGACGGGAAGGGTCTGGGCTACTCGGTATAGGGGCTGGTGCCACAATGTTTGCTGGCGGTGTCGTATTCGGTATTGCTTATGGTGCATCGGGGTTTGCAGCTGGTGTAATCGTAACGGGTTTATATGTGGGTGTACCCCTCGCTATTGGTATTGCAAAACGGGTTCGTTTCAGTCATCGGAAAGAGGCGGCACTACTGGCCGCCTATCAGCGTGGACAGCCATTACCCAAGAAAATTAGGCGACGACTACGAGAGAAGCATTTTCAATCGAAAGAACCGTTTGTTGATCCGAGTATACACTAAAAAGCCCCGCTGGTACAACGCCAGCGGGGCTTTTTATTTAGACTGCAACGGCCTACTCTACCGTCGGCAACTCCACATTCATGAAGCGGATGTGCCCGTCTTCCAGCACGGCTTCTACCACCGAATCTTTCGATACCTGGCCGCCGAGGATTTCCTTCGACAGCTCGTTCAGGATCTGGCGCTGCAACACGCGCTTGAGTGGGCGGGCACCGAACTGCGGGTCGAAGCCCGATTCGCCCAGGTAATCGAGCACCTCGTCGGTGGCTTCCAGGCGGATGCCGGCTTCCTCTAGGCGCTGCTGAATCTGCTTGAACTGGATATCCACAATCTTGCGGATTTCCTTGCGCTTCAGCGGCTCGAACATGATGATTTCATCAATCCGGTTCAGGAACTCGGGGCGCATATGTTGCTTCAGGCGGTCGACTACTTCCTCACGGGTGCGGTCGAGCACTTCCTCAGCGTTGTACTCATTCAGGTCCTTGAAATTGCGCTGAATGATGTCGGCGCCCGTGTTCGAGGTCATGATGATGATGGTGTTCTTGAAGTTCGCCACCCGGCCTTTGTTGTCGGTGAGGCGACCATCGTCGAGCACTTGCAGCAAGATGTTGAACACATCGGGGTGGGCCTTCTCAATCTCGTCGAGCAACACCACCGAGTAGGGTTTGCGACGCACGGCCTCGGTCAGTTGACCGCCTTCGTCGTAGCCCACGTAGCCGGGAGGTGCCCCAATCAGGCGCGATACCGCGTGGCGCTCCTGAAACTCGCTCATGTCGATGCGCACCATGGCGTTTTCGTCGTTGAACAAGTACTCAGCCAAGGCCTTCGCCAGCTCGGTTTTCCCTACCCCCGTGGTTCCCAGGAAGATGAACGAGCCAATGGGGCGGCGTGGGTCCTGCAAACCAGCCCGCGAGCGGCGCACCGCATCCGAAATAGCCGCAATGGCCTCGGCTTGACCCGCCACGCGGCGGCCCAGCTCTTCTTCCAGGTGCAGGAGTTTCTCCCGGTCGCTGGCCAGCATCTTGCTCACCGGAATGCCGGTCCACTTGGCCACTACCTCGGCAATGTCCTCGCTGGTTACCACCTCTTGCAGCATCGAGCCACCGTCTTTGTTGGCGTTGGCTTGCTCCTGCAAGGTTTTCAGCGAGGCCTCAGCCTCTTGGATTTTGCCATAGCGCAACTCCGCCACGCGGCCGTAGTCGCCCTGGCGCTCGGCCTGTTCGGCCTCTACCTTGAAGCGCTCGATGTTCTCCTTCTGCGTCTGGATGTCCGTGAGCACCGATTTCTCCGATTCCCAACGGGCTTTCAACGAGTCACGCTGCTCGCCGAGGTCGGCCAGCTCTTTGTTGAGCACAGCTTCGCGGTCGTGGTTTTCTTCGCGTCGGATGGCCTCGCGCTCGATTTCCAGCTGCATCATGCGGCGCTGCACCTCGTCTAGCTCCACCGGCATCGAGTTCAGCTCAATGCGCAGCTTGGCGGCGGCCTCGTCCATCAGGTCGATGGCTTTGTCGGGTAGGAAACGGTCGGTGATATAGCGGTTCGACAACTCCACGGCCGCAATTACGGCATCGTCGGTGATGCGTACGCCGTGGTGCAGC
The DNA here is from genome assembly GCF_014217645.1 of Hymenobacter sp. NBH84. Classification (NCBI taxonomy): domain Bacteria; kingdom Pseudomonadati; phylum Bacteroidota; class Cytophagia; order Cytophagales; family Hymenobacteraceae; genus Hymenobacter; species Hymenobacter sp. NBH84. Next base: position 190,306 of record NZ_CP043644.1, read on the forward strand.
TCGTATTTCTCCTTGATACCGCGCATGATGCTGATGGCGTCGGGCACCGTAGGCTCATCCACCGTCACGGCCTGAAAGCGCCGCTCCAACGCCTTGTCCTTCTCGATGTACTTCTGGTACTCGGCGAGGGTAGTAGCCCCAATAGCATGCAATTCGCCGCGGGCCAGCGCAGGCTTCAACAGGTTAGCGGCGTCCATAGCGGAGTCGCCACCCGCGCCAGCGCCAATCAAGGTGTGCATCTCGTCGATGAACAGCACAATCTGGCCTTCCGAGTCGGTCACTTCCTTGATAACGGCTTTCAGGCGTTCCTCAAACTCGCCCTTGTACTTGGCGCCCGCAATGAGCAGGCCCATATCGAGCGACATGATGGTTTTGTCCTGAAGGTTTTCGGGCACGTCGCCAGCCACGATGCGTTGAGCCAGACCCTCCACAATGGCGGTCTTGCCAACGCCCGGCTCACCGAGCAGCACCGGGTTGTTCTTGGTACGGCGCGACAAAATCTGCAACACCCGCCGAATCTCCTCGTCGCGGCCAATCACGGGGTCCATGTTGCCGGTGCGCACCCGCTCGTTCAGGTTGATGGCGTAGCGGTTCAGGCTCTGGTATTGGTCCTCGGCCGACTGGCTATTCACCGTGCGGCCTCCGCGGAGTTCTTTAATCGCTGCCTTCAGATTTTTCTCCGTGAAGCCCGCGTCTTTCAGCAAGGTAGCCGTGCTGTCTTTGCCGCCCAGGATACCCAGCAGCATATGTTCAATCGACACGTACTCATCGCCGAATTCTTTCAAAAAGCCCGTAGCCCGCTGCAATGCTGCGTTGGCATCGTTGGAGAGGTAGGGCGAGCCGCCGCTTACCTTGGGGTAGCCACTCACGATGGCGTCCAGGCGTTGCGTCAGCAAGTTTTGATTGGCTCCCAGCTTCTTGGTCAGGAAGCCTACCACGTTTTCATCCGATTGCAGAATTCCCCGCAGCAAATGCCCCGTCTCGATGGCCTGCTGCTGGTTGGCGCCCGCAAGCTCGGTGGCCTTTTGCACGGCCTCCTGCGCCTTGATGGTATAGTTATTAAAGTTCATTTGTCGCTAAGTCTTAAGTAGATGACCTCCGGGTAGGAAGTTCTACGAAGGATATAGCAAACGAGGTGCTAGGGGATTTTAGCTGACGTTTTGGCCGAAAATTTGAATTTTGGGAAGAATAGACAAGACAAAATTTCAGTTTTGAATGGCTTTCCCGATCAGTTTGGCTTGGGCGACTCCAACGCCTGCGGTACGATATACAACTCCCGGAACATCTGCTCCACCTTTTCCTTCAGGTCCGGCTCTGGGTTGGCGCGGCATTCCAGAAAGTAGGCGCTGATGGCGGGTAGGGGGTGGTGCAGGAAATGAACCGGCTCGATAAACGTAATAACCGACTGAAAATACACCCGAAACCTCTTCGTAAGTGATATGCTCTCACCCATCAGTGCTTCCCCAATGAAGCCAGCTGAGGCTAATGGATCACGACGGCAGATGTCAGCAAATACCCGCAGACAAGTGCTAAGAATGCGAAAAGCGTCACCGTCATTCACTAGTAGTTTAAAACGGTTGGGTGAGTTCTTGAGCGCCAGCGGATAAAATTTTAGCACGTATACATGGTACTCGTATTGTTCTGCTTCAAACACATATCGTCGATTTTTTCCGGGTTCGAAACGTGTAGTAGTGCGTACAAACCAAAGGGCCGCCCTGCTGGGTCGGCCCTTTACGATACGTAAATGGGTAGCCTTCACCCGGCTGCCGGGGTTCAGAGGAGGTAGGCATAGGCATTACGGCGCAACTTTAGTAACTCTTGCTCCGAAAGTGTGTCAAACTTAAACTGCTTAGCATACTCGCGGGCCTGCTCCAACCGCTCTTCTTTGGTCAGTTTGGGGGTAGTAGCTGCACTTGATTTTTCTTTGTCGGCAGTGCCCATGTTTCTAGTTGTTAAGTGATAATGGGTTCACTTTTACTACTGTAAAAATACTGGAAAAGGTTCAGCAAGTGCCCCGTCTTAATGATTTGCGGCTGATTGACGCTGGCAATTTTGGGAGACTTTGCATAGCCTTCTACGCCTTGATAGTCAGTTGTTAAGCAACCACTAGTATTTTGGACTGATACCGATGGCACCAGCCCGTCGAAACAACCACCCCGACACCACCCAAATACCAGCAAATACAGTATTGAGCACAATCACCCACAAAACGCCCAACGTAAGCTCTGGCCGCCAGATGGATAGTGCCACAAACGGAACGGCGAACTGCGTAAGTGCCGCGGCAAACATAGCCTTGGCCATACCCATTGGCTGGAGCTGCGCCACAACGGCCCCAACGAAGCCAACAGCCAGCACGCCGATATACAGCAGGTTGGCGGGGTTGTCCTCACTTCCGATAAATCCCACGGCCAGGTTGCCCCACACGAGTAGGAACGTTGCCGCCACCGCTACCCCGGTGGCCAGCCTGTAAGCGCCGTTGCGGGCCGTGCTAGCGACCAATAGATACAAGAGACCAGTGCCCAGCAACAGGAGGCCAGCAATAATAAAGTTGGCTAAAGTCCAGACTATTCCGGTGGTAAACTGAGCTACCACGAAGGGGACAAGCAAGAGACACAGGGCAACCAGTGTCAGAGGCAAAGCACGTTTGCTGAGGGCCATGATGGTAGGGTGTTGAAAGGTTGGGGTAGAAAGTAGCGTACCGCACTGTAGGCTAAGCCAACTGCCGGTTGGTAGCAGCGCCTATAGTGCTGGCGCGGCGAAACAGCACGCCCGAAACGGCCCAGATAGCGGCAAAAGCGCCATTGGCTACCAACACATTCAGCAGCCGTACGTGCGGTTCGGCTGCCTCTCCCGACGGTGTCCAGACGAACAGCGCTATGGCTGTGACCACCACATAGGTAATGGCCGCCGCAAACATGGCGTTGGACATGCCCAGGGGGCGGAAGCGCGCCACAAAAGCCCCAAGTAAGGCCACGGCCAGCACGCCGCCGTAGAGTAGGTTGGCGGGGTTGTCTTCGCTCCCGACAAGCCCCACCGCCAGGTTGGCCCACACCAGCAGCAGCCCCGCTGCCACTGCCACACCAACCGCTACCCGATACGTGGTCGTGTTGCCCATCCTGGCAATCAAAACAAACGTGAGGCCGGCGCCAAAGAGCAGGACACCCGCAGCAACGAAATCAAATCCATCCCAGGCCATATCGGCAACGAACAGCTTTGCCGTCAGTGGGATAAGCAAACAGAAGTCCCGTAACCAGCGCAACGCGCGCAATGCTTTTGAAGAGTGTCATAAGGGTAGGAAATTATATGTGAAATGAGTGAGGAAATACGCCTGAGAAGACTAGCTGACAGAGGGTAATGGGTTGGTATCCGGTGCAGATTGCTTTACCTTATGTGATAAAAAAGCGGGTACTGGATGTCACGCGTCGGCACGGCTTTTCACTGCTAGAGACGAGCGTAAAGGAGCCGCATGCGCAAGCGTCATGCAAAGGATGTAAAAGAACTTTGTATTTCAAAGTATCGGTAAAAGTTTTGTGTTACACCAGTTAAGAATGTCATCCTCAGGAAGAAGTATAGTACGTCGGAACTCCTATACGCACAAGTGTAAGAGCACAGTGAAAGCGCTATTGGCACAACGCTTCCATAAACTCCCCCTAGCCCATAGCGTATGGACTACCCTCATCTCCATCTGCTATACTATGCCTACTCCCGCCGAAAAAGAGCAACTGCAACAAGAGCGTCACGAACTGCTGGAACGGATAACCGACTGGCTGGAAACGCCGATGCTGGTGCTGGGCTTTGTGTGGCTGGTGCTGCTGGGCGTGGAGCTGATTTGGGGCCTGACGCCCGCCTTGCAGGTGCTAAGCAACGGCATCTGGGTAGCGTTTATTCTGGACTTCGCGCTCAAGTTTTTCCTGGCGCCCCAGAAGCTACCGTTCCTGAAAAACAACGTCATCACGCTGATTTCCCTGGCGGCGCCGGCGCTGCGGCTGTTTCGGTTGGCGCGGGTGTTCCGGGCAGCGCGGGCGGTGCGCGGGCTACGGCTGGTGAAGGTAGTCGGCTCCCTGAACCGGGGAATGCGGGCCCTGTCGAGCAGCTTTGGGCGGCGCGGGGTAGGGTACGTGCTGGGTCTCACGGGGGTAGTGCTGCTGCTGGGCGCGGCCGGTATGTATGCCTTTGAAAACCAGGAGCCCGGCGGCCTCACCACTTACCCCGAGGCGCTGTGGTGGACGGCCATGGTGCTCATCAGCCTGGGTAGCGACTATTGGCCCCGCACGCCCGAAGGCCGAGCGCTCTGCTTTCTACTGGCGCTGTACGGTTTCACGGTATTCGGCTACTTCACGGCTACCCTGGCCACGTTCTTCATCGGCCGCGATGCGGATGATGGCGACGCCGAAGTAGCGGGTGCCGCGCAAATAGCGGCGTTGCACGAGGAGTTGCGGCAGCTGCGGCAGGAACTGCGTAGTGGGCAGTTTGCGCCGCCCGCAGTGCAGCAAGGGGTAGGGGAGGTAGGACGCGCAGGTAGCGAATCTGCGTAGCCTGCCGGTGCTGCTCGGCCGGATTTCTACTCCGGCTGTGATGAGGTAGGGGGGGAGTTCCCTTTACCGACTACTACAAGCTAAATAAATCAGCAAATAGGGTTAACCAAAGATAATACATGCAGGAATCAATTTTATAAGAGATATATTAGAAATATTCAATTTTATGGCAATGTATTAGCTCATATAAGCGCTTAAATTTTTCATTTTATACAATTTACTTTTTCATGACTAAACTTTACGCGTACACGGTTGGATTATGTGCGGCCTTGCTAATGGCTGGCTGCACTAAAGAAGAGTCTGATCAGGCAGCACCCAAATCTAAACTCACAGCAAAAGAGTCGATGTTGACAGCTAAAAATTGGCGTATTACAACCATAGCATCAACGACAGTTATAACTGCGGATGGAATAGCACCTATAACAACGAGTTTTGATAGCTATGCACTACTCACGAGCTGCCAAAAGGACAACTTCGCAAAATATACTATTGATAAAACCATAGTTGTTGATGAAGGAGCTACGAAGTGCTCTGCCACAGATCCTCAGACACAGACATATACATGGTCGTTGAATGCTGATGAAACAGAATTGACTGTTTCAGGAAAGCTGAATGGCGCTGATCACACAGAAAAAGCAGAATTACTTCAACTAACATCCACGACGATGCAAGTTCGGACAACCACTGTTGTAAGACGGCTTGATGTAACTTCTACAACAAAATCAACTACGACTTACATTGCTTTCTAACATCACTGAAAAAGCAAAAGCGGCCGCCCTACCACGGTAGGACGGCCGCTTTTGCTTTTTGTAACTACTTACTGCGCACCCTTGTACGGCACGCCCATGTTGTAGAACATAAACGCCCACTTGTCCGTCTGCTCACTGATAACCTGGGCCGTGGAGCGGCCAGCGCCGTGGCCGGCTTTCGTCTCGATGCGGATGAGCACTGGGGCCGAGCCTTTCTGCATTTCCTGCAACCGCGAGGCAAACTTGAACGAGTGCGCGGGCACTACCCGGTCGTCGTGGTCGGCGGTGGTAACCATGGTGGCGGGGTAGGCGGCCGGCTTCAGGGCGTGATAGGGCGAGTATTTGTAGAGGTACTCAAACATTTCCTTCGAGTCTTCGGCCGTGCCGTAGTCGTAGGCCCAGCCGGCGCCGGCCGTGAACTTGTTGTAGCGCAGCATGTCCAGCACGCCTACCGCCGGGAAAGCCACTTTGCACAAGTCGGGACGCTGCGTCATCACAGCCCCAATCAGCAAACCGCCGTTCGAGCCGCCCGAAATGGCGAGGTAGTCCTTCGACGTATACTTATTCTGCACCAGGTACTCGGCGGCGGCAATGAAGTCGTCGAACACGTTTTGCTTGTTGAGCTTGGTGCCGGCTAAGTGCCAGGTTTCGCCATACTCGCCGCCGCCGCGCAGGTTGGGCACGGCGTAGATGCCGCCGTTTTCGAGCAGCAGAATATTGGAGGTGCTAAAGGCCGGCGTCAAACTCACCCCAAATCCCCCATAAGCGTAGAGCAGGGTAGGGTTCTTGCCGTTCATCACTGTGCCTTTTTTGTAGGTGATGATCATCGGAACCTTCGTGCCATCCTTGGAAGGGTAGAACACCTGCTTCGACTCGTACTTGGTAGGGTCGAACTGCACGTTGGGCTTCTTATACAGCGTCGATTTGCCCGTGGCAATGTCGTACTTGAAGATGGTAGGCGGGTAGATGTAAGACGTGAACGTGTAGTACGTTTCCTTTTCGTCGCGCTTGCCGCCAAAGCCGCCTGCCGAACCCACCGAGGGTAGGTCGATGGCGCGTTCTTTCTTGCCATTCAGGTCGTATTGCTCAATCAGCGAAGTAGCATCCTTGAGGTAGTGCGCGAAGATTTTGCCGCCCACAGTGGAAATGTCCAGCACGTTCTTCGTCTCCGCAATCAGGTCTTTCCAGTTATCGGAAGTAGGCTTAGTCACGTCCGTTGTCACCAGCCGGAAGTTGGGCGCGTTCAGGTTGGTGTGGATGTAGAGCTTGCTGCCCACATTCTCCACAATGCTGTTCTGGTTTTTCTCGTCGGCCACCACAGGCACGATGGTGCTGCCCGGCTTGCTCAGGTCCTGCACGTACAGTTCGTTGCCGGTGGTAGTGTTGGCGGCCGTAATCACCAAGAACCGCTCATCCTCGGTGAGGTAGGCACCGATGTAGCGGCGCGGCGTTTTGTCGCCGCCGAAAATCAGCTTGTCTTGGCTCTGGGGCGTGCCCAGCTTGTGGTAGTAGAGCTTGTGGTACTGCGTGAGGCCGGCCAACTGGCTGCCTTCCTTAGGCTTGTCGTAGCTGCTGTAGTAGAACCCGTCGTTGCCCTTCCAGGCTAGGCCCGAAAATTTCACATCCTTCAGCGTATCGCCTACAATACCTTTGTCGGCGGTTTTTAGCACTATCACCTTGCGCCAGTCGGAGCCGCCCTCCGAAATCTGGTAGGCGGCCAGGCTGCCGTCTTTGCTGAAGTTGAGGCCCGCCAGCGAGGTAGTGCCGTCTTTCGAAAACTTATTTGGGTCCAAGAACACCTCGGGCGCGCCATTGCCTATCTGCCGGTAAAGCACCGACTGGCTTTGCAGACCCGTGTTTTTGGAGAAGTACGTGTACTTGCCTTCCTTGAAAGGGGCGCCGTATTTCTCGTAGTTCCACAGCGTTTCGAGGCGTTTGTTGATGGCCTCGCGGTAGGGAATCTGGCTCAGGAAATTCTGCGTCACCTTGTTTTCGGCCTGCACCCAGGCTTTGGTATCGGCGGCCTGGTCGTCTTCGAGCCAGCGGTAGGGGTCGGCCACATTGGTGCCGAAGTAGGTCGTTTCGGTATCGACCTTTTTGGTCTGAGGGTAGGGTAGCGTTTTAATGGCAGTCTGACTGTATTGGGCGTACGCGGATGAGCTAAGCAAGAGCGCAGCCAGTGAGGTAGTAAGGTGTTTCATAGGGTAGCAGCTAGGAGAAAGAACAGGCAAGGAAAAGCTCCGAAAGCGAAGAATACACGCGACAGACAAAACGGATGGTCAGCGGCACGGCGCATCAAGATAATGATCCGGCGGCTTTCATCGGCTGCCCGCTGGCTTGCGTATGCGGCAATAGACACTTCTCTCTTGCGTATGCGCACCTGGCACGTTGGCTGTTCCGGCTACCACTATCGACACTGGAAAGGTGTATTCTACCCCGACAAGTTCCCGCAGCGGCGCTGGTTCGATTTTTACAGCCAGCACTTCCGCACGCTGGAATTGAACGTGACATTTTACCGCTTTCCGCAGCTGTCGTTCATGGAAAGTTGGTATCAGCAGAGTCCAACCGACTTCCGGTTTTCGGTGAAAGCGCCCCGGTTGATTACGCACTACAAACAGTTTCACGACACCGCGCAGCTACTCGCCGACTTCTACGGCACGGCCCAGGAAGGACTACAGGAAAAGCTAGGCCCCGTGCTATTTCAGTTGCCGCCGCGCCTTAGCTATTCTGAAGAACGCCTGGAGCGCATCATCAGCAGCCTCGATCCAGCATTTCAGAATGTAGTAGAGTTTCGGCATCCCAGTTGGTGGTTGGGGCACGTGTACCAGGCGCTTGCCCGGCACAACATCGCCTTTGTGGGCCAAAGCCACCCCGCTCTACCCGACGAAGTGGTGACGAACACCGGGCTCGTGTACTACCGTCTGCATGGTGTGCCGGAGCTGTATAAATCGCCCTACTCCGAGGAATTTTTGAGGCGGGTGATAACTGAAATCCAGGCAGCGCCGCACATGCGCGAGGTCTACCTCTACTTCAACAACGACATCGACGCGTCGGCCATCGGCAATGCCCGACAGATGCAGCAGCTTGTGGGGGAGTGAAACGGGTTAGCTGCACTTCCACACCAGCCACGCCACCACCGCTACCAGTAGCATCGAGCCTAGCCGCAGCGCCAGGAACACCCAGGCTGGTAGTTCGGGGTCCTTCGGTATTTTGAACATGGTGGGGAAGGTGTAAAGTCGTTGTCATCTGAGCTTGCGAAGGACCTTCTCAAATTGAAACGATCTATTGAATGACGAGCATGGTAACGACTCGTTCCGACGTGAGAAGGTCCTTCGCTGCACTCAGGATGACAGCTAAAGAAAACGCGCTTTAAAACGTAACTGGTCCCGCAGGCTGGGCCAGCGTGTGCAGCAGCCAGTGAATATCGCGCAGCGTCACGGGGTCCGTAATCGCCTCGTCCTGCTCGAAACGCAACACCAGCGCGCCAGGGTAGGGCGGCTCGTCTTCGTCGGCGGGGGCCAGGGTGATGCGGGCCGTAGGGTGGCGCACCAGGGTGATGCGTGTCTCTGGCGCGGCCAATAGCTGCGTCAACTGAGGCGCATCGTTGGTTTTCACGATAAAGGCATCATCGATTTCGGGGTAGCCCAACTGGGCGTCTTCCATACCAAACAGCTTCCCGATTTCGTGCACCCAATCCTGCTCGTGCAGGGCAAAGCGCAGGGAAGTGGCGGGCGGCATTAACGCCGAGAAGCTGGTGGTAGCAAATCCACCTTCGAAGCCGCCGCCCAGATCAATATCCAGATACAATACGGCTTCGAAATCGGGCAGCACCAGGCGGGCTCTGTACTCCAGCAAATCGGGCTGGCTGCTCATATCGGTGGCTACCTGCTGCCACAGAGCATCCTCGGAAGGGGCAGAAAACGTGCGAATTTCTTGCATTATGCGGTAGAACAAGGCCTCCCGGCCGGGGTGGCCGGGTATAGCTGTGTACTGTTTGCCGGACTTCAGGGTTTGGTTGGATAGCACAACCCAGCTACCCGTGGCGCGTTAGCAGATAGCATGAGCCGTGCTTTCACCAAAGAGGATGATTCCCTCGAAATCCCCATTATTCCGCCCCGTGCCGCGCTGCCGCCTGGCACGCCCAACTATGTAACGCCCCAGGGCCTGGAGCAGCTGCGCACCGAGCTGGCCGAGCTGGAAGCCGCCCGTACCCGCGCCGAGGCCAACCGCGACAACGACGCCGACCGTACCCGCCAGCTTACCCTACTCAACGGCCAGTTGCAGGCCCTCAACGCCCGTATCGCCACGGCCAAGGTAGTAGACCCTCACCAGCAACCCGCCAACGAGGTACGCTTTGGGGCCACCGTGCACCTGCGCACGCGCAGCGGCGGCAAGCCCGGCACCGAGCGACAGTTTACCATTGTAGGAGTAGACGAGGCCTCGGTGCCGGCCAATAAGTTTGCGTTCATCGCGCCCATTGCGCGGGCCGTGCAGGGCGCCCAAGTCGGGCAGACCGTCACGCTGCGCCTCGGGCCGAAAGAGGAGGTAGTAGAGGTAATAAGCGTGGCGTACGAGTAAGCATCGCCCTACGATAAGCACCAAGGATGACAGGCGTTTTCTAGTATCTACAACAAGCGGTTTACCTTAATACCCCTTCGACACATCCACTGAGTTTTCCAGCTCTTGTTTCCGTTGAAACCGGTGCAGGTTGCGCAGGAACTGGTCTACCTTGGCGTCGTTTTCGCCGGGCTGGTTGCCGCCGGTGTGCTGCGTCAGGATGACGTGGGGCATGGTCCAGAGCGGGCTGTCGGAGGGTAGGGGCTCTTGGGCCGTTACGTCGAGCACAGCGCCGGCGAGGCGATTGGCGCGCAGGGCCGCAATGAGGGCGGGTTCGTCGGTGGTGTTGCCGCGGCCTACGCTGGCGTACACGCTATGCGTGGGCATGGCCTCAATCAACTCAGCAGAGAAGAAACCGTCGGCGCTGCCGGGTAGGCAATTCACCACGATGTCGGTGTTGGGTAGGGCTGCGCGCAACTCATCTTTGGAGTGCAATTGAGCCCGTGGGTCGGTGCGGGCGAGCAATTGCACGTGACAGTTGAAACCCGTGAGCTGCTGCTGCACAGCCTGTCCAATGGTGCCCGAACCTAAGATAATCACGCGCTTCTCGCGCAACAGCCCCAGGCGGCCCTGCCAGGAGCCGCGGTGCCACTCCTGGCGCCCTTGCAGGGCCAGCAATTCGGGTAGATGGCGGTAGTGGGCCAGCAGCCCGGCTACCATGGTTTCGGCGCAGGGCCAGGCAAAGTAGTCGCCCATGTTGGCTACGGGGTAGGAGGGGCGTAGGTCCTGGTAGCGTTCAAAGCCCGCCGAATCTATCTGCCAGAATTGCAAGTTGTTGGGTTCGTGCTGGGCAAACCATTCGGGTGGCGGGTTGCCCAGCAGCAGCTCAGCCTTTTGGAAAGCCGTCGCTTCTTCGGACTTTTCCAGTTGGGTACGAAATACCGCGTGGACATCGTCGGGAAGTTGGTCGATAAGGCGCTGACGCTCGGGCTCGGTGAGCGGGGTGTAAACGAAAAGCTGCATGGAGAAAAGAAGGGTAGTGGAAGGTCTTCTAACGAAAATCTGCCTAAAACATCTGACCAAAGCAACGACTTTACCTACAAACAACCCCGTAATTCAATGGCAGAAGCTTCTGACTTTCCTTTTGATGTTGAGCAGATCAACCGCCTGCTGCACGAGCGGCGCAGCATGCAGCCCGTGCAGTTTGCGCCGGGCCGCATCATCCCCGACGAAATAATTCAGCAACTACTGGAAAACGCCAACTGGGCGCCTACCCACAAGCGCACCGAGCCGTGGCGCTTTGTGGTGTTTAGCGGGGCTGGTTTGCAGAAGCTCGCCACGTTTCAGAGCGAAACATACAAGCAGCACGCCGGGGAGAAGTTTCAGCAGGCCAAGTACGAAAAGCTGGCGCAAATGCCGCTGCTGTCGTCGCACGCCATTGCCATTGGCCTGAAGCGCACCGACGAGGTGCCCGAGGTAGAAGAAGTGGAAGCCGTGGCCTGCGCCGTGCAAAACCTACACCTCACGGCCACCGCCTACGGTCTGGCCGGTTTTTGGGGTAGCGGCGGTGTTACGTATGTGGAAGATGCCAAGCCCTTCTTCGGCCTTGCGCCCACCGACCGCCTACTGGGCATCTTCTGGCTGGGCTACCCCAAGGAAGGCGCCACTGCCCGCAGCACCCGCAAGCCCATCGCCGAAAAGGTGACTTGGGTGACAGAGTAGTTCTAATTACCTTATTAAATCTTCTGTCATCCTGAACGCAGTGAAGGACCTTCTCACGTAAGAACGGTCATTATAACAACGACTCTTTCTCACGTGAGAGGGTCCTTCACTGCGCTCAGAATGACAGGAAGAGTAGGAAAATGGTAAAAGCAAAACGCCCCGACTACCTATCGTAGCCGGGGCGTTTTCATTGAAGTAAGCCTGCGCTTAGTTAGTCCTTCTTATACTCTTTGTAGCGCTTAGGATCGGTCTTTTTATCCTTTTTGCGGCCCACAGCACCACCGGCTACCGTACCAGCGGCACCACCAATAATAGCGCCTTTGGTGCCGCCTAATAGGGCCCCGCCCACTACGCCAGCACCACCACCAATGGCGGCACCCTTGGCCTTTTTACTCCAGCCTTTCTTTGGCTTGTCCTGCGCTTGCGCGGTGGAAAGAGTGGTACCTAAGAGAGCAAACACCAGCAGACTGGCAAGGAAGAATTTGAAGAATTTCATGGTCGTTGAAGTCAAGTTAGAAATGGGTGTTTCCAGAGGCTTAAACGGCCAGATAAACCGGGTGGTTGCGCTACTAACGGAGGAGCTTAGCCGATACGCTGGTGTTCGTCATTTGCACAGGTTTGATGGAGCCGTCGGCGTTGAACTCCATGCGGTCGATGCAGGTGACGCGGTGGTTGCCATCGGTTTCGCCCAGCGGACGGCGGTGATACACAATGTACCATTCGTCCTTGCCCGGCACCTGCATCACGGAGTGGTGCCCCGCGCCAGTGGCAATACTCGGGTCCTGCTGCAAAATCTTGCCTACCCGTTGGAACGGCCCAAACGGCGAATCGGCCACGGCGTAGGCCACCGAGTAGTTCGGACCGGTCCAGCCGCCCTCCGACCACATAAAGTAGTATTTGCCACCGCGCACAAACATAAACGGCCCTTCTACATACTGCTGGGGCGTGATTTCGCGGAACGTGGTGCCGTCTTCAAACGGCACGAATCCCGTGAAGTCGTTCTTCAGTTTGGCAATATTGCAGTGTTTCCAACCGCCGTAAATCAGGTAGTGCTGCCCATCTTTGGGGTCTTTGAACACAAACTGGTCGATGGGCTGCGCGCCGTTGTGGAATTTATCGACCAACGGCTTGCCCAGGTAGTCTTTGTATGGCCCGCCCGGCTTGTCGGCCACGGCCACACCGATGCCGCCGGTCTCCTTATCGCTCTGAATGTCGTTGGCTCCGAAGAACAGGTAGTAGCGCTTGTCTTTCTCGATGATGGCGGGCGCCCACATGGCCTTTTTGGCCCATTTCACGCGGGTGGTGTCCAGAATGGCGGGGTGTTTGGTCCACGTCACGAGGTCGGGTGAGGAGAAAGCGTCGAAGAAAATCTGGTCCTCGTACTTCGCTGAGTAGGTAGGATACACCCAGTATTGTTTCTGAAAAATAGCGCCTTCCGGGTCGGCGTACCAGCCGGGGAAGATGGGGTTGCCGGCCCGCCGGTCGGGCTTCTGCTGCGCGCTGCTGGCCTTAGGTTTCTTGGCCGTTTTGGTTTTTTGGGCAAACGACGGACCGCTTAACAGGAGCAAGCAGACGGGAAGCAGGTATTTTTTCATGAATTAAAGAATAAGGTAGGGATTGGGGCCTCAAGATACGCTTTCGAAGAAAAGAAGCGTGTATAGGGGTGAAAGCTGCATCCAGGTGAAGTTAAGCGGCATAAAAGAACAAAACGTCAATATAGCAGAACGTCCTTTCCACCAGCGAGAGAAATCTCTCGTGCTGGTCGAAAGGACGTTCTGGTGCTGTGCAGACCCGAAACCTACTTCACGTTGGTGGTGCCCACGTCGCCGGTGTTTTGGGTGGAAGACGTGGTAGGCGCTGGACTCTTCACGTATTTATCCAGCCAGCTATTCATCTCCCACAGCATGTGCAAGATATTCTCGCGGGCGGCGTAGCTGTGGGCCTCGAAGGGTAGCACCACGTAGCGCACGGTAGCGCCGTGGCCTTTCAATGCGTTGTAAAACCGCTCGCTTTGCAGCGGGAAAGTGCCCGAGTTGTTGTCGGCCTCGCCGTGAATCAGCAAAATAGGGGTCTTGATTTTGTCGGCGTAGTTGAAGGGCGACATGGCCTGATACACCTGCGGCGCCTGCCAGTAGGTGCGCTCCTCCGCCTGAAAACCGAAGGGCGTGAGCGTGCGGTTGTAGGCCCCGCTGCGCGCAATGCCTGCTTTAAACAAGTTGGAGTGCGCCAGTAGGTTAGCCGTCATAAAGGCACCATAGCTGTGGCCCATCACGGCCACGCGCTTGGGGTCTACCACACCCAGGCGGGCACCCTCATCGATGGCCGCTTTGGCCGAGGCCACCAGCTGCTCGGTGTAGGTGTCGTTGGGTTCCTTGGTGCCTTCGCCCACAATCGGAATGCTCACGCCCTGCATCACGGCATAGCCCTGCGTCACCCAAAACACCGGCGACGACCACCCGAACCGCGTGAACGTGTAGGGCGAGCCGCTCACTTGGCCGGCGTCGTTCTTGTCTTTGTACTCGCGGGGGTAGGCCTCCATCAGGGTAGGCAGAGGGCCGTCTTCCTTTTTGTAGTTAGGCGGCAGGTAGAGGTTGGCCGTTAGGGCCACGCCATCGGGGCGCTTGTATTGCAGCACCTGCTTTTTCAGGGAGCCGATGGTGGCGTAGGGGTTGGGGAAGCTGGTGAGCGGCACCAAGCGGCTGTTCTGGCGCAAGTAGTAGTTGGGCGGCTGCGTGGCCGATTCGCGCCGGGTCACAAACTCGTGCCGGTCGGCATCCAGCATGGCCACGGGCACCTCGTAGTAGGGTGCCGCCGAGCGCCACCAGCGTTCCGTCTGGCGGGTTTTGATGTTCATCTGATCCACAAAAGGCCGGTCGCCCTCCGGTGAGCTGCCCTGCCCCAGGAGGTAGATGGCGTCGCCGCTTTTGCCCGTGAACAGCACTGGGTAGCCGGCTGCGTTGCGGTGCTGGGCCGGCGTGCCGGGGTCGTGGTAGGTGTCTTGCGAAGAATGGTCAAACAGCACCGTAGGCGTAACTGTGGGGGCACTGGGGTTCACTATCCAGGTCATTTCCTTACGGTCGGCCCAGCGGTAGCCGTTGGCGAGGGCCAGGGTGCTGGTGCCCCACTGCATGCCGCGGTAACGCAAGGGCAGCTCGGCCAGCAACTGCGTGGTGCCATCGAAAGGCGCCGCCAGCATAAATACTTTGTCGTGTACCGGCACGTCTTTTTTCAAGTTGCCGCCGTCCTGAGCTTCCGCCCAATACAAGGTAGCGGGCGCATCGGCGCGCCAGTTGTGGCCCCGCGGCCCAACGGGCACCGCATCAAAGGCGATAGGCACGTTATCAGCCAAGGGCAAATCCACGAGCTTTTTGGCCAAGGTGCCGTCGATGTTCAGCACGTCTACCCGCTGCGGGAAGCTGCTCACCGGCAAGGTGTAGGAGTAGGGCCGGTGACGGGTTTTCACCAGCACAAACCGACCGTCGGGCGAGGGCTTGGCTGATTCGATAACGCCTGGCGAGCCCAACGGCTGCATCCGGCCGGTTATATCCACCTTCACTACCTGCGCCGTGGCGTAGTAATCAAACAGGCGCTCATCGGCAGGGTTTTTCAGCAAGTCTTGGTACGTGCGGGCCGCCGCTTTACGCCCCGTGTTTTCCTGCACAATGGGACCAGTGGGCGCCACGTTGGTGGCAGGCGCCTCGCCCCGGCCACCTACCACAGCCGTGGCCAGCAGCGACTTGCTGTCGGGCGTCCAGGTGTAGGAGTCGCCGAAGGCGCTGTTCAGAAACAGATTGGGGACCAGGCGAGCCGAGGCCGCCGCCACATCTACCAGCCACAGCTCCACGTGCTTGTCGGTGGTGTTAGTGAAGGCTATTTTGGTATTGTCCGGCGACCAGCCTACCTCGCTGATGCGGGCCGTTTTGGGTAGGCCCTGTACTAGCAGCTCTTTGCCATCGGGCAGGCGCTTGAGGCGCAGGCTAGTGGAGTAGCTTACGCGGCTGGGGCCGTTGGTGCGCGGGTTCAGGCGTAGGCCCGCAATGCGCAGCTCCGGCTGCGACAGCTCCTCGATGGTAGGCATGTCCTGCACGTCCATCATCAGCATCCACTGCCCATTAGAAGCAAAGCTGACCCGGGGGGTAGGAGCGGCCTCCACCAGATCCACAATGGCCTTGGGGGGCTGCTGATAAAAGGCATCCTGGGCCGCCACCGTGAGGGTGCAGCACGCAAAAGCCAGGGTGGTGAGTAGGTGCAGTTTCATAGCGGGTAGAAAGCTGGAAAGGAAGAAAAGCCAACGGCGAAGCTACTGAACGAAAAAGCTGCCGAAGACACTATAGGCTTGGTAAAGATAGAAACAGTGGCGCTACTCTCTATTTCTTTTTTGCGGAAAGGCTTCTGCCTGAGCTTCTAACCAAGGTAGAAGCTACTGCCAGCCAGGCAATGTTGCCCCAATGCGCGTATGTTCAGGCTATGAAAGAGCTGCTTCTTACCCCCGAAAGCTTCCACCTGGATGGCCGCTTGTGGCTGCAAGGCCCCACCGACCGGTTTATGGGCATTGGTCGGCTGGAGCTACTGGGCCATATTGCCGAAACGGGTTCGATTTCCAAAGCCGCGCAGGCCATGGGCATGTCCTATAAAAAGGCTTGGGACCTCGTGAGTTCGATGAACGCGCAAGTGAACACACCGCTGGTAAGCACACAAACCGGCGGCTCGCACGGGGGCGGAACAGTACTTACGCCGGCTGGTCGGCAGGTATTGGAAGTGTTCGGCGCTGCGCAGGTGCGCTTTCAAGAGTTCATCCGTCAGGAAACCGAGCGGCTGCTGGGGTAGGGAATAGCTGGCGCGTCAATCTTCGGCTGTAGAATGGAAAATAGCAGATGCGCCACGCGTCGCTAAACATCTAAGGCATTTGAGCGTTATATTCAAGAAAATATAACGCTAGTTTATGCGCTCAAACGGCTACCCTCGCCAGCCTACCCTGCGTCGTCATATTGCCTGCTTTAGCCTGTTGATGGTGGTGCCAGGTGTGGCGCTGTCCCAACTGCGCCATACCCTTGCCCCGGCTGATACCAGCCGCAAAGCGCCCATTGTGTTAGGCGACGTGGTAGTAGCGGCCTCGAAGGTGAAAGAAAGCATCCTGAAGTCGCCGGTGACGGTGGAGAAGCTAGGGCTGCGGGAACTGCGCCTGACGCCCGCGCCGTCGTTTTTCGACGCCATTGAGCACGTGAAGGGCGTGCAGGTGATTACGCCCAGCCTGGGCTTCAAGGTGATTAATGCCCGCGGCTTCACCAACACCACCAACGTGCGCTTTGTACAGCTGGTGGATGGCATGGACAACCAGGCCCCGCATTTGGGCGCACCCATTGGCAACGCCATGGGGCCGAGCGATTTGGATATTCAGAGCGTGGAAATTGTGCCCGGCACGGCCGCCGCGCTCTACGGCCTGAACGCCATCAATGGCCTAGCCAATTTTGCTACCCGCAACCCGTTCACGTCCGAAGGATTGAGTGTGCAGCAGAAAACTGGCCTCAACCACGTCAACGACCGGAGTACCGGCGTGCATCCCTACTCCGAAACCAGCCTGCGCTATGCCAAGGTGCTGATTTCGGATAAGTTGGCATTCAAAGTAAACGCCACCTACCTGCGCGGCTACGACTGGATTGCCGACAACTACACCGACATCAACCCCAACGGCAACGCCACCACCGGCCTATTTGGGGACGATAACCCGGCCAAAGACCCTGTGAGCAGCTACGGCAACGAGTCGTCGGACCGCTCCAATCTGACCTTGGGCGGCAAAACCTACCAGGTGGCCCGCACCGGCTACCGAGAACAGGACGTGACCGACTACACGCTGCAAACCATCAAAACCGACGGGGCGCTGCACTACAAGCTCAACAGCCGCACCGAGCTAGCCTACACCTACTGCTTCAGCAGCCTCGATAATATTTACCAGCGCAGCAACCGCTTCCGGCTGCAAGACTACCGCGTGCAGCAGCACGGCTTGTCGCTAAACAGCCCGATAGTGCAGGCGCGCGCCTACCTCACCCGCGAGAATACCGGCCAGAGCTACAACCTGCGCTCCATGGCCGAAAACCTGGAGCGCAGCTTCAAGCCCGATGCCGCCTGGAACCAGGAGTATACCGCCGCCTGGAACGCCGCTACCCAAGCAGGCCAAACGGTAGCCCAGGCTCATGCCACCGCCCGCGCCGCCGCCGATGTGGGCCGCCTGCAACCCGGTACGCCCGCGTTCAAGGACCGCCTGCGCCAGCTCCAAAACATCAACAACTGGGACCAGGGCGCGGCCCTGCGCGTGCAGTCTGACCTGATCCACGCCGAGGGGCAGGTGAACGTGGCCGAAGCCCTGCGCCGTCGCCTCAACGGTAGTTTTCCGCAATGGCTGGACCTGCTGGCCGGCGCCGACCACCGCACCTACGCGGTGGTGCCCGACGGTAACTACTTCCGCAACCCCGAGCCCGGCAAAGACCCGCTGGGCGATAACCTGACTTACTCCAAAACCGGCGGCTTTGTGCAGGTAGGCGCGCACCTGTGGCAGGACAAAATCCGCCTGACGGCCACCGGCCGCGCCGATAAGAACGACTACTTCTCTACGCGATTCAATCCGCGCCTCACGGCAGTGTACTCGCCTACCCAGCGCCATAACTTCCGCTTCAGCTACCAGAGCGGCTACCGCTTTCCGAGCTTGTTTGAGGGCTTTTCCAACGTGAACAGTGGGCAGGTGCAGCGTGTGGGCGGTTTGCGGGTGATGTCGGATGGGGTGTTTGAGAACAGTTACTTGCGCACCAGCATCGACGCCTTTAATGCCGCCGTAACGCGCGGCGTGAACACCAGTGGGCTGAGCCGCGCCCAGGCTATTCAGCAAAACCAGGGCTTGTTGCAGAAAAACACTTACACCTACCTCAAGCCCGAGTACATTAAGTCGTTGGAGCTGGGCTACAAGGCGGCGCTGCTGCCGGAGGGTAGGCTGCTGGTCGACGTGGATTTCTACTACAATTCCTACCGCGACTTTATTGCGCAGGTGGAAGCCTACGTGCCCGTCACCAGCACCGGCGAGGTCATTACCGCTACCGGTACCAATCTCAACAGCATTGCCACGGCCTTGAGCGCTCGCGCCGGCCAGAGCCGCTACCGCCTCTGGACCAACTCCAAAAGCCAGGTGTACACCTACGGCGGCAGCGCCGGCGTGCGCTACTCCTTCCTGCAAGGCTACCAGGCCGGCGCCAACGTCACCTACGCCCGCCTCGACCGCACCACCAACAGCGACGGGCTGGAAGATGGCTTCAACACCCCGCGCTGGGCCTACAACCTCAGCCTGGGCAACGAGCAGGCGTACAAGCACTTTGGCTTTGGCCTGAACTACCACTGGCAGAACCGCTACTACTCCCAAACCTTCCTGGTAAACGGCTATGTACCTGCCTTCAGCAGCCTCGACGCGCAGGTGAGCTACGCCCTACCCAAGCCCCAGCTCCACTTCAAGCTAGGGGCTACCAATGTGCTCAACAAATACTACTATTCCTTCCTGGGCGGCCCTAGCGTGGGCGGGCTGTACTACCTGACGGTCACGTACCAAGTTTTTTAAGCGCCCTTGCGTGACCCCACCCCCGGCCCCTCCCCTCCGGGAGAGGGGTGCCAGACGAAGCTGATAGCGAATAGCTCTATTAGAACGCACCCCTCTCCCGGAGGGGAGGGGCTGGGGGTGGGGTCATGTCGTAAGCCGTATCTTGCCGCTTCATTCCCTCGCTATGGCTGACAAGATTACCCCCTGGAAAACCCTACAATCTGACATCGTTTTCGACCACAAATGGTACACGCTCCGCCGCGACCATGTGGAACTCCCCAACGGCCAAGTACTCGACGATTATTTCGTGAGTGTGCGCCCCAACGTGGTGCTAATTTTTCCGCTTACTGCCGATGATGAAGTGCTGTTTGTGCGCCAGTACAAGCACGCCGCCGCCGAGATTCTGCTGGAGCTACCCGGCGGGGTAGTAGATGCGCACGAGACGGAGCACCTGCAAGCCGCTGCCCGCGAGCTAGTAGAGGAAACTGGCTACGCCGGCGACCTAACGCTGCTTTCCGAAGTCATCGACAACCCTACTAAAGACACCAACCGCATCTACTTCTACTTGGCCCGCAACGCCCACCACGTAGCCGAGCAGCACCTCGACCCCACCGAAAACATTGAGGTAGTGCGCGTGCCCCTGGCCGAAGTAGAAGGCATGGTACTCCGCGGCGAAATCAAGGTTTCGGGCTCCGTAGCGCTGTGCCTATTGGCCCTACGGACGTTGGGTAGGTAGAGGTAGGCAGCGAATAGCTAAAAAGCTAGAAAACTAGTTCCCCTCCTTTTTTCAAGGAGGGGCTAGGGGTGGTCCTAATCGTCAGAACAATAAACTAGTTCTAGTTTCTAGCTCTAACAAGACCACCCCTGGCCCCTCCTTGAAAAAAGGAGGGGAACTAGTTTTCTAGCTTTTTAATGATTGATTGGCGTTTCAATCACGATAAACTTGCTTTCCGCCTCGCAGCTGATCTGCACCTCGCTGGTTTCCCATAGTCCGAGGCTTTCACGCTGGGCTACGGCTTGGCCATTCACAGTCAACGCGCCTTCCATCACGAAGATGAACACGCACTTATTCAGTGGGTTAAGCGAGTAGGTGAGCTGCTGGCCGGCATCGTAGAAGCCCAGGGAAAGTTTAGCGTTCTGGTTGATCCAGCAATGCGCCGTGCCTTCTTCGTTGCTGACCACGGTGGTAAGCTGGTTGCGGCGCTTCTCGGCGGGGAAGTGGCGGCGCTGGTAGCGCGGCGTCACATTTTGCAGCTTGGGCTCAATCCAGATTTGCAGGAAGTTCACCGTGTCGTCGCCCACGTTGTGCTCCTCGTGGCGCAGGCCCGAGCCAGCACTCATAATCTGCACCCAATCGGCGCCTACCTCCTCCTTGTAGCCCAACGAGTCGATGTGGTTCATGCGCCCGGCCAGCATGATGCTGATGATTTCCATGTTGGCGTGGGCGTGCAGCCCGAAGCCCTTGCCCGGCTGCACGAAATCATCGTTGAACACGCGCAGTAGCCCGAAGCCCGCCCGCTCGGGGTTTGCATAGGGGCCGAAGCTGAGCGAAAAATTGCTTTGCAGCCAGCCGAGGTCTTTCAGACCCCGGTCATGGGCGCGGGTGAGGCGGTGGGGCATGGCGCTAGGCAGGTAGGGAGCCTTTAAAGGCAATTTCGGAAACAGGCTTGCGCTGGCGGGCAGCTTTTTCGCGGCTCAGGAAGGGTTCTTCTAACAGCTCTGCGTCGCCGAGGTAGCCTAGGGCAATTATCACTACGGGTTGCAATGTATCGGGCAAGTGAAAGACTTCCTGCGCCTTGGCCCGGTCGAAACCACCCATGAAGTGCGTGTATAGGCCTTGGGCTGTAGCCTCCAGCGACAGGGTAGCGTTGGCCATGCCCAGGTCGTGGAGGGCGGCGCCGTTGGGCGTACCGTTGCCGAACTGCGTGTTGGCCAGGGCCAGAATCAGTACGGGCGCATTCTTGGCCCAGGGCAGGTTGCCGGGCAGCAGGCAGTCCACCAGTTTCTGGAAGTTCTCCTGGTCGGCGTGGTGGGCGTAGAGGTAGCGCCAGGGCTGCTCGTTCATGGCGCTGGCGGCCCAGGAAGCTGCTTCAAACAAGTGCTGAACTGTGTCGTGCGCTACGGGCTGGCTGGCAAACGAACGGGGGCTCCAGCGCTGCCGAATCAGCTCATGCACGGGGTAGGT
Source organism: Hymenobacter sp. NBH84 (assembly GCF_014217645.1). Classification (NCBI taxonomy): domain Bacteria; kingdom Pseudomonadati; phylum Bacteroidota; class Cytophagia; order Cytophagales; family Hymenobacteraceae; genus Hymenobacter; species Hymenobacter sp. NBH84. Next base: position 211,630 of record NZ_CP043644.1, read on the forward strand.
AGTGGGGGCGTGTTTCACAGGAAATGATAAAATATAGTCGAATGGGAATGCAAGGTACTACTTTGTGTGTATAACCTATGTAGGTACACGAAAGTTGCGTGCAACCTTACTTCGCTTCCACGCGACCCTGCGACAGCAAGCAATAGGCGCCGGAGAGATGCCGTTGCTGGGCTGGCAACCGCCTTCCCGTCGAAAAAACTTAATTTCAGCCTCCCAAAAATTTAATTCCCCGAATGATTCAACACGCAGTACGCAGCGCCGGTGTGGCGGCGGTTCTTTTCTTTACCGGAGCTACGGCCACGCTGGCCCAGGTAGGCCCCGGCACCCAGTGGACCAAAGACGGCTACGGCTACATGCGCGCCCAGGATGGCGAAATTGTACAGCTCGACCTGCGCGACCCGGCCAAGAAAGTGACCCTCGTGAGCAAGCAAATGCTGACGCCCGCCGGCCAGCAAGCGCCTATCGGTGTGCGTCGCTTTGCCTTCTCCGACAACGGCCAGAAGGTGCTCATCAACACCAACACCAAAAAAGTGTGGCGCTACGACACCCGCGGCGACTACTGGGTGTACGACCAGGCCAGTAAGACGCTGAAACAGGTAGGCAAAGACAAGCCCGCGTCGTCGCTGATGTTCGCTAAGTTCTCGCCCGATGGCTCGAAAGTCGCCTACGTGAGCGGCCACAACGTGTACGTGGAGGATATTGCCAGCGGCACCAGCAAAGCACTGACTACCGACGGCACCGACAAGCTCATCAACGGCACCTTCGACTGGGTGTACGAGGAGGAGCTGGACTGCCGCGACGGGTTCCGCTGGGCACCCGACGGCCAGCACATTGCCTACTGGCAGCTGGACGCCCGCAAGACGCCCAACTACCTGATGCTGAACACCACCGACGCGCTCTACCCCTTCAACGTGCCCGTGGAGTACCCCGTGGTAGGCGAAGACCCCAGCCGCTGCCGCATTGGCGTAGTAGCCGTGAACGGCGGCGAAACCAAGTGGATGGACGTGCCCGGCGATGCCGTGCAACACTACATTCCGCGCATGGAATGGGCTGGCAATGGCGAGCTAATCTTGCAGCAGCTGAACCGCCGCCAGAACGAAAGCAAGCTGATGTTGGTGAATGCCAACACCGGCGCGGCCAACCCCATCTACTCCGAAACCGACAAAGCCTGGATTGACGCCAAAGACGGCGCCGTGGGCTGGAACTGGATTGACGGCGGGAAGAGCTTTGTGTGGAGCAGCGAAAAAGACGGCTGGCGCCACCTCTATACCGTAGACCGCAAGGGCAAAGAAAAACTGCTGACCAAAGGCGACTACGATGTGATTAGCATTGAGCAGATTAGCGAGCCCACGGGCACTATCTACTTCATGGCCTCGCCCACCAATGCCACCCAGCAGTATCTCTACAAAGTGCCCCTGAAAGGTGGCAAGGCCGAGCGCGTGACGCCCCAAAACCTGGCGGGCACCCACGGCTACGACATCTCGCCCAACGGCAAAATTGCCCTGCACAACTACTCCAGCACCATCGTATTTCCGGTGTCGGATGTGGTGAGCCTACCCGCCCACCAGCGCTTGAGCGGCGGCGAGGCCTCGGCGCAGGCGCGTACTATTGAGCTGCCAAAAGCGGAGTTCTTCCAGGTGAAAACCGAGGACGGCGTGACCCTGGACGGCTGGATGGTGAAGCCCTCCAACTTCGACCCCAAGAAGAAGTACCCCATCGTGTTCTACGTGTACGGCGAGCCGGCCAGCCAAACCGTGACCGACCGTTTCGGCACCGGTTTCAACCGTCTCTACCAGGGCAGCATGGCTGATGACGGCTACATCTATGCCTCGCTGGAAAACCGCGGCGCACCGGCTCCGCGGGGTAGGGAGTTCCGCAAGGCCATCTACCACAACATCGGCAAGCTGAATATCCGCGACCAGGCCATGGGCGCCAAGGAGGTGTTGAAAAACTCGTTTGTGGACACCAGCCGCGTGGCGGTGTGGGGCTGGAGCGGGGGCGGCTCGTCTACCCTCAGCCTGCTGTTTCAGTACCCGCAGATCTACAAAACCGGCATCAGCATTGCCGCCGTGGATAATCAGTTGAACTACGACAACATTTACCAGGAGCGCTACATGGGCCTACTGCCCGAAGACAAGCACTACTTCGTGGATAACTCGCCGCTGGCCCACGCCAGCAAGCTGCGCGGCAACCTGCTGCTCATCCACGGCACCGGCGACGACAACGTGCACTACAACAACGCCGAGCAGATGATCAACGAGCTGGTGCGCCACGGAAAGGTTTTCCAGCTGATGAGCTACCCCAACCGCACGCACAGCATCTCCGAAGGCGAAGGCACCAGCCGCCACCTGGCCGCTACGTATACCAAGTTCCTGAAAGACAACTGCCCTCCCGGTGGGCGGTAGGAGGTAGAAACCGTCTGTCATCCTGAACGCAGCGGAGCGGAGCGAAGGACCTTATCACGTGAGAACGGATGTCGTAGAAAGACTCGTTTCCACGTGATAAGGTCCTTCGCTCCGCTCCGCTGCGTTCAGGATGACATAGAGTATTTATGAGTTCACCCACTACCCCTTCCATCATATCCCGCTTGGCGCCTACCCCCAGCGGCTACCTGCACCTGGGCAACGCCGTCAACTTCGTGCTGACGTGGCTGCTCACGCGCCGCGCTGGCGGCACGCTGCACCTGCGCATCGACGACCTGGACCGCCAACGCCTGCGCCCCGCCTACCTCGACAACATCTTCCAGACCATCGAGTGGCTCGGCCTCGACTACGACCACGGCCCCAGCGGCCCCGCTGATTTCGAAGCAAATTTTTCGCAGTTGCACCACTTAGCGGAGTACCAGCAGTTGCTGGATGAGCTGCGCCAAGTGCCTAATCTACTTTACGCCTGCCGCTGCTCCCGCACCGACATCCAGCGCGCCGGCGGCCGCCATCCCGACGCGGCCTGCCAGGCGCAACGCCTACCCTTAGACACGCCCGAAACCGCCTGGCGCGCCCACGTGCCCAACGGCCTCGCCATCAAGTTTCAGGACCAATGGCAGCAGCAAACAGCGGTGCCATTGGCTGCCGACATGGGCGACTTTGTGGTACGCAAGAAAGACGGCGTGGCCGCGTATCAGATTGCTTCTGTGGTAGACGATGTGCGCCTGGGTACTACCCTCGTCGTGCGCGGGCTGGACCTACTGCCTAGCACGGCCGCGCAATTGTGGCTGGCCGGGCACGCTGAAAGCACTGCTGCGTTTCTCTGCGTACAGTTCGCGCATCACGCCCTACTACCCGGCGCCGACGGCGAGAAGCTGTCGAAATCAACACAAGCGTCTGCCCAGCGTGGTATTATGGCCGAAGCGGGCAGCCCGCGGGTAGTGTATGCAGTGGTGGCACGGCTGCTGGGACTGCCAGAAGCGGCAGGCGAGTCGTTGGCAGCGTTGCAGGCGGCAGTTTCAGTAAACAGCTAAACCCCGCCTGTCATCCTGAGCGGAGCGAAGGACCTGCTCACGTGTGAACGATAATCGTTCGGTAGTAATGCTTATGTGAGCAGGTCCTTCGCTCCGCTCAGGATGACAGGCGGGGTTTTGGAAGGGAGGCAATTTAGTATGCTACCTTATTTCCTTCTTGAACTGCTCGGCCCAATAATCGGCCAGGCGGGTAGGCTCGGGAAGCTTGTAGCCGCGTAGGCAGGCCAGCGTGAGCTGCATGGCGGTGGCTTGGTCGCAGCGGTGGCCGGGGCTCACAAACAGCGGCTTGATCTTGTCCTTGGAACGTAATACCTGCCCGATTAGCTCGCCAGTTTTGTCGGTGAGGGGCGTGATGCTACCCTTCTCCAACGCGGGCTCCTCGTAGTTGCCCGTTAGCTTCTGCTTGGCTACGCCGAAGGTAGGCACGTCGAGCAGCACGCCTAGTTGGGTGGCAATGCCCATACGGCGCGGGTGCGCGATGCCATGGCCGTCCACCATAATCACGTCGGGCTTGTGCTGAAGCTTTTCGTAGACGCGCAGCAGATTGGGCGCTTCGCGGAAGGCTAGAAAGCCTGGCACATAGGGGAGCGTCACGGCGTCGTGGTGGTAGATTTTCTCCACCAGTTGCAACTCCGGAAACGTGAGCACCACGAACACCGACAAGATGGTATCGGGTGTAGGGAAGGACGAATCGCAGCCGGCAATGAGGCGCGGCGCGGTGGGTAGGGGCATCAGCTGCACGCGCTGGCGCAGGTCATTTTGCTGCTGGGTCAGGTCGCGCACAACGAGCGGGTCGGCAGGGGGGTGGTAGGGACGGTACATAAGGCAGCGGAAGGGTAGAGTTAGATGTACTGCGAATTGGGAGTAGGGTTACCCTGGGGCCAACCCCTGCCCGCGCCCTGCGTTAGAATAAGCCTTTCTCCTTTACTGCTATGGCTAAATCTGAACAACCCGCTGATACAGGCTCCGGCCCTTTTCTAGAGCGGCGCTACCGCCTCGACATCGTCCGCCCACGCCGCACGGCTGCTGAGCTGATGCAGCAAATTCAATGCGATGTAGCGCACTTCTCGCCCGATTTGCTGGCCGATTTCGAGAAAACGGCTGGTGCGCAGCACGGCCTAGCCGCAGGCGACGAGTTCAAAATCAAGATTCTGGGGCCGTGGAATGGTGAGGTACGCGTGACGGACATCAGTCCGACCGCCTTCGAATTTATTACGCTCGATGGGCACCCCGAGGCCGGCCGCATCCGCTTCAGCTTGCTGCCACACCCCGACCGCGCCGACGCTATTCGCTTCGAAATCCACTCCTGGGCTCGCAGCCGCGACGGCTTGGTAGCCTTCATGTACGATAAGCTGGGTGCCGGCAAACGGGTGCAGGAGCAAACCTGGCGCATCTTCTGCGAGCGGGTGGCTGAGGCTAGCGGCGGCGCTACTCTGTCTGAGGTACAGATAGATACATTTGAGAATGGTGCCGTTGTCTCTGCTCATGGCTAACACAACCACTCCGCCTTTATGGGAGCAACAGCAGGCGCGGCTTGCCGCTTACCAAGACGCGAAGTACAACTTCGACCCCGAGCGCAGCAATGAATATACTGCCGAAAGCGGCTGGCGCATTGATGATTATCAGACCGAACTGCTGGCCGAGCAGCCGGGTCCGCCCGAAGAGCACGGTAGCTGGCAAGCTGCCCAGGTAGTGCTGCGTCGCTACTCGTTTCCGCCCCCCGACCTCATCACCGGCATCTTTCCGCCCGATTCGGAGCTTGACCATCGCATTATGGTGCTGCGGGCGCAGTTTCTGTTCTTCACGTTTTGGTTTGGTGTGCGCATCGGCGGCGTCACGAACGAGCAGCGCACCACCAACGACGGCCAGCAAGAGCAGGTGTGGGGCTACAACTACCGTACGCTGGAAGGACATTTCGAACGCGGCGAGATTGAGTTTACCGTCCACAAAAACCTGACGACGGGCCAGGTTGTCTTCCATGTTCATGCCTACTCGCAACTGGGCAGCATCCGCAATCCATTTTACTGGATTGGCTTTCGGTTGTTTGGGCGCATGTTGCAGCGGCGGTTTGCCCAGGAGTCGTTGAAGCGGATGCGGAAGCAAGTAGATGATTTAGTGAATGGAAACGAGCCGTGGCCTACTGCCAGCCAAATAGCTGCTTCGCAACAAGATGAAAAGAACCGGAGTGACAGGAAAGATTGATTTTGGAAAATATAACAGCCCAAAATTAAACCTTGGGGTGTGGGTCCGGGTTGAGTAGGACAGATTATCCGTTCTTATTTCCCTCTCATGAACCAAACCAAAGCATACGCCGCCGAAACGGTTAACGCCCCGCTTGCGCCTTTCTCCTTCGAGCGCCGCGAGGTAGGCGCCCACGATGTACTTATTGAAATCCTGTTCTGTGGCGTGTGCCACTCCGACGTACACCAGGCCCGCGACGAATGGGGCGGCTCCATCTTCCCGATGGTACCTGGCCACGAAATTGTGGGTCGTGTACTGGAAGTAGGTAGCCACGTAAAACAATTCAAGCAAGGTGACTTGGCCGGCGTAGGCTGTATGGTCGATTCGTGCCAGCACTGCTCTAGCTGCGACGAAGGCGTAGAGCAATACTGTGAAGAAGGCTTCACGGGCACCTACAACGGCCGCGAGCGGGAAACCGGCGCGCCCACCTACGGCGGCTACGCTAGCCACATTGTGGTGCGCGAGGAGTTTGTGCTGCATGTATCTGAAAAGCTGGACCTGGCCCGCGTAGCGCCGCTCTTGTGCGCTGGCATCACTACCTACTCGCCTTTGCGTCAGTGGAAAGTGAAAGCCGGCGACCGGGTAGGCGTAGTAGGGCTGGGCGGCCTGGGCCACATGGCCGTGAAACTAGCCGCCGCTATGGGTGCCGAAGTAACCGTATTCAGCACCTCGCCTGAAAAGGAAAAAGATGCCCGTGAGCTGGGTGCTCATAAGTTCATCGTGTCGAAAGATGCGGAAGCCATGAAAGGCGCCGGCAACTACTTCGACCTGATCATCAACACGGTATCGGCCAAAATTGACCTGACGCCCTACCTGGCTGCCCTGCGCCTCGATGGCACGATGGTACTGCTGGGCGTGCCACCCGAAGCACCCGAAATTCACGCGTTCAACCTGATTGCCAAGCGTCGTCGCATTGCCGGCTCGCTGATCGGTGGCATTCAGGAAACCCAGGAAATGTTGGACTTCTGCGCCGAGCACAACATCATGTCCGACATCGAAATGATTCCGATGAAAGACATCAACGAAGCCTACGAGCGCATGATCAAAGGCGACGTACACTACCGCTTCGTGATTGACTTGCAGACGCTGTAAGGGCGCATAGCGCGCTACACCGCCAACAACAGAAACGCCAGCTTCGTGAGAGGCTGGCGTTTTTCATAGGGTAGCGGCTAACGCTATGCCAGCTCCGCGTTCATTTTGGGGATGGGAGCCAGGGAGTACATGTATTCCTCTGCCGCCTGCAACAGGCTGTCGGCTGTATGCCCGTCGCGGTGCGCGAGCAGCAGTTGGCAGGCTCGCTGCAAGTGCATTAGCTGCACCAACGAGAATGGCTGGGAAGCACGTGCCTCTACTGCTTGAGAGAGCAGAACGGCGGCTAGGGCAAAACGCTCCTCATGGAGAGCAGCGCGGAAATGAATTTCGGGAGCGAGCATGGAGCAGGAAAAATTAAGACGCTCTGCCTTAGACAATAAGCGTACCACGACCCTTATGCGATTCTGTATTTGGATGATAGTTTCGGTGAATAGCGAAAGCCTCACCTCTTTACCGAGGTAGGCCAAGGAATACGGCTGAGAAAGATTGGCTGTTCTGTAGGCCTGCTACCTCAGGATTATAGAAACACTACTGGCTGCTTCAGACTGGGTTATAGCAAGGTGATACGCTTACCATGCTGCCAGTAGGCGTTTTGACGGCCTCGTTGTTCGCTTGCGGAAGGCAGTAGGTAGGCGATAAACCAGCAGGGAGAACACAACCAGCGTCAGCAGCTCCGATAAGTAGGTGCTGAGTTCGACACCGAAGTGCATCCAAACCGCGCGTGCTACGCGGCCGGAGGTATCTGGTTGGAAATGCGCGGGGTCGAGCACAGCCGTTAGATGGCTTGGCAACACGCGCTGGTACTGCCACTGGCCGTTTATTTTCTTGGCAATGAGCAGGCCACGAAATCCTTCCATCTCCAGCATGCGGGTCTTGCGGCGGCCTAGCATGTATTCCTTCCAGTCGGCTTGTAGCTGGCCATCTTTGTCTTCACTCAGATAATAGAAAGTCTGAAACGAACTGCTCAGCCTGTTTTCGATCTGCAAATCGCCAGGAGTTGAAGCACCAGGAGCAAGCTCGGAAAATAACAGCTTTAGGAATGAGGAGAAGAGCACTAGCAACACGGCGGCGCCATATAGCAACACCCGCTCCCAGCGGAACGGCAACCGAATCAGGAAATACAGGAGCGCTAGCGCGGCGAGATCAAGCCCAAACAGAAGAAATAGGCCAAAAGCGGAAGGTTGATAAAGCATAGAGCATCAGTATATTAACTAGATGCTGTAAGCTACTCAATCTCTACTGTTGCGGCTACTCTACCCGGTTGCCCCCATTAATCATATCCGACACGATGCCGCGGTTACGAGTCACCTCGGCCCACACTACGCCTACCACGTGCGCCACCACAAAGGCAATAACCAGATACATCGTGACCTCGTGTATCTCTTTGCAGGTGTGCTCAATGACGTGCAGGAAGGCAACATCATCGGCGTACACCAGCACAAGCCCGGTGCTTACCATCACCACGAGCAATAGGTAGAACACAAGGTAGGACCACTTCACCAGCACTGAGTGGCGAGCATCGCGGGTATCAGCACCCTTGCGCTGATAGTGGGCGCGGGCGTTCCGCAGGCGGGTAGAGAAACGCTGGCTGGCGGGTTGCAGCCACTCCAGCACCACTCGAAACACCAGTAGCCCAGTCAGAATCAAACCTAACGTAATGTGCCAATCCCAGATGCGGTTGCTCACTACCTTACGCAGCGCCCGTGCTTGTTGCTGCGTTACTTCCAGCCCGTCTTTGGCTAGCATCTCCTGAAAAATGGGGCCTACCTCTTTCGTCTTGATAATGACGAACAAGAACAGAATGGTAGTGAGTAAGCCCGAAATAACCGCCGCATTGCTCCAGTGCCAAAGGCGCAACGCCAACGAATACAGTTTGGGCGGAGAGCTGGCAGCCATAGTAATAGGGGTAGGGAAGTGGTCGAGGAATAGCGACTTACGGACGCGTTTCTAGCGCAGGCGTTGCAGCCACGTCTCCTTGCGCTAGCCGGCCGGGGTAGGCAGCAAGACCTTGCTCCAAGCAATCGAGGGCAGCGTCGAGCTTCTCTAGGTTCAGGACGTAGGCCAGGCGTACCTCATCGCGGCCCAGGCCGGGCGTGACGTAGAAGCCCGCCGCGGGCGATACCATGACGGTGTGGCCCTGGTAGCTGAACTCCTCCAGCAGCCAGCGCCCAAACGTGCCGGCGTCGTCTACGGGTAGGCGGGCCATCACGTAGAAGGCGCCGCCGGGTACGGGGCACGTTACGCCGGGCATGGCTTGCAGGCGGCGCACCATCAGGTCGCGGCGGGCGCGGTATTCTGCTTTGGTGTGCTCGAAGTAGGAGTCGGGTAGCTCGGCGGCGGCCTCGCCCATCAGTTGGGCCAGGGCGGGCGCACTCACGCGCATCTGGGCAAATTTGAGCGCGGCGGCCTGCACGTCGGTGTTTTTAGTCACTAATGCACCCAGCCGCGCCCCGCAGGCGCTGTAACGCTTGGAGATAGTATCCACCATCACCACGTGCTGTTCGGCGCCGGGCAATTGCAAGGCGCTGGTGGCAAAGCCCTCGTAGCAATACTCGCGGTAGGCTTCGTCGGACAAGAAAAACAGGTTGTGGCGCTGGCACAGGTCCAGCATCTGCAACAGCTCGGCTTCGGAATACACGTAGCCAGTGGGGTTGCTGGGGTTGCACACCAGTATGGCCTTAGTACGGGGCGTAATCACCCGCTCAAACGCCTCGATGGGGGGTAGGGCAAAGCCTTCATCCAAGGTAGACACCACGGGCACAATGCGCACATCCGTAGCAATGGCAAAGGAGATATACGCACCATAAAAGGGTTCCGGAATCACAACTTCATCCCCCGGATTCAGGCAGCTCATGAAGGCAAAGAAGATGGCCTCGCTGCCACCTGCCGTTACCAGAATATCGTCGGGCTGCACCGGAATGTGGTTGCGCTGGTAGTAGGCCGCCAGCTTCTGGCGGTAGCTGCCGCTGCCGGCGCTGGGGCTGTATTCCAGCACCCGAATGGTGGTTTCGCGCACGGCGGCCAGCATTTCGGGGGGCGTTTCGATATCGGGTTGCCCAATGTTGAGGTGATACACTTCCGTGCCACGCTGCCGGGCTGCATCGGCATACGGCGTCAGCTTCCGGTAAGGCGACATCGGCATCTGCTGCCCCCGCTGCGAAATTTCCAACATACAAACTTAAAATTTTCGGCTTGCCTACAAACTCCATGCAAGGTAATAGGTTGCGGGCGGAGTAGGACAGAGAAAGTACGGGTAAGTAGCCCAGCAAAGAAAGCGACACTCTCTTGCGGTTCTATAAGTTACTATTGGGCACTGGGAGTAAGATCCGTTGTCTCTATGCGTTAAGCACTGGCCCCGTTAAGGCCTTTTTATCTTGAAATCAGAATCCGTATGCGTACCCTTTTCTTCTGCCTATTTCTGCTAGTAGGACTGCAACCGTTGGTTTGGGCGCAGACGACAATCGGCGTCGAGCCAATCGACAAGCTGGTGGCGGCTATGCAAACACAGTCTGTGGCAGTGGTGCAGCCCTACTTACTGGCTGAAACGCAGGTGAGTGGGCTACCTACCGCCTATACCGCGCAGGTGCTGGCGCAGATGCTGCCCCGATTTAAGAAGGCTGAAAACCCGCGTCTCATCCGGCAAACCACCGAAGGGGTCAACACTCGCTACGTAGTTGCGCTCACTCAAAATGGGGTCGAGAAGGAATACGATGTGCTGGTGACGCCAGCCAACAAGCTGCTGGAAATAAATCTGCTGAAAGCGGAAGCGAAGAGAATCGACACCCGATTTGGCGCGCAGGACCTGACAACGCCAGCGGAGGTAGTGATGCCCATGCGCGTGCAGAACGGGCTGCTTATTGTGACGGCCGAGGTAGACGGCCAACGTGGTGACTTTTTCCTGGACTCGGGTGCCCCAGCTTTGCTGCTGAACAAGACGCGCTTTGGCTCATCCGCCAGCGGGAGCACGGTAGCGGCCCACCAACTGCGCGGTGTGAACGGAGCCGGGTCCAGCTTCGATTACTACCACGCAACCGATTTTAACTGGCAGGGCATCTCCTTTCAAAACCGTGATGTGCCCACGCTCGACTTAACCGATCTGGCTCACCGAGCCGGCGTGTCGGAGTTGCTAGGGCTTATTGGCTACAATCTGTTGGAGCAATACGCCCTAACGCTGGACTACGCGGCGCAAACAGTCACGCTGCGCAAGCCTACCCCCACTGCGTCGGCCGAGGGCCTACCCTTCATTATGCGCGGGCACCTGCCCGTGGTAGAGGCGCTCGTGGCCGGCCACACCCTGCGCCTGGCCCTCGACTGCGGTGCCCAGCAGAATCTACTAGATGCACGCTTCGCCGCGACTTTTGCCTCGCAGCTGCGCAAAAGTGAAACTGTGCAGCTAGCCGGCGCCGACCAAAAGGCGCGTTCTGTTACGAGTGGCGAGCTGCGCAAGCTGCAACTGGTGCACGGTCCAACGTTCCGCAATCAGCCAACGGTTTTTGCTTCCATCAGCCACCTCAACCAAAAGCCAGATCAGGTGGTGTTGGATGGATTGTTGGGCTACCCCATGCTCCGCCAGCAGCGCACTACCATCGACTATGTGAACAAGGTAGTGCGCTTTGAGGGGCAGTAGAAGTCATCAAGGCGCACTACTGTTGAACGTGTAGAGACGCATATTTGCGTCTCGTCGTCCGCGCCGTTTGGCCGAAATCATTCAACGACGAGACGCAAGTATGCGTCTCTACACCCTTTCGGTAACCTCTTCAACTGATAAAGCAAAAGCGCGCCGACCAATCGATCAGCGCGCTTTTGCTTTGGTGAAATGACTTGTTACGGATTGTCAGGCAGCAGAATAGCGTCGTCAAAATTACCGTATAGGGCCTGGTCGGAGGCGCCTTCTGTTACGGCTTCTACCAGCAGCTTGCCGCCCACAAAGGCCCCGCGCCACGATTCGCCCAGGCCGCCAAACACCTCTTCCCGGTCGCCGCGGGAGCGGAGCTGGTTGATACCCACCTTGAACGCGCGGATTTCCTTGGCCGTGCGCTGGGCCAGCCGCTCATCGTCGGAGGCTATGGCGGCTACCAGAGCACCGTTGGAGATGTTCATTTCGCCTACCAGCTCTTCCTGGCGGTCTACCAACACAATGGTATCAATGGGGCCGAAGGGCTCTTTGAAATACAGCTCGCTTTGGCGGGGCAGGTTCACGAGGGCACGCGGGGCACGGTAGGCCGAGCGGTCCTGGCCAGGGAGGAATAGCTCGTCGGGTAGATGGCCTTCGAGTAGGGGAGTGGCACCGGTTTTCATTGCATCCTGGTAGAGACGGTCCAATTCCTGGGCCTGTCCGGCGTTGATAACCGGCCCAAAAGCCAGCTCGGGCAGCGGGTCGTTGGCGTTTTGTACCACCGTGGGGTTACCAATTTTCAGGGACTGCATCACGTTCCAGTAGGTTTCCAGAAAGCGCGGGAACAGGCGGCGCTCCACCACAAAGCGCACATAGGCGGTGCAGCGCTGCTTGCCATAGTCGTAGCCCTTGCGCAGCTGGCCGGCCAGGGTGTCCCAGTCGGAATAGTCCCAAATGCCGTAGGTGTTCACGCCTTCCATTTCCAGCATGTAGCGCTTCTGGTTCTCGTCGAGGGCGTCGGCGATGTTGCGGCCGTTGTAGCGTCCGCCCACAAAGCTCAGGCAATCAATATGATGGTCTTTTACCAACACGTCGCTCAGCTCGCCGCCGGGGCCGCTCACCAGCGTTACGGGCAGGCCGCAGCGGCGGGCAATGGCAAAAGTGAAGCTCAGGGAGATGAAGCCGCCGTCGGTGGGCGTTTTAGCAATAACTGAGTTGCCGCACAGCACCTGCACCAGCACTGCGTGTAGCAGCACCGACATAGGGTAGTTCCAGCTAGCAATGTTACTAACCAGCCCCAGCGGCTTGCGGCGGCCCAGCATCTGCTCAATGTTGTCGTTGTACCACTGCACCCCGTCGATGCACCGGTCGATGTCCGTGAAACCCAGCTTATAGGTTTTGCCGATTTCCCACATCAAAAGCTTGGCAATCAGCTCGAGGTGCGTGCGCAGCTGGTCGAGGCAGTCCTGCACGCGGCGGCGGCGCTCATCGAGGTCAGTAGCCGCCCAGGCCGGAAACTCGCCGCGGGCAAACTCTACTGCACGCAGGGCCGTAGGGCGCTCCAGCATGGGTAGGCTGCCTAACACCGTGCCATCAATGGCCGATACAAAACTGCGCGGTTTGCCCGGCTCCTGCCATTTGCCTTCCAGCAGGTTCAGAAACTGACCTTGTTGGTCGAAAATCTCGGGTGTGTACTCCTTTACCTGCGCTAACAGGGCATTGAATTCAACCTGGGGCGAAATGATGGGGGGCATAGGGAATAGAAAAGAAACAGAGGCGCGGAATTGCGTGAAAGATCAGATCGAAAAAAGCTGGACTATCGTAGAACCACGGGCGCTGCGAGCCAAGTGGTTGATACTCATTGGCAGTTGCAGCGCAAACCGGTGGGACCAAATGAACACAGAAAAAACCAGCTTCCCACAGCTTTTTTTCAAGTAATTCACTGAAAACGTTACCGGCATCGATTGCAAAAAAGAAAGATTTTTTCGTCCAATGGCAAGGTACTAGCTCCAACAATTAAAACCAGCCACAGGTTATAGCACGTGCTTTCTTAGCATGCCATATGGCTACTTATAGTAGCCGAACACTCTATCCCTTAGCTACTACCCAAATGCCTGATATGCTGGAAGTATGGTTGCGTGGCCCCTTGCCCGAAGTGCCGCCGCTGCTCCAACCCGTAGCCCACGCGCTGCTGCAAGCCCGCGAGGAAATACAGGAGTTACTGACTGATTTTCCGGCGTCGTTGCTGTGGCAGCGGCCGGCGGGGGTAGCCTCGGTGGGCTTCCATTTGCAGCACCTCACTGGCGTGCTCGACCGCACCTTCACCTACGCCCGCGCCGAGGCCCTCACCTCAACCCAACTAGCCGCCCTAGCCGCCGAAGGCCACGACGACACCGACCTGCCGCTGACCCCCGATGTGCTGGTAACGGCCTTCGCCCGGCAGGTAGACCGCGCCCTGGACCAACTGCGCACCACCCCTGAAGCTACCCTCCCCGAGTTTCGGGGGGTAGGGCGGGCGGTGCTGCCTTCCACCGTAATTGGGCTGCTGACGCACGCCGCCGAGCACACCATGCGCCATGTGGGGCAATTGTCGGTGACGGCGCGAGTAGTACGGGCTACCCATCCGCAGGGACATTAGGTCCGTGCTAAAGCCGTGAGCATGTTGGCATGAATGCGCTGCCGCTTGAACCGGTAGCGCGACCAGCCGCCTACCACCACGGCCACTCCCAGCGGCACAAAGCCCGCCCCAATCCAGACGTAGATATAGTCCCGGAAGAAATTCATGAGGGACAGCCCCCCGATAATCAACGCCATGCCTGTGCGAAAGTAGGCCAGTAGCGTGCGCTCGTTGGCCAGGCGGGTGCGCTCTAGGGCCAGCCGGTCGCTGAGAGAAAGGGCCAGATGAGGGTAGGAAGGCTCGTCGGATTTTGCCATGCGTTGCAGTTTACTTAGTACAAACGAGGGTAGGGGACTGAGAGTTAACTTCGCCGTAGGGGGTAGGCTGCGGCTGCTACCCTGTGGAACAGGATGCCGCGCCGCGCTGTTGCGTACGGGTAGGTGCATCCAATTCGCGAGGCAGCTACGTATGCTGACTTTCTCTTTTACCTTGCTTGCATGTTTATTCGCTCTTTTCTGCTGGTCCTGCTGAGCGCCGGTAGCCTGACTGCCTTCGGCCAGACCACGCCTACCAAGGCAAAAACGGCCACGCCCGTTACGCGTCCCGCCAACCCCTACTACTCCCGCACCGACACCACGCATCTGCGCGTGAGCGATGCGCAATGGAAGAAAGTGCTGTCGCCGGCTCTCTACGAGGTAGCCCGCAACAAGGCCACCGAGCGGGCCTTCACCGGTCAGTACTGGAACACCACCGGCAAGGGCACCTACTATTGCGCCGCCTGCGGCAATGCTCTGTTTCGCTCCGATGCCAAATTTGCCAGCGAGTGCGGCTGGCCCAGCTTTTTCCAGACGCTACGCCCCAAAAGCGTGCGCTATCAGGAAGACCACACGCACGGCATGGAACGCACCGAAGTGCTTTGCGGCCGCTGCGACGCCCACCTGGGCCACCTCTTCAACGACGGCCCGCCGCCCTCGCACAAGCGCTACTGCATGAACTCTATTTCGATGGAGTTTCAACCTGATAAAAATGGCCTGTCCGGTGCGTTCGGCGGCTTATCGAAGTAAGATTGTTAAAGCCAAAAGCCCGCTGTACAAGCTGTACAGCGGGCTTTTGGCTTTAACAGAAGCAGCGTAGCTTAGTCTGGTTTGATGTTGCCCCTGATTTCACCGTTCGGATACATGGCGGTGTGCAGATTGACATAGGAGTTGCCAGTCAGAATAGTCTGCGCAATATCTTCCTCCCCCTACGCAGGCCTCTTCACAGTTACAGCGTTTGTGATGGGAGAAGCAAGATCAGTGAAAGGAATGACAATGGGGCCAGTGGAGCCGGGTGCGCCCGTATGAATGTGCTCCGACCTTGGTGTGATGCCCGTGTATGTGATGCATGTGCTTGCAATCTCTACATATACGGCACGGGCGGATTCGGGGCGCAGCCCCTTAGACATAGAACTCACTCGGCACATCCGAGCAAATGCGAGAGCTAGAGGAGGCAAATCAGGGCATGGTAGGATGCCGCGCAGCTACTTCAAAAATAAATATCGTCAAAGCATTGTATAGATCATCTGCTTATTTATATGTTTGTAGTGTACTAGTTAAGTAATACACTAAGGCAATAGATATGGTAGACATTCAGAATATGAGTTTCGGCTACCGCCGCCACTCTCCGCTGCTACACAAAGTGCAGCTTTCCCTTTCTCGCGGCCATATCTATGGTCTACTAGGGAAAAATGGCGCGGGCAAATCCACGCTGCTCAAGAACATAGTAGGCCTGGCCTTTCCGCAAGCAGGGCAGTGTCTGATCGACGGCGTATCGGCCCAACGGCGCCTACCTTCCGTGCTGGAGGAGGTGTATTTTCTGGCGGAGGAACTGTACGTGCCGGCCCTCACGGCGGCGCAGTTTGTGGCTAATACGGCCGGTTTCTACCCCCGCTTCCGCCAAGAGGAGCTAACGCGCTACCTCCACGAGTTTGAAGTACCGGCGCACGCCGTGCTCAGCAAGCTTTCCTTCGGGCAGCAAAAGAAATTCATGATTGCCTTTGCCCTGGCCACCAACACGGGCTTGCTGGTGATGGACGAGCCCACTAACGGCCTCGATATTCCGTCCAAAGCACAGTTCCGGCGCATTATGGCGTCGGCCCTCACCGAAGAGCGCTGCATGGTGATTTCCACCCACCAGGTGCGCGACCTGGACAGCCTCATCGACACGGTAGTGGTGCTGCACGACGGCCAGATTGCCCTCAACCACAGCCTCGACCAGCTTACCGACCAGCTCACCTTTGCTACCCTACCCACCACTGATACTACGCCCGTGCTCTACGCCGAGGACTCGGTGCGCGGCCGGCAGGCCATCGTGCCCAACGCTAGCGGCGCCTACAGCCGGGTAGACTTGGAACTGCTATTCAATGCCGCTACCAGCGGTAGCTCTACCCTTCTTCCTTATCTAAAACAGCCTTCCTATGCACAACCTGTTTAGTTTCCAACGCTTTGGGCGGCTGTTTCGCAAGCACACCGCCGAGCACCTGCGCGAGTACCTGATGGGTGCAGCCGTGCTATTCGGCGCAATGCTGGTGGTGATGGGAGGTCTCTCCTATCTCAATAGCGGCTCCATGAATACTAGTGTACAAACTATGTTTTTCGCTCTATTTCTTCTGGGAGCGGGCGCATTCTTCACCAGCACCATTTTTCAGCAATTCGGTTTCAAGAACCGGGCTATTGCTGCCTTGTGTTTACCGGCTTCTACTCTGGAAAAGTATTTGGTTGGCTGGATATACTCATTTGTGTTGTTTTTACTGGTCTATGTGCCAGTGTTCTACCTAGCCAACAGCATTGTATTACTGCTATTCAACACACCCAGTGGTTACCACGAGGCTATGGATCTTTTCGATCCACAGGATCAGCCCTATACAATTTTATACGCATACGCTGTACTGCACGCCGTAATGCTAGTAGGCGCCATTTTCTTTGAAAAAGCCCAATTCGTGAAAACGGGCTTTGTGGTTTTTGGTGTGCTAGGCGTGCTAACGTTGGTCAACTTTCAGGTGCTGAAGACCATGTTCGGAGCAGAGTTGGTTACGACCCTACCCTTTACAGGAGCGAATTTTCGCACGATGAACTCTTTCTACAGAGTGGATCTGCCTGAAACGCAAATGCAGTGGATAGGACTGGTATTCGTGGTACTAACTGTGCTTTTCTGGACGGTGGCCTATGCTCGCCTGCGGGAAAAGCAAGTGTAACGGAGAGGAAATTAATATGGAATTTAAAGACAACGAAGCTATCTACCTGCAAATAGCCGGGTACATGAGCGACCATATTCTGCTGGGCAAGTGGGCCGGTGATGAGAAGATTCCGTCGGTGCGCGAGCTGGCCGGCGACTTACAAGTAAACCCCAATACGGTGATGCGGACCTACGATTTGCTGCAACAGCAGGAGGTGATTTACAACAAGCGCGGCCTGGGCTTTTTTGTGGCCCCCGAGGCTGCGCAGCAGGTGAAAGCCCTGCGCAAAGAGAGGTTTCTACAACAGGAGCTACCCGAGTTTTTTAAAACGGTGTCGCTGCTCGACATCAGCCTGGAGGAAGTGCAGGAGCGCTACACCCGGTTTCAGCAGGAACAAACCGCTACTCTACCTTCCTAAGCCATGAAAACCAGCACCAAACTTCTGCTCGTTGGAGTCTTAATCCTAATAGCCTCGTTGGCTACCTACAACGTAGCCCTACGCGCCGAGTACAACCGCGGCGAATTCCGCAACCCCTACCGTGACTACAGCGCATTGACGCTTCGCGATTTTGACGAGGTAGAGCTAACGCCCGGTAGTCGCTTGACAGTCAAGGTTGAAGCTGGTCCGTTTGCCGTGCGGCAACACAACAAAGCCGATTCTATACAAGTTGTGCAAACCGGCCGCCGCCTGCGCATCATCGACCTTGCCAAGCATCGCAATTCGCGTAGCCCCTGGACGCCACGTGTGGTGGTGGTAAGCTGCCCGCGCCTCGCTACGCTGCTTGTGAACTCGTCCGCAGTTGGCACGGCGTTTCCCTATCCTACCACTTCCCCAAATCCAGATTTGCCATCGGCAGATGTGCAGGTGCAAGGCTTCCAACAAGACAGCCTATTGGTAGCGGCCGACCAGAATGCCTCGGTAGAACTGGCCCAGAACCAGTTGAAGCAGTTGCGGGTGGTAGCCGGTACTACACCGGGTAGCACCGCCGCCGTGCGCGTCGCCAAAACCAATACCATCGGCGCGGCTCGGCTGGATTTCCAGCATAAAAGCGCTTTCACGTTGGATGCACCCACGATTTCCAACCTGCGCTACCAGTTCGCCGATAGCGTCCGCGCTACACTTCCCGGTGCGGCGCTGCAAGCCCTGGCGGGTCACTAGGCTATCGTGGTTGCTTTTTTCTACGCTCTCTGTATTCTCCTACCCCTTGCGGCTACGGCAGTGGCGTTGGGGGTAGGGGGCTGGTTGCGGCGGCTCTACGTGGTGGGTGCGCGCTTGCTGTTGGGCGCGTTCATGCTGGGCGGCGGCCTCTACAAGCTCTCCGATAACCACATTCCGGGCCTAATGGGGCCGCCCATGAACCACGCCTTTCTGGCCGAGCACAGCCTGGAAATCTTCGCGCAATTCATTGGCGTGGCGCAGCTCCTGATTGGCGTGCTGCTGCTTACAGGTCGTTTTGCCTTGTTGGGCGCGGTGATGCTAGTACCTATGTGGCTGAACATCATCTTCCTGACCTGGTCGCAGCACTGGGTGGGCACGCCCTACCTGGTTACGGGGTTTCTGGTGCTCACACTGGGACTGCTGCTGCACGACTTTCCACGCCTGAAATTCCTGCTCTACCCACCCGCCAATCCGGCCGCGCTGCATCAGGCGCCGCTTCAGACCGGGTCAATGGGCGCCGAGGTGCTGTGGTGGCTGGGCGTGGCCGTCATGGTGGGCGGCAGCCTGTTGTACCCGGTTTCTTTCAGGCTGATGCTGGGTACGATGGGGGTAGGGCTGGTAGTGGTTCTGGGCGCTAGTGGCTGGATGTGGCGCAATCGAAAGGCAGGCGCTACCGCGGGCAAGCGTGTTGTGCCTGATGTACAGAATGTTGTTTAATCCCGCGAGTAACCTAACCCGCGGCGGTGGTCGTCGTTTTACTCTAAACCTTCCACCAACCACTATTCTGTTATGTCAACCGCCATCCGACCCCAGGAGCTGGATACGCTCAAGGATAAAATCAAGGACATTCGTTACGCCACCCTCACCACGCTGGAGACCGACGGCGACTTCCATAGTCGCCCCATGTACACGCACGGCCTCGACGACGACGGCACGCTGTGGTTTTTCACCTACGAAGATTCGCGCAAAGTAGAGGAAATCAGGTCCAACAACCGCGTAGGCATCAACTACTCCAACGAAACGGCCGAAACCTACGTGAGCCTGGCCGGCACCGCCGAGGTGAAAAAGGACAAAGCCAAAATCGATGCCCTGTGGAACGACGGCCTGAAAGCTTGGTTCCCCAAGGGCAAAGACGACCCGAACATCACCCTACTCAAGATTGATTTCCACCAAGCCGAATACTGGGACAAGCCCGGCGGCAAGGTCAACAGCTTGTTCCAGATGGCAAAAGGTGCCCTCACCGGTCAACCCGACACCAGCGGCCGCAACGAGAAATTCGGCGACGAACCGAGCTAAACGGCTCTTTACAAAGAGGTAACCACACTATGCCCAACGTTATTCGCGAAGAATAGCGTTGGGCATATATCTTTACCCCCTACAGCTGGTGCTTCAATTGAAGCGGCTCCCAAGCTGCTACTGCGCATGAACTCCACGCTGCTTTTTGCCGGGCTACTTAGCCTGCCTACCCTGCTGATGGCTCGGCCGGCTATGGCTATTCCCACACTTCCTACCCACGATAGAGAACAAGCGCCCGCTGACGGGGAAAAGCGGCCGGTGCTATTTGGGGTGAAAGCAGGGGCCAACCTGATCAACATGAACTTCAACCGGGGCTACCCCCGGCCCGCCGTGCCGGTGGAGGCCAGCTACCGGGTAGGGGCGGTAGCCGGCCTGACCATGCGCGTGCCACTGGGGCAAAAGTGGGCGCTGGAGCAGGATTACCTATTTGCCCAAATGCGCGGCGCGAACAAGAATACTGATAGTCAGTACAGCTTCGCCTACCTCTCCCTACCCCTCACGATACGCTACCAAGTGCTGCCGCGTCTGTGGGTGCTGGCCGGCCCTCAGTTCGACCTGCTGATTCGAGCGGAGCAAACCGTGGCCGGTGCCACCACCAACACCACCCACGACACAGAGGAGCGCAGCATCCTGAGTACTGCTGGTGTAGCTGTGCAGCTAACAGACCATCTAAGCCTAACAGCTCGCTACTTACGCGGCTTCAACCACGTAGGGCTGGGCCAGCGCTCCAACTTGGAGGAATTCAAGTACGAAGGAGTGCAGCTAACGGCAGGGTATGAGTTTTAAGAAACGGTGTAGAGACGCGTACTCACGTCTCATTGTTGCTGATGGTATTTATCTTGGATATAATCAGGTGGTGTCGTTCAACGAGGAGACGCAAGTATGCGTCTCTACATCATCTAACGTCGAGCAGCGCGGCAACCAGCCTACCCCGCAACACGGGCCAGGTAGGTCGGGCGCGTGAGCTGATACTGCATCAAATCGAAATACTGCCCATTTTTGCGCACGTGCTGGTGCAGTTCGGCTTCCCACTGCATGCCGGCGTGTTGCATCACTTTGCCAGAGGCCAGATTAGCAACCAGGTGTGTGGCGAAAATCTTGTGTAGTTCCAGTGTCTCGAAGCCGAAGGCTAGCACGGCCCGTAGCGCTTCCGTAGCTATACCCTGGTTCCAGAACGGCTTGCCTACCCAATAACCTGCTTCGGCCCGATTGAAACGCTGCTCCACGGTGAGGCCAATGCCGCCGACAAACTGCCCTGTCTCGCGCAACTCGATGGCAAATACGTGGTGTTGGCCGCTGGCAAAACCCTGATTGGCCGCGTTCAACCAGTAAATGGCGTCGGCTTCCCCGTAAGGATGCGGAATATTCAGCGTCATGTTGGCTACCGTCGGCTCGTTGGCTAATTGCACAATGGTTGGAATATCATGCGCTAGCGGCTGGCGCAGTAGCAGCCGTTCGGTGGCCAGGGTAGGGTAGGAGTTCATGGCGGCAAGGTACGCAAGGCGGCAGGTAGACGCCGAAATTATGGCGGGTGCATTGGGAAGTCTGGGCTGGTGTGCGTAAGCTGCCGTTTCAAATCAGCTGTGCGCCTACTTTCTTTCCGATGCCCGAACCTCTGCTCTCGCTCGAAAACGTCACCGTTCGTCATCTCAACCGGCTGCTGTTTGCGGAGCTGAACTTTCAGATCGAACCCGGTCAGCACTGGGCGCTGGTGGGCGAAAGTGGTTCCGGCAAAAGCGCCCTGCTCGCTACCCTGGCCGGCCACCTGACCATCACCGGCGGCCGGGCCACCTACCCCCACCTCGATGCGCTAGCGCAGGAGCGTGCCGCCGCAACCCACGACCCGCTGTTCACCTGGCGCCGCTTGGTCAGCCATGTGCCCGCCCGCCCCAACTTCCGTACGCTGGCCAACACCACCGAAATCTACTACCAGCAGCGCTTCAACGCCACCGATACCGACAGCGTGCCCACCGTAGAAGACTACCTGCGAGCCGTACCGCTGGCCACCGCCGCACCTCACTGGACTTACGAACGGGTAGTAACCCTCCTACGCCTGAACCAGCTGCAAACCCAGCGCCTCATCAAGCTCTCCAACGGCGAAACCCGCCGCCTGCTACTGGCCGCGGCCCTACTGCGCAACCCGGCCCTTCTCCTGCTCGACATGCCCCTCACAGGCTTTGATGTACAAAGTCGTGCGGCCTTTAATGAACTGATGACTGCCATTGTGGCCTCGGGCATCACGGTGGTAATGGCGACTAGTCCGCACGAAGTGCCTGCTGGCATCACGCACGTGGCGGTGCTGCAAGCGGGTAGGGTAGCGGCAACACAGCCAAAGGCCGATTTCCACCCCGATCAGCTTGCCGCAACCGGCTTGCCTACCCTGGATGAAGCAGAGCTGCGCGCCCTGCTAGCCCTCACGCCGCCCCCACAGTTTCAAACTATCGTACGCCTCGAAGACGTGACCATCCGCTATGGCGACAAGGTCGTGCTCGACCACATCAACTGGGAAGTGAAGCCCGGCGAGCGGTGGGCGCTGACCGGCCCCAACGGCGCCGGTAAAAGCACCCTGCTCAGCCTACTCAACGGCGACAACCCCCAGGCCTATCGCCAGCGCATCACCCTCTTCGACCGGCGCCGCGGCAGCGGCGAGAGTATCTGGGACATCAAAAAGAAGATTGGCTTTGTGTCGCCGGAGCTGTTCCAGTATTTCCCGGCCCGGCAAAGCTGCCTGCACATCATCGAGTCGGGCTTCTACGAAACGCTGGGCCTGCTCCGCCCCAGCCAGCCCGATAAGGCCGCCATTGCCCGCCGCTGGCTGCGCCTACTGGACCTGGAGGGGCACGCCGCTACACCCTTCCGCCAGGTGGCCACCAGCGTGCAGCGCCTGTGCCTGCTAGCCCGCGCCTTGGTTCGCAACCCGCCCCTCTACCTCTTCGACGAGCCCTGCCAGGGCCTCGACGCTCAGCAGCAACAGCACTTCCGCCACGTGCTGGACCGTATCTGCCAGGTCAGCAACGTCACGCTCATCTACGTGAGCCACTACCCCCACGAAATCCCGCAAAGCGTCACGCAGGTGCTGCAGCTAGAGCAGGGTAGGCGGGTGGAGGGGTAGGAAACCGTCATGCTGAGCTTGTCGAAGCATCTCTACCGCTTCGTTGAACGGCCGTTAGCCACTACCCCTCGTCGCAGTCGCTCGGCTATGCCGAGTGACGACTACTCCCAAGCAGCTCTGCTGCGCGCGTCTGCCTGACGTTAGCGCGGCCTTGCCCATACGGTACATACGGATTCGGGGCAAAGCCCCTCAAGCGTAGAACTCACTCGGCACAGCCGAGCGAGTGCGGCGTGTGTAGAGATAAAACGTATTTATAGAGGTAGTGTTTGAAGAGGGCTGAAATAGCAGGCACTGCTCAGAGGGTAGTGTTCTGGTGCTGTAACTAAGCCGGTCGCTACCGGATTACTATGAATATAATCCATCTTCTGACGTACCACAGCTGGTGTCCAGAGAGGAATAGGGAAAGTGGTTTTCTGCCAGAACATATACTGTTCATTCTGGCGTTGTGGCCGGGCATAGTACGCGAACAGACGCATCATCCATTCTCGGCGGCTTTCCTGCTCGTTCTCAGCAATAGCTCTGAGTAACTGTCTGGCTGTATGTGCTTTTAAGTCGCGTAATACGTCACTAAGGCTTCCGTCAGTGCGGGCAGCAATCAAGTGAATATGACTGCTCATGATGACGTAGGCGTATAATTCCAACCCCTTATGCTGCTGGCAATATCGTAGGCTATTAAGGACAATGTCTGTGTACTGCGGGCGAATAAATACATCTACCCAGCCTACTACAGTCAACGTCAAAAAGAATAGCCCTCCGGGGTGCGTTTTACGAAGTTCTGACACAAGAATTCAGAATAATATATTGAGGCTAACATAACTTGTAACGTGCTAAGTCACAACATTTCTACACCCCGCACTCGCTCGGCTGCGCCGAGTGAGCCCTATGCTCAAGCAGTTCTGCTACGCGCTGTTGCGGTCGTTAGATAGTATTGTTCAGGCGGCGCAGCCGGATTCGGAGCAGAGCCCCTCAAACGTAGTCCTAACTCGGCATAGCCGAGCGAGTGCGGAGGTACGAATTACTATGCCAGATGTAAACAAAACCCCCGCGCCAGCCTTTCAGCCAACGCGGGGGTCTTGTTAAGTGGCTACTGCCAAACTACTACATCCGGTTGATAATCTCATCACCGAACTCGCTGCATTTCAGCAGGGTAGCACTGTCCATGAGACGCTCGAAGTCGTAGGTAACGCGCTTGGAGGCGATGGCAGCTTCCAGACCGCTGTAGATCAGGTCGGCGGCTTCTTGCCAGCCCATGTACTCCAGCATCATGGCACCCGAGAGGATAACCGAGCCGGGGTTCACCTTGTCGAGGTTGGCGTACTTGGGCGCGGTGCCGTGGGTAGCCTCGAAGATGGCGTTGCCGGTAGTGTAGTTGATGTTGGCGCCCGGCGCAATACCGATACCACCCACGATGGCAGCCAGCGCGTCGGAGATGTAGTCGCCGTTTAGGTTCAGGGTAGCCACTACCGAGTACTCGGCGGGGCGGAGCAGAATCTGCTGCAAGAACGCATCGGCGATGCTGTCCTTAATCAGAATCTTACCGCTTTCCAGAGCAGCTTTCTGCTGCGCGTCGGCTACTTCCTGGCCCTGCTTGGCCAGTACTTTGTCGTACTGTGCCCAAGTGTATACTTTGTCGCCAAACTCGCGCTCGGCCAGCTCGTAGCCCCAGGTTTTGAAGGCACCCTCGGTGAACTTCATGATATTACCCTTGTGCACGATGGTCACCGAAGGCTTCTTGTGCGTGATGGCGTACTCGATGGCAGCGCGCACCAAACGCTCCGTGCCCTCTTTCGATACTGGCTTGATGCCGAACGAAGACGACTCGGGGAAGCGGATTTTCTTCACGCCCATCTCGTCTTGCAGGAATTCCAGCATTTTCTGAGCCTGGGGCGTGCCGTTCATGTACTCGATACCGGCGTAGATGTCTTCCGTGTTTTCGCGGAAAATCACCATGTCGGTCAGGTTGGGCTGCTTCACGGGCGAGGGCACACCCTCAAACCAGCGCACGGGGCGCACGCAAGCGTACAGGTCTAGCTCCTGGCGCAGAGCCACGTTCAGCGAGCGAATGCCGCCGCCTACGGGGGTAGTCAGGGGGCCTTTGATGCCTACCAGGTACTCGCGGAAAGCGTCCAGCGTTTCGTTGGGCAGCCAGTTGTTTACTTGCTTGAATGCTTTCTCACCGGCCAGAACCTCTTTCCACACCAGTTTCTTGGAGCCGCCATAGGCTTTCTCCACTGCTGCGTCGAATACTTTTACGGATGCCGCCCAGATATCGGGACCCGTACCGTCGCCCTCAATGAATGGGATGATGGGCTGGTCCGGCACATTCAATTTGCCGTTCTGGATGGTAATTTTTTGTTCTGCCATTGTGAAAAGTGTCAGTTGTTAGGTGACGGTCTATAAAGTGTTACGATTGGTAAAATGACTGTCATCCTGAGCGGAGCGAAGGACCTTCTCACGGTAGCGCGGTTGCTGCACGATACACGTTCTATCGTGAGAAGGTCCTTCGCTCCGCTCAGAATGACAGGGTTAATACCCAAAAATCTCTTTCAGGGTAAGTTGTTGAACCTTGCCGTATTTAGCAAGCTCCTTGAAATTCAAACGGTCTTTGGAGCCGATAACGAGAATGGTTTGGTTCTGGCCTTTCACCTTAGCCTCCTGAAACTTCTTCAAGTCGTCAAAGCTCATGTTGTACGTTTTCTCATACACGTCGCGGCGCACATCATAATCGAGACCGAGGCGTTTGGCGCGCTCGTAGCTCATCAGGATATTCGACTTCGTGATGCGCTCCGTGGCGATGCTGTTGCGAATGGCGTTCTTGGCAATCGTTAGGTTTGCTTCCGCCGCGGGCATATCGTTCAGCAAACCCGCCATGCCAGCCATAGCCTCGGGCAGCTTGTCGCTCTGCGTGCCGATGTAGGAGGTGATGTAGTTGGAGCGACCCAGCTTATCGGCACTCGCGTAGCGCGACGAGGCTGAGTACGCCAGCGCCTTGCTCTCGCGCAGCTCCTGGAACACAATGCTCCCCATCGACCCACCGAAATACTCGTTGTACAGGCTCACCGTGGGCACCAGCGCTTTATCGTAGGCGTCGCCCTTGGTTAGGAACAGAATTTCGGCCTGCACCATGTTGTAGTCCACCCAGTATACCTGGCGCTGGTTCATGGGCTGCTCGGCAAAGTCCTTGTCGGCCGGTACGGGCTTGAGGGTAGCGGGCGTACGGTGATATTGATCAAGGGTGTTTTTTATACCAGCAACGACGTACTCCGAGCTACCGCCGTTGGGAATAAGAGCTGCTACGTCCGTTGCAACTGGCCGCGGCCCATAATACAGCACGCGATGCTGGTAGCCCGTGAGCTGCTGAATGCGGCTAATCAGGTCCTGCGGCTTCAGCGCCTTCAATTCTTTCTCGCTGAGTTGGGTCGTGAATGGATTCTTGGGGCCATACTTGGCGTAGTTCACCATGGCCTGTTGCAGAATCACGTTCTTGTTTAGCTTGGCATCCTGGCGGGCTTTCAAGGTACCGGCCACCATGTTTTTGAGGGCCTCCGCGTCGGCCTTGGGGGCGCGCAATAGGCTTTCGAATAGCTGCAAAGCGGGCTCCATGTTGCTGTCGAGGCCGGAGAGACTCACGAACGTACGGTCCTGCCCGCTGCTCACCGAGAACGAACAGCCTAGTTTGTAGAACTCCTGCTGCAATTGCGCGGCCGTGTACTTATCAGTGCCCAGATACTGGAGGTAGTCGGTGGCTAGGCCCAGGCGTGGGTCAGCATTGGTGCCCATATCGAGCACGTAGTAGAGATTGAACAGGTTATTCTCAGCGTTGCGGGTGTAGAACACCGGCACGCCCGAGCTAAGCTTCACCTCCTGAATATCCTTCTTGTAATCCACAAACACCGGCTGCAATTCCGGCGACTGCATGGCTGTCACCTGCTTGTAGAAGTCGGAAGCAGCGTCGCGGTTCACGGGCACCGGCGTAATGGCCGGCTTCACTACCTTCTCGGTGGTTTTGTCCTGGCCGGTGCGCTTGTATACCACTACGTAATTGTTCTGGTAGTACTGATTAACCACGCGCACCACATCTTCCTTCTTGATCTTGGCGAAGTCGTCGAACTGCTTGAGGTAGTCTTTCCAGTCTTGGCGGGCAATGAACGCCGCTACAAAAGCACCCGCGCGGGCTTCGTTGTCCTCGTAGCTCTTGGTGCGTTGCAGCTCCTCGTTGTTGATGATGGCCGGAATCAGCCACTCCGGGAAGTCGCCCTTCTTTACCTTGTCCAGCTCGCCTAGCAGCAGCGCCTTCACCTGGTCCAGTGTTTGGCCCTGGCGCGGGGTAGCGTACATGATGTGCGAGGAATAATCATCATTCAAATCTGTGAACGACGATGCCTGCAATACTTTCTGCTGCTGATTCAGGTCGAGGTCGATGAGGCCGGCCTGACCGTTGGTCAGGATCTTGTCGATCATGCGCAGCACCAGCGCGTCGTCGGTGGTAGTGCCGGGAAAGCGGAAGCCCAGCATTACGTTTTCAGCCGACGGCCCTACCACTTCCTTCACCAATGGGGTAGTGAGGGGCGCTTCCTTCGCCGGCTCAAACGCAGGCACCGGCTTGCGCTCCATCTGCCCAAAGTACTGGTCAATCAGGCGGATAGTCTGGTCGTAATCCAGGTCACCGCTCAGGGCCAGCGCCACGTTGTTGGGCACATAGTACTGCCCGAAATACTTCTTAATCTCCGTAATCGACGGATTTTGCAGGTGCTCAATCGTGCCGATGGTGGTCTGCGTGCCGTACTCGTGTTTTTGGTAGAGGCCGGCGTTCAGCGCCTGGTATTCCTTGGAAAAGTCGTTGTCGAGGGTGCGGTTTTTCTCCTCATACACCGCTTCCAGCTCCGTATGAAACAGGCGCGGCACCATCTCCTTCAGTCGCTCGCTTTGGATGGCGGCCCACTTCTCAATCTGGTTGCTCGGAATATCCTCCTGATACACCGTCTGCTCCACCGAGGTGTAGGCATTGGAGCCTTTCGAGCCAATGGCGCCCATCACCTTATCGTACTCATTCGCCACAGCCAACTTGGCTGCTACGCTCGATACGGAGTCGATCTGGTGGTAGAGCTTCTTGCGCTGCGCCGCGTCGCGGGTGGCGCGGTACTGCTCGTACAGCCCTTCAATTTTATCCAGCTCCGGCTTCTCAGCCTGCCAGTTCTGCGTGCCCAGTTTGGAAGTGCCCTTGAACACCATGTGCTCTAGGTAGTGTGCCAGACCGGTAGCGTTGTGCGGGTCATTTTTGGAGCCGGCGCGCACAGCCAGGTACGTCTGGATGCGCGGCGCGTCGTCGTAGTCGGAGAGGTAGACCGTCAGGCCGTTATCCAGCGTGTAGATACGGGCTTTCAGCGGGTCGCCTTCCACCGTTTCGTACTTGTACTCTTTCTGCTTCGCGGCGGTAATGGGGGCTTCGGTGGCGGGAGCAGTAGCGGCCGGTTTGCTGGACTGGCATTGGGTGAAACCCAGGGTAGCCAGGGCCGGAAGTACTAGTAGAAGGGGTTTTTTCACAGGAAGGCGGTGCGGAGGACTTAAGAAATCAAAGATAGGGGGCCTCTTTTGGAATAAAAAGCCCGACCGTCCCCGAAATACCCCGTCGCACCCGCGAAGTGCGAAATTTTGTGTATAGGACCACGGATTCGCTCGGATTTATTGGATTGGTCGGATTTTGTGGACGGTGCCTTTCCCGTTTGTCATCCTGAGCTTGCGAAGGACCTTCTGCCAGTTGAACGAGTCGTTATAATGCCTGTAGTTCTACCGTGATAAGGTCCTTCGCAGGCTCAGGATGACAGCCAAGCCGCAATCGTCTACAAAATCCGACCAATCCTCAACATCCGAGCGAATCCGTGATCAGAAATCCGTATCCAATCCCAAGCGCTGCTTCATCTCATGCAGCATCGGAAACTTCTCGGCCAGGTACTCAAACTTATCCGACGACGTGTAAAGCTTGCGGGCCGTTTGGGCCTGTGGAGCTACGCTTACCTGCACCGTGAGACGGGGGTAGCCCGTGCGCCGCCGCAGCTCTGTGAGCAGCTCCGCCCGAAACTCGTTGAACTGGTCCACCTGCACCGGATTGTCTACAATGAGCTCTATCGTATGACGTGCGTTGGCCTGCACGGGGCGGTTGAGCACCATATACTCGCTCATTCGTTCTTGTGCCTTGCGCTCCTCCTTCAGCTCGTTCCACACGCGGTGCAATACTTCTTCGTCTATCGGCGGTAGGCCGTCCACAGAGGTAGGCTCCACGTCGAGGGTAGGAGCCGCTTTCACAGTGCTGGCCTGCTGGGCTACCTTCGCTTTCAGGGCCGATAAGCTCGGCAGGCTAGGCACCTTCGACTGGATTGGGCCGCTGGGGCGCGTAACCGGAGGCAGCGGCAAACCAGGTGCCGGCTCGTGCCCCTCGAAGCTGGGGCGCCCTACCTCCACATGCGGCTGCGTGTCGCGGAATTGCTGGGTAGGGTTGGGTAAGTCGGCTGTCTCGTCCTCTATGCTGGGCGTGTCGTGCAGTTCTTCCACGCCGCTTTCCACCGGCACAATAGGCTGCGGGTCGGCGGGGGCGTGTTGCAGGGGGGGGGGGTAGGGAGCGCGCTTACTGCTGGTGCTGGCGCAGCAGGCGCGGCCGGAACACTGACCGCTACTGGGGTAGGTGAGGGTAGAGGACGGGTCGCGGGCGGCGCTGGTGCAGTGGTAGGCGGCGCGGCTACGGCATAGGCAGCCGGTGCCTCAGCAGTACCATCGGCCACCAACTGGTTATCAGCTGCCGCCGCAGGGGTAGGCGGGGCTACGGGACTACTTTTTTTTTTCGCCTCGCCGTTGGCGGCGGGGCTGCTCAGGTCGCGGGCAAACTGCACGGCGCCGTTGAGGTAGGCCAGCTTCATGAGCGTCAGCTCCACGTGCAGGCGCTGGTTTTTGGCTTGCTTGAACTCCCGGTCGCACTGGCTCACCAGGTTCAGGGCCGAGAGCAAAAAGGCCAGCGGCGCGGCCTGGGCCTGCTGCACGTACCGCTGCCGGATACCTTCCGATACTTCCAGGAGTTGCACCGTTACGGGGTCTTTGCACACCAGCAGGCCGCGCAGGTGCTCGGCGGCGCCCACCACAAAGTTGTGCAAATCGAAGCCGTTCTGCATCACCTCATCCAGCAGCAATAAAGTCTGCGACAGGTCTTCGCGCAACAGGGCATCCACCAGCCGGAAATAGTACTCATAATCCAGAATGTGCAGATTCTGCACCACGTCCTGGTAGCGTAGGTCGTGCCCGGCGAAGGTCACCATCTGGTCGAACATGCTCAGGGCGTCGCGCAAACCGCCGTCGGCCTTTTGGGCCAGCAGGTGCAGCGCGTCATCCTCGGCCCGGATTTTTTCCTGCTCCGCCACGTAGCGCAAGTGCCCGCGAATGTCATCCACCCGAATCCGGTTGAAGTCAAACACCTGACAGCGCGACAGGATGGTAGGAATAATCTTGTGGCGCTCGGTGGTAGCCAGAATGAAAATGGCGTAGCCCGGCGGCTCCTCCAGCGTCTTCAGAAACGCGTTGAAAGCCGCATTCGACAGCATGTGCACCTCGTCGATGATGTACACCTTGAAGCGGCCCTGCTGCGGGGCGTAGCGCACCTGCTCCACTAAAGAGCGAATATCCTCCACCGAGTTGTTGGAGGCCGCGTCCAGCTCGTGCACGTTAAACGACGCGTTTTCCTGAAACGCCCGGCACGAGGCGCATTTCCCGCAGGCTTCCAGCTCGGCGGGCGCGTCGGGGGTAGGGGAGTGGAGGACGGAGTCGGGAATAATGTCCTGTCGGCCAGCCGCTACCAGCTCCGCCACCGAGCGGCCCTGCCGCACGTGCTCCTCCACAAACTCGCAGTTGATGGTCTTGGCCAGGATGCGGGCGCAGGTGGTTTTGCCTACCCCCCGCGGCCCGCAAAACAGGAAGGCCTGGGCCAGATGCTGCGAGGCAATGGCGTTTTGCAGGGTAGTAGTCACGTGCTGCTGCCCCACCACGCTGCGAAACGTGGCCGGACGGTACTTCCGGGCCGAAACAACGAAATTCTCCATAGTGCTATCCTACAAAGATACCCCGAAATGGCGGGCTTTGGAAGTCGGCAGCGGTGTTTGTCATTCCGAGCGCAGCGAGGAATCTGAGGCAGAAGATAGTAGCGTCACACGCAGATTCCTCGCTGCGCTCGGAATGACAAACGGGAACAAATTAGCCCTGCTGCAACGTTTTCTAACTAATCCGCGTACATTTACGCCCCGCCTCTTACGGCGGGTACCGTTCTTTCTAATCTGGGGTCGACATGGAATTGACAGCTTGTGCAAGTCGCGAGTAAGCGTGTCGGGAGTTGGATGAATCTCCCGTTAAAAAGTCGTCCGAACAATAACTGGCGAGTATTCCTACGCCATGGCTGCCTAGTCTAGGTACTAAGTAATGCCATCGTCCCGCATCCGTTTTCTTTTACACGGGTGAGTTCGGGGCGTCGTAAGTAAAAGATAGCCACGTGGGAGGTGTGACCACGCGGCGAAACCTAACTGCATCTACGGGTAGACTAAAGGCCTGATGTGCGCCCGGGCTACCCCGACAATCCAAGCATAGATACACACGTAGAAAGCCCGACGCCTTCCTTGTCTGGACCAGGGTTCGAATCCCTGCGACTCCACAGAAAAGCCCGTTTCCGGTATGGAAACGGGCTTTTTGTTTTCTGGGGGTACAGCAAGAGACGCTGCTTTCATGTTTTATACAGTACACGAAGGCTAGAAGGGATTTACAGCTTTAAGAAAGCGGCAAAGTATTAATCTATCATTCATCTTGCCGCATATGTTGGTGTATTCACTGGAATAATCCAAATTTGTGTCTGTTATTTTGTGCAAAATGACGAAGAAGTAGATGCAGAGTTATGAATGAGAAGGAACGAAAATCTGTGAATCAGCGAATTGCTGAGTTAGTGCAGTGTTATCATAAAGGCAATAAATCAGCCTTTGCGAAGGCTGCGGATATAAGCTATCAGAGTTTAGGATCAATCTTAGGTAGCCGGCAGAGTGTTCCATCTGTAGTAGTCCTACAAAAAATAGGGGCTGCCTTACCGCAAGTGCGGATGGATTGGCTTGTATTAGGTAAAGGGGATATGGTAGAAACGAATAAAGTAATTTCTCTACCTCTCCCGTCTGATGACTCAGTGGCTGAAACCAAGAATTTGACACAGCGCTTAGCAGAGAATAGAGCGCACTTCGACATATTGATGGAAGCCCTGGTAGAGGAACGCAAACTGGGTAGGGTGTACCGTATAGGTGTCAATCGTCCTATGGAGCGAAAGTTAGCCGATCGGCTAAGCAGCACGGAGGAGGAAGCGCGGGAACTTGTGTTTAGTGGAAAAATTTGTTCTCAATACTCTGGACCTAATAATGACAAAGCCCGTCGCAACGGAGCCAGTTATCTTATTACTGAACAAGCAGTTCGTGATTTCTTAGCCACAGAGCAGACACCCTAGCTTAGTCGCCTGTGGCTTTGATCAGGTCCAAGCCTCTATCCGTGACCCCATAGAAAAGCCCGCCTCCGGTACGGAAACGGGCTTTTTTGCGTGTTATTTATTTCTTCTACCTCTAGTTTGGGAACGGCGCATTAAGTTCTAGCAGCGTTTGCCGGAAAACTACGAGCGCAAGGCAGAAACCCCATGTAGCACGTGGGTTTCTGCCTTGCGCTCGTGCAAAACGGTATCCTACCTTAAGTAAGCAGTGACTGCTGAACTAGGATAGTACATGTACGATACAATAGCCCGCTACGCTAGCCCAGCTTAACGCGCCATACATGAATAGCTTCTCATACCAAGTGAGCTCGAGTTCTTTTGCTGGTGTGTACATGGGCGGGATAGATAAGGCGAGAGAGCAGAACGTCCTAAACACAAGGCCAAGACGTTTAAAGGTTCTGGAAATATACTACTCCTGTTATAATTTTGCAAAACCTAATATAATTATGTTTCATCGTCGCATGTGGTTGGTATTGAAGTAGTTCAAAAATTTCATAATATATTCGTAATCCATTTCTACGAGAATAATACCAACAAAAAGGGGCATACAATAAGCTATTGGCAGAAAAAAAGCCCGTTCCCACGAGATGGAAACGGGCTTGCTGGTAAGCGTCTGCTTCTTATGCTAGCAAGGCATGGTTTTCCAAATCGCCGCCAAACTTAATTAGCAGGTCGCCGAGCTTGCTCAAATCGGCCTTCAGCGTATCATCCACGTTATCGGCGGCCTGAATGGTTTGGGCGCCTAGCATACTGAGCGACCGGCCGATGGATTTACCATCAAAAATATCCTGCTCCGCGCTGATCAACGATTGCAGGTTGCCCAACTCGCGGGCAATGTCCTGAAAAGCAGGTATACCACTATCAATCAGAAGCTGATACCACTGGTCAACGTGGGTGAGCGACGTGCTAATGGGGATACCGGTAGGACCTTGCAGCAGAGCCTGTATAGTATGGGTGAGAAGGATATCGCCCGAATGAGCGGAGGGAAGGTTTGCCATAGCGAAATAAGGTGAGGGAGCAGAGAGTTAGGAAGCGGTTTGTAGTAGACCCGCTTGTCGTAGAATAGTTGCCGCACGTAGGGCACTAGATTCTTTATCTTTTATTTCCAGCATGATATCCGCATCAAGGCCGTGCAAGTGCGGTAGCAAGTCGTGGAACAGGGCATCGACCAACGTGGAGGTGTGTTTGCCTTTGCGTTCACCGGGCTGTTGCGAACTGTAGTCCAGCATAATTACACCGTCGCGGATGGGGTGCCAGGTAGAGGCGGCTAGGCGCAGGGCCTCCGCCATCGGCTCGCCGTGGTTCAGGCATTCGTGGTGGAAAGTATCGAACAGGATGGGGACGCCCACGGCCTCGTGCAGGCGTAGGCAGTCGCGCAGGCTGAAGAGGCGGTCGTCGTTTTCGATAACCACCCGGTTACGCACCTGTTCGGGTAGGGTCCGGTACGTGTCCTCAAACCGATTGAGAGCCAACTCGCGGTTGTTGTAGAGGCCTCCTACATGGATTTGCAGCTTGGCAGTGGTGTCCATGCCCATCAGATCCAACATAGAGCCCTGGTAAACCAGCTCGGCAATACTGCGCTCTACAATGCCTGCGTCGGGCGAGTTCAGCACCACAAACTGATCGGGGTGCAACGACACGCGCATTTGGTGCTGCCGGATGTAGTCTCCAATGGCTCGGAACTCCGCTGCAAATCGGGTTTGCCACGGGTAGGTATTGATAGCGTGCGAACCAAACGGAACGATATTCGACCCAATCCGGAAAAAGAGCAGGTCGTTTTCTACGTTATACGTCAGAATGCGCTGCAAGCAAGCCAAATTGTTGGCCACGGTCTGCTCTACGCGTTCATCTGAGTAAGATGCCAATCGAAACGTAGATGCAGAGGAACAATCAAGCGATTCATTGACGCAAGGATACCCTATTCTCATACTACAATCGTACGATTACCACAGGACGAAGTTGTAGAAAAGGTTATACGTAGTATGTGTAAATTTATATTGTATTGACTATGAATTTGCTATTACAGCAAGCTACGGAGTTAGTCTACTAAAAAAAGCGTCAAAGCACTGTAAAAAGGCTATTCGTAACCCCGATTATCCAAAAAGTATTTGTTATACTCTCGTCGGGCTTTAAGAGCTTTTTGAAGCCTTTCCTGCGCCTGAATTTCCTCCATCTTCTGGCGCTGTTTGCCTTCGCGCGAGAACTGCTCGTAGAGCAGGCTCACTGGATTTTGTATCGAGGCCGATTCCGTGGCTGACTTTGGCGCCGTACTATCGACGGGGAACAGGGGCTTGGGCGGGGCCGGACGCTTTACGGCATTATCGGGTGGGGTAGGGCGCTTCATGTTGCGTAGTGCCCGGTTAATCACGGCATCAGAGGGCCGACCCTGGCGCACCTCCACGCTTTGCAGCTCAATACTGGCCGGTTGCAGCTTGATTTGCAGAATAATTTGCGACAAGCCGCTGTTGCCTACCACCAAGCGTTGGGTTTTATAGCCCAGGGCCTGAAACACTAAGGTATCACGGGCGGTGGCGGTCAGGCTGAAATCGCCCTGGTCAGAAGCAATAACGCCCTGGCCTTTGCCTTGGAGTAGCACCGTAACCCGCGGCACGGGCTTGCGCGTTTCGGCGTCCGATACGGTACCTGTCACGCGTACTTGGGCCTGCGCGGCGCCGGCCGACCACAGCCACAACAGGAGCAGAAGCCCTAGCAACCGCACCACCTGTAGTTGCGCAAGACGTGGAAAAGGTAGCATACTCACAAAACAAAGCTAACGCAGACTTTCGGCACTATTGCCTGTGGTTTACGGATTGAGCCGAAAAAAGCCCGCTCCGTTGCACGGGCGGGCTTTTGTATACGAGAGAAACGAGGCTACTTGATCTTTACTTTGTCGCCGTCTTCAGGCTTCAGCTTCACGGTGCCATCGTCGCCGGCTTTCTTGGCTTTGTTGCCCTGGGCATCTTTGATTTTGATGTCGCCGTCTTTATCAACCTCAATCTTGCTACCATCGGGACCTTCTACTTTGGTACCGGGCGCTACACCAGCGGCAGCGCGCTCAATCTTCTGGCCAGGCGTAAGCGGCGCCGGCGCCGGCGTCACGGTCACGATATCTACTTCCTCGTAGTAGCGGCCGGGGTTGCTGGTGTAGGCCGTGTACTGCTCAGGGGTCAGGAAATCGTGGAATTCCTCGTTCGACTCCAGGTAGGCGGCACGCTTGGCAGCACCCAGACCGGTGGTGTCGTTGGTGTACTGGTTGCGCACATCGGCCAGCTTGCGGGCGCGGTTGTAGTACGCGTCGCGGGCTTTCGATACCACGGCTGTGTCCGTCACGTTCAGGTCGGTAGCCATGCGCTGAGCGGTAGCATCGGCCTGCGAGCGGTAGGTAGCATCATTCGCGTCGGTGGTAGACGCGGCAGTATCCATGGTATCCGTGGTGGCGGTTTCGGTTTTGTTGTCCGAGCAGGAAGCCATGGTCAGCGCAGCAGCGCAGCTGAGCAGCAAAAAAGTCTTTTTCATGATAAGTCAGTATGAAGAGGAGAGAGCAAAAAAGGAATGTGCGGCATATACGCATCTAAGGGCAGGAGGTTATTTTTGCTCGCTCCACTGACTTTTACCGGACCTACGCGCGGCGCAATTCCAGCACTGTGATTTCGGGTAAAAATCCTACCCGTCCAGGGTAGCCCAGAAAGCCTAGGCCCACATTTACGTACAGGTGCTGCTTACCTCGTTTGTACAGGCCGGCCCACTGCTTGTATACATACTGCACGGGGCTCCACTTCAGGTGCGGCAGGTTCACGCCAAACTGCGCGCCGTGTGTGTGGCCTGAGAGCGTCAGGTCGATGTCTTGGTACTCATGCACTTGCGCATCCCAGTGGGTAGGGTCGTGGGTGAGCAGGATTTTGAACGGCGCATCGCCGGAGCCGGCGTGCGCTTTGGCCAGATTGCCGTGCTGCACGAACTTGGTTCCCCAGTTTTGCACGCCGAGAATGACGATTTTCTCGCCATTGTGCTCTACCACACGGTTTTCGTCCATCAGCAGTTCCCACCCAATTTTGGCGTGGTTCTGCATCAGGCGTTCCAGGTTAGCGCGTTTAGCCTCTAACGATTCCCACTGCACATAGTCCCCGTAATCGTGGTTGCCGAGGATGGAATAAATAGGCCGCTCCGAGCGAATGCCCGCCAGCGTCTCAATGTGCTCTTCTACCTCCGTCGCCACGTTGTTTACCAAGTCGCCGGTCATGAAGATGAGGTCGGCCTGTTGGTCGTTGATAATCTTTACGGCACGCTGCAACGGCTCTTTGGAGGTGAATGAACCCGTGTGCAGGTCCGAGATTTGCAGGATTTTGAAGCCGTCGAACGAAGCCGGCAAATTGGGGAAGCGCAGCACCCGACGCTTCACCTGGTAGTCGGTGCCACCGCGGACGATGCCCCAGACCAGCGCCACCAAGGGCACGGCACCCAGCAATAGCGCCGCCCGGCTCAGAAACGCACTGCGCGAAATAGGCTCACCGCCCGCTGAGCTGCCGCTAAACTGCCGCGCCACGAAGCGCCCGCCCCGCACCACGTCTTCCAGCAGTAGGGGTAGGGCAATCACAAGCTTGGCTGCAATTAGTCCCAGCAACAGGCCCAAGAAGTAGACTTTGTAATGCGGCTGCGCGGTGCGGCGCGTGCTGATGGCCCAAATGCCCAGCCCCCAGACCAGCAGCGTCACCACCACATACACCACCGCAGTCAGCCGCCGGCCGCCAGATGTGTCGGGTTGGATGGCGGTGCGCACGGCTTGCAGGCCGTACCATTCAACTAAGAGAAAGAAAAACAGAACTGGTAACGACAAAAAACGAGACATGCAAAAACGAAGGAGGGAAGAAGAAAACAGCCACCAAACGGCCGCGTGAGGGTAGACGAAAGAACGGAGATTTTACTGTATGCTGGCCGGTACTATGTTTGCTTACCGGAGGCATGTAATTTCACACAGGTGTACAATGAATCCGGTAAATAGTTTAGCCGACGAGCAGCTTCCTACTCATACGTACTCGGCGCCTACCTCCTTCAGCATCAAGAGTTGGGCCGAGGAAGACCGCCCCCGCGAAAAGCTGCTGACCAAAGGTCGTGCTGCCCTCTCCGACGCCGAGCTGATGGCTATTTTGCTGGGCTCGGGCACGGCCAAGCTTTCGGCGGTAGACGTAGCCAAACTGATTTTACAAGCGGTGGAGAATGATTTGAATGCACTAGCGAAGCTCTCGGTGAAGGAACTCATGCGCCACAAAGGCATCGGCGAGGCCAAGGCCATTACCATTGTGGCGGCCTTGGAGCTGGGTAGACGCCGCAAGGAAGCCACCGCCAGCCAGCGCACGGTTATCACCTGCTCCACCGACATCTACAACACCATCCGGCCCAACTTACAAGACTTGCCGCATGAAGAGTTTTGGGTGGTTTTACTGAATCGCGCCAACGTGGTGATGCGCAAGCAGCCCGTGAGCACCGGCGGCGTGGCCGGCACCGTGGCCGACCCCAAACTTATTTTCAAGCACGCCCTGGAGCAACTGGCTAGCAGCATCATCCTGGTGCACAACCACCCCAGCGGCAACCGAAACCCCAGCGCCGCTGATATTGCCCTCACCCGCAAGCTCAAAGAAGCTGGCCAGTTCCTGGATCTGCCCATTTTGGACCATCTGATTTACACGGATTTAGGGTATTACAGCTTCGCGGATGAAGGGATGCTGTAACGCTTGAACATCCTAAACGTCGTTTGTTATCCTAAATCCCATCTGTCATCCTGAGCTTGCGAAGGACCTTCTCACGCAAGCATAAGTCGTTGGTACGATGGTCGTGCTTACGTGAGAAGGTCCTTCGCAAGCTCAGGAGGACAAGCGGCAGCGCGCTACCTCACTTTTCGAAATATGCTCTCAGCTCTAGCTTGTAAGAATTGCCGATGGGAATAGCATTGCCATCGGTTAACACCAATTGCTCGGGTTGAAGCAGCTTGATATGGGCTGCCCCGACGATAAACGACCGATGCGCCCGCACAAAGCGCGGCCCCAGCAGCTCCGTCATTTTCTGCATGGTAGCGTGGTGGAGGTAGGTCTTGGTTTCCGTCACCACTTTCACGTAGTCTTTGCAGCCTTCCACGTAGCGGATGGTAGAGAGCGGCACTTTCAGCAAGCCGCCCTGGTCTTTCAGTAACAAATACTCCTGCGTTGCCGCATCGGGTAGGACAGGGGCCGGGGGCTGGTAGCGCGCCACGGCTTTCGCGAATCGCTCGTAGCTGAAGGGTTTGAGTAGGTAGTCGAGCACTTCCAATTCGTAGCCCTCGTAGGCGTACTCGCGGTAGGCGGTGGTTAGGATGGTTTTAGGCGGATTTTCGAGGGCTTTGAGAAAATGCAGACCCGTTACGAGCGGCATTTCAATGTCTAGGAACAGCAGGTCGACGGGGTGCTGGCGGAGGTAGTCGTGGGCCTCCACGGCGTTGCGGCACTGGCCGCTGAGGACGAGGCCGGGCGTTTGGGCTATGAAGCGGGTGAGTACCTGGTGGGCTAGGGGCTCGTCGTCTACAATCAGGCAGCGGGTAGGGGCAATGCTCATGCGTGCAAGATAAGCTCGGCACGGTAGCGGCCCGCGTGTTCGGAGAGGTGCAGTTGGTGAGTGCCGGGGTAGTACAGTTGCAGGCGTCGCCGGATGTTCTCCAACCCAATGCCGCCGCTGCGGCGCGGCGAGGTAGGGGGTAGGGTAGGCAGCATATCGTTTTCAATGATGAAGTGCAGCGTATCGGTCGTGGCCGTGAGCGTGGCCGCCACGCTGGCCTCGTCGCTGAAGTGATGCCGGCCGTGCTTGAAGCTGTTTTCCACCAGCGGCAGCCACAGCAGCGGCGGCACCTGCCGCCCAAACAGCTCCGTGCCAGTAGCCGTGAAGCGGATGCTGGCACTTTCGTACTTGCGTTGCTCCAACTCGAAGTAATTTTCCAGAAAGGCCACCTCATGCGGCAACTCAATGTACTCTTTGCCGCTGTCGTAGAGCACGTAGCGCATCAGCTCAGAAAGCAGTAAAATGAAGCGCGGCGTCTCGGGCGAACCAGCCAAACTCAGGCCATAGATGCTGTTGAGGGTGTTGAACAGAAAATGCGGCTGCAACTGGGCCTTGAGTTGCTCCAGTTGCAAAGCGGCGTGCTCTTTCTCGATGTGACGGCGGCGCGCTTCCTGCTCGAAAGCCACCCGCACGAAACCCACGCAGCTGAAAGCCAGCATATCGGTGAGGAGAAGCAGCAAATTGGAGGACCGGTCGAGCAAATGCGCTACTCCGTATTGATAACTCTGTCGATAAAATTCGGTGAGTAGGGGCGGGGCGGCAATAGGCGCGAAAGCACCCGCGGCCAGTGTTTCGTTGAGCTTGATGGCCCACCACAGGTAGGGCACGGCAACGAAGAACAGCAGCGCGTAGCGTCGGCGGCGTAGCAGGGTAGGAAGCAGCCAGCGGTAGAAGGGCAGCACGTAGAGCGAAGCCGCCAGTGCAAACAGGATAAGTTGCGGAAACGGAAAGTTGGCTCGTTCCGCCGGGTGCAGCTTAGTGGCTTCCAGGTAGTAGGCATACTTATACATTCCTGCGTACAGCGCCCAAATCAGCAGTTCGAATACCAGAGGGAAGCGGCTGGGCCGCATAGCGTCTTGTTGCATAGGGGCGAAGGTGGCGGGTTTTGCACCGGATACGAAAGTCAGGAGGGCGGTTTTTCGACCAATACGGCCTTTTTTTCGACTAAAAAAGGCCGCGCTATGGTTGGTCGAAATCAACCGTAGTGCGGTCGAAAAAAGCGGAAAGGTAGGCCGGCGGGGTGGTTGTTTTGTCCCATTCCCAGCCGACTAACGGCACGGATTCACTCCCTGACTACATCATCCTTCCGTTATGAAAAATGTCTTCGCCTTCCTGCTTTTCGCCGGCACCCTCACGTCGGTAGCTACTACGACTACCGCACAAACGCCCACCGCCCACACCCCGGTGGCCCCAGGTACTTTGGCCGGCACGGTGGCCGACAGCGTGTCGGGGCAGATGCTGCCCTTCGCGACGGTGGTGCTGCGCGCAGTAGACGATACCAATCAAATGCTAAGCACAGTCACGACCGAGCAAGGTGCGTTCAGCTTTGCGGGCCTCTCGAAGGGAGCCTATACGCTGAAAGTGCGCTACCTGGGCTACCGTGCCGGACAGCCGGTGGCTGTGGCGGTAGGGGCCGGGAATACTCCCGCGGTGGCAGTGGCGCTGGCCCCCGAGCACCACGCGCTGGGCGAGGTGAAGGTGACGGGCACGAAAGCCTTTATTGAGCAGCACGCCGATAAGCTGGTGCTCAACGTGGCCGCTAGTCCGCTGGCGGCGGGCGGCACTGCTGCCGAAGTATTAAGCCGCGCCCCGGGCGTGATGGACCAAGGCGGCCGCTACGTGGTGCGGGGCAAAACGGCCCTGGTACTCATCGACGGCAAAGTGACCAACCTAGGGGGCAACGACTTG
The DNA here is from genome assembly GCF_014217645.1 of Hymenobacter sp. NBH84. Taxonomy (NCBI): domain Bacteria; kingdom Pseudomonadati; phylum Bacteroidota; class Cytophagia; order Cytophagales; family Hymenobacteraceae; genus Hymenobacter; species Hymenobacter sp. NBH84. The sequence continues at coordinate 252,470 of NZ_CP043644.1, forward strand.
GCCGAACTGCTCGCCTCCCTTCCCAGCAACACCCTCGACAAAGTGGAGGTGGTGGCCAACCCCTCGGCCAAGTACGACGCCAACGGCGGGGCCGTCATCAACATCCTCACCAAGAAAAACAGCGCCTTTGGCACCAACGGTAGCGTGACTGCTGGGGTAGGGACCGGCCGCTTCGCCCGCTACAACGGCGGCTTCACCCTGAATTACCGCCGCGACAAACTAAACGTATTCGGGGGCCTCGACTACCAACGCACCAAGCAGTACCGCCGCTTAACCAGCCACCGCGTGCTGAACCAGGAAACGCGCATCGACGAAGCGAGCTACACCCAGACCGAGCGCAACAGCCAGACGGCGCGCATCAACGTGGAGTACGACCTTACCAAGCGCAGCTCGGTGGGCCTGCAAGTACGCGGGATACACTCTGCCCGCGAAACGAACGGCAATACCAACTCTGCGGTGGCGAACCTGAACGGCCCGCTCAGTACGACCAACGTGCTGCAAACCGACGGCACCGGGCGCGGCCTCAACCCAACCATTAGCCTATACTACCGCACAGTGCTGGATTCGGCCGGCGGGGAGCTGAAGCTCAACGCGGATTACCTCACCTTTCGCAAGCGCTTCGACGAGCAATACCGCAATGCCGGTTATGCTCTATCGACTGAGGAAACAACGGCTTCTGCGCTACGCACCTACTCACCGGCCAGCAATACGGTGGCTTCCTTCACCGCCGACTACACGCGCTCCTTCGGCAAAGCTACGGCGCTGGAAGCGGGCCTGAAGTCGCTGCGCACCATCACCGACAGCGACATTCATTGGGAAAATCTGGCTGAGGGCGGCAACTGGCTCAACGACGCGCAACGCACCAACCACTTCGTCTACCGCGAATACATCAACGCGGGCTACGTCTCGGTACGCCAGCCGGTGAGCAAGAAAATAATTGTGCAACTAGGCGTACGGGCCGAGCACACGCACAGCGAAGGGGAATCATTGACGCTTCAGCAGGTGAACAAGCGCGACTACTTCAACCTGTTCCCCAACGTGGCGCTGGACTACACGATGTCGGAAAAGCAACAGTGGAATGTAAGCTACCAGCGCAAGATTGACCGGTTCCGCTTCGGCATTATCAATCCCTTTCTAACCTACGTCAGCCCCTACCTCTACTACCAAGGCAACCCCACCATTCGCCCCTCGTTTTCCGACAATTTCTCCGTTTCGCACAGCTACAATAACGCGGTGACGACGTCCTTGTCCTACGGCCGCCACACGAATATCCTAGCGGAAATATACCGTCGCGACCCGGCTACCAACATTGTCATTCAGTCCGACGCCAACCTGAGTAGTGCCACGTCGGTGGATGGCAACGTGAGCCTGACCAAGCAGTTGCTGGGCGGCGTGCTCACCACGTCGAACTTTGTGGGCGCAACCTACGTCCGGTTAAACTCGCCTACCATGCCCTGGCTCAACCGGTCGAGTGTAGGGGTAATGGCCAGCAGCAACAACACCGTGAATTTGCCGCACGGCATGAGTTCAGAAATCTCCCTCTTCTACCAGTCGCCGCTCACCTACGGGGCCTACTCCTTCAAGGCGCAGTATGGCGGTAGCATCGCGGTAACGAAATCGGTACTAAAAGAAAAAGGAACCCTTACTCTGAGTGTCTTTGACCCCTTCAACATGCAAAATCGCCGCTACGACACGCGGGCGGAAGATGTACAGGCCTCTAGCCTCGATAAAATGGAGAGTCGCTTCGCACGGCTGAATTTCAGCTACCGCTTCGGCAACCAGAAAGTGAAGGCTATCAGAACGCGCCGCACCGGCATCGAGAGCGAGAAGATGCGCATGGAAAGCAATGCTAACTAGCGTTTCATCTTGGCTACTATCCTGTTTAAAAGTACAATCGGTGAAGCAGGGGTTCGCGCCAGCCCCTACCTTTGCCCCTGTGAAAATCAACCCGAAATTCTTTATTGGTCTGGGCCTGCTGCTGATTGTGGGCTACTTTCTGCAAGACTTGGTGCTGAGCGACAGCCAGTACATCATCGGCGTAAAGAAGAAACGCCAGGAAAAGGACGACTCGTTCCGGCGCGTGAGCGGCTCACCACTTAGCCAGGCCCAGCGCGATACATTCAAAGCTTTACCCTACTACGAGCCCGACCGCGCCTACCGACTCGATGCGCAGTACCAGGGGCTTACCAAGCGCGACACGGCGCGCATGGCTACCACCGGCGCGCAACCCGAAACCTACCTGCGCTGGGGACAAGCCACTTTCATTCTGAACAAGCAGGAGTACAAGCTCACGCTCTACCGCCGGGCGTTCGGGCCTGATACCACGCTGTTCATTCCCTTCGCTGACCGTACCAACGGCCTTGTCACCTACGGCGGCGGCCGCTACCTCGACGCCGCCGTACCCGCCCCCGACGACACCGAAATCACACTCGATTTCAACCACGCCTATAATCCCTACTGCGCCTACAACAACAGCTTCGTGTGCCCCCTGCCGCCCACTGAGAATAGGCTGAATGTAGAAATCCCAGCCGGCGAAAAGGCCTTTCACGAGTAGGGGTAGGGAACATACACCTGAAACCCGTCTGTCATCCTGAGTGGAGCGAAGGACCTTGTCACGTTAAAGCGAGTCGTTGTTACGTCCGTCGTTCTGCTGTGAGAAGATCCTTCGCTCCGCTCAGGATGACAGGTGGGTTTTGGACGAAAGAACTTCGGTGCTGTAGATAGGTTCCGATAAACAAGCAAAAGCTAGGGCAGGCTGCGTTTCGGGCAGCCTGCCAAATCCCTACCTTTGCGGGCAGCATCAGTTGTCGGATGCTGGTTGTTGGTTGCCAAATGATGTGTATTCGCGTCACTCAAAACGGATAACTAACAACTATTACCTGACAACGAACAACTAGCAAATGACCCCATGAAAATATCATACGACTGGCTCCGTACGCTCATCCCTACCACCCAATCGGCCGAGGAAATCGGGAAGCTGCTGACCGGCTCCGGGTTGGAAGTGGAAGGCATTGAGGAGCTGGAAAGCGTGCCCGGTGGCCTGCGCGGCGTGGTGCTGGGCACCGTGCTCACCCGCGAAAAACACCCCGATGCCGATAAGCTCAGCCTGACCACCGTGGACGTAGGCGATGCCACCCCGCGCCAGATTGTATGCGGTGCGCCCAACGTGGCAGCCGGCCAAAAAGTGGTGGTGGCACTGGAAGGTGCTATGCTGCATCCTAGCAGCGGTGAGCCGTTCAAAATCAAGAAGTCCAAGATTCGCGGGGCGGCTTCTGAAGGCATGATTTGCGCTGAGGATGAAATTGGGCTGGGTGAGTCGCACGCTGGTATTATGGTGCTCGATACCGACTTGCCCAATGGCACGCCGGCCGCTGAGTACTTCGGATTGGGTTCCGATTCGGTATTTGAAATTGGCTTGACGCCCAACCGCGCTGACGCGGCCTCGCACTACGGCGTGGCCCGCGAGCTGCGCGCCCTACTGCGTCAGCCCTGCCACCTACCCGACGTGAGCGGCTTCCAGGCGCCTACCTCGGCCGAAAGCACTATCAGCGTCACCATCGAAGACGAAGTTGCCTGCCCACGCTACGCCGGCTTGCTAGTCGATAACGTACAGGTAGGACCGTCGCCGGAGTGGTTGCAGCGCCGCTTGCGCAGCATTGGTCTGTCGCCTATCAACAACGTGGTGGATGTCACCAACTTCGTGCTGCACGAGCTGGGTAACCCCCTGCACGCTTTTGATGCCGACCAGATTACGGGCAACCAGATTCGAGTGAAGCGGGCTGAAGCTGGCGAGAAGTTCGTAACGCTGGACGGCACAGAGCGTACCCTCCAAGCCGCCGACCTGGTTATTGCTGATGCCAACGGCGCGCCCCTGGCGCTGGCCGGTGTGTTCGGGGGCAAGACCTCGGGTGTGAGCAACGCCACTACCCGCGTGTTCCTGGAAAGCGCCTATTTCGCGCCGGCCGTGGTGCGCAAAACCAGCCAGACCCACCAGCTCAAAACTGACGCTTCCTTCCGCTTCGAGCGCGGTACCGACCCCGATATGGTGCCGGTAGCCCTCAAGCGGGCGGCGCTGCTGTTGCAGGAAGTGGCCGGGGCGCGCATTGCCGCGCTGGTGGTCGACGAATATCCTACCCCCATTCAGCCTACGGAGGTGCGCCTGCGGCTACCCCGCGTAACTAAACTGGTAGGGCAGGAGATAGGCGAAGACCGCATCAGGCAGATTCTGACGGATTTGGATATTGAGATTCAGGAGCAACCATCACCAGGTAATGCAATAGGGCAGGACCTAGCTGAGCATCTCACGCTCCTCACCGCTCAACCAGCAGCCAACGAGCAATCTGCAACGGAATGGCAACTGAAAATTCCGCCGCACAAGGTAGACGTGACCCGTGAGGCCGATGTGATTGAGGAAATTCTGCGCATCTACGGCTACAACAACGTGGCGCTCCGGCCCTTCAACTCGGCTTCCTACCTGGCCAAGTTCCCGAACCCCGACCCAGAGGTGCTGCGCCAGAACACGGCGTGCTTACTCAGTGGGCAGGGCTATTCGGAGATTATCACCAACTCGCTCACTAACTCGGCTTATTTCGAGCAGAAGGGTTCCAAGGACGAAACGCTGGTACGCGTGCACAACTACAACAGCGCCGACCTCGACATCATGCGGCCCACTGTGTTGCACTCGGCCCTGGAAGTGGTGCGCTACAACCTCAACCGTCGCCAAAAAGACCTGAAGCTCTACGAGTTCGGCAAAGCCTACTCGCAGAAGCCCGAGACGGGCAAGCACCAGGAGCAGAACAAGCTGGTGCTGCTGCTCACCGGCAACGCTTCTGCCGAAACCTGGCAGCACAAGGCGGATAAAACCACCTTCCACGACCTGGCCGGGGCAGTGCAGCAGGTGTTGGCGTCGCTGGGCTTCAGCAACTATGCCAGCCAGCCGGTGCAGCATCCCTACCTCGCGGGTGGGCTTACCTTGCTGGTGCAGAACCAGCCGGTGGTGCACCTGGGGGCCGTGTCGCCGGGTGTGCTCAAGCAGCTCGACGTGAACCAACCGGTGTGGTACGCCGAATTGGACTGGGACTGGCTGGTGCGCAAGTACAAGAACACGCTGGTGGCCCGCGAGCTGCCCAAGTTCCCGGAGGTGCGCCGCGACTTGTCGCTGGTGGTAGACAAGACCGTGACGTTCGATCAGTTGCAGCAGATTGCGCGCCGCACCGAGAAGAAACTTCTGCACAGTCTGAATGTGTTCGACGTATACGAGGGCGAGAACCTGGGAGCAGGCAAGAAATCCTACTCCGTGAGCTTCGCCCTGCAAGACCCTACCCAAACCCTCACCGACCAAGCCATCGACCAGGTGATGCAGCGTCTCATCCAGCAATTCGAGAAGCAGGCCGGCGCCCTGATTCGGAAGTAAGGAGTGGTTTTTGGGGGAAGTCAGCACGTCATTTCAAACATTCTGCGCATCAAGCAGAGATGAGAAATCTCGCGTGCTGACGAATGGATAGTATTGTCATGTTCCATCTGGCGTCCGCTTATCGAAGCATCTCTACCGTTAATAACCTCAACGGGTAGCAACAAAGCGGTAGAGATGCTTCGACAAGCGGGCGTCAGATGGAGCATGACGTTCTAGTTTTATTCTTTCAGAAATTGTAGACAACTAATCTAAAACTGAAAAATGGCTTCCTCCCAGCAACTAGCCCAACTCGACCGCCTGGAGCGGCAAGTGAACAGCTTAGTGGCTGCCTATCAGCAGGTGCGGGAGGAATTGAGCGATGCCCAAACCACCATTGAGCAGCTGCGCGCCGATGTGCGCGACCGGGACCGGCAGCTCAAGGATTTCCAGAACCGGGAGAATATCGCTAAACTTGTCAATACCGTAGCAGAGAAACCTGCCCACGTCAACGAGCTGAAACTGCGCCTCAACGAATACATCCGCGAAATAGATAAGTGCCTTGCCTATTTGAAGGAGTAACGACCTATCCCCATCCACCTAAAAACGCACTGCTCGCATGAGCGACTTAGCCATAAAAATTCGTATTGCTGAACGGGAATATCCCATGCGCGTTGCCGCCCCCGATGAGGAGCGCCTGCGCATGGCCGGTAAGCTGCTGAATGAAAAGCTTAAGGAGTTTCGCGACCAGTACGGCATCCAGGACAAGCAAGACCTATTGGCCATGATTGCCCTAACCACAATGGTCGACCGCCTGAAGGTCGGCAAGGAGAAGGACGGCACCGATGCAGCCCTTACCGAGCGCCTCGCGCGCTTGGACGAGCTGCTTTCGTCGCTGGTGCTGGGCTAATCGTAGCCCGGCTTCGGTTTCACGCTTACCCTACCCCTGCGGCAATCGGCTGCGCGGGTGGGCACGCGTTGGACTAGTTTTTTTGTTATGGTTTTTATATACCCCTTCCCCAAAAACCATAGCACATGTCACCCTATGTTTATATCGCGCTGGCTGCCGTCGTTGCCCTTGTGGCCGGCGTGTTTGTCGGCCGCCTGCTGGCCGGCAAGGCCCGGCAGGACCATGAGGCCGAGGCTCGCGCCCGCGCCCAACAGCTTCTGCAAGAAGCAGAAGAGAAAGCCAACCGCATCCGCGACGAGCGGATTCAGCAGTCGAAAGACAAGTTTCGGACCCTCAAGCATGAGTTTGAGCAGGAAAGCCGCCGCCAAAAAGCTGAGCTGGACACTGAGTTGACCCAGCGCCGCCAAGCCGTGGTGGAGCAGGAGCAGAACATCAAGCAACTCACGCAAACCACGCAAAAGCAGCTCGACCAGATTCAGCGCAAGGAAAAAGAGCTGGACACCCTGCGCGACAAGCTCCAGAACGACGCCCAACAGCAGCGCGACCGGCTGGATGCCCAGGAAGAAAAGCGCCAGACCACCCACGAAGCCCAGCTAGCGAAGCTGCAATTGCGTGAGGTAGAGGCCGAAGAGAAGGCCCGCCAAGTGCAGCAGCAGCTTGAAACCATTTCGGGGCTGACGGCCGCCGAGGCACGCGAGCAGCTGGTAGAATCGTTGAAAAACGAGGCGCAGCTGCAGGCATCCTCATACATCAAAGACGTAGTGGCGCAGAGCAAGCTCACGGCCACCAAGGACGCCAAGAAAGTGGTGCTGGAAACCATTCAGCGCACGGCTGCCGAACACGCCATTGAGAACTGCGTATCGGTGTTCAACATCGAGTCGGACGACGTGAAGGGCAAGATTATCGGCCGCGAGGGTAGGAATATCCGCGCCCTGGAAGCCGCTACCGGCGTGGAGATTATCGTGGATGATACGCCCGAGGCCATCATCATTTCGGGCTTCGACCCGGTGCGCCGCGAGGTGGCCCGCCTGAGCCTGCATTTGCTGGTGAAGGACGGCCGTATTCACCCGGCCCGCATCGAGGAGATTGTGGCCAAAACCCGCAAGAACATCGACGAGGAAATCGTGGAAATCGGCGAGAAAACCATCATCGACCTGGGCATTCACGGCCTGCACCCCGAGCTGGTGAAGATGGTAGGGCGCATGCGTTTCCGCTCGTCGTACGGCCAAAACCTGCTCCAGCACTCGCGCGAGGTAGCCAACCTGTGCGCCACCATGGCCGCCGAATTGGGCCTGAACGTGAAGCACGCCAAACGGGCCGGCTTGCTCCACGACATCGGCAAAGTAAGCACCGAGGAACCTGAGTTGCCCCACGCCATCCTAGGCATGGAGATGGCTAAGAAGTACAAAGAGCACCCCGATGTGGTAAACGCCATCGGCGCCCACCACGACGAGATGGAGATGACGGCCATGATTGCGCCGCTGGTGCAGGCCTGCGACGCCATTTCGGGCTCGCGCCCCGGTGCCCGCCGCGAGATGATGGAAAGCTACATCAAGCGTCTGAAGCAGCTGGAAGAAACAGCTGTGTCGTTTGACGGGGTGTTGCAGTGCTACGCCATCCAGGCGGGTCGCGAGCTGCGCGTGATGGTGAATGCCGAGAACGTAACAGACGACCGCGCCCAGGAGTTGAGCTACGAGATTTCACAGAAAATCGAGAAGGAAATGCAGTATCCCGGCCAGATCAAGATTACGGTCATTCGGGAGATGCGCGCCGTCGCCTACGCCAAGTAGGGTAGGGCAACAAGCCAAAAAAGGCCGCCGCAACGAGAGTTGCGGCGGCCTTTTTGCTTTGCCACAGTTAGCCATTACCTAAGTGATACAGGTTAAACAAAGCAGCTTATTAACCTGAGATAGGATTGGGTAGTCTAATACAAACGCGTCTTAAAACGATCTAAAAACAAATAATCTAAGAATAATACATTAAACTTGCTCACGCAATGCATAGCTAAGTGGCTTCGGGCATGGTGAATAACAAAATAAAATGAATCAAAATACAGTATTGCAAGGCACCAGAAACGATAAATGGTTTGATACTCTGCACCTCAAAGATGGTCTGAAAGATCGATCTATCAGAGGCGGAGTAAGCACAATGGCAGGACAAATTATTCTGTTTTTGATGTCGACTGCACAGACTGTTATTCTAGCTCGGCTACTGTTACCTGAAGATTATGGTTTGGTAGCTATGGTAAGTAGCGTAACGGGATTTATTATTATTTTTAAAGACCTAGGATTATCATCTGCTATTATTCAGCGAGAAGAATTAACACAAAGTGAAGTAAGCTCAGTCTTTTGGGTAAATGTTTTTATTAGTTTTTTAATAGCATTAGTAGTTGCTGTATTAGCACCAGCTATAGCGAGTTTTTACCATGAACAACGTCTATTAAATATTACGTTGGTTGCCGCTTTGACTATATTCATAGCGGGGTTGTCGCTACAACACAACGCTTTGCTGAAAAGACAGATGTATTTTAACAGTTTGGCCCTATTACAGTTAGTTACTGTTGGTCTGAACTTATTGATTGGGGTTTTGCTGGCTTGGTTGGGATTTGGTTATTGGGCGCTTGTAATGCAAGGGTTAATATTAGCAGCATTGCAGACAATAGCCTTATGGATTTTGTGTGATTGGAGGCCTGACCTAACATTCAAAAAATCTGAAACAGGTTCATTTTTAAAGTTTGGCGCCGGTATTACAGGTTTTGATGTAGTAAATCACTTCTCCAGAAATATGGATAATGTGTTTATTGGCCGTTTTGTAGGTTCAGTAGCGCTTGGGCTATATTCTAAAGCGTATCAGCTCCTTATGTTACCTATCACACAGCTGCGAAATCCACTGAATTCGGTAGCTATTCCTGCCTTAAGCTCACTACAGAATGACAAGGAAAAATATAGGAGTTTTTACTTTAGGTATCTATTTATTTTGGCATTCTTTTCGATGCCGATGATTGTATATCTTGGTGTTTTTTCCAATGAATTAATTTTACTTATCCTAGGCGAACAGTGGGCAGAAGCTGGTCCTATTTTTCAAGTATTAGCTATTTCTGCTTTTATTCAACCGGTAGCAAGTACGCCAAGCTTGGTTTTAATAACTACTGGTAGTGTAAAAAAATACTTCATAATAGGGGTGATTAACGCTTTTTTTATGGTGGCAGGTTTTGCAATAGGAGTTTTTCTAGATGGTGTTCGAGGGGTTGCTATTGCACAGGGTATAGTAGGATATACACTGTTTGTGCCTGTGTTATACTATATTCTTAATCAAAGCCCGATTAGCGCAACGGCCTTTTTAAAAGAAATAACCTTGCCAGCAGCTTTCTCAGTGGCTAGCGGTATATCAATGGCTGTCTATGGTATTTTACTGCAACGGTATAACATAGCATTGCCGCTAGTATGGTATTGTATATGCGGTTTTATAGTTGGTGCGTTCGTTTACCTGACTTTGATGATTACATTTTCTTCTACTAGAAGAAAGGTTGCGGCAATTGTTGAAATGGCACAATCTATTAAAAAGAAATAATTTAATTCCCACATGAGCAAATTTGGAATTTTAGCTTGGCCCGGCTTCTCTACAAAAAAAGACAATCCTTATAACTATATACTTTACAAAAGTATTGAAGAAGAAAATTGTGTAGTGTATGATTTTGTTTTTTCATTGAAAAGCGTGATTAAGTATATTTTAAATGTTAATTATAAAGTATTTCATATACATTGGCCTACTTATGTATTATTCGGAAATAATGAGCGTAAAGCAAATATTAGAATGAATATTCTGTTTCTATTTATTAAATATATAAAAATGCGAGGAGTAAAAGTAGTGTGGACTGTTCATAACTTAGAAGCACATGAAGGTAATTTTCCCGATCTTCAGAAAAGTCTTGCGAATTTTATGTATAGGCAAACGGATGGATTTATTAGCCTTAATAAGCCTGGGTTGTATATTATAAAGGAGATGAGCAGTAATCAGGCGAATCAACGGTATGTCCATTTAGCACATCCACATTACAAAGAGTATTACAATAACACTATTACTAAATTACAAGCGAGAAAGAAGCTAGAAATACCTGAAGATAAGTTTGTTTTCCTGTTCTTAGGGCAGATAAGACCTTACAAAAATGTAACAGGACTCATTGAGGCTTATAATAAAATGGATAACACAAATACCTTACTACTTATAGCAGGGAAGGTACATAAAGATATGATAGGGGTACTTAATGATATAGAAGTTAACAAGAATATAGTATTGTATGATTCATTCATAAAAGATGAAGAGTTGCAAACTTATTTTAACTGCGCTGATTTAGTAGTTACACCGTATGATAAAGTATTTAATTCTGGGTCTATTTTCCTTAACCTTAGCTTTAATCGCCCAACATTAGCTTCTGATTCAGGGGCCCTAGAGGAGTTAAGTACTGTAGTAGGGACCGAGTGGATTAAATTGTATAAGGGTGCGCTTTCTGCGGATCATTTAATGAATTGTATGAGAGACGTTACTACTAGATTAGAAGGCAAGCCTAATCTTATTGCATTTGAGCCAAAAATTATTGCACATAACACTGTTGCTTTCTATAAGTCGCTTTTCTTATAAGCGTTGCATATTATGCGGCACTGCATTGGATATTACAAAAAGAAATTATTGAGACTGAAATAGTGCGCATGCAATACAATTTAATGTTGGAAACGTGCTGATATTTAAACTGTCAGAATAACAGTAAGTTATAAAATTTTGTCATTTCTTACTTAAAATGACAGTTTGAGTTTGCTGTATTCAGCAACCGATAATGAGTGGAAATTATATGTAGTCCGTTGCACCGGCATATGCCGCGCAACGGACTTTTATTTTGCCCTTACTTCTGTATACACATCAACTAGAAGCTGTGTAACGCCATTTTTTGCCGCTCAATAGCTCCATTCGATCGTCAACTTTTACATCTCTACTTGCTTTTTTAAATAGGAAATGAGCGGAAAAGTTGATGTCTAAATACAGGCTGTAAAGGGGGGCAATCCTTACGCGAGCAGAGATAAATTTCTATAAGTCGTCAAAATTGAATTTAGCTAGTATGAGAAATGTGCAAACATACTTCTATATTTGCTCATAGGACTCAAGATGTATAGTTGCAAAATTTGTTGGTATTTGCTCTTTATTGCATCTTTTAGTCTAGTATTATCTAAGTAAATCTATATTCTTTTGAATATAGTTCAAATTGTAATTTTTCAATAATTTTTTCATTCACAAAAAAATACCATTTTTTTGAGACGTCTCATTTCACTCCTGTTGTTGATTGTTGGCATCGCTGCTCCATATAGCTACAGTCAAGCACCCACGCGGAATGCGAATTCTTACGTCCGGCCTTATGGAGAGGCTTTCCAGTATGGTATCAACCTTGGCTACTATGGCAATGGTTGGGACGACGAAGGTTTGGCAACTGCGGCCCAAACGTTAGGGGTGCGTTCCGTACGCCCAACTTTACCCGACTATTTCGTAGAGAAATACGGCTTTGGCATTCGAGCCAATACCTTCAAGGTTTACACAGACGAACTTGGGATGAAGGAGATTACCTGCTTCATAGGAGAGCCATCGGCAGCCCACCTTGATAAGACTACTTACTTGGGTAGTAGTGGCCCATCAAAGGTGTTTGCAAATCTGTATGAGCCTATTTGGACTAGCAATGGCAGCGTGAATCCCAATAACTATTATGCTTATTATATGTACCAGCTGTTGCAAACATACGGTGATAAGGTGCGTTTCTGGGAAATAGTAAACGAGCCTGACTACACCTTCATAGGTAACAAGGATGTATGGTTGAGCCGTGCGCCGTCGCCGGCGGAATTGCCCAACTTGCGGGCTCCTTTCTATTACTATATCCGAATGCTGCGCATTAGCTATGAGGTGGTAAAGAAGTACCGCCCCGATGCCTACGTGACTACTGGTGGCATTGGCTACCCGCAATTTCTGGACGCGTTATTACGTTACTCCGACAACCCTAATGGTGGGTCCATAACGGCGCAGTATCCCAATACCGGCGGGGCGTATTTAGATGCTGTGAGCTTCCACACCTATCCGGCTTATTCGTTGCACAAGTGGGATAACAGTATTGGCGGGTTTCGTTACTTCCGGACTTCAGACTACGCTGCTGAACGAGTAATTCAGGAAGAGCAAGCGATGGTTGATGTGCTGAATCGATATGGTTATAATGGCACTAAGTATCCAGCCAAGCATATAATTATGACGGAAACCAATGTAAGTCGCCGCACCTCTGACGACCGGATAAGCACGGACGAGATGCAGCGCAACTTTGGAATAAAGATGTTGGTGCAAGCCCAGAAAAATAGAATTAGACAGTTATACTTCTATCATTTGGGCGAGTCTATAAACACTCCAGCGGCCAGCATATCCGTATCGCGTGGTGACGCGCTAGACTTGATGGGCTTTTACGAAAACCTGAAGCGAGATGCCCCAGGTCAGCAGAGGACTACGCAATTAGGGCAGGGGTTTGCTACTACGTCCAAATTACTGTATGGTTTTTCCTACGATGCCGCACGTACAGCTGCCTTAACGCTACCCGCCAGTGCCAATGGAGCAGCTTTTCGTAAAGATAATAGCTACGTGTACGTGCTGTGGGCCAAGGCGCTGACTGATAAATCAGAGTATGCTAAGGTTACCTACTCTTTTCCGGCGGCCTTGGGACTAAAGACAGTGAAACGTTATGAATGGAACTTCTCCTCCACAAACGCTAGCTCTATCCAGCAAGCGCAGGAAATTACGTTAAGTGGTACTCCCGCATTCTTCGTAGAAGACGCCGCGTCGCAGGTTGTAGCACCAGCTCCTCCAGTAGCCTCAAGTGGCTGTGATAACACCGGTACGCTTCTTCGCGAGCAGTGGAACAATGTAAAGGGAGCTACTACGGCAGATATCCCTGTTACTAAGCTTCCTAATAGCAGCAGCCAGCTTACATCGTTTGCGGCCTCCAATCAGTATGGCAATAATCACGGCGCCCGCCTGCGCGGCTATATTTGTCCGCCGCAAAATGGGGCCTACACATTCTGGGTGACTGGTGATGATGCTGCTGACCTTTTCCTCAGCTCCGACGATGACCCCGCACACAAAGTGCGGATTGCCAGCAGCACGGGCTGGCGCGCCTCAGCATACGACTGGTACCGCTCTTCGGAGCAGAAGTCGGCACCGATACAGCTGCAAACCGGGCGGCGCTACTACGTAGAAGTATTGCATAAGCAGTCGTGGGGAACAGGCTTTGTTGCTGTAGCTTGGCAGCGGCCCGATGGCTCCCGTCAGCAGCCTATTTCGGGCTCAGTGCTGATTCCCTTTGTACCAGTTACCAGCAGTCAGCTAACGGCAACGGCAACCGTAGCATCAGCCACGCTAAATGATACTATTGATAATAGCGCACCTGCTACTAATCTGAACATTTATCCTAATCCTTTCAGTAAGCAAGCTACTGTGCAATTCAGTGTCCAGCAACGAAGTCAAGTTACATTAGCACTTTACAACCTGACTGGTCAACAAATCCGTTCGCTATTTGATGGGCAGGTGGAGGCTGGCGTTCAGAATAGCGTTTCGATGGAATCTGTGGGCTTGAGTAACGGGCTATATATAGTGCGTTTGGTGACTGGAACGGAGGTAGTAAGTCAGAAGGTAAGCTACGCCGGTGAATAAGGCACAATAAATGGCTAAAACTTTCGAGATATGGTTTCCTAAATAATTATGCGGCCACCACGCTATCTAGAAAACGAAATGGCGGGGTAAGCACATAGCGACTGAAGATCGATAGGTTTCGTAATAGCCCATCGATCTTCGGTCGCTACGTGCTTACCCCGCCATTTCGTTTATATAAGCTAAGTCACTTACTAGATCTAAAAGGCGGTGGATTATATTTGATCCATGCTTCTCGTAGTCGCGAAGCATGTTTAATAAAGCTAGTATAGTCGGCCTCCTGAGAGAAATTGCTGTTTTCTATACGTGATGAATTTTTGATTTACCCTCTCTCATGAGCTTAGAAGAAGAATTAGCGCTTGAGCGACGGCGGCGGGGAATTGCCGAAGCAGAGGTTCTGCGGTTGCAGGCACAGCTAGAAAGTAAGGTAGTGGCTCATGCCTTAGTACCGACGAGTTTACCTTTTGAGACTGTAGAACAGGACATTCCATATGAAGAGGAATTGGTTCGTCAAATTATTGACAGCAGTCCATACATTATCTATGTAGAGGACGAAAGAGGACAGTGTCTACTGGCTAACCAGCGTTATAAACAGTTCCTGAGTTTGGGCCCAAGTTCCGCCGATGCTCAACAGGTTCCATTCGCTTCTATCGTTAATTTTTCTGCCAATTGGCCGGTGAGTGGGAGCGTATTGACCTCAGAAGAGAACTACCTTCTCCAGAATGGAACAACTATTTGGCACCACACTACCAAGAGCTTATTGGTACGTAATAATGGTGCCCGCTGCCTACTCACATGCTCCGCCGATATTACGGAGCTAAAACGCGCGCAACAGGCAATCGAGGCTCTGGTGCAGACTAAGCAAGAGTTTATTGCTAAGCTGAGCCATGAAATTCGTACGCCCCTCCATGGAGTAATGGGGTTAGTCGAATTGCTCAATAAATCTTCTCTATCAGCTGAACAAGCTGACTACGTGGAATTAATTGAGTTCAGCACCAAAAATTTACTCGTCGTTATTGATGATGTATTGGACTTTGCCAGAATGGAACTGGGAAAGGTCCATCTAGAAACTATTTCATTCGATGTACTTAAAACAGTACAGAATACAGCACGTTCGTTTGCCGCGAATATTGCCGAGAAAGGCCTGCAACTGCGAGTTGATGAGCCCATCTCACTCCTACCCCCATTGCAAGGCGACCCCCACCGCTTGCATCAGGTTCTGGTAAACTTGATCAACAACGCTATTAAATTCACTCACCAAGGCACTATTACAATTACCCTGGAGGCTGGCGAGCAAATTGGTGAGGTACTACCTGTCACATTTAGTGTCACAGATACAGGCATCGGCATCAAATCCAGTAGCCTAGACTATATTTTTGATAGTTTTCAACAGGCTGACAGCAGCATTCCGCGCCTATATGGTGGCGCAGGGCTAGGGCTTAGTATTTGCAGAAACCTGATTGAGTTACAAGGCGGTAAAATAGGTGTGCGTAGTGAGCTTGGGCAAGGAAGCTGCTTTTACTTCACGATTCCTTATGTAGTAGGGGAGAAGCTAAAAGCAAGTGAGCCAGTCGCGGCTCAATCAATAGATATGTTACAGGGCCTTACTATCTTATTGGTCGAGGACAATCCCATTAATCAGCTAATTGCGGTGTCAATGCTGGGTGAGTGGCAGGTGCAAGTGGATATGGCACAGAACGGTGAGGAAGCGGTAGCTAAGGCCCAGTTGCGTGAGTATGATATAATTTTGATGGATATTCAAATGCCTCAACAGGATGGTCTAGCGGCCACTGCCCTTCTGAGAGCGAACAGTAATCCCAACCAGCATACTCTCATCATCGCCCTCACTGCTGACGTCCTTCAGATCAACGCCAACTCCTACCAAGCCCAAGGATTTAATGATTATCTACTCAAGCCTTTCTCTGAAGCGGCCCTGTATGAGTTGCTAGTGCGGGTAAATCAGCGTGGGCCACTTATGGTTGCAGAGGTAGCGCCAACTGATTTACATACAATGACTTCCAGACGGCACTATAATCTAAATATGCTAGGGAAGCTCGCAATCGACCCAGTATTTGTTCGCAAGCTGTTGGAACTGTTCATCAGCAAGGTGCCAGGACAAGTGTATGCTTTGCAAGAGGCAGTAGAGCAAAATAACAGGCCGATGATAGGCCATGAAGCACATATGTTGAAAACTATTTTTGGCAACCTACAGATTGAGCCGGAAACTGAATACTTGAGAAAATTGGAAACCCTCGCTGATAAGGAAACGTCTAAAGCGGAACTCATGCCGCTTGTCAAAGCAGTAGCAGAAACTACTGAGTTGCTTTCTGTTCTCTTTCAAGAGGAATTAGGAAGATTGTCTTAACGAATATGGGTATGTTACTATTTGTATCATCAAAATGATATTACTATTGGGTGAATTCTTGATAATTAGTATTATATTTATATCACATTTAAATCTTAATAATATTAATTATATATTGCAGCCTCTAAAGTGCAATGCTATCCAGGCCCTTTTGCATCAACCATGAAAAAAAATCTGCTTATCGTTGATGATGAGCCCTCTATCTGTCTCATTTTGAAGTATTACTTCGGCCCCTCTTTTAACGTGGTGGTGTATCCAAATGGATTGGAAGCCATTACATGGCTAAAGCAGGATCATCGTCCAGATGCTATTGTCGCTGACTATGCAATGCCAATCATGGACGGGTTAGACTTTATAAAACAAGTTCGCTCTATTCCCGCACATAAGCATACACCTCTTATTATACTATCAGGTAAGGATGAAACTAGTCATAAAATCAAGTGTCTAAAACAAGGAGCTGACGATTACGTAGTTAAGCCCTTCAATCCTGAGGAACTTGATTTGAGAATCCAAAAGCTATTGGCAAGGATCAAATTATAGCCACCACTAACATCTCAACTTTCCGCCCTACTGTCTGCCTTTTCTAATCCCGCCTGACTTCCTAATGCGCCACTGCATGAAACTAAATTTTAAAATAGCGCTCTATGAATGCCAGCATCACAGACTTACGGTTTCGAGAAGCTACGGAGCGTGAGCCACGCCCTGATTTTTCTCAACTGCCAGGCTACCCTCCAACTATTGCTGCCGATAAGTCAGGTCAACCACTATATTCTATACGGTTTCCTGTATCCAAACGGATTTTCGACGCAATATTCGCCTTCATTGTTCTTGTATGCCTAGCACCGCTGTTTCTTTTAATAGCGTTACTAATCAAGCTGGAATCAAGAGGCCCAGTCTTTTACTACTCCTATCGAGTAGGCACAGGATACCGGATCTTCAAATTTTGGAAGTTTCGCTCGATGCGGCAAGATGCTGATCAGCTATTAACTTCCATGCAGAACCTAAATCAGTACCAAGCAGCGCCGGAGCAACAAGAAACT
The DNA here is from genome assembly GCF_014217645.1 of Hymenobacter sp. NBH84. Lineage (NCBI taxonomy): Bacteria > Pseudomonadati > Bacteroidota > Cytophagia > Cytophagales > Hymenobacteraceae > Hymenobacter > Hymenobacter sp. NBH84. The sequence continues at coordinate 269,896 of NZ_CP043644.1, forward strand.
GTGTTTTCTGATGTATGTGCCGCATGTCAGTTGGCTGGTACAGCTTGCCAACAACAATTAATTGATCATCAAGGGCGCCAAATTTGTGAACGCCAACACCGGTCAGTCCAAAAAAATAAGGTGGATGCTACATTCATCAAAATAGCGAACGATCCACGCATTACGCGCATCGGTAAAATCATTCGCAACACTAGCATCGACGAGCTGCCCCAGTTTTTTAATGTTTTGTGTGGAGATATGTCTGTGGTTGGTAACCGGCCATTGCCGCTGTATGAAGCCGAAAGGCTGACCACCGACCAATTTGCGGCTCGATTCATCGCACCCGCCGGCATCACAGGCTTGTGGCAGGTGAGCAAGCGTGGCAGCAAGACAATGTCGGCAGAAGAACGCAAGTTGCTGGATGTAGAATACGCGAAGCACTACTCTCTTAAAAAGGATATCCAGATTGTCTTGAAAACGATACCAGCTCTATTTCAACAAGAAAGCGTATAATGAAAAAAATATTCGGCTTTCTGGTACTAGTGCTTCCTTTGTCGTCGGCACTTGGCCAGACTACCGCGCCTCCGACCGAGGATTGGCAAACTATTTTTTTTGAGTCGCCAGCTATTGCCCTACCCCGGCTGATGGAAGCAGCCGGCCAGCATTCAAAGCAGGTGAAGGTAGTAGAGCTAGACAAAACTATTAAGGAGCAAGATATTCAGATTGCCAAGGAAGAAATTTTGGGAAGCGTGACACTGGGAGGCAATTACGGCTACGGAAACGTTCTCAATGGTGGAGTCTATGACCCCGCTAATCCTACTCAGGTGCGCACCATTACTTCCACACGCTATTTCGCTGGCGCTACTGTAGGATTCCCGCTAACACGAATTATCAGCCGCGGCAACCTGATTAAGCGGGAGCAAATGGCTTACCAGCAGGCAGAGTTAACGCGACAAGGGCAAATCGATGCGATTCGCCAACAAATAATTCAGCTCTACCAAAATGTACTACTGGCCAAAAAGCTGCTCACATTGCAACAGGAAGCTTATGTGACTGTGAAAACTAATTATCAACTATCAGAACGCCAGTTCCGGCAAGGACAACTGCCATTAGCCGAGCTTTCGGTGGCTAGCGCTGGTTTGACGGGAGCTGCCATTGCGCAGGAAACTGCCCTCAACCAGTACAATACATCCTTTATGCTACTAGAGGAAGTAGTAGGAACTAAAATTTCAACTCTGATGACAACAGCCCGATGAGTTTTTCTGATGCCCTCCAATTACTAAAGCGCAAATGGCTGCTGCTAATACTGGTTCCCCTTGTTTTTGGAATCTCCACATATTTCTTTGCGCGCCACTTACCCAAAACTTATAGCTCCGATACGACCCTCTACACTGGTATTGCCTCCGGCTACTCTCTAACAGGCAATGCGGAAGCTAATTTCAACACAACTAGCAACGCCTTCGATAACCTGATCAACCTGATCAAAGCCCGTTCTACAGGGGAGGAAGTCGCTTATCGGCTGCTAGCTGACCATTTGTGGCAGACTAGCCAACAGCCTGCTCTACAGGCTGCGCCAGAATATAATAGTTTACGGGAAAATGTGTCGGAAGACATGCGAAAAGAGCTATTGGGGGCTACACCATCTGCTACATTACAAAACGTACGTCGCTATGCCCAAGCCAACAATACCAATGCGCTGTATTGGCTGTTAAATTCCAATGACCCAACGTATTCTCTCAAAGCTCTTGCGACGCTGACAGTGTCGCGGATTGGAACGAGCGACCTACTTCGGCTAGAATACGAAAATATCAATCCGGCTATCTGTCGCCAAACCTTGAACCTCGTAACACAGGTGTTTTTGCAGCAGTCGCGGGGACTGCGGGAGGGGCAAACTAGTTCGGTGGTAGCTTATTATGAGGCAGAATTAGACAGCGCAAAAAACCGGCTAACGGCGGCAGAGCGGGAAAACTTAGCTTTCAACCAAGATAACAACATCATTAACTATGATGAACAGTCGAGAAACATTGCCATTGATAAAGACGCTTTGAATGCCACACTCACTACTGTGAGGCAGGAGTACGAAGGAGCACAAGCAGTGCTACAGGCCATAAACCAGAAGCTGGGTAATAAACAGGCTGCGCTGCTCAGCAGCAGCCGCGTACTAGAACAGCGCCAGAAGCTGAGCAAGTTGAACGCGGCATTGGCTGATCAACAATTGTTTAATACACAAAAAGAAGCTAATAATGCTAAAGCTAAAGAACTGCAGGCCGAGATAGATAAAACGTCGCAGGCTATTCTAAGCAACGTCAATCAGTATAACGATCAGGCGAATACGGCCGAGGGTATTCCGAATGCTAACTTGCTCGCAGAGTGGTTGCAGACGATGATATTGGTGGAAACTAATCGAGCTAAGCTGAATGTGCTGACTCAGCGACAAAATGAGTTTGAGAAAGAGTACCGACGCATGGCGCCGCTTGGGGCTACACTCAAGGGAATCCAACGTAAAATTAGCTTAGCTGAGCAGAATTATCTTGCTGTACTGGCCAGCCTGAATGCTAGTAAAGCCTCACAGAAAAATACGCAGTTTGCTGGCAGCCTCAAAGTAATTGACCCACCAAATTTGCCAGTGACGCCCAAAACGAATCTGTTGGTGTTGTTATTGCTACTGAGCACATTAGGCGGCTTCGTATTTGTAGTTGGCCTAGTATTAGGGCTGGGGCTGATGGATAAATCCTTAAGAAATCCATTGATAGCGTCCCGTCGGATTGGCTTACCGGTAGCAGGGGTGATGTTAGATACGCATGCTCTTGCAACCCAGCAGTTTATAGCTTCTCAGCAGCGTAGTCTCGATCAACTAGTGCATCAGATTTTGCTTAAAGCTAATACGCCGCCCGCTCCGGTTCCATTTGTGGTGGGTGTATTTAGTGTACAGCGGCAGGAGGGCAAAACTACACTGTGCCAGGCTTTGGCTCAGCGATGCCATGAAATGGGCGTGCAGACGCTTGCTTTGTACCCTGACCGTGAGGATATAGATGAGACGCTGGAAGCCCCGTCGCTATTTTACCCCTCCGCGATGGCAGCCGTGCAAGGCTGGCAACTGGACAAGTTGATTCAGAATGCTGTGCCCAAACGCATGACCGAAATCAGCCAGCCGAACGTGCAAGTGGTACTGATTGAGTTTCCTGCCTTGCTAGGTGACGCTTTGCCAGTAGGCGTGTTGCGGCAGTTAAATCTGATCTTTCTAACCGTACCAGCCACGCGTACGTGGCGCCCTACCGATCACCAAATAGTAGAACGCCTACGGTCTGCTACTAATGCCCCGGTAGAAGTGGTACTGTCCGGCGTAGAGTTATACCAGACTGAAGAAAGCCTAAGCTAACGCTGAGCTGCCTGCTTACTTATGAAGTTCGCTCCTCCACCTGCTGCTACATTGCTGCATTCGCGCTGGCTCCTGCCCGTACTGCTTGCAGGAGCGTTATGCCTAGGCTGGCTGACGAGCAAGATGGGAGTATTAGTACCGGGGCTGCTGATAGCAGTGCCTTTCCTAGTGTTTTTCCTGGTGCTGGTATTTTACTACCCACGGATCGGCTTCATTAGCTTTATTATCTACTGCTTTCTAAACAATTACCTAAGCCGGCACATCATTACCATTCCGGTGGGGCTGGGGATGGAAAGTATTCTGATCATTACTTGGCTAGCTGTCCTATTTCACCGCACTGATATATTCCAGAGTAAGCGTATTCGTAATGACTTGTGCTTACTCTCGCTAATCTGGTTTGTCATCAATGTGCTGGAACTAGGTAACCCAGCGGGCGCCAGCATTACGGGGTGGTTTTATGAAATGCGTAGCACCACGCTCCTGTGGGTGCTAACAGTACCTCTGGGTTATTTATTGTTCGCACGGAAGCGGGACTTATCCACTTTTCTTTATCTGTTAGTTGGGTTTTCGGTACTAGGAACTCTCTATGGTATCAAGCAAAAGCTATTTGGAGTAGATGTGATGGAGCAATATTGGCTGGATCAAGGGGCAGCACGGACGCATGTACTGTGGGGACGGCTACGTGTATTTTCGTATTACAGTGATGCTGCACAATTTGGTGCTTCTCAAGCGCATATTGCCCTAATCTGCCTCATTATGGCACTAGGCCCTTACTCCTGGAAGAAGCGGCTGTTGCTAATAATTAGTAGTGCAATACTCCTTTATGGTATGCTGATATCGGGTACCCGAGGGGCTTTCTTCGTACTCATTGTAGGCGTATTCATCTACTTAGCACTAAGCAAGCAAATTAAGATTCTGCTGTTAGGCTGCTTGATAGCTGGCGGGGTTTTTTGGGTGATGAAGTATACCACCATTGGGAACTCTAACCCCGACATTTTCCGCCTGCGCTCTGCTCTTAATCCTGAAGATCCTTCGTTGCTGGTGAGGTTGAACAACCAAGCCATTCTGCGCGATTATCTCGCTACTCGGCCTTTAGGCGGAGGAGTAGGGGTTATTGGGGCGTGGGGGATAAAGTATAATCCAAATAAGTTTCTATCCCGAATTCCTCCGGATAGTTATTTTGTCAAAATATGGGCGGAGTATGGTATCGTCGGCTTTCTGCTATGGTTTGGGATAACGCTCTTTATCTTAGGTAAGTGTATGGGGATTGTCTGGCGATTGAAAGATCCTGACTTACGACAAAAGCTGCTTGCCTTAACCGCGGGCTACGGAGGTATTCTGATCTGTACATACAGTAATGAGATTATTAATCAAATGCCTTCCGCTATGATAATCTACATATCCTGGGTATTCATTTTTATGGGGCCAACACTTGATACTCCACAATTAAGAACAATGCGTGATGAGTAATAAGCCTCTAGTTTCTATTATTTCTGTTAACTACAACCAAGCGCAGATAACTTGCGCTATGCTGGCGTCATTGGAGAGGATCACGTATCCAAATACAGAAGTAATTGTAGTGGATAATGCATCTCCAACAGAAGCGCCTACCGCAATTGCTGAGCAGTTTCCCACAGTGCAACTCATCCGTTCGTCCGCTAATCTAGGCTTTGCAGGTGGTAATAATTTAGGTATCTGCGCTGCTAAAGGAAAGTATATCCTTTTCCTCAACAACGACACTGAAGTAGAGCCGAACTTCCTGGAACCGATGGTCGATCTGCTGGAAGCGGATGCCGCTATAGGCATGGTTTCACCTAAGCTTGTCTACTATAACTCCAATAATACAATCCAGTATGCAGGCAGCAGTAATATAAATCCTTGGACTGGACGAAATTTCTCTATCGGCAGTCAGCAGAAAGACAACGGACAATATAATACTACCTATCCCACAAAATTAGCACATGGCGCTGCCATGCTAGTGCCTTTACAAGTAGTATTCAAAATTGGCTTAATGCCCGAATTATACTTTTTGTATTATGAAGAATTAGACTGGTGTGAGATGGTAAAACGCGCTGGTTATCAATGTTATTATGTCGGTGGCTCTACCGTTTATCATAAAGAATCAGCCTCTGTTGGACAAGGTTCAGTGCTAAGAACTTATTATATGCACCGAAACCGTCTTCTCTTTATCCGTCGCAATTTCACTGGATTACAGCGGTGGAGTGGAATTTTGTTTTTTCTGCTAGCCGCCGCCCCTAAGCAAAGTGTAGTACATCTGCTACGAGGTGAATTTAATCATCTGAAGGCAGTATGGAGCGGTATTGGCTGGCATCTGCAAGGCCAGAATGTACATCAAAATCGTTTTCTATCCGCTTAAATGAGCATTGTAACGTCACTAATATCGATACTTCTGCAATTGGTTGGAGCATATCTGCTACTCAATGTATTGTATCTCCTGTTTTTTGCATTAGCTGGTCATCGCTCTTCACCGGCTGTACCATCAAGTGGGGGAAGCAAACGGCGTATGTGCGTATTATTACCTGCCTACCGAGCTGATACGATTATTGCGGAGACTGCTCCTGCCGCTAGGAAGCACGCGTATGCTGGTGTTGCAGATGTATGTGTTATTGCTGATGGCCTGCAACTGGCGACTGTGCAAACTTTGCGTGCGCAGCAAATTAACGTTGTGGAAGTATTTTTTGAGAAAAGCACTAAAGGCAAAGCGCTATTTTCTGCCTTAACTGAATTGCCTGCTGGGGCATACGACGTGGCCGTAATATTGGACGTAGATAACGTAATGGCTCCGGGATTCCTGACGCAAGTAGATGCCGCTTTCGCAGCCGGTTACCGAGTAGTCCAAGGACATCGAACAGCAAAAAACCTAGATTCTCCTTTTGCCGTGCTGGATGCCTGCAATGAAGAAATCAACAATCATATTTTCCGGAGGGGGCATGCTAACCTGGGAATGTCGTCGTCTCTCATTGGTTCGGGTATGGCATTCGATTACGAGTACCTAAAACAATTGCTTCAAGATATTGGTGATACTCCTGGTGAGGACAAAGAGTTAGATTTCAGTGTTTTACGAGACAAGAAGAAAATAGCTTATCTACCGTCCGCGTACGTATATGACGAAAAAATTCCTAACGCTAAGGTGTTTGCAACGCAGCGTACACGCTGGTTAGCAACGCAACAAGAATTCTTAGTGAAGTACTTTGGGGAGGGGTTACGACAACTGCGCCAGGGAAACATAGATTTTGTGGATAAGATTCTGCAATCCATGCTCCTGCCACGGGTGTTGCTACTCGGTATACTTGGTTTTCTGCTAATGCTGTCGCTACTGTGGCGGGTAGGTCCAGGCCCAGACTTCTGGCTGATGCTTTTGCTAGGTACAGCTCTTGCACTACTTCTGGCTCTACCAAAACGTCTGTATACTCGTCAGGTGGGAAGAGCAGTGCTACACTTGCCGGTAGCCTTGAGCGCTATGGTGCTAGCTTTGCTGCAAATTAGAAAGGCAAAAACGTCTTTTATGCCTACCCCGCATGTGGCCCGGCAGGTAGATTCGGCAGCTTCCTCCTCCCTAAAATAAAGGACCATTTATGCCTTGGGAAATCATCTTTTTGCCGGCACTCATTAGCCTACTGATTGGCCTGCGTAGCGGCTTACAAGCCAAACCACGCCGGTAGCCAGCTTAACATAATTGCCGTATGGTTACACAACGAAAAATCAGAGTGCTGGAAAGCATCCGACAGGGAGCTATCGGCGGAGGTGAAACGCATGTGCTGGATGTAGTGCGGCTGTTAGATAAAAACCGATATGAGCCTATCGTACTATCGTTCACGCCGGGACCAATGGTGGATCGGCTGCGAGCAATGGGCATCACCACCCACGTCATAGAAACCGAAAAGCCATTTAATTTTCTGAAATGGCAGCAGGTAAAGCAATTGCTTAAGCAAGAGCGAATTGATATTGTGCATGCCCATGGTACCCGTGCGGGATCCAATACATTCTGGGCAGCTAAGCGATTAGGGCTACCTATTATTTACACCGTGCATGGCTGGTCGTTTCATGTCGATCAACAACCGCTGGTATTGCGTATTCGACAGCTTGGGGAAAAGCTATTGCTCAAGCAGGCTAGTGTGACAGTATGCGTATCAGAAAGTAACTATCAAGACGGTTTAGCCTTCAGTGATATGAGGAGGGCCGTAGTGATTAAAAACGGGGTAGACTTAACTAAATATGACCCAGCCCGTAGTTTCACCGACATCCGGGCAGAATTGGGTTTACCAGCCAACCGAGTGTTGATTGGCTATATTGCGCGTATTACGGTGCAAAAAGACCCATTCACGCTGCTACGCGCTATTGCATTGCTGCCAGCCGATATACCAGCTACTTTTCTATTGGTAGGCGATGGTGACCTAAAAGCTGCCGCCGTGCAGTTGGCACAGGAGTTACAGTTGGGGTCACGTGTTGTATTTCTAGCAGCCCGGCAGGATATCCCCGATTTCTTGCGAGCGCTGGATATCTATTGCCTACCCTCGCTGTGGGAAGGGCTGTCGTTGGGGCTGCTCGAAGCTATGGCAATGGGGAAAGCCGTCGTTGCGACGGCTATTGACGGTACACGGGAGGTCATCCAAGATACCATCAATGGGTTGTTGATCCCAGCTCGGTCCCCAGAAAAGTTGGCGGAAGCGTTGACCAAGTTAATTGGAGATGAAACGTTGCGCCGTGAATTGGGTAGGGAGGCACGCCAGACGGTTCAAATGGAGTTTAACGCTGTCACCATGACGCGTCAAGTGGAGCAACTCTACGAGCGCGTGCTACCGTTATCTCTACCTACTAGGAATGTATACTGAATATTGCTGCCCGTGCCACAGGTGATGCTCTAGTCAGTATTGCCTTTCTTCTGTTGTCCACCTTACTCGCCATTATGCTTCTTCTTTTATTCTGGCTGTTTTTAACTATTGTATTTTACACTTACGCCGGCTATGCTATTGTTGTGTGGCTGTGGGCCAAAATAGCGCGCCGTACAAAAAATACAGTTGCGGAGAAGTTTGAACCTGAAGTAACGCTAATTGTGCCTGCATACAATGAGGCAGATATTTTGGACGCAAAAGTGCGCAATTGCCAAGCACTCGATTATCCTGCCGAGAAGCTGCGTCTACTATTTATCACTGATGGTTCAACCGATAACTCAGGTCAGGTTTTAGCTGCATATCCTGATGTAATCCATTTGCACCTACCAAAGCGGGCTGGCAAATCGATGGCAGAGAACAGAGCAATGCGGCATGTCACTACTCCATACGTCATCTTTACTGATTGTAATACGGTTTTAAACCCGCAAGCCGTACGTTACCTGCTGCGCCACTATGCCGATCCGACAGTAGGTGCTGTGTCAGGCGAAAAGCAGGTGTTGTCTGACGGGAGCACATCCGGAGCCGGGGAGGGACTATATTGGCAGTATGAGTCTTTTCTAAAGCGCTGTGACTCTGATATTCGCAGTCTAATGGGAGCTGCAGGTGAGTTAGTATCGTTTCGAACTTCCCTTTTTCAGCCTTTGGAGGCAGATACCATCCTAGATGATTTTGTACAGTCCATGCGTATCGTACACGCAGGATATCGGGTAGTGTATGAGCCGCAGGCCTATGCAATGGAGCCGCCATCTTTCTCGCTACGTGACGAAATGAAGCGCAAAGTTCGTATTTGTGCGGGGGGATGGCAGGCAATGAGTCGCCTATTACCTCTGCTCAACCCATTGCGGCAGCCAGTAGTATCATTTCTGTATTTTTCTCATAGAGTGTTGCGTTGGAGTCTTACACCAGCTTTGCTTGCCTTATTGCTCCCTCTCAACGTGGTGCTGAGCTTGTCGCATGGATGGCTATATACCGTGTTGCTTGGCTTACAGATCCTATTCTATGGGTTGGCAGCATTGGGATGGTGGCGGGCTACTCATAACCAGGCCGCCGGGCCCCTACTAGTACCTCTCTATTTTACGCTAATGAATATAGCTGTATTTCAAGGCTTCTGGCGATTCATTCGTAACAACCAGCCTGCTGCATGGGATAAAGCGCAGCGCGTGACGCATGAGTCGGTTACGGTAAGTAAATAAGTAGTCTATGCATGCTCGCAGCCATTATGAAATATGAGCGAGGCTTAGTTCTAGTTCTACACTTAGAACTAGAACTGCTTTGAGAGTTGAATATATTGATACACAGGTGGTAAAGTGAAGAGCTTTAAATTATAAGGTATAATATCGTTATTTTGCATAATTATTTGAATGCAAGATAATTAGTAAAGACTTTTAGCTTTTAACTCTTTTTCTGTTTGAAATGAATTTTGTCTTTGTTAGTCTACAACGTATAAATACCAATCGGGAATCAACTTCTACAAGTTTGGCTAAGGAGCTGGCTCGACAGCATCATAAAGTACTCTATGTTAATTCTCCTCTCGATCGTAAGGAATATTTCTTTCCCTCTTCCGATTCGGGTATAACAGATCATCTGCAGGTAATCAAAACGCAAGCAGATCCCCTGCAAAAACTTGCACCCAACTTGTGGGTACTTTATCCACTACGACGGCTAGACTCTTTCAATTGGATACGCTCAACTAACCTATTTTCCTGGTTAATTAAGCTCAATAACCGCCGGTTGGCTAATGATATCAAGCCAGCTCTAAAGGAGCTGGGATTTGAAGAGTTTATCTTAGTAAATGATAAAGATATTTTTCGCAGCTTCTATTTGAAGGAATTTCTGCAACCTTTAAAATATATTTATCTGGACCGGGATTATACTATAGGAATGCCGTATTGGCGGCGGCATGGCCAAGTGCTGGAACCCCGACTGATGACAAAAGCTGACGCGATTTTCTGTAATTCACTAGACTTTACAACCAATGCACGCCGTTATAATGCCAACAGCTTCTATATAGGTAATGGCTTTGCTGCTAAGCAGTTTACTAGCGATTCGGCCACTGCTGTCCCCGCTGACCTAGCTACTATCGCTGGGCCGCGCATTGGCTATGTAGGAGCCCTCATCACATTACGGTTAGACTTGGACTTATTACGGGAATTGGCGCAAGAGCGTCCAGGGTGGAGCTTTGTGCTAATAGGTTGGGAAGACGAAGACTTTGCGCAAAGCGATTTGCACAAAATGCCTAATGTGTTTTTCTTAGGAAGAAAACATACGCAGGAAGTTCATGCGTACATCCAGCACTTTGATGTTTGCATCAATCCGCAGGTACTGAACGATATTACCCGTAGCAATTTTCCATTAAAGATCCTGGAATATCTAGCATTAGGTAAACCCGTCGTTGCCACCACTACTAATACGATGACGGAGGAATTTAGTAATTACACATACTTGGCCACCAATAAAGAAGAATATTTACAAAAAATAGAACAAGCTCTACAAGAAGAGTCTTTACAGAAAAAGGCAGATAGAATACAGTTTGTTCAAAAATTTAGTTGGGAAAACGTGGTAAAACTGTTTGTTAAACACGTTGATGAAGTATTAGCAAAATAAAATATGAGATAATTATACCTAGTACTTTATTTCCTTTTTAGAAGGTGCCAATTATATATGTTTCTAACATTAACGAACGTATTCATCGAATCCAGTAAACGCTGATCTCTAGGTGGAATAATTCCTCTAACAAGGATATAATCCGATTTTAAAAGAAGTTCTCTCGGACTGTCACGATAATACATATGACCCTGATGAGGTAGTCCACCACTATTTTTTCGCCTTACCATCCCGAACCTATAGTCTATTACTTTGCTAGTAGAAATCCCTTGTTTCTTTACAATAAAATAATTTTGAAAATGGTCATATACCATTCTGCCTCTATAAGCAGGGTCATAGTTCATATAGGATAAGATCTTGGTATTGTCTTGAGGTAGAATTTGCTCAAAATATTTATTTTCCTGATTAAATTGAAAGAAATATTGTGCCCATAAGGTTAGATGAATAAAAGCTAAAGTTATAATTACATAAGAAAAAGAAACTCGATAGAGTATAGGTAATTTACTTCCCATCAGAATAATTGAAAGAAGAAGCATAGTAGAGAAGCGCTCATATAGAGGCTCTTGTCCTGGTATTTTAGCTGGTAATAAGAAAAAACAGATACAATTTACAGCGAAGAATAATATAAGATAGATGGCACTTTCATTAAGAAATCGAAAATGTGTTATGGTTATATTTTTTTTAAAATAATTATAAATAAAGATAATAAAAGGTGCAAAGATGACGCAAGACAACGTGAAAGCTACTACTTTTCCAAGTTTTCCATCAAATAACTGGAAATTATCGGCTATTAAAAAACTAACCCTCTTGGTATACGTTTGCAAAAAGCTGTATTGATAGTAAGACTTTAGAAAAGCAAAAGTAGATTCTTGCTTGTTGTACTGTGTGCTGGTCTCAGCCTGCTTTTGTAAAAAAAACCACCAGTATAATATAAGACTAATTAGAGGGAGTAATGATAGACTATTTAAAATTAATTTTATTGAACTGTTTCTGTATTTGTAAAATAAAAAGGATGCCATCATCAACATAGAGAATAGAGCTACCATTGCATGAAGGAAATAGACAATGATTAGTAAAATAGAAATACTAACCATATAAATAGCATGATTACTATTTCTATTGATTGTTCTTAACCATAACAGTAGAATCAATAAAACAATGTCGTTAGCTACCGCATTCCCGGTAAAGCCGAAGGTTAAGTTATAGCCATAAATCAGAATAAAAGAAACAATAGCAAACCATTTGTTTGCCCGCAATTCTTTTAGAATAAAAAACACTAGTATAGGCAAACCTACTGCCGTAAGTAGATGTAATAGCTTGTTAGCAATCTCTACATTAGGAAAAATGGGAAGAGAAAAAAATAATAAATGAAAAGTGTTGGGATAAAATAGGTAATGAATCGTATAATATTTGTTAAATAGATTGGTGTCACTGCCATAATGTTTAAAAATGACTCCTTCTGCTAAGTGACTTGGTACATCTGCAAATGGAAATAAGTCAATGCTTAGTATTAACGCTGTATGTAAGCAAAGTAGGAAAATAAAAACTAGTTCGAAATTAAACTTACTCTTTAACACGGATAACATTTATTTTTTGATTGTTTGTATTTTGAGTAAAATTAGTATATCTGATGAAATTATTTATATGTATAAGTTGAATCTATAATATAGTAATCCTTTAAGTGTCGTGTGAACAATATATTTACACCCTCTTAAATAATATTTACTATTAAATGAGTTAGATATTTCATATTTTGCATTATTTAATTCAATATATTCTTTCCACTTTTTAGTAGATAATCGTATTCTTCTAAAGAATCTGTTCTGACTTTGATCAGTAAGTCCTTTATTAAATAATAATGTTAAGATACTGTCCATTATTGCCTTTTGCCTTGGGTTCCAATAATGATATACATATTGATTACTCGGATGCACCTCTGTCTTCAGTTGTAATACTAAAGAAAAAGCAAGCTGTTCACTAATTCGCCAAGATGTTTTTTCATAAAACTCATCGCTTAGCGCAAATATATCTTTCATATACTTGGCTATGTTGCTTGGTAAACCTAATACTCCTGAGTTCCAGCTAAGTTGATTTCTATGTAATTGTTCTTCGATATCATCTATATAGAATTTCTTGCTCTCAATCAGATTAATAAAAGAAATAGGGTATATCTCTTGTTGAAAAGAAGCAAAATGCTGTACCGCTTTTTCGAAAGAAAACTCTGCCACGTGCATGAAGCTTTTGCCTTCTTTGAAACTATTAAACCATTCTTTAGGATCAGCTATGAAGAAGGTGTCTGAATCTATAAATAAGACTTCTTCTAACGGGTACTTTTTATACGTTTCGTCTATGATTGCGATTTTGCGGCGGTGGATATAGTTTCCTCCGTTTAGCATAGCATCTAGAATTGGCAAAGTAAGAAGCACATATTCTAAAGGTAAATCTTGTGCGATTGATCTGAAGTAGTCGGGATTATCGGTATAGATGATCGTTCTGACTTCTTCTTTATTCCCACTGTACCAAGCCCAGAAGCTCATAACAGCTCCTATTGCTCGTCTATGTTCTATCATATTTCCATATGATAAAAGTACTAGATTTTTCATACAGCTATATAACCAGAATGTTGGACTCTAAAGATTTGAATGTTTAAATTACCCCAATACAGCATACTATCCTTTGTAAGAATATAGTAGTGGAATGACTAACCTACTTGACTATGTAGTTACACAAAAGTAAGTGTTTACATGTGTTTTAAAAGGAAGAAATAAGCTTATACGTGGATTAATTTATAAGTTTTGAAGGAGCATGCCTACTCTTCACGAATAGTAGATAGGTGTGTACTAACAAAACGCTTATTGTTAAGCGTTTAAAATTAAGTTGGCGCAAGCTGTTCAAGCTGCTATGGCGAGATTGTATTGTTACGGTACTGTAATAAAGCAAGGGGTTTCGCTTACGCACACTCTAAGGGTGTCCACAATACGGAGGTGTTGTTCGTGTAACCTAGTGCCAGTAGGTTGCAGCGTACACAACGTGGCGTTACTGACACCGGGTAACCGTAGAGTGTAGCTGCCAGTACGCCCTACCATATCAGGAATGACAAGTGCGTAAGCCGTATGCTTGCCATGTGTGAGCTTATACACTAGTGGATCTTCGCTCAGGATGCTGGTTACAGCGTAATCGCCGAATTTTTCGATAAACTGTTGCGTATACCAACCTGCCAAGCGAGGCATATCGGCTGGCTGTTGATCGCCACGCTGGAAAAAGCCGCTAGACATATATAGATTAGACGAAGCGTCAGGGTTGGCTACAGGAGCAGGGTCTTGGAGCAGGTAGAACTGGAGCCCATCTGCGCCGGCGCGGTTGTAACATAGCATATCCCGCACGGCCCAATCGGCTTGCGATTGGCGGCGTGTATGCTGTACACGCCCAAATATGTCCGTGATGAGTGCGGCCTGTTGGCCTGTAGGGCCGATATCATATCCCAACTCACCAATATGCACTGGTAACGAACGACCCAAATACTCGTAACTGACGTCTTTCATACGCTTTATCCGCCTCGGTGCCAGAGGAACCATATCAGCCGGCATTCCGTACCGAGTACCCGATTGGTGCTGCTCCAGTCCGTGTGAGTTGGTGTATTGATGAAACTTGATAACATCCCAGCAAATATCAACGCTCCCGTCTGGGCGGTAGCCCCGATTCTGAGCACACCAATCAATCATTGCTCGGATAACACGCGGATTGACACTGACGATACCGCCCATGAACACGGGCATATTTGGGTCGGCGTTTTTGACGCCTACGCCTGGTCCTAGTGTATTATGGTGTCCGTCGTAGAAAGCTGACAGTAACGCTGCCATCTCAAAAGGACTGGTGTAGCGACGGCGGCCATTCCAACCTGCGTTCAACTCGTTACCAGCCTCTATGCCAGCCAGCAGATTAAGTCCCATCTGCTTGTCGGGGGTGTGTAGCAGGTGCGGGTCGAGCTGTTTGTTAGTGCCATAGCGGGCAGCGCTCTGGAAGGCTAGTCGTGCAAACTCGACGTAGGTACTGGGTTTCTGACGGTCGGCAGTAAGGGTTTCATTGAATTTGGTGCGCAGTTGGCCTGTGGGGTGTTCAGGAACAGCATCTGCGGCCGTATAAACGGAGAAATACACGCCGGGTACATTGCGGGTGAGCAGCGTATAGGTGGTGCCTGTCCAGCGGTATACTAATTGCGTTTCCTTATCAATAAAATAGGTCGGCTCATCAGCAGTGTAGGGAAAAAGCGGCGTACGGGCGCCATCGGCACGTAGGTAGCTGAGTGTAGCCGAATTGCCGGAAGTAGGGAAAGCCACCCGACTAACATATTCAACCAAGTTGCCTCGATACTTGTGGTGAGCCGATTCCACACGGCGGTCCGAGCGAGCGGCGTCGAGGTGTCCATCTTCCCCAACCGACGTAGGCAAGCGGTCTATCAGCCACTTAGGAATATCTTTTAGGCACTGAATTGTTTGCACACCCTTGGCCTTAAGCCGTGCAAACCCAAGATCCTGATTCCAACCGCCAGTGTAAGTGGGCGCATAGCGATAGTCTCCTTCTTTCTGCTCAAAAAGTGGCCAGTCGTCGTAGGCTCGATTCCAAGCCATGTAGTTGTACTTGGCCAGCATAGTCGGAATTTCTGGGCTGCCTTCTGGTTTTCCGCCGCTATTATTCCAGGGGAAAGTATTAGAGCCAAGCATATTACGCAATGGTACTCGATGCGTCAGATTGGCTTTTGGCGTAACGTAGGATGTATAAGTGCCCGTAAACTCAATTTCTGTAGGATACGCACCTGCAGCTACCATGTTGCTATTCAAGGAAGTGCGTAAAATAACAGCTTTCACCCGTTGCTGCGTTGTCGGTACGGTATATACGTCAATCCACTGATCGTATGCCTGCCCAAAGAATTGAGCAACGTCTGTCACTTCAGAGCCGTCGGTGAGCAGCAAGCTCACCCGGAGTGGTACTTTAGATGAGCCGGCTCCGTCGTAAAACCGGATTTTAGTTAGTCGCACATCCAGCTTCTTGGGAAATGTGAGATAGGTAACAGCCGGGTCAATCTGATTTTTTGTGTTGTACGAAGTTGGAGTATCAGGAGCATCGGGCGTGGGTACCCCATCGAACCAAGCTATAAAGTTATTATCCGAAGCATCTGGTTGATAAGCCCAATTAGTATCGTAGGGAATATGGCCAGTTAGGCGCGTTCCAGCGGGAACAGAAAAAGTAGGGCCGGCGTCTTCAGTGCCGTCCAATAAAGGCGCGTGTGCATTACGGACCGTATAATACCAGCTTACTAAAAAAAGGATAATAACCGTTATAGCTACAAGGCCTTTACGAAATAAGGGAATAGTTATATGCATAAGGCTTGGGTGGTGATGATATTATTGAAGCTGTTTAGAAAGGCGACAAGTTCAGCATGACCGCCTGACGGCTTTCTAAACAGCTTGATTGTAAACGAAGGTAAGCATAGGTCGATAGTGACCTCCTCCCAGTAAACTAGGCCAGGGTAAAGTAGAGAAATCGGGCACTTGTCGTACCTTAAAAATCAGTGACAATTTCCCTAAAAAAGGCCAAGTTTACTGAGGTTCAGATCGTATTTGCCCTGCGCCAAGCAGACACGGGTGTGGCTGTCGCAGAAGTTTGCAGGAAGATGGGTATCAACAGGGCGACGTACTATAACTGGAAGCCGCTACCGGCGTGGAGATTATCGTGGATGATACGCCCGAGGCCATCATCATTTCGGGCTTCGATCCGGTGCGCCGCGAGGTGGCCCGCCTGAGCCTGCACTTGCTGGTGAAGGACGGCCGCATTCACCCGGCCCGCATTGAGGAGATTGTGGCCAAAACCCGCAAGAACATCGACGAGGAAATCGTGGAAATCGGCGAGAAAACCATCATCGACCTGGGCATTCACGGCCTGCACCCCGAGCTGGTGAAGATGGTAGGGCGGATGCGTTTCCGCTCGTCGTACGGCCAAAACCTGCTCCAGCACTCGCGCGAGGTAGCCAACCTGTGCGCCACTATGGCCGCCGAACTGGGCCTGAACGTGAAACACGCTAAACGGGCCGGCCTGCTCCACGACATCGGCAAGGTAAGCACCGAGGAACCCGAGCTGCCCCACGCCATCCTAGGCATGGAGATGGCCAAGAAGTACAAAGAGCACCCCGATGTGGTAAACGCCATCGGCGCCCACCACGACGAGATGGAGATGACGGCCATGATTGCGCCGCTGGTGCAGGCCTGCGACGCCATTTCGGGCTCGCGCCCCGGCGCCCGCCGCGAGATGATGGAAAGCTACATCAAGCGTCTCAAGCAGCTGGAAGAAACAGCTGTGTCGTTTGACGGGGTGTTGCAGTGCTACGCCATCCAGGCGGGTCGCGAGCTGCGCGTGATGGTGAATGCCGAGAACGTGACTGACGACCGCGCCCAGGAGCTGAGCTACGAGATTTCACAGAAAATCGAGAAGGAAATGCAGTATCCCGGCCAGATCAAGATTACCGTGATTCGGGAGATGCGCGCCGTCGCCTACGCCAAATAGGGTAGGGCAACAAGCCAAAAAAGGCCGCCGCAACGAGAGTTGCGGCGGCCTTTTTTGTGGTGAGTAAATTTTTTTCACAAATGCGCTAACTGCTTGCAACCTATGCCACTCGAGTAAGCTCTTGTATATGTATTATCCACTACACTATTCCTATCCGGCGATGGTCTGCCGGTTGTTGCGGAGCATGTTGCTACGCCAGCCAGCAGACCATCGCCTTTTATGTGTATGTATGACAATGTGTATATATGACAATCACACTACGCTGGGGTAAACGATTTACTCCATTAGGACTGCTGGCAGCCCTGAGTAGCTGTGTAGTGTATACTCCGATTCAACCCAGCGCACCTATGTTGCGCGATAAGGGGCAAGCCGAGGTAGCAGGTAGCGCCTACCTCTTCTCGGGCCGGTTGGAGGGCTCAGCTGCTTACTCGCCAATGCGCCATGTAGTAGTGCGTGCCGCGGGTGCACTTCGCACCGACGGGCGCGACACAACATATTTCCGTACGCGTCAATTGGAGGTAGGGGTGGGTACCTATTGGACTTTAGGGCAGAGGTGGCTGGTAGGAGGCTCGGCGGGCTATGGTTGGGGGCAGAGTGGCCGCGGGTTTCAGGATGCATATTATCTTTGGGGCTTAGGAAGCAAAACTAATTAGAGGGGCTGTTGACGAAGCAATTTAAGTAAGAGTTTGTACAGGTCTTCGTGGCGATGATTGAAGCGAAACTCGGCCTCTTTCAAGTGTAGTAAAAACGTATGGTTGGGCACGCCCTTGAAGCGTTGCAGATGGGCTTTGGCAAAGCTCCAAAATGATTCAATCCCGTTGATATGCGAGGCTCCCTGGACAAACTCGTTCTGCCCATGATGCACCCGAAAATGACGGTCGTAGCCCACGTCCACCAAGCCATCATAGCCGCGCCAGCCATCGGTGTTGACCATCGCCGTGACATCAATCTTACCCCGAATAATAGCTTGCAGGGTCTTTTTCGAGCAATCCGGGACGATTTCCGTGTATACCTGAGCCCCGCGTTTGAACAGGCCAAAGACAATGGTTTTACCCCCCGCTCCCCGGCCCCGTTTGCCGCGTACGCGCCGCGGGCCGAAGTAGCTCTCGTCCAGTTCGACGGCCCCGTCCAGGTCAGCCGGCACCGGGCTGCAAGCTAGCAGCCGGTGGCGCAGGCGCAGGTATATGTCGTTGACCGCGCGTACGCTCAGACCCGTCAGCCGGGCCGCGTCCGAAGCCGTCAAATCCAGCGCGAAAAGACGCAACAAGTAGCGAAATTTGACCTCGGAAATTTTGCTGCACTTATAATAGCGGTTAGTTTGCTGCATAACAGGAAGTTATGCCCCATTCCTCGCTTTTTGCTTCCTAAGCCCCTATCTTTTTCTGTTCCAGCGCGATTCGACTATCACCTATCAATATAATGCGCGCTACGGCAAGCCGTTCGGCGACGTATTTGTGGCGTACGAGGATGGGCCTTTCACAATGGGGCTAGCCTATCGGCTTTCGCAAGTGCATTTTACTACCCTCACCAACAACAACCAACCCATTAGCCTGCGCCGAATGACGCGCAACGAGCCCATGCTGTTTATGCGCTTCGGTAACCGGCAAGGCGTATTACAGTGGGCCCAGCTGCAATTGACGCTCAGCGCCTCGTGGTCGGCCGATCTGGTAAGGGGCTCAGCCCCAGTAGGCCCACTGATTACCGATGTGAAAGCCGGCGACTTATTCACTTCCATTGGAATTGTGGTATACCCGCACCGGTTCAAACGGGTTCAGTATTAAGTTCTTGCCTGTTCTTCCGAAATTCTTCGGCAAGTTCAGAAGCACGTTTTGGAGAAATTCTAAGCAGCCACACATTGGCACAAGCGAAAGCCCGCCCGGAAAAATCCGGGCGGGCTTTCGCTTGTGCCAATGTGTGGCTGCTGGTGCTATTGCTGCCAGCCGCCGCCCAGGGCGCGGTACACGTTCACGGTAGCATTCAACTGCTGCATCTTGGTTTCGATCAGGTCGAACTTTGATTCCAAGGCGTCACGTTGGGTGAAGAGCACTTCCGTGTATTCGGCGCGGGCCGAGCGGAACAAGCTGTTGGAGATGGTCACGGACTGGTTCAAGGACTGCACTTCCAAAGCCTTTTCATTGTAGCTCTGGGCCAGGTTGCTGATGTTGGCCAGCTCGTTTACTACCTCTACATAGGCGTTCAACACGGTGCGTTCGTAGTTGTAGGCGGCCTGGGTTTGCACAGCGTTGGCACTGCCGTACACAGCTTTGATACCGTTGCGGTTCACCAGCGGCGCTACCAGCTCCCCTGCTAGATTATAGAGCATCGACTCGGGGGTAGAGAACAACAAACCGGGCTTGAAGGCCTCAAAGCCCACCGAGCCGGTAATGCGCAGCGAAGGGTAGAAGTTGGCCCGCGCCACCTGCACGTCTAGCTTAGCAGCCGCCAGGTTCTGCTCGGCCTGCCGGATGTCGGGGCGATTTTGCAGCAGCTGCGAGGGCACGCCCGTTTGAATGACCGTCGGAACTAAGTCGTTGAACGTAGCGTCGTTGCGGGCAATCGGGCGGGGGTAGCGGCCGGTTAGGAAGTTGATGCGGTTTTCGGTTTCGATGATGCGCTGCTGAATGCCGTATTGCAGGCTGCGGGTGTTGTGCACCTGGGCCTCAAAACGTTGCACGGCCAGCTCCGTGGTGCGCGCCGATTCCTTTTGCAGCTTCACCAGTTCCAGCGCATTGGTCTGAATCTCAATGTTCTGCTGCACAATTGCCAGCTGATTATCGAGGGCCAATAGCTCGAAGTAGGAGTTGGCAATTTCGGCAATCAGGTTGGTGATGGTGAAGTTCCTACCCTCCACGCTCGACAAATACCGCAACGCCGCCGACTTGCGCGAGTTGCGCAGCTTGTGCCAGATATCTACCTCCCAGCTGGCAAAGGCGCCTACCCGGTAGTTGGGCAGCGGGTCGGGCGTACGGTGCTCGGGCTTGATGTTCACGGCCTCTTCCGTAGCGCCGCGCAAAGTGTAGCGACCGGGCCGCTCGGCCTCGCCATTAACTCCTATGCCTACAAAGGGTAGGTACTCGCCTTTCCGGATTTGCACCTCGTTGCGGGAAATCTGGATTTCCTGCAAGGCAATGTTCAACTCTTGGTTGTGTTGCAGGGCGGTATCAATCAGGGCAACCAGGTTGGGGTCGGTGAAAAACTGCTTCCACTGCACCTGCGCGGCGCTAACGGTATCCTGCGAGGCAGCACTGTTGTAGCTGGTGGGCACGCGGCGATTGGCATCTTTCATGACCAACTCCGGCATTTTGCAACTTCCTACTGCCAGCGACAAGCAGGCTACGCTTATATACTGATAAATGCGTTTTCTAAGCATGAGCTTCTACTTCTTCAACTAGCACGCGAGGCTCTACGCCTTCGCTCATCGGATATTCGTTTTCGTCTTGGATCAGCTTGCGCCCTTCGGCCAGCTTGCCAAATACATAGTACAGGCCGGGCACAATCACTACCCCGAACACGGTGCCGAACAGCATGCCGCCCAGCGCCGCCGTACCAATGGTGCGGTTGCCAATGGCGCCCGCGCCAGTAGCCAGCACCAGCGGAATCAAGCCCGCAATGAAGGCAAAGGAGGTCATTAGGATAGGCCGGAAACGGGCCTTGGCGCCGGCAATGGCCGCATCGCGCACCGACATGCCGTGCTCGTGCTCCTGCACCGCAAACTCCACAATCAGCACGGCGTTTTTGCCCAGCAGGCCTACCAGCATCACCAGTCCTACCTGGGCGTAGATGTTGTTGGCCAAGCCCAGCATCTTGATGAACAGGAACGAGCCGAAAATGCCCGCTGGCAGCGACAGCACCACCGCCAACGGCAGCAGGAAGCTCTCGTACTGCGCGGCCAGCACCAGGTACACAAAGGCCAGCACCACCAAGAAGATGTAGATGGCCTCGTTGCCGCGGCTCACCTCGTCTTTCGACAAGCCACCCCAGTCGATGTCGTAGCCGCGGGGTAGGGTTTCTTTCGCCACTTCCTGCACCGCCTTAATGGCCTCACCCGAGCTGAAACCCGCTGCTGCATCGCCGCGGATGGAGGCCGTGGTGTACATGTTGTAGCGGTTGATTTCGTTGGCGCCCTGGGTCTTCACAATCTTCATGAAGGCTGAGAACGGCACCATTTCGCCCCGGTCGTTCTTCACCCACATATCCATCACGTCCTTGGGCAGCTTGCGGTACTCCGGCGAGGCCTGCACATACACCTTAAAGAAACGCTGGTATTTGATGAAGCCCAGCTCGTAGGTCGAGCCAATCATGATACTCAGCGTGTTCATGGCGTTGCCAATGCTCACACCTTTCTGCATGGCCAGTTGGTTATCGATCTGCAACTCATACTGCGGATAGTTGGCCGAGTAGAACGTAAACAGACCGGCCAGTTCCTTGCGCTTGTTCAAAGCCGCCATAAATTCCTCGTTCACTTTTTCCAGCGCCTTGTAATCGCCGGTGTTGGTTTTGTCGAGTAGTTGCAGCTGGAAACCGCCCGCCGCGCCGTAGCCCGGTACTGCTGGTGGCTCGAAGAATTCCACGGTCGCGCCGGGAATTTGCTTGGCCTTTTTCTCTAGCTCCTCCACAATGTCGTGGATGGATTCCTTGCGCTCCGACCACGGCTTAAGGTTAATCAAGCACGTGCCGGCGTTGGAGCCCCTACCTTCCGTAAGCACCTCGTAGCCCGCTAGGGTAGAGATGCTCTGGATGCCGGGCACGTCCTTGGCCAGCTCATAGAGACGCTGCGAAATGTCAT
The DNA here is from genome assembly GCF_014217645.1 of Hymenobacter sp. NBH84. Lineage (NCBI taxonomy): Bacteria > Pseudomonadati > Bacteroidota > Cytophagia > Cytophagales > Hymenobacteraceae > Hymenobacter > Hymenobacter sp. NBH84. The sequence continues at coordinate 292,115 of NZ_CP043644.1, forward strand.
TGGTGCGCTCTAGGGTAGAGCCGGGCGGCGTCTGAATGATGGCGTAGAGCATGCCCTGGTCCTCGCTCGGGATAAAGCCTGAGGGTAGGGTAGAGGAGATGCCGAAGATGCCCAGCCCGAAAATAATCAGGATGCCGAACGTAAACACCCGCCGGTCAACCACCTTTTCTAGCAGGTTTGTGTAGCGGCCGGTCAGCTTCTCGAAGCCGCGGTTAAACCAGTCGATAAAGCGGTTGATGGGTGTCTTTTTGCGCGGCTGACCGTGGTTATTCTTCAGAATCATAGCGCACAACACCGGCGTCAGCGTGAGGGCCACAACACCAGAGATGACGATAGACGTAGCCATCGTAATCGAGAACTGACGGTAGAAAATACCCACCGGACCGCTCATGAAGGCTACAGGCACAAACACCGCCGTCATCAAAATGGTGATGGCGATGATAGCGCCGCTGATTTCGCCAATCACCTCGCGCACCGCGCCGTACGGCGACAGGTGCTTTTCCTCCATCTTGGCGTGCACGGCTTCCACCACCACAATGGCGTCGTCGACCACAATACCGATGGCCAACACCAACGCAAAGAGCGTTATCATGTTAATGGTGAGGCCAAACGCCTGCATCGCCACAAACGCGCCTACCAACGAAACCGGAACCGCAATGATAGGAATGAGGGTAGAGCGCCAGTCGCCCAGGAACAGGAACACCACCAGCGCCACCAGAATAAAGGCATCGCGCAGGGTGTGAATTACGTTTTCCGTCGACGCATCGAGGAAGTTCGACACGTCGTAGCTGATTTTGTAGTCCATGCCAGGCGGCATGGTTTTCTTCAGTTCTTCCAGCTTGGCTTTCACCGATTTAATGACCTCCGTAGCGTTACTGCCGTAGGTTTGCTTCAGCACAATAGCAGCCGAGGGGTAGCCGTCGAGGTTGGAGTAGATGTCGTAGAATTCCGAACCTAGCTCCACGTTGGCAATGTCCTTCAGGTGTAGAATTTCACCATCAGGATTGGCCTTAATAATCACGTTCTTGTACTGCTCCACATCGTTGAAGCGGCCTTGGTAGGTGAGTACGTATTCCAGGGCTTCGGCCCTACCTCCGTCGGAGCGGCCAATACGACCCGGCGAACCAATTACGCTCTGGTCGTCAAGTGCCTTCATCACGTCGTCGGCCGACACGTTATAGGCGCGCATACGATCGGGCTTCAGCCAGATGCGCATGGCATACTGCCGGCTACCCAGGATGCTGGCCCGGCCAATGCCGTTGATGCGCTGGATTTCGGGTATCATGTTCACCCCTGCAAAGTTGAACAGGTACTTCATGTCCGTGTTCTTGTCTTTGCTGTACAGGTTCACGTACATCAGCATGTTGGGCACCACGCGGTTCACAATCACGCCTTCGCGCTGCACCAGTACTGGCAAGCGGTTGAGCACCTGCGCAATACGCGTGTTTACGTTTACCACGGCCTGGTCGGGGTCAGTGCCTAGGTTGAAGACAATCTGGATATTGGCCTCGCCGGCACTCACGGCGTCAGAGGTCATGTATTTCATACCGGGCACGCCATTCACGGCCTGCTCCAGCGGAATAAGCACCGACTCCGTGAGCACCTTGGCGCTAGCGCCAGGGTAGGCCGCCGACACCATCACCATGGGCGGCGAAATCTCGGGAAACTGCGACGTAGGCAGCGTATTGATGGCCATGACGCCCAGGAACACAATCACCACCGAAATCACGATGGCAAAGACTGGCCTGCGAATGAATTTACTGAACATAGAATGCTGATTTTTAGCTGATGGCTATTAGCTGTCAGCCGTTAGCTTTTCGTTGAGAAGAAACAGCCTGCATTTTGTCTGAGCAGAAGCTAACAGCTAACGGCCACCAGCTAACAGCTCATAAAAGCACCTATTCGGAGTACACTTTCAGGTGCGAAATCACCTTCTCCGGCTTCTCGTACTCGTACTTGATTTTCTCGCCGTCTTTCACCTTTCGAATGCCTTCCAGCATAATCCGGTCGTCGGGTTTCAGGCCATCGGTAATGATGTATAGGTCAGGCATTTCAGAGCCTACCGTTACCTCGCGCTGGTGCACGTGCTCGTCCTTGTCCACCACGTACACAAACTTTTTCTCCAGCACCTCGAACGTGGCTTTCTGGGGGATGATGAGGGCATTTTTGAGCGGTACCGTCATCAGCACGCTACCCGTTTCGCCATTGCGCAGCAGGCTCTTGGGGTTAGGGAAAGTAGCCCGAAAGGCAATGTTACCGGTTTCGTTATTGAAGTCAGCTTCAATGGTTTGCACTACACCAGGTTGTGGGTACACCTGGTTGTTGGCCATCAATAAGTTTACCTTTTCCAGGTTGTTGGTCTTAGCCTCCTTGTAAGCCAAATACTCTGCTTCGGGCACGTTGAAATACACCCACATCTTGCTGTTGTCCGACAGCGTCGTGAGCAGGTCGCCTTCGTCTACGAGGCTACCCAGCCGGGCCTGAAAGTGGTCCATGATGCCGTTGAACGGCGCCCGAATGGTGGTAAAGCCCAGGTGCGTTTGGGCCAGGGCCACATCAGCTTTGGCCTTATCGTACTTGGCTTCGGCCAGCGCCAACTCACTCTTCGACACCACGTTGTTGTCGGCCAAGCGCTTGGTGTTCTGGTATTCCAGATTCACGTAGTTCGCCTCGGCCTGCGACTTTTTCAACTCGGCTTGGTAGATCATGGGCATGATCTGAAACATGAGTTGCCCCTGCTTCACGGTCTGCCCCTCATCCACGAAAATCTTTTGGAGGTAGCCCTTCTCCAGCGCCCGCAGCTCAATGTGCTGGATGGAGTGAATCTGCGCCACGTACTCTTTGGTAATGGTGGTGTCTTTTTGCAAAGGGCTGGTAACCAGATACTCTACCTTTTCTTCCTTTTCTTCTTTTTTGTCCGCGCAGCTTGTGAAACCATACAAGCCGCACCAGCTCACGAACATGAGCATGAACACTTTTTTCATAAGAACTTGGGGTAATATGACAGACAGTTGACGATGCCAGAAATAATGGCGGTGGGTAGGGTAGGGCGGATAAAAGAGCGGTTTTGGAATGCGCTAAAAAGGAGTGTCGCCAGGGTTGGTAGGCGAGGTTGATGCTACAAAGCAAGCATCGCTACATGAAGCCGGTATGAAGCATCGTGCCCCGCGTAGAGGAAATTCTACTATTCTTCGTGACCTCCAACGCATGTTCTATAGCTGCTTTTTCTGCACTGAATCAGTAGTAATAAGTAGTTGTAAGACAGTATTTTATGGCATAAAAAAAGCGGTTATGCAGCGCACAGCGCTGCATAACCGCCAAAACAAATTCCTCGGAGAGGTAGTGGTTTATTTACTCAGGTATTACTTCTTCTTTGGGTTTTCGAGTTTTGAGAACAGGTTGTTCAAAGCTTCCGCCCAGGTAGGGTGAGCAAAAATCATATCCTGGAGCATCTCGCAGGTGATGTTGCCGTGCATAGCCAGTTGGAGCATCGACATAATCTCGCCGCCTTGCTCGCAGAACACGGCCGTGCCCAAGATGCAGTTCGTCTTGCCATCTACCAGCACCTTGATAAAGCCCTCCGTAAAGCCTGTTTGCTGGGCGCGGCCAATAGTTTTGACCGGCATGTTGGCCACTCGATAATCCAACTTTTGCTCCTGAGCCTCGTGCTCCGAGAGGCCAATGCGGCCAAGCTGTGGCTCCGTGAACACCACGTACGGTACATCACGGCCTTTTTTCGAGCGGTTTTTACCTTTCAGAATATTGTCGCGCACGATGCGGTAGTCGTCGTAGCTCATGTGGGTGAACTGGGGTCCACCGTGTACATCGCCCAGCGCGTAAATACCGCGCACATTGGTGTGGAACTGGTCGTCGACCAATACGTAGCCGCGGTCATCGGTTTCTACCCCGGCTTTGTCGAGGCCCAGCTCTTTGGTGTTGGGTTCCCTACCCACCGCCACCAGCACATGCGAGCCTCGCAAACGCCGTTCCCCGTCAGGAGTATTTACCGATACCGTAAACTGCTTTTCGGCGTTCTGCGAAACCCGGTGTGCTTGTGAACCGAGCAGAAACTGCACGCCTTCGCTCTCCAACAACTGTTGCATGGCCTCGCACACGTCTGCGTCTTCGCGCTCCAGCACCACATCCGACGACTCTACAATCGTCACCTCACAGCCCAAGCGCCGGTAGAGTTGGCTGAATTCCAAACCGATATACCCACCACCAATAATAATCAGGTGCTCGGGCTTGTCCTTTAAATCTAGAATAGTGGTAGGCGTCAGGAAATCGGTTTCCTGTAGCCCATCAATCTTGGGAATAGCGGCGCGAGTACCAGTGTTGATGAAAATAAGTGGGGATGTCAGTGTTTCGGTGCCGCCCGTAGTAAGGGCCACGCTGAGCGTGTGAGGCGCCGTGAAGCTAGCGTGCCCGTCGAAAAGCTGCACGGGGTTTTCCTGGTCCGTCAGGTTTTCGTGGATGCCTTGGCGGAGCTTTTCCAATAGAGCGTCCTTGCGCTCCACAATGGTCGGCAGGTCGATGGCTTCCACTTCCACATCAATCCCATACGACGCATCGGTGTAAGCGTGGTGCGCTCGTTCAGACGACGCCAGCAGGGTTTTGGTGGGCACGCAACCGTAGTTGATGCAGGAGCCACCCAACAGGTTTTTCTCAACCAGGGCCACGCGGCGGCCCTCTTTGACGAAAGCAGTTGCCAACGGATTACCGGCCTGGCCGGAGCCAATTATAATAACATCGAAAGATTCGGGCATAAAAGCAGAACTTTAGGCGACAAAACCAGCAAACTGGCTCGTAGCCGTGCGCTTGCATTGGACAGCTATACGAAGCTCAGCCGTTGACGGCTAGGCAGTATACCGTAAAAATTTGCTGGTTTTGGCCTCATTTTCGCCCGCTTTCGGCTGTATGCTGCTTTTCGCTCGTTTTCTTGTTCTGCTGCTCCTGTTAGGACTGTCCAGTTGCGCTTCGCTTTATTTTCCGCCGCCGCCACAAGTGCCGTTGCTCACGCAGCAAGGCGAGTTCAGCGGGGGGATACATTCCAATTTCGGCGGCAATACCTCGTTGCAGGGAGCCTACGCCGTCACCAATGGATTAGGAGTGATGGGCTCGGCCTCGTTTCTGCATAGGAACAAGCCCAAGAAGGCCGAAAACTTCGACTTCTTCGAGGCGGGTGCCGGCTACTTCACTCGCCTACCCGACCAGCGGGTGCTGGAAATCTATGGTGGCTACGGCCTGGGCTCCTCCGACCGCACCGACCGTACGCGCGAGGGCGTAGTAGAGCAGCGCCAAGAAGGCAACCTGAACAAGCTGTTTTTGCAGGTGAACTACAGTGCCAAGAAGCACCAGACGTTGCACCTATTCGGCAATCATTTCCCCCTCAGCTATGGCACTGCCCTACGCCTGAGCCACGTGGAACTGAGTAACTTCAAGCTCGATGGGGTAGCCACTCGCGGCGAGGATAATATTTTCCTAGAGCCCATTACCTTCTCCCGCGTGCAAGTACTAGGTCCAGTGCAGCTACAACTCATCAGCGGCGGCAACTTCGGCCTGAAGCACCGCAAGTACCTGCGGGCGGCCAATGCGGTGTTTCAACTGGGGGTAGTCGTGAATTTGGGCGGGCAGGAGGGTAGGAGGTAGGAAAGAGGAAGTCTAATATTTCTCCCTTGATATTCTATTTAATGCACTATTAATCATTATTTTGTAAAGCGTTTTGTTTGTTTCGTCGACAATCAAGGAAGTCTTAAAAATCAATTAGTTCGTTTTTTTGCTGTAATCTATACTATCTTCTTTGTGCTGTCCACTTACAAGAAGATGCTATGCTACCTTATTCTATTCTTGCTACCACTCGGGTCTGCATTTGTGGGCTTCTACTAGCTGGTTGTGGCGTATACGTGCCCATGGAGCCAGCGATGCCACTGGTATCCACTCAGGATCCGGTAGAGCTACATGCTTCTGTGCAATACGATGGCCATGTAGAGGCAATGGGAGCTTACACACCCTTGCCGCATGTACTGATGACTGTAGCCGCTGCTATGGCCATAAAGCTGGGTGAACAGAATTACCTAGTAAATAGACAAGCTGAGATAGGTCTAGGGACCTATTGGAAGCTGGGAAACAAATGGTTACTGAATGGTATAGGTGGTGCGGGCACAGCTTATGGAGAAAGAAAGGAGAGTGGCTTTTTTAGTTCAGGTTATAATAGGGGTAATTACCAGAAGCTTTTTGGGCAGGCAGGCCTAGCATACCAAAAGCATAAAGGTGCTGTCGGCATAACCTATAGGCTTGGTCGGATATACTATCGAAATATTCAGCACAATGATAGTAGACCCATTCCACTCTTTCGTGATACGCGTCATGAATACAGCCTATTTTATCGTCATGCGCTCGGCAATCAGCAGAAATGGTACGTGCAATCTATTTTAGGATTATCACTAAGCTCTTTGCGGCCATCTGACGATAATTATAGACCATTTGCCTCTGATAAGTGGTTTGCAGCTGGTGGAGGAGAGTATTTATTTAGTATTGGTGCAGTTTGGCGACCTAGTATAAGCGCGCGAAAAAGTCAATAGCAAGAAAAAAGCTCCGGCAATTGCCGGAGCTTTTTTCTTGCTAAATATAGTGCAGACTTACGCCTCTACCTTCTCGCCATTCAGTACTTTCAACATCGTCTCGCCGATGTTAGCGGGCGAATCCACCACGTGGATGCCGCACTCGCGCATGATGGCCATTTTGGCTGCGGCCGTATCATCGGCGCCGCCTACGATGGCACCGGCGTGGCCCATGCGGCGGCCGGGAGGGGCGGTCTGGCCGGCAATGAAGCCAACGACGGGTTTCTTGTTACCGGTTTCTTTGATCCAACGGGCTGCCTCAGCTTCCATACCACCGCCGATTTCGCCAATCATCACGATGCCCTCAGTTTCGGGGTCGTTCATGAGCAGCTCTACCGCTTCTTTGGTGGTGGTGCCAATGATGGGGTCACCGCCGATGCCGATGGCCGTGGTCTGGCCAAGGCCGGCTTTGGTGAGTTGGTCAACGGCTTCGTAGGTCAACGTGCCCGACTTCGACACGATACCGATTTTGCCTTTCTGGAAAATAAAGCCTGGCATGATGCCTACTTTGCACTCGCCGGCAGTCATCACGCCGGGACAGTTGGGGCCAATCATGCGCACGCCCTCACGATCTTTGAGGTAGTGCTTCACGGCAATCATGTCCTTGGTAGGGATGCCTTCTGTGATGGTCACAATCACCTTGATGCCAGCATCAGCGGCTTCCAGGATAGCATCGGCGGCGAAAGCCGGGGGCACGAAAATGATGCTGACATCGGCGCCGGTTTCGCGTACAGCGTCGGCTACGGTGTTGAACACCGGCCGGTCGAGGTGCTGCTGACCACCCTTGCCGGGCGTTACGCCACCCACCACGTTGGTGCCGTACTCAATCATTTGCTGCGCGTGAAACGAGCCTTCAGAGCCGGTGAAGCCCTGCACAATCACTTTGGAATCCTTGTTAACCAGAACACTCATTAGGAAATGGGTTTAAGGGAGATATTCGCTGGAACGACAGCTGCCCGTCGGGGCGGCCGTGCACAAAAGTAGGTTTTATTTATAGGCGGCACAAAGCCCGCCGCAATGTGGGTTGTTGCAGCTCTCTTTTGCACCGAAGCAAACGCAAGAAAGTGCATACGGCACCAATCGGCCCGCCGAAAATCCGTACCTTTGCGGCCTCAATTGCCCACCCCACCCCAGGCTATGTATCTGAATAACATCACCGAAGCTATCGGTAACACACCCCTCGTTAAGCTCCAGAAAGTCACGGAAGGCATCCGGGGCACTGTGCTAGCGAAGGTAGAATATTTCAATCCCGGCAACTCGGTGAAAGACCGCATGGCGGTGAAAATGATTGACGATGCCGAAAAAGCCGGTATTTTGAAGCCCGGCGGCACCATCATCGAAGGCACCAGCGGTAACACGGGCATGGGCCTAGCACTAGCCGCCATTGCCAAAGGCTACAAGTGCATCTTCACGATGAGCGACAAGCAAGGCCAGGAAAAGCGCGACATTCTGAAGGCCGTGGGGGCAGAAATCATCATCTGCCCCACCAACGTGTCCCCCGACGATCCGCGCTCTTACTACTCGGTGGCGCGCAAGCTGAACGCGGAAATTCCGAACTCGTTCTACCCCAACCAGTACGACAACCTCTCCAACACCGCGGCCCACTACGAAACCACCGGCCCCGAAATCTGGCAGCAGACCGAAGGCAAGATTACGCACTTTGCGGCCGGGGTAGGCACGGGCGGCACCATCAGCGGCATCAGCAAATACCTGAAGGAGCAGCACGCCGGCGTGGTGACGGTAGGGCTGGACACCTACGGTTCGGTATTCAAGAAATACAAGGAGACGGGTATTTTCGACGAAAACGAAATCTACCCCTACAAAACGGAGGGCATCGGCGAAGACATTCTGCCGAAGAACGTGGACTTCGACCTGATTGACCTCTTTATTAAGGTAGCTGACAAGGACGCGGCCGTGATGACGCGCCGCCTTGCCCGCGAAGAAGGGCTGTTTGTGGGCTGGTCGTGCGGCTCGGCGGTGTACGGCGCGTTGGAGTACGCCCGCGAGCATCTCACCGAGGAGGATACGATGGTAGTGGTACTACCCGACCACGGCACGCGCTACTTGGCCAAGGTGTACAACGACGATTGGATGCGCGAACAAGGCTGGCTGTAGGCTACGCTATAATCAGCTATATTTGATAGATGCCGCTGCTAGCGAGTCACCAAACTTATGTCGAAGAAACTGCGCAATATCGTTCTGGTGGACGACAATGAAACCACCAGCTTCCTGAACAACCGTCTGTTAAATCGTTTGGGAGTAGCCGATACCATCCACACGTTCACCCAGGCCGAACCGGCCTATGAGTTTCTGTGGGGTGCCAACCGTGGTGGCGAAGCTATTCCGGAGCTGGTATTTGTTGATTTGAAGATGCCCGGCATCGACGGCTTCGAGTTCCTGCGCATGTACGACCGGCTACCCACCGACATCAAGCAACAAACGGTGCTCACGGTGCTTACCACCTCCATGCACGCCGCCGATACGGCCCGCGTGGCTCAGTACGAAGGGGTGGAATACCTAGCAAAGCCGCTGACGGAGGAAAAGATGCAGAAGCTACTGGAAAAGCGGTTTTAGTCTTTAGAAACTAAAAAAAGCGTGTCATCCGGAGCGGAGCGAAGGACCTTCTCACATTGAACGGCAAGCGTACAACGACTCGTTCAACGTGAGAAGGTCCTTCGCTCCGCTCCGGATGACACGCTTTTTCACTTTCCTTCCTCTACACCATCGCCTCCACAAACTGGAACGCCTCACCGTCAAACAATCCTTTGTCGCTCAGCTTCAGGCTTGGGATAACCAACAAGGCCATAAAGGAAAGCGTCATAAAGGGTGCTTGCAGCGTGGAACCTAGTTCCTTCGCCAGCGCATCTACGGCGGCGTAGGCGGCGGCCACCGCGTAGCCGTCCAGGTCCGACATGAGGCCGGCCACGGGTAGGGGGAGCAGGAGTTCCTGCCCATCGGGCCCGACGGCCGCCAAACCACCTTTTGCCTCCATTACCAGTTGCACGGCGCGGGCCAAGCTCTCATCGTCGCAGCCGATGGCCGTGATGTTGTGGGAGTCGTGGCCCACGCTGCTAGCCAGGGCGCCATGCTTCAACCCGAAGCCTTTGATAAATGCCACCGCAGGCGGCGCCGCGGTATAGCGGTTCACTACCGTGAGCTTGAGAATATCCTGCGTTATATCAGGTACCACCAAGCCGTTCTCGACGCGAGCGGGCACATCGTGGCGGGCGGTGATAAGCTGCCCATCGAAGCATTCCATCACCCGGAGGGTAGGCTGCGGGGTAGGCGCGGGTAGCCGGAAATCCTGGGCCTGCACCGGGTGTGCCACAAAGTTGTTGATGACCTCCACTGGCACGGCCGGAATCAGCGTGCGGCCGTTTTCGGCTACCAGCTCACCGTTGAGGTAAGTTTGTTGTACCGTAAAATCCTGGAGGTTATCTACCACAATGAAGTCAGCGGCGTCGCCTTCGCGCAGCAGGCCCACGGGTAGGCGGTAATGTTCCACGGGGTTGCGGCAGGCTACGCGCAGCACTTTTAGTACGTCTTGGCCGCGCGCCACGGCTCGTTGCACTAGCTGGTTGATGTGACCCAACACCAGCGTATCAGGGTGCTTGTCGTCGGAGCAGAACATCATATTTTCATAGTGCTCGGGTAGCAGGTCGATGAGGGCCTCGAAGTTTCGGGCCGCCGAACCCTCCCGAATCAGTACTTTCATACCGGCTTGCAGCTTGTCTAGCGCCTCGCCGGCCATGAAACACTCATGGTCGGTGCTGATGCCGGCCTGAGCATAGCGCAGGGCATCGGCGCCGGTGAGGCCGGGCGCGTGACCATCTACGGGGCGGTTGTACTGCTGCGCCAGCCGGATTTTCTCCATCACGTCGGCGTCGCGGTGGAGCACGCCGGGCCAATTCATCATTTCGGCCAGATAGCCGATTTCGGGGTATTGCTGAAAAAGCTGCTCAACATCGGCGGCCGAAATAACGGCCCCGGCCGTCTCGAACGGCGTGGCCGGCACGCAGGAGGGCGCCCCGAAGCAGAATTTGAACGGCACCTGCCGGCCGTTTTCGAGCATATATTCCACACCGCCTACCCCCAGTACATTGCCAATCTCGTGCGGGTCTGATACGGTAGCCACTGTGCCGTGCGTTACGGCCAAGCGGGCAAACTCCGAGGGCACCAGCAGGGAGCTTTCTACGTGCACGTGCGCATCCACGAAGCCTGGTAGGGCATAGGGTAGGGCCGGATTGGGCGCGGCGCCGGTAGGCTCCAGGCGGTTAATACGACCTGCTACCACGTGAATTATGGCAGGGTATATGGTGTTGGCGAATAAGTCGACGACGTTGGCCGTGCGTGTGAAAGAAGAAGCCATAAGTAGAATGGAGGCGGAGAAAAGCCTACCCAACGGGCGGCCGGGCAAAGAACTTTATATTTGAGTAAACTTCCTGAAGCGTGAAAAAGATTGCAACTCTGGCGCTGGCAGCGCTGCTCATGGGTACCGGCCTCCTGTCGTCAGGCTGCGCCCATCGTTCTTCCCTAGCCAAGAAAACGGCCGCGTACAAGCACCGGTCGAAGGGTAAGATTCCGTGCCCGTGTGAGAGTAATTGATTGGACTATTATTTGATACACCGAGCTAAACGTTATTTTTTATATGAAAAAAGCTTTACTCGGTAGCGTATACCTGTTCGTTGGTCTTTGCTTGTACGGGCAGCACGCGCACGCTCAATTTCCTACCTACGCACCACCCCGTATGCCTGTGCCCGCTATGCCACCCATGATGTATGGCAACACGGGTCCCAGCTACAGCAAAGGCTGGTATCAGTTGCGCGATGGTAGCTGGCACGAAGGACGGATATTGCCTGAAATGGAGCAGATTACGGTGAAAAGTCTTGATAAAAAGGATAAATCCGAAACGCCTTATCCGGCTGGTGAAGTGGTGTGCTACACCTTGGCAGGCATCACCGGCGACACAATGCGCGTAGCAAGCAATTTTATGATTCCGCGAAAAGAGGAATACCACGCGAACAGCTTTGTAAGACAGATATTCAGACAAGGCGGCTATAGGCTTTCGGAATATATTCGGCCTGCGGCTGTGGGCTACGGCACGGCATATCAGTTACTTGAGCTGCCAGGGCAATCGATTCAGGTGGTGCCCACGAAATACAAAGAGTTTCAAGAAATGATGCTCCGCCTGTTTAGCGACCATCCAGGGTTGGTGATGCAATTGGAAGCAGGCAGATTAGGACCAGATAAAATGCGGGACATGCTAGAGGCCTACGCCCGTTGGAAACTGACCCCTCCAAACGTCATCTTCAAAGCTGAATAGCAAGAGAGGCCGATAAACGTATAATAAAATGTGCCGATGTTGCAGGAAATTATATCCCGCAGCATCGGCACATTGCTTACAAATAGAATCGGATGATGAAGATAAAAGATATTAGTGCTGCTCTGTTACTCTTTCTATCCCTACCCGCCGTCGCCCAGCTCCGGCCCGAGGAGCCGGCCCAGCGCACGATGTACCCGAACGTGCTGCCCGGCACTATTTCCAACGTGCGGCATAGCCAGTCGGTGCGCTACCAAACTGCCGACCGCCAGTGGCACGATGGCCAGCTTCACCAGCTAAAGACCGAACGCGTCTACCTCGTCAATGAGTACCAACAAGCCATTTCCTACCTACCCACCGAGGTAATCCGCGTGGTGCTGCCTGATGCCACGTATGGTGGGGTAGGACGCTTTTTTGCGCAGGAATTATTCGCAGGAAGTAAAATGGGGCTGTATCAATATCAGGATATGGAAGCGGGCTTCGTGTGGCAACTGCTGGGCACGCAGTGGTGGCTGCGCCGACCCGATGGAGCCGTGGTGAAGCTGCGCAGTAGCCGTGCCGCGTTCAGTCGGCAGATGCTGAGTGTGGTGGGAGATGATCCGGAACTGGCCAAGCGCCTGCAAGCCCGCGCCTACCGCCGCCGAGATGCAGCGGCTATTCTGGAGCAATATCAGCAGTGGAAGCAGGCGCAATCGGCGGCGCCTCGGCAATAAACTACTGCGCAGGGCGGCCACTTCCGAGGAGCTTCGTACTTTTGTACGCCATGCCCGAAGCCGAATCGCCCCTTGCCTCTCTCCACCGTGCCGCCGAGGCTGTGCGGCAACAGTTGCGCTTGAACGCTTATGATGCGGCCGCCGTGGACCGATTAGCCGCTTTTATCGAGGAGCAGCGCGCTACCATCAAGCCCGCCGAGCAGGAGGGCGTGGTAATGGCGCTGGGCTGTTTTCTTGGGCAGTGCCTAGTGCATACCTACCAGGGCGAGTGGGCCGCCGGCCTCGACAATACCACGGGGGTAGGCATTGGGGGCAAGAGTTTTTTCAACCCTTTCTACCGCGTGGCGCAACAGTTGGCGCACGGGCTGCCCGAGTCGGTGGCCGTATTTTTTGCCCAGGTGCCTGCGCATCTGCAAGCTGCTCAACGTCGTAAAAACTGGATTTAGTGAACACTCCTCCTTCGCCTAGCCCCTTCGCCATGCGCCAGCTCGTTATTGCCATCGATGGTCACTCCTCCTGTGGCAAGAGCACCACGGCCAAGGCTGTAGCTGCCGAGCTAGGCTACGCGTACATCGACACCGGCGCCATGTACCGGGCCGTGACGCTCTACCTGCTGGAGCACCAGATTGCTTTCGACGACCTGCCGCGTGTAGAGGAAGCCCTGCACCAGATGCAGATTTCTTTTAAGCGCAACCGCAAAACGGGCCGCAACGAGCTATGCCTCGACGGGCACGTGCGCGAAGACGAAATCCGGCAGATGCGCATCTCCAACTCCGTAAGCGAAGTATCTGTGATTCCGGCCGTGCGCCACGCCCTGGTGCGCCAGCAGCAGCAGATGGGCCGCAAGCGCGGCATCGTAATGGACGGCCGCGACATCGGCACCACCGTTTTCCCGGATGCAGAGGTCAAGATTTTTATGACTGCCGACACCCACACCCGCGCCCTGCGCCGGCAGGAGGAGCTGGCCGTGAAAAACGAGGTAGTAGAGCTGGCCGATATCATCGACAACCTGGAAAAACGCGACCACATCGACTCCACCCGCGCCGAAAGCCCCCTGCGCCGCGCCTCCGATGCCGTGCTGCTCGATACCTCGCACATGACCATCGACGAGCAGGTAGACTTTGTGCTGGAACGGGCCTCAGCAGCGTTGTTTGCGCCTATGGCGGGCGGCAGTGAACGGAATGGCAGCTAAGCGGTTATATAAGTAAAATTGCGCAGCCGATTGGCATTTGGCGCTCTGTTTGCAGATCAAAAAGCTATGAACATCACCATCGACAAAAATTCGGGTTACTGTTTCGGCGTTGAATTCGCCATTCAGATGGCCGAGGATGAGCTGGCGCACGAGGAAACCCTGTATTGCCTAGGCGATATTGTGCACAATCGGATGGAGGTGGAGCGTCTGCACGCACTAGGCCTGCGCATCATCGACCGCGAGCAGTTGGGCACGCTCCACGACTGCAAGGTGCTGATTCGGGCGCACGGCGAGCCGCCGGAAACCTATCAGCTGGCCATGCAGAACAATCTGGAGCTGATTGACGCCTCTTGCCCGGTGGTATTGAAGCTGCAAAACCGCGTGAAGCACGCCTTCGACATCAGCAACCGCCAGCAAGGACAAATCGTCATCTACGGACAGCCCGGCCACGCCGAGGTAGCAGGCCTAGCCGGCCAGACCGGCAACCAGGCCATCATCGTGATGAATGAGGCCGACCTGGACCAAGTAGACTTTTCGCGCCCCGTCACGCTGTTCAGCCAGACTACCAAGAGCACGGCTGGCTTCTACCACATGAAGCAGGTAATTGAGGAGCGCATTGCCGCCGCCGGTGTCGATGTAGCTACCTTCGACGCCAATGACAGCATTTGCCGCCAAGTGAGCAACCGCGAGCCGGCTTTAGCTAAGTTTGCCACTCAGCACGACGTGATTGTGTTCGTGAGCGGCCGTAAAAGCTCCAATGGCAAGGCTCTGTTTAGTGTCGTGAACAAAACCAACCCGCGCAGCTACTTTGTGGAGAACGAGGAAGACTTGCAGGACGAGTGGTTCCAGGACGCGCAATCGGTAGGGATTTGCGGGGCCACCAGCACGCCCATGTGGCTGATGCAGCAGGTTGCTGACCGCATTGCTCAGATTGGGGAGCTGGTGTAAGCCACCCGCCAGCGAATAACGATACATCATACATTCAAGCAAATGCCCGGCCGGTGCCCTACCAGCCGGGCATTTGTCATGTTAGGGTAAGGGGTGTGGCATGATTTGCGCCCTACCCTCAGAAGTAAATGCTGATTCTGTTGCATGCGTAACCTTCCGAACTATTTTCTGAGCGGGCTGCTGGTAGTAGCGCCCATTGCCCTTACCATTTATATTCTGATAGCCGCCTTCACCTGGCTCGACCACCTGTTTTATGTGGAAGGTGTGCCAGGACTGGGGCTGCTGCTGCTGGCCGCGTTGATAACCAGCATAGGTTTTCTGGCAACCAGCTTTCTAGTACGCCCTTGGCTGACGATTACGCAACGGATGCTGCACCGCATGCCACTGGTGGGCATCATTTATTCCAGTATCAAGGATCTGTTTGCGGCTTTTGTGGGCGATAATCAGAAGTTTAACCGGCCGGTGCTGGTGCGCATCAATGCCGAGCTGCCCGCCTACCGTATGGGCTTTGCCACCCAGGAAAACATTGTGGCCCTTGACCAACCGCATCTGGTAGCCGTGTATTACCCGCATTCTTACAATTTCTCAGGTGAGTTACAACTGGTGCCTGTGGAGAGCATCACCTACCTGAATATTTCTAGCAGCGAAGCCATGAAGTTTATCGTGTCGGGTGGGGTGTCCAGCATCCGAGGGGTGCCAGTGCCGCGCGAAGGTGAGTCCAATGATGCCAGGGTAGGATAAACGGGCACGTATTGACGCGCCGCCGTGTTCTAAAGGGCTATTTTCTCATTAGAATACGATACTTGAAAACCACACTTCATTTCCAGCGCTATGGCTCCGGGCCGCGGGTGGTACTGGCGTTTCATGGATACGGGCAGGGCCACGGCCACTGGCGCAGCCTGGTATCGGTGCTGGGCGAGCAGCGGGTGAGCGTGTACGCGTTCGACTTGTTCTACCACGGCCAGAGCCGCCTCAGCCGCACCGACGCACCCCTCACCAAACAACGTCTGGGTGAGTTGCTGGCGGATTTTCTGCGCGAGCAGCAAATTGACACGTTCGGTCTGCTGGCGTTTAGCATGGGCGCCAAGTTCGCCCTTGCCGCCGTCGAGCGTTTCCCTGAGAAGGTAGAGCAGCTCTGGCTACTCGCGCCCGATGGCTTGCAACGGCAGTTCTGGTATTCACTGGCTACCACTCCGCCGTTTATGCGCAACCTGCTGGGCCGCACCGTGCTGCGCCCGCAGCGCCTGCTAGGCTTCATCGACTCGTTGCGGCAGCGGCGCTTAGTAGACGCCGGCCTGGTGCGCTTTGCCGAATGGCAGTTGGATAGCCGCGAGAAACGCCTGCGTATCTACCGTAGTTGGGTAGGGTTTCGCAAGCTTACGTTTTCGCTGAAAGCACTGGCCCGGCTGCTAAACAAACGCCCTACCCCCGTTACGTTCTTTCTAGGTCGCCACGATCAGGTGATTCCGCACGTGGGCTTGCAGCAGTTCATAGCCACCCTCACCAACGCCCGCACGGTGCTGCTAGACACCGGCCACGCCGGGTTGATCTACGAGGTAGCCGCCTACGTGCGCCGTCATCCGGAGGCGCAATGGTGAGAGAGTTGAGGAGGGTAAGGAGGGAGGAGAATTAAGAAGGGTGTCATCCTGAGCTTGCGAAGGATAGTATTACGTATGAACGACAGGTACAATAACAAATCGTTTCAGCGTAATAAGGTCCTTCGCAAGCTCAGGATGACACCCTTCTTAACTCTCCTCGCCTCTTACCCTTCCTACCGCCCGTAGAACCGATTAACCAGCCAGGCTGAGCCGACAAATACCAGCCCTACCCCGCATACGCCCGGCCAGCCGAAGGCCGTCCAGGCCAGCCCGCCGGCGTAGGAGCCTATTGAAGCGCCGATAAAGGAGGCCGTCATATACACCGTGTTGAGGCGGCTGCGGGCCTCGGGCACCAGCGCAAACACCTGCGACTGGTTGGAAATGTGCGTGAGCTGCTGGCCAACGTCGAGAACGACTACCCCGATAATCAGCCCGATGAGGTAGTGCCCGCCCAGCGCTAGCAGCACGTAGGCGCCCAGAAACAGCAAAATACCACCGCCCAAGGCGTATTCGGCACCGCGCTTATCGGCCGATTTGCCAGCCAGCGGCGCGGCCAGCGCACCCGATGCCCCAATCAAACCAAACAGACCGGCCATGTCGCTGTGGTAGCCGTAGGCGGGGCTTTCGAGAAAGAACACGAGGGTAGTCCAGAACGCACTAAAGCCTGCAAACATGCAGGCGCCTACCAGCGCCGAGCGCCGCAGCAGCGGCTGCTCGCGGGTGAGGTTGCCTAAGGAACGGAGCAGCTCTTTGTAGCTGCCGCTGAACAGCGGCTGATGCCGGGGCAGCATCAAAAGCAGGATGCCACTGAGCACTACCATGGTGGCCGCGGCTGCCCAGAACATGGTGCGCCACCCAAAATGCGCCCCCACATAGCCGCTGATGGTGCGCGAAAGCAAAATACCAATCAGCAAGCCGCTCATTACCTTACCCACTACTCGGCCGCGCTCCTGGTCGTTGGCGAGGTGAGCAGCCAGGGGCATCAGCAGTTGCGGCACCGAGGAAAACAAGCCGGTAAGCAAGCTGGCAGTAAGCAAGATGCCAAAGGTAGGCGCCACAGCCACCACCACTAAGCACGCCGCTGCGCCCAGCAATTGCAGGATAATCAACTTTTTCTGTTCCAGCTTGTCGCCGAGCGGCACCATGAAGAGTAGGCCCAGCGTGTAGCCTACCTGCGTGGCCGTGGCCACTAGGCTGGCCCTACCCTCCGTAATACCAAACGTGTCGCTGATTTCGACCAGCAGGGGCTGATTGTAGTAGAGGTTGGCCACCACCAGTCCGCAGGTAATGGCCATGAGCCACACCAACGCCGGTGCAATGGGTGGCTGGGTAGTAGGAACAGGCCGATCAGGAGCGGCAACAGCAAGCGGCACAGCAGCCGGCGAAGTAGGCATAACGCAAGAGCAAAACGCACCCGAACAACCGGGTTAGGTTTACTAACTACCAAGCGCCGGCAATGGTTGTGACGGCACGTTTCAGAGGCAGCGTTTGCGGTAGGCGCCCGGCGTGAGGCCTTCGGCTTGCTTGAACAAGCGCTGGAAATAGGCTGTGCTGGTGAACCCTACGCGGTAGCACACATCGGCCACCGAGGCAAGGGGTTGGCGCAGCAGGCGTTTGGCTTCGGCCAGGCGCTCCTGGTTGATGTATTCTACGGGCGTGATGCCCAGCTCCTGCCGAAACACCCGGAAAAACGTAGCCTTGCTCATGCACGCCAGGTTGCTGAGCTTGTCGATGGTGAGCTTGTCGGCGAGGTGCTGCTTGATGTATTGTACCACGGCTGCGAAGCGGTGTGAGGTAGCGTGCCGGGCGTAGTTGTGAAAGAGCAGCTGCCGGGCTTGGGTCTGCATCAAGCGCACCAGCATTTCTTGGATAGTAAAATTAGCCAGCACGTCCTTCACGCGGCCCGTATCGCGGGAGAGCTGCACGAGGCGCTCCAGGGTGCCCGTTAGCTCCGGCGTGTTGGTGAGGTGGGCGTGCTCGGCGGTATCAAGGTGCCAGGGGAGGTGCGCCTCGGCGTGCGGATATTCTTCATTCAGCAAATCAACGGTTTGCTGGATGGTTTCGGTGGGAATAGCCACGGCCAGGCACTGGGTAGGCGCCTCGTCGGTGGCCTCCGGGAAGTCGATGACCATCGTTTGGTTTTCGCCCACCAGCACCGATTCGCCGGGGAGGTAGTCGAACGCTGGGCGACCGGGCAGGTGCATCACCTTCTTGCCGCGCAGCATGGTAGTGAGCACCAGATGGCCCATGCTCAGGGGCACCTGCTCGGCCACGCGGTGGGTTTCAAACACGTTCAGCTCGAAAGCATCCAGCGAGTACACCGTACGGTTTTCAACCAGTGTAGTCAGCTGCTCGTGGGTGTGGAGCGGGTGCGACAGGGTAGGGTAGGACATGGTGAAAGAGCAGATGGGTGGAGCAAAAGAGTGGTTTCAAGTACTTCTGGTGCAGCGAACAGAAATCGTTTGCAGAAATACGCATGCTGAACCACAAGGTCAAGGCAACTTGCGACAATAGAACGCTTTACTGCGAGAATAGTACATCTTTTTCGGCAGAGTAAAAAGTAGCTTGCCCCTATCCGAACACACTCTAAAACTCCCGCTTTTATGGAAACGATGGAAAAAACCACCACGCTGGTGGAGCGTCCTACCTTCAAAGACCATTACGACAACTTCATTGGCGGCAAGTGGGTAGCGCCCACCAAAGGGCAGTATTTCGATAACCCGTCGCCCATTGATGGCAAGGCCTTTACCAAGGTAGCCCGCTCCACCAAAGAGGATATTGAGTTAGCCCTGGATGCCGCCCACGAAGCCTTCAAAACCTGGAAAAATGCCTCGGCTACCACCCGCAGCAACATGCTGCTGAAGATTGCCGACCGCATCGAGGAAAACCTGGAGCACTTGGCCGCCGTGGAGTGCGTGGAAAATGGTAAAGCCATCCGCGAAACCCTCAACGCCGACCTACCCCTGGTGGTAGACCACTTCCGCTACTTCGGCAGTGTCATTCGGGCCGAAGAAGGTAGCGCCACCGAGCTAAACGAAAACACGTTGTCGCTGAATATCAACGAGCCGCTGGGCGTGGTAGGGCAGATTATTCCCTGGAACTTTCCGCTGCTGATGGCTACCTGGAAGCTGGCCCCCGCGCTGGCCGCTGGTTGCTGCGTGGTGATGAAGCCCGCCGAGCAAACGCCCGCCAGCATTATGGTGCTCATGGAGCTGATTCAGGACTTGCTGCCGGCTGGGGTAGTGAACGTGGTGAACGGCTTCGGGCTGGAAGCCGGCAAGCCACTGGCCTCGTCGCCGCGCATCCAGAAGGTGTCGTTTACGGGCGAAACCACCACGGGCCGTCTGATTATGCAGTACGCTTCCGAAAACATCATTCCCGTGACGATGGAGTTGGGCGGTAAGTCGCCGAACGTCTTCTTCAAGAGTGTGATGGATGCCGACGACGACTTCCTCGACAAAGCCATCGAAGGCGCCGTGATGTTTGCCCTGAACCAAGGCGAAATCTGCACCTGCCCCTCGCGTATGCTGGTACAGGAAGACATCTACGACGAGTTTATCGCCCGCGTGATTGAGCGCGTGAAGGCCATCAAGCTCGGCAACCCCTTGGATAAGGAAACCATGATGGGCGCCCAGGCCAGCAACGACCAGTTCGAGAAAATTCTGAGTTACCTGGAAATCGGGAAGGACGAAGGCGCCGAAGTGCTCACCGGCGGCGACGCCTACCATCAGGAAGATGGCGCCCTGGCTGAAGGCTACTATATTCAGCCCACGGTGTTCCGCGGCCACAACAAAATGCGGATTTTCCAGGAGGAGATCTTCGGGCCAGTACTGGCCGTTACTACCTTCAAAACGGTAGACGAAGCCATCGAAATAGCCAACGACACGCTTTACGGCCTCGGCGCCGGCGTCTGGACCCGCGACGCGCACGAGCTATACCAGGTGCCCCGCGCCATTCAGGCCGGCCGCGTGTGGGTGAACTGCTACCACGACTATCCCGCCGGCGCGCCGTTTGGCGGCTATAAGAAGTCGGGCTTCGGCCGCGAGAATCACAAGATGATGCTGGAGCACTACCGCCAGACCAAAAATATGCTGATCAGCTACAGCCAACAGAAGCTGGGATTCTTTTAGTAATGGTTTAAAGCAGAAGAGCACTGGCAACTTGAATTGCCGGTGCTCTTTTTAACTTTAATAAATAACAAACTATTTGATTTGTGTCAAAGTCTCCCTTTGAAGTTACCAGTGGCAAATTTGATTTTAGCCGTGTCTGAATAATCACGGTAAAAACCCATACGAGTATCATTAGTAAGGTTGCTTTCTTCTGCACTACCAGAGATACCATCGTTGCAATCCACATGAAAATCGATAGCAGTAAGCTTACCATTATCGTCAAATGAGAGCTTGTTGTATCTCAATGTGATGCCTCTTAATAGTAAACGTTGTTTGATTTGAACAACATCATCAAAGGTGAGTTGCCGATTGAATATAACTTCAATTCTTGAAGATTCTGTTGTTGGCGCTTTTGGACTTGTAAAACTACTAGCGGTCAGAAGCAATGTTGTGAGTAGGAATAAAATGATGTTTTTCATAGTCGAAACATTTGAGGTTCAGATACTAATGATGAATAATTAAATATACTTAATATAAAAGTATAGAGTTGTTTATTGACAGCAAAATGTCCTTTAATTGCCTTAGCTTATTCAAAACAGACTCAATTGCTATTAGTCGTGCATTGTTCATGCGTGAGAAGGTCCCTCGCAAGCGGACGCCAGATGAAGGATGACAGACGTTTTCGCAAACAAGCATCTTTTTCACAGTGAGTTGCGTCTCTAACATATCAATATACTATACACCTCCCTATGAAATTCTTACTAAGTATTCTCACTGTCATCAGCACGGTTTCGGCGGCGCAGGCGCAATTGCTACCAGCGCCTCATCAGCAAAACCCCGACTGGACGCTTCAGAAAGTGGAAGCACAAACCAGTGCCGGTATTGCCACCGTGCCGCCTCCCGTCACCGAGCCTATGCCGAATAGCTTGCAAAAAAGTATTTCGAGCGCCGGCAACCACCGCCACGTGTGGGATGCAAAACGCCAACTCGCCTATGAATGGGTGAGCCGGCCCGACGAAATGGCGCCGGATAAGCTGGTGCTGGTGCGCGAGCAGCGTACAGGCGCCGTGTATACCTACGCCCGCAAAACCAAATAGCCTTTGCTCTTACCTTACTTCCTACCCATGCCTACCCTCCGCGTCCTCGTTACTCCTGCCGCTGAAGCCACCATCGACTTGCTGCGCGACGAGCACGGCCCGCTGATGTTTCATCAGAGTGGCGGCTGCTGCGACGGCTCCTCGCCGATGTGCTTTGCCGCGGGCGAGTTTCGGGTAGGAACCAACGACGTGTGGCTGGGCCGCATACACGACTGCGACTTTTTTATGTCGGCCAGCCAGTTCGAGTATTGGAAACATACCCAACTTACGGTAGATGTGGTGAAGGGTAGGGGCGCCAGCTTTTCGCTGGAAATTCCGCTGGGCGTGCGGTTCCTGATTCGCTCGCGCATGTTCACGGAAGAAGAGTCAGGTGACCTCACGCCGGTATTCGATGGCGAGGAATACCCGAATGTTACACGGTAAACCCGTATAACTTCGGTCTTTTGGGATTTATACGGAGAAGCAAGGCCAAAATAGTGTTTCTAAAATCCGTATTTTCTGAATCGTTATGGCAGTGTAGGGAGGCGTATAGATAGGGAACCACAGCGTGACTGTGGCTCTATTCTCCACACCTACACCTTTCCTATGTTCTACCACGATAAGAAAACCCAGTACAAAGTGCGGGTCGAGAAGCCAAATCCGGCGTTTGCGCGCATGTTGCAACAAGCCATTGGCGGCATTGAAGGCGAAATGCGTGTGTGTTTGCAGTACCTGTTTCAGGCCTGGAACGCTCGTGGCCCAGTGAAATATCGCGACATGTTGCTGGACACCGGCACCGAGGAAATTTCGCACATTGAAATGCTGGCTACGGCCGTGGCCCTCAACTTGGAAGGCGCACCCCTAAGCGTACAAGAATCAGCTATTAAGCAAGATGGCGTAGTAGGCGCTGTATTAGGTGGCATGAACCCACGTCAGTTCCTCTCGGCTGGCCTGGGTGCCTTGGCCTACGACTCAGAAGGCGTACCGTTTAGCGGTGCCTATGTAGTAGGTAGCGGCAACCTGATGGCCGATATGTATACCAACGTAGCTGCCGAAAGCACCGGCCGCGCCCTGGCTACCCGCCTCTGGGAAATCACCGACGACCCCGGCATGAAAGACATGCTGTCCTTTATGATTGCCCGCGACACTATGCACCAGCAGCAGTGGCTGGCTGTAATTGAAGAGCTAGGCGGCGCCAAAGGCTTACCCATTCCTAACTCCTTCCCCCAAAGCAAGGAAAATCAGGAGTTCAGCTACGCCTTTATCACGCCCAATATTGATGGCTCGGGCACGCCCGAAGGCCGCTGGACGCATGGCCCTAGCATCGACGGCAATGGCGAGTTCTCAGTTCTGAAAGCCCAACCCTACGGCGACGAGCCCAAACTGGCCCCACCCGTACCCGAAGGTCACGCCCAAACCGAGCAGATGACCATCACGGATACCATCATTGGCAACGTAAAGGACGCTTTTAGCTAAGCGAGACGCGATTTTCGCTTTAACACAACGCCCCCGTTACTCTCAGTAGCGGGGGCGTTGTGTATGATACTGGTAGGAAGTGCAAGGTCGACCGCCAGCGTATGTTTTCAAGGCAAAAGAATTACTTCACTTGCACGGGCAAATCTTCGAGCTGAGCGTAGCTGAGTTTCCATTTATTGCTGGCGTCCTTTTTCCAGAGCAGCATGTAGTTGCCTTCGCCTTCGCCTTGAGGAGCACCAGCGGTTTCGGGCAATACCTCGGCCGTGAAGGTGCCGGCGTCGTAGGCGAGCTGCGTATCGGCGCTGGAGCTGGCGGTGTAGGTTTTCAGGTTGGCGATGGTGCCAATGGTAGCTTTCACCCACTTATCGGCTACTTCAGCCTTGCCTTTGTAATGGGTTTCGCCCTGCACGAACTGCACGTCGTCGGCTAGGAGCGAATCAAGCTGGGCCGCGTTCTTACTGTTCCAGGCACCAACAAACTGTTGGTTGAGGCTTTGCACATTTACAGCATCGGAGGCCGTATTAGAAGAGCACGACGCCAACGCGCCACCAAGCAGTAGACCAAAAAGGATTCTCATAAAAAAGTAAAAGGTAGGGAAGACAAAAAAAGCGGAAAGCTCAAGCACAGGCCTGAGCTTTCCGAAGCAAACCAGCCCGAATTACCAGCTCTTGCGGCGATACTCGGAAGTAGGGTAGGGCGTATCCCGCTCCCCGTAGGTGGTATTCACCAAGTAGCCATTGGCCAATACGGTGCTGGCAGCAGCTGGCTGGGCCGAGGCTGAAGTAAGCGCCATAGCAGCAGGGGCGGCGGCTACCCCGTTGGTAGCAGAAGCCTTGCGAGCGGCCGTGGCACGGGCAGCGGCGGCGCGTTGGGCCGCCGCACGGTTGGCCGCCGCTATTCGGGCGCGCTCTTTCTGTTTGTTGTCGATGTGCTTGCCCACGGCGTAGCCGGCACCGGCGCCTACCACACCACCTACCACGCCGCCCGCCGCTCGGTTGCGCTTATGAATGAGAGCCCCGCCCAAGGCGCCCGCACCCGCACCAATGATAGTACCTTTAGCTTGCGTACTGATTCTCTTTTGCGCATGTGCCTCGGGGCGCACCGCTGCAAATAAGAAAAGCATGACGAGGAAGATATAACTGGCCTTTTTCATGATGACAGATCGTTAAGGTTAGAAATCAGTATTTGATTCTGACAAGTTTTTGCAAGCATTGTGCCACACTGGTTTTGCCTGCTTTGAGGACACAGGAGGCATATACGGTGCATACTGCCAACTAGATTTTTTTGTTTTATGAAAGTAAAAGTCCCCGGCAGTGGCTGCCGGGGACTTTGTACTGTGACAGGATTGCGCGAAGTTACTTTGCCAGCCAGCCGTTGGCCGCCAGCCAGTTGCGCAGGCGCTCGGTCCAGTCGTCTTGGGTGGTTTGGTTGTGTAGGCCAAAGCCGTGGCCGCCCTTGGGGTAGAGGTGCATTTCGGCGGGTACTTTGTGGTGGGTGAGGGCCTGGTAGAACACCAGGCTGTTCAGCACGGGTACGGTCTTGTCGTCCTGGGCGTGCACCAGAAAGGTAGGCGGCGTTTGGGCCGTCACCTGCAACTCGTTGGAGTATAGCTTTATTTGATCAGCCGGCGCATTTTTGCCCAGCAGATTATCCCGCGAGCCCGCATGCGCCAGGCTGTCTGAGAAGCTAACGACCGGGTAGAGCAGCATCAGAAAATCGGGCCGCACCGAGGTGTTGCCGGCTTTCGTATCCACGGGCTGCGCGAAGTGCGTGCCGGTCGTGCTGACCAGGTGGCCGCCCGCCGAAAAGCCCATCAGCCCAATCCGGCTGGGGTTTATTCTAAACGCGGTGGCCTGCTCGCGTACCATGCGAAGGGCTTGCTGGGCGTCGAGCAGCGGGGCCGTGCTTTTGTCCAGCTGGCTTTGGTCGTTGGGGAGGCGGTACTTCAGCACGAAAGCCGTCACGCCCATGTCGTTCAGGCGCTTGGCTATGTTGTAGCCCTCGTGGTCGATGGCCAGGCGCGCGTACCCGCCGCCGGGGCAGATGATAACCGCCGTGCCAGTGGCTTTGTCGGCCGGAGCTAGAAAGACTGTGAGGGTAGGCTGTACTACGTTGCTGATGCGTATGCCACCGTTGGCCAGCGTAACGCTGGCTTCCTTCACTTCGCTGGGTTTAGAATTAGGAACGGTTCCCTTGTAAAGGGGCAAAACCTGCTGGGCGTGGAGCATAGGAGCGGTACCGAGCAGAAGCAAGGCAGCAAAGGCAACGTGTTTCATAGTGTGCTAAAATACAGTGTCATCCTGAACGCAGTAAAGGACCTTCTCACGTGCGAACGAGTCGTTGGTACGGCTGTCGTTCTTACGTAAGAAGGTCCTTCACTGCGTTCAGGATGACAAGAAAAAACAGATTACGTGCCCAGTTCTGGCGGCGTTTGCTCGTCGCGCTTCTGCTTTTCGGTCTGTTTGTCGTTTTTCTTATCGCCTTCCGATGGGCCTTCGGGCGGCGTATTGGGCTCCTGCGAGCCGTGCTGGGCGTGGCCGTGCTCCTCGGGGTTATAGTCCTTCGACATCTCGGCCAGCTTCTCTTTGCCATAGGCCAGCTTGGTGATGTTCAGGAACAGCACCGGCACGGCAAAAATGGCGAGGAAGGTAGCCGCCAGCATACCGCCCGTCACGGTCCAGCCGATGGTCTGGCGCGACACCGCACCCGCACCTGAGGCGAAGGCCAGCGGCAGTACGCCCAGAATAAAGGCCAGCGAAGTCATGATGATGGGGCGCAAACGCAGCTCCACGGCTTCAATGGTAGCTTCCATCACCGGCACGCCAACGTCTACGCGCTCCTTGGCAAATTCCACAATCAGAATGGCGTTTTTGGCGGCCAGACCAATCAGCGTAATCAGACCAATCTGTGCGTACACGTTGTTGGTGAGGCGTGGAATAAGCGTGAGGGCTACAATGGCACCAAAAGCCCCCAGCGGCACCGATAGCAGCACCGAGAACGGTATCGACCAGCTCTCATACAACGCCGCCAGCAACAGGAATACGAACAGAATCGACAGGCCGAAGATGATAATGGTGCTGTTGCCAGCATTCAGTTCCTCGCGGCTCAGACCCGAGAAGTCGAAGCCGTAGTCGGCGGGTAGGGTTTTGGCGGCTACCTCCTGCAAGGCCGCAATAGCCTGGCCGGAGCTGTAGCCTTCCTTCGCATCGCCGTTGATTTCAGCCGAGCGGAACAGGTTGAAGTGCGAAATCAGCGGCGCATTCTCCACCAACTTATAGGTGATGAGCGAGCCTAACGGGATTTGCTGACCCTGGGCATTCTGCACGTAGTAGCCATTCAGGTCGTCGATGTTCTGCCGGTAGGCGGTATCGGCCTGCGCCACTACCCGGAAGTTGCGACCGTACTTGGTGAAGTCGTTGATGTAAGCCGAGCCCATGAACGTCGACATCGTGTTGAAGATGTTCGTGAGCGGCACGCCCAACTTCTTAGCCTGCTCGCGGTTCACGGTTACTTGGTAACCAGGGGTTTGGGCCGTGAAGAAGGTGTAGGCCCGCGCAATCTCGGGGCGTTGGTTGGCGGCGGCCACAAACTTGTTGATGTTGTCCTCAAACGCCTTGATATCGGTACCAGCTTCACGTTGCTCTAGCTGGAAGCTGAAACCACCCGTGTTGCCTAGACCCGGAATAGCCGGTGGCGGCACCACTCGAATATTGGCGCCCTTGATCACCGAAAACTCTTTTTGCAGCGAGGCTATCACTCCTTCCAACTGCAAGGCCTTGTCTTTGCGCTCGTCCCAGGGTTTGAGCTGCACGAAGTAGGTGCCGCTACTGGGCTTAAAGGAGAAGTTCAGCGCGTTCAGGCCCGCAATGCCGGAGTAGTTGTTGACAGCCGGCGCCTTCTCCTGGAAGATCTTAGACATTTGGGCCATCACGGCGCGGGTGCGGCTACTGGCTGCGCCCGCTGGCAACTCAATAGATACGTACAAGCGGCCTTCGTCCTCCGTCGGGATAAACCCGCCGGGCTTCACACGGAACAGCCCAAACGTGCCTGCATATACCAACACCAGCAGAATGATAACCAGCGGCGTGAATTTCAGGCTGCGCTTCACCCCATTGGAGTAGGAGTGCGTAACACGAGCAAACCACTGGTTGAACTTGTAAAACAGCTTATTGATACCCTTGGCATCGGCGTTTTGCTCCGATGGGCGCATCAGCAACGAGCACAAAGCTGGCGTGAGCGACAAGGCAATGAAAGCCGAAAGGATAACCGAAATAGCAATGGTGATGGCAAACTGCTGATACAGGCGCCCCACAATGCCCGGAATGAAGCCCACCGGCACAAACACCGCCGCCAGAATCAGGGCAATGGCAATAACCGGCGCCGTGATGTCTTTCATGGCCTTTTCGGTGGCCTCGCGCGCCGAGAGTTTCTCGGTGTCGATGTAGTGCTGCACGGCTTCTACCACTACAATGGCGTCATCGACCACGATACCAATGGCCAGTACGAATCCAAAGAGCGTGAGCGTATTAATTGTGAAGCCCAGCGGAATGAACAGGATGAACGTGCCGATGATAGCCACTGGCACGGCCAGAATGGGAATGAGGGTAGCGCGCCAGCTTTGCAGGAATACGAAGACCACCACCGTTACCAGCACCAGCGCCTCAATCAGGGTGTGCAGCACTTCTTCAATCGACACGCGCACCACCGTTACCGACTCAAACGGTACGCGGTAGGCCACGTCTGGCGGAAACTTCTTCGACAGCTCTTCCAGAGCCGCATTCACGCCATCGGCGGTTTCCAGGGCGTTGCCGCCGGGCACCTGGTTCACGAGCAGCAAGGTAGCGGGCTGCCCGTTCACGGTGGCGGCGCGGGAGTAGCTGAAGCTGCCTAGCTGAATGCGCGCAATGTCGCGCAGGTACACCAGCGAGCCGGTTTGCGGGTCGGTGCGCACAATCACGTCGCCGAACTGCTCGGCGGTGCTCAAGCGGCCATTCACGAAAATGGTGTACTCAAACGCCTGCGAACCGTACTGCGGTGCCGAACCCACCGAGCCCGCTGCCACCTGAATGTTCTGCTCGCGCAGGGCGGTGGTGACGTCGGTGGCGGTTAGGCCCAGTTGCGACATCTTATCAGGGTTCAGCCACACGCGCATCGAGAAGTCCTGCCCGATGCTGGTCACGTCGCCTACCCCCTTCACACGCAACAGAGCGTCGCGTACGTAGATGTTGGTGTAGTTATCGAGGAACTGCACGTTGTGGCTACCCTTAGGCGAATACAGGCCCACGACCATCAAGATAGTCGGGTTCCGCTTTTTCACCGTCAGGCCCAAGCGTTTCACTTCGTCGGGCAGCTGGGGCTGCGCTACGCTCACACGGTTCTGCACGTCGAGGGTAGCAATGTCGATGTCGGTGCCAATTTCGAACGTCACGTTCGACGACAGGTTGCCGTCGCTGGTGGCGTTGCTTTGCAGGTAGGCCATGCCGGGCGTACCATTCACCTGCGTTTCAATGGGCGTCATCACCGTTTGCTCCACCGTGAGGGCATCAGCCCCCGTGAAGCTCCCCGAAATCTGCACTACCGGCGGCGAGATGTTGGGGTATTGGCTGATGGGCAGGTTCAGAATGGACAGCACCCCAATCAGCACAATGACGATGGACACCACAATGGCTGTAACGGGGCGCCGGATAAATACGTCTGAAATCATATAATAGAGCGCAAGGTGTTAGCTCGCGTTTCGTTGCTGATGTTGACCGTCATGCTGAGCAAGGAAGCGGTGTACTGTACTTCATCAGTCATGCTGAGCTTGCCGAAGCATCTCGCGTGCTGATGAAAGCTAGTCTCTGCCGTCAGCACGCGAGATGCTTCGACAAGCTCAGCATGACGGCCTTTTTAAAATCTACTTGCCCGAAGCCGCGGGCTGGCCCTGGCCTTGCGCGGCGGCGGGTTGGCTGGGGTCGCCTACCTGCACTACGGCGCCCTGGCGCAGGTTCTGCACGCCGTCGCTCACAATGGTCTGGCCTTGCTTCAAGCCGCCGCGCACCACCGTTTTGCCTTGTATTTTGGCGCCCGTTGCTACTTTCTGCTGGGCTACCTTGTTGCTGTCGCCTACCACATACACGTAGAACTCACCGAGCTGCTCAACAAGGGCTTTGGTCGGAATCACGAGCTGGTTACCGTTGTCCTGGTTGCGCACGCGCACCGACACGTTCATGCCGGCTTTCAGCAGCTTCTTGGGGTTCGGGAATTGCACGCGCACACGCAGCGTCCCGGTTTGCGGGTCCACGGCGCGGTCTACCGTCACAATCTTGCCGGGTAGGGAATATTCCTGGTTGCCGGGGAGCATCAGCGTAAACACCGAGTCCTGGCGGGCGCTGGAATTGTTCTGGAGTTCCAGGAAACGTGTGATGTCGGCCTCGCCGATGTTCACATCCACCGCAATCGGGTCTTCGGCCGATACGGTGTTGAGGAGCGTCTGGCCCTGCGTGACAAGGGCGCCCAGTTTCACCTGCGAAATACCAATGGTGCCCGTGAGAGGGGCCGTAATGGTAGCATGGTTCAAATCCAGGTTCACGCTGCGCAGGTTGGCGCGGGCGGCTTCTACCTGCGAGGCCGCATTGGCGCGGCTGGCCTGGGCAATGTCTACCTGCTGCTTGGCCACGGCGTCGAGCTTATCGAGGCGCTCGTAGCGTTGGGCATCCTGCACGGCGCGGTCGTAGTTGGTTTTGGCTACGTCGAGCTGGGCCTGGGCCTCGTTGGCGGCGGCAGCGTAGCGGGTGCGGTCAATGGTATATAGCTTCTGGCCCTTAGTCACGCGCTGGCCGTCCTGCACGTAGATATTGGTCAGAAAACCCGTTACCTCGGCCAGTAGCTGCACCTCGTTCAGGGGTACTACCGTGCCGGGGTAGGTGTCGGTGCTTACCACGTCTTCGCTTTGCACTTTATATACGGCCACTGGCACGGCCGGGGGCGGACCTTGCTGTTGTGCTTCTTCGTCTTTGGAGCCGCAGCTGGCTAGTAGCAGCGCACTGCTGACAAACACGGGCCACACTCGCTTAGAATTCCACGTCATGGGATTCGTTGTTTACTGATTCTGATTGAAGGTAATGTTGCCCAAGGCCCGCTGCACGTCCAGCTTCGTGGATAGCACGTTGAACAGCGCGTTGTAGTAGTTGAGCTGGGCCGTGCGCAGGTCGGTTTCGGCAATAATCACGTCCAAGAACGTGCGCAGGCCCTCGCGGTATTGCAGGTTCAAGATGCGGTACACCTCCTTGGCCTCGGCCACGTTTTGCTCAATCGTGTAGAACTCGTTGAGGGAGCCTTTGTAAGCACCCATAGCTTGCTCAAACTCGCTGTTAATCTGGTTTTTGGCGTCGAAGATGGTCAGGTCCAACTGCTCGTCCTGCAACTCCGCAATTTTCAGATTCTGCAAGCGCCGCGTGCCTGTGAAAATGGGTAGGGCCAGCTGCAAACCTGCCTGCTGGTTGGGGAAGGCTTGCTTATACAGTTCCGAAAAATCGTTGTCCTGGTATACCCGGTTGTAGTTGTAGTAGCTCGACAGTGAGGGTAGGAAGCCGAAACGGTAGTAATCGATGGTATAGCGCTGAAGCTGCTTCTGCGTCTGGAGCTGCTGAATTTCCACCCGCTTCTCGTAGGCCAGTTGCACGGTGGTATCCAGCAACGTTTGACGAACCATTTCCAGCGTGTCGTATTTAAGCGCCAGGTTATTGCCCGCTTCAATGCCCATCAGTTGCTTGAGGGTAGCGTATTTGCCAGGCAGCGCGGCCACCAGACTGCGCCGCTGTGCCGCTGCATTCTTCAACGAAATATCAGCCCGCAGAAAGTCGGTTTTATCGGCAATGCCCACTTCGTACTGCGCTTTGGCATCACGCACCTGGCGTTCCTGCCGCTGCAACACTTCCAGCAAAATCCGTAGCTGTTCTTCGGTCAGCAGAATGTCGTAGAACGCTTTGCTAACGTTGGTTACTACATCAATTTTGTTGAGGGCCGTCGTCTGCGCGTAGTTCAGGCGGGTGGCCCGCACCGAGCGGGCAGCCCGCAACACGTCGTTGCTATACAGCAACTGGGTCGCCTGCAAGCCTACTGTCGACACGTTTTTCAGGCCAAAGCGCACAATGCGCTGACCAGCCGCAGGGTCAGTGAAATCGACGGGCAGCACCGATGCCTGGAGCTGAATGTTCCGGGTATATACACCCGTGCCATTGATCTGCGGCAGCCAGTAGGAAAGCCCGATGCGTATGTTGCGGTCGGCAATGCGCTCATCCAGCTGCGACTGGCGCACGAGGGGCTGGTTGCGCAAAGCAAACTCTACGCATTGGTCGAGGGTAGCATTAGCGGGCAGGGGTTGGCCTACGGGGGCGGTTGTTGGTTGGGCCGAGGCGCCATGCAGCACCAGCAGCATGGCCAAGGCAGCCAGCCAGTGCCGGGGGCTAATGCGAAGCCAGTGGAGGGGCCGGGGCATTATCCCTAGTACATCTTGTATCATGTAATGCAGTCGTTTTACCGGGGCTGCGTAGCCCACCGAAACTGGTTTCGGCGGAGCGCAAGCCCGTTATGTACCCGTTCGGAATACAGAATGTTTTAACTGACCAGGTTATTATTGTGTAAATCCTGCTGTAGCACAGGGGTTTACATCTGTAATACAGATGGTTACAGTTTGATATTTTTTTGTGCACGAGGGTATCTGGCTACCCTATGCGGAAGTTCTATTGCTCCGTTATCAACACCTGCACATCCACGTTGCGGCCGTGGTCGTCGGCGCAGGAAATTTTCAATGGACCCGGCGAAGGACGAAAGAATACCCGCTCGGTTGCGTTGGCGGTTCGCAGAAATTGGTCGTTCACGTACCAATGCACCTGCCGTACCTCGCTATCGGTGGTGCAGCTAAGCAGGAGCTGCTGGTGCTCGTGGCGGTCGAGCACGTACTCGGTATTGGGTAGGGGCGAGGTGATATTCGGCGCCCGCTCGGCGCCGCCGCGCACCAGCTGACACTGCGGGTTGTGCGGGGGTAGGCGGCGGTACGGAATGCCCTGTGCCTCCTTGTAGGCCGCCACCTCAGGTAGCAAATTAGGGTAGAGCACCCGCCGGTAGCCCGCAGCCGGCGCACAAGCCCGGCAGTAAGCAAACGCCCCGTCTTCCGACACCAGCACCTCGCGCTGGTGCTGGCAGCGCCGCCCGCTGCTCACGTTGGGCAAGAAGTAGTCGATGATCTGGTTGGGGCAGTTCTCGCCCGGCACCAAGCCGGTTTCGGCGCATACCAGCCGGAAATCCAGCGCCGCGGGCGGGGCAAACCAGTTGTTGGGCGAGTTATAGGCGAGGGTATTGAACAGGTCGAAGAGTAGGGGCGTGGCTACATCGGCACCCGTCAGGGTAGGCGCGCCCTGTCCGCTGAAATTCCCTACCCATACGCCAATCGTGTATTCCTTATTATAGCCAATGCTCCAAGCGTCGCGGCGGCCATAGCTGGTGCCGGTTTTCCAGGCAATTTTGGGTAGGCGCAAACTGCTAGTGGCGTTGATGGGCAGGTCGGGGCGGGTAAGCTGCGAGAGGATGTCGGTGACGAGGAAAGCGGCCGCGGGGGAGACAAGCGCCCTCCCATCTGGGCGAGGGGGAGCCTGACGACTGCTTTCCTGCTTACTATTCAGCTCCCCCTTTCCTGGAGGATGTCGCACATCAAGCGAGTGTGGGGCTGGGGGGCGGGGTGCTACCCGTCGCAACTCCGCATACCTCCCCCCATTTGCCAGTGCTGCATAAAGCCCCGTTAGTTCCTCCAAACTAGCCCCGCAGCCACCCAAAATACTGCTGAGCCCCAGCTGTGCCCGGTTGCGGGTGATGCTGCGGAAGCCGGCCCGCCGGAGCTGCTCGGTGAAGGTGGGCACACCCACCTCTTGCAGCACGCGCACAGCCGGAATGTTGAGGGAGTAGGCCAGGGCGCGCTCCAACGTCACTTCGCCCTGGCAGTGCTTGTCGAAATTTTCGGGGCGGTAGCCCTGGAAGTTGGTGGGTACATCGGGTAGCAGCAGCTTGGGCGTGACCAGGCCGCGGTCCAGCGCCAGAGCGTAAAGAAACGGCTTGAGCGTGCTGCCCGGCGAGCGTATGGCCGTGATGCCGTCGTTCTGCCCCTGCCCGGCAAAGTCCCGGAAATCGGCCGAGCCGACGTAGGCCTCTACCTGCCGGGTGCGGTTATTCACCACCAGTACGGCAGCCTGCGTGATGCCTAGCTCGTGCAGGCGGCGCACGTAGTTGCGCGTCAGGTCCTCGGCGCGGGCCTGTTGGCTGCGCTGCAAGGTGCTCTGGATGATGGCCTCCCGTGGAAACTGCCGTACCAGTCGCCGCGCCAAGTGCGGGGCTAGGGTAGGCGCAGCGTGGCGCTGGGCATCGAGCGGTTCCAACAAGGCGTCATTGATGTCTTTCTGTGGGAATAGCTTTGCGCGGCCGAAGCGCCGGAGCCAGCGGTTGCGCTCCTGCATGATCCTGCCGTTGTCGCGGCCGAGCACGAGGCTAGTAGGGCGATTCGGGATGATGGCCAGCGTAACGGTTTGGGCCAGCGAGAGGTAGTGGGGAGGCTGCTGGAAGTAGAGCAGCGCCGCTGACTTCACGCCCTCAATGTTGCCCCCATAAGGCACCAGATTCAGGTAGAGCTGTAAGATTTCATCCTTACTATAATGTGCCTCCAACTGCACGGCGCGCAGCATTTCCAGCAGCTTGTTGCCGAAGGTACGCTCCTTAGGTTCCAGCAGCCGCGCCACCTGCATAGTAATGGTGCTGGCGCCTGTGGTGCGCCCGTGGCCCAGCAGGTTGCGCCCGGCTGCCTGCACCACCGCCACGGGGTTCACCCCGAAGTGCCAACGAAAATACCGGTCCTCCTTCTCGATAATAGCTGCCCGTAGTGCCGGCGTTATATCCGCCAGTTCCGACTTCATCCGCCACTTCTGGGTAGGGTTGAGGTAGGCGTGCAGTACCGAGCCATCGGCCGCTAGCACCAGGGGGGAGTAGCGCGGGGTAGGGGGTAGGGAAAACGCCCAATTGAGGCCGAGCAGCAGCACGAGCAGCAGTCCTAGTGCCGCGAGGAGCCATATGCCGGTGCGCCGTTTCATGAGGGCAAAATGATGCTTTTAGAGCCGTTGCGCAAAGTAAAAGCAGAGGTACAAAATCTTATTTCTTCTCGTTGAATGACCGAAACCGCGTTGGTTGAACAACACTAGCAACGATGAGACACAACCTAGTCTGTCTCTATATCACACCGCAAGCTCTGGCATTCGCCACCGCTTGCCCAGCAGCTTCAGCAACGTGCGGCGCCAGCTGGGTAGGGTACGATACGCCAGTTCTGCTTCGTGAATAACTGGGAGATTGAGTTGATGCGCCCGCGCTAGCAACTCAGTAGTTGGTTGACCCTGATATTTTTCAAACACCCGCGCTAGTACTGGCCGGGCAGCTTTCAGGTTCCAATAGTGCAGCACGTAGGGCGCCGCTTCGCGTAATGGGCTATCCAAGCCGAGGCGCAGGCCGGTGGCCAGTTGCTCCATCATGTGCTTGTGGTAAGCGGCGTAGAGCTGGTCGGCCAGTTGCATTACATCACGTAGCAAAGCTGCGTCTTTGCTTTGAAACCCGATAACGCCGGAGTTGTACAGCGGTGTATCGGGCGTGATGCTCACTCGCGCTGCGCCTGCTTGAAACTCGCGGCCTTGCAAATGACGATACACCTTTCGACTTAGCGTATTGCCCGTGCGCAATATCCCCTCGTTGACGTGCATAAATCGTACGCCCTGCGCAATCTGCTCGAAGATGGGGGTGGGGTCGCGTTGCCAAATTGTGTCTGTATCCACAAACAACAAGTTACCGGGATAGTGTGCCGCAGCATGTTCCAGTACCCCAATCTTCAGTAGGTACACCATGTTCGATTCGCCGCGCCACGTTTGCCATTCAGCCGCCGTTACATTGGGGTAAAGTACGTCGGCCCGCTCACCCAGCACAGCCCGGAAAGCATCTGGCGCATCAGTATAAATGAGCACGGTAGCGGGTGGCACAGGCGCTACCTCGAAGTAGGAGAGGATACTATACAGTGCCTCGCTACGGAGTTCAGCCGGACCGTGGGCGAGGTAAATAAGATAGTTCATATGATCTAAAGGTAGAAGATACTGCTCAACACTACGTCTCGTGCACCCAATAGCGCGTCACTCTACCATCACGGAATTCCAGAGAGAGTGCATCACCATCAATTGGAATGAGTTTAGGAGGCATGCCCAAATAATACTCCCAACTGTTTTCAAAACGCATATCTGGCTTGCCTAATAGGGTAGTAACCTGTTTCTCAGTTAAGCCAATCAGTTGATGCGAACTTTGCAGGTCGTCTACCATCTCGTAGCGCTTATCCTGTTTAGCAGCCCAAGTATCTTGATTAAAATCTCGGTGCGGGTAGTAAAAATAGATAACGAGGAACAGGTAAAAACCAAGAATACACAGTAGTGGGGTAGCCACCATAGATAACATTACCGATACTATGGTAGGATGCGATGTGGAGGGCCAGAATCGGTGTATTCCTGCTCGTATGATAAAGAAAATCAGCGCACCTAAGCTCAGCAGTCCGAATAGAGCAATAAAATAAAAGAGAACAAGGGAAGTTTCCATAGTAACACCTTAACGTTCTAGCTGCCAACTGATATGCTCCACTTCACTCAGCATGACAATTTACCGAACCCGCACCACGCCCGCGCCTGAATACGAATGATACGCCGCGTTATACATGGCATCGGCACTCACCGGGCCTAGCTTAAATGTGCCTTTACTTACGGCCCGTGCCAGGTAGTAGAATACCTTGGGCCGCGGGGTAGCGGTGGTGAACAGGTTCAGGCGGTCGTCGCGCACGTCGAGGTAGTCGGGTTGGGCGGCGTCGGTGGCCCAGGCCAAGTCGCGTACGGCGCCGATGCGCGGGTTTTCAATTTCCAGGCCGGCGGGCAGCAGGTCCGTCACGGCCACGTTTTCGACGGTGCCGGCCGATTCGGCGGCTTGCAGGGTGAGGCGGACTACGACCAGATCGTTTTGCTTGAAGGAAGTAGTAGCGAAAAACTGCCCGTTGCGGTCCAGGAACTCGCGGCGGATGCGCAGGTACTGGTCTTCCTCGGGCACGCGGCCGGTGGGCGAAATGCCCTCCATCTCCCAGAAATAGTAGAGCTTGCCGCTGCCCTGCGTGCGCAGCATCAGCGGGCGGTTGGCCACGTTCGTCACCGACACATCCTTGCCCGAGAACTGCCCTACTACCTTGCCATCGGCCAGCAACGCGGCCGTGACGGTGCTGGCGGCGTTGCGGCGGGCCAGCTTGCCCAGGGCGAGTAGGGAAAACGCCCGTTCCTGGGTGTTCAGCCAACTCGCCTGCTGCACCTGCCGGCTGAGCTGCCGGGCCAGCGGGGCCACCTGCGGGTGGTCGGCGTCGGCGGCGAGTAGGGCGTTGAGCACCAGCGCCTCGTCGCGGATGAGTGAAGAGAACGAGCCGGCCAGCTCGCGGCCATCGGTGGTTTTGGGGGCGAAGCGGGCGGGTAGGAGCTGCTGGAAGCTGCGCTGGTTGCCGGCTACGGCAAAGGTGCAGGCCAGCACCCAGCGCGCATCCTCGGTGAGTAGGGCGCGGTTGGCCTTGTAGTAGTTCAGCGCCACCGCGTCGGGCTGACCAGCCAGGGCCAGCACGTAGAGGGAGTAGGCGGTTTCGCGCTTGGCCCGCGTGACGGGCTGGATGGCGCCGCCCGTTTGGATGATGTTGTAGGTGTCCGTTTCGCGGCGGCGCACCCGCGCTTGCAGGTAGCGCAGCACCCTATCCAGTACGGTTTTGTTGACCGTGAAGCTGGCTTGTTGGGCTTCGAGCAGGAAGTGGGCGGCGTAGGCCGTGGCCCACCAGTTATCGTAGTCGCCGCCGGGCCAGTAGCTGAGGCTGCCGTTGTACATCTGCTGGGCCTCTACCTTGCGGATGGCCTCCTGCACGTGGTAGTTAGGATTATACGGACTCGCCTTCGCGACCTTGCCGGTTTGCTGCCCCAGCGTAGCCGCCAAATCGCCGTAGTACAGCTGCGGGAAAGCAGCCGACACGGTTTGCTCCAAACAGCCGTACGGGTACTGCAACAGGTAGCGCAAGTCCTTGGCAAACACCGTCATCGGCGAGCGGCTCACCACCAGCTGACTCCGCAGCGACGAGGGTAGGAAATCCGTTTGCAGCTTCAGCGGCTGCGTCGCGCCGCCCGCTACCTCGCCGGAACCGTTGCGCTTCTGTAAGGGTGAGGCGGGGCGGACGGGTAATTCGATGGTTTCAGTGAAGGTTTCTGTTATGCCTTTCTTACCTGTTACTTTTACAGTGACAATACCATTCCCAATAGATTGTGTTGCTCTGATAGGAAAGGTGAAACGCCTCTCATTATTCGGATTTAGAGGTAACCAGTATTGACTGGCTTGTTCAGTGATAACGCCATTCGTATGAGGCAGAACTTTATGAGGTTCGGCCAATTCGAGTGGGCCAGTCAGCCCTGGTTCTACCATAACCAAAATTTTCCCGTTCGTCGTATTCGTCAGCGTCACCGGCACGTCAATCGTGTCGCCGGGGCTGAGGAAGCGGGGTAGGGCGGTGCTGATGACCACCGGATCGGCGACACGCATGGTGTGTTCGGCCGCGCCGAATGCGTCGTCTTTGTAGGCCACGGCCATGATGCGCACGGCCCCCGAAAACTGCGGAATCCGCACGCGGTAGCGCACTTTGCCGCTGGCATCGGCCGTGAATACGCCACTCCATTTGGCTAGGAGTTTCACGCGGCGCGAGGGCACGGGCGTGGTGCGGCGGGAGAGGTCGGCGGCGTCGCCGCCGCTGCTGCTGGTGCCGAGTTCGGGGAGTAGGAAGGGGTACACGTCGTAGGCCTGCACCTCCAGGGCGCGCTTCTGGTAGAAGTAGCCGTGCGGGTCGGGCGTGCGGTAATCCTTCATCTGCAAAATACCCTCGTCCACCACGGCCAGAGTTACCTGGGCCTTGGGCGCGGTGCTCACCTCAATGGTCTGGAAGGTCTGGGAACGACTTTGCACGGGCGCTTTAATGCTGACAGTCAGCTTCGAGCCGGGCTTCTCTACCATGAGCGGCACGAAGCCGCGGGCCACCGTGAGGGGTAGGCGGTTGTCGCGAATGGCGCGGATGGCTGTGGCCGTCACGTACACGTTGGGCACGTGCCCGGCGCGTATCGGCACGTCTACCTTGGCCGATTTCTCGTCGGTGGTCACGTAGAAGCTGTTCAGCACCCTGTTCCGCTCCACCGTCACCAGCACGCGGCCGGGGAAGGGCGTTTTCAGCAGCAGGTGGGCCGTTTCGCCGGGCTCGTATTTCGGCTTGTCGGGCTCGATGGTCACCTCGCCCTCGTTGTTCACCTCGAAGCTGTTGGCCTGGGTGTCGCCGTAGCCGTAGGCGTACACGCGCTGGGCCACGTAGGTAGTCGCACCCGGCCGCGCCACTCGGATTTCGTACTCGCCGGAGTAGGTAGGCGCGAATGACACCGCTACGCCACCACCCGCACCCACGGTAAGTTGCTGACTAGATACTACTTGCTCGCGCTTCTGCGAGTTGTAGATGTAGCGGCCGCCCTGGCGCTCAATCACGGTTTCCCAGAGTAGACGTACCACCTGCACCCGCGCCGAGGCGCTGGTAGGCTGACCGGCGGGCGTGAGGGCTACCATCTGCACCGGCACCTTTTCGCGGGTGCTCACCAGCTCCGGCAGCTCCTTAATACCAAACAGCACTGGCTGCGTCTGTACCTCGAAGGTAGCGAGGCGGTTCACCGGGCGGCCGGTTTCGTCGAACACCGTGGCGAAGGCCGCACCTTCCAGTGTGCCCAGGTCGGTGTAGTCGGGCACCTGGTAGGTGGCGGTGCCGCGGCCGGCGGCGTCGGTGGTGCCTTCGCGCACCGTCTTCTCGAAGCGGGCCGAAATGGGCGTTTGCTCTTGGTAGCCGTAATTGCCGCGCCGCTTCTCGCCGCTGTTGATGGCGAAGGTGTAGTCGGGGTAGTTTTTCGGGGTGAAGGGCTTTTCTTTCAGTGAAAACTCCACCTCAAACTTGCGGTCGGCGGCGGGTGGGCCGAACAGGTTTTGGGCCATAATCTGGGCCGAAACCGGCTGGCCCGGCTTCACCACGGCCCGCGAGGCTTTCACCGTCACCTTCATTCTATCAGGAATGAACTCCTCCACGCTGAGCTGGCACGAGGTCAGCAGCACGTCGTTGCCGGTGAGGACTTCTAGCGTGTAGAGGCCGGTCATGATGCTGGGCGGCAGGATAAACTGCGCCTCAAATGAACCTGCCGCCGACAGTTGCTTGCGCAAACTAGCGTATTCCTTGCCGGTGGGTAGAAGCAAACGAATCTTAACGGGTAGATTCTTAGGTGGCGCTTGCCAATTCTCGGTGCGAATGATGGTGTTCGTGCGAATGGTGTCGCCGGGGCGGTACAGGTCCCGGTCGCCATACAGGAAAGCCTGGTAGCGGGCCGCATTGCGTTGCAGGCCGCCTACCTCAAACCGCGACGTTTCCACGCGGCTCCGGCTCAGGTCCAAAAACGTGAAATCGGACTGGCGCTGCGCCATCACCATGCCCAGTCGGAACCGGCTGGTAGCGGCGGTGCTGTCGAATTTCGCCACGCCGTCGGCGTTGGTAGTGCCGGTGCCCATCACCTGGTTGTTGCTGCTCACAAAGCGCACCGACACGCCCGCCAGTGGCTTGGCGTCGCGGATGGAGTTGGTAAATACCAGCGTGCTTCCCGCCGCGCCCTGCTTCACAATCAGGCCGATGTCGGTGACGGCCACCAGCTTGCTCACTTGCAGCCACTGCCGCTCGGTGTCCTGTATTTTGATGATATAAAGACCCTTCAGCCCGTCGGTAAACTCCAGTTCTTTCAGGCTCAGGTTGAGTAAGCGCAAGCCCTGTTGCTTGGGTAGCCCCGCCACCGTGTAGGTGCGCTCCGACAGCACGTTGCCCAAGTTCTCCACGTCGTAGTACTGAAACGAACGGTCAATGTACTCGCCGTTGTCGTCCGTGTTGTCTTCTTCAGAATCGGGGTCGTACTCTGGGTAGCCGTATTGCGAGCCGCTACGCAACAGCTGCTGTATGTTGTTGGCGTAGACTTTCGCAATGGTCACCTTCACCTGCGCCACCTCGTTGATGCGCACGCCCAGGTTGCGGGCGCCCAGCGCATCGAGGTACATGGCCTTGTCGCCACTGGCAAAGCTGATGGTCGGCCGCTCGTTGCCGAAGCTTACGGTTTGGGTCACGTCCTCGTCCAGCTGGCCGCCCAACGTGCCGCGCAAGCCGCTGCCGATGCGCACCTGGTAGCTCTTACCTACCTCAAACCCGCCCTTCAACGTGAAGCCGCCCTCCTGCGTCTCCACTGCAAACGGCACCTGTGGCGACACGGCCAGCACGCCTGTCAGGTCGCCCTCTGCTACGGGCTGGTTGGTGCGCACCGTTACCACCGGGTCGGCGCCCTGCAAGTAGCCCGATACGCTGCTCACGGCCAGGGCCTGCGGGTCGGGCACATCTACAGGTAGGGTGAAATCCTGCGTAGTGGGCTGGTCGCTGCCAGCGGCGCGCAGCCCGGCCGCCAGCGCCACCGTGAGCGGGGAGCCGGGCCGTACGTCCTGCGTGAGGGCAAGTTGGATGGTCTGGTCGGGCTCGGTGGTCAGCACCTCGAAGGCCACCGGCTGCCCGTTCTGCGTGAGGCGCAGCAGCGGGCGCACGTCGGCGGGCCGCACGGCATAGTTGAAGGGCACATCGAGGCGCACCTCAGCGGTGCCCGCCGCCCGCCGCGAGCGGCCCCAAAAAGCTTGCACCGTGCCCGGCTGGAGGTAAGGTGTGTGAAACACCTGCCGGTTCTCCGGTAGCTTGGTGTCGCGCTTGTCGGTGGGTAGGGCCTGGGGCCGCAGCGTCGCCCGGAAGGTAGTGCTGGGTCGGAACGGCGTGAGGGGCGAGAAGATCAGCTCCCGGTCGTTGTTCCACTTGAACTTGCCCCGCACGGCCGGCTCAAATGTTACTACCTGCGTGGTATCCCAGCGGTCTTGCTGCTCCGGCCCTACTACCGCCTGGTCAAACTCAAATACCAGGTTTTGGTAAGGGTCAATTTCTTCGCCGTTGGGGGCAGTAGGCGAAGTGGTTTTTGTGCAGGCGCATAGGAATAGCAGCAGCCACAGCAGCGCCAAGCGGGGTAGACGGGGCATTGTGTATAGTGGAGTTGGATAGAGGGGTAAGGTATAGAAAACGGGTGTTATATGCTTTTTTGTATATGTTAAATTCAGCTTAACATGAGCGAAATACCTGTTTAATTAGCCTGAGTTTAGCGTAACGTAACTCGTGCTTCGGTTCACTTCGAGGATGAGGTTGCACCTCATCTGCCGCATAGAAGAACCGTGCTGTTCACATAGCATCATTCTGGTGAGGCAAGCACAACTCCCGGCATAGTCGGCACGAGCTACGCTGTGCTAAACTTGCGCTAGTTACCTTGCTTCACGCTGGCGTAGCTTACATAGCAAGCGCTTACAGTCGCAGGACAACCACTTCCTTATGCCTACTACCATTCTCACCGCGCCTGGACTAGGCAACTCTGGCCCGATACACTGGCAAACGCAGTGGGAACAGCAGTACGGCTACCAACGCGTGCAGCAGCACGATTGGAACCACCCCGTTTGCGCTGATTGGGTGCAAACGCTTGAAGCTACCGTAGCTGCTGCCGGCCCACAAGTGGTGCTGGTGGCGCACAGCCTGGCCTGCGCTACGGTGGCGCACTGGGCCGCTACTACTCGCCACCACTTGCAAGGCGTTCTGCTCGTAGCGCCCGCCGATGTCGACCGGCCCGACTTCCCGCCCGAAGTAGTAGGCTTTGCGCCCATGCCACTGGCGCGCCTACCGTTTCCCAGCATCGTGGTAGCCAGCACCGATGATCAGTACGTCAGCCTAGCTAGAGCCCAACAGTTTGCGGCGGCCTGGGGTAGCCGGTTTGTGAATGTAGGTGCGCTAGGGCATCTAAACTCCGAATCAGGGTTGGGGCTGTGGCCGCAGGGGTATCAGTTACTTCAGGAGTTGTTGGGATAGGAGTAGGGAGTGGCATTAAAGTGCCCTCTTGCCGGCTACGTTTCTGCAAATATCCTTTCCCGCTCTAAGCTAAACCCCGGCAACGCGTACACCGAAGTTAGACCCCATAGAAGCGGCTAGGCAACAAGCGAAGCACCCCCCCAAAGCAGTAGCCCTACCGACCAAAGCACTAGGTACATTGATCGGTAGGGCTACTATTTTGGGGAGTAATACTACTGCTTTTTAGCCCACCACAGCGGGGTGAAAGCGTTGTCTTTACCACCCAGGAAGCCCACGGCCTCCCCATAGCCTTTGGCGTTGGTATTGGGTAGGCTGGAGGGGTACTTGAGGCGTTGCGGGAAGAAAGCTACCTCGCTCTTCATGTAGTTGGACTGCGTGAGGGCGGGCAAATCAACTAGTGGGTTCTCCACTGCCGGATTTTCGAAGAACGGCAGACCCAGGCGGCGCTGGTCGCTCCAGGCCTCCAACGGCAGCCAAGGTAGCTGCGCGATGTACTTCTGGGTGATAATCTTGGTCAGGTGGTCGTTCTTAACCGTGCCGTTCTTGTACAGGTTGTTGGTAGGGTAGGTAAACGCCACCGTTCCGGCCTGGTTGGTGTAGCCGTTTTTGTAGTTCAGTGTGCGGGTAGCGGCCGGCTCGTCTGTGTGCGTCCAGTTCACGGAAGTGCCGCACCGATTATAGTCCTCGGAGGTTAAGTAGCTGCCCACAGGCACGTTCCAGTAAGAAAAGCTGGAAGTGACGCCCGCCTCGTACGCCTTCTGGGCAGTCATGGGCGTGCTCCAGCCGCGCTCTGCTGCTTCAGCTAGCAGGAAGTAGGTTTCCCAAGGAGCGAAGAAGATGCGCTGGCTCTGGCTGCCTCTAAACTGCTGCGATAGCCGCGGAATGGTGCCGGAGAAGTAATACGAAACCTTGTTTTTGGCGCCCTTGGCACCCCATTCACCGTTTATGCCCGGGTTCCAGGTGTAGGCCGCGTCTATGGTCTGCACCACAGCGCCTTTGTCATCTACCAGATTGCGCTTAGTGTTTTTGGCGTTGCTAGTGTAGGAAGGATAGTTGCTGAAGCCGGGATTGGTAAAATCGCCTGGAATGATGAAGGCCTTGTACGCCCGCGGGTCGATGGAGTAGGGAAGTCCATCGAACCAGAAGCCAGCCGAGGGGTCGTTGGTTTTGGTGGCAAAGTGGTCTTCATACTTCACGCCCATCCAGTCGGCCGGCTTCACATACTGCGCCATGCTAGCCGGCAGTTGATCCTTGGAAGGCACGCCGCCCAGGCCGAAGTAGATGTTGAAGAGGGTAGGCGACAGAAATTGCGGGTTCCACTCACGGCTCATCACGCCGGTGAGGGCATCCCAGCCTGGCTTCTCCTTCACCTGGAACGTGCCGTCCATGGTGGTCAGCAGATCCAGCTTGGCAGCCTCCTCAAACTCCGCTCTGGCCTTAGCGGGGTCTACTTCGGACAAGCGCATGGCCAAGCGCAGGCGCAGGGAGTTGGCGTACTTTTTCCACTTGGCGTAGTCGTAGCCATAGGCAGGGTCTTGCTTAGCTAGGTCCGAAGGGTTTACGACGGAAATGTCCAGCTTGGCGCTGGCGTCTTTCAGTTCGTCCAGCACGTAGTAGTATACGTCCTTCGTGTCGGAAAAACTCGGGTTTACGCCCTGGAAGGCATCAATGGGAACGGGACCAAAGTTGTCCGACATCTCACTGAGCAAGTAGGCGCGCCAGATGCGGGCCACCTGCACCAGATTAGGGGTGTAGGCTTTGGCCTGGCCTTTCGCCGTTTGCTCGTCGGCAATCTGAATGGCCGTATTGGCCGCGTTCAGCCAGCCGGCTACCTGGTTGTAGTAAGCCGTTGTCCAGCCGTCGTCTACCGAGCCGGAGGAGAAGCCCTCGTCTTCCTGCTGATGGGCCGCCGTTTTCCAGTACAGCACAAACGAGCGCTCGGCCACGTCGGGGTTCATCTGCGCGTTGACGATAGCGCTGTTGATGAAGTATTCCACCTGCACCTGGTCGCCGCTGGCCGCCAGGGGGTCGACGTTCAGTTCGTCGAAGTTGTTACAGGCAGCCAGCAGCGTACTCGTCGCCAGCAACGCCCAGGAATGTTTAAATATAGGTTTCATGACTAAAGGTAATTCGAAGATTAGAAGCCTAGTACAAGGTTAAACAGGAAAGCGCGGGTAGTCGGCGGGCTGCCGCCCTCGAAGCCGGTAGCATTGGTGCCTGTGGCGTAAACCGACTCGGGGTCCAGTCCGTTCATGTGGCTCTTAATCAGCCATACGTTTGTGCAGGTTACCCCTACATTCACCCGCTGCAGGGGCGTTTTGCTCAGCAAACTGGCCGGTAGGCCATAGCTTAGCTGCACGTTGCGCAGGCGCA
The DNA here is from genome assembly GCF_014217645.1 of Hymenobacter sp. NBH84. Lineage (NCBI taxonomy): Bacteria > Pseudomonadati > Bacteroidota > Cytophagia > Cytophagales > Hymenobacteraceae > Hymenobacter > Hymenobacter sp. NBH84. The sequence continues at coordinate 336,645 of NZ_CP043644.1, forward strand.
CGTTGGAGGCGTCGTAGAGGTTGGCTTCGGTGATGCCCAGGTTGCCAACCCCGGCTATGGCATTCCAGTACAGCTGCTGCGTCACGGGCGTAGTGTTGCGCTCGTAGCTGCCGCCATTAGTGCCCGCTACTACGCCGTCTACCACAAACTCGTTCCGCTCGCCGTTGGGGGCCGTCACGGAGGAGGTGCCGTTGAGCTGCATACCCGACAGGGTAGAGGAGAAAATCTTGCCGCCGAAGCGGGCGTCCACCAGGAAGGAAAGCCCCAGTCCTTTGTAAGTAATGGTGTTGGTAACGCCCAGCAGTCCGTTGGCCTGCTGGTTGCCCAGCTTCACATTCTGCTGGCCTCGTTGCGGTAGGCCGGCCGCGCTCAGCAGCAGTTGGCCGTTGTAGGGGCTGGTGGGGTCGTCTACACGCAGGAACTTGCTGCCGTAGATTTCGCCGTAGCGGCCACCGGCGGCAGCTACTACCTGCACGTCATCAAAGCCGCCCAAGGTGTAGGTTTTCACCTCGTTGGCCAACGACTCTACCGTGTTGTTGTTTCTGGAGAAGTTTGCCAGAATGTTCCAGTTAACGCCCGTGGGATTCTGGATAATACTGGCGTTTGCGCGGGCCTCGATGCCGGTGTTCTGGATATTGCCCGCGTTGATGATTCGGTTGCTGTAGCCGCTCAGCGGATCCAGGGGAAGGTAAATCAGCTGGTCGGTGGCATTGGACCGGTACACGGCCACGTCAACCCCGAGGCGGTCTTTCAGGAACCGCAGCTCTATGCCAGCTTCGTACGATTTGATCCGCTCACTGCGGATGTTGGAGTCATACAGGGTGCTGTTTTTGCCGGCTGTGGTGTTGCCGTTCGGGTCTTTGCCGATGGTGTAGATGTTGTACAGGCGGTAGGGTGAGAGGTCGTTGCCGACCACAGCGTAGGAAGCCCGGAGCTTACCAAAGCTGAGCCAGCCCGGCAGCGTACCCCCGGCCTTCTCCACCATGTCGGTGAAAACGTAGGAGCCGCTGAAGGAGGGGTAGAAGAACGAGCGGTTGTTCTCGCTCAGCGTCGTCGACCAGTCGTTACGCCCCGTCACGTCCAGGAACAGGTAGCCGTCCCAGTTCAACTGCGCCGAGCCGTAGATGGAGTTGATTCTTTTCTGAGTGAAGCCCTGGCCAACAGTTGGGTTGCCGACGCCGTTGTTCAGCGAAAACAGGTTCGGTACCACCAAATCACCCGAGTTGCTGTTCAAGTCGCTGAACTGCTGTTCCATGAAGTTGGTGCCCAGCAGCGCCACACCCCCCAGCTTGCCTATCACGTTGTCCTGCTTGGCCGTGAGTAGCGCGCTGTAGTTGGTTTCAGTGAAGTTTTGCTTGCCCAAGGTATAGCGGCCGTTGGCGGCAATGGGGCTGCCAGCGTACAGGTTGGATTGGGCGTTGGTGTAGTACTTGTCCGCCCCGCCTCTGATTTCACCCGTCAGCCAATTGGTGAAGGCATATTTCAACGAGCCGTTCATAATGAACCGGTCCCGGACGTCCTCGTTAAGGTTGTATTTGTTGTTCCAGTAGGGGTTGATCTGGTTGCTACCACCGTACCAGAGCATACCGCCCTCCTCGGTCACCGCCGGCTTAAACTGGCGGATGTCCAGCGAGCGGGGCAGGTTATACAGCGTGCTGTAGGAGTTGCTGGTGTTGGCACCCACCAGCGGCCGGTTGTTGGCAGTCGACTGGCTGTACTGGATTTTGGTGTCGATGGTCCACCGGTCTTCGGCCCCGAAGTTGGTGATGGCGCGGGCCATCAGGTTGGTTCGGGTCAGTTTGGTGCCGGGGATGATGCTTTGGTCGTCCAGGCGGTTGTAGGAAGTATAAAGGGCCGTAGACTTGTATTGCTGCTGCAACGACACGCTCTGGTTGGAGCGGATGCCGGTGCGGAAATAGTTGCCAATGTTGTCGTAGGTCTGCAGGGGCACCGTCTCGCCGTTCCAGTTCGTCACGTCCTGGCCCTCGGCCTTGGGACCCCAGCTCGCGCCAGAGCGGTTGTCGTAGATGTTGTTGCTACCCTGCCCGAAAGAGTCCTGTAGCTTGGGGTGCGTAAAGAGCGTCTCCATGCCTACAGTAGACGAGATGGTGATGCCCAGGCCCTTCTGCGGCCTACCCGATTTGGTGGTGATGATGATGGCACCATTGCCGGCCCGGGAGCCGTATAGGGCCGCTGCGGCTGGTCCTTTTAGCACCGAAATACTGGCAATATCCTCCGGGTTGATGTCCGACAGGCCGTTGCCCATGTCCACTGAGGGGTTGAAGTAATCATTGTTGATGGCACCCGTCGCGTTGCTGATCGGTATGCCGTCTACTACAATCAAGGGCTGGTTGTCGCCGGTAAGGGAGTTGTTGCCCCGCAGGATGATCTTGGAAGAACCGGCCGGGCCGTTGCTGGAGCGCAGTACTTGCAAGCCTGCTACTTTACCCGACAGCGCGTTCACCACGTTGGGCTCACGGGCTTCTACCAGCGTTTGGCCCGCCACTTCCTCCACCGCGTAGCCCAGCGACTTCCGCTCCCGCTCAATGCCCAGTGCCGTTACGACCACTTCCCCAATCTCGCTGGTGCTGCTGCCCAGCACCACGTTGAGGACGTTGCTTTCGCCGATAACCACCTCTTTGCTTGCGTAGCCAATAGAGCTAAAAACCAGCACCGACCCATTATTCTGCAGCGTCACGCTGAACTCGCCGTCGTCGTTGGTGGTGGTGCCGTTGGTGGTGCCCTTCACCTGCACGGACGCAAAGGGGATGGGGGCGCCTTTCTCATCTGTTACCTTGCCCGTGATAGTACGCCGCTGCTGGGCAAAGGCCATACTCGCAAAAAGGCTCAGCAGCAGACAAAGCAGGAACCCTCTAGTAAACATGTTTCTCATATAGTTGAATTGAAAGTAGGGATTAGAGTAGTCGCTGGTTTAAAGAGAGTTAGTCCCTCTTAAACCAAAAAAAATTAAGCGTGCACTTTTTGGGGTGCCGGCAGTAGCGTATCGTAGTGGTCCATGACGAGGGCGGCAGCACCGAGTAGTTCGGCCTCGTAGCCCAAGGGAGAAATGGTAAGCGCCGTGTTTTCCGAAATCTTCGGGATGCAGTGCTCATTGATGGCCTGCTGAATGGGCGCCAGCCACAGCTTGCCCACCACCGCCCCCCGGCCGCTCAGCACAATCAACTCTGGGTTGAACAGGTGGATCAGGATAGATACCCCGCGGCCGATGTTGTAGGCCGATTCCGTAATTAGCTCTATCGCAAAGCTGTCGCCCTTCAGGGCCGCCTGCATAATGGTGTTGACCACCTGATCGATAGGGCCTATGGTAATCCCTTGTAGGCTAGAACGCTTCCCCTGCTTGAGGGTCTCTACGGCCTTCTCGGCAATTACCAGCAGCGAGGCTTCCGTCTCCAGGCAGCCGGTTTTGCCGCAGCTGCACAGCTTGTTGTTCATAAACAGCGGCATGTGGCTGAACTCGCCCGCGAAGCCGTTGTGCCCCCTGAACAGTTCTCCCTTCATGATCATGCCCAGGCCCGTGCCCCAGCCGAGGTTCAGCACCATCACGTTCTGCCTGTCGCGGGCGGCACCCAACTTCAGCTCGGCCAGTGCCACCAAGCTCGAATCGTTGTCGATCAGCACTGGAATTCCGACTACCGCCTCAATTTGGCCTACTATGCTGTCGTCATCAGCTTCGAGGAAGGAGTAGTTGATCCCTTTGGCGATATCTACAAATCCCGGCATCCCAATGCCGATGCCTACTATCTTACTTTTTGGAACACCCGATTTGGCGATGAAGTCCGCTAGGAAGGCCGTTAGCTGGTGTAGGGCGCCGGGGGTGTGTGCCAGTTCTAGCTCCAGTGTTTCAACTTCCCCAACGGGGTTGTTCTTCATATCCAGCAGCACGATGCGCGTAATCAGCTGGTCCATGGCCACTGCCACCACATATTGTAGGTCGGGCTTTAAGGAGTACATCAGGGGCCTTCTGCCGCCGGTTGAAGGCGCATAGCCCGTCTCAATTACCGCGCCCTCGCTGATTAGTTCCGTTATCAGCCGGTTGATAAGCGGCAAGCTTTTGCCTAGGCTCGTGCTCAACTCCGCACAGGAAAGCTCACCAGCGAAATACAAGTGTTTCGCGATGCACTTCTTGTAAAGAACTTGTTTGTTGAGCACGTCCATTCAACAATATGCCTACCGGTTTACCTGTTTTAATCCGACCAAAGTAGATAAGCTTCTTAAAATAGCAATGTATCTTTTTATTTTTTTTATAAAAGTAGTCTGAATAAGCAAGGTGTTGGGAGTATAAAAATTGTTTTATTTTGTGGTATTATGCTTATAGATGAGTTTTGGGGCGTCAAGGATAGAAGAATTCGTATGGTGCTTTTGGTGCTTTCAGCTGATTTATCTCAACCTGTTTTTGTAAATCTTAGCAAATAGAAGAGGTAGACTGTAATGGTATTCTTGGCCGCAATATCTAGTGCCCTGTTTCCTCTTGATATGACACTCTCTAGCTACCTCTTTTCTTCCTTACCACACCCTTGAAATAGCACACCCACACCGAAGCGAGTTAAGGCCAAAACAAAAACGGCACGGTACCCATTGGGTACCGTGCCGTTTTGCTTGTTGAAAGCAGTAGTAGCAGAAGGCTACTGCAAACTCTTCTTCAGTTCTGAGGCAGCCAAGGCCTGCGCTTCGCGGGCTTCGGGTACTACCGTGGCCATGCCGAAGAACTCGTGCGTTACGCCCTCATACACCTTCGCTGTTACCGGCACACCGGCGGCTTTCAGCTTGCTGGCGTACTCTTGACCTTCGCTTTGCAGCGGGTCAATTTCAGCGTTGATGACCGTAGCTGGGGGTAGGCCGCCCAAGTTGGTAGCATTCACCAGTGAAATCAGTGGGTTAGTGCCGTCAGCAGAGCTCGTCAGGTACTTGTCGTAGAACCACTGCATCAGCGGCTTGCTTAAGGGCTTGGCGTTGGCGTACTGCGTATAGGAGGTGGTGTTCATGTCGTAGCGGGCAATGGGGTACACCAGCAGTTGGTGCACAGGGAGCGGCACCGAAGCGTCGCGGGCCATTAGGCATACTGCCCCAGCTAGGTTGCCCCCGGCGCTTTCGCCGGCCACCGCAATGCGCTGGGCGTTGATGTTGAGGGTAGTAGCGTTGTCACGTACCCAGCGGTAGGCTGCAAACGAGTCGTTGTGGGCGGTAGGAAACTTAAACTCTGGCGCCTGACGGTAGGCCACTGATACCACTACGGCGCCCGTCTGCTCCGACAAGGCCCGCGCCGATGGATCATAGGTGTTCAGGTTGGCAATAACCCAGCCGCCGCCGTGGTAATACACAATGGCTGGCAAGGTACCCGTCATATTTTTGGGACGGTAGATGCGTACGCGAATCGTGCCACCCGATACCGGAATGCGCTGCCCGGTGGTGTCTACCTGCGACACGGGAGCGGGTATGTTATAATCACGCATCACGGCCATGGCCGCATCGGTAGCCGAAGGCGCCATGCGGGCTTGCTGCGGCGTGAGCGACGTGAGCGCAACCCCATTGCTAAGCTGGTCGAGCTTTTCGATGACGGTTTGCATCTCCGGGTGAATCGTTGGACCCCATTCGGGCTTTGGGCCGGCGGGTTTGATGCCGGAGCTATCGGAGTCAGAATCGTCGTTGCAGGAAGTAGCGCCGGCCAGTACACCAGCTAGGAAAAGCGCAGAAACCACGCGCCGGGACCAGGTCCGCGCAGTGGTCAGAGAGGAAAGATGATTGTTCATGAAGTTCATCATAAGGGTGAGGGGTGGAGCCCGTTAGCCTAGTCAAAACCGCTAGCTAACGAGTCACCCCTCATACGCCTGCTGATGCGTACCCGCCTCCTGGCAGGGGCGAGTTGGCTATTATCAGGGACAAGCTGTACTGTAAAAGGGGTAGTCGGTCCGGTTTGCCTGTTCAGCTAGCCAAGCTGCTCACAAGCAGTTCAAGAAATAAACTGCTTCAAAAACTGCTGAATGGCGTCGTTGTAGCTGCGCGAGGAGGTCAGGTGTTGGCCGTCTTGTAGCGTGAGGAGGTACTCGCCGTGAGCCCAGGGCCGTAGCTCTTTCACCTGCTGGGTGTTCACAATAAGCGAGCGGTGAATGCGCAAAAATACGCTGGGGTCGAGTTGGCGCTCCAGCTGGCTGAGGGTAGAGCGCAACACGTGGGGCTGCCCCTGGGCATACACGGTTACGTAGTTGCCGGTAGCCTCCAGGTATTGCACCTGTGCTGTAGGCACAAAGTAGAGGCGCCCAGGCTGCTTCACCAGCAATTGGGTAGAAAACGTGGGTGCAGCGGCGGGGCTGGGTAGGGTGCTCAGGAAGGAAGTGAGTTGCTGGTGCAGCTGCTTGGCTTGGTGCTGCGCCATGCGCTGGCGCACGTGGGCCAGGCAGCGGGTGAAGCGGTCGGGGTCGAGGGGTTTGAGCAGATAGTCGAGTGCGTGGGCTTCAAAAGCCTGTAGGGTGTAGCGGTCATAGGCCGTCACGAAGACTACCAGCGGAATTGGTCGCTCCTGAAGTTGCTGGAGTACCTGCAAGCCCGTGAAGTCGGGCATCTGCACATCCATAAACACCAGGTCTACCTCCGCATCGCCAGATAGGGCAGCCAGGGCCTCGGCGCCGTTGCTGCACTGGCCCTGCACCGTGAAGTCGGGAGCATGGGTCAGGAGCTGGGTAATGCGTCGGCGGGCAAGTGGCTCATCATCTACAATCAACGTACGAATCGACGACATAGGAAGCAGCAAACCAGAATTAGGGTAGGATTAATTTGTCTGGAAGGGCAGCTCCAGGCGAACCACCGTGCCCTGCTCTGCGCCCGAGCGTAGGGTAAGTACGTAGCGGCTACCGTACAAGGTGCGCAGCCGCTGCTCGGTATTGGCCAGCCCTACCCCACGTACACTACTAGCATGGGGGCTGCTGCCGCTGTTGTGCACTTCCAGCACAAGCTGGTTGTCCTGCCGATGCGCTTGCAGCTGAATGCTGCCGCCGCCCACCGCCGCCAGCCCATGCTGCACGGCGTTTTCAATTAGAGGCTGCAACAGCAGGTGCGGCACCAAGGCGGGTAGGGCGGCCGGCTCTACGTGGTGCGTGAAGGTGAGACGGTCGGAGAAGCGCACCTGCTCGATGTCGAGGTAGAGCTGCACGAAATGCAGCTCCTCGGCCAGAGGTACTTGCTGAGCTTCAGTGTGGTCGAGCACCAGGCGCAGAAACTCGCCGAGCTTGGCGGTCATGCGCTGAGCCGCACGGGGCTCGTCCTCAATCAGCGTAGAAAGAGCGTTGAGGGTATTGAAGAGAAAATGCGGATTGAGCTGCTGTTTCAGCGCGTGCAATTGGGCCTGCACCAGCTGAGTTTCCAGGCGGGCGGCTTCCAGGTTGCGGTGCTGCCACTTGTGGTAAAAGTCCAGGGCATAGGCCACAAACAGCACCATCCAATAAATCGGAATCCAGACGTTGACCGAGCCCAGAATAGCCGCCCAGGAAAGCCGCACGCCCGGCACGGCCATTAGGTAGAGCAGCGCGAGGTAGGCGGCCCGGTAGAGCACCGTAATCAGCACACTTGCTACGGGCGTGCACCAGCAGGTAGGCCAGCCAGCGCCGCCGACCTGCGGTGAGGTTGAAGCGCGTAGCCAGCTCAAAGACCACCGGCGTGAGCAGGGTGCCAATGACGCCGTAGACCAGCGGCCCCAGCACCGCCGTGCGCCAGTGCACCGACAAGCCACTGGTGAGGGCCTGCCCATACACGAGCAAAATCATGAACAGCGTGAACACGCCCCAGGCCAGGGCCACCCGAAACCACGTAAGGCGGTGTAGTAATAACATGCGGAACAAATCAAAAGAGGTCTACTCCAACGTAACTGTACCCGGCTAAGTTGGGCCTGATGTCTGTAGCAGCCAGTAGGCTCTACTCATGCTAACAAGTGATTTTTGATGAGCTATGCGATGGTGGTGTACGCTGAGCTACGGCCGCACCACCGGAAAGGACGTAATGCGTAGATTAGTAGCGCCGTACGGAATAAGCGTCAGCGTTTCGGGAGTGGCCCCGGCAGGCCGGGCTACCGGACTTGCCGGCGGCGGACCAGCCGAGTTCTGCGCCATCTGCCACTCGGGTAGGCGCATGCCCTGCACGCGCAACTCAACGGGTGCACTATCCGGCGAAAAGACTACGCCAGTAGTCGGCAACTCCTTCACCTGAAATGCATTGGCGGGGTTGGCTGAGGGTAGCAACAGCCCGTAGTTCCAGGGGGTAGTGGCCCGCACGGTGTAGTCGTCGGCTTGGTTGGGCCGGTCGCGCAGTTTGTCCCACTGCTCGCCCAGCTTCAGCCCATACACCAGCGGCCCACGCTCCACCGATACCGACTGGTTGTAGCCCGGCTGCACGCGCACGTCCATGGGTAGGCGTAGCTCCACCACATCGCCCTGCTGCCAGCGGCGCTTTAGCTGGTAAAATGTGCCAGCCTTCGGAGCATTGGCCACGGGTTTGCCATTCACCGTTACCGTCGCTTTATCGGCCCAGGCCGGGATGCGCAGGCGCAACGGGAAAGCCACTTTCTTAGCCGATTTCGCCACCACAAACCGAATGTTGTCGCGGAAGGGGTAGTCGGTTTCCTCGCGGATGGTGATGTCCGCTTTACCTACCCTAGTGGTTAGCTCGTTGGGCGCATAGGCCGCGGCCACCAGGCCATCGTCGGGCGAGGTCATCCAGAGATTGGCCGCAAACTTGGGCCAGCCCTGGTGCATGTTGGCCGTGCAGCACCCGAACCACGGCTCCAGGCCATATACGTTGGAGTCGTCGCCGTTGGTGGACCACTGTCGTTTGGCTTTACTCACCAGCACCTGGTTGGGCTGCTGGTCGTACTGGTGCGCCCACATGGTAGGGTCGAAGGTGGCGGGTAGGGCGTTGAAGGTGATTTTCTCCAGCCGGTCGCCAAAAGCAGGGTCGCCGAGTAGGGCTAGCAACTGCTCGTAGGAGTACTGCGCCTCTACCACCGCGCACAGTTCAATGCCCTGCGACGGGTTGCGGCCCGAGAAGTGCTCGTCGCCGCTATACATGCCGTTGGGTAGCCCGTGGTACTGGTCCAATACCTTGATTTGTTGGTAGATGCTCTGACGGTCAGCAGTGGTGCCGCCAGTCATGCCCCAAAGCGCGGGCATTTTCAGCGCCATGGCATTATTGACGCCGTGGGCTTGCAAGGATTTGTCGGTTAAACCTTTCGGTAGGCCCAGGCTTTCTACCGACGTTGGCTCGGTGAAGGGAAACTGCGCGTACATCTGTTGCCAGTTGTAGCCCTGCCCGGCCAGCTGCCGGGCCAGCGTCAGCAGTTGTGGATTCTTGGTCTTTTCGTACACCCACCGGATGGGCAGCAGCTCCTCGGCCCAGCGGTACTTGGCCCACTCGTGTAGCGGATTAGCAGCCAGTTGGCTGCTCTGGTAGGCGAAGTATTTCTCCATGAAGGGGACCACGCGCTTGTCACCTGTCGCTTCCTGATACTGCATCAGACTTTTAAGCACCAGCATATTCGGCCACCAATCCTTGTTTTTGGCGGGGCCGATGGCACCATCGGGCCGTTGACTTTGCAAGGTCCAGTCAATCCATTTCTGTGCCTTGGCTTTCAGGGTAGTATCGTCGAGGAGGTAGGCCAGGGGTAACAGCCCGTCGAGGTAGTAGGGGCCTCGTTCCCAGCCCTCGCCCGAGCCACCTAGCCAGGCACTGTTCGGCCCCACATCGGACCAAAATTCGTCCAAATGGCCTGTCAACCCATCGGCCTGAATACGCAGCTGGCGCTGAAGCCAACCCGCCGGTTTCACCGCACCCAGAGGCATCATCTGAAACGCACTAGCCTGAAAAGCCGCAGAGTTGGGAGCGGTGGGGGTAGGTGTTGGCGGCGTTTGGGCGTATCCGCGTAGGGGGAGCAGCGCCGCGGTCAACGGAAAAACAAAGCGGGTGAGAAAGGTCATGGGGGTAGGGTGGTAGGGTGGGGGAGAAGCCGACCGAAGCCGCTTGCTACTGCCTTTGTCGCTTCCGAAGTAGTTTCAGTACTTGGAGAGGCTACTGTTGAGCCGTGGGCTTCGGAAAGACTTTGTATTCCTCGGCCAACTGCTGCCAGCGCTGACTCATGGCCGTCACGCGGTCGGGGTATTGGGTGGCCAGGTTCTTGGTTTCTGAGCGGTTGTTTTTGAGGTCGTACAATTCCCAGGGCGCGTTGGCGTCCAGGCGCACAATCTTCCAATCTTGCTGCCGGAACGCCGCCGCGCCGAAATGCTCCCAGAACAACTCCGGGTGAATACGCTGGGCTGGCGCCTTGGACGAGGTCAACAATGGCACAAAGCTCTTGCCGGGGGTAGGTGTGATGGTGCGCCCCTCGAAGGTGTTAGGGTAGGAAGCCTGCGCCAGATCCAGGAACGTGCTCATCATATCAATCACGTGCAGCGGCTCGCGCACCAAGCGGCCGGGCTGCTGCACGCCCTGGGGCCAATGCACAATCAAAGGAGTGGTAATGCCGCCTTCGTGCTGCTTGGCCTTGTAGTAGCGAAACGGCGTGTTGATGCTGTGAGCCCACACTGCGCCAATACCAGCGTGCACTAGTTGCCCATTGGGCAGGACTTCTTTCTTGGTCGGAAACGCCACCGTTTGGCCCTCGCGGGTGCTGCCGGCCCGGTCGAAGCCGGGGCCGTATTCGGTGGGGTCTTCTGAGCTGGCACCGTTGTCGGATAAAAATAGGATGATGGTGTTATCGAGCTGTTTGGTGCGCTTCAACTCCGCAATCAGGTGGCCTATGTTCTGGTCCATGCGGTCGACCATGGCCGCGTGCACGGCCATGGCGTGCGCGTCCCAGTCCTTAGTAGGGTTGGTGGCCCAGTCCTTTTTCGGAAACATAAAGTCCGGCAGCGGCGTGGTGGCTGGGTCAAACAGCTTCAGGTCGATGATGCGCTTGTAGCGGCTCTGCCGCAGCGCCTGCCAGCCATTTTTGTAAGTGTTTTCGTACTTTTTGATATCCTCGGGTAGGGCCTGAATGGGCCAGTGCGGGGCCGTATAGGCCACGTACATGAAAAACGGCTTATCAGCCTGCTTGCCAAACTGCCGCACAAACGACACCGCCGTATCGCCGATGGCATTGGTGTAGTAAAAATCCTTGGGTACCGTTTTCACCGGCTGGTTGCCGTACACCAGGCTGAACGGGTCGAAGTAATCGACCACGCCCCAAATGGTGCCGTAGAACTTCTCGAAGCCGCGGCCCGTGGGGTAGGTGTTGGGGTCAGAAAATACGCCGTAGTCGGCTTGGTGGGCCAGCCACTTCAGTTGCTCCGCGTTGTCTTTGCGCCCCACCGTTTCCGAAATATGCCACTTGCCTACCATACCGGTCTGGTAGCCGGCCGCGCGCAAGGCCTCGGCAATGGTTACAGTGTGCTTATCCAGCGTGCCCTGATAACCAGGTTTGCCCTCAGCAAACGTCATTTTGCCAATACCCGCCTGGTGCGGATACAGGCCCGTGAGCATGGAAGCGCGGGTAGGGCAGCACCGGCCCGTGTTGTAGCAAGCATTGAAACGAAGCCCATCCTTGGCGAGCTTGTCCAGATTGGGCGTGTTGATTTCGCCACCGTAGCAACCTAGATCGGAGTAGCCCAGGTCGTCGGCCATGATGAGGATGATGTTGGGGCGTTTGGCCGATTTGGATGGTGCCAGGGTGAAGGCCATAGAGCCCATCAGCACCACCAAGGCCAGTGCACTGCTAACGGCGTGGTAGGCGTAGCGCCCAGTGTTTTTGACTGGTAGACGAAACATGCTATTGCTGGTAAGAGACACGGAAGCCCACCGCAAAAGGATGCCGCGAACCTCATTAACCCAGAAGAACCAGCCGACAAGCTAAATCATTTTAGCATATTGAGTATGATGCCTATAAAGATTTGTGTTCTATTGGCGTGAACAAACCGCAATCCGGTTGCTTCCGCAAGCAGTATGTGCTGACATTTGCTCGTGCTGTATTACCCCGTCCAATCTTTCGTCATGTATGCTGATGCGTCATTTTCTGCTCAATAGTCTGTGTGCCGGTAGCCTACTGCTGGCACTAAGCGCCTGCGAATCTGGCCCACTTGAGCAACGGAAGTATTCGCCTACCATCACGGTGTTTACTCACGAGCCGGCGCAAAAAACAGCTCCAACCAACGCTCTGCCCGCTGCCGTGCCGGCCGGGATGGTGTACGTGCCCGGCGGTTACACTCAGGTTGGTTCCGCCGATGGCGTGGCGCAGGAAAAGCCCGCGTTTTGGGTGCTGGTGAAGCCTTTTCTAATGGATCAGCACGAAGTGACGGTAGGGCAGTTTCGGGCTTTCGTGCAGGCTACCGGCTACAAAACAGAGGCCGAGCACTTCGGCAACGGTGGCGTGCTGGACGAAACCACCAAGCAATGGGGCCTGAAAGATGGAGCCAATTGGCAGTACCCCTACGGCCCCGAAGCCGGCCCCGCCGCGCCCGACCAGCCCGTCACGCAAGTATCATGGAATGATGCGCAGGCGTACGCCAAGTGGGCTGGCAAGCGCCTACCTGATGAAATAGAGTGGGAACACGCTGCCCGCAATGGCCGCAACACCCGCACGCTCTACCCCGCCGGCGACAGCCTGCAAGTGCACGGCAAGTTCACGGCCAACACCTGGAACGGCACCTTCCCCGATTTCGACCGCCAGACCGACGGTTTCCACTACGCCGCGCCGGTAGGCTCGTTCGGCACGTCGCCGCTGGGCCTGGCCGATATGTCGGGCAACGTGTGGGAGTGGTGCGCCAACTACAAGCTCACCTACGCCGACATCATGGACTCGGTGGCCGTGGCCAACTCGCCTACCACCGAGCGCGCCCAGCGGGGCGGTTCTTTCCTATGCGAGCCAGGCTGGTGCCACGGCTACCGCGTGTCGGGTAGGGCGGGTAGCACCCCCGAAACCGCCCTCATGCACGTGGGCTTTCGGTGTGTGCAGGATTTGTAGCTGCTTGCCGTCGTCTGCCGGTCCGACGCCGTAGGCGTCCGACCGGTTTTCGTTGCTGATGTTCGCGCCAATAGAGGTAGGAGAGGCAAGCGTCAGCACGAAGCTCGGGCAACGACAACCGGTCGGACGCCTACGGCGTCGGACCGGCAAGCGCCAGCATATAGCGCGTGCCGCTATGCCCGCACCTGCCCGTTGCCACGCACTTGCCACTTGTAGCTGGTCAGCTCCTCCAGGCCCATGGGGCCGCGGGCGTGCAGCTTCTGCGTGCTGATGCCGATTTCGGCCCCTAGGCCAAACTGTGCGCCATCGGTGAAGGCGGTAGAAGCGTTGGCGTACACGGCGGCGGCGTCCACGGCGTTCAAAAAACGCTCGATGTGCGCCGCGTCTTCCGACACAATGGCCTCGCTGTGCTTGGAGCCGTGGTGGGCAATGTGGTTCAGAGCCTCGTCGAGGCTACCTACCGTTTTCACGGCCAGCTGCAACGACAGGAACTCGGTGCCGAAATCCTCGGGCCGGGCAGGTTGCAGCAACTCGGCGGGGTACACGCCGCGCAGGGCAGGGTAGGCGCGTTCGTCGGCGTGCAGGAGCACACCCGCGGTGGCCAGCGGTGCGAGCAGGGTAGGCAGGTCGATGAGGCGGCTTTCGTGCAGGAGCAGACAGTCCAGCGAGTTGCACACGCTCACGCGGCGCGTTTTGGCGTTGGCCACAATGGCACGGCCCTTCGCCAAATCGGCGGTTTCGTCGAAGTAGGTGTGTACAATGCCCGCGCCGGTTTCGATGACGGGCACGCGGGCGTTGTTGCGCACGAAATCAATGAGCTGCTGGCTGCCGCGCGGAATCAATACATCCACATAACCCACGGCTTGCAGCAGGGCGGCGGTGGCTTCGCGGTCGGCGGGGAGCAGGGTAGCCACGGCTGAGTCAAGGTCGTGCTGGCGCAGCACTTCGTGGATAACGGAGATGATGGCGCGGTTGGAAAAATCGGCATCGGAGCCACCTTTCAGCACGCAGGCGTTGCCGGTTTTCAGGCACAGCGCCACCACGTCGAAGGTCACGTTGGGCCGCGCTTCGTAGATGATGCCCACCACGCCCAGCGGCACGCGCACTTTGCGCAGGTGCAGGCCGTTGGCGAGGTCGGTTTCAGTGAGCACGTTGCCGAGCGGAGAGGGTAGAGAAGCCACGTTGCGCAGGTCGTCGGCAATGGCTTGGATGCGCGCCGCTGAAAGCTGAAGCCGGTCGTACTTGGGGTCGTCGGAAGCCATGCGCGCCAAGTCTTTCGCGTTTTCGGTCAGGATGAACTCGGTGTGCTGCACGGCAGCCTCGGCCACCGCCAGCAACACCGCGTTGATGGTATCGGGGGAGACTTGCGCGAGGGTGCGGCTGGCTTGCTGTGTGGCTTCGAAAGTAGGCGTGAGGTTCATAGGCGTGGTTTCTATTAGCTGTTAGCTGTTAGCTGTTGTTCGTGATTGGAAGCTATCAGCTAACAGCTAAATATCAGCGTTCAAAAACAGATAATCGTAGTGTACCAGGGGCTTCTGCTGCTGTTGGCCTAGCCGCTCGCGGGCTTGCGTGGCATCGTACTCCGCCATACCCAGGCCCACGGCGCGGCCATCCTCAGCCAGTAGCCGAATGATGTCGCCCTTTTCAAACTCGCCTTCCACCGTCACTACGCCTACCGGTAGCAAGCTGGTAGCCTTGCCCGGCGTGTTGAGGGCCGCGCAGGCGCCCGCGTTGAGGCGCACGGTGCCTTTGGCGGCTGGCTCGGCGTGGGCCAGCCACTTCTTGCGGCCCGAGGCCGTGCGACTGGGTAGGAAGCGCGTGTTCACTACTTCGCCGCTCAGCACGCGGGGCAGCACGTTTTCGGTTTTGCCGTTGGCGATGTGCACCGCAATGCCCAACTGGGCCACCTTGTGGGCCATGTGGCACTTGGTAATCATGCCGCCGCGCCCGAACTGGGAGCGTTGCGTGGTTACGAAGGCCGAAAAATCGGGCGTATCGGGGCCAATCTCGCGGATAACGTGGGAGCTGGGGTCTTTCGGGTCGCCGTCGTAGATGCCGTCTACATTGCTGAGAATCAGCAGGGCGTCGGCGTCGAGCATGGCGGCGAGCAGGCCGGCCAGCTCGTCGTTGTCGGTGAACATCAGCTCCGTTACGGATATCACATCATTCTCATTTACAATGGGGATGATGTTGTTTTGGAGCAGTGCCCGGAAGCAGTTCTGCATGTTGCGGTAGTGCTGCCGGTCGCGGAAATCTTCTTTCGTCACCAGCACCTGCGCGCACGTGAGCTGGTGGCGAGCCAGTAGCTCGGCGTAGGTGGTCAGCAGCTTCACTTGGCCCACGGCGGCCAACAGCTGGCGGCTGCTCACGGCATCGGCCTTGTCGGTCACCTGCACTAGGCTGCGCCCCGCCGCCACCGCCCCCGACGACACCACAATTACCTCCCGCCCCGGCTGTTTCAGTGTAGCAATCTGCTCTACTAGGTGGGCAATACGAGCCAGATCGGGCGTGCCGTTGGCCTGGGTCAGTACGTTGGAACCAATCTTGACGACGAGACGATGGTAAGGTAGGGCCATGAGTTGTGTTGAGTTAGTCTGGCGCGGTATAGAGACGCATATTTGCGTCTCGTCGTTGAACGTCCGCCGCCCGAATCGTTCAACGACGAGACGCAAATATGCGTCTCTACACCGTTCCGGCGGGCAGGAAGGCCGGTGCGCAATCTAATAGTTTAAGGCGTAGATACGCCAACAGTTCAACCATAGCCCTATTCATTCGACACGAACTTCAGCCCAATAATAGAGGCAATGAGCGTGGTCAGAAAAAAGACCCGCCAAAAGTCGGCCGGTTCCCGAAACACCACAATGCCCACCAGCACCGTGCCCACAGCCCCAATACCCGTCCAGACGGCGTAGGCCGTGCCGATGGGTAGGGTTTGGGTGGCGCGGTAAAGCAGCGTCATGCTGAGCGTAAGAAAGGCGAAGAATCCCAACAGCCACAGTGTAGCCGTGGTGCCGGTGGTTTCTTTCATTTTGCCCAGGCAGGCGGCAAAGCCTACCTCACACAAACCCGCAATAAATAGAAGAAGCCAAGGCATAGGAGAAAGGGGTAGGGGAAGGTAGGTTACGAAAGGACGTTATCATAAGCGTAAAGTATACGCCGAAAAGGATGCCCTGACTTTAAGAATGCGTTTGTACGTAGTACAAACTAACGCGTCTTTTTTATTCGGCTCTGATAAATACCCCATGATTCCTCGTCCTTACATCCTCGCAGAAACAACTTGGCAGTATGTGAAAGACCATGCGCCCGAAGTGGTTATTCTCCCGTGGGGTGCCACGGAAGCCCACAACTATCATCTGCCCTATGCCACCGATAATTTTCAGTGTGATTATGTGGCTGCGGAGGCTGCCCGGCTGGCGTGGGAGCAGGGCGCGAAGGTGATGGTGTTGCCTACTATTCCATTCGGGGTGAATACCGGTCAACTGGATATTTTGCTGGATATGAACCTGAACCCCAGTACCCAACTCGCCATCCTACGCGATTTGGTGCGGGTGCTGGTCCGCCAGAAAATTCCCAAGCTATTCGTGCTGAATGGGCATGGCGGTAATAATTTTCAGCAGATGTTACGGGAGCTGCAAGCAGAGTTTCCGGAGGTGTTTTTGTGCACGGCCAACTTGTTTAAGATAGTGGACCGAAGCCGCTTCTTCAGTGCCCCCGGCGACCACGCCGATGAGTTGGAAACAAGTGCTATGCTACACATCGCGCCTCATTTGGTACTGCCCTTGTCCGAAGCTGGTGCGGGGACCAGCAAGCAGTTTCGGGTTCCGGCCCTGCGCACATGGGCTTGGGCACAGCGCGAGTGGAGTCAGGTAACGGACGACACAGGAGTAGGCAACCCCGCTGCCGCGACGGCCGAAAAAGGCGAAGCTTTTCTACAAGCGCTTACTGAGGAACTGGGTCAGTTTTTAGTTGATTTGGCAGGTGCTGACCCGGCTGATTTATACGAATAGCCTATTCCGCCGTGTCGGCCACCACCTTATAGGTAGGGTCTTCCCCCCAGTAATTTACATCAATCAGTGCTTGTGCGTTGGTGAGTAGGCGGCGGCAGTCGGGGCTGAGGTGACGCAGGTGCAGGGTTTTGCCCAGCTTGGCGTAGCGCTCCGTGAGCTTGTTGAGGGCTTCGATGGCCGACAGATCCGTCACGCGGCTTTCGCGGAAGTCAATGACAACTTCCTGCGGGTCGCCGGCCGGGTCGAACTTCTCGTTGAACGCCACCACGGAGCCGAAAAACAGCGGCCCGAAAATCTCGTAGTGCTTGCGGCCCTGCTCGTCGAGGTGCTTGCGGGCGCGGATGCGCAGGGCGTTTTCCCAGGCAAAGGCCAGCGCCGAAATCACCACGCCAATGAGCACGGCCAGCGCCAGGTTTTGCGAAATGGCCGTGATAAGCGTCACCAGCGCCATCACCACCACATCGGTGAGGGGCATGCGGCCGATGATGCGCAGGCTGGCCCACTCAAACGTGCCGATGACCACCATAAACATTACGCCCACCAGCGCCGCCAGTGGTAGCCGCTCAATCAGCGACGAGCCCACCAGCACGAACAGCGCCAGCGCCACCGCCGCCACAATGCCCGACAGCCGGTGCCGCCCCCGCGACTCAATATTTACCATGGTTTGCCCAATCATGGCGCAGCCGCCCATGCCGCCCGTGAAGCCCGAAGCCACGTTGGCGAGGCCCTGGGCCACGCAATCCTTGTTGCCGCGGCCGCGGGTGTCGGTCAGCTCGTCCACTACCGTCAGGGTCAGCAGGCTTTCGGTGAGGCCCACCAGCGCCATGATGACGGAGTAGGGAAACACCAGCGCCAGCGTGTCCCAGGTGAAGGGGATGGCCGGCAGGTGGGGTAGGGGCAAGCCACCGCTGATAGAAGCAATATCGCCCACTGACTTGGTAGGCAGGTTACCGAAAATCACCAGCGCCGACACCACCAAAATGGCCACCAGCGACGACGGCACCGCTTTCGTGAGCTTAGGTAGGAAATACACAATGGCCATGGTGAGCAACACTAGTCCCAGCATCAGCCACAGCGCCGAGCCCGTGAGCCAGTGCGTGGCGCCGGCCGCGTCCTCGGTCTTAAACTGCTCCAGTTGGGCCATAAAGATGATGATAGCCAGGCCATTGACAAAGCCAAATACCACCGACTGCGGCACCAGCCGGATAAACTTGCCCAGCCTTAGTAGCCCTACCCCAATCTGAATGACACCCATCAGCACCACGGCGGCAAACAGGTACTCTACGCCGTGTTGCTGCACCAGACTCACAATCACCACGGCTACCGAACCAGCCGCACCCGAAATCATGCCTGGTCGGCCGCCCAGAATACTGGTAATCAAACAAATAATAAACGCTGAGCCGATGCCCACCAGCGGGCTGACGTGCGCCAGCAAGGCAAAGGCCACTACTTCGGGCACCAGGGCCAGGGCGGTGGTGAGGCCGGCTAATACTTCGTCCTTCGGGCTGTAGCCCTTGGTTAACTTGTCGAGAAGAATCATGCAAGGAGGAGATGTTCCGACTAGCGTGCGCCGTCGGCCAGAAAAGCCTTGGAGAAGCTATTCTGTTAAAAATCAGAAAACTAAAAACGCGCGAAAAGGCCGCTACAGAAGGTAGGGGCCGAGAAACTGAGCCAAAGCTGCTCAGGGTGGAGTAGGAATGGGCGCGAGAAGGTAGATCGTCATAACGATAGGACAAAGGTAAGCCAGAAGCCCGAAAGCGTATAATGTAGATCGAGCCGCTCCTTACCTGCCAGCTGCTGGCGTGCACAAGCAAGCTTTTTTGCTTCGTGTACAAGTCTGAAATTCGCTGTAAACAGTAAACTTGCTGGATGCTTTCCTACCCGCACGAAGTTTTTCTGGAAGTGGCCCGGCAGCTGAGCTTCACCAAGGCCAGCCAAACGCTTTTCGTGACGCAGTCGGCGGTGAGCAAGCAGGTAAAGGCCTTGGAAGAGCACTACAAAACGGGGCTGTTTGAGCGCCTTGGCAGCACGGTAAAGCTGACGCCCGCGGGCGAACTGCTCTACCAGAAGCTGCTGCTGGCCCGGCAACTCCAGCACGAGCTGCACCGCGACATGGCGGCGCTCAGCGAGGCGTTTTCGCCGCAGGTGCACATGGTCATTGGGGCCAGCACCACCATTTCGCTCTACGTGATTCCGCCGGTGCTCTCGGCTTACCTCAGCAAGTTCCCGAACACCCAGCTCACGCTTAAAAACCGCAACAGCGAGAACATCCTCAAAGCCCTGCTCGACCACGAAATCGACCTGGGCATTATTGAAGGCATTCACAAAGTCAGCAACGTCACTTACACGCCCTTGCTCACCGACGAGGTAGTAGCAGTATGCTCGGCCCGCAACCCGTTTCGGCAGAAAGAGTTGCTGGCGAAGGACTTGCTTCGGGTGCCCGTGGCTCTGCGGGAGGTAGGCTCGGGCACGCTGGCAGTGCTGGAAGAAGCCCTTTCGGAGAAAGGTATCAAGCTGACTGACCTACCCGTGAAGGTGCGCCTGGGTGGCACCGAGGCGCTCAAAAACTTTGTGCGCGTAGATACCTGTCTGGCCTTCCTACCACGCCAAGCGGTGATGAAAGAGCTGGCAGCCGGCGAGCTGGTAGAAGTGCCCGTGCACGACCTGAACCTGGTGCGTCACTTCGATTTCGTGCAGCGCAAAGGCACCGAAAACAACCTGCCTTACAAGAGCTTCGTGCAGTTCGCGCAACGGTATTATCGGTGAGGGGATAGAGAAGATGAGCGGTTGAAGTTGTCTGTCATCCTGAGCTTGCGAAGGACCTTCTCACGCAAGAACGATAGTCATAACAACGACTCGTTCACGCGAGAGAAGGTCCTTCGCTTTGCTCAGGATGACAGACGCACATACAAAACCAGTATTCCAAACTGGCATAGCCTATTCCAAATAGCTGTTAGGTTCAGGAATGAACAGGGCGGAGTTTTGCGTAGACTTTACTACTATGCTGACTTCCATTGAACTCATTTCTCGTCTGCACGAGCTACACTGCTCGGTGTGCGGCCAGCCTCACACTGCCTACCTGTTGCAAACCGTGTCGGAGTGCCACGCGGCGCCGCTGGAGGCAGTGTACGACCAGCGCCCGCGCTTGACTCGCGCCGCGGCCATCAACGTGCACGATGCCTCCATGTGGCGCTACCGGGCCATGCTGCCCCTGCTCGACGACGAAAACAAGGTGACGCTGGGTGAAGGCTTCACGCCCATTCTACCTCTGCGTCAGCTGGCGGGCCGTTATAATCTGCGCGAGCTATTGCTCAAAGATGAAGGTCAAAACCCAACCGGCTCCTTTAAAGCCCGTGGCCTGAGCATGGCTGTGTCGAAAGCAAAGGAGCTGGGAAGTACGGGGTGCATTATCCCCACGGCTGGCAACGCGGGCGTGGCCATGGCGGCCTACTGCGCCCGCGCTGGCCTGCGCGCCGTGGTAGTGATGCCGCGCCACACGCCCACAGCTTTTCGGGAAGAATGCTACTGGTATGGGGCCGAGGTGCATCTCGTGGATGGCCTCATCAACGACTGCGCCGCCCGCGTGCGCGAGCTGAATAGCCGCAACGAGCTGCTAGACGTGTCTACCCTAAAGGAGCCCTACCGCCTCGAAGGCAAGAAAACCATGGGGTATGAACTGGCCGAGCAGCTCGATTGGCAACTGCCCGACGTGCTGCTCTACCCTGCTGGCGGCGGGACTGGCCTCATTGGCATCTGGAAGGCTTTCCGGGAGATGCAGGTGCTGGGCTGGCTCCCTGAAAACGCGAAGCTACCACGCATGGTAGCCGTGCAGGCCGAGAATTGCCAGCCGCTGGCCGACACCTATTTCGGTCGTCAGGCCAATTGCGCCGCTTATGTGGGACAGCCTACCATTGCCAATGGCCTCGCGGTGCCGCGCCCCCTGGGCGAGCAAATGATGCTGCGCGTATTGCGAGAATCCGGCGGCACGGTGGTAAGCATTTCCGACGAAGATATGCTGGAAGGAATGCGCGAGCTAGGCCAGCTAGAGGGCCTGTTTGTAGCGCCCGAAGGCGCCGCCGTGTGGATGGCCGCGCGTCATCTGCTAGCTGCCGGCACTATCAGCCCCGACGAGCAAATTTTGCTACTAAACACTGGATCAGGTCAGAAATATCTGGATAATGTTCTTGGTAGGGCCAGGGGGTAGAGAAAATACTGAGAGAGAAGATGAAAAAGGAAAAGAGCAGTATTACGTGTTGTTTGATATAAACTTTATAGGTATAAATCGTAAATAATAGATGTTTTTGAGAAAAAGGGGGTAAGTATTGCAGGGTATCTGGATGAAAAATGCGTTTCAAGTGTATATTGCCCTTGGAAACTATACCCCCTGGTCCTCTCAATCACCTCTACGTATGTCTTCCCCTTCTACTCTACGGCCAAGCTACACCCTGTTTTCGCTATTCGCGCTGGTAGCCATTAGTTTAGTAGTAGCGCTGGTGCCCATGGAGCACCCCGCCGCCGCGCCCGATTCGCTGAATGGCGCCGACGTTGCCTGGATGCTTACCGCTACCGCCCTCGTGCTGATTATGACGCCGGGCCTGTCGTTTTTCTACGGCGGTATGGTGCGCCCCAAGAACGTTATCAGCACCATGCTCCAGAGCTTTGTAGCCATGGGCGTTATCACGGTGCTGTTCTACCTGGTAGGCTTCTCGCTGGCCTACGGCGACTCCTGGCACGGATTGATTGGTAATCCTTTGACCTTTATAGCCCTTCGTAATGTAGGTACGGCGCCCAATCCGGCGTTTGCGGCTACTATTCCGTTTGTGCTATTCTTCGCGTTTCAGTTGAAGTTCGCCGTTATCACGCCGGCCCTGATTACCGGTTCGTTTGCGGAACGCGTGCGTTTCAAGGGCTACCTGGCGTTTATGGTGCTGTTCAGCCTGTTCATTTATTGCCCGCTGGCCCACTGGACCTGGCACCCCGAGGGCTTCCTGCGACAGTGGGGTGTGCTCGATTTTGCGGGTGGTACGGTGGTGCACATCTCGGCCGGTATTGCGGCTCTGGCTGGGGCCATGGTGCTGGGGCGCCGCTCTACGCACATTCGTCAGAGTTCTTTCTCGACGCCTAATGTGCCCTACGTCATGCTGGGCACTGGTCTACTGTGGTTCGGCTGGTTTGGCTTCAACGCTGGTTCCTCGCTGGGCGCCAACGATATAGCAGCTCTTTCCTTCGTGAATACTACCCTGGCTTCGGGGGCGGCCCTCATTGCCTGGATGCTGATTGAAACCATTTGGGGCGGCAAGCCCACAGCGCTGGGCGCCTGCATCGGGGCGGTAGTAGGCCTGGTGGCCATCACGCCCGCG
This sequence comes from Hymenobacter sp. NBH84, assembly GCF_014217645.1. Taxonomy (NCBI): domain Bacteria; kingdom Pseudomonadati; phylum Bacteroidota; class Cytophagia; order Cytophagales; family Hymenobacteraceae; genus Hymenobacter; species Hymenobacter sp. NBH84. The sequence goes on from NZ_CP043644.1 coordinate 359,006, forward strand.
GCCGGCTACGTGCAAAGCGGACACAGCATCTTCATCGGGGTTATTTCCTCGCTGATTAGCTACGCCGCCGTGCACTGGAAAAACAGCCGCACCACCCTCGACGATACCCTCGACGTTTTCCCCTGCCACGGCCTGGGCGGTATCGTAGGCATGTTGCTCACGGGTGTGTTTGCTGATAAAGTAGGGCTGATTCATGGGTCGGCTACCACGTTTGGCTACCACGTGCTGGCGCTGGTTATCGTAGTAGCCTACACCTTTGTAGGCTCCTGGATTTTGCTGAAAATAACGGCCAGCATCTTCGGATTACGTGTGAAACCAGCCGACGAGGAACTAGGCCTCGACCTGAGCCAGCACGAAGAATCGACCTACCACGTTGATGAGGAGTATGAGCGCACCTTCCGCAAGAGTCCGGCACAACATGAGTCGGAGCCAGAGCTGATTTCTCGGTAAACGCGAAGAAGTACGCTGTAAACACGAACGTCCCGCCTTATGAATGCGGGACGTTCGTGTTTACAGCATGTTTTAAGTCTAAACAGCTTCAGAGCAAAGTTTTCTATCGCAACGCATACGTCCAGACGTACACCACCAGGCCACCGAAATACAAAGCCAGCGCGGGCGTAACGTAGGTTTGTGGCAAGCCAAGCGCCACTAAGCCGACGGCTATGAGCCCTACCACCGCCAGGCCGCCCGCAAACCACATCGACTGGCGCTGACGTTTGGGTGCCAGCAGCCGCCATGTGCCCACTACCGGAAACAGTAGCCCCAGCGTGGCATAGCCCAGCAACTCCACGGCCGGCAACTGACCCAGTAGCCCGCCTGCCACCGCCACCGTGCCGCCCAGCAGTAGCACCAAAAACTGGTTTGACTGGCGCACCTGGTCGGGGCTGAGGGCGTGGCGGCCGTGGCTGTTTAAGCGCAGCAAGGAGTTGAACAGCGGATCAGCAAACCAGCTCATGAACACTAGTAGCAAGTACAAAGGCAGTAGCAGCGGCACGAACCGCGCCAGCACCCATAATCCAATAAACAAGGCTCGGCGGGTGCCATCACTCAGCGTAGTAGACCAGTACGCGAATTTCAGGAAGCCGCGGTACAGCCAGTAGCGCGCTTTGAGGGCTTCTACCAAGCCTTCGCGGGCGTAATCGGAGGTAGGGTGAAGGCGCAGGGCCTCGCGGAAGAACCCCAGCGCCTGCTTAGGCCGGCCAGCTTCCAGGGCTACCCAGCCGGCATCGGCGTGGGTGCCGGCCGCGTCGGGGTCGTGGCGCAGGGCCTCTTGGAGCGTGTCGGCGGCATCGGCGCGGCGACCCAGGCGAGCCAGTGCCCGTCCGCGCAGCCCCAGGCAGTCGATATGGGCGGGGTCGTAGCGCAGGCCGGTTTCGGCAGCGCGCAGGGCAGCTTCCCATTGCCCCCGCCGAAACCGGATGATGCCCAGCGTGTGGTGGTAGTTGGGGTCGGCGGGGTCCAGCGCCAGCGCCTGCTCAATGGCCTGCTGGGCCTCCTGGGGCCGGTGCTGACGCAGGTGGGCCAGGCTAAGCAGGTAGTAGGCAAAATCGTATTCCGGCGCCAAGTGGATGGCCAACTCCGCTTCCTGCTGTCCTTCTTCCAACTTGTTTTGCTCCAACAAGGCCATGCCCAGCCAGCCGTGCGCCAGGGCATCGGTAGGGTCGTCGTGCAGCATCTGGCGCAGCTCCTGCTCGGCCTGCGGAGCACGTTCTTGACGTAGGAGCAGCAGGATGCGTTCGGTCCAGTGAGTTACGGGCATGAAGAACAGCGTAAGTGGGGCCTGCTACTCTTGTTGCTGAGCATATGGTTTAGCGGGCCGGAATAACTGATAAATCAGCAGGAAAAGACCAAAAATAGCCAGGAAGCTCCGGCTTTCGGTGGCAGGGTCAGGATTTTGCCAAAAGCCGTGTAGCATAAGCAGGGCATTACCACCCGGCGAGAGTAGCAACAGGAAGCCCAGGGGAAGCCGCTTGTCGCCCTCCCGGAAGCGCCGCCATGCGTTGCGCAGCGGAAAAACCAGCCCGCCTCCTACCAGTGCCCACACCAACGGTAGGCTGGCTGGCAACAGAGCAGCGCTAGCGATGGTGAAGCCTCCCCAGATCAGCCCACCATAAAACCAGGCATCGGTGGGCGTGGGGGCGCGTTGCTCTTGCTGGTATCGCCAGTCCAGCACGGCACTCAGCAACCACGCACCAGCCAGGGGTAGGAGTAGTAAGCAGCAGCACAACGTCAGGCAAACCGCCCACAGCTTGCTCCGAAGATGCGGCGCTTGCCAATGGTGCTGAATTTTATTTTTCTGCGCGACGGCCCACATAATAGGTTGTCGCCACCAGTGCGTGTCGTGGATAGCTTGCTGTAAGAGGCGGTGCGCTACCTGTAAAGTAGGGTCGAGGCGAAGGGCTTCGCGCAAGTGGGGTAGGGCGGCAGCGGCTTGCTGCCGTTCCAGCAGCGCCGAGCCCACGTTGAGCCGTACGATGGCCGTGCTCGGTGCCAGCACCAACAGCTGCGTAAACACGGCGTCGGCGGTGGTGTAGTCGTGCAGTTTGTTGAGGCCCATGCCCAACCACAATAAGTTGCCCGCATGCTGGGGCTCCAGGTTGAGCCCCGCATAGGCTACCTCGGTAGCGGCCGCATATAAGCCCGCAAACCACAAAATCTGGCTCCGCAAAGCATAATACCGCACCATATCGGGGCGCAGGCGTAGGGCCTGGATAATGGCCTCATCGGCGGCCATATAGCGGCTGAGCAGGTGCTGCACTTGGGCCAGCAGGAAGAAAGCGCTGGGCTCCTCGGGGGCCAGTGCAATGGTTGTGCGGCTCATTTCCAGCGCTTCGGACAACCGGCGCTGCCGCAGCAACGCCTCCGTTAGCGTGAGATGCGCCTGCACGTCGTACGGTTCCTGCTGAAGCCGGCGCATGGCCAGTTGAGCCGCGTCGGCGGGGCGGTGGTGCTGAAGCAGGAGCGCTGCCCGGGCAAACCATTCTTCTTCCTGCCTCATCACACAAGCCGTTGGGCTACTCCCGCGGTTTTTTGATGCCTAGATACGTCAGGATGTCGTCGTACACGCCGCCCTCGTTGGAATAGAGCGCGTAGTTTTTGGCTGTGGCAAACCACTCCTTGGTGCTGGGGCGCACCTGACCAATGGCTTGCAGAAAATCGGCCTGCTCTAGGGGTAGGGGGCGGCCCTGCTTCATCGATTCCCGCAACCGGTTTTCAATGGCCACATCTACCAGGGCCTTGAGATCGGCGCCAGAAAAGCCGGCGGTTTTGGCGGCCAGCGCTGCTACTTGCACGTTGGCAGCCAGGGGCTTTTCGCGCAGCATAACTTCCAGCACTGCCTGACGGGCAGCTTCATCGGGGGGCGTTACGAGCACAATGCGGTCGAAGCGGCCGGGACGGCGGAAGGCCGCATCCAAGTGCCAAGGCGCATTGGTAGCGGCCATGATGAGTACGCCGTCGTTGGCGCTAACGGCGCCATCTAACTCGGCCAGAAACTGGTTGATAACCGTGCGGCCCGCGCTCTGGCGCAAGTCGTGGCGGTTGGCAGCCAGGGCATCTACCTCATCAAAAAACAACACGCACGGCGCCTGCAACCGAGCCATCTGAAACAGCTGGTGCAGGTTTTTCTCGCTGTTGCCCAACCACATATCCAGAATGTCGTTGATGCCCACGTTGATAAACGAGGCTTGCACCTCGCCGGCGGTGGCGCGGGCCAGATGGGTTTTGCCGCAGCCGGGCGGGCCATACAGCAGCAGTCCGCCGCCGGTGGCTTTGCCGTAGGCTTTATAGAGGTCCGGGAATTGCAGCGGATGAATGATTTTGAGGCGAATTTCCTCTTTCACCGCTTCCATGCCGCCCACATCGGCAAAGTTGATCTTGGGCTTTTCGAGGCCCGCAAACAGAGCTTGTTCGTCTACCACCGGCGCGCTGTCGGTGGGGCGCGGGCCTTGTGCGGGCACAGGTGTGGCCGATTCGCGCAGTTGGGCCGCCAATGCGGCGTCTTCCAGGGTAGGGTTATAGTGCAGAGCGGTTTCGTAAGCCTCACGAGCGGCTACCTGCTGGCCGGTTTGGGCAAGCAGGCGGGCGTGCAGCAAGTGGGCGCGGGCGTGTTCTGGGGCGCTGGTCAGTAGTTCTTCTACTACTACAAACGCTGCTGAGGTCTTGTGCAAACCCGTGTAAACCTCAGCCAGACCCAACTGCAAATCCGTATCGGCGGGTGCCTGCCGCAAGCCGGTGCGGTACAATTCTTCGGCTTCGGGCAGGCGTTGTGCCTGTACTAGCAGGCCGGCTACGTGCTTGCGAAGGGGTAGATTATCTGGCGAGAAGGTAAGCGCTTCCAGCAGTGGTTGAATAGCGGATGGATCGGGTAAAGTAGCCATAAGTAAACACGAATCGTTGTACTTGCAAGCTACGCCCTTTCGCGGTTTTGTGCTAACTAATCTGTGTTATATTGCTGCAAAACCGTTTGCAAGTCAATTTCTGACACATCATGGAGGGCTACTTTTTTATAAGGTGCCGTGTGACCACTCAGAAGCTCAACGCTTGATTTCGCTATGCCGAACAGCTCAGCCAGGTAGGCCAGCAGACAAATGTTGGCTTTGCCATCTTGAGCGGGTGCTTGCAGGCGCACCGTAACGGTGCCATCGGGAGCTGCCAGCAACTGGTTGCGGCGGGCGTTGGGCTTGGCTTTGAGGTGCAGAATGGCCAAAACAGCTTCCTTACGCGGGGTCGTTGTAGGCGTCGTACACGTTCCAGGCCCATACCAGGAAAGGCACAATAACCGTCCACCACAAGAAAAAACCGACCACGCCGCTAATCACCCAAATGAACAACGCCTTCAGGATCTGGCCTTTAATCAGTTGGCCCAAACCGGGCAAAAACATGGAAACGAGGGCTGGAACGCCATATGTCTGCTTCATTAGTTGATTGTTTGATATGAGGGTGTGCTATCTACTGGTTTCGGCACACAGTATTGAAACGCCGTTTTTTTCAGATGGTTGAAATGATGGGACAGTATTCTCCATTAGCACCCTAGCACACCAAACCATGAGCATATCAACATACCAGCTCATCAAACAATCAACCTCCTACCCGGGCCTGCCCAAAAGGGCACTGATCGAGTACCACGCAACGCCCGCAGGCAGGGGCAGCATAGTAGCAGCACTTTTGCCCATGAAACATGAGGGCTTCGTGGTGGTCGTAGACTTGCTGGGCGGTCCAATCGGGGGGTAGGAGGGCCGCCAATAGGGCGTGCGCAGGGCCTTCGCCTACCTTCGGGCCAATCAGAGCCAAGCGTTGAGCCACGCGGTGGTGGTGGCTGTCGACGGGCATGGCGGGCCGGTGCAACGTGCTGAACAGCAGCACGGCGGCGCTGGTTTTGGGGCCTACCCCTGGCAGCTGTTCCAACCAGGCGCGGGCCTCTGGAATGGGCATATCCCCCAGAAATTCCAAGTGGCAGGGGCCGTCGCAGCGGGTGCTTACCTCGCGCAGCACGGCTTGCAAGCGCGGGGCCTTTTGTTCGGGCCAGGTGCAGGGATTGATGGCCGCTTCTACCTCCGCCGTAGGGGCATCGCGCACGGCATCCCAAGTCGGAAACCGGGCGCGCAACTGTTGGTAGGCGCGGTGCGAATCCTGGTTTTTGGTGCGGTGCGAAAGCAAGGAGCTGATGAGCTCACTCAGCGGATCTTTCTCACTGAAAAACGGAAAAGGCGCGCCGTACTCGGCGCAGAGGCGCGCGTGTACCAGCAGCGCCTTTTCCTGGCGGGCTTCGAAGGTAGGGGAGTCGGCGGCGGCGGGAGAGGGCTTCACTTGTTTGCCTACGCAAAGCGCCGACTGCAAGGTTGCCCACGCTACTTTACCGACCGGCGTTGTTGCCGCTGTTGTAGATCGTAATGGCTTGTCTGATGCTGTTTTGCTGCTTGCCTTGCAACACCAGCGGCACAATCAGCAGCGGGATGCCGGCATATACCAACGGCGAAACAGCAGACTGGCCCGGGTTGGGGTTAAACGAGGATACCAGTCCAGCCACCAGCAAGCCGCCAGCAGCCACGTAGCTAAGGGTAGTGATGGTTTGGTAGCGGCGCGCCTGAGCCAGCAGGGCGCTGGCGCCGGCGTTGTCGGATACGGCTACGCCGAGGTTGCGTATGTTCAAATCCTGCACCGGGCCGTTTTCCTTGCTGAAGTAGGTAGTCTTAACGGTTCGGTAGCCACCATAAGGATAGCCCCCAAAACCACCGCCGTATGGCATGCCGAAGCCACCGTAGCCAAACGGGCTATACCCGAAAGGACTACCGCCCGCGTACTGCGTGCGCGTGATGGAATAGAGGCTCAGGCGGCCTACCCGGTCGCGGCGCAGGGTAGCCTCGCGGCGCGACTTAGGTAGGGTAGTACGCACATAGAAGCCGGTTTCATCTTCGTAATACCGCACCTGATCGAAGTCGATGCGCTGCTGACCGTCAAGCAGCAGGAAGTTGCGCCCAAACACGGGCTGCTTGATTTCAACGTCGTAGGCGCGGTATACTTGCCCGCTTTTCAAGCCCACTGCGTAGCGGCTAGTATTGGCCGGGGGTAGGCTCTGCATCTGGCGTTGCCGCTGTTGCTGGCGCATCTCGGCCTCCGATACGGTGGGCGGCGGCGCCAGTTGGGGCCGCACCGTGTCGGGGGCGGCTACGGGCGTGGGGGCTGCTTGCGGCAGCGTGTTGAGTTGGCGAGGGCCCTCCTGCTGCGCCCATGCGGCGGGCGCACCCAGCAAGAGTACGGCGAAGAGAAAGGAGCGGCAAGTCATGGGACGTAGAGAAAAAACAGAAGCCCAAAAAAACGGGGTCGGCATGAAGGTAAAATTAATTTTGCTACGCTGCTAGCCGAAAATTGATGGAACGGCCAAACCATTAGCACATGGATAACCACTGGCTATCCAATGGTTGCATAACGTTGGAAAGTTTGGGTATGGTATGAGACTAAGCCAATCGCAAACGTCCAACTTATTGCCTGTCGGTACCAACCCGCCCGTATCTTTGCCCACCATGTCTGACCTCATCACCAGCCCCCAGAATCCACGTATCAAAGCCCTACTACGGTTGCAGCAAAAGTCGTCGGAACGGCGCCAGCAGGGCCTGACCATTGTAGAAGGCCTGCGGGAACTGACCGTGGCGCGGCAGGCAGGTGTAGTGGTGCCCACCGTGTTCATCTGCCCCGAACTGGCCGGCGCTGCGCAACCGTCTACCCTCGCCGCGGCGCTTGACAAAAGCACGGAGTGGGTAACCGTATCGAAAGCTGTGTTCGAGCGCGTGGCCTATCGTGAAGGCTCTGATGGTGTGCTGGCCTTGGTACGTCCGCCCCACCACACACTAGCCGACATTCATCTACCCTCCAATCCACTGTTGCTGGTGCTGGAAGCCGTAGAAAAGCCCGGTAACCTGGGTGCCATCCTACGCACCGCCGACGCCGCCCAGGCTACCGCCGTCATCGTCTGCGACCCACGCACCGACCTTTATAACCCCAACGCCATCCGCAGCAGCATTGGCTGCATTTTCACGGTGCCTACAATAGCCACCTCTCGGCCCGAGCTACTGGCGTGGTGCCAAAAGTATGGCATCCGCACCTACGCCGCTGCCCTCACCGACGCGGCTTTACCTTACACTACCCGCGACTTTCGTGGCCCTACAGCTCTCGTAATGGGCACCGAAGCCGACGGCCTGACCCCCGAGCTGCGCGAGGCCTGCGACGAAACCATCATCATCCCCATGCGCGGCGCCATCGACTCTCTCAATGTAAGTACAGCCACTGCGATACTGACGTTTGAAGCCGTGCGGCAGAGAGGTGAAATGGTGAGTTTGTGAAGTTGCGAAATTGTGAGTAGTGAGTAAAAATTACGGCTGTCATCCTGAGCTTGCGAAGGACCTTATCACGCGGGAACGACCAGCGTACCAATGACTCGTTCAATTGGCATAAGGTCCTTCGCAAGCTCAGGATGACAGACGCTTTTGTATTCACCACTTCACAGACTCACCATTTCACCATCTCACTACCCATTCCAAACTAACTCTCCTGCCAGCACAGTGCCTTGCACCTCATAGTCAGCATTAAATAGGCATAAATCAGCGCGGTAGCCCGGTTGGATGAGGCCTAGCTCATCGTCGAGGGCGAGGACCTGGGCGGGGTAGAGGGTGGCCATGCGCAGGGCTTCTTCCAGGGGTAGTCTCACCTCTTGCACACAATTGCGCACGGCATCCATCATGCTGAGGGCTGAGCCGGCCAGCGTCCCGTTTTCATCCACGAAACGGTTCTCGGCCCGGCGGAAGCGGTAGGCGCCGTGGGTGCCGGCTTCCACGGCATCGGTAATAAGAAACAGCCGCTTGCCCAGCATTTTGTGGCTGATGCGCACGGCTGCAAAATCGCAGTGCACGCCATCGGCAATGATACTGGCGTGGGCCGAATCGGCGTCGTAGATGGCGCCCACCAGTCCCGGCGCCCTACTTTCCAGCGCCGACATGGCATTGAACAAGTGCGTGGCCGTAGTAAAACCTCCTTTGAACGCCGCCGCGCCCTGTGCATACGTTGCATTAGAGTGCCCCGCCGACAAGACTACTCCAGCCCGACGCAGCAGGGCTACTATTTCCGGCGTGGTTACCTCAGGTGCCAGGGTCATCATGCGTAGGGCGCCTTTGCCTATCGTAAGTAACTCTGCCACTGCATCGGTAGCGGGCTGTTGGATGAACTCTTCTTGGTGCGCGCCTTTCTTGACGGGGTTGATGTAGGGACCTTCTAGGTGAATACCTAGCAGACTGGGGTACCCGGCTTGTTGGTAGTCGTGGCCAGCTTGCAGCGCTTCCCGCATCATCTCGGGCGAGTTGGTGGGCATAGTAGCCTGGAAGCTGGTGGTGCCATGGCGGCGCACGTAGGCCTGTAGCTTCTGCAACGATTCCACCGTCGGATCAACCGAAAACAGCGCCCCGCCACCGCCATAAATCTGCAAATCGATGAAGCCGGGGCTCACGTTGCAGCCGCGTCCATCTACGCGGTCTATATCGGCGTGAGCGGCCACTTCGGGTACAATAGCGGCCACGTGGCTTCCTTTAATCAGCACGGCGTGGTCGTGCAAAACAGTGGTGCCGCTGTAGATGGTGCAATTGGTGAGCAGGTAGGACATGGTTGCGGAGTAAGCGGGTGTAGGGAAGCGTTGTGATAAGCTACTAAACGGCGATGAGTAGGTAGGGTATTGAAAGCAGTTGATGTTCTCACGCTCAACCTGCCTCCTTGCCCTACCGTAGGCATACGTTATGGCACACGAACACCGCACATTTCGCATTCATGGACGCGTACAAGGCGTGTTTTTTCGGCAGAGCGCAAAACAGGAAGCGCGCCTACTCGGCCTCACTGGCTACGCCCGCAACAACGATGATAATACCGTTACAATTGAGGCCGAAGGGCCTGCGGAGGCGCTGAACAAGCTGGCCACTTGGTGTAAGCACGGCCCCAGCACCGCCAAGGTAGAGCGGGTAGAGGAAGCGGTAGGGGAAGTACAGGGCTACACTGAATTCGAAGTGAGACGCCATTAAAAAAGGCCCGGCGTGCGCCGGGCCTTCTTCTATTTTACTATGTAATCTGCCTAACTGGCCTTGTTGTACACGGTTTTCTCCAACCGCTCAATGCGCTGCTGCAAGCTCTCTATATCGGTATGCTGCTGAGTTTGCTGGGTAGCCACACCATCGTAGCGCGCTGTCTGCCGATTCATAGCATCAATCACGGCCTCTGTCAAGCGGTCGAAAGAGTTGTTAAGCCGCGCGAGGCCTTCGTTCATATCTTGCTGCATTTGCGCTTGCTGTTGCTGCATTTGTGCCTGTTGTTGCTGCACTTGCTCTAGCGTAATCAGAATATCAGCTACCACTTCGGGTAGGTCGCGCTTATTGCGGTTCTCGGAATCCATATAGTATAAAGCGTAAGCCAGTAGGCTAAGATACGTAATCGGTCTGGCAGTTGATAAAGCCGAAAAATGAAAAGGGACGCAACCTCCGCGGTTGCGTCCCTTTTACAAACTCAAGGCTAAAAGCCATCAGCTAACAGTTCTTTTAAGAACTAGTCAGCCTGCTTGGCGTAGCGCAGACGCTCGTTTTCGTCGAGGTAGATCTTACGCATCCGTACCGACTTCGGCGTCACTTCCAGGTACTCATCCTTCTGGATGTATTCCATGGCTTCTTCCAGCGAGAACTGACGCTTCGGAACAATCTTGGCGTTGTCATCGGTACCCGAGGCACGCATGTTCGTTAGCTTCTTACCCTTCTGGATGTTGATGGTCAAGTCGTTGGGGCGGGTGTGCTCACCGATAACCTGGCCAGCGTACACTTCCTCACCTGGATCCACGAAGAATTCGCCGCGGTCCTGCATCTTGTCGATGGTGTAGGCGGTGCCGGGACCCGTTTCCAGCGAAATCAGCGAGCCGGAGATACGGCCGGGGATGTTGCCTTTGTGGGCCTCGTACTTCACGAAACGGTGGTTCATAATGGCCTCACCAGCGGTAGCGGTCAGCACGTTGTTACGCAAGCCAATCAGACCGCGCGACGGAATGTTGAACTCCAGGTGCTGCAAGTCGCCTTTCGGCTCCATGATGGTCAGCTCGCCCTTGCGCATCGTCACCAGCTCAATCACCTTACCGGCGGTTTCCTCGGGCACATCTACTACCAAGTGCTCGATGGGCTCCAAACGGTGGCCGCTCTCGTCTTCCTGGAACAGTACCTGGGGCTGGCCTACCTGCAATTCGTAGCCCTCGCGGCGCATCGTTTCGATGAGTACCGACAAGTGAAGAATGCCGCGGCCATACACCAGGAAGGAGTCTTCCTTATCGGTGTCTTTCACGCGCAGGGCTAGGTTTTTCTCAGTTTCCTTGTACAGACGGTCACGCAGGTGACGCGAGGTCACGAACTTACCTTCCTTGCCAAAGAACGGCGAGTTGTTGATGGTGAACAGCATGTTCATCGTCGGCTCGTCGATGCTGATGCGGGGTAGGGCTTCTGGGTTGTCCGGATCGGCAATTGTATCGCCAATGTCGAAGCCTTCGATGCCCGTTACGGCGCAAATTTCGCCCGAGCTAACTTCGGGAACCTTCACACGGCCAAGACCTTCAAAAATCTGAAGCTCTTTAATTTTTACCTTTTTAACCGAGCCATCAGCTTTCATTAGGCTCATGTTGCCGCCTTCTTTCAGCGTACCACGGTGCACACGACCGATAGCGATACGACCTACGAACGACGAGTAGTCGAGCGAGGTAACCTGCATCTGGGGCGAGCCGTCCAACACTGGTGCAGCGGGGATAGAAGCTACCACAGCGTCGAGCAGCGGGATGATGTTGTCGGTCTGTACTTTCCAGTCCGTGCTCATCCAACCTTGCTTCGACGAACCATAAAGGGTCACAAAGTCGAGCTGGTCTTCCGAGGCACCCAGGTTGAACATCAGGTCAAATACCTGCTCGTGTACCTCGTCGGGACGGCAGTTTTCCTTGTCCACCTTGTTTACTACCACGATGGGCTTCAGGCCCAGGTCGATGGCTTTGCCCAACACGAAACGGGTCTGGGGCATGGCGCCTTCAAAGGCGTCGACGAGCAGCAATACGCCGTCGGCCATCTTCAGTACGCGCTCTACCTCACCACCGAAGTCGGCGTGACCAGGAGTATCAATGATGTTGATTTTAACGTCCTTATAGCGGACGGACACGTTCTTGGAAACGATGGTGATACCCCGCTCGCGCTCCAGGTCGTTGTTGTCGAGAATCAGGTCGTCGAACTGTTGGTGTTCGTCGAAGATTTTCGAGGCATGAATGATTTTGTCCACCAGCGTAGTCTTGCCGTGGTCAACGTGCGCAATAATTGCGATGTTCCGAATGTTCTGCATACAAAGGGTTTTGCGGGTGCAAAGGTACGCATTTTTAGCGGCAAAAGCGCACAGCAACAAAAAGATAACTCACTGTGACTGAAAGAGCCGCGCTGCGTGACAGAACCGAACGCAAAGCCAACTGCGTACGTTTCATTACAGACGGGTTTCCTACCCGTTGTCTCCTCCGGCCTTTCATTTCCTACCCTCATGCGTACCTCCTTGCTGGCTTTGCTGTTAGCCCTTGGCATCAGCACCACGGCTTGTTCTCAGAATAAAACCAAAACCGTCCCCAATGGCCCCGACGTGCCGGCCCGCACCGTCAACAACGTGGATAAGAAATATGCTGCGCCTAAGCCCGTGACGGGAAAGCCCAGCGAGTTTCCGGTGCAGAAAACCACCGCTGAATGGAAAAAACAACTCACCGACGAGCAATTTTACATTCTGCGTGAGAAAGGCACCGAGCGCGCGTACAACAACCCTTACTGGGATAACCACGCCAAGGGCACCTACTACTGCGCCGGCTGCCACAATTTGCTGTTTAACTCCAGCACCAAGTTTGAGTCGGGCACGGGCTGGCCGAGCTTTTGGGCACCTGCTACCGATAATAGCCTGAAAGTGACCGATGACGAAACCTTTGGCATGAGCCGCGACGAGATTGTGTGTGCCAAATGCGGCGGCCACCTTGGCCACGTCTTCGACGATGGCCCTAAGCCTACCGGCCTGCGCTACTGCATGGATTCGTACGGCATGACTTTCGAGAAAGCGAAATAACCTAAGCTGAACCGTATTTTTGTGCCGCTGAGCTTCGGCTTAGCGGCATTTTTTATTTTCCTACTTATGTCCGCTCATCCCAATTCCATAGAAGGTCTGCAACAGCAGTTAGCTCCCGCCCGTCAGCAACTCGTCGACCATGGTGTGTACCATGCGCTCACGTCGCTCGACGATTTGCGCACGTTCATGCAGCATCATGTCTTTGCCGTGTGGGATTTCATGTCGCTGCTGAAAGAGTTGCAGCGTGAGCTGACGTGTGTAACTCTACCCTGGGTGCCCAAGGGCAACCCCGCTACCCGGCGCCTCATCAACGACATCGTGCTGGAAGAGGAAACCGACGTAGATCCTGAAGGCCGCCCTAGCAGCCACTTCGAGCTGTATCTGCGCTCCATGCAGGAGTGCGGTGCCGATACCCAGCCGGCAGAGCGCTTGCTGGCGACGCTGGCCGAGGGCAAAACTGTAGCCGAAGCTCTAGAAGCCGCGCAAGCACCAGCCTCGGTGCGGGAGTTTGTGCTGAGCACGTTTGCTATCATCGACTCGGGCAAGCCGCACGCCGTGGCTGCGGCTTTCACGTTTGGCCGCGAAGACGTGATTCCGGATATGTTTCGCCACCTCGTGGCTGACTTGCAGCGGCGCTTCCCCGGCCAGCTCGATACGTTTGCGTACTACCTCAACCGTCACATCGAGCTGGACGAAGAAGTACACACACCGCTAGCCCAGCAAATGGTGCGCGAACTGTGCGGCGATGATGCCCAGAAATGGCAGGAAGCCGCTACCGTGGCCGCCGAGTGTATGAAGGCCCGCGTGGCCCTCTGGAACGGTATTCAGGCCGACTTGGGCGTGGTGACTGCATAATGTACTTGCTGGAAGTAACCAATACCATTGTCATCCTGCACTTGCGCAGGATGACAATGGTATTACTGGCAACTGAATACAGAACGGGCGCGTTGTAGGAGAAAATACCTCCCACAACGCGCCCGTTCTGTATGTCAGCCCGATTTTTATTTTCGTTTCTCAGTGCGTCGTTGCTGCTTGGCAGTTCGGCCTGCACCATCTCGCAGGAGCAAGGCGTGGAGGTAGCCCGTCCGGCCGTACCAGCCGAAATCCTGACGGATGCCGACCGCCAGGCTGCCTACAACAGCAACGCGGGTTTCGGCAGTGGCACTGCGCCTGATGCTACCCCCGGCCGGGTACAGCCCGGTCAGCAGGCCAGCGATGTAAACTCCCGCAAACGTCCCGAGAGCCTGAATACTAACCTACCCAACAACACACCCACCGAAACGCGGCTTAGTCGCCTGCGCGGGGCGCCGGTAGATACGTTGCGGTTGCCCCGGTAAAACTAAGGCTTACTGCGTATCGGCAGGGCTATCGGCCGAAGTGGTTGGGGCAGGTTTTTTGGCGCGTGAAGGCCGGCTGCGGGTAGATGTGGCAGCAGGTGCGGCGCGGCGGCGCGGCGCGGCGGCTGATTTCGGTGCGGCATCCTCCGTATCAGCTGGCGTGGCGGCTAGCTCTTCCGTGTCAATGCTATCGGAAGCGGCGGGGGTAGGGGTGTCGTAGTGGCGCACTATGGTATGCAGGGCCTGCTCAAACATGCGTTCTGTGTCGGCATCGAGGCGGTTGGTGGCTTCGCGCACCACTTCCTTCAGCTTGGCTTTGGTTTCCTTGCGAATGCGCTTTACTACCTCGTTCATGCGCTTGTCCAGCTCCTTTTGCAGCTCTTTAGCGGCGGCTTTCAGCGCTTTCTTCTGACTGCTTTTCTTCTCGGCGCGGTTGTCGGTTACCAGTTCCGTGGCTTTGGGGCTGCTTTTCTTCTTGGTCTTGCCCTCGGCCTTGTCAGTATCTACCATAGACGCTTTTGTATTGATAAGATCAGCTTTGGCTGTCTTCAGTTTTTTCTCCAGTTTTTTCATGGGTAGGGAAACAAAAAGATGAGATGTTCTTGGTAGCAGATACGCGCACGCGGCTCGACTGTTGTGGCGAAAGGTAGTGCGTGTGGCGGGGACAAATTCATTAAGAATTTGTTACCACCGCAACTCCTGTTTTTTACTCGTTCCTTTGCCGGAAAATTGGCGCTCTTCTGCGCGCCGTTTGCACTCCGCGACGACTGTTCTTGGTTTCTCTTTCTATGCAAACTCTTCCCCAACGCTATACCGTTACGGCGGCCCTACCCTACGCCAACGGCCCCGTGCACATTGGTCACCTGGCGGGTGTGTACCTGCCGGCCGATATCTACGTGCGCTACCTGCGTGCCCAGCAGCGCGATGTCAAGTTCATTTGTGGTTCCGATGAGCACGGTGTGCCCATCACCATTCGCGCCCAAAAAGAAGGCGTGACGCCCCAGCAGGTGGTCGATAAATACCACGCCATCATCAAAGATTCTTTCCAGGAATTTGGTGTGTCGTTCGATATTTACTCGCGCACTTCTTCCGAAACGCACGCTGAAACCGCCAGCGGTTTTTTCCGCAAACTCTACGACGATAACAAATTTATCGAGCAGGTTTCGGAGCAGTATTATGATGAAAAAGCCGGGCAGTTTTTGGCCGACCGCTACATTGTGGGCACCTGCCCGCATTGCGGCAACGAAAATGCTTACGGCGACCAGTGCGAGAAATGCGGGTCGTCGCTGAGCCCCAGCGAGCTGATCAACCCGCGCTCTATGCTTTCCGGCAACCAGCCGGTGCTGCGCGAAACCAAGCACTGGTACCTACCCCTCGATCAGTACGAACCCTGGCTGCGCGAGTGGATTGTGGACGGCCACAAGCAGGACTGGAAAACCAACGTGTACGGCCAGTGTAAATCTTGGCTCGACCAGGGCCTGCACCCCCGCGCCGTAACCCGCGACCTGGACTGGGGCGTGCCCGTGCCCGTAGCCGGCGCCGAGGGCAAAGTGCTCTACGTGTGGTTTGATGCGCCCATTGGTTACATCTCCGCCACCAAAGACCTGCTGCCCGGCGACGCCTGGAAACCCTACTGGCAGGACGCCGGCACCAAGCTGGTGCACTTCATCGGGAAGGACAACATCGTGTTCCACTGTATCATCTTCCCCACGATGCTGAAGGCTCACGGCGACTACATCCTACCCGACAACGTGCCGGCCAACGAGTTCCTGAACCTGGAAGGCGACAAAATCTCTACCTCGCGCAACTGGGCGGTGTGGTTGCACGAGTACCTCCAGGATTTTCCCGGTAAGGCCGACGTGCTGCGCTATGTGCTCTGCGCCAACGCCCCCGAAACCAAAGACAACGACTTCACCTGGAAAGACTTTCAGGCGCGTAACAACAACGAGCTAGTTGCCAACCTCGGCAACTTCGTGAACCGCGCCGTGGTGCTCACGCACAAGTTCTTCGAAGGCAAAGTGCCCGAAGCCGTAGGCTTCACCACCGAAGACGAAGACGTGTTGCGCCAGCTCGCGGAGTTCCCGCAACGAGTAGGCGACCTGATCGAAGCCTACCGTTTCCGCGACGCGCTGAACGAGCTAATGAACCTCACGCGCCTCGGTAACAAGTACTTGGCCGACATGGAGCCCTGGAAGCTCATCAAAACCGACCAAGCTCGCACCGGTACCGTACTGCACGTGGCCCTGCAACTGGCCGCTGGTTTGGTGACGCTGCTAGAGCCGTTCCTACCCGCATCGGCTGAAAAGCTGGGTCAGATGTTGAACCTGGAAAAAAGCAACTGGCAACAAGCTGGCCGCCCCGACGCCCTACCTGCTGGCCACCAACTCCAGCCCGCTGCCCTGCTCTTCGACAAAATCGAGGACGCCACGGTAGAAGCCCAGGTGCAGAAGCTGCTCGACACCAAGAAAGCCAACGAGCTAGCCGCCGCCGTAGCGGCTCCCGCCAAGGCTGACATTTCGTTTGAGCAGTTTCAGCAAATGGACCTGCGCATCGGCACCATCACGGCCGCCGAGAAGGTAGCCAAGACCAAAAAGCTCCTGAAACTAACGGTCGACCTGGGTCTACCCGAGCCGCGCACTATCGTGTCGGGCATCGCTGAGCATTTCCTACCCGAAGCCCTCATTGGCCAGCAAGTACAAGTGCTGCTTAACCTGGCGCCCCGTGAAATCAAAGGCATCCAAAGTCAAGGCATGCTGCTGATGGCTGAAAACGCTGATGGTGTATTGTCGTTGATGCAACCGAGCAGCGCGGTGCTGCCTGGTTCAGGCGTGGCGTAAATAGGGTCAGCAGCAGTTCGCAAAAAAGCGTCTGTCATCCTGAGCGCAGCGAAGGATGACAGACGCTTTTTTTATGTGTCGCCTATCCACGGGCGCCTGCAAGGCGCCCTACTTCGTGTTCACTACGTTCATCGTGCGTTCCAGGCCAATCAAGCCGAACGACAGAATCGCGTCGGCTGCCCGCTCAATGTGGGTGGAAAGGTCAATCTGCTCATCGGCGGTGAAGGGATTGAGTACGTAATCCACCTGCCTACCCTTCGAGAAGTTGGCATCTACGCCGAAGCGCAGGCGAGCGTATTCGTCGGAACCAATGCTTTCTTGGATGCTTTTCAAACCGTTGTGCCCACCGGCCGAGCCTTTGCCTTTCAGGCGCAGCTTGCCGTAGGGTAGGGCCAGGTCGTCGGTTACCACGACCATATTCTCCTTCGGAATTTTCAGGCTGGTGAGGTAGTGCGCGGCGGCTTTGCCGCTCAGGTTCATGTAGGTAGTGGGCTTCACCAGCACAAAGGTTTTGCCCTTATGCTTGATTTCGGTAACGAAGGCATGACGGCCTAGCTCAAACCGGGCGTCATTTTTCTGCGCCAGATAATCGGCTATCATAAAGCCAATGTTGTGGCGCGTATCGGCGTACTCTGGCCCGATATTGCCGAGGGCGAGAACGAGGAATTTCATGCGGTAAGGTAGGCGGTTAGCCTCTTATAAGAACGAAGTTGCAAAGAACACGCTCTACAGTTCATAAAAAAAGCCGCTCTTGTAGGAGCGGCTCTTTTGTATACGATACGTGGCCGAAGCCAGTAACTTATTTCTCGTTGGCCATCTGGCCTTTCAGCGCACGTGGGATGGCCACGGTAGCGATAGGAGCCATCTGGTTGGTCAGGATAGTGTAGTTCTCAGGCTCCACTTTGCTTACTTTGATTGACTTGCCGAGGCCCAGGTCCGAAATATCCACTTTCACGGAATCGGGTAGGTTTTCGGGTAGGGCTTTCACTTTCAGCTTACGCAGCTTGCTTACCAGCTTGCCACCGGCCAGTACGCCCGGCGATACGCCTACGTATTGTACGGGCACATCCATCTTCACTTCTTTGCCGTCTTGCAGCAATAGGAAGTCAACGTGCAGCAGCATTTCGTTTACGGGGTGGAATTGCGCGTCCTGCACGATAGCACGGTAGGTAGTGCCCTCAACGTTGAGATCTACAATGTGTACTTCAGGGGTGTACAGCAGTTCGCGGAACAGGATGGCCGGGGCTGAAAAATGCACTTGCTCGTCGCCGCCGTACAGTACGCACGGTACATACGACTCCAGGCGCAACGCCTTGGCATCTTTCTTACCGAGATTCGCTCTTTTAAACCCTACAATCTCGAGGCTTTTCATAAAAACGTGTGTTTGAGAGAAATAGAACGCCTACCCCACATGGGTAAACGGGCCGCAAAGGTAGTGAATAGTTTAGGTTTTACATATTGTCATTCCGAGTGAAGCGAGGAATTTGAGTAAGTCGTTGTTCTTGTTCACCTAGATTCCTCGTTGTACCCGGAATGACAGCTGCGCAACCTACCTGCAAAACAGCAGACTTTAGCAGCAGCCTCCGCAGGCAATTCTGTACTTTGAGGCACTCATTTTATTCCCTCTCCCATGAAACAAGCAGTTATGCTAAGCATGCTGGTGTGGTGTGGCGCCCCGGCGCTGGCTCAGCAAGCCGATAGCTACGCCAAAGCACACTATACCAAGCAGGAAGTGTACATCCCGATGCGCGATGGCACCAAGCTGTTTACGGCCATCTACATGCCCAAGGATGCCTCTAAGCAGCACAAGTACCCCATGATGATGCAGCGCACCTGCTACAGCATCGCGCCCTACGGCGAAGGCAAATACCCGGCGCGCTTAGGTCCATCGGAAACGATGATGAAGGAGGGCTACATCTTTGTGTATCAGGACGTGCGCGGGCGCTACAAGAGCGAAGGCACCTGGACCAACATGACGCCTGTTATCGACAACAAGAAGGGCAAAAAGGACGTCGATGAAGGTTCTGATACCTATGATACCATTGAGTGGCTGACCAAGAAAGCGGCCAACAACAACGGTAGGGTAGGGCAATGGGGCATTTCCTACCCCGGTTTCTACACGGCGGCCGGCATCCTGTCGGACCATCCCGCGCTGAAAGCGTCCTCGCCGCAGGCACCCGTTTCGGATTTCTTCTTCGACGATTTTCACCACAACGGCGCGTTTCTGGAATCGTACATCTTCACCTTCCCGGTGTTTGGGGTGCAGAAGCAGGATACCACTAGCCGGGCCTGGTACGGCGCCCAAACCATCAAGCCGAATACCAAAGACGGTTACCAGTTTCTGCTGGACCTTGGCCCGCTGAAAAATGCCGACCAGTACTACGCCAACAACTTCTTCTGGCAGGAAACCATCAACCACCCCAACTACGACGAGTTCTGGCAGAAGCGCGGCCTACCTGAGCACTACAAGTCCGGCATCAAACCGGCCGTAATGACCGTGGGCGGCTGGTTCGACGCCGAGGATTTGCGCGGGCCACTCACCATTTATAAGACTATCGAAAAGAAGAACCCCAACGCCTACAACACCATCGTGATGGGGCCGTTTGGGCACGGGCGCTGGAGCCGCGAAACCGGCCACACCATGCACAGCAACGTGTATTTTGGGGACAGCATCGCTACGTTTTACCAGAAGAATATCGAGGCCAAATTTTTTCGTCACTTTCTGAAAGAAGACGGCGGCAAGAACTCCGGCCTACCCGAAGCGTACATGTTTGACACGGGCAAGAAGCAGTGGGAAACGTTTGCCAAATGGCCCGCTTCCAACGCTACCCACCAGAAGCTTTATCTGGCCGCCGATGGCAAGCTCGCACAGCAGCCTGCCGCCACGCCCGGCACTACTACCTTCCTCAGCGACCCGCTGAAGCCGGTGCCCTACACCGAGGACCTGACCACCACGATGGGCTTCACCCCGCACAACTACATGAGCGAAGACCAGCGCTTCGCCGGCCGTCGCCCCGATGTGGTGGTATTCCAGACCGACGTATTGACCGAAGACGTGACCTTGGGCGGCGAAATTATGGCCAAGCTGCAAGTGGCCACCACCAGCACCGACGCCGACTGGGTAGTGAAGCTCATCGACGTGTACCCGGCCGATGAAGCCAACAACGACTACATGCCCAACAAAAACATCATGCTCAGCAACTATTGGCAGATGGTGCGCTCTGAAGTGATGCCCGCCCGCTTCCGCAACAGCTTCGAGAAGCCCGAACCGATGGTAGCCAACCAGAAAACCGAGGTGGATTTCCGGTTGCAGGACGTGCTGCATACCTTTAAAAAGGGCCACCGCATCATGGTGCAGGTGCAGAGCACGTGGTTCCCGTTCATTGCCCGCAACCCGCAGAAGTTTGTGGCGAACCCCTATAAAGCCGACGCCAGCGACTACGTGAAAGCCACGCACACCGTGTACGGCGACAGTTTCCTGGATGTGGAAGTGTTGCCGACAGGTAAGGAGAAGATGTAATAAACATCTGTCATCCTGAACGCAGTGAAGGACCTTATGCTGCTAGAACGATGTTCGTAACAACGAGTCGTTCTAGCAGCATAAGGTCCTTCACTGCGTTCAGGATGACAGAAGATTTTAAATAAACAGCGAGCTAATCGACTCGTGACTAACGACGTTGTGGATGGCCTGGGCAAACAGCCCCGCCACCGACACGACCTTGATTTTGCTGTTCTCTTCGCGCAGCGGAATGGTGTCCGTGATAATCAACTCTTCCAGGGCCGAGTTGCGGATTCGGTCGTGGGCGGGGCCGCTGAGTAGGGGGTGGGTAATCACGGCGCGTACCGATTTGGCGCCGCGCTCCATCAGCAGCTCGGCGGCTTTGCAAATAGTACCGGCCGTATCCACGATGTCGTCTACCAAAACCACGTTGTGGCCGGCCACGTCGCCGATTACCTGCATCGAAGCAATTTCGTTGGCCCGCAGGCGCATTTTGTCGCACACTACAATCTCGGCCCCAAAGCGTTTGGCATAAGCCCGCGTACGTACTACGCCACCTACATCGGGCGAGGCAAACAGCAGGTTATCAAGATTCATCGACTTGATGTAAGGAACCGTCACGGCGGCGCCGTCGAGATGGTCTACCGGAATATCAAAGAAACCCTGAATCTGGCCTGCGTGCAGGTCGCAGGTCATGAGGCGGTCGGCGCCTACGCTTTGTATGATGTTGGCTACCACTTTGGCCCCAATGCTTACGCGCGGTTTGTCTTTGCGGTCCTGGCGGGCGTAACCCATATAGGGCATCACCACGTTCACTTTATAGGCCGAAGCGCGTTTGGCGGCGTCTACCATCAGGGCCAGCTCCATCAGGTTCTCGGCGGGTGGGTTGGTGCTCTGAATCAGGAAAACCGCGCAGCCGCGCACGCTTTCGTTGAAGCTCGGCCCCAGTTCCGCATCGGCGAAGCGCTGGATGCTAAGGTCGCCCAGCGGAATACCGTAGGCGGCCGCTATCTGCTCACCGAGTTCGTGCGATGCGTTGCCCGTAAAGATTTTAACCTGTTGTGCCATGAGAAAGAGGTAGGTGTATTGGAGAAGACGACAAAGAACGGCCAGCGAGCAGAAAGCACCAAGCGCTGGCCCGAATAAAGCCAACGCCCCGGAAAAACAAGAAAAAGCGAAAGGCGCTGCCTTCCTGAAGAGGAAGATGCAGCGCCTTTCGCGGTAGTTGAGCAGTTGTCCGACCAGGGCTCGAACCTGGACTTTCTTGAATCAAAATCAAGCGTGTTGCCAGTTACACCATCGGACAATTTGTAATTCCCAACGGGGTGTGCCGTTTGGGTGTGCAAATGTACTACTGTTAGAATTCAAGGCAAACTTTCGGGCAAATATTTTTTTCGACCAACTCGTTTCAAATGCCCTTTTTTTGCCGGTAATGGGTGCTGAAACCTTGATTTTCAGAGTGTGACGTTTCCAGTAAAAAGCTGAAAATTTCTCAGGCTCTCTATACAAGTAGACTTGGCAAAGCAACGATTTTGCCGTAGTTTTGCGGCCTGAAAACGTTGCACCCCCCTACATATAATAAGAACCGCATGGCGAATATCGGTAAAATCACCCAAGTCATTGGTCCCGTTGTGGACGTGAGCTTCGCGGGTGAAGGCGCTAAGCTGCCTAATATCTTGGATGCCCTCGAAGTAACGAAGGATAATGGCCAAGTTGTGGTACTGGAGTGCCAGCAGCACTTGGGGGAAGACCGGGTACGTACCATTGCCATGGACTCGACGGAGGGCCTGACCCGCGGCGCAGAAGTGCGCGACCTGGGCGCTCCTATCTCCATGCCCACCGGTGACGGCGTGAAAGGCCGCTTGTTTAACGTAATCGGCCAGGCCATCGACGGCATTCCGCAGCCGCAGAGCACGGGTGGCCTCTCTATTCACCGCCACGCTCCCGCGTTCGAGGACCTGGCTACGTCGTCGGAGGTATTCTTCACTGGTATCAAAGTAATTGACCTGCTTGCTCCTTATGTAAAGGGTGGCAAGATTGGTTTGTTCGGCGGTGCCGGGGTAGGCAAAACCGTACTGATTCAGGAGCTGATCAACAACGTGGCCAAGGCCTACTCGGGTCTGTCGGTGTTTGCCGGTGTGGGTGAGCGTACCCGCGAAGGCAATGACTTGTTGCGTGAATTCATCGAGGCCAACATCATTCGCTACGGTGAGGAGTTCAAGCACTCGATGGAAGAAGGCGGCTGGGACCTCTCCAAAGTAGACATGGCGGAGATGGAAAAGTCGCAGGCTACCCTCGTGTTCGGCCAGATGAACGAGCCTCCCGGAGCCCGCGCCCGCGTGGCCCTGTCGGGTCTGACCATTGCCGAGAGCTTCCGTGACGGCGACGGCACCGGCGCTGGTCGTGACATCCTGTTCTTTATCGACAACATTTTCCGCTTCACGCAGGCGGGTTCGGAAGTATCGGCTCTGTTGGGCCGTATGCCTTCGGCCGTAGGTTACCAGCCTACCCTGGCTACCGAAATGGGTGCCATGCAGGAGCGTATCACCTCCACCAAGCGTGGTTCCATTACGTCGGTACAGGCCGTATATGTACCTGCCGATGACTTGACGGACCCGGCTCCGGCCAACACCTTTGCTCACTTGGACGCTACCACGGTATTGTCGCGTAAGATTGCCGAGCTGGGCATCTACCCTGCTGTGGACCCACTGGACTCTACCTCGCGCATTCTGGACGCTACTATCCTCGGCGACGAGCACTACAACACCGCCCAGCGCGTGAAAGAGCTGCTCCAGCGCTACAAGGAACTGCAAGATATCATTGCTATCCTGGGTATGGACGAGCTGTCGGAGGAGGACAAGCAGGTGGTAACGCGTGCCCGTCGTGTGCAGCGTTTCCTGTCGCAGCCCTTCTTCGTGGCTGAGCAGTTCACGGGTTTGAAAGGCGTGCTAGTTGACATCAAGGACACCATCAAAGGCTTCAACGAAATCATCGACGGCAAGTATGACCACCTGCCCGAGGCTGCTTTCAACTTGGTAGGCAACATCGAAGATGCTGTAGCTAAAGGTGAGCGACTGATTGCCGAAGCGAAGTAATTCCTTTTGAGCTGTTAGCTGATGGCCATTGGCTGCTAGTCTTCGGGCTGTAGTCTGGCCATCAGCCAACAGCCATCAGCTAACAGCTAATAGCTCAAAGAATATGCATTTAGAAATCATCACGCCGGACCGTAAGGTGTTTGAAGGCGAAGTAACCTCGGCGCAGTTTCCCGGCATCGACGGGCTGTTTGAAGTGCTGAACAACCACGCCCCGCTGATTTCGGCGCTGAAAACCGGTGCGGTGACGATCAACGGTACCAGCGGCCGTGAGTCGTTCAACATTGATGGTGGCGTGGTGGAAGTACTGCGCAACAACGTAATTGTGTTGGCTGAGTCGATTAAGGCATAGCTTTCACGCTCCTGATTTTCCTAAAAAAGGTCTTTCTCTGTAGAGGAAGACCTTTTTTTGTGTCGTAAGCCGTAGCTTGTGCCGCGAACCATGCTTGCTGTATTCGATGGAAATTCATCCCAAAATCACCCCAATCTACCAGACTTCCGTTTTTAAGTTCGACGATTTGAACGAACTAGAACTGTATTTCGGGGAGCCGGGGAGCCGTTATATGTATTCGCGCAACGGCAATCCCAATTCCGACGAGTTAGCCGATGCCGTAAACAAGCTGGAAACCGGCGCGGGCGCCGTAGCTACGGGCTCGGGCATGGCGGCCATCTTTGCGGCCATGCTGTGCTACTGTCAGGCCGGCGACCATGTGTTGTGTGCCCAGGATATCTACGGGGGCTCGTCGTCGCTGCTGAACCAGGAGCTGAGCCGCTTGGGCATCAGCGTCACATACGTGCCATTTGCCGATCTGACGGGCGACTTGCAGCCCTACCTGCAACCGCGCACCAAACTGCTACTCTGCGAAACTATCAGCAATCCGTTGCTACGGGTGGTAGACGTGCAGGCTGCGGCCGCGGCCTGCCACGCGCATGGGTTGAAATTGGTAGTCGATAATACGTTTGCTACCCCTGTGCTCACGCAGGTGCTGGCTCTCGGCGCTGACTTAGCCGTGCACAGCGTTACGAAATACCTGGCGGGCCACTCCGATGTGACAGCCGGCGCCGTGGTAGTGCGCACCGAGGAAGATGCGGCGCGCCTCAAGCAAATCGGCGTCACGTTTGGCCTCACGCTGAGCCCGATGGAAAGCTGGCTGGCCGTGCGGGGCCTCAAAACATTGCGCTTGCGTGTGGAAGCGCATTCACGCAACGCCGTGCAGATTGCCGATATGCTGGCGCAGCAGCCCAACGTGCGGGCGGTGTATTATCCTGGTCTTCCTACCCACCCGCAGCACCAGCTGGCCGCGGCGCAAGGCCGTGGGTTATTCGGCGGAATGCTATCGTTTTTGTTGGCTGATGAAGATGAAGTGGTGAACCGGGTGATGCAACGCAGCCAACGGTTTCCGTTTGCGCCTTCGCTAGCGGGGGTAGATTCGTCACTTTCCTATCCTGCCGGCACCTCGCACCGCGCCCTGACGCCAGAGCAACGCATCGAGCTAGGCATTACAACGGGCTTGGTGCGGCTGTCTGTGGGAATTGAGCCGGTAAATGAACTGCTGGCTGATCTACAGCAAGCACTATCTGGCGGGTAGTGTTTTATACTGAGTATTTAGTCTTTTGTACGTTATATACTACCTAGTGAACTTTATGTACCTTATCAGGGCAGTATTCTACACAATTAGGATAGATAATACAGCTTTTTATAAACTGAAAGCCCCCGCAATATGCCATTGCGGGGGCTTTCAGTTTATTCTTACGGTATTTAATGTAGTGGTCTTTTCTTCACCATACCGCCTTCCGTGTCATCAATTCGATACTGTATGACAAAGGCTTTGGGGTCGATGCTGCGAACTTCAGCGCGGAGCTGCGGAATTTCTAAACGCGTGACAACGGTGAAAACGATATCCATATCGATGTTCTGAGCGCCGCGCTTGCCGAAGCCACGCTTGCCCTGGTACATGGTGACACCCCGGCCAAGCTTCTCCGTAATGGCTTGCCGAATCTGCTCGCTGAACTCAGCGGAAATAATGGTAACGCCCGTGTACTGCTCAATACCGTTAAGCAAAAAGTCGAGGGAGTTGGAGGCCGCTACGTAGGTCAGAATAGAATATAAGGCCACATCGACACTAAGCACGAAGGCGGCCACGCTGAAGATAAAGATGTTCAGAATCAGAATAACGTCGCTGACCTTGAGCAGGGGCGTGTATTTGCTGATGAGTAGGGCCGCTATTTCGGTGCCGTCGAGAACGGCGCCGCCGCGCATGGCCAGGCCGATGCCCGCGCCGATGAACACGCCACCAAACACGGAAGTTAGGAGTACATCGTGGGTGACGTCGGGGAAGTGGACCACAGCCAGGCATATTGCCAAACCCGCAATAGCGGCTGCGCTTTTGATGGCAAATTGCAGCCCTACCTGGCGGTAGCCCAAAATCAGAAAGGGCAGGTTGATAAGCGGCAGCAAGCCCGCCAGCGGTATGCCCGTCACGTTGGACAAGAGCATGGAAATGCCTGTTACACCCCCATCGATGAGGTGGCTGGATAGCAGAAAGCCTTTAAGCCCCATACCCGCCGAAAGAATGCCCAACACCACCAAAGCGAAGTTGCGTAGTCTGGCTTGCGGCGTGAGGGTAGGAGCGACGGGCAGGGCAACGGGTGGCGCCGGTACGGGGGAGGCCTGGGGAATGGGGGCTTCGTCAGCCATGAAGGTCAGAGGATAAATCGACAGAAAGCGCAAAATAGGTAATTCGCCCGGCGAAGCCAGCCAGATTTCCTTCCAACTGCCGATAAAGGCCTAAGAAGCGGCGGGCAAAACTTCGCGCACGGCCTCTACCACGCGGACCAGATCCTCATCGGTTAGAGAGGAGCCGGAGGGTAGGCACAAGCCGCGGGCAAACAAATCGGCGCAGACGGTGCCGCCGTACATGGGTGCTCCGGCAAAAAGTGGTTGCAGGTGCAGTGGCTTCCAGAGCGGCCGGCTCTCGATATTACGCGTTTCGAGGTGTTGGCGCAACTGCTCGGGCGTGACCGGAGCGGTAGCCGGGTCGAGAAGCACGGTAGTGAGCCAGCGGTTGCTGCGGCCGCCTGCGGGCTCGGTGGGCACAAAGCTCAGGCCCAGTAACTCACGCAGCTTGTCTTGGTACCAAGCAAATATTTCGCGGCGCTTCTTTACGCGGTCTTCGATTAGCTCCATCTGCCCGCGTCCGATACCGGCCAACAGGTTGCTGAGGCGGTAGTTGTAACCAACCTCCGAATGCTGGTAGTGGGCCGCAGGGTCTTTGGCTTGAGTGGCCAAGTGCAGCGCCCGGCGGGCGTGGTTGGCGTTGTTGGTCACCAGCACGCCGCCCCCGCTGGTAGTCAGAATCTTATTGCCATTAAACGAGAAAAGACCCACGTCGCCAAACGTGCCCAACAGCCTACCCTGGTAGCGTGAGCCAAGGGCTTCGGCGGCGTCTTCCAGCACTGGAATAGCATATTCGGCGGCTATAGCTAGCACCTCCGTAAGCTGAGCGGGCATGCCATAGAGGTGCACCAGGATGAGTGCTTTGGGCTTGCGGCCCAGGCGCAATCGATCTTCGATGGCCGTGCGCAGTAGGGTAGGGTCAATGTTCCAGGTGGTAGGCTCACTATCCACAAACACCGGCGTGGCACCTAGGTATAGAATGGGGTTGGCCGTGGCCACGAAGGTGAACGACGGGCACAGCACTTCGTCGCCCGGACCTACCCCTAACAGTTGCAAACCCAGGTGGATAGCGGCTGTGCCCGAGGTAAGCGCCACCGCGTGCGCCGCGCCAGTGTATTGACAAATGTCCTGCTCAAAGCCCGTGAGGTTGGGACCAACCGGGGCTACCCAGTTGTCTTCAATAGCCTTATGCAGATAATTCAGTTCGTGGCGGCCCAGGTGTGGGGGCGAAAGGTAAATTCGGTCGTAATCCTGGCTGCGCATGAAAAGCGGAAGGTGATAGCAAGGCGGGGAAGGTACGCAGGAACGGCTAAAATGCCGTGATGTCGCAATTTATACGGCCTTATGTTGTTTTATAACAGCGGCCGGCACGCCCACGGCCGTGCAGTGGGCCGGCAGGTCGCGGACGGCCACGGCGCCCGCGCCCAGGGTCGTGTGCGCCCCTACCGTCACTTGGTTGAGCACCGTGGCATTGGTGCCCAGATACACCCCCGCGCCCAGGTGCGCTTCGCCACCCACGTTGGCGTGGGGCATCAAGGAGCAAAAATCTTCCAGCACGGCATCGTGGCCTACCGTGCAGCCCAAGTTGAGCAGCACGTAGTTTCCTAACTGAATATCCGTTGTTAGAATGCAGCCGTGGGTGATGATGCAGCCCGCCCCAAAGCGCAGACGCTGGTAGGACTGGCAGGCTACGCTAGGGTGAATGAGGGTAGGAAACGACAGAAGGGGCGAGGTAAGCCGGGCCACAATAGCGGCTCGGCTGCGGCTGCTGCCCACGGCCACGGCCACGGCTAGGGGCTCAGGGGTAGCATTGAGGTCGGCAGCGGTGCCGAGGTAAGGTAGGTCGTGCAGGGTAGGGGTGGTGGGCGGCTGGTCGTCGTAGAAGCCGCGCAGGTCCCAGGTAGGCCGCACCTCGTTGAGCTGGCGCACCAGTACCAGCACCTCGCGGCCCAGGCCGCCCGCACCGAAAATGACCAGGGGAAATAGCGGGGACGGTGTAAGAATTTCGCTCATAAAGTAGTGGGTGGGGGCGAGCCAGTGAAAGCAGTGGTAGTGGCCTGGCCAGCGGCGGTGATGCCCTGCGCACCGAGTACCCGCTTAACCGTGCGTAGCAGAATTTGCAGATCCAGCCCTAAGCTTAGGTGGTCCACGTACCACACATCATACCGGAATTTTTCTTCCCAACTGATGGCGTTGCGGCCGTTTACCTGTGCCCAGCCCGTGATGCCCGGCCGTACGTGGTGACGCCGCGTCTGCTCGGGCGAGTACAGTGGCAGGTATTGCATCAGCAAGGGGCGCGGGCCTACCAGGCTCAGGTCGCCGCGCAGCACGTTCCAGAGTTGCGGCAATTCGTCGAGGGAGGTGGCGCGCACCCAGCGGCCAAGGCGGGGTAGGCGCTCGGCATCGGGTAGGAGGTGGCCGTAGGCGTCGCGGGCCTCAGTCATGGTTTGTAGCTTGTACAGCGTGAACAGCTGCCCATCGAAGCCGGGGCGCTGCTGCCGGAATAACACGCGCCCCTGATTTTGTACAGCCAGCAGTGCAGCGGTGCCGAGCAGCAGCGGGGCCGTAAGCACCACCAGCGGCGCCGCCAGCAAAACATCCAGCAGGCGCTTGCCGCGGCGGGTATACCAAGAAGCTGGGGTAGGGAGGTGGGCCATGCGTGCCGCAAAAATACGGTTTCTGTGACGGAGAAGCCGTAGCTTCGCCGCGGGCTGCGCCGGTGGTGTAGCCGTTTATGTACCAACGGGCGCCCTGGCACCGGGCGCCTGCAAGGCGCCTCCACATGCTTGTTTTTCCCAACGCCAAGCTCAACCTTGGCCTCTACGTTACCGGCCAGCGACCCGACGGCTTCCGCAACCTTGAATCGGTGTTTCTACCCTTGCCCTGGACCGATGCCCTAGAAGCTCTACCCGCCCCAGAAACCACGCTCACGCTCACTGGCTTGCCCATTCCCGGCGACCCGGCCACCAACCTCTGCCTGCGGGCCTATGAGCTGCTGAAAGCCGATTTCGACTTGCCGCCCACGCAATTGCACCTGCACAAAGTGGTACCCATTGGGGCCGGGCTAGGCGGCGGCTCGGCCGACGCGGCGTTTGCGTTGCGGGCCCTGAATGACCTGTTCAGCCTACAGCTTTCCACCGAAACACTTGTTGGCTACGCCCGCCGCCTGGGCTCCGATTGCGCCTTTTTCATCGAAAACAAACCCGTTTTTGCTCACGAGAAAGGCGACGTGTTTCAGCCCATCGACCTCAATCTGACCGGTACGCCCTGCGTAGTGGTCTACCCTAACCTGCACATCAGCACTGCCGAAGCTTACGCCCGCGTGGTGCCCGCTACGCCCCGTCACGACTTGCGCGAGGCGCTTCCGCAACCTATGGAGACGTGGCGCCATACCATCAGCAATGATTTTGAGGATGCCCTCACGCCGGTGTACCCAGTGCTGGGCAGCATCAAGCAGCAACTGTATGATGCGGGCGCTACCTACGCCAGCTTGTCGGGCTCAGGCTCGGCGGTGTATGGGTTGTTTGCAGGTAGAGAAGAAACCCCCGCGTTGAAGTGGCCCACAGAGTATACCACGTGGCACGGCCGGCTGTAGGGGCGCTTTGCAGGCGCCCGTCGTTGCTGACGCTGGTGCTTATTTCTCGCTGATAGCCGGTTATTTTGAACGGAGTGAGAAATCTCGCGTGCAGCGGTAATCTCAATCGGTAGGAAACAGGAGCAATGATGGTCGCCTGCAAGGCGCCCCTACACCAGTACTTCCGCCGCGGCGGGCTGGCGCTGGCGACGCTTGTTCCACTGGTCCAGCACCGGATGAATTAGGACGCTGAACAGGATGATGGCCGTGCCCACGTAGAAACCGGCCGACATCTTCTCATGGAAAAAATACACGGCCAGCAAAATGCCATACACGGGCTCCAGATTGATGGTGAGGTTGACTACGAAGGCCGAAATGCGCTTCATCAGTTCCACAGAGGCTGAGAAAGCATATACCGTGCACACGCCCGCCAGCACTAGCAATAGCCACCAATCGTTGCCGTGCAGAGACAAGTGTAAGCCCGCGCCGTTGGTGAAATAGCGGCTGTAGAAGGGTAGGAATAATAAGATGCTCAGGCAGGCCCCGGTCATCTCATAAAAGGTGAGCTGGGTAGGCGTATGCCGCTTCACAAACTTGGAGTTGAGCACGCTAAACAGCGCCGACAGCCCCGCCGATACAATGGCCACGCTCAGCCCCAATAACTGGTTCAGCTCAGCTTGCGACACAATATAGAGCCCTACCATCGTCAGCAAGCCCAGCCCTACCTCGTAGAAACGCACCGGCCGCCACAGAATCAGTGGCTCCAGCAACGAGGTCCATAGCGCCAGCGTGGCCAGGCCCGCTAGGCACACACTCACCGACGACAGCCGCGCCGCCAGGAAAAAGGTAATCCAGTGCGCCGCCACCAGCGTGCCTACTCCTAATAGCCGCGCCGTGTCGGCCGCACCTATCCGCCACGACTGCCGGCGCATCAGCAGCAACCCCAGCAGCCCTATGCTGGCCAGCAACGTGCGCCAGAATACCAACTCCACCGGCGGCAACGAAATCAGTTTGCCCAAAATGGCCGTGAAGCCCCAGAGCAACACAATAAAATGCAGCCGCAGGTAATCTTTTAACATAAAAGTGGGTGAGTGACTGAGTGATTGTTTTAAGTGTGTGAAATGTGGCAGTGAGAACAATTACTTATTCACTCATCCACTCAGTCGCTCGTTAGCGCGGTACAAACCGGTAGAGGCCGGCGCCGATGCAGGAGAAAACGATACTAGGCATCCAAGCGGCTAGCATGGGGTGCATGTCGCCCACGCTGGCCAGGTTGCGGCCCAGAATCACGAAAATGATAAACAAGAAAGCTAGCACGAAGCCCAACGCAATTTGCCCACCTACCCCGGCCCGCGACTTGCGCGAGCTCAGAATCACGCCGATAGCCGTGAGGATGACGATGGCAAAGGGGTAAGAATACCGCTCGTATTTTTCGCTGAGGTATTGCTGGGTATCGTCAGCGCCGCGGTCTATTTTCTGCTGAATAAACTCGTTCAGTTCGGGCAGCGTCATGGTTTCGGCCAGGCGGTATTTACTGGCGAAGTCCTTGGGGTAGAGGTTGAGCGTGGTGTCGCGGGCGGGGATGGTGAGCAAGTTTTCCTGCTGCCCATCGATGGTGCGCACCAGCTGCGGCGAGAGGTGCCACACGTGCTTGGTAGAGTCCCAGCTGATAGCATCAGCCGTGAGGCGGCGGCGTAGCTTGGTGCCATCAATGGTTTCTAGGGCAAAGTGGTAGCCGATGTTGCTGGTGTTGTCGTAGCTCTCCATATAAGCGTAGCTCCGCTCGCCTACCTTCATGTGCACGTTGCGGGCACTAAAGTGATACGGCCGCTTCACGTACAGCCGCTCGAAATTGACGCGGGTTTTGTTGGCCACCGGAATCACCCAACCAATCAGCCCAAACGTGGCCCCGCCAATAATGGCCCCACCCACCAGGTAGGGTAGCAATAGCCGGTTGAAGCTCATACCGCTGGCCAGCATGGCCACAATTTCGGTGCGCTCGGCCAGCCGCGCCGTCACAAACACCACCGCAATAAACACCGTGATGGGCGACAGCAGATTGGCGAAATAGGGAAACAGGTTGACGTAGTAATCCAGCATAATCTTCTTCGCAGGCAGATTATGCTGAATAAACTTGTCGTTCTTCTCCGTGAAATCCACCACGCAAATCACGCTCACCAGCAATAGCACCGTGAACACGAACGCCGTGAGGAATTTCTGGATGATGTATTTATCGAGTAGCCGCATGAATTTAGCTGATAGCTAATAGCTGTTAGCTATTAGCCTTCTGTATAGAATAAATAAGCTAACAGCTATCAGCCATCAGCTAATAGCTTGCTATAAGCGTGTCATCACCTGCTTCACCATCTTGTCCTTCCACTCGCGGAAGGTGCCGGCCAAGATTTGCTCCCGCGCCTGGCCTACCAGCCACAGGTAGAAGCTGAGGTTATGGATAGAGGCAATTTGCGGGCCGAGCATTTCCTGACTCTGAAACAGATGGCGCACGTAGCTGCGTGAGTAAAACGTACTGACGTAGCCACCTAGTTCACGGTCAATCGGCTCGAAGTCGGTAGCCCATTTCTTGTTGGTGATATTCATGATACCCTGCGTGGTGAACAGCATGCCGTTGCGGGCATTACGGGTCGGCATCACACAGTCAAACATATCTACGCCCAACGCTATATTCTCCAGAATATTGGCCGGCGTGCCTACCCCCATCAGGTAGCGTGGCTTGTCTTGGGGTAGGATGTCGCAGACCAACTCGGTCATTTCGTACATCAGCTCGGCGGGCTCGCCCACGCTCAGGCCGCCAATGGCGTTGCCTTCGCGCTGCTGCTCGGCCACAAACTCCGCCGACTTCACCCGCAAATCCTTGAACGTGCTACCCTGCACAATGGGGAACAGCGTTTGGTCGTAACCGTAGTGGCCCTCGGTGCTGTCGAAACGCTCGATGCAGCGTTTCAGCCAACGGTGGGTCATGTCGAGGGAGCGGGCGGCGTAGTCGTACTCGCAGGGCCAGGGCGTGCACTCGTCGAAGGCCATCATAATATCGGCCCCAATGGTGCGCTGAATGTCCATCACGCCCTCGGGCGAAAACAGGTGCTGCGAGCCGTCGATGTGGGAGCGAAACTTCACGCCCTCTTCCTTGATCTTGCGCGTGCCGCTTAGCGAGTAGACTTGGTAGCCACCCGAGTCAGTGAGAATGGGTCGGTCCCAGCCGTTGAACTTGTGCAGGCCGCCGGCTTGGCGCAGCACGTCTAGGCCGGGGCGCAGGTAGAGGTGGTAGGTGTTGCCGAGGATGATCTGCGCCTTGATGTCGTCCTTCAGGTCGCGCTGCTGCACAGCTTTCACGGTGCCGGCTGTGCCCACGGGCATGAAAATGGGCGTTTGAATAGCACCGTGCGCGGTGTGCACTACACCAGCGCGGGCTTTGGACTGCGGGTCCTGGGCAACTAAATCGAAAGTCATATAAGCAAGAGCCTTTCTCGCAGAGATTCGCGGAGGTAGGGGCCGAGGTTCGCAGTGTGTTTGTGAGAACGACACTGCGAACCTCGGCCCCTACCTCCGCGAATCTCTGCGAGAAATGTACGGTAGGAATTTACAAAGGTAACTAATGCCTACTTTTGCCTGCTTATCCTGTTTGCTGTGTTGCCACTTCCTTTTTCCCCGCTGGTATGGCTGCTGCTGGCGTGTGTGCTGGTGCAGCTGTTCTACTTCGCTTACTATTTCCTACCCTTCGCCAACCGGCCACCCGAGCCGGCAGCCGACGCACCCGGCCCCGATGAAGAGCCCGTTTCCATTCTCATCTGCGCCCGCAACGAGTTAGACAATCTGCGCCAGTTGATGCCGTTGCTGCTCCAGCAGGACTACCCCGCCGGCTTCGAAATCATTCTCGTCGATGACCGTTCCAGCGACGAGACCTACCTCTATGTGCAGCAACTCGCGCAGTACTACCCCCACGTGCGGCTGGTAGAAGTGCGCCGCACCCCCGATGGCCTGTCGCCCAAAAAATATGCGCTTACCCTAGGCATCAAAACCGCCCGCTACCCGCGCCTGGTGTTCACCGATGCCGATTGTATACCCGCTACCAATCAGTGGCTCAGGCTGATGCAACGCGGCTTTGCCCAACCCGCCGACATGGTGCTGGGCTACTCTGCCTACACGCCTGCGCCGGGCCTGCTTAATAAGCTGATCCGTTTTGAAACCTTAGTCACCGGAGCACAGTATTTGTCGTTTGCCTGGCGTGGTAAGCCCTACATGGGCGTGGGCCGCAACTTGGCCTACACGCAGCAAACCTTCCGCTCCACCAAAGGGTTTGCATCTCACATTCGCAGCCTGAGCGGCGACGACGACCTGCTGGTGCAGGATGCCGTGGCCCAGGGCGCCCGGGTGGCCGTAGTGGCCGAACCCAGCGCCCATACCCTCAGTGAGCCAGCTGCACAGTGGGGCGCTTGGTGGCGACAAAAACGTCGGCATTTGTCGGCGGGTAAGCGCTACCGTTTCGCCGATAGATGGCGAGTAGGAAACTTTATTGGTACTAATCTGCTTTTTTATTTCACTGCATTTGGACTGTTATTTTCCCGCCCCGATTGGATACCTTTGGCTGTCTTATGGTCGTTACGGACCGGTATCATGTTTCTGACCTATCACCAATTGGGTCGCCGCCTTGATGACCGCCTACCCCCGGCGCTGTTGCCTTTGCTCGACGCCATCTATTCTTTCTACTATCTAGCCCTGGGAATCTCGCTGTTCCTTCACCGCACGCTCCGATGGAAGTAAACAATCAGGAAATACAAAAACAGTTCTCCGCCAAAGCCAAGCACGATTTCAAGCTGATTCGTGCCGCCGTAGAGCAAGGCGACGAAAAGGCTTACGCTGAGCTGATGCAGATCTACAAGAAACCCGTGTATCACGTGGTCTTGAAGATGGTGCGCAACGCCGACGACGCCGAAGACCTTACGATTGAGGCTTTTGCCAAGGCGTTCCGCAATCTGCACAAGTTCAATCCCGAGTATGCGTTCAGCACGTGGCTGTTCCGCATTGCCACCAACAACTGCATCGACTTTATTCGCAAGAATAAAATCAAAACGATGTCGATTGACTCGGCCATCAAGATTGACAATGGCGACGAAATCACCATCGATTTTCGCGACGGCAACCTCAATCCGGCCGAAAACGCCATCAAAAATCAGAAAATCGAAATCATGCAGCACGTGGTATCACGCCTGCCCGATAAGTACCAGCGCCTTGTTACGCTGCGCTACTTCGATGAGCTGAGCTACGAGGAAATTGCGCAGGAGCTAAAAGCCCCCCTCGGCACCGTGAAAGCCCAACTGCACCGTGCCCGCGAGCTGCTCTATGATATGGTAAAGAACAAGAAGCACATTATCTAATGTGCTGATTCTTGATAAGTTGATGATTGATTTGAAAAGCCCTGGCCTCGGTCGGGGCTTTTTGTTTGGGTTGAAACCATCTGTCATCCTGAGCGGAGCGAAGGACCTTCTCACGGTAGAACAAGTCGTTACTACGCTTGTCGTTCTACCGTGAGAAGGTCCTTCGCTCCGCTCAGGATGACAGTGTAGTTACTATGTAGCTGCACTATCTTTGCCCACACCATGGACATCCTCTTCAACTACTTTCCTACCCTCACCGACCACCAGCGTGACCAGTTCCGCCAGCTCGAAACCGAGTTTCGCGGTTGGAATGAGCGCGTGAACCTCATTGCCCGCACCGACGTGGAAAACCTGGCCGAGCGCCATTTTCTGCACTCGTTGGGTATTGCCAAGGTCATAGAATTCCCGGCGGGCTCGTCGGTGCTGGATGTGGGTACGGGCGGTGGCCTGCCCGGCTTGCCGTTGGCTATTTTGTTTCCCGAGGTGAAATTTCACTTGGTAGACAGCATCGGCAAAAAGATTCGAGCGGTAGAAGGAATGGCAGAGGCGCTGCACCTCACCAACGTCACGGCCGAGCAAATTCGTGCCGAGCAGCTACACACCAAATACGACTACATCGTGAGCCGCGCCGTGGCCCGCCTCGCTACCTTCCATACCTGGATTGCGCACCGCTACAAGCCTCACGCCGCTGCCAACAGTGGCCTCTATTACTTAAAAGGCGGCGACCTAACCGAAGAAATTGCCGAATCAGGCCTGAAAGCGCATAGTACAGATCTGAGCGACTTCTTCAACGAAGAGTTCTTTGAAACGAAGAAGGTAGTGTTTGTGCCGAGTCAAAAGGCATAAGAGTTGAGTAGTGAGTTAAAAGAAACGTGTGTCATCCTGAGCTTGCGAAGGACCTTATCACACAAAAACGATTCGTTGTTATGATAGTCGTCCAACTGGCATAAGATCCTTCGCAAGCTCAGGATGACACACGTGTTTTACTACTCACTACTTCTCTTTTCCTACCCCGGCACTTCTGCCGTCAGAAATTCTACGGCCCGGCGTTCAGAGTAATACTTCCCGTCGGGAGTGCCTTCGGCAAAGCCTACGTGGCCGCCAGCGGGTGGCGTTTCTAGGAATACGTACTGGCTGCGCCCTGCTACGTCGCGAGGGTAGCAGGTAGGCGCCAGGAAAGGGTCGTTCTGGGCGTTTACGAGAAGGGTAGGGATGCGGATATGGCTGAGGTAGCGGCCAGAGCTGGCCGTCTCGTAGTATTCGTCGGCCGATTGAAAGCCGTGCATGGGCGCCGTAAAGCGGGCATCAAACTCCGGGAAATCGCGCAGTAAGTCAATGCCCTCCAAATCCACTTGGCCGGGTAGCAACTCGGCCTTCTGTCGCATCTTAGCCCGCAACGATTTCATGAAGCGCGTCATATACACGCGGTTTTCGGGCCGGGCAATCTGGTAGGAGCTGGCTTTTAGATCGGTAGGTACCGAGAAAACGGCTGCCCGCGCCACTTGCGGTGGCACACGCTCGGGGTTTTCACCTAGGTACTTCAGCGTCACGTTGCCACCGGCTGAGAAACCCGTTAGAAACACACGTTGGTAACGGCCAGTAGCCAGCGCGTATCGAATCACGAAATCCAGGTCATCGGTGTCGCCGAGGTGGTAGGAGCGGAGCAGGCGGTTCATCTCGCCGCTACAGCTGCGGTAGTTCCAAGCCAGCGCGTCGAATCCCGCGTTGTTCAAGGCTCGCACCATGCCACGCACATAGGGTCGCGAGGCGTCACCTTCCAGTCCGTGCGATACAATGCCCAGCGTGTCGCGGGCGTTGCCAGCCGGCCGCGACCAGTCGAGGTCCAGAAAGTCACCATCTTCTGTTTCTACCCGCTCGCGCTGGTAGTGCACCTCTGGCACCGAGCGCCACAGGCTGGGCACAATGGTTTGTAAATGACCATTGAACAAGTAAAATGGTGGCCGGTAACGAGATTCAGCGATAACAGGCATGGCAGTTTAGGAAGGGTAGCAAGCAAGCACAGAAGCGTGGAAGTTGTTTCGTGCCATCTGATGTATTCCCGTAAAATAGCAGACTGTGCGCAAATCTGGCTTAGTCGTTTGTTAATTCCAACGAAAGCCGTACCTTTGCCACCCCAACTGAACTGAAACAGAGCAGAACGTACCTATTTCAACCCCATGGCAAACCACAAATCGGCCCTCAAGCGCATCCGTTCCAACGAAGCTAAGCGCGTATTGAACCGTTATCAGGCTAAATCGACCCGTACCGCTATCAAGAAACTCCGCGCTACCACGGTGCAATCCGAAGCACAGGAGCAGCTGAAGAAGGTTTCGTCGATGCTGGACCGGCTGGCTAAAAAGAACATCATTCACAAGAACAAAGCCGCTAACAATAAGTCGAGCCTGGCTAAGTTCGTAAGCTCGCTGGCCGCCTAAGGCGACTCTCTCCAGCGTTCCTGCTCTTTTTAATAGAAAAGGCCCTGCGTGCAAACGCAGGGCCTTTTTGTCTGAACCACGGATTACAGCGGATTTTGTGGACGGTTTGCTGATGTCGTGCATCATTGTTCTGGCTACCTAAGCGGTAGCAACATAAAAAGCGGCTGCCTATTGTAGGCAGCCGCTTTCAGTAATAATCGTCCAAAAAATCCGTGGAATCCGCTATAATCAGAGCGAATCCGTGATTAAGCGACGCTTACCTTCACCATGTTGGTCTTACCTTTTTCCGTAATCGGCATAGAGGCGGTATTGATGAACACGTCGCCTTTTTGCAGGTGGCCGGTAGTGGTCAGAATATTCTTGAGGTCGTCGATGGTGCTGTCGGTGCTGTTCATGCGGTCGTAGTAGAATGAACGTACCCCCCACACCAGGCTTAGGACTGTGAGTAGTTCGCGGCTGTCGGTGAAGATGAAGATATCGGCCTTAGGGCGGTATTTCGACAGTTGGAAAGCGGTATAGCCGCGGTGCGTCATGCCGGTAATGGCCTTGGCACCCGTGTTTTTGGCCAAGTGGCCCGCCGCCGACAACAGACTATCCACCATAAAACCGGGCGAGTTGGAATCGATAGGCACCCAATGGTTGAAGATAGTTTCCGACTTGCTTTCCACGCTCCGGATGATGGCCCCCATCTGCCGGATTACCTCAATGGGGTAGGCGCCCACGGCGGTTTCGGCGGAGAGCATCACGGCGTCGGTACCGTCGAGCACGGCGTTGGCCACGTCGTTGGTTTCGGCGCGGGTAGGGCGGGGGGCCGTAATCATGCTCTCCATCATCTGGGTAGCCACAATCACGGGTTTGCCGGCCTTATTGCACTTCTGAATAATCATTTTCTGCGCCAGCGGTACTTCACCACCGGCAATTTCCACGCCCAGGTCGCCGCGGGCTACCATCACGGCATCCGTGAGGGCAATGATTTCGTCGACATTGCGCAGGCCCTCGGGCGTTTCGATTTTGGCTATGACGCGGGTCTGCTTGCCGGCTTCGGCAATCAGCGACTTAATAAAACGAATGTCCTCGGCGCGGCGCGCAAACGACAAGGCCACCCAGTCCACGTCGTTTTCCAGGCCAAACTTCAAGTCGGCAATGTCCTTCTCCGTCATCGACGGGGCCGACACGTCGGAGTCGGGGAGGTTGATGCCTTTGCGGGGCTTCACGGTGCCGCCGTAGATAACTTCCACGTCTACCTCTTTCTCGCGGTCGGTGGCCAGCACGCGCAGCTCAATCTTGCCGTCGTCAATCAGAATTGCGTCGCCGGGCTTCACGTCGCGGGCCAAGCCCAGGTAGATCGTGCTCAGGCGCTCCGCTGTGCTGATTTCCTTTTCGCCACACACCAGCTTAATCTTGTCGCCGGCCTTGATTTCCACGCTGCCGCCCTCTACTTCGCCCAATCGGATTTTCGGCCCTTGCAAATCCTGCAACAATCCCGCATTGGTGCGCAGGTCTTTGTTCAAGCGACGCACCGTATTAATAACGTTCAGGTGCGTTTCGTGCTCACCGTGCGAGAAATTCAGGCGGAACACGTTGACACCCTCACGGATAAGGGCGCCCAAACGCTCGTACGTATCAGAAGCCGGACCAACGGTGGCTACAATCTTGGTTTTATTGAAATGAGGACGTGGTTCCATGCAAGAGAAGAAGAGAATGGTATGTCTGGTGGTACGAAAAAACAGGTAGAGTGCGAGGCACAGTGCTACAAAGGTAGCGGAACCTAGGGCTTCTGCCCCAGGGCAAGAGGATAGGGGTGTGTTAGAAAAACAAATTCTCCTTGAATTCCAGTTGGTTGGGGTCTAGTTGACACACATGTTGTACGTCTTCCAGCGCTGTAAGGCGTGCTAGCACCTGCTCCGGCGCCAGTGTGCCCGTGCCGTTGCTGATTTGTAGTAGGTAGTCGTACTGCCGCACATCGGGCGCGAGGTAGGGCTTTTTGAGGGTAGAGGGCGCCACCGAGCGGTTGCGAAACAGGCGCAACGTGCACGTGTGCGTAGTGTGCAGATAATTGCTGATCACCAGCCGACCGCGGCTGAGCAAATCGTAGATGATATCCTGCTGTTTTACCAAGCGCAGGCGCAGGTCGGCATTCAGCAGCCAGGCCAGGCGATGCTCTCGGGTAGAGGAAACCAGGCCAAATAACTCGAAGTCGCAGTCGTATTCAAAGTCGAGAGTCAGGGTTTTCATCGGCTGAGTATCAAGGGAAAACAAGCAAAAGTAGGGAGGCGCTAAACGCGTTGGAACCAGCCCGGCCATAATGTTGTACCTGTAAGATTAGACCGGGTTTGTTTGACAATGTTAGCGAAGATGGTGTTATTTGTGCCTAGTTTTCCTCAAACCCCCACGGAAATGTCTGAAATCGCAGAAAAAGTAAAAGCCATTATCATCGATAAGCTAGGTGTAGAAGCTTCGGAAGTAACGCCAGAGGCTAGCTTCACCAACGATCTGGGCGCCGACTCGCTCGATACCGTTGAGTTGATCATGGAATTTGAAAAAGAGTTTAACGTGTCTATCCCCGACGATCAGGCTGAAAACATTGCTACCGTAGGGCAGGCAATCAGCTACCTCGAGGAGCACGCTAAGTAGTCGTTCGCGACTTCTTTTTACGGCTTATAGCTCATCGGCCGGCTTGCCGCCGGCCGTTTTGCTTTTCCCACCCTTTCCTATTCTTTCGTTTCTTCCTTAGCCTATGTCTCTTCGGAGAGTTGTTGTGACCGGCATTGGGGCCATTACCCCACTTGGCAGCACGGCCCCCGCCTACTGGGAAGGCCTGGCGCAGGGCGTGAGCGGCGCGGGGCCTATCACCCGTTTCGACGCCAGCAAGTTCAAAACGCGCTTCGCCTGCGAAGTGAAAAATTATACCCCCGACGACTACTTCGACCGCAAGGAAGGTAGGAAGATGGACCTCTTCACGCAATTTGGTGTGATTGCCAGCGATGAAGCCATTAAGGACGCTGGTTTGCACGAGAGTGGCGTTAATAAAGATCGGGTAGGCGTGATTTGGGGCTCTGGCATCGGTGGCCTCACCACCTTCCAGCAGGAATCTTTCAACTTTGCCAAGGGCGACGGCACGCCGCGCTACAACCCGTTCTTCATTCCGAAGATGATTGCTGACTCCTCGTCGGGCAACATCTCTATCAAGAACGGCTTCCGCGGCCCCAACTTCGTGACCACGTCGGCTTGCGCTTCCTCGTCCGACTCCATCGTATCGGCCTACAATTACATCCGTTTGGGGATGGCCGATGTGGTCGTAACCGGCGGCTCGGAGGCGGCTATTACCGAGGCCGGGGTAGGGGGCTTTAATGCCCTGAAGGCCATGAGCGAGCGGAACGACGACCCTGCTACCGCCTCGCGTCCTTATGATAAGGACCGCGACGGATTTGTATTGGGCGAAGGCGGCGGCGCGCTGGTAGTAGAAGACTACGAACACGCGAAAGCCCGCGGCGCGAAAATATACGCCGAAATCATTGGCGGTGGCCTGTCTTCGGATGCCTACCACATTACGGCGCCTGACCCTACGGGCGAGGGTGTAGTGCTGGTGATGCAGAACGCCCTGCGTGATGCTGGCATCACGCCGGAAGATGTAGACTACATTAACACCCACGGCACCAGCACGCCGCTGGGCGATGGCGCTGAAATCAAGGCTATTCAAAAGGTGTTTGGTGAGGCCGCGTACAACCTCAACATCTCCTCCACCAAAAGCATGACCGGCCACTTGTTAGGCGGCGCGGGTGGTATTGAGGCCGTAGCCAGCATTCTGGCCATTCAGCACGGCATCATTCCGCCTACTATTAATCACTTCACGGACGACCCGGAACTGGATGCGCGGCTGAACTTCACCTTTAACGAGGCGCAGAAACGCGAGGTGAACATTGCCGTGAGCAATACGTTCGGGTTTGGCGGCCACAATACGTCGGTGGTCTTCCGTAAATTCCGCGACTAATGCCGAGGCCCGGTCAGCCCTTGCCTGTATTTGGATTTTTTCGGCGGTTGCTAGGGCACGACCGGGCCTTTCGGCAGGCCATTACCACGATGACGGGCGTCTCGCCCGACAATGTGCGCGTATATCGGCTGGCATTTACGCACTCCTCAGTGGTGCGGCAGCAGCCGGAGCAAGGCAGGCACCAGAGCAACGAGCGCCTGGAGTTTCTGGGCGACGCCGTGCTGGGGACCATCGTGGCCGAGTACCTGTTTCGTAAGTTTCCCTACGAGCAGGAAGGCTTCCTGACGGAGATGCGCA
This sequence comes from Hymenobacter sp. NBH84, assembly GCF_014217645.1. Classification (NCBI taxonomy): domain Bacteria; kingdom Pseudomonadati; phylum Bacteroidota; class Cytophagia; order Cytophagales; family Hymenobacteraceae; genus Hymenobacter; species Hymenobacter sp. NBH84. The sequence goes on from NZ_CP043644.1 coordinate 400,774, forward strand.
GCCGCATCGTCAACCGCGAAAGCCTCAATCAGCTTGCCCTCAAGCTGGGCCTCGATAAGCTGGTGCAGCTGGATGCCACTCAGGGTAGGGCGGCCCGCTCGCGCTCCGTGAACGGCAACGCGCTGGAGGCACTCGTAGGCGCCGTCTACCTCGACCAGGGCTATAAGGTAGCCCGCAAATTTGTGCTCAGCCGCCTGATTAAGCCCTTTGTGGATGTGAAGTCGTTGACCGAAACCACGTCCAACTTCAAAAGCAAACTCATCGAGTGGGCACAGCGGCAAGGCAAGGTAGTGCGCTACGAGTTGGCCGGCGAGCCACGCGGGGGCGGTGTGATGGAGTTTTCGGCCACGCTGTTCGTTGATGAAGCTGTGGTGGCAACGGGAATGGGCCTCTCAAAGAAACAGGCGGAGCAACTGGCCGCCGAACGCGCCCTAACCGCACTGGGTCTGTAATCATCTTACTATCAATGTCAAAAGCCGGCTGCTTGCCCAATAAAAGGGTAGGCGGCCGGCTTTTTATTTATCATCTGAGCCAGAGTTTACGTACACCCTACCCAACTGCAGGCAGTCCTGACCTGAAACCATGCCCTACTTCAATGGTTAGAGACGGGTAGGACGTCTGCTGCCAATTACTACCTTCGCGGCATCTGCTTCCGCATTTCATCTCACACCTAACACCGCTAGAAACTTTCTTTCCCAATGAGCGCACCACAACCAAAAAACTACGCCTTCGGCATGATTGGCCTGGGTACTATGGGCCGCAACTTGCTGCTAAACATGGCCGACCACGATTTTTCCGTGGCTGGCTATGATAAGGACACCAGCAAAATTCCGCTGCTGCACAAGGAAGCCAACGAAGACGGGGTAGAAAATGTGGAGGGCTTTTCGGACCTGGGTGCTTTTGTGCAAAGCCTGGCCAAACCCCGCGTGGTGATGATGCTTGTGCCAGCCGGCAAGATTGTGGACAGCGTAATCTCAGAAATTACGCCCCTGCTCGACCAAGGCGATATGCTGATTGATGGTGGTAACTCCTATTTCTTGGATACTACGCGCCGAGCGCAGGAACTGGAAGTAAAAGGGCTGCATTTCTTCGGGATGGGCATTTCGGGTGGGGAGGAAGGCGCGCGGCGCGGTCCCAGTATGATGCCGGGCGGCGACCAGGATGCCTACCAGAAGATGAAACCTGTGCTGGAGGCTGTAGCGGCTAAAGTAGGCGGTGAGCCGTGCGTGACGTACATCGGGCCGGGCGCTTCTGGCCACTTTGTGAAAATGGTGCACAACGGCATCGAGTACGGCATTATGCAGCTGCTGGCCGAGACATATGATGTAATGAAAAACGGCCTGGGCATGAGCAACGAAGCTATGCAGCAGGTATATGCCAAGTGGAACGAGGGCCGCTTGCAGTCTTTCTTGGTAGACATCACCAAGGACATTTTTGCCTACATCGCCCCCGACACCGACCACCTGCTGCTAGACGACATCAAAGACGAAGCCCGCTCCAAGGGCACTGGCAAGTGGACGTCGCAGATTGCGATGGACCTACAAGTGCCCTTGTCGCTAATTGACGAAGCCGTAGCGATGCGCGATTTATCGAAGTATAAATCGCTGCGTGAGGAGATGGAAAAGGTGTATCAGGCACGTCCTACCCCCAGCAAAGAAGACCAGGAGCAGCAACTGCAAGAGTTGGAGCAAGCCATGTATTTCAGCATGATCATCGCCTACGCCCAAGGCATGCACATGCTGGCTCGTGCTTCGGAAGAGTATGCGTATAACCTGAACCTGGCCAATATTTCTAAAATCTGGCGTGGGGGCTGCATTATTCGCTCCGAGTTTCTGAATACTATCTACAACGCTTATCAGCAGAAGCCTGATCTGGCCCACTTGCTGCTCGATGACAACGTGCGCCAGCAGGTGCAGGAGTCGGTAGCCGGGGCACGTGCGGTGGTAGCGCGCGCGGCCACGATGGGTATTGGTACACCCGCGTTGGCTGCTTCGCTCAGCTACTTCGATACGCTGCGCACCGGCCGGATGCCTTCCAACCTGATTCAGGCCCAGCGCGACTACTTTGGTGCACACACCTACGAGCTCGTTGGACACGAGGGCGTGTTTCACACCCAGTGGACGCCCTCGCACGAAGCCGCCGAAAACAAAGAAGATACGCACCGCGGTACTGGCACCGAGAATGAAACGCCGGTTACGCCCAACAAATAATTCGTGTCTTCCATCATCACTCGCTACGACTTACGCATGAGTAATAAAGATAAAATCCGGCCGACCATTTTTGTCATCTTCGGGGGAACCGGCGATTTGAACGCCCGCAAGCTGGCACCGGCACTGTATAATTTGTTTCTGGATGGGTGGCTCCCTGCGCAGTTCGCTATCCTGAGCACGGGCCGCACCAAGCTAACAGACGAAGCCTACCGTGACAGGGTGAAGGAAGACATCAACAAGTTTTCGCGTCGTGGCAAGGCTGGACTGGAGAAGTGGGAGGAGTTTGCGCAGCACCTAACCTACCAGGTATCCGACCTGAACGATGCGGCTACCTACACGCAATTTGGCGAGCGGGTGGCCGAGCACGAAGCCGAGTGGAACACTACGGCGCAGGTGATTTACTACCTGGCCGTATCGCCCAACTTCTTCCCCATCATCGCCCGCAACCTCTCGGAAGCCAAGCTGGCCGAGGACCCCGACCGCGTGCGCATTGTGATTGAGAAGCCGTTTGGGCACGATCTGGAAACGGCTAAGGAGTTGAACGACCTGCTGGCTGGTATTTTTCAGGAGCGTCAGATCTACCGCATCGACCACTACCTGGGTAAGGAAACGGTGCAGAATATCATGGCCTTCCGCTTTGCCAATGCCATTCTGGAGCCGCTCTGGAACCGCAACTACATTGAGCACGTGCAGATTTCCGTGACCGAGCAGCTGGGCATGGGCGAGCGGGGCGACTACTATGACGGCTCGGGTGCCCTGCGCGATATGATCCAAAACCACCTGTTGCAGCTGCTGTGCCTGGTGGCCATGGAGCCGCCCGTGAGCTTTGAGGCCGACGAAGTGCGTAACCGTAAGGTAGATGTACTGCGCGCTATGCGCCGCTTTGGACCGGAAGAAGTGCGTTCGGCCGCTGTGCGCGGGCAATATGCCAAGGGGTGGGTAGAGGGCAAAGAAGTGCCTGGCTACCGCGAAGAAAACAAGGTAGACCCCGACTCGAACACCGAAACCTTTGCCGCTATCAAGTTCTTCGTGGATAACTGGCGCTGGCAGGGCGTACCGTTCTACCTGCGCACGGGCAAGCGTTTGCATCGCTCGGCGTCCATCATTACCATTCAGTTTAAAGACGTGCCCCACCTGATTTTCCCAACCGAATCGGCGGAGGCGTGGCACCAAAACCGGCTGGTTATCAGCATTCAGCCCGAAATGAGCATTCGCTTGCAAGTGCAGGCCAAGCGCCCCGGCTTGGATATGGTGCTGAATCGAGTAGACATGGTGTTCGACTACCAAGGTACTTATACCAACGATACGCCCGAGGCCTACGAAACCCTGCTGCTGGACACGATGCTCGGCGACCAAACGCTGTTTATGCGCGGCGACCAAGTAGAAGCTGCATGGGACCTTATTATGCCGATTCTCAATGCCTGGGAAAACAAAAAGAGCATGAACTTCCCTAACTACTCCGCTGACTCCTGGGGGCCGGAAATTGCCGAGGCGCTCATCGCCCGCGACGGTTACCATTGGTTTACGCTACCCCTTCACGATAAAAAAGAGTGCTAATGGCTATTCGCGTTTTTAAATCGTCGGAGGAAGCATCGCGGGCGCTGGCAGAGTATTTTGTGGCGACGGGCAACGAGGCCATTGCGGCGCGTGGTCGGTTTGCAGTGGCGCTGTCGGGCGGGTCGTCGCCCAAAAAGTTGTTTGAGCTACTGGCCGCCGACTACCGCGACCAACTAGCCTGGGATAAGGTGGATTTCTTTTGGGGTGATGAGCGCTACGTGCCGCACACCGACCCCAACAGCAATTACCTGATGGCCAAAAAAGCCCTACTCGACCCGTTGGACATTCAGCCGGCGCAAATCTTTGCCGTCGATACAAGCCTGAGCCCTTCGGAAGCGGCGGCCGCCTACACGCGCACGATGCAGCGCTATTTCGATAGCGAAAATTTCCTACCCCTCGATCTGGACTTGCTAGGGCTAGGCGACAACGCCCACACGGCTTCGCTGTTTCCGCATACCTCTGTGCTCACCGATGAAACCGTGAGTGTGCAGGCGCTTTATATCGAAGAAGTGCAGGCCAACCGCGTTACCATGACGGCCCCGCTGCTGAATCAGGCCCGTGCCACCGTGTTTTTGGTGTACGGTGAGGGCAAGGCCGAAGCCGTGCGGCAGATCTTGGAAGAGGGGCGTGATATCCAGCGCTACCCTGCTCAACTGATCCAGCCTGAAAATGGTAACGTCACGTGGTTTCTGGACGAAGCTGCCGCCAGCAAGCTGACACAGAAGTAACTTTTTACTTATATAGAACGTCATGCCTCATCCGGCGTCCGCTTGCCGAAGCACCTCGCGTGCTGATGTTGGATACTATCTTCCGTCAGCACGCGAGATGCTTCGGCAAGCGGACGCCGGATGAGGCATGACGTTCTGACGTTATTTATATTCACAATTTCACCTTTACAACTTCATTCTTATGCGTATCGCCGGCGCAGCGCTTAACCAAATTCCTTTTGCGTGGCAGCATAACCTGCGCACCATTCGCACGGCCATCGAGCAGGCCCAGGAGTCGGGGGTAGAGTTGCTGTGTTTGCCCGAGCTATGCCTGACCGGCTACAATTGCGAAGATCTGTTTCTGAGCGATTGGCTGTGCGAAGCGGCACTGGAATATTTGCAGCAAATCCTGCCCTGGACTGAAGGCATTCTGGTGTGTGTGGGCCTACCTGTGCGGCTGGAAGGGCGCACGTACAACACCAGTTGCGTGCTGCGCGATGGCGAAATTTTAGGTTTCGCTGCCAAGCAGTTTCTGGCCAACGACGGCGTACACTACGAAACGCGCTTTTTCTACCCCTGGCCGGCTGGCGAAACCACAACCGTGCGCTGGCAGGGGCACGAATGGCCGCTCGGCGACCTAACCTTCGAGCACAAAGGCGTACGTTTCGGCTTCGAGATTTGCGAAGACGCCTGGCGCCCCGACAACGTGCGCCCCGCGTCCCGGTTGCAGGGTAGGGTAGACCTGATTGTGAATCCCTCGGCCAGCCATTTTGCCATGAGCAAAACGGACTTGCGTTACAAGCTGGTGCTCAACGCTTCGCGCAATTTTCATTGTACCTACCTCTACGCCAACCTGCTCGGCAACGAAGCCGGCCGCATCATCTACGACGGCGAGATTCTAGTGGCCCGCGAAGGACATTTGCTGACACGCAATCAGTTGCTGAGCTTCAAGGAAGTGGATGTGGAATGCGTGGACGTGGATTTTGCCACGCCCCTGGAGCCGGCCGCCGAAATTCAGCCGCTCCCTACCCCCGATGAATATCTGGAATTGAACCAAGCCCTGAGCTTGGCCTTATTCGACTACATGCGCAAGGCCCGCACCCGCGGCTTCGTGCTGAGCCTATCGGGCGGGGCCGACTCGTGCATGTGCGCGGTTTCGGTGGCGGAAATGGTGCGGCTGGGCACGGCTGAGCTGGGCACGGCCGAGTTTATGCGCCGTACGGGCTGCTTCACGGCCGAGGATATTGTGAACATTACCGGCCAGACGGAGGCGCCCACCGCGCAGGAGCACCGCGCTGCCGCCGACGGAACACCGCAGGAAGCGCCTTCGGATAACCTACCTAAAGCCAGCACCGAAGTAACCTCCGACGAGCAGCGCCAGACCAACCGCCGCATCACTGGCCGCCTGCTCACGTGCGCCTACCAGGGCACCGTCAATTCCTCCGACGACACCCTAAATTCGGCGCAGGAATTGGCCGAGGAGCTGGGTGCGGTGTTCTACAACTGGAACATCGACGACGAAGTAACGGGCTACGTCAGCAAAATAGCCAGTGCATTGGACCGCCCTCTTACCTGGCAAACCGACGACCTAGCCCTGCAAAACATTCAGGCGCGGGTGCGGGCGCCCGGCATCTGGTTGCTGGCCAACGTGCTCAACGCCTTGCTCATCACTACCTCCAACCGTTCCGAAGCCTCGGTGGGCTACTGCACCATGGATGGCGACACTGCCGGTAGCATTTCGCCCATTGCCGGTGTGGACAAGGCTTTTGTAAAGCAATGGCTACGCTGGGCCGAAGTGGAGCGCCACTATCCCGCTCTACGCCACGTGAATGCCCTGCAACCCACTGCCGAGCTTCGCCCGCTAGAAGAAAAGCAAACCGACGAGCGCGACCTGATGCCCTACGTATTGCTCAACCGCATCGAGCGCCTAGCTTTCTACAGCCGCCTCAGTCCGGCCCAGGTGCTCGCTACCCTACTCGAAGAAGACTCCACCGCCGACCGCGAACAATTGAAAGTCTACGTGAAGCGTTTCTTCTCCTTGTGGAGCCGCAACCAGTGGAAGCGCGAGCGGTATGCCCCCGCCTTCCACCTCGACGACTACAACGTGGACCCCCGCTCTTGGCTGCGCTTCCCCATTCTCAGCGGTGGCTATACCGAGGAACTAAACGCGCTGTAGCTATCCAGGCAGCAGGGCTCGTTTCTCAATGGGCATGGTATGATTCGCTGATGAAGCTGTTTATGAAGTCGTCAAACCGTCATGCTGCGCGTGCTTCGACAGGCTCAGCATGACGGTCGAATTGGTTCGGAATGACCTGCTAATTAGCTTATGTGAAAATATAGTTCTGTTTCACAAGTAGTTGTGTTTTATTTGAAGGAGCTGAGCAAGTTTTCTACAATGAGGGGACCTAAGCTGATGTAACCCTGCTACCCACGGCTATGGCCGGAATAGGTAGGGCGCTGTTTCCTCTTTTCTGCCTCCCGGATGTACACTCTTCCGCTGCCTGGTTTTCAACAAATACCTGCTGCCCCGCAACCTGCTTCGGTTTGCGCGGAGGCCGAGTTGATAGCCCACTTGCAGCAGGGTAGCGAAGCGGCATTTCGCACGTTGGTGGAGCGGTATCAGCACCGCATCTATCGCACGGTGCTGGCGCTGCTTCGCTCGCCGGAAGAGGCCGAAGACGTGGCGCAGGAAGTATTCGTGGAAGTCTACCAAACGATTGGCCGGTTCCGGGGCGAAGCGGCCCTGACCACTTGGCTCTATCGACTGGCTACCTCTCGGGCTCTCAAGCAGCAGCGCCGCGCCCGTGCCCGCAAGCGCTTCGCCTACCTAACCAGCCTGCTGGGCTTCGACAACCGCGTACTCTACGAACCAGCCGACAACGACCACCCCCAGGCCCAGTTAGAAGGCCGGCAACAGGTAGAGCTTCTACGGGTGCACATCGCTCGGCTGCCCGACCAGCAGCAAGTGGCTTTCACCTTGCGCCACGAGCAAGAGCTGAGTTACGAGGAAATAGCCGCGGTGCTTAGTACCACCGTGTCCGCCGTAGAGTCGTTATTATTTCGCGCCCGCAAAACGCTTCGTCATCATCTTCAACCCACCCAACGCCATGTCTGATTCAACTAATCGCACGGAGGCCGATGAAGAATGGGAAACCCTGCTGCACCAGTGGCGAGCTGAAGTAGCTGTTCCGCCTCGCCCGTATTTTTACGGCCGGGTGCACACTCGGCTAGTGAATGCCGCAGCGAAGCGCCCGCCTTTGCGGACTTGGCGGCACTGGCCCGCCTACGCTGTTATGCTGGGCATTCTGCTGTTGCTTAGCGGCGATGATGCGGGTCTGCACGCCGTAAGCGGCGGAGCACAACAAGAAAAACGCCGATCAACCTGAGGCCAGTTTCAGCGGTGAGTAGCCGCGCTGACCACGGCGCCTTAGCTGCCCGGCTACCAAATGGGAAGTGACTACCTTTGAATTTCTATCATCTTTTGCCTACCCTATGCTTTCTTTTCTTGCTGCCATCACTTGGGATGTGTCGCCTCTCATTGCTGAGTTTGGCCCCTGGGACTTAGGTTTGTTCACGCTGGGGCCGCTGGCCTTGCGCTGGTACGGGCTGCTGTTTATGTCGGGCTTTGTGGTGGGCACGTTTGTGCTGGCGCACATCTATAAGTCGGAGAAAGTGTCGCCGATGTGGGTGGATGTCATCACGATTTACGTGCTGATTGGTACCATCGTCGGTGCTCGACTAGGACACGTGCTATTCTATCAGCCTGAGATACTGAAAGATCCGCTGGAGGTGTTTAAGATATGGCACGGCGGTTTGGCTAGCCACGGCGCTACCATCGGTATTATCCTGGCCGTGTACCTGTTCAGCCGCAACAACAAGTTCGACATGCTCTGGACGCTCGACCGCATCGTGATTGTGGTGGCGTCGGGCGGGGCGCTCATTCGTTTGGGCAACCTGATGAATTCCGAGATTGTGGGCCGAGAAACCGACGTGCCCTGGGCCTTTATTTTCCTCCGCGACCGGGAGCACTTCGTGAATGGCATCGCCGTGCCGCGCCACCCTACCCAGATCTACGAGTCGCTGTTCTGCGTGTTCTTGTTCTTCCTGCTCTACTTCATGTGGAACCGAACCAAGGAGCGCACCCCACGCGGGCAACTATTCGGACTGTTTGTAGTGCTTCTGTTCACGTTCCGCTTTTTCGTAGAATTCCTGAAAGTAAGCCAGGTTGATTTCGAAAATAACCTACCCCTGGATATGGGCCAAATCCTGAGCATTCCCATGGTAGCCATTGGCTTCTGGGTGCTGCTACGCGCTGGCAAAGACCCCAAGAATCCCTACGGCTACGCCCCGCGCGATTTAGGCAAAGAAGAACAAAACCCCAAGCTGGCGCAGGCAAAGTAAACGTGAGCCTGTAAAGTTTGGAAATGGCGAATAAAAACCGCCTGTCATCCTGAGTTGGCGAAGGACCTTCTCACACGTGAACGATTGACGTAACAACGACTCGTTCAACCGTGAGAAGGTCCTTCGCCAACTCAGGATGACAGGCGGTTTTGTTTAGTAGTTGTGCCTCAACTAAAACTCATACTTATACAAGTCACCTTGTTCAGTGCTGATGTAGATGGTGTTATCGTTGGTAAAGACTACGCCTTCCGTCTGCCCAGCGCCTTTCAGCGAAATCTGACGGGGCGTAGCTTTCAGCGCATCGGCCAAAGAGCTGCCTTCCAGCACAAACATTTCTTCCCTACCCATCAATACCAGGCGACGGCCATTGGGGCTTAGGTTGGCGTCCGTTACCTGGCCCGGAATGCTCAGCTTGGTAAGCAATTTTGCTTTGTGCGTGCCGGGCTGGTCAGGGAGGGTATACACCTTGCTGGTGCTGCTATTGGCGCGGTCCTTTGTAAAAAGGTAGAGCTGATTCTGGTGCCAAAGCGAGGCTTCCACATCGAAATTACGGTCGCCTTTTTTGGGCGGGAATTCGGTTTGGTCGGCGTACGAAAAGTTGATTTTATCAACCTGATTAGGCGTTTTGGGACGAAAGCGAAGAATAGCTAAATCCTCACGATCGTTGCTATTGTTACCTGCGTCGGCTAGGTAGTAGTACCCCTGGTTATCGCGCGAAATGCTTTCCCAGTCGTGGTTGGTGGCACTGAGGCGCAACGTGCCGAGTAGCTTGCCTGTTTCGGACACTTTGTAGACAATGGGCGGATTACCGGCGTCGCTGAATGTGTAGAACGTGCCGGGCGTATCGGCCAAAGCCAAGCCAGAGCTTTCGCGAACTTCTTCCAGGTCGCCTACTTTGTTTAGCTCTACGTCTTCGCCCTTCGATTTCTTCCCCTTTTTGCCCTTCTTCCCTTTCTTTCCCTGATCTGCCTGCGTGGTACTAAAATCGGTGGTGGATTGCTCAGCGGGGGTGGAATTACAACTGTTCAACAACGTGCTAGCCAGTAAGGCTGTGGTCAAAAAAAAGGGCATAGTATTCATAAAGAGGGCAAAAGAAAAGGCCCCTACCCAAAGGTAGAGGCGCGTGTATCAGGAGGTATACGCTCAATGCCGTCATTAAGGTACAGGGTCGTAGCCGTGGCCGCCCCAGGGGTGGCAGCGCCCAATGCGGCGCAGCGCTAGCCAGCCGCCTCGCCACGGGCCGTGCCGCTCGATGGCCTGCACGGCATAGGCCGAGCATGTGGGCTGGTAGCGGCATGTAGGGGGCTTGAGGGGCGACAGCAGGTGGCGGTACACCCACAACAGCGCCAGCAACAAATGGCGGAAGAGCAACTTCATGGTAGCACAAAGAACGCGAAACAGCAGCAGCTAGTGCCCGCCACGTAGCAAGAGCCTTCCATTTGGCGGGGTATTTGAATAAAACCAGGAAGATTCTTTGCTATAGAGTCTGTTAGTGAATTGTTTGTGTATTTATTCTAGTCTTCTGATTGGCTTTCTATGGAGAAACGCTACGCGCTATTTTTTTGCCTGTTTTTGCTGGGATTGCACGCTTTCGCACAAGGCAACGGGCCGGGCATCCGGGGGGCACGGGCTGCGGCGTTGGGCTACACCAGCACTACCCTCCACGACGTGTGGGCCGTGGGCAACAACGCCGCTGGTCTGGGTCAACTTACCGAGCCGGAAGTGGGTTTCTATGCCGAAAACCGCTTCCTGCTACCCAATTTCAACACAGCCGCGTTGGCTGTAGCCCTACCCCTAGGCGAAGTAGTAGAGAACCGCCCGAAAAACGGCGTAGTGGGCTTTGAGGCCCAGCGTTTCGGTGGTAAGCTCTACGCCGAGCAGCGCCTAGGCGCTGCCTATGGCTACCGCAGTGGCCAAGTGAGCGTAGGCGCCCGCCTCGATGTATTGCAGATGAGCATCGAGGGCCTGGGCAGCCGCAGGGCGCTGGCCCTGTCGTTGGGCGGGCAAGCCGAGATTATGCCGAAAAAGCTGGTGTTTGGCGCCTACCTCTACAACCTCAACCAAGCTCGCTTGGCCCGCTACCAAGACGAGCGGGTGCCTACCGTGCTGCGCGCCGGCCTGGGATACCAGCCCACCGAGAAGGTGCTGCTGACTGTGGAAACCGAAAAAGACGTGGACCATGATGCCGACTTCCGGGCGGGCCTGGAATACAAAGTGCTGGACGTATTGCAGGTGCGGGCGGGTTTTGCAGCACTGAGCGAACAGACCACCGGCGGGGTAGGCTTTCAGACGGGGCAACTGCGCATCGACTACGCTGCCGCCTGGCAAACGGTCCTTGGGCTTAGTCAGCACCTGAGCGTGCATGTGTTGCTCGCAAAGCCTGCGCAGCTATGAGCAGATTGCCTGGCTGCTTGAGGGTAGCCGTTGGGCTCGTGTTGGTATGGCTGTTCTGCGCGGCCCGGCCTACCCAGGCCCAGCAGTTTCCGCGCCCTACCCCCGACCTGGACCGGCTAATCCAGGAGCTGTTTGCCGATCAGCAGAGCGACGACATGCCCTATGAGGATATGTACGAAACGCTACTGCTCTACTACCAAACGCCGCTCAACCTGAACCTGGCTACGCGCGAGGAGTTGCGGGCGCTTCTGCTACTATCCGAAGTGCAGATCAGCCAGTTGCTGGAGCACCGCCAGCGGGTAGGGCCGCTGCTTAGCCTGTATGAACTACAAAGCATCGACGGTTTCGACCTACGCACCATCTACCGCGTGGCGCCTTTCGTGACGGTGACGGATGCTGGTCCCAACGCCGCCCGCGGGCCGCTGTGGCAGCGCGTGTTGCACGAAGACAACAACGCTCTGTTTCTGCGCTACGAGCGAGTGTTGCAGCAGCGCCACGGCTACACCGCTTCCGATACTACCAGCACGGGCCGCCTCACCAGCCGCTACCTCGGCTCGCCCGATAAACTGTTGCTGCGCTACCGCGTTAGCCACACCAAGGACTTTAGCCTGGGCATCACGGCCGAAAAAGATGCCGGAGAGCCGCTGGCGTGGCAGCCCAGCCAGCGCCGCTACGGCGCCGACTTCTTGTCAGCCCACTTGGTAGTGCAGGAGCGCGGCCGTCTGAAAACCCTGGCGCTGGGCGATTATCAGCTGCAATTTGGGCAGGGGCTCCTGCTGTCCTCGGGGTTGCAGGTAGGGAAAGGCGGCGAAACAATTACCACTATTCGGCGTAGCTCGTTGGGTGTGCGCCCCTACTCCTCGGTGTTGGAAAGCACCTTTTTTCGGGGCGCCGCGGCTACCGTAGCCGTGAGTAGCACGGTGCGGGCCACAGCGTTTGCGTCTTATAAACATGTGGATGCCAACAGCCAGCAAACTCTGGATTCATTGGCTGATTTCACGGAGTATTCATCGGGGGTGTTGGTGGTGGGCTTGCACCGCACGCCTACGGAGCTGTCTAACCGCAAAAGTCTGGGCGAAGCTATTGGGGGCGGCAACGTGACGTATACCAGCCGCAGCAACCATCTGGCGGTAGGCCTCACGGCCGTGGGCACGCACTACGATAGAGCTTTGCAACGCCGGACGGCCTTGTATAATGCGTATGAATTTCGAGGTCAAAATAACCTGGCTGTGGGCGCGCATTACAGCTACGTGCTGCGCAATCTGTTGCTGTTTGGCGAAACGGCCCGTAGCAGCAGTGGTGGGGTAGGCACGGTGAACGGCCTGCTGGCCAGCCTGGCACCCAATGTAGATGCGGCCGTGCTCTACCGCTCCTACACCCGCGACTTCCACACGTTCTATGGCAACGCCCTCAGCGAAAATAGTCGCAACATCAACGAGCGCGGCCTCTACCTGGGTCTGAAAGTACGACCGGCGGCCGGGTGGGAAATTTCGGCTTACTACGACCAATTCTGGTTCCCTTGGTTGCGCTACCGGGTAGGGGCGCCTTCGCACGGCCACGACTGGCTGTTGCGCCTGGCCTACACGCCCACCAAAACCAGCCTGCTTTACGCCCAGCTGCGTACCCGCCTCAAAGAGTACAATGCCGACGACCCACGCCCGCTACCACTGCCGGAGCCCACGTTGCGCCATAGCCTGCTGCTGTTCTACGACGCCAACCCTACCACTGTGCTCAGCCTGCGCACGCGTGTGCAGGGCACCCGCTACCGGGAGGGCGACGGTCCGCGCCGTACGGGCTATGTGCTGGCCCAGGACGTGTCCTACACCTTCGGGCGCTACCTGCGCCTGAGCGGCCGTTACGCCCTATTCGACACCGACGATTACGACACGCGCCAGTACGTATTTGAGCAGGATGTGCTTTACGCTTTTTCGGTGCCGGCCCTCTACGGGCAGGGCACACGCGCCTACTTGCTGGCCGAAGTCCGCTGCAATCGTCACCTCACGCTCTGGCTGCGCTACGCCGAAACGCACTACCGCAACCAGACGGCCATCGGCTCGGGTTTGGATCTAATCGAGGGCAACCGCCGCTCTGAGGTGAAAGCCCAGGCGCGGTATCGGTTTTGAGTGATGAAATGGTGAAGTCGTGAATGAAGAATGTGTGTGTCATGCTGAGCTTGCGAAGGACCTTACCATGTATGAACGACAAGCGTCACAACGACTCGTTCAACTGGCAGAAGGTCCTTTGCAAGCTCAGCATGACACACACATTTTTCATTCACCACTTACCACTGCACTACTCACTCCTTCACCAGCTTCAGCACCGATGTGCCTTGTGGCTGCGTGACGCGCAACTGATAAATACCTGTGCTGACAGTGCTCAAATCCAGGGTTTGTTGCAGCGTGTTGCTTGCTTTGGAAAAGGTGCGCGTCATCACACTACAGCCCAACGCATCAAATACCTGCACTTGCACGGCGCCCGTTTGCGCGTTGTTCAGTTCCAGCTGAAACTTACCACTGCTAGGGTTGGGGTACACAGTCAACCCTTTGAGGACAGGTGCGGTGGCGCTGGCAAGCGTTACGCTGGCGACGGCCTCGTTGGAGTAAGCTGAATTGCCAATGTCGTTTACAGCCCGGATGCGGTACACGTAGCGGCCAGTGCTAGATACCTCGTCGGAATAGGTAGTCTGGTTGGCGGTAATGGTGGCGATGCGCTGGAAACTGGTATTCGTAGTGAGGGAGCGTTCCAGCTCGAAACCGGTTTCGTTGGTGGCGTTGTTCTGCCATTGCAGGCCAATGGTGGCTGTGCTGCCGCTGGTGCCACTAAGGTAGGCCAGCAAATTGGTAGGCGCAGCGGGTGGGGCCGGTACGGTGCAGAGCTCCAACGCCCAGCCTGTAAGCGTACCGCCGTTGCCAGCAGTGTTGTCAGTGATGCGCAGGGTCCAGGTGCCGTTGGCGGGCGCGTTCAGCAAACCGGCCAGGGAGTTGGCAGGGCGATAGGTGCCGCCCGCGTTCAGCGGACAAGCAAGCGCTGCCGTCGCCTGCTCATCCAGCGACAAGTTGAGGTTGGCCGTACCGGCACACAGAGTAGCCAGCAGCACGGCCGAGCGGCCCGCTGGGTTGGTTAGCGTTACCGTCAATTCGCCTGCGTTGGGGTGTGTAATGGTCAGATTATTAATCCGAATAGCCGCTACCACGTCCGTTGAGCTTACTTCTATTGTTGAAGAAGCCGAGGCATTCGCCGTTGCCGGAATCGTGACGGGGATTTGTGTAGCCGCATAAGGCTGGCAGGATACTACCCCCGTGCGGAAGGCCGTAGCCGCCGAGTAGGGCGCTGCACCACAGACATTGCCGCCACGCACGCGCCAGTAGTAAGTAGTACCCGCCGCCAAGGGAGTGGTAGGGGTGAAGCTAGTAGTGCCCGACGCTATGTTTTGAGTGAATACTACATTGCTAAAAGCGGCGTCTGTGGCTACCTGCATGGTGTAAGCACTGGCATTCGGCACAGCCTGCCACGTAAATACAGGCCGTGTAGTAACCAGCGCAGTAGCGGCCGGCGCTACGGCTACGGCCGCCTGCGTAGCCAGCGGCGGCACTACCACGCGCACCACCTGATTCTGCACTACCCCACCGCTAGTGCCCGTGAGAGTAAGGGTATAGGTGCCGGGTGTGGTCGCGGCTGCTGCTGCAATGGTGGCTACCGCCGTGCCGCCAGCCGCTACACTGGCAGGTGCGTAGCTAACACTAAGGCCGCTGGGCAGGCTAGTTGCGCCCAGCGCTACGGTGCCCGCAAAGCCCTGTGCCTGCCCGATACTTAGGCTCACCGGCACGCTGGTGCTGGGGCACACCGTCAGCAGATTACTTCCAATGCAGGCTGTATTAAGGTAGAAGGTAGGCGCCGTAAGCGGTTTAATAGTGAAATTCTGGTTGGAAATATCGAAGAACACGTTGCCCGTAGCCTGCACCTTGATGCGCGCCAGTGCCGTGTTGGTAGTAGCGGGCACCGTCACCGATTCGCAGCCGTCGTTGGGGGTAGCAGCTAGTAGCATGGTCGGGAACGTGAGGCCGCCATCGGTAGAAAGCAGAATGTCCACGTTGGTGGCGTTGATGGGCGCCTGCGTGGTATTGGCCACGTCCCAGGTCACTTGCTGGGGCATACCGGCCTGCCAGGTGGTAGCCGTGTTGGGGGTAGTCACCAGAAAAGGGCCAGCGGTACCAATCACGGCCACGTTCATCGAGTCGTATTCCACGCCGCCCCCACCATCCCGATTGTCGCGGGCCACAAACCGAAAAATCAGGCGCCGCGCATACGTTGGCAGCAACTCCCCAATGGTCGTGGTGTTATTCACCAAATCCGACACCCGCGGGAACGTGCGGCTGGGAATTGGGGTAGGCTCAAACGACCGGAAAATGGGCGCATTGCCCTGTGGCGCAGTAGGTGGGCCGACCGGTCCCAGGTTGTACTGTTCCCAGGTATAAGTAAGCGCATCCCCATCGGGGTCGGTGGCCGAACCAGTAAGCGTAAAGGGCGTACCGATAGGAATACGGTAGTTGGCGCCGGCATTCACAGTAGGCGCCTGGTTGCCGGTAGCAGTGACAACGGCGCAGTTGCCGGCTCCAGTTACGTGGTTCAGAATCTGGTCGTAGCTGCGCGAATGGAAATATGGAATACTGTTGGCCTGTAGGTTGTCGTTTCCGCAAATACCCGCATAGGCCATAATTGTGACGCCACTACCCGGCTCGTAGGCTGAGGAAGCGGAGCGGTTACCTCTCCCGCAACTGCCGGTTTGGCTGTTAAACGTATGGTCGGCTCCAAACTGGTGGCCCATCTCGTGGGCCACGAAATCCACATCGAAGGCATCGCCTACCGGGTTTGGCGAACCAGTCACACCCATAGCCTTGCGACCCGCCACGCACACTGAGCCCAGGGAAGCAATGCCCCCGCCGCCAGTGCTGAATACGTGCCCAATATCGTAGTTAGCCGAGCCGATGCTATCCGTCAGAACAGCTTGGTTCTGCTTAAGCATCATTTCACCGTTGTCGTTGGTATAACGGTCGGTAGAGTCGGTAAGGAAAATCAGGCGGTCGTTGTTGGCAATCAGCACCATCCGAATGGCCAGCTCCCGCTCGTAGATGCCATCTACGCGGTTCACGGAGGTGACAATGCCGGCCAGGGCGCCCTCCTTGGTGCCGCCTTTGGTAGCGGCATACTCACTGGTGCAAGCCACTGCCAGTCGGTAGGTGCGTAACTGGCTGCCGTTGGGCCGTTGGAGAGCAGCCGGTCGGTTTAGAGCGGCCGTAGTCGTGCGGTCCAGGCCATCGGGCGTGTGGCACACGGCACCCAGCGCCGAGCGGCTCATGCTGCTTTGGTCAAATACCAAGTGGTTTACCGTATCGCCGGGCGCGGCCGGGTCGATATAAACGGTACGGTTGGCGGCCAGAATCTGGGCGTGAAAACCTGCCGGCGACACATCGAGGCGGGCCGTGGCCGTGGGGTCGTCGAGGCCCTGGGCCACGTAGGTGCGAATGCGGGGGTAGCGCGCCGCCAACGCCGGCGCCATCACCTGCGTGGCCACCACCCGAAACCGCTGGGAGGTGCCATCGGGTAGGGGCAACGACACCACGGTGCCCGATGTACGGGCTGCCGCGCTACGCTCGGCTGGCGCCGCGCGCAAGGTATTGCGCACCGTGCCTAGCTGTACCGTCACGGCCCGGAAGCGGCTCAGGACCAGCGTATGTTGCTTCGGCACAACAGCAGGAGAGGCATCGGCCCATAGCACGCGTTGCGCCGCGGCTGGCAGCAGGCCTGCTATTAAAAACAGACCGCTTAGCAGCCCTCGCCGCAGGGTAGAAGTTTGCATCGGGTAAGAGGTGAGAAGGTGGAAAGGTAGGGTAGGAAGAAAACGAAAAGAACAGCACCTCAACGCCGCACCTCGTTTAGTTGACAAACAGCTTACAAACAACGACTATGGTGTTCATAAGTTGGGTTGTTTTCAGCGATATGGGAAGGCCATAGTCACAAAATTAAGCTGCTCTGACGCAGGAGTTGCGCAGTAGTGTAGTGCATAGGCTATAAAAAATGCCCGGTTGTGAGAGACAACCGGGCATTCGAAAAGTAAAGTAGCGAATACTTACGCTAAGCATCCGTCTTCAGCAGCACAATCTGCGCCTTATCGGCCGCGCTGATTTTGCGTCGGAACTCCACGTAGGCGGGGTATTCTGCCTTGGCAAAGCGTGTGCGGAGCATTTGCAGCTGGCGCACGTACTGCAACGTGCCATCGGGCAGGGTGTGCAGCTGGGCCGAGTACGTACCGAAAACCGTGGTGAGTTGCACTGACGCCGGCAGGTTCTCGGGCTGTAGCCCGGCCGGCACGTGAATGCGTACCGTATCGGCGTAGGTGTAGGCGTGGCTCAACCACACATCCGACTGGCGGCCACCCACGGGCGCGGTCACGGCGGGTAGGCGACTGAGCAGGTTGGGCGCCAGAAACAGGCGCTTGCCACTCACGGAGGCAAAGGTAGGTAGCATCAGGTCCAGCTTCTCTGTCACCATCGGGAGGGCCTGCTGCCGGTTGGCCGTCAGGTTGAATTTCGTGATGCTGAAGTTGTTCAGTGTCAGGCTTTCTGTGATGTACTTCTTCTGCTGAGCTGGGTCCAGCCCATCGAGCATGGCGCTGAGGCGGTCTTGCTCCAGGCCGGTGTATGCCGTGCGAACGGCAGCCGTGGCTTTGCCTTGCGCGTCCAGATACACGTCGGCCAGCCGCTCGCGGCGGTTTTCGCGCACACCATAGGTAGGAGTGCGCACCAGCTTGCCCCCCTGCGGGGTGAGTAATAGTGCGTGGCGGTTGCCCGTGAAACTGCCCATGTAGCCAAACGGCGCCGTTTGGCTGGTGCATTCCAGCCACACGGTGTCGGCCTTGGCGGTTTTGGTTTGCGCCAGCGGCACGCACAATATCACGTGGTTGAACTGCGAGCTGGGAAACTCCGTGTGAATGTCCGGCGCATCGGCGCGCACCAGGGCACAGTAGCCCGTGATGCCGGCCGCCTGCAACAGCGCCATGCCGTAGTTCGACAGGGCTTTGCAGTCGCCATAGCCATTGGTGCTCACGGCCGAAGCTGGAAACGTCTGCCAGCCGCCTAGCCCTAGCTGCACCGAAATGTAGCGGGTATTGGCCTGCAAGAACTCGTACACTTTTCGGATGCGGACGCGCTCATCTTTTTCGTCTTTCACCAGCGCTGCCACGCGCGCCCGCAGGTCGTCGGGCAACACGTCGCGGCCTCGGTTCAGCTCATAGCTCCACTGGCCCAACTGTTGCCAGGAGGCGGCGCTACCGGCGTGGCCTTGTACCTCAAACGCGGCGGGTGCTGTTACTACCATCGGCACCAACTCGCGCAGGGGCGGGCCATCAGGCTCACGCTCCATAGCCGCCAGGGCTTTCACTTCCCACTGATACACTTCCTGCCCGCCCTGCTGCGAGTGTGCAGCCTGCACGCCTTGGGGCAAGTGCCGCTCCTGGTAGCGCAGGGGTAGGGCTGCGGGCGTGAGCACCCGGAAGGTGGCGTGCTCCACAGCTAGCTGGGGCTCGTCCTGCGGCTCCCAAGTGCTGTAAAACAGCGAGTTGTCAGAGGTGATTTCGTAGTCGAATTCCACCGTATAGGGGTAGGCCGACTGTTGCAGCGTGGCCAACCGGCCGCGGTTGTCGGTGGCCAGGCTGAAGCCGTCGGACAGGCCGTAGTCCTTAACGTCGGAGGCACGCAGGGAGCGAATCAGGCGGCCATCGGCGTCGTACACGGCCCCGCGCAGGTAGTTGATGCTGTTGAGCTGATCGTAGGGCACCATCAGCTGCGCCCAGTCAGCGCCAGCACCGTCCAGAATGGTGATGGCGCGGTGCACCGTGCTCACCGTGCGGCTCACCGATTTCACCAATAGCGTTTCATCGTAGGCGCGCACCACGCCGTGAGCATTCTCGCGTAGGCTGGCCGAAAGGTCGCTTACGGAGTACTTAGGCGCCGGCGCGGCCCAAGCGGTGCTGGTTAGTAACAGGCTAGCGCTCAGAACAGCAGCCTGGCAGAATAAAAAGGAATAGCGCATCAGCTTACGATTTTTTCTTGAGCACGATTTGCTCCGCCTGCTTAGCCATCAGGCGCGAGTAGAAGTCCCGCAACGCCGCGTATTCTTCGGCCGAGTACACGGCTTTGCGTAGATTCAGGCGGGAGATAATCTGTAAGGAGTTCTCGCCGGGCGAGATAGAGTAGAGGAACCGACCGCCGTTATCAGGCAGCTCCACCACTATCGGTTTGGGCATCTCCTCCACTACATAGCCAGCCGGCAGGGTCAGCGTCACCTGATTTACTTCGTCCGTCAGCGCGCCAAAATCCACCGGAAACCGACGGTCTTCGTGCGGAAAGGGGTTTTTTGCTATCAGCAAAATGCCGCATCGGATTGACATATAGGATATCAGCGACCTGCTCATTGCCGGCGCTGGTCAACTCGTAGTCCAGGGCCAGCGGTGTGGTGTTGACGTCCGTCGCTTTGAAGGCGTACTTAGGAATGTCCCAGCCCTCATGACCTTTCGCCAATTCCTCCATAAATTTTTTCTCGCCCATTTTTAGCAACCGCGAGCGGTGGTGTGCGCCCAGATAGCCACCATACTCTTGGTGTACCTTACCGGTGTAGCCACCTTTTTCATCCAATTGTAGCTGTACCTGTCGGTATTCCACATAGCGGGTGGTAGGCGTGAGGTCCACCCAGCGTGAGTCGTCGGCTTTGGAAAGTAGCAGCCTGCCCACGCCGTTCAGACAGCGGCGAGGTAGAGTGCCGCACGGCGTAGCTTCTTCCGTGGCATCTACCAGTATCTCCTTGTTATCGGGTAGGGCCACGTGGGCAATGACATAGTTAAACTTCGACAGCAGCGGAAACATGGTGTTCACGCGGCCATGGTCGCGGGTGCTCAAGATAACGGGGTTGGCCGTGAGGCCGGCGTCGCGTAGCGCACCAATCAGCAGTAAGTTCACGTCGGCGGCGCTGCCGCTGTGCAGGTCGTAGGCGCGGCGGGTAGTAGTGGTGGCGTAGAGGCGGTCCAGGTCGTTGTACTTCACCGAGTGGTGGACTAGGTGACGCACGGCGGCCGTTAGGGCGGCTGGGTCGCCGGCGTGCTTGGCTTTGAGGGCGGCAATTTCGTCTTTCAGAAAGCTGGCGTGCTTGGCTTGGCCGCCAAATTCCTCCCCCATCAGCAGATCGTCATTTATCTTATTCCAGGTGTTGGCTACGCTGTGATACCCCTGGTTGGGCCATTTAGTACCGGCTAGCTCAAAGTCGATGCGTGCCACATAGTCGCGCGAGGTGGTCATGTAGGGCTCGTCGCGGAACGCTGGCACATCCTTCATCACCCAGCGGTGGTTGGTCACGCTGGCCGATACTGTTTCGGTGCTGAGCCGTACACGGTTGCCATCAGACGAGCCGCCGCTGCCAAGAATATACTGCGCCTGGCCGGTAGGGTGCTCACTGATAGCCAGCGGCTCGTAGCCCTGCATCAGCATTTTGTAGTCGAAATACTCCGGGATGCTGGCTCGGTACTCGCTCCAGCGCACGGGAATACTTTCCTGGAACTGCCAATTCTGGAAGTTAAATAGAAAATCGGAGCTAACGGAATAGGCGTACTCAATCACGGAGCCCACGCGCACATTGGGCAGCGTAAACTTGCGCACGGTCACGTTAGCTGACTTTTCTTCCCGAAAGGTGCTTTCGCTGGCCAGTTTTTCCTTGGTGAGTTGGCCGTTCACCATATTATAGGTGAAGCCGCGCAGGCTGCCCAACTTCTCCTCGCTTTGGCCTTTGTGGTAGAGTGGCACTTCCACCGTAGCCCGGTCGTAGGCCGATTTCTTAAGGATTTTAATGCGCGTCACGCGCTCAAACATGATTTTGAATTCACCATTGGCTACGATGAAGCGCGACATGCCGTAGTCGCAGAGGACCACTGCCTCGGCGGCGCTATCGGCCACGAAGCTTTTTTCGTCCATATCCTTCGGGTCCAGCTTGCCAAACTTAATGGGCTCGGTCTGGGCGTGGGCAGTGAACGTAAGCCCACCGGCCAGCGCCAGTAGGAATAAGCGGGGTAGCAATTTTTGCATAGTGAGGTAGAGAAGGGAGTAATTGATGAAGACACAAGGAGCCGCTGCTGCACGCTAGGGTAGTGCGCGGCAGCGGAATTGTATAGTTGCGATAAGGTGTAGGGTAGAAAGCAGGGCGGCGGTAGAAGGCTGTTTGCGTTAGTGCTTGTTGATAGAACGGTGTCGTTGAACGATTTCGGCCACGCAGCGCGGCCGACGAGAAGCAAGTATGCGCCAGAACATTGTTCTGGCGTATCTCTTTTACTGACGTTGCAGCACCAGCATTTCGGCGTGCTTGGCAATGGCGCGGCTGTAAAACTCGCGCAGGGCCGCATACTCGGCGGGGCTGTAGCTGGTCTTGGTGAGTTGCAAGCGCGAGGTGATTTCCAGACGGTCGGGGGTGGGCTGGGCCACGTGGTAGAGAAACTTGCCCGCGTTGCCGGGTAGGGCTAACTGTAAATCGGCGGGCTTTTCCTGCACCGTGTAGCGGGCCGGCAGGGCCAGACTCACCACTTGCGTCAGCTCGCGGGTGGTGCTGAAATCGACGGGAAAGAATCGGTCGGCGTGGCGGAAGGGATTGTTGTTTAGTCCTACTGCCTGCATTAGTGGTAGATAAAGCGTATTGGCTGGCGTTTCAGGGCCGGGCAGGGTCATAGCTAAGTCCACAGCAAAGGCCTTGCTAGGGTCTTCCAGCTCCAGCAGGGTAGGCGGGGTGGTCAACTGCCAGTCGGTCCAGCGGCGGCCCAGTTGGGTCTTGTAGCTCGATTCGCCTTGGCTGAACACCTGTTGCCGGGCCGCAAGGCCAGCGTATCCGCTGTATCCCTGGCGCATGGTGCCGCGCAACGTTCCCGTGTCGTCAAGCTTGAAATCGGCCTTGGTGTATTCCAGATAGTTGCGGTTGCTGGTGAGCGGTACCCAGGCGCCGGTGGTGGTCAGCAGGCGGCCCTGCTCGTTGAGGCAGCGCTCCGGCAGCATCTCCATGGGTAACAGCGGCTCGGTGGCGTCTAATAGCAGCTCACCATCGGGCAGCATCACGTGGGCAATGGTGTAGTTGAATTGGCTGAGCAGGGGCATATCCGTTACGATGCGGCCGTGGCTGCGCGTGCTCAGCAGCACGGGGCTAGCGGTCAAATCGGCCGCGCGCAGCGTTTGCAGCAGCAGCAGGTTCACGTCGGCTGAGTTGCCTTGGTGCTGCTCGTAGGTTTTGCGGGTAGGCTGCGAGGTATAGAGCCGTTCCTGTCCGTTGTATTTCACGTGCTGCTGCACTAGCCGCAGCACGGCCTCGGCGCGGGCACGGGCATCGGGTAGGCGGGTGCGTAGTGCTTTGGCCTCGGTTGTCAGCGGCGAATTCTGGTTGAGCACCGCGCCAAACCGCTCATCGGCCAGCAGCGCCGCCCCAATTTTTTCCCAAGTATGCGATAGGTCGCGGAAATCGTGGCCCGTAAAGTCGGAGCCGGCCAGCTCGAAATGCACACTGCGCATGTAGTCCTGGGCGGCCGCCATAAAAGGCTCCTCGCGGAAAGCCGGCGCGTTTTGCAGCACCCAGCGCTTGGCCAGCGCCTGCGTGCTGATGCTGGTCGTTTGGGTAGGACCCGTATTAACGGAACCGTAGCCAGTCTGTTGATTCTGATGGTAGCCGGTGCTGTAGGGCACCCACGTCTGGTCCTGGGCCGCAAAGGGTAGGTAGCCGTGCGTAATTTCTTTGTACCGGAAAAAAGAGGGCAGTGCCACGCGGTACTCGCTCCAGCGCGTGGGAATGCGGTGTTGAAACTGCCAGTCCTGGAGGTTGAACAGGAAATCGGAGGTGATGGTATAGGTGAACTCCACCACTGAGCCTTCTTTCACGTTGGGTAGGGTGAAGGAATAGAGCACGTGGTTTTTGTCAATCTTCTCGCTGAACACACCCGAACCGGGGTCCAGCTTGGTTTTCTCTACCTTGCCGCCTACCATGTTGTAGGTGAAGCCTTTCAGGTTGGAGAGCTTCTCGCGCTGGTCGTCGTCCACATAGAGGGGCACGCGCACCGTGGCCCACTCGTAGCCGGCTTTGCGCAGAATGTGAATGCGCGTCGTACGGTCGAACACTACCTGAAATTTCTCCGTGGCTCCTACAATACGCGACTGTCCATAGTCGCACAGTACCTCGGCCTCGGCGGCGCTATCGGCAGCCACAGGGGTAGGGTTAGGACCAAAATCTGCGGCCGATACGTCGCCGAAGGAAATAGGGGGCTTCAGGGCCGAAGCTTTCTGAGCGGCCGCCGGCTGGTAATTACACAGCAGCCCCAGCAGCAAGCTACTGTTGAGTATAAAACGACGCATAACCAGGAAAAGTAAAAATGACGCGTAATAGCAACGAACTGATAGTGATAGTCTAAATCAACCCAAAAGGGTAGAATGTCTTATCCACATCAAAGATGAAGAATAGATGATATTTAGCCAAATTTTTGTACCTATCTGACGCTTTGTGCGCATGCTGCGTTTCGGGTCTGACAGTCAGCTTACTCACCCCTCACTTACCTTAGCTCGCTTACCTATCAACTCCGGAGCTGCTTGCGCTTACAAAGTATCAGCAGCCTTGTATAGTGAGGATTTTACAGAGTGATTTTCTAATCAAGAACCGCAGAAGCAATGAACTGGAATAGGCTGGTACTGGGAACCGTTGCGCTGTTGGGGCTGCTAGGACTTACCGGAGCGCAGCGCCAAGTGGCGCTACCCAACGAAAAGAAGATGGGCGCCTACCTGTTCGTCTTCTTCACCGACCCCACGCACAGCCTGTTTATGGCCACCAGCCGCGACGGCTACACGTTCACGGCCGTCAACAAGGGCCAGCCCATTATAGCTGGCGACACCATTGCCGAGCAGCGCGGCATCCGCGACCCGCACATTTACCGCGGCCCCGACGGTGCCTTTTACATGGCCATGACCGACTTGCACCTATTTGCCAAACAAAAGGGCTACCGCGCTACCACATGGGAGCGCGACGAAAAAGCGTATGGGTGGGGCAACAACCGGGGGCTGGTGCTGCTCCGGTCCACGGACCTCATCCACTGGACGCACCACGTAGTGCGCCTCGATGAGGCTTTCCCGGAGTTGAAGGACGTTGGTTGCGCCTGGGCACCCGAAACGATTTACGATGCCGCCGCCGGCAAAATGATGCTGTATTTCACGATGCGCCTGGGCAACGGACGTACCAAGCTCTACTACGCCTACACCGATGCGGCATTTACCCGGCTTACGTCGGCGCCGAAAATTCTCTTCGAATACCCAAACCCGGAGATACAGATACTGGATGCTGATATCACCCAACTTCCCGATAAACGCTTTTGTCTGATGTACGTGGCACAGGAAAAGCCAGGCGGCATCAAAATGGCGCTATCCGACAGCATCCACAGCGGCTACCGCTACAACCCGGCGTGGGTAGACGCCGAGCCGGGTGCCTGCGAAGCGCCGAATGTGTGGAAGCGCATTGGGGAGGAAAAATGGGTGTTGATGTACGATGTATTCAGCATCCAGCCGCACAATTTCGGCTTCTGCCAAACCACCGACTTCGCTACCTTCAACGACATAGGGCACTTCAACACGGGCGTGATGAAAGCCACCAATTTTAAGTCGCCGAAGCACGGCACAGTTATCCACCTCACGACAAAAGAAGCCGACCGGCTAGAGCGCTACTGGAAGAAAAAGTAACGGGTGGGAAATGCTGGCCCCGGCAGCGGCAGAAGTTCTGTTTCAAAGAGTTACAAAAACCGGTAGTAATAGGCTACGCGACTTCCGAAGCTGGTTGGTGGCGCACGCCTACCCACAGATACACCAAGGCCACCAACGTAACGGCGGCGCTCAGGCCATGCACGTAGGGTAGGCGGGCGGGCGAGTTGGCAAAAATCCAACCGGCCAGCAGGGCGCCCAGGCCAATACCGGCTTCCAAGGCAATGTACATGGTAGCCACGCCCCGGCCGCGCCGCTCGGCGGGGCTCAGGTCAATGGTCCAGGCATAGAGGGTAGGGGAATTGAGGCCCGTAGCGAAACCATACAGCACAGCCGCGGCCAGCAGAAACGGAACCGAAGGCGCCAGGGCCAGCGCGACCAACGCCACCAGCAGCAGGGTAGTAGAGAAGCGTAGCACCGGCACTCGGCCATAGCGGTCGGAGGCACGGCCCGCCACCAGCCGCACGACCAGCGAGGCCACAGTATAAAAGGTGAAAAACAAGCCTTTATTGCTGATGCCCAGGTAGGTGCTCTGGTCGGGAATAACCGTGAGCACGGCTCCGTACGGGAACATGCACAGCAGGGTAGCCAGCGCTGGTCGAAACACGCGTGGCTCCAGAACTTCGTCCCAACGCAGGCGCAGCAGCTTCAGGCTGAACTTCTGGCGTTGCGCCTGGGGTAGGGTTTCGGTCATGGTGCCCTGCACGATAAGCGAAAGCAGCGCCGTTCCGGAAGAACAGTAGAACAGCACGTTCAGGGAGAAATGCTCGGCCAATAAGCCGCCCAGCGCGGGGCCGGCGGCCATGCCCATCGAGCTGGCCACGCCCAGCAGACCCATAGCTTCGCCCCGGCGCTCAAACGGGATAATATCGCCAATAAACGCCGCCGTACCGGTAGGCTTGAAGCCCGTGCTAAAGCCGTGTAGCAGCCGCAGCAGCAGGAAGCCGCCTACTGTGGCCGTCCAGGGGTAGAAAAACCCGCACAGAAAGCACACCAGCGACCCAAACACCATCACCGGAATGCGCCCCACCGTGTCGGCCAGCTTGCCTGAAAACGGCCGCGACAACCCCGCCGTGACCGTGAACATGGCAATGATGTAGCCCTTGTACTCGGCGCCGCCCAGGCTGGTGAGGTAGTCGGGTAGCTCGGGCAGCAGCATGTTGAAGCTGGCAAAGAATAGGAACGACGACAGGCACATCAGCCAGAAACCGGCCGTGTACACGCGGGTGGGGGGAGCAGCAGACATAGCGCGCAAAGGTCGGGAAAATCCGAACCACGGATTCGCTTGGATTTTAATGGATTGCGCGGGTTTTGTGGATGAGCAGGATGCAATAGTGGATAACACATTGTCTAACAAAAAATAAGGGAAGCAAAAGATTTGCTTCCCTTATTCCGTTTTACACCCGTTACGGCTAATTACCCTGGCGTACGATGCGCTTATGCACCAGCCCGTCGGCCGTTTCAAACACCAGGGAGTACACCCCGGATTTTAGGGCTCCGATATTGAGCTTGCCGCCCGTTACTTTCGTGCGGAGCACAAGGCGGCCCATCGTATCGTATAGTTTTACCTCGGTGCCTTCCAGGTTCCAGGGGGCTAGCAGGCGTAAATCCCCAGTAGTAGGATTAGGATACAGGACTACTTGCGCCGCCCTAGTGCTTTCACGCGTGCCTAGCGTTACCGACCCGGCAGTGCGAGCTAGGGTGTTCAGGCTTTGAGCAAGATTAACCAGCGAATCGGCTGTGGTGCGGCCATCGAGTGGAGCATACAGCTCCAGGCTTGACTTGAGCAGCGAGTCGGCGGCCATAGCCAGTACCTCGTCCTGATTCATACCCGAGCGGTAGAACAGCCAGTCGCGCAGCTGCAACTTGGTTGGAGCGGCTGTGCCACCTACCTCGAATTGGGTAGGACGCAGGCGCTCGGCCACGCTGCCCTCCCGCACGCTATCCACATAGAGCATGGTGGTGCCGCGGGCGTAGTAGTGCGTGAGCACCAGCTTATGCCAACGGTTATTAGCTACCGGCACCGTGCCCGTAATGGTCGGGCCTTTGGCCGACGTGTAGAGCAGCTTGCCATCGGTGCTGATGCGGATAGTACCGGCTGCAATACCAGCGCTGTCGCGGATTTCGACCAGCTGACCCGCGCCGTTGGTCTTGAAGCGGAGGGCTTGCGTGAAGGGGTGCACCACATCCTCGGGCACAAAGCGAACAACCGAGGTAGGCTGCCCTACCGTTTTTACCAGCGTGATACCCGTGCCCGTACCGGGGCGGCGGGAGGGTAGGGGCTTGCCCGCGTGCAGGGCATCGAAGAGCGACGGCACCAGGGTATGCGCCATTTCGGCGTGTCCTAAGCCATTGGGATGTAGGTCATCGGACCGGTAACCCGTGGCCCAGCGGCCTTGTCCATCGTCTACAGCCCCCAGCAGGTTCACGCTCGGCACGTTCCAGCCGTGAATCAGCAGGTTCATCTGCCGAACGAAGGCATAAGCCTCGGCCGTGTAGTCGGAGCGGGTGTAGGAGTTCGTCACGATGGGCACCATGCCATCGGCCCGCGCTTGTCTGATGAGCTGCGTCATATTAGCGCGGAACTGATCGAAGATGGGCTGCCCGCCGGTGAGGATGCCTTCATTGCCCAATGCCAGCGCATATACCACGTATTTGCCGTGCTGGGGTAGCAGGTCGGCGGCGTAGCGGTTGAGTACGGCTACTGTGTTGTTACCGGGTACCGAAATATTGGCCGTTACCCAGGGCTGCCCTGTGCCGGCCGTGGCGCGGCGGGCTAGCAGGTCGGAGTACATAGACGTATAGCCGTAGTTGTTGGTAGCGCCCGTGCCGTAGGGTACCGACGAGCCCATGTACACGATCTTCAACGGGTTCTGCGGTATCGGCACAGTGTAGGGCTCCAGCAGCAGGTCGTCGAAGTAAGCGCTGCCCGTGGCACCGTCCGGATTGCGCCACACAGCGGCTCCTTTCACATAGGCTGTGCCTGTGGGAATGGTGGCGGTGGTTTGCAGCTGCGTCCAGGTGCCAGCAGGTGAAGAAGCTACCAACGAGTCGGAGCGGAACTGCCCCAGCAGCACGTTGCTGCTGTTGTAATACAGTAGCTCCAGGTGCACCGCCTGGCTACCTTGCAGGCCCGCCGTGGCCGGATTATAAAACCAGCCGCTCAGCTTCTGGGCCGTGGTGCCGATGGTGGGTACATAAGTAATTTGCTGTTCCAGCGCCAAGCTACCACCCGATAGTTGGGCGGCGTAGCTGCCCGCGTGCTTAGTAGCCGTGCTGATGGTAGTAGTAGCGTCAGTACCACGCGCTGTGGTGGTCCAGTTGGTGAAATTGCCCAGCTCGAAGCCAGAATTCTGGAAGGCGATATTGCCCGTTACGGGGTTGCGGTCTGGCACCACATCCACACGCATCAGGTTGAGGTAGGCGAACGAACCAGCCTCTTTGCTCAGCGTCAGCTCAATCATGCCATTGGCATCCGCAGATAGCGTATCGGAGTCGCTGATAGTGTTGTTGTTGCCGGGGTAGCCATTGGCTCCCACATTCGCGCCCGAGGTGGTCTGCGTGAAGGTGCTGGTAGTAGCACCCGTGAAAGTATAGCGCGACACGCGCCGCTCGGTGGCAATCTGCCGGCTGCCGAACACGTGAAACACATAGCGCTTGGTGCGGTCCAGCCCGCTCAGGCGCAGTCTGCCAGTGGCAGTGCTACCCGTACCCTCCACGTAGAAGTAATCCTGGGTGGCGGTAGCCACCGCATACGGCCCTAGCAGCGCGGCGTCCGGCGCCAGCAAGCCGCCTGTATTGATGCCGTTGGTCAGGAAGTTTTTGCCTACAGCAAGCTTCACGCTCGTTGCCCGGTTGGCTTTGTCCACCAAACGAAACGTGTCGGCGGCGCTGGTGATGTTGAGGATGTTGTTCCAATAGTTGCCGTTGGTATCGGGACCAGGCGTAGGGTTGCCATTAGTGCCGTCGTCTACCCCAAAGTCGAAGTAGAACGAGGTGTTAGCTGTGGCAGGCGGTGTTGGAGGCGTGGCGCGGGCCGGCACAATGTCTACCCGCATCAGGTTGAGGTAGGCAAAAGAGCCGGCAGACTTGCTCAGCGTCAGCTCGATAATGCCGTTACTATTCGCGGCCAGCGTATCGGAGCTGGTGATGGTGTTGTTGTTGCCGGGGTAGCCATTCGCCCCCACATCGGCACCCGAAGTGGTCTGCGTGATGGTGTTGGTGGTAGCGCCCGTGAAGGTGTAGCGCGACACGCGTCGCTCGGTAGTAACCTGGCGACTGCCAAACACGTGAAATACGTAGCGCTTGGCAGGGTCCAATCCGCTCAGGCGAATGGTAGCCGTAGAGGTAGCTCCAGTGCCCTGCACGAAAAAGTAGTCCTGGGTGGCAGTAGCCACGGCGTATTGTCCCAGTAGCGCGGCATCCGGCGTCAGCAAGCCACCGTTCAGAATGCCGTTGGTGAGAAAGTTAGGCCCCACGTTTAGCTTGATACTCGTGGCGGCGTTCGTCTTGTCGATTAGGGAAAACGCGTCACTCGTGTTGTTGAGGATGTTGTTCCAGTAGCTGCCGTTGGCATCGGGGCTGGGCGTGCTGTTGCCGTTGGTGCCATCGTTTATGCCAAAGTCAATGAGTACAGACTGTACTGCTGTCGTTGTTTGAGCCTGCGCGACTAAGCCAGCCAATAGCAGCGCAAAGAAGGCAAATAGAGTACACGGTTTTTTCATGGAAGTGGGATTTTAGGAGTAGAAATAGGTCGGGTAGAAAAGAGAAGGTAGGCACTATTCACAGCAGGTGTGTTTGCCGTAAGATATCAGGGTAGGGCCGTGCCTTCCTCTCTTGGTACAGACGATTGTAGGTACAGCGCGTTGCACCCTACAGCTGATCTACGCGAAGTTTTTTATGTTTTACTAGTGCACGGTTCGATTTCTGTATCAAGTCATTAGCATGGGTAGCAGGCGTATGTTGAGGCCAAAACTTAGACAGAGGAGTCGGTAACGCATCCGAAAACTGACGCAGAAGAGAGGAGAAGCCTAGTTGTAGGGCGCTATGAACTGTGAGCAGCTTGTTAATAAGCCAAGCACTTCATTCCAGTGCGGGCACGACAGATTCAAGCTGGACTCCTGACCATTACGCTTGTCTTGGGGTAGGCTTTTGGTTCTGTGTTCTGCACTCTGCACGATGAGCCATTACCGCTACGTAGCTTAAATCAAGCAGATTTTAAGTCGTAGCGTGGTGTGTGGTGAATGTAGATAACATATTGGCTAGCAATAATAACTATAGAGGATAGCTTGTTTTTGAAGTGTTTTATTTCTACAATTGTAGAACATAATCTATAAACGTAGAATGAAGCTCTCTGCTACTGAAGAAACCCTTATGCATCATTTGTGGAGTCGGGAACGGGCCTTCATGAAGGATCTACTCGATGCTTACGATGACCCCAAACCAGCTGCTACCACTGTGGCCACGCTGCTTAAACGGATGACTGACAAAGGCCTTATAGCCTACCGCGAGTACGGAAACTCACGCGAGTATTATCCACTCGTAACCCGTCAAGCCTACTTCGCTACGCATGTCAACGGGTTAGTGAAGAAGTTCTTTAACAATTCGGCCGCGCAGTTTGCCTCCTTCTTCACCACGCAAGCCGACTTATCGACTGAGGAGTTGGAATCCTTACAAAAGATTATTGAAGAGCAACTAAGAAAGAAGAAGCTATGACGGTGTACTTACTCAAGAGCAGCCTAAGCTTGTTGCTTTTATTTGTCTTCTACAAGATTGCTCTTGAGAATGAGCGACTGAACACGTTTAAGCGCTTCTATCTGCTGGGCAGCCTGTTAGTTTCGGCAGTGGTACCCATGCTTTCAGTGGAAGTAGCACCCAGCGTGGCCGTGCTAACTACTGTTTCGCCGGAGTCAGTGTTTGTGCAGGAGTTGCCGCCCGCGCCACCGTCCGTGGCAGCTGCACCGACGCCATCTACACCGGAAGCCGCTACGCCACCTTATTGGCTATTACTCTACTGTATCGTTACGGCGGTGCTGATGGGGCGTTTCGGCCGCAATTTGTACCGTCTAGCCCGCCAAATTACAGACCACCCGAAAGAAGCATTTCGCCGTGCTACGCTGGTTCGGTTGCCTACGGGCAGCGTGCCCTACACCTTTCTGCACTACCTGTTTGTGCCCGAAACGGCCTACCAGCGGGGCGAGATTGAGGAGGAGCTATTCACTCACGAGCTAACCCACATCCGGCAGCGGCATTCGCTCGATGTACTACTAATAGAGTGGCTGCTGTGCCTGGCTTGGTTCAACCCGCTGCTTTACTGGTGTAGGCGAGCCATGCAGCTCAACCACGAGTTTCTGGCCGATGAGGCCGTAAACAGCAGTCACCACAACGTGCTGCAGTACCAGCAGCTACTGCTGAGCAAGCTCACACCCACGCCACTGCCTCTGTTAGCGAGTACACTCACATTTCAAACCACCAAACAACGACTACTTATGATGACGAAACACACGTCCCGGCGCACCGTGTGGCTGGCAGGTTCTTTCAGCGGTTTGTTGGTAGGAACTTCTGTGTTCCTGTTTAGCACCACGGCGGCGCAAGAGGCCCGACCAGAAACTACTAGCAGCGCACCAGCCAAAATCCAGCGCCCGGCTACCTTAGCAAAAGCGGATACGCTTCTGCAACGCTACGGCGACAAGCTGGTGATGCTGCCTAATAACCAGCAGAAAAAGTACGCAGACCTAACACCCGAGGAAAGAAAATGGGTATGGGTAGCTCCTATTTCACCCCGCCGCACACCTACTGAAGCACAATGGGCCGACTGGCATAACCCGCATAAGTTCGGCATTTGGGTAGATGGCAAACGGGTACGCGGGAAGGCGCTGAACGCTTACAAGCGCACCGATATCGTAGCGTTTTTAGGAAGCTATGTCCATAAAAATGCCCGGCAGCCAGAAGGGTATTTGTATCAAATGGATTTAACCACTGAAAAAGGATATGCGGAAGAGGTGAGAGAACACGAGGAATCGCCGTTTATGGTGTTGATGCGAGATAAGCCGAGAAAGCAGAATCAGCCAAAAAAGCAACAGCCGAAGCCACAATCCGCTGTTCAAGAAGTATTGCAACAGTATGGTGATGTGCCGGTGTACGACAAGCCAACATTTAAAGCGGATTCCAGTAAAGTTTACAAATACTACTCGGCGCTAACGGACGAGGAGAGGAAACGGGTGGTAGTAGGTAGGTTTACACATATGCCCCTACGCACGCCAACCGAGAAGCAATGGGCTGCGTGAAAACACAACCAGAAGTGGTTTGGCGTTTAGCTGCATGAACACCATAAGAGCACCGGAAAACGGCTGCGTGGAAATGAGCTGAATGCTTACCAACGCACAGACATTGCGAACTTCTTGAAGGGGTACAATCGGGAGCATACGCAGCATCCGGAACAACACACGTACCGGATCGACTTATTTACCCATCAAGCGCGGAAGAGTTGCAAACGCCTATTGACACCCTACCTACCCTGTGGTTGTCGAAGAAGATTAGCGTAGCAGCACAACAGTAGAAGCGAGTGGTTTGCGCTTGCTCGTCGAGCTCCACTGTTAGCTCACCACACTGCAAGCAGTAAAACCTGCCAAAACGGCTACCCTGCTTCCAGCGAACCTAGTTGGAGCGAATTGTGTCGTATGGCTACCAATGGCTTCAATTTTCGATTCACTGCACGCGGTTTCCGCCAAGCGCCCTCGCCAGGACGGAAAACCGGCTCTCACGGTACGGGAGCGATTCTCGGCGCTGGGCAACTTACCGGAATTTTTAAAGCTGGTCTGGCAAACCAGCCCTGCCCTCACCCTTGCTAATATTGTGTTGCGTCTGCTGCGGGCAGCCCTACCCGTAGCTATTCTTTATGTGGGCCAGCTTATTCTGGATGAGGTAGTGGCGCTGAGCCGCCTACCCGCCGCCGAGCGCACGCTCTCGCCAGTGCTTACGCTGCTGGCACTGGAGTTTGGTTTGGCCATCTTATCCGATGCGCTGGGTAGGGGCGTGGCCTTGCTCGACTCGTTGCTGGGCGATTTGTTCGCCAACCAGTCGTCTATCCGCCTCATGGAGCACGCTGCCCGCCTCGACCTGGACCAGTTCGAGGATAGCGCCTTCTACGACAAGCTGGAGCGGGCGCGCCGCCAGACGCTCTCGCGCACGGTGCTCATGTCGCAGGTGCTGTCGCAGGCCCAGGATTTCATTACGATGGGTTTTCTGGCCGTGGGCCTGGCTGCATTCAACCCGTGGCTGCTCTTGCTGCTGCTGGTGGCCGTGGTGCCAGCATTTTTGGGCGAGTCGCACTTCAACGAGCGCAGCTACTCGCTGGTGCACGGCTGGACGCCTGAGCGCCGCGAGCTGGACTACCTGCGCGTGACTGGTGCCTCTGACGAAACCGCCAAGGAAGTAAAGATTTTCGGCCTAGCCGGCTTCCTCACGGACCGCTTCCGTCAGCTTTCCGACGAGTTCTATGAGAAGAATAAAAGCCTCGTGGTGCGCCGGGCCGGCTGGGGTACGTTCTTCGCGGCGGTAGGGGCGGCTGGCTACTACGCGGCCTACGTCTACATTATTGCGCAGGCTGTGCGCGGGGCAGTATCTATTGGTCAGCTCACGTTTCTGGCGGGTTCTTTCGCTCGGATGCGGGGCTTGCTGGAAGGCATTCTGAGCCGGTTTAGCTCGGTGGCGGAAGGTGCGCTGTACTTGCAGGACTTCTTCGATTTCTTCCACCTACAGCCCCGCATTGTGCGCGACGAAACCCGACCAGTGCGGCCATTTCCGCGGCCTATCCGGGTAGGGTTCGAGTTTGAGAACGTGGGTTTCAAGTACCGCAACGCCGAAAAATGGGCCTTGCGCAACCTCAGCTTCACCTTGCACGCCGGCGAAAAGCTGGCGCTGGTAGGCGAAAACGGCTCCGGCAAAACCACCCTCGTCAAGCTGCTCTCCCGCCTCTACGACCCCACCGAAGGCCGCATCTTGCTCGATGGCTACGACCTGCGCGAGTACGATCCGCAGGAGTTGCGCCAGGAAATCGGCGTGATTTTTCAGGATTTCGTGCGCTTCCAACTCTCAGCAGGTCAAAACCTGGCCGTAGGCCGCATCGAGGAAAAGGAAAACACGGCCCGCATCCAGTCCGCCGCCGCGCAAAGCCTGGCCGACTCGGTGGTGAAAAAGCTGCCCCAGGGCTACGACCAAATCATTGGCCGCCGCTTTGCCGGTGGGGTAGACCTGAGCGGGGGCGAGTGGCAGAAAATTGCCCTGGGCCGCGCCTACATGCGCGATGCCCAACTGCTAATTCTGGACGAGCCTACCGCCGCCCTCGATGCCCGCGCCGAGTACGAAGTGTTTCAGCGCTTCAATGAGCTAACGCAGGGCAAAACCGCCGTGCTCATCTCGCACCGCTTCAGCACCGTGCGCATGGCCGACCGCATTCTGGTGATTGAGCAGGGCAAATTCATCGAAATCGGTTCACACCAAGAGTTATTGGCGCGCGGTGGGCGCTACGCCGAGCTGTTTCAGCTACAAGCGGCGGGTTACCGATAACAACGGGTGCAAGTGCAAAATTTTTTACGGTTTTGTGGCTGACTGTGAGAGCTGTAAGGAAGATTATTGCGTATCTTAGGCATAACCTTTCTCACTACAATCCATCCGTATGAAGCCTACCTTTACCCTGCTTGTGGGGCTGTTGCTGTTGAGTTTGACTGGCTGTTTCGCCACGCGTGAGGCCCGCATTGAATCAGATTATAGCTATAGCGGCACATTTAAGCGCTACCGCACCTACGAGTTTATGCGGGGGCAGGGACTAGCTTCCGATTCCAGCCGGCTAGGCGAGGCCCTGCGCGATGCCGTGCGCAACCGCTTGCGTGCCCAGGGCTACCGCCCCGCCACTACTCGCCCCGATCTGCTCATCAACTTCCAGGTGTTCGA
The DNA here is from genome assembly GCF_014217645.1 of Hymenobacter sp. NBH84. NCBI lineage: Bacteria > Pseudomonadati > Bacteroidota > Cytophagia > Cytophagales > Hymenobacteraceae > Hymenobacter > Hymenobacter sp. NBH84. Next base: position 435,802 of record NZ_CP043644.1, read on the forward strand.
GGGTGATATGCGCTTTCGGGGCTATATGCAGGAAGACCTAGAGCGTTGGGTGAAGATGGGCGTGGTAGAGGACGATGAAACGCCTGATGAGTATAAGCGCGGCTACAAGCCCATGCGTATGCTGCTCTCTGAGGGTACCCTGCTCGTGACGCTCATCGACAACCACACCAACCGCGCCGTCTGGAACGGCTATGCTTCCGGCGTGACGGTGCCCAACGGTCCACGCGGTGAAATCGTGCTGCGCCGCTCCGTACGTTCTATTTTCGATCAGTATCGCGTCTTCACGGAAGGCTACGTAGGGGGCGGCAACTAACGTTGCTACAGGCCAACAAACCGGCCCGGTGCAGTCCTGCGCCGGGCCGGTTGCGTTGCTATAGTTCGCTTGGTGAGGTGAAAACAGGCACAGCATTCGGCTTGGTTTTGGCGAAGGGCCAATAACCCGTTTCTTTGTCGGTTTGTATCTGTTCTTTTTGCCTCTATGCATACTCCATTTCGTCGTATTTTTTCCTGGGTGGCCGTTGCGGCGCTGCTAGCCGCTACCTCCTGCGTGGCGCCACGCACCATCGTCAGCACGGGCAAGGTGACACCGCGGGGGGAATTCCGGGTAGGCGGCAACGCGGCCTTCAACGTGCCTACCGCCACGCTGGGCAAAGCCGGCTCGGCCCTGAAATCGGCCGCTGAAAGCGCTGCCCGTGCGGATACTGTGCGGTACAGCCAAACCGTCACCGACTTACAAGCGGCGGCCCTGGCCTACGTGCTGGACCCCGTGCAGCCCACCGCCGACCTCTACCTGCGCTACGGCGTGCTCGACCGCCTCGACGTAGGCTACAAGTATGCGTTTGGCTCGCACGTGTTCGATGCCATGTACCAGTTCTTGGGGCCTGTCGGCTCCGTGGAGCACCCGCAGGGTAGGGGCGGCGACACCTACGCCAGCATTGGCCTGCAATACGCCACGCAACGAGCCAAGCTGCCCAACTTCGCCTTCCTTGACAACATCACCGATGCAGTAGGATTCCGTGCCTCCCGCCACGACTTGCTGGTGCCGCTGGTGTTCAGCAAATCGTTTGGGCCGGAAGAAGAGAAAGGCGCTTTCTCCTACGGTGTGGTGTACGCGCATACATTCCTAAGCTACCGCTTCCAGCCCGGCAATATCTTCTACCAGGGTACCAACCAGCGCATCCCGGACCTGCCGCTCAGCAAGCAGAACTTCTCGTCGTTTGGTGCTTTCGCCAACGTCAAAATCGGTTACCGCTACGCTTATATCATTCCCTCGCTGTCTATTTTCTACCAGAACTACGGCACGTTCGCGCTACTCAACAACGCTTCTACGTCGCTCAAAGGCCTCACCATCGTGCCCAGCCTAGGCTTGCAATTTCGCGTGCCTACCCGGTAGGTGAGGTGGTGAGTAGCCAAACCGTGTGTCATCCTGAGCTTGCGAAGGACCTTCTACCAGTTGAACGAGTCGTTGGTACGGTGGTCGTTCTACCGTGAGAAGGTCCTTCGCAAGCTCAGGATGACACACGGTTTGGCTACTATTCATTACTCACACTTCACCATCTCACCACTTCACCACTTAGCATGAAGATTCTGTACGGTGTGCCCGGCGAAGGGCTGGGGCACGCTACCCGTAGTAAAGTAGTGATTGGCTGGCTATTGGATCAGGGGCATGAGGTGCAAGTAGTGAGCAGCAGCCGCGCCTACCAGATGCTGGCCCGCAACTTTCCGGGGCGAGTTCATGAAATCAAGGGCTTTCACCTGGCGTATAAAGACGTGACAGTGTCGCGCATGCGTACGGTGGCACTCACGCTGCGCACGGCCCCCGAGAATCTGCGCGTCAACTTTGCCCGGTACCGCGAGCTGCTGGGCGCGTTTGCGCCAGACTTGGTCATTTCCGATTTCGAGTCGTTTAGCTACTTCTTTGCTCGCTGGAAGCGCCTACCCCTTATCAGCATCGACAACATGCAGATAATCAGTCGCGCCGCGTTGGACATTGCTGTGCCGCCCACCGAGCGCGAACACCTGCAACTGGCCCGGCAGATTGTGCGGGCCAAACTGCCCCGCAGTCGGCACTACCTCGTTACTACCTTCTTCGAGCTGCCGCTTCTGAAGCCCAATACCACGCTGGTGCCGCCCATTATCCGCCCCGAGATTCTAGCCGCGCAGCCTACCCGTGGTCAGCACGTGCTGGTGTACCAGTCGGCTACCACCCAAACCAACTTGGTGCCGTTGCTGCAAGCGCTGCCAGGGCAGGAGTTTCGGGTGTATGGCTTCAATAAAGAGGAAAACCACGGCAACGTGCACTTGCGGGCTTTCAGCGAGCAAGGCTTTATCGACGACCTCGCCAGCGCCCGCGCCGTGATTACCAACGGCGGCTTCTCGCTCATTAGTGAGGCAGTGTACCTGCATAAGCCCATTTGCGCGGTGCCCATTCCGGCGCAGTTCGAGCAGTTTTTGAATGCGGCTGAAGTGGAAAAGCTGGGATACGGCCGCCACTTCACTACCCTCACCGCCGACAGTGTACGCGCCTTCTTGTACGAGCTAGATGAGTTTGCGGAAAAGCTGAGCGGTTATCAGCAGGATGGCAACAACGTATTGTTTGCTGCGCTCGGGCAGCAGCTGGTGGCTACAGTCGCGAACGGGCAGCCCGAGTAGCCGCACGTAAACCTACTCGGGACAGCAGGTGCGTAGGGCATTTTGTCTATTTTAGAGGCAAATATGCCTTTATACACCCCTGCTTTTACTCGTCTGCGGTTGACCATTGCGTTTGCCTTGCTTGGCTGCGCTTGCGCCTGCTCTACCACGCAACCCGCAGCAACTATGCCGGCCATTGCGTCGGCTCCCAACAAGTTTGCGGCTGATACTACCCTGCGCCGAATTGCTACCTTACAGGATGAGCGCCGAACGCCTGCACTGCTGAATTACCTGCTGAGCTCAGAGCCGCGCTACCGCGAGCAGGCCGCGCTGGCTTTTGCTTCGGTGCAGGACAAAGCCGCCACAAGTGCGCTAAACGCTCACCTCAACGACCAAGAAGCAGCGGTGCGGCGCGCTGTGGCCTATGCGTTGGGTCAGACAGCCGACAGCACAGCCGAAGCAGCACTACGTCAGCAATTAACCGCTGAAACCAACTCTACAGTGCGGGCTGAGGTGTTGGAGGCGTTAGGCAAATGCACTACCCGTGCTGGTCTCCCGGCGTTGGTGCGCCTACCCGCTTCACTGACTACCGATACGGCTGCCCTCGCCGGGCAAAGCTGGGGGCTGTATCGCGCCGCTTTGCGCGGTATCACCTCAGAGCCCGCCGTAGCCCAACTAGTACAATTGCTGGGTACAAACAACCCCTACGGTGCCCGCCTGGCTGCGGCAAATGCCCTGGCCCGCACCCGTGCTCTCGACCTGACGCCCTATGCTACCCCGCTGGCCACTGCCGCCCAAACTGACCCAAACTATGCTGTGCGCGGAGCCGTCGCACTGGCACTGGGCAAGGCTAGCCACGCCCCCGCGGTGCCTGCCCTGCTGGGTACCCTGGCCCGCCGCGACCCCGACTATCGGGTGCGGGTAAGCGCCTTGCGTGCGATGAATGCTGCTATGTACGTGCAAGTGAAAGAAGCTGCTTGGGCGGCCCTAACGGACGTAAACGACCAAGTAGCCGTTACAGCAGCCGAGTTTTTCCTGGCCCATGCCACCCAGGAGTTGGGCACGCTGTTTCTGGAAAAAGCCAATAAACTGACGCAGTGGCGGGTGCGGGCCACGCTACTTGCCGCAGCCCTGAATCAGCGCTCCAAGGAGCAGGCCGCTATCCGGCAGGCCGTGCAAGAGCGCTACGCCGCTGCGGCAAGTCCCTACGAGAAAGGGTATTTGCTGAAAGCGCTGGGCGAAGACCCGGCGGCGTATGAATTTGTGCGGCAGGCCACGTTTGCCCCGGCGCAGCAATTGGTGGTGCGTACCTATGGGCTAGAGGCGCTGGTAGCCATGCGGCATCAGCCCGATTTCCCGGCAGTACAACATGCTTCGTTTGCGCTGGCGCTACGGCAAGCCGCAGAAACCGGCGACGTAGCGCTGCTCGGCATTGCCGCCGAAGCCCTACGTGACCCCAAGCTGAACCTCCGCCAGCTGTTGCCCGATGCCACTTTTCTGCAAAAAGCTCAGGCAAAGCTCGTCCTACCTCGCGACCTGGAGGCGTGGCAGTCGGTGCAGCAGACGCTGGATTTTTTGCAGAAGAAACCAGCTACTCCTACGCCCGTGGCAGTGGCAGCGTCACATCCCATTAACTGGGCGGCGGTGTCTGCCATTCCGGCCAACCAGCGCGTGGTAGTGCGCACCGGCAAGGGCGTTATCACGTTGCAATTGCTGGTAGAAGATGCGCCTGGCTCCGTGGCGAGCTTTGTGGAGCTAATTCGGCAGGGCTTTTACGACGGTAAGAACTTCCACCGGGTAGTGCCCAACTTCGTGGCCCAGGGAGGCTGCCCGCGTGGCGACGGCTGGGGTAGCACCGACTATAATCTGCGCTCTGAGTTGGCCAATCTGCGCTACGGCGCGGGGGCCGTAGGTCTGGCCTCAGCCGGCAAAGACACCGAGAGCTGCCAGTGGTTTATTACCCACGCACCCACTCCACACCTCGATGGCCGCTACACCATTTTCGCACGGATAGTAGCGGGCATGGACGTAGTGCAGCGCCTGGAAATCGGCGACACGATAGAGCGGGTAGAGCTAGTGCGGTAGTTGTGGTGCGGCTCAAAAAAAGGCCTCAGTAAAGTATACTGAGGCCTTTTTTATGCTATTTGGGAATGATGACTTACTGCTTCACCAAGCGCACTACACTGTCAGCAAAACCCTGTCCGTGCACGCGAACCATGTAGGTGCCGGTCGGCAATGATGCCGGTAGGGGTAGGGTAGCGCCAGATTTAGCGGGCAGCGTTTGGGTGAGAACCGTACGGCCGGTCAGATCAAAAAGCGTGAGCGTGATAGTGCCCGTGGCAGTGGAGGGTAGGGCAACCTGCACTTGGCGGGTAGCGGGGTTAGGATACAGGCTGAAAGTGGTAGAAGCAACGGCTGCTTTGGTGGGCAACGTCACGCCGGTGAGGTTAACGGCCGCCGGCGTCGATACGCGGTTGCCGCTGGCTAACACCTGCTGCAACCGGTAGTAGGCCGTTACGTTGGTGCGGTCTGGGCGGTCCTGATAGGTGTAAGCGCGTTGCGGAGTAGCCGGACGGCTAGCCACCGCCCCAACTTTCTGCCACTCCTGTTGGTCGTAGGAGCGTTCGATATCGAAGCCGCGCACTGCCACCGCATCCGATGTAGTCCAGTCTAGCTGCACCACGTTGGGCTGCACTTCGGTGGCTTGCAGTGCAGCCAGCTCTGTTACCAATGGGTTTGTATCGGCAGAAAGTGAGCCTAACGTGAAGGTGCCAAACTGGCCTACGGCATCGGCAGAAGTTACGGCGCCGGCCATCAATTCGCCGCTCAACTCACCGTGGCCAGCGGTTACCCAAGAAGTGCCATCGTAGCGGGCTACCTGCAAATCGTTGGTGAAGGCATCAATGCCACTACGGAATGCGTTTTCCCAGAACAACTGCACACGCACGTTTTCCGACGCACCGCCATCTTGTGTCAACTGCCAGGCATCTACGGCGCTGATATTGTGCAGCGGGGCTGCAAGCGTCACGTCAGCGGTAGTGCTGGTTGCCTGGGGTGCCTGATATTCAGCCGTGAAGCCTGTATTAGCAGCGTTGGGAGCCGAAATACCTACGCGGGCCCACTGGCCATTCTTCCCTAGTGGAAACACAAAAGATTGATTGCCAATCTTCCGCAGCGGCCCATCTACGTACGAAGTGACGTTGCCGGCCGTAGCCGTGGCCGTAGCCAACAATGACAGCAGATTGGTGCTGGTCGTCACCACACGGCCACTCGTGAGCGTAAGGTTTCCCGATAGATTGAAGGGGGCGCCCAGCGTCAAGGTATTGCCAACCAGGGTAAGATCGCGCAGCGTAGTACCGCCTATGGCAGTTAAGGTAAACGCTTTGTTCACTGTCAGGGCCTCATCGTAGGTGCCGGCAATAGCGCTTAGGGTTCCGTTTGCAGTCAGCAACTCCAAACCTTGCTGCAAGCTGGCACCAGGTACGAGGGCCGGGCTAGCGCCGTCTACGTGCAGGTAGCTCCGGTCGCCCTGAAAGCCGGTGTCGGTAGCGACATCCTGGTTGCTATGCAGGAAAGGGGAGTAGGCAATGCGTCCGGCCGCGCTGGTTGGCGCTTCGCGCGTAAACGTATTGCGGTCTTTTCTGATCGTGGCTACCAGGCCATTCTGGTTGTCGGGGCCGTAGAGCTGGCTGGCCTCGGTGCTGCCCAGCCAGTTCAGCGGCGCGGCTACGGGCGTAGTCAGGTTGACGGCCACCAACGCCTGCGTGCAATTCTCTAGCTTGTTGTCCTGAATAAGGTTGTCCAGCGTGGCAAGCTGCGTATTGCGGTTGATATCGAAGAAGGGTGTGCCTACCCCCGTGCTATTGGTAGGGCGCTCCTGCACCTGAATACCGATCTGGCATTGTGTAATCTGGTTGCCGATAACCCGGTTGTGGCTGCCCTCCAGCACAATGCCGAACCCGTTGATGCCCGAGCTGAGACTGCTCTGCTGTTCGCTGGCAATATAACCTTCCAGCGTATTGTTGGCGAGGTAGGCGCCGCCCGTCACTAAGTCGCCGGTTACACCACCACCCGCTTGAATAACTCCCCGGTCGCGGTCAATGAAAGCAATAGCCGCGTTGTCATCAATCAAGCTAGTGGGAATATCCTCAGGGAGCCCGTCGGGTAGCGGATCGGGGCGGGTAGTGAGACGCGTAATCACGTTTTCCTGCACCACAAAGCTGCCCGGCCCGCTGGCTTGCCCGTTGCCCGTCACCGATTTTAGCTCCATTCCGTTGGAACCGTTGTTGCGGATGGTATTGCGCTCAATCAGCGCGGCTGTGGTCAGAAAATTACCAGCCGCATCGCGCAAGCCTCCGGCCCCCAGCAACGCAATAGCCCCGCCGCCATTCTGCGAAAACAGCACATCGCGAATAATCAAGTCGCTCACGCTGCCATCGTTGATATCAATGCCGGCACGCCGATTTTGCTCATAAGTACCGCCTTCAATCAGAATCTGACGCTTCGTGCCATTAACGATAAATAAACCGCGCCCTGCTGGACTACTGCTACCGTTATAGTTGGTGCGCACATCGGCCGGATCAACAGCTGTGCGAGCAATATGCACGCGTCGAAACGTCAGGTTCTCGGCGCCGCCCAGGCTATTCCAGAAAATACCATACTGCCTTTGGTCCAGGATTTCCACGTCTTCCAACACAACGTTGGCGCGGGCGCTACCATTGGTTTCTATCCCTAGGTCGTAGGCTTGAATGGTAAAGCCAGAGATGATGAGCGGCGCCGCTACCGTGCCACCGGGCGCCGTGAGCAGCAGTCCTACCTCATGGCTTCGCGCACCAGATTGAGGCAAACCCGCGTTGAAAACCGTAGCCCCATCGGGGCGATTCGTTGCGGTACCTGCCCCACGGAGGTGTACCGTTTTGTCTAGCACAACACGCTCGGTATAAGTACCTGCATCTACGTAGATGGTAGCGCCGGCTTGGGCTGCTTGCAACGCACGCCCCACCGTAGCGAAAGGCGCCTCGGGCGTACCGTTGCCGGTCAGGTCATTGCCCGCTGCTTGGGTGTATACATCATTAGAAGTAGCCGCATCATTCACGTACAAAGCCGTCAAAGCAGTTTGCTGTCCCAATGTTGGCTTAGTCGCTAAGCTCAAGCCACTTATTAGTAAAAAGGTAGGAATCGGTAGAAAGTGCTTCATATTGAGAATACAGAAAGGAAAGGACGAATGCCATTTATCTTTCTACAAAAATGAAGCAGGTATAGTATCTGGAATAAAGAGAATAAAGGGGAAGCTTATTATGTAAAATTCTTTCTTGAAAACATTATAATAATTATTGCATTGACAAGCGTGTCAGATGTTTATATTAAAAAAGGTATTATAAATAATTGTATAGAGTAGATGGATTTTTATAGATTATATTCTATCTGTACATGGAGCGAAAATGTCCCATTATCAGAACTATCGGTACTTGCGCTGATTCGTATTGATAAGCTACGACGGCGAAGGTATAGCATACAACAGCTCGCCTTTCCATTAAAGAAAAAGCGAGCTGCTTATGGAATTTAGAATAAAAACCGGAGGCTATTTTTCCTCGCGGCCGTGCACTTGCGCTGGTGGTGAAGTGGCTTCTACTGCCGTGAAGGCCTCCAAGATATTGTAGGTATGCGAGGCGCCTTTGGGCACTACCCACGAGTTGCCGGGCTCCAAAATTACTTTCTGGCCTTCCAGATGCAGTTCGGCCCGGCCGCTGATTACATATCCTACGGTTTCATACGGGCGCGTTGAAGGCTCTTTCGCCTCAGATGGCTGCTCGTTTTCCCACATGCGCATCGAAACGTGGACGCCGGAAGCCAAGTATTTTTCGCCGTCAGGACCAGTAGGAGAGTGCTTCGAATCAACTTTGGTGATGGTGGTATCGGCCATGATGGTCAGAATAGAAGTTGGAGTGGATGAGAGAATTACCATACCTAACGCAGGGTAGGGGATGGTGGTTGTACCACTTGTCCTAAACCTTCCGGCCCGCCGACTGGTTGAAAACCGTTCGGCGGCTCCTGTTATATGTGTGGCAGTAGCCGGCCGTTGCTTTTATCCGTTCCGCATGTCCGACGATTTTCTGCACGCCCTCACCCACGCCCACCAACAGGCCGCCGTACCGCTACCAGGGCCTGCCTTCTGCCACTGGGCCGAGCAAGTGCTGCAACTCCTGTTTCCGGAGCGCGCCGACCGCCCTTTATCTACTACCGATGCCGTGGCGGCTACCATCAGCCAGCTCCGCGCCGATCTGGCGGTCCTGCTCAGCGTAGTGACCCTCACAGAGCCGGCACCAGTCGTAGCTACCAATTTTATCGAGCAACTGCCGCAACTGCGTGAGTTGCTGCTGCTAGACGCCACCGCTATTGTGGCCGCCGACCCAGCTGCCGAAGGCTTATTGGAAGTCATTGCTACCTATCCGGGTTTCTACGCAATTGCTCTGCACCGGCTGGCCCATGCCCTGCACCGATTGGCAGTGCCCCGCGTGCCGCGCCTACTCAGCGAGTTTGCCCACACCCGCACAGGCGTCGACATCCATCCTGGCGCGCAGATTGGTCCTTCATTCTGCATAGACCATGGCACGGGCATCGTCATCGGCGAAACCACTGTGATTGGCGCGCACGTAAAGATATTTCAAGGGGTTACGTTGGGAGCGCTGAGTGTGGCTAAGCACTTGGCGCATACCAAGCGCCATCCCACCATCGAAGATAATGTGGTGATTTATGCCGGCGCTACTATTTTAGGTGGCAGTACGGTTATTGGGCGTCATAGCATCATCGGTGGTAATGTATGGCTCACAGAAAGCGTGCCTTCGCATTCACGCGTGTATCACCAAGCCCAAATTCAGGTAACTCGTACCGAAGACCCAACGGCTGATATCATGTTTTCTATTTAATCACTTGCTTACTGCTTGGCAAATGATTTGGGATGCTACGGTTCTTCTTACCGAAAAAGACGTTGAACAAGTACCCACTTCGTAAGCTGTCTTTCAGCAGGCCAAGCAACACTCAGTAACTCACTCAATCATTCCCATCCCATGAAAGCCAATTCCATCCTAGACACCATCGGCCGCACGCCGCTGGTGCGCGTCAACCGCCTGTTTGCCCACCGCCCCGATGTAGAGGTGTGGGTGAAAACCGAGCGCACCAATCCCGGCGGCAGCATCAAAGACCGTATCGCCCTCTCCATGATCGAGCAGGCCGAAAAAGACGGCATCCTTACCCAAGACAGCGTGATTATTGAGCCTACTTCCGGCAATACGGGGGTAGGGCTAGCTATGGTAGCCGCCGTGAAAGGCTACCAGATTACATTGGTTATGCCTGAGTCCATGTCCATCGAGCGGCGCCGGCTGATGTCGGCCTACGGCGCCCAACTGGAGCTCACGCCCCGCGAGAAAGGCATGAAGGGCGCCATTGAAAAAGCCAAGGAAATGGTGGCCGAAAACCCCAAGGCCTGGATGCCCATGCAGTTCGATAATCCCGCCAACATCCAGATCCACATCGATACCACTGCCCAAGAACTTCTGGAAGAGGCCCCCGAAGGCTTCGATTATTACATCACTGGAGTAGGCACCGGCGGCCACATCACTGGGGTAGCCGAAGTGATGAAGAAGAAATTTCCGAACATGCAGGTGTTTGCGGTAGAGCCCGAAGCCTCACCCGTTATCAGCGGTGGTGCCCCAGGCCCGCACCCTATTCAGGGTATCGGCGCTGGCTTTATCCCCGAAAACCTGCATACCAGCGTGCTGGACGGTGCTATCCAAGTCAACCAGCAGGAATCATTTGAAATGACACGCCGCTCGGCTCGCGAAGAAGGCGTGCTAGGTGGCATCTCCTCCGGCGCCTCATTGGCCGCCGTAGCCAAAAAACTCGACGAGATGCCGAAGGGTAGCCGCGTGCTCACCTTCTGCTACGATACTGGCGAGCGGTACCTATCCGTGGATGGCTTGTTTGTGTAGCGCCCTCGCCCTCTTATCTTCTCAACGATACGGCCCTGCTTTCTACGTGAAAGCAGGGCCGTGTCAGTTATTGACAAAAACAAAAAAGTCTGACTTTTTCAAGTCAGACTTTTGCAATGGGAGTGGAGAATATCGGAGTCGAACCGATGACCTCTTGCATGCCATGCAAGCGCTCTAGCCAGCTGAGCTAATCCCCCGTTTTTGTCAACCAAGCCGCCAATTGCGTTTTGGTGATGCAAAAGTAGGGTAGATTTCGGTATCTGCAAGGGAGGTATTGAAATATTTATCAAAAAAACAGGGCTGGCATTCGTGCCAGCCCTGTTTCAAAATGCTAACCTTCTGAATTAGTTGAAGATGTAGCGTAGGCCAACTTGTGCCTGCCAGCGCGAACCAATGCCACCGGTATCGTTACGGAAGGTTTTCGTTAGTACGGTGCCAGGTGTTACTACGCCCGTCGTAGCGTTGCGGGTAGGAGCAATCTGGTAGGGGAAAGTGAATACCGGCTGGCCTTGAGCGTTGTAGCTGTTAAAAGTCATCGGGTTATTCTTGTTGTAAGTCTGATACACGCCCCAGTCGCTGTTGATTAGGTTACCGATATTAAAGATATCGATGCTCAGCTGCAGCGTGTTACGGTTTTCACCGATGTTGGTGAACACGTCCTGGAGCAAACGAGCATCCAGGCGGTTCTGCCAGGGGCGAATAGCGCCGTTGCGCTTAGCGTAATCACCACGGTGCTTGCTCAGGTAGTCGTCCTGGCTGATGTAAGCATCTAGGTCGGCCCATTGCTGGGCAGCGGTGTAAGTGAAGGCTTGTGGCGTACCGGCAAAGTAGTTGATGTTTTGCAGGTTGATTTCGCTCTGTGTACGAGGAATGTACATCAAGTCGTTCGACGTCTGGTTGTCGCCGTTCATGTCACCCGAGTACACGTAGGAGAAGCGAGTTTGCGGTGCTGCTTCGTAGAACAGTGAGAGGGTAGTACCCAAGTGGCCCAAGTATTCTCGACGGAACGAAGCCGAACCGATTACGCGGTGCTGCTGCAGGTACTGCGAATACGACAACACGTTGGCGTTGGGGTCGCCCGATACTGAGCGGTCACGCCAGATCGATTGCGCAATTGAGCCACCATCGTTCACCGAGCGCGAATCGGAGTAGGTATAGGCTGCGCTAATGTAGAAGCCACTCGAGAAAGACTTTTGCAGCTGCGCCGTTACGGCGTAGGAATAACCCTTGCTGGTATTCTTCATCAGGATGGCGTCGCTAATATTGGGGTTAGCGGCGGTAGCACCGCCACGGCCACCATAAATCTGGTAGTTACGGGTCGAGGTTACAGCGCCAGTGGTAGGGTTAACCACGTTATTCCAGAAAATTGGCCGGTTGTCGGCGCCGTTGGCGCGGGCGAAAGGCTCGTTTTCTGAACCAGGTAGGTTTACGTTCTGATGGTACACGGCATTGATGTCCTTGGTGTAGAAGCCTTCCAGGGTAGCGATTATGCCGCCAGGCAGCACCTGATCAATAGCCAGATTGGTACGCCAGATTTGCGGGAATTTGAAGTCGCGGTCCGTTACAGCCAAGTTGTAGCTGGTATTGGCAGCGGCGTTCTGCGGACGATACGTGTCTACATCAGCGTTAAAGGGGTAGCCGGCAGCAACGGCACCCCCACTGCTGAATGAGCCGAACAACAGACCGTTGTTGCTAGCCTGGTTGGAAATCCATACGAACGGCACGCGGCCAGTGAATATACCCGTACCACCGCGTACCTGCGTTTTTTTGTCGTCGTTCACATCCCAGTTGAAACCAACGCGAGGTGAGAACAGCACCGTTTTCTTGGGCAGTTCACCAGTATTGATTTTCTCTCCATCTCGGAACGTTAGGGCGGCTACGTTGTTGTTCTGCGCCACGTCGGAGGTAACAAAGGGGAGGTCAGCACGAATGCCATAGGTGAGCTTCAGGTTGTTGCGTACCGTCCACTCGTCTTGCGCATACAGGCCAAACTGCGCGGCCTTAATGTCGGCGTAGGGAAAACTGCCGTCACCAACAGCCGAATACTGTAGGTTGTAGCGAGCCGGACCAGGGCGTGTGCCGGTGAGGGGCGTCAGCGTCTGAGCGGCGCGGTCGTAAGTGAAACCAGCCGAAGCGTAGAAATCTTCCAGCGAATTGAACGAGTAGTTGCCGTAGTAGTTGGGCGCGAAGCCGTTTCGGAACTTGTAGAATTCGTTGTAAGTACCTAGTGTTACGTTGTGCTTGCCGAGGTAAGCTGTAAAGTTGTCACCTACCTGATATACGTCGGTATTCAGTATGTTGAACGCCGAGAAGGGTTCGAAACCAAACGAAGTGTAAGTGTTCGACGCCGTGATGCTGGCGTTGGCCGCGCTACGGCTCGTGCCGTTGCCGATGTCAACCAGCGGGAAAATACCACCGGCGGGGCTTTCGCGGTAGTCACGGAAAGCCGAGTAGCCCGCCGTCAGGTTATTCGAGAACTTGCCGCCGCCCAGCGTACTGTTAAGTTCGGCGATGAACGAGTTCAGGTTGTTGTTGATGGTATAATACGACGAGAAGAACGGCAAACCAAACTGCGATTGCGCTCGGTTGCCACCAATGGCGCCCGAGGTGCTGCCGTTGATGTCCGCATACGACTTCAGGTAATTATACTTGATGTTGAAACGGTGGTTTTGATTGATGTTCCAGTCAATCTTAATCGTAGCCTTGTCGCTGTTCGAACGCAAATTGTAGCCTTCATATGGGCCGGGGTTGTAGCCATACTGCTGCTGCAGGAAGTTACTCAGGAAATCCAGGTCGCTAGCATTAGCAGCCGACGTTTGGGAATTGCCGCCGGGGGCGGGCACACCAGCACGATTAGCAATAAAGTTTCCGTTTGGGGGGTCGTTACGCCGCTCCTGCTCTCCGTTGATAAAGAAGAATAGCTTGTCTTTGATGATGGGACCACCTACACGGAAACCGTAGTTTTTTAGATTGAATTTGGGATACTCATTCTTCACGTCGCCTACCTTGTCGCCCACCAGATCCTGATTGCGGTAGAAGCCATACACCGAGCCCGTGAATTTGTTGGTGCCCGAGCGGGTCACTACGTTAATACCAGCACCCGTGAACGAACCCTGACGTACATCGTAAGGAGCAATAGCTACCTGAATCTGGTCGATAGCATCCAACGAGATAGGCTGGGCGCTGGCCTGACCACCTACCGTTGAGTTGAGACCAAAAGCATTATTGAAAACAGCACCGTCGATGGTGATGTTGTTGAAGCCGCTGTTGCGGCCACCAAAGCTCTGGCCATTGGCCTGTGGCGTGAGACGGGTGAAGTCGTTAAGGGAGCGGTTCAAGGTAGGCAGGCGCTCAATCTGCTCGCGTTGTACCGTGGTGGCGGCACCCGTGCGGTTGGAGTTGATAACAGGATCCTGACGGCCCGATACCACTACTTCGCCTAGCTGCTGCGTGGCCTCGCTTAGGTTCACATCCAGACGCAGATTCTGACCCAACGTCAGGTATACGCCCTCGCGTAGGAAGTCCTGGTAACCCACAAAAGTTACACGCACTGTATAGGGACCACCCACGCGCATGTTCTGGATGTTGAAGCGCCCATCGGAGTTGGTGGGTGCCACGTACTGCGTGTTGGTAGGCGTGTGCACCGCAATGATGGTAGCCCCAGGAAGGCCAGCGCCCGTCTGATCGGTAATGGTACCATTCATGGCGGACGTAGTAACGCCCTGCGTCCAACCGACGTGAGCAAGTAGCAATAGCAACGCTACTACTAAGTAACGTGTAAAATTGTGTTTCATACAGAGGGTTAAATGAAAAACGGCACAAATGTAAGTGCCAGCTTCTCAGTTGATATGTTAAGAAATTGTTATGCTATGGTTGGTGTGCTGCTGTCTAGTTATGCACTCAACCAAAGCATTATTCTTTCACAGAATAAGCATTGACAACGTTGTATATACCTTTAATAAGTGCACAAAAAAAAGGCGGAGAATTCTCCGCCTTTTTTTTGTGCACTTATTAAAGGTTTCTTTAATCGAAGGTGTAGCGTATGCCCAACTGGCCCTGCCAACGCGAGGTTACCTGGTTTACTTGGTAGGCCCGATCAATATTGTTGAAAGAATAGATAGGCGAACCGGTAGGAGCAATGGCCCGGTCGGCTGCGCTAGTGCCGGATATACGGTAGCCCAACAGGCTATATGACTGATTGGAAACGAAGTACTGCCGTCCCCAATCCTTGTTCAGCAAGTTACCGATGTTAGATACGTCGAACGTAACTTCCAACGTGTGGCGCGTGCCGTTACCCGAACTGAAGTAGAAATCCTGAATCAGGCGAGCATCTACCTGGTGCGACCAGGGCGTGCGAGCACCGTTACGCTTCGTGAACTCATTGCTGAGCGTCTTCAGGTAGCTGTCGCGGTTCACATAATCAATAAACTGCTGCCTCACTTGGTCACCGGTGGTCGAACCGTTCGGCGCGAAGGCCAGCGTGTTCAAATCGCTGGGTATGTATAGCAGGTCGTTGCCAGCTTCACCGTCCCCGTTCACATCGTTGTTATACAAATACGTGTAGGGCGTGCCCGACTGACCCGTATAGAACAGCGACAGGCCCGTAGCGAAGTGGTTGGCATACTCCTGGCGATAGTTGAGCGACGCGATAATGCGGTGGCGCAAATCGTAGTTAGAGTAGGCCAGCGGCGGATTGTTGGGGTTGCCAGGCGTCTGGTTGAAGCGCCAGTTGGAATACGCCTGGCTCGACGACCCGCTGTTGATGTCCTTGGACTTACCGTAGGTATACGCTGCCGAAGCTGACAGATTGGAGTTGAATGCCTTCTGAAGCTGAGCACTCAGTTGGTAAGTGTAGCCTTTGTCGGTGTTGTCCAGCAGGATAACGTTAGTGTACGTTGGGTTGATCTTGCGAGCGTTCTGATTGCTGTTGTAGAAAGGCCGGCCATTACCCTCGGCAGTCGTTGTAGTAGACTGCTTCAAGTTGATATCCTGGTACAAAATATCATTGATAACCTGCGAGTAGATGGCTTCTACGGTAGCCGTAACACCACCGGGTAACTTACGGTCGATAGCCAAATTAGAGCGGAACTGTTGCGGGAACTTGAAGTTCTTCGCCGTTACATCAATTTCCGACGAACCGGGATTCAGGCCAAGGTCGGCCGCAGCAGGTTGATTATTTGGGTCGCCCGTAAAGTTAATAACGGGAGTAGTGATAGTGCCACTACCGGCAAAGGACGAAATACGCGACACGTTCACGCCCGTATTGCCATACTGGTTGGAAATCCACACATAGGGCGGACGACCAGTGAAGATACCCGTACCACCGCGTACTTGCGTAGTTAGGTCATTAAACACATCCCAGTTGAAGCCAACGCGGGGCGAGAACAGCAGCTGCTTCGTGGGAACTTTCGTTGTCGAAACGTCGAACAGCGGATTAAACTCGTTGTTGAACGCCGTGTTATTCAGCGGGGTAGTCGGTAGAATAGGTAAGTCGAGGCGCACACCACCCGTTACTTTCAGGTTCTCCAGAATGGTATATTCATCCTGCAGATACACGCCCAACTGCGAAACTTTGAATTGAGCCGCTGGGTCAACGCCCTGCGCAGGTGCGTAGGAAAGCGAGTAGGAATAGGGCTGCGCATGGGCCGTGCTAGCCGGCGTAAAGTTCGGGTCGCTGTTTAGGAAGTCATTGATAGAGCGATAGGAGTAATTGCCATAAATATCGCGCACAAACAGGTTTTGGAACTTAAAGAACTCGTTGTGCGTGCCCAAGGTGAGAACGTGCTTACCCGCGTAGAAGGTGAAATTGTCGGTCAACTCTACGATGTCCTGGTTCAAGCTGTTAGCGTTGGAGAACGTCTCACCGCCGAATACTAAGTTGCCGTTGTTGCTGTTCGGAATAGTCTGAATCGTTATCTGTGGGAAAGCCCCACCATAGGGTGCACGCTTATCGCGAATGCGCTGGTAGCCCACAATCAGGTTGTTGGCAAACCGCGAGCTGATTTTACTACGAAATTCCAGCACCGTTGAGTTGGTGGTAGTATTGAAGCGGTAACCATTGCTCCCTAACGAGTAGCTGTTAACTGAGCGGCTCAAGTTATCCTGGAAGCCATCTACATAATTATGACGTAGGGTCAGCTGGTTGTTCTGATCGATGTTCCAGTCCAAGCGAGCAAATACTTTGTCGTTGTTTGTCTTGTACGTATAGGGGTCGTAACCACCAATATCGTAGTTGTAGCGCTCCAATACAGCAGTGCGCAAACGGTCAGCATCGGCGGCGGTAGCGCCGGCTACGCCCGAGGCGTTAGCGGCATCACCGGGCTGGCGCAGGCGCGTAAGGCTAGGCTGCTGCCGACGCTCCAATTCCCCATTCAGGAAGAAAAACAGTTTGTCCTTAATGATCGGACCACCTACGCGGAAGCCGGTCTGGTAAAACTTGAAGTTATCGGCGCGGTTGAGGTCATCCGTAGGACCTCGGCGCAGCAGACTCTGGTTACGACCAAAGGCGTACACAGAACCTTGTACTTTGTTGGTGCCGCTACGAGTTACGGCATTGATGCCGCCACCCGTGAAACCACCCTGGCGCACGTCGTAGGGAGCAATTACCACCTGCAATTCCTCAATGGCATCCAGCGAAATCGGCTGCGTACCTGCCTGACCACCCGGTGTGCCGCTACCAGCCAAACCAAACAGGTCATTGTTCACGGCTCCATCAATGGAGATGTTATTGTAGCGGTTATTGCGACCACCCAGCGAGTTGCCATTAGCCTGTGGCGAAAGACGCGTGAAATCCTGAATGCTGCGGTTAATGGTAGGCAGGCGCATAATCTGCTCCGTTTGCACCGTAGTAGCAGCTCCTGTCCGTCCTGAGTTGATAACCGGGTCGCGACGACCTGAAACAGTTACCTCACTTAGTTGCTGAGTTGATTCGTTCAGGTTCACATCTAGGCGCAGGTTCTGACCTAGTGTTAGAAAAATGCCATCGCGCGTCACATCCTGGTAGCCCACAAAAGTCACTCGAATGGTGTAGGGACCACCCACACGCATGTTCTGAATGTTGAAGCGCCCATCGGAATTAGTGGGCGCCACATACTGCGTATTCGTAGGTGTATGCACCGCAATAATGGTGGCACCAGGTAGGCCACTGCCTGTCTGATCGGTAATGGTACCGTTCATGGCTGCCACAGTTGTACCCTGCGTCCAGCCATGCTGTACTGACAAAACTGTCAATAGTAGCACAAGCAAGTTGCGTAAAAGTGTTTGTCTCATAAAGAGAATAAGAAAGTGAAAAAAGGCATGGTAGATACCAGAGAAACGCTGTAAAAGTAAGGCTTCTGTCTGGGGAGATAATGTTAAGAAATTGTTACGTTGTAAAGAGTGTTAACGAAAATGAATTTGCTTCTAAATTGATTATCAAATATTTATATTCTAGGCCGCACGGCTTTGATGAATCGGCTGAGGTAATAATCCGTCTCCAGACTGTTTTCAGTAACCCCCAATGAGCTGGACGCATGGATAAATTGCACTCCCTCATTACTGGCCTCTGTCACCATACCCACGTGCGTAATATTGCCACTCCCAGGATTAGCCCCGAAGAATATTAAATCGCCTACCTGCAGATTCTGTGGTTTCACGGGGTCGCCCCAGGCAGCTTGCTCGTTGGAGGAACGCGGAATGGCGACGTTGATGGCCGCGAAAGAATTGTAGAGCAGCCCCGAGCAGTCCATACCCAAACGGGAGGTGCCACCAAACTTATAAGGAGTGCCCTGGTAGGAGCGGGCCGTGGCAATGACAGTGGCCATTTCGCGCGGCACATTAGCTGGTAGAGAACTGCGTTTCACCACAATCTTGGTGCGGCCGGAGGGTAGGGCCTTTCGGGTCTTGGTGCGGGCCATCGGGCGACTTCGGCTGGTGCCGCGGCGCCGATCCTCGGCCTTCATGCGGGCCATATCGCGGGCCGAGTAATAGCGGCCGTTGCGGTAATTTACTTTGCGGGTGCCGTTGCAGGAGCTGAGCCACAACACTATCCCCATCAGGAAAATAGTGAAAAGCCGACGCGCCTGCTCCGAATACTGTACCTTCGCGATGGATGCCTGCATCGGCACAAAGATAGGTGAATCGGTCATTTGTTCTTTTTCTACCATGAATTTCCAGTCTCTCACTCCCGAGCTGATTGCTGCTTTCGAGCAAATAGTAGGCCCGGCATACATCCTAACCGCTCAGCACGCCGAAGCCGATGCGTACGCCGACTACGGCCGCGACCACACCGAGGACTTACACTACGCACCCGATGTGGTTCTCCGACCCGCTAACGCTGAGGAAATCAGCCAGATTGTGCATCTCTGCCATAAACACCACATTCCGGTGACGCCCCGCGGCGCTGGTACTGGCTTGAGCGGCGGGGCCCTGCCTGTGCACAATGGAGTATTGCTCAGTACCGATCGGCTCAATAAAATCGTTGAAATCGATGAGCGCAATTTGCAGGCTACTGTAGAGCCAGGGGTAGTAAATGAAGCATTTCAGCAGGCTGTGCAAGCCGTGGGACTGTTCTACCCTCCTGATCCGGCCAGCAAGGGTAGTTGCTTTTTAGGAGGCAATCTGGCCCATAGCAGTGGTGGTCCTAAAGCGGTGAAATATGGTACTACTCGCGACTACGTACTAAATCTACAAGTGGTATTACCCACTGGTGATATCATCTGGACAGCAGCCAATACGCTCAAAAACTCTACTGGCTACAACCTAACTCAGCTGATGGTAGGCTCGGAAGGTACGCTTGGCATCATCACAAAAGTGGTATTTCGGCTGTTGCCCTACCCCAAGCATAATATCCTGATGCTAGTACCCTTCCGGCAGGAGGCGCAGGCAGCGGAGGCGGTATCGGCGGTGTTCCGGGCAGGCATTATCCCATCGGGCATGGAGTTCATGGAGCGCGAAGCCATTGCGTGGTCTTCCGACTACCTAAAAATTCCGCTTGCCCTGCCGGATGATATTACGGCGCATTTGCTCATCGAACTCGACGGCCAGGACCTGGATGATCTGTATAAAGAGGCCGAGCAGGTATATACAGTACTGGAGAACTACGACGTAGGCGAAATCCTACTGGCCGATAACGCCACACAGAAAGACGAGTTGTGGAAAATTCGTCGCAACATTGGCAACTCGGTGCGCTACAACTCGGTGTACAAAGAAGAAGATACGGTAGTGCCCCGCGCGGAGCTGCCTACCCTGCTACGAGGCGTGAAGGAGATAGGGGCTCGCTACGGTTTTAAGAGTGTGTGCTACGGCCACGCTGGCGACGGTAACCTACATGTCAATATCATCCGCGGCGACTTAGACGACGAAAAATGGAATGTAGGCCTGCGCAAGCCTATTTCCGAAATCTTTGAGCTGTGTGTAAAATTAGGCGGCACAATCAGCGGCGAGCACGGCATCGGATTAGTGCAGCAAGGCTATATCGGTATCGCGTTGAAAGAAGCCAATCTCAACCTGATGCGCGGCATCAAGAAGGTATTTGATCCGCATGGCATTATGAATCCGGGTAAAATTTTCAAGTCCATAGAGTGAAAAATCGAATAGATTGAGATAACGAAGGGTTTGAATTTGATATAGATGCTTAAAAAAAATTTCGTTTTCTGTTAAAAAATACTGTATCAACATGCAGCGTAATCTAATCATGGGTCTGGCAATTGGCTATACATTTGAAAAAATTAAGCCATTTGTACTCTCGCTAATTAAATGCCAGTACAAAGGTAAGTTAGTTTTAATTGCTGATAATAATTTGTATATCCCTCCTGAAGTAAAGATGCAGCTTGATATTGATATACTGTTCGAGCCGGTATTCAGGAAGACGATATTCAAAAGATTGTTGGGTAAGCTTCTTATGCAAAAGCCTGCTCAAACTGCTGCCCATAATTACTTACAAGCTAATATTGGAGGTTTTAAATCTAAATTTATTAAACATTTCATCTATTTGTATGAACGACAAACAGCTCGATACGCTTATTATTACAATTATCTTATTAATAATGAAGTATATGATAAAATACTTATCACTGATGTCAGAGATGTGGTCTTTCAGCAAAACCCTTTCCTTGGGTTAGATTCTATATTGGCTGTATTTCGCGAGGCGCCAGGTGTTAAGTTAATTGATCAATCTCATAACCGAGCTTGGATAGAACAGGGCTTTGGCAAAAAGGTGCTTAATCAAATGGCTTCTGAACCTATTTTTTGCTCTGGAACAATTATGGGTACTTATGATGGAATACTTAATTTCTTAAGGGCTTTTATGAAAACGTGCATTGAGCACAAGATTCCTTTGAATATTTTAGGTATGGATCAAGGGATATTTAACTATATGATCTTTTGTAATGTTATTCCTTTTGCTGAAAAGTATGATAATGGAAATATTGTTTTAACAATTAACTCTGAATTAGAAGATAAGATAGAATTAGAAAATAAATTATTGACATATAATAAGTATACGCCAAATATTTTGCATCAATATGATCGTGTAGAAAGGTTTAATAAATCTTTTTATTCTGATGCTTATTTTAAGAGCGGGCAAATTTGTTTGTAAAGTTAAATATGTGTTTTGCTGAAATAAATTTATGTCAATTTATCTAAATAATGAAGTTATAAATTTAGATAATGGTAATTTGTTAGCATGAGGCATTAATAGCCAACAAATTACCATTATCTAAATTTATGGCTTTAGCTTTAAGTCATCTTCGCCACCATAAGGAGTGCCACTTTCTAGGTTACCTTGCAAGCCACCAGGGGCCGATTTTCCAGGCTGCGGATCATCAACTCTGGCAGTACCAGCAGGATTTACCTGAGTAGCAGTAGCAGGCTGGCCGTTTCCAGTGATAATATTAGCCGCCTCGCCTACCGGGCCGGCAATTTTTTCGACTAAGGCCACATACTGACGTTTGGCTTCTTCCTCGGGCATTCCTTTATACTTGCTCCACGAGTCCCACTGTGCCTGTGAGAGGCCGGCAGGACCATTGGGATTGTCGTGGTCGTCGGTGTCTACCTCGTCATGTTTAGTGTCGTGGTCGCCGTCGGTGGCTTGTTTGTAGAGACCGTAGAGGTCAGTCATGTGTTCAGCGCCTTTTTCGGCAGGTAGGGCGTCTACGCGCGTAATGGCGACTTCAAATTGCTTTTGTAGGCTCATTTGTTCTTGCAGATTCATAATAAAGGGAGGCTGAGGGTGAGCAGGTACCAAGGTGTACTAAACCAGCCGGGCTTTGGTTGCGGAGGTATCTGGCACTTTATTTACAGGGTAGTCCGCAGACTTCGTACTTTTACCCACTGCTATGTGTGGAATTACCGGAACATTCGCCTTTACTGATGCGGGTCGCACGACGCTGGCCGCCCTACCCGCCGCTACCGATGCCATTGAGAGCCGCGGCCCCGACTCGCGGGGGCAATACGTATACGACTGCGTAGGCTTAGGCTTCCGCCGTCTGGCCATTCTGGATTTGTCGGCCGATGGCAACCAGCCCATGACCGACGAGTCGGAGCGCTATACCATTGTCTTCAATGGGGAAATATTCAACTTCAAAGAGTTGCGGCAAAAGCTAGTAGCGAAAGGCTGCCGCTTTCATTCCCAGACCGATACTGAGGTTATTCTTCAACTCTATATCACTGAGGGCCGAAACTTTCTGAAGAAGCTCAACGGATTCTTCGGCTTGGCGATTTATGATAAAGAGGAAAACTCCTTATTCATTGCCCGCGACCGAATGGGGGAGAAGCCCATCTTGGTGTACCGCGACGAAGACAAATTACTATTTGGCTCCGAGATGAAGTCGCTGCTGGCGCTGGGCGTGCCACGTAAACTGGATTATACATCGCTGAGTCATTATTTGCAGCTGAACTACATTCCGGGTCCGGCCACTATTTTCAAAGGGGTCAAGAAATTATTACCCGGCCACTATCTTTATATCAAAGGCAAGAAGGTAGTGCGCAAGCGCTGGTACAAAGTGCCCTATGACTCCAAGAAGGTCCAAAAGAACAAACTCAGCTACGAGCAGCAACAGAAAAAGCTGGTTGATTTGCTCGATGATGCCACATCACGCCGCCTGGTAGCCGACGTGCCGCTGGGTGCTTTCCTGAGCGGGGGCATCGATTCATCTGTGGTAGTGGCACTGGCCTCGCGTCATACGCAGCACCTAAACACCTTCAGCATTGGTTACCGCGACGAGCCGTTTTTCGACGAAACCAAATACGCCAAGCTGGTAGCTGACCGATACAAGACCAACCATACGGTTTTCTCGCTTACCAACCAGGATTTATACGACCACATCTTCGATGTGCTGAACTATCTCGATGAGCCCTTCGCTGATTCCTCAGCATTGGCGGTGTATATTCTGAGCAAGCGCACCCGCGAGAAAGTAACTGTGGCCCTGTCCGGTGATGGGGCCGATGAGCTATTTTCGGGCTATAACAAGCACATGGGGGAGTTTCAGGTGCGGCAGGGCGGCTTCAAGGCCGAGGCCGTGACCAGCCTGAACCTGCTGTGGGATGTGTTGCCTAAATCACGCAACTCATTCTTTGGCAACCGGGTGCGGCAATTCCAGCGCTTTTCGCGCGGCATGCTCAGCGGCCCCAAAGATCGATACTGGGACTGGGCTACCTTTGCTTCGGCCACCGATGCACGTAGCCTGCTCAGCCCCGCTGCCCAGCAGAAAATCAACAAGAAGCTAGCCGATAAACGCCGTAAAGACATTCTGCAACACCTGCACGCCGACGGCGACCTGAATGAGGTACTACTCACCGATGTACAGCTGGTGCTACCCTACGATATGCTGGCCAAGGTAGACCTAATGAGCATGGCTTGCTCGTTGGAGGTGCGTCCGCCGTTTCTGGACCACAATGTGGTCAACTTTGCTTTCTCCCTACCGGTATCGAGCAAAATTGACGCGAATCTGAAAAAGAAGATTGTGCAGGATGCTTTCCGGCCTATGTTGCCCGAGGAGCTATACAAGCGTCCCAAGCACGGCTTCGAAGTGCCCTTACTTAAGTGGTTCCGTGGCGAGCTGCGTCCGCTGATTGAAGATGACCTGCTTTCCGATACATTCATCGAAGCCCAGGGGATTTTCGACGTAGAAGCTATTCGCGCCCTCAAAACCCAACTATTCTCCCGTAGCCCCGGCGACGTGCACGCCCGCATCTGGGCGCTTATCGTATTTCAGTGGTGGTGGAAAAAATGGATGCAAGCGTAACTACTTCCACTCTAGGTTTTCTCTTTGCTGCATGAGTTCTATTGCGCCGGTCAGTAAGCTTTCTATCGTGATTCCGGCTTATAATGAAGGCGCAACGATTGTTAAAATACTGGAGCAGATAGAAGCGGTGGAATTGCTTAGCAACCTAGCCAAAGAAGTAATTGTTGTTGACGATTGCTCTGAGGATAATACGGCACACGCCGTACAGCAGTACCAAGCCAACCACCCTAATTTGTCTTTGCAGTACCACAAACATGCAGTGAATCAAGGAAAAGGAGCGGCGCTGCATACCGGTATAAGAGCCGCTACCGGCGACTACATCGTAATTCAGGACGCGGATTTGGAATATGATCCTGCCGAATACAACCTACTGCTGCGACCTGTACTGCGTGGGGTAGCCGATGTGGTATATGGCTCACGCTTTATGGGGGTAGTCCTCATCGGGTACTGTTTTTGTGGCACAGTATCAGCAGTCATTGGCTAACCATGCTGACCAACTCGTTCGCCAACCTCAATCTGACGGATATGGAAACGTGTTATAAACTTTTTTGGCGCGATATCGTACAGGGCCTGACGCTAGCGGAAAAACGCTTCGGCTTTGAGCCGAAAGTAACGCTCAAAGTAGCCCGCGTACCCCGTATACGCATCTATGGAGTAGGAATCAGCTGCTATGGCCGCACCTATGCTGAAGGCAAAAAATAGGGTGGCGTGACGGGATGTGGGCAATTTATTGCATTATTAGGTATGGATTATTGAGATAATCCATGATTCCTACTTCTTTTTGTTTCACCTTTGCACTGAAGTTATACCAGACTTTTTCCCATCAATTATGAAAATTGCAGTAGTAGGTACGGGCTATGTGGGCCTTGTAACGGGTACATGCTTTGCCGAGGTAGGCATTGAGGTAACCTGCATCGACATCGACCAAAAGAAAATAGATAACCTACACAAGGGGATACTACCCATCTACGAGCCGGGCTTGGAGGAAATGGTAAGCCGCAACGTGTCGGCTGGCCGCCTGAATTTCTCTACTAATCTGGCAGAGGCTATTAAAGAGTGTGATGTGGCATTCATTGCCGTAGGCACTCCTCCCGGTGAAGACGGTTCCGCCGACTTGAAATACGTGCTGGCCGTAGCCCGTGGTATTGGCGAGAACATGAACGATTACTGCGTAGTAGTAACCAAGAGTACGGTACCAGTAGGCACGGCTGCTAAAGTGCACAAGGAGTTGAAAGATGCGTTGGCCAAGCGCGGTGCCAACATCGAGTTTGACGTAGCTTCCAATCCCGAGTTCCTGAAAGAAGGTGCTGCCATCGACGACTTCCTGAAACCTGACCGCATTGTGGTCGGTATTTCATCGGAGCGGGCCGAAGAGGTGATGAGCCGCCTCTATAAGCCGTTCCTGCTCAACGGCCACCCCATCATCTTCATGGATATTCCGTCGGCCGAAATGACGAAATATGCAGCCAATTCCATGTTGGCTACCAAGATTTCGTTCATGAACGACATTGCCAACCTGTGCGAAATCATGGGTGCTGACGTGAACATGGTGCGCAAAGGCATCGGTTCCGACGTCCGTATTGGCCACCGCTTTATCTACCCTGGCATCGGCTACGGTGGCTCTTGCTTCCCCAAAGACGTGAAAGCCCTCATCAAGACTGCTTCCGAAAACGGTTATGAGATGCAGGTATTAAAGGCTGTGGAAAGCGTGAATGACGCCCAGAAGGAAGTACTGTTTGATAAAGTAAGCAAGCACTTCGGCGGTGAGATAAGCGGTAAGAAATTCGCCGTGTGGGGCCTGTCCTTCAAGCCCAAAACCGACGACATGCGAGAAGCACCTTCCTTGGTTATTATCGAGAAGTTGCTAGCTGAAGGCGGCACTGTATCGGCCTACGACCCGGTAGCGATGGAAGAAGCCAAACACTCGCTAGGCGACCGTATCACCTACGCTAAAGACCCCTTCGAAGCCCTAGTAGACGCCGATGCGCTACTCGTTGTAACAGAGTGGCCCGAGTTCCGTTCACCTAGCTTCGAAGTAGTGGGTAAGTTGTTGAAAGACAAGGTTATATTTGATGGTCGCAATATCTACGACCCAGCCGAGTTGCGCGAAATAGGTTTCTCTTACCATTGCATTGGTATCAAAACTGCCCATAAAGAGCCAGCTTAAGGAGCTATTAGCTTTCCTTAAATTCCACTGACTTCTCTTTTCAAAGAAAGCTAACAGCCAATAGCTTTAGCCGACAGCTTAAAACTATATGTCCGACAAAAAACGCGTACTTATTACGGGTGGAGCCGGTTTCCTGGGCTCTCACCTTTGCGACCGGTTCCTAGCGGAGGGCTATCACGTCATTGCCATGGATAATTTGGTGACGGGTGACCTCCAGAATATTGAGCATCTGTTTGGGAAAGAGGACTTCGAATTTCATCACCATGATGTGTCGAAGTTTGTATTCGTGCCCGGTAAGTTGGATTACATCCTGCACTTCGCCTCGCCCGCCTCGCCTATCGATTATCTGAAAATCCCAATTCAGACGCTGAAGGTAGGCTCGCTGGGTACGCACAACCTCTTGGGCTTAGCCCGCGTGAAAGGCGCCCGCATGTTGATTGCCAGCACCTCGGAAGTGTACGGCGACCCTGAGATTCACCCGCAGGTAGAGGAATATTTCGGCAACGTAAATCCCGTGGGGCCGCGCGGCTGCTACGATGAGGCTAAGCGTTTTCAGGAAGCCATTACGATGGCCTACCACAACCACCACGGTCTGGAAACGCGCATTGTACGAATCTTCAATACATACGGTCCCCGTATGCGTCTCAACGATGGTCGCGTATTACCGGCATTCCTGTCACAGGCCCTGCGCGGCGAGAGCCTGACGGTGTTCGGCGACGGTTCACAAACTCGTTCGTTCTGCTACGTTGATGACCTGATTGAGGGCATCTACCGCCTGTTACTGTCAGATTACCCGATGCCGGTGAACGTAGGAAATCCCGATGAAATCACAATCAAGGAGTTCGGGGAAGAAATTGCGCGTCTGATGAATGTGGAGTTCAAGCCCAGCTACCAAGAGCTGCCCCAGAACGACCCGATGAAGCGCAAGCCCGATATCTCCAAAGCCAAGGAAATTCTAGGCTGGGAGCCAAAGGTGGACCGCGCTGAAGGCTTGAAGCGTACGCTGGAGTATTTCAAAGAGCACGTGAGCGAAGTAATGGCCGGCAAGGTCGACAACACGCCGCGCAGCTTCTAGGATGCCTCATCGATACTAATTCACTTGGTAAGGCAGCTTTAACAAAAGCAGCAATGCTTTGAATCAGAAATAGATGGTGCCTGTTTAAGAGCAGAAGCACCTTTACCGCTTCTTAGAAGCGGTAAAGGTGCTTCTGTTATATAGAGCGTAATAGGTTGTCCATAAGAACAAATTTCTGAACTGTCGTACGCGAGGAAGGGGCTAATAATACATACCTGTTTGCTGCTGTACCAAGCCTGCAAACAGCAGAATTCGGTTTCTCTCTACTTGAACCGGATGCGTTGGACACTGCGCACAGCCTACTTTACATTCATGTCATCTATTCCGTTCCTATCTTTTGAAGCGCAACACCAGCCACTTCGCGAAGCTATTTTGGCGGCTATAGTGCGGGTCTACGATTCGGGGCAGTTTGTGCTCGGGGAGGAGGTAGCAGGCTTCGAGCGAGAATATGCCCGCTTTAATGGCACGGAGGAATGCGTGGGGGTAGGCAACGGACTGGATGCGCTGTATTTCGCTCTGCTGGCGCTGGATATAGGACCAGGAGACGAGGTTATTGTGCCCAGCAATACGTACATCGCTACTTGGCTGGCCGTTACCAAAACAGGCGCTACACCCGTACCCGTAGAGCCGGACCCAGCCACCAGCAATCTGAATCCTGATTTGTTGCCGGCGGCCATTACATCGCGCACCCAGGCTATAGTGCCGGTGCATTTGTATGGACAAGCGTGCCGGATGCCGGAAATTATGGGCATCGCCCGACACTATGGCGTTGCAGTAATAGAAGATAACGCGCAGGCACAGGGCGCCACGTTTGCTGGGCAGCCAACCGGCAGCTTTGGAGAGCTGAATGGGACGAGTTTCTATCCTGGCAAAAACCTGGGTGCCCTGGGCGATGCCGGAGCTATTACGACCAACAATCTGGAACTTGCACATAAAATTCGGCTACTTCGTAACTATGGCTCGAAACAAAAATATTATAACAACGTACTGGGCCATAATTCGCGGCTCGATGAGTTACAAGCGGCCGTGCTGCGGATTAAACTTCCTTTTTTAACAACCTGGACTGCTCAGCGGCAGCAACTGGCTATCTGGTATAATTCCTATTTGGCTGATATTCCTACTCTACACCTGCCAGCAGTCCAGCCCGGTGCCACGCACGTTTATCACTTGTACGTTATTCATACTCCCCACCGCAATGCCCTTCAACACTATTTAGCGGGCCAGGGCATTGCTACAATGATCCACTATCCAGTGCCACCACATCGGCAGCTTGCTTACCAAGGACTTACACTACCGCAATCACTGCCTATTGCAGAGCAATTAGCGGCTACCTGCTTAAGCCTACCCCTGTGGCCAGGCATGACGCAAATTCAGATTGAGAAGATAGCAAACGCTATTCGGGCTTTTTATTCCCAAACTGCTATTTGATTTCGCGTTTCAGTACAATATCGTATTAGAAAAAATGCTAATTTCACCTTTCTGAACGCCCATTTGCCAAATCCACCCATTTTTTCTTATTACCCAACAGCGTCTCTCACTTCGATTAATTCCATCATCACTTCAAACACATTACACATGGCAAAATGTGCACTCATTACCGGTATTACAGGGCAGGATGGTACTTACCTGGCTGAATTGCTACTGAGCAAGGGCTACGAAGTTCACGGCGTTAAGCGTCGTGCTTCCCTGTTTAACACCAGTCGTATCGACCACCTCTATCAGGATCCGCACGAAAAGAACGTGCGCTTCACGTTGCACTACGGCGACCTAACGGACTCTACCAACCTGATTCGCATTATTCAGGAGGTACAGCCCGACGAGATCTACAACCTCGGTGCCATGTCGCACGTGAAAGTATCGTTCGATACGCCTGAGTACACTGCCGACGTGGATGGTATTGGTACACTACGTCTGTTGGAAGCCGTTCGCATCTTGGGCATGACCAAGAAAACCCGTATTTATCAAGCTTCTACCTCCGAGCTATACGGCTTGGTGCAGGAGGTGCCCCAGCGCGAAACTACGCCCTTCTACCCCCGTTCGCCCTATGCCGTGGCTAAAATGTACGGCTTCTGGATTACGGTGAATTACCGCGAAGCCTACGACATGTATGCCTGTAACGGTATCCTGTTCAACCACGAAAGCCCCCTGCGCGGCGAAACCTTCGTGACGCGCAAAATCACCCGTGCCGTATCGCGCATTGCCCTAGGCCTACAGGATTGCCTCTACCTGGGTAACTTGAGCGCTAAACGCGACTGGGGTCACGCTAAAGACTATGTGGAAGGCATGTGGCGTATGCTGCAGCAGGAAACCGCCGAAGATTTCGTACTTGCTACTGGCGTAACCACTACTGTACGCGACTTTGTACGGCTGGCATTTGCCGAGGTAGGCGTAGAACTGGCTTTTGAAGGTGAAGAAGACAAAGAGGTAGCCCGCGTAGTAGCCTGCAACAACCCTGACTACCAGCTCGAAATTGGTTCTATCGTGACGAAAGTAGACGAGCGTTATTTCCGCCCTACGGAAGTAGAGTTGCTCATTGGTGATCCTACCAAAGCCAAAACTAAACTTGGCTGGGAGCCTAAATATGATTTGCAGGGCTTGGTAAAAGAAATGATGCAGTCGGATTTGGACGAGTCGCGCCGCGACGAGTACCTGCGCGAAGGGGGGCATACCATCCTGAAAAACTACGCCGAGTAGTTTGTTGTTAAACTCTAGAAATTAGCTCCCCTGCTTTTTCAGGAGGGGTGGGGTAGTAACAGGTAGAGATTAGAACACTAGAATTAACTATTGTTCAACGATTTGAACCTCCCCCTGCCCCTTGAAATGAAAAAGGAGGGGAGCTAATTTTATAGCGCTCATAAAAAAACTTCTAATGGAAAAGAACGCCAAAATATACGTAGCTGGTCACCGGGGTATGGTAGGCGGGGCTTTAGTACGTCGGTTACAGCAAGCTGGCTACCAAAATATTATCACCCGATCTTCCAAAGAACTGGACCTGCGTAATAAAGAGGCTGTAGACACTTTCTTCACAGAGGAAAAGCCAGAGTATGTATTCCTGGCTGCTGCTAAAGTAGGCGGCATACTAGCTAACAATACCTACCGGGCCGATTTTCTGCTAGATAATCTCCAGATTCAGAATAACGTCATTCAGGCCAGCTTCAATCAAAATGTGAAGAAGCTGTTGTTTTTGGGCTCGTCGTGCATCTACCCCAAAATGGCACCTCAGCCTATAAAGGAGGAGTACTTGCTAACTGGCCCTCTAGAAGCTACCAACGAGCCCTACGCGCTAGCTAAAATTGCGGGCTTGAAGCTTTGCGAAGCATTCCGTGACCAGCATGGTAGCAATTACATTTCCGCCATGCCTACTAATCTCTATGGCCCTGGTGATAACTATGACCTGCAGAATTCGCACGTGCTACCCGCATTGCTGCGTAAGTTTCACGAGGCTAAGGAAAGCAATGCTCCAGAAGTAGAAGTATGGGGTACGGGCACACCGCGCCGCGAGTTCCTGCACGTAGACGACCTAGCAGACGCCTGTTTGCACCTGATGCTGCACTATAACGGTAAAGAGCCTGTGAATGTGGGCACTGGTGAAGACCTTACCATCCGTGAGTTAGTAGAACTGGTGCGCGATACAGTCGGATATGAAGGGAACATCCGCTTCAACACCGACAAGCCTGATGGTACTCCGCGCAAGTTACTCGATGTTTCGAAGTTGGCCGAGGCAGGGTGGAAGTATAAGATTGCGCTGCCGGGAGGCATAAAGGCTGTGTACCAAGAGGCCTTTCAGCCGGCTTCAATAGCTTAGGTACGGTCCTTGTAAGCGGTTTATCCCGCTGTATAGTTATCTTTGCGCCCGCAAGTAGCTACTTGCGGGCGCATCTTTTTCCTAACCCACCCCCTTTGTGGATACCACAAACGTTGTAAGTAAGCCAGAGCAAACCTACGTTGATGCTAACGTGCAGGATGACAACTGGACCGAAGTAATTCAGCCCCGCACACGCCTGTTGGACTTAGGTCTAGCCGATGTGTGGCGTTACCGCGACTTAGTAATGCTATTCGTACGGCGCGACTTCGTCTCAACTTATAAGCAGACAGTGCTGGGCCCCATCTGGTTTTTCATCCAGCCTTTGCTTACTACCATCACTTACGTTATCATCTTCGGCAACGTAGCCAAGCTCTCCACCGATGGCTTACCTATGATGGTGTTCTACCTGTCGGGTATCACTATCTGGAACTACTTCGCCCAGACATTAACGGTTACCTCTACGGTCTTTCGGGACAATGCTGGGATGTTTGGCAAGGTATATTTCCCACGCCTGACTATGCCACTATCCATTGTCATTTCCAATCTGGTGCGGTTTGCCATTCAATTTGGCCTGTTTATCGTGGTTTGGCTATACTACCTACTGAAAGGTGATAGTGGTATCCATCCTAACTGGCTGATTGTGCTCACTCCTTTGCTAGTCGTTGTAATGGGGCTGATGTCGCTGGGCTTGGGTATGATATTCAGCGCCATGACCACTAAATATCGCGATTTAGCGATGTTGTTGGCTTTTGGCGTACAACTGTTGATGTATGCTACGCCGGTTATCTACCCATTGTCTAGCATCACTGGCAAATACAGATATTTGATTCTGTCCAATCCAATGACTTCAATTGTTGAGACCTTCCGGTATGCCTTTTTAGGCTCAGGAATATTTAATTGGAATTACTTGGTGTATAGCGTAGCGTTCACGTTGGTAATTTTATTAATCGGTACTATTATCTTCAATCGGGTACAGAAGAGCTTTACGGATACCGTGTAAGGTCTGCTACAGCACCATTCGGATTATTACTTCTATTACGCTGACGAAACATGAGTAATATTGCCATTAAAGTAGAGGACATAAGTAAATTGTATCGCTTAGGCGAGGTAGGAACCGGCACTATGAGTCAAGACCTCAGCCGTTGGTGGGCCAGCGTGCGCGGCAAAGAAGACCCGTTTGCGATAGTTGGCGAAACCAATGACCGCACTAAAAAGAGCAGCAGCGATTACGTATGGTCATTGAAGAACGTCAACTTTGAGGTGAAGCAAGGCGAGGTGTTAGGCATCATCGGCCGCAACGGGGCTGGCAAATCCACACTGCTCAAGATTCTGTCGAAGATTACCGCGCCTACTACAGGCAGCATCAAGGTGAAAGGCCGAATTGCTTCGTTGCTGGAAGTCGGTACAGGCTTCCACCCGGAGCTGACCGGGCGGGAAAACATCTTCCTGAACGGAGCTATCCTGGGTATGAGCAAAACTGAGATTCGCTCGAAGTTTGATGAGATTGTCGATTTCTCCGGAGTAGAACGCTATATCGATACGCCCGTGAAGCGGTACAGTAGCGGCATGTACGTGCGTCTAGCCTTCGCAGTGTCAGCATTTTTGGAGCCCGAGATTCTCATTGTAGACGAAGTGCTAGCTGTGGGCGACGCCGAGTTTCAGAAGAAGTGCCTGGGGCGGATGAAGGACGTGAGCCGCAATGACGGACGCACAATCTTATTTGTAAGCCACAGTATGGCAGCTGTGAAGAATATTTGTACAACGGGGCTGCTAATGCAGAATGGGCAAGTCTCGTTTGGCGGAACAGCCGACGAGGTGGTAGATTATTACATAGCCAATTTTTTGAATTTTAATAGCAATACAAAACTGCAGTTAACCGATGCGAATCGTGGGTATGACTTGTCTCGTCTGATAGAATACCAAACTATAGAATTTATAAATCCTGTAGAGAACAATTTGTATTCTACAGAAGATGATATCACTTTCATAGTAAGGCTCAAAAGTAAAGTGGACCGTGACGATTTTCGGCTGGCTTTTTCCATATGCCAGATGGATGAAAGTGCAGTTGGTACTTTCTTCTCGGAAGAAGTTTTATCAATAAAAAAAGGTCAAGAAAAAGAATTTTCAATAACTATAAAGAATCATCAACTCGCTAAAGGACAATATTACATTGATCTTTCAGTAGGAATTGGCAACGAACTAACTGGTACAACAGAGTACGACGTTGTTACGAAAACCTTGTTTTTTGAGATAGCCTACAAAGATCTTCTCAAAACCCAGATGATTACACTATGGCATTCTGGTTGGGGCGGGGTGAATTTTCAGAACGTTGAATTGAAAGCTGTATAAAATGAAGGTTGTAATTCTGGCTGGTGGCTTAGGTACTCGTCTTTCCGAAGAAACAGTTTTGAAACCCAAGCCAATGGTAGAGATTGGTGACATGCCTATTTTGTGGCATATCATGAAAATCTACTCTTCGCACGGGTTCAACGATTTCGTAATCTGCTTAGGCTACAAGGGATACGTTATCAAGGAATACTTCGCCAACTACTTCCTGCATAAGTCGGACGTGACGATCAACCTCAAGGAGAACTCCTTGCAGGTGCACGATAGCTTTGCCGAGCCTTGGAACATTACCCTTGTGGATACGGGCATGAACACCATGACCGGAGGCCGCATCAAACGGGTGAAGCAGCATATCGGCGACGAAACTTTCTTCCTGACGTACGGCGACGGTGTGGCCGACGTAAATATTGCGGAGTCGCTGGCCTATCATAAGCAAAACTCCAAGCTATGCACTGTGACGGCCGTGCAGCCCAGTGGCCGCTTCGGGGCCCTCAACTTCGGTGGGCAGGATGAGGTGACCTCTTTCACGGAAAAGCCAAAGGGCGACGGTGCCTGGATTAATGGAGGCTTTTTCGTGTGTGAGCCCGGCGTGATAGACTACATCGAAGATGATACTACAATTTGGGAGCGGGAGCCGCTCGAGCGTATCGCAGTGGCCAACCAGATGCAGGCGTACAAGCACCACGGCTTCTGGAAGCCGATGGATACGCTGCGGGACAAAGTCGAGCTGGAAGGCGACTGGCAGCAGGGCGTAGCGAAATGGAAAATCTGGTAATAATGAATCTACACACTGCTTACCAGGACAAAAAGATATTTCTGACCGGCCACACGGGATTCAAAGGCTCGTGGTTGCTGCAGTGGCTACACCTGCTGGGCGCACAGGTGAAAGGTTACGCGCTGGCCCCGGAGCAGGCTGAAGACTTGTACAACCTGATCGAGGGCGACACACTGTGCGAATCGGTGATTGCCGACCTGCGCGATGCGGCCCGGCTGGAGCAGGAAGTACTGAGCTTTCAGCCGGACTTCATTTTTCATTTGGCGGCTCAGCCGTTGGTGCGGCTTTCCTATGAGATACCCGCCGCCACCTTCGCGGTGAATACTATTGGCACGGCCTACGTGCTGGATGCCGTGCGCAAGCTGGAAAAGCCGTGTACCGTCGTGTTGATTACGACTGATAAGGTGTACGAAAACCAAGAGTGGGTATACCCTTACCGGGAAACCGACCGCTTGGGCGGCTATGATCCGTACAGCGCCAGCAAGGCGTGCGCGGAGCTTGTTATCAGCTCGTATACCCAATCGTTCTTCAACCCGGCGGCTTTTGCGCACCACCAGAAGGGGATAGCCAGCGCCCGCGCCGGCAACGTCATCGGGGGCGGCGACTGGGCCAAAGACCGCATCATCCCCGATATCGTGCGGGCGCTACGGGCGGGGCAACCCGTGACGGTGCGCAACCCATTGGCCGTGCGGCCTTGGCAGCACGTACTCGAACCGCTGGGCGGCTATCTACTATTGGGTGCCAGGCTGGCCGCCGAGCCGCTGCGCTACGGGGGCGCCTGGAACTTTGGCCCGCACGCGGAAGACAACAAAGTAGTGGAAGCCCTGGTGCAGACGGCACTGACAATCTGGGGCAGTGGTACCTATGAGAAACCAACCCTGACCAACCAGCCCCACGAAGCAGGGTTGTTGAAGTTGGATATCAGCAAGGCGGTTGGCGGGCTGGCCTGGCAGCCGCAGTACACCGCCGATAAAGCCATCAGCCGAACGTTGGAATGGTACAAGGCTTACGACGCGCAGCCGACCGCTATCCGCGACTTCACTGTGCAGCAGATTAAGACCTTCGCTACGTATGAAAGTTAACGCTACTACGCTGACGGGCGTGCAGCTACTCGAAAATTTCGTCAGTCAGGACAAGCGGGGTACATTCGTGAAAACCTTTCACGCAGGGGCTTTCCAGGAACACGGATTGGCGGTCGATTTTCGGGAGAGCTACTACTCCATCTCACATAAGAATGTGATCCGGGGAATGCACTTTCAGCTCCCACCGCACGAGCATGACAAGTTGGTCTACGTTACCCAAGGGGAGATTCTGGATGTAATAGTGGACTTGCGGCCCGACTCGCCTTCCTACCGCCAGCACCTGGCTGTTTCGCTGGGTGAGCATGCCCGGGCCATTTATATCCCGCGTGGGTGCGCTCATGGTTTCCTAACGCTGAGCGATACGGCAACGGTAGTCTATAACGTGACTAGCGTTTATGAACCCAAAGCGGACGCCGGTATTCGGTGGGACTCTATTGGGTTTGAGTGGCCGGTACAAGCCCCTGTTGTATCGGACCGCGATGCTGCCTTCAAGAGTCTGGCCGACTTTCAACCAACTTTTTGATTCGTAATGAAGATATTAATTACAGGCGCAACCGGCTTCATTGGCAAAGAACTAGTTAAAGCCGTATCTGAGAAAGAGCATACGGTTGCAATTTTAGTGCGTGATTCAAATAAAGTTGATTCTGTTTTTACGAAAAAAATTATTCAAAAAATAAAAGTTATAGACAGTAGTAATGATAAATGGGCAACGGAAGTAGCTGAACTTGCTCCTGAAGTAGTTGTGCATCTTGCAGCGCTTTTAACTAGTAAAGATGATTTAAATATTATACCTGATTTAATAGCAAGTAATATAACGTTTGGCGCTCAGCTTTTGCAGTCATTAAAAGGTGTAGGCTTAACTACTTTTATAAATACTGGTACATTTGCTGAATACTTCTATGGTGATGGACAGTATAGCCCCTCTTACTTGTATTCCGCAACTAAAACTGCTTTTCATAATATAGTTAAGTACTATCAACAGATTGATGGTTTTAAAGTTGTAAATGTAATACCATATACTATTTATGGTCAAGTAGATTCACAGCCTAAAATTATTGATATTATTTATAACAGTTTTTTTGCAGAAAATCCTTCAAATATGTCTGGAGGTGAGCAAACATTAGATTTTATTCACATTGAAGACGTTATATCATTTTATTGCTTGTTGATTGAACAATTAAGTTTGCTTAAAAAAAATTGGGAGGATTATCATTTAGGAACAGGTCAGGGAAGTACTCTCAGAAGAGTAGCGCAAATATTGAGTGAAAAATTAAACTTACCGGAAAATATTAACTGGGGAGCATTGCCTTATCGTGATCGTGACACTATGTATTCAGTTGCTCCTATTGCTAAGTTGATAAATCATTTTAATTGGGTGCCTGTTATAACTATAAATAAAGGAATAGATAAATTCCTTGCTATAAAGAAAGTTTCAACCTTCTGAAATCGGTTTTCATTATGTACAAGAATTTCACCGACCCTACTTTGCTAGAGAGCTTGAAGCTGATAGCAGAAAAGAATACTACCAAAACCTTCGTTCCGGGGCAGGATTATCTACCCGTAACCGGTAAGGTACTGGATGCCGAAGATCTGCTACACGGGGTTGATGCCACGCTGGATGGCTGGCTCACGACCGGCCGCTTTGGGCCGAAGTTCGAGCAAAAGCTGGCCAAGTGGTTTGGCTGCAAATCCTCTATTCTGGTCAACTCCGGCTCGTCGGCCAACTTGGTAGCCTTTTATACGCTTACTTCGCCCAAGCTGGGCGACCGGGCCATCAAGCCCGGCGACGAGGTAATTACGGTAGCGGCGGGCTTCCCGACCACCGTCAATCCCATGATTCAGTTTGGCTGCGTGCCGGTGTTCGTGGACGTGGATATTCCCACCTACAACATCAAACCCGAGCTGATCGAGCAGGCAGTTTCGCCCAAGACAAAAGCTATCATGATTGCCCACACGCTGGGCAACCCGTTTAACCTAGACGAGGTGATGCGTGTGGCGAAGAAGTACAATCTCTGGGTAATTGAGGACGATTGTGACTCTCTGGGGGCTACCTACAACGGGAAGAAAACCGGCACCTTCGGCGACTTGGCCACGTTGTCCTTCTACCCGGCCCACCACATCACGATGGGCGAAGGCGGAGCGGTACTGATTAATAACATCCGGCTGAAGATGATTGCCGAAAGCTTCCGTGACTGGGGCCGCGACTGCTACTGCGAGCCTGGCAAGGACAACACCTGCAACAAGCGCTTCTGCTGGCAGTTGGGCGAGCTGCCTTACGGCTATGACCATAAGTACACGTACTCGCACATCGGTTTCAACCTGAAGGTAACGGATATGCAGGCCGCCATCGGTCTGAGCCAGCTCAACAAGGCTGACCATTTTGTGCAGCGCCGCCGCGAGAATCATGCGCTACTGCTCAGCAAAATGAAGCAGTTTGAAGAGCACTTCATCCTGCCCGAAGCTACGCCTAATTCCGACCCGAGCTGGTTCGGCTTCCTGCTGACCATTCGGGACCATAGCCCGATTGAGCGGCAGGATTTGATTCAGCACCTAGAAGATCACAAAATCGGTACGCGTCTGCTATTCGCCGGTAACTTGCTCCGCCAGCCCGCTTATCAGAATACTGAGCACAGGGTAGTTGGTGGATTGGAAAACACGGACACTGTCATGAATAAGTCTTTCTGGTTAGGGGTATGGCCTGGCTTGGAAGAACAGCACTATGACTACATTGTAGAGGTACTGGCTATGTACCTGAAAACTGTTGGTGTAGGAGAAGTAAAGTAAAAACAATGGTTGTAATCCTTGGCGCTGGTTTGGCTGGAATAAGTTCCTCCTATCACATCGGGCATAGTAAATGCCAGGTCTTTGAGCAAAATGCTTATGCAGGCGGACATATACACAGCGAAATCAGAGATGGATTCACCTGGGATGAAGGACCGCACGTTTCATTTACAAAAAATGAATACGTGCGGGACCTCTTCGCCAGTAGCACAGAGTTTGCAGAATACCCGGTATTCCCGGCTAACTACTACAAAGGCTACTGGATACCTCACCCTGCGCAAACTAACCTGTATGCGGCTCCGCAAGTAATAAGGGAAGAATGCGTCAATGATTTTCTGGCAGTCAGAGAATCATCGGATAGAGTCGATTTTACGCCAGGCAATTACCAGGAATGGTTGGAGTTCGCATACGGTGATACATTCGCGAACAACTTCCCCGGTGCTTATACACGAAAGTATTGGACGACTGAGCCAAAAAACCTGACTACAGATTGGGTTGGAGGAAGAATGTACTTTCCAGCGGTCAATGATGTGCTAGAAGGTGCTCAGAACCCTTTAGATAAATCGACGCACTACATAACTTCGGTACGTTACCCTAAAATGGGTGGTTACTTGTCATTCGCTCAGAAGATGCTGGCGGGAGCCAACATTGAATATGGCAAGAAAGTCTCCTTCACCTCCTTTGAAAATAGAGCCATCCATTTTTCAGATGGCACCAAAATAAAATTTAAAAAGCTGATCAGCACCATTCCATTGCCAGTGCTGATCCGACAGAGCGATGCCCCGGACGTAATAAAAGATGCCGCCAGTCAATTAAGCTGTTCATCTGTCTTATTGGTTAATATCGTTGCAAATCATCCAGCTCAGAGAGAGAATAACTGGATATATGTGTATGATGAAGATAAGTATAGCTCGCGAATAAATTTCACAGAACTATTATCTCCTGCAAACGGCATAGCTGGGAAAACTGGTATTCAGGTAGAGGTGTACTTTTCTAAGTACAAACCGATGAAAGAAAGCCAGGATAAAATCATTTCTGCTGTATGTAATGAGATGATTGAAATGGGCCTAATTCAAGCTGAGGATAATATAGAGTCCACGCATTCAAAATGGGTAGAATGGGCAAATGTAATTTTTGATCATTCACGGAGGAAAGCGTTAGATACTATTTATAACTGGTTGGCACAATACGGCTTGGTCAGGGAAGAAAATGATTTGGAGCCAATGACGGATTGGGATCAACAGTTTAAAAAGGAACCTCATGCAAATTCGGCAAGCTTGTTTTTGGCTGGCAGGTTCGGTCAATGGAATTACTTTTGGAGTGACGATTGCGTTTTGAGAGGAAAATATTTAGGACAAACTATTTTTATGTGATTTACATAAGTATTCCTTGTATAATATTTTATTTTGGCCACAAATTTTTGAGCGGGTTTCCTAAATTTTGCTTTTCCAATATTGATGACTTCTTAAGTATCAAGACTCATGGTTAAGAATATCACGGAAGAAAGTGGCCTATTACAGTCGTTGACTCAGGTTGCTAATAAGAACGTTACCAAATCTATCCAACCCGGCGTGGACTATATTTCGGTAACCAAATCTTTTCTTAAATAACTATGTTCACTGTTGTCATACCTACATTTAACCGTCCTGAGCTGCTACGAATAGCTCTAACTAGTGTTTCAAAACAAACTATTGTACAAAATATCAATAAAGTAATAGTATCGGAAAATGGACTGAACAAAGAGTCTGAGTTGGTATGTAGTGAGTTTAAAAATATTAATATAGTTTATAAGTATCAAAATGATCAACTTTCTATGCCAAAGCACTTGCAATGGCTTTTATCGTTAGAGCAGGAAGATTATGTGGCCTTCCTGTGCGATGATGATTGGTGGGATGTGAACCATTTAGAAATAGCCAAGAAATCCATTGAAAATAACGACAATAATGTTTGTTATTTCAGCAATTTTTCTTATGTTAAAAATCGCTTCTCATTAAAGAGGTCTGCTCTTCAAAAGGGAGAAGAAGTATTTCATATGAAAAATGATTTTATAAATTATGAACCTATATTGTATAGCAAAGAACATATTTTTTTATTTTCTGTATTTGTTACACCTTTTCACTTTTCAACCATGATTTGTAAAGGTGATATTCTTTCTAAAAGTGTTGAAATATTTGACCAGATTCATCCTACAAATGCTGATAGGTTGTTATTTGCTGCCATCTCAGGATTTGGCACGATAATTTTTAACCCATTGAGAACATGTATTGTGTTATGGCATGATAATATGGAAAGCCATGTATATAATTCTGAAGAATGGAAAATAGAAAGGCAAAAAGGATCATTAAAGGTTATGGAATTTGCTCAAAGTATAGGAATTGATATAAAAACGCTGATAAATGAAGCATATACAGAAAATAAATTTGACGACTCTTCTTTTATAAGTAAAGAAATCTCTGACATTTTTTTTGACAGAGATAATATACAGTGGTTCTCTGGTTTGGAAGAAATAACCAAAAATGATCAAGATCTATATAAAATTATGAATTATAAAAAATCTTTAAAAGGAAAAATAAAGAATAAAATTAATTTATTTTTTAAAAAAATAGCTAATTAATTTTTTTAAAAGTGCAAGGCATTTCAGTAATAATTTGTTGTTACAACAGTTCATCTCGTTTACCTGAGACGCTCCGGTATTTGGCGCATCAAATTACCGAAGTATCTCTTGCTTGGGAAGTGATACTTATCAATAACAATTCTACTGACAATACAGTCCAGGTAGGCAGACAAGAGTGGCAAAAATATGCTGCCAGTGCTCCTCTACGCGTGATAGATGCTCCTACTCCCGGGTTATCAGCAGCCCGGGAAAAAGGCATTGAGGAAGCAGCCTATGATTTTCTTATTTTTTGTGATGATGATAACTGGCTAGCCCCCGGTTATGTGCAGAAAGCATATGAGCTTCTGCAAGCCCATCCACGGGTAGCAGCCATTGGCGGTAATAATCTTGGCGTGTACGAGGCAGCACCGCCAGATTGGTTGCCGTTTTTTGCACACTCTTATGCTATTGGTTCTCAGGGAGAGCGAGAGTTCCAACTACTGGATGGGTACCGCTATGTTGTAGGTGCTGGCATGGCCTTTAAGAAGCAGGCATACTATGCAGTCAAGGAAAAAGGCTTCGGTTTTTACTTGACAGACCGAATTGGGAATAAAGTGATAGGAGGGGGGGATGTGGAGCTTTGCTTTTGTTTCAAATTAGCTGGCTATGATATTGCATATTCCTCTGAACTGACCTTACAGCATTACATGCCAGCTGCAAGGATGACCAAACAATACCTGATCAAGATGTGGCATCAATATTCACAGTCTTGGCTGGTATTTGAAGCGTACAAGGTACTGCTTGACAAAAGACAAGGGGAAGAAGTACTAAGCGAAGCCTACTGGCGCAGTATCGCTCTCAAACGCTTATCTGATAAGCCCTCTACTTTACCCCGCTACATTTATCATAAGCTCAGGGGTAACATAATTTACTATCTAGCCAAGGACGCAGATATTTTGTACAATGCTTTTCTGTTACGTAACACCAGTAAGCTGATCAGAATAATTCGGGAGTTGCAGCACAAAGTTACTTATGAATAGGGTTTGCGTTGTTGTGCCCGTGCACACTGCCACGCCATCTGCCTACGAGCTTATTTCTTTTCAGCAGTGCTTTGCTGTACTAGGTAAGCATCCCATAAAGGTGATAGCGCCGGCCGGTATGGACTTAATCCGTTATCAGGAGGTCGTATCTTATTTCGAAGTTCTTGCTATTGATCCAAAATGGCAAGCCTCTCTGGTAGCTTATAATAAACTTAAGATAAGCCGGTACTTCTATAACCTGTTTGCCAATTATGAGTTCTTGCTAACCTACGAGTTAGACTGCTTTGTCTTCGAAGATGCACTGGAATTCTGGTGTTCTAAAGGCTATGACTATATAGGGGCACCCTGGTTTGAAGGGTATACTGACCCAAAGCCGGATGCAAAATTTCTGGGGGTCGGCAACTCTGGCTTTTCGCTGCGAAGAGTCAGTTCGGTCCGCCAGATTCTACGATCGATCTACTACAGAGAGCCAGCGGAATATGAGCTGGGTAGAAAAAAAAAGTTAATCGCCTATATTAAGTTTCCATACCGCTGGTTGCGCAATCAGTTGGGAGAGAATTATACGTTGCAAGTGGCCAGGCATCTGAACGAAGACCTATTCTTTAGCAATGTAGCTCCCACCTATGCGAACAGCTTTCGGGTAGCACCTGTTGAAGAGGCGCTAAAGTTTAGCTTTGAAGTAAAACCCGAGGTGCTTTTTGACCTCAATGGTACAAAGTTACCAATGGGGTGTCATGCTTGGTGGCGCTATAATCTTGCGTTTTGGCGTCCCTTCATTGAAGGATACGGGTTTACGTTGGCAGAGTAGGGTATTGTAAATGCGTAAGGAAGAAAAAATGCCTGTTCCACTGTCTATTATCACTGTCAATTACAATAATTGTAGAGGTCTAAGCAAAACGGTAGACTCAGTTCTTGAGCAGACGGTTTTTGGGGCATTTGAGTACATTATCATTGATGGTGGTTCGACCGACGGTGGAATAGAGGTACTATGCAGAAACACGGATAAAATTACGTATTGGGTTAGTGAAAAGGATAGTGGTATTTACAATGCCATGAACAAAGGTATTAGGCAAGCAAGCGGAGAATACTTAATGTTTCTGAATAGTGGCGACCATCTTATAGCTGCTGATATCGTTGAAGTTATTCTGAACTACCTCAAAGCTTATCCTGGCGTAGATATATTCTACGGTGATGCATTTATTGGAAGCTCAACAGATGTAATGCAAGGGCTACTAAAGCATCCTCCTGTTCTAGAATTAAAGTATTTCAAAACAGAAACAATCAACCATCAAGCGTCTTTGATAAAAGCAGAGCTATTTCAGCAATACGGGTTCTATCCAGAGCATTACCAACTGGCCGCTGATTACTGGTTATTCTTACGGTGCTTTCTCGACGAAAAAGTCTTTAAGCATATTGACCGCCTATTGGTAGACTATGACTTTACTGGTTTAAGTGCGGTCGATGGATATAAAAAATACAAGAACGAACAGTTTGCCATCTGGGATCAGCTGGTGCCGGGTTATGTACGCAGTATTGTAAATGAGAATGAAGCTCTTAGTGTACAGGACCGCCACTATCGAAAGATACTTGACT
The DNA here is from genome assembly GCF_014217645.1 of Hymenobacter sp. NBH84. Classification (NCBI taxonomy): domain Bacteria; kingdom Pseudomonadati; phylum Bacteroidota; class Cytophagia; order Cytophagales; family Hymenobacteraceae; genus Hymenobacter; species Hymenobacter sp. NBH84. Next base: position 478,901 of record NZ_CP043644.1, read on the forward strand.
ATAAGATTGTGAGCGTTGCCGTGCGGCTAAATGCCAGGTACCAAGGGCTGAAAGGGGCAAGCTAAACTGCCAATTGCAAGGTGTGGTCAACCGTATCTTTCACTTGAATCCTAATATAGCTTCTTTGTGGAAGAATAGATATGACTCAAACTGATTAAAAATAAGATGTTCGATATCATAAATTAATCTTTAAATCATCAATAATAATGGAGTTACTTCCGGTGGGTATCTCATTTCTGGTTTGTACATACAACAGTGCTTCGCGCATTAGCGAAACCTTAGGCTGTCTGGCTCAGCAGAAAGGGATAAATGACATTGCTTGGGAAGTAATTCTTGTAGCCAATGCATGCACCGATGATACGGTACAGATTGCCAAGGCTTGCTGGGAAAGACTAAGCACACCTGCGCCCTTACGTACTTTCGCTGAGCCCAGGCCCGGCAAGAATTTTGCCGTTGAGGTTGCTTTCAGTCAAGCACGCTACAGGTACGCCTGCATCGTGGATGACGACAATTGGCTGGCGCCCGACTATCTCCAGACTGGCTACGAAACCCTGGTTGCGAATCCTCAGATTGGGATTCTGGGCGGGCAAAATACGGGTGCTTTCGAAGTTGCTCCTCCGGAATGGTTTGCCGCCTTCCAGCCCTTCTACGCAGTTGGTTCTCAGCTAGACCCGGAGCAGGGTACGCCGCTACCCGATGGCCGCGTGGCGCGGGCAGTGTTATGGGGTGCCGGGATGTATGTGCGCACTGAGCTTTGGCACCAGCTTCGGCAGCAGGCGTTTCAAAGTTTATTTGTGGGCCGGCAGGGCACGAAGAATTTGACTGCCGGCGAAGACGATGAACTGTGCTACGCGGCACGGCTATTGGGCTATGATGTCTGGTATTGCTCGAAGCTGACCTTGCAACACTACATGACAGCTGGCCGGCTGACGGCTGCGTACCGCGACCGTCTTTTCTATGGTACAGTGTGGTCGCAAGCCCGGTTAAAAGTGTATCGGGATGTATTGTGGGGACCTCCAGCTAAAGATTTTGGCTCGCTTGCAAACCTGACGAAAGACTTTTTGTACATGAGTCGTAACGTTGCGCGCAAGTTGCTATCCCGGGTGTATGTATGCTCATTGGTAAAAGGGAGGAAGCTAACCGTGATGGGTTATCATCATCAACTATTAACGCTCTATGACTTTATCTGTAACTTTCGACGCATACGAGGGTACTATAAGTCGGTAGCCGCATTCAAAGCCAAGGCCACTAAAGCCTATTTATCGCGTTCATCTGAAGTTCTCTCCTAATCTCATGCCAATCACTCGTCCGGTTGGGGTTTCACTGCTTATTTGCACCTACAACGGAGCTGCCAGGATAGTAGAAACTCTAAATCACTTAGCCCAGCAGATAGTAGCGCCATCCGTAGCGTGGGAGATACTGCTGGTTGATAATGCTTCTACCGATGATGTAGCAACTGTAGCGCAGGCTTTCTGGGCTACAGTTGCCACGACTGCCCCACTTCGGGTTTATACCCAGCCTACTCCCGGAAAGAATTATGCGCTAGAGCTAGCTTATCAGGAAGCGGGCTACAGCTACATGTGCATTGTGGATGATGACAACTGGCTGGCCCCAGACTACGTGCAGAATGGTTTTGACATTCTGCAAAGTCACCCTGAAGTCGGCTTATTGGGTGGCAGAACGACAGGGGCATTTGAAGTAGAGCCACCAGAGTGGTTCAAACAATATCAGCATTATTATGCAGTTGGTACCCCCATTCTTTATGATGGTGATACTCCTCGTCCAGTAAGTGATGGACCTGTAATAGACTTTGAGTTGTGGGGAGCTGGGCTGTTCGTGCGACATATAATCTGGGAGCGCATGGTAGCCCTAGGTTTCGAGAGTCTGCTATCCGGACGTAAGGGTGCTGATCTGGTAGCTGGGGAAGACCACGAGTTATGCTTTGTAGCCCGTCTGCTTGGTTATACCTTATGGTATTCTTCCTCTTTATCGCTGGTGCATTACATGACGAAAGGTCGACTCACTGTAGAGTATCGTGACCGATTGTTACGCGCATGCGTAACAGGAAGTCTGCAGCTGTTGCCATACAAATACGCTATGTTAAATAAGCCTGCTGAACCTAATATTGCTCAGGATGTCTTAAAAGACTTTGTTTATATAGAATGGTTTGCTATAAAGAATGTTTTTTCTCTGAAATATTTTGGGTTTTTATTTGGTAAAGAAAAAACACATTTTATATGGAGTAATACGTACATAAAATACATATTTAAGTTTCTTACCGTTTTTGAAACCACTAAGCAGAATTATCGGAAAGTATTAAATTTTAAACGCAATGCTATAGCTATGAATATTAACTGAGATTAATAAGAGTAAATCTATTATTGTATGCTAATGATTTATGTAAAATTTAATGATATTATGCAATACGTGATATAGATTACACAGACTGTTTGAGAGAATCTAATCTTAATATACATTTTAAAATGGTGCATGTTCGTCCAGTTGGTGTATCAGTGCTCATATGCACATACAATGGTGCTCAACGTTTGGCCACAACGCTCGAGCATTTAGCTAAACAACAGGTAGCATCTGAAATTCCTTGGGAAATTATTTTAGTTGACAATAATTCTTCTGATAATTCAATAGAATTTTGTGCTGCTTACTGGAAAAATTGTGGTGCTCCGGTAGCTCTGCGTACGTTTTGGCAACCCATTCCGGGTAAAAACTATGCTTTGGAACTTGCTTATAGCGAAGCTGAATACGAATTTATGTGTATTGTTGATGATGATAATTGGTTGAATAATGACTATTTGCAAGTAGGATTTGACTATTTAAATAAACACAAGAATATTGGGTTAATTGGCGGTCGTAGTACAGGAGCTTTTGAAGTGACCATGCCGGCATGGTTCCCAAAAGTTAGTCGGAACTATGCAGTTGGTACCCCTGTATTATTTACTGGAAATCCACCAAGACTATTAACTGAAGCAGGGCCTATTTCGCAAGGGGCGCTTTGTGGCGCTGGTCTATTCATGCGATACACTGCGTGGAACTTATTAAAACAAGCTAACTTCCAAAGTTTGTTAAACGGCCGAGTTGGTGAAAAGCAGTTGATGGGTGGTGAGGATGATGAACTCAGTTACGCTGTGAAGCTCGCTGGTTATGAAATCTGGTACACGCCAGCATTATGTCTTACTCATTTCATGACTAAGAATAGATTAACCAAAGAATACGTGCCTCGTATTATTCATTCTTTCAGCGAAACTTTCACAAGATTATCGGTTTATCGTCGTCTAACTTATAATTCGGCTGTAGATTATTCTCAAACTTATCCTTGGATAAAAGATTTTATATATCTTACTATACGGACATTCTCTATGAGAAATTTATTAAAATACTTAAAGTTACGTTTCCAAGATGATATTGAATACTTGCTGATGCAAGAACAGTTTTATATTTGGATTAATTTCATAAAAGATTTTAATAAGACTCGGGTTAATTACATTGAAGTGAAAAATATGCAGCAACGTGCACGATTACTTTATAAAAAAGCAATCAGTAGTTATTGAATTAATGTCCACTTTGTTTTCACCTAACGGAGTTACACTCCTAATCTGTACGCACAACGGCGAGAGTCGATTGCATACTACTCTGCATTATATTGCCGCTCAGCAGGTTCCGCTGCATATAAGTTGGGAGGTAATACTTGTCAGCAACGCTTCTTCAGATAAAACAATAGAAGTAGCTACCCATTTATGTGAGGAGTTGCAATTGCCTGTTCCATATAGAGTACTAGATGAATCTGTGGCAGGCAAGGAAAATGCACTCATTCGAGGATTTGAGGCAGCTAAATACGAGTTTATTGCAATTGTAGATGACGACAACTGGTTAGCTGCTAATTATGTGGCGGTAGCATATGAAACTATGCTTGCTCATCCAGAGATTGGTATATTGGGTGCGCATGCACAAGGTGCTTACGAAATTACTCCACCTGAATGGTTTGATCAATTTAAGGCGGTATATGCTATTGGTCCACAAAATGAGGGAGTTAATGGGCCACTGCCTGATAATGTGGGTTACATTTATGGTGCCGGCTCAGTGGTGCGGCAATCGGGTTGGCGTAAGCTGTATGCGCACGGTTTCTCTTTCACTACCTCGGCTAAACGAGGAAAAGTGCTTTCAGGAGGAGAAGACTTAGAACTAGGTGATGCGCTCCGTTTGGCAGGCTACAAGTTATGGTACAATGATCAGCTACGCTTCCAACATTTTATGTTTAAAGAGCGAATGACATGGCAATACCTCATGCGTATGGCCCGTAGTACAGCATCTTCGCAGATAACAAGTGTAGTATATTACTTTATCTTTCGGCATCCATCTCTTACTGTGTCACGTTTTCGCTTTCTTTATACTAAACGCTTATTGTGGCTTAGTATACAAATTGTTCGGCAGCCTGGGGTATTAATTGATACACTTCTTAATACAGATCAAGAAAATCTAACGCACAACTTTGAGATGTTGCGCTTGCTGTACAATATCAAAAGTTCTTTACGCAATTGGAGAAAAGCTATATTTGTTTTTAAAAGCATAAAGAATTTGAGACAAAGTTTGGTAAATGAAATATAGGTTTGACTATTAGTATAAGGCTTGTGCGTGATTTTATAGATTTAAGGCGTAAAAAATTAGGATAAGAAAATAATATAAGTATATTAGAGAATATTGGATTTGAATTTTATTATAATAATTATTGTATATATACGGTTTATAAATATTTAATTTTACCCTATAATACACCTTTTGTCAAGCTAATGTTGATGTCTCCTTATTGTTTTGAATTTTTATCTAATTATAAAATTATTTATAAAAATTATCTTACTATAAAGAATTTTATTGCGAATCAATAAATGAGTTTAGAAAATGAATAAGTAAAAAATCAGATAAAAACCTTGAATGAAGAAACAGAATTTAAATTTTTTCAATATAAAGGCGAAAGAGGATCATTTGATGAATAGGTATGGCACGTGAAAAGAATAAATTGAGATAATTTATTCATTAATTTTGATGCAAGTAAAGATTGTGAAATTATCAGTATGGTGCATGAATTTAATAGATTAACGTTCTCGTCTTACGGTTTTTAAGAATAATATAAAATTGGTTTCTACAGTAGTAACCATTCCTGGCTACACAATAGATGGTAAGTTGCAATTTGAAATATTCCTCAAGTATATAGATGTAGTTAATTGGTCAAATGCATCCACTTTTCAATTTTCGTTGAAGCTGCGCTCAACTCATTCCATATTATACTAATAATATGGGATGAGTTGGTAAAATATTATGCAATTGTGATAAGCTACTAAATATATATATCTTAATAAATATTATGCTGTGAAAGAAGTGGTTATGGGGTTTTGAGAAAATAAATATTTTGCCAGTCATGCTTCTCTTTTCGATTATTGTTCCTTGTTACAACCGTGCCGTAATTATTCCGGACACTGTGGCCGCTATTCTAAAGCAGGAGTACTCTGATTTTGAATTGATTCTGGTAAATGATGGAAGTAATGATGAAACTGCTGCAGTAATAGAGAAGCTTGCTGCCGTTGATTCTCGTATTCAGGTATTTCATAAAGAAAACGGTGAGCGAGGAGCTGCTCGCAACTATGGCGCAAGGCAAGCTCGCGGCCAGTACCTGAACTTCTTCGATTCCGACGATGAGATGTACCCTAACCACTTGCGGGTGGTACAGGCATTTCTCAGCCAGCACGGGGAGGCGGAAATAATGCACACCGGCTATGAACGACTAGATGGTCAAGGCCGCCTGATAAGTGAGGTGTGCGCGTTTCGGGAAGATACCAACCAAGTACTACTGCATGACAACCCTCTAGCGTGCAACACCGTCTTCGTACGTCGGGATATTGCTTTGGCTAATCCATTTGTGGAAGATCGACGATTGTCCTCGGCGGAAGACTGGGAACTATGGCTCCGTCTAGCCAGTCAATACCAATTTCACTCTATCCGTGAAAAAACGTTTTGCTTGCGTGAGCATGACGGCCGTAGCCTCAATACCATTTCCCCAGAGGCTGTGCGAGCTCGGGATGAGCTGTTTGGACAACTCGTGCAGCGGAATCCGGAATTTGCACATCGGTTTCCTGGTAAGGTTGGCCAGTTTGTTGCCGACCGCTATACGTTTATTGCCCTTACTCTAGCCCTAAGTAAGCAGTATCGCGTTGAAACGGCACGTTATCTTTGGAAGGCAGTGCAACAGGACACTAGCGTATTGTGGCGGCGTCGGTTTTTAGCATCTGTGAAGCATTGGGTGTAAAAGCGGTAGCTATGTTGAAAACGATAATCAAAAAATTAGTACCAGTTGCATTGCTTAGTAAAGCGTATGCACATTACAATAAGCTGCGTATCAATACTATTGATAAAATAGTATTTCCAGAAAAACGATTTGACGAGCAAGATTTCTTTATTAAGCGCGACGCCTATCCATTTCAAATAACTTCTGTACCGAAGGATCATCTAGACACCCGACTTCAGTATCAAGTTAATGAATACGAGAACTGGACCCAAGATGAATATCTGTTAGTATACAAAGATGAGTGCCTGATTGACCCGAAATACGGTTGGGCGCTAGCAGCTGATAGGAAGTTAATTTATCCATCGCTAGGGTTTAGTCGGGTTTACTATCTGCAAAAACCTTCCCTGCGTATGCGGCATCTTTTACCTGAAACGTTGCCCGCTCACGATGTATTAGTGTCATTGCGTGATACGGGAGAAGAGAACTATTATCATTTTTACAATGACATATTAGCCAAATTGTTCTTCTTAGAGGAACAATTGCAACTGCCCTATGAAGTTCCGTTGCTTATAGCTGAAACCTTATACAACCGGCCCTATTTTCAGTACTTTTTACAGCATCCTTACTTGAAGAATAGAAATTGGGTAGTGCAGAAACCGGGAGAATATATACGTAGCCGGAAAACGTATTTCTGTAAGCCTTTAACGCATACGGCATCCTACTATGCTCGAATTAGAGAACTAGTACCGGTGCAGGACCTAGTGCCTGTTGGTAGTGCCAACCGTCGTATATTCATCACCCGTAGTCCTAAACGGGGACGCTATATTGAAAACGCTGCAGAAATAGAAGCTATTTGTCGTGCGGAAGGATTCGAGGTCATCGACTTTGACGTGATGACTCTTGCCCAACAAATTAAATTAATGAGAGAGGCTCGCTATGTAGTGGGGATTCATGGAGCAGGCCTAGTGAATATGCTGTTCCATGGTACGCAACCGATGGGGCTGATGGAGTTGCTTCCGCCTGGCGAGTTTTATCCTTTTCACTACATGCTGATGGCGGCTCAATTAGGCTACCAATATGATGGAATGATTGGGGAGGTAGCCAAAAGTAAATACGTAAATGGTTTCTATATTAATCCTGTCTCTTTTCAGAAACACATGATGGATTGGTTGTCTCTAGCGAGTGCTAGGATAAAGGTGCAGGCATAATCTAGCATAACTGGGTGACGATAGTGAAAAAAAGTATTCTGATGATCATTCCCAACTTCGGTCTTGGGGGCGCCCAACGGGTGTTTCATGATCATAGTGTGGAATTGCAGAAGCAATACGACGTGACGGAGGCAGTTTTTAATCTGGACGAGCCAAACCTGTACCCGAGTGGTAACCCGCTGGAGAATATGGAAGTACCCGGGGGAAATAATGCTAAGCAAAAAGCTGTTAACTTCATACAGCGGATTATTCGTTTAAAAGCCATTAAAAGGCGGTTACATACGGATGTGTGTATAAGTCATCTGGAAGGTGCCGATTATGTTAATCTGCTCAGCAAGAGCTGTGAGAAAATAATTCTGCTGATTCATGGATCCAAGACGCACGACCGCAACATCAACGGCGTTGTAGGGTGGCTGCGGAAGAAAGTGTTGATGCCGTTGCTCTACAGGCGTGCCGACCGTATCGTGACGGTGAGCCGGGATATCATTCCGGAAATGGTGGAAGACTTCGGGGTAGATCCGCACAAGCTGGTGGTAATCAACAACTCGTTTGATGTAGCGCAGGTACGTGCGCAGTCCCTGGAGCCTGTAGACGACGCGATGCAAGCTATCTATGCAACTGCACCTGTGCTGATTACCTCCGGCCGCTTGGCTATTCAGAAAAACCAGGCGCCACTGCTAGATATTTTTGCAACATTGCTGGCCCGGCAACCGGCCAAGCTAGTCTTTATTGGCGATGGTGAACTGCGCACCGATTTGGTGAAACATGCGCGCGCGCTGGGCCTGCGAGTATATGAGGCTTGGAACAACGATTCACTCACGCCCGACTACGATATATACTTCATTGGGCTACAAGCCAACCCATTCAAGTATATCCGGCCGGCAACGCTTTTCGTTTTTCCTTCGGCTTGGGAAGGGTTTCCGCTAGCGCTAGGAGAGGCTATGACCTGTGGCATACCCGTAGTAACGACAGATTGCCCCACTGGCCCCCGCGAGATGCTAGCACCTATTTCCTCTACCCCTTTCCAACCTATACGGGCGATGGAGCGGGGGAAATATGGAATATTAATGCCCATGCTCACCGAAACCGTTACCCTGACTGCCGATAAACAAGTGTGGGTAGATACGCTGGACCAACTATTATCTAATGCTGTAGAACGAGAACAACTGGGTAAGGCTGCACAGCAACGATCCGATGACTTTTCGCACGCCCGCACGTTTGAGCGCTGGGCACAGGTAATAGATGCCGTGCTGGCAGAGTAGGCGTGTTTATTCCTTTTTAACTACTGTCCGCTTGAGTAAAGTCCACCTGTCCGCAAAGCCCACCATTCTGATCATCGATAACTCTCGGGCCGTAACGGGGGCCTTAAATGCGATTCGGAGTGCAACGGATCCATTGCGCACGCAGTATCGGTTTGTGTACGTACTGCCGGCAGGTAGCACTGGTCGGGCCGTGCTAGAGCAGGCCGGTTATTCAATTCATGAATTGCCGTTTGTAGAAATTAGCCGGCGGGTAGGGGACCTGATCCGTTATGTGCCTATGCTGCTATTGAATAGCTGGCGGCTCCGCCAACTAGCCCGACATGAGGAGGCAACGCTGTTGCACCTCAACGATTTTTATAATTTGACAGGCTACGTGGCCCAACTACTAAGTGGGGGGCGGCTGCGCGTGGTAACGCACGTGCGTTTCCTGCCGCAGAGTCTGCCGCAGTTACTGGCTCGCACGTGGCGCTGGTTGGCAGAACGTTTTGCCGATCGTGTGGTATGTGTGTCACAGGCAGTTCAAGCATATTTTAGTGTAACAGCAAAGGTGCAGGTGATTTTCGACCCGATACCGGAAACAGAACGTTATGTGGTACCGGTGGTACCAACACCACGTCACCCAGCTACCGTAGAACTGCTCTACCTCAGCAACTACATTCAGGGGAAAGGCCAGAACTTCGCCTTAGTGGCTTTCAAAGAAGCTTACGCGCAGTACCCCAACCTGCGTCTGCATTTTGCGGGTGGGGACATGGGTATGCCGAAAAACCGAGAATTTCGGCAGCAGTTGGAAGCGCAGGTACAAGCAGCCGGCTTGGAGCAGATTGTAACGTTTGGCAGTTTCGTGCAGGACGTGGAAGCCGCCATTAAACAGGCCGATATCGTGCTCAACTTTTCCGAGTCGGAATCATTCTCTCTGACTTGCCTGGACGCGTTGTATTACGGTACCCCGCTTATTGCCTCCAACTGCGGTGGGCCTGCTGAGTTGTTTGAGAACGAACGCTCTGGCCTGCTGGTGCCTAACCGCGACGTGACGGCCATGACTACCGCCATCACTACGCTGGCCGTCGATACCGAAAAGAGGCGCAAATTTGCGGTGGCTGGCCGGGCATTTGTCCGGCAGAAATTTAGTCCGCAGTCCACTTACCTACGTTTGGGTAGCCTGTATAAGGAACTGGTGGCTCGGCAGTAGCTTGCACGCATGAATATTCTGTTTATTGCGCCTTATCCCTTAGGGCAGGCTCCCTCACAACGTTTCCGCTTTGAGCAATATCTGGGCATGTTGACGCAGCGTGGGCATCAGTGGCATCTGTCCCCGTTTCTGTCGATGGCCACTTGGCGAATCCTTTACAAGCCAGGGCATACACTGGCCAAGGCTACGGGCATTGTGGCCGGCTTTGTGCGGAGGGTAGGGCTGCTGTTCATGGTGCCGCGTTACGACTATGTGTTTATTCACCGGGAGGCATCACCCATCGGGCCGCCGGTGTTTGAGTGGTTGATAGCAAAGGTGTTGCGTAAGAAAATTATTTACGACTTTGATGATTCTATCTGGTTGGCTAATACCTCGGAAGCCAACAAGTTGGTGGCTGGTATTAAGTGGCACCAGAAAGTGGATAGCATCTGCCGGTGGTCGTACAAGGTGAGTTGCGGCAACGCCTACCTGCACGCCTATGCCCGGCAGTTCAACACGCAGGCTATCATTAACCCAACTACCATAGACACTGAGCGCCTGCATAACCGGGTGCGTGATCAACAGGCTCCCGGTAAACTTATTATCGGCTGGACGGGCACGCACTCTACCCTGAAATACTTGCACCAAGTAGTGCCCGTATTGGCCCGGCTGGAGCAGGAGTTCGACTTTGAGTTTCGGGTAATTTCCAATCAGCCGCCATCTTTACCCCTGCAGTCGCTTGTGTATCAGCCGTGGCGTAAGGAAACCGAAATTGCTGATCTACTAGAGTTTCATGTGGGCCTGATGCCGCTGGAAGATGACCTGTGGGCGCAGGGTAAATGCGCTTTTAAAGCCTTACAATATATGGCCTTGGGTGAACCTGCCCTAGTATCGCCAGTAGGGATGAATACAGAGGTAGTAACCGATGGCGTAAATGGCAATATCTGTACTACCCCATTAGAGTGGGAGACAGCTTTACGCCGTTTGCTACTCGATGCGAGCCTGCGTGCGCAGATGGGCGCCGCCGCTCGCCAAACTGTAGAGAAGCGTTATTCCGTGCTGGCCAATAATTCTACCTTCTTAGCCCTGTTCACCTGAAGTTGTGCAGTTCTAATCTTTCGCTGGGGGCGCGCCATAAATTGCATGATGTAAAGCGCACCGAGATAGAAGGGCATCAGCGGAATCTTATAGCGCACTAAGGTGCCGAAGTTGCCGCTGTTGGTGCCTACTCCAATGGCTAATACCACCGAAAAGATAAAGCAGAACGTAAGAATGGGCTGCGATGCAATAAGCCGAAAGCTTTTCAGCACGCCCGTCTTATAGAAAAGGCTGACCGTAAGGTAGAGAAATAATGCTGCTTCCATGGCAGACAATAGCATAACTGGGTTCCGGGCCTCAAATAAAAAAGGTCGGAATAAACTAACGGTAATTGCCTGCGGCGCCACCTTCACCATAGAACCCAACGAGCCATCAAACGAGCCGATATTATAAGCGGAGCCGTTGGCTACCTGTGAGGTAAGGTACTCTGAGTTGATCTTAGTGCGTTCTCCAATCTTATCAACGTCATATTTGTCATCACCGGCTGTAAGGCGAGTGGCACCTAGATAGCCAGCTCCCAGCCCCATGAGCAGGAAAAAGGGCTTGAGCAGCATCCGCGCCGCTGCCGATTTAATGCGTCTGTTATTTTCGTTGAATACCCAAAGAAGAGCTGGGGGCAAAAAGGAAAGCAGGATGTAAACTTTCACTGAAACCAACAGATACGCACCAATTAACCCTATAATAGTCGAAAATAAAACGTTGCGTTTGAGAATAGTAGCATGGTAGAAACCGTAAAAAGTCCACCCAAGCGCCCCAATACATACGGAATCTTTCATCAGGCCAGAACCCCAGAAAAATACAGAGGGTAGGAAGAATACGGCAATAGCTAACTTTTTATATGCTAACGGATAAATGTGGATAAACGTCAGATACATAGCCCACATACCACTGAAGCTCAGCGCAGCGAAAAGCAGACCGATAATTGTATAGGTATTAAAACAGAAGAGACCGAAGAAAGAAGCAATTCTTACTACAAAATATTCTGTATCAGCATGGTACCAATACAAGCGGCCCACGTACTGCGCCACTTCTGGGTTATAACCTTCTGTGGAACCAAAAATAAGCTGTAGCCCCGCCGATGGCGAGTTCATAAAGGCTTCGTATACTACTTTGGTGTGGCCGTAGTAGTTAAACGTATCACCCCCACCATAATAGAACTGGTAAATTAACCCCAGCGCAATAGCTCCTAGAAACTTCAACGAAAGCGCTGGAATGAAATACTTTTTCGTGAGCGCATTGGTATACTTCTTACGCACCGAAAAAGCAATACCGTAGAAAATAGCTAAGTAAATAGGCGTTAGCAACAGGTCCTTCAGCTCCATACCAGCAGGATTATTTGTGCTTTTTCAGATACGCCTTGGCCTCGCGGTACTGATCCGATTTATGGCTGGCTTTGTCCTCCACTACTGTGTAGTATTTTTTGGCCGCTGCTATGTCTTTCGCCTTATCGGCCATACGAGCCAGGTTGATGTGGGAGTAGATGTAGAAGCCGCCCGAAGTTTCGCCGGTGCCTTCGGCGAATACGATGCAGCGCTGGTAGTAATCCTTGGCCTTGGATAGGTCGTTGTACTTATTCTGCATCAGCCAGCCCAGAAAATAGGTAGCATAGCGGCCGCTGATAAACTCGTAGCCAGGAAGGCCCCGATTGATTTTATCCAGAATCTCGCGGCTCACCCGCTCGCTCTCCGTAAACTCGCCCTGATGGAAGCAGTTGAGGGCATAGAAGCGTTGAAAATAGCCGTTGTCGGGGTAGTTGGTGGCTAGGTAGCGAGAGAGGGGTAGGGCTTCTTTGGGGCTGTTTTCCTCATTGTAGAGAATCTTCATGAGAAAAAACTTAGCCTCGGTACCGGTGTAAAAACCGTTGTCGGCCACGCTGCGCAATTGTTTGAGGCCGAGGGCACGGTCGCCTTTCGGGAAGAAGAGTAGGACGGGGCGCAGAAGCTTATACTCTTCCGAAATCCAGACGGCGTAGTAGTTAAATAAGGCCTGCCCGAACAAAAACTCTGGGCTGAGGCCGTTGGCTTCTTTGCTGATTTGTAAGTAGTCCAGCGCGTGCTTGCTGCTGAAGGTAGCCTTGCGCCAGTCCTTCCGCTCGGCGTGCAGGCGGGCATTGAAGCCATAGGCGGCAGAAAGGAAAAAGCAGGCTTCGTAGTTCTTATTATCCGCCTCATACATTTTCTCGCCTACCGTAATGGCCGAGTCCATGTAAGCAAAGAACAGCTTATCATACTGCGTGCTCTGTACGTTGGTCGGCACAATTTTCCACCAAGTGCTCAGGCCCATCAGAAAGTAGGGCATGGGGTGATTGGGGTAACGCCGCCGCAGGGACCGAAACTGCTTTTCAGCCTTGTCGTACTTGAAGTTGTACATATTCTGTATAGCCCCCTCCAACTCCAACTGAATGTCGCGGTCCAGCAACAGCCAGCCTTTCGTATCGACCGCGCCGGGTAGCACATCCACGTTTTCCACCTGAATATTGCGGATGGGAGCCGGTACGCGAGCAGTGTCGGGGCGTTGCGCTAAGGCCAGGAAGGGCAACAGGAGCAACAACAGAAGAAAATAACGTGGGTGGGTCATGGGCACGGATACGAACACAGACAATGGGTACGGTAAACCAGTCAGTCAGTATTCAACGAATAAGCTAAAGTATATCTTTTGCCCTAGTTTCGAATTAACAACCTACACTTCATGCAACTTCTACGAACTCTGTGCCACATACCGGCACCTTCCGGCCACGAAACACGGCTCACCGAATTTTTGCTCCATTACATTGCCACGGAGCAGAAAAACTGGCAAACTACTCCGCAAGTGTTGGCTGGTGAACAATTCCAGGATTGCATCATCCTCGTGTTTGGGCAGCCCCGTACTGCCGTTTTCGCCCACTTAGATAGTATCGGCTTCACGGTGCGCTACGGCCGGCAACTCGTGCGCATTGGTGGCCCCAACGCGGAGCCCGGCTACCGTTTGGTAGGCGAAGACACACAAGGACCTATCGAATGCACACTGACAGTTGATGAGGAAACCGGCGCACTAGGCTATGAGTTCACCCGCGACATTGAACGGGGTACGGAACTCACGTTCTTCTGTGACTTCCGCGAAACCGATACCACCGTGCAAAGCTGCTACCTCGACAATCGCCTAGGCGTGTGGAACGCCCTGCGCCTTTGCGAAACGCTGGAGCACGGCATTGTAGTGTTCAGTTGCTGGGAGGAGCACGGAGGCGGCTCGGTGGCCTACCTCGCCAAATACATCTACGAAACCTACGGGGTACGCCAGGCCCTAATTTCGGATATTACGTGGGTGACGGAAGGTGTGCGGCCGGGCGAGGGAGTAGCTATTTCCCTACGCGACTCTCTGATTCCGCGCCGTGCCTATGTAGACCGCATCCGGCAGATTGCGGCGGCCTCGGGCATACCGCATCAGTTGGAGGTAGAAGGCGCCGGCGGCTCCGATGCCAAGGAGCTGCAACACGCCGACGCACCTTGGGACTGGTGCTTTGTGGGTGCCCCTGAAGACAACGTGCACTCGCCCGACGAAATCGTTGACAAGCGCGATATCGAAAGTATGCTGGCGCTGTACCAAGTGCTGATGCGGGAATTGTAGGGTAGGGATAGGGAATAGCTGAGGGCTTGATTATTAATGGATAAAGGGTATTTTAACAACCCGTTTGGCTTCGGCCGGCGGGTTGTTCTTTTCTTCCCACCCTCTCACTCCACCCACTATGCTGTTCCTTTACCTGGTGCCCGGCCTCGGGCTGTTGGCGTTATTGTACACTTGGCTGCGTTCGGGCTGGGTTAGCCGGCAGGATGCCGGCGATGAGCGGATGCGCACCATTGCCAGCTACATCGCCGACGGCGCCATTGCCTTCCTGAAGGCCGAGTACCGCGTCCTGACGTTGTTCGGCCTAATTGCCTCCGCTTTTCTATTCTACCTAGGTAGCACCGGCGAGAAATCCAGCCCGGTGATTGTGCTGGCCTTTATCATCGGAGCGGTTTTCTCGGCTCTGGCGGGCTTTATTGGGATGAAGATTGCCACCAAGGCCAATGTACGCACGGCTCAGGCGGCGCGCACCAGCCTGAGTAAGGCGTTGAGCGTATCGTTTTCGGGTGGTTCGGTGATGGGTATGGGTGTAGCGGGACTAGCTGTATTGGGGCTGGGGTCGTTATTTATCGTGTTCTACCAGTTGTTTGTGGTAAACAAAGGCGGCGGGGCCAACGGCATTGAGATGGAAACCACTTTGGAAGTTCTCACCGGCTTTTCGTTGGGGGCCGAGAGCATTGCGCTGTTTGCTAGGGTAGGGGGCGGTATCTACACTAAAGCTGCCGACGTGGGCGCCGACCTCGTGGGCAAGGTAGAAGCCGGCATTCCCGAAGACGACCCCCGCAACCCCGCCACCATTGCTGATAACGTAGGCGACAACGTGGGCGACGTAGCCGGTATGGGTGCCGACCTGTTCGGTTCCTATGTAGCCACCATCCTGGCGACCATGGTACTGGGCCGCGAGGTAGTAGCCACCAACGACCAGTTCAACGGCCTCTCACCCATTCTGCTACCCATGGTCATTGCCGGGATGGGCATTGTGGCGTCGCTAGTGGGTATTCTGCTGGTGCGGGTGAAAGAAGGCGGCAACGTGCAGGCGGCGCTCAATTTTGGCAACTACGCCTCGGTTATCGTGTCGGGCATCGCCTCTTTCTTTATTATCCGCTGGATGCTGCCCGTGGGCACGCTTGTGATTGGCCGGCCGGGTGCGGCTCCCTTCACGTCGCTGGATGTCTTTTATGCCGTGTTGGTAGGGCTAGTGGTGGGCACACTCATGAGCATCATCACGGAGTATTACACCGCCATGGGCAAGCGGCCCGTCAATAGCATTGTGCAGCAGAGCAGCACCGGGCACGCTACCACCGTCATTGGCGGGCTGGCCGTGGGTATGGAGTCTACAGTGCTACCCATTATTGTGCTGGCCGCCGGCATTATCTTCTCCTACGAGTTTGCCGGCCTCTACGGGGTAGCCATTGCCGCCGCGGGCATGATGGCCACCACCGCTATGCAGCTGGCCATCGACGCTTTCGGGCCGATTGCCGACAACGCCGGCGGCATTGCTGAAATGAGCGAGCTACCTAAGGAAGTGCGCGAACGCACCGACATTTTAGATGCTGTGGGCAACACCACTGCCGCCACCGGCAAAGGCTTCGCTATTGCCTCGGCTGCACTTACCTCGCTGGCGCTGTTTGCGGCATTTATGGGCACAGCCAATATTTCGGTCATCGACATCAGCAACGCCCGCGTGCTGGCCGGCCTGTTCGTGGGCGCCATGATTCCGTTTATTTTCTCGGCGCTGGCTATATCGGCGGTAGGGCGGGCCGCTATGGCGATGGTGCAGGAAGTGCGGCGGCAGTTCCGCGAAATCCCGGGCATCATGGAAGGTACTGGCCGGCCCGAATACGAGAAATGTGTGGCCATTTCTACCTCGGCTGCTATTCGGGAAATGATGCTGCCGGGCGCTATTGCCCTTATTGCACCCGTCCTCATCGGTTTCACGCTAGGACCGGAGGTATTGGGCGGCACGCTGGCTGGCGTCACGGTGAGCGGGGTGCTGATGGCCATGTTCCAGAGCAACGCCGGCGGCGCCTGGGACAACGCCAAGAAGTCTTTCGAGAAAGGCGTGCTGATTGACGGGGTGATGGTTTACAAAGGCTCCGAACAACACAAAGCGTCCGTGACGGGCGACACGGTAGGCGACCCGTTCAAAGATACCTCTGGCCCCAGCATGAACATCCTCATCAAGCTCATGAGCATCGTGTCGCTGGTGATTGCCCCACATATTGCCGCGCCCGGTGGTGCCACGCGCATTCTGACGCCGGCTCTCTCGGTGCCAAAAACTGAGTTGGGCGCTCAGCAAGGGGTGCGCTTTGCGAGTTATACTTCAGGTCAGGAAGTGTGGGAAGATGGTTTTAAGTGAAAAGCAGGTGTCATGTTGAGCGCAGTCGAAACATCTCTGCCATGAGTATTATCTGGCGTGAGAACGAAGCAATAGATATGTTTCGACTTATGCTTCCGGTTCCGCTCAGCGGAGCAAGCGGTTTCAATTCAACGGCTAAAACTCAACACTCAACCATTCAACCCCTACCTTTGCTAGCGCATTTGCACAGGATTCAACTCTTTCTGGATGCCTACGTCCACTATTTCACTGCACAATAAGCAGTTTGCTCCGTATTTGTCGGCCGCTGAACTGGCTCAAGCCATTCAGCAGCTTGCCACCCGCCTCAACCAGGATTATGCCGGCAAGCAGCCTCTGTTTCTATCGGTGCTCAACGGCGCGTTCATGTTCACGGCCGACTTGCTGAAAAACGTGACCATCGACTGCGAGGTGACGTTTATTCGGGTAGCGTCTTACGCGGGTACCGCCAGTACGGGTAGCATTAAGGAAGTACTTGGGCTATACGAGGAACTGGCTGATCGGCACGTGGTTATCCTGGAAGATATTGTAGACACGGGTCACACCATGCGGATGCTGCTGGATACCATCGTGGCCAAAAAACCGGCGTCGTTGGAGGTAGCCACGTTGTTTCTCAAGCCCGAATGTTTGCAGCATGAGCTAGCGGTGCAATACGTAGGCCTGTCGATTCCCAATGACTTTATTGTGGGCTATGGGCTTGATTACGACGGGCTGGGCCGCAACTACCCCGATGTGTACAAAGCGGTGTAATTGCTGCATTAGTCGGAGTTGCTGAAGGCAGATTGCCTATCTTGCCACTTTCTTTCACCTTCTGCACTATCTGCGAAACCATTACCCATGCTTAATCTCGTGCTCTTCGGCCCGCCCGGCGCCGGCAAAGGAACGCAAAGCCAAAAGCTAATTGCTCACTACAACCTGGTGCACCTCTCCACCGGCGACCTGCTCCGCGCCCAGATTGCTCAGGGTACGGTGCTGGGGCTACAGGCCAAAAAGCTGATGGACGAAGGCCTGCTGGTGCCCGATGAAGTGGTAATCGGTATGATCGACAGTGCCCTGAAAGAGAATGTGCAATCGGATGGCTTCATCTTCGATGGCTTTCCGCGCACCGTACCGCAGGCCGAAAGCCTCGATGCCCTGCTAGCCCAGCACAACACCAATGTGTCGTGCATGGTAGCGCTGGAAGTAGATGAGCAAGAGCTAGTGAAGCGCCTACTGGAGCGCGGCAAAACCAGCGGCCGCCCCGACGACCAGAATGAGGAAAAAATCCGCAAGCGTGTGCAGGTGTACAACACCGAAACCGCGCAAGTAGCGGGCTACTACGCCAGTCAGCATAAATTCCATGCTCTCAACGGCATTGGCGCTATCGAGGATATTTTCCAGCAGATCTGCACCGTAGTCGACCAGCACCAGCCTACCTCCGAAGGTAGCCAGCAGGCTACCGACGAAGTAAAAGCGTAACTTTGCGATTCTAAATTCGCAACCCTCTGTCATCCTGAGCGCAGCGAAGGACCTTGTCACGTCAAAACGACCATCGTACCAACGACTCGTACTCGCGTGACAAGGTCCTTCGCTGCGCTCAGGATGACAGTCTTTTTTGTATACAATCGTTAAAAGTCAGGAAGGTAGGAATGTCATAATTCCTACTTCTTAATTTTTAATTCTTAATTAAAAACCTGTGGCTTCCAACAACTTCATCGACTACGTTAAAATCAACTGCCGCTCGGGTAGGGGCGGGGCTGGCTCGCACCATTTCTTCCGGGCCAAGGGCCTACCCAACGGTGGCCCCGATGGCGGCGATGGTGGCCGAGGCGGCCACATCATCTTGGAAGGCAGCTCCCAGCTTTGGACGCTGCTGCACCTGCAATACCAGAAACACTTGATTGCCAAGCCCGGCGAAAACGGTGGCGAAAACCTACGCACCGGCGCCCAGGGCGACGATATCGTGATTCAGGTGCCACTAGGCACCGTGGCCCGCGACGCCGAAACCGGCGAGAAGCGCCTGGAAATCACCGAGGATGGCCAGCGCCTGATCCTAACGCCCGGCGGCCGCGGCGGCCTTGGCAACGACCACTTCAAATCGGCCACCAACCAGGCACCTACCTACGCGCAGCCCGGCGAGCCCGGCATCGACGAGTGGATTATCCTGGAACTGAAACTGCTGGCCGATGTAGGCCTGGTAGGCCTGCCCAACGCCGGCAAAAGCACCCTGCTCTCGGTGGTGTCGGCCGCCCGCCCCAAGATTGCGGATTATGCCTTTACTACCCTGGTACCTAACTTAGGTGTGGTCGCCTACCGCGACTATCAGTCCTTCGTAATGGCTGATATTCCGGGTATCATCGAAGGTGCTGCTGAAGGCAAAGGCTTGGGTACGCGCTTCCTGCGCCACATCGAGCGCAACGCTACCCTGCTGTTCATGATCAGCTGCGACAGCCCCGACATTGCTGCCGAGTACCAGGTACTGCTGGGCGAGTTGGAGCAGTTTAATCCCGAACTGTTGGAGAAAAAACGCCTGCTGGCCATCACCAAATCCGACATGCTGGACGAGGAATTAGAAAAGGAAATTCAGCAGACGCTACCTACGGATTTGCCCACGGTGTTCATTTCCAGCCTGACGAATAAGAATATTCAGAAGCTGAAGGATATGATTTGGGCACAGTTGCATGCTAAGTAGTAGAAGGCGAATCCTGCGGTTTGCGTAGCGTGTAGACGAATCCCAACTCTCGCATGCGCTCCTGTATCTGTGGCTCATCTTCAAGATAGTCAGATGTATAGTCCCAACCTGGTTCCCCAACTAGCAGAACTAACGACTGTGTTTCAATTGCTTTGCTACAGACATGTGGCAGTAGAAAGTCGAAGTGTTTGTTGTCTGTAGTAAAGCCGGTAAGGTGGTTTTCTGTGGTCGGCTTAAATATAGCGAGCGTCTTACCCTTGTTACTGTCAGAGTACAAAGGCTGACCCAGCGCTGTACTTGCTGCCGGAAAAGGAGCCCAGCGAAATGCTAATGTTACAGGTGCTATCGGTAAAAAGACAGACGGAATCAGTTCTTCATCACTGAATACATCTGTGCTTTGTTCTTCCACATCATACTGAAATGACATAGCGCTGCATGCCATTTCAGCATTGCGAGCATAGGGATGATCCGGATCGTGCAGTATAAGCAGCCAATAAGCAAATGTATCGTTCCAATCCTCGTTCCCAGCTTCTCTGTTTAGCTCAACGAAGTCAAAAAGCTGTTGCAGCATAGTGTAAGTTATCAGTTGAATAACTAAGGTACATTTCTGTGCCAAACTGACAGCCAAAACCGCTTTGGCAAACTCCTTGCGCCCGAGTGCTTGCCAATTGGCTAAAACTGAGTGAAAAACCCCTTCCGACGATTATTTCATCCAATGACTGACGATAAGCAAGAACCCCAGGACGACAACTTGACTGCTGACCAAGCTACCACGGCTGGCGAAACGGCAGAAACGGCTCCCGTCGATGAGGCACCCAAAACTGATGCGGAGCTGACGGAGTTGAAAGATAAATACCTGCGTCTGGCAGCAGAGTTTGATAATTACAAGCGTCGCACGGCGAAAGAGCGCCAAGAGCTGTTCAAAACAGCTAATCAGGAGATGATGGTGGCGTTGCTACCCGTGATGGACGATTTTGAGCGGGCTAATACCTACACTAAAGACTCGACGGACGTTACCGCTGTTCGCGAGAGCATCGACATTATTTATAACAAATTGGTGAAGACCCTGCAACAAAAGGGACTGACACCTATGGAAACCAAAGGCGGTGCGTTCGACCCCGATCTGCACGAGGCCATCACCCAGATTCCGGCCCCCAGCGAGGAGTTGAAAGGCAAGGTAGTGGACGAGGTAGAGAAGGGCTACTACTTAGGCGACAAGGTGTTGCGCCACGCCAAGGTAGTACTGGGTCAATAATTGCTGAGCATCTGCAACCGCCACAAACGAGCACTGAAACCTTCTGCCCGTTTGTGGCTGTTGCGGCAACAAGCCGGCGGCGCAAACCGCACCGGTCGACTAACGAAATATGGCAACCAAGCGAGATTACTACGAAATACTGGGCGTCGTGAAAACGGCGTCGGGGGACGAGATCAAGAAGGCCTACCGCAAAGTGGCCATCAAGTATCACCCCGATAAAAACCCCGACGACCCATCGGCCGAAGACAAGTTCAAGGAGGCTGCCGAGGCCTACGAGGTGCTGTCGGACCAGGATAAGCGCGCCCGCTACGACCGTTTCGGGCACCAGGGGGTAGGCGGTGCCAGCGGCGGCGGCCCCAACATGGAAGACATCTTCTCCCAGTTCGGCGACATTTTCGGCGGTGGTGGCTTCGAGGGCTTCTTCGGAGGCGGCCAGCGCGGCGGTGGTCGACGCGTGAAGAAGGGCTCCAACCTGCGCATCAAGCTGAAGCTGGATCTGGAGGAAGTAGCCAACGGTGTAGAGAAGAAAATCAAGGTGAAGCGCTACACGGCCTGCAACACCTGCTCGGGCACCGGCGCCAAAAACGGCACCGACCTGCGCGAGTGCGCTACCTGCCACGGCGAAGGCCAAGTGAAGCGGGTAGTGAACACCATGCTGGGCCAGATGGTGAGTGCTTCAACCTGCCCTACCTGCCACGGCGAGGGAAAGGTAGTAACCAGCAAGTGCGACGTGTGCCACGGCGAAGGCCGCCAGTTGCAGGAAGAAATCATTCCGATCAACATTCCGGCGGGTGTGGCCGAAGGCATGCAGCTCTCGATGGGCGGCAAAGGCAACTTTCCCGAGCGCGGTGGCGTGCCCGGCGACCTGCTGATTCAGATTGAAGAGGAGCCGCACGAGCTGCTGAAGCGCGATGGCAACAACATCATGTTTGAGCAATACATTTCCTTCGTAGATGCGGCGCTGGGTGCCAACCTGGAGGTGCCGACCATCGAAGGCAAAGTGAAGATCAAGGTAGAGCCAGGCACGCAGCCGGGCAAAATCCTGCGCCTGCGTGGCAAAGGCATCAAAGACATCAACGGCTACGGCCGCGGCGACCAGCTGATTCATCTGAATGTGTGGACGCCCAAGAACGTGAACGGCGAGGAGCGCGAGCTACTCGAAAAACTGCGAAACGCGCAGAATTTCACGCCGAACCCTGGTAAAAACGAGAAAGGCTTCTTCGAGAAAGTAAAGGAGTACTTCCAGTAAAATCACGGAGTAGCACTAATTCTACGGATGCCCGTCTTCTACATAGTAGGAGGCGGGCATTTGTATTTTCTAGCTATGCATACTTCCTGCAAAATCTTTTTCGCAGAAAGCTGTAATGATTAAGGAGACGTGGCGATAAATGAAGTAAATCGTCTGCTATGCTAGCCGCGCCACCCGACTTCCTGGCTTTATTGAACGAGTACCAGCCGCTGCTACGGCGGGTGTGCCGCATGTACTGCGCCACTGCCGACGACCAGCAGGACTTGTACCAGGAAATAGTAGGGCAACTGTGGCGGGCGTGGCCGCGCTACCAGCCCCGTCCCGACGTAAAACTTAGCACGTGGCTGTACCGGGTGGCACTGAACGTCGCCATCAGCGACTTGCGCCAGCGCCGTCGCCGTCCTACCTCTGCTCATCTCGTCGCAGACCAACTGCCCGACGTGCCCCTACCTCCCGCCGACGGCCCCGATGCTGATGATCTGCACCAATTGTACCGCGCCATCGACCGCCTTTCTGATGTCGATAAGGCCTTTGTGCTGCTCTATTTAGAAGAGCGCACTTACGAGGAAATGGCTGATATCCTGGGCATCACCCAGAACAATGTGCGCGTGAAAATGCACCGCGTGCAGGAAAAACTTCGTCAACTTCTAACGCAACCCGCCTGATGGAACTCGATGAGCTACGCCGGCGCTGGCAACAGTCCGCTCCTAATACTTCCACATCTTATAACGCACAAACTTTAGAACAACTGCTCATGGAAACCAAGCAAAATTCGATTGGCCGGCTGCGGCGCAATGCCCGGTGGGAATTAGGCTTCACCTTGATGCTGCTGGTGGGTAGCACCATCGGGTTTTTTTATGTGAAAAGTCTTGAGACGCGCACTATGCTAATATGGCTTATTCTGATCAGTCTGGTGAGTTTGGGTTCCTACCACCGCCACATGCTCAGCGGCATTCGAGGGCTGAGCGAGGTAGGGGCTACGATACACGCGCACGTGGCCCAGCAGGTAGCAGGCATTCGGCAGATACTAGAAGCTTCCTACTGCTCCAGTGTGTGGGTGGTGTTTAGCACCTTCGGCATCGTCCTCTTCTTTGCGTTGTATAAGGCTCTAACTCAGTATTCCGGCCGATTGTTGCTGATCCAACTCGTTGGGGTAGGGCTAGGTTGTGTAATAGCCGTGGTGGTTAGCCGCTTCACCCGGCGCGTTGCCCGCCAGATGCTGCAAGATCTGTACGGCCGCCATCTCGACCGTCTGGAAGCTACCCTGCGAGAGTTAAACCATAGTGAATAGTAAACCTCCTATATTACGGCGTCAACCTTTCTTCTTCCTAGCTGTGCAACCTATACTTGAAGCACTAAACGTACGCAAGACCTACGCCCAGCACACAGCACTGGATGGCGTGAGCTTGGCCATCCCAGAGGGTAGCATCTTCGGGCTGCTGGGCCCCAATGGTGCAGGCAAAACCTCGCTTATCCGCATTATCACGCAGATTACGGCCGCCGATGAAGGAGAAATCCGGTTTCGGGGGCAGAAGCTGAACCCTGAGCACATTGCCCAGATTGGCTACCTGCCCGAGGAGCGCGGCCTCTACAAGAAGATGAAGGTAGGCGAGCAGCTGCTCTACCTGGCCCGCCTGCGCGGCCTGAGCCGAGCCGATGCCACGCAGCGCATCAAGAACTGGCTGACGCGCTTCGATATCAAGCCTTGGGCCGACAAAAACGTGGAAGACCTGAGCAAGGGCATGCAGCAGAAAGTGCAGTTTATTGCCACAGTGCTGCACGAGCCGTCTTTGATTATCCTCGACGAGCCGTTCTCTGGCTTCGACCCCATCAACGCCAACCTCATCAAGGATGAAATTCTGGAGCTGCGCCAGCGCGGGGCCACCATCATTTTCTCTACCCATCGTATGGAGTCGGTGGAGGAAATGTGCGACAGCATTGCCCTAATCAACCGCTCACGCAAGGTGCTGGATGGCACCGTTTCCGACATCCGCGACGCCTTCAAAACCCAAACGTATGTGGTAGAGGGCAAAGGCCGGCTGATGGTGCTGCACCCCGATTTTGAAGTGCTGGAGCACAAGGAGCGCGAAAACGGCTTTTTTCAGGACCGCATCCGGCTGCATGCCGGCACCACGCCCAACGATTTGCTGCGCTACCTTATCGGCAATGTGGAGGTGCACGCTTTCCGGGAGCAGATTCCGAGCATCAACGAAATCTTTATTCGGCGCGTGCGCGAAACCATGCCCGAAACGCTGGTAGAGCTGGAAGAGAGCCGCAACTAACTTACTGTTATTAGAATGGAATCGAAATTTTGGTTGGTCGCACAGCGCGAATACTTGACCCGCGTCCGTAAGAAAAGCTTCCTGATTCTGACCCTGCTGGTGCCGGTGCTGTTTGTGGGCTTTGGTTTTTTGATAGCCAAAGTAGCCATGGCAGATAACGACGATATTGATGTGGTGCGGGTGCTGGACCAGAGCCCGGACCGGTTGGGCAGCCGCCTGAAATCAACGGAGCGAATGCAATTTATTCCGGTGCAAGGGCCATTGGAACAAGCCAAGAGCGAATACCGCAAATCGGATGATGGCGGGCTGCTCTACCTACCGGCCACCATCACGCCAGAGCAAAGCACAGGCATTCAGCTGTATGCGAAAGGCAACGTGAGCCTGCGCAAACAAAAGGCTGTAGAAGACGCGCTGGATAAAATATTGGCTGAGGAAAAGCTGCGCGGAGCCGGCTTATCACAAGAAAAGCTGGATGCGCTACGGTCTTCCGTAGATGTAGCCAGTATTAATCTAGATGAAGAGGGCAAAGAGAAAAGCAGCAACGCACTAGCTACCTCGGGCATTTCCTATGCGTTGGCGCTGCTGATTTACATGTTCATTTTCATCTACGGCGTGCAGATTATGCGCGGAGTAGGGGAGGAAAAGTCGAGCCGGATTATGGAAGTGATGCTGTCGTCGGTGAAGCCGTTTCAGCTGATGATGGGCAAAATTGTGGGCATTGCAGCCGTAGGGCTCACGCAGTTTTTGCTGTGGGGGCTGCTCTCGTGGGGCGCATCGGTGGTAGTAGGGTCGGTGGTGCTGGACAAGTTTGCGGCGCCCAAAACGGAGGTAGCTGGCACTAGCTCGCAGACCACTGCGGGTAGCACGGTATCAGCTGGTACTTCAGCCACAACGCAGCCCAACGACAGCCAAGATGTCATGCAGCAGGCAACGACAGCGCGTACGGGTGTTTTCAAGGTGCTAGCCGATCTACCCATTGGCACCATTCTGTTTGGCTTCATAGCCTATTTTCTAGGTGGCTACTTGCTGTATGGGGCGTTATTCGGTGCTATCGGCGCAGCCGTAGACGACCAGACGGACACCCAGCAATTCATGTTTCCCATCACCATGCCCTTGATCTTGAGCTATATCATTGGCGTATCCGTGATTCTGCGCAACCCCGATGGACCGGTGGCCTTCTGGATGTCGATGATTCCGTTTACCTCGCCCATTGCCATGGTCATCCGCCTACCCTTTGGGGTGCCGGCGTGGCAGCTGGCCTTGTCGCTGGTGCTGCTAGCCATCGGGTTTGTAGGCACCGTGTGGGTAGGGGCGCGCATCTATCGGGTAGGCGTGCTGATGTACGGCAAGAAAGTAACCTACCGTGAGCTATCGAAGTGGATGCTTTATAAGGGGTAGCAGAACACTACGCTTTCTGCGTTTCCCTCCGCGTCCTCTGCGGGCTAAAATCGTAGCAACGACTTAGCCCGCAGAGGACGCAGTGTTTTCGCGGAGGACGCAGAGGAGGGCGTATCTTTGAGTTATGCGCTTCCTACTCTTCTTACTATTACTTGTTGCTCCGGCTGTACACGCCCAGGACAAACCTGCCTACCGCCTGTTCACGGCTGCCGGCAAGCCTGCCGACTACGACAAAATGCTGGCCCAGCTGGCCCAGGCCGATGTGGTGCTGTTTGGCGAGCAGCACAACGACCCTATTGCGCACTGGCTGGAATTGCAGGTAGCCCGCGACCTGGCTCAGCGCAAGCAAGGCCAGCTGGTGCTCGGCTTCGAAATGTTTGAGCGCGACGTGCAGCCCTTAGTAGAGCAGTATAACACCGGCGAGCTAACCGACCAGGCCTTCGAGGCCGATAGCCGCCCCTGGCCCAATTATGCTACCGATTACAAACCGCTACTGCAATTAGCCCGGCAGCAAAAGCTGCGCGTGGTTGGCACCAACGTGCCACGTCGCTATGCCTCGCAGGTAGCCAAAGGCAGCCTTTCGACCCTCAACGCCCTACCCGATACGGAAAAGGCCTGGCTGGCGCCCCTACCCATCACCGTCGATTTTGAGCTGCCGGGCTACAAGAACATGCAGGCTATGTTTGGGAGCGATGCGGGTCACGCTGCTGGTGTGCAGAACATCATTCAGGCGCAGGCACTCAAAGATGCCACCATGGCCCATTTTATTGGTCAAAGCAGGCAGCCAGGCCAAACGCTACTGCACTTCAATGGCAGCTACCACTCCGATAACCACGACGGTATTGTGTGGTACTTGCACCAAGCCGCGCCGCAGCTAAAGATCCTCACTATTTCCACCGTATCGCAGGAGCAGCTGCAAAAACTGGACAAGGATAACCTGAAAAAAGCGGACTACGTGGTAGTAGTGCCCACCGATATGACAAAGACCTATTGAATAGGTAAGGGTAGAAGACCGTAGCCAAAATATACGCACAACTCAACGGTATAAAATGCAGTTAACTTCTGCATGAATAAGCTAAAGCAGTGGTGGTCTGATATCAATTCGAGCCTGTGGTTTGTGCCTACCCTGATGGTGGTCGTAGCCATGCTACTGGCCTATGGGCTGGTGATGATTGACGATGGCATCAGCCACGATTGGGTGTCGGAGTACCCCTTGCTATTTGGGGCGGGGGCCGATGGAGCCCGCGGGATGCTCTCGGCTATTGCTAGCTCCATGATTACGGTGGCGGGTCTCATTTTCTCCCTCACGCTGTCTACCCTGGCGCAGGTATCGAGCCAGTACACGCCGCGGCTGCTGCGCAACTTCATGCGCGACCGGGCCAATCAGGTGGTGATGGGCTTTTTCGTAGGCATCTTCGTGTATTGCCTGATGGTGCTGCGCACCATTCGTGGGGGCGACGAGGGCAAGTTCATTCCGTCGTTGGCGGTGGCATTTGGGTTGTTTCTGGCCTTGGTGAGCATTGGCATGCTGATTTTCTTTATTCACCACATTGCCTCATCCGTACAAGCAGCCAACATTATTGCCGGGGCTTCGGAAGAAACGTATAAGTCGATGCAGAAGCTGTTTCCTACCGCGCTGGGGGAGGCCGCCGATGCGGAAGAAAAGGCTGATCTGGCTACCACCGATGGATTGCACTGGTATCCTATCTTGGCGCGCACTACCGGCTACGTACAGGGCATCAACAACGAGTCCATTCTGGAGTTTGCCAAGAAGCAGGATGGCGTCATCCGTATGGAGCATACCATCGGTAGCTTTGTGGCCATGGGCGACCCTCTAGTATCGGTGGCCTTATACCAGGGTGATGAGCAGCCGCTAGCCGAAACGGAGGAAACAATCGAACACCTAAACGATCAGTTCAGCATTGGCCACCAGCGCACGCTGGACCAGGATGCCGGTTTCGGCATTCGCCAGATTGTTGATATTGCGTTGAAAGCGCTGTCGCCGGGCATCAACGATACCACCACGGCCATCATGTGCATCGACCACTTAGGGGGCCTCATCAGCTACCTGGCCAACCGCCAGCTGGGCTCCCCGCTGCGTACGGCCGGCGACCGGGTGCGCGTTATCGCCAACAGCCCGGATTTCGATAAATACGTATCCACCGCCTTCGACCAAATCCGCACCAGCGGCGCCGACAACGTGGCCGTGCACCTGCGTACGCTCACCGCATTTGAAACCATTATACGGCGTACGTCCTCGTTCAAGCGCCGGCAAATAATACGCCGGCAGTGCGAACGAACCCTGCAAACGGCCGAGCAAAACCTCACTGACACGCATGAGCTGCAACGGGTGCGTACGCGGCAGGCCGAAGCCTTGCGGCTGCTGAATACGCCGCTATTAGATAAGCTGCCAGCCTAGCACAGCAACGCAAAAGCCCCTTGCCACTGCACGTGACAAGGGGCCGCGAAGAATAGAAAGCAAAAGGCTACGCCGAGAACGACGAGCCGCAGCCGCAGGTGCTCTTGGCCTGAGGGTTGTTGAACACGAAGCCACGAGCGTTCAGGCCATCTTGGAAGTCGACTTCCATGCCCATCACGTACATGGCGTGCTTTTTATCCATGATGAGCAATACGCCATCCAGGTCGAAGGTTTCATCGGCGTCTTTGGCTTTATCAAAGCCCAGCAGGTAGCTCAGGCCCGAGCAGCCGCCGCCCTGTACGCCCACGCGCAGGCCGTATTCGGTGGGCACGCTTTTATCGCGGAGAATGGTACGAACCTCTTCCAGAGCGCGAGGAGTGAGGCTGATGGGAGCAAGCTTGGTCGAAACAGCAGTAGCCATAAGACAGAGGTAAATAATGTAGAAGGCAAAGATACAAACCGCCGCGCAGAGTACTATTTGCGCGCAGTTCATCAAGTTATAGTATAACACGTTACTATCCCCTACGGTTCACCGTATATCTTTGCGGCCCACTACGGCCACACCGCTCTTTCATCCTTCCTTTCTCTTTTTACGCAGAGGCGCTTTCCGGCGCTTTTCCCTTGTATGGACACTACCGCTTACATTTTTGATTTGCTGAAGATCATTCTGCCTGCCTTGTTGGTGGCGGGTTCTATTTTTTATCTTGTTCAGCAATATTTCGAAAAAGAACAACAGCGCCGCCTGATTGAGCTACGCCTGCAAAGCAGCAAAGAGGTATTGCCCGTGCGCCTGCAAGCCTACGAGCGGATCGTGCTGTTTCTGGAGCGCATCACGCCCAGCAACCTACTAGTGCGCTTGAGCAGCGCCGGCCAATCGGCTCCCGACTACCACCGCCTGCTGCTCCAGGAAGTTCGGGCTGAGTACGAGCACAATCTTTCCCAACAGCTTTACATGAGCTCCGAAGCCTGGCAACAAGTGAAGCAAGCCAAGGAAAACGTGCTCACCATGATTAACAAGGCCTATCATTCCCTACCCCAACCTCAGCAATTGCGCGGCACAGAGCTGGCCAAGCGCGTCCTCGAAACCGTCATTGCCGACGAGGTAGACCCTACTACCCAGGCCCTGAACGTAGTAAAGCAAGAGGCGATAGGGTTGTTTTAGAAGTTTTAGAACGTCATGCTGAGCTTGTCGAAGCATCTCGCGTGCTGACCTAGATAGTATCTGTCGTCAGCACACGAGATGCTTCGACAAGCTCAGCATGACGTTCTTTCTTATGCATATTTTTTCATATTAGCAGCTTGCAGCTAGTTGCCGAAAATATGCCGCCGAGTGCCGCAACCGGCTGCCGTACCAGCTAA
Source organism: Hymenobacter sp. NBH84 (assembly GCF_014217645.1). Lineage (NCBI taxonomy): Bacteria > Pseudomonadati > Bacteroidota > Cytophagia > Cytophagales > Hymenobacteraceae > Hymenobacter > Hymenobacter sp. NBH84. The sequence goes on from NZ_CP043644.1 coordinate 508,518, forward strand.
ACAGCTCCCCATCAACGAGCCGCACAGTAGCCGTTGGGCATAGTTCCCGAAACTCTTTTAGGTGTTTCTCCCGGAAAGGGTAGGGCTCGGAGGAAAGCAAAACCTGCTGAGGCTGCGCGGCGGCTAGTTGCGCTGGCGTAATCTCAGGGTAGCGCTGCTGATCGGCAAATACATTCTCGAAGCCGGCACGGTGCAGCATGTCGTTGATAAACGTATCGGCAGCGGCCACCATATAAGGCTTGCGCCAAATAAAATAAGCAGTAGGTAGCGGTGGCTGCGCGGCAGATAACGTGGCAAAGGAATTCTCAATTTCGATGGCCAGCACGTTGGCACGGACGGCAGTGCCCGTAAGCAGGCCTACTTGCCGAATCATCACAAGCGCGTCGGGCAGTGTGGCAATGTCACTGATCCATACAGGGTAGGATGCCGCTAATTGTTCTATACCTTCCTGGTAGTTCTCTTCTTTGTTACCCAGAATTAAATCGGGTTGTAGGGTCGCAATCTTCTCAAAATCGAAGTTCTTAGTGCCCCCGATAACCACAGCCGACTGTCGCGCGTCGGCCGGATGGATGCAAAACTTCGTGACGCCCACCACTCGCTCACTCAGTCCCAAATCAAACAACAATTCCGTCTGCGAAGGTACCAGTGACACAATGCGTTGCGGCGGAAAAGGCACCACCACGCGCCGACCTAGCTGATCGGTGAGTGTGAGGGGTAGGGAGGATATAGGAGGAAGCTGCATAAGCAAGACGGGCTGCTGCTCACGTTTGTGTAGAACAGCAGCCCATTAAAAAATAAGAAAACGTGGGTTTATTTGAAGTACCGGAAATCGTGGCCGTCCTCAATGCGCAGCACGGTTTCGTAGATCAACTTAATCACGTTTTCTACGTCGTCTTTGTGCACGGTTTCTACTGTGGTGTGCATGTACTTGAGGGGTAGGGAAATAAGGGCCGCGGCCACGCCCATGCCGGCGTAAGCAAAGGCATCGGTATCAGTGCCAGTGGCGCGGGTAGCGGCCGCCCGCTGGAACGGTATTTCGGACTTTTGCGCTGTCTCAATGATCAGGTCACGCAGGTTGTTTTGCACGGCCGGACCATAGGTAACCACCGGCCCACGGCCGCAGAACAGGTCGCCAGACGTCTTTTTCTCGTACATCGGCGACTGCGTGTCGTGGGTTACATCGGTGATGATGGCCACGTCGGGTTGCAAGCGGTGGGCAATCATTTCGGCTCCGCGCAGGCCAATTTCCTCCTGCACCGAATTCACCACGTACAGGCCGAAGGGTAGGGTTTTGCCTTCTTCCTTCAGGCGACGCGCTACCTCAGCAATCATGAAACCGCCCACGCGGTTGTCGAGCGCCCGGCCCACGTAGTACTTGTCGTTCATCACCATGAACTCGTCTTCGAAGGTGACGACGGAGCCCACATGAATGCCCATCGCTTCCACTTCCTCCTTGCTCGACGCACCGCAATCGAGGTACACGGTTTCCATGGTAGGAGCTTTGTCTTGGTCCACCTTGCGCACGTGGATGGCCGGCCAGCCGAACACTGCTTTCACAATGCCCTTGGACGTGTGAATGTTCACGCGCTTGCTGGGCGCCACCAGTGGGTCGGAACCGCCGTTTTTGCGCAGGTACAAGAAGCCCGATTCGGTGATGAAGTTGACGAAGTAGCTTATTTCGTCGGCGTGGGCTTCAATGACTACTTTGTACTTGGCTTCGGGGTTGATAATGCCCACCACCGTGCCGTAGGTGTCGATTAGGTAGTCATCCACATAGGGCCGCACGTAGTCGAGCCATAATTTCTGTCCTTCCTTTTCGAAACCGGTAGGGGAGGCATTGTTGAGGTATTTCTGAAGAAAATCGAAAGATTCGGGACGCATATAAGAAGAATATTTTTCGCACAGAGAGTAACGTTCGCGAGAAGCACCTACGAAGTCTGCGTGTAAAAAGCTCTATGCAATTCGTTTTTACATCGCTTGCGACTTCGTACAAAAACTTACAGTGGGATATTACCGTGTTTTTTCCGGGGTAATTGATCGACTTTGTTTTCCAACATCTTAAACGCTCGTATCAGTTTCTGACGGGTTTGCGAGGGTAGGATAACCTCATCTACGAAGCCACGGTGAGCGGCGCGGTAGGGCGTGGCAAATTTTTGTTGGTAGTCGTCTACCTTTTCCTGGAGCTTGGCTTCGGGGTCTTCGGCCTCCGCGATTTCACGCTTAAAGATAATTTCGGCGGCTCCCTTGGCGCCCATCACCGCAATTTCGGCAGTAGGCCAAGCATAGTTTAAATCGGCACCAATGTGCTTGCTGTTCATCACATCGTAGGCACCGCCATAGGCTTTGCGCGTAATGACCGTCACGCGGGGCACGGTGGCTTCGCAGAAAGCATACAGTAACTTAGCGCCGTTGGTGATGATGCCGCGCCACTCTTGGTCGGTGCCGGGTAGGAAACCGGGTACGTCTTCCAGCACCAGCAGCGGAATATTAAACGCGTCGCAGAACCGCACAAACCGCGCGGCTTTGGTACTGGCGTTGATGTCGAGCACGCCCGCCAGTACGGCCGGTTGGTTGCCCACAATGCCGATGCTGCGGCCAGCCAGTCGGGCAAAGCCTACCACAATGTTCTCAGCAAAATTCTGATGCACTTCCAGAAAAGAATCCGCATCAATGATGCCCTCTATTACCTCCCGAATATCATACGGCTGGTTGGGGTTGTCGGGAATGAGCGTGTCCAACTCGGGGCGCTGCTCGTCGCCGACAGGCGTATAAGGCAGGCTAGGAGCGGTTTCCTCGCAGTTTTGGGGCATGTAGCTCAGCAGTTGCTTGAGTTGCTGAATACAGGCCACCTCGTTGGGCGCCGTGAAGTGCGTGACGCCGCTTTTGGTGGAGTGCGTGCTGGCGCCGCCCAATTCCTCGCTGGTCACGGTCTCATGGGTCACGGTTTTCACCACGTTGGGGCCGGTCACGAACATATAGCTTGTGTCCTCCACCATCAGAATAAAGTCCGTAATGGCCGGCGAGTACACCGCACCTCCCGCGCACGGTCCCATCACGGCCGAAAGCTGGGGCACTACCCCCGAGGCTAGGGTATTCTTATAGAAGATGTCAGCATAGCCGCCCAGACTCACTACCCCTTCCTGAATACGCGCCCCGCCCGAGTCGTTCAGCCCGATAACAGGTGCGCCGTTCTTCATGGCCAGGTCCATAATCTTCACGATTTTCTCGGCGTGGGTCTCGCTCAACGAGCCGCCGAACACCGTGAAATCCTGGGAGAAAACGTACACGAGTCGGCCGTTTACGGTGCCGTAGCCGGTTACTACACCGTCGCCGAGGTAGTACTCCTTATCTAGCCCAAAATCCTTGGAGCGGTGCATCACAAACTTCCCGATTTCCTCAAACGAGCCTTCATCGAGCAGTAAATCCAGCCGTTCGCGGGCTGTGAGCTTTCCTTTTTTGTGCTGGGCATCGATGCGGGCCTGACCACCGCCGAGTAGGGCTTCGGCATTCTTGGCTTCGAGTATTTCTAACTTGGTGTGGTGGGCATTGGCGTGTGGGTCGGTCATGCGGGTGGGGTAGGGGGTGAACTTCAAAGGTAAGGCAGGAAACAAAAAAAGCCGCACCAGAATTTGGGGCGGCTTTATGCTTGTGGTAAATCTTGTGTAATTGATTGATAAACACAGAGAAAATAAAAAGACAGGCCGCTTCCTCGCGGAAACGGCCTGTCTTTTTGTACACTATATGACTTACTTGTCTTTCTTCTTATCCGAAGCGTCGTCCGGGGCCGGAGTTTCTTCCGGGCGCTCGTCGCTTGGCAAGTCAGGAGCTTCGTCACTCTTGCTGACGGAGAAGGTTAGCTCTTCAGCGCCTTCCGTATAGTCAGCCGTGATAACGTCACCGTGGGCGATTTGCGCCTTCAGGATTTCCTCTGCAATCGGATCTTCAATGTACTTCTGGATGGCCCGGTTCAGCGGACGAGCACCGTACTTCGGATCATAGCCTTTGTCGGCTACAAAGTCCTTGGCGGCCTCAGTCAACTCTACACGGTAGCCCAACGACTGGATGCGCGACAGCAGCTTCGAGAGCGAAATGTCGATGATCTGATGGATGTCTTTCTTCTCTAACGAGTTGAAGACAATCACGTCGTCCAAACGGTTAAGAAACTCGGGCGAGAACGTCTTACGCAGGGCGTTGGTGATGGTACCTTTCGTAATCTCGTCCAGGTTTTCCGTACGAGCTTTCGTACCGAAACCAATGCCTACCCCGAAGTCCGCCAGATCACGTGCCCCGATGTTCGAGGTCATAATGATGATGGTGTTCCGGAAGTCCACCTTGCGGCCCAAGCCGTCAGTCAGGATACCGTCGTCCAGTACCTGCAATAGCAGGTTGTATACGTCGGGGTGCGCTTTTTCAATCTCGTCGAGTAGGACAACCGAGTACGGCTTACGGCGGATTTTCTCCGTCAGCTGACCGCCCTCTTCGTAACCTACGTAACCGGGAGGCGCGCCTACCAGGCGCGATACGCTGAATTTCTCCATGTATTCCGACATGTCGATGCGCACCAGCGACTCTTCTTTGTCGAAGAGGTAGTTCGCTAGCACCTTCGCCAGTTCGGTCTTACCTACCCCGGTTGGGCCGAGGAACACGAACGAGCCAATTGGCTTCTTCGGATCTTTCAAGCCTACACGGGTACGCTGGATGGCTTTCACAAGCTGAGCAATGGCCTTGTCCTGACCAATTACTTTGCCCTTCAGCTCCTCACCCATGTTGAGCAGCTTAGCACTTTCGTTCTGAGCCACGCGGGATACGGGGATGCCAGTCATCATAGCGATAACCTCGGCCACGTTCTCCTCTTTCACGGTGTAACGCTTCTTCTTGGTCTCCTCTTCCCAGTCCTTTTTGGCCTGCTCAAGTTGATCAATCAGCTTCTTTTCCGTGTCGCGAAGCTTGGCGGCTTCCTCGTATTTCTGCGACTTCACCACGCGGTTTTTCTCACCTTTAATATTCTCAATCTGCTCTTCGAGCTTGAGAATATCCTCGGGCACCACGATGTTGTTGATGTGCACGCGGGCACCGGCTTCGTCCAGAATATCAATGGCCTTGTCAGGTAGGAAACGGTCCGACATGTAGCGGTCCGACAGCTTCACGCACTGCTCAATAGCCTTATCGGTGTACACCACGTGGTGGTGGTCCTGATACTTGTCCTTGATGTTGTGCAGGATTTCGATGGTCTCCTCGGGCGTGGTAGGATCTACCATCACCATCTGGAAACGACGGGCCAGGGCACCATCCTTCTCGATGTACTGGCGGTACTCGTCGAGGGTAGTAGCACCGATGCATTGAATCTCGCCACGGGCCAAAGCTGGCTTGAACATGTTGCTGGCATCCAGCGAGCCCGAAGCTCCACCGGCACCTACAATGGTGTGCAGCTCGTCAATGAACAGAATTACGTCGGGCGACTTTTCCAGCTCGTTCATCACGGCCTTCATGCGCTCCTCAAACTGTCCGCGGTACTTGGTACCCGCTACCAGCGACGCCAGATCCAGCGTTACCACGCGCTTGTTGAACAGCACGCGCGACACTTTCTTCTGGATGATGCGCAGAGCCAAGCCCTCCGCAATGGCCGTTTTGCCAACACCAGGCTCACCGATCAGAATCGGGTTGTTCTTCTTGCGGCGCGACAGGATTTGCGCTACGCGCTCAATTTCCTTTTCGCGGCCCACAATTGGGTCGAGCTTGTCTTCCTCGGCGAGCTTGGTCAGGTCGCGGCCAAAATTGTCGAGCACGGGCGTACGCGACTTCTCGTTGCCTTTCTTGGGGGCAGCACCGGAGCCGCCACGGCCCTGGCCACCGCCAAACAGACGGTCGTTGTCGTCGTCATCAGCTTCGGGGCCGTTGGTGGGGTTGTTGCTCGCGGCACCGTGATAGTCCAGCGAGTCACGTACAGATTCGTAGTTCACGTTGAATTTGCTGAGAATCTGGGACGAGATGTTGTCCTCATCGCGCAAAATCGACAGCAGCAAGTGTTCAGTGCCGATGATTTCGCTCTTGAAGATTTTCGCCTCCAGATAGGTGATTTTTAGGACTTTTTCAGTCTGTTTCGTCAGCGGGATAGAGCCAGTAATGCTCGTGCCCTGCGTAGCCGTATTACGGGTAGCTTGTTCCAGGGCATACTTTAGCTCTTCCACCGAGACACCCAATTTCTTGAGCAGCCCAATGGCAGTGCCTTCCCCTTCGCGAATCATGCCCAGCAATAGATGTTCGGTTCCGATATAGTCGTGACCGAGCCGGATGGCTTCTTCCCGGCTCAGGGAAATCACTTCCTTGACTCGGTTTGAGAATTTAGCTTCCATGCAGATAAGTAATAAAGAAAAACGGAACCCCGCAAGCCCACGAGTGAGATCAGGGCACGGATTAGGCCGATTGTACCTGAAAACAGATAAGCTCGGGCGAAGGTTCTACTAGCCGTATTTGACCTTACGTAAGAAAGGCGCCGGCGGCTGGACCTTGCATAAACAACAGGTCCAGGATACTTAGATTGGGTACAAATTGTACGCCAAAGGTCTGGGGGTAGGCAGGGCCCGACGTCCTGTCAGGTTGGTCTGCCACAGCGGCTTTGGGCGTCAGCCAGTCACGACGGTCAAGCAAGGCGCTGTCCGATGTAACCGGATGACAAGAAATGTATTCTTGCGTGAGTTCTACGTGAAGTCGCAAGCGTAAGCAACGCAGGTAAAAACGCAGTAGCTGTGTGTTCAGGTCAAAAAGTAGGGTAGGGCGCTGGTAGTAGATGTCGTGCAGATAATCAGCGTAATACTCAAAATACGGTGTGCCGCCATATGCAGTTTGCAGCGTGCGCCAGTGCTGGTGCACCCAGTTCTGCCGATAGTCGATTTCAATGGCCGAGGTGGCAATTTTCTCACTTCGGTTGCCGTCTATTACCGGCACCGTGAGGGGCTTCACGCCCTGCGCCGTCAGGATCAGGCAGCGGTTGCGGTAGGTCTGTTTGCGGTAGTGGTCGTGGGCCTCTAGCAGCAGCGTGTCCTGCCCTACCAGCTCGGCAAAGAAGGCAATGGGCGGGTTGTACTGCGACTCGAAAATGACCACGGGCGAACTGGCTAACTTGTTGAGTAGGGTAGGGCACGAAGCCGCAGACTTTTGTTGTTCAACAATCCAACCAGCCCCGAACCGGCTACCTTTACCCGCCAAACTGACACGATGCGTATTCTCCTCAGCTTCTTTTTTGTCCTTTTGACGGCCACTGTGCAGGCCGCCACGCCCCAACTGCTGCTCGATGTAGCGCATTTTCGCAACGAAGACCGCACCGTGAAAGGCTCGGTGGTGGAGCTGTACGCCACCGTGTCGGGTACAGGGCTGACCTACCTGCGCCGGGCGCCCAAAACGTTTCAGGCGGCGGCCGTGCTCACGCTGGAAATCCTGAAAGCCGACGGCCAGCCTGCCTACCAGGAAACCGTAACGCTGAAACCACCCGTGCTCAGCGACACTACAGCGGCCATCAAGAGTCCTATCAGCTTCCAGAAGCGCGTAGTCCTGCCCGATGGTCAGTACACGGTGCGCGCCCGTCTGCGCGACCAATATAAAGCCGGCAGCGAGACTACAGTAGACCAGTCGCTTACGCTGCAAACCAAGGACAAAGAAGCTTTTCTAAGTGACATTGTGCTGCTGGCACGACCAGCGGCGAAGTCAGGCGTGCAGGACAATTTTGCGCGGGGCGGGCTGCGGTTGTCGCGGGCGCCGGGGGGCTACTACGGGCGTGGCACCACGCAAATTTTTTTCTACGCCGAGCTATACCAAGCGCCCGCCGGACAACCGCTAAAGGTGCGCTACCGCATTGCCTCTGATGAAGGTGGCGCCGCCGAAGCCGAGACTACGCTCGAGCAGGCTGCGCAAGGCAAGCCTACCACTATTGCCGGCGAGTTGCCTCTTGGGCCGCTTCCCAGCGGGCAATATATTTTCACTATTGAAATTCGCGACGCGAAAAACCAGCTGCTTACTACGCAAAGCACTGTACTGACCCGCGACATGGAAGACTACGCGCCCGCTGGCGCCACCAACTAACGCATGCCTCCCTCTACCCCTGCCAAACCCTACCCCTGGTACCTCCGTCCCGTCAACTGGCTGCTGATTGGGCTGTCCCGGCTGCCGCTGTCGGTGCTGTATTTTCTGGCCGATGGCATTTATCTGCTACTGGCCTACGGAGTGCGCTACCGCTGGCGCGTCATCACGGAGAATATTCGCAACTCGTTTCCCGAGAAAACGGAGGTGGAGGTGGCCGCCACCGGCCGGGCTTTCTATCGGCACTTCGCCCAAGTGATGGTGGAGATTCTAAAGCTACGTACCATTTCAGCGAAGGAGCTAGGTAGGCGGGTGCGCTTCACCAACCCTGAGCTGATTGAGCCGTTGTTTGAGGCCGGCCGTACTGTCCTCACGCTGGGCTCGCACGCTGGCAATTGGGAGTGGATTTTGTCGGGCGCGGCGGTGCGGTTTCCGGGTAGGGCCGATGGGGTATATAAGCCGCTGAGTAGCCCTTTCTTTGAGAGCTTTATGTATGAGTTGCGCACCCGCACCGGAGCGGTGCTAGTGCCCATGCGCAATACATTGCGCCACCTGCTGAGCACCCGCGGCGAAGGACGTGCACTTAGCCTGCTCACCGATCAGGCCGCTGGTCCCCGGGATAGTCCCTATTGGACCACCTTCCTGCACCAGGATACCAGCTTCTACACCAGCGCCGACCGCCTAGCCCCGCAACTACAAGCACCGGTGTTCTACGTCAGTATCCAGCGCGCGCGACGCGGCTATTACGACATCACCATTACATTGCTTTACGACGGCTATGCGCCCATTGAAAAGGGTTCCTACCCTATTGCCGAGGACTTCGCCCGCCTGCTGGAGCGTGACATTCAGGCCGCACCCGAACAATATCTCTGGTCGCACCGTCGCTGGAAACACAAGCGGAATGTTGAGTAGAAGCGCTGACTGAGAGACGCTCTTTCAGTCAGCGCTTCACTATTTCACCTTACAAATACTGCTCAATATCTCCCGCGCCCTGGCGGATGATGTCGAAGTCCTCATTGGTGCAGTCGACTACGGTGCTGGCGACGTTGTTGCCGAAGCCGCCGTCAATTACGAGGTCTACCAGGGAGCGGTATTTCTCGAAAAGCAGATCGGGGTCGGTGGTGTATTCCAACACCTCATCATCGTCGCGGATGGAGGTGGAGACGATGGGGTTGCCCAACTCGCGCACCAGGCTGGTGCAAATCTGATTGTCGGGCACGCGGATACCCACGGTTTTGCGCTTTACGCCCCCGTAGCGCGGAGCCTGCGGGCTTGCTTCAAAGATGAAGGTGAACGGGCCGGGTAGGGCCTTCTTCAGCACCTTATACATGGGCGTAGTAATGCCGTGGGCGTAGTCGGTGATGTGCGACAAATCGGCACAGATAAATGACAAATTGGCTTTATCTGGGTGAATGCCTTTAATGCGACAGAGCTTTTCCACGGCTTTAGCGTTGTGAATATCGCAGCCCAAACCATAGATAGTATCCGTGGGATAAATAATGACCCCGCCTTTGCGCAGCACTTCTACGGCTTGCAGCAGACGGTTTTGGGGTGGATTATCGGGGTGAATGCGAAGCAACGTAGCAGCCATAGGAAAGCAGAAGGATTGAGTGAAAACTGATGCTACCACCAAACGGTGGGGTAGGAGAAAGGTAGCAGGCAGAACAGAAAAACAACGTTGCCTGTCTGCTATTTCGGCCACAGCGGGTCGAAATGTATCCTCTTAATACATGGTAGTCGCTCCGAAAGTTTTGGGGGCTTGCTACCCACAGCCAGAAGTTAGCGCGGCAGAACTCGTACTTTTGGGGTGGATACTCCTGGTGTGCCCGTTTGGGATGCCCCGGCGAAGAGTATCGGCCAGTATCTTCCTTCTCAACCCGTTGCCTGCCGCATGGCTACCCCATCTCAACCTACCCCTAATATTATCGAGCGCCGCGATAAGGCCCTCAAGCGTCGTAAGCGCATTGGCACCGTGGTGGCGCTGGCGGGCGTGCTGTTCGTAAGCTTCTCATACTATTTCTACCAGGTGTTCTACACCGCCAACGTGGACACCAACGGCCGGCCTACCTACGTGCTCATCCGGCGCGGTGAGCCGTATAAAGCTGTGCTAGACAGCATCTATGCCTCTGGCGCCATCGTCGATAAACTCTCGTTTGCCTTCGTAGCCAAGCTAATGAAGTATCCCGAGCTGGTGAAGCCCGGTCGCTACGAACTGAAAGACGGCTATACCAACCGCCAGCTGGTATCGGACTTACGCGCCGGGCGGCAGTCGCCCCTGAAACTCACGTTCCAGAACATTCGACTGCGCAAGGACTTGGCGCTCAAGCTCAGCCACACCATCGATAGCCGGCCGGGGCAATTCGATTCGCTGCTGAGCAGCCCGAGCTACACCAAAAGCTTGGGCTTCGATACCACGACTATCCTCACGATGTTCATTCCGAATACCTACGAGCTGTATTGGAATTCTTCGGCCGACAACCTCATGCAACGCATGAAAAAGGAGTACGAGAAGTTTTGGACGCCCGCCCGCGACGCCAAGCGCCAAAAGCTAGGCCTCACGCGCGCCCAGGTGAGCACGCTGGCCAGCATTGTGGAGGCTGAGCAGCAGCAGCACGCCGACGAGCGCCCCCGCGTGGCAGGTGTGTACCTCAACCGCCTCCAGCGCGGCATGAAGCTGCAAGCCGACCCTACCGTAGTGTACGCCAACGGCGACTTCGGCATCAAGCGCGTGCTCAACGTGCATTTGCAGAAGGATTCGCCCTACAACACGTACAAATACAACGGCCTACCCCCCGGTCCCATCAACCTGCCCAGCATCGCCAGCATCGACGCCGTACTGAATCCCGAGGACCACAACTACCTCTATTTCTGCGCGAAAGAGGATTTTAGCGGCTACCACGCCTTTGCCACCAACGAGGCAGCACACTTGGTAAATGCCCGCCGTTACCAGGCCGCCCTGACGAGGAGCGGAATTATGAAATAACAGATCGTCATGCTGAGGGAAGCATGACGGTCTGTTTTGATTACTCAGTTACTACTCACTCTTATGTACTCTCACGACACCCTCATTCGCGTGCGCTACGCCGAGACGGACCAGATGGGCTACGTCTACCACGGCAACTACGCGGCCTACTTTGAGGTAGCGCGTACCGAGGCGTTCCGGCAGCTGGGCATCAGCTATAAGGCCATGGAGGCCGAAGGGGTAGGGATGCCCGTGGGCGAGTTACGCACCCGCTTCCGCCGCCCCGCCCGCTACGACGACCTGCTGACCGTGCGGATGCTGCTGCGTCAGCCCGCCGAGGGCACGCGCATTCTGTTCGAATACGAAATCTATAGCGAGGCGCAGGAGCTGCTTACCGAAGGCCACACGCTCATGGTATTCGTGAATATGAGCACCGGCCGACCCGTGCCCATTCCAGCGGCCATTCAGCAAAAACTGCTTCCCTATTTCACCGAGGAGGAAACGGCCGGCCCGCTCACGCCACCCAAAACGCCCGCCTCGGAAGCGCCCGCCCCAGCCGCTTTCCTGAAAAAGGAGTAAAAGGAGGGTAGGAGCCACGGAATTCGTTGGGCTGATCCGCGGTTACGCACAAACTCACCACTCACCATTTCACCACCTACCGCATGCGTCTACCCGTTCGCCGCTACCGCCTCTCCGACATTCGTCAGCGCCGCAGCTACCGCCGCCTGATGGTGTGGCTGAAGCGCTTGCGCTTCGCGGGGGGTAGGGCGTCGGTGTACGATGTGATGGACCGCATGATTCAGGAGTCGAAGCTGGACAGCATCACCAAGCGCGCCAGTTACATGGCGTTCAACCTGACCATTGCCATCTTCCCCACCATCATCTTCCTGTTCACGCTGATACCGTACATCCCGGTACCCAACCTGAACGTGGACATCCTGCAATTCATCGGCGACCTGATGCCGAAGGAGATGTACGCCGCCACGGCCAGCACCATCAATGACATCATCACGATTCAACATGGTGGCTTGCTGTCGTTTGGTTTTGCTACCGCGCTGGTACTCAGTTCCAACGGCATCATGGCCCTGCTCGATGCATTCGAGAAAAAGTACCCGTCGTTTAAGCGACGCACCTACGTGCGCAAGCGCGTCATTGCCACGTTGCTGACGGTGGTGCTGTCGGTGCTACTGCTGGTGGCCATCACAGGTATTTTCTTCGGTACCTATATCATCGACTGGCTGGTATTCCATGAGGTAGTGTCCGAAACCTTTACGGATCAGTTGATTACCATTGTGAAGTATGGCTCCGTTACGGGCCTTTCGCTGATGATAACCTGCCTGATTTACTACTATGTGCCGCCCGTGCACAACAAATGGCCGTTTGTGTCGGCGGGGGCGGTAGTGGCCACGGTGCTGATCTTTATCGTGTCCTTTCTATTTATTCTCTACGTCAAGATCTTCGACAGCTACAACCATTTTTACGGCTCCATCGGCACGCTTATCGGTCTGATGGTGTGGCTGGATTTCGTATGCATGACCCTGATTCTGGGCTTTGAGGTGAACGTGAGCATTGATGCCGTGACCGGGCGACTGCGACACGGCAAGGAGGCTACCCCACCCCGCCGTCGGCTGCATTTTCCCGGTCGGTCAGATAAGGTAATAGCGGCGGGCTAAATTATTCAGCCTCAAGAAGGAACGTTAGAGACAAGCAGCGTCACAGAAAAAAGATTAAAAAAAACGCTTGTAGCGCTTGCGTACCCTACCTCGGCCTGCTACTTTTGTCGACCCAAACCCACTCGTTTGGACCTTAGAGAGGTGGCAGAGTGGTCGAATGCGACGGATTCGAAATCCGTTATACCTGCAAGGGTATCGGGGGTTCGAATCCCCCCCTCTCTGCAAAGGCCTTTCATTGCTGCGGAAAGAGCCTTTTTGTTAGCAGCAACTAGTTAGAGGAGTGGCAGAGTGGTCGATTGCGGCGGTCTTGAAAACCGTTGAGGGTTAAACCTCCGGGGGTTCGAATCCCTCCTCCTCTGCAAAGCAAAAGCCCCGTTTCCAGCTGGAAACGGGGCTTTTGCTTTTATGAAATGCGCGCAATCGTAGCGTTACGACAGCAGCCGGGCTTGATGTGCAATGCCAATCAGCTTGGGCGCATTCTTGAGGGTAGCTAGTACCAGTTCTTTGGTGGCTTGCTTTACCTCATCCTTGCTAATATCGTGGGCTTCTTCCCGCACAAGGTTGGTGATGGTTTGGAAGGAATGGGTAAGCACGCGTCGGCGGGGGCGTTCTGCTTTCAACTCCATGAAAGCGACGGCAATGTGCGCCTGAATTTTCTTGCGGCGCGTATGAAACACCGACTCTTGCGCCACTTGCGGCTGAATGGCCTGAAGCAGCGTCACCAGCGGAACAAGCTTGGTAGCGGTGGCGCCTACGGCCCGATCCAAACGACGCATTGGCGCGTGCTGAGGTAGACCTTCTGGCTGGGCGGGTAATGGGGTAGGGGATGCTAGTTGCTCAGGAGGTAGCGAATCAGAAGACGCCATTGAATAGAAGGATAGAGTTTGTAGAAATCGAATATAGCACTGCCCGCACAGGATAGATACCAGCGTATGCACAACAAATTAGAATCGCGGTGTGCGCCAGGGCCAGCAGTAATAGCAAAGCCCCGTTTCTACGTAAGAAACGGGGCTTTTTGTGGTGCGATTGATTAGAAGGTAGTGCCAGAGGCGGGTAGGCTGAGCAGCTTGGCAATTAGCCCGGTCCAGCCGGTTTGGTGGGTGGCGCCCAGGCCGTGGCCGTCGTCGCCGTGGAAGTACTCGTGGAAGAGAATGTGGTTGCGGAAATGCGGATCGGTTTGCAGCAACGGGGTGTTGCCGAAGGCCGGGCGCCGACCCTGCGCATCCTGGCGGAGCAGGCCCGTGAGGCGGTCGGAGAGAGCCAGGGCTACGTCGCGCAGGTTGTAAAGCTGGCCCGAACCGGTAGGGTACTCAATGGTGAAGGAGTCACCGTAATACGCATGGAACCGTTGCAACGACTCAATAATCAGGAAGTTGATAGGAAACCAGATGGGGCCGCGCCAGTTGGAGTTACCCCCAAACATGCTGGACTCGGCCTCGCCGGGAATGTAGCCTACCTCGAAATCGTCCTCCTCCGTGCTGAACACATACGGATGCTCCAGGTGATAGCGCGATAAGGCCCGAATGCCGTGGGGGGCCAGAAACTCGCTTTCGTCCAGCATACGGCGCAGCACGTGGCCTAACCGCTCGCGCCGCAGCAACGACAGCTTGTGTCGCGCGCCCCTACCCGGCTCCTGCCACCGCGACACCAGCTTGGCCAGGTGCGGCCGGTTTTCGAGTAGCCAGATGGCGCGGGCCGTAAACTCCGGCACGGTATCGAGCAGTTCCTGGTCGATGACCTCCACGGCAAACAGCGGAATCAGCCCCACGATGGAGCGTACTTTCAGGATGGTGCGCTCGTCGTCGGGGGTGCGCAGTACGTCGTAGTAGAACTGGTCTTCGTCGTCCCACAGGTCGAAGCGGCCGTCGCCGCCACGGGTCATGGCGTCGGCAATGTAGAGGAAGTGCTCGAAGAACTTACCGGCAATTTCCTGGTACACGGTGTTGGTGCCGGCCAGCTCCAGGGCCATGCGCATCAGGTTGAGGGCAAACATGGCCATCCAGCTGGTGCCGTCGCTCTGCTCGATGTGGCCGCCGGTGGGTAAGGGCGCCGAGCGGTCGAACACGCCAATGTTATCCAGCCCCAAGAAGCCGCCCTCAAAGATGTTCCGCTCACTTTTGTCCTTGCGGTTCACCCACCACGTGAAGTTGAGCGTGAGCTTGTGAAAGACAGCTTCCAAGAACTGCAGGTCGCCGTGGCCGCGCAACTTTTTGTCCATCTGGTACACGCGCCAGGTGGCCCAGGCGTGCACGGGCGGGTTCACGTCGGAGAGGTTCCACTCGTAGGCGGGCAACTGGCCGTTGGGGTGCAGGTACCAGTCTTTGGTAAGGAGGCGTAGCTGCTGCTTGGCAAACTCGGCGTCTACCATCGCCAGCGGAATGCAGTGGAACGCCGAGTCCCAGGCCGCGTACCAGGGATACTCCCACTTGTCGGGCATGGAGATGATATCGGCGTTGTAGAGATGGCGCCAGTTGGCGTTGCGGCCCTTGCGGCGGCGCACCGACGACTTGGGACCCTTCGGCTCACCGTCGAGCCACTTCGTCACGTCGTAATAATAAAACTGCTTGCTCCAGAGCATGCCGGCAAAGGCCTGCCGCTGAATATTGCGCGAATCTTCGTCAGTCACACTTTCCTGTACGCAGTCGTAGAACTCGTCGGCTTCCTGCTGGCGCTGAGCAAACACGGCGTCAAACTCTGCAAAAGGCGCTTCGTGGGTGGGCTGGCTGAGGCGGACGCGGATGGTCTGGGAGGTGCCAGCCTCTAGGCTGAGCCGGTAGTGGGCCGCGGCCTTGGTGCCTACTTTAGCCGGGTTAACGGCGCTGGGGTCGCCCTCCACCACGTAGTCGTTGATGCCGTCTTTAAAGTAGCGCGTTGCGCGGGGTGGCTCTTGCAGACGGATGTAGTTGGTGTCGTTGTCACAGAACAGCAGGTCGGGCTGCCGGTCGCAGTAGAGGTGGTAGCGGCCCAGCGCCTCGTGGTCGGCTTGCACGACGCCGGGGGCGGGGGTGCGCATCTGGGGGCGGGTAGGATTGCCCTCGCCCCAGGCCCAAGTATTGCGAAACCAGAGTTGCGGCAGCACGTGCAGGCGGGCCTTGCGCGGCCCCCGGTTATGGATGGTCAGCTGAATGAGTACATCATCCGGCCCGGCCTTGGCGTATTCAATGAACACATCGAAATAGCGGCCGTCGTCAAAAATACCCGTATCCAGCAACTCGTACTCGGGCTGCTGGCGCGTGCGGCGCTTGTTTTTGCGCAGCAGCTTCTGATACGGAAACGTGCGTTGCGGATACTTGTAGAGCATCCGCATGTAGGAGTGGGTAGGGGTGCTGTCGAGGTAGTAATACAGCTCCTTCACGTCCTCGCCGTGGTTGCCCTCGCCATTGGTCAGGCCAAACAGGCGCTCCTTCAGAATCTCGTCGTTCTCGTTCCATAAGCCCACGCCAAAGCACAGATGCTGCTTGTCGTCGCTGATGCCGCCGAGGCCTTCCTCGCCCCAGCGGTAAGCGTAGCTGCGGGCCATGTCGTGGGTGATGTAGTCCCAGGCATTGCCATCGGGGCTGTAATCTTCGCGTACCGTACCCCACTGGCGCTCGGTGAGGTAGGGACCGAATTTCTTCCACGGAATAGTGGCAGATTCGGCCAAGCGTTGTTGTTCGTGCGTCATGCAGGGAAAGCTCGTAGGTAGGGCCAACGGTTAAGTCCGGCCCAATAGACTGTCTACCGTTACTGTCAGAAACGAATCAGGTTGCGGAGAAGCTGCAAATTAACGCGGTCTACTCGTCGTCGCCCTGGCCTTTGGTGAGTTCAGCTTGCAGGAAATAGGCGCCGCGGCGGACCAGCTGGGTGGTGTCGGGTAGCTTATCGAGCAGCGTGACTGCCACGGCGCCGTGCTGAGGCTGGCTCGTCCGCAGCCGTAGTCGCCGGAAGGTGCTCCCCGCGCTATCGGTGGCCGTGCGCACGAAGGCGTAGCTCACCTCGCCATCCTGAATAATGGCGTCTTCGGGGAGGGTGCGTTGGCGCCGCCCGCCCGTTTGGATGCGCGCTGACACGTATTGGCCGGGTAGCAGGTCGTCGCGCTCGGGCTCTAGGTGAGCGTGCACGCTCACGGTGCGGTCGTTGTCGTCGAAGGCCTTGCCTACCAGAAAGATACGGGCGGTCATGTTGTCGGGCGAGCTGCTGTTGGGAACGTTGAACAAAATGCGCTGGCCTACCTTCACGCGGGCAATATCCTTCTCGAACACCTTCAGCTCCAGGTGCAAATCGGAGCGGTCTACTACCTCCACCAACACATCCTGCGGCCCCACATATTGGCCGGGGTTGATGTTGACGGCGCGCACAAACCCACCCACCGGCGCCGTAAGCGGCACGGTAGGGGCGATATGGCCGCCATCGAGCCGCGCTACCGACAGGCCCAGCATCCGCACCTGGGCGGCCAGAGCGCGCAGAGCGGCTTGCTCGGTTTGGTAGTCGGCTTGGGCTTGTTGCAGCTTGCGCTTGGCGCCTACGTCCTCGGCATCAAGCACCTGTTGGCGGTCTAGCTCCTGCTGCAAAAAGCGCAGGCGGGCGCGGCTTTGCAGGTAGTTTTGTTGCAGTTGGAGGTAGTCGGGATGGCGCAGCACAGCCACAGTGCCACCGCGTTTGATAAACTGGCCCGGCAGCACGTTTACCGTTTGCACATAACCCCCCATCACCGCTGAAATAGACGCCATGTTCTGAGGTGGCACGTCGATAAGGCCGTTGGCCAGCACATCGGTAGTCATTTCCTGGTGGTCAAACGTGCCGATTTCGATACCTGCGGCCTGCGCTTGGGTAGGGGAGAGGGTCAGTTGATTGGGGGAGGTAGGCTCTTTCGTAGCGTTGGCGGTAGGAGCCTCTTGGGTTTGGGTTTCGGTGGGGGTAGAGTTGCAGGAGGCTGTTACGAACCAGGCGAATAGTATGAGGAGCAAGCGGGTGGACCCCACCCCCCGGCCCCACACTCGCTTGATACGCGACATCCTCCGGGAGAGGGGGAGCCTGACGGTAACAAAGAATTGTTCATCCCTAATGGAACATTCCCTCTCAGCTCCCCCTCTCCCGGAGGGGAGGGGATTGGGGGGTGGGGTCACGGGCGTTGCGTTACACAGCGAGAAAAGCATATATCGAAGTCGTTGAAATCAAAAAAAGAAAACCTATTCCTCCGTGCCCGTGAGGGCCTGAAGCTGGAACAGCAGTTGGTTGTAGCGGCTCACCTGGTCGAGGTAGGCTTGCTGGATTTGCCAGGCGGGCTCCGTGTTTACCACGTAGGTCACGTATTCCACGTCGCCGGCGCGGAAGATTTTTTCGGCCGTGCTTAGTACCAGGCGGGCCTGGGGTAGGGCTACGGTTTCGTAATAAGTGAGGGACGCGCGGGCGCGGGCCAGCTGCTGCCGCAGGGTGCGCAATTGGCTGTTGAGCTGCACGGTGTAATAGTTGAGTTGATTGGTGGCGTACTGCTCGCCCAGCCGGGCCGCCGCAATGCGCGCCTTTTGCACCCCGCCCAGCAACGGCACCGCCACGCCCGCCTGCGCCACCTGGTAGCCACCTACCCGACTGATACTCTGGTTGAAATAGCCCACCCGCAAATCAGGCAGGCGGCGTAGCCTCTCCACCTTGGTTTGCTGTGCGCTGATGGTCACTTCCTGCTGCAGCAGTCCCAGGGTAGGGTTGGCATCGGGCGAAAGCGCGGCCGTATCGGCGGGGCTTATGGTGGCTACCACGCTGGCCATCGTATCCACGTCGACGGGGGCCGGGTAGCCCAGCAGCACGCCCAATTGCTGGCGCTGCACCTGCACATCGGTGAGCAAGGTGAGCAGTTGATTTTGCAGTTCCAGCATCCGGGCCTCGGCGGCTACCTGCTCCAGGCGGTTGGTTTCGCCTATCTGGTAGCGAATGCGCGCGGCGTAGGCAGCGCGGCGGTAGAGGCTATCCTGACGGCGCAGGAGCTGCACGCGGCGGTAGGCAATCAACAGATCGTAGTAGTCGGTGCGGATGACGCGGGTTAGCTCGCGGCGCTGGGTGCGGGCGCGTTGCTCGGCGGCGCCAGTTTGGTTTTCGAGCAGGCGCTTTTGGGCCGCGTAGAGGGTAGGGAAGGCCGTCTGCTGAATAATATTGAAGCTCTGATCAGTGGAAGCATCCGAAATCTGCCCGCGCTGGTAGTCCAGCACCGTGCGCGGCACATCGTAGCCCGAGCGGTTCAGGGCCTTCTGCCGGCGCACGTCCAGCGCCGCCGACTGCACCAACAGGCTCTGTCCCAACCCCGCCTGCAACGCCTGCCCCACCGAGAGTGGCCTAGTAGGCGGTGCGATGGCAGTACTTTGCCCGGCTGTGCTGCCCAATGTATTTTGGGCCGTGGCCGCGTGGGGTAGGAGAAGGCTCGATAGTACGGCCAGTAATAGGAGCAACGGACTCACCCTACCCCCCAACCCCCTCCCCTCCGGGAGAGGGGGAGCTAGTTCCGGCAATTGACGTGAAGAATGGTCGTCAGGCTTCCCCTCTCCCGGAGGGGAGGGGGTTGGGGGGTGGGGTGCACGGTCGGCCGTCGGGCTAGGCTCGCCATCCTTGGTGAAGTAGGTATAGAGCACAGGCAGAACCACCAGCGTGAGCAGCGTAGCCGAAATCAAACCGCCAATGACCACTGTGGCCAACGGTTTCTGCACCTCCGCGCCGGCCGAGGTAGACAAGGCCATCGGTAAGAAGCCCAGCGAGGCCACCGCGGCCGTGAGCAGCACCGGCCGAAAACGCTCGGAGGTGGCCCGTAAGGCCCGTTCGCGCACGTCGCGCACGCCTTCGGCCGCTAGCTCATTTAGGCTGGCTACCAGCACGATGCCATTCAATACAGCCACACCAAACAGCGCAATAAATCCTACCCCCGCCGAGATGCTAAATGGCATGCCCCGTACCCACAGCGCCAGCACGCCGCCAATGGCCGCCAGCGGAATGCCCGTGAAAATAAGGGCTGCCTGCTTCACGGAGCTGAAGGATAGATAAAGTAAGGTGAAAATCAGCAGCAGCGACACCGGCACGGCAATAGTGAGGCGAGCCTTGGCACGCTGCAAATTCTCGAACTCGCCGCCGTACACCACCGAGTAGCCAGTAGGCAGCTTCACACCTTGCGTCAGCTTTTGTTGAATTTCCTCTACCAGGCTCTGAATGTCGCGGTTACGCACGTTCACGCCGATGTTGATGCGGCGCTGAGCGTCGTCGCGGGAGATTTGGGTGGGGGCGTTGCGGTACTGCACCTGGGCCACCTCTTCCAGCGGAATCTTCTGACCGTCGGGTAGGTCCACGTAGAGGCGGCGCAGGTCGGCGAGGCTGGTGCGGCGGGCCGAGTCGAGGCGCACGACCAAGTCGTAGCGGCGTTCTTTCTCGTAGACCTGACCCGCTACATCGCCCGCGAAGGAGGCGCGCAAGAGCGTATTCAGGTCTTCCACGCGCAGGCCGTAGCGGGCCATCTTGGCGCGGTTGTAGGTCACACGCATTTGGGGTAGGCCCACAATCTGCTCCACTTTCAAGTCGCCTACCCCCGCCAGGGGCCGAATGAGGGCAGCAGTCTGGTTGGCCTTTTCGTACAAAACCTCCAGGTCGTCGCCATAAATCTTGATGCTGATATCCGACTTCACGCCCGAAATCAGCTCATTAAAGCGCATCTGAATAGGCTGCTGAAACTCCAGGTTGATGCCCGGAATGCCGGCCAACGCCTTCTGCATCTTGCCCGCCAGCTCCTCCCGCGAGTGAGCCGAAGTCCACTCGTCCTGCGCTTTTAGAATCACCATCTGGTCGGAATCTTCCAGCGACATGGGGTCGGTGGGAATTTCCGACGTGCCGATTTTGCCCACAATCTGCTGGATTTCGGGGAACTTGCGCAGCAAAGTTTGCTGCACTTTGGTGGTTGTTTTGATGCTCTGGTCGAGCGATGAGCCGGGGGCCAGCGTCACGTTCACGGCAAAGTCGCCCTCGTCGAGCTGCGGAATAAACTCGCCGCCCATTTGCAGGAAGATAACCACGGCACCAGCCAGCAACGCCACCGCCGCCCCCACAATGATGGGGCGAATACGCAGCGCCCCCCGAATGATGGGGTCGTAGCCGCGGTGCAGGGTCCGCATGATGCGGTCGGCCAGCGTGCCTTCTTCCTTAATGTCTTTGCGCAACGCCCACGCGGCCACGGCCGGCACGTAGGTGAGGCACAGAATCATGGCCCCGATGATGGCGAAGCTCACTGTAAGCGCCATCGGGCGGAACATCTTGCCCTCTACCCCAGTCAGCGACAGGATAGGGAAATACACAATCAGGATAATAAGCTGCCCGAACAACGCCGAGCGCATGAGGCGGGTAGCGGCCGATTGCGCCACTTGGTCCATCGTCTCGTTTGCGGCCCGCTTACGCTCGTGCACGAGGTGGAAAATCATAGCTTCCACAATAATCACGGCCCCGTCCACAATCAGCCCGAAGTCCAGTGCGCCCAGGCTCATCAGGTTGGCCGACACGCCAAACACCTTCATCATGGCCAGCGCAAACAGCATGCACAAGGGAATCATGGCGGCTACCACCAAGCCAGCGCGCAGGTTTCCCAGCAGCACCAGCAACACGATAATGACGATGACGCCGCCTTCCAGCAGGTTTTTGCTGACCGTATGAATGGCCTTGTCGATGAGCTTGGTGCGGTCAAGGAAGGGGAGCACGCGCACGCCGGGGGGGAGGGCCTTCTCGATCTGCGCCACCCGCTCTTTCACGTTTTTGATGGTGGCTTCGGAGCTGGCGCCCTTCAGCATCAACACAATGCCGCCCACGGCCTCGCCCTGGCCGTTGCGCGTCATGGCGCCGTAGCGCACGGCGTGGCCAAATTGCACGGTAGTTACGTCGCCCACCAGCAGGGGCACGCTGCCTACCTGCTTCACTACAATCTGCCGGATATCGTCCAACGATTCTACCCTACCCTCGCCCCGGATGAAGTAAGCGTTGGGGCCGCGCTCTAGGTAGCTGCCGCCGGTGTTGCTGTTGCCGGTTTGCAGGGCCTGTATCAGTTCGGGCAGGCTCACGCCGGCCGAGGCCAGGCGCTCGGGATTCACACTCACCTCGTATTGGCGCACGTAGCCGCCAAAGCTGCTGACGTCTACCACGCCCGGCGTGCCGGCGAGCTGGCGCTTCACAATCCAGTCCTGCATATCGCGCAGGGCCGAGAGAGAATAGTGGTCCTTGTACTTGGGGTCAACTTGCAGAGAATACTGGAAAATCTCGCCCAGGCCGGTGGTGATGGGTGCCATGGTAGGCGTGCCCAGCCCTGCGCCTAGGTCGGCCTGGGCTGTGGTGAGCTTCTCGGCCACCAGCTGGCGCGTGAGGTAGGTATCCACGTCTTCTTCAAACACTACCGTAATCACCGACAGCCCAAAGCGCGAGATGGAGCGGATTTCGCGCACGTTGGGAATGGTGCGCAACTGCAACTCCAGCGGAATCGTGAGCAGCTGCTCCACCTCCTGCGCTGCCAGCGCCGGCGATTGGGTGATAACCTGTACTTGGTTGTTGGTGACGTCGGGGATGGCATCCAGCGGCAAGGTAGTGGCCGCATAGCCGCCCCAGGCCACCAAGGCGAGGAGCATCAGGGCTACAAGTAGCTTGTTCCGGATGCTCAGGGCAATGATGTTGGAGAGCATGAGCAGGTATGCAAAGCAGTGCTTCGCCAAGATATACGTACTACCCCGGCGCGCTTACCGCATACGGCAGGCGCGGCCACAAGTAGCCAGGTTGGTTTGGTGAAAGAAAGGGGGTAGGGGATGTACGGGCGGCTTGCAGCCGCCCGTAGGGTAGGGCTTGGACTATCGGTCCGTCAGAAACTGCCTAATAGCCAGTATCTACTTATTTGCGTCGGCAGTGTGCCGAACAGAAAAACGGCACCTAACGGCCCTGCGGGCGGCTGCAAGCCGCCCCTACCTAATTTACGCCCGGGGTGGCTGCAACAGTGCCCGGCTGAAGCTGAACGTGTAGGATGTGCCCTGGCTGACGCGGTGGGCCGGGGCGGGCCAATGCATACGCAAAGGTACTACCACTGGCCGGGCGGGTAGCACGTAGGCCGCCATCACACAGTCGTGGTGGCTGTGCAGGGGTAGCTTCTGGTGTTCGATGTTGTGCTGGGCCGAGTGCGCGCGCAGGTAATGCGTGGTGTTGGGGCTGTAGTGCAGCACCAAAAACTCGCTCAACGACAAGCCGCCGCCCGCCGTAGTGCGGTGGTATTGGTAGTGGTCCAGCAGCTCGGGCAGCTTGGTCAACTCCGACAAATCATTCTGCGGAATCAGGCTGCCCATGAGCATCAGCAACGCCAGAAAGAAAGCCAGCACGGGTTTCATGCGGGCAAAGGTACGGTACAAAGTGTGTTTCCGCAGAAAGTGAGTTTGTCCGATGTGCGTGAGAGTAGGGGCTGCTGATAAGTAGGCTAGGAAGCTGGGTACTAAATTGAGTGGGCGCTGCCAACTTCAGTGCAACTTTTGCGTACGCGAAATCTACCCTATAGCTAATTGCTCTTGGGAAACTGCTACTATGCCGAAATTCCTCTTGCTGAGCAGTGCATTGCTGCTTTTGTTGCTGTGCAGGCCGCAATCGGCTACTGCGTATTCAGTACTCACACACCAGGCCAACGTCGATTCGGCTTGGCGGCGGTGCTTGGTGCCCTTGCTGGCCAAGCGCTACCCCGGCGCTACCCCCGAGGAGTGGAAATCGGCCAAGGCCTACGCCTATGGCGGGTCCATTATTCAGGATATGGGCTACTACCCGTTCGGCTCTGAGCTGTTTACCAACCTGGCGCACTACGTCCGTAGCGGCGACTTCGTGCAAAACATGCTCAACGAAGCCCACGACCGAAACGAGTACGCTTTTGCTCTGGGTGCGCTGGCCCATTACGTGGCCGATATCAAAGGTCACTCCGAAGGCACCAACCGCGCCATGCCCTCGGTCTATCCTAAGTTGGCGGCCGAGTTTGGCAACTACATCACTTACGAGCAGGCGCCCATTCAACACACACAGCTGGAGTTTGCCTTCGATGTGGTGCAGCTGGCTGCCGGCCGCTACCGCTCCGATAAATACCACGATTTTATTGGTTTTCAGGTAGATAAAGACCTGCTGGAACGGGCTTTTCAGAAAACTTACGGTCTGGATCTGGGCCAGATTGTGTTCAACGTGGATCTGAGCGTGAGTGCCTACCGCTTCTCCGTGATGCAGCTGATTCCGACGGCTTCGCGGGCGGCCTGGCACGCCGAGCGTAAGAATATCAAGAAGCTGGACAAGCGCGCCCGTCGTCGCGACTACGTGTACCACGTGAGTGAGCGTAAATACCGGCGCGAGTTTGGCACCGCCGATTTCGATAAACCGGGTTTTGGGGCTAAAATCTTGTCGAAGGTCATTCAGGTGCTACCCAAGATTGGCCCGCTACGGCCGTTTGCCTTCAAGCTGCCTACCCCCGAAGCCCAGAAGTTTTTCAAGGAAAGCTTTCAGGAAGTGATGGAGGATTACTGCAAGGTGCTGGCCCGCACGAAAACCCTGGCCGCCGGAGAAGCCCCTGAACTCCCCAACTACGACTTCGATACCGGCCATGCCACCAAGCTAGGCGAGTACCCGCTGGCCGACGAAACCTACGGCGAGCTAATCCGCAAGCTGCACGACAAGAAGTTTGAAGGCATGACCCCCGAATTGCGCCAAAGCATCCTGGCATTCTTCTCCAACACCCCACCCCAAAAGCCTGCCGACGACGACGAAAAGGAGAAAATCGAAAAGACCAAAGCTGCTTTGGCTGATTTGCGGACGATGAAGTAGAAGGTATGGCGGTATAGAGGGTAGGAAAGTATGGAAATAGAGAGGTAGTGTCCTCCTGAGCGCAGCGAAGGACCTTCTTACGCTAGAACGATGGTCATAACAACGACTCGTTCTAGCGTGAGAAGGTCCTTCGCTGCGCTCAGGAGGACATACTTTTACTTTTCTACCCTTCCTTACTGCTCCTGTACCAAGCCGCTACTCAAACGGCGAAGAGCAGTTTCGGCTTGTTTGGCGTCGTAGCGGATGTCGAGGAGGCGTACTTCGGCGGCGAGCTGGGTGTTTTGGGCCACGCGGAGGTCCAGGGGGGTGAGCAGGCCTAAACGGTAGCGCTCCAGGGCAATGGCCACGTTTTGACGGGCTAGCTTAATGTTGTCTTCCTCTAATTGCAATAGCTGCAAGCGATTTTGGTAGCGCACGTAGGCCTGCTCCAGTTCGGCATCCAACTGAAGTTGCGTCTGGTTTAGTTGAAGCTTGGTTTGCAGTTCCGTCACGCGAGCGTTCTGCTCCAAGCGTGTACGGTTGAAACCGTCAAAAATCGGGATGGAGGCCTGCACGCCGTAACTCGGCCCATACACACGGCTGACGTTGGAGCCCAGAAAGCTACCGTCGGGGGTGTTGATGAAGATGGCGTTGTTGATGTTGCGCGTGAGGCCATAGCTACCCGTGAGGGCCAGGGTAGGGTAGCGGCTGGCCCGAATCAGGCGGCGGTCATACGTGGCTACGTCGGTGTTCAGTTGGGCTTGTTGCAAGCGCGGGTTGCGCTGGCGCACGGCCTGGGCAATGGCATCGTGGTTGAGGCCGCGGGCTACCACAATAGAGTCCGTGGGTTGAAAATCAACGTTGGGCGCCCGGCTGAGTAGGTTGTTCAGATTAATCTTAGACGTAGCCAGCAATTCCTGTTGCTGAATGAGCAGGGAGCGGTCGGCGTTGAAATCTACCTGCGCCGTGAGCAGGTTTACCTTGGCCGTGAGGCCCACATCTACCTGCGCCTGAGTCAGATCAATACGCGCCTGCCCGATATTCAATGCCTCTTCCAACGACTTAATCTTGCCCGATTCGCGCACCACGGCGTAGTAAGCGTCGGTGATGTCGGCAATGGTTTGCTCCACCGTGTTGCGCGTCACTTCGCGCTGAAACTGCTCTAGTGTGCGCAGGCGGTCCAGGGCAATGAACATCCCAAGGCCATCAAAAATCGTCCAGTTCAGGTTGGCGTTGGCGGCCAGCGCATTGGCTTTGCCGCCGCGTACCACGCGCGGGTCATTGTTGTTGAGTTGCTGGCGGGAGTTGTTGATGTTGAACGTACGCAGGGCGTTGCCGCTTACCACCGGCAACTGGCCCGCATTGCCGCGTGTTACGTTGTTGCTAGCAATTTCCTCGTCGCGCCGCGATATCAAGATGCCGTAGTTGCTTTGCAAGCCCATGCGTAGGGCTTCTTCCAGGGAAAGCGGCGGGGCGGGTACTACGGTAGCTGGTTTTTCGGTCTGCGGTTTGGCTTCCGGTTTGGGCAGTTGCTGCGCCACCGCTGCGCCAGTCAACAGGAAACAGGAGGTAAGGGAAAAGCAGAAACGGGTAACAGAAAACATGCGGGGCAGACTAGGCAAAAGGGAGGGAAAGAAGATCAGCAGCACGTCATTCCAAGTATTCTGAAAATCAAGCAGAATAGTCGAAATGACGTTTTTTAAACTCTTATCATGCAATACCAAATCTACGCCGGTTGCAACTCGCGCTGCTCCGTGGGAAGTGGCTGTTCTTCCGAAGTGTCGGCTCCTGAAACGGGCTTGTGCTTTTTCGCCGTGGCAAAGTAGGAGTACATCACCGGCACCACATACAGCGTGAGAATGGTAGCAAACAGCAAACCGCCTACTACCCCAATGCCCATGGCCCGACGGCTGAACGCGCCCGCGCCCGTAGCCACGGCAATGGGTAGGATACCCAGCACCGCGCAAAGCGATGTCATCAGAATAGGGCGGAAGCGGGCCGTAGCACCTTCAATCAGGCCCGTCATGTAGTCGAGGCCGTGCTCCACGCGCTGGTTGGCAAACTCCACAATCAGGATACCGTTTTTCGTGACCAGTCCTACCAGCATGATAATACCGATCTGCGAGAACAGGTTGAGCGTTTGGTTGAAATACCACAAGCTCAGCAACGCGCCCGCCAACGCCAGCGGCACCGTAATCATAATAATGCCAGGGTCGCGGAAGCTTTCAAACTGCGCAGCCAGAATCAGGTAAATCAATACCAGCGCCAGTCCGAAGGCAAACAACAAGGACGAGGAGCTTTCCTCGAAATCGCGGGAAGCACCCGACAGGGCCGTGCTGAAGGAGTCGTCCAGCGTTTTGTCGGCAATGCGGCGCATGGCGGCAATGCCGTCGCCCAGGGTTTGGTTGGGGCTGAGGGCCGCCGATATCGTGGCGGCGTTGTAGCGGTTGAAACGGTAGAGCTGGGGCGGCGTGCTCTGCTCTTCCAGCCGAATCACGTTGTCGAGCTGGATGAGCTTGCCCTCGCGGTTTTTCACGTAGAGCGTGCGCACGTCCAGCGGCTGGTTGCGGTCTTCACGGGTCACCTGCCCAATAATCTGGTACTGCTTGCTGTCTTTGATGAAGTAGCCGTAGCGCGCTCCGCTAAGACCGGCCTGCAACGTCTGCGAAATATCCTGCACCGACACGCCCAGGCTCTGCGCCTTCTCGCGGTCGATAATTACGCGCAGTTCCGGCTTGCTGAACTTCAAATCCACATCTACGAAGCTGAAGGTAGGGTCCTGCCGGGCGGCTTCCAGAAACTTCGGAACAGCCCCGCGCAGTTTCTCAAAATCCTGAGTTTGCAGCACAAACCGCACCGGCAGGCCGCCGCCGCTGTTGCCGATACTTTGGTCCTGCGACACGGAGGTGCGGCCCAGCGTCAACTGCTTTACGCTGTTCGTCAGTTTATCCGCTAGCTGCTGCTGGGTCGCGGTCCGGTTCTCGGCGTTGATCAGCTGAATACGAGCGATGCCCGTGTTCACGACGCCCGCGCCGCCGCCACCGCCGGGGGCAGTCACCGTCAGTACGTTATCCAGGTTTTCGGCACCCACCGAGTCCACAATGATTCTGGTGAGCTGATCCATGTACGTGGTCATGTACTCAAACGACGCCCCTTCTGGCCCGGTGGCATTGATGCTGATGCGGTTGCGGTCTTCAAGCGGCGCCAACTCGGAGGGTAGGGCACCCATGAAAAACCAGATGCCTACCCCTGTGCCTGCCACAATCAGCCAAGCCCAGTAGCGGTTGCGCAAAAAGGCCTCCAGGCTGTGGCGGTAGCCGGTGGTCAGGCGCTCAAAGAAAGGCTCCGTTTTGCGATAAAACCAGTTGTGACTTTCCTGCCGCTTCAAAATCTGCGAGCACATCATGGGCGTGAGCGTCAGCGACACAAAGGCCGATATCAGCACCGAGCCTGCCAGCACAATCCCAAACTCACGAAACAAGCGACCCGTGATGCCTTCCAGGAAAATAACGGGTAGGAACACCGCCGCCAGCACCACTGTGGTCGAAACCACGGCCATCAGAATCTCCTCTGAGCCCTTAATGGCAGCCTCCCGCGGCTCGTCGCCGGCCTCAATGCGGGAGTAGATATTCTCCAATACCACAATGGCATCGTCTACTACTAAGCTAATAGCCAGTACGATAGCCAGTAGGGTGAGGACGTTAATAGAGAAATTCAGCAGGTACATGACGAAGAAAATGCCTACCAGCGACACCGGAATAGCTACTACCGGAATGATGGTAGAGCGCCAGTCGCGCAGGAACAGGAAAATCACCACGACCACCAGCACAAAGGCCTCAATAATGGTGTGCTCTACCTCACCAATAGAAGCCCGGATAAAGACTGAGTTGTCGAAGCCAGTGCTCAGATTCAAGTCTTCGGGTAGGTCTTTTTTGTACTGCTCGATGCGCTTATTGAACTCGTTGGCAATTTCAATCTGGTTGGAGCCCGGCTGTGGCACAGCGTTGATGCCCACCATCGGGAAGCCGTTGCGTGCCAGCGACGACTGGTCGTTTTCGGGGTACAGCTCGGCCGTGCCCACATCTGAAAGCCGCACCAACGCAGCCGGGTCGTTGCGCAGAATCAGGTTATTAAAATCTTTTACGGAGTAGAGGCGACCCATCGTGCGGAGCGTCAATTGGGTGGCTTCGCCCTGCACGGCACCACCAGGTAGCTCCACGTTCTCGCGGCGCAAAGCGGCCTGCACATCTACCGGCGAAACGCCCAGCGCAGCCATCTTCACGGGGTCCAGCCACAGGCGCATAGAATATTTCCGCTCGCCCCACACCCGCACCTCACTCACGCCAGGAATAGTTTGCAGACGTTCGCGTAGCACGTTGTTAGCATAGTCGGTCAGCTCCAATAGGCTCCGCTTGTTGCTGCTGAGGTACACCAGCACAATGGGTTGCGAGTCGGCGTTGGCCTTGCTCACGGTGGGCGGGTCTACGTCGTCGGGTAGGCGCCGCTGGGCCGCCGATACCTTGTCGCGCACGTCGTTGGCGGCGGCTTCCAGGTTGGCGTCCAGGTCAAACTCCACGCTGATTTGCGAGCGGCCGTCGCGGGAGGTAGACGTTAGGTTGCGGATACCTGCAATACCGTTGATGCCCTCCTCCAGCGGTTCCGTAATCTGTGACTGAATCACGTCGGCCGACGCGCCGGTGTAAGTGGTCGATACCGAGATAAACGGCGGATCGACGCTCGGGTATTCCCGAATGCTGAGGTAGCGAAACCCGATGACGCCGAAAATCACGATGAGCAAGCTCATCACAATGGCTAAAACCGGGCGGTTGATGCTGGTGGAAGAAAGACTCATGGGTGGAGGAAAGTAGGAAGGACGAGAACTCCCCTCCTCAGCTGAGAAGGAGACGCTTTGGTGAAAGCCGAAGCGAAGGTGGTTGGCTTGTTGCTGATGTTGTTTATAAAGCAGTACTAACTATATAATTATCTGTTTGGCGCTTGCCTGTGCGACGTAACAACATCAGCAACGAGCCAACCACCCCAGTTGCGGCCAAAGCCGCAACATCTCCTCCTCAGCTGAGGAGGGGAGTGGTCGTTCTTATTTCTGCACGGCCACTTTATCGCCGGCTTTTATTTGTAGTATACCCGTCCGAATCAGCGAATCACCTACAGCCAAGCCGTCGGTGATTTCGATGAGCTTGGTGGAGCGGTTTCCGATTTTCACTTTGCGCGACTCCGCTTTCCCGTTCTTCACAACATATACTGTGTAGCCACTGGCATCTGGGATGACGGCTTCGGTCGGAATCTGCAAGGCCTCTGTGGTGGCGCCTAGTTCCAGATTAACCTTCACGAAGGCACCGGGCCGCAACTCGTCCTTTGTGTTGGGGTAAAGCGCCCGTACCTGCAAGGTGCGCGAAACAGGGTCAATCTGGGGATTGATGGCGTAAACTTTTGCCCGGTACTTTTGGGTAGTGCCTTCGTCGGTTACCACTACCGGGTCCCCTACCTTCACAGCGTTGGAAAAGCGGCTGGGCACGGCAAAATCAACCTTTACGGGTCGGATGCGGGAAAGCGTGGTAATCTGCGTACCAGGACTCACGTAGGTGCCCACGGTGGCAGTCGTCAGCCCCAGCACACCGCTGAAGGGTGCCCGCACGTAGGCTTTAGCCAAGGCAGCGCGTAGCGCTTGCTCATCGGCGCGGGCCGTGAGCAGCAAGTTGTTGGTCTGCTCGTATTCCTGGGCGCTGATGTACTCTTTTTCCAGCAGCGTACGTTGGCGCTTTTCCTGATCCTGGTAGAGCTTCAGGTTGAAAGCCTGCCGCTTCAAATTCGCCTGAATCTCGTCGGCATTGATGGTAAATAGCAGTTGGCCTTTCTTCACCGGCTGGCCTTCTTTGATGTTGAGGCTGGTAATCTTGCCCGAAATCTCGCTCTGAATCACTACCGACTCATCGGCCAGCACCGAGCCGGTGGCGGATACTATGTTGGAAAGGCTGGTGGCGGTTACCGGATATACCTGCACGGGAGTGCGGCTTGCCGTTTTACCACCCGCCGCTTTGCCGCCGCCTTTGCCACCCTTACCTCCGGCCTCAGGCGAAGGAAAGTAGTGATACTTCACAAAAACCAGCGCACCTACAACAGCCAGGGCAATGATAATTCCTAGAATTCGACGACCGGGGCTGGTTGTCGAGGTGGTTTCTACTTCCTCTCGCTCCTGCGTTTGCATGTAATTAAAGGCGTGATTACTAATACGTAAGCGTGAATGATGCCGGGCTGCAATCCATCACAACGACAGGTAAGGCATTAGAGTTTACGGAGAAATGGTTTACCTGACTTACCTGCCATTGCTAAGACACAAAAAAAGCCTGCGAGTTGCAGGCTTTATAAGCGAAAGGAGCGGTTTGCCTCGCTTTTCGGTGATATACTTTGTTGCCTACTCAGCTAATTTGGCGTCGTTATTTTCTCCGGCTCATGTGCTAGTGCAGCGCTACGAAGGGCAGACTACCTGTCTGGCTCTTACCGATAGAATAGATACTGCCTCGTACTTTTACAGCCGATGAACGTCCCCAAAAATCCAACCGAAGCCCAGCGCAATTTCTTTCAGGACGTGCACGAAGTGGTGCGCCTAGTGCCGCCCGGCCGCGTAACGACTTACGGCGCTATTGCCAACTACCTAGGTGCCCGCCACGGCGCGCGTATGGTAGGCTGGGCCATGATGGCCTCGCACACGGCCAGCCAGCGCGTGCCCGCGCATCGCGTTATCAACCGGCTGGGGTTGCTCACGGGGCGGCAGCACTTTGCTACCCCCACCGCCATGCAGGAAGCACTAGAGGTAGAAGGCGTGCAGGTGGTAGAAGACCAAGTGCAAAACTTCCGGGAGTTGTTTTGGGACCCGGCTACGGAGTTGGTATAGGTAAGGCTAAGGGTTACTTGGCCTGCTTTTTTGTGTCCTGCTCCTGCCGCAGCCGAATGCCTTTCACATTGAACTCGCCTACCTTATTGGTGACGGTGGTTAGAGGCGGCAGCGTAGGGTCGGTGGGTTGGCGACTGCACTCTAGGTACACGGGGGCCGCATTGGTGGGTAGCACTGTCAGGCAATAATCGGCACCGCCACTCACGCATACATGCGCTTCGTGTTGCTTGGTGCTCCAAGGTACAACTAGGTAGGCTGCGCCGCTGAGCGACCCAACGGGCTGGTCGTTGATGCTCACTGTAACGGGCGTCTTGTCGCCCCCGGCGCGTCGGTAAATAATAAGCTGCGTAGTGTCGGATGGCACGCGGCCAGCCGCCGATGGGGTAGGAAAATCATTCATAATGCGGCCGGTACGCATATTCACCTTGAAATGCATGGGCTTGCCACTGGTAGCGGCTGCGGCAATACCGGCCCCGATGAGGCCACCCGCTAAGGCAGCGGTATTCACGGCACCTGCATCGGCCGGCGAAAAACCGGTGAAGCCAAATCCGGCACCTTCGCGCTCCAAGGGGAAGAACCGACTGTTGTGCAGCACGTACAGGTGCTGCCCATCCGAGAAGCCCCATACGTTGCGCAGAGCTGTGCGCTGGCCGGTCTTTATATTCACCGTGTAGGGCAAGATTTCCGTAGTGCCCTTCCAGTTGGCCCCAGTGCGGGGCTTCCGCTCGACCACATACACGGTGGTGGTATCGGGCATGTTGTTGCGAAAAGCCAAGAAATCGGGGTAGATGCCTGCTTTCGGGGCAGTAGCGGTCAAGACGGGATATGTTTCTGCTTCGCCAACCTCCAACTCCTGCGGACGTTGTATTTGCTCCAGCGTAAGAGCCGGGCTAGCCGCCACCGCATCCCACTGCACAATTGCCAACTGGTTCAAACTCTGCTGAAAGGCCTGTGTGATATTGTTAGCATGATGAGCGGTAACCTCCACGCCACTGCTTTCGATGGTTTCGGCAGTACTCAATACCAAATGGTAGCCATCATCTAGCCGCAGCAAATACTCAAGAGCGACTTCAGCAAATGCCTTTTCGGAGAAAGCACCTGTGTGCTCGGATATAGCCAACTGCCGTATGCGCAGGAGCAAGAGGCGGTCGGTGGGGCGTTGGGGGAGCTGTTGAAGGAAGGTGGTCAGGTCGGCCTCTACGCCGTTGCGTAAGGCGGCCGTTGTGCGGGCGTTGGCCAGCCCACGCTGCACCCAGCCAATGCTGGCTTGCTGTGGCCGGGCGTCTATCACTTTCGCAATGTATGTGGTTCGCTCGGGTAGCGTAAGGGTATGACCGTTTAAGTCCACGAAATACGTTTGGGCCCTTGCCGAAAACGTACCTAGCAGGATTAAGAAAAAAATGAAGCCAGCTACGGAAAAGCGAAAACCGGAAAGAAATAAGCGGGTATAAAATTGTATTATAAGCACAACACCAAAGGAATGAAGCGGAAAATCAGATTGCGGTTATAAATTAAATAAGCAACTGGTAATAACCAAAACAGGGTGAGGTAGTTAGTAACGAACAACACCTGACCTGACTAGCTTTCCGAACCAGCATCTGCATGACCAAACAACGCATTGCCGTGGACATGGACGAAGTAATTGCCGACTCCATCGCCCGCTTCCAGGAGTGGTATCTCCGTGACTATAATATTGAACTGACCCTCGATCAGCTACAGGGCAAAAGCGCCTACCAAGCCGTAGCGCCGGAGCACCAGCCCATCATCCGCGACTACGTGAACCGGGAAGGTTTCTTTCGCGACCTACCTATCATCAAGGATAGCCAAGAGGTGCTACGTGCCCTATCGGAGCGCTACGAGCTGTTTATTGCCACGGCGGCCATGGAGTTTCCCAACTGCTTCCGCGACAAGTACGACTGGCTACAACAGCACTTCCCATTTATTTCGTGGCCCAACTACGTCTTCTGCGGCGACAAAAGCATCCTCAACGCCGACTACCTCATCGACGACAACGCCTATAACTTCGAGCGTTTTCGGGGTGAGGGTATTCTATTCAACGCCCCGCACAACATCCACGAAACCGGCTACCGCCGCGTGCACAGCTGGCAAGAGATAGGGGAGTTGCTGTTGTGAGGTAGGGTAGGGGGATGGGGTAGGAGATAAAAAGCAGAACGTCATTCCTCGGCAAGCTCGGAATGACGTTCTGCTATAGGATGCTTATACAACTTCCTACCCTACACCGAGGCCAACTGGGCCTTGATAGCGCGGCGGTAGCAATCCTCGTACAGCGGCACAATCTTGCCTACCTCAAACTCGGCGGCGCGGGCCAGGGCAGCGGCTTTGAAGCGGGGTAGGTTCTCGTCTTGCAGGATAAATAGCGCGTTCTTCACCATATCCTTTACGTCACCGATTTCGCTGACGGTGCCGGTCACGCCGTTGATGTTCAGCTCGGGAATGCCGCCGGCGTTGGTGCTCAGCACGGGCACTTCGCAGGCCATGGCTTCTAACGCAGCTAGTCCGAAGCTTTCCTTTTCCGAGGGCATCAGAAACAAATCCGTCACGCTTAGAACTTCCTCCACGGCTTCGAGCTTGCCTAGGAAACGCACGTCTTGGTGGTGCTCCAGCTCCCGCACAATTTTCTCGATGCGCGGGCGGTCGGGGCCGTCACCTACCAGCAGCAACTTAGCCGGAATTTGCTCACGCACGCCGGCAAAGATGCTTACCACGTCCTCCACGCGCTTCACCGAGCGGAAGTTGGACGTGTGCGTTAGC
This sequence comes from Hymenobacter sp. NBH84, assembly GCF_014217645.1. Lineage (NCBI taxonomy): Bacteria > Pseudomonadati > Bacteroidota > Cytophagia > Cytophagales > Hymenobacteraceae > Hymenobacter > Hymenobacter sp. NBH84. The sequence continues at coordinate 542,701 of NZ_CP043644.1, forward strand.
ATCCGCTCGCCGTTGGGCGCGATGGCCGCCCGGAAGTGCTCTTTGTTTTGCTTCTTGAAGCGCTCCAGATTGATGAAGTTCGGAATCACCTCAATGTCCTTCTCGATGGCGAAATACTCGTAGGTCTCGCGCCGTAGGTCCGCCGAAACAGCTGTCACACCGTCGCTCTGGTTGATGCTGAACGTAACCACCGGCTCGTAGCTGGCGTCTTTGCCCACCAGCGTAATATCGGTGCCGTGCAGGGTAGTGACGACGGGCACCCGGATGCCGCGGGTGAGCAGAATTTGCTTGGCCATATAAGCCGCCGAAGCGTGCGGAATAGCGTAGTGCACGTGCAGCACGTCCAGGTTTTCGTTCTGCACAATGTCTACCATCTTGCTCGCCAGCGCTAGCTCGTAAGGTGGAAACTGAAACAGCGGGTAGGGCGGAATGTATACCTCGTGGTAAAACAGATTTTCGTTGAAAAAATCGAGGCGTACGGGCTGACTATAGGTGATGAAGTGTACCTTGTGGCCCTTGAGAGCCAGGGCTTTGCCCAGTTCGGTGGCAACTACGCCGGAGCCGCCGAAGGTGGGATAACAAACAATGCCGATGTTCATGAAAGTAGGGCGGGCAGAGGCGCAGAAAGTGCGCGGATGGTGGAAGGGGAGTCAGAAGAATAGAAACCGGGGACGCTGCAAGGTTGCAGACACAGCAAGCAAAACCGGCGGCCTACCACCTGAAACCAGGTGCCAGGCCGCCGGTGGCGGAGCTACTCAGAAGAAAATGCAATCAGCCAACAGCTCATGTCTTTTGCAGTGCTTTATAGATAACGTCGTGAATGCGTGTGCGAATGTTGTATTGCACCAGCTTGCGGTTGCTGGCGTCGGGGTACACGCGGTTAGAAAGAAAGATGTAGACGATTTTGTTTTCAGGATCAAGCCACACGCAGGTGCCCGTGAAGCCCGTATGCCCAAACGTGCTGGCCGGCGACAGGTTCGAGGTAGGCCCCGATTCCTTCTCAGGCGTGCCTTTGTCCCAGCCCAGCGCCCGACGATTACCGGCTACGCCACTGGTGCGCACAAAGTCTGTGACTACCGGCGTGCGGAAGTAGCGTGCGCCGCCGTAGTTGCCATTCTGCAAGTCCATCTGCATTAGAATAGCCAGGTCGTTGGCATTCGAAAACAAGCCCGCATGCCCCGCAATGCCGCCCACCAGCGCCGCCGATTGGTCGTGCACGTTGCCTTGCAATAGGCTGTGACGGTAGTAATTATCGTTTTCAGTGGGTGCGATGCACGATTTGGGGAAGCGGTTGAGCGGGTTGTACGTCATCGACCCCAACCCCAGCGGCTTGTAAAAGGTAGCGTCCAGGAAATTTTCGATGGGCTGCTTTAAGATTCGCTCGCACAAGTGCTTCATAATGATGAAGCTCAGATCACTATACTCTACTGGGTACTTACCCTTCACCTTGGGCAGCAACGACGAGTTGATGGTCCAGGCCCACACCGAGTCGGCGGCGGTTTTCACGCTGTACAGCTCGGGCGTGACTTCGTTGGGGTACTGTGCCGTGCTGGTAGTAGCGTAATAGGCAGGCTTGGGGCCGGCGCTGGTCACAGTTTTTTCCCAGGTGGCAATACCCGGTTTCAGGCCGGCTTGGTGCAGCAGCACGTCGCGCACCAGCATGTCGCGCTTGTTGCTGTTGCGCAGCTCGGGTAGGTAGGTCGAGAGCTTCGCATCGAGGTCGAGCTTGCCTTGGTCCTTCAGATACATCACCGCCTGCAAGGTGCCGGCTACTTTGGTTACGGAGGCCAGGTCGTAGAGCGTGCTGTTGTTCACGGGGTGCTCCTTGTCGTAGGTGTAGTAGCCGTAGCTTTTGTCGAATACCACGGCGCCGTTTTTGGCCACGAGTACCTGGCAACCAGGGGCAGCGGCGTAGGCTACGGTTTCAAGGGCAATGTTATCGATCTGAGCCATCACCTTCGAGTCGAGGCCTTCGCTTTCGGGGGTAGCGTAGCGCAGGCGGCGCAGGTCGGGGGTAGGCAGCCCTACACCCGCCTTCAAGGTAGGCGACACCGTAACGGGCAACTGCCCCTTGGCCGGCAACGCCCCAAAGAGCACCTGCGGCACCACTAGTTGCGAGGCGTAATTATCCTCGTAGCCGCACACCAGCGTACGGGCGTCTTCCAGAAATTTCAGCGAGTAGGCATTGCCCATGGCCACCACTACCACTTTCAGGCGCGGATTGGCTTGCAGGCGTTTCAGGAAGGTAAGGGTGCCGTCGCCCAGCCCGTAGTTGTGGGCGGGCGTATTGTTCATGTTGTGCAGGCTCACAACCACCGTGTTGTAGGGTGTGAGGCGCGTAAGTATCCGTTCGAAAGTGGAATCAGGCGCGTAGCGGTTGCTGATGGCATACACCGGCCCCGGCTGGTACTTGTTCATTGTTTCACCAAACACGCTACCCGGCTTCGTGCCGATGGTGATGGTGGCAATGCGCAACGTATCCAAGCGTTGCAAGGGCAGAAGGTCGTCCTGGTTTTTGGCTACCGTGGTGGCGTGTTCGTAGATCTGCTGCTGCACGGTGCGGGCTGCGGGGCGGTCCAGATTCTGCATCAGATCGGGCACGTTCACGGGCTGATAGCGGTTGAGGCCGGCCCAAAACTTGGCCCGCAAAATCTTGCGCACCCGCTGGTCGATGTCTTCCTGCTGAATGCGGCCGGCGGCCACGGCCTCCTTGATCTTTTGCAGGGCCACGGGCACGTCTTCCGAGAACAGCAGCACATCGTTGCCGGCCACCAGGGCCATGGCATCTACCTCGCCGGGCTTGTAGTAGCTGGTTACGCCCTTCATGTTGAGCGCATCCGTGAACACCAAGCCCTTGTAGTTCATTTTCTGCTTCAGCAAGCCCGTCACCAAATTAGGCGAAAGGGTAGCCGAAAGCGTGCGTACCGTATCAAACAGCGGCATATACAGGTGCCCTACCATCACGCCCATCACGCCCCGCTCAAAAGCCTTTTGAAAGGGGTAGAGGTCTACATTGGTGAGGCGGGCCATGTCGGTATTGATAACCGGCAGGGCCACGTGCGAGTCCGTATCCGTGTCGCCGTGGCCGGGAAAGTGCTTGGCCACAGCCATTACGCCGTGGTCCTGCAACCCACTAATATAGGCTAAGCCTGCCCTGGCCACCCGGTCTTTGTCTTCCCCAAACGAACGGTTGCCAATGACCGGGTTCAGAGGGTTCGAGTTCACGTCAATTACCGGCGAGAAGCTTACCTGCACACCCAACGTTTTGAGCATCAGGGCGATTTCGCGGCCCATTTGGTACACGTACCGGTCGTCGTCCATAGCGCCCAGGGTCATTTCCTTGGCGAAGTGCATGGTCGAGTCGAGGCGCATATCCAAGCCCCACTCGGCATCGAGGGCAATGAGCAGGGGCACTTTGGCCTCGGCTTGGTAGCGGTTGGTGAGGATGGCCTGCCGGCGCGGACCGCCCTGCAAAAACATTAGGCCGCCCACGTTGTAGTTCTTCACCAGAGCATCAATGCCCTGCACGTGGCGGCGGTCTTTATTGGAGTAAGCGGCCACCATAAACAGCTGACCCAGGCGCTGATCGGGGGTGAGTGAGTTGAACACGCTATCCACCCAGTTTTGCTCGGCCAGGGAGGTAGGGGCGGCTTCGCGAGCCGTGCGCGGGGCAGCCGCTGAAATCATCAGACCAATAAGCGCCACGAAAACCAGCAGAAGTCGAATGCGAAAATCCTTGAGCATGGGCGCCGTGGGGTGCGTCTGAAACAGGCGTAAAGTTGAAACCGAGCGGAAATAGCTCTACTTTTGTTATCCATCTGGACCAGCCAAACAGGCTTTTTTTGGGCCAGTTGCGTGCTGCTCAAGCTGCTGCAAAAAGCCGCGGTAGTCCGCTAGGGTAACGAAAGTTGACTACAAACTTACGGATAATTTCGCCGTGCCGGTTGTGGTCAAGCGCATGCCCATCTTCTTTTTAACTCGCAAACTCTTCTTCCCGCCCCGCGGTTTCTGAGGAATGGCAGATATCATCCAGTTGCTTCCCGAATACCTGGCCAACCAGATTGCCGCCGGCGAGGTGGTGCAGCGTCCGGCCTCGGTGGTGAAGGAACTGCTCGAAAACGCCGTGGACGCCGGCGCCACGCAAGTACAGCTCATCATCAAAGACGCCGGCAAACAGCTAGTACAGGTAGTCGACAATGGCCTGGGGATGTCGCCCACCGATGCGCGCATGAGCCTGGAGCGACACGCTACCAGCAAAATCCGCTCTACGGAAGACCTGTTCAAGATTCGGACGCTAGGCTTCCGGGGCGAGGCGCTGGCGAGTATTGCGGCCGTATCGCAGCTGGAATTGCGCACCAAGCCGCGCCAGCAGGAAACCGGCACACTCTTGCTGGTGGAAGGCTCTAGCATCAGCAGCCAGCAGCCCGTGGCCTGCCCCGATGGCACCAGTATCAGCGTGAAAAACCTGTTTTTCAACGTGCCTGCGCGACGCAACTTCCTCAAAAGCAACGCTGTGGAGATGCGCCATATTCTGGACGAGTTTCAGCACGTGGCGCTGGCTAATCCGCAGATTGGGTTTTCGCTGCACCAGAATGAGCTGGAGGTGTTCAACCTGCCGGCCGGCAAACTCAGCCAGCGCATCGTGGCGCTGCTGGGTAATGGCTATAAAGAGCAACTGGCGCAGGTGGAGGAGGTGACGCCCTTTCTGGCTGTGCGCGGCTACATCGGCAAGCCAGCGTCGGCCAAGAAGAGTAGGGGCGACCAATTTTTCTTCGTCAACAATCGCTTCATTCGCTCGGCCTACCTCAACCACGCCGTGCTGGCCGCCTACGAGGGTCTGCTCCCCCGCGACACCCACCCGTTCTACGTGCTGTTTCTGGAGCTGGACCCCAAGGCCATTGACATCAACGTGCACCCCACCAAGACGGAAATCAAGTTTGAGGACGAAAAGACCGTGTATGCCATCGTGCGTTCGGCGGTGAAGCAATCGTTGGGGATTCACAACATGGCGCCGTCGTTGGATTTTGAGGGCGACGTGAACTTCGCGCCCATCCAGCCCTTGCGCATGTCGCCGGCTACCCCCAGCACGCCCAACCGTTTCGACGACGCCCGCCGCCCCGATGCGCTAGCCGCTGCTGCTAGCGACGCCGCTAGTCAGGTGCGCCAGTCGACTTCCAAAACCGACAAAACAACCGACTACGAGCGGCCCCTACCCCCGCGCCCAACCGAGCAGGCCAAACGCGACTTGGAGGACTTTTATAAGTCGTTAGGCCAACTTTCGGCAGCCGATTTGGAGGGTGAGGCCCCTGTAGCACCCAAGCCCAGAGCGGGGGGTAGTGCAGCTTCTCCCGACATGGCTAATTTTCTGGCGGCTATGCCACCCAAAGCGCCGGCCCAGCCGCCCGTAGAGGCCAATCCTGAATTGCCCCTGCGCGAAACCGCCAACGGCCCCGGCAACCGCGTGCTGCAAGTGCACCAGCAGTATTTGCTGGTGCCCGTGAAATCGGGGGTGATGCTGATTGACCAGGTAGCGGCCCGCGAGCGGATTTTGTTTGAGCAGTATGCCCAAGCGTTGGAGCGCGAGGGCGGTGCGTCGCAGACGCTGCTGTTTCCGCGCACCGTCACGTTTTCGCCTCAGGATTTTGCGGTGCTGCGTGAGGTGACCGATGCCCTACACGCACTAGGCTTTCGCTTCACGGAGTTCGGCAAGTTTACGGTGGCCGTGGAAGGCATTCCGGCCGACGTGCCCGCCCGCGACGAGCAGGCGCTGTTGGAAGGTCTTATTGAGCAGTTCCGAACCCACGCCGGCCCCGTGAAGCTCGACCGGCGCGAGCAGGTAGCGCGGGCCCTGGCACGCCGCGTAGCCAGCAGCGCCGCCACCGCCCGCCTTTCCGACCTGGAGATGAACGCCCTGGCCGACCGCCTCTTCGCCTGCCAGGTGCCCGGCTACACACCCGATGGCCGCCGAACCCTGGTACTGCTAGAACTCAACCAGATTCAGGACTTTTTCCGTAAGCCGTAGGTCATGAATGAAACACGTTTGTCGTTATCTCAAATTCGCCTGTCATCCTGAGTGGAGCGAAGGACCTTATGCCCACAGAACGACTTGCGTAACAACGACTCGCTCTGCGGGCATAAGGTCCTTCGCTCCACTCAGGATGACAAATGCGTGTAAGATGACAGCATCTTCATTCAGCCTCTATCACTTCTCTACCCCGTTTAGATGTTCAACCTCACCCCGGCCGTCCGGAATATCCTGTTAATCAACGTACTGGTGTTTGTGGCGCAGCAGGTGCTCGGCGACCAAACGATTATGCTGGCGCTATTTCCGGTAGGCTCGCCCAATTATCAGCCGTGGCAGTTTCTGACCTACATGTTTATGCACGGCGGGTTCATGCACATTCTGTTCAACATGTTCGCGCTCATCAGCTTCGGGCCATTGTTGGAGATGCAGTGGGGTGCCAACCGCTTCCTGACGTTCTGGCTGATCTGCGGGGTAGGGGCCGGCGTGCTGTACTCCGGCGTGCGCTACTACGAGCTAGACAAGATGAATCAGGCACGGATGGAATTCCGCCAAGATCCTAGCTCCGGCAACTACGCCGATTTCTTCCGCACCTACCTGCCCGAAGCAGAAGGCTACCGGGAAAACGCTCGTATTCTGCAAGAAAGCCCTACCCCTGCCAATATTGCGCAGGCCACCGAAAACGTAGATGGGATTTACAACCAGAGTTTTAACGTGCCCATGTTGGGCGCGTCGGGGGCGGTTTTTGGGATTTTGATGGCGTTTGCCTACTTGTTCCCAAACACCGAGTTGATGCTGCTGTTCATTCCCTTTCCGATAAAGGCCAAGTACATGGTGTTCGGCTATGCGGCTTTTGAGCTAATCCAGGGCGTGTACCGTGTGCCAGGCGACACAGTGGCACACTTTGCCCACTTGGGCGGAATGTTGATAGGCTTCATTGTGTTGAAAATCTGGGAAAGGAGCCGCGGTCAGTTTTATTAACGCAAACGCAACAGCATAAGCTTTGGCCGACTTCGTACGTTTACCCAATGCTGCATACCTTACATGGCTACCGGCCGGGTTCGGCGCTTCTGCTTTTTCTTCTCTATGAGCATTTATAACGACATCCGGACTGCTTTCAACCGCCGCGACAACTCGCTGAATCAGTTGCTGCTGATTAATGTGTTGGTGTTTGTGGTCCTGCAACTGATTCGGGTAGTGATGTGGCTGAGCGGGCTGCCGTATTACAGCAGCGTTATCGAGCAGCTGGCCCTACCCTCCAACCTCTCGTGGCTGGCCTACCGCCCCTGGACGGTCCTGACCTATGCCTTTGTACACGAGGGCTTTCTGCATATTCTGTTCAACCTGCTGAACCTGTACTGGTTCGGGTCACTGATTCGAGAATATTTGGGTGAGCGGAAGGTGACGAGCCTATATATTCTGGGGGCACTAGCCGGCGCGGCGCTGTTTCTACTTGGGTACAATGTCATTCCCAAACTTCAGCAGCTAGGGCCAACTATTGTGCTAGGTGCCTCGGGTGCCGTGGTAGCCATTGTAGTAGCCGCCGCCACGCTGCTACCCAACTACGAGTTCAACTTGATTCTAATTGGTCCAGTACGTATCAAATACATTGCGGCGGTGCTGGTGCTGATTGCCCTTTTTGGCCTCGACGGTGGCAATACCGGCGGCGAAATGGCGCACATTGGCGGGGCCATTTTAGGATTCACGTTTATCAAGCAGCTACAAGCCGGCCGCGATATGGGCCGCCCCATCCTTGCTATCGGCGACTGGGTAGGGGGCTTGTTCTCGGGCCGTCCTAGCTTGCGCGTGTCGCACCGCAACCGCGCCACGGTGCCGCCTACTGCCAAAGCCCGCAAAGGCCCGGCCCAGCCCGAAGCCGACGATATCGACTCCATTCTGGACAAGATTTCGCGCTCCGGCTACGAAAGCCTCTCGAAAGAAGAAAAGCAGAAGCTGTTTCGGGCCAGTCAGCAGTAAAGCGGATTGCAGATACAACAGTTGGGCCGACCAGAACACACGTAGAAACGTGCTTTGGTCGGCCCAAATATTTGAATGGCAATACTGTGTCAGGCCTAGAGGCTATTTAAGCTAACTAATGAACTGTGTAGAGACGCATACTTGCGTCTCGTCGTCTGCGCCATCAGAGCGACCTTCGTTCAACGACGAGACGCAAGTATGTGTCTCTACACCGGCCTAGCACTCTTTTAGCTAATGCAAACAGCTTATTAGAGCGCCGAGGCCCCGAGCATGGGGAACAGGCGCTGGTGCCAGTAGGGGTAAGTAGGCGTGGTATCGCTCACGGCGTCAAGGCGGGCTACCTGCTCCGGTGTGAGGTTCCAGCCCGTAGCGGCCAGGTTCTGGCGCAGCTGTTCCTCGTTGCGGGCCCCCACAACGAGGTTCACGACAGTGGGGCGCTGCAACAGCCAGTTGAGGGCGACCTGAGCCACGGTTTTTTCGGTTTGGGCTGCTACCTCGTCCAACACGTCCACAATGGCAAACAGGCGCTCATCGGGCACCTGCGGACCTTGGCCGCCGCCCTGCGCCAGTCGGCTGCTCTCGGGCATGGGCTGGCCACGGCGGATTTTACCGCTCAGGAGTCCCGCCGACAAGGGGCTCCACACAAGGGTTCCTACCCCCTGGTCGATACCCAGCGGCATCAGCTCCCATTCAAACTCGCGGTGGAGTAGGGAGTAATACACCTGGTGCCCCACGTAGCGCGCCCACCCGTGCCGCTCCGACACGGACAAGGACTTCATCAGATGCCAGCCCGAAAAGTTGGAGCAGGCGATATAGCGTACTTTGCCGCTCTGCACTAGCATATCGAGCGTGCGCAGGGTTTCGTCTACCGGCGTGTGGGCATCAAAGCCGTGCATGTGGTAGATGTCGATGTAGTCGGTGCCCAAGCGGCGCAGCGAGTCTTCGCAGGCCCGCACCAGATGTTGGCGCGAGGAGCCGTAATCCTGCGGGCCTTCACCCGTGGGGAAGGTAGCCTTGGTGGAAATCAGCGTCTCGTGGCGGCGGCCTTCCAGCGCCTTGCCCAAAATTTCTTCTGCCACGCCCTGCGAGTACACGTTAGCCGTGTCGAACAGGTTGGCGCCGGCTTCCAGGCAAATATCAATAAGCTTCCGGGCTTCTTCTACCTGCGTATTGCCCCAGGACTTAAAGAATTCGGTGCTTCCTCCAAAGGTAGCCGTGCCAAAGCTCAAGACCGGAATGCGCAGGCCCGAAGCGCCTAACTGACGGTGTTCCATAAATGTGCAAGAATATGGGATGAGAAATACTGCATCTAGCGGCCGCCACTCAGGTGGCGTATCGCCCAGAACAACCAACCGGCTAGGCCGAAGTTTTGGTTGATGGCCTCAGCAACAAAATCAACGGGCCGCCCTGCATACGCAGAGCGGCCCGTTGTTGGGGTAGTGTGCCGAATACTGTTAGGCGTTAGTCTGGCTCATCTTATCCAGCGCGTCCATCACTTCTTTCACGTGGCCTCGGGAGGTTTCCAGCAGGGCTTTTTCCTCGTCGTTGAGTTGCAACTCAATCACCTTTTCAATGCCGTTTTTGCCGAGAATAACCGGCGCGCCCAGGTACACACCGTCGATGCCGTATTCGCCTTCCAGCTTGATGCACACCGGGAATACGCGGCGCTGGTCGCGCACAATAGCTTCTACCATCTGAGCCGCCGCCGCGCCGGGCGCGTACCAGGCCGAAGTGCCCATAAGCTTCACCAGCTCGCCGCCGCCCTTGGCCGTGCGGTCTACGATGGCGTCAAGAGTCTCTTTATCTAGTAGTTCCGTAACGGGAATGCCGCCTACCGTGGTGTAGCGGGGTAGGGGTACCATGGTGTCGCCGTGGCCGCCCATCAGCACCGCCTGAATATCCTTCGGACTCACATTCAACGCTTCGGCCAGGAAAGCGCGGTAGCGGGCCGTGTCTAGGATGCCGGCCATGCCGAACACCTTCGTGCGGTCCAAGCCGGAGGTGAGGTGGGCCTGGTAGGTCATCACGTCGAGCGGGTTGCTCACGATGATGATGATGGCGTTGGGCGAGTATTTTACTACCTGCTCCGTCACCGATTTCACGATGCCGGCGTTGGTCGAAATCAGGTCGTCGCGGCTCATGCCGGGCTTGCGGGGTAGGCCGGAGGTAATTACCACCACGTCGGAGTCGGCGGTGCGCGAGTAGTCGCCGGTTACACCCACAGTGCGGGTATCGTAGCCAATAATGGGGGCTTTCTGCCAGATATCAAGCGCCTTGCCTTCAGCGAAGCCTTCCTTGATATCAACCAGTACTACTTCGTTGGCAATTTCGCGGGTGGCAAGTACATCGGCGCAGGTTGCGCCCACGTTGCCAGCCCCAACTACAGTAACTTTCATCAGTGAATACGTTGAGTGGGTAGGAAATGCGATACGCGTAAATGTAACCGAAAACCCCGAAGGCTGCGCAGTAACGACAGATATTGGCCGAAATCGTGTTGCGTTTCGGCAAGCGTCAGCAACGATGAGCGTGTGCCACGCGCCCCTACATCCGCTGTACTGCCAGCACGCTCTGGGTTTCCTCCGTCACCTTAAACCGCTCGTCGGGCCGCAGGCCAATCACCCAGGCAATCTTACCGTCGCCGGATACCAGCACGCGCACGTCGTCCTTCAGGTTTAGAGGAATTTTTTGGTCAATCAGGAAATCCGAGAGCTTCTTTTTGCCTTTCATGCCGATAGGCATAAACCAGTCGCCCTCTTGCCAGCGGCGCACCACGAGCGGAAACTTCAGCTTATCCGCATCTAGGGCTGCCTGGTTTTTGGCGCGGGGTAGGGCAAAGTCCTCGGCCTCGTGCAGCACCAGCCGCAGGTGCAGCCCGTCGATTTTCAGTGTTTCCTGTCCGGCTGCAATCTGGTGCGTGCCAAAGTTGCCCAGGTTGCGGCGCGTAATCACTAGTTGCTCGCGGTCCTTCACTAGGCGGTGGGTAGGCGAGTCGAATTGCCGGCCTGGCTCGGCGCCGAACGCCGCCACAATATCTTTCACCACGAGGTAGGAAAACCCAAACGGCCGCAGCAGCTCGTGCAGCACCAGCGCCGTGGCCGCCGTTTTCCGCAGCGTGTCGATACGCAGGTAGGTTACCTCGTTTTCGGTGTGCTGGGCTTCAGCGGCCGTGTCTTGCACGTAGCGACGCACGATTTCCTCGGCGCCGCCTACCCGCTCGGCGGTGATTTGCAGGGTTTGGTCGAGGTTGGGGTTGATGTCGCGCAGCACCGGCAGCACCTCCTGGCGCAGGCGGTTGCGCTGGTACACGGGCGAGTCGTTGCTGGCGTCTTCGCGCCAGATCAGGCGGTTTTCCACTAAGTAGTCGAACAGCGCGGGCTTGTCGATGGGTAGGAGGGGGCGCACTACGTGGCCGCTCTTGGCCGGAATGCCATGTAAACCCGCCAGGCCCGTGCCGTGCGTGAGGTTGAGCAGCATGGTTTCGGCGGCGTCGCGCTGGTGGTGAGCCGTGGCGATGCAGGCATATCCCTCGCGCTGCCGCACCTGCTCAAACCATGCGTAACGCAGGGCGCGGGCGGCCATCTGCGTCGAAATGCCTTCCTGCTGGGCAAAAGTCTTGGTCTGGAAAAACTCTGCGAAGTAGGGCGCTTCGTACTGCTTAGCCAGCTTACGCACAAATTGTTCGTCGGCGTCGGCCTCGTCGCCGCGCAGGCCGAAGTGGCAGTGCGCCACCGCTATCTGTACGCCCAGGCGGTGCAGCACATCGAGTAGGACTACCGAGTCCTGCCCACCGCTCACGGCTACGAGCACGATATCGGTGGTAGGGGAGAAGAGGTCGTTATCGAGAATGAATTGGCGAATCTGGTCGAGCATGAGGTAGGGTGTAGGGGCGTCATGGCATCTTATAAGTCTGTCATCCTGAGCGGAGCGAAGGACCTTATCACGTCGAACGATAATCGTTGTTATGACTCGTTCGACGTGATAAGGTCCTTCGCTCCGCTCAGGATGACAGATGGAGCAGTATGACGTTCTAATAGGAACAACAAAAAAGCACTATTCTGCAAAGATGACCGTTAGCAACCGACCTTCCGTACCTTTGCGCCGAAATGTCGTTCCCGAAATCCGTTTTTCTCTTTTTTCTGCTGTTGGCGCCCCTTTTTAGCTGGGCGCAACGCCCGGCAACACCGGCTGCCAAGCCCGTTACTACCGGCAAGAACCCGCCCGTAGAGCTGCTAGGTACCGATGAGTTTGTGGGCGGCGAGTTCAACGGCGTTAAAATCCGTAAGCTGCTGGGTAACGTACGCTTCAAGCAGGGCACCACGTTGCTATTTTGCGATTCGGCTTACCAGTATCTCGAGCGCAATACCATAGATGCGTTCAGCAACGTGCGCATCGTGCAGAATGACACCGTGACCATCACCGGCGACAAAGGTTTCTACGACGGCAACGCCCGCACGGCTCGCATGACCGGCAACGTGGTGATGCGCGACCCGCGCATGACACTCACCACCAGCCTGCTAGACTACGACTTAACTAAAAATCTGGCTTACTACAGCACCGGCGGCCACCTCCAAGACCCCGAAAACACGCTCGATAGTCAGTTTGGCTATTACAACACGGACAGTAAAGTGTTCAGCTTTCGGCGCAACGTGCACGTGGTCACGAAAAGCAACGAGATACGCAGCGACACCTTGCAGTACAATACCCTATCGAAGGTGGTGTACTTCTTTGGTCCTACCCGCATCATCGATAAGTTGAACCGCACGCTCTATGCCGAAAACGGTACGTACAATACTCTGACGAAAGTAGCTGACTTTCAGAAGAATGCTAAAATAGAAACGCCCGACTACCTGCTGGGCGGCGATAAGCTGGTGTACGACGAAAACACTAGCTACGGCATTGCCACTGGCCACGTCTCGATGACCTCCAAAAAGGACAACCTCGTGATTCGGGGTGATGTGGGGCGCTACTGGCGGGCGCTGGGCAAAGCCAAGGTGTACGGCTCACCCGTGATGCGCAATATCTCCGGCAAGGACACGCTCTACGTAGCGGGTGATACGCTGATCAGCGTGGAAGGTAGGCCAGCCCCGCCGCCGCCATCCAAGCCTAAACCCGGCATTCGTTTTCAAACCACAGCGCCGCTGCCGCCTACTCAAAAGCAACTCAATGCTAGTGTGTTGTATGTCTACCCCAGGGCCAAGATCTTCCGTAACGACTTGCAAGGCGCCTGCGACTCGCTGACCTACGACCGGCAGGATTCGGTTATCTACCTCAACAAGAAACCTATTCTGTGGCAGGAGCAAAACCAGCTCACCTCCGATAGTATGGAAATCAGGCTGCGCAACGGCAAAATTGACCAGATGCGCCTGTATGCCAATGCATTCAGTATTGCCGAAGACACCCTGCTGAACTATAATCAAGTGAAGGGCCGCAACATGGTGGCCTACTTTGCGGACAGCAAACTGAAAAAAATTACGGTGCTTGGCAACGCCGAGAGCCTCTACTTTGCTCTTGATGGTGATACCGCCCTCACGGGCATGAACAAAGCGGTAGGTGCCTCCATGGCCCTGCGCTTCACGGAGGGTAAAAAAGCTCCCAAAGTCACCTACTACACCAACCCCGATGCTAGTTTCATTCCGCCCCATGAGCTAAAAGACGAGGACCGCAAGCTGAAAGGTTTTCAGTGGCGCGCCACGGAACGGCCTACCCGCCAGCAAGTGTTAGGGCGGCAGTTTGGGAAGCCCGCCAAGCCCAAAGCAAAAGCGAAGTCCAAATCTAAGAAACAGAAAACTGCGCCGAAGGCCCGGCCCGTTGCTCCAAACCGTAAAGCGCCGGTAGCCACCGGCAAGCCAGCTTCCCGGTAAGTATCTCGCCCTGTGCTGCCTTTGATTCGGGCGGCTAATCCGTTATCTTTGCGTTCTTCATGCTATCCATGTCTGTGTTTCGCCCTACCGCCTTCTTTGTTCTGCTTCTGAGCGCTTTGCTGCTCGGCTCGTGCAGCGGCTACCAAAAGCTGCTCAAGAGCAACGACGTGAACAAAAAATACGAAGCCGCCATCAAGTACTACAACGAGGGTGACTACTTCAAGGCCGGCACGCTGCTGGAAGAACTGCAACCCCTGCTGAAAGGCCGCCCAGAGGCAGAAAAGGCTCAATTCTACTTCGCCAATACGAACTTCAAGCAGAGCAACTACGTGCTGAGCGCGTATTACTTCAAGTCGTTCTACGAAACATACCCCAACTCGCAGTACGCCGAGGAAGCTATGTTTTTGCATGCCAAGTCGCTGTTTCGTGACTCGCCCGAGTACGAGCTGGACCAGACCAACACGCTGTCGGCCAACGAGAGCATCCAGGAATTCCTGAACCGCTACCCCGAAAGCACATTCCGCCCCGAGGTGGAAAATATGTCGCAGGAGTTGCAGAAGAAGTTGGAAAACAAAGCGTTTCAGGGTGCTAAGCTGTACCAACAGCTGCGCTATTACCAATCGGCAGTGGTGGCGTTGGGCAACTTTCAACAGCAGTACCCCGGTTCGGTATATAGTGAGGACGCAGCTTACCTGAAGTTGGAATCACAATTCAACCTGGCCAAGGAAAGCGTGGAAAACAAGCAGCGCGAACGGTACCTGGAGGCCGTAGCCTTTTACCAACAATTCATCGACGCCTACCCTAGTAGCCGCAACCTCAAGAGCGCCGAGAATATGTATGACTTCGCGCAAAAAGAGCTGGTTCGGCTGAAACCCACCGAGAAAACGGCGGCTTCAGCTTCCACCAACTAGGCAGCGCCCACCCCAAAAGAAATTTTCCAGATTCTGAAGATACCTGTATATGAAAGTTCCGAATAACGTTTCTCCCTCCATCGTGACGCGCAACATGTCGGAGTTCGCGCAAGACACCGGCAACGTGTACGAGTCTATTGCCATCATCTCGAAGCGTGCCAACCAACTGTCGGTGAAGCTGAAAGAAGAGTTGAACGGCAAGCTGGCTGAATTTGCTACCACGGTTGACAACCTCGAAGAAGTGTTCGAAAACCGCGAGCAGATTGAGATTTCCAAGCATTACGAGCGTTTGCCTAAGCCTACTAACCTCGCTATCGAGGAGTTTTTGGAAGGCAAGGTATATTTCCGCACGCCGGAAGTTGACAACGACGGCAACCTGCTCGAAAACGAGTAGTTGTCTCCCCGCGCATGGCACTGCATAACCGTAAGATTCTGCTGGGCGTGTGCGGGAGTATTGCCGCGTATAAATCGGCCGCGTTGGTGCGGCTACTCGTGAAAGCCGGGGCCGAAGTGCAGGTAATTCTGACCGCTTCGGCCTCGGCTTTTGTGACGCCGCTCACCCTGGGTACGCTCTCCAAGAAGCCAGTATTACAGGGCTTTTTGAAAGATGAACGGGCCGGCGAGTGGCACAACCATGTGCACCTGGGCCTGTGGGCCGATGTGCTGCTGGTAGCCCCGGCCTCGGCCAACACCATCGGCCATTTTGCCCATGGCCTCTGCGACTCGCTGCTGGATGCTGCCTACCTCTCAGCGCGCTGCCCCGTGTTTCTGGCCCCCGCCATGGACCTGGATATGTACCAGCACCCAGCTGTAACAGCCAACTTAACGGCGTTGCGTAGCTACGGCAACCACGTACTCGACTCGCCCAGCGGCGAACTAGCTAGCGGCCTTTCTGGCCCCGGCCGCATGCTGGAGCCCGAAGAAATTGTAGCGGAGCTAGAACGGTTTTTCGAGTAAGAGGGGGTAGTTGTTTGCTCTATCATCCTGAGCTTGCGAAGGACCTTCTCACGTTGGAGCACATTCGGAGTCAGTGTATAGGTTCGTTATATTGTTGCGTCTCACCCCCGGCTCCCTTTCCAAAAGAGAAGGAGCCAATCGACAAGGACTGTACGTTAACTCTGAAATGACTCGGGGACGAGTTGTTCTAGTGTGATAAGGTCCTTCGCTCCGCTCAGGATGACAGAGAGGATTCATAATTTTTAATTCATAATTTTTAATTGAATATCCTGCTCACTGCCGGCCCTACCTACGAACCGATGGACCCTGTGCGGTTTATCGGCAACCGCTCGACGGGCAAGATGGGCTACGCGCTGGCTGACGCTTTTGCAGCAGCTGGGCACACCGTTACACTAGTGAGTGGTCCCACGGCCCTGCCTGTGCCTACCCACCCAGCCATCCAGACGGTGCGAGTAGAAACCGCTGCGCAGATGTATGCCGCCGCCGCCGAGGCCGCACCCACAGCGCAGATCTGGGTGTTTGCGGCTGCCGTGGCCGACTACCGTCCCGCCGAGGTAGCCCCCGAAAAAATCAAGAAAGCCGGTGATACGCTCACGCTCACGCTGGTCAAAAACGTGGATATTGCGGCTACGCTGGGAGAAACCAAGCGCGCTGAACAATTTTCGGTGGGTTTTGCGTTGGAAACCAATAACGAGCAGGCGCACGCGCTGGAAAAGCTTCGCCGCAAAAACTTTGATGTGGTGGTGCTCAACTCCCTACGCGATGCCGGGGCTGGTTTCGGCCACGATACCAACAAAGTAACCCTGCTCACGGCCGATGGCGTGGTCACGACGTCGGACTTACTACCTAAATCTGCCGTGGCGCAGGATATTGTTCAGTTTGTGCTTGCTCGTTATGCTCAATACGCGTAAACTACTGTCGCTGTGTTTGTTGTTGCTTGCTTGCCTGTGCACATCGGTAGCGCAGGCACAGGAGCTGCTAGCTGATGTGCGCGTGACGACGGAAAACGTTACGGTATCGGATCAGCAAATCGTGCTGCAAATGCAGAACGACATCCAGAACTTCCTCAATACCCGCGCCTGGACCAACCAGACCTATCGACCAGAGGAAAAAATCCGGTGTAAGTTTTTCGTGGGACTAACGGGGATTCCGCAGACGGGCACCTACACGGCCACCGTGCGCATTATTACCACGCGCCCTGTGTACGGCACCGGTTACGAAACCAACGTTATGTCGATTTCCGACCGGGGGTGGCTGTTCAACTACTCACCTCAAAATCCACTGGATTTCTCGGAAAACACCTTTGTAGGCAATCTATCGTCGCTGCTGAGCTTCTACGCCTACATCGTCATCGGCATGGATCAGGACAGCTTTGCCCGTTTGGGCGGCACGCCTTACTACGACCGAGCCCGCAATATTCTGTTGGCGGCCGCGTCGCAGACGGTCACCAACGAGTCGGATGGCGGATGGAAGGATGGGGAACCACGCAACCGTTACTGGCTGCTCACGAACCTGCAAGATCCTCAGCTTGAGGCATTCCGTACGGGTTCATACGCCTACTACCGGCAGGGTATGGACGTCTTTATCGAGAAGCCCCAAGACGCCCGCGCCAGCATTCTAACGGCCCTGACGGGTATTCAGGCAGCTGTGTTGCGGCGGCCGGGCACGCTGGTGGCGCGCTCCTTCTTCGATACGAAATCCGACGAAATCGCCAATATTTTTCGTACCAGCCAGGACCCACAGCAGAAACAGCAGGTAGTAAATATGCTCGGCGAAATTGACCCGACAAATACGGCTAAGTATCAAGCTATTTTGCGGTAGGAGGTAGAATAAGCAAAACGTCATTTCGACCACAAGGAGAAATTTTGGCTGCTGACGCATTCAAGTAATTTGTATACTTCCGTCAGCACGCGAGATTTCTCCCTGTGGTCAAAATGACCGATGGGAGGAAAATCAGTATTTTCTACTAAAAAAATTGGTGAGCTCTTGTAAGTTGCCCGCAATCAGCTAATTTTATTAGCTGATTGCGGGCTTTTGCATGAAGAAAGCCTAGTCGAACTCTACTGGTTGAGCTGCTGATAGCCCGACTGGCCCACCTTTCCAGCTTCTATCTACTCCCATGTTAGTTGATCTGCGCATTAAGAATTATGCTCTCATTGAGCAATTGCAGCTACAGCCTTCGGCTCTGCTGAATATCATTACCGGCGAAACCGGCGCCGGCAAATCCATCATGCTGGGCGCTATTGGGCTGCTGCTCGGCAACCGCGCCGATTCTAAAATGCTCTTCGACACGGCTAAAAAGTGCGTGATTGAAGGGCAGTTTGACATTAGCGGCTACCAGTTGCAGGACATCTTCGAGGCGGAAGATCTGGACTATGACGCGCAGTGCATCCTGCGCCGCGAGATTAGTCCGGCCGGCAAATCGCGGGCGTTTGTGAACGATACGCCGGTGACACTGGATGCTCTTCGCAAAATCGGGGCAAACCTGATGGACATTCACTCCCAGCACGATACGCTGCTGCTTGGCGACGCGGTGTTTCAACTCAACCTGCTAGACTTGTACGCCGGCCTAGTGCCTACCCGCGCTCAGTATGGCACCGCCTACCGCCAGTACCGCAAGCTGGAAGCCGACCTCAAAAGCGTGGAAAGCCAAGTGGCACAGGCCAATAAAGAGCTGGATTACAACAGTTTTTTGTTGAATGAGCTGGAAGAAGCCCGCCTCGATACGGAAGACCAGGAGGCAATGGAGCAAGAAATAAAACAGCTGGAGCACGCCGAGGAAATCAAGTTCAAGCTGACGCAGGCCTTGCAGGCCCTCACCGAAAGCGAGTACTGCGCCACCGGCAGCATGAAGGAAGCTGCCAGCCTACTCGGCCAGGTTTCAACCTACGCCGACGCGTTCAAAGACCTGAAAGTGCGCCTCGATAGCTGCCTAATTGAGCTGCACGACATTGCCGACGAGGTAGAAACCGCCGAACGCCGCACCGAGGGCGACCCGGCCCGCATCGACGAGCTGCAAGGCCGCCTTACTAGCCTCTACAATTTGCAGCGCAAACACCAGGTGCGCGACCTGCCAGGACTGTTAGAGGTGCGCGAAGAATTGCGCGAAAAAGTAGGTTCGGTGCTGAATCTGGATAAGGAAATCAGCCGACTACGCCGGGATACCGAAGGGGCGCTAGCCACCGTAACGCGCCGAGGGGCTCAGCTCTCGGAGCAGCGCCAGCGCAGCTTCCCCAAGTTTCAGAAGGAGCTGGCGTCTCTGCTCGCCGATTTGGGCATGCCTAACTCGCGCATTGTGGTGCAGCACAGCGTGGGCCAGCCCACCACCAGCGGTATCGACGTGGTAAGCATTCTGTTCACGGCTAACAAAGGTGCCCAACCCCAAACGCTGAGCAAAGCCGCATCGGGCGGTGAATTCTCGCGGTTGATGCTGTGCATCAAGTACATGCTGGCCGATAAAACGGCCCTGCCCACCATCGTGTTCGATGAAATCGACACCGGTATCAGTGGAGAAATTGCGGTGAAGGTAGGGCGCATGATGCAGCAAATGGCCAAGAAGCACCAGCTGATTGCCATTTCGCACCTGCCGCAAATGGCTGCCGCCGGCGACTCGCACTACTTCGTGTACAAGGAAGACCGCGCCGACCGTACCATCAGCCGCATCCGGGAGCTAACGTTGCAGGAACGCATCCGCGAAATTGCGCAGATGATTTCCGGCGCCAACCCCAGCGAATACGCCTTCCAGAGCGCCCGCGAGCTGCTGGCCATGCGCGGCGAGGAATTGGTAGGGTAGGCGGTGGACTGGTGAAGTCTTGAACGTCATGCTGAGCTTGTCGAAGCATCTCTACTGATAGTAGTTAATTACTCACGGTAGAGATGCTTCGACAGGCTCAGCATGACGTTCTTATTTTTTTTACCTCCTTTGTACTCTGAATCCTCATACTACCCAACTTCACCTCATGCCTAATCTACTCGCTGGCAAAGTCGGCATTATCTCCGGCGCCCTCAACGAAAAATCAATTGCCTGGAAAGTGGCCCAGAAAGCCCACGCCGAGGGCGCCCGCTTCGTGCTGACCAACGCCCCGCTGGCTATGCGCATGGGCGAAATCAACGCCTTGGCCGAGGAGTGCAACGCCCCCATCATTCCGGCCGATGCTACTTCGGTGGAAGACCTGGAAAAGCTGTTCTCGGGTGCGCAGGAGCAACTGGGCGGTAAGATTGACTTCGTGCTGCACTCCATCGGCATGTCGCCGAACATCCGCAAGGGCAAGCACTACGGCGAGCTGAACTACGACTGGTTCCAGAAGACGCTGGACATCTCGGCGCTGTCGCTGCACAAGATGCTGCACGTGGCCGAGAAGCAGGACGCCCTCAACGAGTGGGGCTCGGTGGTAGCCTTGTCGTACATCGCCGCCCAGCGCGCTTTCCTCGACTACACCGATATGTCGCAGGCCAAAGCCGTGCTCGAAAGCATTGCCCGCAGCTACGGCCAGCGCCTGGGTAAGCAGAAAAAAGTGCGCGTGAACACCGTCTCGCAGTCGCCTACCAAGACGACAGCTGGCGCCGGCATCAGCGGTTTCGACGCGTTCTACGATTACGCCGACAAGCTCTCGCCTCTCGGCAACGCTCCCGCCGAAGCCTGCGCCGACTACTGCATCTCGCTGTTCTCGGACCTCACGCGCTACGTGACCATGCAAAACCTCATGCACGACGGCGGCTTCAGCACCACCGGCATCTCGGAGGAAATGGTAGAAGTACTGACGAAAGCTAGTTCGTAAGCGGTTGTTGTTTATATAGAAAGCCTGACCGAATGGTCAGGCTTTTTGTTTGTTTATTAACATATATATGTTATTGTTCTACAAATAAATTAATATTAACGCTGTTAAAAATATATATATTATTTGTGTATCACAGATTGTATTGTGCTTTTATAAATATTGGTTTGAAATATGTGTTGATAATGCTAATTTTTTTTAATACGTTAATAACAAAATTTTGAAAAAACTTTTTACATTGGTATTAATCGTATCTATGGCTTCTTTAGTTGGAGGCCTTTACGGTGTTGTGCACGACCAGTTGACTTATACAATTTCACCTGAGTACTATACAAAGTTTAAATTTTATCAATTTGGACTTATGGATATGGGAAATGAAGCAATTTTTCCTAATCCAAGATTTGAGGTTTCTGCTGTTGGGTTTATGGCAACTTGGTGGATGGGTTTGTCAATTGGTTTAATTCTTGGACTTGTTGGGCTTATTCATAAAGATAGTAAGCGAATGTTTTATGTGACTATGAAATCAATGATGATAACTATTATTACTGCTTTTGCTATCGGGCTTATCGGTCTTGTGTACGGAAAAATTTATTTGGCAGAGGTTGGAGTAAATTGGTGGTTGCCTGATAATTTAGTTGATAAAAATAATTTTATAGCAGTTGGATCAATGCACAATTTTAGTTATCTGGGCGGATTGGTCGGATTGATAGCAGGAGCAGTCTATAGCATAAATCGAAAAAATAAAAAACAAAATATCAACTATACGTAATAATGATATTATTGAAAAGTATTAATGTTAGCTTTAAAAACATAGTTCAAGCAAACAGAAATACATTAGGCTCTACATTATTGACGTACAGCGCCCTACCCTTCATGCAACGGCGCAGCCGATAACTGAAATACATCATGCAGCGCTTGCTTGGCGGCGTGGTAGCCGCACATGCCGTGCACGCCCCCGCCGGGAGGGGTAGCCGAGGAACACAGGTAGAGCCCTTTGGCGGACGTGCGGTAGGGGGAGGCACGTAGGGCCGGGCGCGTGAAAAGTTGGCCAATGTCCAACACGCCGCCGTTGATGTCGCCGCCCACGTAGTTGGGGTTGTGGGCTTCCATTTGGGCCGTATCGAAGGTGTGGCGGCCGATGATCCGGTCACGGAAGCCGGGGGCGAAGCGCTCTACTTGTTGCTCGATGGCGGCCGTCATATCGATGCGGGAGCCGTTGGGCA
Source organism: Hymenobacter sp. NBH84 (assembly GCF_014217645.1). Classification (NCBI taxonomy): domain Bacteria; kingdom Pseudomonadati; phylum Bacteroidota; class Cytophagia; order Cytophagales; family Hymenobacteraceae; genus Hymenobacter; species Hymenobacter sp. NBH84. The sequence goes on from NZ_CP043644.1 coordinate 564,427, forward strand.
CGTGGCAATAGGCCCAGGCCGTGTGCTTACCGGCTGGGGCGCGGGTAGGGTCGAAGAGGCTTTGCTGGGCCAATAGCACAAATGGCCGCGTGACGTGGTGGCCCTGGGAGGTGGCCCGTTCACCGGCAATAATTTCCTCGCGGGTGCCTCCCAGATGAATAGTGCCGGCTTGTCGGCACTCGGGGGCGGTGAAGGGAATAGGAGCATCCAGGGCCCAATCGATTTTGAACACGCCCATGCCGTAGCGGTAGCGCCGCAACTGCCACTGGTATACAGCGGACAGACTGTGACCAGCTATCTGCAACAGCTGTGTGGGCGTCACGTCGAGCAGCACTGTGCGAGCTTGGGGCAGTTGGTCGAGGGAGCGTACGAAAGTGCCGGTTTCCACGGTGCCGCCCAGCGCCCGGAAGTGCGCCACCAGCGCATCGGCAATGGACTGCGAGCCGCCCTGGGGTAGGGGCCAGCCGCCGCGGTGGGCCGCTATCAACAATACCAGGCCAATAGCCGAGGTAGTGAGGTTGCTGAGCGGCTGAATGGCGTGGGCGGCCATCCCGGCAAACAAGCCCCGCGCTTCTTTCTGCTGAAAATAGCTGGTGAGCACGGAGGCCGGTAGCATGGCCGGCGCACCAAACTGTGCCATCTGGAGCGGATGTTTAGGAAAATGCAGCGGAGCCAGCACGTCGTTGGCAATGGCGGGCCAGCTAGCTATCAGTGGCTCCAGGAGCTGGCGGTAGCGCTGCTCGTCCTGGCCCAGGTGGCGCGCTGTATCGGCCAGGAAGTTATAGACCGCGGCAGCCGTGCCACCATCGAAGGGGTGGGCGGCGGCTACGGGTGGCGTGAGATATTTCAGGCCGTAATGGGCTAGGGGTAGGGTTTGGAAGAAAGGCGAGCCAACAGCCAGCGGATGGATGGCCGAGCAAATGTCGTGGCGGAAACCGGGGAGCGTCAGCTCGGCCGTGCGCAGGCCACCGCCCAACTCGCTCTTGCCTTCAATCAGCAGCACTGACAAACCGGCTTGCTGGAGCGTAATGGCGGCGGCCAGGCCATTGGGGCCGGAGCCAACTACTACGGCATCGTATCTGGAATCGGGCATAATGGCTCGGGTAGGGTTGTTGGCTATACGAGGGTAAGGGCAGGGTAGGCTGTTTTGCACATCCTGTGTCCCAAGTCTGAAGCCCTAGGCTAGACACCGGGACGTTGGTATGAAACCGATCCATAGCCCCTGGGACACAGGGTGCGCTAAAATACTGCGTTTGGCAACGTTCCCGTAGAAAAAAGCGGCGTGCTGCTTGGGAAAGGTAGGGCAAACCGGTAGTATGTACTTCGTCCTACCCATCTCCCACCTATGAATCATCCGTTGTTTCGGCTCGCGGGAGCCGTATTGCTGCTGGCGTTGCTGGCCTTTGGGCCGCCCAAAAAGAACATCACCGTGTATTTGGTCGGCGACTCTACTATGTCGATCAAGGAGCGCAAGGCCTACCCCGAAACGGGTTGGGGAATGCCGTTTACGGTGTTTTTTGACGAAACCGTGACCGTGGACAACCGGGCGCAAAACGGGCGCAGCACCAAAACCTTCCTCACCGAAAACCGCTGGCAGCCCGTGGCCGCCGCGCTTAAAGAAGGTGACTACGTATTTATTCAGTTCGGCCACAACGACGAGGTGCCGACGAAGAAAAGTTACACACCCGAAGCCGACTACCGCGCCAACCTAGTACGCTTCATCACCGAAACCCGCGCCCGCAAGGCTACGCCCGTGCTGCTCACGCCGGTAGCGCGCCGCAAGTTCGACGCAAATGGCAAGATTGAAGGCACACACGACACCTACTCGGCCCTGGTGCGGACCATTGCGCAAGAGCAAAAAGTGGCATTCATTGATCTGGACCGCGAAAGTCAGGCGCTGTTGCAGCAGTTTGGAGAAGAAAATAGCAAGCTGCTATTCAACCACCTGGCGCCTAGTGAGCACCCTAATTATCCTGATGGCCGCGAAGACAACACGCACTTCTCGGAGCTGGGCGCCCGCAAAATGGCCGAGCTGGTACTGGCCGATATTCGGGCGCTGAAGATGGAACTGGCTGACCGTATTGTGCAGCGCGAATCCAAGAAGACCGTGGATGCGCAGGCGCGGTAGGGTAGAGAACATAAACGTATAGAAAGACCACCGTATGTCATACATGAAAAGCATTGGGCTTTTGGTCCTGCTGGGGCTACTTGCCTTTCGGCTGCCGCCTACCCACAGAACCACCGTCTACCTGATTGGTGATTCTACCATCGCCCAGAAAATACCGCAGACTTTCCCGGAAACCGGGTGGGGTATGCCGCTGCCTACTTTCTTCGACTCGACAATTGTAGTGGCCAACCATGCCAAGAATGGCCGCAGCACGCGTACGTTTCTGGCAGAAAACCGCTGGCAGCCCATTGTAGAAGCCTTGCAACCCGGCGACTACGTATTCATTCAATTCGGGCACAACGACGAGGCCGAAAATTACCCCGACCGCTACACCTCACCCGCCGACTACCGCAAAAACCTGCTGAAATTTGTGGCTGAGACGCGCCGCAAACAGGCGTATCCGGTGCTGATTACGCCCGTCACGCGCCGCAAATTCACGCAGGGAAAGCAGCAGGAAACCCACGTAGCTTACTCGGCTGTGACGGCGGAGGTGGCTAAGGCGCAAAAAGTGCCGCTCATCGACCTCGACAGGATGAGCCGGGACCTGTTGCAGCAGTTTGGGGAAGAAAATAGCAAGCTGCTCTTTCTGCAACTCGCGCCCGGCGACCACCCCAATTACCCCTACGGTCGCCAGGACAACACACACTTCTCGGAGCTGGGCGCCCGCAAAATGGCGCAACTCGTGGTGAGTGAGTTGAAAGCGCAGCGCATTCCACTGGCCGACCACCTGGCCCGGCCCCTACCCAAAAACGCGGTGCCCCCCACCAAAGGCCCCGATACGCAACCCACTACCCCATGAAGCACCTGATTTTACTGTTCTGCCTATTCAACGCATTGCTAACCCAACGGGCCTTTGGCTACGATTTCGTGGTGGCGCAAGATGGTAGCGGGCAGTTCCGCACGGTGCAGGCCGCTATTGATGCCGTGCCGGATTTTCGGAAGAAAGTCACCACTATCTTCATCAAAAAGGGCACTTACAAAGAGAAATTGGTGCTGGCGGGTACTAAAAATCTCGTCCATTTCATTGGGGAGGATGCTCGCGCTACCATCCTCACTTACGACGACTACAATCAGAAAAAGAACCGCTTCGGCGAGGACAAGGGTACCTCGGGCTCGGCCAGCATCTATGTCTTTGGTACCGATTTTTCGGCTGAGAACCTGACGTTTCAGAACTCGTCGGGGCCGGTGGGGCAGGCCGTGGCCGTGTGGGTAGCCGGCGACAAAGCCCGGTTTAAGAACTGTCGCTTTCTGGGGTTTCAGGATACGCTCTACACCTACGGTTACGGTAGCCGGCAGTATTACCAGGACTGTTACATCGAGGGTACCACCGATTTTATCTTTGGCTCCAGCACGGCGTGGTTCGAGCGTTGCGAGATTTTCTGCAAGAAAGGCGGCTCCTTCGTCACGGCTGCTTCTACCCCCGATACCACCCGCTACGGCTACGTGCTCAACCACTGCCGCCTGACTGGCAACGCCCCCGCCAACAGCTACGCCCTGGGTCGCCCGTGGCGCTCCTACGCCAAAACCGTGTACCTGCACTGCGAGCTGGGCAACTTCATTAAGCTGGAAGGCTGGGACCCGTGGGGCAAGGAGGAAAACAAGCGCACCGCCTACTACGCCGAGTACCAAAGCACTGGCCCTGGCGCCGCGCCCAAACAGCGTGTGCCGTGGGCGCATGTGCTCACCGAGCAGGAGGCCCGGCAGTACACCCTGGCTACCGTGCTGCGGGGCTGGGACCCTACCCAGGACTAAGGTTACGTTATCACTGGCTATGCATCATAAGATACTCTGCGTCGTACTTAGCTTGTTGCTGTTGCTGCGGGTAGGCGCGTGGGCGCAACACCATGCCGTAGCCCCTAGCCTGATAACGGTGGCATCGGACGGCAGCGGCACGTACCGCACCATTCAGGAAGCCGTGAATGCTGTGCCCAACCAGTCGCAGCAGCAGGTAGTGATTCATGTGAAGCCCGGCATCTACCGCGAAAAACTGGTGGTGCCTACCCTCAAAACCCATATTTCCTTACTCGGCGACGACCCCGCTACTACCATTATCACGTTCGACGACCATTCGGGTAGTAACGGCATCGATACCTACTCCTCGCATTCGGTGCTGATTCAGGGCAATGATTTTGAGGCCGCAAACATTACGTTTCAGAACACGGCGGGCCGTACGGCGGGTCAGGCTGTGGCGCTGCACGTAGAGGCCGACCGATGCGTATTCCGTAACTGCCGCATCCTCGGCGACCAGGATACTTTGTTTCTAGCGGCTGGTCATACCCGGCAGTACTTCTACCGCTGCACCATTGAGGGCACTACCGATTTCATCTTTGGTGCCAGCACGGCGGTGTTTGAGCAGTGCACCATCGTCAGCAAGAAAAACTCCCACATCACGGCCGCTTCCACGCCGGAAGGACAGCCCTACGGCTTCGTTTTTCTGCACTGTCGGTTACTGGCCGATTCTACGCTGGCAACCAATGTGTCGCTGGGGCGGCCGTGGCGGCCCCATGCCCGTGTGGCCTACCTCTACACAGAAATGGGCCGGCACATTCGCCCGGCAGGCTGGGACAACTGGAAAAATCCGGACAACGAAAAAACGGCCTCCTACCTCGAGTACCGCAGCACTGGGGCCGGTGCTCAGCCGCAGCAGCGTGTGGCGTGGGCGCACCAGCTCTCCGCTAAAGAAGCGAAGCGCTACACCGTAAAGCAAGTTTTAACAGGCCTGGATAAATGGCAGCCGGGCAAGGTCGCGCCTACGTTTTCACTACAACCCCAATCCTAGCTGCCGCCCTACCATATCGGCCTCCGTTTCCAACCCCGATAACGAGACGCCCAGCAGGCGCACGCCTTTGGGCATGGGTAGGAGGGCCGTTAGCAGCTCGTGGCTGATGCGCATCACCGTGGCTACGTCGGCCAGGGGGGTAGGGAAGCTACGGGAGCGGGTAATCTGTTGGAAGTCGGCGTATTTCACTTTCAGCGTGACGGTGCGGCCGCGCAGACCGGTTCGCTCGCAGTGCGTCCAGACTTTTTCCAGGCAGGGTTGCAGGTGTTCGGTGAGGTCGGGTAGGGTAGTAAGGTCGCGGGCGAACGTGGTTTCGGCGCCGATGGATTTGCGCACCCGGTCGGCCACCACGGGGCGATGGTCCTGGGCCCGCGCAATAGCAAAGTAGTGCGAGCCTGCCTTGCCGAAGTGCTGCCGCAGAAACGCCTCCGACTGCTGGCGCAAATCCCAACCCGTACGAATACCCAGCTGCTCCATGCGCGCCGCCGTCACGCGCCCGATGCCGTGAAACTGCCCTACTGCCAGCTGCTCCACAAACGCCAGCCCCTCGTGCGGCCGAATGACGAACTGCCCGTTGGGCTTGCGGTAATCGGACGCCAGCTTCGCTAAGAACTTGTTGTAGGAAATGCCCGCTGAGGCCGTCAACTGCGTTTGCGCCAAGATTTTCGCTCGTATTTCCTCCGCAATGCGTGTGGCCGAGGGTAGGTTATAGCGGTTCTGAGTCACATCGAGGTAGGCCTCATCCAGTGAGAGCGGCTCAATCAGCTCAGTGTAATCGGAGAAGATGGCGTGAATCTGCCGCGATACGCCTTTATATACCTCAAAGCGCGGCGGCACAAACAGCAGCTCCGGACACAGGCGCCGGGCCGTGGTGGCGGGCATGGCCGAGCGTACGCCAAACTTCCGGGCTTCGTAGCTGGCCGCGGCCACTACGCCCCGCTCGCGGGCGCCACCTACTGCTAGTGGTCGGCCGCGCAATTCAGGGTTATCACGCTGCTCCACCGACGCGTAGAAAGCGTCCATGTCGAGGTGAATAATCTTGCGGGTTTCGGGCTCCAGTGAGTTCGTCGTCAGCACCCGGCAAAGATACGGCGGGTAGGGGAGAGGAACTATCGGCGTACGATGCAGGTTGGGCGGGTAGGGTACGCAATTTTGCACGACAGTCACCTGCTGTCCCCTCAGCAGGAAGAGGTATCTTTGCTTTCCTGTTTATCCCATTTTCTTCATGCACGCACCCAAATTCGCGGCTTCGCGCTCTTTTCATCAGGAGCTGAAGCGTCGCACCAACGCCTACTTTGCCGAGGCAGGCAAAGCTACCACAGGCGGCAACTCCTTGTTTATCAAAGCCCTGATTTTGACTACCGCTTTTGTGGCAGTCTACGTGCATCTGGTTTTCCTGACGCCGCCTACCTGGCTGGCCGTTGCAGAGTGCTTGCTGCTGGGTGCAATTGGCGCCGCCATCGGCTTCAACGTGATGCATGATGGCGCCCACGGCTCATTCAGCAAAAAGCGCTGGGTGAATCAGTTTGCCGCGTTTACGCTGAATGTAATGGGCGGTAACAGCTTTATGTGGAATATGAAGCACAACCTCATCCACCACATGTACACCAACATCGACGGCGTGGACGATGACCTGGATGCGCAGCCCTGGTTACGCCTTAGCCCCGGCCAACCACGCCGTAGCCTACACCGCTTCCAGCACCTGTACTTCTGGTTTTTCTACGCCCTGCTGTTCATCGCCTGGATTTTCTACATGGATTACCAGAAGTATTTCCGGGGCAAAATTGGGGAGATGCCCATCAAGAAGATGAACGCGTCGGACCAGGGTGTTTTCTGGGGCTTTAAAGCGTTACATCTGGCGCTGTTTGTGGCCCTCCCTATTTATATGGTAGGGTTTGTAAGCTGGCTGGTAGGGTTCCTGCTCTTTATGGCCGTAGCCGGCTTCACCCTCAGCATCGTGTTTCAGTTAGCTCATACTGTGGAGCACGCCGAATTTCCAGTGCCGCACGCTACCACCAACAAATTGGAAGACGAGTGGGCCATTCACCAGATCAAGACCACGGCCAACTTTGCTACCGATAACAAGCTACTTAGCTGGCTGGTTGGTGGCCTCAACTTTCAGGTAGAGCACCACTTGTTCCCTACCATTTCCCATGTGCACTACCCAGCCCTCAACAAGATTATCCGGCAGGTGTGCGAGGAGTTTGGCATCACGTATAATGAGTATCCAAAAATGCGCTACGCCGTAGCCTCGCACGTGGCACATTTGCGCGAGTTGGGTAGGCGGGCATAGCCATCCACTGATTTTGTATATTTGGAGAGTTGCGGTATTTGCCGCAACTCTCTTTTATTTCTAGCTATGAAGACTGTCGTTTTGCATGTGCAACTTCCTGACTCAGTTGAACTTACTGAGCAGCAATTACAAGCGTTGCTATTGGAAAAACTTTCTGAACGTGACTCACCCGCTAAGGCTGACAGTAACGATGCTGCTTCGGAAGCAGTACAGGTACCCGCCAAAGATGCAGCGGATATCCGCCATTTGATTGGGTTGTATTATGCGGAAAAAGCCACCGCTGCTATGGATGCACTATGGGAAGAAAACGGCTGGACAGCCGAAACGATGCAACAATGGCTGCGTGAAAAGATGCGTTCTTCCAGTCGTAAAGCTTCATGAAGGTGGTACTCGATACCAATGTGTTGTTGGTATCTATAAGCCGTCGGTCCATTTATCGACCCATAATAGAAGCGCTACAGCAGCAACACTACGAATTATTAGTAACGAGCAGTATTTTGCTTGAATATGAAGAGATAATAGGGTTGCGTAGTAGTCCAGAAGTGGCCTCCAACTTTCTCAATGCCCTGCAAAATTTTAGCAACGTCCGCGAAGTCATTCCTCATTATCGGTTCCAATTAATCCCGACTGATCAGGACGACGAAAAGTTTGCTGATTGCGCGGTAACTGGACAAGCAGATTATTTAGTTACCGAGGATTCGCATTTTAAAGCACTTATCAAGATTAAGTTTGCTGCTGTGCGGGTACTATCAGCGCAGGAGTTTTTATCGCTATTACCTAACTGACTGCAATGGTAGAAAATACCTTTGAGGAACTGATAACAGAGCCGGAGTTCAAGGTAGGAGCAACGCAAGAGGAACAAGCCCGCCTCAAAGCAAAGATGGACTTTGATTACCCACCCAGTTATCTAGAATTCCTAGCGAGGCATAATGGTGGTGGCGGTTGGTTGGGCAGAGGATGGTTTTCGCTCTACTCCGTTGCAGATGCACTCGATATAAACGCGTTGTGGATGAAGGATGCAGATTACGAAGAGCATTTTATCAACTATTATTGGCTAATCGGCTCTAATGGTAGTCTTTTCACTTATGCCATCGAAAAGGAGACAGGACATTTTGTTGAGTTGGATGTCTTTGATGACGAGTATGCGGTGTATTTGGGAAAAAGCTTTCAGGAGTTTCTTAACTTCCTGCATAAGTTATCATTCAAGCGGTGTGATGAAGACGGGGACTAGGTGCGCAAATGCGAGATAATGTCCTGTTTTACTTGCGCGTAACTTTCCGTATCTTTGCGCCCCTGCCAGGGTGGTGGGCCGGCGCTTTGGCGCTGTGTATCAAGCAAAAACGCGATTCGGAGGCGGGCCCTGCGCCGAACGTGTATAGGAGGGCCACTAGCTAATATGGCAGAAGTAGTAGACAACTTCGACTGGGATAATGTTGGAGCCAGCGGCTTCGGCGGTAACTATTCCGCAGAGGAGCGCACCCGGATGGAGGAAATGTACAGCGACACGCTGACGACCGTCCAGGAAGAAGAAGTAGTACGTGGCGTAGTGGTAGGCATCACCGACCGCGACGTTATCCTGAACATTGGCTTCAAGTCCGACGGACTAGTGCCCGTGTCAGAATTCCGTGACCTGCCCGACCTGAAGCCCGGCGACGAGGTGGAAGTGTTCATTGAGGAGCAGGAAAACGCTAACGGCCAGCTGATCCTGTCGCGCAAGAAGGCGAAGATCAAGCAGGCTTGGAAAGCCATTTACGATGCCCTGGAGAATGACACCATTCTGGAAGGCGTAGTGAAGCGTCGTACCAAAGGTGGTCTGATCATGGACCTGGACGGCGTAGAAGCCTTCCTACCCGGCTCGCAAATTGACGTGAAGCCTATCCGTGACTTCGACATCTATGTAGGTCGTCGCATGGAAGTGAAAGTAGTGAAAATCAACGCTGCTTTCGACAACGTGGTAGTTTCGCACAAAGTCCTGATCGAGAAAGACCTCGAGAAGCAGCGCGAAGCCATCCTCAACAACCTGGAGAAAGGCCAGATCCTGGAGGGCGTTATCAAGAACATGACCAACTTCGGTGTGTTCATCGACCTCGGTGGCGTAGACGGTCTGCTGCACATTACCGACATCTCGTGGGGCCGCATTGCACATCCTTCGGAAGTGCTGCAACTCGACCAGAAGTTGAACGTGGTAGTACTGGATTTCGACGAAGCCAAGAAGCGTATTTCACTGGGCTTGAAGCAGCTGACTCCCCACCCATGGGATTCGCTGCCCGAGGACATGGGCGTAGGCTCGAAAGTGAAGGGCCGCATCGTGAACGTAGCTGACTACGGCGCGTTTATGGAAATCATCCCTGGCGTAGAAGGCCTCATCCACGTTTCGGAGATGAGCTGGAGCCAGCACCTGCGCAACCCGCAGGACTTCATCAAGCAGGGCGACGTGGTAGAAGCGCAGATTCTGACGCTGGACCGCGAAGACCGCAAGATGAGTCTGGGTATCAAGCAGCTGAGCGAAGACCCATGGACTCGTGGCGACTTCGGTACGAAGTACGCCGTGGGCACCAAGCACAACGGCCTGGTGCGCAACCTGACCAACTTCGGCCTGTTTGTAGAATTGGAAGAAGGTGTAGACGGCCTTGTGCACGTGTCGGACCTGTCATGGACCAAGAAGATCAAGCACCCCTCCGAAATGGTGAAGGTGGGCGACCGTCTGGACGTATTGGTTCTGGAGTTGGACGTGTCTAACCGTCGCTTGGCCCTGGGCCACAAGCAGCTGGAGGAAAACCCCTGGGATACATTCCAGACGGTATTCACCCCTGGTTCGGTACACCGCGCTACCATCACCGAGAAGAACGACCGTGGTGCCGTGCTGGAGTTGCCTTACGGCATCGAAGGTTTCGCCTACCCCAAGTCGTTGCAGAAAGAAGATGGCTCGCAGGCTGAGAACGGCGAATCGCTGGACTTCCGCGTGGTGGAGTTCTCGAAGGACGACCGTCGCATTGTTCTCTCGCACACCGCTGTGTACAACCAGTCGGTAGAAGAGGAGAGCCGTGCTTCCAAGTTCAAGAAGAAGACGCCAACTACGGCTGGTGGTGCTTCGACTTCGAATGCTGCCGACGTGAAGAAGGCAACTGCACAGCCCGCTGAGAAATCAACGCTGGGTGACCTGGACGCACTAAGCGCCCTGCGTGACCGGATGATGGGCTCGGAGCGTGAGGCTGGTGAGCAGAAGTTGCAGTCGCAAGCCGGCAAAAAGGCTACCCCTGCTGCCGAGGCTCCTGCCGAAGCTGAAGCTCCCGCTGAAGAAGAGGGCCTGATTGCCCGCGTAACCAAAGCCGCTTCCGACGCCATCGACACCGTAACGCACGCTGCCGAAGACGTAGTAGACCGCGCCAAGCACCTGCTTGACTCGGATGATGAAGCCAACAAAGAAGACAAAGCGTAAGCTGACCTTCTAAGTTGAAAACAAGAAGCCCCGGAGCAATCCGGGGCTTTTTTGTGCGTAATAAAACCTGCTATGATACAGAAGTTTAGTGAATAAAGACAAGAAAAGAAGTGCTTCTATTTGGCAAAAGTCAATTATTGGCGTATGTTTGCGCTCCCAATCCGGTGACGTGACCGAGTGGCTAGGTAGAGGTCTGCAAAACCTCCTACGGCGGTTCGAATCCGCCCGTCACCTCTTCCTGTTTTGCTTGCTTGCCCCGGTCGATTAGCCCCGACCGGGGCTTTTTGCGTTTTACTACCTAAGTAGATAGAAGATAAAGCCGGGCAATTATTCCGGCAAAACCAGCTGTAAGCCCGACATTATCCCTACCTTCTGGCCTTGTCTTGCGTATAGTGCGGGCATACTCCGTTTTTCACCCACGCTTATCGTATGAAGATTGTCGACCTGCGCACCATGCGCGGCCCTAGCTATTGGTCTGTTAAACACACTCGCCTGATTGTCATGAAAGTTGACTTTGGGGAGTTGGCCGGCACCTGGTCGAATAGCGTGTCTGAGTTACCAGAACAACTAGCGGATCTATTCCCGAACCTGGGTATGCCCAATCCGCACCATTCTGCCGAGGCTATCAAGCATCCGCCCCTCACCCGCGACCAGCTAGCTGATGGTGAGCCGTTGGCTTACGTACTGCAACACATGGCACTGGCCTTGCAGCGCCAGGCCGGCATGCCGGTGTATTGGGGCAAGTCCTACCCCGCGCACGAAGCAGGGATGGAGATGGTGGTGTTTGCTTACCGCGAAGAGCGCGCTGGCCGCCAAGCCGCTGAATACGCAGTGGAAATACTAGACGCCCTCTGCAAAGGCCAATCGGTGGATCTGAAGCCCATGCTGGCGGAGCTGCACGACATTCGGGAAGAAGAATACTTCGGTCCCAGTACGCAGAGTATTGTATCGGAGGCGGCTTCGCGCAACATTCCCTACATCCAGCTGGAGAACAGCAACATTATTCAGCTGGGTTACGGCGTGAACCAGAAGCGCATCTGGGCTACTACCACTACCTATACCTGCAATGCGGGTGTAGAAATTGCGGGCAACAAAAACCGCACGAAAGCCATGCTCAAGAACGCGGGCGTGCCTGTGCCCCGCGGCACCACTGTGTACTCGGAAGAGGGTCTGCGGGATGCTATCAACGAGTTGGGCTTTCCCATTGTGACTAAGCCGCTGGATGGCAACCACGGCAAAGGCGCCACCATCAAGATTCAGAATTGGGAGGATGCCGTGATGGGCCTGAAAGCAGCGCAGGAATACTCCCGCGCCGTGATTGTGGAGCAGTTTATTGAAGGCGCCGATTTTCGGTTGCTGGTAGTAAATGGTAAGCTGGTGGCTGCGGCCAAGCGCACGCCCGCCGCCGTAACGGGCGACGGCACGCACACTATTCAGCAGTTGATTGATCAAGTCAACACCGACCCACGCCGCGGCATTGGCCACGAGAAAGTTCTGACGGCTATTAAAGCCGATAAGCACACGCTGGATATCCTGGCGGCACAGCAGCTGACACTGGATTCGGTACTGCTGGCTGGCCAGACAATTTACCTCAAAAGCACAGCCAACATCAGCACCGGTGGCACGGCTACCGATGTGACCGATTTGGTAGACCCCTACAACGTGCTGCTGGCCGAGCGTGTGGCCGGCACCATCGGCCTTGATATTTGCGGTATCGACCTGCTCACCGACGATATTGCGGTGCCGCTCAACGAAACTCGCGGCGCCGTGATTGAGGTAAATGCCGCGCCCGGCTTTCGGATGCACATTTCACCCACCGAAGGATTGCCGCGCAACGTGGCAGCGCCTGTAGTGGATATGCTGTTTCCGCCCGGTGTGCCTACCCGCATCCCCATCATTGCCGTGACGGGCACCAACGGCAAGACCACCACCACACGTCTGATTGCGCACATGGTGGCCTCAAAGGGTTATAAGGTAGGCTTCACGACCACGGACGGGATTTACATCCAAGGCGTGCAGCTGCAAAAAGGCGACTGCACCGGTGGCCAAAGCGCCGAGTTCGTGCTGCGGGACCCTACCGTGAACTATGCAGTGCTGGAAACCGCCCGCGGCGGCATGCTGCGTTCTGGGTTGGGCTTCCACTCCTGCGATATTGCCGTTGTCACCAACGTAGCTGCCGATCACTTGGGCCTGCGTGATATTTACACCGTGGAGGAAATGGCTGCTGTGAAGGGCGTGCTACCCCGTACGGTGCGTAAAAATGGTTGGGCTGTGCTGAATGCCGACGACGATTTGGTGTACCAAATGGGCCACAAGCTCGACTGCCGTGTGGCCTACTTCAGTATGGATGAGAACAACCCACGCATTCTGGAGCACGTGGAGGACGGCGGCGTGGCGGCGGTGTACGAGGAAGGCTACATCACCATCTACAAAAACAGTTACAAGCTGCGCATCGACCGGGCCGTGGAGTTTCCGGTGACGTTTGGGGGTAGAGCTGGCTTCAACATTGAGAATAGCCTGGCGGCGGCGCTAGCCGGTTACCTGGCCGGGTTTGATAAGGACGATATCAAAACGGCGTTGCGCACGTTTGTGCCTTCGGCCAGCAAAACGCCGGGCCGCATGAACGTGTTTAAGTACCCGCAGTTTGAGGTGATTGTGGACTACGCCCACAACACAGCAGGTATCACCAAGTTTGCTGATTTTCTGAATGCTACCGAGGCCACGCATAAGGTAGGCATCGTGTCGGGGCTGGGCGACCGGCGGGAAGAGGATACGTTGGGCTTCGCACGTATAGCCGGGCAGATTTTCGACGAAGTAATCCTGCGCCAAGACCGTGACTTACGCGGTAAAACTGCTGAGGAGCTACGTGAGCTAATGACCCGCGGCCTGCAACTAGACAAGCCCGAGATTCCCATCACCTACATCGAAAACGAGCTGGATGCCATCGACCACGCCCTCCACACTGCCCGCCCTGGCTCTGTAGTGTGCATCTTCACCGAAAACATCAGCGCCACCATCAAAAAGCTGGAGAACCATCAATAAGGATGAAGTTCGTCTGAACCACGAATTCGCTCGGATTTTTCGGATTACGCGAAGTTTATGGACGATTTCAAACAAAAGGAGCTTGCCAATTTGGCAAGCTCCTTTTGTTTTTTGGTACAATGTGAATCGCCCACAAAATTCGCGTAATCCGAAAAATCCGAGCGAATTCGTGGTTCAGATATTCTACTTCAGCGTGAACGTGGTTTTGCCGATCATCACGCCACCCGAATATAGCTCTACCGTGTGCAGACCGGTTTTGTAAGGTGCACCCTTGGCGTACAAAAACTGCACAGGTTGGCGGGTGTTATCAAACACGATGTCCTGCTTGGCGGTGTAAAACGCCTCCGACCCATCAAACCATAAACGTGCCGCCGCCGGTGCTCAGGTTGTATAGCGCCGAGCCGTCGGGCTCGATCAAGCGCATCATGATTTGCTTGGTTTCCTTGGGGGCCACGTCGTTGCGAGCCAGGTTGAAAGTAACTTTTACTTTCTCTACCCGCTTGGCTTTGAACTCGTTGTCGTCGTCGTCCTTTTCTTTGTTGCGGCCGTTGATGATGCCTACCCGGATGTTGTCGGCTTGTAAGCGCGAGGCCACGGCTACCTTGTCCGACAGCTCCTGGTTGGAGCGTACTACCGTCGAGATGGTGTCGGTGAGTTTGTTTTGGCGCTCTTTCAGGGTAGTTGTTTCGGTGTAGAGAGCCTCGTTATCAGCCTTCAACTGAGCAATTTCCTCGTCTTTTTTGCGCAGCTGGTTCTCGAAGTTAGCGGCGCGCTCCTTGAAGCGACGCTGCTCAGCAATAGAGAAGCTGCCCTTGCGGAAGGAGCGCAGTTTCAGCAAATCGGCGTTGATAGAGGCAATGCGAGCCTCCAGCGAGTCGTTGGCTAGGCCCATCCCTTGTACTTCCTGGCTCTGGCGCTCAAAATCAGCCTTTAGGGTTTCGTACTCTTTGATTTGCTGTTCCAGCTTGGAGTCTTTCTCTTTGACAGTGGCTGTCAGCTGCTCGTTTTGCTTGCCTTTCTGCTGATTCAGGTAGAACAGGAAGCCGTTGATGCCCAGTAGCACCAGAAAGAGGGCCACGAACAGCCAGACCCGGTTGTTGTTTTTAGGTTCAGAATTTTGAGTTGGTTCCATGTAATGGGAGGGTTAAGTGATACCCGGTAGATGCGGGTGGGACCAGTACCTTTGTGCACAAAAATAAAGGGATTGTGCACGTGCGCAAGTCCCGGCTTAAATCGGATAAGGTGATGCAACCTACGCAAAAGCTTGATGCCATCTACTGGCAAGGCCGTTACGAGGCCGGACAAACCGGCTGGGATACGGGCCAGATAACGCCACCTCTACGGGAATATTTCATGCAGTTATCCGGGCCTGATGCTCGCCGCATCCTCATTCCGGGCGCTGGACGCGGCTACGAAGCCGAATATTTGCACGGCCAGGGCTACTCCCAGGTGTGGGTGGCCGACGTGGCGCCCGACGCCCTAGCGGCCCTGCAAACCCGCGTGCCCAACTTCCCGGCGGACCACTTGCTGCTACAAGATTTTTTCGCCTTAGCGCCCACCGAGCCATTCGATTTGCTGGTAGAGCAGACGTTCTTTTGTGCCCTCGACCCCGCCCAGCGCCCCGACTATGCCCGGCAGTGCGCCGCGCTTTTGCGCCCCAGTGGCACGCTTGTAGGCTTGCTCTTCGACACGGAGTTTTCGCAGCCCGGCCCACCCTTCGGCGGCAGCGCGGCGGAGTACCGCACCTATTTCGAGCCGTATTTTGATTTCGTGCATTTCGCACCGGCCTATAATTCCTTGAAACCCCGGCAGGGTAGGGAGTTGTTTATGTGTTTGCGCCGGAAAACGGAGGTTAAGCTGTAGCTTGCGTTTCCCACTGTCTACCCTCATTTTTTTGTTTTACCAGCTGGTAGCCCTGTGGCGCTGGCTCCTACCTTGCCTCCTATGTTTGCCCAACTTGCCAACGTCCTGCCGCATTTCCGCAATACCAATTCTGGTCAGTTCTTTCTAATGGCTGGCCCCTGCGTTATTGAGGGCGAAGACATGGCCCTGCGCATTGCTGAGCGCATTAAGCATATCACCGATAAGCTCCAGATTCCTTACATCTTCAAAGGCTCTTACCGCAAGGCCAACCGCTCGCGCCTGGATTCCTTCACCGGCATCGCGACGAAACGGCCCTGCGCATCCTGCAAAAGGTGGGGCGCGAAATTGGGGTGCCTACCGTCACCGACATCCACGAAACCACCGAGGCTGCCTTTGCCGCTGAGTACGTAGACGTGCTGCAAATTCCGGCTTTCCTATGCCGCCAGACCGATTTGCTGATTGCCGCCGCCAAAACCGGCAAAGTGGTGAACGTGAAAAAAGGTCAGTTCTTGAGCGGCGACGCCATGCAGTTTGCCGTGGATAAAGTGCGGCAGTCCGGCAACGAGCATGTGATTCTGACGGAGCGTGGCAACTCGTTCGGCTACTCCGACTTGGTGGTGGACTTCCGCAACCTGCCGGCCATGCAGCAGTTTGGCGTGCCCGTGGTGATGGACGTGACCCACTCCCTACAAAAGCCCAACCAGAGCAGCGGCGTGACGGGCGGCCAGCCGGCCCTCATCGAAACCATTGCCAAAGCCGCCATTGCCGTGGGCGCCGACGGCCTGTTCATCGAAACGCACCCTACCCCCGCCACCGCCAAATCGGACGGGGCCAACATGCTGCCGTTGGATCAGCTGGAGGGTCTGCTCATCCGCCTCACCACGTTGCGCCAGGCCTTGCAGGATACGGGTAGCATCGAGGCCCTGCCGGCATAAACAACGTCTGTCATTCTGAGCTTGCGAAGGACCTTCTCACGGCAGAACGAGGCGTCGTTCAACGTGAAAAGGTTCTTCGCAAGCTCAGGATGACAGACTGTTTTACGTTTCTATATCTTTTCCGCATCTACCTATCTGAATCCCCTTCATGAAACAATTTTTTAAGTACGTGCTGGCTACCCTCACGGGGTTGGTGCTGTTTGGTATACTGAGTTTTGTGCTGTTGCTGGGGGCGCTGTTTGTTCTGGCCAGCTCCGCCGATAAGGAGGTGACGGTGGCTAGCAACTCGGTGCTGGAAATCAAGCTGGATAAGCCGTTGGCTGAGCGCGAAAGCCGCAGCTCGTTGGCGTCGCTCATCAGCTCGCAGGCCGATGATATTGGGCTGGAGCAGGTGAAGGAAGCCATTGGGCGCGCCAAAGACGATGGCGACATCAGAGGCATTCTGCTGAATGTGGAGCTGGTGCAGGGTGGCATGGCCTCGCTGGAGGAAATTCGCGATGCGCTGCTGGATTTCAAGAAATCAGGCAAGTTTATCGTGTCGTATGCCGATGCGCAATCGGAAAAGAGCTACTACTTGGCTTCCGTTGCCAACAAAATCTACCTCAATCCGCAGGGCGCGCTGGAGTTCAACGGTCTCAGCTCGGAGACCTACTACTACAAAAACCTGTTCGATAAGCTGGGCGTGGAGCCGTACATTTTCCGGGTAGGCTCGTTTAAGAGCGCCGTAGAGCCGTATTTCCGCACCAGCATGTCGGATTCGGCGCGGCTGCAAACGTCTTCGTTCCTGAACTCGCTCAACGACTACATGCTGGGTCACGTGGCTACGGCCCGCCGCATTCCGGGGCCGCGCCTCAAGGTTATCAGCGACTCCATGCTGGTGCACAACGCCGACGACGCCAAGCGCCTCGGCCTGGTGACCAACCTGGGCTACTACGATCAGGCTACCGACTACATCAAAGGCAAGCTGGGCGTGGCGAAGGATAAAAAGCTGAGCACCATTGACCTGAGCGACTACGCCAAAAACAGTGAGGATGAAACGCTGGGCAACAACCGGATTGCCGTTATCTACGCAGAGGGCGACATCGTGACGGGTAAGGGTAGCGGCAGCAGCATTGGCAGCACGCGCTTCGCCGAGGCCATCCGCAAAGCCCGCATGGATGACAAAGTGAAAGCCGTAGTACTGCGCGTGAACTCGCCCGGTGGCTCCTCGCTGGCGTCGGATATTATCTACCGCGAGGTGGTGCTCACCAAGAAGGTGAAGCCCATTGTCTGCTCCATGTCGGATGTGGCAGCGTCGGGTGGCTACTTCATTGCCATGGCCTGCGATACCATCGTGGCTCACCCTAATACCATCACGGGTAGCATCGGCGTATTCGGCGTATTGCCGAATATTGGGCCGTTCTTGAGTGAGAAAATTGGGGTGACGACGGACCGGGTGAAAACGGGCGAGTTCTCGGATATTCCCACCATCACGCGGCCGCTCACGGCCTACGAGAAACAGCAGCTACAACAGGAGGTAGACCGCATCTACGCCGATTTCACCACCAAAGCCGCCCAAGGCCGCCACATGCCTGTAGAGCGCCTGCGCCGCTTGGCGTCGGGTAGGGTGTGGTCGGGCAGTGAGGCCAAGGCCCGCGGCCTGGTCGACGTGCTGGGTTCTATGGATGATGCGTTACGTATCGCCGCCCGCCGCGCCAAGCTGAAAGAGGGCGACTACTCCTTGCAGCGCCTACCCCGCCAAAAAACCTTCGTCGAAAGCATGTTCAGTGGCCTGAACGAGGAAGTGCGCTTGCGCATGGTGAAGCAGGAAATGGGCGCGCTCTATCCTATGTACGAGCAATACCAGAAGCTCACACAGATGCGCGGTGTGCAGGCCCGCATGCCGTTTGAGATGACGATTGAGTAACGTTTTACAACGTTTGTCGTCCTGAGCAGAGCGAAGGACCTTCTCACACCAGAACGAGTCGTTGTTACGCCTGTTATTCTGCCGTGAGAAGGTCCTTCGCTCTGCTCAGGATGACAAACGGTCTTACACTTCAACCCCACCCCATGCAACAACTCCGCGAAGCTACTGCCTACCTCCAAACCCACCTGCAAGACTTTCAACCCGAATTCGGTATTATCCTCGGTACCGGTTTAGGTGGATTGGTGCAGGAAATCGAAGTGGCCCACACGTTTTCCTACGCTGATATTCCGCATTTTCCAGTGTCTACGGTAGAGAGCCACTCGGGCAAGCTGCTGGCGGGCACGCTGGCGGGTAGGCGGGTGCTGGTGATGCAGGGGCGCTTTCACTTCTATGAGGGCTACTCCATGGAGCAAGTAGTGTTTCCGGTGCGCGTGCTGAAGCTACTGGGCATTCAGAAGCTGTTTGTGAGCAACGCCGGTGGCGGCCTCAACCCTGATTACAACTACGCCGACCTCATGCTCATTGAGGACCACATCAACCTGCAACCCACCAACCCGCTCATCGGCAAAAACCTGGACGAGTTGGGCCCGCGCTTCCCCGATATGCTGGAGCCCTACGACCACAGCCTGCTGTCCCTAGCCGAAAAAGCTGCTCAGGATTTAGGATTCGCCGACAAAGTGCGGCGCGGCGTGTACGCCTCCCTACCCGGCCCCATGCTGGAAACTCCCGCCGAGTACCGCTACCTGCGCACCATCGGGGCCGATGGGGTAGGGATGAGCACTGTGCCCGAAGTCATTGCCGCCGTGCACATGCAACTGCCCGTGCTGGCCATATCCGTCATCACCGACCTATGCGCGCCCGGCAAGCTCAAGCGCGTGCAATTAGTTGATATTCTGCGCGTAGCCGCTGATGCAGAGCCTCGGCTTACGGCGTTATTGAAAGCGGTGATAGAGCAGTGTTGAAGTGGTGAAGTTGTGGGGTTATGAATTTATGAATGAAAAAAGCCTGTCATCCTGAGCGCAGCGAAAGACCTTACGCCAGCTGAACGAGCCGTTATTACGCTTGTCGTTCTGATGTGATAAGGTCCTTCGCAAGCTCAGGATGACAGACGATGCACAACTTCACAAACCCATAACTTCACCTTATTCTCGCAGAATAATATTCTGCCGCTGCACGCTCAGTACCGTGAATACCCCAATGCCGCCCGTCACGGTTGATTTTACGCCGGAGGGCTGCGCGAAGGGGTTGTTGTTGGCACTGCGCGCATCCTGCACCGATTGCAGAAAATCGTAATAGGGCGTATCGAGGTGGAAGAGGCTGACGATGAGCGTGTCGTTGGGCCGAAACTCGTAGGACGTGCCTAGCGTGATACTCTGGCCATCGGTGAGGCGGTCCTGCACGGTATATTCCACTTCCGGTTCGCGGAGGAGGGAGCGGCGATGCACCATGAAACGGTAGGCGTCGCCTAGGCCGGCGGGGTCCTGGAAGGTGTTGAGGACGTAGGCCTTGCGCTGGTCGCCGGTTTCGTTGTTGAAACGCCACTCCACCTTCTGAATCGGTACGGTGGCGGGCACGGTGGCCGTGCCGGTGAGGCGCCTACCTTGCTTGTCGTATACCTCCAGCCCAAAGATGTCGCCAGGGCGGGCATTCAGTCGCCGCCGACCAATGTGTGTGTAACCTTTGCGCGTCGTGCGGTCGATGGTCGGCGCGTACATAAGCGTGTCGCGGGTGCCATTGGGACGGATGATGATGGCCGTGGCATCGTCTACCAAGGGTATCACTGCCTCAGCTAGGTAGGGCTGCGTTTCGGTAATAGTCAGGCGCGGCACTACGTTCGGCTCCAGGTACGCCTCCACAACCAACTGCGACGGCCCAAAGGGCAATTCCACGTCAATGTCTTGTTGCAGGCTGCCGCAGCCGGCCAGTAGGGTAGGAGAGAAGAGGCTCAGCAACAGCCAGGCAGCAGGTCGGCGGCGGAAACAGCGCATCAGGTTAGAATTTGAAGTTGTACGTAACCGACGGAATAGTCGGAAACAGCGACACCTGCCGGGCTCTGTATCCCGTGGTGAGGTTGGTCTGCGGATCTTCTATCCGGTCGAAGTAGATGAAGTACGGATTGCGCCGGTTGTAGGCATTGTAAATGCTCAACGTCAGGTCCGACTCGCCGTGGCGGGGGCGCAGCTTATACACCAGGCCCAGATCGAGGCGGTTATAGGGCGCCAAACGGTAGGTGTTACGCTCGGGGTAAAGTGGTACCGCCACCGGGTTGCCGCCGCTGCCCAGCGCATCTTGGTAGATGAAACGCCCCTGCGGCAGTGTAGTAGCGGCTCCCGAGGTGAATACAAATGAGCCCGTGAGGTTGATGCGCGGCGAAAGCTGGTGCAGCACCACCACCGTCAGGTTATGGCGCCGGTCGTAGGTAGGGTAGTAAATAGCACCGTTGTTGATGCCTGTGGTGCCGCGCTGGGGCGGAAAGCGCCGCTTAGTCCAGGCCAGGGTGTAACCAATCCAGCCGGTGGTTTTGCCTTCTTTTTTCTCCAGGTAAATTTCGTCGCCGTAAGCCCAGCCCTTGCCAAACAGAAACTCCTGGTCCAGATCGGCATTGGCAAACAGCTGGGCGCCGTCCCGAAAATCAATCTGGTTTTCGGCCCACTTATAGTATACCTCGTTTGTCAGCAAATACTTGCCGCCGCCCAGCAGCCAGCTCACGCCCGTGGCTACCTGTTGCGAGCGTTGCGGCTTCACTGATAGGCGCGAAGGGTACCAGATGTCGGTGGGTAGGGACGCGCCCGAGTTTGTTACCAAGTGAACGTACTGGTACATCAGCGCGTAGTTGGCCTTCAGGCTGAGGGTAGGGGAAAGGGAATAGCGCGCCGCCACGCGGGGCTCGATGCCACCATAGGTATCGGAGCCGCTGTGAAAGCCCGACAGGCGCAGGCCATAATCAAGCTGCCACTTGTCGTTGACAGTAAAGTTGTCGGACGCGTACAGGCCGCCTTCCTGGCCAGTGTAGCTTACATCGGAGCCGAAGTTGACCAGGTTGCTCACGCTTTCGGCCTGCAAACGGCCTACCCCAAAGTCGTGCGAAGTGATAGTGGCCCCGGCTTTCAGAATATGCCGATTATCAGTGGTGTGGTATTCCAGATCGGAGCGCAGGCTCAGGTCGCGGATAGTAGAGGCCAGGCCGAAGCTGAACTCGTCCAGCGCATTGCCGATGTTGTAGCGGTAGCGCGTGAAGGAAGCCGTGGTATTCAGGTACAGGCGCGGTGCAAAGGTGTGCTGCCAGCGCAGCGCGCCCAGCGTATTGCCCCACTCGAAGTTGATGTTAAAGCCACCGTCGCTCTTAAAGCCAAACACATCCTTGCCGTAATAGCCAGTCAGGAACACCTGGTCTTTGCGGCCCAACTGGTAGTTGGCTTTCAAGTTGAGGTCCTGAAAGTAGTAGTCGGGAATGGGGCTGTAATCTACTGTGCCTTCGTTCACCCGGTTGATGGCCCGCGTGAACACATCAAAATACGTGCGGCGCCCGGAAACCAGAAAGGAGCCCTTGCCCTTGTTCAGCGGCCCTTCCACGGCCAAGCGCGATGAAATCAGGCCGATGCCGCCGCTCACGCCTACCTTTTCATGGCTGCCCTCGCGCAGACGCACATCAATAATAGAGGAAAGCCGCCCGCCATATTGCGCCGGAAAACCGCCCTTATACAAATCCACGCTCTGCACTGCATCAGGGTTGAACACCGAAAACAGCCCGAACAAGTGCGCTGGGTTGTAGACCACCGCATCATCTACCAACACCAGGTTTTGGTCCGATGAGCCGCCACGTACAAACAGGCCCGAGGTGCCCTCGCCGCCGTTCTGCACGCCGGGTTTGAGTTGCAGGGTTTTCAGCAAATCCACTTCCCCAAACAGCGCGGGTAGGAGCTTAGCCTCGCGGGTGGTCAGGCGCTCCACGCTCATCTGCGTGGTCTGAAGTTTCTGCTCCAGCGTGCCCGAGCCACGCACAATCACCTCGCCCAGCTCATTGGCTGCGGTAGGCAACTCCACTAACAGGCGCTGGTCGCGGCGCAGCGTGATGGTGCGCGTAACGGGCTGATAGCCAAGAAAGGAAACGACTACCTCGTGCGTGCCCGGGGGTAGGGGCAAGGAGTAGGCCCCCTGGGCATCGGTGGCGGTGCCGGTGGCCGAAGCAGGCACCGCCACCGACGCGCCGGGTAAAATTTCGTGCGTGTCGGCGGCGCGCACCACGCCACTAAGGGTATACTGCGTTTGCGCCAGCGCAAACAACGGTAGTAGTAGACTGACTACTAGAAGGGTACAGCGTGCAAACAACAGACGAAGGGTTTCGGGGCGAATGGTAGAAAAGTGCGGGCAAATGCCGCCTACTCCAACGCCCAACCTCGTCGGATAGTTTGTCGGTTAGGAATTGCGCACCAACAAAGCTACTTCAACGATTGACAAAGCCCTGCAACGCCTGATTGAGCTGCGGCGCGGGCACCACGCCCGCCTGCCGCCACACGGGCTGCCCATTCTGAAACAGAATAAGGGTAGGAATGCTCTGCACTCGAAACTGTTGGGCCACCGCCTGGTTGCGGTCCACGTCAATCTTGATGACGCGCAGCTTGCCCTGGTGTTGCTGGGCTACCTGTTGCAGAATGGGCGCCATGGTTTTGCACGGGCCGCACCAATCGGCGTAAAAATCGACCAGCACCGGCATGCCAGGGCTGTTAATTAACTCGGAAAAAGACTTCTTCGGCATGAGAAAAATGGTTGCGGAGTTGGAGAGGAAATGAACTACTCCGCATACGCAGGCGCCGACAAAAAGGCTTCTACTTCCGCTTCTCAACAACTGTTACGTCGTTGCCGGCTTTTTCAAACTCGAAGAAACCCCCTACTACCTTTTTGCCGCTCACCTGACACTCCCACACGTAGCGGCCGGGCGCCGCCGTGCCTGCCTCGTTGCGGTCCGACTTGAAATAGTCGGCCTCGGAAGGCTCGGAGGGGAAGATAACGTCTACGCCTTTTTGCCCTGCTGGTATCTGCTTTTCCAGCATATAGCTTTTGCCGGTCGATTGGTTGGTCACCACAAACTTAGCGGTGTACGCCCCCAACTGACCAAACTTATCCACCACACCCAACTTCACGTACGAGTCCGTCGATACCAGCCAGGTTTGCGCGTGAGAGGCAGTGGAGCTTAGTAGGAGCAGGGTCAGCGCGAAACCGGCTGCTCGTAGCAGTGTGGTCAAACCAGATAAAGAGGAAGTAGAAGTGGGCATACGCAAAAGATGAAATGTGAGGAGTAAAAAGCTAGGTTTTGGGGTTATTCTACTGGCCGAACTGCTTGCCTAGTGTCTTGTGGAAGCAATTGCAATGAGTTGAAAATTTTGGATTAACATATTTCAAAAGAATCAGCTAAATATAAAATATTATGGAAAAATAGGCTGTTGATATTTATGAATTTTATAATATATATGAATTATTATACAGTGACCATAAAAAATACTACCCAAGCAGCTAAGTAGAATATGGCACGCCGTCGGAAAGAGGTATTTGCTAAATCTGTGCCGGAAGAGCCGCAGTGTGCGCTGTGCTTGCGGCGGGTAAGGCAGGTAACGCGCCACCACTTGGTGCCGCGAGAAGAAGGTGGTAAGTATGGGCCTGTGGCTGACTTATGCCAGCCGTGTCACAGCACGGTGCACCTTTTGCTACCCAACAAAACCCTGGCTCGGCAGTACGGGACCATCGAGGCTCTACGGGAAGCAGAGGAGTTGCAGAAGTATCTGGGTTGGATTCGGAACAACCGCGTAGAACGGATTTCCAACCGACGTGGCAAGTATAAATAAAGCAATTTTAGTTGTAAGGTTTTAAATAGGACTATGTATGGTTGAGGGTTTGCTCGATATTCTTGCCGCCGGGCAGGAAGCAGGCAGGCTGCTACCTTTACCATCATGACTTCTGCCCGCTACTTCGTTCCATTTGCCCAGCTACGCCAGCAGCCTACCATCCTGGTAGATAGCACCGGCTTGGGCGCCGCCCTCACGCTGGCGCACTGGCGCGGAGCCGCTACCCCTACACCGTTGCGCGACGATACCAGCGCCGGCTCGGTGCTGCGTGCCCTGCACCAGCCCGCCATGCCTGGACTGGAAGCGCAAGCCGTATCGGCCAACCACTTCGACGTAGACGGATTTGTGGGCGTGTGGAGCCTGCTGCACCCCGAACTAGCGCTGCGCCACGAGCACCTATTGCGCCTGGTGGCTACCCTCGGCGACTTCCGCGAAATTGATTGGCACGACCCGCAGGCCAACCACGCCCTACAACTGGTTTGCTGGCTGAATGCCGAGGAAAAAGCACGGTTCTACGAGCCGTTTGGGGCGCCCGCTCGGCGGCGGCGCGAGGACGAGGCTTCGGCCGAAAAGTTTGCGTGGTTCCTGCCGGGCTTTGCCGCGGTGCTGGAAAACCCAACGTCCGAACGCGCCGTGTGGCTGCCGGAATACGAACGGGTGCAGCAAGCTGCAGCCATCATGCAAAGCCCCGCTACCCGCCTCACGCCCTACCCCGAAATTGGGCTGATGGTGGTGCGCACGCCGGAGCCGCTACCTTACTACGCGCTGTTCGGCCCCACGGCAGGTTTCGATATGGTGCTGAGCCTCTATGATAATCAGCGGTACGAATTTGAGTACAAATACACGACGTGGATTGACCTGGAATCGCGCCCCACGCTACCCCGGATGCCGCTCGATACGCTGGCTAATCGTCTGAATGCGCTGGAACAAACCACCCGCCGCTGGACTCACGACGGCATCACCGATACCGGTCCGCTGCTGCGCCTCTCTGGCAAAGGCCTCACCAAGGCCCAGCGCTACGCCGACCCCGACCAGCGGCCTCTGTACCAATCGTCTATCGCATTGGAAGAAATAGAGCGTGAAGTCGTGTCGTTTTTTCAGCAGGGTTACGCCACCATAGAGCCGCGCCGCTACTGGACGTGGGCAGAGATACGGGCGGCCGGGCAGTAGCGCCGCGCTGGAAATCGGCGCTACTGCTCTTCCCCAAACCCAATAACTCGCAACGTACTCACGCCGCCGGCTCCCTTGCGCACATTGATTTGTGTGCTCACGCGTTCCTTCAGTGCCTCCACGTGGGAAATGATACCGATGGTTTTGCCGGTGCCCTGCAAGGTTTCGAGAGCCGATAGGGCCACATCGAGCGTGTCGGGGTCGAGGGTGCCAAAGCCTTCGTCGATGAAGAGCGTGTCGATTTGCGTTTTGCGGCCGGCCAGCTCCGAGAGGCCCAGGGCCAGCGCAAGGCTCACCAGAAAGCTTTCCCCGCCTGATAGCGAGTTCATGGAGCGCACGTTGTCGGCTTGGTAGTGGTCGGTGATGAGTAGGTCGAGGTGCTCCTGCGGGTTGCGGCTGATGCGGTAGCGGTCCGAGAAGCGGTGCAGGTGGCGGTTGGCCAAGTCTACCAAGCGGGCTAGGGTCAGGCCTTGGGCAAATTCGCTGAACTTCTTGCCATCAGCCGAGCCGATGAGGTCCGTGAGCTGCCGCCAGCGGCGAGCCTGTTTCTGCTGCTGCTCAATCTCTACCACCAACGAAGCGTGCTTGGCTACCCCGGCGCGGTGGTCGGCGAGGCGCTGTTGGCGCTGGCCAAGCTGCTGGTTGAGAGTAGCAAGTTGCTGGGTGTTGTCAGTTAGTTGCTGCGTGATGACCTCCGGCAGCTCCGGTGTGAGGGCGCGGACTTCCTCTTGTTGAAGCTGCTCGGCGGTTTCGCGTAGCGTCTGCTCGGCCAGGCTGGCGTCTTGCTCGTGGCGGCGGAGCTGGCTTTGCAGGTTGCCTACCTCCGCATCGGGTAGGAGCAGGGTAGGGAGGATGGTCGGGTCAGGCGCGAGGCTAGCCGCGCCCAGCGCCGCCGACAGGGTAGCGTGGCGTTCAGCTTGCACTTGCTGCTGCTGCGCAACATCTTGCTCCCGCTGGCGCAGCTTGTCGGTGGCGATGGTGAGCGTGGTGGTCTGTTGCTGTAGCTGCTGCTCAGCTTGTTGGCGGCGCTGGTCGGCGGTGCGCACGGCCGTTTCCAACTGGCGGCGGGCGTCGGCTACGCTGGTGGTATTGGGTAGCAGCTCGTGGCGCTGCTGCTGGCGCTGCACAATTGCCTGGTGCTGCTGCGCCAGGGCCTCGCGGCGCTGATCCAGTTCCAATTGCAGCCGTTTGCGCTCTTTCTCAGCAGTGGCGGCGCGTTCGTTTTCCAAGTCGAGCTTGCGTTCCAGCTGCTCGGCTTCCAACTGCTTGCGACGGAAATCGGCACCGGCAGCTTCCAGATTTCGCACCAACGCTGCGCCGTTCTCACCCGAAAACTCCAGCCCAAACGACCGGATCAGGCTGGTGATGTTCTCCTTCATCAAAGGCTCCTGTTCGCGCGCATCCTGCAAGCGCGTGGTCAGACGCTCTAGCTCGGCCCGAAGCTGTTGCTGCTGCTGTTGGGCGTTGTGTTGGTCTGCCTGGGCTTTGGCCTGAATGAGTTGGGCCTGCTGCTGCAACTGTTCCGTATCACTCAGCTCCTTAGCTAAGGCGCGCACGGTGGCCGGTATAGTCGTTTCTTCCTCTTCCGACAACCACCGCACCACTGCCGTTTCGGGCTCACTTAAAGGAGCGCCGTTTTCCAGCAGTCCGCTGATGCCCACTAGCCGGTTGATTCGCCCTTTCAAGGCTACTATTTGCTTCTCCAGGGCTTGCTCCCGTTCCCGGTCGCGCTGCACGGAGTCTTTGCTCACGCCTAGCACGCCGGTGGCATAGGGGTGCTCCACGGCCCCACAGAGTGGGCAGGCTTCGCCGGCTAACAAATGCTGGCGGGCTTCTTCGTGGGTCAGAATGAGCTGATGCGCATGCATGAGGCGGCGCAAATCCTGCAAACTATCATCCAGCGCGGCGGCTTCGCGGTGCAAGCGGGCTACGTGGTGCGTTAGCTGGTAGCGCCAATCGGTGCGGGCGGTAGCGGCGGTGGCGTGCCGCTGGGCCAGGGTAGTGAGCTGGGTGTTGGTTTCGGCGAGTAGCTGGGTGCTGTTGGTCTCGGTGCTGGTGGCGGCCGTCAGTTGGCGCTGGCGCTCCCGAATCAACTCCGTCAGCCCTGTAAGCTCAGTACGGTTGTGCTGCCAATCCTGGAGGTAGCCACTCAAAGGCGCCAGGGCTTCCGATGCGCTGCTGAGGACGGTGTGACGCGTAAGCCACTCGCGCAATGTGCGGGCCTGCTGCTCCTGCTGATGCACCTGCGCGGCGGCCAGGGTAGCCGTATTTTTCTGCTCTTTCCATTGAAGGTTGAAGCCTTGGTATTCCTGCTTGCCCTTCTCTAGTTGATGTTGCTGGTCGGCTAGCTGATGGTCAAGCAGCTCGGCGGCACGCAGCTTGGGCTCCTGCTCTGCCTGAGTGGCAGTGGCCTGCGTATGGACCTCGCGGGCGGTGTGCAGCGTGGCTTCGGCGGTGGCGCGGCGCTCTTGCAGTTGCGGTAGTTGCTCTTGCAGCTGGCCTACCTCGGTGCGTAGCCGGCCTAGCTGCTGCTCGGCTTGGCGGAGCAAGGCATAATCGGTGGCGAAAGGTGCGGCCTGCTGATGCAGCGCCAAACGCTGCCGCAATGGGGCCAGCGTTTCGGCCTGGGCAGCCAACTGCTGCTGGCGTTGCTGGGTGGTGTGCTGACGTTGGCGCAGGTCGTACAGCCTTTGGTGCCACTGCCGCGCCTCGCGCAGCTGCTCCTGGGTGGTAGTAGCGGTTTCGAGCTGAGTGGTTAGTTCCTGCGCTTCGGCTTCCAGCGCCCCTACCTCTTCTGCCGACAACAGCGTTACGCCCGCCAGACCCGCCCGCAATTGCTCTACCCGTTGGGCTTCCTCCTTGGCCCGTTGGAACGCCGCCACCGAAATATCGGAGTACTTGCGCGTGTCAGTAATCTTCTCCAACAGTTGGGCCCGCTCGCCGGGGCTCGATTTCAGAAACCGGGTGAAGTCGCCTTGGGCCAGCAGCACCGAGCGCAGAAACTGCCGGTATTCCAGCCCGCTCAGCTCGGCCACGCGCACCGGCACCCGCGACTTGTAGCTTTCCAGAATCGGCCATTTATCGGGCGCCTCGGGGGTAGGCGTTTCGGGTTGCTCGCTCAGCTCCATTTTGGGGTCCTGGAGGTTGCCACCGGGCTTGCGGCGGGCGCGGTACTGCCCCCACTTCGAGCGGTAGGTTTTGCCGTTCACCTGAAATTCCACCTCGGCCCAGCTCTCGCCCGTGCCGTGGCTCATCACCTGCTCGGGACCGCTACCCTCGTGGCGCGGCACCTGGCCGTAGAGGGCCAGCGTGATGGCGTCGAGGATGGTGGTTTTGCCGGCGCCGGTAGGGCCGGTAATGGCAAACAGCCCCGCATCGGCCAGAGGGGCGTGGCTGAAATCAACAAAATGCTCCCCGCGCAGGGAGTTGAGATTGAAAAAGCGGACGCGGAGAATTTTCATGCGGAGTAAATACCAGGGCGGACCACGAAGTTACTGCGCTAAAAGAAACTGCATGGTGAGACAAGGCGCAGAGTCACCTTTTGATACTTGAAGAAGTAGGCGTGCGTAAGTGATATGCGCAGCGAATTGTAGTTATTTAGTACATGCATACTTCGTTGTCGCCCCTACTTATCCCAGCGTTCATAGCCGTGTTTATTGGCTTTTGGTGCTTGGTTTGTAAGCTCATCTCCTTTTTTGGCTGGCACCAACTGTCTACACAATTCGAGGTTGCGCCGGAAGATATGATAGAGCCGCAGTTTCGACTGCACCATGCTAAACTAGGCTTAGCCAGGTACAACGGCGTAATCAAAGTAGCCGCATCGGCGTCTGGCTTATCCCTGTCGGTCGTATTTCTTTTTCGTATAGGCCACCCTCCATTGCTCATTCCCTGGTCGTGTATTGGGTCGCTTGAGGAGCAAACGTTTCTTTGGTCTACTACCTACACAACGCGTATTCTAGCAGGCAGTACTAGTATCAAGTTCAAATTCAGTGGCGAAGAATTTAAAAAGATGATACAGCCCTGGTTGGCAGCAGGCTAAGCCCAGTGTTGTACTAGATACAGTGCAGAATATAGCAGCCTCTACAGCTTCTCCCCGCAATTCCAGCAAAACTCGGCGTCGTCGCGGTGGTCGCCAGCTTGGCATATATGGCAAGTCGCCTGTTTGAAGGTAGGCGCATCGGAGGTAGGGCGAGCCATTTGAGCCGATACAATACCGGTGGGAACAGCAATAATGGCGTAGCCCAGAATCATCAAGATAGAGGCCATGGTTTGGCCCAGTATGGTACCCGGCGAAATGTCACCGTAGCCAACGGTGGTCAGCGTTACGATGGCCCAGTAGATGCTTTTGGGAATGCTGGTAAAGCCGTTCTGGCCGCCTTCCACTACATACATGAAGGTGCCAATCACAATAACTAGCGTGAGAACCGCCGTCAGGAAAACAAGAATTTTGAAACGGCTGGCTTTAAGCGCGTTCAAAATAAATTCGCCTTCTCCCACAAAGCGGCCCAGCTTAAAAACGCGAAAGACGCGCAGCAGCCGCAGTGTTCGAATTACTACCAGATAGTGGCTGCCTAGCATCACCAGAGAAGCCAGTGTAGGCAGAACAGCCAGCAAATCGATAATGCCCAGCAAGCTTAGTGCATAAGCTAGTGGCCGGCGTACCACCACCAGCCGGATGATGTACTCTAGCAGAAACAACCCCGTGAAAGCCCACTCCACTGCCCGCAACAAAGACCCGTATTGCGCCGCAATCTGATTCACGCTTTCCAGCATCACTGTGAGCACGCTCAGCACAATGGCCACAAGCAGCACTGCATCAAACGCCTGGCCGGCCGGCGTGTCCGATTCGAAGATGATGCGGTAGGCGCGCTGCTTCCAGTGGGGGGTGTTTTCGTGAGGTGGTATATCCATTAGCGAGGAGCAGGATGGTAGGTAGTTGCCCTCTACCTACGCAAACGGGCCTTTGCAGGTATACCAGCAAGCGCCTGTGCCAGGGCGTTGTGAATTTGCTACCTGCTACTAGTGAAGTGATTAATATAAAATTATACTGATCGGATATCCCTTATTCACACCCGCTTATAGCTGAGCTTGCAAGCAGATAGCACCAAGCAAAAAGAGCGTTATTTCGACCAATGGAAGAAACAACGCTCTTTGGTTTAATATCCAGACAGTCAACAGTAACGCCTACCTCCTTTTTGGCAGTACATCCTGCACCTTTGTCCAATGCAGGTCGGGGTATCGGTCGTTGTCCAGTATGGGTAGGCTGACTTGACCCGAGAGCATGTTGTGCATGTACTGCATGCCCTGCCACGGTGGGAATACCTCGTTCTCGGCTGGCATAAGCGTTTTCGTCACCTTGATCATCGTTTCTAAGACGCCCAGGCCGCCTACCCGTAGCAGCTTAAAGGGCTGACCCATTACCTCGCTGGCAATGGCTTGCAGGTCGTGCACGGTGGTGACGTCGCCGGCGATGCGCAAGTAGCGGGGCGTGGTGGGGTCGAGAGCGGCGGCAGCGGTGTAGGCAGCCGTGTCGACCATGGTGGTAGACTCCAGTGGCTGGTCGGCGCTACCCCAGTACACAATGCGGCGTATGGCTGGCTGAATGAGCGGCGCCTGCCCGGTGAACAGGTCCATGAACATGCCGTTGAAGATAGACGTGGCCTGAATAGGTGCCTGATCAAGCCGCTGCTGAAACTCCCGGCGCAGGTCGAAGTTGCGGTTCGATCCTTCGGGCAAGCGGGTGAAATCGGCGGAATAGTCGGAGGGGATGAAGCGCGGTACGCCGGCCGCCACAGCGGCATTGAGCAGGCGCGTTTGGGCATCCACAATCACCGGCCGCAACCCCGACAACGCCGATACCACACAATCGGCCCCTTGGCAGGCTTGCGTGAGGTCGGCCACGCTGCTGTAATCAGTCTCTACCACCTCAGCACCCTGCAAGCGCAACGACTCTGCCTCGGCCGACGCTCTGCTGCTGGGGCGCACCAAGGCCCGTACTGTGGCGCCTCGCTGGCGAAGGTGGTGGGCAATCAACAAACCAAGCGAACCGGTAGAGCCGGCTAATACTATGGTAGTGGGTAGGGTAGTAGAGCCAGCTTTAGAGTCGGTAGCCATAA
This sequence comes from Hymenobacter sp. NBH84, assembly GCF_014217645.1. NCBI lineage: Bacteria > Pseudomonadati > Bacteroidota > Cytophagia > Cytophagales > Hymenobacteraceae > Hymenobacter > Hymenobacter sp. NBH84. The sequence goes on from NZ_CP043644.1 coordinate 595,977, forward strand.
GTGGAAGTAGTAGGTGAGTAGTCAGATTGCACTGTATGGACGTACTAACTACAGAAGGTAGTACCGCCTACCTTTCCCGAAGGTTGTAGAGAAGCAAGAAAGACACGATTTCATTCAAGCCTGAGCAGGGTAGACAATACGGCCAGCAGTAGAATAGGCCGCGTACTACATTCCTTCCAGCAACTCATCAAACGTGCGCAGCAACTCTGGCCGGTCTTCTTCTGGCTCCGCTTCCAGGCGCTGCACAAACACTTCGCGCTCCGTGAAATCGTGTAGGCTGCGGGTGAGGGGTTCCTCTTCCTGACCCAAGAGGCGCGGGGCCGCCACGCGAAAATGGCGTCGGTTCAGCACTTGTAGCTGCCCTCGGTCCAAGGCTTCTATCACCTTCAGCAACTGCTCGGCTACCTCCAACTGGCTCAGCTCGGAGCGAATCTCCACGTCGGCCCAGGCGGGTAGGGGGTAGTCGGTGTTGTCGTAGGTGGTGAGTTGGGTGAGGACTTCGTCGAGGTTCCCGTGGAAGCGCACCAGCCGGCGTACACCCGGTACGGGTAGGGAGTTGATGGTGAGGCCATTTGGGGTGAACTCCAACAAAACAACCTCCTTAGGATAGTCGATTTCGGAAAACGACAGCGCAATGGGCGCCCCCGAATACCGGATGTGCTCCCGCCCGCCCACGCGCTGCGGACGGTGCAGGTGCCCCAGAGCCACATAATCGAAGACGGTAGGGAAATGCTCGGCCGTTACCTGCCCTAGATTGCCCACATGAATGGTGCGTTCCGAATCGGAAGGGGAGCCGCCAGCGGCGTAGAGGTGTCCCGTAGCTAGCACAGGTAGGCCAGCAGCTTTCAACTGCCACACAGTTTCCAACTCGGCCAAGCGGGCGTAGTGGTCGGCAATGCCTTGCTTGATGCGGGCCTCGCGCTCCTCGGCGCTTTCGCCCGGCACCGATAGGCGCACATCCCGGTCGCGCAGGAAAGGAACGGCGCATATCACCAGGCCAGGGCGGCCCTGCGCATTGTCAATCACCAGCACCTGGTCGTCGAAACAATCAGGCACGCAGCCGATTACGTGCACGCGCAGATGGCGCAACAAGCGGGCGGGGGCATTCAGGGTAGCCGGCGAGTCGTGATTGCCGCCCACCAGCACCACATCGCGGCAGCCGGTGTCGCGCATTTGCAGCAGGAAGGAGTAATACAGCTCCAGCGCCTGGTTGGAAGGGGAACCCGTATCAAATACGTCGCCGGCCATCACCAGCACTTCTATCTGCTGCTCGCGCACGGTCTGCACCAGCCACTCCAGAAAGTGGCGGTGCTCCTCCGTGCGCTCGTGGCCACCCACGAAACGCTGACCCAAATGCCAGTCGGCGGTATGCAGAACCTTCATATAGGGGCGTGTTGCAGGCGCCCGTCGTTATTACGAGACGGGCGCAGGAAATCTAGCGGGTAAGGAATGCTAGATGAAGTATAGGGCTCAACATCTAGCAGCAGTAGCGTGTGTCAGACGCTCTTACTGAAACTCCTGTACAGCTTCGCCCAAATCATACACAGCCGTACCGGGAAGTAGCGGCACCAAAATGCTGGCGCCCGCCGCCGAGCGGTAGCCACCGGCGCAATGCACCAGCACTGGCTTGTCGCGCGGGATTTCGCCGGCTCGCTCGCGCAACTCGGGTAGGGGAATCAGCAGTGCCTCCGGAAACAGGGCCTGTTGAGCTTCGGAGCGGTTGCGAATGTCTACTATCGTAAACTCCTCAGGATGTTGTCGCACATCCTCCACATCCACTTGCAGGCTCACGGCCGGCAGAATGGGCGGGGTAAGCAGTGCACCCTTGACGTTTGTTTCGTAGCCAATTTTGGCCGTTTTACGGATAACGGTGTCCAAGGCAATGCGTGTGTCGGCAATGAGGTAGAACGGCTCATCGGGGCCTACCACCGAGCCCAGCCAGGTTTCAAACTTGCCCCCATCCTGTAAGTTGATAGCTGAGGATAAGTGGCCCGCCTTGAACTGCTCTGCTGGTCGCGTATCAATAATGAGCACGCCGGGCTCCAGAGGCTCATCGGCTTGCAGACGCGGCACACACCGCACGCTGTTTTCGAAAGAAGAAGCGCCCTGCTTGTTCAGGAGCACATCGTACCCAAAATACTTGGGCACAAAGGGTTGATCTTCTAGCAACACCCGCACAAACTCCGGTTCCGTCATGGGCTGAAGGGCGTAGTTGGAGCGCGCCTCCTTGCCAATAGTGCTGTCCAGTTCGGTGCTGGTGGTTTTGCCGCACAACGAGCCAGGCCCGTGGGCGGGGTATACCTTGGTAGCGGGAGGTAGGGTCAGGAGTTTGTCGTGGAGGCTGTGGTAGAGCTGCACGGCCAGGTGTTCGCGCTGATGGCCGCCCACGGCCTCACTTTCGCGTAGATCGGGGCGGCCCACGTCGCCCACAAACAAGGTGTCGCCGGTGAATACGGCACGGGTCTGGCCCAAATCATCGATGAGTAGCACCGAAATACTGTCGGGGGAGTGGCCGGGGGTGCTGAGGGCGTGCAACTCCACGGTGCCCAGCGTCAGCCGGTCGCCATCGTCGAAATTCTGGTGAGGATAGGCGGCTTTCGTGAGCTTGCTACAGTAGATGGTAGCGCCGGTTTCCTCGGCTATTTCCAGGTGGGAGCTAACAAAATCGGCGTGGGGATGGGTTTCGATAACTGCCTCGATGGTAGCATCGTGCTCGTCGGCGAAATCATAGTAAGGTTGTGGGTCGCGGCTAGGGTCGATGAGCGCCACGTAGCGGCCGCACCGGATAGCGTAGCTGGCATGGGCCAGTCCTTTATCATAAAACTGCTGAATCTGAACAGACTGACTACTAGGCAGGGGACTCATGGGGGAAGCATATAGTGAATGCGGCGCCGCGCGGCAAGCTGGGCCGGACGCGGCATCGGCCGGGCCAAGCCCGCCGACGCATATTCTCAAATATAAGCAAACGCAACGTGCGCCGGGAGGTTAGGGAAAGGGAGGGTTAAAAAAATGAGGCGTAATGTATTGGTCATCAATCGGATAAAAAATAAGGCGGTTATGCAATGCCGTGTAGCTCTGTAATAGAGGGCAGGGCATTTGCCACAGACAACGCCATGCTCAGCTGTCGAGCCGTGCATCCGCCAGAAAAGCGGCATTTGCCACGGCTGGCCGGTAGTAGAATACTTGGTGAAACCGCTGCGGAAACCACGCAAAACGGCCCGCTTGTTTGCACAAGCGGGCCGTTAAAATAGAAACTAAGAGGCTACGACTAGCCGTTCGTGCTGGCCTTCATCTTGCCTTTTTTGCCTTTGCGGTCCTGCAATTTGCCTTGCATCTTGTCCATGCGCTCATCGCGCATTTGGGTGTATTTGGTGTACTGGTCGCTGGTCAGGATGCCTTTCAGCTGCTCCTCGTACTTGTCGCGGGAGGCTTTCATGTTCTGCATCATGGCCTGACGGTCGGCGCTGGCCTGGGTGCGCATGGTTTGCCGCTCCTGCTGTTGGGCCAAGGCCAGGGATTTCACTTTCGTAGTCTGGTCGGCCGAGAGGCTGAGCTGCTTGGTGAGGCGCTGGGCCTGCTGGTCGGCACGCTGCTCGGGCGTCATGTTGCGCATACCCTGGCCGCGCATGGGGCGCTGCATTTGTCCCGTTTCATTTTGGGTAGTGGTCTGAGCCGAAGCGGCGCCCATGGTAAAGACAAAAGCAGCAAACAGAATGAGTGATTTTTTCATGGTCGAAAGCAACTATTACGTTGTTTTTGGGTGATTACTGGCCGTTGGACAGCGCTCCAAAAGCGAGGTTTAACGGGGGCTAAGAAAAGTTTTAGCGCGTTGCCGTTACACTCGCATTAACCAGATAAAAGCTATATTCGGGCCATCTGAACTGATTTCGCAGCTTTGTAAGCGCACCTTTTACACTTTTCATTCTCTTTTCTCCCTTCTCTTCTATGGCAGATATTTTCGCCAAAAAGTCCCTCGATAAGCTGATGCACGAAGCCGACGAGGGCGAGGGCGGCGGCCTCAAGCGGACCCTAACGGCTACCAACCTCACCATGCTGGGCATCGGAGCCATCATCGGCGCCGGCATTTTCGTGCTGACGGGAACGGCTGCTGCCAACGCAGCTGGTCCGGCCATTGTCATCTCCTTTATTATTGCGGGTCTGGGCTGCTTGTTTGCGGGCTTGTGCTACGCCGAGTTCGCCTCCATGATTCCGATTGCCGGCTCGGCCTACACCTACGGCTATGCCACGCTGGGTGAGTTCGTTGCCTGGATCATTGGCTGGGACCTGATTCTGGAATATCTCTTTGGTGCGGCCACCGTGGCCGTGGGCTGGAGCGGTAACCTAGTGAGTATTCTGGAAAAAGCCGGTGTGCACGTGCCCGCTGCCATTTCGCAGGCTCCTATCGCCTACGATGGCGCGCATTTCAGCACTACGGGTGCTGTTATCAACCTGCCAGCGGTACTCCTTATAGGCGCCATGACAATGCTGCTGGTCGTTGGTATCCAGGAGTCGGCTCGCTTCAACAACATCATCGTGTTTGTGAAGGTGGCCATTGTGTTGTTGGTAATTGCCTTCGGCTTCAAATATGTGAATGCGGCCAACTGGAGCCCATTTATTCCGCCCGTAGAGAATCTGCCCGGTGGTGGCTCGCGCTACGGTTGGGAAGGTATTGTGCGCGGCGCAGCTGTCGTATTCTTCTCTTACATTGGATTTGACGCGGTGAGTACGGCCGCTCAGGAGGCTAAAAACCCGCAGCGCGACATGCCCATTGGCATGCTGCTCTCGCTGGGTATTTGCACGCTGCTCTACGTATTAATGTCGCTGGTACTCACGGGTCTTACCTCGTACAAAAACCTGAACGTGCCTGATCCGGTGCTGGTAGCGCTGCAAGCTGCGGGTCCTTCGCTGGGCTGGCTGTACTACTTCACTGGCTTGGGTGCTATTGCCGGCTTGGCTTCGGTGGTACTCGTGATGCTCATGGGGCAGCCCCGCATCTTCTTCGCCATGTCGCGCGACGGCCTGCTGCCGCCCATCTTTGGCAAAGTGCACCCTAAGTTTCAGACGCCCTACGTCACGACCATCTTCACAGGTGTTGTGTGCGCCATTGTGGCCGGTATCCTACCCGTAGGTTTGCTGGGCGAGCTGGTAAGCATTGGTACGCTGCTGGCCTTCGTAATTGTATGCGGTGGCATCATTGCTCTGCGCCGCCGCGACCCCAACCTGCACCGGCCGTTCCGCACGCCGTGGGTGCCGTTGGTACCCGGCATGGGTATCCTGATCTGCGGCTATATGATGTTCAACCTGCCCTGGGACACCTGGTTGCGCCTGATCATTTGGATGGCCATTGGTGTGGTTATCTACTTCTTCTACGGTCGCCACAACAGCAAGCTCAACCGCGAGCGGGAAGCTGAGGCTGCTGGGAAGTAAAGCAGGAGCTGTATAAAAAGGCCCCGTGAACATTGGTTCGCGGGGCCTTTTTTATTGCTAATAGAACGTCATTTCTAGTAGCCTGTCATTTCTCACTGCGTTCAAAATGACCTTCTTATTTAGCTATTCACAATTCACTTCGCCGCTTCTATCTCGCTTTTCAGCTTGAGGACCTGGTCGCCGTTTTCCTGGGTGATGAGGTAGGCGGGGTTGTCGGCGGTGCCGTTGCGGGTGATGTCGCTGCCCTTTAGCTTGCGCGTGATGGATTCCTTGTGCACTTCTTCGATTTTACCAGTGGCTGTGCCGGTGCCGTATTTCCAGCTGACTTTACTGCCTTTGCGAAACATGGGGGTAGGGGATAGGGTGGAACGATGAATAATGTACCGCAAAAGCTGAGGTAGGGTTCCTATTCGACAGCCGAAGTCCCGGAATTCCTACTTTTGACGCAACCCCATAGGACGAGCCGGTTTCTTTGGGTAGCTTACAACTGCTCTGTTCTGCGCCTACCCCCACCAGTCTCTTTTTCCTCCAAACCACACTCTTTCATTCACTCTATGCACCAAAAATTACGCATGCTGGGTTTGCTGGGCCTGCTCGCCAGTGGCCTGCCCGCTTGGGCGCAGCAACCCCTCACGTACCCGCGCAACGGCGTTTACGACCAACGTTCCGGCCTCTACGCCTTCACCCACGCCACCATCTACACCGATTATAAAACCAAACTCGACGATGCCACGCTCGTCATCCGCGATGGTAGAGTAGTGGCCGTGGGTAATAAAGTAGCCATTCCGCAGGGCGCGGTAGTGAAAGACCTGAAGGGCAAGTACATCTATCCCGGCTTCGTAGACATGTTCACCAGCTACGGCGTGCCCGATGTGAAAATGCCCGAGCGCCGGGGTAGGCGCGAAGCGGGGCCGCAGTTTGAGAGCCAGAAGGAGGGCGCCTATGATTGGAACCAGGCCATCCGGCCTGAAACCAACGCCGCCGAGATGTTCAAAGTCAACGCCGACCAGGCCGACGCCTACCGTAAGCTAGGTTTTGGGGCGGTGATGACTTTGCAGCCCGACGGCATCGCTCGCGGTACCGGCTCTTTGGTGACGCTGAACACCGACCGCCGCGAAAACGAAGTGATTCTCGTGGACCGCGCCGCCACCGGTTTCTCCTTCGACAAAGGCAGTTCCACCCAGGACTACCCTGGGTCCCTAATGGGTAGCATTGCGCTGCTGCGTCAAACCTACCTCGATGCCAACTGGAACCAGCGCAATCCGCGCCGCGAGGAAAACCTGTCGCTGCAAGCCTTCAACGGCCAGCGCAACCTGCCCGCCATTTTTGAGGCCAGCAACAAGCTGAACACCCTGCGCGCCGACCGGGTAGGCGACGAGTTCGGGGTACAATACATTATTAAAGGAGCCGGCGACGAGTACCAGCGCCTACCCGAAGTAAAGGCCACCAAGGCTTCACTCATCCTCACCCTCAACTACCCCGACGCCTACAAGGTAGACGACGTGTACGACGCCACCCGCGTGCCCCTGGAAGACCTCAAGCACTGGGAAATGGCGCCCGCCAACGCGGCCATGCTCGCCAAAGCCGGCGTGACCTTCGCCCTGTCAGCCAGCGACCTAAAGGATAAGAAGAAGTTCATGCCCAACCTCAAAAAGGCCATGCAGTACGGCCTCACCGAGGAACAGGCGCTCCAGGCCCTCACGGCTACCCCCGCCGCCTTGCTAAAAGCCCAAGACCAGGTAGGCAGCCTGAAACCGGGTATGGTAGCCAACTTCTTAGTATGCTCCAACCGCCTCTTCGCCGACGACAACGTGATGCTCGACAACTGGGTGCAGGGCGAGCGGTACCAACTCATGGAGGTGCCCAACGACTACCGCGGCGTGTATACGTTGCAGGTAGGGCAGCAGCCTGAGGTGAAGATGTTGGTAAGCGGCAAGCCCGAAGCGCCCCAACTGAAAGTGGTGCGTGCCGCGGCCGATACGGTAAAGGGCACCATGACGGTAACCGGCGACTTGGCAACTATTGTCTACGCTGCCGCCAAAGGCAAAAACGCCGGCTCCATGCGCTTGAGCGGCTACTATACCGCCGAGGGTAACACATTTCGCGGGGATGCGGAGTTGCCTGACGCCAGCATGGTAAAATGGACCGCCCACCGCCAGGAAGGCGCCACCCAAGCTGCCCGCCGCGACTCTGCCCGCACGCCCCGACCCATGGAAATCGGCCAGCTGACGTTCCCGTTTGCCTCCTACGGTCGCACAGAGGTTCCGAAGCAGGAAACCGTGCTGATTAAGAATGCTACCGTGTGGACCAGTGAAGCCGCCGGCAAGCTCGAAAACACCGATGTGCTGTTGCAAAACGGCAAGATTGCCAAGGTAGGCAAGAACCTGAGCGCGCCCAGCGGCGCCCGCACCGTAGATGGAACCGGCAAGCACCTTACCCCCGGCATCATCGACGAACACTCGCACATTGCCATTTCGCAGGGCGTGAACGAGGGCACCCAGGCCGTGACCAGCGAAGTGCGGGTAGGCGACGTCATCGACCCCGAGGACGTGGGCCTCTACCGCGACCTGGCCGGTGGCGTGGTGGCTTCGCAACTCCTGCACGGCTCGGCCAACCCCATTGGCGGGCAGTCAGCCATCATCAAGATGCGTTGGGGTATGGATGCCAACGACTTGAAAATCAGCGATGCGCCGGGCTTCATCAAGTTTGCGTTGGGCGAGAACGTGAAGCAGAGCAACGCCGGCGAGCGGAATGTGCTACGCTTCCCGCAGTCGCGCATGGGCGTGGAGCAGGTGTTTGTGGATGCCTTCACCCGCGCCAAGGAATACGAAAAGGAATGGGCCACCTATAATAAGCTGTCGAAGGGCAAACAAGCGAAGACCGAGCCGCCGCGCCGCGACCTGGAGCTGGAGGCATTGGTAGAAATCCTGCGCGACGACCGCCACATCACCTGCCACAGCTACGTGCAGTCGGAAATCAACATGATGATGAACGTGGCCGACCGCATGGGTTTCAAAATCAACACCTTCACTCACATTCTGGAAGGCTACAAGGTAGCCGATAAGATGAAGGCCCGCGGCATCAACGCCGGCACTTTCTCCGACTGGTGGGCCTACAAAAACGAGGTGCGCGACGCTATTCCTTATAACGCCGCCATCATGACCAAGGTAGGCGTGAACGTGGCCATCAACTCCGACGACGCCGAAATGAGCCGCCGCCTCAACCAGGAAGCCGCCAAAACCGTGAAATACGGCGGGCTGAGCGAGGACCAAGCTATGCGCCTTATCACCATCAACCCGGCCAAGATGCTGCACCTCGATTCGCACATGGGTAGCATCAAGGAAGGCAAAGACGCCGACGTAGTGCTCTGGAATGAACACCCGCTGAGTGTATACGCCAAAGCCGAGCGCACTTTCGTAGACGGCCGCCAGATGTTCAGCCTGGAAGAAGACCAGCAACTGCGCGACCAGATGCAAAAGGAGCGTCTGCGCATTATCCAGAAAATGGTGAGCGCCCGCAAGTCTGGTGCCCCGGCGCAGGAAGTAGCTGCCCGCACCAACAGCCACTACACCTGCGACACGCTGGGCGAGGAGAAGGAAGAGGATCAGTAAACGAACACCCCACCCCCCGGCCCCCTCCCCTCCGGGAGAGGGGGAGCCTAACGGGTTTGCTATTGAATGAAGCTAACAACCATCAGCTAATAGCTTCGGTAAAGGCTCCCCCTCTCCCGGAGGGGAGGGGGACGGGGGGTGGGGTCCACACAAGCACGACAACCATCATGAAACGATATACCACATTTCTCTCCCGGCTGAAAAAAACGAAAAGTCACCAGCTAACCGCCCTCAGCTTGTTTGTAACGGTTGCCGCCCAGGCCCAGGTGCCCATGCCGGCTCCTGCCCAGAGCAAGCCCATTGTACTCACGGGCGGCACGCTGCACGTAGGCAACGGCACGGTAGTGCCCGACGCGGTGGTAGCCTTCGATAAGGGCCGCATCCTCTACGCCGGTGCCCGTAGCGGCTATACGCCCGCGGCTGGCGCCGAAATGGTGGATGTGAAAGGCCAGGAAATCTACCCCGGCCTCATTCTACCCAATACCACGCTAGGCCTGACGGAAACCGAATCGGTGCGGGCTACCGTGGACGAGCGGGAGGTAGGCGAACTGAACCCCAACGTCCGGTCCCTGATTGCTTACAACACCGACTCCGACGTCCTACCCACCGTGCGCACCAACGGCGTGCTGCTGGCCCAGATTACGCCCCGCGGCGGCCTGCTCTCCGGCCAAAGCAGCGTGGTGCAACTGGATGCCTGGAACTGGGAAGACGCCGCCGTGCGCCCTGACGAGGGGCAGCACCTGGTATGGCCTACCTCGGCGCCACCCCGCTTTTTTGGAGGGGCAACGGCTGACCCGCGCGCCGCTGAGCGCCGGGAGCAGGCCCGTCAGCAGCGCCTCAACGAGTTGGAGCAGCTGTTTGCTGAGGCATCGGCTTACCGGTATTTGTCTACTGTCCACGCCACCAACCTGCGGCTGGCCTCGCTGGGTGGGCTGTTCGACGGCTCTAAAACGCTCTACATCCACGCCGATAACGGCAAGGAAATTCTGGAAGCCGTGCGCTTTGCCAAGCGCCTGGGCGTGCAGAAGGTAACGGTGGTAGGCGCCCGCGACGCCTGGATGATGCTCGACTTCCTGAAGCAGAACGACGTGGCCGTGGTACTCTCCCGCATCCACGCCCTACCCCTGCGCGACGGCGACGACTACGACCAAGCCTACAAACTGCCCGCTACCCTGCAAAAAGCCGGCATCCGCTACTGCCTCGACTACGAGGGCAGCATGGAAACCGCCGGCTCGCGCAACCTGGCCTTCGTAGCCGGTACGGCCGCTGGTTTCGGTCTCACCAAAGAGCAGGCCCTCACGGCCGTGACCCTGAGCCCCGCCCAAATCCTGGGCCTCGACAAGGACTACGGCTCCCTGGAAGCCGGCAAAAGTGCTACCCTAGTAGTAAGCCGCGGCGACCTGCTCGATATGCGAACCAACGACCTGACCCACGCCTACATCGACGGCCGCGAGTTCAACCGCGACAACAAGCAGACGTACCTGAGCAACAAGTTCGTGACCAAGTACGGAGTGAAATAGCCACTCGCTACTAACTGAAAAAAGCCGCTTCTTCACCTGAGGAAGCGGCTTTTTTCAGTTATAGAAAGCGGTTTGGCGGTACCTGCTGCGTTGTATAACTGGTGCTTGCGGTGACGCGATAGAAGCATCATATTTCTATATATAATTTCGCATTACCTTTGATAGCACTGCTCTCGTAGAAACCAGAGTATAGTAAAATCAGGCCGTAGCACGGCATTGTGTTAGACTGGAATGAGTGAACAGCGTATTTCCGTATATCTGGTAGATGATCATCCGCTGGTGCTGGAAGGCGTCAAAACGCTGTTGCACCCAGAGGCTGATATCTGCGTTGTGGGGCAGGCGAACAGCGGGCCAGAGGCGTTAGCTCAACTTCCCACGCATCCGGAGGTACAGGTAGCTGTGATAGACATGAACATGCCCCAGATGTCGGGCGTGGAACTGACACAGGCGCTCCGCACACACTACCCCCAGATACGCGTGCTGGTGTTGAGCATGGACGACGACTACGCCCAGATACGCGAAGTGCTGGATGCCGGCGGCATGGGATATTTACTGAAGAACACGACCCGCGAAGAACTGAGCACGGCCATTCGCACTATTGCGGCGGGCCGTACCTTTTTCAGCCAGGAGATAGGCAACACGATCCTGCAACACTCCGCCACGGTAGGCACTACTCCCGTAAACCTAACGGCGCGGGAGCACGAGATTCTGCGCCTGATTGCCCGCGAATACTCCAACAACCTGATTGCCGAAACACTCTTCATCAGCGAGCGAACGGTGGAAACGCACCGGAAGAACATCTTGGTCAAGACGAACTCCAAATCGGTGGTAGGTTTGATTCAGTATGCCCTGCGGCACAAGCTGATTCCTTGATTAATCTATGGGCATGATAGGGCACTACAGCGCAATAGGGCTGGTAGGGGTCAGTATTTGTACTTATTAAATAGTAGAAGGTACAACACTAGCAGGTGGGGCTAGTCTTTTTCTGGGAGACTGCAACGAAGGAAATATAAACTCGTAGTGGGCTGCCAGAAATTTTCTTACGCTTGAGCTATAAGCTCTAAAAAGCTTGTAAGATCTATCCAATTAGAACAAAGGGAAATAGGTACACGGCTTGTTATAGTTCGTGCCAAAGTTACTATGTACTGATTTTCCTCCGTGCCAGTACGGAGGAAGGCCTACGGGATACTAGGTATTTTTAATTTAGCCAAGAAAAAATAGCTCTTTTTATCATTCTACTAAATAAGAAGATAATTATATTTGAATCATTACTGCGGACGACATCAGACCCTTTCTTTTATACAGCCTCATTTAACAAACACCTCTATGGCATCAAAAATCCTCTCCTTTATTTGCCATGTTCCAACACTGGCTCCTGGTTCTTACCCTGCAGTGCCCACTCCTGCTACACCCAGCCGGGCAATTGAACCCAAAAAAGAGGTTCAGAATACCGCTGGCGGCCACTTCGCAGCCATTTACGAAAACGACCGGTTTGTGCGGTTCAAGTACATCAACAACGCCAAGTAACGCTGCTGCTCGCTGCCTGCGCGCGAGTTACTAGCAAAGCCGAAACGCCGCCCGTTGCCAGTAGGCAACGGGCGGCGTTTCGGCATTTAAGCAAGAGTAGTTATTATCTTCCTTATCCACAGAATGAATTGTTGACAGCGCCCGGCTGCAGATTTGGGCTAACTTGCAGGCCATTTCATCTGTTGTGCACACATGAATTCAATGCTAGTTCGCGGCCTGTGGCTGCTGTTGTTGGTGATAGGGGTTGGTCAATCTGGATGGGCGCAAACGGCGGGCATCATGCCCGAAGAAGGCGCCTGGTATGGTATTATAGCCCGTAGTAGCGGCCGCAGCCTCGATATTGCCAACTCCTCCGCCGAAGCCGGGGCTGCCGCCGTGCAGTGGGAGTTCAACCAGGCCCGGAGCCAGCAGTGGCGCTTTGTGCCCGTGATGGCCGGCAGCCAATACTACCGCATCGAGTCGCGCAACAGCACGATGTGCCTAACCCTGGAGCGCCCCGACGAAAATGCGCCCATTGTGCAGCGTCCTTGGACGGGAAGCTTCTACCAGCAGTGGGCCCTGGTGCCTACCGGGCCGGTAGGCACCTTGCAGCTCATCAACCGCGGCAACGACAAATGCGCTGCTTTAGCCGGCGCCGACCGTTTCAACGCGACGCCGGTGGTAGGGCAGGCGCCCCAAAACCGCGCTACTCAGCAGTGGCGCTTGTTCAAGCTGCGACTCAATATTGACGTAACGGCGCCCGGTTTCGGCCCCGTGCGGCCCCTGCCGGCTCTCAATACACCCGCCAACGAGCTGCAACCCGTCCCTACCCCTGATGGCAAGCGCCTTTACCTGGCCCGCACCAAATATGCTGGCAACACGGAAGGAAACACCGAGTCGGGCGATATTTGGGTGAGTACTTCCGCCGACAACGGCGAAACCTGGGGCCCCGCGTCGCGCGTTGAAGGGCTGAACACGGCCCAGAACAACGGCGTGATGTCGGTGCTGGAGGATGGCAAAGCCCTGCTGCTGCGCGGCACCTATAACCGCGACTCCTTCCGCGACGAAGGCGTGTCAAGGGTCGTGCCGGGCGCCAAGGGTAGGAATGCGCTGCCTGAACCGCTGCCCATTCGCAACTACTACTCCGTGAGTCCGTCAAATACGTTCTTTATGACACCCGACGAAAAAGTGCTGCTGCTCTCCATTGAGCGCAGCGACACGCAGGGTAGCAACGACCTGTACGTGAGCTACTCCCTGTCCGATGGCACCTGGAGCGAGCCACAAACCCTGGGTAGCGTCATCAACTCGCCGGGCTTCGACTTCGCGCCCTGGATGTCGCCCGACGGCAAAACACTGTATTTCTCCTCCTATGGCCACGCCGGCTTTGGCGGAGCCGATATTTTCGCCAGCACGCGCCTGGATACGCTAAGCTGGAACTCGTGGAGCGTGCCGCGCAACCTGGGCGGCTCAATCAACGGGGTAGGGTTCGATGCCTATCTATCGGTATCTGGCGACGGTAAGCACGCCTTCTTTGCCTCGGCACCTAAGCCCGATGCTCCCGCCGACTTATTCCGTACCATCACCGGGGTAACCCAGGAGCCACCCGCACCCGATACCACGGCCAAACCTGTGGCGGCCCGCATCATGCTCACTGGTAAGGTATTGAATACCAAAACCAGTCAGGCCGTGCCAGCTGAAGTGAAGGCCGTGCGCCTGGGCTCCGACATTATCTTCAACGCCACCGGCCGCACCGACGCGGGCACGGGCTTTTACCAGTTTTCGCTGCCGCCCGGCCAATACCGCCTCACGGCTACCAGCACTGGTTTCCTCACAGCTTCTGATACCATAACCGTGGCCGGCTCCATGCGCCGCGACCTGCTGCTGGTGCCCGCCGCTGTGGGCTCCAAGCTGGAGCTGCCTACCCTGATTTTCTCCCAAGGCAAATACGACCTGCTGCCCGCTTCCTACGAAGAACTGAACCGCCTGGCCCGCACTTTGGTCGATAACCCCGCCGTCAGCATTCAGCTAGAAGGCCACACCGACAACGTGGGTAATCCCCAGCTGAACGTGCAGCTCTCCCTGGAGCGGGTGCAGGAGGTGAGGCGCTACCTCGTGAGCCGAGGCGTGGCTGCCAACCGCATTGCCACTGTGGGCTACGGCGGCGCCAAGCCTCGCGCCAGCAACGCCCGCGAAGAAACCCGTCGCCTCAACCGTCGTGTAGAGTTCACCATTACCAAGGATTAGTGTTGGCGATGGGGTAGGGGAGTGGCGATGGAAAGCAGGTTTCGACTCCGCTTATTAGAATATGCCGAGATGATTCTTTGAGCGGTATATGGAATACGATGTAGAGACACAATAACTTGTCTCTCCTCGTTGAACGATTGAATTAGTGACCGTTGAACGACATCGGCAATGAAGGACACCATATTTCGTGTCCCGCCTCATACCGATTTTCCCCTAGCGACTTTATGCAAGCCATCATCCTCCGCGAACTTGTATTGCCGGATCTGCCCTCAGCGTCAGGGGTAGAGTTGATAGGGGACAGTATATATATAGTAGGCGACGATAGTCCTTTCCTGTATATGCTGGATGCTGCGTCGTTGGAAGCTGGCCGTCCTACCACCCTATTCGAAACGGCGCATTTCAGTACTGGCCGCATTCCCAAAGCCAAAAAGCCCGACCTGGAATGCCTGACTGCCTTAACCCTGCCCAGCGGTGAAACCGGCTTGCTCACGTTTGGATCGGGCAGTGCGCCTACCCGCGAAATAGGCTTCTGGGTGCCGTTGTTGCATGGTTCGGCTACGGTGTACCCGTTGGCGCTGGGGCCATTGTATAAGCTGCTGCGGGCACAACTGCCGGCGGGCATCAGCCTAAACGTGGAAGCTGCGGCGGCCACTGCCACGGAGTTGTGGTTGTTTCAGCGAGGCATTGGGGTAGGGGCGCAGAATTTGGTATTCCGGCTGCCGTTGGAGCCGACGCTGGATTTCATCCGCCTCCGCACTGCGCAGCCGCCTACCATCCGCCAGCAGGTATTGGCGCTACCTATGGTAGGTGAGCACACGGCGGGGCTGTCCGGCGCTACCTGGTACGACGGCCGCTTATTCGTGACGGCTTCGGTGGAAGACACGCTCGACCCCGTAGCCGATGGCGCCGTGCTGGGAAGCCTGGTAGGCATGGCCGAACCCGGCAAAAGCCCTACGTGGGTGCCGCTGGTGCAGCCCAACGGGCAGCCCTACCTACGCAAAGTAGAAGGCGTAGCGGTGCGACGGCGTATTGCGCACGGACACTACGAGCTACTCCTGGTAACCGACGATGATGCCGGCGGTTCTACTGCCCTGATAGCCACGCTACGCGCCTGAAACCAGCGTCCTCTTCACCAGTACCGTCCGTACCTTCTTCCTATATCACTGCGCAATCGGCACGCACGGGGCTGCAACAAGGGCAGTACATTCCGCAATAACAGCCATCCGCTGCAATTGCGAATCTACTATACAAAATCTGACTAAGCTCCCAGGATGTCTAAAGTCCTGCCGCCATTGGCAGCAGGACTTTTTTGTTTGTTGTAACTATACATTATGCACCACCGAAGCGAACTTGGTACAGCTACATTAGCTTCTCTCAGAAGGCTTTTAACAAAACATAGTAGTTCATTTTCTTTAGGGAAATGGTAGATAACTTGTCTTTTGTTGGGAAAATAGTTCAGTATCGATAATATCCTCTACACAAATAAGTTAAATAATATATCCTGCCTATATTCTATTAATACATACCCTGTTAATGGAATGATATTGGTATAATACAAAGAAATGGCGATGTATTTGCATTGACGAGCTACACCAGATTTTTGTACTTATCTATGTCTATTGTTGCTCTGCCCATCGTTTTTGAAAACACAGCTGGTATTATTGCCGCGCATTCCGATGGATATGCTTTGGTGCGTTATCATGCGCGACCACGTCGTTCAAACGATTTGCGGAATTTGCTGGAGTATCTGGGAGGCTTTCTGGTAGATCGGGGCTGGCAGCGTATCCTGTGCGACGCGCGCAATATGAAGGCGCTAACGCTAGACGAACAACGCTGGATGCAGGAGCAATGGTACCCGAGCAACGTAATGCGCCCTAATCAGCTCTCTACGGTCTACCTATCGGGAGAAGACGCAGCAGTGCAGTTACTTCTGGAGGAGATGGCGCCCGTTACACAAACACCACCCACATTCAGTAGTCTACAAGAGGCGCAAACGTATTTAGCGAGACGCTCATAAAGCAGCAAGCTACTTGGTATCGGGAAAGGGCTTTATCTTTCGACGTACACCAACACAGCATCTGCATGCACCAGATAATTTATATGAGCCGGGGCGTAGAGCCCATGAGTGAGGAACAGCTGCGGGAATTGCTGCTACAGGCCCGCGCCGCTAACGAAGCAAAAGATATCACCGGCGCCCTGATCTACGGCGACAATCAGTTTATGCAAATCATTGAAGGTGCCGAGAATGACTTGGTGCTGCTATATGCAAAGCTGATCAATGACCCACGGCACCAAAACGTGGTAAAGCTCGCTGACAAGGAGATTATGCAGCGTAATTTCAGCCAATGGACGATGGCTTTCAATACTGTGTCGCCAGAGGAATTTGCCCAGTTGCAAGGCTACGTAGAGCCAGACGCACTAAACTTGAAAGCGCCCGGACTAAACGCCGCCGATTCGCTCCTACTGGAAATGATGAAATCCTTCATCTTGAACCCACGAAAATAGCACGGAGTTTTTCTGCACTGTACGCTAATTCAGTTGCAGTTACTCTCGGCTGATAGAAGTGGAAGTAGGGAGTTCTTAATAATAGAAAAAGCCGGGGCGCAGCAGTGAAACTGCTGCGCCCCGGCTTTTTCTCCTAGTACCCAGAGCCGGGGTCGAACCGGCACACCTTGCGGTATTGGTGTTTGAGACCAACGCGTCTACCGATTCCGCCATCTGGGCTTCTGAACAACCGTTCGGGTCGGTAACTCACGAACGGGTGGCAAACTTAGCAAGACTTTCTCGAATACGCAACAGGTAGCGCCGTTTCAAATAATATGTGCGGATTTGCTGTAGGGCTTGCGGGCGGGTATCGGTGGGTAGCTGTTCGTACCCAACTAGTACAGGTTCGATACCAGCTTCTAAGGTGTCGCTCAATTCGTTAACCTCATTTTCTACGCGCGCTACTACTGCTTGGTCCGGGTCAAATTCCAGCTCCATCAGCTGTTCATTTAGCTCCATCACTTCCATCAAAAAATCTGGTGGAAGCTCTTGTTTTCCCTCTTCTAGCAGGCCATAGCGGCCTAAAATGTACGCCATGCGTGCATCAGGGTCGGAGAGGGTACGGTAGGCGTTGGTATTGAGAGTAGCCAGGCGCAGGATCTCCTGTTGACGTTCGGGCGGGGCTGTGGCGTGAAAATCGGGGTGATACTCGCGGCTGAGCGCGTAGTACTGACGCTTAATATCAGCCTCGTTGGGACGGAAGCTTTCGGGAAGATGATAAAACTCGAAGTAGTCTGTGGTCATAAGGAAAAATACGAGCAGCCGGTGCCGGGTGAGAGTAAGCAACAAGCCTACTCGTTACGGGTTTCGGAGAGGTAGGAAACAATAGGTCTCATTAAACAAAAACAGTACGATATGACACTACATTTCTGTTTAACATAATATAAAAACAAGGATAATAAGTTGATTTAAAGCCAGTAGTTAGGCTTTTAGCTCTGGAACAGAAACTTCTGTGGGAAAATGAACCTCTATTTGTGAGTCAAAATGGAGGCCTAGCAATTCGGCGGCATTGCCTTGGTTGATGCCGATGCACAGCTGATCCTGGCTGTTAAAAATGCATGCTACGTCGCCGGGCGGGGCGGCTTGGTAGTGCAGGTGTAGCTCTCGCACCGTCTCGCGGGCAAAGTGGATGGTGCCGGCCCGGCCGTGCCCCACAGCATCCACGGCCGTGCGCGTGATGTCGGTGATGAGGTTGCCATAGTGGTCGATGTGGACCACATGCCCCGTAATGCGGTGGTCCTGCAAACGCAGCTGCCGGTTTACCAAAGAGCGGAACGTAGCGGTTTCCAGACCAAGGTCGGTGAGTTGGCCGCCCTGGGCCAGATGCACGGCCGCCGGCGTCAGGATGTCGCGAGTGGGGGAGGGGGTAGGCTGAGCGGCTTGCAGACGCACTACTTCCTCGGGGCGGCCCTCCGTGAGCAGTGACAAAATACCGTTGTCGGCCACTACAAAATAGTGCCCCTCATAGCTGGCAGCGTGCCAGGCGGGCTGTGCACTACCCAAATCGTTGACGCCAATAAGGTGAACCGTGCCCAGTGGGAAGTCACGAAATACCGCTTGGAGAACGTGAACGGCGTGCGCGATGTTAAAGGGTTCAATGGCGTGGCTAATGTCGAGCACCGCCTGCGCGGGGGCAAGTTGCAGCATCCGCGCCTTCACGGCCGCCACGTAATGGTCGCGGTAGCCGAAGTCAGACAGAAACGTAATCAACCCCATGCCGAAATCCTGAGTTATTCGTACTATTGCTTACCCCCTGCGGGGGCGGCAAAAGTAGGCCTTTTCGGTGGAAACCGATAGCCGATACTTCTTTTCATGTATTCCCATCCCTCTAAAAATTCCTGATTTGGTCGAGAAAGTCATCACGCTCGAAAACGTGTCCCTGATTGATTTCCTGGGGGCCGACAACCAGAATATTCGTCAACTCGCGGCTGCCTTTCCAGGTAGTAAAATTATTTCCCGCGGCAATGAAATTAAGATTCAGGGCCAAACGCCCGTCATTACCCGCATTAATGAAATCCTATCGGGACTCATTGAGCACTACCACCAATACGGCCAGATTACAGACCGAACGGTGAGTGAATATATTGGGGCCGTAGACGACGAGCAGCAGGAGCGCATTATGGCCACGGCGCCCATTGCCGACGTGATTGTGTTTGGGGCCAAAGGCGGCGTGATCAAAGCCAAAACGCCCAATCAGCAGAAGCTGGTGGACACGGTGATGAAGCACGACCTGACCTTTGCGCTGGGGCCGGCTGGTACGGGCAAAACTTATGTATCGGTGGCGCTGGCGGTGCGGGCGCTCAAGAATAAGGAGGTCAAGAAGATCATCATTTCGCGCCCCGTGGTGGAAGCTGGCGAAAGCCTGGGCTTCCTACCCGGCGATATGAAGGAAAAGGTTGACCCCTACCTGCGCCCGATCTACGATGCCCTAGAGGACATGATTGCGCCTGAAAAGCTGAAGTTCTACCAAGAAAACAAGATCATCGAAATTGCACCGCTGGCCTACATGCGTGGCCGCACGCTCAACAACGCTTTCGTACTGCTGGATGAGGCTCAGAACACTACGCCCTCGCAGTTGAAGATGTTCCTGACCCGCATGGGACCATCGGCGAAGGTGATGGTGAACGGCGACCGAAGCCAGATTGACCTACCCACCAAGCAGAAATCGGGGCTGATGCAGGCTTTGGATATTCTGAAGGGGGTGCAAGGCATCGGTTTCGTAGAGATGAGTGCCGACGATGTGGTGCGCCACAAGCTGGTGAAGGAAATCGTGCAGGCCTACGACAAATTCGACGTGCAGCAGCAGCGCGAGCAGGCCAACCGCCCACCCCGCGAGTACACGCCTCGCAACGGCGCCCCGCGTTTCACGCGGGAAACCGCCGACCCGGCCCGTCACCCCGACGCCCGCCCCGAGGACGACGGTATGCAAGACCTACCCGTGAACCACGAGCAGCAGTTGTAAAGAATGTTTTTGTAGAGAAAAAGCGGCCGGATATAGTTCTGGCCGCTTTTTCTTTATAAGAACCCGTTTATTTGTTGCTTGTCGTTTCACCTTCTCATCCCCTCTATGACCGCTCAGCAAATCAACACTGCCGAAGAAATAGCCGCTGCTCTCCATATCCGCGAAATCGTGTTTGTACAAGGCCAGGGTGTGCCGCCCGACGCCGAATACGACGAACACGACCGTTCCGACGCTACCCACTACCTGGTCACATCGGCCGACGGTACGCCCTGCGGCGCCGCCCGCTGGCGCCCCACTGACAAAGGCGTGAAGCTGGAGCGGTTTGCCGTGCTGGCCAGCTACCGCAACCAGGAAGCTGGTGCGGCCTTGCTCCGCACTGTGTTGCACGATGTGCAGGCAGCCCATCCCGACGCCACCGTCTACCTACACTCCCAGCTGCCGGCCGTGCGCTTCTACGAGCGGCACGGGTTTGAGAAGGTAGGTGAGCAGTTCTCGGAGTGCGATATCGAGCACTACAAGATGGAATTGCGGAAATAACCCCGCGTATCCTTCCGAGCATTTTGTGCAAAAAGCAGCGAGGAATCTGAGGCCGCAGCCGTTGCTGCTGTCTTTGGTTCCTCGCTGCTTTTGAATGGCATATTTTTTATACAATCAGCTAGAGTCCTGTCGGCTTATGTAATCGATTTTCTATTCCTCTTATCCTGAGTGTTATATGTTGCATTGGGCTCCTGTTGCCTTTGTACGCCTAACGCTGGCGTTGGCGGCTGGTATTCTCACGTACTTGTATGTAGGCGCTGTACTGCCAGAGTTGCAATGGATGTTATTGGCGCTGATTTTCAGCTATATCTTGTTTCAACTTTGGGCAGCTCGCCAGCCTACCCCTGGCCCTACCGATGCAGCAGGTTTGTTGGTGTTGGTTGTGCTGTACGTGGCCGGACTCACACTCACGCAGCACGCCACCGAGTCGCGCCGCACCGACCACCTATACCGCTTCGGCAACCACATTGAGTTTTATCGGGCTGTGGTGGATGAGCCTGCTGTGGTGCGGCCCGCTACCTATGCTACTACCGTGCGCGTGCAGGCGGTGCGGGTGGCGGGGCAGTGGCGGCCCGCTACGGGTGGTATCCGGGTGTCGGTTCCGCGCACGGAGCAGGGTAGGGACGTGGACCTGCCGCGCTACGGCGACGTGTGGCTGGTGCGCGGGGCACCCGCACCCAGCAAGGCCCCGCTCAACCCCGGCGAGTTCGACTACCGCCGCTACCTTGCCTACCATCAGGTGTATCATCAGCAGTTTGTGCACCCCGATCAATACCTGAAAACGGGCATGGCACCACCCAATGTACTGGTGGCCGTGAGCCTGCGCGCCGCTCGCGTCATCGAGGGTGTATTCAAGCAATACGTGCATCGCAAGCGCGAATACGCCCTGGCGGCGGCGCTAGTGCTGGGCATCAAAGACGACGTAGATCAGCAAACGCAGCAAGCCTACGCCAACACGGGCACCACGCACATCATGGCCGTGTCAGGCTTGCAGGTAGGGCTGTTGTTTGGAGCCGTGTCGTGGCTTCTGACGCTGGTGCCGGGCAGGCGCGGGCCGCTTTTTCGGCTGGTGACGGCGCTGTTGGGCCTGGCCGTTATCTGGAGCTACGCCTTCCTCACGGGCCTGTCGGCGTCGGTGCTGCGGGCGGCTGTCATGTTCTCTTTCATCATTCTGGCGCGGGCCTTGGACCGGCAGAGCAGCATGTACAACACGCTGGCGCTGGCAGCGTTTGTGCTGCTCTGCTACAATCCCTACCTGCTGGTAGACGTGGGGTTTCAGCTGTCGTTTCTGGCCGTGCTCAGCATCGTGTACTTGCAGCCGCGCATTGCCGGTTGGTTCGATTTGCGCGACTGGTCCCTAAGCCACCTGCGGCCCTGGCAGCCGCAGTGGCAGCAACACGCGTGGCGGGGTGCTGGCTGGCTGCTTAACGCCACTTGGCAGGCTACGGCTCTATCATTGGCGGCGCAAGTGGCTACGTTTCCGCTGGGGTTGTTTTATTTCCATCAATTCCCGCTCAGCTTTCTGCTGTCCAATCTGATTGCGGTGCCCGTCTCTTCGGGCGCGGTGTATGTGGGCATTGTGCTGCTGGTAGTGAAGGGGCTGACTAGCTTGCTGGCGTTAGGCCTACCCACCGCCGCGCCGGTGCTGGACTGGGCACCACGCGCTGTGGCAGCATTGTTTGAGTGGATGATCTGGTTCTTCAATGAGTATATCTTCTGGATTGGCCGCACTTTGCCCGGCGCCCTCATTGGGGGCATCCATATCACGGCCCCACAGGCGTGGCTGATTTTCGCGGTGATTCTAGCCCTACTCATCTTTTTCGCGGCGCGGCGGCTGGCGTGGATGGGCCTTGCCTGCGCCTTACTGGGCGTATTCGCTGGCAACTGCGTGTGGGCAGCCCACCAACTCGCCCCCGATGAGCGCCTGATTATCTACAGCATCCCACGCCGCTCGGCGGTGGGCTTCTGGCAGGGCGCCGCGGCCACCATCGTCACTCCCGATTCCCTACCCCTCACCGAAACCGAGCGTACCTACCGCATCGTGCCTGGCATTATTCAGCGCGAAGCCCGGCGGGTGGCCTATCACCCCGGCTGGCGTGGGGCACCGGTGCCGGCTGTAAAGGCCGATAAAAATCTGGTGCTCAGTGTGTGGCGGGGCGTGCGCTTGGCCTTTGTGTCGGGCAAGTTGAGCAGCGCTACCCAGCCGCAGCCGGTAAACGTGGTTGTGCTGCGGCGCAACGCCCGCGTATCGCCCGAGGTGCTGGCTGCCGTGTTTGGCCGACAGGCGCAGGTGGTGTTCGATTCGTCGTGCCGGTCGTGGTACGTGGCGCGGCAAGACTCGGTGCTGCGGGCCGCCAGTTTTCAGGTACACGATGTCACCGCCCAGGGGGCCTACACGGTTCGGCTTCGCTGAAGGGTAGGGGCAAGCAGCAGCGCAACCCAGGCTATCTGACTTGCGCTATATAGTTTCACTGTTGCCTCCTTTTTGTTACGTTTGGTTTTACTGCCCTGCGTATCACGGAGCAGTCGAACCTGTTATGTACCAGGTCGTCGGCCGCTCGCTCACTGTTTAGCCCCGCCGACCATGGACAATATGCTTACCGAGGAGCTGGAAGCCCTGCGCTATATTCAGTATGAGTGCCACGATGCCATTGGCTATATCACCCTAAACCGTCCCGAAAAGCGCAACGCCCTCAGCGCCGAAATGGTAACCGAGCTAAAGCTGGCTTTTGATACCGCCGAGGAAGACGAAAACTGCAAAGTGATTGTGCTGCGGGCCGCAGGCAACGTGTTCTGCGCCGGCGCCGACCTAGCCTATATTCAGGAGTTGCAAGGCTTCGGCTACACGGATAATCTGGCCGACAGCACCCACCTCATGCAGCTGTTCCACCAGATCTATACCCTCAACAAAGTAGTCATTGCGCAGGTGCAGGGCCACGCGCTGGCCGGTGGCTGTGGCTTGGTGACCGTCTGCGACTTTGCCTTTGCTGTGCCCGAAGCCAAGCTTGGTTACACCGAGGTGAAAATAGGTTTTCTGCCAGCCATTGTGAGCGTCTTTCTACTGCGCAAGGTAGGCGAGAGCCGCGCCAAGCAACTGCTGCTGACAGGCGACGTGATTTCCGCCCCGCGGGCGCAGGAGTTTGGGTTGGTCAACTTCCTGACCTCAGCAGTGGAACTAGACGAGCAGGTGCAGCAGTTTGCCCGTCGCCTGTGCGTCGAAAACTCGGCGCAAAGCATGGAAGTAACCAAAGAAATGCTGGCCCGACTCCCCGAAATGCCCCTGGAAGACAGCCTGCGCTACGTGGCGCAGCTCAATGCCGAAGCCCGCAGCTCTCTGGATTGCCGCCGGGGCATTGCTGCTTTTTTAAATCGGGAGAAAATAAACTGGGAGAATTAAGGAGGCTTTCGGTGTGTGAATTTTTAATTTCTAGTTTTACACTGCCATACTGAGCCCAGTATTCATTCCTCCGCTACCCTGTTATTTTAACTTTTTTCACTCTTCTAACTCCGTGCGAGACTGTCTTTGGACTTATATAGGTTTCGCACAGAGGTAGGGAGTGAAAAAGGAGTTTCGCTTTTTCTTAAAAATCAGGGTCGAAACAATTAACCCAAAAGCAAGTTACCACCTCATGACAACGCTGGCAGCCGTGGCCGTAACGACGGCTACTTTTCTGGGAATGGAATTTTGGGCGTGGTTCATGCACAAATTCGTGCAACACGGTCCTCTGTGGTTTTTGCACCGCTCGCACCACGTGCGGCCTAGTCCGCGCCCCTTCGAACACAACGATCTATTCTTTCTGCTGTACGGTGGCCTGTCGGCTGCGCTCATCATCACCGGCGACAATGGCCAGCGTTGGTGGTTTTGGGTAGGGGTAGGCATTGCCGCCTACGGTACTGTCTATTTTTTCGTTCACGATGTACTGATTCATGGCCGCTTGCGGTTCTGGCGCAAATCACAAAACACCTACCTGCGGGCCTTGAATATGGCTCACAAAATGCACCACAAAACCACTGGCCGCGACGGCTCCGTGGAATTTGGTTTACTGTGGGTATCGCCTAAATATTTGGAGATGGCGCGCCGGCGGAAAAAGACAATTAATAATGAATAATTATTAATTAAAACCTTTGCTGATGTGCAAGGTTAATGCGTTGTAAAGCCAATAAAAGAATAGAGAAAAATTAATAATTATTAATTCGTAATTATTAATTAAAAACAGCCGTGGGAAAGTTTTCAATCAGCGACCTGGAGAATCTCTCCGGAATAAAAGCACACACCATTCGGATGTGGGAGCAGCGCTACGGTATCCTGCGGCCGGTGCGCACCTCTACCAACATCCGTACGTACTGCGAGAGCGACTTACGCCGCCTGCTGAACGTGGCTACCCTGTGCAACCGCGGGCACCGCATTTCGCGCGTGGCCCAGCTGTCGGAGCAGGAGTTATGTCAGGCCGTGATGCAGTGCGGCGAAGAGGGCCAGGATCATGTGCCGCAGGTAAATGCCCTGCTGGCCGCTGCCGTGGCCATGGACGAGCCCCAACTGCAACTGCAAATAACCGCCGCTCTCGACCAATTGGGTTTCGAAGAAGCCATGCTTCATATCCTGTATCCGTTTCTGCGACGGGTAGGGATTATGTGGCAGGTAGGCACTATCAACCCGGCGCAGGAGCATCTGGTAGCCAACCTGATACGGCAAAAAATGGTGGCCGCTATTGATGCCCTACCCTACGTGCCGCCGACAGAGGCCCGGCGCTGGGTGCTGTTTTTGCCGCAGGGCGAGCTACACGAGTTGGGCTTGCTTTTTATGAGCTACGCACTGCGGGCCCGGCAGCACCACGTGTTGTATCTGGGCCAAAACCTGCCTGTTAAAGAGCTGGCAGCAGTGTGTGAGGCCTATCAGCCCTACGCCTTGTGCACGGTGCTCACATCAGTGCCGGAGCGCGACCAGGTACAGGGTTTCATAGAGGAGTTGGCTCGTATCAGTCCGCACACGCCCTTGTTTTTGTATGGCCCGCTGGTGCAGCGCGAGTGCCTGCAACTACCCGGCAACGCAGTACAACTCCGCCTGATGACCGATTTCCTGGCTTTGGCTAACTCCCTGACTTTACACCCAGAGCCTACGGAAGTCTTGAGCTAAGCCCGCTGACTGAGTGCGCTACGCAGAAGTCATAATTTTTTAACAAGGCGTTTTTCGTCCCTCAGATTGCATATAGGCCCTTTTTCTGGCAGCAGAAGAAGGGCCTTCGCTTTTTAAGGGTTCAGATGACGATCTGAAAATCAACAGCTTCGTACGCCTACTATGCCGTTAGGCGCGTTGTTTGGAAATAATCAAAATTATTTTTGATCAATTGTGCACAACTTTTAATTTCTCCCGTATCTTTGTTTAACTTTTTGCCACGAAAAGCTAAACAGTATGACCTCTTTGGAATTCACCAACCAAGTACAGAAGATTTCTTACTCTCTAAAGCCCGTGGCGATGAACCTGACCCGCGACGCTGACGATGCGAAAGATCTTGTACAAGAAACTTTGCTAAAAGCGCTGCTGAACAAGGACAAGTTCAAGGCGGGCACCAACCTGAAGGCATGGTTGTACACCATCATGCGCAACACCTTCATTAACAACTACAACAAGATTACCAAGCGCAATAGCAATATTGACAGCACAGAGTATTTTCAGTATTTCAACACCGACGAAAACTACATTACGCACAACGGTGCCAGCTCGGATTTCGTAGTAACGGATATCAATGAGGCTATCGGCAACCTCCCGGCCGATTACCGCACCCCGTTTATGATGTACTACATCGGCTATAAATATTTGGAAATAGCCGAGAAGCTTCAGATTCCCATTGGCACGGTTAAAAACCGGATTCACATTGCCCGGAAGGAACTGAAGGACGCATTAAAGGTATACGCTCCCGGCGTGTAGGGAATAGGGAGAGAGTACAACTGCCCCGGGCGTATAGCGGGTCGCAAACAGTGTTGACGCAAGTCACGTTGTTCGCGGCCCGTTTTTTTGTTGCGGATAGTGCAGCTTGATGAGATTGCGCTGATGCGGACGGAGTGCATACCTATTTCGTTGGTAGCCTAGTGCTTTAGCCTTGGGAAGATTGTGGGGTAGGGCGGCGGGCCGTAGGGCGTTGCCGAAATTGCGGGGGTAGGCCGTATGTTTGTTGCAAGCTGAACAAGGTAGGGCGGAACGAGTTGGCCGGGCTTCCGTATCGGAATAGCGAGACGGAGCGGAACAACGCGTATCTGCATCTGCGAAATCCGCTCAATCTGCACAATCTGCGATAATGAATGTACTTGTAATTGGGGCCGGTTTTGCCGGGCTGGCAGCCGCTACTTCCCTGGCGCAACAGGGCCATAGCGTCACGGTGCTGGAAAAAAACGAAGGCCCCGGCGGCCGCGCCCGCCAGTTTCGGTCAGCCGGCTTCACCTTTGATATGGGCCCCAGCTGGTACTGGATGCCCGATGTGTTTGAGCAATATTTTGGCCGCTTCGGCAAAAAAGTAGCGGACTACTACGAGTTGGTGCGGCTGGACCCGTCCTACCAGGTGGTATTTCGGGGGGGCGAGGCCGTAGATATTCCGGCGGCTATGCAGGAGCTGCGGGCGTTGTTTGAGCGGTTTGAGCCGGGCAGCGGTGCGCGGCTAGACGAGTTTCTGCGGCAGGCCGCCTACAAGTATGAGGTAGGGATGCACAAATTTGTGCACATGCCCGGCCGCTCGGTGCTGGAGTTTGCCAAGCCCCACCTGCTGGTAGACGCCCTGCGTCTCGATTTGCTGCAAAGCATGCACAAGCACGTGCGCAAGTTCTTCAAAGACCCGCGCCTGTTGGAGCTGGTTGAGTTTCCGGTGCTGTTTCTGGGGGCTACCCCGCAAAACACGCCCGCGCTCTACTCCCTCATGAACTACGCCGACCTCGCGCTGGGCACGTGGTACCCTATGGGCGGCATGCACAAGATTGTGGAAGGCATGGTGCAATTGGCCCAGGAACTGGGCGTACAGTTTGAATACAGCCAGGCCGTGGAGGAAATTGTGGTGGAAAACGGCCGTACTACCGGCGTGCGCACCGCCACCGGCTTCCGGCCGGCCGATGTGGTAGTAGCTGGTGCCGACTACCACCACGCCGAGCAGCACCTACTGGCTTTCGACCACCGCAACTACACTGAGCGGTACTGGAACAAGCGCACGCTGGCGCCCTCGTCGCTGCTGTTTTACATCGGCGTCAACAAGCGCCTCGACAACCTGCGCCACCATAATCTGTTCTTTGATGAGGACTTTGGGCGGCACGCGCACGAGATTTACGAGCAGCCGCAGTGGCCTACCCGCCCATTGTTTTACGCCTCGGCCCCTTCCCAAACTGACCCCAGCGTGGCCCCCAAGGGTAGCGAAAACCTGTTTCTGCTGATTCCAGTAGCGCCCAACCTCGACGACACCGAGGAAACCCGCGAGCGATACTACCACCTCATCATGGAGCGCCTGGAAAAACACTGCGGCCAAAGCATCCGCGACGCGGTAGTATTCCGGCGCAGCTACGCCCACCGCGACTTCATCCAGGATTACAATAGCTACAAGGGCAACGCCTATGGTTTGGCAAACACCTTGAGTCAGACTGCCATCCTGAAGCCCGCCCTGAAAAGCAAGAAAGTCAGCAATTTGTATTTTACGGGCCAACTCACCGTGCCCGGCCCTGGCGTGCCGCCTTCGCTCATTTCGGGCCAGGTAGTAGCGCAGGAAATTGAAAAGGACTTCGGCGGGTAGGGTAGGATGCTACGTAGAACGTTGACCGTCATGCTGAGCGCAGCCGAAGCACCTCTACTGCTTCGTTGCAACCGTTGAAAAATCACTCACGGTAGAGATGCTTCGGCTGCGCTCAGCATGACGGGCTACCACCAACTCATAATTCATAATTCCTAATTATAAAAAGTGGACCACGTTGCCCTTTTTGATGAAACTACGCTGGCGTGTAGCAAGCTGATTACCACGCGCTACAGTACCTCGTTTACGCTGGGCATCCGGACGCTCGACAAGCGCTTTCACCTGCCCGTGTACGCGGTGTATGGGTTTGTGCGCTGGGCCGACGAAATCGTGGACACCTTCCATAGCCACGATAAAGCCGCACTGTTTCAGGATTTTAAGCGCCAAACTGACGAAGCCCTGCGTGAGCGGCTGAGCCTGAATCCGGTGCTACACGCGTTCCAGCTGATGGTGCACCGCTACGGCATCGACCAGGAGTTTATTGATGCGTTTCTGCGCAGCATGGAGATGGACTTGGAAGACCAGAGCTACAACCAGTCCTTGTACCAGGAGTACATCTACGGTTCGGCGGAAGTGGTAGGGCTAATGTGCCTGCGCATCTTCTGCGAGGGAGATAAGGCGCTGTTTGAGCGTCTGCGCGAACCGGCGCGGCGGCTAGGCTCGGCGTTTCAGAAGGTGAACTTCCTGCGCGACATTCGCTCCGACTACGAAGACCGTGGCCGTGTGTATTTCCCAGGCGTGCAGTACGAGCGGTTCGACGACCAGGTGAAGCGCCAAATAGAGGACGATATTCTGGCCGATTTCGAGGCTGGCTACGCCGGCATCGTGCAGCTGCCGCGAGCGGCGCGATTAGGCGTATACCTAGCCTACGTATATTACTTAAAGCTTTTTTATAAAATCCGGCAGTTGCCGGCGGCGCATATTTTGAGTGAACGAGTGCGTGTGCCCAACAACACTAAAATGCTTTTGCTGCTAGGTTCGTACTTTCGTTATCGCCTCCGGGCCATTTAGCCAACAAACTCGTACTGCGTGAAGGTTCTGCTGCCGTTCTGTCTTACCCTGTTCTTCATTCTCTCCAGTCTCGTGTCCGACGCCAATCCCTACTCCGTTGCCAACCTGCGCCGCCAGTATCAGCAAGCTGCTGCAAGCAAAGAAGGTGGTGAGAAGTTTCACCAACTAATGGCCGCCTACACCCAGCACGATGCCGTGGTGCTAGCCTATAAAGCCGCCGCTGAAGCTATTCGGGCCCGCGACGCTTCCATGTTCAACAAGCTCACCTACGTACAGCAGGCCGCCAAGCTATTTGACGAAGCCGTGCGCCGCGACGATGACAACGCCGAAATTCGGTTCCTGCGCCTGAGCGTGGAAAGCAACCTGCCCGCCTTCCTGGGCCTCAGCCAGCACGTAGATGATGACCGGCAGTTTCTGGTACGCACGCTCTTGCAGCACCCCGAGTCCGGTATGGACAACGAATCCTTTGCTCTGGTGCGCGATTTTATGGTAGAACGCGGCCACGTATCTGGTCCCGACGCCCAGCGCCTAACCTCCTTATAGCGTTGCACCATACCATATTTTATCCTGAAGCTCCTGTTTGGAGCTTCTTTTGTTTAGGCTGCTTTGTATTTCTACCCTTGTTAGCATGATGCACAACGTAGTACTGGTAGGGTGTCTCTTACTGAGTAGCCTAACGGCTTTTGGCCAAAGTATTCACCTGACGGGGCGAGTAGAAGACACCGAGCATCACCCTATTCCTTATGCCAGCGTGGCCCTGCCCGATGGCGCGGCGGGTACTGCTACCAACGAGGTAGGGGAATTCAGCCTGACCGTGCCCGCCCTGCCGCAACGGCTGGTGGCACTCAGCATTGGGTACGCCCGCACAGAAGTAGTGGCTACTTCGGCTGCGACGCTCACTATCGTTCTGCCCGCCAGCACGGTACAGCTGCCGGAGGTGGTAGTGCGCAATCCCCAGCGCGTGGCCGAAGACCTGGTGCTGCGCGCCTACGCCCAACTGGTTCGTCACGAAAAAGATACGTATTACGGCAAGGCTTTCTACCGCCAGAAAACCCGCACCAATGGCACCTACGACGAACTGTCGGACGCGTTTTATGATGTAGAGCTGACACCGCAGAAGATAGTAGGGTGGGAGCTGGGCGAGTCGCGTTACGCGGCCGTGGCAGGGCCATTTCACATGAAAAACTTCTCTACCCTGATGCGGCTGCCTACCTTCACCCAGCACCCCAAACGGGGTAGTCTGTACCTGCCACTGGCTTTGGATGCAGCCAAGCGGTTCACCTTCACGCTACGCGAGATACAGACTGAAAACGGCCGCGAAACCGCTGTCATCGATTTCCAGCCGCGACCGGGGATAGACAAGCCCGCTCCCGCTGGCACGCTCTACCTCGACCGTCAGACAGCAGCCCTGCGCCGCCAGGAACTACGCCTGCGAGTAGGTTCTATGCTGGCATTTACGAAGGGTTTTCAGCCGTTATCAGATTCATTGCGGCTGGTATCGGATTTTGCGCCGGTGGCTGATTCGCTCACGCGTCTGGCCAGCACGCGGGGTGAGCTGGCCGTA
This sequence comes from Hymenobacter sp. NBH84, assembly GCF_014217645.1. NCBI lineage: Bacteria > Pseudomonadati > Bacteroidota > Cytophagia > Cytophagales > Hymenobacteraceae > Hymenobacter > Hymenobacter sp. NBH84. The sequence continues at coordinate 626,663 of NZ_CP043644.1, forward strand.
ACAGTGCAAACCGGTAACCGTCCGCCCGTGCAGTCGTTGATATCGGCCTATCTGCTATTATATCAATACACTGGCCGCCTACCCAGCCAGGCCTACGGCCGGGTAAAGCACAGCGCCGATGACTTGCAAATGCTACAGGGGCGGCCCTATAACGCCAAATTCTGGAAGGAGAACGAGATTATTCGGGCCAGTCCGGTGGAGGAAAGTGTAATTAAGTCCTTTGAGGGACGCCGGGTATTCGGCCGCTTATAGTGCTGAAAATGCGCGGGTTTTGCAGCCCGAAAGGATGAGTTTGCGTATCTTTTCCCGGATACTCCCCCGCACTGTAACCTTATGCCGGTTTTTGCGGTTATTCCGAAAGCTATGCCGCACCACCTGAGCGTCCGTATCGACCCCAATTCCGGCTTTTGCTTCGGCGTCATCTATGCTATTCAGATGGCCGAGGACTTGCTGGATGAGCAAGGCTACCTGTATTGCCTAGGCGACATCGTACATAACGACGAAGAAGTAGAACGTCTGCGCCAGCGTGGCCTGCGCATCATCGACTACGATACCTTTGCTACCCTACGTAGCGAGGCCGTGCTCATTCGGGCCCACGGCGAGCCACCCGCTACCTACCAGATGGCGCTGGAAAACAACCTGACGCTGATTGATGCCTCGTGCCCGGTGGTGCTAAAGCTGCAAAACCGCATCAAGGCCAGCTTCGACAAAAAGGATAAGATCTTCATCTACGGCAAGCATGGCCACGCCGAGGTGCGCGGCTTGCTGGGCCAGACTGGCGGCGAAGCGGTGGTGTTCGAGAACCTCGACGAGCTGCTGCGTCACGAGCTGCCTGACAACATCACGCTCTACAGCCAGACCACCAAGAGCACCGACAGCTTCTACCGCATCAAGGGCGAGCTGGAGCAGCGGGGCCACACCGTAAACGCCAACGACACGATTTGCCGCCAAGTTAGCAACCGCGACAAAGACCTGCGTCGGTTTGCTGCCCAGTTCGACCAGGTGATTTTCGTATCGGGCACCAAAAGCTCCAACGGCAAGGTGCTCTACCATGTGTGCCTCGAAACCAACCCCAACACGCACTTCGTGTCGAAGGTGGAGGAGTTGCAAACCGAGTGGTTCCGGCCGGGGCAGTCCATCGGTATCTGTGGCGCCACCAGCACGCCCATGTGGCTGATGGAAAAGGTGCGCGACACGCTGCTGCGACTCTAGGCAGTGACTGAGCGGTAGAGTGACTGAGTAACTTTCTGAACGTACGCGGTCTCATCCTGTGTTACTTTCGCGTATCCCTGCGAAATCCCTATGTCAACAACTGCTACTCTATCCACGCAAAAACGCCTGAAACCTACGTCGGTAGGGTATAAGGGGGTAGGCATTGCGTTGTTGATTATGACGTTGTGGGCCGGTCTACTCACCTACCTGCTGGCCTACTACCGGCCCGATTGGCGCACGCCCTGGCCCTACCTGCTGGCTCTGGTGCAGATGCACCTCTACACTGGCCTGTTCATCACCGCCCACGATGCCATGCACGGCGTGGTGAGCCCCAACCCGCGCCTGAACAACGCCATTGGCACCGTCGCCGCGCTGCTGTTTGCCTACAACTGGTTCCCCGGGATGCTGCCTAAGCACCAGCACCACCACCGCCACGTAGCCACCCCAGACGACCCCGACTACCACGATGGCGAGCATCCCAACTTCCTGTTCTGGTTCGTGCGCTTCGCCTGGAACTACGTGACTTGGTGGCAAGTAGTGTTAATGGCCGCTACCTATAACGTGCTGAAGTTGTGGTTTCCGCAGGCGAACGTCATTGTCTTCTGGATGATACCGGCCGTGCTGGCTACCCTGCAATTGTTCTTTTTTGGGACCTACCTGCCGCACCGGGGCGAGCACGCCCCCGACAATCCGCACAAGTCGCGTACGCAGTTGCGGCACCATGCGTGGGCTTTCGTGAGCTGTTACTTTTTCGGCTACCACTACGAGCACCACGACCAGCCCTACCTACCCTGGTGGCGCCTGTGGCGCACGAAGTAATGTCTGGGCCACGGATTCGCTCGGAACGATAAACGTCTGCCATTTTGACAAAGCGGCGCTACCACTTGGTAGCGCCGCTTTGCTTTTTATGGTAATAGAAGTGCAAAACCGCTTAAATACCCTGAAAACGCGCTTTCAGTGGAGTGGTAGAAAATGGTAAATCGTGGTGGGCTTTTCCCATGCAATCCGTACTTTTGCTAGTATCCCTGAAACGATGCCAGGCAATGCCATGAACCTTCTCTCCGGCGAATACGAATGCAAGCTGGACCCGAAAGGGCGTCTGGTGCTGCCGGCCAAGGTGAAGGGTAGTCTGCCGGAGGAAACCGGCAACCAGCTGATCCTAGTGCGCGGTTTTGAGCCGTGCTTGGTGCTTTACCCGCGCTCGGCGTGGCGCGTGATTCACGAGAAGGTGATGGCGCTGGACGAGTTCAACGAGGAATACCGCCAGTTTCAGCGCAATTTTTTGCGGGGCATGACAGAGGTAGAGTTGGACAGCATCGGCCGGTTTATGCTGCCGCGTACCATGCTGCGCTACGCCGGCATCGAGAAGGAGGCCATTATTGTGGGCATCGGCAACCGGTGCGAAATCTGGGACCCCGAGCGCTACGACAATTTCCTCATCAAAGACCAGCAGAGCTTCTCCAAACTGGCCCAAAAATTCCTGACTACCCCTGACACGGCCCCTACCAGTCCACTTGCTGCATGAGCACTTCCTACCCCAACGATACCGCCTACCACCGCCCCGTGATGCTACGCGAGTGCCTCGACGCCCTCGACCTGCGTCCCGATGGTCGCTACGTAGACGTAACTTTTGGCGGAGGCGGGCACTCGGCGCGCATCTTGGAGCATCTCACCACCGGCCACCTCTACAGCTTCGATCAGGATGCCGATGCCGAGGCCGAAGCCGCCCGCCTGGCCCGGCCGCAGTTCACCTTCATTCGCGCCAACTTCCGCGACCTGCACGCCGAGCTAGCCCGCCACGGCGCCCTACCCGTGGATGGCATCCTGGCCGATCTGGGGGTGTCGTCGCACCAATTTGACACGCCGGAGCGCGGCTTCTCTACCCGCTTCGATGGCCCGCTGGACATGCGCATGAACCCCGAGGCTTCCCAAACCGCCGCCGACATTGTGCAGGACTACTCCGAGGCCGAGCTGCACCGCATTTTTGGGATGTATGGCGAGGTGACGAATGCCCGCACCCTGGCCGCCACCGTAGTGGCCGCCCGTCGGGGTAAGGCCATTACGACTATCGCGGAGCTGAAGAAAGCCATTGCGCCCTGCACGCCGCGCGGCAAGGAGAATAAATACCTGGCGCAGGTTTTTCAGGCGTTGCGCATTGAGGTGAACGAGGAAATGGAAGCCCTGCAGGAAATGCTGCTGCAAACGGCGCAAGTGCTACGCCCCGGCGGCCGCCTAGTGGTGATGAGCTACCACTCCCTGGAAGACCGGCTAGTGAAAAACTACCTCGCTAAAGGCAAGTTCTTTGGGGAAGTAGAAAAGGACTTGTTCGGCAATACGCACCAGCCTTTCACCGTGCTCACGCGCAAACCCGTAGAAGCCACCGCCGCCGAAATTGCCGAAAACAGCCGCGCCCGAAGCGCGAAACTCCGCATAGCGGAATTAAAAATAAATAGTTAGCAATGAAGAATTATCTGTTAATGTCAACTATGAAATATTTGCTAATTGAATTATCAGCGCCAGCTAATAAATGCTTATGTATCCATTATTAATTTCTAATTCTTAATTAAAAACATGGCCGTTAATACCGTCAGACCACCGCAAAAAACTCCACCCCGCGCCAATGTGCCGCGCGAGGTGGCAGCGCCCATGCCTGTGCCGGAGGTAGTACCCGAGCCTACCCACGTGCCCGAGCCGGAGCCTGAGGAAGAGCCGGAGCCCTACCGCGCCCCGCGGCGGCCCGCTAGCACCTGGAGTGTATTTACGGTGGTTGACCGCATCATGCGCATGGATGGGCTGTTCCGCGAGGGGCTGCCGGTGCGCTACCTGCCGCATTTGCTGTTCGTGATGTTCCTAACGTTGCTCTACATCGGCAATACGCACTATGCCACGCGGATGAACCGCAATATTCAGAAGCTGAAACTGGAAACTGAGGACTTGCGCGCCGACTTTACTACCCTATCCTCTGACTATATGGAGGCTAGCAAGCAAAGCGAGGTAGCCCGCAAAGTAGCGGCCTACGGGTTGGTGGAAAGCTCCTCGCCGCCGTTCCGCATCAAGGTGCCCGCCGGCCGCTTGGACGAAGCCCAACTGGACCGCCTACCTGTTATCACAGCCGACTCTATGGCGGCTCGGGCCGTGGCTGACTCGCTGGCCCGCTTAGCCGCCGAGGAAGAGGCCGGGGCACTGCCACCTGACTCGGTGGCTGCGCCTGTCCGTGCGCCGCGCATGATTGAAGCCCCGAAAGCGCGCACTAAACCTGCGAAGAAGAAATGAAGGGAAACGTAAAAAAAGCCATAGTTACGCGGGTTCGCTTGGCCTTTCTGGGGGTGTGCCTGTTTTCGGCAGCCATTGTCTGGAAGGTGTCGCGGATTCAGTCGGAAGAGGAGGGGGCCAAGTGGCGGGCGCTGGAGCAGGAGCGCCGGGTGGTATACCAGCCGGTATTTGCCACACGGGGCACCATTCTGGCCGGCGACGGCAAAAGCATTATGGCTACCTCGCTACCCTTCTACCGGGTGGCCTGGGACCCAAGTGTGGTCGACAAAGATGTGCTGCGCGCCAAGGCCGATTCGTTGGGGCTGTTGCTCTCGCGCTTTTTTGGGGATAAGTCGGCGCAGGAATATGCTCGCAAGCTCAAGAACGCCCGCAACGCCTCGCCTGTGGTGCGCTATATTCGGTTGAACTCGCGGCAGATCAATTTTCAGGAGAAAAAACAGCTGGCTACGTGGCCGATTTTCCGGCTAGGTAAGAACAAGGGCGGGGTTATTTTCGAGAAGGTCGACAAGCGTTTTCGGCCGTTTGGCGGACTGGCCCAGCGCACTATTGGCTTCCTGAACGAAGACAAAAACGGCGCGGGGCTAGAGTTTACCTACAACCGCAGCTTGGCCGGCAAAGACGGCGAGGCCCTGTTTGAGCGCCTACCCGGCGGCAACAAACCTATCTACGATGGCTCGGAGGTGAAGGCCCAAGCCGGCTACGATATCAGGACTACCCTCGATATCAACTTGCAGGACGTAGCCGAAAATGCACTGTATAAGTCGTTGGTAGACAACGACGCGCAATATGGCTGCGTGGTGCTGATGGAAGTGAAAACCGGCGAAATCAAGGCCATTGCCAACTTGGGCAAGATTGGTGACGGCGTGTACACCGAGAACTATAACTACGCCATTGCCGACCAGGGCCGCACCGAGCCGGGCTCTACTTTCAAGTTGGCTTCCATGATGGCCTTGTTTGAGGACGACCCCGACATTGAGCTGACCGACACCGTGAACACCGGCACCTCGGGCTCTATGAAGATTGCCGGCGCCATCAAAACCGACACCCACCCCAACGGCCGCGTGACCATTCAGAAGGCCATTGAGCAGTCGTCGAACATTGGGGTAGCCAAGCTCATCAACGACCATTTCTCAGCCAACCCCGAGAAGTACACCGACCATCTCAAGAGCTTTGGGCTAGACAAGCCGCTGGGCTTCCAGATGGCGGGCGAGGCACGACCTTATGTGAAGGACCCTAACGACCGGAGCTGGAGCCGTACTTCGCTCTCTACTATGAGCATTGGCTATGAGCTGAAGCTGGCCCCGCTGCAAACGCTGGCGTTTTACAACGCCATTGCCAACGACGGCGTGAAGATTGAGCCCATCATTGTAAAGGAAATCAAGCAGGCCGATAAGGTGCTGGAGAGCTTCGAGGCACGGGTGCTAAACCCGCGCATCTGTTCGGGAAAAACAGTAGCCAAGCTGCAATCTATGCTAAAAGGGGTGGTGCTGAACGGCTCGGCCCGCGGCATTAAGACCGATGATTACAGCATTGCTGGCAAAACCGGCACTGCCTGGAAATTCAAAAACGGCCACTATACCCGCATGTACTCCACCAGCTTCTGCGGCTATTTCCCTGCTGATAAGCCCAAGTACAGCTGCATTGTGGTGATTGACTCGCCTCGTCGCGGCCGCATCTACGGTGGCACGGTGGCCGCGCCGGTGTTCCGGGAAGTAGCCGATAAGGCCATGGCCCGCGACGCGGCCAGTCAGCGGCCCCTACTGGCGCGGGGTAGCGGCCCCCGCTCGCGGGTGCCGTACGTGCGCGCCGGTATGCAAGATGAGTTGCAACTAGTGTGCGAAAAACTTTCGATAGGCATGGACGCGCCGCAGGCGGTAGCCGAAGACTGGGTGCGCGTGACGCCCGCCCGCGACTCGGCCAAGCTGGCCGTGGTAGCCCAGCCCGTGTCGCGCGACCATGTGCCCAACGTGCAGGGCATGACACTGCGCGATGCCCTATTTTTGCTGGAAAACCGGGGCCTGCGCGTGAAAACTGTGGGTACGGGCCGCGTGCAGCGTCAGTCGCTGACTGCGGGTAGTGCCCTGCAAAGGGGTGCTACCGTGGTGCTGGAGCTGGCGCCCATTGGCCGGCAAATGGTACCCGTGCTGCTACCCACGGCGGCCGCCGATACCAAACCGGCAACCGCCGAACCGGCTAAAAGACGGTCGGCGCCGTCGTCCATCACGCAGCAAACGCCGCGCCGGACCGAATTTAAACCCAAAGCTTAACCGGCGCTTGCCGCGTCGTTTTTTCTCTTGACAACACATTCTCTTTCTGCGCTGCTCACCGGCATTCCGGTGCTCGACCAACACGGCCCCACCGAGGTAACGGTGCAAGGCCTTACCCTCGACTCGCGCCAAGCCGGGCCGGGCACTGTATTCTTCGCCCTGCGCGGGGTGGCCGCCGATGGCCACCAGTTTATCCCGAAGGCCGTGGAGCAGGGCGCCGCCGTGGTAGTGTGCGAAGCCCTACCCGACGAGCGGGTCGATGCCGTGAGTTACGTGCTGGTGCCCGACAGCGCCGCCGCCATGGCCCTGATGGCTGCTACTTTTTACGATCATCCATCCCAGAAACTACAGCTGGTGGGCGTGACCGGCACCAACGGCAAAACCACCTGTGCTACCCTGCTGCACAAGCTGTTCCGGGAACTGGGTTACCACGTGGGCCTGCTGAGCACGGTGCAGAATCAGATTGACGAGGAAGTGATTCCGGCCACCCACACCACGCCCGACGCCATCCGGCTGAATGAGCTTCTGGCGCGCATGGCGCGGGCCGGCTGCGCCTACGTATTTATGGAGGTCAGCTCCCACGCCGTGGTGCAGCACCGCATTACGGGGCTGCACTTCGCGGGCGGCATCTTCACCAACCTCACCCACGACCACCTCGACTACCACGGCACCTTCGACGCCTACCTCAAGGCCAAGAAAGGCTTCTTTGATAAGCTCCCGAAAACCGCCTTCGCCCTCACCAACGCCGACGACAAGCGCGGCCCGGTGATGCTGCAAAACACGGTGGCCCGGCGCGAGTCGTACGGGCTGCGGGGGGTAGGCACGTTCCGGGGTAAGCTGCTCGAAAACGCCGTACACGGTCTGCACCTGGAGGTGGACGGCCGCGAGGTGCAGTTCCGCCTCATCGGCGTATTCAATGCTTACAACTTGCTGGCTGTGTACGGCGCGGCCGTGCTGCTGGGGGAAGACGCCGACGCGGTGCTGACCATCCTATCGGGCTTGCTATCGGCGCCGGGGCGGTTTGAGCCGGTGGTATCGGTGCAAACGCGGGTGACGGGCATTGTGGATTACGCTCATACGCCCGACGCCCTCGAAAACGTGCTCGATACCATTGCCGACATCCGCCAGCCACGGCAGCAGGTGATTACGGTGGTAGGCTGCGGCGGCAACCGCGACGCGGCCAAGCGCCCGATTATGGCTAAATTGGCCTGCCAGGGCTCCGAGCGCGTAATTCTGACCGCCGATAATCCGCGTTTCGAAGACCCCAACGATATTCTGCACCAGATGCAGGCCGGCGTAGCGCCAGCCGATATGGGCAAGGTGCTCACCATTGCCGACCGGCGCGAGGCCATTAAAACGGCCGTGGCGCTGGCCCAGCCTGGCGATATTGTGCTGGTAGCCGGCAAAGGCCACGAAACCTACCAGGAAATAAAGGGCGTGCGCACGCCCTTCGATGACAAGCAAGTGCTGCGCGAGATGTTTGAGCTGTTGGCGAAATGAAGAAGAACCCGAGCCGTCCTGCTACCCCCACCCTGTGGCTGAAGCAAACCGAGAAAAACGATACATCGCGTCGCTTCGTTGGGCCGGCGCTGTCGACTACGCTAATTGTGGCTGATGCTCAGGTGCAGCAGTTGCGCGCCGTGCACACCACCTACCACGACGCCCTGCCCGGCCCCTGGACCGCGACCAGTACTAATCAAAATCTGAACAAACGCAATACCTGACGCCTCGTCAAAAAGCTGAACATTTGCAGTTTGAAATCCTTCTGACTGTCCTTTTTTGCTGATTTACCGCGCCCATGCTCTACCACCTCTTCACGTATTTGTACAAAACCTACCACCTACCGGGCGCGGGGGTGTTTCAATATACCACGTTTCGGGCGGCCATGGCCGTCATCACTTCCCTGCTGATTGCCCAGGTATTTGGGGGGCGGCTCATTCGCATCTTGCAGCGCCGCCAGATTGGCGAAGGCATCCGCGACCTAGGGTTGCAGGGGCAAATGGAGAAGAAAGGAACGCCTACTATGGGCGGTCTGATTATTCTGCTGGCCATCTTGGTGCCGGTGCTGCTATTTGCCCGCCTCGACAATATCTACATCATTCTGATGCTGTTGAGCACGGTGTGGCTAGGGCTGATTGGCTTCCTCGACGACTATATTAAGGTAGTAAAGAAGGATAAGGAAGGCCTGGCAGGCCGCTTCAAGGTGCTGGGTCAGGTAGGGCTGGGCATCACGGTGGGCTGGGTGCTGTTCTTCTCCAACGACGTGACCGTGCGCCAGTACCTGCTGCCCGATGGCCAGCTCTCGGCCGTAGACGCCAGCCAGGTATACCAGGATGTGAAGCTGATGATTACTACCATCCCCTTCGCTAAAAACAACGAGCTGAACTATGGCAATCTGTTCAGCTACGCTGGGCCGTATTTCAATGGCCTCTACGCCTTCCTCTACATTCCCATCGTCATCGTCATCATCACGGCCGTGAGCAACGGCGCCAACATCACCGACGGCCTCGATGGGCTGGCGGCGGGTACTTCGGCCATCATCGGGACTACCATTGCCATCTTCGCTTTTGTGAGTGGTAACTCAGTACTGGCTGACTATCTGGATATTATGTATATCCCGAATTCCGGAGAGCTGGTTATTTTCTGTACTGCATTTGTGGGGGCGTGCGTGGGCTTTCTGTGGTACAATTCCTACCCCGCGCAGGTGTTCATGGGCGACACTGGCTCGCTGGCCATTGGTGGCATCATTGCGGTGCTGGCCCTCATCATTCGGAAAGAATTGCTGATTCCGGTACTGTGTGGGGTGTTTTTGATTGAGAACCTGTCGGTGATTGTGCAGGTGAGCTACTTCAAATACACCCGCAAAAAGTACGGCGAGGGGAGGCGCCTGCTGCGCATGTCGCCGCTGCACCATCACTACCAGAAACTAGGCTACCACGAATCCAAAATCGTGTCGCGGTTCTGGATTGTGGGTATTATGCTGGCCGTCTTGACGCTGGTAACGCTGAAACTACGCTAATGACAGGTTTCTCGCAGGGCGCAATCTTCGCGAGAAACCTCAACAGAATAACGCATGAACATCGTCATTTTAGGAGCTGCGGAAAGTGGAGTAGGGGCGGCGCTGTTAGCGCACGCTAAAGGCCACACCGTATTTGTGTCCGACAAAAGCCCGATTCAACCACGTTACAAGGAAAAGCTGACGGTGGCTGGTATCGAATTTGAGGAAAATCAGCACACTGAAGCCCGAATTCTGGCTGCCGATGAGGTAGTAAAAAGCCCTGGTATTCCGGAAAAGGCCCCCATCGTGCAGGCATTGCGGGCACAGAATACGCCTATTATCTCCGAGATTGAACTAGCTGGGCGCTATACCAAAGCGAAGTGCATCTGCATCACGGGTACCAACGGCAAAACTACCACCACACTACTCACTTACCACTTGCTGAGAGAGGCTGGCCTGAAGGTAGGCCTGGCCGGAAACGTAGGTTACTCCCTGGCCGAGCAGGTAATCGACGACCAGCACGACTACTACGTGGTGGAGCTGAGTAGCTTCCAGCTCGACGACACACACGATTTTCAGCCCTGGGTGTCGGTGCTGCTCAACATCACGCCCGACCACCTCGACCGCTACGACTACTCGATGGAAAAATACGCCGAGTCCAAGCTGCGCATCATGCGCCGGCAGGACAGTAACGGTTATTTCATCTACAACGCCGACGACGAGAACATCCAGCGCAACTTTAAGGGGGCCTTTCGGCCGGTGCGACAGCTACCGTTCAGCCTGCATCACCGCCCCGATTTTCACTTGGCGGGCTACTACGAAGAAGAAAGCCTGGTACGCCTAGATTTATTGCCCGGTTTTTATAGCGAAACTGAGGAAATCAGCACTGCCAACTCGCCGCTGATTGGGAAGCACAACCGCCAGAACATCCTAGCAGCTGTGCTCTGCGCCCGCGTGGCGGGGGTAGGGAAAGAGCAGATCGAAAGTGCTCTGGCTACTTTCCGCAACGCCGACCATCGCCTGCAACCCGTGGGCGAAATCAACGGCGCTACCTTCATCAACGACTCCAAAGCCACCAATGTGGAAGCCGCCTGGTATGCCCTGGATGGCATTACCAAACCCATCATCTGGATTGCCGGGGGCACCGATAAGGGCAACGATTACACCTCGTTGCTGCCCCTGGCGCAGGAACGCGTGAAGGCGCTCATTTGCCTGGGGGCAGACAACGAAAAGCTACGCACTGCCTTCACCGGCGTGGTGCCCTACCTCGTCGAGACCCAAAGCATGACCGATGCCGTGGAGCGTGCCGCCACCCTGGCCCGCCCCGGCGACGTAGTGTTGCTTTCACCCGCCTGCGCCTCCTTCGACCTCTTTAAAAACTATGAGGACCGGGGTAGGCAATTTGCGGCGGCAGTGCAGGAAATGGTGTAATTGTGAGCGGGTGAGCATGATGTCCAGTTTGTGAAACATGTAGCTCTCTATCCATTACATAAATACCCTCTCAAACAAGCCACGCCAGCAGAACGACAAACCCACTATCTCACAATTTCACTCCATGGAACCCATTAAAAACTGGCTGCAACGCAACCTCAAGGGCGACCCGGTCCTGTGGGGTATTGTGATTTTGTTTTCGCTGATCAGTATTGCGGTGGTGTACTCGGCTACGGGTACGCTGGCCTACAAGAAGATGGGCGGCAACACCGAGTACTTCCTGTTCAAGCACACCGGGCTGATTCTGGTGGGGCTGTTCTTCATGTGGCTGGCCCACCGCATCGACTACCGCTATTACTCGCGGTTGTCGCTGTATGCACTATTGATTTCGGTGCCGTTGCTGCTCTTCACGTTCTTTTTCGGTGGCACTACCCTCAACGATGCCTCGCGCTGGCTGACCATCCCGGTTATCAACCAAACCTTTCAGCCCTCCGACTTAGCCAAGCTGGCCCTCATTGCCCACTTGGCCAGTATGCTCAGCCGCCGTCAGCAGCACGTGCAAGACTTCAAAACCACCCTGCTCCCCGTTATGCTGTGGGTAGGATTGATTTGCGGCATCATCATTATGAGTAACGCTTCTACGGCATTGCTGCTATTTATCACCTGTTTGCTGCTGATGTTCATTGGTCGGGTGCCACTGAAGCAGATGGCCGTGATGGTAGCCATTGGCTTGGTAGTAGGTGGGGTAGGGCTGGCCTCAGGGCAGCGCTATAAAACGGTAATGAGCCGCGTATCGAGTTTCACGGATAAATCGAAGCCGGTGCCGTTTCAGCTGGAGCACAGCTACATAGCTATTGCGACGGGTGGCGTCACGGGCAAAGGCCCCGGCAAGAGCACTGAGCGCAACATCCTACCGCACCCGTATTCCGACTTCATTTACGCTGTAATTATTGAGGAATATGGCATGGTAGGAGGTGCCTTCGTGCTGTTTCTCTACCTCGCTTTTCTCTATCGAGGGCTGAAAACCGTGATGAACAGCGCCGGCGCCTTCGGGGGGTTGCTCTCGGCGGGACTGAGCTTTAGTCTGGTCTTGCAGGCGATGGTAAATATGGGCGTGGCCGTAGGCCTGGGTCCGATTACGGGCCTACCCCTGCCGTTGCTGAGTATGGGCGGTACCTCGCTCATTTTCACCGGTATCAGCATCGGTATTATCCTGGCCGTGAGTAGGGGCGAGCGGGAGGTACGCCCCATGGTGGGCGAGCCTGCCGATACCGCCCGGATTCCGCGGGTAGCAATGGGGTAGGGGCGGCTTGCAGCCGCCCATCTCCAGAAAGTCAACGAAACAGAACGTCATTCCGAGCTGGTCGAGGAATCTCGCTTGATAGTAATTATTACCTGCCATCAGCACGCGAGATTCCTCGACCAACTCGGAATGACATTCGACGAAGCTAATAGCTTAAGCACAACATGAAAGTAATCATCAGCGGCGGCGGTACAGGCGGGCATATCTTCCCGGCCGTGGCCATTGCCAACGAACTGCGCCGCCGCCACCCCAGCGCGGAAATTCTCTTTGTGGGCGCTAACGGCCGCATGGAGATGACGCGCGTGCCCGAGGCCGGCTACCGCATTGTGGGCCTCGACGTGACGGGCTTACAACGTCGCCTGACGCCTCAGAATCTCATGTTTCCGGTGCGCGTGATTCGGTCGGTGCGCAAGGCGGGCAAGCTGCTCGAAGAGTTTCAGCCCGATGCGGTGGTGGGGGTAGGGGGCTACGCCTCGGCACCGGTGCTGCTGGCCGCCACCTCGCGCGGAATTCCGTCCCTCATTCAGGAGCAGAATTCCTACGCGGGCCTCGTGAATAAGCTGCTGGCCCGCCGCGTCGACCGCATTTGCGTGGCCTACGAGGGTATGGAGAAATTCTTTCCGGCCGATAAGCTGGTGCTCACGGGCAACCCCGTACGCGCCGAAATTGCCAGCGGCAACCGCGCCGAAGCGTTGGCTTTCTTTGGGCTGGATGCTAGTCGACCAGTTTTACTGGTAGTCGGGGGTAGCTTGGGTGCTCGTACCCTCAACGAGGCCACGGTCGCCGCGCTACCGCGTCTTCAGCAAGGAGGTGTGCAACTGCTGTGGCAAACCGGCAAAACCTACTATCCCCAGGCTGCCCCGGCCGCTGCGCCCTACGAGGCGGACGGGCTGCACGCGCTGGAGTTCATCCAGCGTATGGATTTGGCCTACGCTGCCGCCGATGTAGTCGTGAGCCGGGCCGGAGCGCTATCGGTATCGGAACTATGCCTCACAGGCAAACCGAGCATTTTGGTGCCCTCGCCCAACGTGGCCGAAGACCATCAAACCAAAAACGCCATGGCCCTGGTGCAGCGCAACGCCGCCCTACTGGTAACGGACACGCAAGCTGCCGCCCGTCTCTACGATGAAGCGCTGGCTCTGCTGCACCAACCTGAGCGCCGTCAGCAACTCGCTACTAATGCCTTGGCGCTGGCGCGCCCTGCTGCCACCAACACGATTGTAGACGAGCTAGAGAAGCTGATGCAGCCGAATTTTAATTCTTAACGATTCAACTACTTGCAACCTTACGTCTATTTTCTGGGCATTGGCGGCATTGGAATGTCGGCGCTGGCGCGGTGGTTTCAGGCCAACGGTCATCAGGTGAGCGGCTACGACAAAACCGCTACTCCCCTCACCGAGGCACTCACCGCCGAAGGCATTGCCATTCATTATGCCGATGCGGTGGAGAACATTCCGGCGGTAGTGCGCGACAACCGCGAGCAAGCGCTAGTGGTTCTCACACCGGCCATCCCGAAAGACCACCAGGAATGGGCATGGCTGCGGGAGAATGGCTATGATATCCGCAAGCGCAGCCAGGTGCTGGGCGTGCTTACCGAAGGCCGCCCTACTCTAGCTGTAGCTGGCACCCACGGCAAAACCACTACCAGCAGTATGCTGGCGCACTTGCTGCACCACGCCGGCCTACCGGTAGGAGCGTTTCTGGGCGGCATCAGCGTCAACCTCGGTTCCAACCTGCTGTTGCCTGAAGGAATTAAAAATAGTGGTGTAGAAATTTCTGGGGAAGAGCCAACAGCTAAAATAGTAGTAGAGGCCGACGAGTACGACCGGTCCTTCCTGACCTTACACCCCGACGTTGCTATCATCACTAGTACCGATGCCGACCACCTCGACATTTACGGCGACAAGGATGCGCTGGTGGAGTCGTTTCGGCAGTTTGCGGGGCAGATAAAGCCCGGTGGCACGCTGCTGCTCAACCATACCGCCGATGCCAGCGTGGCTGATGCGGTGGGGCCGGAGGTGCGCGTCATCCGCTATGGGCTCACAAAAAGCGAAGGGCCAGAATTATATTCCTCGGCCATTACGGCGGAGGGGCATCAGTTTCATTTCGACCTACATAGCGTAGCGGGTAGCGTAATGGGTTTGCAATTATCAGTGCCCGGATACCACAATGTGGAAAACATGTTGGCCGCTGCTTGCGTAGCGCAGTTGCAAGGCGTCAATTCTGACTCGTTGAAAACGGGTGTGGCGGCGTACCGGGGCGTAAAGCGGCGGTTCGAGTTCATCGTAACGGCCACTTCGGGCACTGGGCCAAAAGTGTATGTGGACGATTATGCCCACCACCCACGCGAAATCGACGCCTTTCTGCGTTCCTTACGAGCGCTCTACCCCGGCAAACGGCTGCGGGTGGTGTTTCAACCCCATTTGTTCACCCGTACCCGCGACTTTCTTGCGGGCTTCGCCGACAGCTTAAGTCTGGCCGACGAGGTGGTGCTACTCGATATCTATCCGGCGCGGGAGCTACCCTTGCCCGGTATCACATCGGCGCTGCTCCTGGATCTGATAACGGCCCCCGTAAAGTCGTTGCAGACGAAAGAGCAGGTGCTGGCTGCCGCCCAAACCGATAATTCATTCGACGTGCTGGCAACAGTTGGCGCCGGCGACATCGACCAACTGGTGCCGCGCTTGCGGACTCTTTTAGATAACAAGTGGAATGGAGCTGAAGCGTAAAGCCAATAATCTACTGTTTGCCACCGGCTGCCTCGTGCTGCTGGTTGGGCTACTGGTGTTTGCTGGCATCCGGCAGGCGCATCGTCCTGTGGGACAAGTCATTGTTAAAATTAGTAATGAGTTCAATAACTACTTCATTAGCGAACGGGAAGTGACGCAACTGCTGACCAGAAACGGCCGGGACCGGCTGGAGGGTAGCGCCCCCGAGGCCCTGAACCTGCGGGCGCTGGAAGGGCGCCTAAAGGCGCACAGCTTCGTGAAGGATGCGCAGGTTTACCGCGACCTGTCGGGCAACCTGCATGCTGATGTGCGCCAGAGCCGTCCCATTGCCCGCCTCACGCACTCAGATACCCGCCAGGACTCCTACCTCGATTCTGATGGCCGGCAACTGCCGCTCTCACCGCTCTTCACGGCCCGCGTGGTGCCCGTGGCCCGGCAGGGCGGGGCACCGTTGCAGGCTGGTTTCTTTCAGGATTCGGTTGGCCGTCACTATTTGGAGCTACTGCGCTACATAGATGAGCATCCTTTTTGGCGGGCTCAAGTAGCGGAAGTTTTTATTGACCCAAATGGTAAGGTTGCCCTTACCCAACAGGTAGGTGACCAGCGCATAGAATTTGGTTTTCCGAAGAATATATCGGAAAAATTTGCGAAACTAATGGTATTTTACCGCCAAATTCCGCCCGCCCTGGGCTGGAATACCTACCACCGCGTTAACGTGGAGTTCAAAGATCAAATCATCTGCGAATAGCCATACTCTTTTAAAAACGCCTGAAATACGCGTTTTTTGCGTCATATTCCTTAGCTTACCTAGCTGCAACACCCTACCTACACGCCTCCGCCTCATGCAAAACGATAAAATTGTCGTCGGTCTCGACATTGGAACCACCAAAATCTGTGCGCTGGTAGGGCGCAAGAATGAATTCGGTAAGCTCGAAATTTTGGGCATAGGGAAAGCTGTGTCGGAAGGTGTTGTGCGGGGTATCGTGTCGAACATCGACAAGACGGTGGACGCCATTAAGCGCGCCATCCGGCAGGCGGAGGAGCAATCCGGTATCAATATCGGCGTAGTGAACGTGGGTATTGCAGGCCAGCACATCAAGAGCTTACAACACAACGGCAGCATCACGCGCGCCTCTACCGACAGCGAAATCACGGTGGAAGACGTGAACCGGCTGACCAACGATATGTACCGGCTGGTGACCCCGCCCGGCTCCGAAATCATCCACGTAATGCCCCAGGACTATAAGGTGGATTACGAGGAAGGTATTATGGATCCGGTGGGGATGTCGGGTGTGCGTTTGGAGGGTAACTTTCACATTATCACTGCTCAAAGCACGGCCATCAACAACATCAACAAGTGCGTAACCAAGGCTGGGCTGGAGATTGATAGCCTGATCCTGGAGCCCTTGTCTTCGTCGATGTCGGTGCTGTCGGATGAGGAGAAAGAGGCCGGCGTGGCCCTAATCGACATTGGCGGCGGTACCACGGACTTGGCTATTTTCAAGGACGGCATCATCCGCCACGCGGCAGTGCTACCCTTCGGCGGCAACATCCTGACCAGCGACATCAAGCAGGGCTGCGCCGTGATGCAAAATCAGGCGGAGCAACTGAAGGTGAAGTTCGGTAAAGCCATTGCTGAGGAAGCTTCCGAGTACGAAATCGTGAGCATTCCCGGCCTGCGCGACCGGGCTCCCAAGGAGATTTCCCTGAAAAACCTGGCCTACATTATTGAGGCTCGGATGGAGGAAATCGTGGAGCTGGTGTATGCCGAAATTCAGCGTACCGGCCACGCCGATAAACTGGCCGCTGGCATTGTACTGACGGGCGGTGGCTCGCAGTTGCAAAACCTGGTACAGCTCACGGAGTACGTAACCGGCATGGATACGCGCATTGGCTACCCCAATGAGCACCTGGGTAAGAGCAAGATCGAGGCGGTGAAGTCGCCGATGTATGCTACTACAGTAGGGCTAGTGCTGGCCGGCTACCGTCCCCTCGACGAGCGTGTCAACCAGAGCATCTACGAAGAGGAGCAGCCGCAGGCCTACTACCAGCCGCAAGCTCCCGAGCCACGCTACACGCCGCCAACGCCCGTAGCACAACAACCTGCTCCTGCACCGGAGCCGGAAAAGCCCAAGAAGCCTTCGGGCGCTAGTAAGTTCTTCCAGGACATTATCAGCCGCACCAAGGGCCTGCTCATCGACGATTTTGACGATAAGCAGTATTAAATTGCTCAATGGTTGAATTGCTAAATGGTTGTCGTCGAAACGACCAACAATTTAACCATTCAACCATTTGACTATTCAGCAATGAATTTCACCTTCGATATACCAGCGCAAAACACGTCCATCATTAAGGTGATTGGCGTGGGTGGGGGCGGCTCCAACGCCGTGAACCACATGTTCAATCAGGGCATTAAGGACGTTGAGTTTGTAATCTGCAACACCGACAAGCAGGCCCTAGCCTCCTCGACGGTGCCTAACCGCCTGCAAATCGGTCTGGACCTGACCGAGGGCCTGGGTGCGGGCGCGAACCCCGAGCGGGGAAAGCAGGCCGCCATCGAGAGCAAAGAGCAAATCCGGGAGCTGCTGAGCCACGGCACCAAAATGGTGTTCATTACGGCCGGTATGGGTGGTGGTACCGGTACCGGTGCTGCTCCGGTTATTGCCCGCGTGGCCAAAGAGTTGGACATTCTTACGGTAGGCATCGTGACAGCTCCCTTCATGTTTGAAGGCAAAAAGAAGCGTCAGCAAGCTGAGCAGGGCATTAAGGAGCTGAGCGAGAACTGCGACACGGTGCTGGTGATTCTCAACGACAAACTCCGCGAGATTTACGGCAACCTACCCATCCGCTCGGCCTTTGCTAAGGCTGATAACGTGCTGAGCACGGCTGCCAAGTCCATAGCCGAAATCATTACGGTGACGGCCGACGTGAACGTGGACTTTGAAGACGTGAAAACGGTGATGAAGGACTCGGGCGCCGCCGTAATGGGTAGTTCCATCACGGATGGCGAAAACCGCGCCCGCCGCGCTGCGGAAGAGGCCCTGGCTTCGCCGCTGCTCAACAACACCGATATTCACGGCGCCCAACGCATCCTGCTCAGCATCATGTCGGGCGACCAGGCAGAGCTGGAAATGGACGAGCTGACCGAAATTACGGAGTGCATCCAAGACAAAGCGGGCCAGAACGCCGAGGTGATTTTCGGCCACGGTATTGATTCTACCCTGGGCCAGAGCATTCGGGTAACGGTCATTGCTACTGGCTTCGCCCGCGAGGCGCACACCATCACCGACAGCATGGTGAGCAAGGAGACGCCTAGCACACCGGAAACGGCCGCGCCAGCTGTTCCTGCTGAGCCGCGTTCCGATAATTCGATTGTGCCTTCGTTTGGCGCGCCGGCCCCAGCGCCCGCTCCGATTCCAGCGGCCCCGGTTACTCCCGAGCCGCCTAAAGTTACTTTTGACCTAGAAACGTCGCCGTACACCTACGAGCCACCCGTTAATCCGTCGCCGACGCCTAACCCGGAGCCGGTGCTGCAACCCCAGCCGCAGCAGTATCAGCAGCAGCCAGTGCACGCTACGCCCTACCAGCCTTCGGCCCGACCTGTTCATGATGCCCGCGCCGAGGAGCGCCGCCGCCGCTTGCAGGGCCTGAGCAATGGCCTCACCAACGAAGCCATTAAGGACCAGTTGGAAACGCCGGCCTACCTACGCCGCCAAGTGAAGCTGGAAAACGTGACGCCTTCCAGCGAGCAGAACATCAGCCGTTTTAACCTCTCGGATGATAACGAGCTGTTAGGCGATAACCGCTTCTTGCACGACAACGTGGATTAAAAACAAGAAAGCCTTAGAAAGACATCGGCCCGCTGAAGTAACTTCAGCGGGCCGATGTCTTTCTAAGGCTAATCAGCATAAGCTAATTATAGCTTCCGCCTTACTTACGACGCTTGGTAGAGGTAGGGGGAGTAGCAGGCTGCGGTGTTACCGAGCGGGTAGGGGAGGCGGGTCGCTTCGTTTTCTGCATCTTCTGCGCGGCAGAAACCACATGCAACGTATTTAGGCTCTGTGCCAGATTACTGAGTGAATCGGAAGCATTTTGGCGGCCGTTGAGTGGGGCATAGAGTTCCAAACTGGATTTGAGCAAAGAGTCGGCTGCAACGGCCAGGATTTCATCTTGGTTCATGCCGGAGCGGTAGAAAAACCAGTCGCGTAGCTGCACCCGGCGTGGGGCAGTGGCGCCGCCCAAGTCGAGTTGGGTAGGGCGCAGGCGCTCCGCCACGCTACCTTCCTGGGTGCTATCAACATAGAGTTGGGTAGCCCCGCGCGCGTAGTAGTGCGTAAGGGCTAACTGGTGCCAATGATTGTCTGCCACGGGTACTTTGCCGGTGATGCGCTGTCCCTTAGCAGAGTTGTAGGAAACCACACCGCCCGGTGCTACCTGTAGCGTGCCTACTGCAAGGCCGGCACTGTCGCGGATGGCCAGTAGTTGGCCTGCGGTGCCGGTTTTGAAGCGGATAATGGTGGTGAAAGGGTGCACCACATCCTCGGGCACCAACCGGATGGTAGGCGCTGGCCGACTGGCGGTGTTGGTGAGCTTGATGCCCATACTGGTGCGGCGCGTGGGCTGCGGCTTGCCCGCATGCAGAGCATCAAACAGCGAAGGCACAATGGTATGCGCCATTTCCGCATGGCCCCGGTCGTTGGGGTGCAGGCCGTCGAACCAGTAGCCCGTGGTCCAGCGGCCCTGCCCATCGTCGACAGCACCGAGCAGATTAATACTGGGCACATTCCATCCCTGAATCAGCAAGTTCATGCGGCGCGTGAACTCGTACTGTTCGGGGCCGTAGTCGTTGCGCGTGTAGCCGTTGGTGATGATGGGCACCATGCCAAGTGCCCGCGCCTGGTTGATAAGCGTGACCAGATTGGTCTTGAACTGCTCAAAAATTGGCTGGCCCTTTTCCTTTATACCCTCGTTGCCAAGCGCCAGCGCAAATACCACATACTTGGCGTGTTGCGGCAGCAAATCAGCATCAAAGCGCTTCATCACGGCAATAGTGTTATTGCCGGAGATGCTGATATTGGCCGTTTTCCAAGGTAGCCCTACCCCAGCTGCGGCTCGTTGCGCCAGCAAATCAGAATAAAGCGCCGTGTAGCCGTGTTGATTGGTAGCTCCTACACCTGCTGGTACGGAAGAACCCATATAGACCAGCTTCAGCGAATCTAAAGTAGTAGGGGTAGAAGGCTGCGACTGAGCAATGGCGGGGCTATGCGATAAGCAAGCCAGTAAGGACAGGAATAGTAATCGGGACATAGAAAGGGTAGGAGCAGAAAGTAGCGGAGCGTGCTAACGTAACGCATTGCCACACAGAAGCCAGTGAATATTCCGCCGTTGTAGCAACACTACCTGCGGCCACACCACGCTACGACTTAGGCGGGGTTTCCTTTTCAGGTTGCGCAGGTTCGGCTATTTCCCGGTCGGGGGTGAGTGTGCGGGGGGCGCGGGCCGGGCGGCTAGCCGGCGAATGCGGCTCCCGCGCTGTGGTGAAGCAGCCCATCAACAGGAATAGCCCCGGCAGGAGCAGCACGTAGGCAAACCAGCGTTTCATGCGTGCAAAGTACACAATTTGCCCACAAGCAGCCGGTTATTGCTTGCCAATCAGGGAGTAAACGGATTAGCGAAGCGCTTGTCCTGCACAAACGTCGTGTCCGTCAGGGTTTTTAAAAAAGCTACCAACTGTCGTTTTTGGGTAGCCGAGAGGCTGAGCTGGTTGCCAAATGGCACATTGGTGGCATCCAACATATTGGGGTCAATGTTGGTGCTCTGCTGCTGCACATGGTCACTGTAATGGTCCACTACTTCCTCTAGGGTAGCAAACCGGCCATCGTGCATGTAGGGGGCCGTGAGGGCAATGTTGCGCAGGGTAGGCGCCCGAAACTTGCCGTTGTCGAAGGCTTGCCCGGTGGCTTGGCCGCGGCCGTTGTCTGCAAAGCTGAGGTCGAGGCCGTTGTTGAAAAAGTCTCGGGCCGTGAACAGCGTACCGCCGTGGCAGTGAAAGCAGTTGGCCCCCGCAATGCCGTGGCTGGGCTCGGGGTGGTTGTTGAACAGCATCAGGCCCTGCACCTCATCCGGCGTCAGCACCGACCGGTTGCCCGCGTAGTAGCGGTCGTAGCGCGAATTGGCCGAAATCAGTGTACGCTCAAATTGCGCCAGCGCCTTCAATGTGTTTTCCTCCGTAATGGTTTTTGAGCCAAACGCCTTCAGGAACAGGGGAGGGTAGAGGTCGGTTTGCTGAAGCTTGGCTACGCCCGCGGCCAGCGACTGGTGCAGCTCTACCTCGTTTTCAATGGGGATGCGAGCTTGCGTTTCGAGGGTCGTGGCGGCGCCGTCCCAGTTGAGGGTAGTCTCCCACAACAGGTTGGTTAGCGACATGGCGCCGCGCGGGTGTTGACGCCCGTCTACGCCCAGCGCCCGCGCCCGGCCGTCGGTGAAGGCCTTGCTCTGCTGGTGGCACGAGCCGCACGATAGAGTATTGTTGCGCGAAAGGCGCGTTTCGTAGAACAACATCCGACCCAGCGCTACGCCTTCGTTGGTGAGTGGGTTATCGGTTGGGATGGTAGGGCTCTGCGGAAAAGTAGCTGGCAGCGTAAGCGTGTACGGGGTAGGCGCTACTATGGGGTCCTCTTCCTCATCCATCGTGCCCTTCGGACTGCACGCCACCGCTAATACCAGCATAGCGAGCCAGAAGCGCGCACGCACAAAACGGAGCAGAAGAGCCATCGGCAGGGTAGGAAAGGTCATGCAGTAAGCAAGATACAAGCTAAGGTCGCAACGTTGCGCGTTGGGCAAATGGTTCTCGCTCCTTATCGCCGAGCAACAGTGTGCCATTGGCATAACGCCTACCCCTGGCAATTGCGTATTTTGAGCGCACTATGCGCTACTTTCCGTTGGTTTTTCTGAGTGAATACCGTTCGCAGGTATTTTTTCTGCTACGCTGGCTGCTATTGAGTACGCTTATCGGACTGCTGGCCGGCACTGCCTCAGCGGGGTTTCTGGCGGCGCTGGCCTGGGCCACCGACTGGCGCGAGCTACACCCCTGGATTATCTGGTGGCTGCCAGCTGGCGGCCTGCTCATCGGCCTGATGTATCATTACCTGGCGGGTAGGGCTGAAAAAGGCAACAACCTGATTCTGGACGAAATCCACCAGCCCCAGGATACGTTGCCCCTGCGCATGGTGCCACTGGTACTCCTGGGCACGGTACTCACGCACCTGTTTGGCGGCTCAGCGGGCCGCGAGGGTACGGCCGTGCAAATGGGTGGCACCCTCGCCGACCAGCTTATGCGCCCCCTACATCTGCATCGGCGCGAGCGGAAGCTGCTGCTCATTGCGGGCGTTAGTGCGGGCTTTGCGTCTATCTTCGGCACGCCGCTGGCCGGGGCGGTTTTCGGGCTGGAAGTGTTTCTGATTGGTCGCCTGCGTTACGATGCCATCCTGCCCAGCTTCCTGGCCGCCATCAGCGCCGATTACGTAACGCGCTGGTGGGGTCTGTATCTTCCTGATATACATGGCCTAGGCCACACGCACTATCCCCACATGGTGGCGCCTACGGCCAGTGTGCTAGGCTTGCTGAGTGCGGCTGTGGCAGGTATTGCCTTTGGGCTGGCGGGTAGGGCGTTTGCCTCGGCTACTCATCTGGTGAGTGGCTTCTACAGAAAGCTGATTGCCTACCCACCCCTGCGCCCGGTAGTAGGCGGAGCCGTGGTGGCATTGCTAGTGTGGGCCCTGGGTACCACGCGCTACATTGGGCTAGGCGTGCCCGTAATAGTGGAGTCGTTCAGCGTGCAGCTACCGGCGTATGCGTTTGCGCTCAAGATTTTGCTTACGGCGCTTACACTAGGTGCTAGCTTCAAGGGGGGCGAAGTGACGCCGTTGTTTTTCGTGGGCGCTACCCTGGGCAACGCTTTGGCGCTGCTGCTGCCGTTGCCGTTGCCGCTGCTGGCGGGCATGGGTTTCGTGGCGGTTTTCGCGGGGGCGGCCAACACGCCATTGGCTTGCACGCTCATGGGACTGGAGTTATTCGGGGCCGAAGGTGGGCTGTATATTGGCCTGGCTTGCGTGGTGAGCTACTTGTTCTCAGGTCACCAAGGCATCTACAGTGCCCAGATAGTAGGCGAAAGCAAGCACGGACTTTGGAGGAGGCAAACCGGCAAGCACCTGCGGGAATTATAGGGAAATGATGGAATGGTGAGTTTGTAAAGTGGTGAGATGGTCAGTGAAAAAGCACCTGTCATCCTGAGCTTGCGAAGGATCTTCTCACGTCAGCACGATGCTCGTACCAACGACTCGTTCAACTAACATAAGGTCCTTCGCAAGCTCAGGATGACAGGTGCTTTTTCACTGACCATCTCACCACTTTACAAACTCACCATTCCATCATTTCACCAAATACTTCGTCTGCTTGAGACTATACCCAACAGCCAGCACGATGCGGCCAGCGCTGGCGGGGTGGTCGGTGAGGGCGGTGTAGACGGGGAGCTGCACGCTGGTATTCAAAGAGAAGTTCTTGTAGTACACATCAAGACCAGGGCCGAGTAGGGCGTCGTTCATCTCGTGCTCGTGCGTGAGCTGGCCGTCCAGCATTTCGCCCTTGGTGCGCTCGTAGTAGAACTGCGCCGAAGGATAGACCTGCCAGTTAGGCCCCAGGGGTAGGCGGTAGAATAGGGTAGCAAAGTTGGTAGCGCTGGGCGCGATGCTGTTTTGGAAGCTGTTGCGCGTAGTGCGTCGGTAGCTGGCATTCACACTCAGCCCAAAGCTGTGCAAACTGCCGATGTAGTTGGCGTACACAAACCCATCCGTAGTGCCGGTGCCTACTTGGTTCAGCATGGTGTAGCGCTGGCCGTCGGCGTTGGTGCGGCGGTAGTCGCCGGTAGGAAGCTTCACACCGCCGCCCACAATTAAACGACTCTGAATACCCAGCGTTTCAATGTTGCGGATGAGATGGTAGCCCGCAAAAACCGTTATGTCGCCCACGCCGGCTACGTTTAGCTGCTGGCCGTTGCTCTGGGTGGTATTCATCACGTAGGGCACAAAGGCGTTCAGCTGCAGCCGCTTGGCTAGAAAATATTTGCCGCGTAGCTCTACCACGCGGTAGGCTTCGTAATCGGTTGGGTCACCTTGGTGGCTGTGCTTGTAGCCTGTGTCGGAGTTTGGGTTCGATGGAAAAAAGGGCTGCACACCTGCCGGGAAAAGTCGGTGCCGCTGCCCGAGGAGCTGGTAGCCATTGAACACGCGGTAGCGGTGCATGATGGAGAAGCCGCTTTGGTTGTCGTAGGGCGTGATGCCCATAAAGCAACCGCAAATATCGCAGGCCCAGGCAGGCGCAGCTAGCAATAGAAAAGCCAGGGTAGGCAGTACTATTTTCTTCATAAGAAAAAGCAAAAAAGAGATGAGAAGCGGCTAGCCGTGCGGCTGCCGCAGGCGCTTACTGTCGCTCGGCCAGGCGGCGGTCCTGCAAAAACTCCGTGTCAGTCAGCGTCTCCAGAAACGCCAGCAAATCGGCTTGTTCTTGGGCTGTGAGCGGAATACCCAACTGTCCATTGGGGCGGCGCAAGAGCGGGTCGAGGGTAGGAGAGACCTGCACGCCGTGGTCGTAGTGGGCTAATACCTCCGCCAGGGTAGCAAAGCGGCCATCGTGCATGTAGGGCGCGGTCTTGGTCACGTTGCGCAGGGACGGCACTTTAAACAGGCCCCGATCCTGCGCTACGTTGGTAATGTGTGCCCTACCCGAGTCGGCCGAAAACTCCCGGTCCAGACCGTTGTTGCGGTAGGTCTCGTCGGTAAATAAATCGGTGCTGTGGCAGGGCGTGCATTTCTGCGCGAGCAGCGCACGGCCGTGCAGCTCCGGCTCGCTTAGCTGCCCGCCAGCTTCGCCGCGCACGTGGTGGTCGTAGCGTGAGTTAGCCGAGGTCAGCGCGGCCGTGAACTGCGCCAGCGCCCGCAGAAACTGGTACGAATCGATGGGCGACTTGCCATAGATTTTCGCAAACCGGCGCTGATAATCGGCATCGGCATTGAGCTTTTTGAGCACATTGTCGAGCGTCTCGTCCATCTCCACGGGGTTGGTGAGCGGGGCCAGTGGCATGGTTTCGAGATTTTTGGCCCCGCCATCCCACAACAGCTCCCGGCGCCACCGCAGGTTTTGGAGCGCCGGCGCATTGCGCGGCCCCAGCAAGCCATCCACGCCATGACTCACACGATGGTCGGCGTGGGCAAAAGCGACAAACTGCTGATGGCACGAGCCGCACGACACGTCTCCGGTGCGCGACAGGCGCGGGTCGTAAAACAGCGTGCGGCCCAACTCAAACGTCGCCCGGTCGGGTGGGTTGGTTTCGAGCGCGTAGGCGGGGATAGGAAAATTGCTGGGGAGCGTATCGCCCGGTACGGCCTGTTGCTTTAGGATGTCCGCGTCGGGTTGGCAACCGGCCACCAGCAGCCCCGCCAGCCCCATGAATAGGGTTAGCGAGGCTGTTAGAGTCCGCGAAATGGATACGCTCACTGCTAGTTAGCGTGAATGTGCTCCACCGAGAACATGCCTGCCGCGTAGTTGTTGGCTACCTGCACGGCGTTGCTGCCCGGCATGTGCGCGCCCATAAAAGTGCTCAATTGAATGGGTTGCGGGCCATTCAGCACTTTCAGAGCATCTACTTTTAGGTGTAGCTCGGGACTGTGGTCGGCGCGCACCAGCAGGTTACTGCTCGGAAACGTCAGCTTCACGGTGCGCACGGCGTTGTACGGTTTGGTGAAACCACCTACGTGCATCAGAAAGGTTTTGGCAGGGTAGGAGCTAGAAGCCAATAAGTTGCCTTCCATCTTAAAGAAAATGTAGCCCGTGTTCCAACTCCAGAACATGTTATTGTTCACGTCCAAAGCGCCGGTTTGAGCCCCGGCCGTGTTGCGGGCACTATCCACGCCTACCACGAAGGAAATGCCTGTATAGTCGCCGGTAGGTATGTCCTTGAGGTGCAGGTGTTTCGATTCAGCATCTGACTGCTGCACCAAATAGTAGCTTTCGGGCTGTGCGTATTCCGTACCGTCGGCTTTTTGCAGCTTAACGTTGGAAACGTAGTAGTTGAATCGGGAGATAGTGAATTGCTCGTTGCTGATAGGATTGGTGTAGGTAGTGGTACTAAGCGCCAACGCCTGGCTGCCTACTACGTGCTCCATTTCGATATCCAGCGTGCCCACGGCAGGTTGAGCGTCTTTTTCTTTATCGTCGCAGCCAGCCAGAGAAAATAGGATAGCCACAGCGGCTACCCAAAAGGTAGGTAGGGAAAATTTCATCGGTAAACTTCTGAAAAGCAAATAGATAATCGAGCGCGCTTCTTGTAAGAAACGCGCTATAGGACGCTTGCCGTATGGCAACACGTCTTATTCGAAAACTAAGCCCAGAAGCTTGGAGGATGGAAAATGCCGTGTTCCGGCGAAAATGTGTAGTGCACAACGCGTAGCGGTGCGAACTGCTGCACTACGACAGGATAGAAAGCCTGTTGGGCAGCGTACACACGTAGCAAGGGTAGGGCCTCAAACTTAAGCTTGACCTTAGCCCCATTAGGCGCTTTGCTTTCCTCGTCGGCAGCCTTGCGGAGTTGTTTGGCCAAATGGCACTTGCCGTTGCAATGCAACTGCGGCCGGGCCTTGTTCACGCAGAATAACTCCGTAATCCGCTCTTTGTGTAGCTGATAATCCACCACCCGCAACTCCTGACTGAACGTCTGAAGAAGCACCAAGGCAGTGAGAAAAACAGCAAACCAGCGAGTCATACAGGCAAGTGCGGCAGCAAAAACGTTCGTAAAGGTAGACACATCACGGCAAAACCAAAGGAGAATGAGTGTATCTACCTTGTTGTACGAAGTGATACCGGCGACCAGATTGCTTCTCAGAGAGCTAGGAATTGAGCCGCTTGCTCGCGTAGCAACTGCATATATAGCTCATGGCTAAGCGTACCATCCTGCGTAAGGTATTGGTCGATAAAGGGTAGGCGCACGCGGGTAGGAAGCACCACTGTACCCAGATACATCAAAATATCCGTAAGGTGGCAGAGTGCCAGCGCCCCGCCTTGCGCACCAGTACCCAGCCCCACCACCGCAGCCTTCTTGCCGCGAATGCCGCCGGGGTAGGGTAGACCATCGATAAAACCCTTCAGCGCCCCAGGCAGCGACGCATTGTATTCAGGTACGATAAACACCAGCTTCTCGGCCGCAGCCGCTTTTGCGGCCAACTGGTTGAAACCAGCGTGCTGGCCGGTATTCGCGTATAGGGCCGTTTCGATGAAATCGGCTGGCAGTTCTACCAAATCCAACAGTTGGTAGTCTGCCCCCAAATCGGCCAGCAACTGGCCATATAAGTCGGCTACCAGCCGGGCGCGGGAGTTAGGCCGATTGGTGCCTGCGATAATGGTAATCATGCGCGTAAAGAAACTAGGGAAAACAAAAAGGCGAAGTGGAACTCCACTTCGCCTTTCCATATAGTACAACCGCGCTGCCTACGATAGGTTATTCGAGGTAGCCTTAGCGGCCAAAAATTCGCGGTTCAGGATAGCAATGTTCTCCAGCGAAATGCCCACTGGGCACTCTGCGGCGCACGAGCCGATGTTGGTGCAGGCACCAAAACCTTCCTTATCCATCTGCGCTACCATGTTTTCCACGCGTGACTTACGCTCCACGTGGCCCTGGGGCAACAGCGCCAGCTGCGACACCTTAGCCGATACGAACAGCATGGCCGAAGCATTTTTGCAAGCTGCTACGCACGCGCCGCAACCAATACAAGTAGCCGCCTCGAACGCCCGATCCGAAATTTCTTTCGGAATGGGAATTTCGTTGGCGTCGGGGGTGCCACCCGTGTTGATGCTGATGTAGCCACCGGCCTGAATAATGCGGTCAAAAGCCGAGCGGTCTACGCTCAAGTCTTTGTTTACAGGGAAAGAGTTAGCACGCCAGGGCTCAATGGTGATGGTATCACCGTCGCTGAACTTGCGCATGTGAAGCTGGCAGGTAGTGGTGCCCTTCTCTGGTCCGTGCGCCCGCCCATTGATGAACAGGTTGCACGATCCGCAAATGCCCTCACGGCAGTCGTGATCGAAAGCCACCGGCTCTTCCCCTCTGTGCAGAAGGTCTTCATTGAGCACGTCCAGCATCTCCAGAAACGACATATCCGGCGAAATATCCTTCACCTGATAGTCCACTATCTTACCCTCCGAGTTACGATTTTTTTGCCGCCACACTTTTAGGGTGAGGTTCATCGGCTTGGCGTTGGGGTTACTTCCGGCCATTTTGTTTTTTGGCTATTAGCTGTTAGCTGATGGCTGTTAGCTTTTGTGGACTGTGAAACTACCAGCATATCGCTAATAGCTAACAGCTAGTGGCTAACAGCTCGAAAATTACTTATAGCTGCGTTGCGTGAGCTTCACGTTCTCAAACTGCAACTCCTCTTTGTTTAGTTTCTCCGGCTGATTTTCGCCTTGGTATTCCCAAGCCGCCACGTACGCGTAGTCGTCATCGTTGCGAAGCGCCTCGCCTTCCGGCGTTTGGTACTCCTCGCGGAAGTGACCACCGCAGCTTTCGTTGCGGTCCAGGGCGTCGTCCACCATCAACTCGCCCAGCTCGATGAAGTCGGCTACACGGCCGGCACTCTCCAGGGTTTGGTTAAGGTCAGCATTTACGCCAACTACTTTCAGATCAGACCAGAACTCGCGCTTCAGCTTCTGAATTTCGGCCTTTGCATGACGTAAACCTTCGGCAGAGCGAGCCATACCGCAGTACTCCCACATAATATGGCCTAGAGCTTTGTGGAATTCGGTAGGCGTGCGCGTGCCGTTGATGCTCATCAGCTGATCGATGCGCGCCCGTACACCGGCTTCGGCCTCCGCAAAGGCGGGGTCCTGCGTGGTAACAGGGGTTGGCGGCGTTTTAGCTAGGTAGTCACCAATGGTGTAAGGAATAACGAAGTAGCCATCAGCCAGGCCTTGCATTAGTGCCGAAGCACCGAGGCGGTTGGCGCCGTGGTCGGAGAAGTTACATTCACCGGCCGCGTACAAGCCGGGTACCGTGGTTTGCAGGTTATAGTCTACCCACAGGCCACCCATAGTGTAGTGCACAGCAGGGTAGATGCGCATGGGAAGCTCATACGGATTCTCACCCGTAATCTTCTCATACATCTCGAACAGGTTACCGTATTTAGCGGCTACCCAGTCGGCACCGTTGCGCTTGATGCTGTCGGCAAAGTCGAGGTACACAGCCAAGCCCGTAGAACCTACGCCACGGCCTTCGTCGCACATCAGTTTGGCGTTGCGCGAGGCTACGTCACGGGGCACCAGGTTACCGAAAGCAGGATACTTACGCTCTAAGAAGTAGTCACGGTCGGCTTCTTTGATATCGGCCACGCGAATCTCGCCCTTGCGCAAACGCTCGGCGACAGACTTCTCTTTAGGCACCCACACACGCCCGTCGTTACGCAGCGACTCCGACATCAGTGTCAGCTTCGACTGGTAATCGCCCGATACAGGGATACAGGTAGGGTGAATCTGCGTGAAGCAGGGGTTTGCAAAGAAAGCGCCTTTTTTGTGAGCGCGCCATGCTGCCGTTACGTTGCAATACTTAGCGTTGGTGCTCAGGTAGAACACGTTCCCATAACCACCCGTTGCCAAAATAACAGCGTGAGCAGCGTGCGTTTCGATGTCGCCGGTAATTAGATTGCGCGTCACGATGCCGCGGGCCTTGCCGTCTACTACCACCAAATCCAGCATTTCGGAGCGGGTGTACATCTTCACCTTACCGTAGGCAATCTGGCGGCTCAGGGCCGAGTAGGCACCCAATAGCAACTGCTGTCCAGTCTGTCCACGGGCGTAGAACGTGCGCGACACCTGCGCACCACCAAACGAGCGGTTAGCCAGCAGCCCGCCATACTCGCGGGCGAACGGCACACCTTGCGCCACGCACTGGTCGATGATGTTCACCGATACCTGCGCTAGGCGGTATACGTTAGCTTCACGGGAGCGGTAGTCGCCACCCTTTACGGTGTCGTAGAACAGACGGAATACAGAGTCACCGTCGTTCTGGTAGTTTTTGGCAGCGTTGATACCCCCCTGCGCGGCAATGCTGTGCGCACGTCGGGGCGAGTCGTGGAAGGAAAAGGCTTTTACGTTATAGCCTAGCTCGGCTAGGGAAGCCGCAGCCGATGCACCCGCCAAGCCAGTACCTACGATGATGATATCGTATTTACGCTTGTTGGCAGGGTTGACCAGCTTAACATCAAACTTATGCTTGTCCCACTTTTCGCCTATAGGGCCTTCGGGAATCTTTGAGTCCGGGAACATTACTTCAGCGCTAGGTTAATGGAATCAACCAAGGGTGCTACCGCCGAAAGCGGTTCGCCCTGTTCGTTGGTGAAGAAGAAAAAGTACAGCGGCATAATAGCGAAACCTAAGCAAACAATGATTGAAAAGGCGTAGCCAATAACCTCAATGGCAGGTGTATACTTGCGGTGGTTGAGCCCCAGCGTTTGGAAGGCGCTCTTAAAGCCGTGTAGCAGGTGGTAGCACAAGGCTACCTGTGCCAGCACGTACAGGGCCACGTACCACCACTGGTGAAACGAGCTTACTACTAGTGTGTACAAGTCATCATTGTTGTTGATGTCTGGATCCAGCTCACCGAAGCGGGCCCGGTAGAAGAAGTTGTACAAGTGCACTAACAGGAATACGAGAATGATAGTGCCCAACAAACTCATGTTGCGCGACTGCCATCTACTGTTCTGCTCGGAGTGGTTTGACACGTATGCAACACTACGAGCACTTCTGTTGCGGCTGAACAGTGCCCAAGCCTCATAAATATGGAAGCCGAAGCCCAGTAGCAGCACCCACTCTACGGTGCGGATAACGGGGTTTGTTCCCATAAAGTGGGAATAGATGTTGAAGGCAACGCCGTCATCATGCTTAAATAGTTGCAGGTTGCCAATCAAGTGGACAACAAGGAAAGAGCACAGGAACAAGCCCGTGATGGCCACAATGATTTTGCGA
This sequence comes from Hymenobacter sp. NBH84, assembly GCF_014217645.1. Lineage (NCBI taxonomy): Bacteria > Pseudomonadati > Bacteroidota > Cytophagia > Cytophagales > Hymenobacteraceae > Hymenobacter > Hymenobacter sp. NBH84. Next base: position 657,941 of record NZ_CP043644.1, read on the forward strand.
CCGATGCTGCTGGAAAATGTTTTACTAATCCAACTCATTTAGAAGCTGCGAAATGGTTTGCGAAGGTGATTCAATTGCAACGGCCAAAGGTACACCCCGACCTACTAGGAAACAATCTAGATAGGGGTTTCGTCGTTCATGAATCTATCCGGTGCTACCGCCGTTAGAACCCTAAAACCATTTGGCAACACTAACGGTCCTAGATTTGTTGGTTTTCCACCGGATTTTTCCTGATATTCTCCTACTCTTCTTCCCGCTCTCTAAGTTCACTATATGAACCTTCCGCTACTCTGCTGGGGCCGCAGGCTATTTCTGGGGCTTACATTGGCTTTCCTGCTGTTGCTGGGTCTGGTGCCGCGCGCGCAAGGCTCTCACATCCGGGCCGGCGACATTCAGGCGAAGTCCGATACCACAGCTGCCCGCAACCCGCGCCGCATCTTCTTCAAGATGATTCTGTATACTGCTCGTAGTTCACCGGTGAAGCAGGAAAGCGCGACTTTTTTCTTTGGCGATGGCACCAATATTCAAAACGTGCCCCGTACGGGGTTTGCGCAAGTTTCTGCTGATACGGACATCAACGTTTTCTACTTTGAACACACGTATAATGCGCTCGGTCAGTATAATGTAAGCTTTGTGGGCGAACTGCGCAAGGCTAATATCTTGAATATGTCGCCCCCCACGGATAGATACGAGTTTTACATCGCCACTCGCATTACCATTGACCCCGCCCTGGGTATCAACCGCGCCCCAGTTCTAACGGCGCCAGCCATTGACAAAGCAGCTACCAACCAAGTATATCTGCACAATCCAGCGGCCTATGATGCAGATGGAGACTCTCTTACGTATGAGTTAGCGCCTAGTCAGCGTACCGGGTCTTTGGCAGATGATATTATTAAACTTTACAATAACATCGTTAGGCCTACTGATATACCTGGTTTTCAGTATCCTAATACGCGAGACGCACCCGGAGTTCAGGTGCCTTACGTGAATGCTACTGTTGGAGCTAAATCCATATTTCAAATAAATAGAAACACTGGCTTGCTGGTATGGAATGCCCCTAGCTCTAGTAGCGTAGGAGAATATAATACGCAGGTCATAGTAAAGGAATGGCGTCGTGTAGCAGGGGCAAGGCCGCGTTTGATTGGGCAGGTAATTCGGGATATGCAAATTATCGTAGAACCCAGTACCAACCTGCGCCCCGAAATAACGATTCCACGCGACATCTGCGTGGTAGCGGGTACGACAGTGAACGGCGCTGTGACGGCCACCGACCCCGACCGCAATCCGGTAGACCTGTTTGCTTACGGTGGAATTTTCCCGCCGGCTACCTTCGGGCAAACGTCCCTTGGGCCACCCACAGCCAGGGGCACCTTCCAGTGGAATACGGAATGCAACGATGTGCGTCGTGACCCCTACCTGGTAACGTTTAAGGCACAGGACCGACCTGTTGGCGGCAATTCGCCCCTGATTGACGAGAAGGTGTGGAGCATTCGGGTAGTGGGGCCGCCGCCGCAGAATTTGCGGGCGCAGCTCATCAGCGGTAGCGGAGCGCGTGCTACTCTTACCTGGGACCGATATATCTGCCAGCAGGCCAGCCAAATTCTGATTTTCCGCAAAGAAGGACCGTCGAATTTCAACCCCGATTCTTGTACCACAGGTATACCAGCGGGTCTGGGCTTTGTACAGGTAGGTGCGGTAGGGGCTAACCTTAGCTCGTTTGTGGATGACAATAACGGCCAGGGTTTGCAACGAGGCAAAACCTATTGTTACCGCATTTACGCTGTGTTCCCGCTGCCCAAAGGCGGCGAGAGCATTGCCTCGGCCGAAGCCTGCGTAACCATCTCCGGCCGCTCGGCGCTGATGCGCAACGTAACGGTAGACCGCACTGACGCCAATGGGCAGATAACGGTACGGTGGTCGAAGCCGACCAGCAGCGCGGGCTTCACGGAGCCGGCCGGTTACCGGTTATTCCGGGCCACAGGGCAGAGTGCCAACCCTACCCAGCAGGTATATACGACCACTAATCTGAATGATACGGTGTTTGTAGATACTGGCCTGAACACCGTTGGAACGGGCTACAACTACCGCTTGGAGTTCTTCACGGCGGCATCTACTACCCCCGAGTCGGTAGGGCCGGCCAGCAGTGTGCTGCTCACCGGTAGACCCGACCAGGGTGCAGCCGGCAACGTGTTGAACTGGACATATAATGTACCCTGGAACAACGCACTGCAACCAACCGTCATTTTCCGGCGCGAGCAGAACAGCACTACCTTCACGCAACTGGCTACCGTGACTGGCACTGCCACGGGCGGCACTTACACCGACCGGAGCGTGACATCGGGAGATACGTACTGCTACTATGTGCGGACCATTGGCTCATACAGCGGCGAGAATCTACCCAAAGACCTCGTCAACTTGAGCCAAGAACTGTGCATTCGGGCGGCACCTTGTACGCCGGTGCTCACGCTCCGCTCCTTGAACTGTGACAGCCTGAGTTCGGTAGGCTCAGCCTCGAACGTCGCTTTCCCGCCGGCGGACTTCACCTACACCAACCGCCTCACTTGGACGCTGGATAGCAACAACCCAGCGGGTTGCAACCCTAATGGCATTGTGTACTACCGTATCTTCTACCAAGCCACGGCCGATGCTCCTTTCGCGCTGATCGACTCGGTGACGACCATGAGCTACGTGCACCGCAACCTACCCTCCTCCGCCGGGTGCTACCAGGTGCAGGCCGTGGATAACATTGGGCAGCGCAGCAACCTCAGCAACCAGGCCTGTGCCGAGGACTGCTTATTCTTCCTGTTGCCCAACATCTTCACGCCCAACGGCGACGGTGTGAATGACACCTTCGTGCCGAAGATTTCCAGCCCCGTGCGGCGCATTACGTTCCGGGCGTTCAACCGCTGGGGCGTGAAGGTGTACGAAGGCAACCAAGACCCCCGCATCAACTGGAGCGGCGGTGGTAATGTGGGCGAAGGTAGCAGCACGCCACGCCTGGCCGATGGTATGTATTTCTACCAGGCTGAGGTAGAGTTTCTGGATTTCAACAATACCAAGCGAACGTATAAGGGTTGGGTGCAGATAAATCGTTAACTTGTAACCATCAGGTTATTAGTTGCATTTATCAGCCATCCTATTATGAACGTAAGCCTACCTACTTGGCACAAAGGGTTACCACTCGCAGTGGTAACCCTTTTTATTTTGTGGCTACTACCGCTGGCTACCCATGCCTCGCACATCCGGGCCGGCGACATTCAGGCTAAGTCCGATACTACGGCTGCCCGCAACCCGCGCCGTGTCTTTTTTAAGATGGTGCTGTATACCAAACTACCGAGTCGTGATGTGGCAGACCAGCCAAACGCTACTATCTTCTTCGGCGATGGTACGAGCACCGGAATAGACAAAGTGCAGCGTGTAGGCAACGGAACTGTTATCCCTTCTGCGCCTAATACCAAAGTCAATGTGTATTACTTCGAACACATTTACAATGCACCAGGGCAATACCTGGTCAGCTTTGTCGGGGAGTATCGTAATAAAGAGGTGCGCAATCTGAGTAATCCAGCTAGCCAAGCGTTTTACTTAGGAACTAGCATTACCATTGATCCGGCATTGGGTATCAACCGCTCGCCAGTCCTGACAGCCCCGGCTATTGATCAGGCTACGGCAAATCAAGTGTTTTTGCACAGTCCTGGAGCGTATGATGCGGACGGAGATTCGTTAGCTTTTAAACTTCGGCCAAGTAAGCGGGCATCAACTCCAGCTACTATTATTACGCGGGGTGGAGTAGTAGATACGAGTACCGTACCTGGCTTTCAGTATCCTAATAAGTACGACACCAACGGCCAACGAGTAGCGTATTTGGGTACGCCAGCCGGTGGGCAAGCAGACTTCCAACAGGACGTCAATACGGGCTTAATTGTCTGGAATGCGCCGAGTAGCCAGAGTATCGGTGAGTACAATTTTGCTTTTGTGGTAGAGGAATGGCGACGCGTGGCGGGTGCCCGGCCCCGGCTTATCGGCACTGTTATCCGGGATATGCAGATTGTGGTAGGACCCAGTACCAACTTGCGGCCCGAGGTGACCATTCCAGAAGATATTTGCGTGGTAGCGGGCACAACGGTGAACGGCGCTATCACGGCCACCGACCCCGACCGCAACCCGGTGCAATTATTTGCCTACGGCACGTTTCCGCCCATCACGTTTCAACAAACGGCCACGGGGCCGCCCACGGCGCGTGGTACGTTTCGGTGGGTGACCAGCTGCGAGGATGTGCGCCGCGACCCCTACCTGTTCACCTTCAAAGCCCAGGACGTACCCACTGGCGGCAACCCGCCCCTAATTGACGAAAAGATATGGCGAGTGCGCGTAATTGGGCCGCCGCCCCAAACCTTGCAAGCACAGCGCCAGGGCAACAGCACGCGTGTGGTACTCACCTGGGACCGGTACCAGTGCACGCAGGCCAGCCAAATGCTGATTTTCCGGAAGGAAAATCCGTCGGATTTCATACCCAGCGACTGCCAGACCGGGATTCCGGCCACGGCAGGCTACACGCAAATCGGGGCCATTGATGCTGGGCTGAGTTCTTTTCTGGATGACAACAACGGTCAGGGCCTGGAGCGCGGCAAAACGTACTGCTACCGCATATACGCTGTATTTCCGTTGCCCAAAGGTGGCGAAAGCATTGCCTCGGCCGAAGCCTGCGTGACCCTCGATGGCACCAGCGCCCTGCTCACCAACGTAACGGTAGACCGCACCGCCGCCAATGGCCAAGTAACCGTGAAATGGACACCGCCTCTCAACCAAGCGGGCTTTACCGAGCCGGCAGGTTACCGCCTCTACCGGGCGCCGGGTCAGAATGTGGCGGCTACCTCTACTGCCTTCAAGCGGGTATTCACTACGAATTCTCTCATGGAAACAACTTTCGTAGATGCAGGCCGCAACACAATAGATAGTGCCTTCACCTACAAGCTGGAGTTTTTCAGCCGCGACAATACCAGCCCCAACGCCGCCGAAACCAGGGAGACGACGGCTCCGGCCTCCAGCGTGCGCCTTTCGGGTAGGGCCGACGAAGCCGCGTCCGGCAATGTGCTGACCTGGACCTACAACGTGCCCTGGGACAACACCCGGCAGCCCACCACCATCTACCGTCGGGCGCCAGGCAGCCCTACCTTCACGCTGCTGGCTACGGTGGCGGGCACTGCCACCAGTGGCACCTACACCGACCGCGGCTCGGCGGCCAACCCCCTTGTCGCGGGCGAAACCTACTGCTACTACGTACAAACCAACGGCGCATACACCTCGCCTAATCTGCCTAATCTGCTGAATTCCAGTCAGGAAATATGCGTTGCGCCGGTGCCGTGCCGGCCCATCCTGACCTTGCAGACAACAAATTGCGACAGCCTGGCCGCCAATCTGTACGCGTTACCTACTACGGTTATCGGACCCAATCAGCGCTACACCAACTACTTGCGCTGGCAGTTAGACGCCAACTCGCCGCCCAACTGCAACCTGGCCGTAACTGGGTACCAAGTGTATTACCGCAGCCCCGATGCCACGGAGTATCAGCTGTTGGCTACTACCGTAGAGCCCAACTATGTGCACATGGGGCTTACTACCGTATCGGGCTGCTACCAGGTGCGGGCGGTAGGTAGCAATGGCGAGCTGAGCGCCTTCAGCAACGAGGCCTGCAACGATGAGTGTCAGCTGTTTTTGCTGCCTAATATTTTTACTCCTAACAACGACGGTGTAAACGACACGTTCCGACCGAAAGTGACTAGCAGCCTACGCCGCACGCACTTCACGGCGTTCAACCGTTGGGGCGTGAAGGTGTATGAGGGCGACCAAGACCCCTTCATCAACTGGGACGGAGGCGGCAGTAGCGAGGAGCGCAGCAGCGGCCCTCAGCTTTCGGATGGCATGTACTTTTACCTAGCCGAGGTGGAATTCAACGATCTGAACCGTACCAAGCGCACCTATAAAGGCTGGGTGCAAATCAACCGCTAGCAGGCCTACCCTGCACGTAGCAAGAGGAGCGGGCCGGCTGGTCTGCTCCTTTTGTTTTTCTTTGCGGTATGATGAAGACGATTCCTGCCCTTCTGATAGGCTTTGGGTGCACGCTTGGCAGCTGCCAGCGCACCCAGGATACCCCCACCACCGATGCTATAGCTGCTGATTCGGCAGCGGCGCCCGCTACTGCAACCATGCCGAATACATCCGTTGGTACCGAAGCGGCCGCCCGTACTGCCGTCCACGACTACGTGCAGGAACTGCCCAACCGCACCGTGTATCAAGTTGATTCGTCGAGCGTGATGGAGTCCGACGCGCAGTTTCAGGTGCTGGTGCCCCGCACCGATTGGGCTGGCCGCATGCCCAACAAAGCTGCGTTCAACGTGGATAAGCAAACCGGCGTCGTGACGGTGCAGCCCGTGAAGTAGGCGCATCTTATCATTTCGAGCATTCTGCGCATCAAGCAGAGACGAGTAATCTGATAATCCTTCAGCACGAGCTGTCTACAAAATCCGCGGAATCCGAAAAATCCGAGCGAATCCGTGGTTCAGACTGACAACCAGAATCAAATCAACAACCTAATCCCACCTTTCTACCGAATGAAGGCAGTAATTTTCCCTGGCCAAGGCAGCCAATTCAGCGGCATGGGCCGCGACTTGTACGAGCAGCACGACGAGGCCAAGGCTCTTATGACCCAGGCCAACGACATCCTGGGCTTTTCGCTCACCGACATCATGTTCTCCGGCTCCGATGAGGACCTACGCCGCACCGATGTTACCCAGCCTGCCATTTTTCTGCACTCCGTGGTGCAAGCGGCCGTGCTACCCGGCCTCCAGCCCGACATGGTAGCGGGCCATTCATTGGGCGAGTTTTCGGCCTTGGTGGCTGCCAAAGTGCTGACATTTGCCGATGCTCTGCGGCTGGTAGCCCAGCGTGCCCAGGCCATGCAGGCCGCCTGCCAGGAGCAGCCCGGCACTATGGCCGCCATCCTCGGCCTCGACGATGACACCACCGTGCGCATCTGCCAGGAAATTACGGATGCCGGCAACGTGGTCGTAGCCGCCAACTTCAACTGCCCCGGCCAACTGGTGATTTCCGGCTCGCAACGCGGTATTGAGTTGGCGTGCGAGCAACTGAAAGCCGCCGGTGCCAAGCGTGCCCTACCCCTGCCGGTAGGCGGAGCCTTTCACTCCCCGCTGATGCAGTCGGCCGAAGCAGCACTGGCCGAGGCCATCGAGAAAACGACCTTCTCGCCTGGCATCTGCCCCATCTATCAAAATGTGGACGCCGCCCCCCACACCAACCCCGACGAAATTCGCCAGAACCTAGTACGCCAGCTCACTGCCCCCGTCCGTTGGACCCAGAGCGTACAGCGCATGGCTCAGGACGGTGCTGCTGAGTTCGTAGAATGCGGCCCTGGTAAGGTGCTGCAAGGCCTGGTGAAGAAAATTGCGGCGACTGTGGCGGTGGCTTCGGCGGTAGCGTAGGGAATGATAGCAGTATAGAAAAGCCCGTCAGCAACAACTGACGGGCTTTTCTATACCTGGTTAGGGAAGGATATGCAATCCTGATTTTCTGACTAGTTCTAGTAAAGGTTGTATTTTTTCGAAATCATTATACCAAATAATAGTGGTCCAATCGAATTCTTCACTGTAGACAGCAGAATATTCGGGCATGAGTAAATCATACCGATGGCCGCTACTCCAAGTCTGATTTCTGATATTGCATTTTTTGTGTAGGTGCTTTAAATTGTTCGGTTTATGGAAAACGATGCGGTAATTATTCTTGTGTCTCCATAAATAGATAGGTGTCAAGTTATAAAACTCATTTATTGCATTTTCTAACCTACCTCGCCAATCAGCTAATATGCTCGGATTAGTTTCATAAATCCTTTCGCATTCATCCGCGTTCAACCATTTTTCAAATATGCTGATACATACTCTATGATATAATGCTCTATCTTTATACAGTTGATTCTTAATTTTTGGAAGATTTTTTTTAATTAAGGATAACTCATTTTCTGTGAGTTTTTTTATCATAATAAGAAGGAATATAAGACGTTGAAAACGAATTGTAATTAATATATATTTACAGAAGTTATTTACTGATCTGCTCTACCTCTAACATATCCTCACACTCCACCAGCAATTCCGCTACCGTCCTACTCAACCCAGGATGAACTACCTCCGGCGCAATTTTCGCTAGCGGGACCAGCGCGAAGCGACGCTCCGGCAAGCGTGGGTGGGGCACTTGTAGGGTAGGGGTGTCGATGATTTCCTGCCCGTAGAGTAGAATGTCCACGTCCAGCGTGCGGGCGCCCCAGCGGATTTCGCGGGTGCGCCCGGCCTGCTGTTCCACCTGCTGGCAGGCGGTGAGCAGGGCATCGGGTGGAAGCGAGGTGGCCACTGCTATGGCTTGGTTCAAGAAAGCGGGTTGGTCGGCGAGGCCCCAGGCGGTCGTTTCGTAAAGGCCAGATTGCGCTACGATGGGGCCGGCCAACTGGTGCAGCTCCGCTACGGCTGTGCGCAGAATTTCCTGTCGATTGCCGAGGTTGCTGCCGAGTAGAAGGTAGGCGAGGGTAGGCATAGGTAGGGGCGCGTTGCACGCGCCTGTGGCGTTAGGAAGGTTATTTCTTGCATGCAATACCGTTCAACGACAGGCGCTTGCAAGGCACCCCTACCGCAGAAAAGCAATGGTTTCGTCGGCTACGCGCTGGGCGTCGGCGGGTAGGCCGCTCTCCTCCCACGGGTGCCGGCCGCCGAATACGTGGTTGGCGCCGGGTACTACCACCAGCTTGGCGCGGGGCTGCCACGCTTGTATGTCGTGGGCCATTTGCACGGTTAGGGTTTCGTCTTGGTCGCCGTGGAGCAGGAGTAGGGGCTGGCGTAGGGTGCACACCAGGGTAGGGATATCGAGGCGAGCCTTGTTGCGCTGGTAATCCTCAGCTAGCTGGTAGTAAAGCGGCATGCGCTGGCCGGTGCGGGCATTGTCAATGTATTGCACGCCGTCGGCCTGCCAGCGCTGCATAAGGTCGGGGCTCCAGCGTTGGTCGATGTCGTTGATGGCAGCCCAGCCGACAACAAACGTCACGCGGGCGTCTTCGGCGGCTTTCAGCAACACTAGCCCGCCACCGCGGCTGTGGCCGATGAGGGCTAGGCGCGTTAGGTCCAGTTCGGCGGGGGGTAGGGGCGTGGCGCCGGGCGTGTGCAGCGCGTCGAGTAGGGCGCCCAAGTCGTCTAGTTCCAGGCTGAAGTTGTTGTGTCCGAAGGCCTCCATATCCTCCAAATCGCCGCTGCCGCCTACCACCACGCCATTGTGCGAAAGGTTCAGCTTGATGAATACAAAGCCTTGTCGGGCAAAGTAATCAGCCAATACGTTGAAGTGGCCCCAGTCTTTGAAGCCCTTGAATCCGTGTACAAATACTACCACCGGCTTGGCTTGCCCATCGGGCAGGTAGCGGGCATCGGCCGCAAACGGGCGCGTGTGGTTGGGGTTACGGAGTAGAAAATCGGTGGAAATGGGAGTAGAAGAAGCCATAAAAGCGAAGGTACACTACAACCAATCAACGAGGCAGTAGCTCACCATTTTTTGAAAATGACATAGACGGCCGCTATCAGCAGCGCAAAGCCTACCACATGGTTCCAGCCTAGCTTATCAGTTTTAAAGACGAAGACCGCGCACAACGTAAAGACAGTGAGCGTTATGACTTCTTGTATCACTTTGAGCTGAAACAGACTGAACGGCCCGCCATTCTCTACAAAGCCCAGGCGGTTGGCTGGCACCTGAAAAATATACTCAAACAAGGCTAATCCCCAGCTCACCAAAATTACGCCTGCCAGTCCCAATTTGGCGAACCAGGGCATTTTCTTGAACAAATGCAGGTGGCCGTACCAAGCAAATGTCATAAACAGGTTGGAGATTGTGAGCAGCACAAGAGAGGCAATACCGCGCATAAAACCAAGGAGAAGGAGGAGAGTGAACCAACAAAGGGGGGCTTGTGGCTGCACTGCGCTGCCTCGGCGGTACTCATACGAATGTAATGGTAGAGAAAGGCACAATATCTCATCGTTTTTCACCGTATCATTGCAGCGCCCAATTTGCCCGCATGAAAGTAACCCTGGACGAAATACAAGCCCCTATTGCGGGCGAGATGGTAGAGTTTGAACACAAGTTCCGCCAGTCCATGAAGTCCAATGTCCTGCTACTGGACAAGATCATGGGCTACATCGTGAAGCGCAAGGGCAAGCAGATTCGGCCGATGTTTGTGTTCTTCTCGGCCAAAATCTGTGGCGGCGACCCACTGCCCGAGGCTACCTTCCGCGGAGCGGCCCTCATCGAGTTGTTGCACACCGCTACCTTAGTGCATGATGATGTAGTGGATGAATCGAACTACCGGCGCGGGTTCTTCTCCATCAACGCACTCTGGAAGAATAAGATAGCCGTATTAGTAGGCGACTACCTTCTCAGCAAGGGCCTGCTGCTCAGCCTCGAAAACGACGACTACGCTCTGCTTAAAATTGTGAGCAATGCCGTGCGCGAACTGAGCGAGGGCGAACTGCTGCAAATCGAGAAGGCGCGCCGCCTCGACATCACCGAGGACGTGTACTTCGACATCATTCGCCAAAAAACGGCCTCTCTGATTGCTTCTTGCTGCGCCGTAGGCGCATCTTCGGCCGGCGCCGATGCCGCTACTATTGAGCAAGCCCGCTTGTTCGGCGAGAAGGTAGGCATCGCCTTTCAAATCAAAGACGACTTGTTCGACTACGGCACGGCCGAAATCGGCAAGCCGGTGGGCATCGATATCAAAGAGAAAAAGATGACGCTGCCACTCATCTACGCCCTGCAACAAGCCGACTGGCTCACCAAACGCCGGGTTATCTACAACGTCAAAAACAACGACGGCCGTAAAGACCGCATCCAGGCCGTTATCGACTTCGTGAAGAAATCCGGTGGCCTCGACTACGCCATCCAAACCATGCAGCGCTACCGCGACGAGGCGCTACAACTGCTCTACACGTTTCCGGCCTCGCCGGCCCGCACATCGTTGGAACAGCTGATTAACTACACCATCGAGCGGGAAAAATAACTGTCTAAACCACGGATTCACTCGGATTCCGCGGATTTTGTAAACGATTACAAACAGAAAGCGCTTGCCAAGTGGCAAGCGCTTTCTGTTTTACATAAGGTCTAGATTTTTTACAAAATCCGTGGAATCCGACCAATCCGAGCGAATCCGTGGTTTAGACAGATTAACGCAGATCTTGCTCAGGCTCGGCCACCTGGTAGCTTACAGCGTCTGGGGCTACCTCGCTTACGTTGAACAATACGCCGTCAAACGTGCTGTCTACCATTAGCTCGTGGCGCATGCCGCAGTTGTGGCACTGGATTTCTTCGATTTCGTAGCCCTCGGCGGCTGTTTCGGGTTGGCCGGGGGTAGGGGCATCGGGAGCGGGCACGCCAATGAGGTCCGTGAATACTTCGGCGTGGCACTTGTTGCACTCAAATTTGAGGCCTACGGCGCGACCTTGCAGGTCGGAAAGGGAGGCACGCTCGTCGGCTTTTTGTTGAATCCACATAGGGAGGTTGGTTTGGTTTTGGAGTAAAAGGGCGGTATAGCTCTAGTGTACGCGCAGAAGGCCCTGTTAAGTTGCCCGAAACCGTATGATGACCGCCAAAGTAGCCAACGCAGCATTGGGAACAGACCAGAAGCATGTTATCTTGTCTGGTGATGACTTCAGCCTCCCTACCCCTCAGCCTACGGACGACGCCCCTACCCTTGGTGCCCCTCCTCGAAACGGCCGATCTGTACCTGCGTGCGCCCCAACCTACCAATTTGCCGGAAGCCGCCGCCATGCACGCCGACCCGGATTTTTATCGTTTTCTGGCCAACAAGCCCAACTCGGAAGAAGAGGTGTGGCGCCGTATGCTGGCGCAACTAGGGCACTGGGCTATGCTGGGCTACGGCTCCTGGGCTATCGAGGAAAAAACTAGTGGCCGCTACATAGGCACAGTTGGTTTCTTTGATTTCCAGCGCGACCTCACGCCCTCGCTTAAAGGTACGCCAGAGGCTGGTTGGGTACTGGCTCCGCACGTGCACGGCCGTGGCTACGGCTCGCAGGCGCTACATGCCGCACTGGCCTGGGCCGATGCGCAGTTACCAATAGAGCGTATCACCTGTATCATCGACCCCGATAATGCAGCCTCCTTGAATTTGGCGCGGAAGTTTGGCTTCCGGGAGTTTGCCCGCACTACCTATCACAACGATACGATTGTCGTATTAGAACGGCTGCGAGAAGATAAACGCCTTCCTATCGGGTAACAGGCAAAAGCAAAGCGCCCTGTCGCCCCACAGGAGAATCCCGCAGAGCGACAGGGCGCGCTATTTTCAGCTTAGACGGTGCTATAACCTACTTTTCGGCTAGAAGCTGATCAATGGTCTTGTTGAATTCGGCAATTTCCTGATCGTAGTATTTGCCGGTGCCGGGGCCAGAGAATCCGGTATGAATCTTCCGTACTTCACCCTTCTTATCCAGGAAAATGGTGGTAGGGAAGGCCAATACTTTTTCGATTTGGGGTAGGGATTTGGCAGCAGCATCTTTGTCGGCCACACCGGCCACAGCCACATCGTAGCCCACGTTGAAGCGCTGCTTCATTTTCAGCAGCTTCGCGGCGGCTTTCTGCTGGTCGGGCGTGCGCTCGTAGCCCAAGCCAATGATTTCGACGCCGCGCTGCTTGTTTTTCTCGTACCAGGGGGCCAAGAAGTTGGTTTCATCCATGCAGTTGGGGCACCACGAGCCCAACAGTTGCACCACCACTACCTTGCCCTGGTACTTGGGGTCGGAAGGTGAAATGCTGCCGCCTTCTAGCACGCTCGGAAACTTAAACGTCAGTTTTTTCTGCCCTGGCTTCATGCCCGCCAGCGAGTCGGCGTTGGGTAGTTTGGCGTTGGGGTCGAGGTTGGCCACCCAGGTTTCATGGCCGGTTTTGCCGGAGTAGAAGTCGCCCTGTAGGGTGCCATCTGCTTGCTTGGCCGCCGTGAACAGGAAGCCGTGGCTGCCATCGAAAGTAGAGAGGCGCAGCGTGTCGCCATTGGCCTGGCCCGCCAGGTAGCGGTAGTCGCCGGTAGTAGTCAGAAACGTGCCCGTTACATCATGGCCTTTTTGCTTGAATACGCCCACCGCAGGGTAGGAGTCCTCGGGCTTGTCGCCCCGGAACGTCACGCGCCAGGTACCATTAAAATCAGCCGGATTTGCCTGTTGTTTGCTGAAAAATAGCTGCTGGCCACCTAGCTGCGCTGTGAAAGGTATGCGGTAGGGCTCCTTGGCATCATACTTCACCCAAGCGCCCGTTAGCTGTCCGTCGCCGGCAGAGCGCACGACCAACGCCGCATCAAAAGCACCCAGTCGGATGGTAGTAGAGTCGCCAGCGGTTGTGATTTCATCCAGTTTCAGGCGCTCTTCACCGTTGCGCAAATACACCACGGGCTGATTGGCCGTGTCGCGCTCTACCACAAACAAAAACGGAATCTGTTGCCCTTGGGCCGTAAGCTCCCCCCGCCACGGTCCTACCCGCAGGGGGGTAGAGGGTTCTTCGGCGGCAGAATCAGCGGTTGTACGGTCGCCAGAATTGGATGTGCAAGCGGCTATGGTGAGGGCAGTACCGGCGCCCAAAAGGAGCTTCTGAAAAACAGACATATTCTAAACAAGGTAAGGAATGAGTCAAAGCTAAACCACTACGCTAGTTAGTTGGTTTATAGACTAAGTTCCGGCGAAGATAAAGTTTGGGTAGCGCAACGCCCGGCAACTATATTTGCGTACCTATTAGGAAGTTTACCCTAGTTCACCTTTTCTCTTTTTTGCATTATGGCGTTTGACTTAGAAATGATTCAGGCCGTGTACGCCGGTATGGGCCAGCGCATCGAAGCCGCCCGTGCCGCCGTTGGCCGCCCGCTCACTTTGACCGAAAAAATCCTGTACGCTCACCTCTACGGCGGCGATGTAAAGCAGGCTTACGAGCGGGGCGTTTCCTACGTCGATTTCGCTCCCGACCGTGTGGCCATGCAGGACGCAACCGCCCAAATGGCGCTGCTCCAGTTCATGCAAGCCGGCAAAGCCAAGGCTGCTGTGCCCAGCACTGTACACTGCGACCACCTAATACAAGCCAAAGAAGGCGCTTCGGAAGACCTTGCTACGGCTAACAACGAAAACAAGGAAGTATACGATTTTCTGGCTTCGGTTTCCAATAAATACGGCATCGGCTTCTGGAAGCCTGGTGCTGGTATCATCCACCAAGTAGTACTGGAAAATTACGCCTTCCCCGGCGGTATGATGATCGGTACGGACTCGCACACGCCCAACGCGGGTGGCCTCGGCATGATTGCCATTGGGGTAGGCGGTGCCGACGCTGTAGACGTGATGGCCGGCATGGCCTGGGAGTTGAAATTCCCGAAAGTAATCGGCGTGAAACTGACCGGCAAGCTGTCGGGCTGGGCTTCTGCCAAAGACGTGATTTTGAAAGTGGCCGGTATCCTGACCGTGAAGGGCGGCACTGGCGCTATCGTAGAATACTTCGGCGAGGGTGCCGACAACCTGAGCTGCACCGGCAAAGGCACCATCTGCAACATGGGTGCTGAAATCGGGGCTACTACCTCGGTATTCGGCTACGATGATAAGATGGCCGACTACCTGCGCTCTACCGACCGCGCCGACGTGGCCGAGTTGGCCAACGGCATCCGCCAACACCTGCGCGCCGACGATGAGGTGTACCAGGACTCGGAGAAGTATTTCGATCAACTGATTGAAATCAACCTGTCGGAGCTAGAGCCTTACGTGAATGGCCCGTTCACGCCGGACGCTGCCTGGCCAATTTCGCAGTTCGCTGCGGCCGTGAAAGAGTTTGGCTGGCCCGAGAAGTTGGAAGTAGGCCTGATTGGCTCCTGCACCAACTCCTCGTACGAAGACATCACCCGTGCGGCTTCCATAGCCCAGCAGGCTGTTGAAAAAGGTCTGTCGGTAAACGCCGAATTCACCGTAACGCCCGGCTCGGAGCAGGTGCGCTACACGGTAGCCCGCGACGGCCTCCTCGACACGTTTGCCCAGATGGGCGGTGTGGTGCTGGCTAACGCTTGCGGTCCGTGCATCGGGCAGTGGGCCCGCCACACCGACGACCCCAAGCGCAAGAACTCCATCATCACCTCGTTCAACCGCAACTTCGCCAAGCGCAACGACGGCAACCCGAACACGCACGCGTTTGTGGCCTCGCCCGAAATCGTGACGGCCTTCGCCATTGCCGGTGATTTGACGTTCAACCCCCTCACCGACACCCTACCTACCAAAGACGGCCAGCAGGTGAAGCTGGACGAGCCGATGGGTATTGAGCTGCCGGCTCAAGGCTTTGCTGTAGAGGACGCTGGTTTCCAGGCTCCTGCTGCTGACGGCTCGGGTGTGCAGGTTGTTGTTGATCCTACCTCGGAGCGTCTGGAGTTGCTGGAGCCCTTCAAGGCTTGGGAAGGCACCGACCTGAAAGGGTTGCGCCTGCTCATCAAAGCCAAAGGCAAGTGCACCACCGACCACATTTCGATGGCTGGCCCGTGGTTGAAGTACCGTGGTCACCTAGACAACATCTCCAACAACATGCTTATCGGCGCTACCAACGCCTTCAACGACGAAACCAACTCGGTACGCGACTTCGTGGTACAAGGCGACGGTTACAACACCGTACCGCAGGCCGCTCGTAGCTACAAGAGCATGGGCATCGGCACGGTGGTAGTAGGCGACGAGAACTACGGCGAAGGCAGCTCGCGTGAGCACGCCGCTATGGAGCCCCGCCACTTGGGCGTGCGCGCCGTGATTGTGAAGTCGTTTGCCCGTATCCACGAGACCAACCTGAAGAAGCAGGGGATGCTGGCTCTCACGTTTGCTGATAAGAACGATTATGGTTTGGTTGAAGAAGCCGACACCATCGACATCCTCGGTCTGACGGACTTCCAGCCCGGCAAACCGTTGCAGGCTCGTCTGCACCACGCTGATGGCGACACCGACCTTATCACCCTCAATCATACCTACAATGAGGGACAGATTGCGTGGTTCAAAGCCGGTTCAGCCCTCAACCTGATCCGCTTGCAGGAGTCGGGCCAGGTGCCAACCGACACGGCTGGCAACTTGGTGTAACCAGATTGGTGTAGTTTGTTCTACATTGCAAAAGCCGCTTCTCTCATGTAGGGAAGCGGCTTTTTTATGTTATGGAGGGTAGGAAGCACTGGTTACTTTTTGGCTGGAATCGTATGAAGGGAAAAGCTCAACACTCTTTATGGCAGCAACGCTTCAGAAAATAGGAAAAGGAATTGCCTATACCGGCGCAGGTATTTTGGGAGCGGTAGCGCTCTACTTGGGCACGTCGTTTATCCTGTCGCGCATTCCAGTGGGTACGCGCACACCACCAACTGAGGGCACTATTGAGGCCTATATCTTATCCAATGGCGTGCATACCGATATTGTGCTGCCTGTGCGTACTTCGCAAATCGATTGGAGCGAGTTTATCCCCTATACCGATACGCCTGCTTCAGATACTACCATGCGCTACGTAGGCTTTGGATGGGGTGATAAGGGCTTCTATCTCGATACGCCTACCTGGGCCGATCTAAAGGCCAGTACGGCTTTTGAAGCTATGTTCTGGCTTAGCTCCTCGGCTATGCACACCACGTTCTACCACGAGCCCAGCGAAGGCCCCGATTGCGTCCGCATCTACCTCAAACCCGCTGACTACGCTCGTTTGATCGAGTTCATTAAAACCAGCTTCCGTTACGATACGCAGGGTAGGGTGCAGCACATTGCTGGTCATAGCTACGGCCGCTACGATGCGTTTTATGAGGCCAAGCGTGTGTATAATCTATTCTACACCTGCAACACCTGGGCCAACGACGGCTTGAAAGTCGCGAATCAAAAAGCCGCCCTGTGGACGCCCTTTGATTCGGGGATTTTTTATCAGTACCAGTGATTTCATATTTTTAATATATTTGTTGATAATACTTTTTTAAAAAAATATGTTGAATTCATTTGCTTATATGCGGAATAAATATAAAAACAGAATAATAGTTATTATACTTATAATAATAGGGGCGTTTATTAGAGTATACGAATTTCCTGCGATACCACCTGGGTTAAATCAAGACGAAGCAGCAAGTGCTTATGAATCTTATTCGCTCGCGAAAACTGGTGAAGATAGATGGGGAAATAAAACTCCAGCTTACTTTCCATCATGGGGAAGTGGTCAAAATGTATTATTAGCCTATCTGTCAATTCCTTTTATTAATCAATTAGGGCTTACAATATTCTCCGCTCGAATTGTTATGCTTTTGATTGGGTTACTCACTCTTCCATTAATTTATTACTGCATTAGACCATTAGGCTCTTCAATAGCTTTAATAGGATTACTGTTTATAGTAAGCGTTCCTTGGCATTTTATGTTGTCGAGATGGGGATTAGAAAGTAATATTTCGCCTTTTTTTATGCTTTTAGGTTGCACAACATTATCCCGCGCTTTGCTTGCCAAAAAATCTTATTGGATACTTTTTTGCCTAATTCCATTTGCTTTATCTTTATATGCGTATGGCACCGTGTTGATTGTGTTGCCGATGTTTTTTATAATTATAATTCACTTTAATTATCGAATAATCAAAGTGAATTATAAAAAATGGATAGGAGCTTTATTTATATTTGTTATTTTATCTTTTCCTTTTATAACATTTATATTAGAAAACTACATCTTTCACCGTGATATTTTATTACTAGATCAATTATTTTTTGGCACACCTCTATTTCCATCTAATAGATTAAATCAAGTTAGTAGAGGAAGCTGGAAAGCAATTTTATACGAAAATAGTCACTTTATTTTATCCGGATTTGATGACCATAGTCCATTTAGTAAAATGGATGGATTTAATATTTTATTTTCATTTGCTTTGGTGCTGTCTTTTATAGGGTCTGTATTTTTTTTATATCAATATTTTTATAAAGAAAAAATAAAATACGTAGTGATGTATGAGCAGTATTTCGTGCTGTTGTCTATATTCTTTGCTTGGTTAGTAAGTTCATTGTTTCTATCTCTAATATTTTTCCTAAACGTGAATAGATTTAATAACTTTTATATTCCTTGCTTAGTTATGTCTGCATGGGGTATATTTTGCGTACTGGCGTATGTAAAGAATAGAATTTGGAGATCAATACTATACGTAGTTGTGTTGTCTGTAGTAATAATTGAAAATGGACTTGCTATAAATTATTATTTCAACTCATATTCCTCTTATGAAATAAAGGATAGTTTTAATGATGGGTTAAGAGAGGCGTATATAGCTACTGATTCATTGCCAGTAACGCAAGTGTGTATAACTAATGAGTTATCTCAGTCATACATATATACTTTATTTTATTTACAATATTCGCCTAAAAAATTTAGGGAAGAAGTTGATTTTGAAATTGAAAACGGAATTTACAAAGTAAATAAATTTGGGAAGTATATTTTTGATTATTCATTTATAGATAAAAGTAAACCTTATGGATATTTATTCTATAAAAAACATATGCAGGACAAAGAAAATATTCATAAAAAAGTAGTTTTCTCTAACGAGTATTGGGAAGTAGGAATAATAGAGTAGGTTAATAAGCAAGATGTTTTTTACAACGTTGCCACCTGCTCGGGCTGCGTTTCGCGGGGCTTTTCGATGAGGTAGTAATAGAGCAAGATGCAGAGGCCCAGCAGAAACGGCACCAGCGCCAAATGCTTGCCCGTGAAGCCGTAACCTAGCTGTACCGCGTCAAAACCAACAAATTCGCTGATCATCCAGTAAGAGTTAGCCGTAATCCAGAACACGATGGCCAAGTTGTGCGCTAGCTCGGCTTTGATACCACGGGTGCGCCAGGTGATGAGCAGCGCAATGCTTAGGGTAGGAAATATCATGCTGATACCGAGCGGCTTCCAGATCATGCACCAGCCAATATCCTTGAGTAGCCAGAAAAGAATATGCAGGTTTTCCATACGCCGATAAGACGCCGGAATGGTGTATACAAAATGTTCGGAGGGCGGGGGCATATGGCAGAACGTTAGGCCGAACAAAGGTAGGAACGACGCAGTAGCCGGAAAAAGTAACACATCCGTAGACAGCTTATTCTCCAACAAAATCGTAGTATAGCCGAGAACTGTCTGCACTTTTTCCAAACCTACCATGATTACATACGAACAGATTTTCGAGAACAACCGCCAGTGGGTAGCCAACAACGAGGCATCTGGCCCAGAATTTTTGAAGCGCCTAGCCTCTGACCAGCGCCCCGATTACCTCTACATTGGGTGCAGCGATTCGCGCGTGACAGCCGAAGAACTGATGGGTGTGGCTCCTGGCGAAGCGTTCGTGCATCGCAATATTGCCAACATGGTGATTAACATCGATTTGAACGCCATGTCGGTGATTGAATATGCTGTGTTACACCTGGGGGTAAAGCATATTGTGGTATGCGGACACTATGGTTGCGGCGGTGTGAAAGCGGCTATGCAACCCAAAGATTTGGGTATCATGAATCCTTGGCTGCGTAACATCCGCGATGTATATCGCTTGCACCACACCGAGCTAGATGCCATCGAGGACACCGATGCACGCTACGACCGTTTGGTAGAGCTAAATGTGCAGGAACAATGTGTGAATGTCATTAAAACTGCTGTGGTGCAGCAGGCTTACCT
Source organism: Hymenobacter sp. NBH84 (assembly GCF_014217645.1). Classification (NCBI taxonomy): domain Bacteria; kingdom Pseudomonadati; phylum Bacteroidota; class Cytophagia; order Cytophagales; family Hymenobacteraceae; genus Hymenobacter; species Hymenobacter sp. NBH84. The sequence goes on from NZ_CP043644.1 coordinate 677,678, forward strand.
CAAACAAGGCTACCCCATTGTACACGGCTGGGTATTCGACTTGAGAACGGGCTTACTAAAAGATCTGAACCTGGACTTCGAGCACATCCTACACGACATTCAGGACATCTATAACCTGAGTGAAGAAACGCTTTACAACAGCAAAAGCAGCCCTGCAGCTGAGATTGGTAAAGAAGCGAGTGTAGAAGACAACCGGTAGAACGGGCGCTAAATAAAAACGGCTGCTTCCGTGTAGTATAACGGAGGCAGCCGGTAAGGCGTGGAAAAACGGCTGGCTAATTCAGCCAGATGCTGGCAACAGGCGCAAAGCGCTCGGTTGCAAACGCACCGTAGGGTGCCTCAGCGTAGAAACCCAGAATGTGCACCTGTGGCTGACCAGTGCGAGCATGTGTCAATACACGCACAGGGTATATCTGGCCCTCTTCGGGCCATTCGCCTATATAGTCAGCCGGGCGGCGTGAGTCGTCTACACAGCGAGCAAAATGCTGCACGGGCGTTGGGACGGGAAGTTTGACTTTCGACATATCCAAAGATACGAATATTGATTCGAAACTAAGCAAATTAGTACTAAGATATTCTAAATTTAATACGGTTTTAATATTTAAATAGTTATAATTAATAGATTTATTTAGTACTTTTCAAAGCAATAATTTATATTTAATTTTTAAGATGTTTTATTGTTCATGCTAACCCATTTAGTTGAATATTGTTTAGTATAAAACGTATATAATCTTGTGGTCGCTACTGAGTGGAGCGAGATGTACTGTAGCAGAAGCCACCTTTGTTATGGCTGTACGACTACTCGTTGTGAAAGAGTGCTACCGCCAGCCGAGCGTACTTGTAATAGATAAAGACCAGCCGGATACGCATGCAAATCTAGTGTGGTACGAGTAGTGGCTGCCTGTTGCAGCACCATGGTGCCTGCTTGGTTAAACAAACGAATGTCGGTGGGGCTGAAGGAGGGAGGTATCTCTATGTGTAGTTTTCCAGTAGTAGGATTTGGGTAGGCTTGCCAAGTGACAACGGGGGCTGCCGGGCGTGTGGGTAGCACCTGCGCAAAGCGCTGGCGGGCATCGTCGGCGGCGGCTTGCAATTCTGGCAACGATGATGCTCCCAACACGGCCAGCGTTAGGGTGGTGGAGTCGCCGGGGGGTAGGGCACGTAGAGCGGCGCCTACCAGCTGTGAAACATCGGCGCCGTAGGGTAGGCCAGCACTAGCATACGTAGTTCCATTGCTGAGACCGTCGTATTTTTCGGTTCGGCTAAAGCCCCCAGTAGCTGGTGCTACTAGACCGGTAGTAGCGGCATTGTTGATGGCGTAGTATGCAGGCGCTCCTCCATCCAGCACCTGCACACCCACGTACAGATCGGAGGTGGCCAGGCTATACACGTACCCTAGCGCACGGCTGGCATCCCACATGGCCACATTGCGAGCAGCATCGCGGGGTAGGTCCCAATCCATAAATAGACCAGCGTAGAGCGGCTTTAGCGTATCGGGGGTCATGTTGGTGAGCCGATACTGTAGCACTACATAGTTGCGGGCAGGAGCAGCGGCCCAAGCGTAGGCGTGCTGGTGCACCCGCACCCCTACCGTGCGGTTACGTGTGGCACTAGGCAGTGAGTCCTGAAACACACCCTGTGCCTCCTGCGTGGCCCGCACAGGGCGGCTAAAGAGCGTCTGACTTTGCATGTGAAAATCCTGGTCATTCCCTTTGGCGCCGCGCACCTGACTGGAGACACGCGTGGGCGATGTAGCTACCACCAGCCCTCCTTCATACAACAGTGAGCTACCTTGGCGATAGGTAATCCCTTCCCCGATACCAGAAGCAGGATTGTCGTAACCCAGCGTACCCTGGCTGGCCAGGGTAAGCCGCAAGTCGTTTGCATCGAGCACCACGTAACCGGGATTTAAAACCACCGTCAGATACTGTGTGGTTTGGAAACCGTTATCAGCCATTAGCCGGCACTCAATCAGCGCTTTGGCATTGAGCGGCGTATTGGCAGCAACTGTCAGCCGGAAGGGTTTATCGATGTTGGTAGCTCTCCCGAGCGTGGGCAGGGCTGCCACGGCAAAAACATCGGAAGGAGTGGTGAGGTAGGGAGAAAGCGACGTGAGAGACACCCGCAGGTTAGTTACCGGCTGCAAAAGGTTCTGCACTTCTATTTCCAACTCTTGCTGCCCTGCCGTGCTGGTGCGCAGTACCTGACTGCGTACGACTCGCGCAGCGCGCGCATCGGTAGTCAGCACAGCTCGGTATGCATCCAGTCGACCTGTGCCCAGCTTGCCCAGGTAGGCCGCATTGCCGGGTAGGGTGTAAATATCGGGATTAGTAGTGGCGCGCACTTGCGCAATTACTTGTGCTGCTGAATAGCTAGGAAACTGGCTACGCACCAGTGCCGCCACACCCGCCGCAATAGGCGCGGCAAACGACGACCCAGTTACGGATACATATCCATCCACATAATCACCCAGAGTGGTTAGAACGTCTGTGCCCAGCGTGCATATATCAACACGTCGGCTATAGGTGAGGGCACCCCTCGTATTATCGGCTCGTATACCAGCCACCGACAACACATGGTCGTAGCTGGCAGGATAAAAATCCTGTTCTGCATTGTTATTACCAGCCGCTGCTACAATCACCACATCCCGATTTACGGCAACGTAGCTGATAACATCTTGTTCGTATTGAGAGCGGCTGCCCGGTCCGCCCCACGATACATTAAGCACTTGGCAACCGTGCTCGGCGGCGTACACCATCGACTCATAACCCGAGAAAGCACCCTGCGCCGTACTCGGATATATTTTGAGAGGCAAATAGCGGCATTTGTATCCTACTCCCGCAATGCCCTTTGCATTATCAGGTGTGCCTGCTGCTATGCCGGTAACTAACACACCATGTTTCTTGGGACCAAGTAGTGCGTCGACATAGGGATTGTTATCCTTATCGGCTAGGTCCCAACCTCTGAAGTTGTCAATATAGCCATCGTGGTCATTATCAATGCCGTCAATCGGATCTGCATAATTATATTTTACCTGACCTAAATCTTGGTGGTCGAAATTGATACCCGTATCAGAAATACCAATTACAATAGTGGTATCGCCCTTTGTTACATCCCAGGCGCTGTACGCCCGAATGTTGCGCAGATACGATTGTCCATCAGTGCGGGTGGAATCAGCTAGGGGGTCATTGGGTTGGGAGAGCGGCGCGTAGTAGTAAAGCGGCTCGGCGTACAGCACAGTGCCGGTATTCTGCAGCAGGTGCCGTGCCCGGTCGAGGTCTGTGGGGGTAGGCAACTGGATTTCATAAATCAGGCTGATATCGACCGACCCGGGCTTTTCAGGATCGGGGAGGAGCGTGTTGCTGAATTTCTGGTGCAACTGCGTGGCCCCGATACGTTGCAGGGCAGCTAACAGGGTAGGCTCGGCAATGACCGTGGCCGTAGCCAAATGACGCAACTCCGGCTTCAGACGGAAAACCAGCCGTCCCGGCTGTACGGTTGGGGCTGAAGGTGTAGCCGAATCAGACGGTTGAGCTGCTACCCGCAGAACAGGTAGTAGCCAGCAAATCAGCAAGAAATAACGAACAACACGTAACGGTAGCTGCATCGGGGGTAGGTAAGGAAATGGTAGAAATCCGCACGCATTGGCAAGTTCATACGAACTTGCCAATGCGTGCGGATTTCTACGTTTTGTTTACCTCCGATTACTGCAAGAACCCCGCCTTTTTGCGCGTGTTTTGTTAGCCGTTTAGTTGCCCGTGGGCCGCTCTGCACCCGAAGCTTCGGGTGCGCATTCTTTGCCTGTTACCTGGCCATCGGCACCAAACATAATCTTGATCGGCTGTGTATCGGTGGCGCTGCCGAAGAGGTAGGACCAAGTGTGGCCATTGCCGGTAGCGTCGTCGCCGGTGGGTTCGCCCATTAGGTGGCGCACTTGCTCCTGTGTCATCCCTACCGTTACTTCAGCGCAGCTAACCGCGTTTTTATAGCTTTCCTGGGCCGTACAGGCACTCAGTAGCAAGGCCGCAGCAGCGGCTAGCGTGGCGTATATTTTCATGGTTAGATGCTTCTAAACGATGTCGCGCAGGTCCTTGCGCAGGTTTTCAATACCACGCGCTATTTCTTCCCACAGGCTTTTATTTTGTTCCGATGGGGTAGCGCCAGCCGCGTGTTCGGTAGGAGTAGGGCCGAGTTGCGCAACCAGCTTTGCCCGCTTGGCTTCCAGTGCCGCCGCGTGCTCATGGTAGGTGGCGTGCGAGCCGGCGGTGGTAGCGTGGGCGCGGTTGTGCAGTGTCTTTATTTTGGCGTCCAATTCCTCCAACGCCTGCCGTAAGTCGGCATCGGAAAGGTGTTGGGGTACGCGCACATTTTCGGGAGTGGGAACAGACGACATAGTGTAGAGGTGATAGAGCCGACCGATTATCGGCGGCCGTTCTTGCTTCTACTGGTTTTAGGTCGGAAGAGTTAGGAAGTGGTGCGTTTGTGAAATGGTGAATGCGAGAGCGTCTGTCATCCTGAGCAGCGCGAAGGACCTTCTCACGGTAGAACAAGTCGTTAGTACAATAGTCGTTCAACTGGCAGAAGGTCCTTCGCAAGCGCAGGATGACAGGCGCTACTCTACTATCTCAAAAATTCATAAGCTCACCATTTCACCACTGCAACGGCACACCCAATTCTCGCGCCAGCGGTGCGGCGGCCGATTGATACAGCCGTGTCAGTAGCTCATTAAGGCTATCGGCCAGCTCCACGTGGTAGTCTTCGTGAAGTTTCTGGGCTTGTTTGAGGGCTTCTTGGGTGCGGCGGGCTAAGTGTTGGAGAAGGGGCTGGGTAGGGCCGTGCAGGCGCGCCACGCTTTCGGGTTGGTGGGCAAACACGTTCAGCAGCAGGCGGATACTCAGCTCTACCTCGCCGTATGTATCACCCGTGATTTTAGTGTGATAGGCCAGCCGCGCCTGGAGCTGCCGCAGAATCACGAGCAGGTCGTTGGGGGTTTGGTGGTAGCCGCGCACGGGGTCGTCTACTTGCTGGCGCAGGCGGTGGCGGCGTTCCTCCAGGGCATCGGGGCCTTCGAGCAAACGGTAGCTGAGCTGCTCCATGAGCACGCTATCCTGGGCTACAAGGCGGGCCAGCAACTGGTCTTTTTCTTTCTGGGGTAGGTTGAAAAGAGCTTTGCGTAGGTCGGGGGGTAGGGCAGGCATTGGGGTAGTCGATTATTTCATCGAATGTCATTTAACAACATCAGCAACGACGGGCGCGTGCAACGCGCCCCTACTCCTCTGCCACTTCCTGTGCCTCAGGCTTGATACGACCAGCCAAAGCCAGGCGGTTCTTTTCCTCATCAAACTCGTTCTCGCTCTTGGCTATAACCACCGTGGCCACGGCGTTACCGATGATGTTAGTAATGGCCCTGGATTCCGACATAAACCGATCCACGCCCAGCAGCAGTGCCATGCCTTCCACGGGTATCACCTTGGTAGCGGCCAAAGTAGAGGCCAGCACAATAAACCCCGAGCCCGTAACGCCCGCCGCGCCCTTACTGGTCAGCATCAGAATGCCGATGATGGTAAGCTGCTGCGTCAGGGAAAGGTCGATGCCGAAAGCTTGAGCCAGGAAAATGGCCGAGATGGAAAGATAGATGGTGGTGCCATCGAGGTTGAATGAGTAGCCCGTGGGAATCACCAAACCTGCTACTGAGCGCGAGCAGCCGAAGGTTTCGAGCTTGTCGATGAGTAGGGGTAGGGCCGACTCCGACGACGACGTACCCAGCACAATCAGCAGCTCTTCTTTGATGAAAGCGAGCAGCGTCAGAATACTGAATTTGTAGCGCCACGCCACTAACCCCAACACCCCGAAGATGAACAGGGCCATGGTGCCGTACACGGTCAGCATCAACTTGGCCAGGGGTAGGAGGGTGCTAATGCCGTACTTACCAATCGTAAAGGCCATGCCGCCGAAGGCCCCTAGCGGCGCCAGTTTCATCACCAAGCCCAGCACCGCAAAAAAGATCTGACTCAGCTTCTCGAACATGCTGATAACAGGCGCGCTGATGTCCACTTTCACCTTGCTCAGGGCCAGCCCAAATAGCACCGCTATCAGCAGCACTTGCAGCACGTCGCTCTCGGCAAAAGCCCCCACAAAGCTGTCGGGCACGATGTGGGTGAAGAATTTCACCCAGTCCATGTTGGCGCCTTTTTCGGCGTACTCGGCCGTTTCGCTGGCCTGGGCAGCTACGGTGCTGGTATCGATACCGCGGCCGGGCTGGGCTAGGTTGGCCGCGGCTACCCCAATTACCAGCGCAAACGTGGTGATGATTTCGAAGTACAGAATGGCCTTGCCGCCCACGCGCCCTACCTTCTTCAGGTCGCCGATGTTGCCAATGCCCAGTACCACCGTCAGGAAGATGATGGGGGCAATCAGCATCTTGATCAGGTTAATGAACGTGTCGCCGATGGGCTTCATTGCCGCGCCTACCTCGGGAAAGAACGTGCCAACCAGAATGCCCAGCACAATGGCCGTAAGAACCTGAAACGTGAGGTTGCGGGATATTTTTTTCATGCCCCGCGAAGCTACGAAAGCGGACGGTAGGGTAGGGTATAAACCAAAACCACCTGTCATCCTGAGCGGAGCGAAGGACCTTCTCACGCTAGCACGACCTGCGTCAGATAGCAACTATCTAATGCAAGTCGTGCTAGCGTGAGAAGGTCCTTCGCTCCGCTCAGGATGACAGGTGAGAGTTGGAAGGGTAGGCAGGTGATACCTACTTCTTCGCGTAAGCCACGCGGTAAATCACCCCATTCGCATCATCTGACACTAAAATAGAGCCATCGGCGTGCTGGGCAATGCCACACACGCGGCCAAATTGTGCCTTATCTCCATCTACGAGCCAGCCGGTCACAAAATCCTCAAATTTCTCGGGCTGGCCCTGCTGGTTGAAGTGCACACGCACCAGCTTATAGCCCGAGGGCTCGGCGCGATTCCAGGAGCCGTGCATGGTCACGATGGCGTCGTTTTGGTATTCCTGCGGAAACTGCTTGCCGTTGTAGAACACCATACCCAGCGGAGCTGAGTGAGCCTTATACAGTAGCTTGGGTTTCACGGTTTTGGCCGCGTACTGCTCGTAAGTCTGGCCGCCGGGTGGCTCATCGGCGGGGTTGGCTTTGCCATCTTCGAACACAAACGGCCAGCCGTAGTTACCGCCTTTCTTGATTTCGTTCAGTTCCTCATGCTGCTGCTCGTCGCCGAGCCAGTCGATGCCGTGGTCGAAGCCGAAGAGCTGCCCCGTGCGCGGGTGCCAGCCAAAGCCGATGGTGTTGCGCAAGCCTTCGGCATACACCGTGCGGCCCGAGCCGTCGGTTTTCACTTGCAGCAGGGTCGCGTTTTCCTTGTTGTTCTCGTCGCAGGCGTTGCAGGTACTACCCACCGAGAGGTAGAGCGTACCGTCAGGGGCGAAGTTGAGGGTGCGGTTGGGGTGCTGGCCGGCGTCGGGTAGGTCGTTGTACAGGCGCTTCAACGGGCTCAGCGAGCCGTCTTTCTGAATATCGGCCACATACAAGTCCCGGATGGCCGCCACGTAGAGCTTACCGTCTTTAATGGCTAGGCCGTGCAGGTTATCGGCCTGGGCTACCTGCTTGGTTTGGTCGGCCTTGCCGTCCTTGTTGGTGTCGCGCAGCAACGTAACGGTGCCTTTGTCGCGGTTCGATACGTACACGTCGCCGTTGGGGGCGACGGCCAGCATCCGGGGCTTTTCCAGCTTATCCGCAAACTTAGTGATTTTGAAACCGGGCGGCGCTTTCAGCTGCGCTACGCGGGCATCGGTGGGGTCTACTTGCTCGGGCTTGAAGATGTGGCCGTCGTAAGACGCCTTCACCGACTTTTGGTAATCGTTCTGGGCGGTAGCTGTAAGCGTGGTAGCCAGCGCCGCGGCAGTTAAGGTATGACGAAGTAAGTGCATCATTGAATAAGAAAGGTTGTGTCCTATTCAACTGCGGATAATGAGGTAGGGTTACGAAACCTTATAAGCAGGCTACCCTTTCGTAAGACGGACCCCAACTGTAAAGCCGGCCCGTATCCAGAGAAAACTCTTTTTATCTGAGTAAGAGGACTGATTGAAGCTGCCTGAAGTGATCTGCCAGCGATAGGCTGGGCCAGCGTACACTTCCGCAGTCAACCGCGAAAACAACGCCTGATGGCCCAATAGCGCACCTGTTTCCACTTCTGTGCGCCGCCGCTGGGTAGCGCCGGGCGGCGGCAGGTCGCCCAGGCCTAGCCGTAAGTGTCCCACTCCCACAAACGGACTCAGAAACAGACCTACATTCGGCTGCGGAGGGTGTAGGTACCGGCGGTAGTCGAGGTAAACTTTCGGGCCGCTGCTTGGCTCGGCATCCTGCGCCGGAAAGTGCCGGTAGCTTCCCAGCAGTTGAACAGATGACCGACTGTTCCACCCCACTTCCAGGCCTAGCGTAGCAGACAGCGGAATAAGCTCTCCTACATGCAACAGCGGGTTAATGCTGATTTTGGGCGTGATAGTCTGCCCCGTTGCCGTACCAACCAAGAGCAGCCACAACACGCAAATACTCCCTGCCAACCGACACATAACAAATAACAAATAAGATATATGCGGAGAGTTTTATCCCAATAATTCCTGATTCACATATACATACGTATACCGATGTGCTACCCCTTCGGGCACTTGCGGCAGCTGTTGCTGCGTCCAGGTGTCATCATCATAAATACCGGCGAGCTGAGCTTCAATAGCGTCTAATGTCAGCTCAGTCAGGGTAGGGTCGAGCTGGGTGGCGCGCTGGTGCAGTTCCTCGGGCGTGGTGGCCAGCGTGGTAGGGGTAGGCGCTTCGGAGGTGGGCAGGCTTTGCAGTGCGGCCAGCACTTTGGGCGTGAGGTATTGTTTCATATCGAAGGTAGGATAGAGCCTAAGCTACGCAAAAACCACCGAAGCCTACGAAACGGCTACCCGCGTTGGGCCGTACGCACAAGCTCAACATCACCTTCCGCTCTGCCCGCATGAACTTCCTGACCGTCGGCCACGACCCTCAACACCATCCTATCCGCCTGCATTACGTCGATTTGGGCGAGGGAGAGCCCATTGTGCTGCTGCACGGCTACCCCGCCAGCCTCGAAATGTGGGAGCAGCAGTTACTGGAACTGCCCCGCCACGGCGCGCGGGTGGTAGCCTACTCCCGGCGCGGCTTCGGCTACTCCGACAAGCCCTGGGACGGCTACGACTACGACACGTTCGCCGACGATCTGAAGGCTGTACTCGATGCGCTGGACCTGCACAACGTGACGCTGGTAGGCTTTTCGATGGGCGGGGGCGAAGTGGCGCGCTACATGCACCGCCACCAGGGCGCCAGGGTAGGGAAGGTGGTGTTTGTGTCGTCTGTGACGCCCTACCTGTTTCAGGACGAGGCCAACCCCGCGGGCCTGAGCGAGGAAGACCGCGCGGAGGAAATTGCCCGCGTCCGCGCCGACCGTTTCGCGTTTCTGCGTGACTACAACCGGCAGTTCTACAGCAGCGGCTTGCTGCACGCTTCCGTCGGCAGCGCCTCGATGCATTGGATGCAGCAGCTCTGCCAACGCGCCGCGCCCTGGGCCACCGAGGCCTGCATTGCGGCCTTCGGCACCACTGATTTCCGCGCCGATTTAGCGTTCCTAAGCCTGGCCGTGCCCATTCCTACCCTAGTTATCCACGGCAGCCACGATGAGCTATCGGCGGCCAAAGCGGGTGGGCGCCGGATGTGGCAATATGTGCCCCAAGCCGCCTACTTGGAATACGATGGCGCCCCGCACGGCCTGTTTCTGACAGACAAAGACAGATTCAATCAAGACGTGCTGGCGTTTGCAAAATACGGGCTGAAGGGTCTGGAATGAGCGGTGTAGAGCGCGATGTAGCGACACAACATATGGTGTCGCTATATCGCTGATGTTGGTCGTTCAACTTGGAGACGCAACATGTGGTGTTGCTACACCGGCTGGCTTTTTAGACGGTCTCAGGTACTCACTACGCTTTTTCCAATCGGCGTTTCAAATACCGTCGGATGGGAATATCCAGCCAAATTAAAGTTAGGTAAGCTAGTACGATCAGCGCTATAGTAGCCAGCGGAACGAGAATACTTAATTGGCCTGCGCTGGGTTTTTGAGCTGCCATATAGCTGAAAAATAACCATATAAAAGGGTAGTGAATGATATAAAGCGGATAAGAAATATCGCCCGAAAATTTGCACACCGCCGCAAGCCGGTCTGATAACTGTGCGCCGGCTCCTAGGGAAATCAAGAAAGGAAAATAAAAAATAATGATAAGCGGCTCCGTTATCCAATTCAATTGATTTGAAAAAGGAGACAGAAGTGCAAGCAACAACAACAAGGTGACGCTGCCCAGCCCAAGGCGCGACGATACTATCCACTGCGAGCGATAGACGAGCATACCCGCCAGAAAAGAAAAAAATACCCTGGCGCCGCCGCCCCAAAAGGTTTCGCCGCTCCAGCCAGCGGCCAGATTTTTAAAATGATACGCCGTGTAGAAAAGCATAACGGCCGCAACAAGTGTTAAAACCCACAACACTTTATTACGCAGCCTAAAAAGCAGTGTCGCGTAGACAATGCTGGCAACGTACTCCCATAAGAGAGACCAGGTAGGTGGATTCAGATGATAAATATTAGCGTATCGCTCTTTTACAAGTGGGTAGGGAATAAGGAAGGCAGATGAGATAAATAATAAAAATGTTTTACCAGCTCCGTAAATAGTATACAAGCTAACAAACGGATCAAAGAAGTATTCAATTAACCCTATAACGGTTCCAATAAGTATTAAAGGGTGCAGACGAATAAGGCGTAGCATGAAGAATTTCGCAAAGCTCATTTCTTCAATTCTATTGTCATAGGCATACGCAATAACAAAACCTGATAAACAGAAAAAGAAATCAACGGCTAAATAACCGTGTCCAATAAAGTTTTTCGTGGAATCGGGGATAATGATTTCCATGAAGTGAAATACCACAACGGCCACGGCCGCTACCCCTCGAAGGCCATCTAGTATTTCCAAATGGGGCCTGCTGGCAAGAAGGGTAGGGAAAGATGTTGCTGATTGCATAATCGGTAGAAGAACGGACTTAGCTGGGCAGTAAAGCTAGTGCTGGGTGTGGTCTACCAAGCTACTATAAATCTACTGCATTGGCCGGCTGCGTGCGCAGCGTATAAAATTGCCCAAACAAACACCTGATACTTCCCGTTGGGCACAACACACTTTGTTGCTTCCTGATGTATCATCGCTACTCGTTACTGCTGCTATTGCTGCTGCCTGCTACTCTGCACGCCCAAACCACGCCCTCTGATACCGTGCGCGTGCTACCCGAAGCCACGGTGATAGGCTATGGTCAGAACCTACCATTGCGCCGCACGGCAGCCGCTGTGGGCGTTGTGAATGCCCGCGTTATTGGCCGTTTCAACGAAGCCAGCCTTGCTGAGGCCGTGAACACGGTACCCGGTGTGCGGCTGGAGGAGCGTGCCACGGCCAGCTACCGGCTCAACATCCGCGGCAGCTCGCTCCGCTCGCCCTACGGCGTGCGCAACGTGAAGGTGTACTACAACGATATTCCGTTTACGGATGCCACTGGCAGCACGGCCCTCAACCTGCTCGATGCCGCTACCATTGGGCGCATAGAGGTACTAAAAGGTCCGGCCGGTAGCGTATATGGTGCGGGTACCGGTGGCGTGGCCCTCCTCAGCAGCCGCCAGCCCGAAATAGGCACCACGCGGGCGCAGGTGGGTTTCACTACGGGTAGTTATGGGTTGCGTCGCTACGCGGCCGTAGCCGAGAGCGGTACGGCTACCAGCTCCATCCGAGCCCAGTATGTGCGCCAGACCCTCGATGGCTACCGCCAGCAAAGCGCCCTACGCCGCGACGTAGTGGCGCTGGACGGCGAGTTTCGGCCATCGGCCAAGCAAACCATTGGCGTGCACGTGCTCTACACGGATATCGACTATGAACTGCCTGGCGGCCTCACGCGGGCGCAGTTTGCGCAAGACCCGCGGCAGGCGCGGCCCAGCACAGCTACCGCAGCGGGCTCGGTAGCGCAGAATACCTTTTATGCTTCGCGCACGGCATTGTTGGGTGTTTCGCACGAGTATCGCTTCACGGAGCGCTTTTCCAATAAAACCACGCTCTACACCACTGGTAGCGCCATTCGCACGGCTGCTATTACCGACTATGAGCGCAATGCTCAGTTAGGCGGCGGTGGACGCACTACGTTCAACTACCGCACGGCGCTGGCCGGCCGCACGCTCCGCCTCACGGCGGGCGGCGAGCTGCAAACGGGTTTCCTGGATGGGCGCAGCTTCCAGAACCTGCGGGGTAGGGTAGGGGCGCTACGCTACAACGACGAGGTGCGCACGCTTACGGGCTTCGGCTTCGCGCAGGCTGATTACGAGCTGCCCGCCGATTTCCTGCTGACCGTAGCCGCCAGCTACAACCGCTTGCGCTACCGCATTGCGCGGGTATCGGACGCCACCACCAACCCCGACGGCTACGAGCTGACGCGCACCTTCCGGCCGGAAGTGTCGCCGCGGGTGGCCCTGCTGAAGCAACTGACGCCGCAGTGGTCGGTGTACGGTAGCGTGAGCACCGGCTACGCCCCGCCCACCACCGACGACATCCGTACTTCTGATGGCTCCCTGAATCGGGAGTTGCAGGCCGAGCGTGGCACCAGCTACGAGGTAGGCACCCGCGGCTCCTTTCTGCAAGATCGGCTCACCTTCGACATAGCCGCCTACGATTTCCACCTGGACCAAACCATCGTGACGCGCACCACTGACCAGGGCGTGAGCGTGTTCTATAATGCCGGCACCACCCGGCAGCGTGGGGTAGAAGCCACCGTGAGCGGCTGGTTGTGGCGTAGCTCGGCCGTAGGTACCCAGCCCATTGCCCTACCCACGGGCGTGCGGGCGTGGGCCAGCTATGCCTACCAGCGCTACCGCTTCGGTACGTACGAGTCGGGTGGCGACGATTTCAGTGGCAACCGCCTCACGGGTACCGCGCCGCACACGCTCACCGCTGGCTTGGATGCTACTTCGGAGTTGGGTTTCTACCTCTACCCCACTGTTAATCACCAGGCCCGCCTACCTCTCAACGATGCCAACACGGAATACGCCACCGGCTACTGGACCTTCGGTAGCCGCGCCGGCTGGCGCCGCACCTTACTGGACCGCCTGGAGATGGACGTGTTTGCAGGCGTCAACAACCTCACCGACCGCAATTACAGCCTCGGCAACGACCTGAATGCGTTTGGTGGTCGTTACTTCCAACCCGCCAATGGCCGCAACTGGTACGGCGGCGCCACGGTAGGCTGGCGCTGGTAAGATGGAGACAGGCAAGTAGTGAAACTAGTCGTTGATGGGGAGTAGTAGTACTGGCAGGGTAGCCCGCTGCACCAGCCTGGCCGTGACGCTGTGGTGGAACAAGTCGCCCAGCCACGTGTGCCGATGCACCTGCGCAACCAGTAGGTCCGCTTCGATTTCCTTCGCACCCTGCGCAACGCCATCGGCTATGGATAGGTGGCGCACGCCGTGGTGGTGCGGCCGCGAATCGGTGGGCAACAAGCCGCTGTCCAGCACGTGCTGGCATGCTACAGCAGTGCTGTCGTTGTCCTCCGGCTCGGCTACGTGTAGGATCGTAAAGCGAGAAGGCAGCTGGTGTAGCCAGGCTACCATATCGTTTGCCTGCGGGAGCAAGGAAAACGGCTGATTGTCGGCGGCAATGGCAACGCACTGCGGCGGCATGGGGATAGGAGCGCTTTCGGGTACTACCAGCAAGGGGCAAGGCAAATGCCCCAGCAGTTTGAGGGCCGTAGTCTGCGCTACCACTTCCGGCGAGCCTTTGGTGGCAGCGGGCCTGCCCAGCAGCAGCAAGGCCGGCTGATAGCGCCGCACGCCGGCGTCCGCAGCCTCGGCTACACGGGCCACGGTAGCCTCCGTAATAACTGGAACCGACAGCTTATCGCGTCGCTGTAACAGGGCCGTGGCAATTTCACCCTCACTCAGCGGCGACAAGCTACCCGTAAGGGCCTCTGGGTCGAAAAGCGACGTGCGCTGTACGTGCAGCAATACCAGGGTAGCGCGTAGTTGCACAGCCAACGCGTCGGCATAGGCTAGCGCGTGGTCGGCGGCGGGCGAGAAATCAGTTAGAACAAGCAGATGCATTGGGCACTGAAGTTAAGTTCTGTAAAACAACACAAACCCAAGCGGCGAGCAGCCATTGGGTAGCAATGCAAAAGCCCGCTCTCCAACGAAACGGAAGAGCGGGCTTACGCCATACGAACTGCCGCTTAGCGGTTGTTGTCGTCAATGGGGTTGTTGAAGCCAGGGTTCATCAACTCGTCGGTTTGGCTGCTGGTATCGGAGTCGGGGCCGGCTGTGGGCGTATCAGGTAGGCCATTGGAGGCTTCGTCCAACATGTCGGAGGTGTCAAGCGTACCTTCTTCGTCCTTTTTATAGGAATACAGTTCTTCGTGGTGCTTGCGCTGCTCCTCAGACATGGGTTGGTTGTCGGAGATGTTGTTTGCTGAATCAGCCATAAAATCAGAATTACAGGTTATCCTCGTTTGGGTCGGGGCCTACGGTGGTGGGGTTACCAGGCTCGTTGGTATGCCAGTTGCGGGTGCCGCTGCCGTAGCGTGGGTCGTCGTCGGCCCAGGAGGTGCGGCTCTCATCTTCTTGGGCGTCGTCGCCCATTGCTTTTGCTACCCCGCTCGGGTCTTGGTTTTGGGCCACGCCGCCGCGCTGAAGCGGGTCAACGGTATCAGGTGCAGCTGCGCCTCCGGGATTGGTGCCGGCAGGCTTGTGCTCAGTACCACTGGTAGTTGTATGGGGCTGCTTGCCAAAGTCGCCGTAGCCGGGCGTGCCGGCGTTGGGCTGCGCTGCTTGTGGGTTGGGCTGCAAGGGTTGTTCGGCTACCTCTTCGCCTTCTTTTAGGTTGAAGACGTCTTGGTTTTCGTGCGGCTTGCGGAACTCGCTGAACTCGTCCGGGTTATCGTTGCTGCCGTCGTTGGGATGCTTTTGCATGGGAGAGAGACTTAGGGTGAAATGGCGGAAAAAACGGTGTAAATGACCGCCCCCGCTTCCTGAACTACGTAAAGTGGGCGGGGCGTGGCTACCTCTGGCAGCAAAAAATGCCCATGTGGTCCTCGCGCATCTTCCTTGTTTTTCTCTTTCAACATCTTCTGCGTATGTCTTTCCCTATTGAGCACCACACCCAGGATCAGGAATTTACCGTCGCCATCGACGGCCACCAAGGCGAACTGGCGTATAGTTTCCCCACCGAAGGTGTCGTCGACTTCACCCACACCTTCGTTGATAAAGCCTTGCGCGGCCAGGGCGTAGCCGATGCCATGGCCCGCCGTGCTCTGGAATTTGCCCGCGAGCAAAAGCTACAGGTGCGCACCAGCTGCGAGTTCATGCAGAAATTTGTGCAAGAGCACCACGACGAATACCAGGACTTGTTGGGGTAGGGGAAAGCAACGTAGCCAGGGTAAGCCAGAATTCTGTACAGTTGCCCGGCGAATGTCGCACATCCGAGGGGTATCCTTTGTTGGTTTATGTAGATAGTGAAGTCCTAGTCCTAGAAAGTCGGGACCTTGCTATCAATCTGAACTTCCTATTCCTATGGATACGCAACCTGCCGCCGCACCCCAACCCGCTGCCCCGCCCGCTTCTGTTGGTCCTACCGCATCTGTTACCATCGACATCGAGGGGATGACCTGCGCGGCGTGTGCGTCCGCCGTCGAACGGTCGTTGCGCCGCACGCCGGGCGTCACGCAGGCGCTGGTCAACTACGCCACCGAAAAGGCTACCGTGGAGTACGAGCCCGGCGCGGCCTCGCCGGGTGTGCTCCGCGAGGCGGTGCGCCGCGCCGGCTACGACGTAGCCGCTCGGCGGCCCGACACCAGCGCCACCGACCGCCAGGCCGCGCTGGACCAGCAAAAGGCTCAGGCCTACCATCACCTCAAGCGCCGTTTGTGGGTAGCTGCTGCTCTTACGGCTGTTATCATGCCCTTGTCGATGCTGATGTTGTGGCCCGCGCTGTCGGCTCGCATCAACATGCAGTGGCTCAACTACCTGCTGCTGGTCCTCACGCTGCCAGTAGTGCTGTACAGCGGCCGCGAGTTCTACGTCTCGGCCTGGAAGGGCCTGCGCCACCGCACAGCCAACATGGATACGCTGATTGCGGTAGGCACCGGCGCGGCGTTTCTGTACAGCCTAGCCGTGACGCTGGCACCCAGCTTTTTCCAGGCGCATGGCCTGATGCCCGAGCCCTACTACGACACTACGGCTACCGTTATAGCCCTTATTTTGGTAGGCAAAGTACTGGAAGCCCGCGCCAAAAATCGCACTTCCGATGCCATGCGCGCGCTGTTGCAGCTACAGCCCAAAACGGCCCGCGTACTCCGCGGTGGCAAGGAGGTTGACCTCCCCGTAGAGCAACTCGACGTGGACGATGTGGTAGCAGTGCGCCCCGGCGAGCAAGTGGCCACCGATGGCGTCATCACCGACGGCCGCTCTGCCCTCGACGAAAGCCTACTCACCGGCGAAAGCCTACCCGTAGAAAAGGCAGCCGGCGACGCTGTATTCGGCGCAACGCTCAACAAAACCGGAGCCTTCCGCTTTCGCGTAACACAGGTAGGAGAAGAAACCATGCTGGCGCGCATTGTGCAACTCGTAGAAGACGCGCAAGGCTCGCGGGCGCCCATTCAGCGCCTCGCCGACCGCATCAGCGCCATCTTTGTGCCCACGGTTATTAGCATTGCGGTGCTCACGTTCATTGCGTGGTTTCTGCTGGCTCCCGCCGGAATGCGCCTGCCGCTAGCGCTCATCAATTTCGTGGCCGTGCTGATTATCGCCTGTCCGTGCGCGCTGGGGCTGGCCACGCCCACGGCCATTATGGTCAGTACCGGTAAAGGGGCTGAGCATGGGGTGCTCATTCGTAGCGCCGAAGCCTTGGAAAAAGCCCACGCCGTCACCACTATCCTGCTCGACAAAACCGGGACTATCACCAACGGCCAGCCAGCCGTAACCGACGTCGTAACCGCACCCGACTACCCCGAAGCGCATCTGCTGGCGCTGGTAGCCGCCGTGGAGCGGCATTCGGAGCACCCATTAGCGGCCGCGGTAGTGCAACACGCCACCAAGCAGTCAGTGGATTTTGCGTTGGAAGTAGTTGATTTTGAAGCCGTAGCCGGACATGGCGCCCGCGCAGTAGTAGCAGGCCAACACGTGCTCATTGGTAATCAACGCCTATTGGCCGACGCCAATATTACCCTACCCCCCACCCTGTCCCAGGCCGCCGACACGCTCTTGCAACAGGCCAAAACCGTACTCTACGTAGCCCTTGATGGGCAGGCTGCCGGCCTGCTAGCCGTGGCCGACACCGTGCGACCTACCTCTGCCGCGGCCATTGCTGAGCTACAGGCGCTGGGCCTGGAAGTGGTGATGATGACCGGCGACAACCCCCAAACGGCTCAGGCCGTGGCGGCGCAGGTAGGCATCCGGCGATACGTTGCCGAGGTGCTACCCCAAGATAAAGCGGCCCAGGTGCAAGCCCTACAACAAGAGGGTAGGGTAGTGGCCATGGTGGGCGACGGCATCAACGATGCTCCCGCGCTGGCGCAGGCCGATGTGGGCCTAGCCATGGGCACCGGCACCGATGTGGCCCTGGAAGCCGCCGGCATCACCCTCATGCGCGCCGACCTGCGAAGCGTGGTAACTGCCATTGCCTTATCGCGGCAAACAATGCGCATTGTACGCCAAAATCTATTTTTCGCTTTTGTTTACAATGCACTGGGCATTCCTGTTGCGGCGGGCGTGTTATATCCCTTTTTTGGGGTGTTGCTCTCGCCCATGCTGGCAGCAGCTGCCATGGCACTTAGTTCCGTTTCGGTGCTCACCAACTCGCTGCGCTTGCGTGGTTTTCGCGGGTAGGGAGTTTAGAAATTGCTACTCCAGCGCATCATATTATAGTGTGCTGGATAGGAGAAAATGGACAAAACAGCGTTTATAGGCGGCGGATGCCCCCTTTTTTCCCATTTTACTGGTTAAACTATATAATTAGTTGCATTCATTCTATCCTCCATAATGGTATAAATATAGATATATGAGTAACATGAGTGTATTCTTGAGGTGTTATCTGGTAGTCATTATCTTGATTATAAATAACTTATGGTTATTGTCAGATTATATATTCATATAATTTATATAAATAGTTATTGTCACAATTACTGCAGAATGTTCTTTGATTTTGGAAGAGGAAGTAGCAACCTTAGCATCACATTACGATTGTATGCACTCCTTTCTCCGCCCTCTTGCTCCCTCGCCAGTGCTGACTTTTAAACCTCATATGGGTATGATGTCGGCTAGCCCTTTTGGCTCTTCCTCATCCGAGCCTAGTGCATTATGCTTTCATAATAGCCAAGCCCAAGTAGAGTGGCTGGCCGACAGCTACATTCACGTACGCTGGACCGGGCAACCAATGAACAGCGCTGAATTTCGGGCAGTGTTCCGGTACATACAGGCGTTGCTAATCATCACGCAAGCCTCACTGGTACTAACTGACCATCGCGAAATGCTACCCCCGTCGCCCGCTGATGTAAACTGGCTCATGCACGAATGGACTCCTACGGTAGTGCGTGAAACCAACTATTCTCACCGGGCTATCATACCGGCCCGCAACAGCCAGACCAGGGCAGCAATAGCCAAAGTAACTACCTGTGATGCATCGGCCGCTCTTACGGCCCAGTTTTTCACGGAAGTGGAGCCGGCAGTGCGCTGGCTACGCAGCATTTACGTGGTGTAAGTAGGGGGCATGTTCATTAGGCTTTGCGGCTGGCCCGCTGGGCCAGCCGTAGCCACTCCTGGGCCGCGTCGCCATCATCGAACATCCGCATCTGTAGCTTTCCATTGACACCAATGTGCATGGCCTCGGCAGAAAGTGCTGCCAATGACTCCGAGCTGACAATATGCGCAAAATGTGTAAGGCCCTGACTGATGGCTCGGGGCGCCCAGTTGGTAACCAGCCACTCCACGGCGTGGTCCCAAGGACCAATAACCCGCCGATTATCATTGAGTAGGTAGGAGCAGGCGTGGTCTCGCAAGGGATGCAAGCAGGCATCAGCCCCGGCTATGATACCCACATAGGTTTGATAGCCAATCCAATTGTTATATACCCAGTTATTCGCTGTGTCGAACTCAATGGTAAGGTAGACCTTACCAAATCCGTTGATTAACTCTGTTGGCATACGGACAGTGCAACTAGCGCCTTATGATAATGATGGAACACAGTGAGTGTATAGTCTGATTAGTCATAGGGTAGCATTATGCTGGCTCACCTTCTGGCTTAACAATACAGGGGCGCAAAGAACGGTAAGGAAAAAGAAAAACGCTGAAAACTCGGTGAGTGAAGTGCTCGGCAAGTTCAATAGCGCTTCCTACTGGTTATCCAGGTATTGGGCAATGCGGACTGCTAGGAGCAGAAACGTAGAAGAAACTTCTTAGTTGTGAGTAGGTGGACGTAATCGTCGATCCAGCGGTCTATCAATGCCAGAAAGTCCAC
This sequence comes from Hymenobacter sp. NBH84, assembly GCF_014217645.1. Taxonomy (NCBI): domain Bacteria; kingdom Pseudomonadati; phylum Bacteroidota; class Cytophagia; order Cytophagales; family Hymenobacteraceae; genus Hymenobacter; species Hymenobacter sp. NBH84. The sequence goes on from NZ_CP043644.1 coordinate 697,287, forward strand.
CGAGGTAAGGGCTGCGGCCTTTTCCTATTTACTGGACCGTTTAAAAGTAGAGCATCAGGCGTTTTGAAGCTCGACCGTAGTGGCCGCAGCCACTACCTCCTCGGGCGTTAAATTCTGTAACGAGCTGTGCGGTCGAAAGCTATTGTACTCCTGTCGCCACTGCTCGATTTTATCCTGCGCATCGGCCAGCGACAGGAACCAGTGTACGTTCAAGCACTCATCCCGGAAGCTGCCATTGAACGATTCACTATACGGATTGTCTGTGGGTTTGCCGGGTCGGGAGAAATCGAGCGTCACGTGCTGCTCGTACGCCCACCTGTCCAGCGCCTTACTGATAAACTCACTGCCATTGTCGACTTGAATGCGTTCGGGCACCACGCCTAACGCTTGCTGCAAGTGGCTCATGCTGGCCACCACGTCTTCGCCTTTCAACGACTGCCCCACGTGAATGGCTAAGCATTGGCGACTAAAGTTATCCACTATCGTTAAGGCGCGGATTTTGCGCCCCTCGAAGAGCTGATCGGCCACGAAATCCATACTCCAACTCTGGTGTGGTCGCTGCAACTCCACCCGCTCCAGCCGGTGAGCGGCCGCCCGGCTGGAGCGGGTGGAGTTGCAGCGTAAATGCAGTCCTTCCAAGCAATAAAGGCGGTGCACGCGCTTGTGGTTGTCCGGCCAGCCCTCCCGACGCAAGAGCGTGAACAGGCGCTGACAGCCATAGCGGATCCGAACCTGGGCTAACTCCCGCAGGCGCTGGCGCAAGACTGTGTCATCCCACCCGTGCGGCTGGTAGTACCAACTCGACCGCCGGAGCGACACGAGTTGGCAGGCCCGGCGTGTAGACATCCGGTAGGCGTCAATTAAGTATTGAGCCGCGTGTCGACGCTGCTTGGGGCTTCAAAACTTTTTTTGAGCACGTCCTGCAACACCTGCTTGTCCAGGCTCAGATCAGCTACCAGCTGCTTGAGGTGTAGATTCTCTTCTTCCAACTGCTTCAACCGGCGCAACTCGGACACGCCTAAGCCACCATACTTCTTCTTCCAGTTGTAGTATGTGGCCTCGCTGATGCCCATCTTCCGGCATACTTCCGCGACAGCCACGCCCGTGTCCGCTTGGCGCAGGGCAAATACGATTTGAGCCTCGGTAAACTTGGGCTTTTCAGGGCAAGTGTCTCTAATTTTTAAGGTACGGCAATGCCTGATTTTCTCTGGTTTAGCGTGGACTAGTTTTATGGGGAGAGGTCAGGGAGCGGTCAAGCTTATCTTAGCACCCTGTCCGTTTTTACTTGACCACCCCAGTCATGCTGAGCCTATGAAGGATCTTTTGCGTATCTCAACTTGACAATCGTACACGCCGGGTAGCAAAAAAATCCTAGCAACACAACGCCCCGGCCGGCTGGTCGGGGCGTTGTGTTATATCAACCTCTAGCGGATATAGTTAATGCCGATTTTTTGCCATTGGGTTATCTTCCTTTTGCTTTTATAGCTGATGTTCAACAAAATAGAAATAGCCCAACACACTGTATAACTTCTTATTGTATTTAAAAAGAAACCACACTTGGTAAAATAAAACTTGCGCGGATTAGTCCAAGTTGATATGTTGAAGTATGTCTTGGTTTTGTAGATAATAAAGTGAAAAATAAATATCTCTTTTCTATCATCGAATAGCAGGCCGTTTTCCCATGTAATTTCACGTTGCAATCGCTCGGTAATCATATCACTAAACAACACGCGTAGATCACCTTTTTTTGGCGTTTTCAGCAGGTGGGTCATGCTCTCGATTTCACTTGGAAAATCAAACAGGTCATACCCTTCCCACAAGTGTTGTATCGCATTACTTGCCTCACAAAACTTCATAGTTCGCTGCTCAGTCAGTACGCGGTCGATGTCGTTGCTCTTTAAAAATAGCCTCTTCGTTTCTGGTATGTTTCGGAAGAGTGTAAAGGGCCCAGAAACATATTGAGGATGAGCCGAAATAACATCGTGAGCCGCTAGCAACTGTGGCGTGAGCACCTTAATTGTGTCACCAAAAACCATATCAGTATCGCAAAACCCCCAGAAGTCATACGATTCTATATAGTCTTCGTAGATCAGGCCGTATGCAGGTTTGAAATCGCATAACTTATAGGCTTTTGCCACTTGAACAGGCTTCGCTATTTTCCTTGTTGCCAACGCGTTGAATTGTGCCAGGGAAAATGGAATAAAACGCACATTTGTGTAAATTGGATAAACGTCGAATACTTGATCGGTAAAGATGAAGAAAGTAATATTCTTATTATAAGAACAAGATTGTAAAAAATAGTCTAAATATCTTGGTAGGAGACCAAAATGACTGATAATTATTGCAATGCTATTCATTTATTCCTATTTATTTATTGATAGTGATATAGCGAACGGTATATCACTATCAATATTATCGTATTATTTTTTATTTGTTGCCGTCACATACAAAGTGACATGATTATTTTGTATAAGCTCCAGATTTTACGTCAGCAATATGTCAAAGCTATTTCCCCATCACATCTACCACCATCACCATCTGCCCTGCTGCGCTCACTCGACTACCCTCTCGTTGGCAATGATGTCGAAATCTTCCTTTGCACCTGAGTAGCCTGTGCCTCGCAGAGGAAGTAAAAAGGTGCACTAGTATAGAGACGGAACCTATACGAGTTGTCGCTGAGTGTAAATAGAATGCCAGTGCTGAAAAATTTGACACGAAGGAAAGAGCAGCCATAGAAAATAGGGTAGGGGGAGGCCCTAGCCTATTAAATGTTTTACCAGTCGGTAACAAAAACGGCCTCTACGTTATGTAGAGGCCGTTTTCCGTGTGTTAGTGGTCGCGCCAGGAATAAACAGGTGGTCATAGGTTCTTGTCTATTCCTAGCAAGATGCCCTAAATTAGCTAAAAACGCAATTATACTGCAAGGCGTGGGAGATAAAAAGAACCCGTACCCCAAAAAACTGCCACCCAATTTGCCACCCAGTTTACGCGCTCCTGCGCATGCCCGGCGACTTGCGTACGAACTCCTGTAGCAGCTTAATGGTATCCACGCCCACGTAGTGGTTGAAGGCTTTCTCGGTGGTGTGGCCCGTGGCCTGCATCACTAGGCGGGTAGGTACACCTTGGTAGAGCTTGAGCGTGGCGAAGGTCTTGCGACCGAGCTTGGTCGTCAGATTCAGTCGCGTGAGGCCGGCCAGCTGCTGCACCACCTTCAGAAACTCATTTACCCGGTAGCAGATGGGTAGCAGCAAGTCGCCGTGGGTGCGGTGCTCGTAGTGCTGGGCCAGGGAGACCATGCGGAACACGTCATCGTCGTAGAAGGGAATGTAGCACTCGCCACCAGTCTTTTCCGACTTGATATGTATCATCTGGCCTTTCACGTGGTGCCAGCTCAGGCGCTCGGCATCGGAGATGCGCAGGCCGGTGTAGCAGCACTCCAGAAACTTGTCGCGGGCCAACTCTACGTGGGCGGCCCACTGCTGGTAGCTCCACTGGCCGGGTGTATTGCCCTTCTCGCGCCGCTCGCCGCGCAGGGCCAGTAGGCGGGCCTGCACCTCGCCGCTCCGGAAGTCTAGGTCGCGGATGCGGCGCAATTCGTGCTCAGTGAGGGCCTCGGCGCCCACGTACTGCGAAGGAGCCACAAACTTGCGGTACTGGCGGTGGACGGGCAACTCCTGCTCCTCGCACCAAGCCAGGAAGGTGGAAAGGCGGCTGATGTGCTTGCCGAAGGTATTCAGCCCTTGGCTCAGCTCATCCATCAGGTAGGTGCGGAACTCGTTGTAAAAGTCCAGATTCATGCCCTCTAGCGTGAGCGGGTACTGCTTGGCCTCCGCGAACTGTGCGAAGCGACTGCGCGTGGCCTTGAGGCCCGCAATGGTCTTTTCGGAGGTAGGGCGGTAGGTGCGCGGGTGCAGCTTGCGCCGGTACTCGTCAATCCAGCGGTCCATCAACTCCAGAAAGTCTACGGGGGCGGCCGGTGGGGTAGGAGCTATGGCCTGCTCTGGGTGGAGCACCGGAGCCAGAGCGGCTTCCAGTTGCTCCACAGAGAGGTGTAGGCTTCCCCATTTAGGGAGCCAGTTGTGAGCAGAGAAAAGCGTATTTTCACTACCTGACAACTGAGACATGAAAAAGGGACGATTCAGCGAAGCCCAGATTGTGGCCATTCTGCAACAACAAGCCAGTGGGCAGACCGTCGCCCAGATTGTGCGCGAGCACGGCTTGAGCGAAGCCACCTTTTATGCTTGGAAGAGCAAATATGCAGGCGCGAGTGTGGCCGAGCTGACCCGGCTCAAACACTTAGAAGAAGAGAATCGAAAGCTTAAGCAGATGTTCGCCGACCTAAGCCTAGAGAATCAGGCGATCAAGGAGATCCTGCGAAAAAAGTAAGTAGCCCTGCGGCGCGGCGCCAGGCAGCGCAGGGCTTAGTAAGTACAGGCTGGAGTCAGTGGCGGGCGTGCGCCCTGGTGGGGCTCTCGCGTGGCAGCTATCGAGGGGTGGCACGGAGGCATAAGGATGAGCCCGTAGAGCAGTCGTTGCGGGCTTTGACGGGTCGGCACCCCGGCTGGGGATTTTGGAAGTTACACCACCGCTTGCGCAAAAACGGCTTGATAATCAATCATAAGCGCACCCTGCGTATTTATCGGGCGCTGGCCCTGCACCTACCCCGGCGTTTGAAAAAGCGGGTGCCCGCCCGCGTCAAGCAGCCCTTAGCGGTGCCCACGACGGCTAACGTGTGCTGGTCACTCGACTTTACCAGTGACGTGCTGACGGATGGGCGTCGGTTTCGGACCCTGAACGTGCTCGATGACTACAACCGCCAGTTGTTAGGCGTGGAAATCGACTTCTCCTTGCCTGCCAGTCGGGTAGTGCAGGTACTGACGCGCCTAGTCGAGTGTCATGGCCGCCCTACGCAGCTGCGCACCGATAATGGTCCCGAGTTCATTAGCACCCGGTTGACCGAATGGTGCGAGGCGCAGGGGATTGTCCTGCACTGGATTCAACCCGGCAAGCCGACCCAAAACGCCTATATCGAACGCTTCAACGGCTCCTTTCGGCGTGAACTGCTTGACGCGCACCTGTTCCGCTCATTGGCTCATGTTCGCCAACTAGTGGACGAGTGGATGCTCGACTACAACACCCAACGGCCCCACCAAGCCTTGCATTTTATGACACCTATCGAATTTAAACAAGCGGCTTAACCTCTACTAACCACTGGCTTACTCAATAGGGAAGCGTACAAGAGGCGCTGTTGTTGCTCGTAGGCCGTTTGCTGGGTCTGCTCAGCGACGTTGTGCAGCTTATCGAGTTTGGGGTTGATGCGCGTGTTGTAGGAGCCAGGCACGGCACGCACCCGTTTGGCTTCCTCGTCCCAGTGCTCGGGGCGTACCCGCTCGCCGGTAGCTACGCGCAGGCGGTTCCCTTCCCAGCAGACGGTGACCTGAATGGGCGCAAACCCCTTCTTGTTGATCTTATCCTTGCGCAGCTGGCGGGTGATTTCCATTGGGCAAGTATAAGCCAAAGCGGCTGCTAATGTGTATTCACACTAGCAGTTCTCATATTCAGTATCGTAAACCTTCCTCCTCATACAACTCCTGCATAGTCGCCCTATACTTAATACAACCACGGCATTCGCCACACATGATATCTGATTTGTGGCAAGAATGTGCATGACAAAGTAACGGACGGGAAATACCGGATTTCTTGACTAACTCAACGCAACTGAGGTTGAGTGCGGGAGCTGTAACATGCATGCCTCTCTCTTGAAAAGCCATCAGGTGATCTATAAGCTCAATGAATGGCGCTTGACCATCCCGGTGTGTCTCATCTGAGGCAACAGTACCTATCATGAGCTCTTGCACATCGTAGTGAATAACACGCATTGCAGCCATAGTAAGCAAAAGTTGATTTCGATAAGGCCACCACTCTGGGCTCGGTGCAGCATCTAACTGAACACCACCTGTTAAATCACCTGCTCCGAGTGATTTGCAATCTACGCGTAGAATTTCATGCTTAATTCCCAAGGCTTCAGCAACAGCAGTAGCAGCACGAATCTCACCTTTAGCGGGTAACTGACCATAATCTATGGTAATAGCAATAGCAGGACGTTTCCAATAAGCCAGGGCAATAGAATCCATCCCGCCCGAGAGCAGTAAAGCTGATTTCATACTAGGTTATTGATATAACTAATTAAGCATTATGCACTTCTACACGAAGTTCAGCTATACTCTTTGCTATAACAATGGCTTTGAATCTACGCTTCTTCTGCAGGCATTTTAAAAGCCTAGCAGCATTCGTTAGGATAACGCCGCATTCCTCATCTAATCTACTTATCACATAAACGCTATTACCACGCGCAACAACAGATAGTTCTTGCCCCTCCTTTGTTTTGCTTATAGCTAAAGGTTTGGGACTCGCTAAAGTTGTTTCAAATGGACTAATTGAGCACTCATCAGTGCTGCCGCCATTTCCTCCAATGCCCTCCCCAACGCCACCAGCACCGCCAGCGCCTAGCTCTCCATCTTCTAAGGATGCTGGATTGTGTACTGGTCTAGGGGGTAATTTAATACGTTCACTGACACTAGTGCTGCTAAAACTGCTACCTCCACCCATAACTAGATAAATATAAGAAAGACAAAAAGACAGAAGGTCTACTAAAATCAATAGGACCTTCGATCTAAAGATATGGTTATTCCTGCGTTGTTAGCATAACCATGTGAAGAAATTTTTGCACTCTTTTATATATATACCTAACTAAAGTATGTTATGAGTACTCTTAGCCCTTTATTTACAGTGCTAAGTGGGCTCACTCACTTCCTTATATAAGGAGAAGAATGAGTGTTTTATAAGATAGACACCAATCTCTCTTTATAGAACTTATTCATTAGTAAAGGCATGTTATTGTGCTAGTTGTTCTGGAGCCTTTACCAAGAAGTTTTGTACACAGCAGTAGTAAAATCGCGTGTTATTTCGCAATTCGTACCCATAAACATAGTTAAGTCATGTGTACGATTATTGGCAACTAAGCCAACTACTTTTTTTCCTAACGCTTTAGCATAGCCAACCTCGAAAACGGTACCTGGGTCAAAGCCATCTAGTACAGCAAACACAACATCACACCATTCTATAGCAGCAATGTCTTTGGGTACAACATACTCAGCTGGGCCTATTCCAATGTCATGGTAAGGTGAGAAAACTTGATTGCCAAAGTCTAATAGTTTACTTCGGCATTCAGTAATCATCCAACGTTCTGCTTGGGTGAAGAATGGGCCAGCCAAGTAAACTTTTTTTGCTTCCGAACTTGAGATTAGGGCCGGGAAATCTTCATCTGGGGTAGTTGGCAAAGGCAGGTACTTAAACTGGCAGTACTGAGCGGTAAGGCGTGAGGCTAGCAAGGCAGCTTCAGTAGCCGACTTTTGTTCATAAAGCCATTGCCAAGCGAAAACAGCCGAGAATATATCGCCTGAGCCAATCGGGAAGACAGAACGGGTTTCAAATACGGGTATAGATTGAATGCCATCCGGTTCGATTACCAGAGCGCCCTGTGCGCCGTTTTTGATAATAACTACCTCTGCACCCTCACTCTTCAATAAACTGCGTCCAACGTGTTCCAAATCTTCCGCATCCATCTGACCAAAGAGGGAGCGTGCCTCACGACTATTTAGTACTAACGCTAGCTGCTTAGCCGTAGAACCAGTACTTCTAAATGATACTGGAGCGCCCGACTGAGGGTCATATACTACGCGCTTGCCATGCACAATTGCAGAAGCTTCTATTAGATCAAATAATAGAATATTGTCAGCAACTACTTCAGGTAAAGCTCTTCTAGCCGGCTTCTCAAGTTCATATGAGTACCACTTCGGTCTAGCAAGTGGGTGTCGATATTCAAACGTTACGGTGTCCTCTATAAGCTCGGCTTCGAGCTTGATATTGTATATATCACAAACAACTTGAAGATCAGCTACGTCTTGTGTCCCTACACACGTGGTGAAACTGATATCGGGTATATGCCCAGCAAGAGCCACTGCTGCTCTGAAGCCAGAGCCATACAATTCGTTCCACACTGGTTCTTCACAAATTTCTCTATAGGTACCCCCAACGATAGTTAGCATTACTAGTAACTTAAGCTTATACGTTCTGAATTAACACTTGACATTCGGCACCATTCAAAGCCATAACCTTGGCCTCAAACTCTACTCCTTGATCAATACACGTTCTGATTCTGTTAATAGAAGTGATAATACTTCCACAGATCTTTTCTTCCTTGTTCAAAACGTTTAGAGCTAGAGTTGCTTTGCTACCAACAATCTTTAAGATATCACCTACTTCTACATCACTCAATGCCTCCATATCAGGAGAGGCTAGCGTCGTTAGGCTACTGCAATGGCAATCTTTGCTAGTGTCGGATAATGGCGTTGCAGATAGCTTAAAAAATTCAGGAAACCCACCCATAATACACTACTAGTTTATTTGAGTTGTTTGAAGATTTAGATAGTATTCTACTTCAGTAGATAAGTTGCGTCCTAGGTATGTTATGACCTTACGTAGCTCTTGTTCTGTACACCCTAGTTTAGAGCACCACTTGGTAACCTGTTCTGGATCATCAACATTGATGAGATAAGACCATCGATAAAATCGGATTCTTTGCAAGCTTAGATTAACTGATTCAACGCGCCAACCAGCCAGAAGCCATTCTCTGGACTGTGAGGAGTAATCAAGCCACCAGGAGCTATGCTCTCGAGCTGCTCTTGGTAAAGGCTGTTTGATTAATTTCTCAATAGCATCAATCGTAGTATCAATAATATTCGTTTGCTCCTTAATATCTTCTGTTAAGAATTTAACGAATGGAATATATTTATTCTCAATAGATATGTTTGTTTTTATATCACTTGAATAAGCGACTTTTATGGGTGAAAAAATTTTGTTTATTAAAGTTTGAGTTAATGAATCTACATTAGAATAAGCCAACATTTCAGCTTCGCTTGGAACTGGAACTGACTCAGCCTCCACAGGGATAGGTTCTTCTTGCTGCGTATTCGCTTCATTTTGTGATGGTTGGTGTATAGCATACCAATCTGCACAAAAGCGCAAGCTATGACGGTCCTCAGCCGATACTTCGCCACGAAAGTGAAAGATATCATTGCGTGTATTACGGACTTCACGCATCATTTTCGACCAAGCATCTTTCTTTCTCTTACCTACTCCAAATACCTGCTCAAATTTCGGCCATTCTTTCTCCGCTAGTTGGATAAATTCCTCTAGCGTAAGATCGTCAAGGTCTCTGTCTTTTTTAGTACGAGGAGGAAAGAACTTATCGACCTTGGCAGTAATCTCATCTTGTGTAAGCTCGATGTTGTTCTCTTTACATAGAGCCTTAACAGAATTATCACCTCTTTTTCGAACATCGTCCCAAGAGCCACCTAAACCATTAATAGCATCTTGTAGCTCCTCTGGAGTATACGCAAGCTTGATATGAGATTTTAAAGTATTCTCTATGTCTTCAAGTAGCACAATATCTTCAGCTCGTTTCCGAAAGTATTGTGTAGTGTCATAGGCAGTAAGAATATTTACTAGAGTCCCGTTGCCATCTATAAGCAACACAGCGGAGGCTTTTAACAGATTATCAATTATATATAGCAAATCTTCATCTACCGTGATAGTAGGTAGCTTAATAATGGCGTCATTGACTTGTAAATCGTCAATAGAAGCACCTGAGAACCTTAACAGAGCACGTGCTATCGAGTCGCCAGTGACTATACCTAGCGGCTTCTTGTCTTTGTCAATGACTGGAAGCTGGCTAAACTCGTGCTTAATCATGAGCTTCAGGGCCTGATCGAGCGTTGTTCCAAGACTAACAGATAAAAGTTGTTGGTTCTTAACTAGTTGACCAGCAGGAATAGGCATAGTTTGCAATAAATAAGAAGCGGAAAAGCAATTAAGCAGCTTTATATCGCAAATCCTCACACGCCCGCACCATACCTGCAAATTCTGCGGCATCTGTATCTGCCTGTTGCCATGAGGTAAGAGCCTCTAACATGGCAGCATACAATTCATCCACAGAAGAGTAGGAGAGGAGAGCGGCGAGCTGTGCGGCTGCTACCGGGTCGCGTGGGTTAGGAACTCTATCTTCAAACACCAGTACCAGATTACGGGCGTTTCGAAGATTCTTTAAATGCTGATTGCGACGATCTAACAACTCTACACGGTTTAGGTCATACGCATTGATGCTCTTCTGCCCACGCTCAGTGAGAGCTACTGCGGCAAAATCCCGGAACGTAAGATGCGGCGTTGGATCCTCGGTGGCAAGGTCGAGGAGGTAGGGCTGCTCCTGGGCAATGTCGTGGTGATGGTCGATGGCTCGGCCTTGCGAATGGTTGAGCAGCGGGAAGTAGTTCTTCTTGGCTTGCTGATTGCAGCGCTGACAGGAGAAATACAGGTTTTCCCAACTGTAAGCCAGCCAGTAGTAGCCGGGCTTTATCAGCCTGCTGCTACGGGTTTGCTGATAACCGGCTTTCGGGCGAAAGTGCTCTACATCGCCGTAGCTCGTAGCTGTGAAGCATGACTCGCAGTAGCAGCATTTGCTGTACTGGTCTTGCTTGAGTTGCTGCTTTACGGTGGGGTGCTTATAAATGCCGGCATCTATTGCCAATACCGTGTTGCGAGGAACCCGGCAACTAGCTGGGTTCGCATCATAGGTGGCTTCTAACGTAGCTCGGTGGGTGGCACCAGTAGTGGTGAGCACGGTGGGTATAGTTGTGCTCTTCGTAATCTGAATCATATAACGAAATAGCGGGGTAGGTTCTACTTCCCAAGCTTGCGGGCCAACTCTTCTAATAAAGCTTCGCGGCTGCGTTCTACCTTCGTTTCACCGCTGGGCTGACTGTGCGCGAAGCTGTTTAGGTCTTCTAGCTCTATCTGTTCCTTCTTCGTGAGGCGTGCCTTACTTAACAGCTCAGCCCGGCGCTTTAACTGGTTTTCCGTATTGATAGAGCGGGCCGTATCGAGACCAAATAGGTCACTAGTTAAGATTTGATCGATGCGCCAGTTTTGTACTTGCTGCACATCACTTCTCACCACTACTTGGTCGCCTTCGCGTTCCAATAGCACAATGTTGGCTCCAGCATCTGCGGCAGCTTGCACTACTAATGGGCTATGGGCGGTGGCAATAAACTGGGTATTAGGAAAGGTTCTGCTCAGAAAGCCTATAAGCTCGCGTTGCCATTCAGGGTGCAAGTGCAGGTCTATCTCATCTACTAACACAATGGCTGGCTCAGCTAGCGGATTAGGACTAGTTGGGTAACGCTCAAATAAGCGGCTCGCTAGATCTGTAAGCCAGACAGTAAGAGTCTGATAGCCTAAGCTCATTTCCGAGAGACGTACCCAACCATATGGAGTATATAGCTGAAGTTCTTGACGTGGGCTCTCAGGACGCCCTACAGAAGTGATTTTTAAATCAGTTACATCGGGTAAAACATCCAGAAGAGCTTGTTTTACCCGATCATAATAACTTGAAATGAGAGTGTTATCAGGCTGTAATTTAGAGTTAATAAAAAATTGAAGGAACCACTCCTCTGGGTTCATTAGGTTTGCTTTGTCATCAAACAGACTTATGCATGTGTCATTTGTATTCTGAGACTCGCTTAATGATGTTGTTCCAGTTGTTCTACCAGCGCCATATCCATAGCAAATTAATCCAGCCTCGTCTATTGTATATAAACTAGCAGTAAGCTGGTTACGAATTTTTGCAGTGAGTTGCTTTTGGAGGATTTTGCTTGCGAATCGTGCTTTAGTAACGAGATTTATTCCTATGCGTCCTAATACTTCTATCTTAGCTAACTTTTCGCCATCATGACGTATTGGCGACCATTTAGTAAGCAATCGAAGAAAGCTGACTTGGTATCTACCTAATCGTGTTGCTTCTTCTAAGGATAATTCTTCTTCCGAAGTTTGACCGTCATATATTGGAGAAATAGCAGCTAATGATTTCAATATAGTTGTCTTCCCAACTCCATTATTACCTAAAATAATGGTCCATTGAGTTGGAATACCTCCTTGCGTAAAAGAAATAGTTTGCTTATCTCCAAAGCTGCGCACGTTCTCCAAGCTCAGCGAGAGAAAGTAAGCTGGAGGTGAGGTATGACGTTCGTTGCTCATTGTGTGAATGTAAACAGCGTATTAGAATCAAAAATAATACAAGCGTTCTGAAAGCATAAAGGCCTCACTAATGCTAGTGAGGCCTTTTTTCGTATATAAGCTTACTATGGTTGTTCTGTAAACTTCGCAACTATCTCAGCTTCTACTGTTACTGGATCTATTAGACATTGCCGGTATATGCTTTCCGAAAACTCTACAGGCTCTGGAGGCGGAACCTCAGATAGCCCATTTTCTATCAAGGAGGGAATTAAAAGCTTAGCCACTTTTTTTCTCAGTGTTTGTAGCTTTTGACTTTCTGCATGATCTTTTCCTGCAATGTTATTACCCTCCGGGTCACAGACATGAAGTTCAAAATGCCAATAGTTGCATACTGTAGGAGCATGTTTTATTGAACACTTATATTCTTTCCCATCTACTGTAAACTTTCTACCATGCAGCCACTTGATCGATATACGCCAATAGCCTGGCTGAGCTTCACAATAGTATTCTTGTTCACTAGGTACTCTCCCCTCCTCTCCTGTCTGCCATTCCTTGTGTACTTCCGCAGAATTGGTAATTCCTTTTATTGGCCACCATGCTGTGTCTTCTCCCTGAAATAGGCCAAACAAGCTAAGAGACAAGTTCTTAGTTAAATGGTCTGTTTGTGGTTTAGTGATTATATTATTAGTAAGCTTGCCATTATCAGTGCGAGGGTGAACCGCTTCTTTGTCATGGCGTAGTAACCAGTGATCAGCTAAATTTAATACGGCAGTATCATTCAATAAAATATAATCTTCCTTGGGTAGGATATGTGTTGGATAATTATGGTCAGGCATTGCTATTTACGCTACTAGTTCTTTTTGATTTAGTTGTGTGTCTAACGTATCGCTTAATTGATTGAAGGCACAGCTTACATTCCATAATTCTTCCTTATTATGGAATAAAGCTAAAAAGGTATTGTCTTCTGGATCAGAGTCTTCACCGAAAGTAATGCTAACATGGAGATTATGACCGTCAGGCATTTCCGCACGCATATATAGATCATGGTCATACGTAAGTTCGACCACAAGTCTAGTAGGTTTGAATTCTCTAAGGATAAGTAATAAATCCTCTGCTTTTTGCATAACCTGATCCTCCTGTATCCCTTCGAAATAAGCTTCCATAGTAGTCCATTGACTTTTCAGGTCGCTAAGAGGCTTCTGAATATTTATATCGGAGGCTGCCACGGTTTCAGGTATAAATGGATTCAAAGGGTGGTGCATATCTGCACTCGTTGTGTAGTACTCTCTCATCGTTTGTTTAGAGAGGTATTTAGTACTGGGTGCCATGGGAGGAAGGCCTTCACGAGCTTCAATCCAAGGTTGCTCACGATGAGTCTGGTTTTTCAACCACTCAGCAGTTTGGGGCATATAAGATTCTAAAATCGTCTCTAATATTCGTTCCTGCTCAACTAGTTCTCCAGAAGTGAATGCAATTGGAGAAATAGGTAGCCTGGCTACACTAGGTCGTGAAACAGGTGCGACAATTGGAGCTGCCTTCAAATGGCTGTATTTGTGATATACATCTGTATACACAGGGCCATGCATCCAAGCTTGTGGTACATCGTCAAACAGATCGTCATCAGAAATCGCTAAACTCCATGCTTGCAGATAATAGAGGATCTTCTGTAGCTTCATATTTGTCAAATCAAAGCCATTCTCTTTAGCATATTCGATCACAAAGTCGACATACGCTTGGATGTTGCGAGGTAGCATGATATTGTCTGTTAAGAAGTTATGATTGTAATTTTAACGCGGGGTGCAAAGGTACTGCAAAACCATATGTATATACGTAAGATTCCTCCTTATTAGCAAATAATAATAATAAAATTGCCAAAAATTACATGAATAGCACTGCCCTTGATGCATTGCTAACTTTGTTAGCTTAAGATATATAGCCGCTTTGAAATTGCATATAAAGTTGCCAAAGTGTTTGAGACTATTATAGCAACTGGTCCAGTACGGTTGTTTTCAACTACTTCTTCAACTGCATCTCCAGCAACTGGATGATACGCTCTTTGTCTTGGAGTTGACTTGTTAGTTGTTCTATTCTCTCCCGAGCCAATCTTAAATCCTTTTCACAGTCAGCTACTGTACCATAATTCATTGTCGCTATACCATGATTAGTGCCTATTGCATTACCCTTTGCAAGTGATACACCTTTTTTTGATGTATTTGTACTGTCTTTGACTTCTATAAGTAGTACCTGTGACCCATGGTGGAGTATTAAATCCCAGGCTTCAGCCGGTGCAGATTGAATACCATGCTTAACTCTATTTATAAAGTCAGGATGCCTACCTAATTGTATACTCATAGCCCTTTCTGAGTCTATACTTAACTCTTCCATTAATTTATGGACCGCGTCTATAAAACGCTGGTCCATTTCTGTCTTGGGCTTCTTCTCTGTTTCCAAAATTATTTCACACTGAATACGTGTGTGTTATGCATGGTTACGCTAAAATTTAGTGCACATTTATTGTGTGTACACATTATAATAGAGTATGTTTGTGTTGTACCGCTCGCAAGTAACTATGCTTGAGGCGAAACCTGCCAAACACGATGAAACGTCCAACCTCCGAGCAGCAACAGTATGTCATTGAAGAGACAGATGCGGTTGCTACTCTCTTCTGTGAGCTAGGCTACGAGGTTCGCACCTATGTATTTGAGAATGATGGCTATGGTAGTGTGCATACAGTGTGGGAAGGAGCGAAAGAAGCTGGAAGAGGCAAGCAGGTCTTCATAATAGATTACAAGCATGATGAAGTGGAAGGAACCAGAACCATGGAGTTGCAATCCCGCCAAGGAGATTACACCGTGCGCACTGGGCTTTTCCGAGTGCAAAGTGTAGAGCAAGTACGCTTTCTATTAGAGTCGTGGGAAGTACTTATTGTAGCTCGGGAGGCAGTTTCAAGTCTTGTAGAAAAAGCAGCGTACCCAGGACGAGATCATAGGCCAAAGCCCATCGCATACCTTACTCGCTCGGCTCACCGGCAGGTTGCAGAGCCTGCGTCACCTGCTGCATCGAGCGAAGATGCTGTGGCACCTCTGGCTGTAGATGAGGCGGCAAATGCTCTACCGGCCATCTCTCCAATAGTCGAAGAGACGCCTGAGTAGCCATATATACCACTCGCCACCCTTTCCGAGAATCAGCCTCCGCATAGGTAAGCTTCTGCTCGTGGGTAGCCAGCGCCTTATAGTCTTGCCAGAGCGCCATAGCAGGGTATTCTAAAAGCATACATACACCTCAAACATACACTTTTCCTATGACTGAGAAGCAGAAATACTTCGCTTTGCAGGCGCTCGTCTGCGAAGAATTACCGCCCTACGCCGTGGATATGGCGATTCGGGCTGGCTACGGAAAGCAGTACGAGTCTGCTTCGCGGCGACTTGCGCACGTGAAGCAGGGCAAGGTGGCCAACCTAGCCGACCTGCTGGCCTTAGTGCAGCATTCCATGCCGCGCTTCAATGTGCCTGAGTACTTGTTACCTGCCACTGCTACTGAACCTGACTTATTTCCAACCGCTTAACCTCATCAGTTCACTCTCATCTCTCTCCCTATGCATCTCAATACTGACATTGAGGAACCGCAGCGCCGCCCGTGCCTGCGCGATTTAGCCACCCTCACGGCCACGCTGCTACCCCCGGCGCTGGTGATGCTCGCGCCGCTGCCGGAGCTAGAGCGCCGCTGCCGCGAAATAGACGCTACCCACCCGCAGTACCGCGAAGAAACACCCCTCGTGATTGCCTACGAGCACCGGCGCCGCGGCCAGCTCAGTGGCGCGCTGCGCCTGGTAGGTCAGCCAGAACAAGTTGCCTAGCCCATATCGCTATTTCTTATGGCTACGCCCAAGTTCTCCCCTCCCATCTCCCTCACCGACGCCCGCACCGGCAAGCGCCTGCGCGTGCAGCAACTGCCGGTAGGGGCGGCCCTGGTGCCCGCCCCGCAGCCCATTCTGGGCTACACCTACCAGCGCGGCCACCTCACCGTGTATGTGAGCGGCCCCATGCCCCCGGCACTGCGCACGGCCCAGCAGGAGGGCACCACCGATCAGGAAGTATTGCTGGTGGACGAGTTGCCGGCCGGTATCCAGGAAATCGACTGGACCGACTGCCGCCGCGAGTTCCGCCTGCTCTTACCCGACGCCGCCTAAGTTTTCATCTGCCACTCCCTACCCCTCGCAGCCATGAACGCCAATGATATTGCCACCAAGGGCGATTTAGAAGCGCTATTGCTGAAGATGCAGCAGCTCCTCCAAACCACCTTGCCCGCGCCCGCCCTCCCCGACGACTACCTCACCATTGACGAGGTAGCCGAGCTGACGCGCTTCAACCGCAAGACCGTGGCCAAGTGGATCAGCGAGGGCAAGTACGACCAGCGCGGCAAGCTTATCCACCTGTTCACGCTGGAATTCGCGCCCGGCAAGCCCCACATTCCGCGCTCGGCCCTCATTGCCTTCGGCCAGGCCATCGGCTTCGACACCAAGCAGCTCACCCAGCCGCCGCCCCTGCGGCTGGCCTCTTAACCGCATTTCTCATTCAGTTCACTCACTTCTCTCGCCCTATGGATCCCAACACGCTCACCATCGACCAGCTTATGCAGCTCACCGCCGATCAGCTTCGCCGTGTCATTCTCGCTTGCGGCCTGCGCATCAACGCCATCCGCCTGGTCATCAGCCAGGATCAGGCGCTGGATACCGTCTTGTCTGAGGACTGGCGCAGCATTGCCGCCGTGCGCAAAACCCTCTACGCCCGCCTCTATGACTTGGAAGCCGATACGATGTACCTCGCCCATGCTGCCTAATCCGCCCATCACCGTGTACACCGCCGACCGGGCGGTGCGGCCGCTGCTCGCCTTCGTGGAGCTGCTGGCCATGCAACTGCACCAGCCCGTGCAGCTGCTCCCCCTCTCCGCGCTACCCCCGCCCGACCGCCACCAGCGCCAGCAGAAGAAAACCGAGTTGCTGGCTCTGCGCGGCGAGCTGGCCCAGGTGCGCTACCTGCTCGCGCAGGCCGAAACCCGCCCTCACGACTACCCCCGCTACCTGGTGCTGCTGCGCGAGGACGAACAGCGCTACCAGCAAGCCATTGCCCGGCTAGAGCAGCAGCTAGCCGAGTTGTAAGCCATTTCCCACCCCGTACACCTACTGCGCAACTGACGGCTGGAAAGACAGCAACCGCTCCCGCTGGCGCCTAGAAGCCAGCCCACTCGCTCTGGGTGGGAAACAGGGTAGGGGCCGGCGCGAGCCGGCCGGGAGCACACAGGGCCTGCACACTGCGTGTTGGTTCGCTGGTGGGCGCGCTGCGCATTCCGTGCCGCTCGCCAGCATTTTCTTTTCTGCTCTTCCTTTCTAACACCCCCACCGGATGTTGCCGCTTCCGTATTCCCAAAATCAAGCGTATGGACTTTTCCGAGCCCATTTGAACGCTATCCAGAAAAAGCTTCAGCCCGTGCTGCGCACCCGCACCCGCAAGGGCGTGAAAACGCAGTACCTGGTGCCGCCCAAAGCCGTCAGCGACGGCGCCCAGGCCACCGGCCGGGTGCTGCTCAAGTGGCAGCTCGAAGCCATCAGCGAAGCCCGGCAGGTGCCGTTTCTGCGCCTTCAGGTAGCTACCGATGCCGCGCCTACGCCGCCCCCAGTGGCTACCAACTGCGAGGAGCTGGCGCGCTACCGCAACGTGTCGGGCCGCACCATCCGCAACCACCTGCGCGAGCTGGAAACCTGCGGCGTGATTGTGCGCCGCAAGTTTCGCGGCACCCACGCCGACTTTGAGCTGTGGCTGAGTACAAAACTGCTCTGGAAAACAGACTCTGCGGCCCTCCAGCCCATGCCAGTAGAAGAAAGTACACTCGCCGAGCAGGCTGAGGTTGTGCTACCCAGCGGTACAAACTTTCCGCTTATTGAAGGACTAGAAAAACAGTATAAAGAGGAAATTGAAATCGGTCCTGTGGATAAGTTAGTATCTGACGCGGCCGGTTCCTCATTGACTGGCAACACAGGGCCGCGGCACACCCCAAAGCCGACCGAAAACGGCCCCCACGCGGCCCTAAAGGCCCCCAGCGCCGAAAAAGAAAGCGAAAAGCCGGGGGGCGCGGCGGCCCCAGCCCATGTGGAAAAGCCCCAGTGGTTATCCACGTGCCGCGAAATGGCCGCCGAATTCTACCAAAAAGCGCTGCGCGTACTCTACGCCCGGTGCTCATATTCTGAGCAGGAGCACCGCCAAATCAAGCTGGCAATCTGGCAGGGCGTCTACCACGGCTTCGGGGCGCAGCTCACGCCCCGCCAGTGGCACACCTACCACGACCAAGCCCTGGAGCGCCTGGACCTCGCCGCCGGCTACTTCCGCCGCCACCCCGATAAGTTTGCCCCCAAGCCCTACGCCGAGTTTGTGCTGGGCACCGGCTACTTCGACTACGACAACCAGCGCGGCTTCGTAGGCACCCTCGACTGGCACGCCAAGCAGCTGGCCCGCAACCACCAGCGCGACGTGCTGAAGGCCCTGCGCCGCGCCCGCCGCGAAATGCGCGCCCACCGCCTGCGCCAGGCCCCGGAGCGCGTGCAGCAGATGACGCCCCTGCAACTCTACCGCTACCACGAAAATAAGCTGCGCCAACTCGGCGCGGCCGCCCTGCGCGAGTTCCACGCCCAGGTAGCCGCGCCCCGCGCCTAAGTATCAGTTCACTCTCTTTTCTCACGCACAATGGCTTACACCCGAAGCGCCTCGGCGCAAAGACTCATCGACGCCGCTCACACCAAACTGCTCTGCTACTACCACGACGGCAACACGCGCACCTGGTGGGGACGCTCTGCCCTTCCTGACAACCGCCGCGCCGCCAATCCCTACGCCATCGAGCTGAAGCGCCACCAGCGCTACGTGAAGAAGGAAGCCGCCAGCATCAAGGTGGCCATCATCTACGACAAGCGCACCGGCCACGAGCTGCACCGCTTCTCAAAAGGCAACTGGGCATGAGGCTACCACTACTCGACCAGACTGTGGAGCTGGAACGGGGCGAGGCCCTACTGCTGGCCCACGCCGTGGAGCGGTTTCTGGCCAGCGTGGCCATCAGCCCGCAGATGCACTGGCAAACCGCTTTTGTGCTCAAGCCTCTCGCGCGCCTGCTCACCCGCCTACGGCGCCGGCACCAGGCAGAGCTACCCCAAGCGCCCCGGCCCGGCAAGCGGCCCCGCCCCAGCCGCGTGCGCCTGGAGTACGACGAGCTGGTGGCCGTGCGCCTCTACTACCTGCATCTGCTGGAGCAGTTGCCCCAGGCCCCGCAGCTGCCGGTGGTGCTAGGCCGGTTTCACCAGAAGTCGTGCAACCTGGAAACGCACATTTGGCTGCCGAAATAAGCTTTGTGCGCATTTTGTCACACAAAGCGCTCATAACGTTTGCTGAGGTCCCTTTAATTAATGTTACGAGCTACTGTCTGCTATTCCAACCGTTGGTTAAAGTGATGTGCCACGCTTCAAACGAGGACGTAAATTGTAGCCTGCTAACTTGAGCGCAAGTGGAGAAACAGCTACTTCTGCTAGAAAGGCGGGCAGTAAGATAGGCCCCAGCATTATATCTTGGTGAGTAAAGAGAGACCAGTACCTCCATCCTAAAATGGTAAGGAGGATGGCAAGGAGGCGTGAGCCAATTATAAGTGCTAACACAGCCAATGTCTTTTGACGAAAACCACGGTTCAGATGAAGTATAATGGTTTGATATATAAGGCCTAATCCGTAGCAAAAGGATCCTAAAAACAAAACTACAGCTAAGAATTCGTTCATGGTTATAGAGTGTTCCATCGCGTCTATAGCTGGAAGTAAAAGTGGTCTCCTTCTCACTAAAGTACTACGCCAGCCGCATTAAACAGCAAGCCCAAAAACCACCACTTTTCCAAGGCTTGTCCGAGAACTAACATTACGTTAAGCAACTTTTCCGTGGAGTGTGTGGCCGAGGATGTGCTTTGCCAAAGCTCTTTTAATCCTATTAACAGCCCAGGGCTTGAGAATACTTCTTCATACCACAGTACGTCTGTTGGCAGAGAGATAATCAAAGGGTGCCTCATCAAACTTCTCCTCTAATGCCTCTAAACCATAGCTTCTCTTGAAGTCTCGTTCTGCCTTCGTGATGGGTAGTAGCCAGTAGCACGACACGCGTTTCTGGTCGAGCGGCATTTCTTCCAATGCTGGACCATCCAGATAAGGAAGTGAGATCAAGCCATAGGAGCACGTAGACCCTGCTTGCCACGGAATGCCAAAGTTGATGGTATGGCCAAGATCAAGGGGCTGTTCGGTTTGATGATAATGCGCTACGGCCGTCAGCAGATCAACCAGTTGCTCACATTGCATAGCAGAGAACAAGTGCAGTTCAATGGGACGCTCCATTTGTAGCGATGACATCCCACAAGTGGCATAGGTCCACATGGTGCGCACAGCAGAAGGCGGAAACTCTAAAACGCTAAAGTCTGCGCCAATCTGATGAATGAATTGTTTGCGGGTATGCAGGCTCACAGGTTGTCCTTGCCAATGACTACCATAATGGGACCTAAGGGCACTCTGATAAGGGGGCATCGACGAAGGGAAAGAAAGTTAATAGTGAGGTAAGAAGTGCTTTGTCGTATAAGTAAAGATTATCCTATGTATCGGAACAGTATTCTACTTTCTTCCTTGATCATCTTATTCGGAGTATGCAAGCCAACCTATGGCCAAACGCAGCCGAAAGGCGTCTTTTCTGACCCGGACGAAATGCGTTTAGCGGATCCTCGCTCGCTACGTCATGTGTTGCAGCACGCGTTATCGCAAGCACAACAAGCGGATCTGTGTCGCCGGGGTCGCGGGTTTATTGGCTTGACCTGCCAGGTAGACAGCAGCGGACGTATCGAGCGCATCATCGCGGTGAAGCTTCACCAGGCTGCGCAAACCGTTCCCCCTAGTGTGCTGCAAAAGCTAACGGAGCAGATTCAACGACGGATAGTGTTCCATGTTCCCATTCAGGATAAATTCGCTCAGATGAGCAAGTTTAGACGGCCGAGCGTGATGATTCCCTTACAGATGTTCTGCCAATGAGTATATCAGCCATTAGACATAATGCAGAGGTTATTTAGTCCGATAAGTCCGATTACGTTAAGTAGGACTTTTCGAGATGACGCTGCACTAACTTCAAAAACGTGATTGAAGGCACTATACCAAAGTATTACGATTCATACCCCATGTTATCGAGCTCCATCCGTTGCGTGACAAAAGCAGTCCAATTTTCGAAGAAATTAGTTTGTGGATATGTACTATCGCCTCGGCGAGTCCAGCCTAAATGAACGACGGCAAAGCGCTGGTCAGGTAATTGGTAAAGCACATCATCTGTACCACCGTTTTTACCGATTGGTAAGGCCGGAATCCCATACAACGGATGCAGAGGCGTTAGTTCTTGCTGGAGCTGCTGGTGAAAAGTCTTTGCCGAACCTTCCGGTAAAGCAGCCCAAGGCGCTAGCCATGAATAAACCATTGTATTCTTATGTCTAAAAATTCCGTTGCTGTAAAGTAGCTCAAAGATCACGTGAAAGCTGTGTCCAGAAAACGGTACGAAAAACGGCCCTGAAAAACA
The DNA here is from genome assembly GCF_014217645.1 of Hymenobacter sp. NBH84. NCBI lineage: Bacteria > Pseudomonadati > Bacteroidota > Cytophagia > Cytophagales > Hymenobacteraceae > Hymenobacter > Hymenobacter sp. NBH84. The sequence goes on from NZ_CP043644.1 coordinate 719,039, forward strand.
GTGTTTTCGGGGCCGTTTGGCTGGGTGATGAAAGTGTCCAGAAAACGTTTCTAATTTGAACACACTAGTCAATACATGCATACTCATGGGTAAGAAAAAGTTAGATGTCAGTGACACGGCGATAGACGTGGCAGGTGGAGTACTTGGAGCCGCTATCGGATTAATTCCAGGACACAACACTGCACTGATGGGTGCAGCACTCAGCCCTATTTTCTCAGCTGCATTGAAGGATTTGAGAATGCGTGTATCCTCTAACCGAGAGCAACAGCGCCTTGATAGTGCGACGGTTTATGTGGCAGATAGTATTATAAAGAATATACAAGCTGGCAAAATCGTTAGGCAAGACGACTTCTTTCAAGGAGAAAATAACTTTTCAAGTGAGGGTGCAGAGCTTTTAGAGGGGGTCTTGTTAAAATGTAGAGCTCAATACCAAGAAAAAAAAGTGCAGCTTATTGCTAACATATTTAAGAATATTGCTTTTGATGCTACTATTTCAGCACAGATGGCATATCAAGTTCTGAGTATGGCTGATGGACTCACTTACCAGAACCTTTGCTTACTATCTTATTTTGGTAGAAGGCAAGACTTTCTAGAATTTCAAATACTCAAAGAGCCTTTTAGTATGTACCCAGATGCCTTTGGCATCGACACATGGGTTGTTGCGCATGACATACTAGAGTTATATAATAGAGGTATTTTATCTAGCCAGAGTGGTTTTATGGAAAGTACCTCTATTACACCTAGTAATATAGGATTAACTGTTCGTGGTAAAGGGGCTTTTGATTTGATGGACTTGAACAGTATTCCTAATGATGATGTGCTTGCTGTTATTAGACCTTTAGAGTATAAGGCACACTTCGGAACAGGCCGTTTTGGCCTTATAAATGGTGAAAAACCATTAGCATAAGTGTTCTTTTCTGAACGGTTTTAGTGACTGCTTTAGCGCCCTCGAAAACGCGGTTTTTGGGGCGTTTTTACATAGGTAATCTGAACACCTATCTTGTGGTTCGTTTTACGTTAAAATATCAACTGACATAACTACGTAATGAATAAAGACGGACTAGATATTCCGCAAGCTGATGGAAGAGATGTCGCTCACATAGCCATTTCAACTATGATATCTGCTGTGCCCTTTTTAGGAGGAGCAGAATTACTCAAATTCATCGTTACTCCTTCTTTAGAAAAGAGGCGTGAAGAGTGGATGGAGGTAGTCAGGGATGCTATTCGTGAATTACGAGAAAGAGAACTGGTAGATATTGATGCTCTCAGAGATAATGAGGAGTTTATAACTCTTCTACTTAACGCTACTCAGGCAGCTTTAAAAACTCATTTCGTTGAGAAGAGACAAATGCTTAAAAACGCAATTGTTAATTTCTTCTCTACTAAAATAAGGTATGATGTTGCAACTATATATGTCGATCTTATAGAAAGGTTAACTCCTACTCATGTTGCCATGTTAAAATTTATAAGTGAGAATAGAGAAGAAATAGGGTACACACAATCCATAGATGATGCTTATCAGGTATTCAAAGATGTATTGTATTCTAGTGATATACTTCTAAATATTGAAAAATATGAGTTTAGAGCGCTGTTTCAAGCATTAGATCAATCTGGACTTATTCTTTTGAGTGAAGGATACTTATTACCTGCTGAGCAGGTTAATTCTCCGTCGTTGATGGCATATGAAGATAGCGGTACATCATTACTACCCTATGCATTACTGACTAGTTTTGGAATTGCCTTTATGAGCTTCATTGAGCAATCATGCGAGTAGCTCTATATGCCCGCGTGTCGACCGGCGACAAAGATCAGGACCCGGAGAACCAACTCCTCGTGTTGCGGCGCGAGGCCCAGCGAGCCGGTGACGTGATCTATAAAGAGTACATTGATCAGGAGTCCGGGCGCAAGAGCAGCCGGAAGGCGTTCCAGGAAATGATGCGTGATGCCCAGAAGCGGCACTTCGAGTTGGTGCGCGTCTGGGACCTGAGCCGCTTCAGCCGCGAGGGTATCGAGAAGGTGTTCGAGCACACGTCTTTTTTGGAGCAGTGCGGCGTGGCCTTCTGGAGCTACTCAGAGCCCCTGCTCAATACCGTTGGCCCTATGCGTGAGCTGATGAAAGCCATGGTGGCGTGGGCTGCCGGCTATTACTCGCAGCGCCTGAGCGAAAACGTGCGGGCAGGCTTGGCCAGGAAGCGGCTCAAGGCCGAGGAGAAAGGGGAGGAGTACACCCACGGCCGCCGGGCAGTGGCGCCGGCACTCGTCGCCCGGATCCAGGAACTGCAGGCGCAGGGGCTGAGCGTCCGGAAGATCAGCAAAGAAGTGGTAATGCCAGTCGGTACCGTGCATAAATATTTGAAATCAAACAAATAGTCATAATCAAACAATAAATAAGTTTATTCTTCGCTCCAAGGATTTATATATTTTCTTGATAGAATATTAATGAAGTTTTCTGTAAGTATTTTATATAAGGCAATAGCTTCACTAACATAGTTTGTGTCAATAGATCTCAGATCACCATTTTTAAAAGAAGCGTCTTTAACTAATTCAAGATAGATGCTATTTACTACACCCTTATTATGTGTATATATATTTCTTGTTGCTCTTTTTTCTGTGATATCTTTTTTCTGATCTTCTGTTAAAAGGACATCATTAAGATTGGTTTCAATAAATTTTATTTGGTCAGCTATTGACTTATAGCTCGTCTTAATTACCTTTTCTTCTATAATACTGTTTATCAAATCGTCTATGCTATTGCTTTTTAATAAAGCTGAATAAGAAACTGATTTTTCTTCATTCGTATTATTTTTAGATATTATTAGGACTCTGTTTTTTTTAAACATTTCTCTTATGAGATCTGTTAAAGCCGAATCAAATATAGAATTCAAATAATTGTATGAAACTATCGTATTCATATTGATTATTCTATCTTGTTTCTGAATTCGCTCTGTATATCTCGTTATATATTGCTTGAGAGTGGCTTTTGTATATTCTTGTCCTTGTACTGTAATTACTTCATGGTCTTGATTCTCTGCAGAGCTTTCATAAGCCTCTCTCATCAAGCGAGCCACATTCCTATACTGCTCTAGAGTAGCCCCTATGGTTTGGATTTCATCTGCTTTAAAACCATCAGGACTATAGTTAGATGCTCTGATGAAATAATCTAATGCATCCGCTTCGCTGTTAAAATTGAGTAAGATGTCCCTTAGTCGGTTAGCAAGCAGACCGTTTGGTGCTTCTTTAGACATTACTATGTTATTTTATAAGGTGATTCTGTCTCTATAAAGGCTGAAATCTGCCACTGAATCTGCCACTGATAAATAAAAAAGCCCCTTAACAACATGGTAAGGGGCTTTTTGGTGGTCGCGCCAGGAATCGAACCTGGATCAAGAGCTTCGGAGACTCCTATACTATCCGTTGTACTACGCGACCCAGTTTGTGAGGCGCAAAACTAGACAGAAAATGCGCCGTTGCCAAACCACGAATGGCTTTTTCTGCAAAATCATACACTCGGTTATAGTAACCTTCCGCGGCTCAGTCCAGTTAGCATACATAACTGTTTACTTTGACCCATTCTTTTTATGGCAAGCACCGAAAAAAAGACTCTCTATACGGCCGATGCAACGGCTATTGGTGGCCGCAGCGGCCACGTACGTTCCGCCACCGGTATCATTGACCTGGATATGTCGGTGCCAGAAGGCCTGGGCGGCAAGAAAGGCGCTACCAATCCCGAGGAACTGTTCGCAGCTGGCTATTCATCCTGCTTTCAGCAGGCGCTGCTGGTAATTGCCCAGCGCGCCGGCGACAAGCTCGACCCACAAACGGAAGTGAAATGCTCCGTAGAGCTATTTCAAGAAGGTGAAGCCTATGGCCTCTCTGCTGTTCTGGATGTAGACCTCAAGGCTTTCGACAAAGACAAAACTATTGACATGGTGCGGCAGGCACACAAAATTTGCCCTTACTCAGTAGGAACCCGCGGCAACATGGAAGTAGAATTGCGTGTGCAAGGCGAAGCCATTCCGGTAGAAGCCAACGAAAACGCTGGCGTTGCCGAAAAAGGCGGCATTCAGTAGCCGTTTTCTAGCTTACTGCAAAAGAAAAGCCCGCTGGAATACTCCAGCGGGCTTTTCTTTGTGTAGATAAGGCTTAAGCGTTTTGCATTGCTAATACCTCTTTTACTTTTTCAGCAGCATCCTTCAGGAGCACGGCCGAGTACACTTTCAGGCCCGACTCGTCGATGATGCGGGCTCCTTCTTCAGCGTTGGTGCCCTGTAAGCGCACGATAATCGGCACTTTAATGTCGCCAATGTTTTTGTAGGCTTCTACCACACCATTTGCTACCCGGTCGCAACGTACGATACCCCCGAAGATGTTGATCAGGATAGCCTTCACGTTCGGGTCTTTCAGGATGATGCGGAAACCGGCTTCTACGGTTTGCGCGTTGGCTCCACCCCCTACGTCGAGGAAGTTGGCAGGCTCACCGCCCGAGAGCTTGATGATGTCCATGGTAGCCATAGCCAGACCGGCGCCGTTCACCATGCAGCCCACGTTGCCGTCGAGCTTCACATAGTTCAGGTTCGATTCGGAGGCTTCTACTTCCAGCGGGTCTTCCTCGTTGGTGTCGCGTAGGGCGGCAAAATCCTTGTGGCGGTAGAGGGCGTTTTCGTCCAGCGTCACTTTGGCATCAACGGCCAGAATCTTGTTGTCCGAAGTTTTCAACACGGGGTTGATTTCGAACATAGCCGAATCCGTTTCGTCGTAAGCCTTGTACAGAGCCGTCACGAACTTTACCATCTCCTTCTGAGCCGGGCCGGTGAGGCCCAGGTTGAAGGCAATTTTGCTGGCCTGGAAGGGGCGCAGGCCTACAGCGGGGTCTACGTACTCCTTGTTGATTTTGTCGGGATGCTCTTCGGCTACCTCCTCAATGTCCATCCCGCCTTCAGTGGTGTAGATGATGACGTTTCTGCCGGTGGCGCGGTCCAGCAACACGCTCATATAATACTCCTTGGTCTCCGACTCGCCGGGGTAGTACACGTCCTGGGCAACCAGTACCTTGTGCACTTTGCGGCCTTCGGCGCCCGTTTGCTTGGTTACGAGCTGCATGCCAATGATCTGGCCAGCAATGTCTTTCACCTGCTCCAGGTTCTTGGCGAGTTTCACCCCGCCCCCTTTGCCGCGCCCGCCAGCGTGAATCTGGGCTTTGATAACGTACCAGCTGGTGCCGGTTTCCGCGTTCAGCTTTTTCGCGGCTTCTACAGCTTCTTCAGCCGTATCGGCCGTGATGCCTTCCTGCACGCGCACGCCGTAGCGCTTGAGTATTTCTTTACCCTGATACTCGTGAATGTTCATAGAGGTCAGTTGAAAATGGGATTCGGGTCGTATTAGTAAGCGCGAAAGTAGACAATAATCGGGGGAAACGGAACCTGGGCTTTCGGCCGGATTTTGGCACGTGCTAGGGCTTTCGCAGAAACAGCCCATCTGCGCGACCACAAACTCCGGCTTTCCTCCGTAGATTTGTTTTCCTACCCCGACTATATCCATCTGCTGTGCTGCAAGCCATCAACGTCCGCAAGACATACGGTTCCCTGGAAGTTCTGAAAGGTATTGACCTGACGATTGAGAAATCCGAAATCGTCAGCATCGTCGGCTCGTCGGGGGCGGGTAAGAGCACGCTGCTGCACATCCTGGGCACGCTGGACAACCCCGATACGGGCGAAGTACTGTTTGATGGCGAATCAGTGAGTGCCTTGAAGCGCTCCGACCTGGCGCGGTTCCGCAATCGGCACATCGGCTTCATCTTCCAGTTTCACAATCTATTGCCCGAGTTTACGGCCCTCGAAAACGTGTGCCTGCCCGCCTACCTAGCTGGGCGCTCGGAGAAGGAAGTGCGCGTGCGTGCCCGCGAGTTGCTGGGGATGCTGAACTTGGAGCGCCGCGCCGACCACAAACCTTCGGAGATGAGCGGCGGCGAGCAGCAGCGCACCGCAGTGGCCCGTGCCCTGATCAACTCCCCGGAAATCATCTTTGCCGATGAACCCAGCGGTAACCTCGATTCGCAGAATGCGCAGGAGCTGCATCAGATTTTCTTTCTGCTACGCAAAGAGCTGGGCCAGACGTTTGTGATTGTAACGCACAACGACCAGTTGGCCGAAATGGCCGACCGTACCATCACGATGAAGGATGGATATATCTCGGAGTAAACCCGTCAGTAATAGGAGCGTATACTACACATAGGTAGGAACTTTCCTTTCTAGTATACCCTTTCTTATATACCTGGCAACGCGTCCGACATGCCCCGGGCCGTTTGTGTAACCCGTCTTGCTGTTTCTAGAACAGTGAGACGGGTTTTTTGTGTGCGGTAGGGGCGTTATGTTGAAGGCAGCACATAGAATTTGGGGAACCCAGAGAAAAGGCCGTTACGGTGCAGTAGGCTAATCAATTGCTACCCTACTTGCTATGTAGACTAGCCAACATAGTGGGACAAGGTATCTGCCTCAATTTTTTAGCAAAATGTTTTTGCAAATGAATTTTGGTGTTGCTAATTTTGTTAGGATATACAAAACGATATGTAGTTTTTAAGTTGCTGATAATCAAAGGAAAAATTTGCTAGAAAATCCTTGATTTGTTGCACCTATTTCACGCTGCATTCGTTAGTAATCTGAACATCATAACGTATTAAAGGGAAGACGCCATGAGCGAAGTAACCAAGACCACCAACAACACGAAAGAACCAGCCCGCAAAGCCAAAGTAGAAAGCTACGACATTGCGCGCTCTGATGAAACGTTGCACTTGGCCACCGACTTGGCGAAGTTCATCAAGGACAACAAACTCTCCACTACCGTGCAGGGTAAGGAGTTTGTGAACGTGGAAGGCTGGCAGTATGCCGGCTCGCGCCTGGGTATTGTGCCCATCGTTGACCACGTGATTAATGTCAGCACCGAAACCGAGCTGAAGTATCAGGCTAAAGTGACGCTGTTTGACCTGCGTTCGGGCCATACGGTAGGCGCTGGCTTTGCGGTGTGCTCCAACAAGGAGAACGGCAAGAAGTTCTACCAAGAGTTTGCCATCATGAGCATGGCGCAGACTCGTGCCATTGGCAAGGCTTACCGCAACATCCTGGCTTGGATCATCCGTGCTGCTGGCTACGAGCCTACCCCTGCCGAAGAGATGGACTATGGCAACAATACGCCCGAGGTGAAAGCTCCGGTAGTAGCTCAGACTGCCGCTGATGCTCCGGCACCAGCTGTAGCGGCCGAAGCCCCAGCCCCAGCCATGAAGGCCGTACCCGCCGAGCAACCAACTGCGCCTGCTGTTACCTATGCTTCGGCTGCGCAGAAGGAGGAAATTATTCGCCTACTCAACCACCCGGTGATTACGCGTCAGGAGAAAACCAAAATGCTCTTGAACATCAACCGTCTTGATGAAGAGCGTGCTACCCAGGCTATTGCTAAACTAAAGAAAGCCATCGACGACCGCGAGAATGGCGAGTCGGCCGCCGCTTAAACAACAAAACCAACGACTACATATACGAAAAACCCGGTACCGCATGGTGCCGGGTTTTTTAATGCGATGACAGGTAGGTAGCGTATGCTGTAAATGAAGCGATGAACTGCGGAAGCCTTTTATGGTATAATCAGGTATACTGCACCAGCTATGTAGCACGAGTGGAAGGGTATAGAGCTGCGCTGTTCCACCATAGTGAATAGTAGCTAGGCAGTCCCTCCTAAAGAAGATATCCGTTCTTTCAAAGCTGTCATAATCTGCGTGAAGCTTTGGGGCGAATTCAACATAACTGGCGACTGAAACTTAGCAATACTCAGCCATTCGTATGCTGTAGCCATATCATCGAAAAGCGCTACCACCGGAGACGTAAGCTTTTCCAGGGCTATTTCGGTGTCGTTTTGGATGTGCATGTCAGGCGAACATATCCAGGCTACGTATTCAATGCCCAGCAACCGTAGATGAGGTAAGAATTCATTGGCTAGCCACGGTGCTACCTCCGGCGTAACTTTCGCAACGTTGGTATTGTCGTTCAGGATACGCTTGTATCGTCTGATAAGGAAACAGCGCGCTAATTGTAGGCAGTTAGAGCGCACAGAGTTCAGTGTTATCTCACCGTGCCAATCCAAATAAAGCCAATTATTAGCATGATCATAGTAAGCCTTTACATTGGAGGTAGCTAGGAGTAACTCTTGTTCCATAGAAGCGATGTAGGGCAGTAATGTGCTAAAAAAGGAAATGATTTAAGTGCAAATGTACTACTATTTATACTGATATAATACAATAAAAAATATCTTTATATAACTAATGCAACTTATAAGAAGTTGATATATGCATGTCTGCTAGAGCTATTGAGAAATGTGTGTATTAGCAAAGTATAAATTGTATAGGCTTATTTAGACTACGTATTCGTTGAACGATAGGAACCAGAGTGAAATGCTTGCATCGTATTCATTCTTATGAAGCTTAATCGGACAGTATACACGAGTCTAAAGAAGGAAGAAGGAATGGGATAAATGATTTTCTGCTCTGTAATCGTGATTTTCATATGTGGCATTTCGTTATTTATCTAGGGGCTTAGGAAGCAAAACTAATTAGAGGGGCTGTTGACGAAGCAATTTAAGTAAGAGTTTGTACAGGTCTTCGTGGCGATGATTGAAGCGAAACTCGGCCTCTTTCAAGTGTAGTAAAAACGTATGGTTGGGCACGCCCTTGAAGCGTTGCAGATGGGCTTTGGCAAAGCTCCAAAATGATTCAATCCCGTTGATATGCGAGGCTCCCTGGACAAACTCGTTCTGCCCATGATGCACCCGAAAATGACGGTCGTAGCCCACGTCCACCAAGCCATCATAGCCGCGCCAGCCATCGGTGTTGACCATCGCCGTGACATCAATCTTACCCCGAATAATAGCTTGCAGGGTCTTTTTCGAGCAATCCGGGACGATTTCCGTGTATACCTGAGCCCCGCGTTTGAACAGGCCAAAGACAATGGTTTTACCCCCCGCTCCCCGGCCCCGTTTGCCGCGTACGCGCCGCGGGCCGAAGTAGCTCTCGTCCAGTTCGACGGCCCCGTCCAGGTCAGCCGGCACCGGGCTGCAAGCTAGCAGCCGGTGGCGCAGGCGCAGGTATATGTCGTTGACCGCGCGTACGCTCAGACCCGTCAGCCGGGCCGCGTCCGAAGCCGTCAAATCCAGCGCGAAAAGACGCAACAAGTAGCGAAATTTGACCTCGGAAATTTTGCTGCACTTATAATAGCGGTTAGTTTGCTGCATAACAGGAAGTTATGCCCCATTCCTCGCTTTTTGCTTCCTAAGCCCCTTATCTAATAACGAAATGCTATACATTGAGAAATAAACCGGAGACGTGAGTGCATAGCAGGCTCAGCAAGCCAAAGGCAGTAGAAAAGGCACCGGCCATAGTACCTTTGCCCCCTATGCTACCCGCCACCGACGACATTTTGCATGTACTCCGCCAAACCTGGGGTCACCACCAGTTTCGACCCATGCAGGAGGATATCATCCGTTCGGTGCTGGCGGGACAGGATACGCTGGCCCTGCTACCCACGGGGGGCGGCAAGAGCATCTGCTTTCAGGTTCCGGCGCTGGCGCGAGACGGGCTGTGCTTGGTGGTGTCGCCGCTGATTGCCTTGATGAAAGATCAGGTGGAAAACCTGCGAAAGCGCGGCATCAAGGCCGAGGCCGTGTACGCGGGCATGAGTCACCAAGAAATCGACCAAACGCTGGACAACTGCGTGTATGGCCCGGTGAAGTTCCTGTACGTGTCGCCCGAGCGGCTGCTCACGGATATATTTCGGGCCAGGGTAGGGAAGATGCGTGTGCGCCTACTGGCCATAGACGAGGCGCACTGCCTCTCGCAGTGGGGCTACGATTTCCGGCCGCCCTACCTCCAGATTGCGGCCCTGCGCGAGCTAGTACCTGATGCGCCGGTTATTGCCCTCACGGCCACCGCCACGGCGCAAGTGCAGCAGGATATTGTGGAAAAGCTGCATTTCCGGCCGGGCTACCGGATGTTTCAGCAGAGCTTTGCCCGGCCCAATTTGTCGTACTCGGTGCTGGCCACGGAGGACAAGCTGCGCCGGATGCTAGAAGTGGTACGCGGGGTAGGGGCCGACAAAACGGCCATTGTGTACGCTCGCACGCGCCGCCAGACCGAAGACGCCGCTGCCTACCTTCAGCATCACCAAGTGAAGGCTGCACCCTACCACGCCGGCCTGGGCGCCGAGGTGCGCCACCGCACCCAACTGGACTGGATGCAGGACCGCACCCGCGTCATTGTGGCCACTAACGCCTTCGGCATGGGCATCGACAAGCCCGACGTGCGCCTGGTAGTGCACCTCGACGCACCCGATAACTTAGAGGCCTACTACCAGGAAGCGGGTAGGGCCGGCCGCGACGAGAAATACGCCTTTGCCGTGCTGCTGCAAGGGCCCAACGATGCCGACGAGCTGCGCCGCCGCACCCAACAGGCCCACCCGCCGCTGGATACGGTGCGACGCGTGTACCAGGCGCTGGCCAACTTCTCGCGCACGGCAGTGGGCGGCGGTGAGCTAGTAGCGTTCGATTTCGATTTGCAGCAGTTTGCCGAAACCTACCGCATTAAGGCCCTGGACGCGCACAACGCCCTACGCACGCTGGGGCGCGAGGGCTTTGTGCAGCTGAACGAGGCCGTGAATAATCCCGCCCGCGTGCACATCCCCATCGACCACTCCGACCTGTACCGCTTTCAGGTAGCCAACGCCCAGCACGACGCGCTGATTAAGTCCCTGCTGCGCTTCAATGGCGGCGAAATATTTGTGGGCTTTCAGCGGATTTCGGAAAGTAGCCTAGCCCAGCACTTACGGGTGAGCGTGGTGGATGTGCGCAAAATGCTGCTGTTCCTGCATCGCTCCAACATCATCCACTACCAACCCCGCCACGATGCGCCCCAGGCCCTGTTCACTACCCCGCGCTTCGATGCCGACAAGCTGCCCCTCAACCAGAAATACCTGAACCAAGCCCGCGCACTTGCGCAGGAAAAAACCGAGGCCGTGCTGCGCTATGCCGATGGCGGCCGTTGCCGGCAGCAACTGCTGCTGGAATACTTCGGTGAGTTAGACGCGTCGCCGTGCCGCGTGTGCGACTACTGTCTGGCCCAGAAGAAAAAAGCGCAGGCCCCAGCACCCACCCCGGCCCTGCGCGAGCAAATGCTACGCCTGCTATCGGCTACTCCTCAAACACCCCGTGAACTTGTAGCGCAGTTTGCCCCCGCCCAAGCCAACGAAGTAACCGTCTTACTGCGGGAACTGGTGGAGCTGGGGCAACTTCGCTATGCCTCTGATGGCCGGCTAATGCGCCAAGGTACTGCCGAATAGTCCTATACGCAAACAGCCCCGGCTACCATAAAGGCGCCGGGGCTGTGCTCATCCATTCGGCAGAAGGGCTAATTCTACTAAAAGGTACCTGGAGGGGGTGCTGCAATTTCCTCGCCAGCCTTGCTAGATGTATCCTGCTTTTTAAGGTAGGATTACCATCCGCTCTACGCGGCGTCGCGGTCGGCTACTTTCACAAGGGCTTTGCCGGTGTTTTCGCCGGTAAATAAGCCCAAGAAAGCCGTTGGAATCTGGTCGAATCCTTCCGTAATGGTTTCTTCGAAAGTGAGTTTGCCCTGCTCTACCCACTGCGTTAGCTCGCGCACGCCCTCGGGGAAGCGCTTGGCGTAGTTGCTCACGATGAAGCCTTGTAGCAGAGAGCTGGTTTTGAGTAGTTTGCCTTCGGGACGCGGACCCACTGGTGTTTCCTCGGCGTTGTAAGTCGATATCTGGCCGCAGAGCGCGATGCGGGCGTGGGTATTCAGCAGATTGTACACGGCATCAGTAATTTCGCCGCCTACGTTGTCAAAATAGCAGTCTACCCCATCGGGGCAGGCGTCGGCTAGGGCCTGGGCAATGTCGGGCGTGGTTTTGTAGTTGATGGCTTCATCGAAACCCAACTCTTTGAGGTAGGCCACTTTCTCGTCGGAGCCGGCGGTGCCTACCACGCGGGCACCTTTGATCTTGGCCAGCTGGCCCACCACCGAGCCCACAGCGCCGGCCGCGCCGGATACCACTACGGTTTCGCCTTCCTTGGGTCGGCAGATATCAAGCAGACCGAAATAGGCCGTGAGGCCCGGCATGCCCAATATGCCCAGGTAGTAGCTAATGGGCGGCCCGTCGGTAGGCACCGGCGTCAGGCCCTTGCCATCCGACAGGCTATACTCCTGCCACGGCAGGTTGCCGGTCACCACAGTGCCTACTGCCAACTCTGGGTGCTGGCTTTCCACTACCTCGGCCACTACGCCGCCACTAATTGGCTGACCTACTTCGAAGGGCGGTATGTAGGATTTGGCATCGCTCATGCGGCCGCGCATGTACGGGTCAACGGAAACGTAGAGAGTTTTCAGCACTACCTGACCCTTGGAGGGGGTAGGCCGCTCGCGGTCTTCAAATTGGAACGTCTCGAAGGTAGGCTTGCCCTGGGGGCGGCTAGCCAGCAGAATGGTGCGGTTGCTCATGGTGTGGTATGAAAAGGGTGGAAAACAAAAACGCGTTGCTTTCCCAACGAAGCGGGAAAGCAACGCGTTGCGCAACGACAGGGCCGTTAGGCGTTGGTGGAAGTCGACAGGTTGACTTCGATGTTATTGCGGGTGGCACGCGAGTAGGGGCATACCTGGTGCGCTTTGGCTACCAAGGCTTCGGCCTGCTCCTGCTCCATACCGGGGATGTTCACGTGCAGATCTACGGCTAGGCCGTAGTTGTCGCCGTCTTTGCCGAAGCTCACGCTGGCTTCTACGGTGCTACCCGAAATAGGCGTTTTCTCCAGGCGGGCTACCAGGTTCAGGGCGCCGTCAAAGCAGGCGGCGTAACCGGCGGCAAATAGCTGCTCGGGGTTGGTAGCGCCTTCTTTGCCAGGGCCACCCATCTCCTTGGGTGTGCTGAGGGGAAGGTCAATAACGTTGTCGCTGGAGAGGGCGCGGCCGTCGCGGCCACCGGTAGCTTTGGCTTTCGCCGTGTACAAGCGTTGAATGCTCATATAACTAAGGGAGGGAAATGAAAAAAAGTAAAAGTGCGACGCATAACGGCGTCAGGTAAGCTTCTTGATAACATGATCGAGCAGGCGGCGTAGCGTTGCCAGCTCTTTCGTGGAGATTTCGAGGTGGGCCAACAAGCCTTTCGGAATAGAGCAGGCCGGCTTTTGCAATACCTCACCCGCCGGCAGTAGTCCAATAATGACGGAACGCTCATCGCGCGGGTCGCGGCGACGACTTACCCACTGCTTCTGCTCCATGCGCTTAAGCAGGGGCGTAAGCGTGCCCGAGTCCAGCAGCAGGTTTTCGCCCAGCTCCTTCACCGTCATTTCCTGGTGTTCCCACAGCAGCAGCAGCACTAAGTACTGCGGATACGTCAGATCGGGATCCAACTCACGCAGATAGGGCTGGTAGGCCTTGGTGAGTTGCCGCGACGCCGCGTAGAGTGGAAAACACAATTGATTTTCCAGCTTCAGCAGCGAGAAATCTTCTTCGGACGTAGTAGGTTCGGGAGCTTGTGCCATGAGAAAGTGCAATAATAACTGGTACGCGGACGTAATGTTTAATTGTGTAAAATTAAATTTATATACAACCTATATGCAAAGGATACGCCAAGCCGCCTACCCTGGGTAGGATACAACCCCGGCCCAGGGTAGGCGGATCAGCATACACTGCTGAAAAATAATAAATTAACTCTGTTGGTAGCTCTGCATCCCGCCCAGCAGGTTGCGCACATTCGTGAAACCCTGCTGGGTCAAGAAGGCCTTAGCTGAGGCTGACCGCCCACCGCTTTTGCAATGCACAATAATTTCCTGATCCTTCAACTCCTCCAGATCATCGAGCTTGTCGGGTAGGGTGCCCAGCGGAATGTTCTGGCTGCCGTCGATGCGGGATTCTTCGTTTTCCCAGGTTTCCCGCACGTCAATAATGGTGGGTGTTTCGCCGGCTTGCAGGCGTTGCTTGAGTTCGGGGGCGGTGATGTCGGCCATGGATAAAAAAAGGAGGGAATGAAAATTACGGTTTGCTGATAACCAAGCGCTTGGTAACGATGGTACTGCCGTCGGGGAGGGTAAGGCGTATCAAGTAGAGACCCGCTGGCAGAGCCTGCAAATCCAGCGTGGCCTGTCCGGCTTGCGCCACGGGCTGCTGCCAGACCACCCGGCCCAACGCATCGAGCACTGTAGCCGACTGGTAGCGCCCCTCTACCCGCACCCGGCCAGCACTAGGATTGGGATACAGCGTGAGAGCAGCCGCTACTCCGGCCGGCGTAGTAGCCGTAGTAATGCCATTGGTAAGCAGCGGGCGCATCATGGGTGCGTAGGCGGGTATAGCCGTTGCAACATTCCAAGTGCCCTGGGAGGTGCTGGTACCATTGAAGCCCGATAGCAGATAGCCAGTTGGAACGCTGCTATTCAGATCAGCCCCAAAATTCAGGAAGTCGCTGGTGGGTGCAAAGCCCACGTAAAAAGTGCCACTAACGGGGACTGGAGCGGCAAAATTGACATCTACATACTGCTGCCCAGCCGGGAGGGTAGTGGGCACGGCATAGGCACGCGTGGCTATTGCCTCTCGGTCAGGCTTGCCTTGATTATCATTCCATACAGCTATTACAATGCCTTGGCTGGTAGCGGTAGGGGAAGGAAGAGGATACAGGCGCAGGCCCTGAAGTTGGTCGGACTTATTCAGGTCGATGCGATACACAAAGTAGCCGGCTGGGCCAGTGCTGCCGCGCGGTACGTTGAAGGTTGCCTCTGCCGAACCGTCGTCATAGGCGTAGTAGTTGTTCAGCTCCGTCACCCGGTAAATCGTATCGTTGGGGAGGGTGCGTGGGGTTGCTTCACTGGTGTTCAGCACCACTTGGTGGCGCACGCGTTTAGGCTCAGCGGTGAGAGGTAGGGGCGTGCTGCGCAGACTACCCGTGATGGGGAACTGCCGCGCACTGGCATCCAATGACCGAGTCTCATTCAAAAAAACTGCCTGTGCCCCGTTGGGCAATACCTGGACGGTGCCAATGTAGGGCACGGGCGTGGGCACAATGGCGTCGAAGTTGTTTGCCGTGGTCGTTACCTGGTCGTTCAGCTCATCCGTTGGGTTTGCCGCTGCATTATACTGCCACACTGGCATGGCTGCATAGCGCTTCAACAGGCTATTGAGAGGAACACTAGTAGTAATATCCTGAATGGAGTTATCGGTGGCGGAGCGGTTGCGGTCGAGCCGCACGTAGTCGATGCTCCAGGCATCGCGGGTAGTAGCCAAGTTACCTACTGCTCGAAAGCGAAACTGAAAGTTGCCGTGCAAGTAGGCAGGAGTATTGACAGCAAAAAACTGCTCCTGAAACGTAGTTCGCACTCCTGTGCTGAGCTGTTGCCACACTACCTGCCACGCTTGGTTGCGGTCCAGAAACTCCAGTTGTAGGTACACAGGGCGCGCTCCACTGTTGGCTTGCGGGGCGCCCACTATGCTGCCGGCCTGCCAATAAAAGCTCAGGTATACATAGTCGGCTGCCGTGAGACCGGCAAGGTCAATGGGTTGGGACGTAAGCGTATCCGTGTCGTTGTAGGCGGTGGAAGGACCGTAGGGGTGGCCGTTGGCGCTCAGCCCATCGAGAGTAGCTACGCCCCGGCTGGGCGGGGCCACCGGAAAGCGGTTGTTAACTAGCGCGCCACCCGGTAGCCAGCGTGTCAGGCTGGGGGCACCTTCCACCGGAAGCGTGAAATCATCGAAGAAGGGTAGGGAAACCAGGGCCGGGCGTTGCGCCACGCGGGGCCGGACGTTGGTAGTTCGCGCTGGGTCGGCTTCGAGGGGGCGCACCGTTTGCGCGCGGCTGGGTACAGCCAACGCCGTCAGCAATAGCAAAAAGCAAAAGACGCGTAGCAGATAGTTCATCGGCAGGCAAGTTACGGACGCTAAACGTTAGGGCTGGCGGTTTGGTACGAAAGCAGTAGCGCGGAGCCAGCCAGCTCCGCGCTACCCTACTTCAATACCACCCGGCGCCGCTTTAGTTTACCGGCGTGAGCGAGGTAGGCTCGCTGCCCGCAATCCATAGATCCACCAGTTGCCCCATACGGATGGTGGCATTGCCAGTAGCCGCCGGGCGCTGCTTGATAACCGTACCCTCAGGCTGGTCGGTGGTAGCAGGCTGGTAGAATTTCTCACCTGGCTGCAAGCCCTGGCCGGCAAGCAGTGTCAGAGCCTCGTCGGCAGGCATGCCCACCACGTTGGGCACTGGGAACTCCTGGTTGCCCAGGCCGTCGCCTACCTCCAGATCAATCTTGGTGCCTTTGGTGACGGCCGCGCCGGGAGCCAACTCCTTGCCATTCATCATCTGCTTCAGCACTTCATTCTGCCGCAGATCGGGCACCAACGTAATCTTGCCCACCGACAAGCCATAGCTTTTCAGAATCATCTGCGCATTTTTCACCGAGCCGTCGGTGAGCCTGGGCATCTTGATCTGCGGCGGGTTCTTGCTCACCACCGATACGTAAATCTTGCGGTCTTCCTTCACAAACTCGCCGGGCGTGGGGTCTTGCATCAGCACCGTGCCGGGGCGCACGCCGGGCTCATACGTGCTGTCGTCCACGAAATAGCGCAGGTTGCGTTCGTCGAGGTAATCTTCCAGGTCGGCCATCTGCATTCCCGTCACCTTCGGCACCATAATGGTCTCGCCGTGGTTGGTCGAAATCGGCAGGTACACGAAGAAAAAGGCAAACAGCAGCGCCGCGCCCAGCACGCCAATCACCACCAGGTGCTTCACCACGTCGAAAGGCGTATCGGATTTCAGGAAAGCCATTTATTCAATTAAAAATTAAGAATTCGAAATTAAGAATTGAGGGTGGGAATAAACCGTTTGTCATCCTGAGCGGAGCGAAGGTCCTTCTCAGGGTAGAACGAGTCGTTATTGCGCCTGTTGTTCTTGCGTAATAAAGCCCTTCGCTGCACTCAGGATGACAAATGGTTTTCTATTCTCGGGCCTCCAACGCTGCCTTCTCTTGCCGCGCTTTGCCAAACTCCAGAATCTGGTCGATGAACTGGTAGGGCGTGTAGCCGTTGAGGGCCGTTTGGTGGAAGATACAGGTGGCGGGCGTCATGCCGGGTAGGGAGTTTACCTCGATGATAATCACCTCCACGGCGCCGGTCTGGCGCACGCGTACAAACGCGTCGATGCGGGCGTAGCCCTGGATGTCCAGAATTTCAGCCACGCGGCGCAACTCCTGTTTCACCTCATCGGAAATACGCTGGCGCTCGGTAGGGTCGGAGGCGTAGCGGGCGGGAGTGATGTTCTGGCCTTCACCAGCCAAAAACTTCTCCTCCAAGCTCAGCACCTCGCCCGTAGCCAGCGCCTCCGACGCTTCGAACACTTCAATCTCCAGCGCCCCGTTCTCGCTCCAATGCGTGAGCAGGCCACCAGTCACTTCTAGGAAGTGAGCCGCGCCGTCGCGGTCAATCAGCGTTTCCACCAGGAAGGCGTCCTTCTGCGGAAACTCCTCCTTGAAGCCAAGGTGCAGGGTAGTGGCCGCGTCGGGCATCAGGTCTTGCTGATTGCGGAAGATGAGGCGGCAGAACGCCACCAGCTCCTCCCGCGTCTTGATTTTCTTCACGGCCGAGGAGCAGCCGTCGTCGGCGGGCTTGGCAATGAAGGGGTAGGGGAACTGCGTTTCCAGCTCGTGGTAGAAACCTTCGGGGTCGGCCTCCCATTGCAGGCGGGTTGCCATGCGGTGCTCGGCCACGCGCAGACCCGCTTCGCGCAGGCGCTTGTTGGTTTCGAACTTGTTGATGGTAATGCTGCTGCTGGCCGTGCCCGAGCCGTTGTAGGGTAGGCCGTGCTTTTCCAGCTCGGTTTGCAGGGCGCCGTCCTCGCCGGGGCGGCCGTGCAGGGCAATAAATACCTCGTCTACCTCCTGGGCCAGCTCCTCGAAGGAGATGTGGCGGGGCTGGGCCGTGGGCTGCCCGGCATAGGTGCTGGTGATGCTCTCGGCTTCGCGGCGGATGCGCTGTAAGATCGGGTGCAGATCGTGGCCGGCCTCGTGCTGCTCAATCTTCTCCCGAATGTCGTCGGCGTTGTCCTTCAGCATCACGTTGATAGGCAGTACGTACAGCCGGAAATCCTCGCTGCTACCCGTCAGAAACACCGGTACCGGCTGGTACTTGGCCGACGACGACAGCTTCTCATAAATGTTGCGCCCGCTCTCCACTGAGATGTGCCGCTCCGAAGAGTAGCCGCCCATTATCACGGCCACCTTAGTGCGCGGACGGTCTTCCTGCTGGCGTTGGGCCACGGCCTCGTCTAACTGCGACAAGAGGCCAGCCAGTTGCAACGGCTTCATGCCTGCCCGCCGCCGTGCGGCCAGGGAGGTGCGCACGAGGTAGGTAAGGAACTGGCTGGGATTCAGCCCAATCTCCGCGGCCTGGTGGAAGAAGAACGATGCCGGCAACATGCCCGAGGTGGTGTTCGGGTCATTCAAAAACAGCTCACCATCGCTCGTCATAAAGCCATCCAATCGCGCATACACCTGAAAGCCAAACGTGCGGAACATCTCCTCGCACTGCTCCCGAATACGCTGAATGTCGACCTCTGGCAGGTCGATAGGCGTGATTTTGCGCGAGAGGCCGGGCAGATACTTCGAGCGGTAGTCGAACATCTCTTCGCCCTTCACAATCTCGGTAGGAGGTAGGGCCAATGGGTTGCCGGTGGGGTCCTCCACTACGATGCACGAAAACTCGCGCCCGTGCACAAACTGCTCCACCAGCACCTGCGTTTCGCCGTCGGCGTTGGTTAGGCGCACTTCGTCGGCGGTCAAGAAAGCCTCGTTTAGAACGCGTAGCAGCTCTTCCGGATGGTACAGTAATTGGCTGCTGGCTTCTTGTTCAGAGCTATCAGCTTCAAGTGATACTGGCAGGCCAATGCCTTCGCGGATGTCGGTGAGTTGTTGCACCCACACGAGCTTGTCGCGCTCCGTGAACTGCGCCCATTCCGAGCGGTACACGGTTTTGCGGAACAGGCTGCGTTCCACGGCGGCGCGGAACTTGGCTACGTCGTTGTCGCGCAGGATACTCACGCCAATGCTGCTACCCTGA
This sequence comes from Hymenobacter sp. NBH84, assembly GCF_014217645.1. Lineage (NCBI taxonomy): Bacteria > Pseudomonadati > Bacteroidota > Cytophagia > Cytophagales > Hymenobacteraceae > Hymenobacter > Hymenobacter sp. NBH84. Next base: position 738,174 of record NZ_CP043644.1, read on the forward strand.
CGCGGGGCCTTGAATACGAGGGGTAGGCCCAGCTCCCGCGTGAGGTAGGCAAGAGTAGCCTCCGGGTCGGCGGCATCCCAATCTTCCTGCGTTATCACCCGAAAACCCGGGGTAGGGCGGCCCAATGCTTTCAGCAACTTCTTCTGGGCAATCTTATCGATGCCGAATGCTGAGGGGAGAATGCCCGAGCCGGAATACGGAATGCCGTACCACTCCAGCAGGCCTTGTATGGCGCCATCTTCGCCGCTGGGGCCGTGCAAGGCTAAGAAGGCAAAGTCCAGCAGCTCGTGCAGCTCGTGCGGGGCCACGCGGCGGCCTACCTCGCTGATGATCTGGTCTTGCTCCTGCTGCGTCAAGTCACCCAGGCTTTCGAGGTAGACTTGCAGCTTGTGCTCGGAGGCGGGTAGGGCCGACACGGGCGGGTAGAAGTCCCGGATGGTGCCTTTGTAGATGTACTGCCAATCCAGCAACACAAAGTTGCCGCGGCTGTCCACGAAGATGGGCACGGCCTCAAACAGGGCCTTGTCCAGATTATCATATACCGTGCGGCCGCCCGCAAACGAAATTTCCCGCTCGCGCGAAGTGCCGCCGAAGAAGATGCCTATTTTCATACGTAGTGCAAAGGTAGGAGGAGTAGCGCGGAAAAGCAGCGCGTAGGAGGGTAGCGTTATTGTGCGTCTGTCATCCTGAGCGGAGCGAAGGACCTTCTCACGGCAGAACGGCAGGCGTCACAACGACTCGTTCTACCGTGAGAAGGTCCTTCGCTCCCCTCAGGATGATGGGTAAATTAACACGCATCAACACGCAACATTTCCAAAATTCTCCCGAACTACGCGGCGCCGTCGCGTATAAGACGGTACCTAACCCAACCGTTTCACCCATGAAAACGCTCGATCAATACAACTTTGCCGGCCACCGCGCGGTGGTGCGCGTCGATTTCAACGTGCCTCTCGACGACGAGCTGCGCATCACCGACGACACCCGCATCCGGGCTGCTACGCCTACCATCAAGAAAATTCTGGCCGACGGCGGCTCCGTGGTGCTGCTCTCGCACATGGGTCGGCCCAAAGGTGGCCCCGATAAGAAAAACTCGCTCTACAACCTGGGGCTGCGCCTGCAACAAGAGTATGGCCAGCAAGTGAAATTCGGCGGCGACGTGCTCGGCCAGGAAGCCACCGACATGGCGAATAACCTGCAACCCGGCGAAATCCTGCTGCTCGACAACGTGCGCTTCTATGCCGAAGAAGAGAAAGGCGACCCTGCATTTGCCCAGCAGCTCGCCCGCCTCGGCGACGTGTACGTGAACGACGCCTTCGGTGCGGCCCACCGCCGCCACGCCTCTACGGCCGTGATGGCCCAGTACTTCGCCCCTGAAGACCGGGTAGGCGGCTACTTGCTGCAAAGCGAGCTGGACAACGCCAAAAAAGTACTCGACCACCCCGAGCATCCCTTCACCGCTATCATGGGGGGCGCCAAGATTTCGGATAAAATCGAAATTATTGAGCGCCTGCTAGATAAGGTAGATAACCTGATCATTGGCGGCGCCATGGCCTACACGTTCTCGGTAGCCGAGGGCGGCAGCATCGGCAACTCGCTGCTGGAAGCCGACAAGGTCGACCTAGCCGCCAGCCTCATCCAGAAAGCCAAGGAGAAAGGTGTGAACCTGGTGTTGCCCGGCGACAGCCTTATCGCCAACAAATTTGCCAACGACGCCGATGTTGAGGTAGCCGGCAACCACAGCATTCCGGTTGGCTGGATGGGCCTGGACATTGGCCCCGAGTCGCGCGAAATCTTCGCCGACATCATCCGCGACTCCAAAACCATTCTGTGGAACGGTCCGATGGGCGTGTTTGAAATGTCGAACTTCTCGTTGGGCACCGAGTACGTAGCCCGCGCCGTGGCTGAAGCCACTGAAAACGGCGCCTATTCCCTCATTGGTGGCGGCGACTCGGCCGCGGCTGTGAACCAGCTCGGCTATTCCAACCGGGTTTCCTACATCAGCACCGGCGGCGGCGCCCTCCTGGAGTACATGGAAGGCAAAGAGCTACCCGGCGTAGCTGCGTTGGGGTAGAAGGTGAAGTTGTGAGTTTGTGAAGTTGAGAAGGCGAAGTGAAAAAGCGTCTGTCATCCTGAGCGGAGCGAAGGACATTATCACGTTGGTACGAGTGTCGTTCAACTGGCATAAGGTCCTTCGCTCCGCTCAGGATGACAGACGCTTTTTCACTTCGCCTTCTCAACTTCACAAACTCACAACTTCACCCTTAGTTCACATACGGCGCTTCCAGCTCCTGGCCCATGCTTTGGATGGTGTCGGAGTGGCGGCCGGTGAGGCGCACGGTGCCGATGCGGGCTTCGGCTTCGGTGATGACTTCTAGCTCGCGGAGCCAATGCAGGCGGCGTAATTGAGGTTCAATTAGGCCCAGGGGGTTGATGTCGGCGTAGTGGTGGCGAAAGTAGGCCTTGGTGGTTTGTTCCAGCTTGTCGGCGAAGCGGTGCAGCTCCCGACGCTGCCGCCATCTATCGGACAGCACCACGTGGGCGCGGGCCGTGACGAGCACAAAATAGCGCCGCCAGGTGTTCCAGCCGTACAGCATCAAACCCAGCACCAATACGCCGCCCGTAGCGGCCAGCCACACGTTATGACTCAGCCGGTCGCGCACGTAGGAGCTGCCTAACGCATTCACCACTAGCCAGCCTAATACAAACAGCCACGTGCGCCAGCGGTGCGGCAGGGTAGGGCGGCGCTTCTCCACGCGCACGGGCAATACCTCTTCGTACGGCATTTCAAATTCCAGCAGCACGTCGCCAGTGACAGAGCGCTTGCTGACGTGTACGCCGTGGGCACGCAACGTAAGTTGGGTAGTAGAGAAAAGCGAGCGTTGTTCTAAAACCATTCAGTGGGTGCAAGTTGGGAGTGGTGGGCGGTGAGTTTGTGAATAGAAAATACATCTGTCATCCTGCGCTTGCGAAAGACCTTCTCACATGAGAACAACAGGCGTAACAACGACTCGTTCAACGGGTAGAAGGTCCTTCGCAAGCGCAGGATGACAGGCTTTCTTCACTCACAACTGCACAAACTCATCACTCACTATTCATCAATGAAACGGTGCCGGGGTGAAGCACAGTGCAAATATCGCCAGCATCAGCCAGCCCAGCACCTTGCGACCCGGCGACAGCGGACTTTCGTCGGGGGCGGGTGGGTGGTGCACACCAGTCAGCCTACCCAATAGCAGACCGAAGACCAGCCAGCCAGGGTTGCCCAGCACACCAGGCAGGGCCACCGTAAGTGCCAGCTGCCCAAACCACACGGCTGCCGCCAGCAACACCGTGCGGGCGGGAGTAGGCAGCAGCTTACGAAATACCACAAATAGGTACAGCGCGTAAGGCACGCCGCCGTAGAGCCACGTGTCGCGGTCAGAGTGCAGGGAGAAAATTCCTAATCCGGCATAGAAAATAAAGCCGATGAACAGCACCGTAGACAGCCGGTTGAAGCGCCGGTAACCCAGCAAGCCGTACAGGATGTGCCCTCCATCGAGCTGCCCAATGGGTAGGAGATTGAGGGCCGTGAAGAACAACGACAGCACCCCCGCTAGGAGCACAGGATAATGCAGCAACTCATACGGGTGCGGCAAACGCGTCGGATCGGCCAGCCAGCTTTCCAGCCATTGGTAAATAAGCGGCTTGCCAAAGGTGATGCCCTGGGCGCCGGGTGGGTACACGTGGCGCGCATAATCGGCCCCAAACTGCTGGTATTCCGGATGAATCTGAAACAGATAATCTGCCAGCGGTGGCAAATGCGTGAAGCCGTACATCAGCAATGGCACCGCCACCACGAAGCCCGCTAACGGCCCGGCCAGGCCAATGTCGAAATACTCCCGGCGCGAGAAAATCCGGTCTTTGATGCGAATAACCGCCCCAAACGTGCCAATGCCCAGCACAAACGGAATGAAGTAGGGTAGGGTGGTGCGCACCCGGTTATATCGCGCCGTGAAGTAGTGCCCAAACTCGTGCACCGTGAGCACGCCCAGAAACGGCACCGAAAACCATAGTCCCCGGCTCAGCTCTGTGCGCAAGGCCTCACCCCGCAGCCCGAACACGTCGAGGGGTAGGAAATCCAACCCGCCGCGCGTGAGCATAATACCGGCCAGCGTGGTAGTCACCAGCGTAACCAGAAACAGCAGCAGGTGCAGACTATACACGCGCCAACGCGGCGGCTCGGGCCGCTCGTAGCGCACGAACGCCTTGTGGGCATCGGCTAGGGTATAGGAAGCAGAATCGTCGGCAGCCGTGGGGGCTTCGGCGTCAGGCAGAGGTAGGGGAGAAGGCACGAATGGCGTCGGGCAAAGCGTCGGTGAGCGTCAGCGGCGGCGCCAGGAACAGGGTCTGTATTCCCAGGCGGCGGGCTGTTTCAATGTGTTGGATACTGTCTTCAATGAAAAGAGTTTCCTCGGCTTTCCAGTTCATTTCGCGCAGCACGTGCCGGAAAATCTCCTCGCCGGGCTTGCGCAGCCCTACCTCCTGGGAATAAAACACGCGGTCCAGCGCATCGGCAATGCCGTGCGCGAAGCCGTACTGCTCCTGTAGCTGCCGGTTGATAACGTTGATGTGCATGTGGTTGGTATTGCTGAGCAGGGCCGTTTCGTGGCCTTGCTCGCGCAGCTCAGAAATGAGAGCCAGACGCTCAGCGGGCACATCCAGCAGCATGGCGTTCCAGGCGGCGTCCAGCTCGTCGTCGGTGGCCGTGAGCTGGTAGCCCGTGCGCAGCCCCTCCCGAAATGCTTCGCTCGTGAGGCGGCCGGTTTCTAGCTGGTCGAACAGCTCGGCCTGTGCTTGTTGGTTGAAGGCAATGGTGCTGCCCGCCGGGCTAAAACGGCGCATCTCATCCAGCGTGCGCTGGTAGTCGATGTTGATAATAACGCCGCCAAAGTCGAACAGCAGATTGGGTTTCTTCGTCATACGGGTTAGGTAGGGGCGGCTCGCAGCCGCCCGAAGGTAGGTTTCGTCCGCTCGGAACCACTCCGACGCGGATTAAAATTGGAAATTCGCCCGCAAACTTCGAAGTTTGCAGCAGCGAAACCAACCTGCTCTGTCAGATTAGTACGCATCGGGCCTATAGCTCAATCGGTTAGAGCAACTGACTCATAATCAGTAGGTCCTTGGTTCGATTCCAAGTGGGCCCACAAGTAAAGCCTCTTCCTTCACAGGGAAGAGGCTTTTTTGTTGTATTGCCTACAGTTTTGCCGACAAATATGGTTTCTTTCGTCCTCGTATTCAGTTTACTAGTATAAATGTGGTGTAAAGATTAAGGAAGCTATGTACCTCATAGTATGCAACCTTTCACTAAGTTGCCAGCACCCTCTATAAAAACAACTTATTATTCTCTACGATGAAGTATTTCTCTACTTACCTAGTGGTTACTTTCCTTGCAGGCATTTTAACGGCATGTGAGAAAAACTCAATTGAGCCGCTGCCAGAAGAGTCCCTATCGGAATTTTATGTTCACGCCCAGCAAAACGGCAAGAATTGGTTAGAGCGGGGTAGTGCTGCCTACCATAAAACTCAGCAGATATTTTCAATATCTGCTGGAACTCCCTCATCAACGGAAAAGTATACCTCTTTGTATCTGCAATTTTCTATGCCAAAAGAGCGATTTGATGCTTTGGTGAAATCTACACCAGCCCAAATACAAAATCCAGAAGCTCTTTGGCTTCAAACAGAAAACGAAGATATTGTAACCGATAGTTTTCGTAGCGATTCACTCAACGTGCCTACTATCGAAATCATTCGGATTGATACAGTAGAGAAGGTTGTAGAAGGTCGCTTCCAAGCTACATTACAGCGAGATTCACACTTTACGAAAAAAGTGGAATTGAAGCGCTTCGAGAAGGGGACTTTCCGGGTTCGATATAAAGAATTTACTATTTGAGAATTCCACATAGCAACTATAAAAGGAACGCCTTGGCCAATCCGGCCAAGGCGTTCCTTTTATAACTCCGGCTAGTCAATATACACCGCGTAATTTTCCAGTTCCTCTTTCCGGAGAAACGCGCGGCAATGGTGCAGGTGGTTAACTTCCAGATCATAGTACACCTCAGCAACGAAGCTGCCCATGTGGCAGAAATTCACCGTATCTTTTTCCTCGTAGCGCATGGTCAAGTAGGGTCTTCCGAACACCCAGATGCTTAATCGAATTTAGATTGTAGGAAGCGTGAGATGGAATAGGCATAGCAAAACATAGTGACTACTGCATGCAACCATATACCATAGTGATGCCTCTACTCTCTATACCCACTATACCCAACCTTATGAAGTTTACACACATTATTTTCTGTGCGCTGAGTTGCTGGGGCGGCCTTGCTTTATCAGGATGCCAAGACAAAGACACCGATCCGGCCGCCGACGAACTCGTACAAGTAAGCTACGCACAAACCGCATGTTCTGACCCATGGATTGCTGACTCAACTGGCGTAACGGCCTTTGAGACAGCGGCAACAGCCTACCTCCAAAAGCAAGGTGTGCAAACTGATCAGTTGCAGGCAGCCCAGACAGGGGAATATGAGCCTTGTAATGCCTGCCACTGCAAAACAGGAATCATATTAGAGGGCGGTGTTCGACGAAAGGATTTAGCCACAGTCGAGAAACTGGGTTTTCGAAAATTGTAAGCTTCTATATAGAAACACGCAAAACGCCCCGGCCGGTTGGTCGGGGCGTTTGTGTTGCAATAGAGTAGGGCATGTACTTTCTGATAGTCGAAGAAGATGCCTGCTACCCTGGCCGATAACGGTTCTTTTTTTGGAATATCCTTCCTGTGTGCTCAGAACGATGTTCTGCCCGCCCGAATATATTGGAAGGTAAGGCATCCTACGGTGCTCCTTTTAAGGAAGCGCTTCTATTTTTTGCTTCAAGGAATTAGCCACGGATAACCCCTTTCTCCGTACACGTAGTCATATGTTTGGAGTAAGTGACATCCCGAAGTTCTTTCTGGCCTTCTTCCTGGTGCTGCCAGTTATTTCTTTTCTGCACGAGGCGGGACACGTGTTTTTTGCCTGGCTGATGGGGGGCAAAAACATTAAGGTGACTGTGGGTTCCGGCGACGTGATATTCCGTTTGGGCATGTTGGAGGTGCGCCAATACTACTTCTGGTACGGCCAGTGCACCTTCGACAATCTGAGGCATAACCATCGCTTGGCCAACGTCCTTATTTTTGCGGGAGGCTCGCTTTTCAATGCCGTGTCTGCGGTGGCAGTGGTCTATCTTATCGAGAGCGGCCGGCTGGAGTCGGGCATGCTTACCTACCAGTTCACCTATTTCTCCCTGTACTACATCTTTTTTGCGCTGTTGCCCATGCCCTACCCCGATGGCAACCACAGCGACGGGAAGATTATTCTGGATTGGGTCCGCAACAAAGGGCAGGCCGCGGAAAAGATCTACCGCGTGCAGTGGAACGAGAAGAACGCGCAATGGCAGGTGCTAGACCACAACCACGACCTCGTTGAGGGGTTTGCAGATGAAACACAGGCGCTCGAAAAAGCGCACGAGGTAGCACGGCGCAATCGGCCCAGCCGCTTACTAAGCAGCGAAGGCGGCCAGGAGAAAGAGGTAGCCAATTACCCCAGAGTACCACTGTAGCCGCCATTTCGCGGTGCTCCTACCCGCATCGCTGCCCTACACAATAGAAAGGCCACCTTTCGGTGGCCCATCCCAAACCCGTTAAGTAGCCTGATTTGATGATAGCAGCTATAGTCAGTTTCCTGGTGATGCTGAACCCGTTTGCCTTGTTTTTGTACCTGAAGCCGATTATGCAAGACCTTTCGGAAAGGGATTTCCGATCGGTGTTTCTGAAGGCCAGCACTATTTCTTTCTGCATCTACCTGGTTTTCCTGCTATTCGGCGACCTGGTTTTCCAGAAGGTATTTAGCATCAATTTCGAGTCGTTCCGGATATTCGGCGGCATTGTGCTGTTTTCCTTTGCCTACATTTTTATTGTGCAGGGAAAGAAGGCGTTCATTCAGATTAAAGGCGACCTGCACGACCTGGCTTCCGAAATTGCGCTGCCCTTCATGGTAGGGGCCGGCACTATCTCGCTCACCGTCTTGATGTCGGAGCAGCTGCAACTGTGGCAGGGGGTAGTAGCACTGGTCCTGATTATGCTAATCAATTACCTGATCATCATGGGGTTGAAGCAAATGCGCCGCACCATGCGCAGCAAAAGTTTTCAGATTGCCTTCGACAAAATCATGGAGCTTTTGCTGCGCATCAACGGCTTTTTCCTGGGCGCTATCGGCGTTGATATGATTACTACCGGTATCACTAACCTGATGCGGGCCGCTGGGTAGGCTTGGCCGTAGCGCCTACCGTATCACCTCCTCGGAATAAACCAGCCACAGCGGAATGGGCAGGTCCATGTTGTAGATTTCCTTAGGTACGCTGCCAAGACGCAGGGAGGGTAGGGGGTTGCTGCCTTTCAGGCCGAGTACCAGCAGGTCGTATTTGCCTTTGCCCAAGTGTAGGCGAATGCGCTCTGCCACGCTTTTGTTGGCGGCCCGCACCAGGGTGTAGGGCACGCCGGCGGTTTCTTGATGTTTTCGCTGCAAGGTGGCAAACCGCTCTTTCACGATTTCTTCAGCCTTCTTCACGGCCTTTTCTTCCGAGATAAGCGGGAAGTACTGGGTCGGCAGCCGATACACGTGCAGTATCTCCAGTTGCAGCCCCAACTGGGTGGACAGGTTCTGGCTGAGCCGCAGGGCGTGAACCGAGGTGGCCGAAAAATCCAGCGGCAGCAGAACTTTATGAATGCTTGCTACCGCCGTTTCGGGGAAGACAAGCACGCTGCACGGCAGCACCTGGAGCAGTTTGGTGCCGAGGGCGCCGGTGCTCTTGTCGCTCATTTTTTTACCCAGTAAGGCCAGCTTTATCTGGTAGCGCTTCACTAGTTCGGCCAGCATCACCTCGGTGTTCGGCTCCTCGCCCACGAGTACCTCATACGTCGTAGCATTGCCAAAATGCTCGGCCACAATGTCGTTGATGTTGCCTTCCACTTCGGTGGCCAGGTCCATATTGCCGAACCATTCCCGAAAGTCGTCGCTCAGTTCGGCTACCTTCACGTTGTGCACAAAGTACACTTTGCCTACTTGCAGCCGCTCGCAGATAGAGCGGGCGAAGGCCACCAATTTTTCGTCTATATCACTCAGGTCCAGGCAGACCATCATCGCGTCAATGGCAATCATAGTTTCGCGGCGTTTGGGGGTAAGGGGGTAGGAGTGCTTGTTTGAGGCGCTTTGGCGTCCTGCTTTTGCGCCCGCTTGGCCAGCATCTCGCCTACCAGTTGCTGATAATCTTTGCGTTGCTGGGCGCTGCCGAGCTTCGTTTCTTCTTCCAGTTCTTCGCTTAGCCCTTTATACAAGCTATAGCACATGAGTAGCAAAATGATAGCAAAGGGAAGTCCTGTGATAATAACAGCCGTTTGCAAGGCCTGCAACCCGCCACCCAGCAGCAGCACCGCCGCAATGGTTCCGCCCGACAGGGCCCAGAACACGCGGGTGCCAACAGAAGGGTCTGGCCGGCCGCCAGAGGTAAGACTTACCACCACCAGCGACCCAGAGTCGGAGGATGTGACGAAGAACCCGGTGATGAGCACAATGCCGATAACCGACAGAATATTAGAGAAAGGAAGCTGCTCGAAAAAGACAAACAGGGCTGTCGATACGTCGGCGGCCACGGCCTCGGCTACGGCCGTATTGCCGCCCAATACTTCGCGCAGGGCAGTGCTGCCGAATACCGTCATCCACAGAAAGGAGAGGAGGGAAGGGACAATCAATACCCCGAGCACAAATTCCTTGATGGTGCGGCCTTTGGAGACGCGCGCAATGAAGATGCCCACAAACGGCGCCCACGAAATCCACCAGGCCCAATAAAACACCGTCCAGGTACCCTGCCAGTTGGTATTGCTGTAAGCTTCATTCCAAAAAGAAAGCTGCATAAAGCTCCCAATGTAGTAGCCAGTGTTCTGCACATAAGAACCCAGAATAAACACCGTAGGCCCCAGAAACAGCACCGCCACCAGTACCAGCAAGGCAATCCGGACGTTCCACTCGCTGAGAATACGCACGCCTTTGTCTACCCCCGTTACCACCGATATGGTAGCAATACCCGTGATGATGGCTATCAGGCTAATCTGGGTAGTAACGTTGTTGATGATGACTGGAAATACGTGGTGTAGCCCCGCCGCCACCTGCTTCACCCCCAGACCCAGCGAGGTAGCCAGGCCGAAGAGGGTAGCAATAACCGCCAGAATATCAATAACATCACCAATAATACCGTGAATACGCTCACCCAGAAACGGGTAGAAAGCCGAGCGTACCGTAAGAGGCAATTGGCGATTATAGGTGAAAAAGGCCAGCGCCAGCGCCACCAGCGCGTAGATGGCCCAGGCATGAAAGCCCCAGTGCAGGAACGTGAAATTCATGGCCTGGCGGGCAGCGGCGGGCGTGCCCGGCTCCCCAAGCGGGGGCGTCTGGAAGTGGTTGATGGGCTCGGCCACGCTCCAAAAAAGCAGGCCAATGCCCATGCCAGCACTGAACAGCATGGCAAACCAGGAACCGGTGCTGAACTCGGGCCGGGCATCCCGACCACCCAACCGGATATTGCCAAACCGGCCGAAGGCCAGAAACAGGCAATACGCCACGAAAATGTTTACGCTCAGAATAAATAGCCACCCCATGTTGGACGTGACAGCAGTCTGTATTTCCGCGAAAAACGTTTCGGCGCTTTCCCGAAAGACCAAAACGAGCACGATACTGAGGACAAGTATCACGATGGAGGGCCAGAACACGGGCCCGTTTACATCCAACCCAAACGATTTTTTCGCCTCATTCCTAACTTTGCTCATATGCAGTGCTGTTGATTTCTAGAAGTAGTAGCCCATGTTGATGTTGAATCGCATGTGCCAACGGGTGTTGCCGGGAGTGCCACTGGTAAAGGCATTTTCCCACTCAGGTCCCAACCAGGGGTGGTTGTAGCCAAAGGCGGCGTCGGTGTAGATGGCCATGGGCCCGGCGGCAAACAAGGCCCCCAGCACGTTCATGTGCGAATTCTCGAAGCCACGGACGTCTTTCGAATAGTAGCCGTAGTTGTCGTAAAACGTGATGCTTTGTAGCAGGCGGGTCTCAATGGGGAGGCGGTAAGCTACGTTGGCCGTATACAGGTCGCCCCTGGTAGCTACCCTGTAGTTGGCGCCGTACGCCCCCATCTCAACGAAATTTAAGGCCGCACCGTTGGCATATTTTGGCTGAAAGCGGTAGCGCATGGCCTGTAGCTTCATGCTCCAGCGGCTATAGGAAGGCTTAAATTCATAGTGCACCGCCCCGGCGTAGCGGGTGCCGTTGCGCCTGGTATCCAGGTTGTAGAGGAGGCCGCCCTGTAGGGAAACGCCCAACTCGTGGGCCAGGCTGTCGTCGAGGCGCCGGACCAATTTAAAATTTAGCTGGTTGTTCTCCTTGTTGCGTCCGGTTACGTCGTAGGAGTAGCGGTTGGGGCTGGCTTCAGCCGAACTGAACACAAAATCCTCCGCGCTTTTGTAGTAGGCCGCATGCCACTGCCAGCGGCCCCGGTCGTGAATGTACTTCACGCCCATGTCGTGGTCATCCTCAAATCCCAGGTAGTAGGTCATGTTGAAAAACCAATTGTTGGAGTTGTATTGCTGAATGCCGAAGGGCACTTGGTTCAGTCCTACCTGTAGCTGGGCAGCATCCGAGAAATCGTACTGAAACCAGCCCTGCTTGAGGAAACTTCCCCCAAATGCCTGCGAGTAGTGCCGGAACTCGGCGTTCAACTTGATGCCTTTATAGGCGGCCTCCGCATTGATGCGAAACATATCAAAGCCAAAATCGCCACCCCGCTCCACTTGGTCCTGTTTCCAAGTAGAGAGGTTGTAGTTGAAGCGCAGCGCACCGCCCAGCTTCAGGGCAGGCTTTTCATTGTCTTTGTCCTCTAGGTCTTGTGCGTGGCACAGCGTGCCGAATAAGCAGAGAAATAAAAGTAAAACTGTTTTATGCATAGAGGGGCGTTAGGTGAACTCCTGGCTAGGTTGGACGAAGTCAAGCGAAAAACGTTTCGCAAAAAGTGTATTTGCTTTACCGCGGCGCTAAGCTTCCAGAGGCTCTTTCGCAAATCCCTTTTGGAAGTTCGGAATGTGGATTCTGCGTATGGCAGCGTTATTCCACTTCACCATCCTTCCTCGTGATGCTACTTCGCTTCCGTTGGCTTTTCCTGTTTTTCTGCTTCCTCAATAGTCACAGCTACGCCCAAACCTACCGCTTCCAGGGTACGATGAGCCAGAACGTGCTCAACAACTACCTCGACCGCGCCATTACCATGCAGGGGCAGTCAGAAATAGAGGGTGTCAACAAATTGAGCGAAGCCGAACGCCGGCGCAACATAGCCATGCTGCACAACGTGGGCGCCAAGTTTGTGAGCCGCATTGGGGGCTGGTGGGAAAACGCCTACGACCAAGCCGCGCATGATGCTCTATTTGCACAGGTCCGCTGGAATGTACGCCGCATCCAGGCCCACGACCGGGAAGTGATTTGCCAAGCGGCGGTATTCGAGTATGTATCAGAGAGTGTGAACAACATAGCCGTGCCAGCGCGAGTATTCAGGGCGTTTGGGCTGCCTGTGGCGCGGCGCAATTTTCGTTGTCAGGAGATGCTGTACCCGGCACCCGCCGCGCAGTACCGCGTCTACGATGGTCCGATGGCTGAAAGTATGCGTCGGTTCACGCCCGATGTCACCACTCAGGAAGCCCAATTGTGGTTTTACTACATGGCCACGCGCTACCTCGCGGCGGGTTGCGAGGCCATTCATTTCGGACAAGTAGAAGTAATGAACCGCCGCGACGTGGGCAACGCGCAGTGGTGGGCGCTGCTCCAGAAAATCAGGACCTATGCGGCTACCCAGAACCGCGGCGTGGTGCTCTGCGACGGCCACGTGCCTTCTGGTGGCATATACTACGAGCCGCAGCTGGTGCAAACTATGCCGTTGGCCGAGTGGCAGTCGTATCGTCCTACCTCCGATAGCACAAAGCAACTGGTACTCGATTTTCACTCCATTTGGGTGAACTACCAGGAGGCGCCAGGCTGCACGCCCGAGCGGCAGCCAATTACAATACAGGTTGATCCGAACGTAGGATTGCACCAGCGCAGCCTAGGGGGCCTCAGTCCGCTGGGCTGGACGGCCGTGCGCAATCCCTACCTGGTAGAGCTGGACAATAGTGGGCCGAGCGCCGAAGCCGCCGTAGGGTGCAACTACGACCGAAACCGCGACTGGTTTCTGTGGGGCTGGGACGAAATCAGCTGGTTTGCGCAGCAGCCCCCCGCCTACCGCGACTCCGTGCTGGTATATTCCTACTACCGCATAAAACAGCTGGACCCCAGTGGCCACCTGGCCATGCCCGGTATGCGGGGCGTAGAGCCGGGCATGGGCCGGCCTAGCTACCTATACCGTTGTAATACGGGCCTGGGCAGTCAGCAAGCCACCATTCGTAGTATCTGGCGCGGGAGGTACGCCGATTCGGTGCTGCAATTGGAGTAAGCTGTGTTATAGAACAAAGTAGAGACGGAAGGATGCGTCTCTACTTTGTTCTTGGCCTGCGTAGGGCGATACTTAAAACGACTTCGTGAAGCCTACCTTGATCTTGAGCTGAAAGTCCTGAATCACCTTGAAAATCTCTTTCAGCGTGACTTGTTCCACCTGCGTAAGGGTGGTCGGGTCTACGTAATTGGTGGGAGAGGTGCGGTCTTTCAGGAGCTGGGTGGCCTGCTTGTGCAGGCGCATGCCCATCAGGTAGTAATACGCCTGTAGCAGCTCCTGGTACTCTTTTTCGCGGAATACGCCCCGCTCGCGCAGCAGGGCCAGCCGCTCGCCGGTGTTGGTCCGGAAAATCTGGTGTTGGAGCGCGTATACCCGTACCAGGTCCACAATGGGCGTCATGGTGCGCTTGAGGTCGAACACCTTTTGGGTGCCCTGCACAAACGTGCGGATGTTGCGCAGGAAGGTAAGCGGCGGCTCGTATTGCAGGGCATTCTGAGCCATAAACCGGAAAAAGCGCTCCGAGGGCTTTTGGAGCTCCTGATGCAGAAAGGCTTGCAACTCGTCCATAATAGATTCGTCGCCGTAGAGGTAGCGGCAGTCGAAAAAGGTAGCGAAGCGCATCACGTTTTCGGGGTTCGACTCGCGCAGCCACTCCTGGTAGTTGCGTTTCCAGTGCGAGAGCGAGTGCGTCCACTTCGGGTTTTTGGCCATGAAGCCGCCCGTACAGTAATGCAGCCCAATGTGGTTGAGCTGATCGGACACGGCCTCCGCGAAGCGCAGGAAATACGCCCGCACCAACTCGCGCTGCTCATTGGCTTTGTCTTCGTAGATGATGGCATTGTCCTGGTCCGTCACCAGGGTTTGCTCCTGCCTACCCTCGCTGCCCAGTACCATAAACACGAAGCGGGCTGGGGCCGGGCCGTGCTCGGCCAGCACATTGTCAATCACCTTGAGGGCAATGGCATCGGCCACGGCCGTAATCACCTGGTTCACGATTTCCGACTTCACGCCCCTACCTAGCAGCTGCTGCACAATCTCGGGTACCTGGTCCCAGCGGCGCTTCAGCTCGTGGGTGCTCTGGGCCAGCTTCACAGCCTGAATGAACATAAACGGCGACTGGGCCAAGTCGCTGAGCAGTTTGTTGCGGCTCAGGAAGCCCAGAAACTCGCCCTCGCGCTCTACCAGCAGGTAGCGCGTTTTGGTCTGAAACATCTTCAGAATAGCCTCATACACAAAAGCTCCGCTGCTGACTGTGACCAACGGCGTTGCCAGCACGTCTGCCACGGGGCGGTTGGCGTCGAGGCGCTGCGCAATCACGGAGTCGCGTAGGGTGATGTCGGTGCAGTAGCCCACAATGGTACCCTCGGCATCGGTCACAAACAGGCAGCTCACCTTAGCAGCGGCCATGCGCTGTGCCGCTTCAAAGATGGGCGTATCCAGCGTGCAGGCCGTGATGGGGCGCATTTCCAGCGTTTCTACCCGGCGCGAAAACAGCTGGTCGGCCACCAGGAAATTTTGCTCGGGCGTGTCGCGGGGCTTCACGAAGTGGGCAAACTCCTCGTTCAGCATCTGCTCGCCGTAGCGCGCCGTGAAAAAGTGGAAGAAGGCAGGGTAGGACACGCACAGCGCCCGGAAGTCGCGGCGGGGGAGGGTGAGCACCCGCGTACGGGCGCGCACTACCACCGTCCGGATAGAGCGTTTTTTGTGCAGCAGAATAGAAATGCCTCCGTAGCAGGTGCCTGCGGGGTAGATAAGGGGTAGGCGCTTGTGCTGCTCGCTATCGTAGAAAAAGGTGTCGTAAGCGCCTTCCACAATGATGTCCAATGCCCGCAGCTTGCTGGTACCTTGTTGGTAAAGTAGGGTTTCGCGGGGGTAGTGAACTTCCTCTACCAAATCGGCTACCCCTGCCAGCACGTCGTCGGGCAGGAGTTGGAAGGGTTCCACGGTGCGCAAAAAAGCCAGGACGTTATCCATAGATCAACCAATAGAGAAGGAGAAAAAACAAGGCCACCCCGATGGTAATCGGTAGTTGGTGTTGTGCCCAGAAGGAGCGGGGCGCCGGGGGCACCAGCCGCGGTAGGGTAGGGGCGGTGGCAGCAAACAGACCCCGGCGGCGCATTTCAAAAAAGCAGCGAGCCGTGGCAGCGGCGTCGCCCACGGCATCGTGTAGGCGGGGCGGCGGTTCCTGGAAAAGATATTCGTGCAGGTCGGCTAGCTTCAGGTAATGTCCACGCAGGCTCAGCGGCCGACTGCTGAACATAGTGCAGAACTGCGGCAAGGCCGGCAGCGGATTCGACAAGCCTACCCGCTGAAACGCCGCACCCAGCACGTGAAAATCGAGTTGCAAAAAATGCCCGATTACCTGCGGACGGTAGTGGAGTAGGTCGTGGTGCAGGCGCTCCAGTACGGGGCGCGGCGCGGCACCGTGGGTGTGCAAAAAGTCTTCAGTAAGGCCGTGCACGGCAACAGCTTCGGCGGGCATGGTACCGGCGGGTACGCGCAGATACGCTTCATCGGCGCGCACCAGCTCGCCGGCCGTCGTGTATACCTGCCAGGCCAGTTGCGCAATGTGGGGCCAGTGGCCTTCCTCTGCGTATGGTTGGTCCCAGCGAGTGGGCAAGCCCGTGGTTTCCGTATCAACAAACAAGAAAAAATCGGCAGCCACAGAGCGGTAGTATTAGGCGTAACAAGGGCACCACAGAAGAAAATAGCAGGTAGGGCACGCCGCCTCAGCCTGCTGCTGGCAAAGCATACCTATTTCTGACAGCCAAAGTACTGCTTTGGTGTAACAGTAGGTTGAGGTGAGGGCGCATAGTGCAAACGTTGTAATACTGCTGATTACTTGAAAGAGAAAAATTTGTTTATGCTATTACACAAACGATAAAGTTTAGATAACATTCTTATATTTCGGGACAAGTTGCAGTAAGAGAGGCCTCAGTATGCGATTCAGGCCACTTCAAAGCAACTGCCCCCGTTTTCAGAAGGCCTTGGCCTGTTTTTTTACCCTGCCTACACAAACGATTGCGATATTTTTTTACACAATCGTTTGTGAGTATTGAAATTTCAATCCCCATTTTCTTCTTTATGAGAAAGACAATACCCAAACTACGCCGGCTGGCTATTCCGGCGCTATTGTGTGGTTTGCCCTTGCTACCCTTGGCAGCGCAGGCAGCTACCTCCGCAACAGGCTTTCTAACGGGTACTCTGCTGCCTGTTGCCGATGCGCCCGTAACGGGGCGTGTAGTAGATGAGAAAGGAACCGGCCTACCCGGCGTGAACGTGGTAGTGAAGGGCACTACCAATGGCACGCAAACCGATGCCGATGGTCGCTACACCCTAACCGTACCCGACGGTGCTACCCTGGTGTTTTCGTTTGTGGGGTATGCCGCACAGGAGGTGGCTGTGGGCGGCCGCACCACAATCAACCTGGCACTAGCACCCGACTCACGGGCCTTGGGCGATGTGGTGGTGGTAGGATACCTGACCGAGAACCGACAGAACGTGACCAGCGCTGTGGCGCCGCTGGATGTAAAAGAAGCGAATAAGACTCCGGTGCCTACCGTTACGCAGGCGTTGCAGGGGCGGGTAGCAGGCGTACAAGTAACGGGCTCGGGTGGCCCCGGCGCCACACCTATCATCAATATCCGTGGTATTGGCACATTGGGTAATGCCAGCAGTGGCCCCTTGTACATCATCGATGGTTTATGGACGGATAACATCCGCGACCTGAACCCTAATGATATTGAGACGCTGAACATCCTGAAAGATGCTTCTTCTACGGCCGTGTATGGTTCGCGGGGAGCCAACGGGGTAGTACAGATTACCACCAAAAAAGGTAAGGCGGGGGCGCCATCCATTAGCTTCAATGGCTACCGGGGCGTCGATAACGTGTATAAAACCTACAACCTGACCAATGCCAGCGAGTGGGCTGATCGTGCTGTTATTGCGTATCGTAATGCTGGCCTAGACCCGCTCAACAACGGCCAAAACAGTTTGGCTGGGGCCGTTAAAGGTCCCGGCGGGGCCTTCAACCCCAATGTGGATACCGACTGGCAAAAGGAATTCTTTCAGACTGGTACGCTGGAAGATTACAACCTCTCCTTTTCGGGCGGTTCTTCGGGAGAAAAATATACCTCCAACTACCTGATTTCGGGTGAGTATTTTCACCAGGAGGGCATCGTGAAAGGTCCTGACTTCAAGCGATACAGCTTGCGTTTAAACTCAGGTCTCACGAAAGGGCGTTTCCGCCTGCAGGAAAACGCCCAGCTCACGCATATCAACACGACACTGCTGAATGGCGCGCCGTTTATTGATGTGTTGACAATTATTCCTAGTATTCCGGTATACGACCCGGCAAATCCGGGGGGCTTTGGTACGGGCTCATCGGTGCTGAACTCGTTTGCTACCAACCCTATAGGAGCACAGTCGCTGCTACGCCGCACGCAGGCAGACAACCGGTTGGCAGGCAACGTTAGTGCCGAGTACTCTTTCTTTGATTTTCTAACTTATCGGCTAAATGTGGCCATGGATGGCCATACCTACAGCAATGCCGATGCGCAGAAACTGGGTATCATACGGCAGAACACCGCCATTAATACGTCGTCGCTAAACGAATTCTTAGGCTACGACCTATTCTTGCTGGCTGAGAACACGCTGAACTTCAACAAGCGTATCGGTGACCACGGCGTGAATGCCTTATTGGGCTACTCAGAGCAAAGCTTTCAGCAGCACAACGTGCAGGCAGGCGCACAAGGCTTCACTAGCTCGCCACAGTATTACTTCGAGCTAAGCGCTGGCCCACGGGTAGGGGTGGTGCAAGGAGCCTCGTTTGAGTACACCAAACGCTCCTTCTTTGGGCAGGCTACCTACGACTACAAGAACCGCTATCTGGCCTCGCTGAGTGCCCGCCGCGACGGGTCGTCGCGCTTCACCCCTGAGAACCGGTGGGGTAATTTCTGGGCAGCCTCGCTAGGCTGGCGCATCAGCGAGGAAGACTTTTTCAAAGATGCTGTGCCGGCTATCAACAACCTGAAGCTGCGGGCCAGCTACGGCACTAATGGCAACGATGCGCTGAATGGTCCTTACGGGGGCAGTTACTTGCCCTACCCCATCATTGGGCAAAACGTGAATTACGTTATCGGCACCGGCCAGACCATTGTAAACGGCTCCTCGCAGTTGGCACTGGCCAGCCCCGATATTCGGTGGGAAGACCGTCGCACCCGCAATATTGGTCTGGATTTGGGCGTGCTCGACAGTCGCTTGAGCTTGTCGGCTGATTATTATATTTCTGAAACCCGCAACGCGCTGGCGCCAGTGCAGGTGCTCACCTACCTCGGTCACTTCGGCAACGACATCTACCAGAACGCGGGCACTATCGAAAACCGGGGCTTTGAATTGGGCCTGGGCTACCACGAGACAAAAGGTGATTTCACCTACGGCGCCGATTTCAACCTGACAACACTCAAAAACGAAATCACGGCCGTACCGACCGTAGGACAAACGTTTGGTGGTGGCGAAGGGGTAACCCGCTCGCAATTAGGTACGTCGCTGGGCGAGTTCTACCTGATTCCGTTCGATGGTATTTTCCAATCGAATGATGAGGTAGCAAATTATAAAAGCTCCAATGGCACCATTATTCAGCCATACGCCTCGGCTGGTGATGTGCGTTACAAAGACGTGAACGACGACGGCAAGATCGATAATGCCGACCGCGTATTCGCAGGCAAATCCATTCCCAACCTGGTGATGGGCTTGAACTTGAATGCCGCCTATAAAGGCTTCGACCTGTCGGTATTCCTGCAGTCTTCCAGCGGCAACAAGGTGTACAACCAAGCCAAACTGGCGCTGGAAAGCTACAACGGCCCCAATAACTACGACGCCGACGTGACTCCGTGGTCGGTTGACAATCCTTCGAGCACTACACCGCGTCTGTTGCAGGGTGGTGGCTTAGGTAACTTAGGGCAAGCGGCCGCCTCTAACGCGCTATTCAATAGCACGCGCTGGTTGGAAAATGGCAATTATGTACGCCTAAAAAACGTGCAGCTGGGCTATACGCTACCTACGAGCATAACCAGCAAAGTGCCTAGCCTGGGCAGCGTGCGGGTATACGTGACGGGCCGTAACATCGTGACCTTCACCAAATACTCGGGCTTCGACCCAGAGACGACCGGCACAGGCTTCTACAGCCGCGGCGTAGACAACAGCTCCTACCCCAACGTGCGCAGCTTCATTGGCGGCTTGCAAGTGAATTTCTAATAACTGCGGTGGGCCTGCCATTATATGTGGGCAGGCTCTACCCACCCAATCTGTACTAAACCAATGAAAATACATAAGATAGCCGCTCTCTTTCTGCTCTCCAGCGGGTTGCTGCTGACTACGAGCTGCGAGAAAGACTTATTGGATCAGAGCAATCCGAACGCTCCCGATACCTCGCAGTTCTGGAAAACCCAGGACGATGCCATTAAAGGCGTGTATGCCTGCTACTCGGGTTTGCAGCAGTATGCCTGCTACGGCCACTCCTGGCAGTTTATGGCTGCCCGTTCCGACGAATCGTACAGCCAGAGCCCTTTTGTAGAGCTGGCCAACTTTACGCGCTTCATCACCCCAGACAACAACTTCTTTATCTCGTCCTTCGCCTGGAACGACTACTAC
This sequence comes from Hymenobacter sp. NBH84, assembly GCF_014217645.1. Classification (NCBI taxonomy): domain Bacteria; kingdom Pseudomonadati; phylum Bacteroidota; class Cytophagia; order Cytophagales; family Hymenobacteraceae; genus Hymenobacter; species Hymenobacter sp. NBH84. The sequence goes on from NZ_CP043644.1 coordinate 758,412, forward strand.
CGCACCATATTCCGCACCAACCAGGTGCTGACCCACGTGCCGGATATCGACATGGACGCGACGCTGAAAAACCGTCTGCTCGGGGAGGCGCAATTTGTGCGGGCACTGTCGTACTTCGACTTGGCTTACTTCTTCGGCAACGTGCCCCTGATTCTGGTAGAGCCCGTGGTGACTACCCGTGCGCCGCAGGCTACTACGGCCCAGATAGAAGAACAGATCATTGCCGACCTCACGGCTGCCATTCCTAATCTGCCGTTGTCGTACGGCGATGCTGAGAAGGGCCGCGTAACGAAAGGAGCTGCTCAGGCCCTGCTGGCCAAAACATACATGATGCAGCGTAAATACAGCGAGGCATCGGCCCTGTTTACCCAGATTATCGGCTCGGGCCAGTACGACTTAGTGGCCAACTACCTCGATAACTTCACGGATGCCAACGAGAACAACCGCGAGTCGGTATTCGAGATTCAATACGTAAACTCACCGTTGGACGTAGGTCAGGGCCAGGACAATGCGTCGGCGTCGGAAGGGTATGACCGGCCCAACTTCTTTGGGCCTCCCTACTACAGCTTCGCCGACGTGCAACCTCGTCTGTGGTTGCTGAACGCCTACACCGACTCTACCACTGCATTTGCACCTGGGAGCACCACCCGGCATATGATTGATCCACGCCGGGACGTGTCCATCATCAGCGCTCGTAACCCCGACCGTTTCTACGGCAAAACTTTCGCTGAATTGATTGTAGAGCGCAACTACAACCCCAACCAGCAATACTGGCGCAAGTACCTGAACGACCGCACGCGCACAACGCCCGAGGATTTCACTTCAGGCATTAACTTCCGCGTGATCCGCTACGCCGACGTACTGCTGATGCAGGCCGAAGCGCTGACTGAGCTAAACCGCGTAAGCGACGCGCTACCGTTGGTAAACCGTGTGCGCAATCGGGTAGGGCTGGCCTCACTCACGGGTAGTTATTCGCAGGAGGCCATGCGCCAGCTTATTCGCACGGAGCGCGCCAAGGAGCTGGCCGGCGAGGGTACACGTTGGTTCGACATTCTGCGCTATGGGCTAATGGATAACCAAGCTGGCATCACGGAGCTAACCAGCCGCGATTCGGACTTCACCAACTTCCGTCTGGGTGTTTCCAAGCTACTACCCATTCCACAACGGGATATCGATATTGACCCCAATGTGAAGCAGAATCCTGGCTACTAATACGCTACTGGTATAGCGGGAATAAAACAGCCGTTTCGGGCAGTAGCTTGAAACGGCTGTGTTGCTTTCTATGAACTCAAATAGCTTGTATAAAGTGCTTTATGATAACATTCTATACCGGGTTGCTGAGTCGAAAGGGTAGGCAGTTACTTGCCCTACTAGTGCTATCGAGCTGCGGCGACGCAGGCGACAATTCGCCCGTATCGCCTACTCCAGTACCAGCTCCTGCACCGGCTGCTGGTACCACGTTCACCAACCCGCTGCTACCTTCCGGCGCCGACCCATGGGTGTACCAGCAAGGGAACACGTACTACTACCTGAATACTACCTATACCAACCTGCGCATTTGGAAAACCAACAAAATGTCAGATCTGGGCACGGTATCGAGTACGCTGGCCTGGGCTCCGCCTGCGAGTGGGCCAGCCTCCGGCAACCTGTGGGCACCCGAGCTATATCACTTCGACAATAAGTGGTACCTCTACTACTCCGCCGGACCGGCTGGCACCGATTTGGGGCAGCAACGGACCTGGGTACTAGAAAATAGCGCCGCAGATCCCACTACCGGCACCTGGACTGATAAAGGTCGCATCTTCTGCGCTTCTGCCGATTTCTGGGCCATTGATGGAACCGTGCTGGAGCAAAATGGTAAGCGTTATTTCATTTGGTCGGGACACAATGGGGTAGACGCTGTGCAACGGCTCTACATTTCTCTGATGAGTAATCCCTGGACGCTGACGGGGCCGCGCGTGGAGCTGTCGCATCCTGAGTATAGCTGGGAAATGGTAGGGCTGCCTTACGTTAACGAGGGACCAGAAATTTTGCAACACGGGGGTAAAACGTTTCTAGTGTACTCGGCTAGCTTTTGTGGCACCGACTACTACTCCCTGGGTATGCTGACAGCCGATGCCACCGCTGATCCTATGCTATTAGCATCTTGGACGAAATCGACCAAGCCGGTTTTCTCTCAGAGCCCCGCTAGCCGTGCCTACGCTACCGGGCACAATGGCTTTTTTAAATCCAAGGATGGTACGCAGGATTGGCTGATTTATCATGCCAATTCCAGTGCAGGTCAGGGCTGTTATGATACCCGCAACCCGCGCATGCAAGTCTTCACCTGGAACCCCGATGGCATGCCCAATTTTGGGACGCCCGTTGGCATCCATATCGCACTTACGAAACCTAGCGGCGAGTAAGAGCTCGTGCGCGTATTCCTCAAACCCTACTGCTATGCCCACACCTTTACTCATTTCGCTTCGCGCACATCTGGTTGGTACCATGCGGTGCTTGTTACTCTTGCTGTTACTGATCGGCATAAGCAACGTGCGCACCTACGCGCTGCAAGGATTCTACGGTTCGCATGACCCTTCTACCATCGTGAAGGAGGGCAACAAGTATTGGATCTTTACGACTGGACAGGGTATCTATAATATGTACTCTACGGACTTAGTAACCTGGACACCCTCGCCGCGGGCAGTGTTTATTAATAATGCCTACCCTAGTTGGATCAATGCCAAGGTGCCAGGCTTTGCAGGTAACTTTTGGGCACCAGAGTGCATCTATATGAATGGCAAGTACTACCTCTACTATTCGTGCTCCACGTTTGGTTCGCAAGTATCGGCTATAGGTCTGGCCACCAACGTTACGTTGGACCCTGCCAATGCCAACTACAAATGGGAGGACCAAGGCGAAGTGGTTTCTTCTGTAGCCGGCAGCGGCCCCAATGCTATTGACCCCGCCGTGCTGCGCGACGCCAGCGGCAACGTGTGGCTCACGTATGGTTCGTTCTTCGGTGGTATTCGCACCACGCAGCTAAACGCTACCACCGGCAAGCCCTTGAGCAGCGCGGGCTATACGCTGGCCAATGGTGGGGTAGAGGCCCCCGATCTGGTACAGCATGATAATTTTTACTACCTGTTCATCAACCGCGGCAGCTGCTGCCAAGGCATCAATAGCACATATTATATTCAGGTAGGGCGCGCCGCTACGCCAGCGGGACCTTTCTTAGACAAAGAAGGTAAGGACCTGAACAGCCTGGGCGGTACTACCGTGCTGGGCTCGGCCGGGCGCTATATCGGGCCGGGCCACGCGGGCATTTTCACCGAAAATGGCGTGAGCTACTTCTCGCACCACTATTACGATGGCTATGACAACGGGGCGCCCAAGCTCGGGCTGGCTCGCCTCACCTGGGATGCTGCAGGCTGGCCTGTGGTCAGCCGCGAGTGGGTAGCCGCCGGCCGCTACGAAGTCAAAAACCAGTTGAGTGGCCTCGTATGGGACGCTTGGGGCTGCACGGGAGCCTCGGGGCAGATGGTGGCGCAGGGTACACCCAGCGGCCTCACCTGCCAACAATGGGACTTCACGGCTATAGGCAACGGGGAGTACAAAATCACGAATGCATTGGGCGGGCTGGCCGTGGATGTGATGGGCTGCTCGGCTGATGCGGGGGCCAAGCTGCAACTTTTTACGTACAATGGGTTGACTTGCCAGCGGTTTTCTATCGACCGCGCTAACGATGGTACGCTCGTGTTTGCCTCCGCAAATGGCAATCGTGTAATAGAGGTTCCGAACGCTTCCACCATAGCTGGGCAGCAACTAGGACTATGGGATTACAATGGTTGCCCCTGCCAGCGCTGGACGCTGAGTCCGGCGGGCGTAACCACCGCTACCCTACCTAGTCAGTTACTAACTGGTATCAGCATCTACCCTATACCAGCCGAGCAGGGCAACTTCACGGTTGATTTAGGCGAGCAAAAAACAGGAAGTGTAACCACCGTGCTAATCTTCGACTGGCAGGGTAGGGAAGTGTACCACCAGCAGTTTGGGCCGCAGCAAACGCAATTGACCGTTGAAGCTAAATTGGCTGGTGGAATGTACATGGTGCAGGTGCAACGTGGGGCTAAACGCTTGGTGCAGAAGGTGACAGTACGCTGAGTAGCGAGTAATCGATGTCATACAGAATTGTACCAAATAAGATTAAATACACAAACGATTGTGTGCTTAAGATAGAATCTTTACTTTACACCGCGAAAACCAGTACCATATGCAGAAACGCGTGCGCAATCCGGGTTTTTAGCACTTAAAGGCGTAATAGAGAGCCGCGACACTCTTGTTGAAAGGATAGGACACGGAAGCATTTTAAGGAAATCAGCTTGGGCGTTTTTATCTGTAACACTACGTTTTTCTGCATACGTTTTCATTACTTGCCACCTATCCCTTCACCTGTTCTTTTCCGTTGATGACACACATTCGCTACGCTAGCTCCCTTGCCAGCGGCCTATTCGCAACGTTGCTACTAGCCGCCTGTAATCAAAACCCCTCCACCAACGAGACTGGCGCCACCACGGCCGCCGCTGCCGACTCCACCCAAACTTCTGCTGCTATGCCCGTTTCCACTTCCTTCGGCAACACCACCGAGGGCACCGAAGCCCAGCTTTACACCCTTACCAATGGCCATGGCCTGAAAGCCACCATCACCAACTACGGCGGTACCATTACCTCGTTGATGGTACCCGACAAAAGCGGGCAGCTAGGGGATATTGTGTTGGGTTTCGACAAAGTAGGCGGGTACCAGAGCCCAGAGTTTTTGAAATCGGGGCCCTACTTTGGAGCGCTGATAGGACGCTACGGCAACCGCATTAAAGGCGGCAAGTTCACGCTGGACGGCCAGACGTATTCCCTACCCCAGAACAATGGGCAGAACACGCTGCACGGCGGCAAGAAGGGCTTTGATAAGGTGCTATGGGAAGCCAAGCCGGGTTCCTCGGCCGATGGCCAGACGCTGACGCTCACCTACCTGAGCAAAGATGGTGAAGAAGGTTTCCCCGGCAACTTGCAGGTGACGGTGGTCTACACCCTCACCGACAACGACGAGCTGAAAATCGACTATTCGGCTACCACTGATAAGGCTACCCCCGTCAACCTCACCAACCACAGCTACTTCAACCTGGCCCTGGGGCAGAGCAAGGATGTGCTGGCCCACCAGGTGATGATTCCGGCCGACCGCTACACGGTAGTGAACGACCAACTGATTCCCACGGGCGAGCTACGCCCAGTGAAGGGCACCCCCTTCGACTTTACGACCCCCCACGCCATTGGCGAGCGGATTGCGCAGGTGCCCGGCGGCTACGACCACAACTGGGTGTTGAACAACCCCAGCGGCATGCACCAGGCCGCCTCAGTATACGAGCCTACCACGGGCCGCACCTTGGAAGTAACCACTACTGAGCCAGGTGTGCAGTTCTACACCGGCAACTTCCTCGATGGCACGCTCACCGGCAAAAACAATGTCACGTACGGCAAAAACGCCGGTTTCTGCCTCGAAACCCAGCACTTCCCCGACTCGCCCAACCAGTCTGCCTTCCCCAGCACCACGCTGAAGCCCGGCGACACACTACAATCAACTACCATCTTCAAGTTCGGGGTGCGCAAGTAGACGCCAGTAGGGTCGGCTTGCCGCCGCCCGCCGCCAGAACGTCGCATCCAGCACGTCATTTCGACCGACGGGAGAAATCTCGCGTGCAGCGCTAATTACACGTCAAGAAATTGCCGGGAGCACGCGAGATTTCTCCTGCTGGTCGAAATGATGTGCTGGTTTTCTCTAGTCTAGTACGCAATCAACAATTACCTCATGACTGACCATCCTGCCTACGTCATCGGTCTTGACTATGGCACCGACTCGGTTCGCGCCCTCCTCGTGAATGCCCATACCGGCGACGAGGTAGCTCAGGCCGTGCATTACTATCCCCGCTGGAAGCAGGGTGCCTACTGCAACCCCCAGAAAAACCAGTTCCGCCAGCATCCCCTCGATTATATTGAGGGCTTGGAAGCCACCGTGCGCCAGGTAGCCCAGCAGGTGCCGGCCGAGCAAATCAAAGGCATTGCCATTGATACCACCGGCTCTACCCCTGGTGCCGTGAATGAGCAGGGGGTAGCGCTGGCCCTCACGCCCGGCTTCGAGGAAAACCCCAACGCCATGTTCGTGCTCTGGAAAGACCACACGGCCCTGGCCGAAGCCGCCGAAATCAATGAGAAAGCCCGCACCTGGGGTGGCCCCGACTACACGCAGTTTGAGGGTGGCATCTATTCCTCGGAGTGGTTTTGGGCCAAGATTGCCCACGTAGTGCGCGAAGACGAAGCCGTTGCCCAGGCCGCCTACTCCTGGATGGAGCATTGCGACTGGATGACGTTGCTACTCACCGGACAGGACCTAGCTACGTTCAAGCGCAGCCGCTGCGCCGCCGGCCATAAGGCCATGTGGCACGAGAGCTGGGGCGGCCTACCCTCCGAGAAGTTTCTGACCTTACTGGAGCCGAAACTTGCCGGTTTACGCAACCGATTGTTTGAGGAAACCTATACCGCCGACCAGGTAGCCGGTACGCTCTCCGCGGAGTGGGCCGAGCGCCTGGGCCTCACTACCGATACGGTAGTGGCCGTGGGCTCATTTGATGCCCACGCGGGCGCCGTGGCCGGCGAAATTGAAGCCTACTCTATGGTGAAGGTAATGGGCACCAGCACCTGCGACATTGTGGTTGCGCCCACCGCCGAGGTAGGCGACAAGTTGGTGCAGGGCATTTGCGGCCAGGTAGATGGCTCCGTAATCCCCGGCATGCTGGGCCTGGAGGCTGGCCAATCGGCCTTTGGCGACCTGCTGGCGTGGTTCACGCAGATCATCGACTGGCCCCTACGTACCATGCTGCCCAAATCCACGGTGATTTCATCGGAACAGATGGAGGCATTGCGTGAGGAAATGCGCGGCAACCTGATTGTGGAGCTGACCGCCGCCGCCGAAAAAATTGACCCCGAAGAGTCGGCCGTATTGGCGCTGGACTGGGTGAACGGCCGCCGCACGCCCGACGCCAACCAAGCGCTGAAAGGTGCCATCATGGGTCTGACCATGGGCTCGGGGGCGCCGCAGGTGTTCCGGGCGCTGGTAGAAGCCATTTGCTATGGCTCCAAGCAGATTGTAGAGCGCTTCGAGAGCGAAGGCATCGCCATCAAGCAGGTAATTGGCATTGGCGGTGTGGCTAAAAAGTCGCGCTTTGCCATGCAGACGCTGGCCGACGTGCTTGATCGCCCCATTAAGATTGCTACCTCTGAGCAGGCCCCGGCTCTAGGCGCAGCCATGTACGCCGCCGTAGCGGCTGGCGTCCACCCCGATGTGCTCACAGCACAGCGCGCAATGGGTAGCGGCTTTGCCGAAACCTACACGCCCCAGCCCGACCGCGTGGCCGATTACGCCACTCGTTACAAGAAATACCAGGCCTTTGGGCAGTTCGTAGAAACGGCTACCCTGGGCGACAAACAGGCCGCAGAAACGGCCACTGCTACCGCATGAGTCAGTACCAAGACCTAAAGCAAGCCTGCTACGATGCCAACATGCAGCTCCCCAAGCTGGGGTTGGTGCTCTTCACCTTTGGCAACGCCAGCGTAGTCGACCGCGAAAATCGGGTGTTTGCCATCAAGCCCAGTGGCGTGCCCTACGACACGCTCCGGCCCGAGGACATCGTGATTGTTGACTTCGCTAATAAGATTGTGGAAGGGGAGAAGCGGCCGTCGTCGGACACCAAAACCCACGCTGTGCTCTACAGCCACTGGGAGCAAATTGGTGGCATTGTGCACACGCACTCCACCTATGCCACGGCCTGGGCCCAGGCTCAGCTGGATATTCCGGTGCTAGGCACCACCCACGCCGACCACCTCACCGCCGACGTGCCCTGCGCCCCCCCCATGGAAGATGCCATGATTGCCGGCGACTATGAGCACCAAACGGGCTGGCAGATCATCAACGAATTTCAACGGCGTGGTCTGACGCCTACGGAGGTAGAAATGGTGCTGCTTAGCAACCACGCGCCCTTCACGTGGGGCAAAACCGTGGAAAAAGCCGTGTACAACAGCGCTGTGCTGGAAGAAGTGGCCCGCATGGCCTACCTCAGCAGCACACTCCGCCCCGACGTGCCCCGCCTGAAAGACTCTCTCATCAAAAAGCACTATGAGCGCAAGCACGGTGCAAACTCCTACTACGGACAGAGCTAAAATGGAGCTGTTAGCTATTGGCGTTAGCTAATAGCTTTTTGCCCGTTTTTGCCCATTCTATTACGTCGCTTTCAACCTTTAAAAGCTATCAGCCAACAGCTAATAGCTAACAGCTAAAAACAATGCTTGACCTCAAACAATACGAAGCCTGGTTCATCACTGGCACCCAGCACCTCTACGGCCCCGAAACGCTAGAGCAGGTAGCCGCACACTCCCAGCAAATTGCTGCCGAGCTGGATACCAAGCTGCCCATCAAAATCGTCTTCAAACCTATTCTGAAGACGCCAGAGGAAATTTACCAGCTCATCCAGGAAGCCAACGTAGCCGAAAACTGCGTGGGCCTGATTGCCTGGATGCATACGTTCTCGCCGGCCAAAATGTGGATCAACGGCTTGAAAATTCTGAAGAAGCCATTGGCCCACCTGCATACCCAGTTCAACCGCGACATTCCGTGGGGTGAGATTGACATGGACTTCATGAACACCAACCAGTCGGCGCACGGCGACCGGGAGTTTGGGTTCATCACGGCCCGTATGGGTGTGAAGCGCAAGGTGATTGTGGGCTACTGGGAAGCCGAGGAAACGCAGCGCCAACTGAGCGTGTGGAGCCGTGTGGCCTGCGCCTGGGCCGACTGGCAGGGCGGCGCGTTCGTGCGCTTCGGCGACAACATGCGCTACGTAGCCGTAACCGAAGGCGACAAGGTAGAAGCCGAAATCAAGTTTGGCTACTCCGTGAACACCTACGGCATCGGCGACTTGGTAGCGGTAGTAAATGCCGTGACCGACGCCCAGATTGACGAGCTGCTGGCTACCTACGAGCGCGAATACGAGCTGGCTGATACGCTAAAAGAAGGCGGCAGCCAGCGCGAGTCGCTACGCGAAGCAGCCAAGATTGAAGCTGGCATGCGCCAGTTTTTGCAAGACAAAAAGGCGAAAGGCTTCACCGATACTTTCGAGGACCTCCACGGCATGGCCCAGTTGCCCGGCATTGCTACCCAGCGCCTGATGGCTGAGGGCTACGGCTTCGGCGGCGAGGGCGACTGGAAAACCTCTGCCCTGGTGCGCGCCATGAAAGTGATGGGCGCCGGCCTGCCCGGCGGCAACTCCTTTATGGAAGATTATACCTACCACTTCGCGCCCGGCAACAACCAGGTATTGGGCTCACACATGCTCGAAATCTGCCCTACCATTGCGGAGGGCAAAGTGCGCGCCGAGATTCATCCGCTAGGCATTGGCGGCAAAGCCGACCCCGTGCGCCTGGTATTCAACTGCCCCGCCGGCGAAGGCCTGAACGCCACCATCGTGGATATGGGCAACCGCTTCCGCATGATTGTAAACGAAGTAGAAGCCGTAGCGCCCGAGCACGAACTGCCCAACCTGCCCGTAGCCCGCGTGCTCTGGAAAGTGAAGCCGGATATGGCTACTGGCGTAGCTGCCTGGATTCTGGCTGGTGGTGCTCACCACACGGGTTTCAGCCAAAACCTGACGGTAGAGTACTTGGAAGATTTTGCGGAAATGGCTGGCATTGAGTTTCTCGTAATCGATGCCGATACAAAATTGCGCAATTTCAAGAATGAATTACGCTATAATGAAGTAGCTTTCGGGGGGCGTTAGGCCCCTCGGCTATTCACTCACTTTCCTACCCGTTTTTAAATCCGCATGCAGAACACCTTTAACACGTTAGATTTATCCATCTTTCTGCTCTACATCGTGGGCATTGCGGCCTATGGCTTCTATGTCTACAAGAGCAAGCAGAAAGCTCAGATGACCACTCAGGACTACTTCCTAGCGGAGGGTTCGCTCACGTGGTGGGCTATCGGGGCGTCGATGATTGCCTCCAACATTTCGGCAGAGCAATTTATTGGTATGTCGGGCAACGGGTTCCAGGTAGGGGTGGCCGTGGCAGCGTACGAGTGGTTGGCGGCTATTACGCTGATTGTGGTAGCCGTATTCTTCATGCCGATTTACCTCAAGCAGAAGATTTACACCATGCCGCAGTTTCTGGAGCAGCGCTACAACGCTACTCTGAGCCTGATTATGAGTATCTTCTGGCTGTTCTTGTACGTGCTGGTCAACCTCACATCCATTCTCTACCTCGGGGCGCTGGCCATCAGCAACCTGGTAGGCGGTGGCGAAAGCTTCCACCTGATTATGGTAGCCCTAGCGGTGTTTGCAGTGATTATCACCCTTGGCGGCATGAAGGTGGTAGGCTATACCGACGTAATCCAGGTGGCCGTGCTCATTGTTGGTGGTCTGGCTACTACCTACTTGGCCCTCACGCTGGTAAGCGAGCGGTTTGGGCTGGGCCACGATGCCGTTGCTGGTTTCAACGCCATGATGAGCGATGCTGGTGACCACTTCCACTTGATGTTTGAAAAGCCCACGGCCGACACGCCGCAGGTGGAGATCAACAAGTACCTGATGCTGCCGGGTATTGCCATGTACGCTGCTGGTCAGTGGATTGTGAACCTGAACTACTGGGGCTGTAACCAGTACATCACGCAACGCGCCCTGGGTGCCGATCTAAAAACGGCGCGTACCGGTATCCTGTTTGCTGGTATGCTGAAGCTGTTGATGCCCGTGATTGTGATGCTGCCCGGCATTGCCGCTTACGTGCTGCACAAAAACGGCGGTCTGCAAGGTGAAATGGCTCCCGGTGGCAACTTCAACGCCGATAACGCCTACTCAGCCATCCTGACTTTCCTACCCAACGGCCTGAAGGGCTTGTCGTTGGCGGCCCTCACGGCTGCCATTGTGGCCTCGCTGGCTGGTAAGGCCAACTCCATTTCTACTATTTTCACGCTCGACATCTACAAGCGCTACCTCAAGCCCGAAGCCGACGAGAAGCAACTAGTCTGGATTGGTCGCCTGACGGTGATGGCGGCTACCGTGATGGCTATCGGCCTCACTTGGAAGGACTTGCTGGGTATTGGTGGTGAAGGCGGCTTCACCTACATTCAGAAGTACACAGGCTTTATCTCGCCCGGTATCGTGGCCGTGTTTGTACTGGGGATGTTCTGGAAGCGCACCACCGCCCAGGCTGCTATTGCCGGGATGTTGGCGGGCTTTGTTCTGTCGGTATTCTTCAACAACTACGCCGTATCTGTATTCGGCCCTGAAACCATTCTGTATTCAGCCTTTCCTAATGGGCATGGCAGCTACGAAATTCCTTTCCTGATTTGCATGGGCCTCTCATTTGCCTTCACGGCTGCTCTGATGATTGGGATGAGCCTGCTCGGTCCAGTTATTAATCCGAAAGCTTTGCACCTGGATCGGAGCTTATTCCGGGTAAGCCCCAGCATCATGACGCTGATTGTCATTACCTTGCTGATGATTACGGCGTTGTACGTCAAGTTTTGGTAAACTCCGCCTAGCTGTATAAAGCCCCGGCGAAACGACATTTTCTCTTTATAGAATGTCGCATTGCCGGGGCTTTTGTATCTAAAAAAAGTTGTAATATCGCTTTCAAGGAAACTAAAGCTTCTGCTTAACCCTTACTCATACCTATGACTGCTACTCCCACTCACTCTTTTTCTCGCCTCGCGAAAGCAGCCCTATTCGGCGGGCTTTTTTTTGTTGGCGCCACACAATCGATTGCGCAAGCACCGACTACGATTACGGTGCAGGTCAATAAGCCGGTAGCACCAGTGCCGAAGAATATGTTCGGCCTGTTCTTCGAGGACATCAACTTTGCGGCCGACGGGGGCTTGTACCCGGAGCTGGTGAAGAATAAATCCTTCGAAACCGACGACAAACTCATTGGCTGGAAGGCCATCAAAGGCGGCTCGGCCCTCACCGAGTATATCGTGCTTAGCGAGCAGCCCATCAGCAAATCGAACACGCATTATCTGCGCCTGACCGCTCGCACCAATAGCCCCGATGCCGGCCTCACCAACGAGGGCTTCCGGGGTATGGGCGTGAAGCAGGGCGAAGACTACAACTTCTCGGTGTATGCGCGGCGCGGCCCCGGCAGCATCAGCGGCTTGACCGTGACGCTGGAAGATGAGAAAGGGCAGGCCCTGGCTCAAACCAAGGTAGGCGGCCTCACAAACGAGTGGAAGCAGTATACCGGCGTGTTGCGCCCCAGTGCCACCAGCGGCAAAGCGCACCTGAAAATCACCGTGGAAGGTGCCGGCACCGCTGATCTGGACGTGGTATCGGTGTTCCCGAAGGATACTTGGATGAAGCGCCCCAACGGCTTGCGCACCGACTTGGTGCAGCTGCTGAAGGACATGAAGCCTGGCTTCCTGCGCTTTCCTGGCGGTTGCATCGTGGAGGGCCGCACGCTAGCCCAGCGCTACCAGTGGAAGGAAACTATCGGCGACGTGAACTCCCGCGCTTCGCTGATTAACCGCTGGAACACCGAATTTACGCACCGCTATACACCCGACTACTACCAGTCCTTTGGGCTGGGCTTCTTCGAGTATTTTCAGCTGGCCGAAGACCTGGGTGCCGAGCCCCTACCCATCCTGAATATCGGAATGGCCTGCCAGTTCAACTCTGCCGAGCAGGCGCCCCTGAGCGCCACCACGCCCGGCGGCCCAAGTGCTGTAGTAACTGGCGCCGAAGCCCACAACCACGCCGACGACATCGACCTGGATACCTTTATTCAGGATGCGCTGGACTTGGTGGAATTTGCCAATGGCCCCGTGACGAGCCCCTGGGGGGCCAAGCGCGCCGCCATGGGCCACCCAGCGCCCTTCAACCTGAAAATGATTGGCGCTGGTAACGAGCAGTGGGGCCCGCAATACATTGAGCGCTACAAGCCATTCGTAAAAGCACTGAAAGCGAAGTATCCAAACATTCAGCTGGTAGCCAGCTCTGGCCCCGATCCAGGAGACGAGCGATTCAAATTCGCTACCGCACAGTTTCGGGAGCTGAAGGCCGACCTGATTGACGAGCACTACTACGCTAAGCCGGAGTGGTTCCGCCAAAATGTGGGCCGCTACGACAACTACCCTCGCACAGGTCCCAAGATCTTCGCTGGTGAGTATGCCGCGCAAAGTGTAGCCATTGCCAGCCCGAAAACAAGAATACCTGGGATTGCGCCATTTCTGAGGCTGCATTTATGACGGGCCTGGAGCGTAACGGCGAGGTAGTGGAAATGGCGTCCTACGCGCCGCTGTTTGCCCACGTAGACGCGTGGCAGTGGACGCCCGACATGATTTGGTTCGATAACCTGAACTCTTATGGCACGCCCAGCTACTACGTGCAGAAGCTATTTAGCCTCAACAAAGGCACCACTATTCTGCCTGTGCAGCTGCCCGGCAACGCCAAAAACGGCCAAGACAACCTGTTCGTGAGTGCTGTGACTGACGACCCGGCTGGCGACGTGGTAGTAAAGCTCATCAACTACTCCACCACCGCCCGCCCCGTGACCCTGAACCTGGCCGGAGCCAAGAAGGTAGGGAAAACCGGCAAGGCTATCGTAATGGCTAGCAACGATTTGCAGATGCAAAACAGTCTGAAAGAGCCCATGAAGCTGGCTCCTAAAGAGGAAACCTTCCGGGTAAGCTCGGGTAGCGCAGTAAGCTACACGCTGGCGCCCAACTCCTTCACGGTGTTGCGCATCCCTGGCAAAAAGTAAAGAGGGTAGGGGCCAGCATCTTATGCTGGCCCCTTCTTTTTCTTCGCAGTATATCTGTTACTTTCCGCAATCCACCAGCCCTAGTGATTCATTCCACCAAACGTATCCTAACTGCTTTGCTGTTGACTGGCAGCACTGCGACTTTCGCTCAGAAAACAGCGCCTACTTCCGACTTCCATCAGTGGGCACCTACCCCGCCCATGGGCTGGAACAGTTGGGACTGCTACGGCCCTACCGTGACCGAAGCCGAGGTGAAGGCCAACGCCGATTACATGGCCCAACATCTGAAAAGCAGTGGCTGGGAGTATGTGGTAGTGGACATTCGTTGGTACGTGAGCAACGACAAAGCCCACGGCTACAACGAGAAAGACCCCGATTTCAACATTGACGAGTACGGGCGGTTTGTGCCGGCCGTCAACCGGTTTCCATCGGCGGCGGGCGGCAAAGGCTTCAAGCCGCTGGGCGATTATCTGCACGCCAAGGGACTGAAATTTGGCATTCACATCATGCGGGGTGTGCCGGTAGTGGCCGTGCAGCGCCGCCTACCCATCCTAGGAAGCAAGGCCACCGCGGCTGATATTTACGCCAAGGAAGGGCAAGCCGCGTGGCTGCACGATATGTACACGGTGGTGGCGGGCCGGGCCGGTGCGCAGGAGTATTACGATTCCCTATTTAAGCTCTATGCCAGCTGGGGGCTGGATTTTGTGAAGGTAGACGACCTCTCGGAGCCCTACCACGCGCCGGAGATTGAGATGATTCGGCGGGCTATTGACAAGTCGGGTAGGAAGATTGTGCTGAGCATGTCGCCGGGCGAAACACCCGTTGCCAACGCCAAGCACGCTCAGCAGCATGCCAATATGTGGCGTACCGTGGGCGACTTCTGGGACAGTTGGGAGCAGCTGAAAGAGCATTTTGACGTGTGTAACCGCTGGAATCCCTACCGCCAGCCTGGTGCCTGGCCCGATGCCGATATGCTGCCGATGGGCCGCCTGGGCATTAGGGCCGAGCGCGGCGACGACCGTATGACGCGCTTCACCCGCGACGAGCAGTACACGCTAATGACGCTGTGGAGCATCTTCCGCTCTCCACTGATGTTTGGCGGCGACCTGCCCAGCAACGACCCGTTTACGCTGTCGTTGCTGACCAACAAAGAGGTATTGAATGTGCTGAACACCAGCACCAACAACCGCCAGCTGTTCCGCCGCAACGACCTAGTGGCCTGGACCGCCGACGACCCGAAAACCGGCGCGAAGTACCTGGCCGTTTTCAACGCCCAGGACCAAGACTTGCTGCCAGCCAGTGCTGCCGCGTGGAACAGCGGCACCATCAGTCGCCAGACGCCTGGCCAGAGCAAAGCGCTGGATGTGGACCTGAAAGGTGCCCGCACGCTTTACCTCAACGTGCGCGATGGTGGCGACGGCAGCGCCTGGGACCACGCCAATTGGCTGGCGCCTACCCTCACTGGCAATGGCAAAACGCTGGACCTCACTACCGTGCCGTGGAAAACGGCATCGGCGGGTTGGGGCAAAACCACCGTCAATAAAAGTGTGTCGGGTGGAGAATTGGGGGTAGGAGGGAAGACCTACGCGCGCGGTATTGGCACGCACGCCAACTCCATTATCGAATACGAAGTGCCGGCCGGCATGACGCGCCTGACGGGTAGCGTGGGACTGGATCAGGCCGGTGCCATGCAGAACACGGGCGGAACCATGCAGTTCCTGATCTTCACCCAAAGCCCCTACCGGCCCGCCCCCGCCGATTCGGCGCAGGTGCGGGTGTCGTTGCGCGAATTGGGCCTCACAGGCACTTGCACTGTGCGCGACTTGTGGTCGGGGCAGGAACTGGCACCGGCGACGGGCGAGTTTGCGCCGTACGTGCGGCGGCATGGTGCCAAGTTGTATCGAATCGAAAAGAAATAACCCAAACATCGACCTGTCTATAAGGTAGAACGCCCGGCCAATTTGGCCGGGCGTTTTTGGTGCCAGGAGGGCGTTGTGATGCGTAATGTGAGTGCTTGTTGGTATTCTCTTTACATTAACAACAAAACGGTAGCGGCTTGGGGAGATATAGCAAAACGTTTCAATACAATGACAACTACCCGGCTAGCTTCTTTTCGCATCAATTTCCAACTCTCTATAGCACAACCATGCGCACTGTTATCTGCTTCGGCGAAGTTCTTTGGGATATTCTGCCTACCGGTCAGCAGCCGGGTGGGGCGCCCTTCAACGTGGCCGTGCACCTGCACCAGCTGGGGCAACCCGTGCAGCTCATCAGCCGCGTGGGCGACGACGAACTGGGCCGGGAACTGCTGGCATTTATCAAATCGAAAGGCCTGAGTACGGCCCATGTGCAGCAAAGCCACACGCACCTGACGGGGGTAGTGAAAGCCAACGTAGACGACGCCCACGAGGTGGTGTACAAGATTGTGCAGCCCGTGGCCTGGGACTATATTCAATACGAGACGGAGCTGGCCGACCTGGTAGCCGGGGCCGATATGCTGGTGTACGGCAGCCTGGCCGCCCGCCAGGAGGATAGCCGCGAGACGCTGTACCGCCTGCTCGAAAAAGCCCGCTTCCGGGTGTTCGATGTGAACCTGCGCCCCCCGTACTATACTCCGGAAACCACGCTGCATCTGCTCAGCAAAGCCAACTTAGTAAAGCTGAACCACCACGAACTGGCTGAAGTGATGCAGTGGCTGGGCCAGGAAACCCGGCAGGACCGCGCCGACGCCATGCAGTGGCTGGCCATGCACTACCAGTTGCAGGCGGTGTGCGTGACCTGCGGCGCCGAAGGGGCGTTGCTCTACACCGGCGGCCAGCTCTACCGTGCTCCCGGCCTACCCGTCACAGTACGCGACACCATCGGGAGCGGCGATGCCTTTCTGGCGGCCCTGCTGAAAGGCTGGCTGGCCGGCGACGAGCCGGCCACCATGCTGCGCTTTGCCTGCGCCGCCGGGGCGCTGGTGGCTACCTTCCAAGGCGCTACTCCCGCCATTGGGGAGGCCGATGTAGCGGCGCTGCTGAAAACCCGCACGGAGTAGCTTGCTCGTTCCCACCCACTCTCCAAACCTGCTTATGAAATACTCGCTCTTTCTATTGCTGGCCTTTGCCGGCTTGGCGGCGTGCAGCTCCGATTCCAGAACCACGACCAGCGCTGCCACAGCTTCCGCTGCGCCAGCAGATTCTGCCGCCGTGCCGCCAGCCACGCCACAGTACCGCCCCGCCTACCACTTCACGCCGGCCGCGCACTGGATGAATGACCCCAATGGGATGGTGTATTATCAGGGCACCTATCACTTGTTCTTTCAGTACTACCCCAAAGGGATGGTATGGGGGCCCATGCACTGGGGCCACGCCACCAGCCCCGATATGGTGCGCTGGCAGGAGCAGCCCATTGCCCTCTACCCCGATAGCCTGGGCTATATCTTCTCGGGCTCGGCGGTGGTAGATGCCAATAACACAGCAGGTTTTGGTAAGAACGCTATGGTAGCCATCTTCACCCACCACGACCCCAAAGGCGAAAAGGCTGGCACCAGTACCTACCAGCATCAAAGCCTAGCCTATAGTCTTGATGGGGGTAAAACCTGGCAGAAGTATGCGCAGAACCCGGTTCTGAAAAATCCTGGTATCAAGGATTTTCGCGACCCGAAAGTGAGCTGGCACGCGCCCAGCAAGCAGTGGGTGATGACTCTGGCTACCCTGGACCGCATCACGTTCTACTCTTCCCCAAACCTTAAGGACTGGACCAAACTCAGTGAGTTCGGTGAAAAGCTGGGCGCCCACGGCGGTGTGTGGGAGTGCCCCGATCTGTTTCCGCTCACGCTCAACGGCAAAACCTACTGGGTGCTCATTGTCAACCTGAACCCCGGCGGACCCAACGGCGGATCGGCCACGCAATACTTTGTGGGTCAGTTTGATGGCAAAACCTTCACGCCCCTCAACGGCAAAACCAAGTGGGCCGACTACGGCCCCGACGAGTACGCCGGCGTAACGTGGAACAACACCGGCAACCGCCGCCTGTTTCTGGGCTGGATGAGCAACTGGGAATACGCCAACCAGGTGCCTACCTCGCCCTGGCGCAGCGCCATGACCACCCCGCGCGAGCTAGGCTTGCGCCAGGTGGGTAGCGAAATCTACCTCACCTCGCAGCCCGCCGCCGAGCTGCGGAACATAACAGGCAAAACCACCACCCTGCAAAACGTAACGGCCAAAGCCCCCACCGACCTCACCGCCCGCCTCAACAGCACCACCGACAAGCACCGCCTGACGCTCAGCACTAACCAGCTAGCGAGCTTTGAGTTAGTGCTAAGCAACACGGCCGGCGAGGAACTGGTGCTAGGCTATGACCAAGCCGCCAATCAGTATTTCATCGACCGCAGCAAGGCAGGCAAGAACAGCTTCAGTCCCAAGTTCGTGGGTAGGGCCGTGGCCCCGCGCCTGAGCACGGCCGCCGGCACCGAGCTAACGCTCTACTTCGATGCGGCCTCCGTGGAGCTGTTCGCTGATCAGGGCCTGACGGTGATGACCAGCATCTTTTTCGCCAATAAGCCCTTAACTGCTATCAAATTACGATCAGCAGAAGGCATCACATTTCAACAAATCAGCAGCACACCGCTGACTACTGAAGCGGCCGGCAAAGCGCCTACCGTTGGCGCACGGTAGGTAAGTAGGGTAGGCATGTAAAAGCAGACCGTCATTCCGAGCTTGCCGAGGAATCTCGCGTGCTGATGATAGGTAGTAACCTTTGTCAGCACGCGAGATTCCTCGGCAAGCTCGGAATGACGGTCTGTTGCGCGACGCTTTGCTTAACAGGTTTGCCGTGTACTCTACTTCGCTGGCTGCACGCCTTCCGAAGTCATTTGCACGCGCTTAAGCGTACCGTCTTTGTTGTAGTAGAGGTAGTCGATGCAGACGGAGCGGTGGTAGCTGCTGCCGCCGGTATTCACCCCGCCATTGTGGTAGATGAAGTACGATTTGCCCTTGAAATCGATGATAGCCTGGTGGTTGGTGTTGGAGTTTCCGGCTATTTCGTTCAGGATGCCCTTGTATTCCCACGGCCCGGTGAGGCTGCGGCTCATGGCATAGGCAATTTTTTCGGGGAAGCCAGTGGCGTAGCTCAAGTAGTACCAGCCGTTGTGCTCGTGCACCCAGGGCGCCTCCGTAAACTGCGGCACCTCAATGGTTTGGATGGGACCGTCTAGCTCCGTCATGTTGGGTTTGAGCTTGGCGTAGCGGCACACCGTATTGCCCCAGAACAGGTAGGCCTGACCTTTTTTGTCGATAAACACCGTGGGGTCGATGTCGTCCCAGGAGATTTTGCTCTCCGTCATGTTGTTGGTAATCAGCGCAGAGCCGCGGGCATCTTTGAACGGGCCAATCGGGCTGTCGGCCACGGCTACCCCGATGGCCTTGCCTGGAATGGTGCCGTGCTCTACAGCCGCATACCAGTAGTACTTGCCGTTGCGCTCAATTACCTGCGAGGCCCAGGCATCGTCTTTAGCCCAGGCAAACTCCTTCACGTTCAGCGGCGAAGGGTGTTCCTTCCAGTTCACCATGTCCTGAGAGGAGTAGCACAGCCATTCGTGCATCACGTAGCGCTCCTGCCGGGGCGGGGCTTCGTCGTGGCCGGTGTAGAGGTACACGGTGTTGCCCTGCACCAGCGCGGCTGGATCGGCGGTATATTTTTCGAGGATGATGGGATTGCTGCCGGGTTTGCGCGGGGGTAGGGTAGCGGGGGCTTGCGCTAAGGCGCTAGTAGCGGCCAGCAGCAAGGGTAGAAAAGCGAGTTTCATGCGATTTTTTTAGACGATACCTACTTCAGTTCCAGCACAACCACTGACTTGGGCGGTAGGGCCACCGTCAGGTTGCCGCCTTTTTTCTTGGCGCCCTTAAACTCAGCCAGCTTGAGGTTGTTCGGCTTCTCAAACGTGTTGTAGTCGCTCACGCTATTCGAAGTCAGGATACGGCCCGACACATTCTTCCAGTTCACGCCGGGTAGGGCGGTTTCGAGATTGATAGTCTTTTTGGTGTCAAGATTCACCAGCGAAATGTGCACCGCGCCGTTCTTATCCTTGGAGGCCGAAGCGTTCAGAGCCGGAATTTTCTCATTGCCCATCACGTAATCGGGGCTCTTGAAGTCGAGGGGCATGTACTGCGCATCCTGGTGTACCTGGTACAGATCGAAGACGTGGTAGGTAGGCGTGAGCAGCATCTTCTCCTTGTCGGTGAGCACCAGGGCCTGAAGCACGTTCACGGCCTGGGCCAGGTTGGCGCCCTTCACCCGGTCGCAGTGGTTGTTGAAGATGTTGAGGGTAGTGCCGGCCAGCAGCGCGTCGCGCAGGGTGTTCTGCTGATACAGAAAGCCGGGGTTGGTGCCGGGCTCCACGTCGGTCCAGATGCCCCACTCGTCTACCAGCAGCGCCACGCGCTTCTCCTTGTCGTACTTGTCCATGATGGCCGCGTGCCGGGTCACGATGTCGTCCATTTTCAGTCCGTTGCGCAGGGTGTTGAAGTACTGCTGCTCATCAAAGCCCGTGGCTGCGCCCTTGCTACCGCTCCAACTGCCGGTGGGTAGGGTGTAGTAATGCAGCGTGAGGCCCCACATCATGTTGGTGGGTATCTTCTTCATGCACACTTCCGTCCAGTTGGCATCGTCGCCGTTGGCGCCGCTCACAATCTTTTTCAGGTTGGTGCCGGGGTAGTCGTGGGCAAACGTGGCGTAGCGCTTATATACGTCAGCGTAGTAGTCGGGCGTCATGTTGCCGCCGCAGCCCCAGCTTTCGTTGCCAATGCCCCACCAGCTCACCTTGTAAGGTTCGGCGTGGCCGTTCTTCTTGCGCTCCTGCACCATGGGCGTGTCCTCGTTGGAATTGAGGTATTCCATCCAGTTGCTCATTTCCTCCACCGTGCCACTGCCCACGTTGGCGGCCAGGTAGGGCTCGGTGCCCAGCATGTCGCACAGTTCCAAAAACTCGTGCGTGCCAAAGCTGTTGTCTTCCAGGGTGTTGCCCCACCACAGGTTCAGCATTTTGGGGCGCTGGGCGGCAGGGCCCACGCCGTCGTGCCAGTGGTAGGTATCGGCAAAGCAGCCGCCGGGCCAGCGCAGGTTGGGCACGTGAATTTTCTGCAACGCCTCCACAATATCCATCCGAATACGACCTTTCTTGGGCACATTCAGGTCCTTGTCAACCCAAAAGCCCCCGTAGACGTTGCGGCCCAGGTGCTCGGCAAACTGCCCCTGAATGTGCTTACTAACAATGAGTTTGGGGTCGCCGGGTTGCACGGTCATTTGCACTGTTTGGGCAGAAGCAGCAAGAGCAGTCAGACTAAGGCCCGCCGCCGATAATAGGTGTTTATAGCGCATGTGGTGGGTTGGTGATGGAGTAATGATTCACTGGCGAGTTTAGGTAGGCGCTGCTTATTGTAAGCAGTTCGGAAAGTGCATAGTGGGCAACGCATATCGAAACTCGCCGCTGGTAAAGGTAAAACGATTTTACAATCGCGCAATCGATTGTGTAAAAAACAACCAGACCGCTGGCCGTTATTTGGTGCTAACGACTGGCCAGCCGGCTGCGTCCCAGCGCATGGTTTCTATGCGCAGTTTGGGGTGTGCCTTATCGTTCGCATCGTACCCGTGAAAAATGAGGTAGTCGGTGTTATCGAAGGTAGCCACCGCGTTGTGACCCACGCCATACCAGTTTTTATCGCCTTCCAATACCAGCGTGCCACCGCCCTGGTCGAGGCGGGCGCCGGTGCGGTCGAGGTAGGGGCCACGCACATCTTCGGCCCGGCCTACCATCATTTTGTAGGTGCTCTGCGGACCGCGGCAGCAGTAGTCAAATGAGGTAAACAGGTAGTAATATTTGCCTTTCTTGAAGATGAAGGGCGCTTCAATGGCCCCGTCGCCGGGTAGGGAGTCGTTCAGCTTGGGGTTGCGGGGACGGTGCGCAATGGTGCGCCATTGCTGCGGCTCGGCGGGGCCTGTGAGGTCGGGGCGCAGTTGCACCAGCTTAATACCATCCCAAAACGAGCCAAACGTCAGCCACGGCGTACCGGCCGCGTCGCGCACCAGGTTGGGGTCGATGGCGTTCCACATGTCGCGGCCCGGCACCGATTGCACT
Organism: Hymenobacter sp. NBH84; assembly: GCF_014217645.1. Taxonomy (NCBI): domain Bacteria; kingdom Pseudomonadati; phylum Bacteroidota; class Cytophagia; order Cytophagales; family Hymenobacteraceae; genus Hymenobacter; species Hymenobacter sp. NBH84. The sequence continues at coordinate 780,361 of NZ_CP043644.1, forward strand.
ACCAGGCCGTGGTCCACCCATTTGAAGTCGGGGGAGGTAGGGTCTAGCGTTTTGTTGGTGGCCAGCCCAATAGCCGAGGTGTTCTTTCCGAAGGCCGACACCGAGTAGAACAAGCTGTATTGGCCGTTGGCAAATGAAATATCGGGTGCCCAAATGTGGTTCTTGAAGCCCGGAATGGCCTTCACGGCCCACGCAGGCGCCGCCGCAAACACCGGCTTCTGCGGTTGCCAGTGCTGCCGGTCTTTCGACGACCATACGGCAATGCCCGGCCCGGTACAGAACATGTAGTAGGTACCATTTTGCTGAATCATCACCGGATCGTGGGCCGGAATAAGCGGCGTTTGGGCCTGCAACTGGTAACTCAGTAGCAAAAACAGCCACAGTAAATGCTTTTTCATATATTGGTTGAGGTTTACATAAACGATTGTGTAAAGATGCTAGTTAAGTAAATTCGATCGGGAATGCCAGCCGGCTCGCTACCCAATGTGCTGGCCAACCGGCGCCAGGGGTAGGGACAAGTTTTACCCGCCAGCATTCCCGTCATACCTATCTTTGTTTGATACAACCAAATAGGCCCCTACACCTGCTTGCACGCACGAAAGTGTAAAGCAGGTTGTATGGAACAAAACGCAGTGGCTTCAACTGACTGTAAACGCCGCAGTCACAAAAATTAGAACAGACAATAACGTATGGCCCCTCGCTCCAAGAAAATAGTGGATGCTACTAGTAGCCCCATATCCATGGCCGATCTGGCCCGTGAGCTGGGCGTGTCCATGACCACCATTTCGCGCGCCCTAAGCGACCATCACAGCATTGGCCCGGCCACCAAGCAGAAGGTGCTGAAGCTGGCCAAAAAGCTCAACTACCAGCCCAACCACTTGGCCGCCGCGCTGCGCAAGGGGCAGAGCAAGCTCATTGGCGTGATTGTGCCCTACATTGAGGGACGCTTCTTTGCCACCGTGGTGCACGGCATCGAAACGGCTGCCAGCAAGGCGGGCTTCAACGTAATTATCTGCCAATCGAGCGAGGATGTGGCGCAGGAGCGCAAAAACGTGGAAACCCTGCTCAGTGCGCAGGTAGCCGGCATTTTGGTTTCGCTCTCACGGGATACCAATGACTTTCGGCACTTCGAAAAAGTGCGCAAGCGCGGTATTCCGTTGGTTTTCTTTGATAGGGTGCTGGAAAGTGACACTGTGAATGCCGTGGTGCTCAACGATTACGATGGGGGCTACCAGGTGACGCGCCACTTGCTGGAGCAAGGGTGCCGGCGTATAGGCCACTTTGCCGGCCCGCAGCACTTGAACATCTACCGCAACCGCCGCCAGGGCTACCTCGACGCATTGGAAAGCTACAACCTACCCCTCGACGAGCAGCGGATTGTATACTCCGATATGACGCTGGAAGACGGCTCCGAGGGCATGCGTCAACTGTTGGCCCTGCCGGATGGTGGGGTCGATGCGGTGTTTTCGGCCGGCGATACGGCTGTGCTGGGTGCCTTACAGTTCCTGAAAAGCAAGCAGGTGTCGGTGCCGCAGCAGGTAGCGCTGGCGGGCTTTAGCAACGAAGCCTTTACGGCCATTACCGAGCCCATGCTCACGTCCGTTGATCAGCGCTGCGAGGAAATGGGGCAGGCGGCTGTGCGCTTGTTTCTGGAATTGGTGGAGTCGCAGGACAGCGCTTTTCTGCAACGGCAGGTGATTTTGCAGCCCCGGCTATTCATTCGTGAGTCGTCGTTGCAAGGCACGCCTTCTTTAGATACGCTATCAAAGCAGGCGACTAAGATACCTTGCTAAATGGTTTTAGCAGAGAATGAAGTAAGAACTTGCGGTGTATGCAAACGTTTGCATATATTGCCAGCGGAGCCTGTTGGGTTCCGTTGCCGCATCTTTCTTTATTCTCTACACCGTGACGTTTTCTCTTCTTTCCGCTGCCCGGCAGCATGCCATGTTACTGCTTGTGGGTGGCCTGAGCGTAGGCGCCTGTCAGCAGTCAACAGCGCCCACCACCGCAACTACTCCGGCGCCTGCCACTACTATTGCCAATCCCATTTTGCCCGGCGACTTCCCGGACCCCTCAGTGGCGCAGATAGGCGACACGTATTGGGCCACGGCCACTACCTCCAACTGGGGACCTGTTTTTCCGCTGTTGAAATCGAAGGATTTAGCTAAATGGGAGCTGGTGGGCCACGTATTTCCGGAGGGCCGCCCAGACTGGGCCGATTACTACTTCTGGGCCCCCGAAATCAGTCAGGAAGGCGGCAAAACGTACGTGTTCTATACAGCGCACCAGCGCGGCGGTAACCTGGCAGTGGGAGTGGCCTCGGCCGACACGCCGGCCGGTCCCTACCACGACCACGGCCCACTGGTGGGCCAGCCCGATGGCTCCATCGACGCTTTTCCGATGCGCGATGAAAACAACCAACTCTACTTGATCTGGAAGGAAGACGGTAACAGCGTGAGCCAGCCTACCCCCATCTGGGCCCAGCGCCTCAACGACGACCGCACCGCGCTACTGGGCGAAAAGCAGGAGCTGTTTCGCAACGATGCCGCCTGGGAAGCTGGCCTGGTAGAAGGCGTGAGCATGGTGCGCCACGAGGGCTATTTCTACGCCTTCTACGCTGGCAATGGCTGCTGCGGCAATGGCTGCACCTACGCTACCGGCGTGGCCCGCTCGCGCAACTTGTTGGGACCGTGGGAGAAATACAGCAAAAACCCGATTATGGTGAACAACGACACCTGGAAGTGCCCCGGCCACGGCACCGTGGTGCAGCGCGACGGCCACTGGTTTTTGCTGCACCATGCCTATGATAGCCAGGGCTTTCAGAATGTAGGCCGCCAGGGTGTGTTAAGCGAGTTCATGTGGAATGCCGAGGGCTGGCCCGAGTTCCAGGGGCGCAGCACCACCGTAGGCGCCGCGCCGGCCCTAACGGCGCATAACCTGACCGACGAGTTCAATAAAGCTACCCTGCTGCCTACCTGGCAGTGGCCGGTAGAGCACAAACCTACCTTTCAGGTGAAAGATGGCCAGCTACGCCTCACGGCCAGCCCCGAAGGCAGCGGTGCGGTGCTGGGTCAGCCTACCTACACGACAACCTATACCGTTACAACCACGCTGCTGAACCCTGCCGCCCTACCCACCGGCACCACGGCCGGCCTCACCGCCCACGGCGACCCCGACAACGCCTTGGCTCTTACGGCCGGCGGTGGCCACATGCAACTGTGGCAGCGCATTAAAGGCCAGCAAAAGGTATTGGCTGACATGCCGTTGCCGGCTACCAAAACCCTCCAGTTGCGCATGCAGGTCGAAAAAGGGAGCCAGTACCGCTTCAGCTGGAGCACCGACGCGGGCAAAACCTGGCAGTCGCCGCCAACCACTACCCCGGTGGATGGCACCTACCTACCGCCTTGGGACCGGGGCGTGCGGGTAGGGCTGGTGGCCCAGGGCCCAGCATCGGCCACTGGCACATTCGAGAATTTCACGCTGGTCAATCAGTAAGGATAGTTGTCAGGTATGAGCGAAAAAGCGCTGTCATCCTGCGCTTGCAAAGGACCTTATACCAGTTGAACGGCTGACGTAACAACAACTCGTTCTCCCGCGATACGGTCCTTCGCTGTGCTCAGGATGACACCACTTCTCAACCTTAACGACTAAACTCTACCAACCAATAACTCACCTAACCTTCTTTCTATCTGTATGATGCGTATTTCCCGGATTATGCTGGTGCTGGGCAGCAGCTGGCTTAGCATTGGTGGCCTCCTGGCCCAGACCCTGCGCCCACCGGCTTACCCCCTCGTCACCCACGACCCCTACTTTAGCATTTGGGCCTTCAACGATACGCTGACGGCCGCGCCTACCCGCCACTGGACCGGCGAGCCGCAGGCTCTGGAAGGCATGGTGCGGGTGGATGGCAAAACCTACCAATTTCTGGGCAAAGCCGCGGCCGAATACCGCGCCGTGATTCCGACGGCGCAGGAAAAGCCGTATGAGGCGCGCTACACCTTTACCAAGCCAGCCGATGGCTGGGAGAAACCGACCTTTGCGGCCGCCAACAGCTGGAAAACCGGTCCTGCGCCCTTCACCGATAACCGTAGCCTGAAAGGCACTAACTGGACAGAGGGCGACATTTGGGTGCGCCGGACCGTATCGGTGCCCGCGCCGCTGCCCACCGGCAAGCTCACGCTGCTACTCTGGCACGACGATGATGTGGAAGTGTACCTGAACGGTGTGCTGCTAACCAAGCAAGAAAAATTCAACGACAAGTACGCCTACTTTGCCGTGCCCGAAGCGGCGCGCAAGGCCCTGCACACCGGCGAAAACGTGCTGGCCATGCACTGCGTCAGCCCGCAGGGCGGCGAGCATCTGGATGCTGGTCTATATATTGAGGTACCGCAGCAGCGCGTACCCACAGCCCGCCAAACGGGTGTGACGCTCACGGCCACCCAAACCAATTACACCTTTGAGGCTGGCCCGGTGCGCCTCACGGCTAATTTCCTTTCGCCGCTGCTGCTGGATGAGCTGGAAACCGTGGCCCGCCCCGTAAGCTATATCACGCTGGGCGCTGCTGCCACCGATGGCAAGCCCCACACCGTGCAGGTGCTCCTGACCGAAGCCGGCACCGTGGCCGCCAACTCTCCCTACCAAAATGTGCAAACTCAGACCGGCAGCGACGCCAGCCTGACCTGGCAGGCAGTAGGTACCACCGCGCAGCCCGTGCTGGGCCAGGCCGGCGACAACGTACGTATTGATTGGGGCTACGCCTACCTGGCCGCGCCCAAAGGCGCACAAACAACCAGCGGCACCACCTCGGCCTTGCAGAGCGCCTTTACGCAGTCGGGCAAGCTCGCCGCGAATAGCAAGCCGCAAACCGGTGTGGCCCAGCGCGTAGCCTTAGCTACGGTGTTGGACATGGGCCGCGTAACGAAGCCCACCGAGCAGCACGTACTGTTGGGCTACGACGACCTGTACTCGGTCCAGTACTTCGGGCAGAACCTGCGCGGCTGGTGGCGCCGCGACCCGTCTATGACGATGGCGAAGGCCCTGCAAACGGCTGAGAAAGAATACACGCGCCTACGCCGCAAGAGCACGGAGTTCGACCAAAAGATGTATGCCGATGCCCAGGCCGCCGGTGGTAAGGAGTACGCCGACCTCTGCCAGCTGGCCTACCGCCAGGCCATTGCAGCCCACAAAATCGTGGCCGGCCCGAAAGGGGAGGTGTTCTTCTTATCAAAGGAGAACTTCTCGAACGGCTCCATCGGCACTGTGGACGTGACCTACCCTTCGGCACCCATGTTTCTGCTCTATAATAATGAACTGGCGAAGGGCTTGCTGCGCTTTATCTTCGATTACAGCGAGTCGGGCCGATGGAAGAAGGACTTTCCGGCGCACGATATCGGCACCTACCCGCTGGCTAATGGCCAGACCTACGGCGAGGACATGCCCGTGGAGGAAGCCGGCAACATGCTGATTCTGACTGCTGCCGCTGTGAAAGTGGATGGCAAGGCCGACTTTGCCCGCGAGCATTGGCCTACCCTCACCAAGTGGGTAGGGTTCTTGAAGCGCGATGGATTCGACCCCGCCAACCAGCTCAGCACCGACGACTTTGCCGGTCACCTGGCTCGCAACACCAACCTCTCGGTGAAGGCCATCATGGGTATTGCCTGCTACGGTCAGATGGCCCAGCAGCTTGGCGATAAGAAAACGGCCGACGAGTACATGGCCCTGGCCCGCGATATGGCCAAGCGTTGGCAAACCATGGCCCGCGACGGCGACCATTACGCCCTTACCTTCGATAAGCCCGCCGGCTCGTGGAGCCAGAAGTACAATCTGGTGTGGGATAAGGTGCTAGACCTGAACGTATTCCCGAAAGAGGTAGCACAGCAGGAAATGGACTTTTACCTCAAGCACCAGCAGCGCTACGGTCTACCCTTGGACAGCCGCAAGACCTACACCAAGTCAGACTGGATCATGTGGACGGCAACGCTAGCCGACCGCGAAGCCGATTTTAAGGCACTGGTAGCGCCGGTGTGGCAGTTTGCCAACGACACGCCCGTGCGTGTACCCCTCACCGACTGGCATGAAACCACCAACGCCCGTCAGGTTGGGTTTCAGGCTCGTTCGGTGGTAGGCGGTTACTTTATCAAGCTCCTGTCGGATAAGATGACGAAGAAGTAAAGGCGTGTTGGGGCTGGCTTACTGCGCGAAGTAGGCCGGCCCCGATAGGGTAGACCAATCGGTGGCCCGGCGGCGGCGGGCGGGCCGCGCTTTACGGCGGGTAGCGTTGCGGCGCGGCGTAGCGCGTTGCAGCCAGTAGCAAGGCGTGGGCTGCGAGGTGTCGACAGCAGGCCGGCGCGGGCCACCAGTGGCCGTGCTCATAAACAACGCCGGGTTGCCGTTGCGGTCATACACCCACCCTTGGTGCAGCCACCCCAGGTAGCGCCCATTTACGGCATAAAGCAGGTCTTCTTCAAACCAGGCCAGCAGGCGGCCGTTGGCATCATATAACCCCTGGCAAGCCGGATCAACGTACACGACGGGCTGCCCGGTGGTATCGTACAGTGAAATCATGGTGCAGAGACGAAATAAAATAGTGATAGAATAAAGGCTGAAAAAATAAACGCAATCCGATAGGTTATCGGATTGTGTTTTGCATTAAATACGCTGTATTTTAATTGCAAATAGTTGATAATTAGATTTTTATATTACTGTAAGTAGGATTAAGCTATGTCGAAGCACGCCGTGTTACCAGACAATGCAGTAAGACGTGGGTTGTACTTAGTTATATTGAAATTATACTACAAACGATAGCCGAGTAGTAGGGGTAGGTAGGGTTGGTGATTAAGTAGGCGAAATAGCCTGTAAGCATTTGTTTTTGCGGATACAGCTCCACTATGCTCACAACTCTGCCGGTCAATTCGTCGTAACGGCAAACTACTATTTACCCGACTCCATCCAATGAGTGTTGCTCCTTTGCTTCCTATCTATTTCGAAAACGGTGCTGGCCGGATTTTGGAAAATGCATCCGGTCGTTATTTATACCTAAAATGGAGTGCTAATGAGCGCGATACCGAAACGTTTCGGGCACTGCTCAATCATGTGGCACGGGCCTTGGTACGGCATAAGTGGAGCAAGGTGTTGGCCATTCAACAGGTTATGCAGCCGCTGAATGAAGAAGAGTTGAATTGGATGTTGCAGGAGTGGCTACCACACGCCATGCACGAGGCCGGCTACCGGCACGGGGCCATTGTACTGCCGCACCAGGTAGACGCCCGCCTCACTACTAGTCAGCTCACCAACAAAGCCCAGCAGCAAGCCATGAACTACCAAACATTTGAGGAAGAAACCGAAGCGGCTACCTGGCTTATGCACCAACCCGATTAACTAAGTATCGTTTCCGCCTTTTCTTCACGAGCAACCCATCCACGCGCATCGGTCGGTAGTTGGTCTGCACGGTTTTGTTCTGCATATGACGTCTACCTCTACCGCCGAAGCTTCCATGATTGCTGAACCAACGGCCGTAGAAGCCGTGCTGGTACAACGCCTCTACCAGCGCGACGAAAATGCCATGCTACTGTTCTATAATCAGTACAGTGCCATGCTCTACGGGGTGATTTTGCGAATTGTGAAGCACACCCACCTAGCCGAGGATGTGTTGCAAGAAAGTATGCTGAAGATCTGGCATTCTTTCCCAAGCTACAATCCCATGCGGGGGAGGCTAGCTACCTGGGCACTCAATATCTGCCGCAACAAGGCCATTGACGAGCTGCGGGCCCAGCGCGCACGCGGTGCCGAGCGTACCACGTCGCTACCAAGTAAGCTACCGACGTCTCTTCAACCACTAGCCATAACCTTTCGCCCCGAGCACGTGGGTGTACGCGAACTGGTGCACGATTTGTCGCCGGCCGCGCAGGAGTTGTTGGATATGCTGTATTTCCAGGGCTACACCCAGCAAGAGGCTGCCGAGGCGCTGGGTGAGCCACTGGGCACGGTGAAGTCCCGCGCCCGCGCTGCCATTAGCCTTCTAGCGCGTCGGCTGCGCAATGCGGGGTAGGGGGTAGGACTACTCGGTGGGGGGCTGCATAATGAAGCTGCGCATCATGTGCAGCAGCAAGGAATCGGCGGCACTCAGGTTGAGCGGCTGCAAGTTTAGCTGGATGGGTTGAACATAACCCGCCATAGTTAGAAACTCTTCATCCGACACGGGGCGGAAAGCCATGGACCAGTCGGTGAAGCTGCGCTCAGCTACTTCTTTATCAGCTAGTTTCACTAGGCCCACGTGGCGCTTATCGGACAGCAAACGAGTGTAGAGGTCGTCTAGCGCGGCCTTATCACCTTCCACAATCTGCATGAAACGTCCGTCGCCATACACCAGTGCGCCCGTAATGTTATCTTGTTCGTTACGGAGGCGCGCCTGGTTGAGTAGGGCGCCCAGTTCAGCGTCGCTCAGTGGCTGCACGGCCGTGCTCATATAAATCAAATGGTGCATCGAAGGAAGGTAGGATCAAATCAAAGGTAGAGAAATAGATTCCCCATCCGGCGCCGGCTGCGTATCATTGCTCATGAAAATACTGCTGGTAGAAGACGAACCCAAGGTGGCGGCCTTCCTGCATAAGGGCCTCACCGAGCAAACCCACGCCGTCGATATTGCCTCCGATGGCCTGTTGGGCTTGCGCCTGGCCCTGGTCAATGGCTACGATCTGGTGATTCTGGACAACCTGCTGCCTGGCCTGAGCGGAATAGAAGTGTGCCGCCGCATCCGCGAAAGCCACTCCTCGGTACCCATCCTGATGCTGACGGCCTTGGGCGAAACCGACGACAAAATCCGTGGCCTCGATGCCGGTGCCGACGATTATTTGGTAAAGCCTTTTGCTTTCCAGGAGCTGCTGGCTCGCATCCGGGCCCTCACGCGGCGCCACCAGGAAGCGCCCGGCACGGCCGGTGTGGTGCTGCGCCTGGCCGACCTCACCCTCGACCCCGTAACCAAAATAGTGCAGCGGGCCGGGCAGGCCATTCAGCTCACTGCCCGCGAGTTTGCCCTGTTAGAGTTTTTGCTGCGCAACAAGGGTAGGGTAGTATCGCGCGTAGATATTCTGGAGCAGGTGTGGGAAACCAGCTTCGACACCGGCTCCAACGTCATCGACGTGTACATCAACTTCCTACGCAAGAAAATCGACCGGGATTTCACCCCCAAGCTCATCCATACGCTGGTAGGCATGGGCTATACCATGAAGGAAGAGTAATTGGTTGATGTGGTGATTGTTGAGGTGGTGATGAACTGGTATGGTGCGGTGATGTAGTAAGGAACTGTCATCCTGAGCGCAGCGAAGGACCTTATGTCAGTTAAACAAATCGTTGCTACGTCAATCTTTTTAGCGTAGGGGCTTAGGAAGCAAAACTAATTAGAGGGGCTGTTGACGAAGCAATTTAAGTAAGAGTTTGTACAGGTCTTCGTGGCGATGATTGAAGCGAAACTCGGCCTCTTTCAAGTGTAGTAAAAACGTATGGTTGGGCACGCCCTTGAAGCGTTGCAGATGGGCTTTGGCAAAGCTCCAAAATGATTCAATCCCGTTGATATGCGAGGCTCCCTGGACAAACTCGTTCTGCCCATGATGCACCCGAAAATGACGGTCGTAGCCCACGTCCACCAAGCCATCATAGCCGCGCCAGCCATCGGTGTTGACCATCGCCGTGACATCAATCTTACCCCGAATAATAGCTTGCAGGGTCTTTTTCGAGCAATCCGGGACGATTTCCGTGTATACCTGAGCCCCGCGTTTGAACAGGCCAAAGACAATGGTTTTACCCCCCGCTCCCCGGCCCCGTTTGCCGCGTACGCGCCGCGGGCCGAAGTAGCTCTCGTCCAGTTCGACGGCCCCGTCCAGGTCAGCCGGCACCGGGCTGCAAGCTAGCAGCCGGTGGCGCAGGCGCAGGTATATGTCGTTGACCGCGCGTACGCTCAGACCCGTCAGCCGGGCCGCGTCCGAAGCCGTCAAATCCAGCGCGAAAAGACGCAACAAGTAGCGAAATTTGACCTCGGAAATTTTGCTGCACTTATAATAGCGGTTAGTTTGCTGCATAACAGGAAGTTATGCCCCATTCCTCGCTTTTTGCTTCCTAAGCCCCTAGCGTAATAAGGTCCTTCGCAAGCTCAGGATGACAATTCCTCAACACATTACCACATCGCCAAACTAGCACATCAGCATATTAGCACATCAAAACTATGTCTATTCGACTTCGGTTGGCGTTGCAGTTTGGGTTGATTGTAGGCTGCACGCTGCTGGTGTTTTCGCTGGTGATTTATGCCTTTACCTACCAGGCCCGGCGGGCGTTGTTCACCGAACGCTTACTAGGCCGTGCCCAGATAGTGGGGCACGTGTACCTGGATGGCACTAACCGCGCCGATGCCAGCCGGGTTTCGTACCGACGCTACCTGCGCCAGTTTTACCGCACGCTGCCCCAGGAAGAAGCGCGGGTGTACAACAACCAGGACTCTATTGTCTTTCATGAAGGCACTCTGCGGACCAAGCCTGCACCGGGCAAGTTGCTGGAAGATGCGCGTCGTGTGGGCCAGGGCATCCGGCACGATGCCGCCTATCACCAAACGGTTTCGTTGCGCTACCGCGATGCGCGGCGCGGCACCTTTATCGTAGTGGCTTCCTCCATGGACACGGAAAGCGAACAGGAATTGAGCAATTTGCGGCTGATTCTGCTGGTGGGCCTGCTAGTGTCGTTTGGGATTGTGGGCGTGGGCGGCTGGTTTTTTGCCGGCCAGGCCCTGCGTCCCATGAAGCGCGTGGTGAACGAGGTAGACAGCATCACGGCCTCCGACCTGCACCAGCGCCTCTCCGAAACCGACGGGCAGGACGAAGTGTCGCACTTGGCGCAGCGGTTCAACAGCCTCCTCGACCGTCTCGAAACGGCATTTGCCGGGCAGCGCACCTTCGTCCGCGACGCTTCCCACGAGTTGCGGACTCCCCTGACGGCCCTCATTGGAGAGCTGGAAGTGGCCCTGATGCAGGATGAGCGCCCGCCTGCCGAGTACCGGCGCGTGCTGCGCAGCACCCTCGATGCGGCTCGCCTCCTGAAAGACCTCACCAACGGCCTGCTCCAGATTGCCCGCGCCTCCGACGACCCCTCGCAGGTGCCCCTCACCTCAACGCGCCTCGACGAGCTGCTGCTACAGGCCCACGAGGAAATCAGGCGGCGCCACCCTACCCACCGCGTCGACCTGGAATTCAGCGAGTCGGATTCCGGCCATCCCGCCGACCCGTTTGTGGTGCGGGGCAACGAGGCGCTGCTGCTGTCGGCGGTGCTCAACGTGCTCGAAAACGCTTGCAAGTTTTCTTCCGACCCCACACAGCCCATTGTGGCCACGTTGCTGGCCGCGCCGCGCGCTGTGCACCTGCTGGTACGCGACAAAGGGGTAGGCATGACCCCAGAAGACCAGCAGCAAGTGTTTGTGCCTTTCTTCCGGGCCGATAACGTGCGTACGGTGCCCGGACACGGCATTGGGCTGCCGCTCACGGCCAAAATCATGGAGCTGCACGGCGGTAGTATTCACGTGCGCAGCCGTTTGCACGAAGGCACCGAAGTGGAGCTGATTCTACCAGCCGCTTAACCAATCCCAAAATAGCATCCTCTCGCAGGTGTGTTTCATAGTGCTAAATACTCTTTGTGAAGAAATAAAATGCTGTTTTATAGTCGTTTGTGGCCGTAAGAAGCGATTTAATTTCTTTTTAATTCTCTTTTAACGCGCTCTTAATTACCTCCCTGTATTCTTGTAACATAATAGTTCAAGCAAGTGTGTTGCCGGCAGCGAGTAGACTGATGGATGCCGCAAACGACGGCTCACCAGTAGTCAGTTGCCCGAAATCAACGCATCTGCTTTAAAGTAAGAACTCATGCAGTATATGTGGCCAGCAAAGCCACTAAACACGGCATCACATAGTCTGCATCCGATTTGCTGTCGGCTACCTTGGAGGGGAGAATGCCGACGGCTACCAGAGCCATCGTACCAGTAGTGGTACGATGGCTTTTTGGTGTAAGATATCCGTCAATAGCTTCTCGCTGACAACTTTAGGGTAGGTCCCACGCGTACCCATCAAGAAGTATTTACTCTCACTTACTTCTGATGAAAGCAATATATTTCAATGAGTACGGCCCCGCCAGCGTACTGCAATACGGCGAGCAGCCAACTCCCAAGCCCAAAGCCAACCAGATTCTAGTGTGCGTGCAGGCCAGCAGCGTTAACCCCGTCGACTGGAAAATCAGGGAAGGCGGTATGAAGCTGATTATGAGCCCCGCATTTCCGAAGCTGATGGGCCGCGATGTAGCCGGTGAGGTGGCTGCCGTGGGCGACGACGTCGTACGATTTACCCCCGGCGACCGGGTATATGGTATGGTAGCGGGCATGGGCGGCGCCAACGCCGAGTATGCCGTGCTGGAAGAGGTGGAAACTGCTTTCATTCCTGATAACTTGGGCTTTGAGCAGGCTGCGGCCGTGCCCCTAGTGGCCATTACGGCGTTGCAGGCCCTGCGCGACCACGCTCCCGTACTTTCCGGCGACCGGGTACTCATCAACGGGGCATCGGGTGGGGTAGGCGCCATGGCCGTGCAAATAGCCTGGGCGCTGGGTGCCGGGGAGGTAATTGGCACCTGCGGCCCCGATAACATGGAGATGGTACGCAGCTTGGGCGCTTCGCAAGTGTATAACTACAAGGAGCACGATTTTACGAAAGACCAAAGCCGCTACGACGTGGTGTTCGACGCAGCCGGCAAAAGCTCATTCTTGGAAAGCAAAGCTTGCCTGCGCAACAACGGCCGCTACGTAACCACCATCCCCGACCCCAAAGCTATAGCCGCAGCGGTGTTATCGGCAGCTTTCTCGAGCAAGAAGCAGGCGGCCTTCATGGCCAAAAACAGCGGTTCTGATATGGCGCTCATCTCGGCGTGGCTGAAAGCCGGCACCATTCACCCCGTCATCGACCGCACGTTCCCGCTGTCTGAAACCAGCGCCGCCCAGGAATATGGCGAGCAGGGCGAGTCGAAGGGAAAGATTGTGCTGACGGTAGGGTAGGAAAGTAGCGATACCGCTTAAGCCCATCTACCTCGCATAGTTCATAAACCGCTTTCCAATATAAGGTTACACCACTGTTGGGAAGCGGTTTATGTTTTTGTAGTAGATATATACCGAAGGCTCTTTGCCGATGGCTGCGGCCCATTGCGGGCAGTAGGGCGCCATCCAAATGGCATCGCCTTGCTGCACGGGGTAGTATTGCTGGTTGAGCATGTAGATGGCCTGGCCTTGCAGGTAGAGTAGGCCATGCTCCATCTGGTGCGTTTCTACCAGCGGCAGAAACGCGCCGGGTTCGTAGGTGAAGATGTTGACGGCCATGTCGAAGGCGGGCTTATGGGGCAACAGCGCCTGTATGCGCAAACCCTCATCGTTGCAGTGCACGCGGGCCTCGCGGTCATCTTTCTCCCCAAACATGACCTCGGGCGCCAGGTGGCCAGCCAACGGCTCATACACTTTGTGAAACGTGAGCAGTTGAGTACCCGCATCAAATCGGTCGAACAGGTACTCTTGCTCTATCGGGACGTACACGAACTGGCCGGTTTTGAGCAGCCGCACCGTGCCCCCTACCGATACTTGACACTCGCCCCGCACCACGTAGAAGAAAATCTGTGCCGTAGCGGTGCGGCCCGTTACCTGACCGTTTTCCCGTGCCGTGATAAGCGTTTGTCCAAAGCCAGCGCCCATGTGCTCGCTCACCAGCACGTTGACTGTGCAGCCTGTCCAGCCAGGCACGTTGCTGTTGATGTAGCCATCGGGGGTAAGAATGGCGTGATTGCGCGCAACAACGGAGCGGGTGAAAGCAGGAATTTGCATGGGTAGAAAATCAGTGAGGCCAACTAGGCGCACCAGCGAGGCACGCACGTAATAAGGCGCATAAGACGAACGGATGAGGTTAACCAATGCGGTAACTCGCTTCAGGATCAGGCAGAGCCTATGTACCGTGTACCACTCGTCTAACGCCAGAGCCCGCTGTGAGCCTCTTCTGTCTACGTAAAAACTCGTAGAAACGTGGTTGCAGAATGCAGTAAAAGCATAGGTAAATACTGATTTTGGAGGTCTGTGGCGGCAGGTATCACCGGCGAAACGTATGCTGTTTTAGCCTGCTAGTTCACCGCTACTCTCTTTTCCACAACCCCTCACCTAGTGCCGTTTGTATGAAGAATGGTACGCCCTCCCGTCGTTCTCTTCGCTTTCTGCTAGGCAAAGCAGCCGAAGAACGCAACCTAGCCCTACCCGTGCGCCAACTACTGATGTACCCGGTAGCCAACAACGACCTGACTGCCGCTTGCCAGAACTAGTACGCCGATGCCATGCCTTTAAGCCGAAATTGACCCTAGGCAAACTATCAAGCAAGCTCAAGTGCCAGCGTGCCCATCACCTACATGCTCTACTAAGGCACAAAAGCTAGCTGCCTCGCGGCTGCGTACCGCTTTTCAACACTCAACCATTCACCACACAGACCAATGGAACAGCCTATTTCTCGCCGCCAGCACGGCTTCACCGACTACAGCTACATCCCACTGGCCCTGACGATTCCGAAACTAGCGGGGTTTGAAGCAGAACAAAAAGCCGTGACCATGACGCGCGTGCTAGCCGGTAATATTCTGTTGTCCAGTATGTTCACCCGCGCCGAGTGGGGCCTCTTCAAGAAAATGCCATATAAAGCGCACTTGGTGCTGGATGTGGCAGTAGGCGTATTCGCTGCCAGCTCGCCCTGGCTGCTGGGCTTCGCTAAGAACAAGGCGGCCCGCAACGCGTTTTTGCTGCTAGGCACGTTTGGCATCCTGGCGGGCACGCTCTCCAAACCCGAAGAAATGCCGGAATTCGAACAGTAGAGTATCCGATACCAAACCGACCAGGGAGCGGCGCGTATAGTGAGTATACGCGCCGTTTTTATTGCAACGGTTTTCACTTACACGAGCCGGCTCACCGGCTCCTTTAGCATTACTAACATGGCCCAAGACCCCCAGCATAATCCCGAAGAAAGTACCCCCATTAACCCTACCATCACACACGACCAAGGCAGCCAGGAAACAGTGCGCGATGAGCGCGGCGACGGCACTACCGGCCTTGTGAACAACGGTAGCTACCAGCTGAAAACAGACCAGGGCGAAAGCGCCGAAATGGGCACCGCCCCGCTGCACCTGCACAGTGCCGCCAAAGGCGACGAAGACTACCTTAATGGCGACGACCACAAGCAAGTGCTACCCAAGCCAGAGCAGGACAAGCTGTAAAACTTGAGTTTACAAACACACAAAAGGCGCTACCTGAAGCAGGTAGCGCCTTTTGTGTGCTTACGGTAGAGGTAGATTATTCTAAATACCCCAAGTCCGCCAGCCTTAGTCTATAGGGGGTAGGCTGGCTTCGAGGCGGGCGCGTAGGTGCTCGTGTTGCTTGGGCAGCATCAAATGGGTGCCCAGCTCGGCCAGGGGCTCATCCACGGTGAAACCGGGGTTATCGGTGGCAATTTCGAAGAGCACGCCGCCCGGCTCGCGGAAATACACGGAGTGAAAGTAGTCGCGGTCGATTTGCGGGGTAGGCTGCAAGCCTTTCTCGATCAGCTTTTTGCGGAAGTAGAGTTCGGCTTCGTCGTTTGCCACGCGGAAGGCAATGTGATGCACCGAGCCGCCGGCCGTCACGCTGCGCGCTTCGCCGGGCGCCTCTACCAAGTCAATGTAGGCGGCACCCTGCACCGTGTCGGTCACGTAGCGGTGGCGGTTTACGTGACTTTCCAGCAGCGTATAGCCGAACACATCAGTTAGGATCTCAGCGGTGGCTTTGATGCTGGCCAGCGTGAGCGTAACGGTATGGAAACCCTTGGTGGCTACCTCAGCGCCTACCTCGGCGGTGGTCCAGGGCGTGCGCGGGTCCTCGGTTTTGGACACGATAAGCTCCAGCTTCAAGCCATCGGGGTCGAGGAAAGTGAGGTAGGGCTCACCAAACTTCTCACTGGGCTTGTTGTACGTAACGCCGTACTGCTCAAAGCGCTTGATCCAGAAATCGAAGCTGCCCGCGGGCACAGAGTAGCCTACCTCCGTGGTCTGCCCAATGCCGCGCCGGCCCTGGGTGATGTGTTCCCAGGGAAAAAAAGTGAGAATGGTACCCGCCGAGCCGGTTTCATCGCCGAAGTAGAAATGATACGTGCCGGGGTCGTCGAAATTGACGGTCTTTTTCACGAAGCGTAGACCGAGCACGTTGGCGTAAAAATCGTAGTTGCGCCGGGCATTGCCCGCAATAGCCGTCACGTGGTGCAGGCCAAGAATGCGTGGTTCCATGAGAAGTGGGTTAGAATTCAGAAGGGTAGAAAGGAGGTAACTTATTTGCACTAGTTTGCAGGGCTGAAGCCCTGCAAACTAGCGCGAATGGTTTGCTTTGTTTATTCGGTTATTTGCTGAATATCAAATTATTGGCTAGATCTATTTCTTCCTGTGTGATGGTGTGGCCCATGTTGGGGTAGATCTTCTCCGTGACGTGGGCACCCAGCTTAGTGAGCAGCGCCGTGGAGGCGCGCACACGCTCTACGGGCACGTGAAAATCAGGGTCGCTGCTACCGATGAATATAGGCGTGCCGCCGAAGTCGCCCGCGTAGGTAGTAGGATGCACTTCGTCGCCAATAAGGCCACCAGTGAAGGCCGCCACGCCGCCGTAGCGGGTGGCGTGGCGTGCCACGTACTCCAGCATAAGGCACGCTCCCTGCGAGAAACCCATAAAATAGATATTTTCCTTGCTGATGCCGTTGTCTACCACCTCGGCCACTGCGCGTCCTACGGCAGCTAGCGCGTTGGAAAGCCAGGGTTCGTTTTGGGCGGTTGGCGCCAGAAAAGACTGCGGGTACCATGTGTGCTGCGTGGCCTGCGGGGCAAGCAGGGCGTAGGCGCCAACGTGCAGATGCCGGCCCAGCGACAGGATATCGGCGGCGCTGGCGCCCCGGCCGTGCAGCATAATCAGGGCTTTGGTGGCGGTGCCTAACGGTTGCCCCGCCGTGCGAATAGGTTCTTGATGCATACGGCCAATATAAGGGCTGCGCGAGGAAAGCTTGCTGGTTGAAAGACAACGTCCTACCTAGCAGGCAGAAGCAGCCGGAGCTTGGTGTGTGGAACCGCTCAGGAAAGCGAGACTGATTAATCGACCTTTCTGCGCCGTATCTTTGTTGATTATTCGCTGAGATTACCTCAGCAACATCTGCAAAATCGACGATGAAGGTTTGTATTGCCGAGAAGCCCAGCGTGGCCCGTGAAATTGCCAACGTACTAGGGGCCAACCGCAAAATGGACGGCTACTACGAGGGCAACGGCTACCAGGTCACTTGGACGTTTGGGCACTTCTGCCAGCTCAAGGAACCCGAGGACTACCGCCCCGAGTGGAAACGCTGGAGCATCCACGACCTGCCCATGATGCCCGACAACTTCGGCATCAAGCTCATGCGCCGCGACGATGGCGTAGTGCGGCAGTTCAACGTCATCAAAAAGCTGCTCGACGCGGCCGAGGAAGTCATCAACTGCGGCGACGCTGGGCAGGAGGGAGAAGTGATTCAGCGCTGGGTGCTGACGGAGGCCAAGTACCGCAAGCCTTTCAAGCGCCTCTGGATTTCCTCGCTTACGGAAGAAGCTATCCGCCAGGGGTTTGCTAATCTGCGCGATGGTGCCGAGTTCGACCGGCTCTACCAGGCCGGCAAGAGCCGCGCCGTGGGCGACTGGCTGCTGGGGCTGAATGCTACTCGCCTCTTCACGCTGAAATACGCCCCCGGCCGTGGGCAGGTGCTGAGCCTGGGCCGTGTGCAAACGCCTACCCTGGCTCTGCTCGTCGACCGCTACCATGAGATTCAGAATTTCAAGCCGGAGCCCTACTGGGTGCTGCGCACGGAGTACCGCGGCACCATGTTCAGCCACGTGGCTCCGCCCAAAAAAGGCAAGGCCGAGGACGACGAGCCCGACGAAAAAGCCCGCCTAAAAGCCCGCGGCTATTTCGTGAGCGAGGAAGAAGCTAACACGGCTATGGCCGCCGTGAAAGACGTGCCGCTAACTATTACGGGCGTCGAAATCAAGAAAGGCTATGAGTCGCCGCCGGCGCTGTTCGACCTGACCTCGTTGCAGGTGCAGTGCAACAACCAGTTGGGCTTATCGGCCGAGGATACGCTGCGCACGGTGCAGAGCCTCTACGAGAAAAAGGTAGTGAGCTACCCGCGCGTAGACACCACCTTCCTACCCGACGATCAGTACCCCAAAATTGCGGGCATCCTGAAAGGCTTGGGCGCCTACCACAGCCTCACGCAGCTGCTGCTGGCCGCTAAAATCCGCAAGAGCACCAAGGTGTTCAACAACCAGAAGGTGACGGACCACCACGCCATCATCCCAACTGGCGCTAGCGCTGGCGGCCTGGGTAGCCAGGAGCACAGCGTGTACGACATCATCGTGCGCCGCTTCCTGGCCGCGTTCTACCCCGACTGTGAGGTGTCGAATACCACTGTGACGGCCGAGGCAGCCGGCTACCCTTTCCGGGTGCGGGGTAGGCAGATTTTGAATCCCGGCTGGCGCGTAGTGTACGGTGACCCCGAGAAACAACAAGCGCCCAGCGCCCCCAAAGCCCCCGGCGAGGCCGACAGCGACGACGTGGTGAGCACCGTGCTACCCAACTTCGTGAAGGATGAGAGCGGCCCGCACAAACCGCGCCTCGACCAGAAAATGACGCAGCCCCCGCGCGAGTACACCGAGGCCATGCTGCTGCGCGGCATGGAAACCGCCGGCCGCAACATCGACGATGACGAGTTGCGCCAGGCCATGAAGGAAAACGGAATTGGCCGGCCTAGTACCCGCGCCAACATCATCGAAACGCTGTTCAAGCGCGGCTACATTCGGCGCGAGAAGAAGCGCATTATACCCACGCCCACTGGGGTAGAGTTGATTGGTCTGATTCGGAACCCTACCCTGAAATCGGCGGAGCTGACCGGGCAGTGGGAAAAGAAGCTGCGCCAGATTGAAGGCGGCGACTTGCAGCCCGACCATTTCCTAGACGAGCTGAAAAGTCTGGTGCGTGAGGTGGTGCACGAGGTAAAGCACGACGGTTCGCGCCGGCTGATTGCAGATCCTACCCTCCCAGCCTCGGGGGGGAGCCAAGCGCCAGCAAGAAGCCAACAGCCAGCAGTCAACAGCCAACAGCCAACCATTGGCCTCGGCCCATGTCCGAAGTGCCAGACGGGTGGCATCCTGCGCGGCAAAGCGGCGTTTGGGTGCTCACGTTTCCGCGAGAACTGCCAGTTTCGTATGGCCGTCGAGTTTGCCGGGAAGAAGCTCACCGACAAGCAAGTAAGTGTATTGCTTGCCAAAGGCCGCACGCCCGTTATCAAAGGCTACTTAGGCGACGACGGGCAGAAGTTTGACGCGGCCGTGCGCCTCACGCCCCAGTACCAGCTAGAACTGGTACGCGCTGCCGAGAGCAAGCCTACTACCCCCACCGACCCCGGCCAGATTCCGTGCCCGGTGTGCAAGCTGGGCACTATGCTGCGCGGCAATGCCGCCTGGGGCTGCTCGCGTTTCCGTGAGGACTGCCAGTTTCGGGCGCCGTTTGAGTGGGGCGGCAAAAAGCTGAGCGACGTGCAGATGAATCAGTTGCTGCGCAAGGGCAAAACCGGCACGATTCGCGGCTTCGTGTCGAGCCGGACCGGCGAGCGGTACGCGGCGGCGCTGCAACTCAACGCCGAAGGTAGGATAGAGCCCGTGTTCGAGAAAGGGTAGGTGACGGCCGCCTACTTGCCATACTTTAAGGTGCCGCATGGCCCAAATCCTTCTGTTTACTACATTACGACTATCATCATTTTACTTTACCTATGAACGATCCTGCCATCCGTGCTCTGCTGTATCCGCTGCTCACCGAAGGCGTGTATATTGAAGAATTGCCCACCGGGGGCACCCGTGCCGACCTTGTGCACATCACCGAGCAGTTTATGCACTGCTACGAAATTAAAGGCGCCGGCGACACCATGCAGCGGGTTGTTCACCAGTTAGGGCACTACATGCTGGTGTACGATTTCGTCACGTTTGTGGTGACCGAAAAGCACCTACCCAAGTTGATGCCCCTGCTGCCAGAATGGGTAGGCGTGATGGTGGCCACGGAAGAAGGCATCGTTACGCACCGCAAAGCGGGCTACAACTCGGCTGTGGAGCGCACAGCCCTGGGTGGCCTGTTGATGGTGGACGAGCTGCGGCAATTTATGCTCGCGCGCGGGCTGCGCGGCGTGAGCACTATGCAGCGGCGCGAGGTGATGCACATCATGCGCCACGCGCACAATATTCCGGTGTCGCACTGGGCGCGCTACACGCGTGAGCGGCTCACGGCTCGCCTACCCGTGCGCACGCAAAAGCGGGCCGAGCGCAAAGCCCTGCGCGAGTCGCAGCCACCTAGGGAGCCCTGGCGAAAAACCATTAAACGCATCAAGCGGCGCAAACGGCCCCGCGGTTTGCCATAGCCGGATGTTCGCCTCTCTACATTTAAAAACAACCCGTTTTCTGCTATGCCCAATACTCTTTTTGCCGCGCGTTTGCTGGGCTACTTAATCGGGTTGCTACCCTTGGTAGCCTTGCTGCTAATGTTCCGGCAGGTGATTCCGCAGGGGCTGGGATTGGGGCTGACGGCCTTTGGCTTCCTGGCTTCCTACTGGGTGCAGCAGCGTGCCCGCACCCTGTTTCCCTACGATTTTAAGAATCGGGCCGAATGGCTGGCGCTGGGTATTTACGTGGCCGTGGTGGTGGCTATGCTTGTGTTGATACAAGTAAGTGGGTAGGGGAGGGACTGCTAATGCTGTCATCCTGAGCGGAGCGAAGGACCTTCTCACGTGAGAATGACAAGCGCACTAACGACTCGTTCTCACATGAGAAGGTCCTTCGCTCCGCTCAGGATGACAATGTAAATAGATGCTAGAAGGCGCGTGACGCTCAACTAACTGCGCTACCGATGGTCGGCTACGGCGGGGAGGAAATCGGGGCGGCTGCCCAGCAGGCTCTGGTCAGCGTACGACAGCTCGGCGCGAGTGCGGGGTAGGGCCTCGGGGTAGTTTTCGCGGATGAACTGCACCAGATGCTCGCGTACAAAACACCGTAGATCGAATGCGTCGGACGAGTTGCGGGCGCTCATCAGGGCTCTGATTTCCAGGGTGCTTTCCTTGGAATCCGTGACTTGCAGTGTATTCACGCGCTGGTCCCAGAGCGGGCTGGCTTTCAGCAGGCGCGTAAGTTCCTCGCGCAGGGCGGACACGGGTAGGGTGTAATCGGTGTAGATAAACACCGTACCCAGAATCTCGGCCGAGATGCGCGTCCAGTTCTGGAAAGGTTTCTCAATGAAGTAGTTGATGGGCAAAATCAGGCGGCGCTGATCCCAGATTTGCAGTACCACGTAGGTGAGCGTAATTTCCTCTACCCGACCCCACTCGCCCTCTACCACCAGCACATCATCAATGCGAATGGGTTGGGTGAAGGCAATCTGGAAGCCGGCCAGTAAGTTGGCCAACGACCGTTGGGCCGCAAAACCGACGATAATACCGCCAACTCCTACCCCCGTCAGCAGGCCCGCGCCGATGCGTCGCACACTATCGAAGCTGAGTAGAATGGCCGCCACCGCCAGCAGTCCAATGCCGATAACAGCCAGCCGTCGAATGAACTGGAGCTGCGTCCGGATCTTACGCTCCTTGATGTTGTTGTCCTTGGTCAGGTCGTAGCTGTGGTACACAAATTCTTCGCCCACATACACCAGCCGAATGAGTACCCAGGCAAAGCCCGCCGTGGCCAGAATTCCCAGGACCCGCGTGGCCGTGCGGTGCGCGGGCGGCTCTAGCGTCATCAGCGGCAGAATCAGGACCAGAATCAGAACCGGAATGAAGAAATTGAGCGGTTGCCGCAGACGACGAATCAGCGAATTGACGATGAAGCCATCTGAAAAGCTGCGGTAGTAGCGCAGAGCCTTGGTAAGCAACCCGCGCAATAAGAGTCCGCCCGCAATGGCAGCAACGCCCAATAGCACGTTGCCGAGCCAGGCAGGTAAGGTATCCAGAAGTGTTTGAAAGTGTTGCATCAAAAAGCCGTTTTAGAACGCGGGGCCGCGGGTGGGGCTTCGGCAATGGCAGGCAGAAAGCAGAGCGGGGGAGGGAGAGGAATAGTACCTCGGAAGCACTCAGGGTAGCGATAAACCCGATGAGTATAGCCCCAACGTACGCAAGGTAACGGGTAGGGGTTGGCAAATAGTAAGTTTGTTATTGTATCAGCGGTTGCTGCCCTGCACGGGCAGCCGGTAGTGCAGGCGCAGGCTAAGCCGGTGCGTCCGGCTAAAACTAGTGGCCGCGTAGGGCTCTACCCACAAGCCACTATTGCCCAGACGCACGTTGCCACTCACAAAGGCTGTAGCTTTCTGGGTAATGCCCAACCTGGCCTCGTCGAATGCCACACCGCCCTGCGCAAAGCTGCCGTGGGTTTGGCCAAAGCCCGAACCCAGGCTGAAGGTGCTGCCGATGGTACCCAAACCATTTACACTACGGCCCATATCGGCTTGCACAAAGAATCGGTCGCGCCGTCCAATCCAGAGCATGAGGTCGGGTGACAAAATCATGTGCCGCTCGGTGAACGTGATATCGCGGGCATCGTCGGCCCGGTAGCCCAGGTTGCCTGCGTGAAATCCCAGGCGGTAGCCTATGCCCAAAGTGCCAGCGTTGCCTAGTACTCGGTCGCGCTCCGCAAATAGGTGCAGGTCGAACAGCGACTTATTGGCGTGGCCGGTTTCGTCGGAGGTGAGGAAGGAGCCGTTGAGGTCCAGCTCGCGGTAGCCGATGCGCTCAGTACCCATCAGCACTTCTGCTCCAAACAAGCGGCGGTTGCCATCCGGGTCATCGGCATCGGTGTAGGAAATACCGCCACCGGCCACCTGGTAGCGGTGGTAATAGGCGCGCCGAATGGCGGGGCCGCCGCCGCCAGAACAGCCTCCTGAACTAGCAGCTTCCTGCAAATCCTGGTCATATTTGCCCTGCATGAAAGCGGGGCTGAAGGTGAAATAGCGGTTGCGCGTGCTGTCGGGCGCAGCTTTCTGGCTGGTCAGCACGCCAATCAACAGTGCCAACGCCAGCGGCAGGTAGGCTACTCGGGGCTGATACCCGCGCAACAGACAAGCTGCTTCCATGCCCACTACCAGTAGTAGGGTTGCTTTCACGGATACTACCTCGGGTAGGGTGAGGGCGCCGGGGCCCAATAGTGCGGTGAGTAGGAGCAGGCCCGCCACCGTTACTAGGTTTCGTGCAGGCTGCACCAATGGTGGGGTAGCAACTGTCACTTGATCAAGTTGGCGAATACGGATAGCCCACCAGCCCAGAGCCGTCAGGGCTATAGGTAGCAGCACCCACTGCACTTGTTTGAGGGCCACGCCTGCTAGCACCAAAGTAGCGCCGCCTACCTGCTCGCCGGCTGGGTCGCGCCAGCATTCGAGCACAAAGCGCCCAGCCAGCACCATGCCCAGATAGAGCAGGTAGCGGCTACCACCAGGCCATACGCGCCGCCGCGTAGCCAGCACCACCACGCCTACCCCCACATACAGCAGCAAGGAATAGAGCTGAATAGGTACCACCGGCAACGACGCCGCAGCAGTGGCCGCGAGCTGGCCCCGCTGAAGCTGCCAGAGGTAGGGCAGGGTGTCGGGAGCGTATCGGATAGCGGGGCCGGCTTCGGCCAGTTCGCCGAAACAGCAGCCCGTGAGCAGGCACCCTACTCCCTGCACCGCCAGTGTGAGGCACATGGGCAGGGCAAACACATCGAACACGTGCCAGGAGAAACCCAGCCAGCGGCGTAGGGCCAGTAGGGCTAGCGTGCCTGCTATGGCGCCGCCCAGCACCGAGCGAGCGGGGTCGGTGGGCCAGGGTTGGCCCGCCAAAATGGCGGGCCAGTCGGCTAAAGGTAGAGCAATGAGCTTAGTGCCCAGAATGAAGGCCAGCGTAGATGCCGCCAGTAACACCAGCCACGGCCGCCACGCATAGCCGCGCCGGTAGCCGGCCCACAGCAGCAGCGGCTGCCCTAGAGCAAAGGCCAGCATATAAAACTCCGTGTAGTAGACGTGCCCGTGTGGGGAGGGGAGCACAGGGGCCGGTAGGGGGTAGGGATACATCGATAGGATAAAAAGAGATGGCCAGGCAAGTGCGCCGACGAAGGCGGCGCGGACAAATGCAGAAATAAAGGCGCCCCGGACGGTTACTCGCCGGGGCGCTTCTGCATCGTGCGTAAGGATGAGCGGGGTACGATAGGGGTACCAGCCGCAACACAAGCTAACCCGATAGTGGATAGGAAGGTAACAAGAGTAAAGCTACCCGCCGGGTAGCACATACGCAGACAAAGAAACAGCCTGATCAGACTTTTAAAAAAGCTGATCAGGCTGCGTTATAATTTAATTATCAATGTATTACACGAAAAGAAAAGGATATCCTGCGTTCCAATTCTTTGTGACGTGCCTTAACCTGGCTGAGGTAGCAGGCGCGGAACGGGCTGCGCGGCCGGTGTAGTATCGCCGTACTGCACAATGTTTTCAATCATGCCTTTAAAAATGATGAAGTGAAACGGTACCAGCGCATACCAATACAGCCGCCCAGCCAGCCCCCGCGGTCGAAAGACTGCCAGCTGCTCCAGCGTGTGCGTGCCGTCGTCGTTGGGTAGGATGCGGAACTGGAGCCACGCTTCGCCTGGAAGCTTCATTTCGGCGTAGAGGAGCAGGCGCCGCGCCCGGCGGTCAGCTACCAGCACCCGCCAGAAATCCAGCGGGTCGCCGGCGCGCAGGTCGGTGGGGGAGCGGCGGCCGCGGCGCAGACCCACGCCGCCTACCAGCTTATCCAGCAGGCCGCGCAGGCGCCACAGCCAGTCTACCTTGTACCAGCCTCGGTCGCCGCCAATGCGCCACACGTTCTGGCGCACTTCCTCAGGGTCGCGCCAGAAACGGAGTTCCTGGCAGTCGCGCAGCACGCCGTATTGGGGTAGCTGCATGTGGTCCATAAAGTGGCGTTCCATCACGCCGCTGCTCAGGGCATCGCTCCAGCTGCTCACCACTTCGTTTTGCTCGATGCGCTGGAAAGCCAGCTGCAACGATTCCTCGTAGCTCATGCAGGTGTGGGGCACAGCCTTGGCAATGCTGCGTTTGGGGTCGGCCACTGTGTCGTTGCGCAGGCTTTCTACCAGGCTTTGGGCCAGTGAAAAGGTAGTGCTGGTAACCAAATACAGCCACCACGACGACAGCCGTGGCGTGAGCACGGGCACCGTGAGTACCAGACGGCGGTAGCCCCGCACGCGGGCCAGATCCAGCAGCATCTCGCGGTACGTCAGCACGTCGGGTCCGCCCAGATCGAACGACTTGCCCAGGCACGCCGGGTTATCCAGCACTGCCGTGAGGTAGAACATCACATCGCGCACGCCCAGCGGCTGGCAGCGCGACTGCAACCAGCGCGGCGTGACCATTACGGGCAGCTTCTCCACCAAATCCCGGATAATCTCGAACGAAGCTGACCCCGACCCAATAATAATGCTGGCCCGCAGCACGGTGAGCTGGGCCGTTTGGGCGCTCTTTAGCACCTTCTCCACCGCCCGGCGCGAGCGAAGGTGGGTGCTCAGGGCGCGGTCGTTGGCAATGCCGGACAGGTAGATAACCTGCTTCGCCGGTGTGCGGTTGAGGTAGGCCACAAAGTGCCGCGCCGACTCCTGCTCGGCCCGGAAAAAGTTGGTGTCGTGTCCACTCATGGAATGGACCAGGTAGTAGGCCGCGTCGATATCGAGGGGCAAATCGGCCAGCGAGTCGGGCTGAAGCAGGTCACCGGTGGCTACCTCCACCCGGTTTTTTAGCGACTCGGACAGTTCAAAACGGCGCGGGTCGCGTACCAGGCACACCACCTGATGGCCCGCATCAACCAGCAAGGGCAGCAGCCGCTGGCCAATGTAGCCGGTAGCGCCAGTGAGCAGAATTTTCATGGGTAGGAATGGCAAGAGTGATACTGAAGTAACGAATTGTCAGATAGTTAGTTTGCTATAAAATAAGGGCTACTGTAGCCAAGGCGCGGGGTAGGGCCACCCCGCGCCACTAGCTCCGGCATGTTTTGCGACTCATACCCGCGGCTTTTTGGGTAACATTGCAGTCTGATTCTGTTGCTTATGCCGAGTTCTATTACTTCCCGCCTCTGGCTTTGGCTGTTTATTCTGGCCCTGGGACTGGCCTTTTTGGTAGGGCTGAACAGCTGGGGGCCGCTGGAAAGCAGCGAGGCCCGCTACGCCGAAATCGGGCGGGAGATGCTCACGGGGCAAGACTGGCTGCACCCGCGCCTGCTGGGCATTCAGCACTTTCATAAGCCGCCCCTCACGTACTGGCTCACGGCGGCAGGGCTGGCGCTGGCCAACCACTCGGCCCTGGGTGCCCGGTTGCTGCCAGTGTTGGCCGTGCTGCTGCAAGTGTATCTGGTGTATGCCGTGGGGCTACTGCTTTTCGCTGGCGACCGGGCGCGGGCTCTGGGCGCGGCCGTCATCTACGGCACCTTACCCGTGGTGCTCATCTCGGCCCTCAACGTCACCACCGATGCCTACCTGGCTACACTGGAGCTGGCCGCTGCGTACGGTATTTTGCGCTACTACCACGATGGACGCCGCTGGGCATTGTACCTGTTTTGGGTAGGGCTGGGGCTGGCCTTCCTCACCAAAGGCCCCGTGGGTTTTGTGCTGCCGCTGATGGCGGTGATTGGGTTTTACTTCAAGCGAGAACAAGCGCGGCGGCCCTTCACCTGGCACCACGCGGCGGGTATCGGGCTGTTTGTGCTGGTAGGGCTGAGCTGGTATATCTACCTGGTGATGGAAAATCCGGTGTTCATACGCTATTTTCTCTACGAACACACCGTGGAGCGCTTCGCCAATGCGGCCACGTTTCATCGCAGCAAGCCGTGGTGGTTCTATTTGGTGCTGGCCCCTGCTACCAGTTTGCCGTGGTCAGTGGCCTTGGTGACGCAGGTGGTGCGCACGCGCTGGGCCACGGTGCCGCAGCAATGGCGCAACGTGCTCATTTTCTGGGTGGTGGTACCGCTGGTGTTTTTCTCGCTGTCCAGCTCCAAGTTGCTGCTGTACGTGTTGCCGGTGTTTCCGGGGGTAGCGCTGCTCACGGCCTACTACCTGGGCCGCTGCACCGATGGCGCCCTGGAACGCTGGTACGGCGGCTTCGGTATTCTGTACGGCCTCATTCTGGCCGCGCTGTGCATACTGCCGATACTGGCAATCGACAGCAAGTTTCCGTTGGAAATTACACCCTTTACGGCCATCTGGCCGGCTGCGGGCGTAGTCCTGATTGTGGCTACCCTAGTCTTGTGGGATGAAGTACGTATGGCGCCACGGCTGCTGATGTTGCCGGCCTTATTCACGGTGGTGCTGCTACTGGCTGCCAAGCCCATTCTGCGGCAAAACGAGCTGCTGTTCAACGGTAGTCGTCCGCTGGCCGAGCTGCTGCACCAGCACCACCTAACGCAGCGTCCTGTGCTGGTCTACAATGAGTTACTACCGTCCCTGGCGTTTGCCACGGGCCGCCTACCCGTGTCCCTCTACGACGGCAACGATGCTCTGGCCCGCGAAACGCAGTTCGAGCCAACGAAGGCCTGGCAGCAAAACCTTCTCAACCTGCGCGATGCCCAGCAGGAGCCCGCCCTCGACAGCCTCCTCCGCCAGCACCCCGCCCTTCTCGTAAAAGGTGACCTGCCAGAAGGACGTAAACCCCTGCTCCGCTACACCCAGCATCAGGAGAAGGTAGGCAAATGGACGTTGTATTGGTGAAGTGGTGAATAGGAAAACGTGTGTCATCCTGAGCGCAGCGAAGGACCTTATCACGCTTGAATGAGTCGTTGTTACGATAGTCGTTCAAGCGTGATAAGGTCCTTCGCTGCGCTCAGGATGACAGCCGTCTTTTCTCTCACTTACTCAACAAAGTTACCCCACATACACCGGAGTCGTTTTCTCGCGGAGGTTGTATTCGGAGGACATGACCTCGCCGTAGGCACCGGCTGAGCGCAGGGCTATCAGGTCGCCACGCTTGGTTTCGGGTAGGAGGATGCCTTTGCCGAACGTATCCGACGACTCGCAGATGGGGCCTACTACATCGTAGGTCTTCTCGGTTTCGGCGGTGCTGGTCACGTTCTGGATGTGGTGGTGGCTGCCGTAGAGGGCCGGGCGAATCAGCTCCGTCATGCCCGCGTCGAGGATGGCGAAATTGGTCTGCTGACTTTGCTTCACATAGAGCACCCGACTCACGAGCGTGCCGCACTGCGCCACCACCGAGCGGCCCAGCTCCACGTGCACCTGCTGGCCGGTGCGGCGGTGCAGGTGCTGATCGAAGGCCGCAAAATAGGCTTCAAAATCAGGGATGGGGTCGGTGTCGGGGTCGTCGTAGTTGATGCCCAGGCCGCCGCCCACATTGAGGTGGGGGAGGTGGTAGCCTTTTTCTTCCAGCCAGGTTTGCAACTCGTTGATCTTGTGACTGAGCTTCTCGAACACACTCAGGTTGGTAATCTGCGAGCCAATGTGGGCGTGCAGGCCTACCAACTCCAGGTGGGGTAAGGATTCCAGCAACTCCACAGTGGCCGGCAAATCGGCTAGATTGATACCGAACTTGTTGGCATCCAAGCCAGTGGTGATGTAGTGGTGAGTATGTGCATCCACATTGGGGTTCACGCGCAGCGCCACGCGGGCACGTCGGCCTTGTGCGCCAGCCAACTCGTTCAACACCTCCAGCTCTTGTCCCGACTCGGCGTTGAAGCACCAGATATCGGCCGCTAGCGCCAGGTTGATTTCGGCATCCGATTTTCCTACCCCAGCAAACACAATATGGTCGGGGGCAAAGCCGGCATCCAGGGCGCGCTGTACCTCGTTGCCGCTCACGCAGTCGGCTCCGAAACCGGCCTGCCGCACGCGTTCCAACACGGGCAGGTTGGCGTTGGCTTTGAGGGCATAATGCACCTGCACGTTGTGCGCCTGGGCAGCTTGTTGCAGCGTGTGGAGCGTCCGCTCCAACAGGCTTAGGTCGTAGAGGTAATAAGGGGTAGGGCGGTCAAGCAAATCCGCCGGCAGGTGAAATGACATCAGGTCAGAAAGTTGTCAGTGGGTAGTTGTCAATTGTCACGGGGTAGTTTCACTCAAAGCATTCGCAGCTAACATCTACCTACCGACAACTAACAACTGTCCCACAAAGAACGGCATGGAAACGCTAGGATAAAACTGTTGCGTATACACAGGGTTTTACCAAGCACAGCGGAGTTATTTACCGCCGATTCGTGTTCTTTGCCCGTGACTTATCCAACTGACCCAGCGCGCCGCCCCGACCTGCTCCGCCTACCCTACGACGACTACCGCGCCCTGCCGGCCGTGGCCAATTCCGATTTATCGCGCTTGCGCGACGCCCTGAATGGCCGCCTACCCCGCACGCCCGGCAACCAGAGTGCCCTCAGCTTTGGCACTGCTTTCCATACGGCCCTGTTGGAGCCTGAGCAGTACCAACCCGGCCAGCCTGGCCTCAACGACACGCTGGTGTGGTGGCTGGTGGAAGGCGTGAAGCTGCAACCCGAGTTGCGCCAGCTGCTGGAGGTAGGGGTGCCCGAGCCCAGCTGTCTGTTCACGGAGCCCACTACCAACACTCTATGTAAGCTCCGCGCCGATCTGGTGGTAGACCAGCCCAATCAGCCGTATACCATTATCGACTTTAAAACCACCGGTGCCCGCGACTACGAGCATTTTCGCGCCCAGTGTACCGGTTTCGACTACGACCGCCAGGCCGCCTTCTACCTAGATGCCCTGCACGCCGACCGTTTCTTGCTGGTAGGGGTGCAGAAATTTGAGCCATTCGGTGTGTTCACGGTGGAGGTGACGCCCGATATGCTGGCCGATGGCCGCCGTAAGTACCTCTACTTGTTGCGCCTGCTGCAACCTACTGCCGAGGTGCCCACGTATCTAAGCGAAGCTGTACGCACGATTGCCGACAATTTGGGCGCGCAGTAAGCGCTACAGTATCTCCTACTGTAACCTTATGCAAATACGAGCGTAGGTAGCGCTCCTGCGCTTCTATTTATTGCCCTACCCCACCCGGCTGCCAAGACCGGCCTATTACTTGCTCCTCTCATGGCTGATATTACACTGGCTGCTTATTCTTATGGTTCCGTGCTGTTCGATCCGGAGGTGCCTTGCATCACCACCCAGTGGCATTCTTTCGCTAATCGACAGCAGTTTCAGTCTATGATGAACGAAGCGTTGGTCTGCTATGAAGAAGAGTCTAAGCGAACTTCTCCCTTGGGCTGGCTGGCCGACACCCGCCAGATGAGTGCCCTAACCTCCGACGACCAACACTGGCTGAATACCGACTGGAATCCGCGTGCCTATGCCGCAGGTGTCCGCCATATCTGTATTGTGCAGTCGGAAAACGTATTTGGGCAGATTGCTGCGTCCAGTTACAGCGCTAAAACACTAGCAAGCCAAGAGTACGAGATACAGCCCGTAACGCAGCCTACTATTGTCGAGGCCAAGCACTGGATACAAAAAAACCTACAATTCCATCCGGTGCTGCCATAATTGCAGGCAGTGTAAATTTGAGTGCCGATAATGAAGGTGGCAGGCTCCTTGCACATAAGGCCCAGTTCCTGGTATTCGCAGGAGGCAGTTGCAAGGTATGAACACACTGATACAGGCGCGTGGAACCCAGTTTTATCAAAACGAGGCGGGACGTTTGCTCTACAATACAATAGGGTATATGCATTTGGCTTGGAGCGCCGAGCGCATCACCCAAATGGCCTTGGAGGCATTCTACGAGCAGGTGCTGCTACTATTGCTGCGCACTGGGGCCACCAAAATTCTATCGGAGCACGGCGGCCGGCGGCCCCTTTCGGCTGAAGCTCAGCAGTGGATTGCTACCAATTGGGTGCCGCGGGCCATTGCAGAAGCGAATTTTGCTTACTGCGCCATTGTGGAGGGCGATGATCCAATTCATCGGTTATCAACGCAATCCGTGATTTCTATTTCACCAGCTCAGCTAACCTACAAGCGTTTCTCGCTCATGTCGGAGGCCGATGCTTGGCTGCAAAGCCTGGGGTAGGCTACTACGCCAGCATAGCCCGCGCCACCTCTTGGCCGCTCACTAGCGCGGCTTCAACCGTTCCGGCTGCTGGGCCTTCGTACAACCCTTCGCCGGCAAAAAACAAGGTGCTGGCGATGGGCGTGGTCAGCAGGGCGCGGGCCGAGGCTGCCTGTACAGTAGGGTAGGAGTAGGCCCCCCGTGCTAGCGGGTCGGCTCCCCAGTTGGCTACGTGCCACGCTTGGAGCTGCTGGCGGAGCGCAGCGGCCGTAGTATCCAGCAAATACGCTAACGAATCCAACGCGTGCTGTAACAACTGCTCGTCTGAATGCTGACGCAGGCGCTCGGCGGCTGGTCCAGCCAGCCAGCCCGTTAGTAGGGGGCGTGTGTCGGGCTGTTGACTCCACCAGGTAGGTACGGAGGCATCGGAGAAGAGAAACTCCATTTCGGGCATCTTGGCCTCCCAAACAGGCTCCCGAAATTCCAGCGCAAACTTGGTAACCACGCCAAAGCCTAGTGCGGCCGCAGCTGCTCGGTACTCGGGTAACTCGGGCGTGAAGCGCAGGTGACCTGCCTGATCTGCTGGCTGCTGCCACACCCCTAAGGGCACCGTAAGCAATAACTGGCGGGCCTGGTAGCGCTGACCCTGCTGATCAATAATCAGTACCTGCCCCGGCTGCCACTGAATTTCTTGCACCGGCCGCGACAGGTGCAGCGTAGCGCCGGCTTCCTGTGCTTGCTGGGCCAGCCAGTCCAGCAGCGGGCCGTAGCCGCCTACAGGGCGCGGCGAGTCGTCGGCGTCGCCCGTGGCCCACTCGTCGCGCAAGGCCCATGCGCTCACGCGTGTCGGGTCGGCTGCGTCGTAGCCTTCAGCAAATTGCATGGCCATTTCGCGCAGACCACGGTGCTCCTCCCCCGAAAAATCTTGGTGCAGGAAGTCGGCCAGCGTCAGGTCGTGCGAGAGTGTTTGGAGCTTATCAAGCAGTTGCGGCAGGTGCTCGAAGAAGTTGTCGTCTACCCGCAGTTGCCCTTGCCGCACGGCGTAAGCCCGTCCGGTAGAATCATAACACGTCTGGCCGGCCTCGGCCAACAAAGCACGCGTGAGAGGCACCGCGCCGTGCAAAAACTCGGCGCCCATTTCTATGGGGGCACTGAAGCCCGCCGGCGTGCAAGTATGTACCCGGCCGCCTACTCGGTCGCGGGCTTCCAGCACCAGCACTTGCCGCCCGGCCTGGGCCAGCGTGCGGGCCGCTAGTAGTCCGGCTGCGCCTGCTCCTACAATCACAACGTCGGTAGAATCCATAAACTGAGTAACTGCAGAAAATTAATCTGCTACTGGTAATGGCAATATGAAGTGGATGTGCCTACCAAGAGAAAGGGGTAGGCTTCGAAAAGGTTGCTATTTGGCTTTCTGTCAGATATACAAGTATTTATAGGTTGCCATGCGTAGAGGATCAATAGTATCTATCGGAGACAAAAAATGAAAAAAGGTGTGCCCTATACGTGTACTCTCGAAATCTGGGTGCTAAAAGTAAAACGTATCTTATGTAACGCTAATTAGGATGTCACGTATGGGTCTTGGAAATAGCTAAAATTATGCACTTGTGCTGTGTGAGGCCTTGTTACCATGGGCAGGCGTGTTATTACTTTATTACCTTAACATATACATATATTTTATACGATAAATAATAAATAGCAGCCTTTTGTGTCTTAACTTTGCTACATAAGCGATAAAGATAGGATGCTGTTATATTTAGAAAAATCCTACTAGTCTTCTTGCACGTCATCAATCACTCCCTCATTTCGCAATTTTCTTACCCCGCGTTTATGCGTTTACCACTCCGCTCGAGTCTGCTTTTATTTCTGATTGTTTGGGCAGTAAGTCTGCAAAGCTGCGTGGTGCAGGAAAAGCTACCCTACTTGCAAAGCAGTAGCTATTCTGTGAAAGCCCCAGTGGCTGTAAGCAATCCCCGGCCCAACTACCGGTTGCAACCTGGTGATGTGCTTAGTATTCGGGTGCAAGGCGCCGATTCTAAGCTGACAGAGCCGTTCAATATCACGGGCACGCAAATCATGAACTCCGGTGACCCTGGCACGCTGTACCTGACTGGCTACCCCATCGGCGAAGACGGCAACATTAGCCTACCCACCGTGGGCAAGCTGAAAGTACAGGGCCTGGATATCAGCCAGGCGCAAACGCTGGTTCAGAAGAACATCAGCAATTACGTGCTCAACGTAAACGTGCTGGTAAAGCTGCTGAGCTTCAAAATTACGGTGCTGGGCGAGGTTCGCTCGCCAGGCCGCTATTTCATCTACAACCCGCAGGCTACTATCCTGGAAGGCCTAGGCATGGCAGGCGACCTAACGGAATTTGGTAACCGCGAAAACGTGAAACTGGTGCGGCAAACCTTAAACGGTCCGGAAGTTGTGCTCATCAACCTCACCGACCCTAAACTGCTACAGTCGCCCTACTACTACCTGCTCCCCAACGATGCGCTGTATGTGGAGCCGATGAAAGCACGTACTACCCGGGCCAATGTCGGCAACCTAGCCCTAGTTTTCGCCGGCATCTCGTCCGTTGTGCTGTTGCTGGGCTTCATTCTCAAGTAGAGAAGTTCGCTGGACTATCTACTTATTGCTACTAACCTAATAAGGACTATCTGGTATGGAAAACCGTTCTGCCTTCTCGGAGGAAATAGATTTACACGAGCTTTTCTTCAAGCTCCGCCGGCGTTGGGCGTGGTTTGTGGGCTGCTTGCTACTGGCAGGCTTGGGTGCGTGGCTGTATCTGGCCGTGAAATCGCCGGTGTACGACTACCAGTCTACCATGCTGATCGGCGACCAGTCGACCGGCTCGAAACAAACCCAAGAGCTGCTGCAACTGCTTGATAACAATAAGCAGCGCGCGGTAAAGATTGAAGACGAGGTAGGCTTGCTTACCTCGGCCGATATGGTGCGCCGCACGCTGGAGCAGCTGCCGTTTGGGGTAAGCTATTACGCCGTGCCCGATTCGTGGCTGAACTCGGTGCGCAAGCTGAAGGTGCGTGAGCGCGCCATGGGAGGCGTGCCGTTTCAGGTGCAGGCCCTGGCCGACAAACCACAACTGACGGGAGTACCCATCTATGTAGAATCGCTGGCTGATGGTCGCTTCCGGGTGCATGCCGAAGCCGACAAAGGCGAGCTACGTCAGTTGTTTTCCGGAGAACTGGTGCGCGAGGTAGAAGACGTAAAGTTCGATCAGACTATTGGTGCCGGCGATACGCTTCGCACGCCTTTGCTATCGGTTGTTATCAACCCCGAGCCGGGCTACCCTGCCACTGGCAGCGAGCAGTATTTCTTCCGGATGAATGATATGAGCAGCCTGACTGCTGACTATCAACAGCGCCTGAAAGTGCAACCCACTGAGCACGAGTCGCGGATTCTGCTCTTGAGCATTCGGGGTAGTGTGCCCGATAAAGAGCAGCGATTCCTGAACACGCTGATGACCACTTACGTGCAGGACGACCTGAATCAGAAGAACGAGACGGGCCGCAAGACGATTGCTTTTCTGGACAATGAGATTGGTAAACTGTCAAATTCTCGCTCCCGCTCCACAGCTAACCTCAGCTCCTTCCGGGCTTCGCGGAATGTAGTAGACGTAGGGGTGCAGTCGGGCGTAGATATTCAGCAGCAGGCACAACTGGGTACCATGCGTGCTCGTGTGGCCACCGATCAGAAATTCTACGAGAGTATGCTATCCTATCTGCGGCAGCACCGCGGCAAGTCGCAAGTAGCTACGCTCAGCAGCGCCGGCATTTCCGATCCTACGGTTACGCACTTGATTGAGCAACTCACAGAGTTAAACAATAAGCGCGCTGTGCTAGCCGTGAATGCCAGCGACATCAACCCGCAGGTAGTAGCGCTAGATGAGGAAATCAGCACCACTAAGGAGCAGTTGATTCAGACCCTGGGTAGTTTAACGCGCACCTCCGAAATTGCCCTGCGCGACCTGGACCAGCAACTGAGCGCTGTGCGTAGCCAGCTGAGCAGCACCCCCGAAAATGAGCGTCAGTTGAATTCGCTGCAAACCACGAGCGAATCTACCGAGAAGAACTATAGCTTTCTGGTACAAAAGCGCAACGAAGCTGCTATTGCTCTAGCTACCAACACTACCGACAAGAAAATAGTAGACCCGGCCCGGCAAACCGGCCTTGGCCCAGCGGCGCCCAAGCCGCCGCTGGTAGCCCTGCTGGCTCTGTTGGCTGGCCTAGCTATTCCTACCGGACTGGTGCTGCTGATCGACAAGACCAACCGCCGCGTGCAGGGCAAAGAAGACCTAGCGCGCATCACGGATATTCCGCTGTTGGGCGTGATTCCTCACGGCACTAGCAAAGACCGCCGCGTACAGACCCAGGACCCACGCAGCCCCATTGTGGAAGCTTTTCGCTCGATTCGGGTGAACCTGCAATACCTCTCGGCTGGCCTCGATAAGCGCGTTATCGGCGTTACGTCATCGGTACCGGGCGAGGGCAAAACCTTCTGCTCTGTGCACTTGGCCGCCGAGTTGGCCCGTAGCGGCCGCCGTGTGATTTTGCTGGAATGCGACATGCGCCGCCCAGCCGTGGCTCCCTACCTGGGTATCGATGCCAGAGCCCCCCAGGGCCTGAGCACCTACCTGAGTGGCCAGAGCACGCTGGAAGAAGCTCGCATCGTAACGGATATTCCTAACCTAGACGTGCTGGCCTGCGGCCCGATTCCGCATAACCCCACGGAGCTGCTGGAGTCCAAGCGTCTGGAAGATTTGATTCTACTGCTTAAGGAAGAGTACGACTACCTAATGGTAGATATTCCTCCGATGGGCTATGTATCGGAGTTCTTCGTGCTGCTTCAGCATCTGGATGCCAACCTATACGTGGTACGCCAGAACTACACCGACCGCGAGATGGTAGGGCAAATCGACGAGCTGTATCGCGACCAGAAGGTAAAGCAGTTGTACACCGTTATCAACGATGTGCACTTCGCTAACACCTACGAATACCGCTACAAAACCAAAGCCTATAACTACGGCAGCTAGTGAGTTAAGTGGTTGTCAGTTATAAGTTGTCGTTGAACCTGACAACTTATAACTGACAACCACTGACTGACAACTATCTAACGCACAACTAAATGGCAGTAACCTCTAGCAATGTAGCATCGGCAGCCGTGCGGGGTGTGCAGTGGACCACCGCTGCCACTGTGGCCAACGCACTGATGCAGATTGGCTACACGGCGGTAATGGCGCGCCTGTTGGACCCGGCTGCGTTTGGTCTGGTGGCCATGTCGGGCGTGGTGCTGCGCTTCGGCAGCTACTTTGCCGAAATGGGCCTGGGCCACGCGCTGGTGCAACGCCCTGAAATCAGCAAGACGGATATCCGGGCGGCCTTCACGGCTTCCATTGGATTGAGCATTGGAGTAGCGGCGCTGGCCTGGTTGCTGGCACCATTATCGGTGTTTTTTTCTAAAAAACGAAGCCGTAGTGCCCATCGTACGGATGCAAGCCTTAGGCTTTGTTCTGGTAGGCATTGGCACCACTGCCGCCAGCTTGCTCCGGCGCGAAATGCGCTTCGACTCTATTGCCAAAGTGGATGTGATAGCCTATATCTTGGGCTACGGCGGGGTAGGCATTACGATGGCCTGGGCCGGAATGGGCGTTTGGAGCCTGATTGCGGCCAGCCTAGCGCAGCAGCTGTTTGCTACCCTGATGAGCTACGCGCTGGTGCGCCACTCTATCCAGCTCATTTTCAGCCGCGAGCCGTATGCGAAGTTGCTTGGCTACGGTAGCAAGGTGTCGGTCATTAGCTTCCTGGAGTTTGTAAATGGCAACCTCGACACGCTGCTGATTGGTCGCCTGCTAGGCAGTACGCTGCTGGGTATCTACAACCGCGCCTACATGCTGCTGTATCTGCCCATGTATTTCCTTACCAACAGCCTGGCACGGGTAGCCTTTCCGGCATTCAGCAAAATTCAGGAAGACGTGCCGCGCGTGCGGGCGCTTTATCTGAAAAGCAGCACGCTAGTGGCTACCCTCATCCTGCCGATGTGTGCCGGGGTAGCCGTGGCCGCTCCCGAAATGGTGCGGGTACTGCTCGGCCCGAAATGGATGGACTCAGTGCCGATTCTGCGGATGTTGTGCTTCGCTATTCCCTTGAGTATGACCACTATGTTCGCGGGTATTGTGGCCGATGCGCGGGCCAACCTTCGGCAGAAAGTAATTCTGAACTTGGAGTTCATGGTACTGCTTACGAGCATGTTCTGGCTACTGCGCGACTATGGCCTGCTGGGCATTGCCGCCGCCATCGGCACAGGCGAAATTGTGCGGACGTTCTTGTACATGCGCATCACGCACAATGATATTGGTATCCGGTACCGGCAGCTGCTGGCCATGTATTTGCCTGGTCTGCTAAACGCTGCTGCCGTAGGGGTAGGAATTTTGGTTGTGTCGCTGGGGCTGCGCGCCGTGGGTAGCCCGGCGCTGGTTACACTCATCGCACAGATTGCCATGGGCGGCCTGGCCTTGGGTATTGTGGTGCTGCGCTGGCCTTCCAGCGAGCTGCATCCACACTTGCAGCAAGGTTTGAACCGCCTGCGTAACGTGGCGGGCCTGCCTACTCCCATCCATGCCAGCCTAGCGCGCTATGCTACCTTTTTAGAGCGTCAGCAGCCACTGTTTCCTTCTTTCGAACCGCTTACCAGCTCCCTCACGCCATGAATATTCTGCTGACTTCGTTGATGGTTCCGGGAGCCCCTTCTGGGGTGCGCGTGCACTACGAGCGGTTGGCCGAGCAACTCCAGCGTGAAGGTCACACCGTCACGGTGGTAACGCAGGCCAGCCTGCGCCCCGCGGTGCGCCGCGCCATTGGAGCCTTCCGCCGTGCGCTGGGCCTATTTGGTCAGGCGGGTGCCCGAATGGGAATAGAGCTAGGCTTCGTGGCCGAAATCTATTTTGCCATCGACCGCACTGCCCGCTACGACGTGGTGAATGCCCAGGATGTGAGCAGCGGGTGGGCCGCCCGCCTCGCCCTGCGCGACCAGGCGCCGGTAATTGTGACCGGCCATTTCAACGACCATCCGGCTGAGGAGTTGGTGCACCAACTGCACCTCTCAGGCCGCACGGCACGAGCCCTACACCGCTGGTACACGTTTCTGTTGCAGAAAACCCGGGTTTTCATCGGGGTGTCTGATTACGTGCTGCAACGCACATTGCCCTGGCTACCGGCCGATGCGCAGGCCACCGTGGTCTACAACGGTGTGGCCATGACCCCGCCCGCGGCGCCTGCCCTCCCAGCCGGCGTGCCCGACCTGCGGGCGATGTTCCCCGGCCGCGCTATCATACTAAACGTAGGGCAGCTAGAGCCACGCAAAAACCAACGCTACCTAGTGCAGGTAGCCAACGCGCTCCGGCAACAATACGCTGACTTTGTGCTGGTACTGGTAGGCAAAGGCGAGGACGAAGAGCATCTGCGTCAGCAGATTACCGCGGCCGGCCTAGAGCAGCACGTGGTGTTGTTGGGCTACCACCGCGAGATAATGGCCTTGCTGCGCACTGCCGACCTCTACGTGCACGCCGCCACCCGCGAAAACTGCCCACTGGTGTTGCTCGAAGCCATGGCTACCGAGTGCCCGGCCGTGGCGCTAGCGGTAGGGGGCATCCCCGAGCTACTCGCGCCTACCCCCGAAGCGCTGGTGCCAGTGGCTACTCCGCCTGCCGAGTTGGCAGGCCGCTTGCAAAACCTACTGACGAATCCTGCCGAATTGGAGCAGTTGCGGCAGCGGCAGCATGCCTTTGGGCGCACGCACTTCGACGCCCATGTGATGCTTGCTAATACGCTGGCTTTCTTCGAGCAGGCTCGACAATTGCCTGACCCAACCGCCAACCGTTCGGCAAAAGCCACTACTCCCGCGCAGCCCCTGCCCGCCGTCGAGGCGCACTGATTTGCCGGCATACTTCCGTACTCCATGAAAATCAAGCTAAACTTTCTTGCGCTCCTCCCCATCTTGGCAATACTGGCTACCAGTAAGGCCTTCTGGGAGTTTGCGTTCGGAGCTGATCGGGTGGACCAGGAGCCGGGAGAGTTGAAGTTTCTGGTATACGCTCTGTTGGCCGGGTCGCTGGTCAGCATCTGGTTCTACTGGCGCTACTTCGAACCCTTGATGCGCAAGTGGTTGATAGCCGTATTGCTGGTGATTGGCGGGATGATGCTGGAGTCATACGCCGGCTGGGGCTCGGTGCTGGAGTACGCCCACGTATTCAACAAGCTGTTTGTGCTGCTGATGATTTTCGGCATCTACGGCTTCTACCGGCGTCACGGCCTGCCACCTATGCAACAGCTTAGCACGGTTATCCTGCTGGTTTCACTCGGTAATCTTGTGTTGTTTCACCGGGAGTCGTTGAGTCTGAGTGCCTTTGTGGAGAATGAGCGGGGTTTCAATGCTGCGTCGGCCTACCTATTTGTGCTGGTAATTCTACTCAGTCTAAACAACTATTTGCTGCGCAACTCGCTTGCTTCGCTGTTGGTCGTGTTCGTGTGTATGCCGCTGGTGATTTTCTTGCAGCACCGCTCGGTCTGGATTGCCATGTTCATCGCCATTCCGATTGATGTATGGCTGCTGCGCCGTGCACGGCTAGCGCGGTTCTCCCCTGTCAAAATGGTAATGCTTCTCGTCATCCCATTCATTTTGGGGTCGTTGGGTATCACCATGCTGGTGCTAGATAATCCGCAGGTAGTCACCCGCTTTGAGCAAAGTATCGATGACATTGCTAACGCCGACAAGCAAGGCACCGGCAGTTGGCGCCTCAAGCAGATTGAGTCCTACATACCGTTGGTAGAAGAACGCCCCATAGCCGGCTGGCGCCTCGAAGGTTTCGAAGTGCCCATGCAATTCTATGACCCCAGCAGCGACATGCCCATGTGGAAAGACCGGACTGGTCATCACTTCCACAACTTCTACCTCGACCGCGCTTTTTACTTCGGCCTTGTGGGTGTTCTGCTGGTGGTGTTGGTGCCCATTGTGCTAATCACACGGCGTTTGCTTCGCTCCCGTGCTTTAGACGCGGATATGGCCGCGCTGGTGGCCTTCTTTATTAGCCTAGTGGTGTTCGGCACATCCTATGACTGGTCTACCTACCACTATGGCCTAATTGGCCTGATGTTAGCCGCTCTAGCCGAGCCCATGCCCGACGACCTTGCGATACAGCCACGGTCTGCGGCGCAGCCACGCCGGGCACCCGCCCAGGCGCTACCTATCTAATCCCGCTGTCTGCCTATTATTTCGTTTTGCTATGAAGATTCTCTGGCTTGCCCCTTACCCTCACCCTTCTGAGCCCGCGGCGCACCCCGTTCCGTGGGTAGGCACGCTGGCAGAACTATTGCGTCGGCAGCCCGGTGTGGAGCTAACCATTCTGAACTGGACGCACCGCATCGACAAGCCCGTGGATGAATTCGACCGCGACGGCATGCATTTCATCTACCTGAAAGTGCCCAAGGTGCGCACCGATATTCTGACGCTCTACCAATGGCGCATTGCCATTGTGAAGAAGTACCTGCGCCAGCATTATAAGGAGTATGACGTGCTGCACCTGCACGGCTCGGAGCTGCAACTGCCCGCCATGACGGCCGGCCTACCTGCGCCCATGGTGCTGTCGGTGCAGGGCATTGTGTCGGAATACGCGAAGGTAGTGCCCAAGAAGTTTTCGATGCTGAAGTTTCTGTGGACGCTGGCAGGTTTCTACGAAAAGCGCTACCTGCCAACGGTACACAACTTCTCTTGCCGCACCGATTGGGATAAGTCGCACACCAAGCGCCTGAGCCCCGGCGCCCGCATCTTCCATAACTGGGAGACCATTCGGCCCGAGTTTTTTGAGGAGGCCGATAAGCCCGCGCCGCCGCAACCCGCCCGGCCACAGGCGTTGTTTGTTGGGGGTAAGCAGGAAATCAAAGGCTTCAAGGAAATGCTGATGGGCTTCGACCTCATCCGCCAGCAAGCCCCCGAGTTGCGCCTCGTGATTGTGGGTCGCCTGGAGCCGGCCGACGTGGCTGCGGTAGCCACCCAATATAACTTGCAGCACATTGGCCCTGAGCATGTGGAATGCCGCCCGTTCCAGACGGGAGCCGGCCTGGCCCGTCTGTGCCGCGAATCGTTCTGTCTGCTGCATCCTTCCTACATCGATAACAGTCCCAATAGCGTGTGTGAAGCCCAATTGATGGGCATGCCTGTGGTGGCTTCCGACGTGGGTGGGGTAGCCTCGCTGATTACCGAAGGCGAAACCGGCTTGCTCTGCGACCTGACGCCCGCCAGCCTGGCCCGCCAGACCCTGCGCCTCTACCACGATCCGGCTCTGCGCCAGCGCATTGTCACTCAGGCCCAGGCCGTAGCACAGGAGCGGCATAATCCTGATACCATCATCCAGCGCACCATAGCGATGTACGAAGCCGTGCGCGATTCG
This sequence comes from Hymenobacter sp. NBH84, assembly GCF_014217645.1. Taxonomy (NCBI): domain Bacteria; kingdom Pseudomonadati; phylum Bacteroidota; class Cytophagia; order Cytophagales; family Hymenobacteraceae; genus Hymenobacter; species Hymenobacter sp. NBH84. The sequence goes on from NZ_CP043644.1 coordinate 821,979, forward strand.
GTGCCGACGGCCGCTGCCGCACCCGCTGTGGCTGCCACTGCTTAGATACTGCCGACATCGCTCTACCAGGGGCGACTGCTACTGCTACCTGTTCTGCTATGACCCCCTCTGCTACTCCGTCTGCTGATACGGCTTTGGATACACCGGTGCTGCTGCTGATTTTCAGCCGGCCCGATACCACCCGGCGCGTATTTGATACCATCCGTCAGGCGCGACCTACTCGGCTCTACGTGGCCGCCGACGGCCCACGCCCCAACCACCCCACCGACGCCGTGCGCTGCGCCGAAACCCGCGCCATTGTGGAGGAAGTGGATTGGCCCTGCGAAGTGTTCACACTGTTTCAGGAAAAAAACCTGAACTGCGGGGTAGGGCCTGTCACGGCCATCACCTGGTTTTTCAGCCATGAAACGGAAGGCATTATTCTGGAAGACGACTGCGTGCCCTCGCCCAGCTTCTTCCGGTTTTGCCAGGAGCTGCTGGTTCGCTACCGCGACGATACCCGCGTGATGCACATTGGCGGCAACAACTTTGGCTCTGAGGCCCAACAGCCGCTCGCACCCGGTGCGCCTTCCTACTACTTCTCGGAACAGCGCAACAGTTGGGGCTGGGCCACTTGGCGTCGTGCCTGGGACATGTACGATTACCACTTGTCGGGCTTCCGAGAGGCCGTTGCCAGCGGCGCTTTTGACGGTGTATTCAGCAGTGCGCTGGAAAAGCGCTACCGCCTGGGCAAGATGCGCGGCGTACTGGCCCTGCCCTCGCCGCCCGACGTGTGGGACTACCAGTGGGAGTATACCATTGCCATGAACTCAGGCCTATACATTGTGCCCGCCGTGAATCTGGTGGGCAATATCGGCTTCGGCAATAACTCCACCCACACCCACGACGACGGCGACATGATGGGTGCCCTACCCGCGCAGGAGCTGAGCTTCCCGCTACAGCACCCCGCTTACGTGCGCCTGGACCGGCCCCGCGACCGGAAACGCTTCAACGAGTTTTTGCGCAGCCGTTTGTCGGCCATCGTGCGGCGGGTTTTCGCCGGGCAGAAGCCCGTGGCCTCGGGCTTGCAAAGTCCCAAAGCAAAATCAGCGGTGCCTACCCCGGAAGCCGTGCCTGCAAACACCCTGTCATCATGAACGTTCTGCTCTCAGCGTATGCCTGCAACCCCACGAAGGGTGGGGAAAATGGCATTGGCTACCACTGGACGCAGGAGTGGCTACGGCATGGGCATGAGGTATGGTGCTTCACCCGCCCCGACGAACGGGCCGATATAGAAGCGTATTTGGCAAAGCATTCCACGCCGGAAAATCGGGACAGATTGCATTTCGTGTACGTGGCCGTGCCGAGCTGGGTAGACTACCTCTATCGGTGGCAGTTTGGCGTGTACCTACACTACATGGTGTGGCAGTACCAGGCATGGCGCGCAGCGCGCAAGCTGGAAGCTACGGTTGGGTTCGATCTGATACACCACGCTACTTACGGTAGTCTGCAAATGGCTTCGTGGCTGTGGCGGGTAGGTAAACCCTTAGTTATCGGGCCATTGGGTGGCGGGCAGCAAACGCCTCGCTCATTCCAGTCCTACATTCCCGACTGGTTTAAATCGGAAACCATGCGCAATACCATCAGCCGGGTGCTGATGGCCAGCGACCGAAACGTGCGCCAGAGCATCCGGCACGCGGCGTTGGTACTGACTACAAATAATGAAACCGCCGAGAAAGTCCAGGCACTAGGTGCCCGGCGGGTAGAACTGTTCCTGGATTCAGGCTTGCCAGAATCCTTTCTGCCCGCCCAATTTCCGGTGCGCGAGCCAGCCGCTCAGCTACGTTTGCTGTGGCTGGGACGCTTGATTCACCGCAAAGCCCTACCCCTTGTGCTCGATGCGCTGGCCAAGGTGGCGGCGCGGGTGCCGTATCACCTGACCATCGTAGGCGATGGACCGGTAGGAGCAGAGCTATCCGAAATGCTGCGGCAGCGGGGCCTTACGGAGCGTGTAACCTGGCGTGGCAGCCTGCCATGGGCCGAAGTGCGGGAGGTATTCCTGACGCACGATGTTTTCATGTTCGCCAGCCTGCGCGATTCCTTCGCCTCGCAGTTCCTGGAAGCTATGGGTGCGGGCCTACCCATTATTACGCTCAACCACCAGGGTGCCCGCGATTTTATACCCACTGATGCTGCCATCAAGGTGCCGGTAACGACGCCCGACGAAACCGTAACAGCTCTGGCCCGTGCCGTGGAATACTGCTACGACCACCCGGAGCGCCGCGTCGCGATGGGACAAGCCGGTTATGCTTTTGCCCGCACGCAAATTTGGCCGGCCCGTAGTCAGCGCATCATGCAGTTGATTGAAGAAGCAGTACCTCAATTGGCGGTGTTGAAAAACACCTGATTGAGGTCGCCTCAAACCCACAAAGCAGAGTTAGTTCTCTACAGCTCACTACCCCTTTTGTAATGCTTTACGTCGTCATACCCGTTTTCAACCGCAAAGAATTTACCCGCGAATGCCTGCTGTCGTTGCGGGCACAAACCAACCAGTCGTTCCGCACGATTGTCGTGGACGATGGCTCGACGGATGGCACCGACCAGATGCTGGCCGATGAGTTTCCAGAAGTGATAGTTGTAACCGGCGACGGTAACCTGTTCTGGACGGCAGGCGTGAACCTAGGCATTCGGCGGGCGTTGGAGTTGGGTGCTACCCGCGTCATGACCCTCAATAACGATGTGGTGACCGATCCGCGTTTTGTAGAGCAAATGCTGCTCGATGCCGAGCGCAATCCGCAGGCGGTGCTGGGCGCTCTGGAGCTAGACGCCGCCACCGGCGAGCCTATCTACGGCGGCGAAACCCTGAACTTCCGCAGCAACACACGCCGCGACTTGCTCGAAGTCCTACCCCCCGAGCAGCGGACCGGCTTGCACGAAGTTACCTACCTGCCCGGCCGCGGCCTGCTGATTCCGAAAGCTGTGTTCGACAAAATCGGCCTGTTCGACGAAAAGCGTCTGCCGCACTACCTAGCCGACTTCGATTACACCAGCGTAGCCCGCCGCAACGGTTTCCCAAACTACCTCAACTACAACGCTACCCTACGCACCTACCCTGAGGAAAGCGGCCAGACGCTCACCCGCAAACACCGCAGTCTGAAAGGCTACTACCAACATCTGTTCGGTATTCGGGGTGGGGGCAACATGGTGAACTTCACCCACTTTGCCCTGAAGAATTGCCCGGCGCCCTACTTGCCGTACTTCCTGCTGAACGGCTACGCCCGGCGGGTGGTCGGGTACTTCCTCCACTAAACAACAACGAAGGGATGGCGCCACCATCCCTTCTTTTTTTGGGTCTTCTGACCGACTAGTCCATGTCCTACCTGCGCCTGTTCTACTTGGTTCTTTTGATAAGCTGCGGCTTCTTGCCAGCGTGCGGCCAAAGCTCAGCTCAGAAGGATCAAGAAGAAAACGTACTGGTTATTACCAAAGGCGGAGTATATAGTGGGTCGTACCGGAGCCTGGACAGCTCGGTGCCGTGCGTGCGCATCGCCACCACGGAGCCCGTGCAGCTGGTGAACTGCACACTGGCCGGGGCGGGCGATTTGATCGTCTCGGGCGAGGGCGCGAACCTGATCGTGCGCAACTGCCGCGGCTACGGCCTGGAGCCCAGCCGCACGGGCGTGGGGCGGGGCCGCTTCGTGAACAGCTACCGGGCGCGCCGCCTGTGGATCGAGCACAACTACTTCGAGCAGACCAGCGGCCTGAACATCGACCGCTGGAGCACGAGTGGGGGCGTGGCCGGGGTGGGCCAGCCTTTGCTGGTGCGCTACAACCAGGCGCGCAACATCGACGGGCGCTGGCGCGGCAACCAAGGCAGCACGCGCGCCAGCTTTGTGATTCTGAACACGGTGCGCAGCCTGCCCGGGGTGGAGATCAGCTACAACGAGGTGCGCAACACGGCCAACCAGAGCCTGGTGGAGGACAACATCAACCTGTACGCCAGCTCGGGCACGAGCAGCAGCCCGATCCGGGTGCACAACAACTTCGTGTTCGGGGCCTACCCGTTTCCGGCCACGGGCACGGGCTACACGGGCACGGGCATGACCACGGACGGCAACGGCAACGCCTCGGAGGTGACGGCGTTTGTGGAGGCGTACGAGAACCAGTTCGTGAGCACGTGCAACGCGGCCATGAACATTGCCGCGGGCCACGACATCTACTACCACGACAACCGGCTGGTTACGAGCGGGCTCTTGGCGGACGGCACGCGTTTGCCGAGCACGTGGGCGGGCACCTCGATCTTCAACTACTACAAGCTGCCGGGCAACGTGTTCTTCAACAACCGGGTGGAGCGCACGGTGGTGGGGTACATGAGCAAGGGGGGGCAGAACGGCCGGCAGGACGTGAGCCCGGGGGCGTGCGCGAGCTGCGCGGCGGAGGCCTTGCCCAACCCGGTGACGGTGGACACGGAGCGGGGCGAGGACGTGCGCTGGCAGCAAAAGCTACAGCAACGCAACATCACCGTCGGACCCGAGGCAAGCGAAAAAAGCAAGAAACAGGTGCCTAGTAATACACTTGCATCGCCCAGAGAATAGCGCAACGGACGTAAAGGTTTGCTAGCTACACTGTAATAAGGATAGATCGACTGTCTTTCACCATCCGAAGACAACGGCACAATTGCAGTCATTGCTCAATTTAGAGAACATCGTAACGGATAATAAATTACCGTGCTTGCTGCAAACTGTTGTATTCGTATTTGCGCATATCAACTACTGAAACAAGAGGCTGCTACGATTTAACGAGTAAAATAGTTAGTAATAAAATTTGGTCATTTGTCGTGACGAATTAGACGAATAATATTGCTAATTGCGCCGAATTTTATTGTTGAGTCAGCAAGAAATAATACAATTAAATTTTAGATTTTACTGGTTTTTTCTTAATTGGATTAAGTTCCAATAGAGAGAAAAAGATGCGACTTACCGCGTCAACATCACCTATTTGGCCGTTTTCATATATAAATGCTCTTTTGAATATTTACTTTTATTTATATATAACCCGCTTCGATTAAGGAATTATTATGCGTGAAATACTTAGTTGAATAGACAATAAAAATGCTACAACATATATCTATTGCTATGTTCAGGATTTATACAAATATCATCTTCAGCACTATCTTTACAATTGTAGAAGCTAAATAATAGGATTTATTTGGGATTCTACGCTTGTTGAACTTTATACTTGACAGATGCGAAAGCAACTTACTTTCTCTGCCAAAAAAAGAAGCTCTAAGAGCTGGTACAATCAGCTGCTATCGCTGGGACTTGTAATCGTCGTATATGTGATGCTGCTACCAATGGTAGTGCAAGCACAAGCTCCGAATATAACTTATAGCAGTCCTATTACAATCACGAAGGGCGGGGTATATAGTGGGTCATATCGGAGCCTGGACAGCTCGGTGCCGTGCGTGCGCATCGCCACCACGGAGCCCGTGCAGCTGGTGAACTGCACACTGGCCGGGGCGGGCGATTTGATCGTCTCGGGCGAGGGCGCGAACCTGATCGTGCGCAACTGCCGCGGCTACGGCCTGGAGCCCAGCCGCACGGGCGTGGGGCGGGGCCGCTTCGTGAACAGCTACCGGGCGCGCCGCCTGTGGATCGAGCACAACTACTTCGAGCAGACCAGCGGCCTGAACATCGACCGCTGGAGCACGAGTGGGGGCGTGGCCGGGGTGGGCCAGCCTTTGCTGGTGCGCTACAACCAGGCGCGCAACATCGACGGGCGCTGGCGCGGCAACCAAGGCAGCACGCGCGCCAGCTTTGTGATTCTGAACACGGTGCGCAGCCTGCCCGGGGTGGAGATCAGCTACAACGAGGTGCGCAACACGGCCAACCAGAGCCTGGTGGAGGACAACATCAACCTGTACGCCAGCTCGGGCACGAGCAGCAGCCCGATCCGGGTGCACAACAACTTCGTGTTCGGGGCCTACCCGTTTCCGGCCACGGGCACGGGCTACACGGGCACGGGCATGACCACGGACGGCAACGGCAACGCCTCGGAGGTGACGGCGTTTGTGGAGGCGTACGAGAACCAGTTCGTGAGCACGTGCAACGCGGCCATGAACATTGCCGCGGGCCACGACATCTACTACCACGACAACCGGCTGGTTACGAGCGGGCTCTTGGCGGACGGCACGCGTTTGCCGAGCACGTGGGCGGGCACCTCGATCTTCAACTACTACAAGCTGCCGGGCAACGTGTTCTTCAACAACCGGGTGGAGCGCACGGTGGTGGGGTACATGAGCAAGGGGGGGCAGAACGGCCGGCAGGACGTGAGCCCGGGGGCGTGCGCGAGCTGCGCGGTGGAGGCCTTGCCCAACCCGGTGACGGTGGACACGGAGCGGGGCGAGGACGTGCGCTGGCAGCAAAAGCTACAGCAACGCAACATCACCGTCGGACCCGAGGATGGGGATGAAGATACCACGCCGAGTGTACCAGCACCATCGACGGGTAGCAACTACGTGGTGAACCCGAGCTTCGACGCCGATGGCCGGGGCACGGAGTCGCCTACGGGTTGGCAGACGTGGACCGGGAACGGCACGGGCACAAACGCCTCCTACACCGAGACCTACCCCACGGCCCGCACGGGCACCTACCACGGCACGCACTACCGGCCGGGTAGCTACGAGGTCTACACCTACCAGACCCTGCGCAACCTGCCCGCGGGCCAGTACACACTGCGCGCCTGGGTGAAAGGGGCCGGCGGACAGAACGCAGCACAAATGCGGGTGATGAACTACGGCGGCAGCCAGCGCACGGTCAGCATTGGGGCCACCAACGGCGGAGTGAGCGGCAACTGGACGCAGGTCGAGATAAGGGACATCGCCGTCAGCAAAGGCGAGTGCGAGATTGGCTTCTACTCCAACGCCGGTGGCGGTGGGCAGTGGATCTACTTCGACGACGTGGAGTTTGTGGCACAATCTGGCACACCTGCAGTACCCAACGTATTTCCAAAAGTAGGCCTGAGCGCTACAGTCAACAACCTGACGCTCGGCAATTCTCTAACGCTAACGGCCAACACCGGCGACTCGGACGGCTCTATTAGAAAGGTAGAATTCTATAGTGGCACCACTAAGATAGGAGAGAAGACATCGGCGCCTTATCAGCTTAGCTGGAAGCCAGTTGGCATTGGTACGCTGTCGTTAACGGCCGTAGCAACGGACGATGACGGGGCTACTACCACTTCCAGCGCCGTAACAGTTACGGTAGTGGGCACAGTGGTACTACCTACACCAAGCGCGCCGGCGCCGTCTACGGGTAGCAACTACGTGGTGAACCCGAGCTTCGACGCCGATGGCCGGGGCACGGAGTCGCCTACGGGTTGGCAGACGTGGACCGGGAACGGCACGGGCACAAACGCCTCCTACACCGAGACCTACCCCACGGCCCGCACGGGCACCTACCACGGCACGCACTACCGGCCGGGTAGCTACGAGGTCTACACCTACCAGACCCTGCGCAACCTGCCCGCGGGCCAGTACACACTGCGCGCCTGGGTGAAAGGGGCCGGCGGACAGAACGCAGCACAAATGCTGGTGAAGAACTATGGCGGCAGCCAGCGCACGGTCAGCATTGGGGCCACCAACGGCGGAGTGAGCGGCAACTGGACGCAGGTCGAGATAAGGGACATCACCGTCAGCAAAGGCGAGTGCGAGATTGGCTTCTACTCCAACGCTGATGGCGGTGGGCAGTGGATCTACTTCGACGACGTGGAATTCGTAGCGCAGACCAGTGGTGGCACCAGCGAAGGTAGCAACACTGTCCTGAACGCAAGCTTCGATGACAACTTATTCCCTACCCAAACCCCTAGCCGCTGGAGCACGACGCCTGGCAACGGCAGCAGCGACAACGCCGACTACACAGAAATCTATCCGGGGGCACACTCGGGGCTGTACCACGCCACACACTACCGGCCCGAGGCCTACGAGGTGTATACTTACCAGATGGTGAGTGGACTAGCCGACGGTACCTATACCTTGCGGGTATGGGCCAAGTGCAGCGGCGGGCAGAACACTGTACAGCTACAGGCCCGGAACTACGGCGGGGCCGCGCGCACGGCTAATATCGGTGCTAACAACAACTGGACGCAGATAGAAATAAGCGGCATTCAAGTTACAAACGGGCAGTGCGAGGTAGGCGTATATTCGAAGGCCGGTGCCGGCGGGCAGTGGCTCTACTTTGACGATGTGGAGCTAGTACGCGTACAGAACAGCTTTAGCGCCGTAAGCAGCAGCAACAGCACCGTCTCGGGACTATCCGTTACGGGTGCCGAAAGCAATGTTGCCGCAAGCGTAACGGAATTCAGCGTCTTCCCGAATCCAGCCAACGTGCAGACGACCATTGCTGCTCCCTTCGAGCAAGCAGGTAGTGTCACTATCAGCATACTCAACTTGCAAGGTCAGGAAATAGCGCATTACGTGCAGTCGGTGGTGAGTGGCAGTAACTACTTGCCACTGTCTACGGCAAACCTGCCAATTGGTAACTATGTGTTGCGTGTGGCTGGTCCTGGGCACAACTACACCAAGCGCTTGGTGATTAGCCGCTAATCAACCAATAGCTACACAAAAAAAGGTCGTCCAAACGGACGACCTTTTTTTGTGTCTACTCAGAGAGGTAGAATACCTATTATCTAGCTACGGGCTAGTGCCTTGCGGGCTATCAGGTAGATGAAGTGTGAGTTGGTAACCAAGTAGCGGCGCCACAGGCGGCGCGGCTCCAGCCACAGGCGGTAGGCCCATTCCAGCCACAAGCGCCGTGCCCAGGCAGGTAGGCGTTGCTCCAGGCCAGCGTAGGTCAGGAAGGCTTGTCCTACCCCCAGCATGCAGGCTTTGATACGGCCCCGATGGGCGGCCATCCATTTTTCCTGGCGCGGGCAACCTAAGGCTACAAAGAGCAGGTCGGGGTCAGCTTCGTTGATGGCAGCTACGTGCGCTTCTTCTTCTTCTGGCGTCAGCTTGCGGAAGGGAGGAGACACCATACCCGCAATGCGCAGATTAGGCAGCTCACGCTCAATCCGCTCCCTGATTTTAGCTAGGACGGCATCCGTAGTACCATAGAAGTACACCGATTGCCCACGACGTTCAGCTTCGGCTAGTAGGGCAGGAGTGAGGTCCATACCAGCCACGCGCTCCTGGCGCTTGCCGTGGAACCACCCTACGGCCCCGGCTACGGGGCTGCCATCGGGCGTTACTACATCGGCATCGGCTAGTACCTGGCGAAACTCAGCGTCGCGGTGGGCTTCTACCAGCATATGCACATTAGCGCAACATACGTAGGCCGAGGTGCGGGCCGCGCCCAATTGCAGAATGGTGTCGACAAACTCTGGGAAAGTGCCCGTAGAGATGCCGGAATTTAAAACAAGACGTTTGGGTAACATACGAAAGCAGGAGGCGCAGGAAATCTAGTAGGCGTTTTCTTCGCCGTGTACCATGTTCCAAACCGTCTTACCAATGATTTTCAGATCGAGTAGGAACGACCAGTTCTCTACGTATTTCAGGTCGTACTCCACGCGCTTCTCCATGGCGCCATCGGCGCGGGTCTCGCCGCGGTAACCGTTTACCTGAGCGTAGCCCGTGATACCCGGCGTTACGGTGTGGCGCATCGGATACGTGCGAATCTGCTTGGAGTATTCTTCCAGCTGCGACACCATGTTAGGGCGTGGTCCTACCACCGACATGTGGCCCAGCAGTACGTTGAAGAACTGTGGCAGCTCGTCGAGACTGGTCTTGCGCAAGAACTGACCTACACGGGTGATACGAGCATCACCTTTCGTTGCCTGTAGCTCCACTACCATATCCGTGCGCATGGTGCGCAGCTTGTAGCATGGGAATAGCTGGTTCCGCTTGCCGGGACGCATCTGCTTGAAAAACACAGGGCCTTTCGAATCCAGCTTAATGATCAGCGCCAGGATAGGCATGATGATCGGGAAAGCAAGCAAGATAACCGCACCCGAGAAGGCAATATCAAAGGCACGCTTCATCAACTGGTTGGGCCGGAAGCCTAGAGGATGCTGACGCACGGTCAGAATAGGCAGGTGGTTGTAGTAGTACACGTTGATGTCCTGCCGCATGGTGCCCTGGAAGTCAGGAATAATGCGGAAAGAAATGAAGTGGTCGTCGGCAAAGCCCGAGAGGTCCTGGATCAGGTCGTGCTGGTCCAGTGGCATAGCAAAGTAGATTTCGTCAATCTGATTCTGCTTGCAGAAGTCCTTCAGGTTATCAACGCCGCCGCGCATCATGTGCTCCATACCCTGGGGCACAGTATCGTCGGTGAAGAAGCCCATGAACTGGTTGCCTACTGGGTCGTGCACGGTCAAGAACTCTTGAAGCTGCCGGGCGCTGCTGCTAGTGCCCGCAATAACGAAGCGGCTGTGCGGGCGAGCAAAATGCTGTTGGTAGGTGCGGCGCAAGAAGGCTAGCAGGAAACGACCTGCTACAATACCCACCATCATAGCGCCATACATGGCCATCAGGTAGGACATGGGCAGCCAGTATACCTTCAAAACCAGAGCGCCGGACATCAGCACGGCGGCATGAATCATGAAGGCCAGTAGCAGGTTGCGCAGCTTCTCCGGGTAAGAAATCAGCCGGTCGACGCGGTAGATATTAGCGTACTGACCCGAGATAATCCACCAGAGCAGGGCAAACACCGCAAAAAATAGCGAGTAGTACCCGTCGAACTGCCAGGTGCCTAGCAGTTGGTGCGCCGTCAAGCGAAAAACCCCGAAAATAATCAGGCTGTCAACGATGGGTAAAATGAGCCTTTGTGAGTTACTGTAGTAAGTGTAACGTTCCATACATCAAAATGAAAGGTTGGCGACTGAAGCAATCCTGGGTGGTATGGACTAAGGAAAGGTCGGAAGTAGTACTGTTAATGATGAATCACTAATACTGAGGCAAATATAGTTTATTTGTTAAAAAATATGACTATTATATTTGACTTTAGAATAGTATCTGTGATAAATCATATTGATTCAACATCTGTGTCCATATACTTGATTAGTTCTAATAGGTTGCAGGAACTAGAGAAAAAATAGACTACTTTATATAAGGATAACATTTAAGTGCTTCTAACTATCTATAAATCAAGTTGTAATTGTATTATAATAATATTCATTATTCGTCTATTTACGCTTTATTAAGTAGATGCCTCCTTAGAATAGTGACTTCTTGTATAAAGGTTTGTATGCTTATACACAGGGAGTTATAGTACGTATCTCCCGAACCCGTTTCTTCTGGCTCTGTTATGTTGGTAGACTGTACTTTATAGTTGAAAAAGATAATTGTAAGCTGTTTACCTATGCTGAATAGTGCTTCCCTACCTTATCTAACAGACGCACCCTATATAGAAGAAATTGCGTTCAGATGGTTAGCCTCTATCGCAGGTATGGGTAACTCTTGCTTGGCACTCGAGTCAGACAGGAGGTTTCAGGGCTATACACAGCACCAATTTCATGAGAAAATCAGCGACTATTTTACTTCTTAGTAGCCTCTACCTGGCGCAATTAGCAGCTGTAAGCTGCACCAACAGACAAGACCAGGAGGAGAGCAGGGATACCAACGAGCGCAACACCACCGCGTTTTTTGCAGACGATACCGTAAGAACCACTCCCACGTCAGACGACACCCCTGCCAGTGCAACCTCCGGCGGCATGGGTAACTTCGTAAAGGCTTCCAAGGCCGCCACGCCGGCGGTAGTCCACATCAAAACTACTTACGAAGGTTCCGGTAGCTATTCCACCGGGGTTGGACAGGGCTACGGTGCACCCTCGGGGCGTGGGCCAGCTATGGCGTCCGGCTCGGGGGTGTTGATTACCGGCAACGGCTACATTGCCACCAATAATCACGTGGTAGAAAACGCCTCGCAGATTGAAGTAGTGTTGCCCGACAACCGGCAGTTCCCGGCCAAGCTAATTGGCCGCGACCCGAACACCGACCTGGCCCTACTCAAAATAGAGGCCGATAGCCTGCCAAGCATCCGGTTAGGCAACTCCGACAACGTGCAGGTAGGGGAGTGGGTAGTGGCCGTAGGATATCCGTTTTCCTTGAACACCACGGTTACGGCTGGCATTGTGAGTGCCAAGGCCCGCAGCATCGGCATCATCAATCGGCCCAGCCAGAACGGCTACGCGGCACCCTCCGGCAACACCGGCATCGAGTCGTTTATTCAGACCGATGCGGCCATTAACCCTGGAAACAGTGGCGGTGCGCTGGTAAATACCGATGGCGAGCTGATTGGCATCAACTCGGCTATTGCCTCGCAAACCGGCAGCTACGCCGGCTACGCGTTTGCCATCCCCGTGAACCTGGCCCGCAAAATTCTGGGTGATTTGCGCAAGTACGGTACCGTGAAGCGGGGCTTATTGGGCGTGTCGTTCCCGGCGCCGGCCGTCGAAGCGCAGTATTTGCTCCAGCAGGGGCTTCAACCGGGCGTGGTGAAGGGTGTCTATATAACAGGAGTGCTCGACAACAGCGCGGCGGCTGCGGCCGGCTTGCAGGAAGGCGACGTTATCCAGAGCATCGACGGTGTGCAGCTGAATTCGTCGGCTGAGTTTTCGGAAAGGATTGCCCGGCACCGGCCCGGCGATGTGGTGAAGCTCACGTATCTGCGCGACAAGCAGCGCCGCACTACCTCGGCCACGCTCAAAGGCGAAGAAGCCACCGCTACGGCCAGGGGCAACGCCGATCTGGAAAAAATCTACAACAAGCTCGGGGCCAGTTTCGCCCCCGTGCCCGATGCTATAAAGCAGCAACTGAACCTACAGGCAGGTGTGTTGGTAAAGGAAGTCCGGCGGGGCGGTTTCTTCGACCAGGTAGGGATTCCCAGCGGTACCATCATTGCCTTCATCAATGGCAAAACCGTTGACAGCCCCCAGGATATAGATCGGGCCTTGCTCTCCGCCCAAAACGGCATCATTCAGGTGCTGGCCATTGCGCCCGATGGCTCCCGGGTGGTATTCGACTTCTCACTCGGTACATAGGCTAACAGGCGTGGCCGGACCACTCTACCAGAGCTCAGGCAAGATGTCGGTGAGGGAGAGGTGGCCGGCCACGTAGCGGGCCAGCAAAATTCGGGTGGCGGCGGTAGGGGCAGGCGCTCCACTTAGCTGTAGTGCCATAGAAATGCTCAGGAGGCGACGTATGGTAGTAGGCTGCGGCGGCGCAGAAAGCGGCGCGGGCTTATCTGTTGTCGTGAGCGGGCAGGAAGGAAACAAAATATTTTGCATGGCTTTTTTTCTTTTACAATTGATTATTTATTAGTAATTAATTGACTTTGTGATAATGAAATAATAAAGCACGTTACGTGTATATATTCTAATACACGTAACGTGCTTTTAAAATTCTGTTAGAAATTGGTCTTAACAATTAAATTATTTCGGCTGGCCTCTGCGAAATCCATTGGGATAATGCCGAAGTGCCCGGTAGTTTGTGCACTGAAAAAGGTGGAAACGCGCGGGTTGATATCGTTGGCCACCGTGTTGATGTTGGGAATGCCAAACAAGCCGGGCTTGTAGCCGCTGGCATAGTTGAGGTAGAGGCGGCCAGGCGCCGCGGCCTTGGCCTCGTTAAGCAGGGTCGTCATAGCCGTCCACTTGGCGGCGTTGTCGGGCACTTTATACTGGTCTTGTACCCTCAGCTGCGCCTGCGCCGTATTGATGCTGAAGGTGGTATTATCAGCCCAGGCGGTAGCGTCGATGCCCTTCGGGGTAGTAGTAGCAGAGAAGCGACGAAGCAGCACAATCTTACCGCGCACTTGTCCTAGCGTGGGCACGGTAGCGCTCAGGTACCACTTGTCGGGGTTCTGTTGCAGGTAGGTGTTCAGCGTCTGCTCGAAGGTGCGGGTATTGTTGCTGGGTGTGTGTTCCTCCTTGATTGACATGATGATACACTCCGTAGGGTTGGCCTGTAAAAAGGCCAGGCAGGCCGCACGCACATCATCGAAGTTCAGGTTTTGGTACACAGCACCGTGATGAATGGCAAAGCTGTTGTCGATGTGGCGGCAGCGGATGTCGAGGAAGCGTACCCCAGCCGTGAGCTGCTCCCCGATGGTCAAGGTCTGGCATTTAGCCGTACCAGAAATCGGCTCAAACCGTGCCCCCGAGTCGTGGGTGCCAGGAATGCTCAATTGCGACAGAGACAGGTTAGCGTCAACGGCTCCCATCCAGTTATTCAGGGAGTAGGCCACGGCTGACTGGGTAGTAGCAGTGGCGCCGGGCCCGGCAGCAGGGGCCATAATTTCCTGCTTGTCGCAAGAAGCCAACGATAGCGTGGCGGCAATGGCGGAAAGGAAGGGTAAGGAACGTTTCATACTCAAGCGCTTGAAAGGTGAATAGAATAGAGCTTGAGCAAATATCTATTTTACTATCCTTACTCTATTGTATTTTATATTATTTAAACAATAAACATTCTTGAGAATCATCATAATTTGATAAATAAAAATCTATTTAGATATAGTTAAAGCGCCATGCTTCGACAAGCTCAGATGGTGTTTTAACTATATCTAAATAGATTTTTTGAATAAGTTCGAAATCAATTATTTTCAACCGTATTCCAGCCTAGTGCTTTTTTAATTCGATAATAGATTTCGGTGTTCTCATACATACCCGTGAATAACTCGCTGCCTACTCCATAAGCAAACACGGGCACCATCACGGCGGAGTGCTTATTGGTAGCAAAATTGGCCGCTATCTTGCCGCTCGCTGAACTGCCGCCCACAATGCTATAGCCGCCGGTTTCGTGGTCGGCCGTCACAATGACGAGGGTTTCGCCGTTGGCGGCCGCAAACCGGAATGCCTTGCCTACCTGCTGGTCGAAGTCCAGTACTTCCTGCACGTTTTGGGTGGCGTTGTTGAAGTGACCGGCGTCATCGATCTGCGAGCCTTCAATCATCAGAAAAAAGCCATTTTTGTTTTTGCTGAGCACCTCCAGTGCCTTGTCCACGCCTTGGTTGATGTAGGCGGCGGTGCGTTCGGCCACAGCTGGTGGGCCATTTTCGGCAAGCAGGGCCACGGCTTTGGGGCCGGTGATGGTAGCTATGTCGCTAGGTTTGGTGACTACCTGATAGCCTTTTTGGCGCCACTGCGGTAGCAAATCGGCGTGGTCCTGGCGCTGGGTGAAGTAGCGCAGGCCGCCGGCGTACATGAAGTCGATGGGAGCTGAAAGGTACTTGGCAGCAATGGCTTCTTGGTCGTTGCGGTTGGGATGGGTCACGGCGAAGCAGGCGGGGGTAGCGTCGGTCAGCTCGCAGGCCACTACCATGCCGGTGGATTTGCCATGCTCCCGCGCATCCCACATAATAGAGCGAAACTCGTGCCCCAGCGAGTCCACGCCAATGGCAGCGTTGTAGGTTTTGTGGCCAGTAGCCATAGCTGTAGCGCTGGCTGCCGAGTCAGTAATCTTGCCGTATTGGTTTTGGGTGATGCTAAAGCCCGTGGCCTGCGCCTGCTGCATAAATAAGCGGCCGTGGTTGGCTAGCAACCCGCCCGTAACCTGCGCCGGTCCCATGCCGTCGCCAATCATCAGAATGATGTTCTTAATGGGCTTGCGCGGACCAGCATAGGGCACCAGGTCTGGCACAGGGTAGGCGTCAGGCGACTGATACTCGCGCTTATACAGCGGCTCATCGGCCTTCGTGGCTTGGTCGGGTAGGTGCTTGATGGCCTCAATCATGGCGCTACGGGACGGCGGCGACTGGGACGACCCGCACGCACATAGGCCAAGGCTGCTGAATAGCAGGAAGTGACGGAAAGAATGCATGATGTATAAGGAAGGAGGGATAAGGATTTCAGAGCAAAGCTGCTCTACTTGCGCGAAGCCGCGCCGCGTTGGTTGTCAACAACTTGCTTTAGCTCCGATAGCTCGTCGGCGCCTACCAGTAGGGCGGGGTAGCGCAGCAACTCGCGCCATACAGCCTGGCGCTGGGCGGCGGTGGCGGCAGGCAGGTCCCAGAATCGTATTTTCTGACCACTGCGCACAGCATGGTTGTTGAGTTGGCGCAGGCGGGCAGCTTCGGCAGCGGGCATTGGCCCTACCCCGTCCCACTGAAAAGTCTTCTTCCAGTTGCCATTCACGGCGGGAATATTGGCCGCTAACTCCGGCTGCAAATCAGTCAGTTGCCCATCGAGGAACACCAGTCGGTTGGGGTCAGCCAGGATTTGCTGACGAGGGTAGCCGCCGGTGAGAATCACACGCACTCCACTGGGCCGCGGCTGCTGCGGGGTAGACAGCATGTTGCGGTAGCGGCTGAGGATCTGATGCAGCCGGGCGTAGGTAGCAGGACCGTCGTTCTTGAAATCGACATACAGCCACAGCTCGGCGGGCTTCGTGTAGAACTGACCGTTGAGTTGGCGCAGCGGGTCGAGGTAGAGGCTTTGCAGGGTTCGGCTGGGGTGTAGGGCGGCGCGTTCGTGGCCTACCTGCAAGGTGCTGTCAATCAAGAATACATCGGCTTCCACGCTCTTAAAACCAAGCTGCAACGCATCAAATAGCGGGTGCGGGCGCCAGTAGTCGTTGTGGGAATGGCCCTGCTCCAGTGGTGGCGCGGGTTGAAAGCGCGGCGTTTGGGCGTGGACGGCGGTGACGAACAGCAGGCTTAGGCTGGCGGAGGCAATGGTTTTTATCATGTACTGCATAAGAACGATGTAGAGATGCATACTTGCGTCTCGCCGTTGAACGATCTGAGCGGTGACGTTCAACGACGAGACGCAAGTATGCATCTCTACATCAATCGAGTCTACAACGTTTGGGCATCTACCACCCCTGATTCTGCGCAATCTTTGAGTTGGCAAGGTCAGTAGGGGGGATGGGCCACACGTGGTGGATGGCGGGGTTGAAAGTGCGGGCGGGCCACACTTCTACTACCTTATAAGTGGAAGCAGGATTAGATTGGTCGGCGTACTGGCGGCCATGCTGGGGCTTGGCGTAGGCGGCCTGAGCGTCGCCCCAGCGCACGAGGTCGGCGTGTCGGTCGGCAAACTCGCCGGCCAGCTCCACGCGCCGCTCGTGCTTGAGGTCGGCGAGGGTAGCGCCGGTTTTGGGGGCCAGGCCAGCACGGCTACGCACGGCGTTTAGGGCCGCGTCGCCGCTTTTGCCCTGCATGATTTGGGCTTCGGCTTTCAGCAGCAGCACCTCGGCGTAGCGCATCAGCGGCACGTTCAGGTCGGTGGTGGGCTTGTCGCCGTTGGCGTTCAGGTGGGCAGCCACGGGCGTTTCGTAGGGCTGCATGTACTTGCTGAACTGAAAGCCCGTGAGCGAGTTGGTAGACGAGTAGCGCTTGGTGGCGCCCAGGTACGTAAACTCGTCGCCGAAGGTGAGAATAGTGGCTTTCAGGCGCGGGTCGTTGGCCTCAAACTCCTGGTACAACTCCAGGGTAGGCTGGAAGTAGCCCCAGCCGTTGTACTGGCCCCAGCCCTTGTTTTCGAGCAGCACGCCCGGCAAAATGCTGCCATCTTGCTTGCCCGACACCACCGACCAAATGTACTCCGAGGACCAGTTGTTCGGGATGGTGAACACGCTGTGGAAGTCCTGCTGCGGCTGGCCGGTGTTCAGCAGTGCCCTACCCGAGCCGGAATTGGCCACGGCATCGGCAGCCTTCTCGGCTTCGGCCCACTTGCTCTTGTCGTACTGCGCCCAGAAAGCGTAGGTTTTGGTGAGATAAGCCATGGCTGCGTCCTTATGCGCCCTACCCAAATCGGCGCCGGAATACGCGGTGACCAGCGGCAGCAGCTCAGCGGCTTTCTTGAAGTCCTGCTCCATCAACTGGTAGTTTTCTACCACGCTGGCGGGGCGCGGAAACTCGTTTTGGTCCATGTTGTCTACCGTCACGATGGGCACGCCGGCGCGCTGGTCGCCGTAGCGGGTAGCAATGTGGAAGTAGGTGAAGGCCCGCATAAAATAGGCTTCGCCCAGCACCCGGTTTTTCAGACTCTCACTGATGCTCATACCGGGCACGTTCTTCAGAATCTCGTTGCAGCGGCGGATAACCCGGTAGGAGTAGCCGTACATCTTGTTGGTGTCGCCCTCGTTGCCGGTGGCCGTGAAGTTGCGCACGTTGGCAGCGGTGGCCCGCACGCGGCCGGTCACCATGTCATCGGAGGCATTAATCAGCCAGAAAAACCCGCGCCCAAACATGTCGTCGTCGCGCATGTAGGTGTACAGCGCGTTGGAAGCGGCCACAGCATCGGCGTCGGTTTTCCAGAAGTTGGCGTCCGTAATAGTGCCCTGGGGCGTGAGGTCGGTGAACTCGTCCTGGCAGCTGGTAGCGACACCGAGGAGGAGCGAGGTGAAGAGGAGGGTAGCGTATGTGCGTTTCATGAGAGTTGTGCTGGTGTGGACCCCACCCCCCGGCCCCCTCCCCTCCGGGAGAGGGGGAGCCTTTACCGGAGCTATTAGCTGATGGCTGCTAGCGGTTAGCTTTTCGTTGAACAAGAGCTAGCAGCCAATAACTAATAGCTAACAGTCGAATCGTCAGGCTCCCCCTCTCCCGGAGGGGAGGGGGCCGGGGGGTGGGGTGACTGCTAAATCCCCAAATTCAAACCAATGGTGAAAGTGCGGGGCAGGGGGTAAGTGCCCACGTCGAGGCCGATGCCGCCTACCTCAGGGTCGAGGCCGGAGTACTGCGTGAAGGTCACCAGGTTTTCGGCGGTGGCGTAGAAGCGCAGGCTAGCGCCGGTGCGCACGCGGTCCGTAAGGGCAGCGGGTAGGGTGTAGCCGATGCTCAGGTTTTTCAGGCGCAGGTAGGAGCCGTTTTCCAGGTACCAGTCCGATACACGGCTGAAGTTCTGGTTGGCGTCGTTGGTGGAGAGGCGCGGAATGTCGGTGTCGGTGTTTTCCGGGGTCCAGGCGTTCAGCACGCGGCGGTCGAGGTTGTAGCCCTGCAAGCCGGCGTTGTAGGTCGAGAATTTATAGGCGTTGAACAGCTCCACGCCGCTCACCCCCTGCCAGAACATGCTCAGGTCGAAGCCTTTCCACTGCCCGCCTAGCGTGAGGCCGTAGGTGAGCTTGGGCATGCCGTTGCCTTTGTATACCCGGTCGTTGTCGTCAATGCGGCCGTCGCCGTTCACGTCGCGGAACTTCAGGTCGCCGGGCTTGGCATTGGGCTGAATCTGCTTGCCCTCGCCGTTGGTGTAGGCCGCCACCTCCTGCGCCGACTGGAACAGGCCTTCGTTGGGAATCAAATAGTAAGAATACAGCGGCTGCCCCGGCGCCGAGCGGTAGGGGTAGAGTTGGCTGCGCACGTTGTCGCCGTGCTGGATGAAGTCGGCGCCGTAGCCGTCGAGGTCCTGCACGCGGTTTTTGAGGGTAGCAATGTTGCCGTTCAGCTGGTAGCGGAAGTCGCCTACCTGGTCGTTGTAGCCAATACCCAGCTCCACGCCCTTGTTCAGCACAGTGCCCACGTTGGAAGTAGCGCCTTCGCCTACCCCGGCGCTGGTGTTGGGCGCCACGGCGAAGATCAGGCCGCGGGTGTATTTCTGGAAGTAATCGGCGGTGATTGTCAGGCGATTATCCAGCATACCCACGTCCAGGCCCACGTCAAACGTCTCGGACCGCTCCCATTTCAGGTTGGGATTCGACTGCTTATTAATATAATAGCCCGTGCTGTACCCCGGCGTGCTGCCTAGGTAGGACTGACCCGTTACGAGCGGCACATTATACGCGTAGTAGGCCACCGACTGAATATTGCCGATCTGCCCCCACGAGCCGCGCAGCTTCAGCGTCTGAATCGGCGCTACCTGGAAAAACGACTCCGAAGAAATCTTCCAAGCGCCGGAAATGGCCGGGAAGTAGTCAGAATTATAGCGCGAGAGGCGCGAGGTTTGGTCGCGGCGTACGCTGCCGGTCAGGAAGTAGCGGTCGTCGTAGCTGTAGGTGAGGCGGCCGATGGCCGAGGTCAGGGCGTCCTGCCACACGTCGCTGGTAGGGCGCTGCACAAACTCTTTGGCATTGCCGATGTACTGGTACCAGTCGTCTTCGCGGTCGAAGTTCTGCGCCTGAACCGAGTAGTACTCGTAGTTGGTGCGCTGGGCCGAGTATACGGCCGTGAGGTCGAAGAAGTGCTTGCCCAGCGTTTTCTGGTAGCTCACCTGGTTGTCCCAAATCCAGCGGCGCCGGTCGCCCTGGCTCTGGGTCAGGTAGTTCATGGTGTTGGAGCGGCCCGGCTCCGGAATGCGCGGATCAAAGCGCTTGTAGGACTCGCGCTGCAAATCCAGGCTGAAGCTACTGCGGAATTTCAGATTGTTCAGCGGGTTGTACTCCACGTAACCAATGCCATTCAGGTTCAGCAACGGGCTGTTCACGGTAGGACGCTCCAGTAGGGCCACCGGGTTGTACACGTCGCCGTAGGCACCGGCAAATTTAAACTCCGGTGCCGGCGACATCGGCGTAACGCCCCCAAACGTGCCGTCCTCGTTGCGCACGGGCGCTGCCGAGGGCATGTAAATGGCGTTGATGATGCTCCCTGAATAGCTGCTGCTGGTGTTGGTGCCGCGGGCATTGCGCTGGTTCACGTACACGTTCTGGCCCACCGTAATCTTGGGGCTGATGTCGTAGTCCGATTTCAGGCGCAGGGTGTAGCGCTTCAGATTGGTATTCAGCAGCAACCCCTCGCGGTTGTGGTAGCCGAAGGAGGTCAGGAAGCGGCCGCGCTCGTTGCCCCCGCTCACGGTGGCGTTCAGGTTGTAGATGCTGCCGGTGCGGAAAATCTCGTCAATCCAGTCGGTGCGCGTGATCTGACCCCAGGGGTTCTTGGTGGCGTCGTGGGCGGCGGGGCGGCCTACCCCGGCGTTGTCGGCGGCTTGGTTGTAGGCGGCGGCCTGCTCGGCGGCGTTCAGGGCGTGGGGCAGCTTGTAGGCTGACTGCCAGCCCTGGTACGTGTCGATAGTCACGCGGGGCACGCCGGCCTTACCGCTCTTGGTGGTGATGACGATGACACCCGACGCAGCCTGCGCGCCATAGATGGCGGCCGCGGCGGCGTCTTTCAGCACTGTGAGGCTGGCAATATCGTTGGGGTTAATCGGCCCGCCGTAGTAAGGCATGCCGTCCACCACATACAGTGGGTCTTCGGCATTAATCGAGCCCGCCCCGCGAATTACTACCCGCGCCGTGGCCGAGGGGTCGCCGCCGTTTTGCACCACCGTCACACCGGCCACGTTGCCCTGCAACATATCCTGCACCGTGGAGATAGGGCGCTGGGCCTGTTTTTCGGGGTTGGGTAGGGTGGCAATGGCCGTGGTCACGTTTTCGCGCTTCGCTGTGCCGTAGCCGATTACGACCACCTCATCCAGACCAGTAGTGGCATCGGAGAGCGTAATAGCGAAGTCCGTTTGGTCGGCCACGCGCAGCTCCTGCTTTTCGTAGCCGATAAATGATACCACCAAGACCGCCTGGGCGGGGTCTTCTACTGTCAGCTGAAAGCGGCCGTCTGTGTCGGTGGTGGTGCCGGTGTTGGTGCCCTTCACCAGCACGGTTACGCCGGGTAGGGGCTGGCCGGCTTTGTCGGTGATGCGGCCGGTAACCGGGGTAGCAACCAGCAGCGGAAGCGCTTCCGTTGCTGGCTGCCCGTGCGAGTAGGGTAGGGGCCGGGCGGCCACGGCCGAACCCGTTAGACTCAGGGCAACAAGCGTTACAACCGTCCGCTTGCCTGCGGCTCGGTGTGGTCGTAGCTGTACGTGTTTTGGCATAGAAGCAGAGAGAAGTGGCGGAAACAAAAAGACCCCCGAAACGTATCAGCGCGCAGAGCAAGCAAATCAGCGAAAACCACCAACAAGATTCGTGGTAGTATAATCGGATAAGGCTGTTTACTAATGATTTATCGAACTAAATCTGCGTAGGTCGCAAGCGGTTGTGCGGTGGCTATTCGCGGCGGAGTAGCTCCGGGAGGTCTTTGGACGCCACAAAGGAAGGCTCGCGTTGTGTCGTATATATTTCGCCGTTATCAAGTAATTGTTACCAACGGTTGTCGGACCTAGCGCCTCCTTTTGGCTGTGTTACGGTCGTGTTACCGGGCGGTAAAGCCTGTGTGATATCTGCGTATCGCCCCTCTTATCGCATGTTTGGCCTTCTACCTTTGGCGCAAAGAATGCGCTGTGGCTACTGATACCCTACTTGAGCTACTGGAGCGAATCCGCACCAACGACTACCAAGCCTTCGAGCAGCTGTTCGAAGCGCACTGGCGGGAGTTGTACCGGTACGCCTATAAGGTGTTGCGCCACGCCCCCGACGCCGAGGATATCACCCAGGAGCTATTCTGCGACCTGTGGGCCAACCGCGCCCAGCTGCACGTGCAAACCAACGCCCAGGGCTACCTGCTCGGCGCATTGCGCAAGAAAATCCTCACCCGTTTCCGCGACGCGGACATCCGCAGCCGCCACTTGCAGCACTTCGGGGCCGCTCAGGAAATCAGCACCGAGCCTACCCTGCGCCACCTCGTGAGCCACGACACGCTGGCCGCCGTGCAGGCGCGGGCCCAGGCGCTGCCACCCAAGGAGAAAGAAGTGTTCTTGCTAAGCATGCTCCACGATTTTTCGGTGAAGGAAATTGCTGAGCGCTTCGCCACATCTGAGCAAACCGTGCGCAACCAGATGAACAGCGCTCTGCATAAGCTTTCTCCCTACCTCGTCAAGCTGTTGAGCTAATGGTGGGATAGAACGGAGGTCCCCATGTTACCTCTTCGTTAAATCAGGGGTAGGCGATGGTTGAAAATGCCGCGGACTGCAACTGATACGGGTAGGCGGCCGCCCCGGCCGGGAAAGCAAGCAGTCCGCCGCCTACCCGCCGCAACAGTCGTGTTGCGCATTTTTCTTTCCCTGCTCTGGTACCTGCGGCGTGGCGCCTAGCTGCGCAGTAGTGCCTCATCCTGTGTATGTTACGAAAACTAGTTCTTTCTGCGCTCCTGCTAGGTAGCGCCCCTGCTTTGCTCGCCCAAGGCACCAAAAAGCCCAAGCTGATGGTGGGCATCATGGTCGACCAGATGCGGGCCGATTACCTGCCGCGCTACCTCGACCAAATGGGCAACGACGGTTTCAAGCGTCTGTTGCGCGAGGGGTTTCAGTGCCGCAACACCCACTACAACTACATCCCAACCGTGACTGGCCCCGGCCACTCCTCGGTGTACACGGGCACCACGCCGCGTTACCACGGCATTGTGGGCAACTCCTGGTACGACCGGCGCCTGCGCCGCGACATATACTGCACCGACGACACCACCGTGCAGCTGGTGGGCACTACCACCCGGAGCATGGGCGTATCGGCCCGCAACCAGGTGAGCACCACCCTGGGCGACGAGATGAAAATGGTGTCCAATGGCCGCAGCAAGGTGATTGCGCTGTCGTTGAAAGACCGGGCGTCGGCGCTGCCGGCCGGGCACATGGCCGATGGCGCGTTCTGGTTCGATATCAACACCGGCGACTTCGTTTCCAGCACCTACTACATGCCCACGCTGCCCAAGTGGGTAGCCGACTTCAACGCCCAGAAAAAGGCCGACTATTACCGCCAGCAAACCTGGACGCCTCTGCGCGGCCCCGAGGCCTACCTCAACAGCGTGGCCGATTCCAACGCCTACGAGAAGATATTCAAGGGGAAAACCGCCGCTACCTTTCCCTACGAGCTGGGCAAGCTGGCCCCGCAAAACCCGCCGGCCTACGAGGCGGTCAACGTCTCACCCTTCGGCGACAACCTGCTCACGGACCTGGCCCTGGCGGCCCTCGCCAACACCGACCTGGGCCGCGACGACGTGCCCGATTTGCTGGCCATCAGCTACTCCAGCCCCGATGCCGTGGGCCACACCTTCGGGCCGCTTTCCAAAGAAGAAAACGATTTGTACCTGCGCCTCGACCTGGAAATTGCGCGCCTGCTGCAAGCCCTCGACAAAACTGTGGGCAAGGGCAACTACACCATCTTCCTGACCGCCGACCACGGCGCCAGCGAAGTGCCCAAGTACCTGGCCCAGCACCACGCCCCCAGCGGCGCGCAGCACCACGCTACCCTCAACCAGGGCGCGGCCGCCTACCTCACCCAGCAGCTAGGGCCAGGCCAGTGGATTGAGGCGGAGCGCAACAACATGTACTACCTCAACCGCCCCCTTATTGCCAGCCGCAAGCTGGAGCTGGCCCGCGTGCAGGACCTGCTAGCCGACTACCTCCGCGACCAGGACGGCATTGCCCAGGTGAATACCACCGCGCAGCTGCTCACTAGCAGCACCGGCGCGTTCCTCGAAAAGAAGCTTCAGAATGGCCTCTATTACAAGCGCTTTGGTGATGTGCGCTTCGAGCTGGAACCCGGCTGGACCTGGGAACTGGGGGTAGGGGCCACTCACGGCTCGGGCTACCTCTACGACAGCCACGTGCCCCTGTTGTGGTTTGGGGCCGGTATCGCGCCCGGCATCAGCTACGAACCCCACTCCATCACCGATATTGCCCCTACGGCCGCTATGCTGGTGGAAAGCAAGCTGCCCAGCGCCTGCACCGGCCAGCCCATCGTGGAGGTACTGAGTTCTAAATCCAACAAGAAATACCGGTAGTTCCGGAGCTGTTTGGTTTAGCTAAAAAGGTGGCCGAAACGGTGTAGAGACGCATATTTGCGTCTTGTCGTCTGCGCCATATGCACGAAATCGTTCAACGACGAGACGCAAGTATGCGTCTTTACACCGTGCAGTAAGTAACACAGATAGTTTCTTATATAATCGTTGGCTCCCCCGCTCCCTAGGAGTGAGGTATCCCTCCTCGAATATTAAGCTTTCGTTACATCGGGCCTGGCGAATGGTTACTGCCGCGGGCTTGTGCAACTCTCTTATGAAGCCCTCGCATTCCCGCTTCCGTCGCCTGCCTTCCCGCCTGCAACGCTACCTGCGAAGCCGCCTCACTTCGCAACCAGCTGAGCAGCAACGGGAGCAGTGGCTGGATGCGCTGGTAGCTGCTACCCCCGACGATGACGCGCTCATCAATCAGGAAGCAGACGCGGCGCTGCGGGCCCGGATTCTGGCGGGAATCCAGGCCCGTACGCAGCCGGTGGCGCGGTTGCGGCGGCTGTGGCCGGCCCTGCGGGTGGCGGCGGTGCTGGTGCCGTTGTTGCTGCTGGGCGCTGTGGCGTGGTGGCGCTCGTTGCCAGGTGAGCTGCACTACGCCACGGGGGTAGGGGAGCAGCGCGAAATCGTGCTTCCCGATAGCAGCCACGTGTGGCTGCGGCCACGCTCGGAGCTGACGTGCGCGACCCGCTTTGGGGCCGTGCGCGCCGTGCAACTGTGCGGCGAAGCGTTTTTCGCCGTCACTAAAAGTCCACGGCAGCCTTTTGTGGTGCGCACGGGCAAAGTGGCGGTGAAGGTGCTGGGCACATCTTTCCTGGTAAAGGCCTACCCTCAGCTTCTGGCTACTACCGTGCTGGTGCGCACCGGCCGGGTGCAGGTAGCCCGCCAAGATACCGTGCTGGGCGTGCTGCACCCGCACGATCAGCTTGTCTATACATCGAATAATCAAAAACATACGCTTACCCACAACGAATACACCGACGCCCTGCCTACCGGCCAGTTGCTGACGTTTGCGCAAGCCTCCTTGCCCGAAATTCTGCTGCTGCTGGAAAATTACTACCCCGTGCGGTTTCAGGTGCGGCCCGAGGTGCCGGCCGTGGCCCTCTCGGGCACATTGGATCCGAAGCTTTCCGCCGACCAGATTACCGACGTGCTCAATGTGCTGTTGCAGCGCCACCACCTGCGCATCACCAAAGTTTCGGCCACTACCTACCGGGTAGAGTAGGCTGCTGAGCGCATTCCTTTTCCTGCTTTTTCACCCCAGGCAAAAACCGCCTGCCGGGCCACGCCTTGCCCAAAACCGACCTTTTATGCTACACTTCGACTTCTTGACGTATTGCCGACAGCGCGGCCGCCGGCTGCTGCTCACGGGCGCCCTGCTGGGGGCTACCACCACGCTGCCCCACCTGGGGTTTGCCCAGAAAGCCACTACCGAAGTGGCCTACTTCGCCGTACCGGCGGGGTCGTTGGCGACGGCCTTGCAGCGCCTCCAGCGCGAAACCGGCGTCAACATTGTGTATGAGGCCCGCGATGTGCAACAGGCCCGCGTGGAAGCAGCCGAGTTCCGCGCCGCCAAGGTAGGCGACATCATCCGCCAAATGACGCGCCGCACGCCCCTGCACCTGGAGGAAACCCAGGGCGTTATCATCTTGAAGCCCGACGCTACCCCACAAGCACCCAGCACTCCGCGCAAAGCGGCGCGGGAGGTGAAGGGCCGCATCACGGATGCCCGCTCGGGCACGGCCCTACCCGGCGTGACGGTCATGGCCAAGGGCACCTCCACCGGCACCGTGACCGACGCTGAGGGCCGCTACGCCCTGGTAGTGCCCGAGGAAGCCACAACGCTGGTTTTCTCCTTTATGGGCTACGTGGCTAAAGAAGTAACGGTAGGCGAGCAAACCAGCATCGACGTGGCGCTGGCCGAGGACAACAAGCTGCTCAACGACGTGGTGGTGATTGGCTACGGCGCGGTGAAAAAGGGCGAAGTCACCAGCTCCATCACCAACGTGGAGCCGCGCGAGTTCAACCGCGGCGTGGTGGCTACCCCCGACCAGGTGCTGCAAGGCAAGGTGGCCGGCCTGAACATCACCCGCAGCGGCGATCCGAACGCCACGCCCACGGTGGTTCTGCGCGGGGCGTCGTCGTTGCGGACGGGGCAGGCGCAGGAGCCGTTTTACGTGATTGACGGCGTGCCGGCGGCCTCCATCAACCTGGTGGCGCCTGACGATATTGTGAGCATTGATGTGCTGAAAGATGCTTCGGCCACCGCCATTTACGGGGCGCGGGCCGCCAACGGCGTTATCATCATCACCACGCGGCGGCAGAAGCCCAGCGCGGCCGTGACCTACAGCGGCTACGTGGGGGTAGAGCGGGTGTCGAATACCATTGACATGCTGAGCGGCGACCAGCTGCGCAACTACCTGGAGGCCAACGGCAAGAGCCTCAGCCCCGCCGACAACGACGAGGGCACCAACACCGACTGGCAGAAGGAGGTGATGCGCACCGGCATCAGCCACAACCACACCATCAGCTACGGCGGCGGCTCCGAGAAGTCGGCCTTCAACGCCAGCGTCAACTACTTCAAGCGCCAGGGCGTGATGAATACGTCGGACAGCGAGCGAATCATCGGCAAGATCAACCTCGATCAGAAAACGCTGAAAGACAAGCTGCAACTGCGTTTCACGCTGACCAACTCCCTGCTCACGCAGCACCTGATTTCGGATCTGGTGTACCGCAACATGTTCAACCATTTGCCCACCACCAACATCCAAAACCCCGACGGCACCTACAAGGAAAACCTGACGCGCACGCAGTACTACAACCCGGTGGCGCTGCTGAACCAGAACAGCGAAGAGCGCAAAATCAACACCCTGCTCGGCAATGCCAGCGCCCAGCTCACCATTCTACCCAACCTCACCAACACGCTCAGCCTGAGCATGCAAAACGAGTCGGTGAAGGGCGGGGCCTACCAGAGCCGGGAGTCGCCGGTGCCGAACGCCAACAACGTGACCGGCCTGGCCGCCAAGGGCCTGGCCCGGCGCTACAGCCTGGAAAACACCCGCAAGATTCTGGAAAACTACCTGACCTACAATCCCCTCAACACCGCCACCCACGACCTGAAACTGCTGGTGGGCTACTCCTGGCAGGAAGACAAAAACGGCGACGGTTTCCAGACCGATACCCGCGGGTTTGTGTCGGACCAGCTGGGCTACAACAACTTAGGTCTGGGCAACCCCAACGGCGTGACGCCCAACTACGACGCGGCCATTGCCGGCTACAGCCTGGGTATCTCTACCCTGCGCCTGATTTCGCTGTACTCCCGCGTGAACTACGGCCTCTTGGACCGCTACTTTTTGCAAGTATCGGTGCGGCGCGATGGGTCGTCGGCGTTTGGGCAGAACAACCGCTGGGGCACGTTTCCGGCGGCCTCGCTGGCCTGGAACATTGCCCGCGAGGACTTTTTGGCAGGCCAGAGCAAGCTCACGGAGCTGAAATTACGCGTGGGCTACGGCATTACGGGCAACTCGCTGGGCTTCGACCCGTTGATTGCCACCCAGCGCTACAGCAGCGTGGGTACGTTCTATTATAATGGCAGCTTCATCAAGGCCATCGGCCCGACGCAAAACCCCAACCCGGATTTGAAGTGGGAGTCGACGGCTATGCTGAACGTAGGGCTGGACTTCGGCCTGCTGGGCAACCGCCTCAGCGGCACGGTGGAGGTGTACGACAAACGTACCTCCGACCTGATCTGGAACTACCCCGTCTCGACGACGCAATACTTCGTGAACACGCTCTACGCCAACGTGGGCGAAATCAGCAACCGGGGCCTGGAGCTTACGCTGAACGCAACGCCGGTGCAAACAGCTGACTTTCAGTGGAACATAAGCGGCAACCTGGCCCACAACGTGAACAAGGTAGAGAAGCTGGCCAATGACCAGTTCCGCCTCGACCAGGTGTACACGGCCTACCCCGGCGGCTCGGGCCAGAGCGGCATTTCCACGCAAATCGTGAAAACGGGCTACCCCATCGGGCAGTTCTTTTTGCCCGAGTACGCGGGCCGCGACGAGAACGGCTTGTCGTTGTTTTACAAGGCCGACGGCACCACCACCGGCTCGCCTACCCTGGCCGAATACCGCTACCAAGGCAATGCCCAGCCCACGCTGCTCTACGGCGTGAGCAACACCGTGAGCTGGAAACGCCTGGACCTCAACTTCTTCCTGCGCGGCGTAACAGGCAATAAAATCCTGAATGCCACGCTGGCCAACCAGAACATCCCAGCCCAATCGACGGCCAACAACCTGCCGGTCTTCTCGCTGAACGAGCCCTACAACGACAACCGCGCCAACTACTACTCCGACCGCTACCTGGAAAGCGGCGCCTACCTGCGCCTCGATAACGCCACGCTGGGCTACAATCTGCCCATCAAAAACGAGTACGTGAAGCGTGCCCGCGTGTACCTCACCACCCAAAACCTGTTTACCCTCACCAAGTACCGCGGTATCGACCCCGAGATGAACCTGGGCGGCCTCACGCCCGGCCTCGACAACAACAACTTCTACCCCAAAACCCGCTCCTACGTGCTGGGCGTGAACCTGGAATTTTAAGCCGTGACCCCCCCCCCCCCCCCCCGGCCCCTCCCCTCCGGGAGAGGGGTGCGTTCTGATAGAGCTATTAGCTAACAGCTGACGACTGGCACCCCTCTCCCGGAGGGGAGGGGCCGGGGGTGGAGTCCACACAACCATCGACTACCCATGACTACAAAAATCATACGTCTTCCCCTGGCCGGCGCCCTCACGGCCCTGCTGTTCTCGGCTGGCTGCACCGACCTTGATGCGCCCATCGAATCGGAATACACGCCCAGTAACTTCCTCACCACGCCCGAGCAGTTTATCGCCGCCTCGGGGCCGGTGTACAGTCAGATGCGCGACGAAGTGGCGAAGGCCTACTGGAACCTCCAGGAACTCAGCACCGACGAAGCCGTGATTGTAGCCCGCAACGGCAACTACTACGACGGTGCCCGTTACCAACAGCTCAGCCTACACACCTGGGACCCCCAAAACCAGTTTGTGCGCACGGCGTGGGAGTGGGGTTTCAGCGGCATCAGCACCTGCAACCGCACATTAGCCTTGTTTCAGAATACAGCTGATGGCGATTTCAAGACGCAGTTTACGGCCGAGCTGCGCACTATGCGGGCGCTGTACTACTACCTGATGATGGACCTGTACGGCAATATTCCGCTGGTGCCGGAGTTTGGCAGCGCCGAGCAGCCGACAAATGCTACCCGCCAACAGGTGTTCGAGTACATTGAAAGCGAGTTGAAGGCGGCCCTACCCAACCTGTCGGCCACCGTGTCGGCCCAGACCTACGGCCGCCCTACCCAGGGCACGGCCCAGGCCTTGCTGGCCAAGCTCTACCTCAATGCGGAGGTATACATTGGGCAGCCGCGCTACACCGAGGCCATTGCGGCGTGCAACGCCATCATCAAAGGCAAAAAGTACAGCCTGGCCGCTAACTATCTGGATGTATTTGCGGTGGAAAATGGGCCGCAGGTAGCGGAAATCATCTTTGCCGTGCCGTTTGATGCCAATTTGGCCCAGGGCAATATGATGTCGCGCTTTGCCTTGCACCAGCAGATGAAGGACAAGTTCGGCCTGCTCTTCACGCCCAGCAACGCCAGCCTGACCTGGCCTGAGTTTTACGCCCTCTACAAAGAGCCCACCGATACCCGCAACCAGCAGTGGCTGGCCGGCAAGCAATACCTCAACGACGGCCGCACGCCCATCCTGATTGCTACTACCAAGAAGGGCCTCGACTCGCGCTACACCGGCGCCGATGGTAACGCCGCCATCAGCTACCACTTGGAGCTGTCGGACCGCCTTACCTTCCGCGATGCGGCCAAGTTCGACGTGGGCAACGACGAGCTGGGCAAAGCCCAGGGCACGCGCAACATCAAATACTACCCCGATAAGTCCTCCACCTCCCGCGACCAGGGCAACGACCTGGTGCTGTTCCGCTACGCCGATGTGCTGCTGATGAAAGCCGAAGCCATCCTGCGTGGCGGCCAGGACCCCGACGGCGCCACGGCCAAAGACTTGGTAAACCAGATTCGCACCCGCGCTCAGGTGCCCGCCCTCACCACGGTGGATTTGCCTACCCTGTTTGAGGAGCGCAGCCGCGAAATGGCCTGGGAAGGCTGGCGCCGCAACGACCTGATCCGCTTCGGCAAGTGGGAATCGGTGTGGGGACAGGGTATGAAAACCAATGCCGAAACCTACCGCCGTATCTACCCCATCCCAACTACGGAGCTGACGCTGAACGGTCAGCTGAAGCAGAATACAGGGTACTAACTTCTACATAGATTAATCTGAGCTTCACACAGGCGTCATACAAGAATGGCAATTTTGCCACCGGAAAAAGCAGGGTGCTAGGTGAATGACACCAGTGCTTTTTCAACGAAAAACCCCGACGCTGCAACGTCGGGGTTTTGTTTTAGAAGCGGCTGGAACAAAGGGCGGATGGCGTTAAAAGGGTTTAGGAATGACCGTCTAGAGGCTTCTTGAATAGCTTGGTTATAAAGACCAATCAATAGATAGACGGCTGCTCTGCAGCGCTGCTAAAGGTAGGAGCAGTGGCAACTGCTTCGCCGGCTAGCAACTGCTGATACCACCAGCCCGAGTCCTTTACAATACGCTGCTGGGTAGCGTAGTCGATGTGGACTAGGCCGAAGCGCGGCTCGTAGCCTTCGGCCCACTCAAAGTTGTCGGTGAAAGACCACGCGAAGTAACCCTCAACGGGCACGCCGTCGCGCCGGGCCCGCAACACCTGCCCGATGCAGGCTTGCAGGTAGGCTTGGCGGGCTACGTCGTGTACTTGCTTATCAGAGGTTACTATATCGGGGAAGGCTGCGCCGTTTTCGGTAACCAGTAGACGCGGGGCCTGCGGATACGCGCTAAACTGGCGGAGCATATGGTAGAGGCTTTCGGGAAATACCTCCCAGCCCATTTGCGTGTAGGGCACGCCGCGCCGGGCGGCTCCTACCAGGTTGGCCCACAGCAGCGGCACGTAGGGCGAGTGCCGCACCACCTCGCGGGTGTAATTCTGCACTCCCCAAAAGTCAAATGCAAAGGGCAAACGCTCCTCGTCGCCGGGCTGCATGTAACGTTCCAAGCGGTTCAGCAAGGGGGCCTCGGCGGTAGGGTAGCCCAGGCCCAGGGTAGGCTCGACAAACAGGCGGTTGAGAATGGCATCGGCGCGGCGCGTGGCGCGCTCGTCGCGGGGCAGGCCGGCCCGCCAGGGCGTGAGGTAGGAGCACGAGAAGGTAGTGCCAATTTGGGCAGAAGCCGGTAACGCTGCCCGCAGCGCCCGGCCCCCCTTGGCCTGGGCCAGCGTAGCGTGGTGGGTAGCGGCCAGAAACGCGCCCAGGCTGCGCCTACCCGGCGCATGGATGCCCAGCAAATGCCCGGCTCCGGTGAATACCATGGGCTCGTTGAGCACCATCCAGTGCTGCACCCGGTCGCCGAGGCGGCGGGCCAGCACCTGGGCGTAGTCGACCAGCCAGCCCACTACCGCGCGGTTGGTCCAGCCGCCTTGCTGCTGCAAGGCCAGCGGCAAATCCCAGTGATACACGGTGAGCCAGGGCGTGATGCCGCGGGCCAGGCAGCCATCTACCAGACGGTCGTAGAAGTCCAGGCCTTTCGGATTTACTGGGCCGGTTCCCGCGGGCAGCACCCGCGACCAAGCCGCTGAGAAGCGAAAGTTGGGAATGCCCAATTGCTGCATGAGGTCCAGGTCGCTGGGCCAGCGCTGGTAGAAGTCGCAGGCTACGTCGGCGGTTTCGCGGCCTTTGATGGCGCGGCGGCCGCGCACAAAGGCGTCCCAGATGCTCCAGCCCTTTTCTTCGGCATTCCAGCTACCTTCTATCTGGTAGGCGGCCGTCGACACACCCCACTGAAAATCCGGCCCGAAATCGGGGCGGGAGTAGAGCGGTGGAGTGGTTGGCGGAAAGAACGCGGCGGGTAGGGTACTCATGAACGAAACGATAGAAAGGCAATACCTTCAGAAGCTGTTTGCATCAAACTGGATGACCGTTGCACGGTGTAGAGACGCATACTTGCGTCTCGTCGTTGAACGACCAAGACTATTCATACCTGCGCGGTTACAACAACATCAGCAAGGACGAGACGCAAGTATGCGTCTCTACACCGTGCACAGCGTCTCCGAAACCACTCTATATAAAGATAGTGGGCGCAGACACGGGTGCGTGCTCTTGCAGCAGAGTATCCAGAATGCGACCGGTCTCGTCGGGGTAGTGCACGGGGATGGGGCGGCCCTGGAGCAGCCAATGGTCGAGCGCGTCGAGGTGCTTGTCTTTCAGATTTTTAACGACGGGTACGCCCATTTTGGCCAGCGCGGCGGCGTTGCAGGCTTGCTCGTACTGGTTCTTCATAGGCACCACCAACAGCTTCTTGCCCAAGTATAGGGCCTCGGCAGGCGTTTCGAAGCCGGCGCCGCAGAGCACGCCCGCGCTGTGCGCCAGGCTTTGGGTGAAGGCCGCGCCGCTCACGGGGCGCACGCGCACGTTGCCGTATTCGGCCTCGCGGACACTGTGTTTCGAGAACACCTCCCAGCGTACGGTGCGGCTTAGGTAGCGCAACCGCGTCACCAGCAATTCTTCCTCAAAAGCAGGCAGATACACCGTGTAGTGCTCCCGCTGCTCGGGCACCAGCTCCCGCACTTGCTGCCGGATAACGGGCGTATGAATGCCGGGCGCATACGCCGCAAAGTGAAAGCCGTAGTGGGCCGTGGCGGGCGCGTAGTGCCGCAGCACTGCCCTACCCACCGGATCGGGGCGCTTGGGGCGGGGTGCGGCCGGGTGCAACACGGCGCTCTGGTGACTAAGCGCCACGCACGGCCGGTGGTGCAGCCGGCACGCCCACGCCGATACCGGCTCAAAGTCGCTGATAATCACATCGTACTTATCCAGCGGCAGCGCGCGCAACTCGCGCACGAAGGCCGCCGAGTTCAGTTGCCAAAACGTTTTGGCGAAGTTGATGCCGCCTTTTTTGCCAAAGATGAAGCCCATGCCGTGGCAGCGGTACTGCACCGGGAAGGGTAGGGAAATGTCTGTAGCAGGACCACTTACCAGCACGTCGAGGTGACTGGCGCGTTCTTGCAACAAAGGCACGATATCCAAGGCGCGGCTCAGATGACCATTGCCGGTGCCTTGGATAGCGTAGAGAATGCGGGGCATAGAAGCGTGTTGATTATCAGAATGCGATGTAGAGACGCATACTTGCGT
This sequence comes from Hymenobacter sp. NBH84, assembly GCF_014217645.1. Lineage (NCBI taxonomy): Bacteria > Pseudomonadati > Bacteroidota > Cytophagia > Cytophagales > Hymenobacteraceae > Hymenobacter > Hymenobacter sp. NBH84. The sequence continues at coordinate 855,828 of NZ_CP043644.1, forward strand.
CTCGTTGTTGAACGATTACGGCCACGCGGTGCGGACGATGAGACGCAAGTATGCGTCTCTACTTACTCCTGCGGTATGTTGAATTCAGCCAACAGGTTGGCGAGCAGAGCGTTGTCCGTGTCGAGGTCGTCGGGGTCGGGTAGGGCGGGAAGCTGCATGGCAGGGTCGGTGGCGTAGTGGTAGAGCTGCCAGCCGGTGGCGGCGGTGTACTCCAGGGCCGTCAGGTTCTCTACCCAGTCGCCGGAGTTGAGGTAGGTTACCTCGCCGCGCTCTGTTTGTACTGGTTTGATGGTAGGCTGATGGATGTGCCCGCAGGCTACGTAGCGGTAGCCCGCGTCGGCGGCGATGGTAGCGGCAGTCTGCTCAAAGTCGCCCATCAAACTCACGGCTCCCTTCACCCGGTTTTTCACCGCCTTCGACAGCGCCACCCGCGGGCCGGCCTACCTTCGCCAGTAGAAAATTGACCAAGCGATTCAGCAAAATCAGCGTGTCGTAGCCGTGGGCGCCCAATCGGGCCAGCCAGCGGGCGTGGCGCATGGTCACGTCGAACACATCGCCGTGAAACAGCCAGGTTTTACCGTGAGGCAGGTCGAGTACTACCTTGTTGGCAATGGAAAGCGCTCCAAGGCGAGTGCCAGCAAAGCGGCGCAGCAGCTCGTCGTGGTTGCCGGTGAGGTAGTGAATGCGCGTGCCCTTGGCCAGCAGTCCTACCAGATGGCGCACCACGCGCATGTGCGCCGGGGGCCAGTAGTTTTTGCTGAACTGCCAGATGTCAACAATATCACCGTTGAGCACCAGTACTTTGGGTCGCACGCTGCGTAGGTAGCGCAGCAGCTCGGCGGCGTGGCAGCCGTAGGTGCCCAGGTGCACGTCGGAGATAACGACGACATCAAGCCGGCGACGGGGCGTGGCCTTGCTCATCCGATAGCCGGGCGGGCCCAGAAACGGGGGCGCAGTTGGCGAGGCGGCAGCTCGTTGGCCCGGAACGGCGAACGAAACGCCCGAATGAGGTGCAGGCCGTAGAGCACCACCAGCACCAGCTGGAACAGCACATAGCCCAGCCAGCTCAGTAGCCGGCGCAGGAGCGGAATCGTGGTGGGAGCATGCATAGCGTCAGTCCGTTGATTCAACTCAAAGGTCCTGTTCTACTATGAATTAGGTGTTATGGGGGCGTAATATAGATTTAGCGGTTAGCTGATGGCTGTTAGCTGATAGCTTTTATTCAACGGAAAGCTATCAGCTAAAAGCCATCAGCTAACCGCTAAACTTTACCCCCGTTCCAGCAAACGGTGCGTGCGCTCGGGGAGGTCGTAGGCGTCGAGGACTACGAAGCCGTCGAGGACGTTGCTGAACGCGGGGTCGAGGTTGAAGCCCACGAAACGGGCATTCTGGCGGATGTAGTGCCGCAGCAGCGCCGGCACGCCCAGGCCGCTGGGTTCCAGCGCCCCGATCAGTTGGTTGAGGGCCTCCACGCTGTCGAGGCCTTGTTGCAGGGTGGCCGTTGTGTCGGAATCGCCGGTGAGGGGGCGGTAGCGGAATTGCTTGCGTGGCTGCACGTGGGCCGCCAGTTCCTCGTCGAAGCAATGCCGACGGATGAAATCCACCATCACCGCTTTTGACACGGGTGAGAAATTGTTGCTAATGCTCACGGGGCCAATCAGGTAGCGGTACTCGGGGTGGTCTGCGAGGTAGGCGGCAATGCCTTTCCAGAGTAGCAGCAAGGGTAGGGGCTGCTGCTGGTACTCGGGCCGCACAAACGACCGGCCCAGCTCCAGCGACTCGCTCAGCAGCGGCTTCAGCCCTTTCTTCAGCCGAAACAACGAATGCAAATAGAACCCGCGCCGGCCGTGCTGGCGCAGAATATTGCGGCCCGGCCCCACGCGGTAGGCTCCTACTAGGCAGCCCGCCCGTCGGTCGTAGAGAAACAGGTGGCGGTAATAGGTGTCGTAGGAGTCGAAGTCGGTGGGCTGCTGGGTGCCTTCGCCAATGCGCCGGAATGTCAACTCGCGCAGCCGGCCAATTTCGCGGAGTACGTTGGGTATTTCGCGGCTTTTAGCTACGTACACTTCCCACGGGCCGCTCACCAGCACGCGGCGCTTAGGGCGTAGGGCGGCTAGTTCGTTCGCGATTAGGGTGGCGCAGGTTTCGGCCACTAGGGGCGGGGCGCAGGGTAGGGCCACGGTAGGTGCCGCCATTGCCGAACCCAGGGCGTGCACCTGCGCCTTCAGAAAGGGTAATAACTCTGTCGGCTGAAAGCGCTGCTGCTCCGTGGGCAGCAGCGGGCGCCCCAGGCGCACGTGCACCGTGGTACCTTGCTTGTTGAGCAGTTCGGCCGGGAGGCGCAACGTGCGCAGCAATGGGTGCAATAGCCCCAGCCAGCTAAACGACAGGCTGTTCTGACCGCTCACCCAAACAGGTAGTACGGGCACGCGGGCGGCCACCAGCAGGCGTTCAGCTGTCGGGTTCCATTCGGGTTCTGCTGCCGTCCCGAAGGGCGTGGTACGGTGGGCCACGGCACCCGCCGGAAACAGGAGCAGGGGCACGTCATTTTGCAGAAACCGGAGCAGCTTCCGCACGCTGGGCACGTTGCGCTGAAACTGTCCTGCATCGGGCTTCACCAGTACAAGATGCTCGCGTAGCTGGGTCAGTAAGGGCGCCAGGGCCTCGTTGGCTACGGCCCGCAGCTCGGGGCGTACCTTGCCCAGCACGTGCAGCAGCACCAGCCCATCGAGCAGGCCGCTGGGGTGGTTGGCCACAGCCACAAAGGCACCCGTGGTGGGCACGCGGCGTAGCTCGGCGGCTTCTACGCGCACCTCAATACGCAGTTGGGTGAGCACCGCCGCCACAAATTCCAGGCCCGAGCAGTTCTCTACCTCATTATACAGGCGCTGCAACTGGCGCAGCTGTGCCAGCTGCCGCAGCAGCGGAAACGCTACCCGCCGCAAGCGTAAAAGGCGGGTGGTGGGTAGGGGTAGTTGTAGGCTAGAAGATAAATCCATCAACACAAATCCGTAAAATGAAGCTGCCTTTTATTGGACAAAATGCCCGGTGGCGCTCTGCTGATAATCAGCTACTTGGAACTACCTCAAACTTCCTTTTTCAGGATTACTTGGATATTCTCTAGTCTTTACGGAATTGTTATATTTTTTAGTTTGAATACCCGGTTTCGTCCAACTATTCCCACTACAGTGGAGCTATACGATGTTGAGAAACGACACTCCTGGTTATCTATGGGCTGTTTGAGTTAACTACCTGTACAATGTCGTTTAACGTCGGCCGCTTGAATCCTTCAACGACGAGACGCAAGTATGCGTCTCTACACCGTTCAATGAGTAACGCGAACAACTTTCCTGCTGCTTCTTACTGCGTCGATGAGGCCGAGGCAGTGTGCACCGAAGGCGCGGCGTAATGAAGCAACTGCTGCCAACTGTCGTCGGATAGCTCCAGGCTGTTGCTGGCGGGGCTCCAACGCAGCACCGGGTTCACGGCCTTGAGCAGCGCTACCCAATCCGTGGCGGTGTCGGGGGCATTGGGGTGGGCGTCAACTTCGGCGCGGAGCGTGCCAGCAACCTGCATTTGCAAGGAAGGCGGTAGGAAGACGAAAGGGGCAAGAATCATAGTGCTAGAAAGTTAGAGGCGGAAGGTGTTGCAAGACAGTGCCGGGTAGTACGCGCAGCTACGCATACTACCCGGCGTTGGGGGTAGGCGCCAGAGACTAGCCCGCAGCCAATTTTTCCTGGCGACGACGGTAGCCTTGGTGCGTGCGCTCAAAAATCAGTGGGAAAATGAACAGCGTGAGGATGGTGGAAGTCACCAACCCGCCAATCACCACAATGGCCAGCGGCTTCTGCGTTTGGGAGCCGATGCCAGTGCTAATAGCCGCCGGAAACAGACCGATGGCCGCCATCATGGCCGTCATCAGCACCGGCCGGATACGCGAGGTAACACCCTCGTAAATAGCATCATCCAGCGGCATTTTCTTCAGAATATTCTGCTTGAAGACGGTAATCAGAATCACGCCGTCTTGGATACAGATACCGAACAGGGCGATGAAGCCAATACCGGCCGAGATGCTGAAATTGGTATCCGTAAGCAGCAGGGCCGCAATGCCGCCCGTAATGGCGAAGGGCACGTTCAGGAGCACCAGTCCGGCATCCTTCATATTGCCAAACAGCACAAATAGGATGAAGAAAATCAGCAGTAACGAGATGGGCACCACCACGGCCAAGCGCTGGGTGGCGCGCTCCTGGTTCTCGAAGTCGCCGGCCCAGGCGTAGGAAAAGCCCTTGGGTAGGGGCACTTGCGCATTCACTTTCTGTTGCGCCTCCTCAATGGTAGAGCCCATATCGCGGCCTCGCACTGAGAACTTGATGGCGATGAACCGCTCGGTGTCGTCGCGGAAGATGAGCGACGGACCGGTGAGCAGATTGATAGAGGAAATCTCGCGCAGCGGAATCTGCGAGCCGTTGAGGGTAGGCACCATCAGGCGGCCGATTTCCTCCTCGGTTTTGCGGAACTCGGGCTGGTAGCGCACCCGAATGCTGAAGCGCCGCTCGCCCTCGTAGAGCTGCGAGGCCTCCTTGCCGCCGATGGCCATTTCCACCACCGCGTTGGCGTCGGCTTTGCTCACGCCGTAGCGGGCCATGCGCTGCTCGTCCAGCTCCACGTGCAACTCGGGCTGGCCCAGGTTGCGCACCACGCCCAGGTCCTCAATGCCGCGCACGCCCTTCAGAATGGCGTACACGCTGTCGGCTTTTTGGTCGAGGAAGGGTAGGTCGTCGCCGAAAATCTTTACGGCAATGGAGCCCTTCACGCCCGACACGGCCTCCTCCACGTTGTCCTGAATGGGCTGCGAGAAGTTGAACACCACCGTGGGCAGAATGGCGTGCAGCTTGTGTTGCATGCTGTCGATGAGGGCTTCGCGGTAGGCCGGTTTTTTTCAGCTCCGGAATGTGCTTGGTATCCACGTGAAACTCCACGTTGTAGAAGCCCGTGGGGTCGGTGCCGTCGTTGGGGCGGCCGGTTTGGCTGAGCACCTGCTTTACCTGGCTGAATGAGCCTAGGGTTTTGCGCATTTCCTGCGTCAGCTCCACCGATTTTTCCAGCGAAATGCTCATCGGCAGCGAGGCGCGCACGTACAGCGAGCCTTCGTCGAGCTGGGGTAGGAACTCGGTGCCCAGCAGCCGGAACGCCCCAATGCCTACAACCAGCCACACGGCCGCAAAGCCCAGGCTAACAGCCTTGTTGTGGTACACGCGCCGGAAAATGCGGAGGCTGTTGCGCGTCACGAAGTTGATGAACGGATTGTTCTTCTCCCGCACGTTCTTGTTGAGCAGCATGCTCGCCAGCACCGGCACTAAGGTCAGCGTGGTGATGAGGGCGCCCAGCAAGGCAAAGCCCAGCGTCCAGGCCAGGGGCGAGAACATCTTGCCCTCTACCTTCTCGAAGGAGAAAATGGGTAGGAGGGCCGTGATGATGATGAGCTTGGCCGTGAAGATGGTTTTGCCCATCTCGGTGCCGGTTTTGCGGATGAGGCGCAGCTTGGCCAGGCGGTTGAATTTCTCCATCCCTACCTTGTGCGCCAGGTGGTCGAGGGCCACAAAAATGCCCTCCACCATCACCACCGCGCCGTCCACGATGATACCGAAGTCGATGGCGCCCATGCTCAGCAGGTTGGCACTCATGCCCTTCAGCCGCAGGCAGATAAAGGCAAATAGCAAGGCCAGCGGAATCACCACCGACACCACCACCGTGGTGCGCCAGTCGGCCATAAACAGCAGCACCACCAGCGTGACCAGCACAATGCCTTCCACCAGGTTGTGCTGCACCGTGCCCACGGCAAAGCCGATGAGCGTTTCGCGGTTGTAGAACGTGCGGATTTTCACGTCGGCCGGCAGAATTTTGTCGTTCAGCTCGTCTACCTTATCGTTTAGGCGCTTAATGACTTCCGAGGGGTTTTCGCCCTTGCGCATCACCACGATGCCTTCCACCACGTCGGGGTTCATATCCAGGCCTACCTGGCCCAGGCGGGGTAGGGCCGACTCGCGCACCTCGGCCACGTTGCGCACCAGAATGGGCGTGCCATTGACATTCTTGATGATGATGGTGCGGATGTCTTCCATCGTGCTCAGCAAGCCAATGCCGCGCACCACGTAGGCCTCGTCGTTTTTCTCGATGATGTCGCCGCCCACGTTGATGTTGGAGCGTGCCACCGACTCGTACACGTCGAGGGGCGTGATGTCGTACTCGGCCAAACGGCGCGGGTTGATGCTGATTTCGTAGCTCTTCACCTCGCCGCCGAAGCTGTTCACATCGGCCACGCCGGGCACGGCTTTAATGCGGCGGTCAATCACCCAGTCCTGGATGGTTTTCAGCTCGCGCACATCGTACTTCTCGCTTTCCAGGGTGTAGCGAAAAATCTCGCCGGTCGGGCCGTAGGGCGGCTCCACTTCGGGGTCGATGCCCTCGGGCAGCTCGGCGGAGGGTAGCAGGTTGTTGACCTGCACGCGGGCAAAGGCATCGTCCACGTCGTCGTCGAACACCACCTTCACCACCGATAACCCAAAGAGGGTAGTCGAGCGGATATTGGTTTTCTTCTGCGCCGGGTTCAGGGCCACCTCAATGGGCAGCGTAATAAACTTCTCGATTTCCTCGGCCGAGCGCCCCGGCCACTGCGTGATAATCGTGACCTGGGTATTGGTTACGTCGGGGAAGGCATCGATGGGCGTGCGCCGGTAGCTATACAGCCCCGCCACCACCACCAGGGCCGTGCAGAAGAAAATAAAGTAGCGGTTCCGGAGCGAAAACCCCAGAATGCCGTGGATGAATTTATGCATGATTTTTTGAGCTGTTAGCTATTGGCTGTTAGCTGTTAGGCCGTTTTTCAAGCTGTTAGCTAACAGCCAATAGCTAACAGCTAAAAACTACTGATTCAGCGTATGAAAGAGCAGCAGCGCGTTACGCGAAATGACCCGTTCGCCGGGCTCTACGCCGCCGTTGAGGTAGGTGTAGCCGCCGGCGGTGCCGGTGGTTTCCACGTTGCGGGTTTCGATGTGCTCCCGGTCTTTAAATACCAGCACGTAGCTGCGGCTGCGCTCAAACACCAGCGCCGACGACGGCACGCTGAGCTTGCTGGTCCCCGTGGGCGCCGACACCGTGACGGTGGCGAACATCTCCGGTTTCAGCTTGTTGCCGGGGTTTTGCAAGGGCACACGCACCGTCAGCACGCGGCTGTCGGGGTCGAGGGCGCTAAAAGCCGGGTCGATTTTACCTTCCACGGGCTCGTTGGGGTAGGCCAGGGTTTTTACCACGGCCGGGGTGCCGGGCTGCACGCGGGAAATGTCGTCTTCGTACACGCTGGCTAGCGCCCACACCGTATTTAGGTCCGAAATGACGAACATCGGTTGGTCGTTGTCGGAGCGTAGCTGGGTGCGTGGGTTCACGGTTTTTTCCACCACGAAGCCCGCGGCCGGCGCCTTCACCAGGTAGCGCGCGGCGCCCTGGCTTTGCTGGGTGCCGTAAATAGCGCCAATCTGCCGGTTTTTTCTGTACCTCCGCCTGAGCGCGGCGCACCTCCTGCTGGGCCAGTTGGTACTCCCGCGCCGATGCCAGACCGTCTTCGTACAGCTCCTTGGTAGAGGCCAACTCTTGCCGGGTTTTGGCCAGCTCCACCGTAGCTGTGGTCGACTCGGAGCGGAAGTTGGCAATGTCGGTGCTTTCCAGTTCGGCCAGCACCTGCCCGGCCTTCACGTACTGGCCCAGCGACACGTTCACCTTCGTCACGATGCCGCCCACCAGCGGAAACACCTTGTTCACCCGCGACTCGTCGTAGGCAATTTTGGCGGTGAGCTTCAGCTCGTTAATCACGGGACGCTGGCGCACGGTATCCAGCGTGATGCGCGCCAGCAGCGAATCGGAAACAACGGGCGCAGATGCCGCAGTGGCAGCCGCGGGCGCGTCGGGGTTGTGCTCCGAGCAGGCCGCGAGGCTGGCTGCCAGCAGCAGGCTCAGGGTAAAGTGGCGCATAGAAAAGTAGGAAGGGAGTTGCATAGAAGTTCAAAGGTTGACCCCACCCCCGGCCCCTCCCCTCCGGGAGAGGGGTGCGTTCTGGCAAATCAGTCGTCTGGCACCCCTCTCCCGGAGGGGAGGGGCCGGGGGTGGGGTAACCGGAGTAGAGTTAGTAGTTAAGCACCTGCTGGCCAAGCTGCTCATTGAGCTTGTCGAAGGCGTTGAGGCGCTCGGCGCGGCTTTGGTTTAGCTGAATGACACCCGATTTGTAGGAATCCAGAAAGTCGAGGAATTCCAGCAGGCCAATGGCTTTGCGCTGATAGCTGCGTAGCACGCCATCGAGCAGCTCATCGGCATCGGTGAAGTACTCGGACGGGAAAGCATCGGAAATGCGCTCAGCTTCCTGGGCTTTGCGGTAGGCCTGCGTCACCTCGTTCACCACGGCCGCTTCCTGCTGATGGAGCAGCTGCTCGCTACCCTGGCGCTGCGCCTGGGCCAGCTTGATGCCTCCTTGGTTGCGGTTAAACAGGGGTAGGGGCATGCCCACCGTGAGGCCGGTGTAGTGCTTGCCCACAGCGCCATTGTGGTCGTAGAACGTGCCCACGTTCAGGTCGGGCACGGCCAGGCTTTTTTGCAGGCGCACGTTCTGCTCCTGCTGTTGCACGGTGGCGGCGGCAGCTTGCAGATCGGGACGGTTGGCGCGGGCCGTTTCCAGGGCCTGCGCGAGCGGGAGCGTGTTCAGGCGCAGGCTGTTAGGAGCCGTGGCGGGTAGGGCGGGGCGCAGGTAGCGCGGCTGGCGGCTGCCCAGCAGAAGGTTCAGTTCGGCTTGGTCTTCGGAGATGTCGTTGCGCAGGTCTTTCAGCTCGCTTTCCAGCTCGAATAGCTGCGTTTTCAGGCGCACTACCTCTTTTAGGGCCACGTTGCCGCGTTGGTACTGACGCTGCGTGATGTTGAGCGTCTGCTGCAAGGCGTCGATCTGCCGGGCGTACATGGCCTGCGTTTGCTGGCGGTAGAACAGCGTCACGAAGTTTTCGCGCAGCTCGTAGCGCAGCGTGCGTACTAAGTCGGTGAATTCCAGCTCGGCAATGGCCACGCCGGTGCGGGCAAAGTCAACAGCTTTGCGTCGCTTGCCGCCCAACTGAATCACCTGCTCAATGCCGCCTACCACCTGAAACCGATCTTCATTGCCTTCGAAGAAACGGCCGTTGTAGGGGTTGAACAGGTTACGCTCCAGCGAGATTTCCGGGTTGTCGAACAGGCGGGCCTGCACCACGTCGGCCTGGGCCGCCGGAATGTTGAATCGCTCGGCCAGCAAGGCAAAGTTGGTATTCAGAAAAGCGGCTTCGGCCTGGGGTAGGGTAAGCGCCAAGGTATCGGTAGCAACCGAGGCCATTGCCGCCCCTGGCAATGCCGGCGACTGCGCGTGGCTCGGTAAAATACCAAGCAGGCTGATTAGTAAAACGCTAATAAACAGGTGTATTTGCATGATCTTGGGAGGGGATCCAAAGGACAATGCAAAATTACCAGCTATATAGGGGGCAGAGATTATAAGCTTATTAGAAGAGTATTAGAATCAGATTAGAGTAGCAGCCACGGAGCGCCTACCCTCCAGCGTCTCTAACCAAGTACCAAGCCGATACCCTTAGAGCCGTTTGCGTTACCTATTGAACGGTGTAGAGATGCATACTTGCGTCTCGTCGCCCGCGCCAGATGGCCGAAATCGTTCAACGACAAGACGCAACTATGCGTCTCTACACCCTAGCAATGACCCACCGATTTTCCCGAACTACACCGCCAGCACCACGCGCATGGTGGTGCCTTTGTGCAACTCCGATTCTATTTCCAAGGTGGCGCCATGTAGGCTGAAAATATTGGCGGCCAAAGCCAGCCCTACTCCGTACCCGCGAAACCCGTGGGCATTGGCCGCCCGGAAAAACGTCTGTCGCACGTGTTGCAAATCGGCCGGCGCAATACCGATGCCGTTATCCGTAATGGCAAAGGTCACCCGCCCCGGCGCGTAGGCTAGGGAGCACAATACGGGGCCTTCCGAGAACTTGCAGGCGTTGTCGATCAAGTTGCTGAGTGCCAGCCGGAACAAGTGCCGGTCGCCGGGCACGGTTAGGAGGGTCGCGTCTTCAGGCAGGTCACCTAGCGTAATGCGTACCCGGTTGTTTTCCTGTAGCAGGGTAGCCTCCTCGCAGGCCTCAAACAGCACCTCGTCGAGCCGAACGGTGCCGCCCTCCGGCAGCCGCGCCTCGCCCGAGCCCAACTGCGCCAGCTGCAAGAGGCGGCTGATGATTTCCTTCAGCTTATGCGCATCGGCCAGGGCCGAGCGTAGCGCGTCGGCGTACACGTCGGCCGGGCGCGGGCGGGCCAGCGTAATTTCCAGCTCGCCAATCATGGCCGTGAGCGGGGTGCGCAGTTCGTGCGAGGCGTTGTTGATGAAGCTCTGTTGCTGTTCAAAGGAGTGCTTCAGGCGTTGCAGCATCAAATCGAGGGTAGCCGACAGCTCGCCCAGCTCGTCGGGTGGCGGTGGGCCGGGTAGATTCAGGTGCAGATCCGACGCGCCCACGCGCTGGGCATGATGGACCAATTGGCTGATGGGCGCCAGGGCCGTACGCGCAAACCACCGGCCCAGCACGAAGCTCAGGATCATCCCCATCAGCAGCACCCCTCCCGACACCAGGCGCAGGTGCGCCAGCCGCTGCTGCCCAGAGCGGTCTACGGCCGCCACCATGATGCAGAAGTTGCCCTGGTTATCGGGGTAGTAGATGCCCACCAACTGCTCCTCGTGGCGGCGCTGGCTCACGTGGTGAGTGCGGCGTACGCGCGCCAGCAGGGCCGGGGTGAAGGCCGCGTTGGGCGCGGTGCCAAAGCGTGCCTGGTTCTTATCGTCGTAAATACCAACGACTTCTGCATTTAGGTTGCGCTGAAAACGCGTGCGCGCCCGCTCTATACTAACCGGACTTTGCTCGTCGGCTTCCAGAAAAAGGGTGGCCGCCGTGTAGGCGCGCTCTTGCAGGCGCTGCTCGTAGAGCTTGTGCGTATTCTGCCAGGAAAGGTAGTAGACCGTGCCCAAACCGCCTCCCAGCAGCAGCCCTACCAGCAGGGTGAATTGCAGCGCCAGTCGGTTTCGGATGGTCATGGGTGAAATGGTGAAGTTGTGAGTTTGTGAAATGGTGAGTGAGAATACGGCTGTCATCCTGAGCGTGCGAAGGACCTTATGCCCGCAGAACAAGTCGTTGCAACGTTGGTCGTTTTAGCGTGAGAGGGTCCTTCGTCGCCGCTTGATGCGCGGAATGCTCAGGATGACAGCCGTATTCTCACTTACCATTTCACAAACTCACAACTTCACCATTTCACTACTCACTGTCCCGCAGACTGTAGCCCATGCCTACCACTGTTTGGATGAGGCGGCGCTTGAAGGGCTTGTCGATTTTATTGCGCAGGTAGTTGATGTAGACATCCACCACGTTGGTGCCCGTATCAAAGTTGAGCGCCCACACCTGCTCGGCAATGTAGGTGCGGGAAAGCACTTCGTTTTTGTGTTGCAGCAGCAGTTCCAGCAACGAAAACTCCCGCGCCGTGAGGCTAATTTGGGTGTCGCCGCTCCGCACTACCTTAGTTAGGGTGTTCAGCTCCAGGTTGTCGGCTTGCAGCAGGGTGGGGCCGTAGTCGGGGTTGGCCCGGCGGGTGAGTGCCCGCACGCGGGCCAGCAGCTCCTTGAACTCGAAGGGCTTCACCACGTAGTCGTCGGCGCCCAGGTTCAAAGCTTCCACCTTGTTGTCGGTAGTGCCCAGGGCCGTGAGCATGAGGATGGGCACGTGCACGTTGCGCCGACGGATCAGCTCGCACAGCTCGTAGCCATTGAAGATGGGTAGGCTGATGTCAAGCACAATGATGTCGTACTGATTGCTCAGCGACATCAAATGGCCCGTTTTGCCATCAAATGCCACATCTACGGCATACTCTTCCTCCTCAAATCCTTTTTTCAGGACCGTGACCACCTTCAGCTCATCTTCTACCAACAAAATCTTCATAGGCTAGTCGTCGCTACGCGTAGTAACTAGATGCTGATAATAGACAAAACGTTGGCTATCAGCATCGGATAATTTCACTGCAAAGGTACGACCCTACCCAAAGCGTAACATTAGAGGACCATTAGAGATGCCCTGAAAAAAGTAGGGTAGGAAAATAACTGCTTGTACTGATGGTAGTTTATTGCCCAGGGGGCGTCAGCTCTTGCAGCAGGCCCCGCAAATCCTGATTGATCAGCCGCACCGAGGCTTGCAACTCGTTCAGCATATCGGCCCGCAGGTGCAGGGCGTTGGCATCGTAGTGTCCGCCGCCGCCGAAGAGCAGCTCCAGTTGCGCCCGACCCTTGCGGGAGTCGGGGCGCTCTAGCTGGCCGTAGTGCTGCCAGCGGCGGCGCGCATTGTGCGCCAGCGACGACTGCCCCTGATTACTGAACGCCGGCTCCGTGAGCACATACCACACCGCCGGCGGGTAGGCATTCGATTGCGGCGCTTCCTGCCAGATATCGGCCAGCAAATTGCGCGGATGCGTGAAGAGCACCGTGGGGTTTGAAGTGAGCGTGAGCACGCCCAGAATGGCTGTGGCCAGGCCACCTCCAATGCCAAAAGCATACTGCGCCGTGCGCCCCTCTAGTACGGTAGTGGCAATGCCCGAAGCCGCCCCCACCGCAATGGAAAGCACCGTAAGGCGCTGTTCGCGTCGGTTGGCGTGCTCAGTGAGGTAGCTGGCTACCTGGTCGGCCCGCTCGCCTTCGCAGTCCAGCTCGGCGGCCACGCTGGCAATGGTGGTAGAGAGGAGGAGCAAGCGCGTTAGAATGCGTTGCTGCTGAGCCTGGTACTGCTCGCTACGGGCGTTGCCGGTGGGCGTGGCGCGCTCCAGGCGCACCAGCTCGTGCAGCTGCGGCAGCACGCCGGCCGCATTGGCCAGCAACAAGCTGCGCTGCGAAAACCGCTTCGATAGTAGGCTGTCGCGCAGCAGGAGCTGCATACTGGGTAGGGGTAGAAAAGCTGGGTCGTCGGCAATGAGGTGGGGCGGGTCGCAGTAGCCCGCCTCCACGCGCAACGATTGCCCCGACTGCCGCGCGCCGGCGCAGGCAGACAGCAGCACCGCTACCACTAGATAGCGCAACGCACGGGTAGGAGCAGGAAAGACCATAGGCTTAGTGGAAGTAGCAACACATACGGCCCCGGTTACCGGAGCGGCGCTTGCAGCAGCACAATATTATGCCCGGCCACGGTGTAGGTGGTGGTGCCAGAGGGTAGGGCCCGCTTCTGGTAGCTGACCACGTTCGTGTCGGGCGTTTGCAGCGTGTTCATCGATTCTAGGGAAGGAGCCGTTAGCTCGTGGGCTGTCCAGCTGCCGGTGGTAGGCGCATTAAGCCGGATATCGGTGGCTTGGCCGTTGGGCTGCACAATGGCCACGGTAAGCGTCTTGCCGTCGGTAGAGGCGGCCACGTCCAGGTGCTCCGCGCCTGCAATTGTGACGGCCACGCTGGTAGGGCCACACAGCTTGCGGTACAAGGCCAAGGGGTAGTAAATGGTCTGGCAGATGCTGGTGGTTTCGTTGGTCATGATGGGGGCCAGCACGTTTACGGTCTGCGCCCAGGTAGCCAGGCCAATAGCCGCCGCGTGGCGCTGAAACATGTTTAAGAAAGCCGCCACGCCCAGCGCGTGGTTCCAGGTGTAGTCCATTTCCAGGTTGTAAGCCCCGCGGCCCCCGGCTTCCCAAATGCCCCATTCATCAATGGCAATCTTCACCGGCTGCTGCCGCGGCGAGAAGCGATACCACTTGCTGAACGTCTCGACAGTAGCCGGCGCATATTCCTTGATCTGAGCAGCCGTGGCTTTAATGCTGGCTTCCATGGCCGCAATGGAAGTGAACAGCGAGGCCGGGTCGCCGGGCTTGGAGCTGGCGTAGAGGTGCAGGGAAAGGTAGTCGCAGATGGGGTGCAGCTCCTGTAAGATCTGCTGATTCCAGTCGGGTTTGTCGCCTACCAGTATCAGCTGGATAGACGGGTCTTGCAGCTTCATCAGCTTGGCGTAGTACCAGGCTTTTTTGATGTAGTCCTGCGGGTTTTGCAGGGTGCCGGCGTCTTCCTTCGCGGCCTCCTCATTGCCCAGGCCCCAGTACCGCACCTGGTAGGGTGCGGCGTGGCCGTTTTTTTGGCGTTGGGTGGCGTAGTAGGTGCCCGTGCCGTTGCAATATTCCACCCACTCGGCGGCTTCCTCGGCCGTGCCCGTCGACATATTCACGGTCAGAAATGGAGCCGCCCCCAACTGCCGGCAGTACTGCATAAACTCGTCCGTGCCCATGTGGTTGTTGTCGAGCCCGCCCCAAATCAGGTTTTTGCGCACCGGCCGGTGCTTGCCTACCCCATCTTTCCAGTGGTAGATTTTGGTGACGGTGCCGCCGGGGTAGCGCAGCAACGGCGGCCGCAGCCCGCGCACTTTCTCCAGCACATCGGACCGGAAGCGGTGCTTCTGGTCGTCATAGATGCCGCCGTAGATGGCCCTACCCAGGTGCTCGATGAACTGACCATAAATAAGGGGTGATATTTCCCCTAAAGACTGGTCTGGATGCACCGTGAGGGTAGCAACGGGCGCACCCCATACATAGTTAATAGGCCCTGGAACCATCGTGCCGAGCAGGGCGCCCGTGCTTTGCTTGATGAATCGTCGTCTCGACGGCTGCTTCATGCTTTCTTAGAGGCTATTTAAGTTAGCTAAAAAGGTATGTATAACGATGTAGAGACGTATACTTACGTCTCGTCGTTGAACGATTTCGGCCACGCGGTGCGGACGACGAGACGCAAGGATGCGTCTCTACACCATTCCTGACTAGTTCAAGCAGGAGCTTCTTAATTAGTAGGAGTAGGGTAGCGTAGTGCTTGAACGCGCCAAGTTACGCCGGCTGCTGTGGAGGGCAAGAAGTTGAGGACGGATACCGGGTTTCATCGTGTTGTTCAACAACGGTGCTTTCCCCATCGCCAAGAACAGCGTTGTATCTTTGCAGCCTATGCTATCCGTCAGAATTCCTTCCGTCCGCGACTATTTTCCTTACGAGCCTACCCAGGATCAGGCCCTGCTTTTTCAGAAGCTCGATGTGTTTCTGAAAGATGAGCTGCCCGGCCGCAAGGCCTTTGTGCTGCGCGGCTACGCCGGTACCGGCAAAACCACTGTGGTGAGTGCTCTCGTGCAATGGCTCCAACAGCGCGGCCGCAAGTACACCCTGATGGCGCCTACCGGCCGCGCGGCCAAAGTAATGAGCGTGTACTCGGGAGTAGCGGCCAGCACCATCCACAAGAAAATCTACCGGCAAACCGGCGGCGCGGCCTCCGACCGACTCAACTTCCAGCGCCAGCCCAACCGCACCGCCGACATGCTCTACATCGTGGACGAGGCCTCCATGATTTCCGATGAAAAGGCGTTCGGCGAAAACGGCCTGCTCGACGACCTGTTGGGCTACGTGTTCGAGAAGCCCACCAACCGCCTGCTGCTCATTGGCGATACGGCCCAGCTGCCGCCGGTGGGCCAGCTCCTGAGTCCTGCTCTCGACCCTGAGCTGCTGCGTCACCGCTTCCGCGCTGCCGTCGATTCGGTGGAGCTGCGCCAGGTGATGCGCCAGGCCGAGGAGTCGGGTATTTTGGTGAATGCTACCATCCTGCGCGAAGAGCTGCGCGAGGAAGCGCCCCATATTCAGTTCTTTACCAGTGGCTACCGCGACATTTTCAAGATGGGCGGCGACAAGCTGGAAGACGGCTTGCGGTGGGCTTACAAGAACTTCGGCCACGAAAACACCACCATCATTTGCCGCTCCAACAAAAACGCCAACCAGTACAACCAGTACATCCGGCGCATTCTGTTTGAGGCCGAGGACGAGATTGAGTCGGGCGACTACCTGATGGTGGTGCGCAACAACTACTTCTGGCTGCCTAACGACTCCGAAATGGGCTTTCTGGCCAACGGCGACTTCGTGCAGGTCACCAAAATCGTGCGGCGCACCGAAGAGTTCGGGTTTCACTTTGCCGACGCCCGCGTGCGCTTCGTAGACTATCCCGACGAGCCCGAGCAGGAGGTGAAGCTGCTGCTCGATACCCTGCACACCGAAAGCCCCGCCCTACCCGCCGACCGCAACAAAGCCCTCTACGACGCCGTGGGCTTAGATTATGCCCACCTCACCACCAAGCGCGACAAGTCGGCCGCCCTGCGCAAGGACCCGTTCCTGAACGCCTTGCAGGTGAAATTCGCCTACGCCCTCACCTGCCACAAAGCCCAGGGTGGCCAGTGGCAAGCCGTGTTCGTCGACCACGGCTTTTTGAAAGAAGATATGGTGAACTCCGAGTTTGCGCGCTGGCTCTACACGGCCATCACCCGCGCCTCGGAGCGGCTGTTCTTGTTGAATTTCAACCAGAAGCTAATTGCTGATGTGAAGAGTGAAGAGTAGGGAAGTGGTGAAGTTGTGAGTTTGTGAAGTGAAAAGCGTCTGTCATCCTGAGCCTGCGAAGGACCTTATGCCCGTAGAACGAGTCGTTGTGACGCCTGTTGTTCTTGCGTGAAAAGGTCCTTCGCTCCGCTCAGGATGACAATGCATCACCACATCAGCACATTAACTCATCAACACATCAACCTTTCTGAACTTCAACCGGCCTACCTTGGTTACACCCCCAAACTGGCAAAGTTCTTGGCTGTCAGTGCGAAAATCTTAACTTTGTTCTACGCTACCTACCAAACGTTCTAGCATCATGAAAAAGATACTCTTCCTTGCTTTGTCGCTGTCGATGGCTGGCTTCGCGGCTCAGGCTCAAACAGTTGCCCCCGCCAACGCCCAGGCTAAAGTAGCCGGCCCCAATATTCAATTCGAAGAGTCGAAGTACGATTTCGGCTCCGTGGCGCAAGGCGGCATCGTAGAACACACCTTCAAGTTCAAGAACACGGGCACCGCGCCGCTGGTGATTTCCAACATCGGCGTAAGCTGCGGCTGCACCACTCCCGACTGGACCCGCGACCCGGTGATGCCCGGCAAAACCGGCTCCGTAACGGCCAAATTCAACAGCGCTGGCAAAATGGGCATGCAGAACAAAGTGCTGACCATCGAGTCGAACTCTGCTGCTGGCAATGCCATGGTATCGTTGGTAGGCGAGGTGAAAGACGCCGCCGCCATGACCACTTCTGCCATGTCTACCGACGGCAAGGAGAAAGCCAAAATCGGCGACGCTAAAATGAAAGCCAAGAAGAAGTCGTAAGGCAACTGCTTGCGGCTACCAATGGCCCGGCTCAGAAATGAGTCGGGCCATTTTTGGTTTCTGTCGTGGTAGTTTTTGCGTATACTGCCTCACACTCCTTCAACTTCTTAGCTATGGAACAGAACACCCGCGAAGCCCTCGTGGACCACTTAATCAGCCTGCTAACAGAGGCTAACGCCCACATCACCTTTGAAGAAGCCTGCGTCGATGTACCGCTGTTGGTCTTCAATAGGCACGTGCCGGATATGCCTTACACCATCTGGCAATTAGCTGAGCATGTGCGCATTGCGCAGTGGGATATTCTGGAGTTTTCGATGCAGGAAACGCACGAGTCGCCCAAGTGGCCCGATGGGTACTGGCCCGCCCGCGACGCCAACGCCACGGAGGAGCAATGGCAGCAAACGCTCACGCAAATCCGGGAAGACCGGGAGCGGTTCATTGCCCTGCTGCGCGACCCCGCGCAGGATCTGCTGGCGCCCATTCCGCACGGCACCGGCCAAACGCTACTACGCGAGGCCCTACTCATTGCCGACCACACCGCCTACCATACCGGCGAGATTGTGATGATGCGGCGGCTTCTGAAAAACTGGAAGTAGGAGGCTGGGCGCCCCAGCTAGGGTACAAGCGACGATGACGATTGGGCTGCGTTGGTGGCGGGCGGTGCTTTGAAAAACAACCGGTAAAAAGGTAGTATCCAGCCTTTTTCAAGCAAGAAGAAAAGGATGGTACACAGCACAGTGGTAGCCATGATAACGGCAAACACAATGGTTTGAATAGCAGCGCCCGTAGCCATGCCTCGCTGTAAGGGTAGGGTAGCCAACACGGCCGCACCCAGTCCCTTCGGAATCAGAATGCTCATCACCGACTTGTCTAATACAGGCGTGGTGGCATCGGCTGACAGCCACACCACCGGGATGCGCACCAGAAATAGTAGCACCGTGAAGCCTACCCCGAGTAGGAGTAAGTTGATATTGTCGAAAACAATGGAAGCACCCACGTACACGAAGAAAAAAGTGCGTAGCAAAAACACGATTTCTGCAAAAAAAACCTTTTCAGCCGCTGTGAGCTCTACCTGACGCGGCGCGAAGTAGTGGGGCAAGGGCTTAGGGCGCAATAGCGCCACATTGCCCAGCGTGATGCTGAAAAACAGCACGGCAATCGGACCGCTGAACTCCAATAGTTCGACCAGGCCGTACAAAATAAAAACGAAGGCGGGCGTGGAGAAGCTGGTTTTGTGCAGGGTAGGAATTCGGTTCAGCAGTACCGACCACAAGTAGCCACCACCCACGCCCGCTATTACTGCTACCACGGGGGAAGCCAGTATATGGTCGAAGATAGTACGAGCCGTCAGCGCCGAGCCCGTGTAAAAGCTGATGAGGGCAATAGGAATAGCCAGCGTGTACACGTCGCTCAGCGCCGATTCCATGACCAGGGTAGTCGTTGTGCGCTCCTCTACGGCCGCTTGGCGGGCGAGGGTGGTCACTACTGCCGAAGAGGTTCCTCCCAAAATAGAACCCAGAATAAAGGAACTGAGCACATCGAGTGGGGTGAACAATTGCGCCAGACCCGCTATGAGTGCCGTGGTAACGATAAAGTTGAGGGTGGTGAGCGTCAACGTGCCCCGGAGTGCCGCCCGCAACTGCTCGAAGCGCACTTCCAGGCCGCTTTCAAACAGAATGAACACCAGCACCACGTTGCTGAACACACGACCGGCCTGCCCAAAATCTGCGGGGTTTAACAGGTGCAGCACGGGCCCCAGCAACACGCCCACGAGCAGCAGGCCCAACACATCCGGAATGCGGGTGCGCTCAAACAGCTGCGCCAGGTAGTGCCCCAGAAAGATGAGGAAGCCCAGTAAAATAATAAGAACAGGAATGGTCATGAAAGCCGATAAGCCGAGAGAAGAGGTGGCCTGTAAACAGCCGTGGTAGGCTTCTACGCACAATCTGATTTGGTGGCGATGTGGCAGTGTTCCGAGTCGGTTGTCATGGTTGGAGTTCCGCTCCTTATCTTCCTCACCAAATCCCTCTTCCTATGCTTGCACGACTTCTACTTCTTTCAGCCACTGTCTTCGCCGCGTCGGCCCACGCGCAAACCACGTTCACGCCGCAAGTCAGCGAATACATCAAGGTGAAAGGCAATGTGGTAGCTATTACCGACGTGAAGCTCATCGACGGTACCGGTCGGCCAGCGCAGGCACACCAGACAGTGGTGTTTCAGGAGGGCCGCATCACGCAGGTAGGCAAGGCCAGTAAAGTGAAGGTGCCGAAGGAGGCCGAAATCATTAGTGGGGCGGGCAAAACGTTGCTGCCGGGCTTCGTGATGCTGCACGAGCACCTCTACTACACCATGCCGGCAGGCAGCTTCTTCAACATTGCCGAGATGCCCTACTCGTTTCCGCGCCTGTACCTGGCTGGAGGCGCTACCACCATCCGCACGGCCGGCAGCGTAGAGCCGCAAACGGACCTGGCCATTCAGCGCCTGATTGGGGAAGGCAAGCTCATTGGGCCGAGCATCGATGTGACGGCGCCCTACATTGAGGAGCCCGGTATGGATATTCCGGCCCTGAACACGGTGCACGGCCCCGAAGACGCCGCCCGCACCGCCACCTACTGGGCCGACCGGGGCTGCACGTCGTTCAAGATGTACATGCATGCCACCCGCGCCGACCTAGCCGCTGTGGTAAGCGTGGCGCACCCGCGCCACCTCAAAATAACGGGCCACCTGTGCGCCATCACCTACCGCGAGGCCGCCGAGCTGGGCATCGACAACCTGGAGCACGGCTTCATGGCCAGCTCCGACTTCGAGCCTAACCATCAACCCGATGTGTGTGATTATCCTACCTCGCACCGCGGCCTGCAAAACCTACCCGAGAACAGCCCCGAGATGAAGGCGCTCATTCAGTTTCTGATTAGCAAGAAGGTCGCCCTCACATCGACCCTACCCGTGTTTGAGCCCTACACGGGCCGCGAGGTGGTGCTGGGTGGCGGCCTGGAAGCGCTGATTCCGCAGCTCCAAGAGCGCGAGCAAACCACCTGGCAGCGCAACCAGGGCCGCGACTCGGCCAGCGCGGCGCTATTCAAAAAGGAGATGGCCTGGGAAAAGATGTTCTACGACGCCGGCGGTCTGCTGGTGGCCGGCACCGACCCCACCGGCGCCGGTCGCACGGTGGCCGGCTACGCTAACCGCCGCCAAGTGGAGCTGCTAGTCGAAGCTGGTTTCACGCCGGCGCAGGCCATCAAAATTTCAACTCTAAACGGTGCCACCTACCTCGGCCGGGCTGCCCAAATCGGCTCTGTAGAAGTAGGCAAGCAGGCCGACCTAGTGCTGGTGGCTGGCGACGTGGAGCAGGACATCCGCCAGGTGCGCAACACGGAACTCGTGTTCAAGCAAGGGGTAGGGTTCGATTCGAAAAAGCTGTTTGAATCTGTGAAGGGGAAGGTAGGGCTGAACTAGCTGGCAGCGCGAAGCCCCCTGCACGACCGGTTGTATAGGCAACTGGTCGTGCAGGGGGCTTCGCATTGGTAGTGTGGCCGTCTACAGCTGGCGGGCAGCCAGCAACAGCGTAATCCAGCCGGCAATAAACAGCAGACCACCCAGCGGCGTAACGGCGCCCAGCCATTTGATACCCGTGAAGCAAAGCACGTACAACGACCCACTGAAAATCAGGATGCCGCCCAGCCACAGCCCGGCCGTGGTGCCCAGTAAGCGCAACTCGGGCCGCACGTACAGCAGTACGCCCACTGCCAACAGGCTCAGCGTGTGGTAGAACTGGTAGCGCACGGCGGTTTCAAACGTATCGAAGCGGCCGGTGGCTTCCAGCATCGCACGCAAGCCGTGCGCGCCAAACGCGCCAATGCCCACGCCCAGAGCGCCAAGCAGGGCAGCAAGTTGTAGAATAAGTCGGGCAGTCATGTTGATGTGTTGATTTTTAAGGGTTGAATGTTGAATGGGGAGAGCGTCATTTCGACCAGCGGGAGAAATCTCGTGTGGTAGTAATTGCTTACAGGAGAAATGCTTCGACTACGGCTCCGCATACGCTCAGCATAACGTTCTTGCGTCAGCATGCGAGATTTCTCCCGCTGGTCGAAATGACAATCTTTAGAAGCATGCGAGTTTACCCCCGTGCGCCAAAAATAGCGCTGCCTACCCGCACCAGGGTGCTACCCTCTTCAATAGCCAAGGAGTAGTCGGCGCTCATACCCATGGAGATTTCCCGGAAATGGTCGGCCTCGGCGAAAAAGCGGCTCTTGAGCTGCTCGAAGTAGCCGCGCAGCGTCTGGAACTCGCGGCGGAGCTGGGCCACATCATCGGTGAAGGTAGCCACACCCATCACGCCCGTTAGGCGCACGTGACGGAGCTGCTGGTACTCGTCGGATTGCAGCATTTCTTCGGCTTCCGCGAAGCTGAGGCCGGTTTTGGTTTCCTCGTCGGCAATGTGGAATTGCAGTAGGCCGTTCACCACCC
Source organism: Hymenobacter sp. NBH84 (assembly GCF_014217645.1). Classification (NCBI taxonomy): domain Bacteria; kingdom Pseudomonadati; phylum Bacteroidota; class Cytophagia; order Cytophagales; family Hymenobacteraceae; genus Hymenobacter; species Hymenobacter sp. NBH84. The sequence continues at coordinate 877,579 of NZ_CP043644.1, forward strand.
GGTCGTGCTGGGCGGCCCGCTTGTCAATTTCCAACAGCAGTTTTAAGCTGTCGATGCTCTGAATGGTATGCACGAAGGGCGCCAGCTGCTTCACCTTATTGGTTTGCAGGTGCCCAATGAGGTGCCACTCAATATCGGCGGGCAGCTCGGGTTGCTTGGCCACCATCTCCTGCACCTTGTTTTCGCCAAACAGCCGCGCACCGGCCTTATAGGCTTCTTGCAGCTTCGCTACCGGGTGGGTTTTCGTGACGACCACCAGCCGGGCCGTTGTTCCGGCCAGCTCGGTTTCTATGTGCTGAATGTTCTCGGCAATGCTCATGCGGCAAAGGTAGGCACTGCCGCCGTGGGGTAAGAGATAAGGTCGGACTTAATCCTCCAGCGCATTCGTCAGAAACGTATTCTTCAACCCCAGCCACCCCAAATACAGCAACACGCACCACCCCAGGTAGATGCGGTAGTAATCCTTGGTATTGCGGTAGCGTGTTTGCTTGATTTCGGACTTCTCGTACTGATTGATACGCCGAAACACCTGGCGCAGGCCGGCGTTGTCGGTGGCACGGAAGAACTGGCCTTCGCCGGCCTGCGCAATTTGGCGCATGGTGGTTTCGTCGAGGCGGGTTTCCACGTAGCGGGTGCGGCCCGCGGGGTCGGTGCCGAAGGGCACGGTGCCGTCGCGGCCCAGGCCGATGGTGTAGATCTTCAGGCCGTAGGCGTGGGCCAGCTGGGCAGCCGTGAGCGGGTCGAGGCTGCCGGCAGTATTCTCGCCGTCGGAAAGCAAGATGCACACTTTGGTACGGCTGCGCGAAGCCCGAAGGCGGTTGGTGGCCACGCCCAGCGCCGAGCCAATGGCCGTGCCGTCGTTGGCAATCATACCCAAGTGTAGGTTGCGCAGCTCGTCGCGCAGCAGGTCGTAGTCGGTGGTGAGGGGGGCCAGGGAGTAGGCATCGCCAGCAAACACCACCAGCCCTACCCGGTCGCCGGCGCGGCTGTCCACAAACTCGCGGGCCAGGCGCTTGGCGGCTTCCAGGCGGTTGGGGCGCAGGTCGCCCAGCTCCATCGAGCCCGATACGTCCAGCACCAGCAGCAAGTCAATGCCTTCTCCTGTTTGCACCACGCGCTCGTCGGTGCGTTGAGGGCGGGCCAGCGCCACTAGGCCAAACATCAGGCTGAGGGCCAGCACCACATCGGGCACAAAACGCAGCAGCGCCGACCAATCCTGGCGCACCCTACCCCCCACAAAGGCCACTCCCAGCCGGGCCCGGCGGCGGTAGGTCAGCGCCCAGCGCACCACAAAGAGCAGCGGCACCACCGGTATCAGGAGCAACAAGCGCGGCTCCTGCCAGGTGTAGCCCGTCAGCGTAGAGTAGCGCAACGCGTCCAGGAAAGGGGCCAGCAAGCGGTGCCAAAGCTGTTCGAGCATAGAATAGAGAAGGGCAGGGTAGACGGCAAAAGACTTCCGTGTGCGGAATACGGCAGGCACGGCCTGCTATATCCTTCCGCCACGGAAGTCTTTGCCAAATATACTACTCTATCTGTCGCTGGCCGGGTAGGCCACGAGGAGTTAGTGTGAAGTGCTGCTCTCGAAGCCAGCCACCGTGAGGCGCACCGGCCGGGCCGATACTTTATGTTTCGTCACGCTGCCAAAATCGGTGAGCTTCACTTGGTGCACCTCGCCCAGCGTCGGCACGGCAATGTAGGCGTAGCGCTCCGTAGCTTCCAAAACCGGCTTGTAGGTATCGGCGGCTGGGGTAGCGGGAATGGCCTGGCCTTCCTTTCTCAGGGTGCCGGTGGCGAGGTCGTATACGCGCAGCTTTCCATCAAGGGTAAGAATCAGCAGGTTGCTGCCCGCCTGGTCTACCTTGCACTGTATGGCATCATTGCCAGTATAGATGGGCGTAATCCGGTCGGTGCCCAGGTCGATGAAATAGGCGCCTTTGGTGGCCACGTAGCCAATAAACTTATTGGCTGCCTTGGCATAATAGACGCTGGCCAGACGGAAAGCGCCAAAATCGGCTGGGTTAGCAATCAGGCGCTGCTCGCCCGACTGTTTCACCACCAACACGCTGCCCGAAGTATTAGCAGAGGTAGTAAAACAGCCAAATACGGCGTTCTGCCCGTCGGTGGCGTTGCCATGGATGCTCCCGGTTGTCAGGGTAGAGGCGTGCACTAGGCTACCCGTGCTGCTGACTACGCGCACACTGGTAGGGCTGGCACCAGAGGTAGGGGCAACCGTGACGGCGTAGTTGCCATTGTCGAACTGGGCCATAGCCCCGTGGTGTGGCAGCAGTCCAGCATTGATGGTCTTGAACGTTGCGCCCGGCGTATGAAAATCGGCGTCATTACCAACGCTGAGGGTGCCGTCGCCGTCGTTGAAAATCAGCGACTCGGTGCCTTTGCTTTTGAAATGGGTAGGCTTCGCGCCATTGGCCGTAATGGCAGCCCATTTCGGCGTACCCTTCACATCCACATGGTCTACGTGCGACTCTAGCCCTGTATCAAATACTTCCACCATGTTTTGGCTCTGATACAGCACCGTTGCAAAACGGCCAGAGGCTGTGGTGTACAGGTTGGCCAGCGGAAACTTGGTGTTGAAGGAGGTCACCGAAGCATCGAAGGGAGTTATTTGCGTGAGCTTGGTGTCTTGCTCGTCGCTTACCAATACCCGTACGTAACGATGCTCCTGCTCAGTAGCAGCTACGTCAGGTGCGGCATCTGAGTCGTTGTCGTCGCACGAAGACAACGTTGCCGTGGCAAGTAACGCCAGTAAAAAGGTAGAGGTGGAAAGGTTGAATTTCATAAGAGCAAACTGCCTTGAATGAATATTACATGAAACATTGATGCAATATTAAGATAATTAATGTTAAATGTGCAACTATGTTTCATGTAATCTTCATTTAAGGGGGCTTTCCTCTCGGGCTTATCTAATGGGAATTGAACTCAGAGCTAACGAGGCGCTACTTCGGGTCACATCATTCCACCATAAAAACGAGAAAGCCCCTCATCGGAGGGGCTTTCATGCTTCTCTTAGGGGTAGCTCTTATCTGACTTCTTACCCACTTAAGCTATCGGAAGCGGTAGAGGTTGAGCATCATGGACACGCCGCCATTCGTGCGCCACGAGTTCAGGTTGTCCGTGTCGGAGGTGCGCGTACTCCACAAATTCCACATGATGCCGTTTGAGTTGCGGATCGACCACGCCTGGCTAGCATTTAGGTCTAGCCACGGACCGTACGTGGAGGCGGTGCCGGTGTCTTTCACGAAGATGCAGGCCCACCGCGCAAAGATGGACTTGCCTCCCTGAATGTCCAGTACGGCGTCTTCATCCTGCAAAATACCGCCGGGCGACTTGGATAAGCTGGTGCGAGCGTAGTTCATCGCCTGGACCCCCATGGCCCGGTAGTCGGGGCTGCTGTAGTAAGGGCGCAATTCATTGGCGGCCCCAATGAAGGTGCCTTGGGTATACAGCAAAGCGCCCTCCGTGATTTGGCCCGCTTTGTTCACTGCCCCTTTCACTTCGCCGGTGGCGGGCACATACATCTGCGGCACCAGCCAGTCCATAATCATCTTGGCTTTGTTGCGGTAGCTCACGTCGCCGGTGGCTTTGTAGAGCCGCATGGCGCAAATCACGGCCGGCGCATTCACGCAGGTGTTTTTGGAGAGCTTGTCGGTTTTCCACCACAGGCCCCCGCCCAGCGTGGTGTCCCAGCCGCGGGCCCACACCAGGTCAAAGTTCTGCCGGGCCATATCCAGCATGCCCCCGTCGTTCCAGATCTCGTAGGCGCGGATGCACATCAGAGAGCCCCAGATGATGTCGTCGTTGAACTCGTTGCTGCTCCACAGCAGGCCGTGGGCATCGCGCATGCCGTTGTAGAGGTACTGAATTTTGTTTTTATACTCGGTCGTCGGGTTGACATTGTATGCATCGATGACGGTTTCGATGGCTTCGGCTTGGGTCCAGAAGTCCATGCGCCGGGTCTTAGCCAGATCAAACCAATAGTTGGCCTTGAAGGTAGGGCCATACGTGCCGTACTGGTTGTAGTACTTGTTGTCGTAGCTAGTCAGCGCCAGCAGCGCTTCGCTTTTGGGAACGACGGCCAGCGCGCTGACCTGGGTAGGGGCTATTCCGCCTGTTGCGTCACTGTCGGTGAAAACCTCCTCTTGACAGCCCGAAAGCAGACTCAGCAGCACGGCTGGCAGAATACTCCGGCGCAGGGTGTGCCGTAGGCTAGAAGGCACGGAGGCCTGGGGTTGGGGGCGGTACGTAACGTGGTTCGTTTGCATAGGATGTGGAGTATGGGTGGGAAGGTAGTCCTAGTGACGAGCGGCTTCGTGATCTGGTGACCGGGGTAGGCCATCCAATGCTCTGCGAAGCGTCTCTGCGAAGCGTGCGCTGCGGTACGATGCCGGAGAAGGTACAGGTTTTTTGCTGCCTACGAAACTAGTCCTAAGCAAAAAAGCAGTTCAAGTGCCTCGCTACGAGTGCTGTAGAATAAGGACAGACAGCGATAGGTAGCTGATGCCAGCGCCTTGGCCACACGTATTCCAATATTCCGAGCCTACACAAGTTTTCTCCATAACCACTTGCGAACCGGTTCATCATACCACTTCAAGGCAGCATAAGCCAGCACGATTCCGCCTAGTAAGATAAGTAGCGCATAGGGCCACGCCTGCGTGAGCGTGGTGCCTGGATGATTGCTGATCCAGGCAACATAAAAATAGACTAGCGGGTAGTGCACCAGGTAAAGCGGGTAGAATAGGTCGCCCAGAAACCTACATAGTCTGCTCTCGTGGTGCGTTTGCACCGCGCTACTGGCACCCAGGTAGACGATGAGCGGAAAAAGGAGGATAATGCACACCGATTCATAAAGTCCGTTCAGCCACAGATGCGTCGCGCCGCCCAGGCGCGGCATATACAGAAGAATAGCCAGTAGCAGGCTGCACCAGAAAAAGGCGTTGCGTATGCGCCCCGTGGGCTTGGCTACCCGGGAAAGCAACAGCCCGGCCCCGAAAGGGAACATCGTGCGGGTGAGTCCAATGCGAACCTGTTCCACATTCAGCGTCCAGCCGCCACTAACGTCGCCGTTGGTGATGGCCAAATGAGCTAGGGCAATAGCCGCGATGCCGACCAGGATGCATAAAGCGGTGTTGGAAAATTTCCGGATCCAGATGGCATACAATAGGTTCGCCACGTATTCGAAGAACAACGACCAGCCTACGCTATTCAAAGGGTGCATCTCTTGCCAGCCCCGTATATCCAGCGACAGCGGCACGGGTAGGATGGTATACCCAATGAGCAGCACCAGCAGCATCTTCCAGACGGGAACCGTATGAATGAGTGGCCAGATGGTAGAATCAGTGAAATAGAAGCCGATGGCGCCGAGGGTCATTCCCAGCACTACCATAGGTTGGAGGCGTGCGACCCGGCGTTTTAGAAAACCGCCTACGCTCATCTTGTACCAACGGTCATCATAAGCGTAGCCAATCACGAAGCCAGATAGCAGGAAGAAGAAGTCGACCGCCAAATAGCCGTGATTGACCAGAATATCCAGGTGTCCGGTTCCCAGTGGCTCGGTCAGATGAAAGGTAACCACGATGATGGCCGCAACCCCGCGAAGACCGTCTAAGACGGGGTAGTGGGGTGGAGTGGCTAGCTCCTTGTTGTGTGTTCCTGGCATCAGATCGGCTATACAGGCGAGAAGATAAATCTTTGGCAAAGTATATAAACCGAGCAGATGAAAGGCGCAGTAGGGGTAGGCCTCTTTGCTCTAAGCATGTAGTTTGGTACGACGTGTACCTGCACGAGCAGGGAAAGGCTAGCAGCAATAACCGATTCTTCTCATGCCTAGAATACAAGGGATAAGCGCGAGGCCTAGCGGGCCCTTGGCTCATTCGCGTACCTTCGCGGCTCCTTCCGGCATCTTATACTATTCTCTTTCTTGTGAAAGCTAGTCGTCTCTTTGCACTCTGCGCCCTGTTGCTCTTTGTGAGCTGTTACCCCGCGGCGCATGCCCAAACAGCGTCCACGCCCCTGACCATTGGGCAAACCTTCACGCTGCCGTCGGAGGCGCTGCACGAAACGCGCCGCATCAACGTGTATGTACCACCGGGTTATACCGATTCAGCCGCCATCCGGCTGCCTGTGCTGTACATGCCCGATGGCGGGCAGCAAGAAGACTTCCTGCACGTGGCAGGTTTGGTGCAGGTGCTCACGGGCAATGGAACCATGCGCCCGTTTATATTGGTCGGAATTGAAAATACCCAGCGCCGGCGCGACCTAACCGGCCCCACCAACAGCGAAGAAGATCGGAAGATTGCCCCACAGGTAGGCGGGTCGGCCGCATTCCGGCTGTTTATTCGCACGGAGCTCATGCCCCTAATCCGGGAGCGATACCACACCGCTGCCGAAACGGCCATCATGGGGGAGTCGTTAGCGGGCTTGTTTGTGCTGGAAACACTGTTTTTGGAGCCCGAGCTCTTCGATACGTACATTGCCTTTGATCCTAGCCTGTGGTGGAACAAGGGCCAGTTAGTAGACCAAGCTAAGGCCATGCTACAGGGCTACAGCGGTCCGGCAAAAACGGTGTATGTTGCCTCCAGCAGCGATGATGCCCAGATTCCCGAGTCGCGCCGGCTACCATCCGCGCTGAAGGCAGCGAAGCGCACTATCCGGTGGTATTACGAACCCATGCCCGAGGAAACGCACGCAACAATCTATCATCCAGCCGCGCTGAAAGCGTTGCGCACTGTTTTCAAACCTACTACAAATACAGCTGGTAAGTAACTGTTTATACTTCTAGTATGTGTCCTGCTTCAACATCTTCTTCAAGAGGCACGTAGGCCTGACGCTCCTGGCTTTTCGCAAAGCTCTGTGAGTAGGCTAGGAACTCATCCGCTGAACAGAGCAGATTCTACGTTAGGATAGCGCAGTTCCAAAGTTACCCTCGTGCTGGATTTAATGAGCGCTCATCGGCCTGGTAGCGCACTTCTGCAAACTCGCGCAGTAGGTCGAATACCAGCGGACTTTCGGTTTCTTCTTCCATCAGCTGGTTGCCGTAGATCATGCGGTCGGCCAGGTGCAAGGCCTGGGCCACGCGTGGGTCGTGGTGGTAGTGCGCTACTATCTCGCGGGTAGTCAGGCTGTTGATGCTGTTGTTTTCGAGGGTGCTGAGGTAGTTTTTCCAGAGCGTGATGGCGCGCTCCATATTGGTGAGGGAGCGCGACAGCTCAAACCGCTCGATGTGGCGGGCATACTGCGTGAGGAAATACGCGTGGTTTTTGCGTCGGCGGTACCGCTGGTAGCGCCGACGCAGGCCCTTGCGAAAGCCCAGAACCAGCCCCCCGGCCACGAGTGCCAACACTGCGAAGCCCGCCAGCCAGTAGGGGTAGTTGAAGCGCGCTTCTATGGGCAGTGGTTGCACATTAGCGCGGAGGGTAGGGGTAGGAACACCGGGTTGTAAAGGAGCCGCCGTGCGCGTTAGCTGCACCGAGTCGGGGAGGGCGGGCACCGTGAGCGTATCGCGGCCGCGCAGCACCAGCACAGGCAGGCGCAGGTGCTGCACGGGGTCCAGGGAAAAGGTGCGCAGCAGGTACACAGTGCGGTCGAGGCTGCGGCCCTGGCGGGTGCGGGTGGGCTGGTAGGAACGCCGAATCAGCTCAAACGGCGCAAAACTGGCCGTCGAATCCGGGAAAATTACTTCCAGGTTTGGCGCGTGGCGGTAGGTTAGCTCGTAGCGAATGGGCTGGCCCACGCGCACGGTAGGCTGCACGAAACGGCCACGCGGCAAGGTGTCGGTGCGAGGCGCGGTTTGTCCGTATGCGGTGCTACCAGATAGCAACAAGAGCACCGCCAGTAGCGGCCCTACCCAGGCGGCGCGATTACCCACGGCCGCCCCGCTGGTTGCGCCTCCGAAACAAACTCACCAGCTGCGGCACAAAGTCGGAGTCGGTGGCAATGGATAGAAACTCGGTGCGGTGGCGCCGGCAAATTTGCCCGATTTGCTCACGGGTTTGCTCGTAGGTGGCCCGGTAGCGCGCCCGAAACGCCGCCGAGGACGTGTTGGTCCACACGGTGCGGCCGGTTTCCTGGTCGAGCAGCGGAATGATGCCCAGAGGCGGAAACTCCCGCTCGCGCTGGTCCAGCAGCTGCACCACAATCAGGTCGTGCTTGCGAGCCAGCATGGTCAGCTCCCGCTCGTAGTTGGTGTCGATGAAATCCGAAATCAAGAGCACAATGCTGCGTCGCTTCAATAGGCCCAGTGCCTGCTTGATGCCCTCGGCTACGTTGGTTTGGCGCGAGCGGGGCTCCAGGTCAAACAACCGCTTAATGAGGGCGTAGGCGTGCCGAATACCCTTGCCCGGCGACAGAAACAGTTCTTTTTGATCCGAAAACGCAAAAATGCCCAGTTGTGCCTCTTGCCGGGCGGCAGCCAGCGCCAACAGGCCGCAGATGTCGCGACCCACATCGAGCTTGCGCCTACCTTGGGCGCCTACCTGCTGCGAGGCACTCACATCAAGCAGCAATAAAACCGACTGTTCGCGTTCTTCCTTGTACGTCTTGACGAACGTGCCGTGGCCTTTGCTGGATACGGCCCAGTCGATGGCGCGCACCTCGTCGCCGTATTGGTAGAGACGTACATCATCAAACTCCAACCCCGTGCCCTTGAACACCGAGCTGAAATCGCCCTGTAGCTGCGCGTCGGCAGTTTTGAGAATACGTATCTCCATTTGCCGCAAACGGCGCACAAGTTGCTGGAAAGGCGTGGATTCGGGCGTATTCATCACGGCTAAACTACGGGATCTGGCTAACTTTGCCCACGTGAAAACTCTTTTATCCTACGCCCTGCTGTCTTTGAGCCTGTTGCTGAGCAGTTGCGACCGGCCCGAAATGGCCGTACCACCCGCCCAACTGCTCTCCAAAGAACAGATGCGCGGCATCCTCATCGACCTGCACATCTTGGAAGCGCGCATCGAGTCGGGCCGCCTGAGCACCGATTCAGCGCGGGCGCTCTACAACGAGCAGCAGCGCCTGGTATTGCAGCAGCACCAAGTCACGGATTCGGTCTTTCAGCAGAGCTACCGCTACTACGCCATCCACGACAAAGACTTGGATGGTATCTACGGGGAAATTATCGATAGCCTGGCGGCCCGCGAAAAGAAGCTGGAAGAAGCCAGCCAGAACAATCAAACGAAATAGCTATTGTTCGCACTCACTCGGCATAGCCGAGTGAGTGCAGGAGAGCATGGAATGCGAGTGTAGGTTCAAAACTTCACCATTCTTATAATAAACGGCTGCCGTTGGGCACAGGGCTAGCCACTGTGGCCAGCACAATATGCCCATCGGCATCGGGTGTGCCCGTCACGAGTACCTCGGAGCGAAACGGGCCGATTTGTTTGGGCGGGAAGTTGACCACGCACCACACTTGGCAGCCTATGAGGTCTGAAGGCTGATAATGGTGCGTAATCTGGGCGCTGGATTGTTTTAGGCCGATTTTAGGTCCTAGATCAACCAGCAACTGGTAGGCTGGCTTACGCGCCTGCGGGAATTCGCGGGCTTCTACAATGGTGCCCACGCGCAAGTCGACGCGCGTGAATTCGTCCCAAGAAAGGGGAGCGGGAGTGGTGGATTCTGCCATACGTAACGCCAAGGTAGCACTTCACGCAAGGTCAACGGTTCTTATTGCGCCAAGGCGAACTGCTCCAACTGCGCCAGCTTTTGCTGCACCTGGGTTTCCCATAGCTGCTGTTGCGGCTTGTTCAGGCCGTGGTTGGTGGCCTGGTCGTAGCGGGCTTCCTCGCGCTGCCACTCCGAAAACATGGCTTTGGTCAGGTTCTGAAACTTGGGTTGCAGATGCTGGCAATCGAACTGCGTTTGGCTCAGCTTCTGGCGCATGCGGCGAGCATACAGCTCCGTGATATCGAAGTGCAGCTGCTCGTGGCGCAGCAGCTCGGGGCTGGCCTTGGTGGCCTCTCGTACCCACGATTCAGTGGGCATAAAGACAGCCTGCACCTGCGAGGAAAACACGAAATCCTTGCAGCCCACCTGCACATCAATATTGGCTGAGGTGAGGGCCGCCAAGCGGTCAGCAGGGGTAGGCTTAGTCTTGAAATCGGCCCAGGTGAGCTTGCGTTGCGCCGACCACGCAATAACCTCGGGCTTAGGAGGCGCGGTTTGGGCGGGCGTAGGAACGGAAAAAAAAGCCGCCCAGCAGCAGGCTAGGCAACAAAAACGAGAAGAAGGACATGGCAGACAGGAATACTACTTCCGTGCCAACGCTGAAAGGGAGTTTTTTAGTTGCAAGATAGTGAGATGGTGAGTTGTGAGGTTGCAAATGCAGAAGCGTCTGTCATCCTGAGCTTGCGAAGGACCTTATCACGCGTGAACGACAAGCGTAACCAACGACTCGTTCTAACATGAGAAGGTCCTTCGCAAGCTCAGGATGACAGCCGTATTCTTTATTCACAACCTCACCACTCAATGCGCCATTACAATCCGTTCCGAACTCACGGCTGCCGGCGTTTGGGCGCTGTGCTGCCGGAAGCGCCAGAGCAGCACGCCCGCTACCAGCGTGAGGCCGGTGAGTAGCCCTACCCATACGCCGGTTGCACCCCAGCCCAGCCCGAAGCCCAGGCCATAGCCTATGGGCAGCCCTACCGCCCAATATGCCAGCAAGGCCACTATAGAAGGTACTTTTACATCTTCCAGACCGCGCAGCGCGCCCAGCCCTACCACCTGCAAGCCATCGGATACCTGAAACAGCGCGGCAATAAGTAGCAAGCCAGCGGCTTGCTCTACCACCAGGGTTGTGTCGTTGTATAGGTAGGGAATCACCTGGCGGCCTGCTACCAGTATGAGGCCCATCGTGCCCATAAACAGGAAGGTGAGCCAATAGGCTGTAAAGCCCGCCTGTCGGGCGCCGGGGCCGTCGCCGAAGCCGTAGAAGTTACCTACCCGCACGGTGGCCGCGGCCGCAATGCCGCTGGCCGCCATATAGGTAACGGAAGCTACGTTGATGGCAATCTGGTGGGCAGCCAGCGGCGTAGCGCCCAACCAGCCAATCATGATGGCGGAAAAGCTGAAGGCGCCCATTTCGAACATCATCTGCACCCCAATGGGCGCGCCCAGGCCCAACAACCGGCGCAGCGTAACGACATCGGGGAGGAACTGCGTGCTGGCTGCTTCGCGGTAGGGTTGCAGGCGGGCCGCCCGCAGCACGTAGGTGCCCATGAGCACGGCCATCAGAATGCGCGCCGTGAGCGTGGCCCAGGCCGAGCCCATCAGCCCCATTGGGGCTATACCGAAGTGGCCGAAAATCAGGACGTAGCATAGGAAGGCATTCACTACGTTGGCCATGATGGACAAGTACATGGCTTGGCGGGTGAGGCCCAGACCTTCGGCAAACTGCTTGAACGCCTGAAACAGCATCAGCGGCACGTAGGACAGGAACAAGACCTGAATCCAGGGGCGGGCCAGGGCCTCTACAGCCGCCGGCTGGTTCAGGTAGCGCAGCAGCGGCGTTAGGGCAAAGCCCAGCAGCGCCAGCACCAGACCGGCCGCCAGGCACAGCCACACACCATTCACCAGCAGCCTGCCCAGCGCAGGCACGTCGCGGCGGCCATTGGCTGCGGCTACCAGCGGCGTGATGCCCAACGACACACCTAAGCCTAACACTAGCCCTACCGTGCTCGTGCTCACACCCAACGAAATTGCGGCCAAAGACGTAGCCGCCAACGCAGGCGGGTCAATGTGGCCTACCATCACACTGTCGCAGACGTTGACGAGCACGTGGCCCAACTGGCTCAGGACCACCGGGTAAGCCAGCAGCAAGGTGGGTTTAATGTGTGGACGAAGCGCGGTGAAAGACATAGCAAGCAGATGAATGGGCCGGCAAAGGTAGCGTAATGCGGAGCACTGCCGTTCACCCCACCCCCAGCCCCTCCCCTCCGGGAGAGGGGTGCCAATCAACATCAGAATGATTCGTCAGAACGCACCCCTCTCCCGGAGGGGAGGGGACGGGGGTGGGGTAACCGACAGCGCTCTAAATTCACTTGCGCATTGCTTCTAGCGCCATTCGCAGCCGGGCCAGGGCCTCAGTCAGCACCGCGGGCTCTACGGCGTATGAAAGCCGCACAAAGCCCGGCGTGCCGCAACTGGTGCCGTCTACCACCTCTACCCCGTTGGATTTTAGATGGGTCACCAGGGCAGCCGAAGCAACCTCTTTCGATTCGGCTGGAGGTAGGTAGGCGCGCAAATCGGGGAAGGCGTAGTAGGTGCCGGCCGGCGGGGGTAGGGCGGGCACGTGGGGTAGGGCAGCCAGGGCGTACAAGAGCTGGGCCCGGTTGGGCGCCAGCCGGGCCAACAGGTCGGCCGCAATGGCAGCGGCGGCTTCTACGGCCGCTTGGGCTGCCGCCTGGGCCGGCGCGGGCACCGATTTGCCGGTGGCAAACTGAATGGCCGCACACTTGCGGGCCAGCGCTGGCGGCACTACCAGGTAGCCCACACCCCAGCCCACCAACTCCAGCGACTTCGAGAAGCCGTTGAGCACCAAGTGTTGCGCGTGCGGGTCAGGGAAGGAAAGCAGGGTAGGAGTTGGGTCCTCGCCAAACTGCACCAGGTCGTAGATTTCATCGGAGAGCACCAGTAGCTCCGGGTGTTGCTGCGTGACTTCCAGCAGCGCCCCTACCTCGGCCCGCGTGTAGAGGCGGCCGGTGGGGTTGTTGGGATTGGTGAGCAGTAGCACGCGGGTGCGGGGCGTGAAGGCCTCCGCGAGTTGCGCCGGGGTAAAGGCGTAGTTATCATCAGCAGAAAGCGGGAGCAGCCGCACCACGCCGCCCGCCCGCTGAATCACCTCCCAGAAGCCAAACCACGCGGGCGTCGGCACCAGCACTTCGTCGCCGGGTTGCAGCACGGCTTGCAGCAGCGTGAGCAGACCCGCTTTGCCGCCGGGCGTCACCACCACGTGCTCGGGCGTGACGTGGGTGGCGCCCCACTGCCGGTAGTGCGACGCCAGAGCCGCCCGTAATTCCGGTTGTCCTTCGGCCGCCGATACGGGCAGGGCCCGGTTGCTGCGCAGAGCAGCCGTAGCCGCTTCCACCGCCACGGCGGGGTAGGGTAGGGGCCGTAGCCAGAAGCCAGACTAACCAGAAGCGAAGAGGACATATACCAGAGAAGTCAGAAGATAGAAAGGAAGCCGCAAGCTAGGCCGCGGCTACTCAGGTGCCAGCACCACGTCGGCGAAATAAGCCTGCGCATCCGAGAAGGAATGCACCAGTGTGAGCCCGACATCCTGGCCCAGCTGCTCGATTTGGGGTAGGGTGAACTTGTAGGAGTTTTCGGTATGAATCATCTCCCAGGCCGCAAACTTCACGTGCAAATCCAGGGCGGCAAACTGCACCGTTTGGGCGCGGGTACTCACCAAAAAGGAGCGCACAGCCCCGCTCAGCGGGTCATAATCGGTGTAGTGCTGCCAATGCTCCAAGTCGAAATCGGCACCCAACTCGCGGTTCAGGCGCTTGAGCAAATTGAAGTTGAACGCCGCCGTAATGCCCTGTGTATCGTCGTACGCCGCCCGAATCAGGCGCGGGTCTTTTTGTAAGTCGAAGCCAATGAGCAGCCGGTCGTCGGACGAAAGCGGCCGGGCTACGCTCCGCAGGAATTCATGCCGATCCTTGGGTAGGAAGTTGCCGATGTTGGAGCCCAGAAACAACACCGCTTTGCGGCCGGGCCGGGCGGCCAGCAGCGTCAGCGCATCGGCGTAATCGGCCGTTACGGGCTCCACGGGTAGCGTCGGTAGCTCGTCGGTCAGGCTGGCTACTAAGCCATCCAACGCACCCGTCGAAATATCTACCGGCACGTAGGTGAAACGGGCGCCGGTATCGAGTAGATGACGGAGTAAGATCTTGGTTTTTAGACCGTCACCAGCTCCCAACTCCACTAGAAAAAAATGCTCGTCGGCGGCTGTGGGGCGTAGTGCATCGGCAATGGCGGCCTGGTGCGTCGTGAGCAAGGCAAACTCGGTGCGAGTAGGGTAGTACTCCGGCAGCGCCATAATCTGCTGAAACAGTCGGCTACCCTCGTCGTCGTAGAAATACATCGACGACAGCATTTTGGGCGTGCGGCTCAGGCCGTCGGCTACGTGCTGGCCCAGATCAGTAGCAGAAGCGGGTGCTGCTGGCTCAGTGGAGGTAGGGGAGGAGAGGTGGGGCATGAAAGAAAAAGTATCGGGTGCGGTTTTACAATGAGATTGTCATCCTGAGTGCAGCGAAGGACCTTATGCCCGCAGAACGAGTCGTTGCTACGTCTGTCGTTCAATCGTGATAAGGTCCTTCGACACTGGCTTGATGCGCCACATGCTCAGGATGACAGACGTTACCGGGCCAAGCGAATACCCGTGAACTGCCAGCGCTTATCGGCGTGGAAGAAGTTGCGGTAGGTAGGGCGAATGTGGCTTTCGGGGGTGGCGCAGGAGCCGCCGCGCAGTACCAGCTGGTTCACCATAAACTTGCCGTTGTACTCGCCCAGTGCCCCAGCCGCACGCTGGTAGCCAGGGTAGGGATGGTAGGGCGAATACGTCCATTCCCAAGCGTCGCCGAGGAGCTGGTGGCACTGGCTGGGGTCGGCATCGGCGGGGAGGGGCTGCGGGTCAAAGAGGCCGCTTTCCAGGAAGGTGCCGGCCGCCGTGGTAGGCTGAAACTGTCGGGCCGCAATTTCCCATTCCTGTTCCGTGGGCAAGCGGTGGCCGGACCACTGCGCGTAGGCATCAGCCTCGTAAAAGCTGATTTGCGTGACCGGCGCGGCCATGTTCAGGGGTTGCAAGCCGTGGTGGGTGAAGCGCAGCCATTGCCCATCTCTCTCCACCCAATACAAGGGAGCCTGCCAGCCTTCGCGCTGCACCAGTTCCCAGCCTTCGCCCAGCCAATAGCGGAAATCCTTGTAGCCGCCGGCCTGTATGAATTCCAGGTATTCGGCGTTGGTTACCAGGCGGTTTTGTAACTCGAAGTCAGCCACGTAGGTATCGTGTACCGGTAGCTCGTTGTCGAAGCAAAAGCCAGTACCCTCGTGGCCCATACGCTGGATGCCTCCGGTTACAGGCAGCCAGGTAGCGGCGGGGGCTGAGGTAGCTGGTTTCTGGTCGGCTGGCGCGGGTAGGTAGGCGGGTGCCAACGGGCTGGTGCTCAGAATGTATTTGATGTCCGTAGCCAGCAGCTCCTGGTGCTGCTGCTCGTGCTGCAAACCCAACTCAAACAGCTCGGCAAACGTGGCGGGTAGGGTGTCGGCTAGGGCCAGCAGTTGAGCCATGTGCGCGTCTACGTGGGCGCGGTAGGCGTACACATCGGCCAGCGGTGGGCGCGAGATGGTGCCGCGGTCGGCACGGTTCACGCGGCTGCCCAGCGAGTTATAATAGGAGTTAAACAGGTAGGCGTATTCGGGGTGGAATACCGTGTAGCCCGGCAGGTATTCGCGCAGCAGGAACGTCTCAAAAAACCAGCTCATGTGCGCCAAGTGCCATTTGGGTGGGCTCACATCGAGGGTAGGCTGCACCACGGTATCCTCGGCCAGCAACGGGTGGCACAGCGCCACCGATTGCTCGCGCACGGCTTGGTAGCGGGTTAGCCAGTTGGTATTGAGGGTGGTAGGGGTAGTGGTAACGGTAGTTGGGGAAGCAGTGGTAGACATACTAGTGGAGTTGGCAGGTTGTTAATACGTACGGCAAAAGGTAGGCGTTGGACAACGAATTGTGATAAATACAGCTCTCTGCAAGCTCATCCGTATTTATCGCGGCGTGGTGCGGTAAGTAACTATACTGTTCAGTATAAACCTTGATTTATAGGCATAAAAGCGGTCCTTTCTTTTCTTTTTATCGTCTCTTGTCCTGACTTGCTTACGCAGATGGCAAGTTCTATTCTTCATCCTTTTACCACTAAGCGCTATGCAAACCAACGCCACTTCCTCCACAACCACTCGTCGTCCAGCACAGCGCCGGGCCAACAAAACAGTTACGAAGAGCCCCCGCGGTTTTGCCGCCATGGACCCTGAGCAGCAGCGCCGCATTGCCAGCGAAGGTGGAAAAGCCTCGCACGCCAGCGGCCGCGGACACCGTTTCACCTCGGAAGAGGCTCGCGCTGCCGGCCGCAAAGGTGGTATGGCCAGCCGCACACGTCCGGAGACGGCTACCCGCTAGGTAGTTGCTATACTTACTACATGCGTAAACCCTTGGCTAAGCCAAGGGTTTATTTTTTTGTGGCAGCCAACCGAAATCAACGTGCGCTGTTGTGTACCGACGGCCCACACGCCACCGATTTTCTATGCTTACGCTCCGCTACTCGCACCGCCCGCTTCGCTTCAACTTCCCGGCCCGCACCTCGCGCGGCGCCCTCACCGAGCACGTGGCCTGGTACCTGCACGTGCACGACACAGCTCAGCCCAGCGTGGTAGGGCTGGGCGAGGCCGCCCCACTAGCTGGCCTCAGCCCCGACTATGGCCCCGGTTTCGAGGCGCAAATTCAGGCGTTGTGTGCCGAGTTCAACCGGCGTGCCCTGGCAGAGCTACTACCCGAACACGCGCACCAGTTGGTGGGAGAAGACCTGCCGGCCCTGCGCTTCGCCCTCGAAACGGCCCTGCTTGACCTGCAACACGGCGGCCGACGCTTGCTCTACGATACGCCGTTCAGCCGGGGCGAGGCGGGCCTACCCATTAACGGGCTGGTGTGGATGGGCGACGCGGCCTTCATGCGCGAGCAGATCCAGAAAAAGCTGGCCGACGGCTACTCCTGCCTGAAGCTGAAAATCGGAAGTCTGGATTTTGCCACGGAATTGCAGCTGCTGCGCGAAATCCGGGCGGTGGCCGGCCCCGATGAGTTGACGCTACGTGTGGATGCCAACGGGGCCTTTGCACCCGCCGAGGCGCTGGCCAAGCTAACGGCGCTCAGCGAGTTTGCTATTCACTCCATCGAACAGCCCATTCGGGCAGGGCAGTGGCCGGAAATGGCTCGCATTTGCCAAGAGTCGCCGGTGCCGGTGGCTCTGGATGAGGAGTTGATTGGGATACCGGCCGAAGAACAAACGGCGTTGCTCTCGACAATCCGGCCGGCCTACATCATCCTGAAACCAACCCTACTGGGTGGGCTGCAACGCACGCTCCAGTGGCTGCACACGGCCAACCAGCTGAGCATTGGCTGGTGGCTGACCTCGGCGCTGGAGTCCAATGTGGGGCTGAATGCCATCAGTCAGTTTGCCGGGCAGTACGTAATGGATGGCTTTCCGCAGGGCCTGGGCACGGGCCAGCTGTACCACAACAACGTGGCGGCACCGCTGCACATCCAGGGCGGAGCGCTGCACTACAATCCGCAGGGTGTGTGGGAATTGCCGGAGTAGGCTAGGGTAGGGGTGAAGTGGCGGCGCGTACGTTTTTTGCGTATCTTACCCAACGCCCTTTCCTACCCTGTATGCTCTTGGTTCAAGTACTTACACTGATTTTTCAGGGTAGTCGTTTGTGGCTGCTGGCGGCGCTGCTGCTAAGCGCTGGGCCATTGGTAGCGCAGGAAAAGCCAGCCTTTCGGTTCGAGCGGCCACGGGCGCGCCGCATCAGCCTGCCGTTTCTGTTGCAGCGCAACCTGGTTATTGTGAGTGCCCGGCTCAATGGGCAGGGGCCGTACAATTTTCTGCTCGATTCGGGGGTAGGGATTTCTATTCTCACCGATCCGGCCGTAAAAAACTTCCTGCAACTGCGCACCGGCGAGGAAATCCGGCTGATGGGCGCCGGCGAATCGGAGCAGCCGCTGCTGGCCTACCGTGTAGATAGCGTGCAAGTGCAGCTGCCAGGCGCGGTAGCACCGGCCCTCACGTTCTTCACGCTTTCGGAGGACATACTCAATTTGTCGGCCTATGTAGGAATGCCCATTCACGGCATTTTGGGCTATGATGTGTTCCAGAGTTTTGTGGTGGAAATCCACGCCGACCCGGCCCTGCTCTACCTCCACGACCCTACCCGCTACCGGGCGCCCCGCTCGCGGCGGTGGGCCCGCATTCCACTAACGCTGCGAGCCAATCGCACCTACCTAACCACCGCCGTGCAGCTCAACGACACCCTGACGATGCCCCTAAAACTGCTTCTGGACACGGGCGCGGGTCATGCCCTGTCGCTGGAAACCGGCTCGGCGTCTGATATTCCCCTACCCCAACGTCGGCTGCGGGCGCAGCTAGGGCTAGGCCTGAGTGGCAACATCAACGGCTACCTGGCGCGGGTACAGAGCATGCAGCTGGGGCGCTACCGGGTGAAGTCGCTCCTCACATCCTTCCCCGATGCGCAGGAAGTACGCCTAAAGACCACCGTGCCGCGCGACGGTGGCCTGGGCTTCGAGCTGCTCAAGCGCTTCACCACCATCATCGACTACCAGCGGGGCGTGCTGCTGCTGCGCCCCAACGCGCTCTACCACGACCCCTTCGAGCACGATATGAGCGGCATTGACTTGCTGGCGGTTGGTACCGACTACCACCGCTACCTCATTTTGAAAGTAGAGCCCGGCTCGCCCGCCGCCGCCGCCGGCCTGCAACCCGACGACGAATTACTCATCATCAACATGCAGCCTACCGGCAACATGACGCTCACGCAAATCAGCCGCCTGCTACACTCCGGCGACAAGCGCGAATTGATATTCATCGTGCGCCGCCCCAATGGGGAGCTGTTCTCTACGAGCCTGCGCTTGAAGCGGCAGATATAGGGTAGGGCTGGGGTAGAGAGTAGTGTAAAAATGAAAAAGGCCTATCATCCTGAGTGGAGCGAAGGACCTTCTCATGCGTGAACGAGTCGTTAACACGATTGTCGTTCACGCATGAGAAGGTCCTTCGCCCCACTCAGGATGACAGGCCTTTTTTTAGTCTATCAGGACCTAAATTAACCCTATTTCAACTGCATATCCTCGATAATCGCCTGAATGCGCTGATCCAACGTACGGTCGGCCAAGTCGAAATCCACAGTAGATTTCAAGGGTTGCTTCACGCTGAAGTAAAACTTAATTTTGGGCTCGGTGCCGCTGGGACGGGCCGAAATTTTGCTGCCGTCTTCGGTCAGGAACTGCAATACATTGCTGCTTTCCAAGCCAGTGTCGGTGGTTTGGCCGGTTTTCTGATCCGTGATTTTGCCGGTTTTGTAATCCCGGATTTCCACCACTGGCGAGCCGGCGATGGTAGCGGGCGGGTTGGCGCGCAGGTCGCGCATCATCTCCTGAATTTCCTCGGCGCCGCGCTGGCCCTTCTTGGTCAGCGAAATCAGGTGTTCTTTGTATAGGCCGTAGTCGGCGTACATCTGCACCATTTCTTCGTAGAGCGTGCGGCCTTTGTCTTTGGCCACGGCCGCCATTTCGGCCACCAGCGCACACGCCGATACAGCATCTTTATCGCGCACAAAATCGCCAATCATAAAGCCATAGCTTTCCTCACCGCCGCAGATATACGTTTCCTTACCCTCCAGGTCGCGGATGATGCCGGCAATGTATTTGAAGCCCGTGAGCGTGTTGTAGGCCGTCACCTGGTAGCGATTCGCAATGTCGCCCAGCACGTCGCTGGTCACAATCGTATACACGATGAAGTCCTTATCGGTCATCTTGCCAGCCTGCTTGCGGGCCGACAGCATATATTGCGTGAGTAGGGCAGCTGTCTGGTTGCCGTTCAGCAGCACCCATTCGCCTTTGTCGTTTTTCACACCCATGCCCACGCGGTCAGCGTCGGGGTCAGTGGCTAGCACAATGTCGGCGTCCAAGGCTTTAGCCTGATCTAGCGCTAATTGCATAGCAGCCTTTTCCTCGGGGTTCGGCGACTGCACCGTAGGGAAGTTGCCGTCGGGGGTAGCCTGCTCCTGCACCACGTGCACGTTCTGGAAGCCAAAGCGCTCCAATGCTTTCGGTACCAGCGTGATGCCGGTGCCATGTAGTGGGGTAAATACGATTTTCAGGTCCGACTGGCGCTGAATAGCGGCCGGGTTGATGCTGAGCTGCTGTACCTGCCGGAGGTAGGCCTCGTCCAGCTCCGGCCCAATCAGGTGAATCTTCGACTCGTCGGCCTGGAACCTCACCTTATCCACCGACTGAATGCTCTGCACCTCCTCAATGATGTTCTTATCGTGCGGTGCTACCACTTGGGCGCCGTCGTTCCAGTACACCTTGAAGCCGTTGTACTCCTTGGGGTTGTGCGAAGCCGTGATAACGCAGCCGCTTTGGCAGCCCAGGTAGCGGATGGCAAACGACAGCTCTGGGGTAGGGCGCAGGGCATCAAACAAATACACCGTGATGCCGTTGGCCGAGAAGATATCGGCCGCAATGCGCGCAAACTCTTTGCTGTTGTTACGCGAGTCGTGGGCAATGGCCACTTTAATTTCCTGGCCGCCAAACGAGTGCAGCAAGTAGTTGCTTAGGCCCTGCGTGGCCATGCCCAGCGTGTAGCGGTTCATGCGGTTGGAGCCGGCGCCCATCACGCCGCGCAGGCCACCGGTACCAAACTCCAGGTCGCGGTAGAAGGCATCGTTGAGCGCATCGTCCTGGCCGGTGGCTACCAGCTGTTGGATATCGGCTTTGGTGGTCGCATCGTAGTTGCCGGAGAGCCAGGTATTGATTTTCTGCTGAACGTCGGGGGAGAGAGCCATAAAAGGGAATTGTGGAAGTAAAAAAAGTCGGTCTTTTGAGAACGGCGGTAAAGAAAAGAGGTTTACACAATATCAGCGCGAAAAGCACTGGCGAATCTCCGTTACTACGTAAAAGAGGCCTGGAGCGAACTTGCGAAAACAACTGTTCGTTGGCCCGTATACTAGTCTGCCGGTAGGCCCTTCGTGGGTTTCTACGCCCTGCCACCGTAGAAATGTAGGGATTCCTCCCCACCTTTGTATCGTTAACTCTAACCTCCGCCGTTGTACCACCTATGAACGTTACTGAACTAAACCAAGCCCTCGTTACCCTGATTGAGAAAAAGCAGGAACTGCAAACCCTCACCTACGACGACGCCCGCTACGACGACGTAGAAGAAGAACTGCACGATCTGGAAGATGATTTCAACGACGAGTACGGCCAGTTTCTGGAAGAAGCGCTGGAGAAAGTACACGACGACCTGGGCTCCGATACCGACGTGCTGCTGCCCACGGCCTACCTGCCCGCCAACATCAGCGGCGAGCCTACCCCCAAAGAAGGTGTCTGGATCGACTCGGAGAAATACTCCGGCAAGGAAGCCCGTCTTACTTTGATACCTAACCCTACTCGCCTTTTTCTGACGGTAGGCAAGACCGTGCGTCAGGAGGTGTGGAAAGCATAAGCTAGAAAGAATCTACTGTTGAAACCCAGGTTGCGCTAGCGTAGCCTGGGTTTTGTTTTATATATTATATGCCGCATATTCCGTTAGCGTAACTGAATCTGTTTAGAGAATCGCCAAAACGTCATGCTTGATTTGGCGTCCGCTTGTCGAAGCATGACAGATAGAAGATGACTTGCTAAAAAATGCTCAGTTCTATCAGAATTACCCTTTAGCTTGCTACCCATTATGAAATTACCTCAACTCCTATCTGTATTCATGCTGGGCGGCTTTCTAAGCGCGTGCGGACCGTCTTACTTCCTCACCATGAAACCCACGGCGGCGGATACTATCTGGTATGAAGGACGCGAAATGATGCTGCAAGAGCAGGACAGTATGCTGGTGCAAATGAGCTTCGTGCGGTATGAAGGTAGAGAGTTGGTGTTTGAGGCAGTAGTAGAAAATGGCTCCTCGCAGCCTATTTTGGTGGCCCCCGAGCAGTTTTACTACCAACCCGTGGTTACCCAGGCCGCAACGGCAGGTACCGCCACCAATGTGCCGGGGCGTGTAGCGGCCATCGACCCAGAGCAACGCATGCAGCAACTGGAAACGCAGCTGGCGTACGAATCCAAAGAAGCCACCAAAGTCAGTTTCGGCGAATTGCTCACCACGCTAAGCCACATTACAGAAAATGTGGCCAGCATCAAGAAAGAAGAGACGGAGAAAGAGATAGACGAGCGCGAGGAACGGCAGCAAAGCGAGCGAGACTACTACACCAACCACCGCATAGACCACAGCATAGCGGCCGACCAGGTACGATACACGAAGGAGGAGGTAGAGCAACGGCTGTTGCGCAAAAACACGTTGCCACCGGGCCAGTACATCCGCGGCTACGTTTACTTTCCGCGCACCGATGCGGCCGATGTTATTCGGGTAGTAGTGCCTGTCAACGAGCAGCAGCCCGCCACGTTCGATTTCACGCAAGACCGGACGAAGCAGTAGCTTCAGAAAGCAAAAGCGCCGGCTCGTGGGAGTCGGCGCTTTTGCTTTGTGGAGATTGTCTACACGAATTCGGCTAGCTCTAGCCACCGTTCGCCTTTGGTATCCAACTCTGTATCAATTTTCTTAAGGCGGGCCGCCCAGTCGGCCAACTCCTGGGGTGTGCCGCTGCCGCTGCTGAGCTTGTCTACGAGTTGCTGCTTCTCGTTTTCCAATTGCTCAATGGCAGCTTCCAGCGTTTCGTATTCCTTCTTTTCAGCGAAAGAGGCCTTGCGCTTGGGCGTCGCCGCAGGGGTAGGGGCTGCCGGGGCGGCAACAGGCGCCACCCCAGCAGCGGCTTTGGCCGTTTTGGCAGCTTGCTGCTGATACTCGGCCGTGTTGTGCTCTTTCTGCCACTCGCGGTAGTCGGTGTAGTTGCCGGGGAAGTTGTGCATCACGCCGCCTGGCTCCAGCACAAATACGTGCTCCACCAGCGCATCCATAAAGTAGCGGTCGTGCGACACGATAAGCAGACAGCCCGCGAAATTTAGGAGGAAATCTTCCAGGATATTCAGCGTGATGATGTCTAGGTCGTTGGTCGGCTCGTCCAGAATCAGGAAGTTGGGGTTCTTGATGAGTACACGCAATAGTTGCAAGCGGCGCTTCTCGCCTCCGCTCAGCTTGCTTACCAACGTATACTGCTGCGCCGGCGGGAACTGGAAGTGCTGCAAAAACTGCGAAGCCGTTACCACGTCGCCGTTGGCCATTTCCACTACCTCGGCCACTTCCTTCACAATGTCAATCACACGCTGCGATTCATCGAATTCCAGCTCGGTTTGGGTGTAGTAGCCAAATACGGTAGTCTGGCCCGCATCTACGGTACCCGAGTCGGGCGCCAAGCGGCCCGTGAGCATGTTGAGCAGGGTAGACTTGCCCGCACCATTCGGCCCAATTAGGCCAATGCGGTCCTTTTTCTTGAACACGTAGCTGAAATCGTCCAGCACCACATGGTCGCCAAACTGCTTGTGCAGGTGCTCTACCTCAATGATCTTGCCGCCCTGGCGGGTCGTTTTCACCGACAACTCCAGCTGCGGACCGCCAATCTTGGTTTTGGCCTTCTCCTGCGTTTCGTAGAACGCGTCGATGCGGGCTTTCTGCTTGGTGCCGCGGGCCTGGGGCTGGCGGCGCATCCACTCCAATTCCTTGCGCAACAGGTTGCGGGCTTTTTCCACCTCCACGGTTTCCATCTGCTCACGCTCGGCTTTCTTCTCTACGAAGTAGGAGTAGTTGCCCTGGTATCGGTGCACGCGGCCCTGGTCCAGCTCCACAATTTCGTTGGCTACTTTATCCAGGAAATAGCGGTCGTGGGTTACCATCAGCAGCGTGAGGGTAGGGGAGGCCAAGCGGTTTTCGAGCCACTCAATGGTATCGAGGTCGAGGTGGTTGGTAGGCTCGTCCAGAATCAGTACATCGGGCTCCTCAATCAGCACGCGGGCTAGGGCCACACGCTTGCGCTGCCCACCCGACAAGTTGCTGACCTTACGTTCCAGCAATTCACCCAGGATACCCAGTCGGCCCAGAATCTGCTTCACCTGCGAGTCGTAGTCCCAGGCATTGTGCGTGTCCATCAGCTCCAGCACCCGTTGCAGCTCGTTGGGCGAGTGGTTGGGGTCGTTTACCACGTGCTCGTAGTCGCGGATGGCAGCGAGGGTAGCGTTTTGGCTGGCAAAGATGGTTTCTTCTACCGTCAGGTTTTCGTCGAACACAGGCTGCTGGCCCAGGAAGGCCACGCGTGTTTCCTTGCGCACGCTCACCGAGCCCGTATCGCCGGGCTCAATACTGGCCAGAATGCGCAGCAACGTGGTTTTGCCGGTGCCGTTGATGCCGACCAGCGCCACGCGCTGCCCTTGTTGCAGGCCAAAGTTCAGGTCGCGGAACAACCAACGGTCGGCGTAATTTTTCGAGATATTCTCAGCGGAAAGCAGATTCATGCTACAAAGGTAAGATAAGGACCATCCTAAAGCTTCCTGTCTCTCTGCATTTCACATGGTTGAGGAAAAACAGCAGCGCAATTATCCAGTCCTGGCGGATGAAAGGCTGATAAGTATGCGTTTAGTGCGCCTGATGTAAATCCCAAGCAAAGCACGGTGTATATTATATGATTTATTCGATAAAATATTGATTAATTAATAATTATAATGCAAATAAAGGTTGCGGGAGTTGTATTATTTTATCAGACAGTTACATTTATGTGAACCGTCCGATAAAGCCATTTTTGAGTTATTTATTGGCTTTTATCTCTGTATGTACAGGAATTGAGTTTTATTTAAAGTAAGTCATATCGCATAAGAATAAGACAATTGTATGAACATCGCGGGGATTTCTGCTATAGTTCGGGTATGTGGCGGCTTGTTATGCTGGGTAGGGCTGCTGGGTATGCCCACTACCTATGGGCAAGCTGAGCGCCGGGCACCGGTGCGTGTAAACCAGCCCTCCAAAGCAGATTCCAAGCTGCCGGGCAAACAAGAAAGTCGGCAACTCTCTCCCAAGAAAGTGGAAGAGGCCCTGCGCCTACTGCTCCGCGCCGATTCGCTCCAGTCCACTCAGGCGCCTATTGGTGGCCCCGAAGCGAGCGGCCTGGTAATGGACCAGACGGTGACGAAGATTGGCCACGATTTCTACGATGCCTTCTACGCCGGCTTCGAGGCGCCCGTGGGTGTGCAAGACTTTCTGGTGACGATCAGCGAGCGACCGGCCCGCGGCAACTCGGCCTTGGTAGCCGTGAGCGTCAACAACGAAGACTTGCTTGAATTTCCGTTGCAACCGCGGCAGGAGTTGGTAGAGGAAGCTGCCAATCAGGCCATTGCTCTGGCAATAGAATACCTGCAAACCAGTCAGGAAATCAGCCGCCAGCTGGAGCGGGGCGAGCGGCGCACCCTGGAAGTATACTAGCCGCCGTCCTACCCTACTACAGCCACTTATCTCTCCACCCTCTTATCTACCCTTCTCCCATGAAAATGCTTCGCTTCTGTTTGGTGCTGCTGAGTGTGTACCTGCTGCCGGGTTTTGCGCAGGCGCAAGATTTCATATATGAGCCGAAGAACCCCAATTTTGGGGGCGGCAACTCCTTCAACTATTCCTGGATGCTGAGCGCCGCCACGGCCCAGGATACCAACAAAGACCCCAACAGCAGCCGCGCACAAACTGCCACCGACCCGCTGGCCGACTTTGCGGCGGGCCTGAACCGGCAGATTTTGAGTCAGCTAACAGACCGGTTTATTACCTCGCAGTTTGGGCAGGGTAGCACCGTGAAGGCGGGCACTTACCAAGTAGGCGGCTACCAGATTCAGGTGACGCCGGGAAGCGCGGGGGTGGTTATCCAGATTTCTGACCCGGCCACCGGCAACCAAACCACCGTCACTATCCCTAATATCCCGTAGGCGCGGGCTGCCTACCCGCTGCTATCAGTTCGTTTACCCGCCCCATCCCACCCGTATGAATCTACGCTTACTCCGCTACCTACCTGTAGTATGCGGCCTGCTGTTGGCTGGCTGCACGCCCTATTTTCACCAGCCTTTCGGCACGGAGCGCGCCCGGTTGGGTGCCGAGGTAAACGCCAACCGCGAGATGCGAAACCTGCCCGCCCCTAAAGCCCGCACGGTAGTGGCTGTGTATAAGTTTCGAGACCAAACCGGCCAATACAAGCCCCAACTCAATGGGTCTAGCTTCTCCACGGCCATCACGCAGGGGGCTACCACCATTTTGCTGAAAGCCTTGGAAGAATCGGGGTGGTTTGACCCGATTGAGCGCGAAAACCTGGGCAACCTGCTTAACGAGCGCAAAATCATTCGCTCCACGCGCGCCGAGTTTGCCGAGCAAACTGGTGTGAAGCAGCCGGTGCTTCCTCCGCTGCTGTTTGCGGGCGTAATCCTGGAGGGCGGCATCATATCGTACGATGCCAATATGCTGACCGGCGGGGCCGGCCTGCGCTACTTTGGGGCGGGTGCCTCCGGGCAATACCGGCAAGACCGCGTGACGGTGTACCTGCGGGCCATCAGCACCAGCACCGGCCAGATTTTGAAGACCGTATACACGTCCAAAACCATTTTGTCGCAGCAGGTAGACGCCAGCCTGTTTCGCTTCGTGAAGTTTAAGCGGCTGCTGGAAACCGAAACCGGCTTCACCTACAACGAGCCCAGCGAGATGGCCGTGAAGGATGCCATTGAGAAGGCTGTGCAAGCCTTGGTATTCGAAGGTATTCAGCTAAACCTGTGGGCGGTGCAGGACTCGACGGAGCGCACGGGTAGCAAAATGCTGGCCTATGTACGCGAGCGGGAGTATGGCCTGCACTACGACGTGCTGGGCCGGCAGGTGCTGGAGCGCCATCCGGCCGTTCACGCCACCCTCACGGCAGGCGCCCAACGCTACGCCGGCGACTTTGCCAATCCGCGTGTTACGCCCGTAATGCAGGGCAAACTGCTGTACCAGCTGGAAGGTGGCCGCTGGCTACCCTTTGTGTCGGTTGGAGGCGGGCGCTTGGCCACAGAGCGCTTCTTCGACCAGACAATCTATTACGCCGAGGCGGG
This sequence comes from Hymenobacter sp. NBH84, assembly GCF_014217645.1. NCBI lineage: Bacteria > Pseudomonadati > Bacteroidota > Cytophagia > Cytophagales > Hymenobacteraceae > Hymenobacter > Hymenobacter sp. NBH84. Next base: position 904,409 of record NZ_CP043644.1, read on the forward strand.
CGTGCAGATGCGCCTGCTACCCACCGACCGGCTCTCGCCCTACCTAACGCTGGCCGGAGGGGCTACGCAGCACGGCCGCGGCAACGAGACCGGCCCGCGCGGGATAGTGCCCCACGCTACCCTGGGCGTGGGCCTGGAGTATCAGCTAAGCGGCAAGTGGTGCGCTACCGGCAGCGCCGACGGGCGGCTATTTCTGCGCGACAACCTAGACGGCGCAAGCGTGGGCCAGTACAACGATAACACCACCTCCCTACAAGTGGGGTTGACCTATATAATAGGCAACGCAAAAAGGCGTCCGAAAACGGCTGGTAATTAGAAGAAAAAAATATGGTGAAAACAGTGGAATAGTACTGTTTTGAGAGTAGGAAAAGGATTAGTACTAATAACCGCTAATAGTATAATTATTTTTACATAAAAAAATATTATTTCAATACAAAATCGTTTGCGGTTTTGTTTCACACCCCTATATTTGACTTGTTCTTCCGGAAAGAGCAAGAAAAATTTTCTGATAGCGGCAGAGGGTATCTGTTGCTAAAACACAACATAATCATACTTATACCTCCAACATGAAAAAGATTCAACTTTTGCTTGCAGGTGCTGTGCTATTGGCTGGAGCCGCCCATGCACAGACTGGTACCCGCGCTGAGTTCCGTAACGTGAATGATTGCATCGGCTGCGAAACGATTAGCTTGAACGCTCGGCCTGTGAATCAAAGCAACCCCAATCCTAATTACAGCGCTCCATCGTTGGCATCTATTGATAACTGCTCGGTGGTAATTCAGGGCCAGGCATCGGGCGCGCCTGCTAAAGACCGTGGTGATAATAACGTGGCTGTGGTAGACCAAAGTGGCACCAAGAATAACGCCCAACTTTACCAACGCGAAGGCAACCGCAACTACGGGCTTCAGGTGCAAACCGGTACTAGCAACCAAGCACAGACCATTGTATGGGGTAGCCAAAACACAACGATTCAACTACAGAACGGCAGCCGCAACAAAGCTGGCATCAACGTAGACCAGGTAGATGGTTCGTATACTCCCGGCAGCACTGAAAACGGCAATAACAACTGGGCACAGCAGCGTCAGCAAGGCACAGGAACTGGCGTGGGTAACGACAACATTGCCAACCTCAACCAGTACGGCAACAACAACCTTTCCTCGCAAGACCAGCAAGGCAACAGCAACAGTGGGGATGTTTTTCAGCATACCAACTACAGCACCGCCGTGCAGCAGCAGACAGGTGATCTTAATACGGCCGTTACGCTTCAGGGCAAAACGCTGGCAAGCGGCGTCATTATGAGCGGTGACCAATATCAGCGCAGCTCCATTCAGCAAGGCGGCAACTCCAACGCCGCTATTGTTTCGCAAGACCGTCGCTAAGCAGTGGCGGGTGGTACTCTGGCCGCCTGCCTAGCCAGCTGGGTGCGTAAGTCTCTCGCCGGGGAGCAGCACCCAGCTACGGCTTTAGCAATGGCAAAGCAAGAGTACCCTTTCTCTGAAAAACCATGAAATACGCACTGCTTTTGGTACTGAGTGGCTTGCTAAGCTGGGGCGCTTACCCCGTACTGGGCCAGCAGCTTGGCCGCAGCGAAGCCGCTACCCCTGAGCAGCGGCTGGTGGAAGACCTGGGGGCCAACTGGAAAAACCTGCCCGTACCGTTGCTCGTGAACCTGCAAAACCTGTCGGAAATTGTGCAGCAGGGCAATAGCAACTTGGCCCTCACTACCCAGCAAAATGCAGGCAACCAGACCAATCGGGCCTTCATTGAGCAGGTAGGGAGCCTGAACAAAGCCTACATTGTGCAAACGGGCACGGGCAATACCACCCGCATCACCCAGCAAGGCCAAGACAATATGGCCGTGAGCGAGGTACTCGGCGACCAGAACCTGACTACCCTCGTGCAGAAAGGCAATGGCAACCTGTTGAACCGTCAAGCCCAAACCTCCAATATGGAATACAGCGTGTTGCAAGAAGGCAACAACAATTTGCTGAACACGCGCGATGCGGGCCCAGCGGTGCCGCAGGGCTACAGTATCGAAATGCGCGGCAACGGCATTCGTCTGAGCATTGAGCAGGGCAAAGTAGGGCAGTAATAGGCAGCCCCAGTACAGTAGGAAAGACCAGCCCATCAGGTTGGTCTTTCCCATTGCGGGCAGCGGTGCTAAAGCCATGCTGTACGATTAGCCTACCCTAGTCTCGATTAATAATGCTTTCCACCCCATGCTGCTGAAAAGCAGACCACCTACTTGGTTAGCGTATGATAAAACATATACTACACGTGCTGCTTCCTGGCTGTTTATTGGCCTTTCAGGATAGGGAAAAACCTTGCGAGGCGAAAATTGCGCTGGAGCGTGATGCGGTTCAATTACGCATCACCGGGTATTGCCGTAGCCAGAGCACCCAGCCAGCCAGCTACCGCTACGAGTTGGTGGTGGCAAAAAAAAGCCAGGGTGGACAGGCAACGAGTCGACAAAGCGGCGAGTTTGAGTTGCTGCCTGGTCAGACGGTGCGGCTTTCGCATATCACAGTAGATGCGGGTGGTGCCTATGCTGGACGGTTGCGCATTTTCACCCACGCCGGTGTTCTGTTAGCCCGCGACTCAGTGTGGCAGTCTACGCCCACTCACTAGCCTGCTTATCTCGGTGCTGCATAGCCGCATGTCGTTCGCCCTACCCGTTCCCTACCACCCACTCTTTATCATATTGCTGTGATGCTTCATTATGTACGCGCAACCTGGTACCATTGGCTGTTCTGTTGTTTCTGCTGGCTGACGCTAAGCGCTTGCGAAGACACTCCGGTAGAGCCTGTGTATTACGGGAACGTGTCGGGTGTGCTACGCGATGCCCGCACCAACCAGCCCCTTGCCAACGTTGCCATTAGCACTACACCTGCTACCTCGGCCGTAGTAACCGATGCGCAGGGGAGTTTTTTGCTAGAGCGAGTGCCTACCGGGCGCCTCGCCATTACAGCTTCCAAAACGGAATATCAACCTGCTACTACTACCATTACAGTAGAGGAAAACCAGACGGCCCAAGTAGCCATTATTCTCACCAAAAGCCAGACGGCCACCGCGCCCGCCGCGCCTACCCGGCCCGCGCCCGCCGACCAGGCCAACGTGCCTGGCCCCGATGTGACGCTGGAGTGGCACCCGGTGCGCCCTGCACTCCTCAGCGACTCTCTGCGCTACGATGTGCTGCTATACGAAAGCAACTCCACTGTTCGGCGCCAGCTGCTCACCAACTCTCGCGATACTACCGTGCGCGCCACCGGCTTGCAGTACAACACCACCTACTTCTGGCAAGTAACGATCCGGAATGGGAGTGGAGCCGCTACACGCTCCAATCTGTGGAGCTTTACTACGGGTGCCCTACCCGATAATCGCTACCTATTCGCCCGCGAGGTAAACGGAAACACAGATATTTATTCTTCCAACACTACGGGCAGCATGCTACTGCGCCTGACCACCTCCGCTTCTGTAGAAACCGCGCCGCGGCTGAGTCCCAACCGCGACCGGATAGCGTATGCTTCCAACGCCACCGGGCAGTATCAGCTATATACGATGAACCGCGACGGGTCGGATCAACGGCAGATTACGCAGCTGCCCGTGGAAGGCTACTTCAATTTTGGTACGGGCTATTGCTGGTCGCCCGACGGGTCGCAGCTATTGTATAGTAGCTACAACAAGCTTTACCGCATCAACCGCGACGGTACAGGCCTAACACTGATAGCCACAGCCCCCGCCGAGCGGCACTTCCGTGAATGCGACTGGACAAGCCAAGGCAATCGGATTGTGGTGCAAACAGTGGGCGTCAGTGTCTATGATTCTGAGTTGTACTACCTCAAGCCCGATGGCACAGGCCTGACCCTGGCAATAGGGAATTTGCCGGGCCGCCTCGATTCACCGTCATTCAGCGTCGACGGGCGCCGCCTGCTTTACACCCGCGACGTAGATGGGTACGACGATGGAACCGGTCGGCAACTCAACGCACACATCTTCTCTCAGCTATTGGATGGTAGCAACCTGGTTGATATTTCGGCTGGGACAGGTTCTGGAGCGAGTGCCGCTAATAGTAAGCCATTGGGTTTCAATGATGTGTTGCCGCACTACGCGCCAGATGGGAGCAAGGTGATTTTCGTGCAGGTAAACAACGTGGCCCGCTCAGTGCCCGAAGTCTGGATCGTTGACTTGAATGGTGCCAACCGGATGCGCTTATTTGAGAATGCTACCTACCCTGATTGGAAATAATTTGCTTTGCAAAACCAGCAACCAACAATAAGGCTGACCGGGAGAAAGACCTTACCTTCGTGCCTGTTATGGCGCCTTCTCCTGAGTTTGCATCACGCCCCATCGGCATTTTCGACAGTGGTATTGGCGGCCTCACGGTAGCCCGGGCCGTAAACCGCGCCCTACCCCACGAGCGACTGGTCTATTTTGGAGATACGGCGCATTTGCCCTACGGCGACAAGTCGACCGCGGCCATTCAAGCGTATTCTGTCAAGATCTGCGACGTGCTGCTTCGGCAGCAGTGCAAGGCCATTCTCATTGCTTGTAACTCAGCCTCAGCGGCGGCCTATGAGCTAGTGCGCGAATACGTGGGTAGTAAAGCCTTAGTGCTGAATGTTATAGATCCTATTGTGGCGTATGTAGGGCAGCACTACGCCGGACGTACCATCGGCCTGATTGGTACCAAGCAAACAGTAGGCTCCAACGTCTACCGTAAAAAGATTGACGACTTGGCCGTCGGAATTGAACTACACGCGCTGGCCACCCCACTGCTGGCCCCTATGGTAGAGGAGGGCTTTTTCGATAACGCGATCAGTGAAAGCGTTATCCAGAACTATTTATCCGACTCGTCGCTTGAAGCCATTGAGGCCCTAGTGTTAGCCTGCACCCACTATCCGCTGATTCGGGAGCAGATAACGCATTTTTATCAGGATCGTATCGACGTGCTCGACCCCTCTGATGTGGTAGCACTGGCACTGAAAGAGATGCTAACAAAGCATCAGCTATTGGCTTCGGCCTCCACTCGCCCGCATCACCATTTTTACGTATCCGACTTCACGCGCAGTTTTGAGGAGAGCACCCGCATTTTCTTTGGGCAGGAGGTAGACTTGGAATTATATCCGCTTTGGGAATAGATAGTTTCTGATGTCTGAGGCTGTCTAATTGGGAAAGTTATATCCCTTATTTTGCGTTGCGAAAGCAAGTACGCTGGCTAATAATTGTACTTAGCTTGGGAATAGTCATAACGCAAAGTATTATAAATCAATATTGCACAGATTGGAATAATACGTATTCATTGTCTCATTACGGGGCTTGGCATGAATTATGGCTTCTTAAAAGGAAAGAATAGCAAAGCCTGTTCTTTTGGGGTTTATTTGATAAATCATAAATTTTCATTAAATGTTTATGATATAGAATAGACTTACTGCGTAGAAGCACAAATCTCATGCTCCAGAAAAAAGCATATTCTTAAAGAACCTCCTTTTTCCATTCACTATGAAAAAATTGTACAGTTTACCTTGGGGAAGATATGCTCGACCTTGGGTTGCAGTGTTACTCTTACTGTTGAGTTCAGCAGTCAATAGTTGGGCGCAGACGTTCACAGAGACGTTTGGTACGGCAGGACCTAAAACTGTTGTGCAGGCAAACACGGATAACAATTTTGACAACAGTGGCAGATTCACCTTTGCTGGTAATGCTACTCTAATCAAATCAGATCCTTATATACCACCATCTCCAGGTTCACAGGGTTCATTCATCTATTTCGGTAATATAGATCCTGTCACTGGGGGTAGCGCTGAAGAATTGCCAGCGGATAATCGTACTTTCTCTATTTTTAGAATTAACACTTCTCAGTTAACGAACATAGTACTGAGGTTTAACTTGTATGCAACGCCGGGTATTGCATCCGTTCCAGGGGATTTTATAGCAGAATATTCTCTAAACCCAGCAGCTAGAAACCCTATTTATACTTCTATCCCGTCTGCTGCCATTGATAACGCTCTGCAGACTGATGGGTGGAGTGCTATCAGTATTATCAATCCTTTTAATGGAAACACAGCAGATGCTATAGCCATACGCTTTACGCGTAAAGGAAAAAATAATAGTACTGGTCCTACTGGCGACTACATTGCCATTGATGATGTAGCTCTATCCGCTACTGTTGCGCCCAACTTCACTGTTAATCCGCCGTCATTAGGTTTTACTAACACTGCCATTAATGCGCAATCAGCCTCCCAAACAATTAGCGTTTCGGGTAGTGGCTTAACGTCTGCTATCAACGTTGTCGCACCATCCGGTTACCGGATTCGCAAAACAAGGCGACGCTGCTTACCTGGCAGAGGGTGCTACCCTTATGCTGACGCCAACCAACGGGGCTATCAATTCAGTAGTAGAAGTGGTATTCAATCCAACGGCTGCAGGCACATACAGCGGGCAGATTACGTTTAATACTACAGGCGTCACGCAGAAAACAGTTGCAGTGAGTGGAACGGCGGTTGCGCCAACTATTGCTGTTTCGCCCGCTACGTTGTCCTTTGGCAACGTGGAAACGAATACAAAATCAAATATTCAGAGCGTTGTCGTGCAGGGTAGCAGCCTGATGAGCGATATTTCCGTGCAGGTACCAACAGGTTATGAGTTTCGCAAGCAGGGCGATGCTGCTTTCCTCTCCGCTGGCAACACGCTGACGCTCACACAGGCTAATGGTGCTGTGAATGCTGTGGTAGAAGTGCGCTTTGCACCCGTAACGGCCGGCGTATTTAGTGGCAATATGTCTTTTGTCGGCACCGGCGCAACTACGCAGTTTGTTGCTCTATCAGGTACTGGCGTTGCCCCAGCTCCCGTTGTGACGGTTTCGCCTGCCAATATCACGTTCTCCGATACCCAGGTTGGACGCTCATCCGATGCGGTTTCTTTCTTCGTGAGCGGGCAAAATCTCGATAACAACACAATTATTGTTAACTCGCCTTCAAACGAGTTTCTGATCCGGCGTGGCACAACAGGAGCCTTTGGGTCGCAAGTGACTCTGACCGGTACCGCTGGTACTCTGAGCAGCACCGAACTACAGGTGCAGTTCTCGCCTTCCACCGCTGGCAACCGGGCTGCCGTCATTGCTGCTGCTTCGGGTACAACGGTTAATTCCATTTTGCAAGTGAATGGCAACGGCTTACCGGCTCCTACGGTAGCCGATGTCTTTATCAACCCCGACCCAGCAACGCTGGATTTCGGTTCGGTCTCCTCAAACGGCTCGGCGCAGGTGCTGACGTTCAAGGTGGGTGGTACGCTACTGGGAACCAACCCGCTGGTGCTGACGCCCGCTAGTTCTGCTTCCTCAAACCCTAATATTGAGATTCGGGCAGCAGGGATTGGCGATTTTGAATCTAAGCCATTAGTATTCCAGCCTGTGGATGGTAATGTAAGCGAGCGTATAATTGAAGTACGATTGGGTGGCACGCTTACCGCAGGTAGCTATGCTGGTACAATTACGGTCAGCAGCCCTAATAGCGGTGCGCCTAATAAGGTAGTGAATGTGGTAGCAAACAGCAATGGTGTTGCGGCTACCATATCGGCCGACAATACGCTGACCGATTTCTCAACGGTGCCTGGGGTAGCTTCTGCAACGCAGTCTTACAAGCTGAATGGCCAGGGCCTAATTCGGGATATTACAGTGAAGGCTCCCAACAACTTCCAGGTAGCGTTACAAGAAGCAGACTTTGCCAGTTTAAAGGATGCCAATGGAAAGGATATCACTGGCAATACAATCACGGTGGTGCGGAACAATGCTACTGGTGACGGATTCCAGAATCCGGTATCTATTTATGTTCGTTATCTGCCTTCTGTTGCAAGTGATCAACCCGATCCGGCCAGCATTTCCAACACCAGCGACCCCGCTGTGGGCGCGGCCGTGCAAGTAAAAGGCTTCAGTGCTCCTTCGGTTGAAATTGTGGTGCAAACGCCGCAGATCAACAACGTAGTTGTTGGGACAGTATCGAATCTGGTGGCTGTTACGGTACGTGCTGTGCGGGTTCGTCAGGCGATTACCATAGCAGAGGTGCTGACTCAACCTAGTCAGTTCAACAACCCACTACAGGATCAGTTTCAGATTTCGCTGACTCAGAATGATGCTGATTTTGGCCAGACAGTAACGTTCACTCCAAACACAAATACCTATAGCGTTGATCAGGTAGTGTACGTACGGTATAAGCCTACGCACATTGGGGATGCCACCTCGAAGCTGCAATTCCGTAGTGAGGACTTTAAGGTCAAAACCTTCCAGGATTTCTTGGTGAATGGTGGCCTCAGTGGTAGAGCGCTCGATAACGAGCCTACCGTACAAACAACCATTAGTGTAACCCGCAACGGCTCAACTGCCACTGTGTTTTTCTCCCCAACGCAAGGAGGAGCCGTGAATGGCTCGGGTGAAGGACGCCTTATCATTGCTAGTCTCTCCAACTCTCTAAGCGGCAACTCACAGCCCCAGGATGGTCAAAGCTATTTGGCTACAGATGGCACCTTCGGTCAGGGTGATACTGTAGCACCTGGTTATTACGCTGTTTATACAGGTACTGGCGACCAGGCAGTGGTAAAAGGACTAGACCCTAATCAGCAATATTACTTCTACGTATTCGATTATAACTATGTATCGGTTAACAATTTAGGTCAGCGACTATCGGTACCAGGTGCTGAAAACTACCGCACGCCAACACTACCTACCCAGATAGTACCAGTGGATGCTATTTCGCCAGGTAACCCGCTACCTGTAGAACTGAAGTCGTTTGCTGCTAAGCTTACGGCCGGCGGTGTGAAGCTGGACTGGGCTACGGCCAGCGAGAAAAACAATAAAGGCTTTGAGGTGCAGCGCAGCCAGGATGGTGAACAGTTCACCGTATTACAGTTTGTGAAAGGCCAAGGCTCTAAAGGCGGCGCAACAGTATACACAGCACTTGATGCGCAGCCGCTCTCAGGCACTTCTTACTACCGCTTGAAGCAGGTAGACGAAGATGGTACGTTTGCTTACTCGCCGGTAGCTGCTATCACTAACATAGAAGCTGCCCGCGAAGTAACCTTCTACCCCAACCCTGCCCGTGACGTGCTCAACATCAGCACCAGCGAGTCGCTGGTAGGGGCTCGTGTAACAGTAACTGATCTAACGGGGCGGACGTTGCTGACTCGCACGCTGGATGCTTCTAATACTGTGTCGTTGAGCGTTCTGCGTACCGGCACATATCTGGTAACTGTAGAGACAGCCTCAGGAAAAGTAACCCGGAAAATAGTGAAGGAGTAACTTAACTAGTACACTTACTAAAAGCGCCCCAAGCCTAGGTTTGGGGTGCTTTTGTGTTTTACGATAATGAGCGTCTTGCTGAATACTGTTGGATCATCTTTTGTATGTATATAAATAGCTTGGTATCTATTGTTTGTGTTTGGTAATTAATCCTTTTGCAGTATGAATATCCGTGTGGTGCAGCAAAGATGCCTGTACCAGAAAATAGTATTTGTGCTGGTAGGGCTGCTCGCAGCAGCGCCCTTGCACAGTTGGGCGCAGCAAACGCACAGCGCCCGACCGGCTGTCAGTTCCTCCATCGTAATAAGTCAAGTGTATGGCGGCGGCGGTAATGGTGGGGCTACTTACAAGAACGATTTTGTGGAGCTGTTCAACCGTGGCAACACCACCGTTGACTTGAGTGGCTGGACGCTGCAGTATGCGGCTTCGACCAGCAATTTTTCGGCAAGCTTTAGCCTTACGGGTACCATTGCCCCTGGTCGTTACTATCTAATCCAACTGGCTAGCGGTGGAAGTGTTGGCGCCAATTTGCCCGCGCCGGATGCAACAGGAGCAATCAGTATGGCCATGGCTGCTGGCAAGGTAGCCTTGGCAAACAATGCCACGGTTGTAACGGGTTCTACGGGAAGCAACGTGGTGGATTTTGTGGGCTACGGAAACGGAACGAACGATTCTGAAGGTAATCAGCCTACGCCAGCGTCGAGTGCTGTGCTAAGTGTTGGCAGAAGCAGCAACGGCTGCACCGACACCGACAACAATCAGAACGATTTTACAGCAGGCCCGCCCGGCCCACGCAATAGCAGCTCACCAGCCAACAATTGCGGTACTACGCTCACGGCTTCACCTTCTTCCCTTGCCAATTTTGTAACCACAACCGGCGTTGATTCGGATGAACAGAGCTATACCCTTACGGGGAGTGGCCTGGGTGCCGCCATTACTGTCACCGCGCCGACAGGGTATGCTGTGGCCCTGGCTTCGGGCGGACCCTATACCACATTCGTCACTACCGGCGCTCCGGTGGGGGGTAGTCTGACCGCTACGGTATACGTGGTACTGCGTAGCACCACGGCTGGTACTATTGCGGGCACCATTACCAATACCAGTGGTAGTACCTCGGCAGGAGTAGCTGTTTCGGGAATGGCTAATGCGCCGGTTACAAACACCCAGACCGTGCGCTGGGACGGTGGCGCGGGCACCAACTACTGGTTTGATGCGGCCAACTGGAGCAACGACGCGGTGCCTACTACCGCCACCGATGTGGTGCTGGACCACACGTTTGTAACGGCTGGCTACAAAGTACTGCTACAATCTACCACCACCACCGTTGCCACGGTAGAGCCTGCCGTTTCCATTCAGTCGCTGGTGGTCAATCCGGGAGGTGGGGAAGCTATTAGCTTCGAGATACCTGTGCTCAATACCAATGGCAGTGCCCTGAGATTAGCGCGTAGCACCGCAAACGAGGTAGCCCTAGCCATTTACAACAAAGGCACTGTCACGAACAGTACCGGCAACAGCAATAGCTCCGGCGCGGGGCTAACAGTAGAAGGCAGCAATCCTACCGTATATATCTACAATGGCGGTACCTATCAGCACTACACCAACCGCGGGCACGCAACGGTAGTAGAAAACATAGCGCCTGTTACCGGAACCGAGGCTGGCCGTTGGAATTTCGTCTTTCCAACACCACGTTTTCCACTACTCTCTCCATAGGTAAGCGCAGCTATCCTACGCTGGTGCTGCGCGCCAATCCTGCCGCCACCAATATCACCAGCTATACAGGCAGCAGCACTGCCCTAACCATCCGCGGCGACTTGGTAATTGAGCCAGGAGTGGTATTTGCGCCCAACGTAACGGGAGAGTTGAAAATAGCCGGTAACCTAAATGTACAAGGTGCGCTACGCTTTGCACCTACCAATACGAGCGCGCCGGCTAAGGGCCAATTGGTACTGAATGGCGTGCTACCCCAAACCATCAGCGGGGCTACCCTTGGCGCCGTGGGAACCGATAGCTACCTGAGTGCCGGCGTAACGCTGCAAATAAACAATCCCAGTGGGGTGCTGCTGGCAACGCCTGTGATGGTAAACGGCACGCTGCAACTCACGGCGGGGCCGCTCATTACCAGCACCGTTAATACGTTGACGCTGGCTGCGGGAGCCACAACGAGCGGAGGATCAGCGGATAGCTTCATTAATGGGCCGGTGGCGTGTGTGGCCAATGGCGCCGGTAGCTTACGGTTCCCACTGGGTAGGGTAGGAGTTCGGGGCAATATGTATCGGCCGATTGTGCTTACCATCACAAAGTTGGCCTCGCCTACCACCTTCACAGCCACGCAGGTAGAAGAAGGCGGTATAGGCAGCTTGAGCGGTGGCCTGACGCGAGTGAGTCGGGTGCGCTATTTCGAAATCACGCCCACGCCCGCCCCGGCTGCCGGCGATTTTGCCGGTACCGTGACGGTAAGCTATGGCGCTGATGATTTTGTGAATGCTCCCGAAGCTGGTTCTCTGGTCATTGCCAAGAACAACAACAACGCCTGGAGTAATATCGGCCGAAGTGCCTACTCGGGTACCGCTAGTAGCGGCACCGTTACGTCAGGTGAGTTCACCTCGTTCAGTTGGTTTGCACTGGCTAGCACCAGTTCTGTTGTTTCTGAAAACCCATTACCAGTTGAGCTAACATCGTTTACAGCACAACGTTGCGCTACTGGGGCGCTGTTGCGCTGGACTACGGCCACGGAGCTGAACAGTGCGCGGTTTGAAGTGTGGCGCAGTACCGATGATAAAACGTTCACGCTGCTAGGCAGCCTACTTGGCCATGGTACCACCACACAGGCGCAGGCTTATCGCTACCTTGACACTACCCTTGGTGACGAAGCGGCTACCTACCGGCTGCGGCAGATAGATACAGACGAACACGCCACCAATACGCCCACGCGCTCCATCGCGGCGCTGTCATCAGAAAAGCCGGCTGTCTATTTCCCGAACCCGATAGGAGAGCACCTGACGCTGCATCTGGCTGCTGCTGCCACCTTTCAGATTATAAATGGGGCCGGGCAAGTGGTGTATATGGGATACGCTGCTGCTGGTACGACTACACACTCGCTGGCGGCACTTCCGGCGGGGCTGTATATACTTGAAATTCAGATTGCCGGACAAGCAGCGGTTAGACAGAGGTTGCTGATTGTCAAATAAAAAAGTGTAGAGTTGCAAACGACAAATTAGAAAGCGCATAGCTCTACCGTAGCCGCTAAGGCCGCGAATCAAACGGCCCGTTCTCAGTGGCAACTATTGAGCTGTTTTACCACATTCCTGTAACCTGCGGGGTCATTTAGCAGTCTACGGATTATTCCGTTTTCTCTTTTTTTGACTTTGCATATGGCTATAGAAATGAAGGCACAACCACGGTTGCGCAATCAGGTGGCACTGGTAACGGGCGGCAGTTCGGGCATTGGGGTAGGGGTATGCCTGGCCCTGGCCGCCGACGGCGCAAAGGTGGTCGTGAACTACCACAGCGACGAAGAAGGCGCCGATAAAACCGTGGCGGCCATCGAAAAAATAGGCGGCGAGGCCTACGCTGTGCGCGCCGATGTGAGCAAAGAGCCCGAGGTGTTGGCGATGTTCGAGGATATCAAGAAGCGCTACGGCACGCTGCATATCCTGGTCAACAATTCTGGTATTCAGAAAGATGCCAGCTTTCTGGATATGACCCTGGACGAGTGGAATGCCGTCCTCAACGTAAACCTGACGGGTCAGTTTCTGTGTGCCCGCGAAGCTGCCCGCGAATTTGTGAAGCGCGGCGTGCAACCAAAAATTTCGAAGGCAGCTGGCAAAATCATCTGCATGAGCTCTGTGCACGAGGTGATTCCGTGGGCCGGGCACGTCAACTACGCTACGTCGAAGGGCGGCATCATGCTGATGATGAAAAGCATGGCGCAAGAATTGGCGCCACACAAAGTCCGAGTGAACAGCATTGGGCCGGGCGCGATTCAGACGCCCATCAACGAAGAAGCCTGGGGCACGAAGAAAGCACTCAACAAACTGCTGGAACTGATTCCATATGGCCGCATTGGTCAGCCCGACGACATTGGGGAGGTAGCCGCCTGGCTGGCCTCCGACGAGTCGGACTACGTGACGGGCACTACCCTTTTTGCCGATGGCGGTATGACTCTCTACCCCGGCTTTGCCGATAATGGCTAACCATCATTGCTGACCTGCTACTGCTCCATCACTGGCCATTGTTTGGAATGTGATGGAGCAGTACATACTTGCGAAATCGGCAATTGAAGTAGTATGACCACAAAAGAACAGAGCCCCGAACACCACCGGTTGGCCCAAATCGACAATCCCGAAACACCCTGGCGGCGGTTTGGCCCCTACCTTTCGGAGCGGCAGTGGGGCACGGTGCGCGAGGACTATAGCCCCGATGGCAACGCCTGGAACTACATCACCCACGACATGGCCCGCAGCAAGGCCTACCGCTGGGGCGAAGATGGCATTGGCGGCATCTGCGACGATGACCAACTGTTATGCCTATCAGTGGCGCTCTGGAACGGTCAAGACCCTATTCTGAAAGAGCGGTTGTTTGGGTTGAGCGGCCCCGAGGGTAACCACGGCGAGGACGTGAAGGAGTTGTATTACTACCTTGACAACACGCCGTCGCACTCCTATATGCAGATGCTCTACAAGTATCCGCAACGTGCGTTTCCGTATGAGTGGCTGGTGCAAGAAAATGCGCGCCGGGGGCGGCACAAAACGGAGTTTGAGTTGCTGGATACGGCCATTTTCAAGGAAAACCGATATTTCGATGTCTTCATTGAGTATGCTAAAGCCGGCCCGGAAGATATTCTGGTTCAGCTAAAAGTATGCAACCGTGGCCCCGAGGAAGCCACCGTGCAGGTGCTACCCAGTTATGGTTTCGGAATACTTGGGCGTGGGGGTACGACGACTACCGCCCGCAGTTGCAGGCAGCTGAGGAAGGTAGCAGCATCACCATCAACCATCGGGAACTGGGTGAGCGGCGCCTCTACTACGATGGTGAGCCCGAACTGCTGTTCTGCGACAACGAAACCAATACCCCAGCGCCTCTACAACGCCCCCTCCAATACGCAGTATTTCAAGGACGGCATCAACGATTATGTGGTATATGGGCACGAACAGGCCGTAAATCCGGCGCTCTGTGGCACCAAGGCGGCCGTGCGCTACTCCCTAACCATTCCGGCTGGCGAGGAACGCGTGGTGCGCCTGCGCTTGGCCGCGCCTAACATAGACGAACCTTTTGCTGAGTTCGATGACTTGGTACAGCAGCGCAGCGAAGAAGCTGATGCGTATTACGAGGTAGTGCAGCGCGATATGCGCAACGACGACGCCCGCAACATTCAGCGGCAGGCGTATGCGGGCATGCTCTGGAGCAAACAGTTCTACTATTATAATGTGCGCCAGTGGCTGGAGGGCGACCCGGCCCTACCCCCACCGCCGCCCCAGCGCAAGGAGGGTCGCAACCACAATTGGACGACTCTCAATAATGCCGACATCATCTCGATGCCAGACACTTGGGAGTACCCGTGGTATGCCTCCTGGGATCTGGCGTTTCACTGCTTGCCGTTGGCGGTACTGGATGCGGAGTTTGCCAAGCAGCAACTGCGCCTGCTCACCCGCGACTGGTACATGCAGCCCAACGGCCAGCTGCCCGCCTACGAATGGAAGTTTGAGGACGTGAACCCGCCCGTGCATGCCTGGGCCACGTGGCGGGTGTACAAAATCGATCAGAAAAACCGAGGTGGCAAAGGCGATACAAAATTCCTAGAGTCGGTATTTCATCGCTTGCTGCTAAACTTTACGTGGTGGGTGAACCGCAAGGATGCCGAAAATCGCAACGTGTTCGAGGGTGGCTTTCTGGGGCTCGATAACATTGGCGTGTTCGACCGGAGCGCCGATCTGCCCAAGGGCGTGTTCATCGAGCAGGCCGATGGCACCAGCTGGATGGCCATGTTTGCCCTGGATATGATGCGCATTGCCCTGGAGTTGGCCCGCACCAATCCCGTGTACCAAGACATGGCCAGCAAGTTCTTCGAGCACTTCCTCTACATCGCCGAGGCCATGACCAAAGTAGGGGGTGGTTATTCGCTCTGGGACGAAGAGGACGAGTTCTACTACGACGTGCTGAACTCGCCCGACCGGGGCCGCCAGATGCTGAAGGTGCGCTCCATGGTAGGGCTGATTCCGCTGTTTGCCGTGGAGGTACTCAATGATGATATGTTGCAGGAGCTGCCCCGTTTCAAGGAGCGCATGGACTGGTTTCTGACTCACCGCCCCGATCTGGCCAAGCTGGTGTCGCACTGGCAGCAGCCGGGGGAGGGCGCTACCCGCCTGCTATCCTTGCTGCGCGGTCACCGCGTGAAGCGCCTGCTGGCCCGCATGTTAGATACGGCGGAGTTCCTTTCGGAGTATGGCGTGCGCGCCCTCTCGCGCTACCACTTGGAGCACCCGTATGTGTACAAAGCCGATGGCAAGAGCTTCACCGTAGGCTACGAGCCGGGCGAGTCGCAGTCGGACCTTTTTGGGGGCAACTCCAACTGGCGCGGACCTATCTGGTTTCCAGTCAACTTCTTGATTATCGAATCGTTGCAGCGGTTTCATCACTACTATGGCGACGACTTCGTGGTAGAATACCCTGCGGGTTCCAACCAGTATGTATCGCTGCTAGCCGTGGCCGACGCCCTGACGGAGCGCCTGAGCAACCTGTTTCTGCGCAACGCAGAAGGCAAGCGCCCGGCCCTAGGCGACAACAAGCAACTACAAACAGACCCGCATTTCAAGGATTATCTCCTGTTTCACGAGTACTTCAACGGCGATACAGGCAGCGGCCTCGGCGCCAGCCACCAAACCGGCTGGACTGGATTGATTGCCAAGCTTTTACAACCCCGCCGCAAAGACAAACACCCAGCTGAAGAGTTGTAAGAGAGTTGTGGGTTATTAATTATCAGTTGTCAGATACAAATGCAAAAGCGTCTGTCATCCTGAGCTTGCGAAGGACCTTATGCCTGCGGAACGAGTCGTTGTTACGATGGTCGTTCATGCGTGATAAGGTCCTTCGCAAGCTCAGGATGACAGACGCCTTTTTCGCTAATAACTCACATCCCACAACCAACACCCTACTGCCGCCGCAGGGTAGGCAGGTTGTGCCACGCGCTTTGCTGCGGTTGAGTTCCACCGTATACCTGCGCTTTGTCGGCATCCTGACTGCGGCCAATAAGGACAGCAAACCCCTGTTGCTGAGGCGCGGTGGCCTGAAACTCGTAGCCGCTATAGGGTAGGCCCGTTTCACTATCCTTTGGGATTTCGATGTCTGCAAAGAAGCTCGGATTCAGGTCAGCCAAGCCGATTTGCCGGCTTAGTAGCTTATTGCCCTGGCGTGCTTCGGCCACGTAGTGCACCGTGGAATAATTGCGGCGCGTGAGCGTGAGCCGATACGTACGGCCCTTATCGGTGGCGGCGTATACCACGGGCGCGTTTGCGGGCAGCTCGGCCACTGGAAACGCCACGGAGTCGGTGGGGCTGAGCAGGAGCCAGCCGCCGTGCACGTCGAAGGTGGTTTCGGCCTTGTTGGCTTCCTGAAAGCTACGGATGAACTGAGGCGAGAAATGCATGGTATCCAGCTGCGCTAGGCGGGGTGCCTTGGGTCGGGCGGCTGGCGGGGTAGGGGCTACCACCTCGGCGCTGACCTGGGGGCTGTCCTGCTCCAGGTTTTTGTTGCTGGTACAAGCGGCGGCCAGCAGCAAAGCAGCCAAACCAGAGAAGCGCAGAAAAGAAGCAGGCATAGACAAAAGAACGGGCAAGCAACTGAGGGATAAAGCGGTAGGGCGCTACGCCCCGCCGACTGCTCAGGCACAAGCAGATCCGGCCGACAAAGATACCAGTTGCCAACCACCAATAAGGCAACAGATATCTAATTGCTTGCAACCAACTTTTCGGCATAGCCGTAGACCAGAGGCTGCTTGCTTTTCAAATATAAAATATTGTGAATCTGCTAATTAAGATAGATTCTAAGTAAGCGATTACCAAACAAACGCATTTCGGCAACAGTTGTAGGATGTGCCAACGCTACCTTCTGAGCGTAGCCCCCTCCACCTAATTTCTCATTAAACTCTTCTTTCTGATGTATAACGATTCTCCGGCCGACCAGAGCGGCAATAACCTCGGAGTTACGCCCAACGATGGCTCGCGGCGGAATTTCATGAAGCAGGCTGGGGGCATCCTGGGTCTGGTGATGGCGCCGCCCTTCATTAGCCAGGCCGAACGCCTCACAGCGCTTTCCAAAAAAGTAGCGGGCGTGTCGCCGGTACAGTTGAAAGTGAACGGCACCGTCCGCACGCTGCAACTGGAGCCTCGCGTTAGCTTGCTCGATGCCCTGCGCGAGTATATGGGCTTGACCGGTAGCAAGAAAGGTTGCGACCATGGCCAATGTGGTGCCTGCACCGTGCACGTAGACGGCCGCCGCATCGTGAGCTGCCTTAGCCTGGCTGTGATGAACCAAGGCAAGGAAATCACCACCATTGAAGGATTGGCGCAGGGCGACACGCTGCACCCCATGCAGGAGGCTTTCCTGAAGCACGACGGGTTCCAGTGCGGGTATTGCACACCGGGTCAGATTATGTCGGGCGTTGCTTGCGTGAAGGAGGGCCATGCTGGCTCCGAGGCCGAAGTGCGGGAATGGATGAGCGGCAACCTGTGCCGTTGCAGCGCCTACCCCAACATCACAGCTGCCATTCTGGAGGCTGAAAAAAAGCATGAAGGCGTAATTGATTATGAATAACTTCTCCTACCTCCAGGCCTCCAAGGCCAAAGAAGCCACCGGGGCCAAACGCGACGATAAATCATCGGCGTTTATTGCCGGGGGCACCACCCTGATCGACCTGATGAAGCTGAACGTGGAAAACCACAATCAGCTGATTGACGTGAATATGCTGCCTTTCAAGGGCATCGAACAAAGCAACGACGGCCTACGCATTGGCGCCCTAGAGCGCATGAGCGACGTGGGCGAGCACAAACTAGTAGTAGACCAGTACCCAGCCATTTCGCAGTCGTTGCTACTGGCGGCGTCGGCGCAGCTGCGCAACATGGCCAGCATTGGCGGCAACATTTTGCAGCGCACCCGGTGCCCCTACTTCCGTGATACTGCTTTCCCCTGCAACAAGCGCGAGCCCGGTACCGGCTGCCCCGCCAAGGAAGGCGACAACCGTAACCTAGCCATCCTGGGTACTTCCGATGCCTGCATTGCCACCAGCTACCCCGGCGACTTGTCTGTGGCCCTTATTGCCCTGGATGCTGTCCTGACGTTGGAAAACGCCAAAGGCAAACAGCGCCGCGTGCCCATCACCGAGTTTTACCGCCTACCCGGCAAAACGCCCCACATTGAAAATACTTTGGAAGCCGACGAGCTGATTGTGGCCGTGACGGTGCCCAAGGCCGAGCACGCCCGCAAGTCGCTGTATATGAAGGTGCGCGACCGGGCCAGCTACGCCTACGCGCTGACGTCGGCCGCCGTGGGGCTTGATGTGCAGGGTGGTACTATTCGCTCGGCGCGGGTGGCGCTGGGTGGGGTAGGGGCCCAGCCCTGGCGCTCGAAAGAGGCGGAACAGATGCTAGTGGGCAAGCCTGCTAACGAGGCTACTTTCCGGGCTGCGGCCGCCGCTGCGGTGCGCGGTGCGCAACCCTACGAGCACAATGCCTTCAAAATAGAGATGGTGCAAAATACGCTGGTGCGTGCCTTGACCGAGGTAGCCGCCAAGGGGTAGGGGCGCATTGCACGCGCCCGTAAACCGGTAGAACAAGGCCGGTATAAGGCGGGTGCCACACCCCACCACGAAAAACGATTTGGATTGACGCATCAGCAACAGCAACGATAAACGGGTGCCTGCAAGACGCTCCTACCTATATGGAAACCAATTTTTTTGAACCTACTCTGCCCCCCGTTAATGCGGTAGGCAAGCCCATGGACCGCGTAGATGGTCGGGCAAAGGTGATGGGTGCTGCCCGCTACTCGGCCGAGTATCCGGTGAACGGCCTGGTGCACGGTGTGCTGAAAACCAGCGATATAGCGAAAGGGAAGATAACTAATATCGACACCTCGGCGGCGGCTAAAGAACCAGGCGTTATCAGTATTCTCACCTACCAGAATATCCCGAAGCCAGCCAAGGTGCCCAGCGCCCTTAAGGAAGAGAAAAAGTGGCAGGCGGCGCAGTCGTACCTGCCCATGCAAGACGCCGAAATTCACTACGCCGGTGAGCCCGTGGCCCTGGTGGTGGCCGACACGCTGGAGCGCGCTACCCAGGCGGCGGCCCTCATCAAGGTATCGTATCAGGTGGAAAAGCCCATCGACTCCTACCACGATCCGAAGGCTGATCTGTTTGATCCGCAGAAGATTCAGAACGGCAAGACCGATGGGCACAAGGTGCGCGGCAACCCCGAGACGGCCTATGCCAGCGCGCCGGTGAAGCACGAAGCTACCTACGTGCACGCCATCAACCACCACAACCCCATGGAGCCTGCCGCTACCACCGCCGTATGGGAGGGTAGCGACCGGCTGACGGTCTACGAATCGACCCAGAACATCACGATGAGCCAGGGCTCTTTGGCGAATCTGCTGGGTATTCCGCGTGACCAGATACGCATTGTGACGCACCACCTGGGTGGCGGTTTCGGGTGCAAAGGCTCGTTCTGGCCCCATACGATTCTGACAGTATTGGCGGCCCGCGCCGTGAACCGGCCGTTGCGGCTGGTACTCACGCGTCCGCAGATGTATACCTCGGTAGGCCACCGCGAAGACCAGGAGCAAACCCTGAAAATAGGCGCTACTCAGGAAGGCAAACTGGTGTCGATGATCCACGAGAAAAAATCGACGACTTCGCCCTGGGACAACTATGCCGAGTCGAACAGCAAGGTGGTGAACATGCTGTACGCGTGCCCGAACTTCTCGGCTCGCTACGAGTTGGCCCGCGCCAACGTGATGACTTCGGTGTGGATGCGTGCCCCCGGCGAGGCTCCCGGTTCGTTTGCGCTCGAAAGCTCCATGGACGATCTAGCCCACCAACTCAACATGGACCCGCTACAATTCCGCCTCCTCAACTACGCCGATAAAGACTACAGCGACAATGGTAAGCCTTGGTCCAGCAAGTCGTTGAAAGAGTGCTACGCCCGTGGCGCTGAGCTGTTTGGGTGGAGCAAGCGCAACCCCAAGCCCGGCCAAACCCGCCGGGGCAAGAAGTTGGTAGGTATGGGCATGGCAACAGCCACCTATCCCGTGCACAGCGCGCAGGGCACGGCCCGCGTACGCCTATTTGCCGACGGCCACGCTGTGGTGCAGAGCGGCGCCACCGACCTGGGTACCGGAACCTGGACCGTGATGACGCAGGTAGGCGCCGATGCGCTAGGCCTACCACCCGAAAAAGTGCGGTTCGAGCTAGGTGATACGCGCCTGCCCACCGCTCCCGGTTCGGGCGGCTCGCAAGCAGCAGGCACGGTGTCGTCGTCCATTATGGCAGCGGCTGAAGACCTGTGGAAAAAGGTGATTGATATGGCCGTAGGCGACAAAAAATCACCGCTGTACAAGGCCAAGCCTACTGATGTGAAGGTAGAGCTGGGCCGCATGTTCTTGAAAAAGAACCCGCAAAAAGGCGAAACCCTGGTGGCCGCCCTCTCGCGCAGCGGCATGACCGACATCGAGGGCATGGCCATGGGCAAGTATGGCTCTGGCTACGAGGAAAAGCATTTTGCTGCGGCAGGCGGCGCAGCTGGAAGCCCCGAGGAGCCAGGTGGTAAGAACGAAAAGGGTGAGGAAAAGAAGCCTTCGGGCCACTCTATGCATTCGTTCGGCGCCCACTTCTGCGAGGTGGAGGTCGATCCAGACTTCGGTACCATCCGCGTGACGCGCTGGGTAGGGGTGCACGGGGTAGGGCAGGTGCTCAACCTGAAAACTGCTACAAGCCAGCTCTACGGCGGCGCTATTTTCGGGATTGGCTCGGCGCTGATGGAAGAGACTTTCCGTGACCCCAACTACGCCCGCTACACCAATCACAACTTGGCCGAGTACCACATTCCCGTCAATGCCGACATTCCCGACATGAAAATCGAGTTTGTGCCGGAAAAGGACCCTTACATTAATGCGCTGGGCGTGAAGGGCATCGGGGAAATCGGGATTGTGGGCGTGGCCGCCGCCGTTGCCAACGCCGTATACAACGCCACCGGCAAGCGCATGCGCAGCCTCCCCATGACGCCAGACAAAATGCTGCAAGCCCTGCGCACTTCGGCGTAGACTTGAAGATATAGAAGCTTATCATCCTGAGCTTGGAGGACCTTTTCACCGTTCTATCGTGAGAAGGTCCTTCGCAAGCTCAGGATGACAGCAGTAGTGAATTAAATCATGACTGAACTCCAACGCCTTCTCATCGCCTACGACGCGCACCGTGCGGCGGGTAGGCCGTGCGCGCTGGCTACGGTGGTTGATCTGGCTGGCTCGGCCTACCGCCGGCCGGGTGCCCGCATGCTGGTAACAGCCGATGGTCAGCTTACGGGTGCCATCAGCGGCGGCTGCCTCGAAGGTGATGCCCGCCGCCGCGCCCGCCAGTGCATCCAGCGCCAACAGCCTACCGTCGTCACTTACGATTCCACCGACCCCGACGACGACCTGCAATTTGGCTCGGCGCTGGGCTGTCAGGGCATCGTGCAGATTTTGCTGGAGCCGTTGGCTTTCGACAATGTCAGCAATCCATTGGAGTTGTTGCGCAACTGGTGGGAAGGGGTAGAAGAACCAGCTGTAGTCGCTACTGTTTTTCACCTGGATGGCCCCTCCACGGCCCCGGTCAGGGTAGGGGAGCGGCTGCTCCTCACAACCAGCGGCGCGGTGCAAGGCAACCTACCGACCCACTCGGCGCTATACGAACGTATCTTGGCCGATGCCCAGCAGGCGTTGGCCGACAACCAACCAGCTACCCGCAGCTACCCCTCAGAAATAGGACAAGTACGCGTGAGCCTGGAAATTCTGCGGCCACCCGTGCGCCTGCTGATTTTCGGGGCCGGCAACGATGTGAAACCCGTAGTACGCATGGCCGCTACCCTAGGATGGCGCGTGCGCGTAGTGGATGGTCGCCCCGGACTGGCGCAGGCCACACGCTTTCCCGAGGCCGAAGCGGTGCATGTAGTACCCGTAGATCAGGTTTCTACCCTACCGCAAGACGGAAGCTTCGCCCTGCTCATGACCCACAATTATTACTACGATTTAGCTGCTTTGCGCCATTTGCTCAATGCGCCTACGCCGTACATCGGTCTGCTAGGTCCGCGCAAAAAGTATCTGCGTTTGTTGGAGGAATTGGAAAAGGATGTGCCCGATGCCGCTCAGCGCCTGCAACAACGATTGCACAGCCCCATCGGCCTAAACCTGGGTAGCGAAACCCCTGAAGAAATTGCCCTTTCCATTGTAGCCGAAATACAAGCTGTACTGGCTGGCCGGCCGGCCGGATTCCTGCGTGACTCGCCGCACCCCATTCACCACCGCATTGCTTCTGATGGAGAGCTGGCCGCTAGCGCGGCCGTATCGGCGGTGTGCGAGTTAGGAGGGTAGGGGCCTTGACTATCAATACGCTAGTGTCAGAAAGTCAGGATTCTTCTCTGCCCGTAGTGGGCGTACTATTGCTGGCAGCAGGCTCGTCGTCTCGTTTGGGGCGGCCTAAACAGTTGCTCCCATACGAAGGACAAAGCCTCTTACGCCGAGCTGCTACCACGGCCGTAGAAGCGGTGCTGGGGCCGGTTGTTGTCGTAACGGGCGCATTGCACGAGGAGTTGTTACCGGAATTAGCAGACCTAGCTGTGCAAACGGTGCATTGCCCTACTTGGCAAACAGGCATGGGCGCTTCGCTGAAAACAGGTTTGGCGGAGTTGCAACAGCACCAGCCAGCACCAACCAGCGTCCTCGTGCTGCTCTGCGACCAGCCCCACATAACGCCTACCCTGCTACAGCAGTTGGTGGTGGCGCAGATAGCCACCCAGCAGCCCATCGTGGCAACTGAGTACGGCTCGGTGCGTGGGGTGCCGGTATTGTTTGGGGAAAGCGTGCTGCCCTTGCTACAAGCATTGCCCGACGCGGCGGGAGCGCAGCAACTGCTGCGCCAGCACCCGGCGTGGGTAGCCACCGTGCCGTTCCCAGCTGGAGCAGTTGATGTAGATACGGAGGCGCAGTACGCGGCTTTGCTGGGGAAATAGGAGTAGCACATCGGGATATTGTATGTTTGAGCCCGACGGCAACAACCGGGGCGCCGGAATCCCGTTATTTGTCCTGCTTTCCCTCCCTAATCCTATGATTGTATGAGTGCTACCGCTACTCCTGCCCCCGATGCGGGCTTTCAGAGCGTACCCAAAGACGATAAGCGCATCACCCGCGGCTGGACGTTTTACGACTGGGCCAACTCGGTGTATCCACTGGTAATTACCAGTTCCATTTTTCCCATTTATTGGGGCAGCATCACAGAGGAGCTAAGTCCTAAAACGGACGTTGTCAATTTCTTAGGAGTAGAAGTGCCCGGCTCGTCGCTGCTGACGTACGCCATTTCGGCTGCCTTCCTGCTGATAGCTCTGGTCAGTCCGTTTCTGACATCGCTAGCCGACTTCTCCGGACGTAAGAAATTGTTCATGCAGGTGTTTTGCTACCTGGGAGCTGCCTCTTGCGCGGCATTGTACTTCTTCACCCCAGAAACGCTCACGCTCAGCACGTTCATCTTTATCGCGGCTACCATCGGCTTTTCAGGGTCTATCGTATTCTATAACAGCTATTTGCCCATCATTTCTTCGGAAGAACAGTACGATTCCTTGTCGGCGCGGGGCTTCTCAATGGGGTACATCGGCTCCGTTTTGTTGCTCGTTATCTGCCTGTTGCTAGTCACCTTCAACGAAGCGCTGGGTATTGAAAAGGCCTTCGCCACGCGGCTGAGCTTTTTGCTGACGGGTATCTGGTGGGCTGGTTTCGCCCAAATCACATTCTTCTCGCTGCCCGCCGACCCCGGCCGCCCAGCCGGCGCCACCTCCGACTCGGGCTGGCTGCTCAATGGCTTCCACGAGTTGAGCAAGGTATGGGACCAACTCAAGCAGCTCCCCAATCTCAAGATTTTCCTGCTGGCCTATTTCACCTACAACATGGGGGTGCAAACGGTGATGTACGTAGCCACCATCTTCGGCGACAAAGAGCTGCACCTCGAAAGTACCGCCCTGATTGTCACTATTCTCCTGTTGCAAGTAGTAGGCATTCTAGGCGCCTACCTGTTTGCTAAGCTCTCAGAGCGCATTGGCAACACGCGTGCATTAAGTTGGTCGGTGGTCATCTGGGCTTTCATCTGCATTGCGGGTTACTTCGTACAGGCCGGTTGGTCGTTCTACGCCCTAGCCTCGGTGATTGGCCTTACCATGGGCGCCGTGCAAAGCCTGTCGCGTTCCACTTACTCCAAGATTATCCCTGAAAATACTCCCAATACAGCCGCCTTTTTCAGCTTCTTCGACGTGACGGAGAAGCTGAGCATTGTCATTGGTACGGCTGTGTTCGGCGTTATTGCTCAGATTACGGGCTCCATGCGCAACAGCATCCTCGCCCTCATCGTGTTCTTCATTCTGGGGTTGATTTTCCTGCTTCAACTGCGCGGCAAAAAGTTGCGCGAAGACCCTGCCAACACCGATGCTTTTCCCGGTCCGCCGCCCGCTACCCCCATCGTAGCCATGCCCGCTAAGGAGCTATAGGCTATATGCTTTGGGGTGTGATGCATCCTACCGTGAACATGCCGTAGTTGGCTTGCGGAGGAGGGCTTATTCCACTTCTATCATAGCCTTAATAACACCCGTGGCGGGGTCGAGCCAACTAGCAAACACGTCCTTGGCCTGCCCGAACGGCACGCGGTGGGTGATGTAGGTGGTAGGCTGCACCAGGCCCTGGTGCATGGCGTGCAGCACGTGTTCAAAATCGGCGCGGGTGGCGTTGCGGCTGCTCATAAGCGTGGCCTCGCGCTTGTGAAACTCGGGGTGCGAAAAGCTGATATCGCCCTTCTGCAAGCCTACCAGCACAAAACGGCCGCCGTGGGCCAGGTACTGAAACGCATTGTTGATGGCCCGCTGGCTGCCTGTAGCGTCGATGACTACTGTGGGCATGTCGCCGTGGGTGATGTGGCGGAGTTGCTCGGCCACGTCTGCATCGCCGGCGTTGATGGTATGCGTCACGCCCAGGGCCGAGCGGCAGAAGTCGAGGCGCTGCTCATTGAGGTCGAGGGCAATGACGTGCGCGCCGGCAATGCGGGCAAACTCCATCACGCCCAGCCCAATGGGGCCAGCACCTACCACCAACACAAACTCGCCGGGTTGCACCCCAGCCCGGCGCACGCCGTGCGCCCCGATGGCCAGCGGCTCCACAAGCGCCAACTCATCGAAAGTGAGGCTGTTGCCGTGCACCAGCGCGGCGGCGGGCACGCCCAGTAGTTCGGTCATGCCGCCGTCGAGGTGCACGCCACATACTTGCATCTGCACGCAGCAGTTGGGTAGGCCGCGCCGGCAGGCTATGCACGTGCCGCAGCCAAAGTAGGGGATGAACGTAACCGCTTCGCCAACCTGAAAGTCGGTGGCGTCGCCGGGGGCTACAATTTCGGCGGCCAGCTCGTGGCCCAGCACGCGGGGGTAGGAGAAAAAGGGTTGCGTGCCCTCAAACGCGTGCAAATCGGTACCGCAAATGCCAATGCGACGGATGCGCAGCAAGGCATCGCCGGGCCGTAGGGTAGGGGTGGGACGGTGCTCGTAGGCGAGTTGGGTGGGCGCGGAGCAGACGAGGGTATTCACGAATAGTTGGTAGGATGATACAGTGGCAAGCTATAGACAGGCGAATATGGCGCGGGGCTGTGCCCCGTGTCTACTAATCGCAGGCCTCTGGCCTGCACCGCTAGAACACTAGACCTAGTGGCGCAGACGACGGCAGGCCAGAGGCCTGCGATTAGTAGACACGGGGCTGTGCCCCGCGCCATGGCTACCTACTAAGCGTTAGCGAGGGCGCGGTCGAGATGTACGTAGCCGCCGTCCACGTGCACAATCTGGCCGGTGGTATGGCTGCTGCGCGGTGAGAGTAGGAATGCGGTAGTGTTGGCAATTTCCTCAGCTGTGGTCATGCGGTTTTCCAGCGGAATCTTGCTAGTGATTTCGTGGAGCTTCTCCTCGGGATTAGGTAGGGTTTGAATCCAGGTTTCATAGGCGGGCGTCCAGCATTCGGCTACCACCAGGGCATTCACGCGGATACCGTATTTCAGCAATTCCACCGCCCACTCGCGGGTGAGAGCGTTGCGGCCACCGTTGGCAGCAGCGTAGGCGGAGGTGTTGCCCTGGCCCGTTTCGGCGGTTTTGGAGGTGATGTTTAGGATGGCGCCCTTCGACTTCTTCAGCTCCGGCAGCGCGTGGTGGGCCAGCAGGTAGTAATGCACCATGTTGCGGTGCAGGCTGCGCATAAACAGCTCATACGTACCGTGTTCCAGGCTCACGCCGTCGTTCACGCCGGCGTTGTTCACCAGGCCATCGATGCGGCCAAATTGCTCTACTACGGCCTGCACGGCGCGGGCGCACTCGGCGGGGTCCGATAGCTCGGCGACTATCTGGCCGGCCTGGCCGCCCGCGGCGGTTACGTCGGCTACCACTTGCTGGTTATCGGTTTCGTTGCGCCCGATGATAACCGGAATGGCCCCCTCAGCAGCCAGCACCCGCACAATGCCCTCGCCGATGCCCTTGGCCCCGCCGCTGACGATAATAACCTGATTCTGAAGTTGTAAATCCATGGGGTGGGAGGTTGTAGACTATTTGAGTTGATGATTGAGCAATGTAGAGACGCATATTTGCGTCTCGTCAGTCGCGCCATTTGTACCACGTTGGAGTCATTCGGAAAGTAATATGCATCCGGTCGTTCAACGACGAGACGCAAGTATGCGTCTCTACACCGTTCCAGCTCGAATAGCTTTTAAAGTCGATAGAAAGCGGCAGCATTTTCGCCCCAGAACTGGGCTTGCTCGGCGGTCGAAAAGGCGCGGAGGTAGTCTTCGATCAACTCCACCAGGCGGGCATAGCCCCCGGCCACGTTGCACACGGGCCAGTCGGAGCCAAACAGGAGCCGCTGGGGTCCAAAGGCTTCGAATACCACGTCGAGGTAGGGATGGAAGTCCTGGGGCTGCCAGTGTTGCCAGTCGGCCTCCGTGACCAGGCCGGACACCTTGCACAGCACGTTTTCGTGCGCGGCTAGTGCCCGAATGTCCTGCGCCCACGGTTCCAGCGTGCCGGCTTTGATGAGGGGCTTGGCCAGGTGGTCGACCACGAAGGGCTGGGTAGGGAAGGCCTCGGCCAGCTCGGCGGCGTAGCCAAGCTGGTCGGGCAAAATCAGTAGATCGTAGGTGAAGCCCGCGTCGAACAACGCCGCGAGCCCGCGCCGAAACGAGGGCCGTAGCATCAGGGCGCGGTCTTCCTCACCTTGTAACACGTGCCGGAAGCCTTTCAGCTTCTCAAACTGCGCGTAGCGGGCTAGGCGCTCAGCCACGTTGTCGGCCTGCAAATCCACCCAGCCCACCACCCCCCGGATAAAGGCATGCTCGTCGGCCAGCGTCAGCAGCCAGTCGGTTTCGGCCTCGCTTTGGCTGGCCTGCACCGCCACGCAGCCATCCAGGTTGTGCTGTTGGAGCAGCGGCGCCAGATCGGTGGGGAGGAAGTCGCGCTGGATAGCGGCCATGTCGGGCGTTATCCAGGCGTCGCGCACGGCGTCGAAGTGCCAGAAATGCTGGTGAGCGTCAATTCTGGCCATACGCTTTCACCTGCTGGCGGGCGGTGCCCAGGCCGTCGATACCCAGCTCCACTACGTCGCCGGGCTTTAGGTACACGGGCGGGTTGAAGCCTAGCCCTACCCCGGCCGGCGTACCGGTGGAGATGATGTCGCCGGGCAGCAGGGTCATGAATTGGCTGAGGTAGGAAATCAGGAAGGGAATCTTGAAAATGAGGTTGGCGGTGGTGCCGTCCTGCATCATTTTACCGTTCACCGACAGCCACAAACGCAGGTTGTCCACGTCGCCTACCTCGTCGGGAGTTGCCAGAAACGGGCCTACCGGCGCAAAGGTGTCGCAGCCCTTGCCCTTGTCCCAGGTGCCGCTACGTTCCAGCTGAAACTCCCTTTCCGACAAGTCGTTGTGCAGGGCGTAGCCGGCAATGTAATCGGCTGCGTCGGCCTCTTCTACGTAGCTGGCGCGCTTGCCAATCACCACGGCCAGCTCCACTTCCCAGTCGGTTTTCACCGAGTTTTTGGGAATAATGATGTCGTCGTGCGGGCCGATGTAGGAGGTGGTTGATTTCATAAACAGCACCGGCTCGGGCGGGGGCGTGGCGCCGGTTTCCTTGGCGTGGTCGGCGTAGTTGAGGCCGATGCACAGGATTTTAGACGGCCGCGCTACCGGCGGTCCTAGCCGCTCGCCATCGGCGAGAGGCGTGAGCCGGCCTTCGTGACTTTGGACAAACTCGGCGAGGCGTTGTAAGCCACCGTTGGCAAAAAACGCCTCGTTGTAGTCCTCGCCAAAGGCTGATACATCATAGGGCTGGTTGTGGAGTAGAATACCGGGTTTTTCATGGCCGGGCTGGCCGTAGCGGATCAGTTTCATGCAATCAGGGAAAGAGGGAATAGAACGTTTCGGACCGCATACTATCAAAAAAACAGCAAGTGCAGGTCCCTTCCAGCTTCTGAGCCAATAAGCTACGGTCCGTAGTGCAGCCTACCCTCCTGGCCTATCCTGTGCAAGGAAAGCGAACCAAACCGCCGAAAACGGACGAAAAGGCAGCTAGATAGAACCAGATCCGCGGCTCTTCGATCCATAACTTTTTACGAGTTTTGGGTTTATTGATCTGTTTTCACTTTTTCCCATTACGCATGCACACCTCCTCCATCCAACAGAATATCCTGAGCGAACTGGACCACGAGCTAGCTAGTACCCGCCGGGTGCTAGAACGCGTCCCCCACGACCAAGCCGACTACCGCCCGCACCCCAAAAGCATGACGCTCTGGCAACTGGCTACGCACGTCGTAAACCTGCTAGCATTCAAACAGCTCTTCGTAGAGTACGCCTCCCGCGACTTCCTCGACCCCAACGGCCCGAAGCCCGGCCCCACGCCCACCAGCCACGAGGAACTGCTGGCCCGCTTCGACGAGTACAGTGCCACCCTGCGCCAGGCCCTACAGGCCTCCAACGACGAACAGCTGACCGAAAACTTCCGCCTGCACCGCGGCGAGCATACCGTGTTTGAGTGGCCCAAAGCCACGGCTATCCGCCTTATGGGCTTCAACCACAGCATCCACCACCGCGGCCAGCTCACCGTGTACCTGCGCCTACTCGATATCCCAATACCCGGCCTCTATGGCCCTAGTGCCGACGAGAAGTAGGGATTAGAAATGCTGGGATGGCGCGAGGCACAGCCCCGCGCCATCCCAGCATTTAATTCTTCTTTTTAATTGAAAACACTTGCTCGCCGGCAATCCAGGTTTGGCGCACTTTGGCAGCGCGCAACTTGTCGTTGGGGGCTTGCAGCAAGTCCGTATCTAGTACCACAAAATCGGCGGCCATGCCGGGCTTAATCTGGCCTTTCTGTTTTTCCTCGAAGGCGGCGTGGGCGGCCCAGGTGGTCATGCCGCGCAGGGCGTCGGGGCGACTCAGGGCATTGCTCATCTGAAAACCGCCAGTGGGGTAGTTCTTGGCGTCTTGCCGGGCCACGGCCGCATGGAAACCATAGAGCGGATTGATGTCCTCCACCGGGAAGTCGCTGCCCAGCGCTACCTGGCCGTATTGCTTCAGTAACTCCTGGTAGGCGTAGGCGGTTTCGAGGCGTTGCTGGCCCAGCCGCTCGCCGGCCCAGTACATATCGGAGGTGGCGTGGGTAGGCTGAATGGAGGGCACAATGTGATACTGACCAAACTTTGGAATATCGGCCCGGCTGACCACCTGGGCGTGCTCGATGCGCCAGCGCCGGTCGGTTTGGCCTTGGAGCGCGGCGCCGTAAATATCCAGCAGCAGGCGGTTGCTAGAGTCGCCGATGGCGTGGGTATTCATCTGAAACTTGGTGGCAGCCAATTCTTTCGCTAAGTCGCGGTAGTACTCGGGGTGTTGGAGCAGGAAGCCGGTTTCCTCGGGGTGGTCGGTGTAGGGCGCCAGCAAACTAGCGCCGCGCGAGCCCAGCGCTCCATCGGCGTACACCTTAAAGGAGCAGATGGTCATCCGGTCCTGAAACACCGGGCCTTTGGGTAGGTAATAGGCCTTGTTTTCGGGGGTAGGGTTGAGCATGGCGTAGAGGCGCAGCTTCAACTTGCCGAGCTTCTGCAAGGCGGCCATGCGCTCAATGTCGGTGCGGTCCAGGCCGGCATCGGCGAGGCTGGTGAGGCCCACGGCCACGCAGTTCTGCTGGGCTTGCAGCAGGGCCTCTTCGGCCTCGGTAGGGGTAGGGTCCGGCACTCTAGCCGATACCAGCTTCACGGCGTTATCCACCAGCAAGCCCGTAAGCTTGCCCTGCCGGTCGCGACCAATCACGCCGCCACTAATAGGCGTGTTGGCCGTGATGCCGGCCAAATCGAGGGCAGCTTGGTTGGCCAGGGCAGCGTGCCCATCCACGCGGGTAATGAACACGGGCGTGCCGGGAAACAGCGCGTCTAGGGTGTCTTTGGTAGGAAATTGCTTGCGGGGCCAATCGTTTTGGTCCCAGCCACGACCCGTAAGCCAGGTGGCATCGGGCTGCTCCTGGTGGTGCTGGGTCAGGCGCCCTACCACCGCAGGCCACGATTCAGTGCCTACCAGGTCGGCGGAGCGCAGGCCTAGGGCATAGCGGTAGAAGTGGCAGTGCGCGTCGTAGAAGCCGGGGTAGATGAACTGGCCGTTGGCATCCACTTCCTCCTTCGCCTGATACTTCGCCCGCAACGCATCGGCTGCGCCCACTGCCACAAACTTGCCGTCCTGCACCACAAACGCCTGCGCGTTGCTGAAGGTGGAGTCAACGGTGTACACGGTGGCGTTGTATACCAGCAGATCGGCTTGCTGGCGGTTGGTAGACTGGCAACCCAGAAACGGAAGCAGAAACAGAAGCGGTAGTAGGCGTCGGGTCATAGAGGAAGCAGAAAGAAAGCGGAAAGGTACAATGCCTATCTGTCATCCCAACTCCACTTGTCATTGTCATCCTGAGCTTGTGAAGGACCTTATCACGCGAGAACGAGTCGTTGTTACGCCTGTTGTTCTACCGTGATAAGGTCCTTCGCAAGCAGACACCAGATCAAAGATGACAGATAAGGTAGGGATAACAGATGATTACAACCCACAAAAAAAGCCCTGCCGGGTAGGGCAGGGCCGAAAGCGCAGGTCGGAACTCCTTACTCGAAGCGCATGTGCTTCACCGATTCGCCGGAGTTGCGCAGCTCCAGCAGCGACTCGATGCCGATTTGCAGGTGCGTGGTCACGAAATCGGCGGTTACTTTCTTGTCGCTCTCGGACGTTTTCACGCCGTCGGGCGTCATGGGGTTGTCGCTCACTAGCAGCAGCGCGCCGTGCGGAATCTCGTTCACGAAGCCTACTGTGAAAATGGTGGCCGTTTCCATATCCACCGCCATGGCCCGAATCTGGCGCAGGTAGTCTTTAAAGGCCGTGTCGTGCTCCCACACGCGGCGGTTGGTGGTGTATACGGTGCCGGTCCAGTAGTCCTTTTCGTACTTCTTGATAGTAGAGGATACCGCACGCTGCAACCGGAAGGAGGGTAGGGCGGGAATCTCGGCGGGCAGGTAGTCGTCGGAAGTACCCTCGCCCCGGATGGCAGCAATGGGTAGGATCAGGTCGCCGAGCTTGGTCTTGCTTTTCAAGCCGCCGCACTTACCCAGAAACAGCGCTGCCTTGGGCTTCACGGCTGAGAGCAAATCCATTACGGTAGCTGCCATGGGCGAGCCCATCCCGAAGTTGATGATGGTGATGCCGTCGGCAGTGGCCGTTTGCATGGGTTTATCGAGACCCTGCACCTCTACCCCGAACTGCTCGGCAAACATGTGCACGTAGTTCAAGAAGTTGGTGAGCAGGATGTACTGTCCAAAATCCTTCAGGGGTACGCCCGTGTAGCGCGGTAACCAGTTTTCTACAATGTCAGCTTTTGTTTTCATAGAGTGATTTTTAAGTTTAAGTTATTGATTGTTAAATTGTTGTTTTTGTTGTCATGCTTCGACTGCGCTCAGCACGACGCCCCACATGCTCCACGGATTTTGGGTGTAGCGAAGTAACCGGTTGTGAAAACAACCATTCAAACATATAGCCATACAACCATGTATCCGGGTACAAAAAAACCGTCGGTCCCTGAAAAATCAGGATACGACGGCACGGAGCGAAAAAAGCGGGAACCGAAGTTCTGGGCCGTACCTTTGGAGGTGATGCAAGCCTTAAACCTGCCGCCTTTCGACTACAAAGTTACAAATTCGGGCGGAAATATCCTAATCTGGGACGTGCTGCGCCGTAAGCATGTAGTTCTAACGCCCGAAGAATGGGTGCGCCAGCACGTGGTACACTACCTTACCGGCCACCTGGGCTACCCACTGGGCCTGCTTTCTCTGGAACGCGGCCACGCCTACAACCAGCGCCGCAAACGCACCGACCTCTGTGCTTACGATGCCCACGGCAAACCCCTGCTGTTGGTAGAGTGTAAAGCGCCCTCCGTTCCTATTACGGCCGCGGTGGCTATGCAGGCGGCTACCTACAACCAAACCATCGGGGCGCCGCTGCTGCTGCTCACCAATGGCCTGGAGCACTATTGCTGGCGCGTCGATTTTGAGCAGCGCACCAACGAGCGGCTGAGCGAAGTGCCCCCTTACGTGGTGGCAGGGTAGGGGCCAGCATCTGGCAACTAGTGTTGAAGCAGCTTCTGCAAATTAGAGGAAGGCAGGAATAGAGACGCGGAAGATATTTTTATGCCGCAACAGAGTTGCATTGTAAAATGCCTGCCTACCTTTGTGGTTCATCTAGTTTTCATGCGTTGCTGCTAACACGAGCTTGCCGTCATCAACTAGTAGCCTGGTGGCTGCTGCTGTTGCTCGGGCGTATTCTAACGCCAGAGACGGCTGTGTTGAGCCTGCACGCGCATAAGCATACCACCGTCGAGCCGGCTCGGGCAGTGGCAAGCCAGGGTAACGCCAAGGCCTTGTTAACGCCTCAGCACCAGCATTGTGCGGTGGAGCATTTTTATGATGCGCCTCTCCAGCGTGTAGCTACATTGCGCATAGCAGCACCGTGGCGCGCGCCGGCCTACCGTTGCTATCGGCCGTTGGCTGCTGTACATCGCGTCTCTTATACTGGATGCCGACCTGCCTTACGTGGGCCGCCAGTGGGGTAGTCTTGTTTCGGTAGCAAGCTGACTTATTCTGCCGAACTACTACCGTGTTTCTGTACCGATTGTCCTTCGGGCTCTACGTCGGTTTCGGGCTACCTTTTTAAGTGCAACATACCTTCATCTTATCGTGTGTGGGTAGCGTTTGCACGTAGCCCACTAGGCCCGAAGAAGGGTAGCATGCCTATTCTCAATTGCTATTCGGGCGCCTTTGTAAGGTTGCAATGCGCTAGCGGTTGCCGCGCCTAGTCTCGCTTTGCGAGCCATCCCTTCAATTTCTTCTCTCAACTGCCACTTCCTAGTGGCCGGCCTGGGCGTACGCCATAGGTTTCACAGCACTTTTATGCGACAACTTTTATTCGCTTTCTTCTGGTTGATGCCACTGTTGACCTTCGCGCAACAGCAAGGACAGATTACAGGGCGCATTCTCAGCGCCGATAATAAGCCCATTGAGGGCGTATCAGTATTAGAAACCACGGGGCGCTTTTCTGCCCTCACCGATGTGCAGGGCCGCTTTACGCTCGATCAGCTGCCGCTGGAGCAAATAACGCTCGTCACACGCACCCTCAACTTCAGCGAGGAGCGCCGCACGGTGCTGCTCACGGCCGAGGCACCCCGTGCCACCGTCGAAATACGGCTGAACGCCAGCTCCAACGCCTTGCAGGAGGTGGAAGTACTGGGCCGTAAAGAGACTACCTATAAGAGTGACTACAGCTTTGTGGGCACGCGCACGGCCACGGCGCTTATCGACGTGCCGCAGTCCATCTCGACTGTGACCAAGGAGCTGATGGAGGACCGGCAGGTATTTCGCCTTACTGATGTGGTGCGCAACGTGGCCGGCGTGGCGCAATACTCGCACTACGATGACTTTACCGTGCGCGGCTTCCGCAACGGCTACGAAAGTGGCTTCCGGCTGCTGAACGGCCTGCGCTCGGGTTTCAGCTACGGTAACTCGTTTACGCAAGCGCCACTCACGGTGAACCTGGAGCGGGTGGAGGTGCTGAAAGGCCCCGGCGCGGCGCTGTTTGGCGACATCAACCCCGGTGGTACCATCAACATGGTCACGAAAAAGCCGCTGGCCGAAGCTCGCAAGGCCGTTACGTTTTCCACGGGCAGCTTTAATACTACCCGCGCTACGGCTGACTTCACTGGGCCGCTCAACGAGCAGAAGAACGTGCTCTACCGCTTCAACGCGGGCTACGAAAAAACCAACACCTTCCGCGACGTGAACGACACCAAGTCGCTGATGATAGCGCCCACGGTGACCTTTCTGGTGTCGGACAAAACTACGCTGAACGCCGAGTTGGTGTATACCCACATTGATGGCTACCTGGACCGCGGCCTACCCATCCGGGCCAACGACTTGTACGCGACGTCGCGCTCCTTGACGCTGAGCCAGCCCAGCGACTACTTCCGCACCAACACCTACTACCTGAACGCCTCGCTCACGCACAAATTCACGGATTGGCTGACGCTGAGCGCGTCCTACCTCGACTTCACTTACAACGAGAACCTGAGCGAGCACCGCACCCTGAACAGCTTTGCCGATGCGCCCGCCAACACAGTTGTGAACCTGCGCTACTTCGATCGCCGCGCCGAGGAGTACACCAAAAACCTCTCGACCTACTTCTCGCTGAACCGCAACACCGGCCCAATTGCCCACAAAGTGGTAGTAGGCGCCGATTACATCCGCTTCAATACTGATAAGCAGAGCACCATGTTTGAGGCCCGGCAAAAGCTGGTGAACGGTGTGGCCACTCCGCTGACCTTTGATTTGAAGAGCCCGCTGTACGAAATCCAGGACCCGACCAAGTATATCCGCCGGCCCCTGCCGCAGTTCTTCGTCGACTACATCAACTCGGTGTACCACACGGTGGGCATCTACGCGCAAGACCAGCTGGAAGTGACGCCGCGCCTGGGCGTGCTGCTGGGCGTGCGCTACGAGCTGTTTGCCGACGAGCGCGACTACCCCGACGGTTCTACCACTGTTCCACAGCGCCGCTTGCTGCCCCGCGCTGGCCTTACCTACTCGCTGCTCGACAACCTGAACTACTTCGCCAGCTACAGCTCCGGCTTCCGACCGTTGAAGCCCGAGTACATTCGCTTTCCGGAGCGCTACGGCCGCAGTTCGGCTTTCAGCCCCGAAACCAGCTACCAAGTGGAAACTGGTTTGAAGGGCGAGTTCTTCGATAAGGCGCTGTTTGGTACGGTGGCGGTATATCAGATTGAGAAGCGTAACCAACTGGTAGCCACCAACGGCCTCACGGCCGAGGGCGGGCAGGTGTACCGTCAAAACGGAATAGCCCGCTCGCGTGGCGCGGAGGTAGAGCTAACCGGCAACGTGCTGCCAAACCTCAGTCTAAACCTAAACTACGCCTTCAACCGCACGGAAGTGCTGGACGCCGATTTGCAGGCTGAGGACGGGCAGCCGCTCGCCAATGCGCCCAAGCACATGGGCGGCCTGTGGGCAAAATACGTCTTCACAGTGCCAGGCTTGCGCGGCTTTGGGGTAGGGATAGGCAGCAACTACGTGGGCAACCGCCGCAGCGAAAACCAGGTGAAAGCAGTGGGTACAGGCGAGGAATACTGGGCGCAGTGGCCCAGCTATACCGTGGCCGACGTGGCGCTGTTCTACACCATCAACCGCTTCAACTTCCACGTGAACATGAACAACGTGTTCGACAAGTACTACTTCGTGGGTGGCTACGATTTCTTCCGCACCAGCCCCGGCGCCCCCCGCAATTTCATGGCGACGCTGGGGTATACTTTCTAGAAGCTAGCTCCCCTCCTTTTTTAAGGAGGGGGTAGGGGGTGGTAAAACTTGTCAGAACGATGCTAAATCTAGCTCTTTAACTCTAGCCAGAGCCATCCCAGCCCCTCAGAAAGGGAGGGGAGCTAGTGCTAAACCACAAACAACACATGACCTACATCCTCGAAGCCAAAGACCTACGCAAGCAGTACCCCGATAAGCTGGCGTTGCGTGGCCTGAACTTACAGATTGAAGCCGGCGAAGTGTTCTGCCTCCTGGGCCAGAACGGCGCTGGCAAGAGCACGACCATCAACCTGTTTCTGGGTTTCATTGAGCCGACGGCTGGGGCGGCCTACCTGAATGGGTTGGAGGTGGCCGCCAATCCGCTCAAGATCAAGCAGCACTTGGCCTACATTCCCGAAAACGTGATGCTCTACCCACACCTCACGGGGCTGGAGAATCTGTCGTTGTTCAGTAGCCTGGCGGGTTTCTCTTATAAAGAGAAGGAACTGCTGGCCTATCTAGACCAAGCCGGACTGCCCGCCGAGGCCGTGCAGCGCCGCGTGGGTACCTACTCCAAGGGCATGCGCCAGAAGGTAGGCATTGCCATTGCCGTGGCCAAGCACGCCAAGGTGCTGCTGCTCGACGAGCCTACCTCCGGCCTCGACCCTAAGGCCAGCAACGAGTTTTCGGAACTACTGCGCCAGCTGAGCCAGCAAGGCACGGCCGTATTCATGGCCACGCACGACATCTTCCGAGCCAAGGAGGTAGGCACACGAGTAGGCATTATGCGCGAGGGCGAGCTGGTGGACGTGCGCCCCACGGCCACATTGAACGCCAACGAGCTGGAGCAGCTCTATCTCACCTACATGCAGTAGTCGCCTGCCGGTCCGACGCCGCAGGCGTTTGACCGGTTGCCGCCTGCTGGCATCCGCGCCGCTCGCACCAAGCGTCTGCAACATCAGCACGAAGCCCCACACGACAACCGGTCGGACGCCTGCGGCGTCGGACCGGCGGGACAGTTCGCACCAAAACAAACAGAAAGTTCTAGCCCATGATACAGAGCATTGCTCAAAAAGAATTTGCGAGTACCCTGCGCGACCGGCGCTTTGTGGTGCTGAGCGTGTTGCTGCTGGCCCTGCTGCTGGCGGCCACGCTGGTAGGTAGGGCCAGCTACCGCACCTTGCAACAGGAGCGCATGGTGGCCCAGCAGACCGTTAACGACCAGTTTCATAACCAGCCCAACCGCCACCCGCACCGGGTGGCGCACTACGGCTCGTTTGCCTTCAGGCCGCGCTCGGGGCTGAGCTTTTTGGATGCGGGGCTGGACTCGTTCACGGGTGCCTCGGTGTTTCTGGAAGCGCATCAGCAGAACAGCGTCAATTTCAGCCAGGCCCAGCAGTCGGGTTCTTTGATTCGGTTTGGGGAGCTGACGGTGGCGTTTGTGCTGCAAGTGTTGGTGCCGCTGCTGATTATTTTCTTGTGTTTCAGCGCTTTCACGGAGGAGCGCGAGACGGGTACGCTGAAGCTGCTCGTGAGTCAGGGCGTGCCGCTGCGGCAAGTGGCGTGGGGGAAGATTGCGGGCTACGGCCGGGCCGTAGCCCTGGTGGTAGGGCCGGCGCTGGCGCTGGCCGCGTGGCTGCTGTTTGGGGAAGAAACGTTTGCCCACAACGCCGATGTGTGGGTGCGGCTGGCTTTGTTTGTAGTAAGCTACGCGGTGTATTTTTTCCTGTGGATAGTGGGCACGGTGGTCGTATCGGCGCGGCAACGGCACGGACGCTCGGCGTTGGTGCTGCTGCTGGGTTGCTGGATGCTGGGCTGCATCATCCTACCCAAAGCCACGGCCAACCTGGGCGCTACCCTGTTCCCCACCATCACCAAAGCCCAAATGGACGCCGACGTGCACGAAACGGCCCAGAAAGGCATCAACGGCCACGACCCGCAGGACCAGCGCACGGCCGCCCTCAAAGCCAACCTGCTAAAACAGTACGGCGTCGAGTCCGAAGAAAAACTACCGGTGAGCGTGGGCGGGCTGGTGATGGCCGAAAGCGAAGCCTACACCAGTAAGGTGTACCAGCAGCATTTTGCCGACCTCACGCGCACCTACGAGCGGCAAAATGCCATTTCCAACTGGGCCGGGCTCTTGAATCCCTACCAGGCCATCCGGCCGCTGTCGATGGGCCTGGCTGGGTCCGACTTCGCCCACTACGTGCACTTTCAGCAGGCCGCCGAGGATTACCGCTACCAGCTCATGCAGCGCCTCAACGGCTTGCAGGCCAGCATGGGCTATGGCGATAAAGAGCGCAAGCTGGATGCCGCCACCTGGCAGGCCATTCCCACCTTTGCCTACCAGACGCCGCCCGTGGGCTGGGCGTTGGGCTACCTGCTGCTGCCCGCGCTGGCCTTGCTGCTGTGGGCCGTAGGGTTGAGCTGGCTCGGGCTGAAAGTGATTGATAAAACCCCCGTTGTGTAGGCTGATGAAGATTTTCTGGATTTTAGTACAGTATGAATGGCGGCACTTTAAAGCCGCCAAAGGCCTTGTAGTGCTCACGGGCCTAGTGTTGCTGGTGGGCCTCTACGGCATCTACTACGGCACTACCGAGCTGAACCGGCAGCGCCAGCACCTGGCCGAGCTGCCTACACTGGCCCACCATAACGTGGAGGAACTGAAAGTTAAATTCCCAAAGCCTGCCGACGCCGGCGAAATTGGGTACTACCACACCACCTTTGCCGTGCACCACCCGCTAAACTGGGCAAGCCTCTCGCTGGGCCAGCGCGATGTGAACCCTTCTTACGTGAAGCTGCGGCTGTTGGGCCTGCAAGGCCAGCTCTATGCCGCCGAAAACGTGAACCCCACCAAGATGCTCAGCGGCAACTTCGACCTGGCCTTTGTGCTGGTCTACCTATTTCCGCTGCTGATTATTGCGCTGTGCTTTAACCTGTTGTCGAGCGAGCGTGAGCAGGGGATTCTGCCGCTGCTGCTGGCGCAGCCGGTTTCGGCCGGCGTGGTGGTAGGGGCCAAGCTCACGTTTCGGCTGGGGTTGGTGCTCGGGCTGGCTTGGTTGCTGTCGGCGGTGGCGATGGGGTGGGCGCGGGTGCCGCTGGATGGTAGGGTAGGGCTGTGGCTGGCGTTGGTGACGCTGTACTGCTTGTTCTGGTTCGGGGTGGCGCTCCTTGTCACGGCGTGGCAGCGGCCATCGGCCTTCAACGCGGTGGCGCTGGTGGGGGTGTGGCTGCTGCTGTTGGTGTTGGTACCCGGCCTCCTGAATGTGTACGTAGCCGCGAAGCGCCCCGTGCCCCAGGGCATCGAGCTGACGGTGAAACAGCGCGAGGAAATCCACGGCGGTTGGGACAAGCCTAAGGCTGAAACCATGCAGCGTTTCTTCGCCCTCTACCCCCAGTGGCGCGACACGGCTACCATCCGGGAGCGGTTTGTGTGGCGCTGGTACTATGCCTTCCAGCACCTCGGCGACGTGTCGGTGCAGCCCCTGGCGGCCGCTTACACCACTGGCCTGCGCCAGCGCCACGAGTTGGTCGAAAAGCTCAACTGGCTTTCGCCCGCTGTCAACGTGCAAACCAGCCTCAACGCCCTGGCCGGCACCGACCTTCCTACCCACCTGGCCTTTCAGCAAAGCGTAGTGCACTACCACGATGCGCTGCGGGCGTACTACTACCCGTTCCTCTACAACAAAACCCCTTTCACCCACACCGACTACGCCGGCGAGCCTACCCATACCTTTACCAGCACCTCAGAAACCCCCACGGCCGTGCAGGGGTTGTGGAAGCTATTGGTGAGCACGGGGGTAGTAGGTGCCGTGGGGCTGCTGCTATTCCGGGCGCGGCCCGTAGCGCCGCGCTAGTGTTCTTTTCTGATTCCATGATTACGCCCCGGGCGTGCGCCGGTCCGACGCCGCAGGCGTCCGACCGGTTGCCGTTGCTGCTGTTTGCATAGGTTGCGTAGTTGTCAGCACGAAGCTCGTTCAACGGCAACCGGTCGGACGCCTGCGGCGTCGGACCGGCACACACCTAGGGCAAACCTTTCATTCCCACAAGATGCTCACTCGAACGCTCTTCTTTCTTCTCGCTCTTTTCGCTGCTTTTACTAGTGCCACTGCCGCGCCGGTGAAACCCTTCGTCTTTCAAAACCAAACAATTAAAGCCGGCTCGAAGCTGTCAGTGTTGCTGCCCGTTACGGATGGGAAGGACAGCACCGTGATACCCGTTAGCGTGTTTCACGGCACCAAAAAAGGCCCGGTGCTGGGAATCATTGCCGGCGTGCATGGCTACGAGTACCCGCCCATCATAGCCGCGCAGCAGTTTGCCCAAACGCTGGATCCTACCCAGCTGAGCGGCACCGTGATTCTGGTGCACCTGGCCAACGTGCCCGCGTTCCTGGGCCGCCGGCTTCGCGTGAACCCACAGGACGAGAAAAACCTGAACCGCGTATTTCCTGGCAAAGCCGATGGCACCATCACCGAGCGCATTGCCTGGACGCTGGGCAACGACATCATGGCCCGCTGCAATTATGTGCTCGACGTGCACGCCGGTGAAGCCAACGACGACCTGCGCCCCTACGCCGGCTACTACAACTACTTCGACACGCCCGCCCTATCGGAGCAGGGCCGGCAGATGGCCGTGGCGTTGGGATTTCCCTACGTCATTCAGTTCGGCAACGAGCCTACCCTCACCGGCCAACCGGCCACGTATTGCTCCCGCGAAGCCGTGAAGCGCGGCATTCCGGCGGCGGATATCGAGTGCGGCCGCTTCGGCATGGCCGAAGCCGAGAACGTGGCGCTGATCAAGCAGGCCTTGCACAACCTGCTGGTGCATCTGCACATCGCCGAAGGCACGCCGTCAACAAATCAGCCCTACCTCATCAAGCAGCGCACCTCCATCGAGAGCGAGCACACAGGCTTTTTCTACCCCCAGGTGAAAGCCGGCGAGTTCATCGCCAGAGGCCGTAAGCTGGGCTACATCACCGATTTATTTGGTAATCCGGTGGGTGATGTGGTGTCGCCGGTGAAGGGGGTGGTGCTGTACATGAGTAGCACGCCGCCTATTAGCAAGGGGCAGGAATTGTTCAGCGTCGGGCACGTGGAGTAGCCTTAGCCAGCGATGGAGCTGATTGGAATAAACTGGCCTACTACCTGCGCTAATTGCTCGGGATGTTGCGTGCCGAGCAAGAACGTTTCTCCGCTCTTTTTGTGCAGCAGCAAGCCGGTGTTGCCTTTTGCATTGTATACCGTGCCGTAGGTAGGGGAGGCTCTGATGCCATACCCTACAAACCCATACCGGATGATCTCAGCCTTTTGAATGTCAGCCCAGGCTAGTTGCGTGCTGGTTAGCGGAGTGTAGCGCAGCTGGATTCCTTGCGCGTTGACGTTCGTGCGGAGGGTGAGGGAATAAAAAAAGGCGACGATGGCTGCTAGAAAGACAGAGGAAACCAGCAACCCTGTGTTCGACATAGGATGGTTGCCGAAAGGCTGGCCTAGAATAACTTGCTGCGTAATGCCCCACACCCAAATTCCAACAACTCCTGCGAGTAGAAGCCACAGCCACCACTGGGTCATTTTTTGCGTTTCCTGAAACTCCGTCATGGTGTAGAAGTCTGCGTGAGAATGTATTCTAATATATCGTTTTTCTTTGCTTAGTGAAGCATAGGTAGCGAAGCTGTTTAGGCAGTAGATCGAGCATGACAGCCTGACCTACTGCCTAAGCAGCTTCAGCATATACCAACCCAGCCAGCGTTTCCACACAGCAAGGCAGAGCAGACGCCGGAAGCACCTCCCGTATCAACAGTCTGGTGGGCTACCCAAGTAGGATGGAACTCTCAGGGTAGCAGCTTTTTCGGGGAAAGCGAGGAGTTTGAACAACGATATTCGCGCTGATTCGAATAAAGGAAGGTAGAGTGCAATTATGATTCTGAAGCAGAGGAGGAATTATGGGAACGAATGATAAGTCATATTCATAGTAAAAAAATGAGTTAGTAGCTTCTATGCTCAAATTAATGGGTTATAGAGTATAATAATAGCTAGTGAACAGCAGGGGCCTGCTTGATGTCACATGTATTAATTTTTGAATCGAGCTGTATAAATATTGTTATATTGTCAATTTTTTGTGCAAAATTTCGAGATTTAACAATTTGGTGATGATTGGATCCTACTGAGCATCGTAGCTTTGTGCGTTGTTTTGTGCCCCTGCTGGTAGGGGGCTGTTTTGGATCCTTTTATCTACTTCATGCCAACACCTTTACGCTTGGGTAGCCGCACCGCTTGGCTGCTCTGCCTGTCTTATTTTGCCCTCTCAGTACCGCGCGTGCTGGGGCAAACCACGCCCACAGGCGCGACGCAGGAAACCTTCGATACGGGCACAAAACCCGCCTACCCGGCCGGAGAAGTGACATTCCCCTCCGGTACCTGGCTGCTCACCGACGCCGTAGTAGGCGCCGCCGAAGCCGACCACAAAAACGGCGCGCAAGCCGTACGACTGCAACAGGCTGGGCGCCTGACCATGCAGTTCTTCCTGCCCAACGGTGCTGCGACCATCACGGTGCAGCACGCCCTCTACGGTACCGATGCCAGCAGCAGTTGGGAGCTGTGGGCGCAGCCCCAAACCGCCTGTAACTGTGATAAGTGGACCAAGGTAGGCGCCACGGTATTTACCACCAGCAGCACCTTGCAGGCCGCTGCCTTCACGGCCAATATCCCCGGTGCCGTCAAGTTCGAGATTCGCAAGACCTCGGGCGGCGCGGCGCGGCTGAACATCGACGATTTCGCGGTGACGCCTTTCGGCGCTACGCTGCCGTCGGTAGACAACTCCCACCTGGCGCTGGGCAACCCCAGCGGAGCTACCGCCGACCCAAGCTACCCCAACAACTACCTGCTCGACAAGCCACATTACGCCGTGTCGTATAGCCGCGACCGGGGCACGCCCAACTGGGTGAGCTGGCACCTCGACGCTTCGGACCGGGGCGGGGTAGGGCGCCAAGACGACTTCCGCAACGACACCAGCCTGCCCGATGGGTGGTACCAGGTGCAGTCGAGCAGCTACACGGGCTCGGGCTTTGATAGGGGCCACAACTGCCCC
Source organism: Hymenobacter sp. NBH84 (assembly GCF_014217645.1). Lineage (NCBI taxonomy): Bacteria > Pseudomonadati > Bacteroidota > Cytophagia > Cytophagales > Hymenobacteraceae > Hymenobacter > Hymenobacter sp. NBH84. The sequence continues at coordinate 947,952 of NZ_CP043644.1, forward strand.
TCCGCCGACCGTACCTCTACGCGGGAAAACAACTCGGCCACGTTCCTGATGACGAACATGATTCCGCAGGCGCCCAACAACAACCAGAAAACCTGGGCCAACCTGGAAAACTACGGCCGTACTTTACTGCCTGACAACGAGGTATATATCATCATGGGTAGCTACGGCGTGGGCGGCTCAGGCAGCAACGGCGGCACTACCACCACCATCGACCAGGGCCGCGTGACGGTGCCCAGCCGCGTGTGGAAGGTGCTGGTGATTTTGCCGGTCGGCGACAACGACGCGGCCCGCATCACGGCCGGCACCCGCATCATTGCCATCGACACGCCGAACATCAACACGCTCAGCGAGCAGTGGGGCGACTACCGCACCACCGTGGACGCCATTGAGGCCGCTACGGGTCTGGATCTGCTGTCGGCCCTACCCCTGGAAGTGCAGGCCGTGGTGGAAGCGAAAGTAGACAACGGCCCGACCAATTAATCCCCGATTTTTCACGGTTTGTCGCGGCCCTGCCGCTTTTCTATGGATACACGTTTTACCCTTTCCTCTTTCCGGCGACCTGCGCAGCACCTACTGGGGCGCGTACGTACGCTGCTGGCGCTTACGGCGCTAGGTAGTTTGGCTCTGCCGGCACAGGCCCAGCTACCCCTCACCGGCACCGCTACCACCGTTGATTTCAACGAGTTGGGCACCACGGCGGCCGGTGTGCTGCCGGTGGGCTTCATGTTCTCGGCCGAAGCCGCGCCTACCTACACCAGCGCCAACAACTATACAGCCTTCACGCAGGCTGCCAACGGCAATAACTTCACGGCGGGTGGCACCTACAACTTCGGGGCAGCCGCGTCTTCACCGGACCGCGCCATTGGCTTTCTGGCCAGTGGTAGCTACACGGTGCCGCGCCATGTGCTGTTGGCCGTGCAAAACACGTCTGGCGCTACCATTCAGGACCTGGCGGTGCAGTTTGCGGTGGAGAAGTACCGCACCAACACCCGCGCGTTTGAATGGCAGTTCTTTGTGAGTACCGATGGCGTGACCTGGGAAGCGCAACCCGCGGCTACCGAGAGCTTGCCGGCGGGTGCCAACGCCTACCACTACCCACCTGTTTCGGCCACCAAACAGCTGACAATCACGGGCCTCAACCTGCCTGCCAATGCTACCTACTACCTGCGCTGGACCTACCTGGGGGTAGGAGGGGCCACCAACGCCCAAGGTATTGGGCTGGATGATGTAGTGCTGACGCCTACCCTGGCTGGTGGCACTACCCCTACGCCCATGGCCAGCATCACCACTACGCCCTCGGCCTACGCGGGCTCTTATTGCTTAACTACCAGTGCTAGCAGCGCCGCGTTTGAGGTGCCCTTCACTGCTACGGGCACGTTCAGCGGCCCTTTCAAGGTGCAGTTGTCGGACGCCAATGGCGTGTTTCCGGCGAATACCACGGCTAGCATTATCGGCACAGGTACTAGCTCACCGGTTTCGGCGGTGCTGCCGGCTGGCACGCCCAGTGGCACCGGCTACCGCATTCGGGTGGTGAACGATACGCCCGCGACGTTCGGCAACGACAACGGTACCGACCTGACGGTGACGTTGGCTTCGCCTACCAACGTCGTAACGGTAACGCCTGCGGGTAGCCAAACGCTGGCCACCACGGGCACCGGTAATCTGCTGACGGCCACTGCCGCCGCGCCTTCTACGTTCAGCTGGGAGTACGGCACTAGCCCGGCTGGTCCGTTCACGCCCATTGCCGACGCTACATCATCCTCCTACCGCGTAAGCGGCTCCGATTTTCCTGGTGTGGGCACGTACTATGTAGTAGCCAGCGCCACCACCGACTGCGGCAACGTAACTGGCCGCAGCACTCCCATCACCATCACCCTGACGGCCCCCCAGCCGGAGCTAGCCGTTTCGACTACTACCTTGGCCGACTTTGGTAGCGTGGTAGCGGGCGGTTCTTCAGCAGTTAAGTCGTTCACGGTGAGCGGTAACGGCCTCACGGCGCCTGTTCTACTCACGCCCCCGGCGGGTGTTGAGATTCGTACAGGTAGCAATCCGTTTGCCTGCTGCACCATTTCGCTGGCGCCTACCGGCGGCACCTTAGGTAGCACCACTATCGACGTGCGCTTTGCCCCTACAGCCGCGCAAGCGTATCAGACCGCTATTCCTGTGACCAGCACGGGCCAGCCTGCTCAAGCCGTAACGGTTAGCGGCACTGGCACAGCACCCGTGTATCCGGCCACGCTGAGCACTACGGCCGTATCGGCTGTAGCGACTACCAGCGCCACGACCGGGGGCACTATCGCCAATGATGGCGGCAGCCCCGTAACGGCCCGCGGCATTGTGTGGGGTACGGAGGCGAATCCTACCCTAGGCACCAACCGCACGGTGGACAGCACCAGCGCCAGCTCTTTCACAAGCAAGCTGATTGACCTGTTGCCCGGTACCACATACTATGTGCGCGCCTACGCCACTACGGCTGTAAGCACGGCCTATGGCGAAGAATTTACCTTTGCAACCGCCACCGTGGCGCTAGCCGCCGAGCCTACCGTGCAGCCCACGCTTACGGCCACGCAGGTAACCAGCACATCCATACAGTTGCACTTAGCAGGTGGCGACGGTGCCAAGCGCCTGGTGCTGGTGCGCCAGGGTAGCGCCGTAAATGCGCTGCCCGTAGATGCTACCACTTACACTGCCAACGCGGCCTTCGGGCAGGGTAGCCAAGTGGGCACCGGCAACTACGTAGTGTACAGCGGCAGCGCCGATAGCGTGCTGGTTACTGGTCTGCGTCCCGCCACGGCCTACACGTTTGCCGTGGTAGCGTTCAACGACAACAACACGCCCTTCGCGGAGAACTACCTGACCACGGCGCCCGGTACTTTGGAGCAGACCACGCCGGCCGCCCCGGCGCAGCTCCTGCTGGTGGAGAACTTTGAATACCCTGCCGGCACGCTGCTGACCGACAACAACTGGACCGCCCACAGCGGCGCAGGCTCCCGCGCCCTCACCGTGGTAACGCCCAGCCTGAGCTACTCCGGCTACGACGCCAGCAACATCGGCAACGCCACAGCCCTGACGGGCAGCGGCGAGGACGTGAACCGGCCGTTTGCGCCGGTGTATGCCCGCACGCCGGTGTATGCGTCGTTTTTGGTGAACGTGAGCAATGCTACTACCACCGGCGACTACTTCCTGCACTTGGGTCCTGCCAACCTGGGCTCCACCTTCCGGCCGCGGGTGTTTGTACGCCGTACGAGCACGGGCAAGCTGCAATTTGGCATCAGCGGCAGCGGTGCGGCTACCTATACCGCTACCGAGTATGAGCTGAACACCACCTACCAATTGGTAGTGAAGTATGTGTTCGACGAAAGCGGCAACGTGAGCCAGCTATTCATCAACCCAGACGCCGCCGCCGAGCCGGCCACCGCCACTATCAGCGTCAATGAAGCCGGTAACTCTTCGCCCTCCGATATCGGCACGTTGGCCCTGCGCCAAGGCTCTAGCTCTCCAGCGCTGGTTATCGACGGCATCCGGGTAGGCACTACCTACCGGACCGTGCAAACCGGCATCACCTGCGAAACGCCTCAGCCAGCCTTTACGGCTACTACTGCTTGCGCTGGCACGGCCACGGCCTTCACCAACACCTCTACGGTGGTGGAAGGCAATGCTACGTTCGCTTGGGATGTGGATGGCGACGGCAAAACCGACTACACCACCAAAGGCAGCTTCACGCATACCTACGCCGCAGCTGGCACCTACCTGGCCACGCTGACGATTACGCAGGGTACGTGCGCTGACACCTACACGCAGGCCGTAACGGTGAATGCTCCGCCCGTAGTAACCGTGCCTACCCTAGCACCTGTAGCGGCTGCGTATGGCCAGACCGGTGCCTCCGTAGCGTTTGCCGCTACAGTTACAGGTAGTCCGGCTCCCGAGCTGACGTACTCTATTGTGCAGAACGGCACCGTAACGCCGATTACTTCGCCTTACACTTTCTCCGTAGGCACTACCACCGTGACAGCCACGGCCACCAATAGCTGCGCCACGGTAAGCCAGCCATTTACGGTGACGGTGCAAGCCACAGCCGCCAGCCTGAGCGTGCTGCATCAGGATGCCGACCGCCAGCTCACCAACAACACTATCAAGCCCTACCTGCAACTGCGCAACGAGAGCAGCGCGGCCATTCCCTACCAGCAGTTAACGGTGCGCTACTGGCTGACGGCCGAAGACTACGCTACCCTACAGGGTGCCGTGGACTACGCCCAACTGGGAACGAATAACGTGCAATTGCGCTACGTGCCGCTCGCAGAGCCGCGTCAGGGGGCGTTTGGTTACATGGAATACAGCTTCTCGGCCGCGGCGGGCAACCTGGCTGCCGGTGCCAACTCTGGCCCCATCCAAGCACGCTTCTACAAGCAGAACTGGACCAGCTTCAACGAAGCCGATGATTATTCTTACGCCAGCAACAGCGCTTACACCAAGAATGCACGCATCACAGTGTACCGCAACGGGCTGCTAGTAGGGGGCGTTGAGCCGGCTCCGGTAGCGGCCTCCCGCAACCTGCGCGTGTACGTGCAGAACACGTCTTCTTCTACTACGTCGAATACCATCAGCACTACCCTGCAACTGCGCAACGAGGGCAACACCCCCGCCGCCTACCAGGACCTAACGGTGCGCTACTGGCTGAGCCCCGAAGGCACGGCCGCCCTGCTCTCGGCCGTAGATTACGCTCAACTGGGCAACAACAACGTGCAGGTTGTAACGGGCCGCTCGGGCACGCAAACCTACGCCGAGGTGCGCTTCAGCGCCGCGCTGGGCACGTTCGGGCCGCTCAGCAGCACGGGCAACATTCAGTACCGCCTCTACAAGCAGGACTGGTCGGTCTTCCAACAGGCCAACGACTATTCCTACCAAGCCAAGGGCAACACCCTGCTGGAGAATGCCCGTGTGACGGTATACCTACAAGGCCAGCTAGTATACGGCACCGAGCCGGCTGGCGCGCTAACTGCTTCCGCTACCAGCACCTCGCTGACGTTGGTTGAAGAGGGTAACACCAGCGCCGCCGTGACCCTGCGCAGCTACCCCAACCCCTTCGCCGACCAAACGCAGCTGACCTTCACGCTAGCTCAGGATCAAGCTTACACCCTGGCCATCTACGACGTGAGCGGCCGCTTGGTGCAGCAGCTACCCACCGGCACGGCCACGGCAGGGCAGCCGGTGCAGGTAACCTGGCAGCCCGCTGGCCTACCCGCCGGCGTCTACCTGGCCCGCCTGACCACGGCCAGCGGCATACAGCAAGTGAAGCTTGTGCTCCGCTAAGCTGCTCTGTACGGAAAGGGTAACAAGAAAAGCCCCCACCGGCGTAAGCTGGTGGGGGCTTTTTGTTGGTGCTATGATATTTGGATACTACCAGAAAAGCGGCTTTTGCAGTAGTTCAGAGCGAGATGCTTCGATAAGCTTAGCAGGGCGTTCTTTTGATGTAATGTTCATACCCTGGTAGTATTACTCAAGTCAAAAGACTCCCTTGATACAGCATCATTTATACATCGTGTTATCTACCAATCCATTCACGTAAAACTGCACGCAGGCCTTCAACTCATCTCCATACTGTCGCAACTTCTGCGGGTCAGGGTTAGGCAGAGGAGTAGCCGGGATGAAGTGCGTGCGGTAGGGGTAGAGCCGCACTTGGTTATCAGCCGTTAGCTCCGTCACAAAATCAGTGTGAACCAAAAAGTAGCTGCCGCCACTCAGAAATACAGCGCGGCCTGAGGTGCCCTGGTCGAACACGGAGTAGCCGAAGGGTAGGAGGGGGACGCCTGCGCCGCGATGTAGATAGTCGAGCACGGTGGCGGGCACGTCGGCTTGCTGTGTGATGCGGTGCGTGTCGGCCGGGGGTAGGGCGTGGCCGGGGTGGAACAGCAATAGCGGCGTTTTGTAAGCGCCCAGCGTATTCTGGTAGCCCCGTTGGTCCGATTGAGACGTATGGTCGGCCAGCAGGATAAACAGCGTATTTTGATACCACGGCTGCCGGGCCGCTGCTTTGAAAAATTGCCGTAGCGCAAAATCGGTGTAGGCGATGGTGCGATGAATAGGCTGCGTGCCCTTGGGAAAGCGTTTTTCGTAACCGGCCGGTAACCCAAATGGCTCGTGCGAGCTGAGCGTGAACAGCAAGCTGAAAAACGGCTGCTGCTGTTGCCCCAGCTGCCGAGCAAAATACTGAAGGTAGGGCTCATCGAAAATACCCCAGTGGCCGTCGAAATCGAGACTTTGGGTGGCGTTGGGATATTCCTCCAAGCCCAGATAGCGCTGCATACCAGCGGCCCCAGCAAAGGTATTGAAGCCCATCGTGCCATTCTGCGCACCGTGATACATGCTGGTGCTGTAGCCCTGACGGGTCAGAATTTCGCCCAAGCCGTGCAGCTCATCGGTCTGGAAGTTGGAGGTGATAAACGGGCTTTCCAGCAACGACGGCAGCCCCGCCAGCGTGGCCGGCAGTGCCTCAATAGAGCGCCGCCCATTGGCATAATGCTCCCGAAAAAAACAGCCCTTGGGTAGCCAGCGAATCGAAAAATGGCGTGTAGCCGCGGCCATTATTTTCGACCCCCACATACTCCGAGGCGAAGCTCTCTAGCAACAGTACCACCACATTGTCCGGGCGCGGGGGTAGGGTAGGGGCCGGTAACGGTCGCGCCGCCAGCGCCTGCCGCAGCGTAGTATCGGAGGCGAAGTACTGCCGATGGTCAATGCTCTGGTAGCCCAGGCTTTTGATAAAAGTGAAGGTGCTGTTGAGCGCCAAATGGCCTAGCACCGCTGGCTGTTGCACAAAGGCCGCGCCGGTACGTAAGGGTTTCAGCTGCAACCCCCCCTCGGATGCCCAGCACAATCAACCCAATCAACAACACGAGCTGCGCCGCCCAACTGCCGTAGCGCCGTGCTGGACGCTGGGTGCGCTGGCGCGTCTGCTCCTCTCTGATGACCGATGGGGTAGGCATTGGGTACAGCCACCATAGCAATGCCAGCAGCGTCAGCAGTGGCAAGAGCAAATACCAGTACTGCCCTACCAACTGTCCTGCCTGCCGGCGCACATCGTCGCCGATGGTAGTAAGCTCATTGGAAGTGCGCCGACCAATAAACTTGAAATACTCAGCATCAATAATATTGAGCGCGATACCCAACGTATTCAACAGCACATACAACACGCGCAGCAGCCGTTGCCACCCGTGCCCATACGTCGGCACCACCGACAGCACCAGCCACGGCAGGTTCAGCAGCAGCAAAGCGGCTATATCGAACCGGAAACCGTGCCAGAAGGCCAGCAACACCTGTCCGGACGTCGCTTCCTGAAAAGTCGTGTGGTTGGCCCAGTAAAAGCCGAGGCGCAGCAACAGATAGACTGCCAGCAACAACGAAAAACGGCGCAGCAGCAGCCGAAGCGCAAGTGTAGGCATAGGCAGCGGCTAGTGGTCGGCTGATGGCGAAATGCGTAGGGCCTGCCCGTCGGGCAGGTTGCGAATCTGACGGTAGAAATTGGCTAGGAAAGCCAGGCGCTCGGCTGTGGGCTGAGGGCGCAACGTGCGTTGCTGGTTGGGCGCCTCCACGCACTGCGGCGGCTGAATACTCAGCAGCTCGCCGGGGCGCAGGTGGCCGCCGCCTTTGAGGTAGGAAATCAGCACCTCCAGCCCCAACGCCTGCTGCGGAAATTTCTCCACGCCTTGGATAAACTTCTCAAAATCAACTTGGAGATAGGCAATTTCGCCGGTTTCAGCATCCAGGAATACCACTTCCTCACCGCGCAGCAGGAATTGGTTGCCGGCGTAATCCTCGGCAAACGGAATGTCGGTGGGGCGTACTTTTTGGTAGCGGGCGGCCAGTGCCGCCTCACCTTCCCAGGCGTGGCGCAACGAGTGCCACTCGGGCGCCAGGCAGCAGCCACGCAGGTGCAGGCCGCCTTGGTAGGCCAGCAGGCCGTTGCACTGCAACAGGTAATTCTGCATCGCCAAGGGTAGGCGAGCAAACGTGGCGGCGTCCGATACCGGCTCGCCTTGGTAAATAACTCCTTTCATGCTGAAAGACAGGCAAAAGCGAACGTCATTTCGACCAGCGGGAGAAATCTCGCGTGCTCCGGTAATTACTACCTGGCGTCAGCACGCAAGACTTCTCCCGCTGGTCGAAATGACGTTCTAGTATTCAATAATACTGTGCTACTAGGGCAAAAGCAGCTTACGCAACCGGCGCCGGCATGGGCTTCAATACCGATTCAACGCTGGCCAGGGGGAGGCCCCAGGCTTCGGCTACGCCTTTGTATACCACCTCGCCGTTCACCACGTTCAGACCTTTTTGCAGGTCTTCGTTGAGCAGGCAAGCCACGCGCCAGCCCTGGTTGGCCAGTTTCACGGCGTAGGGTAGGGTAGCGTTGGTGAGGGCCAGGGTAGAGGTGTAGGGCACCGCACCAGGCATGTTGGCTACGCAATAGTGCACTACATCATCAATGATGAAGGTAGGGTCTTCGTGCGTGGTAGGGCGGCAGGTTTCGATGCAACCACCCTGGTCCACGGCCACGTCTACGAGCACGGTACCGGGCTTCATGTCCTTCAGCATGTCGCGGGTGATGAGGTGGGGCGCTTTGGCACCCGGAATCAGCACAGCGCCCACAATGAGGTCGGCGGTTTTGATGGCTTCGCGGATGTTGTACTCGTTGCTGTACACCGTCGACACGTTTTTGGGCATGATGTCGTCCAGCTCACGCAAACGGTTCAGGCTGATGTCCATAAGGGTTACCTGCGCGCCCAGACCGGCAGCAATCTTCGCAGCCTGCGTGCCCACAATACCACCACCTAGCACCAGCACGTGCGCGGGCTTCACGCCGGGTACGCCACCCAGCAAGATGCCGCGGCCTTTCAGGGGTTTCTCCAGGTACTTGGCGCCTTCCTGCGGAGCCATGCGGCCAGCTACTTCGCTCATTGGAATGAGTAGGGGTAGGGCGCGCGAGGGCAGCTCCACAGTTTCGTAGGCCAGGCACACGGCCTTGCGCTCCAGCATAGCGTGGGTCAGCTCCTCACTGCTGGCAAAGTGGAAATACGTAAACAGCAGCTGGCCTTCCTTAATCAGCGAATATTCCTGCTGAATGGGCTCCTTTACTTTGATAATCATGTCGGCCGTGGCGTACACGTCCTCAATGGTCGGCAGCATTTCGGCGCCTGCCTGCTGGTACTCAGCATCCTGAAAGCCGCTGCCCAAACCGGCCGTGGCTTGCACGTACACCGTATGGCCGTGCTTGCGCAGCTCGGCAACGCCGGCGGGCGTCAGACCTACGCGGTTTTCATTGTTTTTAATCTCTTTCGGAACGCCGATTAACATGGCTGAGAAGGAAAAAGTAGAGAAGTTGAAAAAGGAAATGCAAATATAGGTAGGGGTGAGGTGGTGAACGGATGAGTTTGGCGTTTTAGCTGCGCCACCGGCATAGTTTGCGCAAGTAGCGCCACCAGAACATCAAACTCACTAGTTCACCATCTCACTACTTAAACGGAACGCTCACGTCGCTTTCTTTCACTAGGCTGGCGGCGTTTAGGCTTTTGACTACCTCGGCTTTCAGCGTCAGTTTCAGGTCGCCGTGGGGGTCGTTGCTGGTGAGGGTGGCCTCGTCAACCATCGCGCCAAGCTTGCGCTGGGTGTAGATGATTTCCAGGGTGCCCTTCTGTCCGGGTTTAATGGGCGCGGGCGGCGTTTTGAACCCAATGCAATAGCAGCCCGATGTGATGCCGTTGAACACTAGGTCCTGCTTGCCCGTGTTCTGCACTTCGAAGCGCGCTACTGGCTGCTGCCCGGCTTCCATGCGGCCGAAGTTGTGCACCGGCTGGGCCACTACGGCCCGCGGCGCGGCCGCCAGCTCGGCCGGCGTAAGCGACTTCCGAATTTCCTCCTTGTTCAGCACGGTGCCCTTAATGGTAAGCACCGTGCTAGGCGCGGTGGTATTGGTCGTAACGGTGATGGTTTTGTTGAACACGCCCGGCCGACCGGCGCTGCTGTACATAGCTTTCACCACGCCCATTTTGCCGGGTAGGATGGGCGTGCGCGTCCACTCCGGGGTGGTGCAGCCGCAGCTGGCCTGCACGTTGCCAAGTACTAGGGGCTGATTGCCGGTATTTTTGAACTTGAACTCGTGAGTGGCTACTGTGCCCTCGGGCACTTTACCGAAATCGTGCAATTCTTCCTGAAATGTTATCACGCCCTGGGCACGGGCACCCGTGAAGCCCACAAGGCACAGCAGCAGGCTGGCAGCTAAGCGTAAGGAAATCGTCATACGTGCGTAGCAAAGAGGTAGGAAACAGGAAGAAGTCAGCAGCCCGAAATTCTCTCAGAGGTCGTAACTTAAACGGCAGGCTATCAGTTCCGGCAAAGATACGCATTGCCTGGCCTACCCCCGCACGAGCGCAGGCTACCAATTGCAACGCGCTCCTGCCCCGGCATTTTCCGTACTTTTGCGTCGCATACGTTCTTCCTTCTGATTCCTACCCGTCTCTCTTTTCTCTGTTTGTTTATGTCTACTACTCCTGAAACTGCCGACCTGCTCACCGCTACTGCTTTGCGCCGGGAAGACTTGCTGCACGATTACCGCCTGGGGTGGGAAAGTCGGCACGCCTCGTTGGCCGGGCGCAAGGAAGTATTCATGGGAAAGGCCAAGTTTGGCATTTTCGGAGATGGGAAGGAGTTGCCGCAGCTGGCTATGGCCCGCGCTTTCCGGCCCGGCGACTGGCGCGCCGGCTACTACCGCGACCAAACCTTTATGCTGGCCATTGGCGAGCTGACGCTGACGCAGTATTTCGCCCAGCTCTATGCCAACCCCGACGCCGAGGCCGACCCAGCTTCGGCGGGCCGGAGCATGGGCGGGCACTTTGGCACTCGTCTGCTCGATGAGGACGGGCAGTTCCAGAACCTGGCGACCAGCAAGAATTCCTCGGCCGATATTTCGCCCACGGCCGGCCAGATGCCGCGCCTGGTAGGGCTGGCCTACGCTTCCAAGCTGTTTCGCAACAACCCCGAGCTACACCAATTCACGCAGTTTTCTAATAAGGGCAACGAGGTAGCCTTTGGCACCATCGGCAACGCCAGCACCTCGGAGGGCGTGTTTTTTGAGGCCATCAACGCGGCCGGCGTATTGCAGATTCCGATGCTGGTATCGGTGTGGGACGACCACTACGGCATTTCGGTGCCGGCCGAGTATCAGACTACCAAACAGAGTATTTCGGCTATTCTAGCTGGTTTTCAGCGCGACGGTGAAGGCCAAGACGGCTTCGAGATTTTTGTGGTGAAAGGCTGGGACTACCCCGCCCTCATTGATACCTACCAGCGCGCCGCCGAGGTATGCCGCACGCAGCACGTGCCCGTGCTCATCCACGTCACGGAGGTGACGCAGCCCCAGGGCCACAGCACCAGCGGCTCGCACGAGCGGTATAAGAGCCAGGAGCGCCTGGGCTGGGAAGAGGAGCACGACTGCCTGCGCAAAATGCGCGAGTGGCTGCTGGTAGAAGGCCACGCCTCCGAAGCCGAACTGGACCAGCTGGAAAACGAAGCTAGAGAAACTGTGAAGCAGGCGCGCACCGCTTCCTGGAACGCCTTCTTCAATCCCATCAAGCAGGAGCGCGACGAGGCCGTGAAACTTCTTGACGTACTCCTGCTCGAAACCAACACCGAGAATGAGCTGCGCGAAATGGTGTCGGGGCTGCAATTCAACCCGGCGCCCATCCGGGCCGATATGGTACGTACGGTGCGCCGGGTGCTGCGCCAAGTGCGCGGCCAGCGTAGCGCCGCCCGCCGCGACCTGCTGAACTGGTTGGAGCAAGCCGAAGCCGACAACGCCGACCGCTACAACTCCTACCTGAACAGCCAGAGTGAGCAGGCCACGCCCAATATTGAAGAAGTGCCCGCCGAGTTTGCCCGCAACGCCCCACCCGTAGACGGCCGCGAGGTGCTGCAAGCCTGCTTCGAGGCCAACTTCCGCCGCGACCCTACCATCTTTGCTATCGGTGAAGACGTAGGCCGCATCGGCGATGTAAACCAAGCCTTTGCGGGCTTGCAAGCCAAATTTGGCGAGTTGCGCGTAACGGACACAGGCATCCGCGAGTGCACGATTGTGGGCCAGGGCATTGGTGCAGCTCTGCGCGGGCTGCGGCCCATTGCCGAGGTACAGTACCTCGACTACCTGCTCTACGCCATCCAAATTCTCTCCGACGACCTTGCCAGCCTGCAATACCGCACCAAAGGCGGCCAGAAAGCACCCCTGATCGTGCGCACGCGCGGGCACCGCCTGGAAGGCATCTGGCACTCCGGCTCGCCCATACAGATGATTTTGGGCGCTATCCGGGGGATGAAGCTGCTGGTGCCGCGCAATATGACGCAGGCCGCGGGCTTCTACAATACCCTGCTGCGCTCCGACGAGCCAGCGCTGGTGATAGAGTGCCTGAATGGCTACCGGCTCAAAGAGCAGATTCCGACCAACGTAGGCGAGTTTACCCTACCCCTGGGCGTGCCCGAGGTGCTACGCGAAGGCTCCGACGTGACGGTGGTAACCTACGGCTCTATGTGCCGCATCGTCATGGACGCGGCCCAGCAACTAGCCGAGGTAGGAATTTCGGTGGAGGTGATTGATGTGCAGACGTTATTACCCTTCGACACCCAACACAGCATTGCCGACAGCGTGCGCAAAACCAGTCGTGTGGTGTTTGCTGACGAGGATGTGCCCGGCGGCGCTACCTCTTATGTGATGCAGCAAGTGCTAGATCAGCAGCAGGCCTACCGCTACCTCGATGCCCAGCCGCGCTGCCTCTCGGCCCAGGCCCACCGCCCACCCTACGGCTCCGACGGCGACTACTTCAGCAAGCCCAACGCCGAGGACGTGTTTGATACGGTGTACGAACTGCTGCACGAAGCCAACCCGAAGCAGTTTCCGGCGATTTATTAGGGTGCTGTTACCAGCTGACGGCTGAAAGCAAAACGTCGTTTTGACCAGCGGGAGAAATCTCGCGTACTGAGTCCGGAAGGTAATTACCGGAGCACGCGAGATTTCTCCCGCTGGTCGAAACGACGTTCTAGAGGGGCCGATTTCGGCATTGCCTACTGAATCGTAATCGGATCCGTAATCACTTCGTTGCTTACGTTCAGGGCGCGGTCGGCAATGGAAACCTTGAAACGCACTTGGGAGCCGGCCGGGAAAGTGCCCTGAAAAATCTGGAGACCGAAGCTCAGATTGCCGCGTTTTGGCTCGTTGCGGTCGATAGGAGGGATGCGAGGAAAGCGGCTGTCGTACCGGAATGAACCAGTGAAGTTAAAATCAACGAATGTTCCGTCACGCAGAATTTGCGGCTGAAAGAAGTAGTTGTTATAGAATTTGTTCGGCTGCCCGCTAGCGTCATTAAGGTTATACGGCGCGTTGGTTTCTGAATTGTCTAGGCCTAAGTCGCCGTCGCCATCCCGGAAAGATACCGTTACCGTCACTGTATCATAGTTGCCAATATCCGCCACAACACGTTCCGAACGGATATTTTCAAACTCAATACTGGGCGTATCCGGGTAATCGGGCGCGGTGAGGCACGACGACAAGCCAGCCCCGGCCAGCAAAAAGGAAGCACCTAGCACAAGCGTACGAATAGTGAGCATAAGAGGCGGCTAAGAAGATCCGAAAAAGACGTTTCAGATGGCAACAAGGTACAAATTTCCCAACGAAGCGGGCGTTTGTTTGTTGTACGCTCCTAACCCCAACTTATCCCAATGAGTTTCCGGCAAACCTACCTGCGTGCCCTACCTCAATTAACGGTAGAGCAGGCAGAAGAAACCGCTCTTGCACTCTTTCGTTATCAGGCCGTACACTGCCCGCCATACGCCACCTACTTGGCCCAGCTCGGCCGCGACCCGCAGGCCGTGCAGCAGCTCACCGATATTCCCTTCCTACCCATCGAATTCTTCAAAACCCACGACGTGCGCACCGAGCCGCACGCCTGGGAAGGGCAGGAGCTATTCTTGAGCAGCGGCACCACCCTGCAACAGCGTAGCCGCCACCAACTCCGCGACCCGCAACTCTACCGCGACAACGCCGCCCGCATCTTCGAGCAATACTACGGTCCGCTTACTAGCTGGACGTTTTTGGCCTTGCTGCCGTCCTACCTGGAGCAGGGCAACTCGTCGCTCGTTGCCATGATTGACGATTTTGCCCGCCGCTCGGGGCAGATGCACGAGGCATTTTTCCTGCGCGACCACGCTGCTTTGCTTGCTACCCTGGCGGAGGCAAAACGTGACCCGAACCGCCGCATCATGCTTTTCGGCGTGAGCTACGCCCTGCTGGATTTAGCGGCCGAGTACGGCCCGGCGCCCGAATTGCAAGACCTTACCGTACTGGAAACCGGCGGCATGAAGGGTAGGCGCCGCGAGATGATTCGGGAAGAGCTGCACCAGGAACTGCAACAAGCTTTCGGCCCCAATGGCATCCACTCCGAGTATGGCATGACTGAACTGCTGAGCCAAGCCTACAGCTTCGGCGACGGCCGCTTCCACGCCTCCGCCCAGCTGCGCATCCTCCTACGCGACCCTAGCGACCCGTTTGCTGTCAGCAACAACCGCCCCGACGGTGCCCTCAACGTCATCGACCTCGCCAATGTGGACAGTTGCGCCTTCATCGAAACCAAAGACCTAGCACGTATGCACCCCGACGGCTCGTTTGAGGTGCTGGGTAGGATGGACAACTCCGACGTGCGCGGGTGTAATCAGATGGCGTAGGGTTGGTAGTTGTTAGTAATAAAGAAGATTGTCATCCTGAGCTTGCGAAGGACCTTATGACAGTTGAACGAGTCGTTGGTACGCCAGTCGTTCTCCCGTGATAAGGTCCTTCGCAAGCTCAGGATGACAGGCGCCCTTTTCGCCTTAACAACTCACTTATTTCCCCGCAAACGCCTTGGCGTCGCTTTCGGAAATAGTATCGTCGCTCATAATCACGAGGCGCTCTACCACGTTGCGCAGTTCGCGGATATTGCCGCGCCAATCGAGGCTTTGTAGGTACTTCATGGCGGCGGGGTCTACCTTCTTGGGCTTATTGCCATAGTCGCCGGCAATATCGGCCAGGAACTTGGTGATGAGGGCCGGAATATCCTCGCGCCGGTCGTTGAGCGGCGGCACCTGAATGAGGATAACCGAGAGGCGGTGGTACAAGTCCTCGCGGAAGTTGCGGTCGGCAATTTCCTGCAACAGGTTCTTGTTGGTAGCGGCCAGCACGCGCACGTTCACCGAAATTTCCTTTTCGCCGCCTACCCGGGTGATCTTGTTTTCCTGCAAAGCCCGCAGCACCTTGGCCTGCGCCGAGAGACTCATATCCCCGATTTCGTCTAGAAACAAGGTGCCGCCGTCGGCTTGCTCAAACTTGCCGATGCGCTGCTTTACAGCTGAGGTAAATGATCCTTTTTCGTGGCCAAATAGCTCACTTTCAATAAGTTCGGATGGAATGGCGGCGCAGTTTACCTCAATCATAGGGCCGTTGTTACGGCTGCTCAGCTCGTGCAGTTGGCGGGCCACCATCTCCTTACCAGCGCCGTTGGGGCCGGTGATGAGCACGCGAGCATCGGTAGGGGCTACCTTCTCGATGGCTTTGCGCACCACCTCTAAGGCCGGCGAGGTGCCTACCATCTGCGAGTTCTTAGCAACCTTCTTCTTCAGCGTCTTGGTTTCGGCCACTAGCTTGGTGCGGTCCAGGGCGTTGCGCACGGTGATGAGTAGTCGGTTAAGATCTGGCGGCTTTTGTAGGAAATCGTAGGCGCCTTTTTTTGTAGCGTCCACGGCTGTGTCGATGTTGCCGTGGGCCGAAATCATGATAAAGGCCGCGTCGGGCGCTACGATTTGGGCGCGCTCCAGCACCTCAATGCCATCCATCTTGGGCATTTTGATGTCGCAGAGCACAACGTCGTACTTATCTTTAATAAGCATGTCGAGGCCAGTGGGGCCATCTTCGGCTTGGTCGACTTTGTAGCTTTCGTATTCCAAAATCTCTTTCAGAGTATTCCGAATAGCTTTTTCGTCGTCGATGATGAGAATACGGGGCATGAAATAAATAGAGAAAGCGAGAGGTGCGTAATAGAGCGAAGGTAGCAAAAAGCCATGGGCAGCCGCACAACAAGTGAATGACGCCCTGATACCTGTGCTGGTAGGCTACCCAGCGCAAGAGCTAAAATGTATATACGAACGCTAAAGCAATGCTAGTTTGCATAGGAACTCATATAATAAACAATGAGTTTGCCCGGTAGTTTCTACAGGCACATCCGTACTAGGGTGGTCCTACCGTATCGACAAAAGCAACCGTCGGCAGTCGGCCGCGTTATTTGCCAGAATCACTACGCTTTCCTCCATGAAAAACACCCTGACTCGTTTTTTACTACCTGCTACGGCCGTAGCAGGTAGCCTTGCGCTGTATGCGCTAACTCCCCCGGCCCGGGTAGTGCCCGATGCCGATAACGCCGGCCTGAAGCTGCCAGCTGGCTTCGGTGCGCTGGTAGCCGCCGAAACCGGGGGGCGTGCCCGCCACCTCACCGTAACGCCCCAGGGCGTGGTATATGTGAAGCTGAGCCGGGTGAAAGATGGCAAAGGCATCCTGACACTACACCCCACCAGCACTGGCAAAGCCACCATTGCGGGCGGTTTTGGTGGCTATGGTGGTACGGGTATGTACAACAAGGATGGCTACCTCTACGCTTCGTCTGATGAGGATGTGTACCGTTACAAGCTCGACAGCAAAGGTGAAGTAACGAATCCTACCCAGCCAGAGAAGATTGTAACGGGCCTTATTAACCGCAAGCAACATGAAAGCAAATCGGTGGTGCTCGACAACAGCGGCAACATTTATGTGAACGTGGGCGCCTACTCCAACTCCTGCCAGGAGCGCGACCGGCGCCCCGGCTCCCTGGGCATGCCCAACTGCCCCGTGCTGGACTCGGCCGGTGGTATCTGGCAGTTCAAGGCTAATAAGCTGAATCAAAAGTACGGTGACGGCATGCGCTACGCTACGGGCCTGCGCAACGTGGTAGGGTTGGACTGGAATCAGCAAGACAATAAGCTGTTTGTGATGCAGCACGGGCGTGACCAGCTGCACACGCTGTTTCCCGACAAATACACGGAGAAGGAATCGGCGCAGTTCCCGGCGGAGTGCATGTATGCTCTCGATAAAGGCGATAACGCGGGCTGGCCTTACATCTACTACAATCAGGAGCTAAACAAGAAAATGGTGGCGCCCGAGTACGGCGGCGACGGCAAGAAAACCGTGGACGATAAGTACATCGACCCGGCGGCGGCCTACCCCGCCCACATGGCGCCCAATGGCCTGCTGTTCTACACCGGCTCCATGTTTCCGGAGAAGTATAAGAACGGCGCGTTCATTGCCTTCCACGGTTCCTGGAACCGCGCTCCTGAACCCCAGAAGGGCTATTTCGTCGTATTTCAGCCATTCAAAAATGGCAAGCCCAGCGGCAACTGGGAAGTATTTGCCGACAACTTTGCCGGCTCGCCCGAGAAAGCGGCCTCTGGTCGCGCCGACCACCGCCCCTGTGGCCTGGCCCAGGGCCCCGACGGCTCGCTCTACGTCTCCGACGACGTGAAGGGCACTATTTACCGTATCGTTTACAACAAAAAATAATGAAGTCCCCTTTCCTAATTGCTGCCTTTGCGCTGCTTTCCCTACCTACCCTGGCGCAAAAAAAGCCAGCAACGCCTACCCAAAAGCCGGCTGCATCAGCCGTTTCGGGGGCAGTATTGGCTTCGGGCAAGAAGGTATACACGCAAAATTGCCTGACCTGCCACATGGCCGACGGTGGAGGCGTGCAGAACATGAACCCGCCTCTTAGCAAGACGAGCTACGTATTGGGCGATAAAACCCGCCTCATTAACATCCTGCTCAATGGCATGGAGGATCAGGACATTGACGGCGAATCCTACCAGAACGTAATGCCCGCCCACGACTTCCTCACCGACCAGCAAATTGCCGACGTACTTACCTACGTGCGCAACAGCTTTGGCAATAAAGCCAGCGCCGTGCAAGCCGGAGAAGTGAAGACTGCCCGCGCTGCGAAGAAAAAGTAGGGGCTTAGCCTCGGTCCTTCACCTTTTTTAAGAGCAAAAAAGGCCGCTGCAACATCTGTTGCAGCGGCCTTTTTGTTGCTGGTAATGAGTCTGTAAGCCGGGTTTTGTACGCGTTGCCGCGCCTCCACCATTTATCTAGGCCAGTCCTCGCGGAAAGGCTCCATCAACCTACCCACGGACGCCGGACGAGCCGCCCGGTGCCCCAGCCCGAAGGCTGGAGCGTATCCGCTTATTTGGTCTTTCAACCCCTGAGGTTTACCCAGCCGACACGGTCACCCGGCCGCTGGTGCGCTCTTACCGCACCTTTTCACCCTTACCTTTTTTTGAGCTATTGGCTGATGGCTATTAGCTGTTAGCTTTTCTACAACGAGAGCTAACAGCTAGCAACTACTAGCTAACAGCCAAAGAACGGCGGTAATTTTCTGTGGCACTGGCTGTCCGAAGTTGCTTTACGCTTCTCCGTCCTTCCCGTTAGGAAGCAGGGTGCTCTGCGTTGCCCGGACTTTCCTCGTCGCCCAAGGGCGCCGCGGTGGAGCGACTCATTACAGAAGTAAAGGTAGTGCAATGAGAAATAGCAGGGCAATAGGCTTGCAAAAATCCATATTGAACAAAGCCGTTTTCTAATATATAGCCTAAATTATTTTTTACCATTTTAATATGAAAAAATTAATAAAAGGGCTAGTTTGATGAGCCAATTATATCCGTAATCGATTTCTGATTATAGAATACTTGGCAATTAGATCTTTTCAAACACTCTTTCTCTCCTTTCTAAATCTTAGTAGCATGCAGAAAAAAGTACATCACCTGCGCCTCTCCTCCTGGGCTGTAATAGCTGCTGTAGCGGCTGGCTCGGCTGCCCTCACTTCCTGCTCCGACGAAATGGCCATGCCATCGGAACCAGTTGTAGCCACTGTAACAAACGACGCTAAATTGGCCGACGAGGATATAGCCGGTCAATACATTGTGGTGTTGAATGACGCCGCCGTTGCTACCACTTCAGCCGATAACTATGAGGGGAAAGTGAAAAAAGTGAAAGCCAAGGCATATGGTCTGCTGAAAGCGCACGGGTTGAGCGAGCAAGCTGTGGGCCATGCCTACGGGCACGTGCTGAAAGGCTTTTCGGCTAAGCTATCGGCTGCTGAAGCTGCGAAATTGCGCATGGATGCCAGCGTGGCCTATATAGAGCAGGATAAAATTATTTCGCTGGGCAAGCCAGCGGCTGGCGGTGGCACTACTTCTCCTTCTCAAACCATCCCCTACGGCATTGCGCGGGTAGGCTACGGCGACGGTAGCGGTAAAACAGCCTGGGTAATTGATACCGGCATCGACCTGGACCACCCCGACTTGAGTGTAGACGCCACGCGCAGCCGCTCGTTCCTGACCAGTGGTAAGGGTTATACTTCGCCCGATGATGGCAACGGCCACGGCACGCACGTAGCGGGCACTATTGCGGCCCTCAACAATAGCATCGGCGTGGTAGGGGTAGCCGCAGGCGCCTCGGTAGTGGCAGTGCGCGTGCTCGACTCGCGTGGTAGCGGTTCCAACTCCGGCGTTATTGCAGGCGTTGACTACGTAGGCGCCAACGGCAAAGTCGGCGACGTGGCCAATATGAGCCTGGGCGGCGGCGTATCGCAGGCCCTCGACGATGCTGTGCTACGTGCCTCTCAAGGCGGCGTGCTGTTTGCTCTGGCCGCCGGCAACGAAACCGACAATGCCAACAACCACTCGCCCGCCCGCGTGAATGGTGCCAACATCTTCACCATCTCCGCCATGAACAGCTCCGATAGCTGGGCGTCGTTCTCCAACTACGGCAACCCACCGGTGGACTACTGCATGCCAGGCGTAAACATCCAGTCTACCTGGATGGGTGGTGGGTACAACACCATCAGCGGTACTTCCATGGCTACTCCACACATGGCGGGCGTGCTACTCATGAAGGGTAAGAGCTTCACGACCAGCGGCACCGTGAAAAATGACCCCGACGGCAACGCCGACCCGATTGCACATTTGTAAGAGGAGTATTTATTTGAAGAAGAAAGGCCAGCCTATTGTAGGTTGGCCTTTCTTATTACTCATTTATTATGATGGATTCACAAAATTTATTGGCACTTGTGACAAAGCTATCGGAGGAATTTCACCGAATAGAATTACTTATGGCAGAGAACCAGCAAAGCCCAAATGGGGTAATCCAATCTATGACGGTTACCTTAGATAAGTTATGTCTTGCTATCAGCAACGGTCAAAGGATAAGCTTAGATATAAAAGATGGATTAGATAAGTCGTGTGCAGCGGCTGTACGAGTACTTGAGGGTTCCGGAATAGAAAACGATTTGTTCGAAATCAAAGAATTACTCAGATACTACAGGCCACATTGAATAAATTACCTACCCTCCCACACATTATCCTTCGGGAAGCTATCCGGCACATACGTGCTGCCTAGCACTATGCGCTTGGCCGTTTTGGTGGTTGAGATATCCAGCGTGACGGAGGTGTTGCCGGACTGCCACGCGGCCACGGAACGGTGCAGTTTGGTGGTGGTGCCGTCCGTGAAGGTCACCGTGAGGTCTACTGGTACGGGTTTGGTGCCTTTGGCCGCTACCGTTACCTGGTAGCCGGTGGCTTGCTTGGTCACGGTTTGGATGGCCAAATCGGGGTAGCCCAGGTCGAAGAACCAGCGCTGCCAGAACCAGTTCATATTTTGGCCCGCACCGGCGTTCATTGAGTTGAAGAAGTCGTAGGGCATGGGGTGCTTGCCATGCCAGTTGCGGATATAGGTGTGTAGGGCTTTCGTAAACAATTCATCGCCGAGCATGTCCTTCACGTAGAGGTAGCCCAGGCCGGGTTTGGGGTAGGAGTTGAGGTAAAACGGCGTGCCCGACTGCTGGGTGGTGAGCGTGACGATAGGCATATCCTGCTCGGTATGGGCAAAGCGGGCGTAAGGCATCACGCCATATTCGTCTACCAGCTTAGGGTCGATGAGGGGTGAGATAATCCACTCGCCAATGGTGGCCCAGCCCTCGTCCATCCAACCGTACTTGGTTTCGTTGATGCCCATGTAGAACGGGAACATCGTGTGAAAAATCTCGTGGTCGGTGAGCGTGATGGCGTCCTCGCGGGTTTTGGTGGGGTTGTCGTTCACCATCATCGGGTACTCCATCTGGTCGAGGCCGTCGAATACGGTTTCGTGGGAGTAGGGGAAGGGCCACTTCGGGAACGTGTAGCTCATGGCCTCCACCGTGCGGCGGGCAAAATGCACCACTTCTTCAAAATCCTTGTGCTTGGGATTGTAGGCCGCATCTACGCGGGTACGGCGCTTGATGGCGGGGTCTACCACTAAGCTGCTGGCCTGCCAGGCGTAGTGGTCGGAAGTAGCAAACACGAAATCCACGACATCCTGCGCCTCAAAGTGCCAGGTGTTCTGCGCGTTATTTGTCGTGATGTTCTTGCGCTTGGCCTCCGCGGCGCTGATAATTGTGATAACGTCGTCCTTTTTCTCCGCGTCTTGTAGGCGCTGGGCGTATTTCTTTTGCAACACCTGCGGAGCGTTGGTGAGCGTGCCGGTAGCCCACACCACAAAATCCTTGGGCACGGTGATATCTGCTTTGAAGTTGCAGAAGTCGTTGTATAGCTCCGCCGAGCCGGTATACGGAATGCGGTTCCAGCCGTCGATGTCATCGTACACGGCAATGCGCGGGAAGAAGTAGGCCACAAAGTCAGCCCCCGGCTCTACCTCGCCGGTTCGTTGGTGCGAACCTTTGTTGAGGGTGTAGGAGTAGGCCACGGTTACTTGGGCTGTCTGCTTGGGGCCAATGGCCTTGGGCACGGAAACCGTCATGTTGGTGGCATCTATGCGGCGCACGCTTTCATCGGTGGCTTGGCCGTTGATGGTCAGCTGCTCAATCTGCACGCCGTCGGTGAGGTCGGCGGCAGCGAAGCGGGTGTCGCGGGGGGCACCCTTTTGGTAGATGTTGGGGTAGAGCTTGAACACCAACTGCCGCAGCGAATCGGGGCTGTTGTTCTGGTAGGCAATATCCACGGTGCCTTTCAGCAAGCGGGTAGCCGGATTGAAATTGACCTTGATGGTATAATCAGCCGTGTTTTGCCAGTATTTGGGACCAGGCAGGCCGCTTTCGGCACGGGTGCCAGCGGCATAGGTGGCCGCCAGGTTGCGCGGGATGGGTAGGGGCTGTTGCGCTTGCGCAGCAAAGGAACCAAGCGCCAGCAGAGAAGCGAGAGAAAGGGTGCGAAACATGGCGCAAAGTACGCAATAAGCGAGCCTGGCTTTCTATAAAGCCTTATGCGTACCAAAGCGCAAAAAACTCGCCTGTCATCCTGAGCTTGCGAAGGACCTTCTCACGCCAGAACGACTGACGTAATAACGTCCTGTTCTATCGTGAGAAGGTCCTTCGCAAGCTCAGGATGACAGGCGAATTCTTATTAAGCTAGCAGTTGCTGCTTATTTCAGCCGCACCAGGGTAGCGCCGTAGCCAAACTTCTCCTTGCGGGCATCCTCAAAGAACTTGATGTCCTTGTTGCGGCTCAGTTGCTTGTGAATCTCTTTGCGCAGCGTGCCATTGCCAGCCCCGTGGATAAAGACGATTTCGTGCATGTTGGTAGCCAACGCCCGCGACAACGCATCCTCAAACGTATCCATCTGAAGCTTAAGCATGGCCGTGTTGCTGAGGCCCTCGGCGCCCTCGGGGCGTAAGGCTTCGATGTGGAGGTCCAGCTCGTGGGGCGGGGCCACTAGGGCTTTGGCGGGCTCCTGGGTAGGCGCCACGGTGGCGGGCTTAGCAGGCGCGTTGCCGGAGAGCTGGGCCTTTAGGGTTTCGGCCAGCTTCTCGGGGGTAGGCGGCGCGAGAGGCGCGGCGGGTTTCTCGTCGAGCTGGAAGAGGTAGGCTTCTTTCTGGATGATGGGTGCCTGCTGGCGGCTCTTATAGAAGGTAGCTGCCTTGAACTGCGTGCGCTTGCTGAGCAGATCGTAGGCCGTAGTGCCGTTGAGCTGGTGGGGGAGAAGCTGCACCAGCACAGCGGGCCACTTATCGAAATCCTTCAAATGCCAGTGGCCCAACGGCTTGCTAGCAGCTTTGGAATCGAGCTTGTCGGATGCCAGGCCACGGTAGGTGCCGTCGGGGCGCTCCTCGCCGTAGGTGTAGAGCACGTCGGCATCGGTGTTGTTGATGACGTGCACGGCCAGCAGCTCCGGCGACTGGTGCACCAGCGCCAAGTACAGACCTTTGGCAATCTTAACAGGAGGTGAGGTAGGACCACTTCCTTTTTTAGTCGAACCTGATGCAGATGCTGCTGCGGGCTTTTCGCCGGCGGCCTGCGCAGCGCGGGCGGCCCCAGTGCTAGCGGCTTTGCGCTCATTGGCCACGGCAGCAGCCGTTTTGCCGAAGGCTTTCTGCTCTTCTGCGGCTACCACTACCACCTCCCGGCGCAGCACCGGAATCGTGAAATCGTTATCAATGGCAACTTCTACCAGCTCATTATCGAGCAGGCGGGTAACAATGCCTTCTTCGCGGCCAGTCAGCAGCCGCACTCTATCTCCTACTTGCATATCTATTATGAGGGGGTGGGTTCAATGTCAGAATACAACAAAAGTAACGGCCAAACGGTGGTAGCGTTGCTTATTAGTTGTCAGGGATGAATTGTTAGTTGTCAGCTGTGAGTTATCAACTATCGGTTGGCGCGCATGCCCAGGGTTGAAACCCTGGGCTACTGTACTGAGGTAGTTCTATCGCTCTTACAGATCAGTCCAGAGCGCTACCCTCGGAAAACAAGCGTCCACAAAATCCGCGTAATCCGAAAAATCCGAGCGAATCCGTGGTTCAGACTTAATAATACAAGCCATGCAGCACCAACCCGCGCCGACTATTGTACTCCAAGGCCGGCGCGGGTAGGTGGAAGATGCTGGCTACGTAGAACACGCGGCGTAGTAGCTTGCTACGGGTAGGAATGCGGCGCAGGTCTACGTCTAACGTGAGGTAGTATTGGCGGTAGGCGCGCAGGCCCAGGGCAGCGTTGGCGTCGGCATCATTGTATACCATTTGCTGAGCGCTGTAGCCCACTGCTGGCTGTAGCCAGCGGGGCCAGCGCGAGGCGGCGGGCATAAACGCGCCCACATCGAAGGCCAGCCAGTAGGTTTGGCCGTTGTAGTCTTTCAGTAGACGCTCGGCGAAGGAGCGACCCAGCACGTTAGGCCGCATAGCTGCATAGCGTGTGGTATGAAACGACACTTTGGGCATGATGCGCACCTCATTCCAAGCCAATTGTTGCCCAATAAGTCCCACCGAACCTAGAAAGTTAGCCGCCAGATCGGTAGCCGACGCGCCATACTCGGGGTCGTGGCCGTCGAGAATTTCAATGGGACTTTGCAGTAAGAATCCCACAAAGCCGCCGTACCAAATGGCTTTACGGTCGTCGAGGCCCGCCCAGCGCAGCATGTCTACGGCGCCCCGGCTCTCATGAAACGCCCCCCAAAAGTGGCCGGCTTTGTCCATCTGCTTCCACTCCGGAAAGTCGTCGAACCAATGGAATCTGCTTCGTTCGCCCGTGTACCAGGCTTTGCCGAGGCCGTAGGTGAGGCCAGTGTAGGTAACTACCAACCCGCCAGCCAGCAGGGGTAGGCGGCGGTTGAGGTGGGCTTGACGCGCCGAATCGGCTAGGGCAAGCGGGACAGATGGGGCCGACGCAGAATAAGAGAAGCCGGAAAGCTGCGGTGCCGTGCGTAACTGGGCTAGCGCTTGCGCTTGAGCAGGTTGCTGAAGTAGGAGCAGCAAGCTCCAGAGTGAAAACCAGCAGCAAAGAGAGTGAAAACAGGACATTACAGCGGCGCAAGCAGTAGCAGGCAGCAAAACTACGCACAATTCGCGGGTGCAATTAGATACTGGGAAAAGACAATGCGTACCTTTGCTATGCAAACGATTACGGAGCCGAAAAACAGCGTTTTCGTACGAATCCGTTATCGTACTGCTTTTCAAATTCCCATTTTCTTAACGTTCTGAATGAAAACAATTCGACTCTTCTGTTTACTGCTAATGGTGCTAGGTAGTGCGTCTGCCTCCTGGGCGCAGGTAGTGACGGCTACTCCTACCTTTTTCCGCGCAACGGATCAGGTAACCATCACCTTTGACGCCACCAAAGGCAACGCTGGTCTGGCCAACTACACCGGCGACGTATACATCTACACCGGTGTCGTCACCAACCTGAGCACCACGCCCAGCGACTGGAAACACGTAAAAAACCCGAACGGCTTCGGTACGCCCATTGCGGCCGAAAAGATGACGGCGCTGGGCAACCACCGTTACAGCATCACTTTTGTGCCCGAGGACTATTACCCCGGCCTGAAAGGCTCCGGTGAAACCGTGCGGCAACTGGCCATGGTGTTTCGTGGGGCCAATGGCACACCCGAGGGCAAAGGCACTGGTAATTCCGATATTTTCCTGGATGTATCGCAAACCACGGCCTTGCAGGCCAGCATTACGGCGCCGGCCACGAGCAACAATAACCCGGTGCTGGTGAGCAGTGGCTCAGTGGCAGTGACGGCTACGGCCTCGGCGGCGGCTACCCTTATCCTTACCCTCAATGGTACGCAGGTGGCTCAGCAGGCCAACACTACCTCCCTCTCGGCCACGGTGGCCGTTACGCAGCCCGGCATCAACACACTGATGCTCACGGCCAACGACGGGACTACCACCGTTACGGATCAGCGCCTGCTGCTGGTGCAGCCTACCATCACCACGGCCGCCCTACCCGCCGGCGCTAAGAAAGATGGCGTGACCTACCTGAACGGGGGCACCTCCGCCATTCTGAGCCTGACGGCGCCCGGCAAGCAGAGCGTGTACGTGATTGGCGAATTCAACAACTGGCAGCCCACCGCCGCCACCCTGATGAAGCGCACCGACGCCAACGACGCCGAAAACGGCCGCTGGTGGGTGCAGCTTGACGGCCTCACGCCCGGCACGGAATACGCCTACCAGTATCTGGTAGACGGCAGCCTGCGCATCGCCGACCCCTACACCGAGAAAGTCCTGGACCCCAACAACGACCAGTACATTCCGGCCGTTACCTACCCCAACCTGAAGGCCTACCCCACGGGCAAGACTAGCGGCATTGTGTCGGTATTGTCGCCGGGCGCAACCGAATACACCTGGACCACCGCCAACTTTCAGCGCCCGGCCCGCACCAACATGGTGATATACGAGCTGCTGGTGCGCGACTTCGTAGCCCGCCACGACTACAAAACCGTGACCGACTCGCTGGCCTACCTCCAGCGCCTGGGCGTGAACGTGTTGGAGCTGATGCCCGTCAACGAGTTTGAGGGCAACGAAAGCTGGGGCTACAATCCCTCGTTCTATTTCGCACCCGACAAATACTACGGCACCAAAAATGACCTTAAGAAGCTGGTTGATGAGTGCCACCGCCGCGGCATTGCCGTGGTGCTGGACATGGTGCTCAACCACTCGTTCGGCCAGTCGCCGATGGTGCAGCTGTATTTCGATGGCGACAAACCTGCTGCCAATAGCCCGTGGTTCAACCAGGATGCCAAGCATCCTTACAATGTGGGCTACGATTTCAACCACGAAAGCGCCTACACCAAGTATTTCACGAAGCGCGTGATGCAGTTCTGGCTGCAAGAATATCACATTGATGGCTACCGCTTTGACTTGGCCGGTGGTTTCAGTCAGGTGCAGAAAACGGAGGCCACCTATGACGCTGTGTATGACCCTACGCGCATTGCTATTTGGAAAGAGTACTACGACTACCAAATGAGCGTCGACAATACGTCGTATCCTATTCTGGAGTCATTTGCCGCCAACCAAGAAGGTAAGGAACTAGCCGACTACGGTATGATGCTGTGGGGCAATCTAAACCATGCATACAACCAAGCCACGATGGGGTATAGCGACGGCTGGGATTTCAACTGGGGCTATTATCGGCAGCGCGACTGGAACCAGCCCAACCTGATTACCTATATGGAAAGCCACGACGAAGAGCGTCTGCAATTCAAGAATGCAGCTTTCGGCAACAGCAGTGGCAGCTACAACGTGAAGGACTTGGCGACAGGGTTGAAGCGCGACGAGATGGCGGCAGCCTTTTTCTTCACTATACCTGGTCCGCGCCTGATGTGGCAGTTTGGAGAGGTAGGCTACGACTACAGCATTAACGTGTGCGCCGATGGCACGACCATCAATAACGACTGCCGCCTCAGCAACAAGCCCATCCGCTGGGACTACTACCAGCAAGCCGACCGCCGCCACCTCTATGACACCTACCGCGCCCTGATTGCACTGAAAAAGCAGCCTTTATTCGCCGCGCTTACCTCCTTCTCGCAGGAGCTAACCGGGCAGGCCAAGGCCATTCACCTATCAAACGGCGACCTGAGCGTGACGGTGCTTGGCAACTTCGGTGTGACGGCAACCACCGTCAACCCCAAATTTCAGCAAACCGGTACCTGGTATAACTACCTCACCAGCACGCCCATGAACGTGGCTGATGCCAACGCGACCATCACGCTGCAACCCGGCGAGTATTTCGTGTATACCAACAAGCCCATCACCAAGCCCGCCAACTCAGTGCTGCCCGTAAAAGGAGCGCAGGCCATGAGCGGCCTTAAATTGCTAGCCTCGCCTAACCCCACGGGTAGCACCGCCACGCTCTACTACGAGCTAACCAGCGCCGCGCCTACCGTATCGGTGACCGTGCAGAACATGCTGGGTGCCACCGTACGCACCATACCTGTATCGGGCCGCCAGACCAGCGGAACCCACGAGTTGACGCTGCCCGTGGCCAACCTGGCCAATGGCATCTACTTCGTGCGCTTGCAAGCCGGAACGCAGCAGCAAACCACGCGTCTGGTGGTGCAGCACTAGGCTGATGTGATGATTGTTTTCAAACAAAAAAGGCGGCTCCAAGTGGAGCCGCCTTTTTTGTTTGAAAGTCTGTACTACTGAGCCGAGTCGAAGTATGACTGGCTACTATACCAGCGCATCAACTCATCAACCTATTTCTTGCTGAGTACGGTGTGGTAGGTTACCAAGTCGTCAATAGGGGAGCGGATGATTTTGCCGACTTCCATGTTGTGGTTTTTGGCCGCCTGCGTGAGGGCGTCGCGGAAGTTGTAGCCCACCGAGCCGATGCAGTTGAAGCTGTATTCCTGGTAGTTGGGGTAGTGCACTACCAGGTTGTCGAAGAACGTGTTGAAACCTTCCAACACGATTTCGCGGCAGTAGCTCACGTTGTTGTGGTCGTAGGCGAACTTGGCGAAGCTAGCGAGGAAGCGGTTGGGTAGGGGCTGATTGTAGAGGCGGTCGAAGATTTCCTCGTTGTCCAGCTCGTATTGCTTCTGGAAGGCCTCTTGCAGGCCGTCGGGGAGGTAGCCGCGCATGTAGTCGCGCAGCAGACGCTTGCCAATGAACGAGCCCGAGCCCTCGTCGCCCAGGAAATAGCCCAGCGAGTCGATGTTCAGCGTCACGTCCTTACCGTCGTAGAGGGCCGTGTTGGTGCCCGTGCCCAGGATGGCAGCAAAGCCCTTTTCCAGACCCAGCAGAGCGCGGGCGGCGGCCAGCAAATCGTGTCCCACGTATACTTCCGACTGCTTGAACACATGGCGCATGGCAGCGGCTACGGTTTCCACCTTTTCCGGGGTAGAGCAACCGGCACCGTAGTAATACACCTCACTAATGGCCGGCAGGTCCAGGTTGTCGGGCAGGCTTGTTTCGAGTGACTCAATAATGCCCTGGGTGCTGATGAAGTAGGGATTGTAGCCTTCGGTATTGAAATAAATGCGCGTGCCCGCGTTGTCGATTAAGCACCAGTTGGTTTTGGTGGAGCCGCCGTCAGCGATGATGATCATGGGTAGGGTAGAAGAAAGTAAAAGAAGAAATGCGCAGCATCCTGGGGTAGAATGCATACGTACTACGTAGCGCAGAATAGCGAAGCACGGAAAAGTTTTCGGTAGTTGAAAGCCGTTGGCCATGATGTTATTGGAAAGCAATGATATGGCGCAAGAAAAAAACCGCTGATTGGCTGAATAGACAGGTTTCGAAAGAAGGCGAAAGGGAGTGATCAACATCAGCGAAAACAACGCAATCAGC
This sequence comes from Hymenobacter sp. NBH84, assembly GCF_014217645.1. Lineage (NCBI taxonomy): Bacteria > Pseudomonadati > Bacteroidota > Cytophagia > Cytophagales > Hymenobacteraceae > Hymenobacter > Hymenobacter sp. NBH84. The sequence goes on from NZ_CP043644.1 coordinate 977,147, forward strand.
CCGGCGTTGCTGAGAGGGTAGGGAAAGAGCAAATAGTAACAAACTGCAACGCAATGGTTGGCGAGTAGGGGCATTGGTTTTCCGGGTTAGACAAACGTTTGCGTTAACTTGCTGCTGTTTTAAAGTCAGTGACCTGATGCGGGCACTGCTTCGCTCACTCGAGTGCCGGCTTACGCTTACATCCTCCCATTTTATCTTCCTGATGCAGAAGCTTTTTCTCTCGTTGTTCTTCTTTTTGTCTTGCTCTCTGATGGTGGCGCCGGCTGCGTGGGCGCAACAGCAGGCAGGTCCCAAGGGCGACGTATATGTTGACAAACAGGGCGTGCTACGCTGGCAAAAGGGTAAGCAGGAGGTAGCGTTGTTCGGCGTTAACTATACCACGCCGTTTGCCTATTCTTACCGTGCCCACCGGCGCCTGGACGTGTCGCCGGAGCAGGCCATCGAACAGGACGTATACCACCTCGCCCGGCTGGGCGTCGATGCATTTCGGGTGCACGTGTGGGACGTGGAAATCACCGATACGGTAGGTAATCTGCTGGAAAACGAGCACCTGCGCCTCCTTGATTTTCTGGTGGCCCGCCTCAAGGAGCGGGGTATTAAAATTATCCTGACGCCCATTGCCTACTGGGGCAACGGCTACCCCGAGCGCGACACGGCCATGACGGGCTTCTCGTCTATTTACGACAAAGGCCAGGCCTACACCAACCCGCGCGCCATCGCGGCGCAGGAGCGTTACCTCACGCAGTTCCTCAACCACCGCAACACCTACACCAAGCAGCTCAACCGCCAAGACCCCGACATCATTGCCTTCGAGGTGTGCAACGAGCCGCGCTACCACGAGCCCGCCGCGCAGGTGACGGCCTTTGCCGACCGCATGGCCGCTGCCATCCGCAACACCGGCTGCCGCAAGCCGGTGTTCTATAACATTGCCGAAAACCCACAAGTGCACGAAGCCATCCTGAATGCCAAAGTGGACGGCCTCACCTACCAGTGGTATCCCGAAGGTCTGGTGAGCGGCCACACGCTGCGCGGCAACTTCCTACCCTACGTCGATCAATACCCGATTCCCTACCGTCAGGATAAGCGCTTCACCTCGAACGCGAAGATGGTGTACGAGTTTGAGTCGGCCGATATTTTGCAGCCTATTATGTACCCGGCCATGGCGCGCAGCTTCCGGGGCGCGGGCTTCCAGTGGGCTACGCAGTTTGCCTACGACCCCCTGGCCATTGCCTACGCCAATACCGAGTACCAAACGCACTACCTGAACCTGGCCTACACTCCCTCGAAAGCCCTGAGCCTACTAATTGCTGGGCAGGTATTTCGGCAGGTGAGGCGTGGGCAGGCTACGCCGGCCTACCCCACCGATTCTACGTTTGGGGCCTTCCGCATCAGCTACCGCGAGCAGCTCAGTGAGATGAACACGCCGGAAGCATTTTATTACACTAGTACCACGCGCACGGAGCCCCGGAAACCCGCCGCCCTCCGGCACGTGGCCGGGGTAGGGTCGTCGCCGGTGGTAGGCTACGGGGGTACTGGCGCCTACTTCCTCGACCAGCTGGCTCCCGGCGTGTGGCGCCTGGAGGTGATGCCCGATGCCGTGCAGGTGGATGACCCTTTCGCGCAAGCGTCGTTGCGGCGCACCGTCACGCGCATTGAGTGGAACACGCAGCCGCTACGTATTTCGCTGGCTGATCTGGGGCAACAGTTCACTGTGCGCGGCCTCAACGAGGGCAATGCTGCCCAGGCGCAGGCCGCCAACGGAGCAGTAGCTGTGCGCCCCGGCGTATACCTGCTAGCGGCTTCGCAGCAGAAAACCACTGCCTGGACTTCCCAAACGCGGTTAGGTACGCTGCGGCTGGGTGAGTTTGTGGCACCCGCGCCCACCGTTGCCGGACTACAGGTGGTGCACAAGGTCTACCCTCAAGTAGCGGCTGGGCAGCCGTTGCGCCTCACCGCCAACGTGGTAGGCCTAGCGCCCACCGACAGCGTATTGCTGGTGGCACAACATTACTACGGCCGCACCCAAACCATTCCTATGCAGCGCGGGGCCTACCCCTTGTTTGAGGCGATAGTACCCGCCGATCTGCTATATCCCGGTCAGCTGCGGTACTGGGTAGTGGTGAAGCAGGGTAGCAAAACCACTACGTTTCCAGGCAATGTTGCGGGCTCTCCACGCCAGTGGGATTACGCCCACCCCGAGCACTGGGAAACAGCCATTGTGCCAGCTGCCGCGCCGCTTCCCCTGTTCACCGCCGCCACCGACTACGACCAGGTGGAACTGGGCCGCATTGGCGAGGGCAGCTACGCTGACTACGTGACCAGCCCCGCTACGGGTGCTCTGGCCGTGCGCCTGTTTGGCAAGCCTCAAACGGAGGCTGGCGCTGCCGATAACCGGCCGGCCATGAGCCTGCGAGCATACTTTACCGACAAGGTGCAGGGGCGCCATCAGGACCTGCTCAACAGCAAAGAGTTGCTGCTCACAGGTCAGGCCAGCCAAGCGGGTACGGTTATACAGGTAGTATTGGTGACCAAAGACGCCGCCGCTTATGCTGCTACCATTACCTTGGGTACCAACCACCAGACCGTACGCGTGCCCCTTACCAGCTTCCGACCCGCGCCTTTATTGCTAAGTCCGCGGCCCTACCCTAGTTTCCTGCCCCTCACGTTTCAGCCCGCCACGCAGCCCCCGGCGTTGCGGTTGGCCGATGCCGAGGTGCTTCAGGTGGTGTTGCCTGCTGCACCAGCAGCCCGGCACGTAGATATCGGGTCGGTGCAGCTGCGGTAAGGCAGAAGGGCTTCTATTGCATGCCAACTGAACTCTACAATAGCATTCATACTAACGCAATCGAAGATGTCCGGTAGAATCAATATTATCGATAAGTTGTAACATTAAAAAAGGCTCCTGATTATTATCAGGAGCCTTTTTTAATAGGTCAGTGAAGAACGTTAGTTCTTACGAATAGAGTAAGTGTAGTTACCAGCACCCTGGCTTAAATCAAGCGTAACCAGGTAGCTACCAGCTGCCGTGGGACCTTTGATGTTGTCGCCGCCAGCATCCAGTACGCCGTCTGCCTTGGTGTCACCGTAGTTGATATCCCATTTGTTGTTGGCTCTGAATTTAACTTCACCGCCAGCACTCAGGTTCATCGTAGCCGACCAAGTGCCGGTGGCAGTATTGTAGGTTAGCGGCGTTTGATTGTCCCACCCGCCGGGGGTAGCAGAACCGATGGCTGCCCAAGTAGTAGGCGTAGCCGTCCACGTCAGATTAGGAACATTTACTATCAAGCGATAGTAGCCTGTAGCGGGCAATGAAATGTCACCACCAGTCGAAGAAAGTTTCCCCGAAACCTCCTCCGTAGCAGGATCAGTCGTAATAGTGCCCGAAATACCATAGTTGGTATTGTCCCAGTTAGGTGCACTTGTAAACTTGAAGCCGTTAGGATCCGTGAAATTCACGTAGCCTTCGTACGTGCCGTTGTTGGCCGGCGAGGCTATCTTGGGTGCTTTTTCAGGAGCCCAGTCTTGGTACTTGCCTGGAACGTACAATGATGGGTACGCAATGATGGATAAGTAGGGCATGGCTGTTACGGAAGTAACGCCTGATTGCTGCGCATACGTAGTGTTGCTGCTCACGTTTGAGAGCACACGTGCATCTAGCTGGCCAGTTGAGCCCGGCGCAATTCCTAAAGCCAGCAACGTGCTGTTTAATTCTGCTACCGTAAATGCCCGCTTGGTAGCAGTAGTAGTGAATTCGCTAGGTGATTTAAAATTGTTACCCTTCACGTCAAGCTGTAAGGTGTAAGTTACAGCAGCAGGGTAGCCGTAATCGGCGTTGGTCCAATTGAAAACTACGGCTTCTTTAGCCGCATTGTCGGCAGAAAGTGCGCCAAGGGCTGTAGATGAAGCTGTAAGCGTCGGCCCGCCATTCGAGCTAATTACCGCTCTATCTTCGTCCTTTTCACACGCGGTAAGGGCTAGGGCAACTGCACCTATTCCCAATATTTTGGTAAACCAAGTTTTCATTGTGTGGGAAATTATAATGTCGGAAAAAGGAACCAGACAGGCTGCCAAGTGCCAACTGACGCTTGGCAGCCTGCTTATTAATAACCTGGGTTCTGCGTTAGGTTGGGGTTCACGCTCAGGTCAGCGGACGGAAGTGGGAACAAGCGACGGTCGTCGGATACGGCCCGGCCACCGGCCACACCGCCTTTCCAGGCCCACAGGTAATCGCCCGTGGTGAAGCGCTCATAGCGAATCAGGTCGGTACGGCGGGTAGCCTCCCAGTACAGCTCGCGCGAACGTTCGTTCAGGATGAAGTCCAGCGTGAGCTGCCCGCTGGTGATGTTGCCAGCAGGGGCATTGTTGAATGCCCGCGCCCGCACACGGTTCACGTAGGTGAGAGCCAGGGCCTGGTCGCCGCCGCCGCGCAGGGCTGCTTCGGCGTACATCAGGTACACATCGGCCAAGCGGAACATCGGGAAGTCGGTATCCACGAACACCAGATCGGAGCCAGGAGCGCCGGTAGAGGAGATGTTCTTGAACTTGATGGGCACATAGCCATCGGTGAAAGTGGTTTGCGACGTCACTTCCAACGCCTGGCCGCCCGTCACAAACTTAGCCCGCGCATCGGCAGCCGTATCTGGGAATTGCTGGTATAGGCGGGGAGTAGTACGAATACCGCCCCAACCACCATCAATACCATAGCGAGCCGGATTCCAGAAGGAGTTAGCGGTGCCCGATACGGCAGCGTGCGTCAGGAAGGTAGTGCCGCCGTAGGTTTGCGTCCGCTTGCCGTCGTACACAATCGGAAAAATAATTTCCTTGCTGGTGTTATTATCAGTCCGGAACAGGTTCTTGTATTGCGGCGTCAGCGAATATACACCGCTGTCAATCACGCGTTTGGCGTAGGTAGCGCAGTCAGCGTTGCGCTCCGTGCCGGTGTATACTTTGGCGTTGAGATAGAGCTTCGCCAGCAGCGTCCAGGCAGCAGCTTTGTCGGCGCGGCCATAGAGGTTCTGGCCGGGAGCCGCCAGGTCGGCGTCAATGGCTTTCAGCTCCGATTCGATGTAGGTGAATAGCTCAGCCCGGGTCGTTTGACGGGGCGGAGTGGTGCCTCCAATCTCGTCGTTTTCCGTGGCGAAGGGTGGGTTGCCGAACAAATCCAGAGCGTGGTAATACGCCAAAGCCCGTAGGAAACGAACTTCTGCCCGTAGGCGCTGGATGTTGGTCAGGTCAGCACCCGTAATGCCGCGGCTGCTGAGATTGGCATCGGTAGCCTGCGCCAGGAAGCCGTTGCAGAGCGTTACCTCGTACAGAATGCGGCTGTACAAACCCCGAATCAGCACGCCGCTAGACGTCCAGTTCATGTTGTGCCAGTCCTGCACGCCGGGGTCACCCCATTGGATAACCGCCTCATCGGTGGTCAGCTCCTGCGCGCTCCACAAAGAGCGAACGTAGTCGGAAGTGCCCTGGTCAATGCCCAGAATGTCACCCGTAGTTGCATCAGGACCTTGGCCACCCGTTACAGCAAAGCCGCTGTACACCTTGGCCGCTACGCGCTGGTAGCCCTCGGCATCCTTGTATACGCTCTCCGTATTCAGGTCGTAGGTTGGTACGCGGTCCAGGTCGTCATTACACGACGTAACCGCCAGCATCGAACCGGCAACAAGGCCCAGGCCCAAAGTGCGACGAAAAATATATGATGTTTTCATTATACAATCAGAGAGACAATTATAGGCTGAGGTTCAGGCCAATCGTGTAGGTGCGGGGGCGGGGATACACGTTGTTGTCAACCCCATTGAAAATCTCCGGATCGAGACCGGAATACTTCGTGATCAGGAACACGTTTTGAACAGCAGCCGTCAGGCGCAGATTCCCGCGGTTGCCCATTATTTTGCCGGCGTCGTAGCCCAGGGTTATGTTCTCCATCCGCAGGAAAGAAGCGTTCTGGATGTAGTAATCCGAGGAATAGCGCTCCTGCTTCAGGTTGGTGAAACCCGTGTAGAGGGCGTCTTGGGTAGCGTTGGTTATCACCGTGGGCTGGCTGGTGAGACCATTGTAGGTACCGTTCTGCGAGTTCACGTTATTGTATAAATAGCTGCCAAGCTGGCTGCGCAGCGTGAAGGCCAGATTCACGCGGTCGTAGCTTACGTTGGAGCTGAAGCCCAGGATAACTGGCGGCGCGGCCTGCTTGTACACGTACCGGTCATTGCTGTTAATGATACCGTCACCGTTCAGGTCGGCGTACACGTCTTGCAGCGGCTTGCCATCCGTTCCGTACACTTGCTTGTACACGTAGAAAGACGAAGACGGCTCGCCTACCCGGTAGATACCAATGTTGGTGCCGGTACCGCCAGCTACGCCATTGTTTTCAATACCGGCAAAGCCTTCTACCTGTGGCCCGAGCGACAGAATCTTATTCACGTTATAAGTACCGTTGGCGTTCAGCGTCCAGTTCCAGTGCTCGCCCTGTACCGGCGTCGCGTTCAGGTTCAGCTCGACACCTTTGTTTTCCAACGAACCCACGTTCGACACCAGCTGGTTGGTGTAGTTGGTCAGGATTGGAATAGGAATAACGGCCAGTAGGTCTTTGGTTTTGCGGTAGTATACGTCTACCGAGCCGCTCAGGCGGCCATCCAGGAAACCATAATCAATACCGGCGTTGTAGGTGGTGGTCTGCTCCCACTTCAGGTTGCGGTTGAAGCCCTGCGGAGAGTAGGGGATATAGTACTCATACTGACTAGTAGCAGGATTGTAGAAGCCATACTGCGCCTGTAGCGAGTTCACAACGTAGCGCTGAATGTATGGGTAGTCGCTGCCCGCAGCACCCACGATGTCCTGCTGACCCGTGATACCGTAACCAGCGCGCAATTTCAGGTCCGAGAACGTGTTGTTGTCCTTCAGGATCGACTCGTTCTTGATATTCCACGCGGCCGAAACGGCGGGAAACAAGGCGTTGCGATTCTCGGGCGAGAAGCGCGACGAAGCATCGTTACGCAATGTACCCGTAAGCACGTACCGGTCGTTGATGCTCAGGTTAGCGCGGCCGTAGTACGAAAGAATGGTGTATTGCGTGCGGAACGGATTAACAGGTGCCGCCCGGAAAACGGTAGTGCCATCGGCCAAGTAAGTAGGCAGATTGGGCGAAGTCCGTACAAAGTCCTGGTAAGAGTAACCGGCCAGCACATCCAGGCGGGTTCCGCCGAGTTGCTTGGTGTAGTTGAGGTAGGCTTCTAGCAGCTTGTTGTCGCGGTTCTGGGCGTAGCGGTTGAATGAGCCACCCTGACGGTTGGTGATAGAAGCGTCCAGGGGGCGGTTGAAATACGCAGCCGCGGCCGTTGCATCAACCAAGTTGCTGCCGTTGCTGCGGGTGATGTCGTAGCCCAGGTTCACGTTGGCGTGCAGGTCGCGGAAGAAGGGTAGGGCGTAATCCAGCTGAATGTTGCCGATGCTCCGCTTCACGGTGCTCCGGTCGCGGCGCAGCTCTAGCAGGGCCACCGGGTTGCGGGGTACGTTCTGTTGGGGCACACCGCCGGCGCTTTGCAGGTACTCGAAGTAGCCGCCGTAGCCTTCGGCGCCGCTGCGCACGGGTTGGGTAGGATCGAAGGCCAGGGCTGCACCAACGGCACCAGCGTCAGCAAAGTTGTTATCAATGATCGAACCCTTCAAGTTTAAGTTCACTTTCAAGGTGTTGTCGAACAGAACGGGGGTGAGGCTGATGGAGCCCGTGTTACGAATAAGGCGGTTGGTGCGCAGAATACCCTGCTGCTCCAGGTTGCCATACGAAACCCGGAAGGGTAGTTTGCCCGCCGCGCCGGCCACGCTCACGTTGTTATCGGAGGTGAAAGCCGTGCGGAAAATCTCGTCCTGCCAGTTGGTGTTGCTGGAACCCAGCAGATTGCTTTTGGTGGGGGCCACGCTGGCTACGGTATTGCGTAGCTGATTGGCCGATAGAACGTCTACCGAGTTGTAGCGCTTCGAGACAGAAGCCAGCGAGCTAACGTTCACCGTTATTTTCTCGCCCTGCACACCCCGCTTGGTAGTGATAAGGATAACGCCGTTCGAGGCACGCGAGCCGTAGATAGCCGTGGCCGATGCGTCTTTCAACACCGTGTAGGTCTCGATGTCGTTGGGGTTGATGAGGCTCAGCGCGTTGGCGGCGCCACTCACGCCGCTATTGTCTACTGGCACACCGTCAATTACAATCAGCGGGTCGTTGCTGGCATTCAGCGACGAGCCCCCACGGATACGGATGGTGGTAGCCGAGCCGGGGGCACCACCGCCGGTCGTGATCTGCACGCCAGCTACCTTGCCCTGAATCAGCTGCTCGGGGTTGGTTACCTGGCCCTTCACGAATTGCTTCTCATCAATCTGCGTCACGGCACCCGTCACGTCTTCTTTGCGCTGCGTGCCGTAGCCTACTACCACTGCTTCGTTCAACAGGGTGGTGTTTTCACCGATTACCACGTTGGGTACGGCCGTGTTCTGGCCATTGTTTACCGTAATGGGTTGGCGTTGCGTATTATAGCCTACGAAGGAAATAATCAGTGTCTGCGGGCCAGTGGGCACATTCTGAATAGAATAGGTACCATCGGCATTGGTGGAGTTGCCAAGCGAGGTGCCTTCTATCACAACGGTTACGCCGGGCAAGCCCTGTTTTTGTTCGTCCAATACGCGGCCACTCACGGAGCCGGTTTGGGCGAATGCGCCGGTGAAACCAGCGCACACAAATAGCAGGAGAAACAGTAGTTTCACCAGGTAAGGGTGTTTCATTGAAAAACAATTAGGGTTGGGAATTTAACTTTCGGCAGAGCCGATTTGCAAACGATTTCGGCTCCTACGAAAAATTACACACTTTGGCTACTTAAGCGGTTTTTTTTCGTCCAAAATTGAATGTAAAGACGAAGATACTATGATAAAACCTATAAAAACAATTGTGATCTAGGTGTTCAAAAGACACGCTTAGTAGAGGCCCGGACATTTGCCGAGTGCCGTTGGGTATTTGCTACCGCAAACGTTTGGGTAGTCTTAATATAGTATGTTAATTACGAACAGGTTATGAATAGGAGACCTTGCTTAACTAACGAAAATCAGTTTGCAAAGCAATTTGTATAAAATGAAGATAGTATGTTGAAAAAAAGATTGTGAGCAACTGTTTTTTGCTAAATCCTCTCTATAAATTTTGCTCATTTGCTGTCAAGCTAGAATTAGACTAGAATAGAGAAAATATGCGCGAGAGTAAGTCAGCGGTAGTGCGTATGCTAGGGTGGGGGCGACTAAGTAGCATCTGCTTAACTTCAATCTGCTGGTCGGTATCGGTGCAGGCGCAAAAGCTGCACACAGTTTCCCCTACCGTCACGACGCTGGAAGTAACAGTGCCCCAGTTGCATCGCACGCGCCGGGTGTGGGTGTACTTGCCATCCGACTACACAACCAGCCACCGTCGCTACCCAGTGCTGTACTTGCAGGATGGCCAAAACGTATTTGATGAGGCAACCAGCTTCAGCGGCGAGTGGGGCGTAGACGAAACCTTGAACCAGGAAAAACGTGCCGCTATAGTGGTAGCTGTAGACAACGGCGGCGACAAGCGCCTGGACGAGTACTCGCCCTGGCGCAACCCGCAGTATGGTGGGGGTGAGGGTAGGGAGTACGCGGCCTTCTTGGTCGAAACGCTCAAGCCTTACATCGACCAGCACTACCGCACCCGCCCCAGCCGACGCCATACGGGCATTGGAGGTAGCAGTATGGGGGCACTCATTAGCGTATACACTGCCCTGCACTACCCAAAGGTATATGGTAGGGTAGGAGTGTTTTCGCCAGCCCTGTGGTTTGCGAAGGATTCGCTGGACCGTTTTGTGCGGCAGGCCCGGCCAAAGCACACCACCCGCTTCTACCTTGTGGCCGGCGCACAGGAAAGCGAAACCATGGTGCCCTACATGGCCGAGCTGCGCGACCAACTGCACCAAACTGGCGTGTCAAGCCGGCAGCTGCATTACACAGTGCAAGCGGACGGAAAACACAGCGAGTGGTTCTGGCGCCGCGAGTTTCCAGCGGCTTATACGTGGCTATTTGGCGGAATTTCGGCGGAAACCAAAAAAATACTTGCGCCGTAAACTCGGCTGCTTACCTTTGTGGCACGTCGAATAGACGCTTCTTGAACTGATGAAAACGCAACTTTCCCTGCAAGCTTGGTGGTGGCCTCTCCGAAACTCCGGACGGGATACCCTGTGCGTGCGGTGAAGTATAATACTCCGCATACTCCAACAGAAAGCCCGGCCGACCGCCGGGCTTTCTGTTTTTCAGCCCTTCTCCAACTCCAACCTCGCTACGCTCTGCCGAATGCCGCATTTCACGCTTAAGTCTCGCCACCTACGGGTGCTGGCCGACACCGTAACGCCCGTGGGCCTCTACCTGCGCCTGCGCGACCGATACGACAACTGTCTGCTGTTGGAAAGCTCCGACTACCACGGCCAGCAGAACGCCTTCAGTTACCTGGCCTGCGACCCGCTGGCTCGCTTTGAGGTGCAGCGCGGGGTAGTGAAGCAAACTTTCCCCGATGGCACTGTTACCACCGAAACGCTAACCGAGCCCCGCGCGGCATTGGCTCGGTTGCAAGAGTTTGCACAGAGCTTCCAGACCGAAGAAAATGGCTTCGATTTCATAACCGGTGGCCTGTTTGGCTACTTAGGTTACGAGGCGGTGCAGCATTTTGAGGATCTCGATTTGAATGCGGCCAAGCAAGCAGCTGGCGATATTCCGGAGATGCTGTACGGCACCTACCGCTACGTCATCGCCCTCAACCACTTTCGCAACGAGTTGTACGTATTTGAGCACACGCTGCAAGACGACGCTGTGGACGAGGATGGCCTGAAGCGGCTGGTCAATCTCATTCGTAATCCCTCGTTGCCAGAGTTTCGGTTTCAGACCCAGGGAGAGGTGGAAACCAATCAGACCGACGAAGAATTTTTGCGGGTGCTGGCCCAGGGACAGCAGCACTGCCTGCGCGGCGACGTATTTCAGATTGTGTTGAGCCGGCGTTTCCAGCAGGGCTTCACGGGCGACGAGTTCAATGTATACCGGGCGCTGCGCTCCATTAACCCCTCGCCCTACCTGTTCTACTTCGACTACGGCAACTTCAAGATTTTCGGTTCCTCGCCCGAAACGCAACTCCTTATTAAGGGTAGCAAAGCCAGCCTGTACCCCATTGCCGGGACTTTCCGCCGCACCGGCCACGATGCCGAGGATGCCGCCGCTGCCGAACGGCTGGCGCTCGACCCTAAGGAAAATGCCGAGCACGTGATGCTAGTAGACCTGGCTCGCAACGATTTGGCCCGCCACGGCGACCAGGTAGCGGTGAAAGTGTTCCGCGAAATACAGTTTTACTCCCACGTTATTCACTTGGTGAGTGAGGTGACGGCCCAGCTATTGCCCGGCACCAATCCTCTACAGGTAGTGGCCGATACCTTCCCGGCTGGTACGCTTTCGGGGGCACCAAAGCACAGCGCCATGCAGCTTATTGATAAGCTGGAGCCCACTGCCCGCGGCTACTATGGCGGCTGCCTGGGCCACCTGGGCTTCAATGGCGACTTCAACCACGCCATCATGATTCGCTCTTTCCTCAGCACCGATAACCAGCTCTACTTCCAGGCGGGTGCCGGGGTAGTAGCCGCTTCCGATATCAACTCCGAACTCAACGAAGTGCACCACAAGCTGGCCGCCCTGCGCAAAGCCCTGAAAGAGGCCGAGCAGGTGTAGGGTAGGAAAATGTGAACCTCAGAACAGCTTTAGCTTTTTAGTCTGATGAAAATTCTTGTCCTCGACAACTACGATTCCTTTACCTATAACCTAGTGCAGCTACTGCGCGAACTGGGCTACGGCGAGCAAACCACCGTCGTCCGCAACGACAAGCTGACGCTGGAAGAGGTAGAGCAGTACGATGCCATCATGCTCTCGCCCGGTCCCGGCGTGCCGGCCGATGCGGGCCTGATGCCGCAGGTAATCCAGCGCTACGCACCTACCAAGCGCATGCTGGGCGTGTGCCTGGGCCACCAGGGCATTGCTGAGAGCTTTGGCGGCACGCTCTACAACCTGCCGGCTGTGTTGCACGGCATTGCCACCGATGCTGATATCGTCACTGGAAACGACCGGTTGTTTGCCGGCCTACCCACCCAGTTCAAGGTAGGGCGCTACCACTCCTGGGTGGTGCAGCCCGACTCCATACCCGCCGAACTGGAAGTGACGGCCATTGATGCGCAGGGCCAAGTACTGGCCTTCCGCCACCGCGAGTACGACGTGCGCGGCGTACAGTTTCACCCCGAGTCTATCCTGACCGAATACGGCAAGGAAATGCTGAAAAACTGGCTGGAAGGGTAGGGGCACGTTGTCCTCGCCCGTCGGTGCGACGCGCTAGAGCTAACAGTTCCGCATAAGTACCTACTCGTTGTTTCAAGGTTTGCCAGTCGTTCCCACGGGCGGCGGCAAGCCGCTCCTACCTCGAAAATTCCCTCCCACGTGAAACACCTTCTCAATACCTTATTCGACCAACAACCCCTGACCCACGCCGAGGCCCGTGAGGCCATGACGCAAATTGGCCAAGGCGGTGCTAACGCCTCCGAAATGGCGGCCTTCATGACCATTTACCGGATGCGGCCTATCACGGTGCCGGAGCTGGCGGGCTTCCGCGACGCGCTGCTCGAACTTTCCCGCGACCCGGAATTGGGCACGCACGACGTGGTGGACATTGTGGGCACGGGTGGCGACGGTAAAGACACGCTCAACATCAGCACACTGGCGTGCTTTGTGGTGGCGGGCGCAGGCTACCCGGTAGCCAAGCATGGCAACATTGGGGTGTCGTCCGTATGCGGTTCGGCCGACGTGTTGGGGAGCTTGGGAATCGAGTTTGGGGTAGGCAACGACGTGCTGAAGCGCCAGCTGGAGCGGGCTAACATTTGCTTTCTGCACGCGGCGGCGTTTCATCCGGCCATGCGCCACGCTGGGCCTATCCGGCGGGAGCTGGGCGTACGTACGTTCTTCAACATTCTAGGACCGTTGGTGAATCCGGCGCGGCCGCGCTACCAGGTAGCGGGCACGTTCAGCCTGGAACTGCTGCGTCTTTATCAATATCTCTTTCAGCAAACCCAGACGCGCTACACCGTGATTCACGCTCTGGATGGCTACGATGAACTCTCGCTAACCGGCGCAGCCAAGGTAGCCACCAGTACTGGTGAGCGGGTAGTAACGGCCGCCGACCTGGGCCTGACGACCACCACGCCCGCCAGCTTGGCCGGTGGACGCACGGTGGAGGAGTCGGCCCGGCTGTTTCTGGATGTGCTGGAGGGTAGGGCCACGCCCGCCCAGCGCGACGTGGTGACGGCCAATGCGGCCCTGGCCATACAGTGTCGCGAAACGGAGTTTACCTTTGCACAAGCTCTGGCGGCGGCGCAAGAATCCCTGGATTCGGGGCGGGCCCGCGAGGCGCTGCGCCGCTTACTGGCCGCTTAATTTCACTTTGTTTGAACGCCCACCACGCGCCGAAGCGTTTCTACGGCGCACTACGGTGGGAAACTGCAACCGCACGATGTCGACTGAAACTATTCTCGATAAAATCATCACCCACAAGCGTCGCGAGGTAGCCGAGCGCCGCGAGCTGGTGCCCACTAAATTGCTGGAACGCAGCCTCTATATGGACGCGCAGCCGCTGAGCCTGCGCCGCTACCTGCTTCGCGACGACCTCAGCGGCATCATTGCCGAATTCAAGCGCAAGTCGCCCAGCAAGGGGTTCATCAACCAGTATGCCCCCGTGGAGCGCACTACCCTAGGCTACATGCAGGCCGGCGCCTCGGCCTTGTCGGTGCTGACGGATACGGAGTTCTTCGGCGGTAAAACCGAGGACCTGACCATTGCGCGTCGCTACAATTTCTGCCCTATTCTGCGCAAGGATTTTGTGATTGACGAGTACCAGATCATCGAAGCCAAGAGCATGGGCGCCGATGTGGTGCTGCTGATTGCCGCCGTGCTATCGGCCGACGAGGTAGCCCGTTTGGGCAAATTTGCCCGTTCGCTGGGACTGGAAGTGCTGCTGGAAGTGCACAACGCCGAGGAACTCACCCGCACGCTGCACCCTGACGCTGTAAGCTTAGTAGGCGTCAACAACCGCAACTTGCACGATTTCTCCGTAAGCCTAGAAACTTCTGTGGCATTAGCCGAGCAGATTCCGGCGGAGTTTGTGAAAGTAACTGAAAGCGGCCTCACCTCGGCTGCTGACATTTCCTACCTGCGTGGCGTGGGCTACCGGGGCTTCCTGATGGGCGAGGCTTTTATGCGTCACAGCCGACCCGAAAAGGCCTGCGCGGCGCTGATACAGGAACTGCGCGCTACGGAGCCGGCTATTGTTCTTTAAATTTCCACTACTACCGTATGTTTCCTACTCCACTTGCTACCTATCCTTTGTCATCCGTCAACAGCCCAGGCCTGCGCATCAAAGTGTGCGGCATGCGCTCCGACAACAACATCTGGGAGGTAGCGAAGTTGGGGGTGGACTTTATGGGGTTCATCTTTTACGCGAAGTCGCCGCGCTACGTCGTGCCGACGCTCGACGTAAAAATGCTTGCCAAGCTGCCGCCGTCTATCCTGAAGGTAGGTGTGTTCGTGAATGAAACAACGCCTGTTATCCAACAGCGTGTGCAGGAGTACGGCCTCGATTTGGTGCAACTGCACGGACACGAGTCGCCTGCGCAGTGCGCCGAGTTGCGTGCGGCGGGCATCCTCATTATCAAGGCTTTTTCGGTGGGAGCAGATTTCGACTTTGCGCAGGTAGCGCCTTATGCAAACTGCTGTAACTACTTCCTATTCGATACCAAAGGCCCGGCGCTGGGGGGCAACGGGACGACCTTCGATTGGCAGTTGCTGGCTGAGTATCCGTTGTCGGTGCCCTACTTCCTGGCTGGCGGACTCGATCTGGCGCACGCGCAGGAACTGCAAACGCTACGCCTACCCGGCCTCTTCGGCATCGATCTGAATAGCCGCTTCGAACTGGCGCCCGGCGAGAAGGACGTAGGTAAGCTGCGTCAGCTGTTTCAGAAGCTCCGGCCCGGCAGCAACATTTCGAGCGTCTAACGGCGGCTTTTTTCTACAACTACCAACCACCATGCGCGCCCAGCGCGACCTTTGGCTCTACCTATGGCTACTTCTGCTTTTGCTCCCAATGCCCGCGGCTACTACGGCCAGTTTGGCGGGGCTTTCATTCCCGAAATGCTCTACCCCAACGTGGAAGAGCTGCGCAACCAATACCTGGATATTCTGGCTGACCCCAGCTTCCAACAGGAATACCAGCAGCTGCTGCGCGATTACGTGGGCCGGCCTACCCCGTTGTTTGAGGCGAAACGGCTGTCGGCAAAGTACAACACGCGCATCTACCTGAAGCGCGAGGACCTGTGCCACACCGGTGCCCACAAGGTGAACAACACGGTAGGGCAGATTTTGCTGGCGCAACGCCTGGGCAAAAAGCGTATTATCGCGGAAACTGGTGCCGGCCAGCACGGCGTGGCCACAGCCACGGTATGCGCCCTTATGGGCCTGGAATGCATTGTGTATATGGGCGAAATCGACATGGAGCGCCAGAAGCCCAACGTGTACCGCATGCGCCTGCTGGGGGCCGAGGTGCGCCCCGCTACCAGCGGCAGCAAAACCCTGAAAGACGCCACCAACGAGGCCATCCGCGACTGGATTTCGAATCCCGTCGACACGCACTACATCATCGGCTCGGTGGTAGGCCCGCACCCGTACCCCGACCTGGTAGCGCGTTTGCAGGCCGTTATCAGTGAGGAAATGCGCAAGCAACTGCTGGAAAAAACCGGCTCCGAGCTGCCCAACTATGTGGTGGCCTGCGTAGGCGGCGGCTCCAACGCGGCTGGCGCCTTCTATCACTTCCTCGACGAGCCTTCGGTGAAGCTGGTAGCCGTGGAAGCAGCCGGGCACGGTGTCGATTCCGGCCACTCGGCGGCTACCTCGGTGCTGGGTAAACCCGGTATCATCCACGGCTCACGCACGCTGCTGATGCAGGACGAGGACGGCCAAATCACCGAGCCCTATTCCCTCTCCGCCGGCCTCGACTACCCCGGCATCGGCCCCCTGCACGCCTACCTCGGCGACTCGGGCCGTGCGCGCTTCATCGCCATCACCGATGATGATGCCCTGCGCTCCGTGGCCGAACTGAGCCGCCTTGAAGGCATCATTCCGGCCCTCGAAACTGCGCACGCCCTGGCCGCCCTCGACCAAATTGGGGCTGGGCCGGATGATGTGGTGGTCATCAACCTCTCGGGTAGGGGAGACAAGGATTTGGAAACCTACCTGAAATACGCTGAAAAACTAACGGAGCAGAAATAAAAAGGGCTGGTATTATTCCGTCTGTCATCCTGAGCTTGCGAAGGACCTTCTCACAGTAGAACGACAAGCGTTCAGTGAGTAACCAAACGAGATAAGGTCCTTCGCAAGCTCAGGATGACAGACGGAACGATGACACTGAAATACCCCATGAAAGACCGTATCAAAACCACCTTTGAGCAAAAGGGTAAGAAGTTGCTCAACGTTTACTTCACCGCCGGTTATCCTACTCTGGAAGCCACCGTACCGCTTATTGAAGCCGTAACCGAAGCCGGCGCCGACCTCGTGGAAATCGGGATGCCCTTTTCCGATCCGCTGGCTGACGGGCCGGTGATTCAGCACAGCGGCACGGTGGCTCTGCAAAACGGCATGAACATGCGCGTGCTGTTCCGCCAACTGCAAGGCGTGCGCCAACGCGTGCCCGATGCGCCCATTCTGCTGATGGGCTACCTGAATCCGGTGATGCAATTTGGGGTGGAAAACTTCTGCCGCGAAGCCGCCGAAGCCGGCGTAGATGGCGTCATCCTACCCGACTTGCCGCTCGACGATTACGTGGAGGAGTACCAGGAGATTTTCCGCCGCTACAACCTGCGGCCGGTGTTCCTCATCACGCCCCAAACCGCGCCTGAGCGCATCCGTCGCATCGACGAGCTGACCGATTCTTTCCTCTACCTCGTCTCCGGCCCCGGCACCACGGGCAGCCAGCAAGGGCAGGCTGAAGGCGTGCAGGAAGCCTACTTCCAGCGCATCGAAGCCATGAACTTGCGCAACCCGCGCCTCATCGGCTTCGGCATCGGCGATAAGTCGTCCTTTGACCGCGCCTGCCAGTACGCCGAAGGTGCCATCATCGGCTCGGCTTTAATTAAAGCAATGGATGGGGTAGACGACGCCCCCGCCGCTGCCCGTCGGTTTGTGCAATCGGTCCTGAACTAACTGTTTTCCTGTCATCCTGAACTTGCGAAGGATGACAAGCCACTTTCTCCATGCTCATTCAACTAGAACCCGCCATTTCTTCCGAAAACCGGGAGGCGATTATCGACCGCATCAAAGCGGTGAACTACAAAGTCACGGAGGTGACCACGCAACGCGCGCATTACCTCATCGGCATCGGCAAGGCCGATTTCGACATTCGCACGGTGGGCCAACTGCCTGGCATTGTGGACATTCACCGCGTGTCGGACGACTACAAGCTGGTGTCGCGCAAGTGGCGCGTGCGCCCTACCGTCCTCGACCTTGGCGACGGCGTGCGCATTGGTGAGGGGACGCTCACGCTGGCGGCCGGCCCGTGCAGTATAGAGAGCGAAGCCCAGATGGAAAGTATCATGCAGCACTTGGTGGATAATGACGTGCGCATCATGCGCGGCGGCGTGTTCAAGCCACGTTCCTCGCCTTACTCATTTCGGGGGCTGGGCATGGATGGGCTGAAACTATTTCACCAGTTAGCCCGGCAGCACGGCATCAAAATCGTGACGGAGGTGATGCAGGTGTCGCAGGTAGAGGAGATGCACGACTACGTAGACGTGTTTCAGGTAGGCGCCCGCAACACGCAGAATTTCAACCTGCTGGATGCACTGGGCGGCGTGGACAAGCCCGTAATGATTAAGCGGGGGATTTCGGGTTCTATTGAAGAGCTGCTGTCATCGGCCGAGTATGTTTTCTCCGGCGGCAACGAAAAGCTGATTCTCTGCGAGCGGGGTATTCGTACGTTCGAAACGGCCTCACGCAATACCTTGGACCTGAACGCCGTACCTGTCCTGAAGGAAAAAACCCACCTGCCCGTCATCGTAGACCCTTCGCACGGCATTGGTATTCGAGATTATGTGGCCGATATGGCCTTAGCTGGCGTGATGGCCGGTGCCGATGGCATCATCTACGAAGCCCACGAAAAGCCGGAGCAAGCTGCCTCTGACGGTGCCCAAACCCTGAATTTTGCCGAATCGGCGCGCCTGATCCGCAACCTACGCCGCGTCTATGCCCTGCGGCAGGAGCTGGAATAGCTGCCGTCGAGCTTGGACTTAACCAAGGGATAAAGAAACCATAAACCCGGATGATTTATTGCGTAATTGGCAATATAAAGGCTTATTTAAAATAATAATTTTATTGTAAGTTTATATTATGTGAAGAATTTATATATTTAATCAACTTTTTTTGATAAAATATTTCGAGAAGAAGTATCAAATTAAAAATATTCTCTATATTTGTTTTGTCATGCAGCAACAATCTGTCAAGCGCTTTACTCTGATGAATATTCGTCCCGCGGAGGACGGAGTCGGGCGGTATTGCCAGTACGGAAGCTAATCATGACGTACGAAGCTGTAAACCACAAAAGCCCGACTCCTCCCGGAGGCCGGGCTTTTTTTATGCCAAAAGCTATGGATACGCAACACTACCATCACTACACCACCCAAGACCAATTGGTCTGGAAAGTTTTGTTCGACCGCCAAACTGCCCTGCTGCACAAACGAGCGGCTGTAGCATTTGAGCAGGGTCTGCAACAGATTGGTTTTCAGCGTACAGCTATTCCTCGCTTCGAGGAAGTGAGCGAACGGCTGCGGCGGCGTACGGGGTGGGAGATTGCGCCCGTGGGTGGTGAGTTGGATGCTTCTACCTTTTTTGGCCTGCTAGCCGACCGCAAGTTCCCGGTTACCACCTGGATTCGGTCTATGCAGCAGTTCGATTTCATCGAGCAGCCCGATCTGTTTCACTGCGCCTTCGGCCACTTGCCCTTGCTGCTAGACCATGCGTTTGCCGATTTCCTGCACTTCTTGGGTAGGGTGGCCGGCCAGCACCTGCACGACACGGTGGCACTGCAAAAGTTGGCGCGGCTTTACGGCTTCACGGTGCAGTTCGGCCTCGTGACCGAAGGCGGCAGCACGCGCATCTACGGCGCGGGTTTACTGTCATCGGCAGGCGAGATTCACCACTGGCTGAATAGCACCGACGTGCGCCATCCGTTTGATCTGGCTACTGTACTGCACACGCCGTATTCTGAGGCGCACTATCAGGACCAATATTTTGTGCTCAACTCCTGGGAGCAGTTAACCGAAAGCGTAGCCGAACTGGCGGCCTTACTGGCTAGTAACTGGCAATTGGCGGTGCGGTAGGGGAGAGGTAGGTAGATAGTTATCAGAGAAAAGGCCCTGTCATCCTGAGCTTGCGAAGGACCTTATCACGCCTGAACGACTGACGTAGCAACGTCTTGTTCTATCGTGATAAGGTCCTTCGCAAGCTCAGGATGACAGGGCCTTTTCTCTGATAACTATCTACCTATCCTTACTTCAACTTGAAGCTTTTCTTCAAATACGCTACTGCCAAATCGTGGGCTTCGTCGGCGTAGGCTTTGTTGTAGTTGGGGTTGCTGGGGTTGGCAAAGGCGTGTACAGCATCGTAGTTTTTCACGGTTAACTTTTTGCCTGCGGCGGCCATGTTTTTCTGGAACTGCGCCACTACTTCGGGCGAAATGCCTTTATCCTGCAACGCAAAAATGCCGAGTACATCGGTGTTCAGCGTTTTTAAACGCGCCACGTCTTTCTCGGGCATCCCGTAATACATCACGCAGCCTACGGCCTGCTTGCCGGCGAGCAGCGCCGTTTGCAACGACCAGCCGCCCCCAAAGCACCAGCCAATGCTAGCAATCTGCGCTTTCGGACCAGCATACTGCATAGCACCTTTGATGATAGCCTCGGCCCGACTGGTTTGCACACTCTGCATCAGCTTGCCGGCCTCAGCAGGGGCGCTGGCTACTTGGCCATCGTAGAGGTCGAGGGCGATGATGTTGACGCCGGGCATTTCCCGCGCAAAGCCGGCAGCTTCGCGCTTGATGTAATCATTCAGGCCCCACCATTCATGGATCACGAATAAGTATTTGGTGGAAGGCGTGGCGCTTTTGAGCATAAACGCCTTGGCCGTTTTGCCATCGGGAGTAGGGTAGGAAACCATATCGCCGGCGCCCTGGTAGGTGTAGGGTAGGGGTGCGTCGTGACCACCCACGAAGGCGTCGTCATTGGCTAGCATCGCAAAGGCTTCGGTAGCGGCGGTGGGTTTAGTGCAGCAGCTCATCGTCATTTGCGCCGAGGCGAACATGGTGGCGCTGAAGAAAAACACCAAAAGAGAAAGAAGTTTTTGCATACGTGTGGGAAAAGTATGGACGCTTAGCATGCGTCCGATGGAGGGGAAATTAAGGGTAGACAGTGTGCCTACCCTGTATCTGTCAACGATGGGCGTGTGCAACGCGCCCCTACGCCGTTCGCACTTCGGCGCCTAGCTCAGCTAGCAGCGCGTAAAGTCCCACGTAGGTGCGATTGACGTAGATGAAGTGTCGCGAACCGCGCGGTTCGCGCTGCTTGCGTAGCTCGGGTTCCTGCATCAGGTCGTCGCCAAGGGCGTACACCGCCTGCATATACGCCGGGTCGCCGAAGTTGAATACGGGCTGATGGAAGGGCCGCGCCACCAGCTCCAACGAAATGCGCAGCGTGCGCAGATACAAGTCGCGCAGGGTAGGAGCATCATCGGGGCGAAGGACTTCGAGCTGGGTGAGCAGGTCGGTGAGGCGGGTGTCGTCGGCTAGTACGGACGGGTCGAGTAGGGCAAAAAAGAGCTGGTAGAAATCGGCCGGAATGTTCTTCACGCAGCCAAAATCCAACACGCCCAGCGTGCCGCCGTCCGTGGCATCGAGCAGGAAATTACCGGGGTGCGGGTCGGCGTGCACCTGGCGCAGCGTGTGCATCTGGTAGGCGTAGAAGTCCCAAAGCGCCTGCCCGAGTTGGTTGCGTACCGCCTGGGTAGGGTTGGTTGCCAGGAACTCCTTGAGGTGCTGGCCTGGCAGCCAATCCATCGTGAGGATGCGGGCGGCAGACAGGGTAGGGTAGTACGTTGCAAAGCGCAAGTGCGGAATGTGGCCGCACTGGGCCGCAATTTCCTGCCCGCGGCGTAGTTCCAGCTGATAGTCCGTTTCCTCCAGCAAGCGGGTTTCCACCTCTTCCAGGTAGGGGCGCATAGTGGCCTCATCCAGCCCCAACACACGCAGGGCCACGGGCTTCACCATCCGCAAATCTGAACGGATACTATCGGCCACGCCGGGATATTGCACCTTTACAGCCAACGCTTTACCGTCCTTCTCAGCAAAGTGCACCTGCCCAATGCTGGCGGCCTGGCGGGCGTTCAACTCAAACGTATCAAATAGCTCAAAAGGCGACTTGCCAAACGCATCCCGGAACGCCTTCACAATCAGCGGCCCCGACAACGGCGGCGTTTGGTACTGGGCTTGGGCAAACTGCTCGGCATAAGCTGTGGGTAGGATGTTCTTCTCCATCGCCAGCATCTGCGCCACTTTCAGCACCGAGCCTTTCATCTCGCTCAACGCGCCGTACAGCTCCTCGGCGTTGGCCTGGTGCAAATCAGCCGTAGCGCTTTCCGCCCCCACAGCCCGCTTGGCGTAGTGCTTCACGTAGTTGGCGCCCACGTTTAAGCCCGTTTTGGCGAAACGGGCGGCGCGTGCCACTTTAGTAGTGGGTAGGGAAACGAGCGGCTTAGGAGAATCAGACATTGGGATGAAATAGAGTAATAGAACGTCATTTCGACCAGCGGGAGAAATCTCGCGTGCTTCGGTAATTACCTGCTGGAGTTAGCACGCGAGATTTCTCCCGCTGGTCGAAATGACGTTCTTTCAAGAGTAAACAACCCTACCGGCTCTGCACCAGGAACCGCACGAAGTCCACGGCAGAGTCCAGGGTGTTGCGGCCTACCAGGTCGAAGCTGAGTGTCACGGCTTTTTCGATGGCCGCGTCGGTGCGCTCGAAGCCCAGGGAATCGTCTTTGGCGAAGAAGCCCAGCACAAACAGCATCTGCTGCCAGAAGGCGCGGGGGTATTTCTCCTGAATCATGGGGCGGGAAGCCACTTCCTCAGTGCGCCGACCATCGCGCAGAATATCGGCCACGAACTGCTCGAAGCCCTGGCGGAAATCGTCCAGAATACGCGGCGTCATGCCGGGCATCTTAGATAGCGAGTAGCGCAACGACCACAACGCGTAGCTGCGGTTTTGCTTCAGAATTTCCAGCAGCGTGTAGTAGAAACCCAGCAGTTTTTCGCGGGCGCCGTACTGCTCCCACACGGGTTCCTCGGCGGCGCGGGCGCGGGCCTGGCGCCCAAAATCAGCCCAAATCTCGCGGTCGATGGCCGCGAAGGTAGAGTAGTGCTGGTAGAATTCGGCCTCGGTAGCGCCCAGCTTGTGCATGAGCTTATAAACCGAAACCGGCGGCTGGCCCTTGCGCAGCACGTAGTCGAGATAAGCGAGTTTGATAGCTTCCTTTTCCATGATGGTATAACCGTTGAGTAGGGGTTTAAGTTGCCGATAAAAACCTATTTACGAGCGGCGCGGTAGGCATCCAGCGCACGTTGGCGGGCCTCCTTGTGGTCGACTATCGGCTGGGGGTAGGCGTCGGTGCCAAACTCGGGTATCCAATCCTTCACGTACTCCAGCTTGGGGTCGTATTTTTGGAGCTGACTTTCGGGACTGAAAATGCGAAACCACGGCGCCGACACCACGCCCGTGCCGGCCGTCCACTGCCAGTTGCCGATGTTGTTGCTCATGTCGTAGTCGATGAGCTTGTCGGCGAAATACTGCTCGCCCCATTTCCAATCAATCAGCAAATCCTTAATCAGAAAGCTGGCCGTGGTGATGCGGGCGCGATTGTGCATCCAGCCGGTTTCATTGAGCTGGCGCATGCCGGCATCTACCAGCGGAAATCCGGTGCGGCCCTCGCACCACGCCGCAAACTCCTCCTGGTTGTTGCGCCACTTGATGTGCCGAAAGGGCTTGTCGTAGCTTTCCTCCACGGTATTGGGAAAGTGCCAGAGCAACATCATAAAGTAGTCGCGCCAGATTAGCTCGTCCAGCAGCTTGTCGTTGAGGTCCTGCGCCTGACTCATTAGCTGCCGTACGCTGAGGGTGCCGTGGCGCAGGTGCACCGAGCGGTGCGTGGTGCCGTGGTCGTCGGCGAGGCGGTTGCGGGTTTTGTCGTAATCCTCTACGTAATTTTTATTGGGTAGGCGAGCGGGCGGTACGGGCTGCTCGTAGCGTTCAAACCCCATGTCAGAGAGGGTAGGGCGAGCCGGAGCATGCGCAATATGGTGCAGGTTTTCCTTGGTGAATAACCGCCGCGACGGCCGTTCCTGGAAGCTGTCGTCCTGCAAAGCGGCCCGCCAAGCCTTATTGTAGGGACCGTATACTTTAGGCGGTGTGCCCGCTTTGGTTAGCACCTCGTCCTTAGCAAAAATCACCTGGTCTTTGTGCGTCGTAAAGGGCACATCGTGCTTGTCCAACAGTTTGCCAATAGCCTCATCTCGTTGGCGGGCGTAGGGCTCGTAGTCCTCGTTGGTGTGCACGGCGGCTAGGTCGTAGTCCTTCAACAACTGCTCGAAAACCTCCTCCGGCTTGCCGTAAAACACCAGCATGGTGCCGCCGTTGTCCTGGGTTTCCTGCGCCAGCTGCTCCACGGCGTCGTAAATGAACGTCACGCGGGCGTCCTGCTTGCTGAGCAGTTTATCCAGAATGTCGCGGTCGAAAATGAACAGCGGTATTACCGGCGCATTGTCTTGCAAAGCGGCTGCTAGGCCGGTATTATCGGTGATGCGCAAGTCGCGCCGGTGCCAGAAAATCGTGATTTTCATAAGGGTTGTTTCTTATGCAACTGAAAAATCTGTCATCCTGAGCTTGCGAAGGACCTTCTCACGGTAGAACGACCATCGTAACAACGACTCGTTCTAGCGTGAGAAGGTCCTTCGCAAGCTCAGGATGACAGATTACAAAACATCACTGCCTTACTTCAACCGGCCCATGCCACCATGCACGGGCAAGACCTGGCCCGTGATGAAGCTGCTGTGGTCGGATAGTAGGAACGACGTCATGTAGGCCATATCCTGGGGCTGCCCCACGCGCTGCAAGGGGTGGCGCTTGGCGCTTGCCTCGGCCTTCTCGGGGGTGTTGAGGAGGGTAGCTGCCAGGGGCGTATCGGTGAGGGAAGGCGCGATGCAGTTCACGCGGATGTTAGCGCCAGCATACTCGGCGGCCAGGGCGCGGGTGAGGCCTTCCACGGCGGCTTTCACCGTGGCCACGCTGGTATGAAAACTCATGCCCGTTTCGGCGGCTACGGTGCTGAAAAGCACGATGGAAGCGCCATTGGCTTTTTTCAGCCGCTTCACCACGGCCTGCACCACTTGCACAGCACCCAGCACGTTCAGCTCAAAATCCTGCCGAAAATCAGCCGGCGCAATGCGCTCGAAGGGCCGTAGCCGAATGCTGCCGGGGCAGTATACCACACCGTGCAAGGTGTCGGGTAGGGAGTCGAAAGCGGTAGCGGCAAGGGGCTGCGTAACGTCGAGGGGTAGGAAGGTGGTGCCCAACTCGGCCAGCTCCGGCGACTCGTGCCGCGAGGCCGTGAACAGATTGGCTTTCAGGCCATGCAGCAGGTGAGCTGTAGCCAAGCCAATACCGGAGGATGCACCTACCAGGAGAATATTCTTATCAGCAAATTCCATGAAAAGCGAAGCAAGTGAACGGTTGAGTTTCTGCTACGCAGGAATGGCTGTAGGTGGTTATTACCAGCTCAAAAAAGCTCGACAGCTAGCAGGATTCTTTCCCGATAGCCGTCGAACTATAAGTTGATAGACAATCAATTACTCGGCAAAATACGCGGCGGCTCCGGCGAGCTGGGTATCGGCGGGCCGAGCGGTAGCTGCTGCTCGCAACGGGGTAGGGAGGCGCACTACGCAAATGCCGGGCAGCCGCAGCCACTCGGCTTGCGCCAGTTGAGCCAGCCCAATGGTACCTGTGAGGTAATGCCCGCGCACGGCCGAGCGGAAGGTTTCGTGCACCCGCGTGAAGTCGGCTTCCTGGGGGACATGCTCGTCCGTGAACGTCACCAGCACGTCTACTTCAGCAGCGTCGGGCGTCAGGGCTGAGTCGATGTTCTGGCTGATTTTCTTGTACTCGTAACGGTAGCCGTAGGTAAGGGCCGACAAGTCGCTGAGCACGGCCGAGGCGGTAGGCACCGCGCCTGCCCCGCGGCCCAGAAAAAACTGTCGGTCGGCAAAGCCGCTCTGGGTGATAAGGCCGTTGTACTCGTCCTGCACCCGTGCTAGCTCGTGCTCGGGGCGCACCAGGGTAGGCAGTACGGCAGCCGCCACGTTGCCGTCGGGGAGGCGGCGAGCCTCGGCAATGAGCTTGAGCGACAGGCCTTTCTCGCGGGCGTAGTCCGAGGCCAGGTCGCTTAGGCGGTCGATGCCCACGGCTAGGATTTGCTGGGGCGAGGTCACCAGTCCGAACGCGTGCGTGAGCAGCAGCACCAGCTTGTTGCGGGCGTCCAGACCTTCCACATCTAAAGCAGGATTGCTCTCGGCGAAGCCCAACGCCTGCGCCTTGCTTAGGGCCTCGGCAAAGGAAATGGCATCGCGGTGCATGGCCGTGAGAATGTAGTTGGTGGAGCCGTTGATGATGCCCTCCACCGCTTCCAGTAAGTCGGTGTCGTAGTATTCCTCCAGGTTCCGAATGACGGGTAAGCTGGCGCAGGCGGCAGCCTCATAGAGCAACGGAGTGCCGGTTTGACGCTGCAATTCTATCAGCTCGGGCAAGTGCTCGGCCAACATCTTTTTGTTGGCCGTCACCACGGCTTTGCCCCGGCGCAGGGCCTCGGTCACGATGTGGTAGGCTTTGTCAGCGTCGTCAATCAACTCCACAATCACGTTCAAGGACTCATCATTCAGCAGATCGGCGCGGTCGAACGTAAACAGCTCGGTGGGTAGGCTGCGCTGCTTGGCGCGGTCTTTCACGCCAATGCGGCCAATGCGGGCGCGCAGGCCGGGCGTGCGTTCTAAAACAGTGTGCAGGCCCTGGCCTACCACGCCAAAACCAAATAAACCAATACGGATGTCGGAGCGAGTCATGCGGAAAACGAAATCAAGGCAGCGGCTACTGCCGTAGGTGAGGGAAAATTTCGCCTCCACCCCAAAGCATCTCACCAAGATTTCTTCCCGAAAAGGCCCAAAAAAAGCCCTTCCGACAAGTCAGAAGAGCCAAACCCCAAAACGGGGCACTAAGCCTTTCGTAACTTATCTTCATCTGCTGTCGCAGATTCAGGATGTAGCACCTTGTAGCTATGACTACCGGTTGCTAAGGCATCGCAGGGCCTGTCCCTCCGCCTTTCTTGATAAGTGCTCCGTTGTGGGAGCGGTAGGGCAAATATACGAGGCCCGCGGTTGGCGGCAAGTATTTGCTTTCGTACTTGCTCGTAGCACTACCCACAATCGCCTTCGCACTCGCTCGGCTATGCCGAGCGAGTGCGAAGGTGAGTGCATGAGTACAAAATTGAATGGAAGTGCCTAATAATTGTCATTTTGATCGTAAAAAGCAGCCTTTTTTGTCCTTTCTGTTAAATTATTGCCTAGTTTGAGGCCGCGCTGACTAAAACACCACTACCTACTCATGAACATTCGCAAACTCCTCGTTGCCAATCGGGGCGAAATTGCCATTCGCGTAATGCGTGCCGCTACCGAATTGGGCATCACCACGGTAGCCGTATACACCTTCGAGGACCGCTACTCCCTGCACCGCTACAAGGCTGATGAGGCCTATCAGATTGGCGAAGACGACGAGCCGCTGAAGCCCTACCTCGACATTGAAGGCCTGCTGCGCATAGCCAAAGCCAACGGTGTAGACGCCATCCACCCCGGCTACGGGTTTTTGAGCGAAAACGCGACCCTGGCCCGGCGCTGCGGCGAGGAAGGCATCATCTTCGTGGGGCCGCGGCCCGAGGTGATGGAGGCGCTCGGCGACAAGGTGCGCGCCAAGGAAGTGGCCTTGCGCGAGCAAGTGCCTATTATTCAGAGCAGTGAAGAAGAGTTGAATGACTTCGAAACAGCTCGCGCCGAAGCCAACCGCATCGGCTACCCCGTAATGCTGAAGGCTGCCAGCGGCGGCGGCGGTAGAGGCATGCGCGTCATCCGCGACGACGACCAGCTGGAGAAAGGCTTCTTCGAGGCCCGCAACGAAGCCCTGAAAGCATTCGGCGACGACACCGTATTCCTTGAGAAGTTTGTGGAGCAACCCAAGCACATTGAGGTGCAGGTAGTGGCCGACGCCTACGGCAGCGTAACGCACCTCTACGAGCGCGACTGCTCGGTGCAGCGCCGCTTCCAGAAGGTAGTGGAGGTAGCGCCCGCCCTGGGCCTAGCCGAGGAACTACGCGAGCAATTATACGACTACGCCCTGCGCCTGGCCCGCGCCGTGAACTACAACAACGTGGGCACGGTGGAATTTCTGGTGAAGCCGGAGGAAGGTGAGATTTACTTCATTGAGGTGAACCCGCGCATTCAGGTAGAGCACACTGTCACGGAAATGGTCACGGGTGTCGACCTCATCAAAACCCAGCTTTACATCGCGTCGGGCTACCACTTGCAGGACCCCGAAATCAACCTCGACCCGCAGGTGCGGCCCCGCATTACGGGCTTTGCGTTGCAGTGCCGCCTCACCACCGAAGCGCCCGAAAACGACTTCAAGCCCGACTACGGCACCATTGTGGCCTACCGCTCGGCGGGCGGTTTCGGTATCCGGCTGGACCAGGGCTCGGTGTACCAGGGCGCCAAGATTCTGCCGTTTTTTGACTCGCTGCTGGTGAAGGTGTCGGCCCAGGCGCCTACCCTTAAGGAGGCGGCCGAGCGGATGCTGCGCACCCTATCGGAGTTCCGGATTCGGGGTGTGCGCACTAATATTCAGTTCCTGCAAAACATTGTGGCGCACCCTGATTTTCAGAATGGTAGCGCCACCGTCGACTTCATCAAAGACCATCCCGAGCTATTCAAGTTTGAGGTGCGCCAAGACCGTGGGACCAAGCTGCTGACCTTCCTGGGCGACATCATCGTGAACGGCAACCCCGACGTGCACGGCGCCCAGGACCCGGCCCGCGACCTGCCCAAGCCCAAGCTACCCCACTACGACGCCACCGCACCCTACCCCCCCGGCACCAAAAACCGCCTTACCGAACTAGGTCCTGAGGGCTTTGCCAAGTGGCTGCGCGAGGATACCCTCATTCACTACACCGATACTACCCTGCGCGACGCCCACCAGAGCCTGTTGGCCACGCGCATGCGCACCTTTGATATGCTGAAGGTGGCGGAGCGCTTCGCCAAGCAGCACCCCCAGACGTTTTCGCTGGAGTGCTGGGGCGGTGCTACCTTCGATGTGGCCCTGCGCTTCCTGCACGAAGACCCCTGGGAGCGCCTGGCCAAGCTGCGCGAGGCCGTGCCCAACATCCTGCTACAAATGCTGATTCGGGGCGCCAACGGCGTGGGCTACAAGGCCTACCCCGACAACCTGGTAGAGCGCTTTGTGCAGCAGAGCTGGGAAACCGGCATCGACGTGTTCCGCATTTTTGATTCGTTGAACTGGATGCCGGGTATGGAAAGCTGCATCCGGTTTGTGCGCGAGAAGACGGGGGGGCTGGCCGAGGCTAGCATCTGCTACACCAACGATTTGCTGGACCCGCAGAACAAGAAATACAACCTCGATTACTACCTGCGCCTGGCCCGACAAATTGAGGACGCCGGCGCAAACATTCTGTGCATCAAGGATATGGCGGGCCTCCTGAAGCCCTATGCCGCGCAGGAGCTGATTGCCGGCCTGCGCGATACCATCAGCCTACCTATTCACCTGCACACCCACGACACCAGCAGCCTGCAAGCCGCTACCTACCTCAAGGCTGTGGAAGCAGGTGTGGATGTGATTGACGTGGCCTTGGGAAGCCTGTCAGGGCTAACCTCGCAGCCCAACTTCAACGCCACCGTGGAGATGCTACGCCACACGCCCCGCCACCGCGAGTTCGACCAGCAGAGCCTCAACGAGTTCAGCAACTACTGGGAAGGCGTGCGCACCTACTACCAGCCGTTTGAGTCGGGCTTGAAAGCTGGGTCGGCCGACGTGTTCCAGCACGAAATTCCGGGTGGGCAGTACTCCAACCTGCGCCCGCAAGCTGTAGCGCTGGGCCTGGGCGACAAGTTCGAACTGATCAAAAAGACCTTTGCCGATGTCAATCAGCTCTTTGGCGACATCACCAAGGTCACGCCTTCTTCGAAGGTAGTAGGCGATATGGCGCTGTTCCTGGTGTCCAACAACCTTACCACCCAGGATGTGTGGGACAAAGGCCAGACGCTAAACTTCCCCGAATCGGTGCAGAGCCTGTTTCGCGGCGATATTGGGCAGCCCGAAGGCGGTTGGCCCGAGGGCTTGCAGGAGATTATCCTGAAAGGCCAGCCGGCCTACACCGAACGGCCTAACGAGCACCTCGAAGTCATCGACTTTGATGCGGAGTGGAAGGTGTTTCAGCAGAAGTTTGGGCCGAGTGTGGAGTTCACGGACTTGCTTTCCTACCTGCTCTATCCTAAAGTGTTTGAGCAATACTGGGCCTTTGTGCAGGAGTACGGCGACGTGTCGGTGGTGCCCACGCGGTTGTTTTTCTACGGCCTGCAACCGGGCGAGGAAAGCATCATCGACATTGCCCGCGGCAAGAGCATCATCGTAAAATTCCGCTCCCTAGGCATTGCCAACGACGAGGGCAAGCGCACGGTGTTCTTCTCCATCAATGGCGAAACCCGCAACTTGGAAGTGCGCGACCGCTCGGTGGAAGTGGTGAAAGTACAGCACGCCAAGGCCGATAAAGCCAATCCGCGCCAGGTAGGGGCACCGTTGCAGGGGCTGCTGTCGCGCGTATTGGTGGAACCTGGGCAGGAAGTGAAGCGCAACGCCCCGCTGTTCATCATTGAGGCCATGAAGATGGAAACCACTATCACTGCCCCCGACGATACCACCGTGGAAGCCGTAACCCTGGAAGAGGGCACCCTCGTGAATGCCGACGATTTGGTACTGACATTGGGGTAGGAGTTTATAAAAGCAGTTAGCCGTTGGCTGCTAGCGTTTAGCCTTTTCAGTAAACGAAAGACTAAACGCTAGCAGCCAACGGCTAACTGCTTTTATAAACTCTACTCCGGCGCTTCGCCGGCGTGAAACTGTGCTACCACTTGCGTACCTGCAGGGGCACCCAATAGGCGGAGGGTGTCACCTTCTAGCTGATAGCGCGTGGTTGTTTCGAGGGCGTTGAGGTAGCGGGTTTCCAGGGACACACGCGGGCAGGCCATCTTAGTCGACATAAGCGGCGAAAAGCTCAACTGATCGTTGGCAGCCAGAGTGAAGCGGCCCCGGAAGCGGTTGCAACCAGCTTGTCCTTCGGCGCGGTTGCTGCTGTCGGCAGCCAATGTCAGGTATATTTCCTGGCTGTTTTCGGGGGTAGTTACGGCAGAATCACCTAGTTGCTCGAGTACCCAATACGTACCGCGTAGGGGAGTGGTGGTTGCGGTGGGCGTTTGAGTGGTTTCGGCAGGCTCGCGGCCGGCGCAACTGCCGAGCAGTGCCGCGGTGATTACGGAAGCGAAAAACGAAGAAATACGCATGAGATAGATGAGGGAAAAAACGAGGGAATAGGCAACAAAGATGAAATCTTTTAGCTTGCCGATTGCTATTGGTTGCAGCCAGAAACGCTAGCAGATACTGCTACGCAAGCAGAACCGTTAGAACCAACAGTATAGTATCTACTAAAAAGCAATACCATGAGGCAGTACGCAACTACACGTCGGGCAGTTGGTTGGGGCGGGATTATCGCCGGGTTGTTGGTAGGATTATCCGTCCAACAAAGTAAGGCCCAAGTGAGCCAGGTGCCTACCAGCGGCAGCGGCGTGATGGCTCAGGAAAACATCAACTCCATTGCGCGTGGTGGACAGGGATACACCATTGATACGCGATATCAGGGCTTGGTAGGCTCGCCTTACGCTATTGCGCGCTGGCTGCCAGCCGTCGTCACCACCGACCATGACGTGAAGCTGCAACCCGTGCTGCTGAAATACGATGTGGTGCAGCAACTCCTCTACGCCCGTCAGCCTACCCGCACTGACTCGATGCTGCTGAACGAGAACCGCGTGAAAAGCTTCGTGCTGACAGATGCTACCGGCACGGTGCCTGAGCGCCGGTTTCGACGCTTCGTGGAGGCTCCGGAACCGGCGCAGGGCCGTGAGTTTGTGGAGGTGTTGCACGAAGGCAAGTACACGGTGCTCAAGCAGTACCAGAAGAAGCTGGAGCAAGCCAGCTACAAAGGCGCCTACAGCCAGGACAAGCGCTATGACGAGCTGGTAACCAAAGAAACGTACTACCTACGCCGGCCCGATGGCATGGTAGTGCCCATCAATAAGCTCACGCTGAAAGCCTTGCAGAGCGCGGCGCCGGAGCTAGCAGCTAAGCTGAAAAGCGAGGCCGACCGCAACAAGAGCATGGGCAAATCGGAGGCTGACTTGATAGCGCTGCTGCGGGTAGTAGACCCAACAACGTGATGCAATTGTAGAACCTACCGCAAAGCAGTAAGCTTGTCCTATGAAACACTTCTTTTTACTTGCTGCTGGCCTATTGGTTGGCTCTCAGGCCACCGCCCAAAAGCAACCGGCCGTATCGGCGGCTACTGTGGAGCGCGTGGCCCGTACCCTCACCGCCGACGACATGGCCGGCCGCCCTAGCGCCGGCCCCGGCAACCTGAAAGCTGGTCAGTTTCTGGCCGCTGAGTTCAAGCGTATTGGCTTGAAGCCGCTGCCGGCCAAGGACAATTTTTTGCAGGAGTTTGAGGCCTATGAAGCGCAGACGAGCGCCCGGACCGCCACCCTGAATGGTACGGCCCTACCCCCCGATAACATCGTGCTTTCTTCGGGTCTGCCCCAGGTGGACTGGACAAATACCGACGCGACGATACGCACAGTGATGGTAGGGGCGCAGGACAATCTGTTTCAGGTGGTGCGGCCGTTGCTGGATCTGCACGAAAACACCGTGGTCATTGTCGATCCGGCGCATCAGGCGCAGTTTAAGCGGTTGCTAGGATTGAATAAGGGGTCGGTGAAGGCCCAACAGCCAGCAGCACACGCCGTTGCAATGTTGCTGGCGACTGCACCGCTAGAAGGTGCTGCGCCTACCTACGCCGTAACGGCTACCACTACCATCAAACCCGTTGCTATGCGCAACGTGGTAGGGATACTACCCGGCCGCGACAAAAAGCTGGCCCCGGAAATGGTGGTTTTCTCCGCGCACTACGACCACCTGGGCATCACCCAGGCCGTAGCCGGCGACTCCATTGCCAATGGTGCCGACGACGACGCCAGCGGTACCACGGCCGTAGTGGCCCTGGCTGAGTACTACAAAAAAGCAGAAAAAGAACGCCCGCACGCTAGTTTTCGCAGCTTTCACGGCAGAAGAAATCGGTGGGTTTGGCTCGCAGTATTTCTCTCGTCAGCTCGACCCAGACAAGGTGGTAGCGATGTTCAACATTGAGATGATTGGCAAGGTAGCGAAGTTCGGCCCCAACACGGCTTTCATCACCGGCTACGAGCGGAGCGACTTCGGCCCGCTGTTGCAGCAGAACTTGCAAGGCTCGCCATTCCGCTTCGAGCCT
Organism: Hymenobacter sp. NBH84; assembly: GCF_014217645.1. Classification (NCBI taxonomy): domain Bacteria; kingdom Pseudomonadati; phylum Bacteroidota; class Cytophagia; order Cytophagales; family Hymenobacteraceae; genus Hymenobacter; species Hymenobacter sp. NBH84. The sequence goes on from NZ_CP043644.1 coordinate 1,010,054, forward strand.
GACCCGTATCCCGAGCAAAACCTGTTCTACCGCTCCGACAACGCCACGCTGGCGAAGCTAGGCGTGCCAGCCCACACCATCAGCACCGACCAGATTCCCACGGACAAGCTCTACCACTCCGTCGACGACGAAATCGAGAGTCTGGATCTACAGAATATGACGGCCGTTATCAACGCCATTGCCCGCAGCGCTACCGGTATCATATCAGGTCAGCAAACGCCCACACGCGTGGCGAAGGAGTAGGGCTATAGTGAGGTGGTGAGATAGTGAGTAAAAAAGGTGTGTCATCCTGAGCTTGCGAAGGACCTTCTCACGTGTGAACGACAGACGTCATAACGACTCGTTCTGTGGACATAAGGTCCTTCGCAAGCTCAGGATGACACACCTTTTTTACTCACTATCTCACCACCTCACTACTTCGGCAGCCGCACGCTGAGGCCGGCGCCTACCTGCGGGGCGGCGCGGCCTTCGCGCCAGGTGTTGCCGGCGTTTAGGTCGAGGCGCAGGCCGGGTAGGGGGCGCCAATAGAGGCCACCCGTGAGGCCCGGCTGCCAACCGTAGGTGCGTTGCCAGAAGGTATAAGTTTCCGCAAAAAAGCCAACGGTGGGCAGAATAGCACCATTTAGGGCCAATGTACCCAGGTATTGCCCTTGGCTGGTTCCTTCGGCCCGAAACCCACGCTGCCGAAAGCCTACGTTGGCCTCCAGGCCGTAGCGCTGGCCCAACTGCTGCGACACTAGCAGGCGAGCTGCCGGCTCGTAGGTTTGATTAAGGTAGGACGCGTCACCGGTAGGCAGTGTCAGCTCAGTGAGTAGCACCACCTGAGAGCGGGCGTCTTGGTTGCTGGAAGCCAAGAACTTAGCGCCCACCGTAAGGGGCGCGAAGCCGTTGGGATAAGAGGGTAGGCTAGGTTGCGGCGCATCGCCAAGGGTAGGACGTGCGGAAACATCAGCCAAATAACCTTGCGAAGCCCGCAACTCTATGTGGTTGAAAAACCCTACCCGCAATAGGGCCGACGAAAGCGTGCGGCGCGGCCCCAAGCCGTCCGGCGGCGCGTAGCGCAACGTCCCCAACTCTACCTGCACCTGGCCGGGATACAGCATGCTCGTCGTAACGGTTTGGCCGGGCCGGTCGGGGCGGAGGTTGCGGATAAAGGGTGTTTCTGCGTTGGCAACAGGGTTGGAGGGGAGGCTTTGGGCCAGGGTGCGGGCCGAGCCGGCGAGCAGGAGCAAGCCGGTAGCCGTCAGCAGAGTGGTCGTGCGCATAGCTCCCGACACGCTTGAGCGGCGGAAAGTTCAGTGAATGAGTAGGCGAGGTACGGGTAGAAAAACCGTCTGTCAAAAAAACAAGTGTCATCCTGAGCTCGCGAAGGACCTTATCACGTTAGGACAAGTCGTTGTTACGCTTGTCGTTCACACGTGAGAAGGTCCTTCGCAAGCTCAGGATGACAGACGGTTTTTCTACTTCACAAGCTCGTCTTACTTCGCCTGCTGGATTTCCTGCGTAGCTTTTTCAATCTCCTGCTGGGCCTGGGTAGCCGTAGCACCGGTTTTGCGCTGTTGCACATCACCCAGCAAGCCCAGCACCGCCCGGTCGATGCCGTACTGCTTGTACTTGATGCCCAGGTCTTTCACGCGGGTGAGGGCAGCATTGAAGACAGCCGGGTCGGTGGTGCGCACCATCACCTCGTCCATCGCTTCCAGCATGTTGATGCGCTGCTGCGCACCGGCCTCGTCGAACTGCGCTTGAATGTAGGGCCATTGCGCCGCGTCACCTTGCTTGGCGTATACTTCCACAATAGCTTCAGTGAGGGCACCGTGGCTATCGGCTTCCAGTGTTTTGGCGCGGCTCAGGGCCTCAGTGGGTTTGGTCAGGCTCAGGCCGTTGAGGGCTGCGCCTTGCACGTTGTACGACTGGTTGTCGAGGTACTTTTCGTAGAGCTTTTGGTCGCGCTTGTCGTTGAGAACGGCCAGATTTGTGAGCAAGGCGGCCTGCACGGCGGTTTCCTTCTCCTGATTCAGCTGTTTGCGCAGCGCGTCGGCGGCTTTTTTGCGTATATCGGCATTCTTCAAATCCAGCGACTGTGCAGCGGCCAGGCGCAGGCCGTAGAACTTGTCGTTGAGGGCCGAGAGCAAGAGAGCACGAGCAGCGGCATCGTCCTTCTGCCGCGACTGGGCCGCTACCAATGCCTCGCGCCGGTCGAGGTACAAGGGCGCGTGCTGGTATTGATACACGTAGGCGCTAAAGGGCTTGTTGTCGGTTTTCTGCCACAGCATCATTTTGGTGGCATCCACGTTCACCAACTCGGGCTGGCTGGCGGCGGCAAAGCTGAATGTTTGCGTGCCTTCCGTCATTAGCACTTGGTGGCGCTCGGCCTTGCCTTTCACATACACATCAATAGCCAGGGGTAGGATAAACTTCTGTCCTTCCTGCGTTTGCTTGATGGTCACGCTTTGCTGCTTTTTAGTCGCATCCCAGCCGTAATCGATGGTAACAACAGGATGGCCGGCCCCAAAGTACCACTGGTTGAAGAACCAATTCAAATCCTTACCCGACACGGCCTCGAAGGCCAAGCGCAACTGGTGGGCTTCGCCGTTGCCGAACTTGTTGTCGGTGAGGTATTTGGTGAGCGATTTAAAGAATACATCGTCGCCGAGGTAGGTGCGCAGCATGTCCAGGATGGCGCCGCCCTTCTGGTAGGTCACGCCATCAAACATATCCTCTTTATCGGCATAGTGGAAGCGCACGAGGTCTTTGTTCTCGTTGCCGGGGCCGCTGAGGTAGCGCCGGATGTAGCCGAAGCGGTGGGCATCGGCGGCGTCTTTGCCATACTTGTGCTCGGCCCATAAAGCCTCCGAGAAGTCGGCAAATGACTCGTTTACAGTCAGGTTGCTCCAACTCTCGGCCGTCACGTAGTCGCCAAACCACTGGTGAAACAGCTCGTGCGCCACAATAGATTCGCTGCTGCCGTAGGGGCGGTCCAGCATTTCGCGGGCCGTGCCGGCCACCGCCTCACCGTGTAGGGTAGCAGTAGTGTTTTCCATGGCGCCGCTCACGTAGTCGCGAGCTACCACTTGGGCATACTTGTTCCAAGGATACTCCACGCCCAGACGGTTTGAGAAGAACTCCATCATTTCGGGCGTTTTGCCAAAGATTTCCTTGGCGTAGGGCGCGTATTTGGGCTCCAAGTAATAATCGACGGGCTTGCCGCGCCACGTGTCGTGCGTGATTTTGAAGTCGCCCACGGCCATCATAAACAGGTAGGGCGAGTGGGGCAGCTCCATCTTCCAGGTATCGGTGCGGAGGCCGGCGCCGGCGGGCTTGCTGTCGGTCATTTTGCCGTTGCTCAGCGTCACGTACTTGCTGGGCACGGTCATCGAAATCTCCGAGGTCGTTTTCTGGTTGGGCCGGTCAATGGTCGGGAACCACGCCGAGGAGCCTTCCGTCTCGCCCTGCGTCCAGATTTGCACGGGCTTGCCGGCCACCGAGCTGTCAGGGTTGATGAAATAAAGACCCTTGGCATCGGTAATGGCCGCCGAGCCTTTCACTTTCAGCTCGTCGGGCTTGGCTGTGTACTCTATATACACTGTGTAGTCGGTGCCCGGCTGCACGGTTTTGCCCAGGTTGATGCGCAGAAATTCTTCGTCGTACGTGAATTTCAGCGGCTGATTGGCATTGCCATTCACCAGGGCCACTGTCTGAATATCCATGCCCTTGGCATCGAGCTGGAGCGAGTCGGTGGGGTAGGCGTGGGGCTTTAGCGTCACCCACTCTTTGCCGTAGAGGTAGCGCTTTTTATAGTCGAAGCGTACATCGAGCTTGGTGTGTACCAAATCGTTGCGCTTCGTAGCAGTGGCACGGTAGGGGGTAGCCTCGGCAACATTGGTAGCCGTAGCCGGGGTTTGTGCTTGCACAGTAGCGGCGGTCAGAAACAGACCCAAGCTCAGCAAAAAGGCTTTATTCATCAGAGAAAAATAGATGGAAAGGGAATTGTGACGCAAAAGAAGCGAAAGTACCGCGAAGGTTGCCTAATGGGCTGTGTATGCCGAGCGTAGCGGCCGGCCGAACGGTGTAGAGACGTATACTTGCGTCTCGTCGTTGAACGTCCGCCGCCTAAATCGTTCAACGACGAGACGCAAGTATGCGTCTCTACACCGTTCCTATACCGCTTGTGAAGAATCGCGCACCAGCAAATCGGGGCGGAGCACTACGCGGCGGGGCGAGAAGTCGCCGGAGGGCTCGGCCAGAATTTCCAGGAACAGGCGCACGGCGGCCTGGCCCATCTGCTCGCAGCGCTGGTCGATGGTGGTGAGCATGGGCTCAGTGAGGGACGTGAAGGTTTCGTTGCTGAAACCGGCCAGGGCCATGTCCTGGGGTACGCGCAGGCCGCGCTGCTTGAGCGCCTGCAAGGCACCCACGGCGGCAAAGTCGCTGGCCGAAAACACGGCGTCCGGCGGGTTGGGTAGGGAGAGCAGGTGCGCAATACCAGCCGCTCCATCTTCCATTTTCATGTTGCCGATGTGGATTAGGTCTTCCTCCACGGGCAGGTCGTGCTCCCGCAAGGCATCGAGGTAGCCCTGGCGCCGGTCTTTGTAAATATTGAGGTGCTGCGGGCCGCCGAAGTGCGCAATACGGCGGTACCCTTGCTGAATGAGGTGCTTGGTGGACTGGTAGCCGCCGGCGCGGTCATCGAGTACCACGGCACTCACATCCAGCCCATCCAGCACACGATCAAAAAATACCAGCGGAATCTGCTGCCGCTGCACCTTCTCGAAGTGCCGGAAGTCGCGCGTGGTGCGCGATAACGACACCAAAATACCTTCTACCTGCGCCCCCAGCAGGGTTTCGATGTTCTGGCGCTCATGGGCCACATCTTCGTTCGACTGGCAGATGAGTACGTTGAAACCGGCCTTGGTGGCTACCGTTTCAATGCCCTTCACCACCAGTGTAAAGAAGTGCCCATCAATGTGCGGCACAATCACGCCCAGTAGCTTGCTACGGCCCTTGCGCAGGCCAGCGGCCAGGTGGTTGGGCTGGTAGTGCAGCTCTTTCGCCAGCTTCCAGACACGCTGCTTGGTGGCGTCGCTGATGCTGGGGTGGTTGCTGAGTGCCCGCGAAACAGTGGAAACGGAGATGCCCAACTGCTGCGCTAGGTCGGTAATGGAGGCTTTCGTGCGGGCCAAGGGAGGGAGGGTAAGGAAGCACAACGGTTGCCGCAAAGTTGCGCAAATTGTTGCGCAATCTCACGAATAAAAACCTGCGAATGGATGCGCTGCTGGCTCAGTTACGGGCGCACATCATCGCCAACAACACAGCAGATACTGCTACCGAGGTGCTGGCTGGGGCGTGTAGGTAGGACCCTGGCAGCGTGGGCCCTGATCGGTCCAAAGCAACTTGTCGATACACAGTTGTCGTTCGGTCATGCCTTCGTTCCAGGCGTGGTACACCAGGTACTCGGTTTTGCCATTGGGGCTCATGATGTGCGAGTGGTGGCCGGGACCGCGCACTTTGCCCGGAATGGAGTGGAGCACGCGGGCACCTTTGTCGGAGCCGGTATCCTGGTAAGGTCCCATGATGGTATCGGCCACGCAGTAGTCCACGCCGTAGCGGTCAGTTAGGAAATTAGCACCGCTGTAGAAGCAGTAATATTTGCCCTTGTGCCGACGCACGAAGGGGCCTTCCAGCGTGTGCCACTCCGCAAAGGTGCGGTTGTCGTAGAGCGGCATGGTGCGATTTTTCTCGAACACGGTCCAGTCGTGGCGGGCGCGCATCACGGTGCGGCTTTCGCCGGCCAGCTTGGTCATGCCTACGAGGCGGTCTACGGCCAGGCCGGTGCCGGGGCGGTAGCCGTTGTCGGTGTCCGTGAAGTCGCGGGCGTAGAATAGGTGCCATTGCCCATCGGTGTCGCGGAAAGCGTGGGCGTCGATGGTGAACTTGCTCTCGGGCACGTCCAGCATGGCCACCTGCTGGTAGGGGCCTTCGGGTTTCTGACTGGTGGCCACGTAGAGACGGTGACCCACGGAGGAAGCAATGGCCCCGCCGCCTTTGGAGTAGTACATATAAAAAGTGCCCGCATGCTCTACCACTTCCGGCGCCCAGAAGTCTGCGCCTTCGGCCTCGGGCGGGGGGAGAAGGGCACCATCCGTTGGCTGCCAATCAATTAGATTGTCAGAAGTAAGCAGCGAGAAAATACGGCCATCACTCGTGCGGCTTTGGCCAGTGGTACCAAAAGCATAATAGCGCTTGCCGTGGCGTAGCACGAAAGGGTCGGGAAAAGAGCCAGAGTAGACGGGGTTGGTATACGTGCGGGCCGCACCCATAACCTGTTGGTGAGCAAGAGCCAGCGCAGCCAAGCCAGCAGCTGACTGTTGCAGAAAATGACGACGAGAAAGCATAAAAGGCAAGAAGTGATGTAGATACTCTCAGCAAATAGGCGCATTTTTCACCGAATATGCAAACGTTTGCATCATTGGGTAAAGTCGGTTAGCTTGCAGATTCTTATCTGGATAGGACTCCACAAATAGAAATATGCATCCTGATTAGCGCGGGTAGTAATGTAATGCGAAATCTCATCAGACAGTTTCTATAAACAGTCAACCTGTTGTTTCGATACACTATTGTTCTTGGGTTTTCAGACAAACGTTTGCATGAAATATAGCACAGTTCAACCTTCCACCAGCTTGTCTTATCACCATGGCCAACCCAGCAAGCTGGTTGCCCGGCATGTATGGCAGGCACTGCGGTATGGCGTAGCTCTGAGCCTGCTAGTGGTGGTGCTGCCAGCAAAAGCGTGGGCCCAACAATCTTTCACGAACCCATTGCAAACCAATGGCCCCGACCCGTGGGTAGCGCAACGCAACGGGTACTACTATTACACCAATACGCTCGGCAACCGCATCGCACTCTGGAAAACCCAGCAGCTAAGCGAGGTAGGGAAAGCGCAGCCCGTTACGGTCTGGATGCCACCAGCCACCGGTCCTAACTCCACCCAGATATGGGCGCCAGAGCTGCATTACCTCCAGGGCAAGTGGTACCTCTACTACACCGCCGCCGACAAAGCCCACCCCGACGATGACCACCGCTACGTGTTTGTGCTGGAAAATGCCTCGGCCGACCCTACCCGGGGCCAGTGGGTAGACAAAGGCAAAGTGAACACGAAGTATACTGGCCTCGATGGCTCGGTATTCAAACACGGCGACAAGCAGTATTTTCTCTACTCGGCTTACGTGGGGCCGCAAAGCGTGCTCTGCATTGCGCCCCTGCAAAACCCCTGGACGATTGATCAAAGCAAAGAAGCCATCATCGCCCGTCCTACCTACGCGTGGGAAAAAGGCGGGGGTAGGCAGATTCTGGAAGGACCGGAGTTCTTGCAGGGCAAAAAAGGCCAGCTGTTTATTGTGTACTCGGCCAGCGCCTGCTGGGACGACAACTACTCGCTGGGCATGCTGACTGCCGCAAAAGGCCAAGACCCGCTCCGGGCCGAGTCGTGGACCAAGGCACCGCAGCCGGTGTTCAAACCCTCGCCTGAAAACCACGTGTGGGGCACCGGCCACAACGGTTTTGCCAAGTCGCCCGACGGTCGGGACTGGCTAGTGTACCACGCGAAATCACAGGCCGATGGCAAATGTGAGGGCCGTAGTTCCCGTATGCAGCCCTTCACTTGGCGCCCCGATGGCTCGCCCGATTTCGGCGTGCCGGTTTCGTTGGAAACACCCCTGCGTTGGCCCGCGGGTCGGTAGGGTAGGGATTGTCATTTCGAACGCAGTGAGAAATCTGATGCTTGCAACTGGTGGAATCGTCAGCTACTGACAGACCTCAGATTTCTCACTGCGTTCGAAATGACAGATAATTCGCCTTTTCGCTTTTCATCTTTCCATTCCCACTTTCCCTACCCTATGAAAAAACTATTGCTCTATCTGTCGTTGGCGCTGCTGACGACCACCGGCGCGCAGGCGCAAAAGACGAAAGCCAAGACCAAAAGCCGCGCCGTAGCTACGGCCACCACCGGCCAGATGTGGTCGGCCGACAAGGCCAACGCCTGGTACAAGCAACATCCCTGGATTAATGGGGCCAACTTCACGCCCAGCACGGCCATCAACCAACTGGAAATGTGGCAGGCCGCAACCTTCGACCCCGCTACCATCGATAAGGAGCTAGGCTGGGCCGAGGGTATCGGCTTCAACGCCATGCGCGTGTTTCTACACAGCGTGGCCTGGAAAGAAGACCAGGCGGGCTTCAAGAAACGCATGAACGACTACCTGGCTATTGCCGACAAGCACCACATCCAGACGATTTTCGTGTTTTTTGATGACTGTTGGAACAAGACGTCGCAGCCCGGCACACAGCCGGCGCCCAAAACCGGTATTCATAACTCGGGTTGGGTGCAGGACCCCGGCGACCCGGCCTCGCGCGACTCGGCTACCTTCATGGCCCTGAAGCCCTACGTGCAGGACGTGGTGCGCACGTTTGCCAATGATAAGCGCATCTTGCTTTGGGACTTATACAATGAGCCCGGCAACTCCGGTAAGGGCGATACGTCGTTGCCGCTGCTGCGCAACACCTTTGCCTGGGCCCGCGAAGTCAACCCTTCGCAGCCCCTGAGCGTTGGCCTGTGGAACTGGGACTTTGAGAAGCTGAACGCCTTTCAGCTCGGCCATTCCGATGTGGTGACCTACCACGATTACGAGGAAGAAGCCTGGCACCGCCGGGTAGTGCAGCTGTTGAAAGCCAACGGCCGCCCACTGATCTGTACCGAGTATATGGCCCGGCCGCGCAACAGCCGCTTCGCCACCACCATGCCCATGCTGAAAAAAGAGAACGTAGGCGCCATCAACTGGGGCTTGGTTGACGGCAAAACCAACACAAAATACGCCTGGGATACGCCCCTGGCCGATGGCTCGGAGCCCATTGAGTGGTTCCACGAAGTGTTCCGCAAAGACGGCACGCCCTACCGCCAGGATGAAGCCGACCTCATCAAAAAGCTGAACGGTAAATAAGCTATGACTCTGTTAATTTCCTTACGCACGCTCCCTCCAATGAGAAGCATAGCACCTGTGCGGTGGCTGAGCAGCTTGCTGCTGAGCGTAGCACTGCTAGGCGGGGTAGGGGGCTGCACCCGCCCGGCTGCTACCGCCCCCGCCGATGCGTCTGCTACGACTACAGCTCCAGAGGCTACTTTCACTAATCCGCTGCTACCCTCCGGCGCCGACCCGTGGAGCATCTACCACGACGGCTATTACTACTACACACACACCACGGGCCGGAACATTACGCTCTGGAAAACCAAGTCGCTGAGCCAGTTGGGTACGGCCGAGAAGCGCGTGGTATGGACGCCTCCCGCCACTGGCCCCAACTCCCGCGAAATATGGGCGCCGGAGCTGCACTACCTGCGCGGCAAGTGGTACGTGTACTATGCCGCCGATGCTGGCAACAACCAAACGCACCGCCTCTGGGTACTCGAAAACGACTCGCCCGACCCGTTGCAAGGCACCTGGACCGACAAAGGCCAGCTCACCGACGCTACCAACAAGTGGGCTATTGATGGTTCCATTTTCGAGCACAACAAGGAGCTGTATATGGTATGGTCGGGGTGGGAAGGCGACGTGAATGGCCGCCAGAACATCTACCTGGCCCACCTGAAAAACCCCTGGACCATAGACGGCCCGCGTGTGCTGGTGTCTACCCCTACCTACCCCTGGGAAAAGGACGGCGACCTGGGCGCCACCAGCAACCCGCCCCACGTAGATGTGAACGAAGGCCCCGAGGTGCTTAGCCACGGCAATAAGCTCTACCTCATCTACTCCGCTAGCGGGTGCTGGACTGATTCCTACAAGCTTGGGATGCTCACGGCCTCCGCCAAAAGCGACCTGACCAAGCCCGAAAGCTGGACCAAAAGCCCCGAGCCGGTGTTTCAAGCCAACCCCACTAACGGCGTGTACGCGCCCGGCCACAACAGCTTCTTCAAGTCGCCGGACGGCAAGCAGGACTGGATTCTCTACCACGCCAACAACCAGCCCGGCCAAGGCTGCGGCGGGTTCCGCTCGCCCCGCGCCCAACGCTTCACCTGGAACGCCGACGGTACGCCCAACTTCGGCGTGCCGGTAGCGACGGGTACGCCCCTGGCGCGGCCGAGCGGGGAGAAGTGAGCGAGGGAAGGATATAAAATCTGTCATCCTGAACGCAGTGAAGGACCTTATCACGCTGAACTATTATCGTATTAACGACTCGTTCAACGTGATAAGGTCCTTCACTGCGTTCAGGATGACAGGCAGTCTCTGACTTACAAATTAGCCTTGTAATGCACTTCCGGCAGCTCGCGGAGGCGCTGGGCGGCGTACTCAGCGGTGATGTCGCGCTGGGCTTCGGCCAGCAATTCGTAGCCTACCATGAACTTGCGCACGGTGGCCGAGCGTAGTAGCGGCGGGTAGAAGTGCATGTGCAGGTGCCAGCTTTCGTGCTCCTGGCCGTCGGTGGGGCGCTGGTGCAGGCCGGCGGAGTACGGGAACGAGGTCTGGAACAGGTTGTCGTAGCGAATGGTGAGGCGGCGGATGATGTCGGCGAAGGCTGTGCGCTCCTCATCCGATAGCTGGGTGATATCCTGCACCACGCGGCGTGGCAGCACCAGGGTTTCGTAGGGCCAGGCTGCCCAGAAAGGCACCAACACCACAAAGTGGTCATTTTCAACTACCACCCGCTCTTTGGTGCGTAGCTCTAGGGCCAGGTAATCGGCCAGCAGGGTCTTGCCGTGCTCCTTGTAATACGCTTCTTGCTGCACGGTTTCTTTGGCCGGGTCGCCGGGCACGTGGCGTTGCGCCCAGATCTGGCCGTGCGGGTGCGGGTTCGAGCAGCCCATCATAAAGCCTTTATTCTCGAAAATCTGCACGTAGTTGATGTCCGTTTGGGCGCCCAGCTCTTGAAACTGCTCCACCCACACATCCACTACCCCACGGATGGCCTCCACGCTCATTTCGGGTAGGGTGAGGTCGTGGCGGGGCGAGAAGCAAATCACGCGCCCTACTCCCGATTCGGCCTTGGCTTGCAGCAGTCCTTCCACGTTCAGGTCGCCAGCAGGTACATCTGCTTGCAGGGCGGCGAAGTCGTTGTCGAACACGAAGGTGCCGGTATACTGCGGGTTATGCTCGCCGTTGGCGCGCACGTTGCCGGGGCAGAGGTAGCAGGTAGGGTCGTAAGCGGGGCGCTCGGCCCGGTCGGGCTCTTCTTGCTGGCCCTGCCACGGCCGCTTCGAGCGTTGGGGCGAAACCAGCATCCACTCCCCCAGCAAGGGGTTGAAGCGGCGATGGGGGTGGTCGTTGAAGTTGAATTCAGCCATAACGGTCTGGAATCTGAAAGGTGAAAAACAGGCCCTACGCGGGCGCCGGTGGGGTAGGAAGCATACGTAGGTAGCGCCGCCTCCGCCGAAAATGGCAACAGGCTAGCGTCGGCTATCTGGCTTCCGCTCCGATTCTATGGTAGTTGGCAACGCTTCTACCCCGGCCACAATGGAGGTTTTGTACGTCTCCAAGTGCAAGCCTAGGCGGCTTTGGTATTCAGCCGCTGCCCGCTCGCAGAAACTGTCCACCAGCTCCGTAGGCACCAGGTTGATGGTGCAGCCGCCAAACCCGCCGCCCATCATACGGGAGCCCAGAATGCCGGGCGTTTCGCGGGCAATTTCCACCAGCACGTCCAGCTCGCGGCAGCTCACTTCGTAATCGTCGCGCAGTCCGGCGTGTGAGGCGTACATCTCCTGTCCAAATGCGGCTAGGTCGCCCTGCACCAAATGCTGGCAGGCGGTTTCTACGCGTTGGTTTTCCCGCACCACGTAGGTGCAGCGGCGGTATACTACATCGCCCAGCTCCTCGCGGTGCTGCTCTAGTTGTGCCAGGGTAGCATCGCGTAGGCTTTCGATTTCGGGGTAGTACTGCTGTAGAATCTGTACGCCCTTCTCGCACTCCTGGCGGCGGGTGTTGTACTCCGAGCTGGCCAGGGAATGCTTCACGCCGGAGTTGCACAATACAATATGGCAGGTAGCGGTGTCGAACGGGAAATACTCGTAGTCCAGCGAGCGGCAGTCGAGGCGCACTACGTGGTCGGCTTTGCCGAATAGGCTGGCAAACTGGTCCATCAGGCCGGAGCGCACGCCCGCAAACTGGTGCTCGGCCTGCTGCCCAATTAGGGCCAGCTCCATCCGACTGAAACCGGCAGCAAGCAGCTGATTTAGCGCAAACGCCAGTCCGCACTCCACCGCCGCCGACGACGACAAGCCAGCCCCAATGGGCACGTTGCCGCCGAAAGCACAATCGAAGCCCGGCACCGTAACGCCCCGCTGTTGAAATCCTGCCACCACACCTTTGAGGTAGTTGGCCCACTGGGTTTTGCCCGGCTGCACATCCTTCAGGTTCACTACGTAGTGCTCCTCCTGATCTACGGAATACAAGCGCGCTTCCAACTGGTCATTCAGCGCCACGGCAAAGCAGATTTCCTTATCGATGGCTGCCGGCAACACAAAGCCGTTGTTGTAATCGGTGTGTTCCCCGATCAGATTGACCCGGCCCGGTGCTCGGATCAATAGGGGAGTAGCAGAAAAGTGTTGCCGAAAAGCGGCCTCAACGGTAGCTGAAAGCATATTACAGAGAGTAAATGGAACAGAAGGATGAATGCAAAAGAACAAAATTTACGCAAACGTTTGTCCGATTGTCAGTAAATAGTTCTCAAGAGTTGATAAGTCTTTTGTCAGTAGTGGTTTATAAGTCCAATACTTCCCTGTCAAAGACTTATAGAATGCTTTAAATTATAATTATTTAACGTAAAATGTTGAATTTAGCGCACTGAACACCTAAAATTGCATTTATTCTTTCGCGCAAGGTGGTGCTCTTTTGACTCGCTTGGTTACCCGGTATCTTGGTAAATTCCCGTTATCAGTACGTTGATTTGCGCTCTAAGGCCTTTTTTTCTGCTTATGTGCAAACGTTTGCGAATATTTTATTGACGATTTATAAGCAAACGTTTGCAAGAAGTTTCCCATTCCCACTTCCCTTTTAGTTATCCCTCATGAAAAAGAATGTACGTTACCTACAGCAGATAGCGCTACCCTCGCTACTCTGCTGTTTGCCGATGACGTTGGCGGCCGCAGCGCCGCCAGTAGCACGCACTGCAACCCACGATGCGGTTGAAGTGGCTGATGTAGCCCTATCGGGCCGAGTAGTAGATGAAACAGGTACGGGCCTACCCGGTGTAAACGTAGTTGTAAAAGGTACCAGCAATGGCACCCAAACCGATGCTGATGGTAGGTATACTCTTACGGTACCAGACAATGCTACCGTGGTTTTTTCTTTCGTGGGCTACACCAGCCAGGAGGTAGCCGTGAATGGCCGTACTTCTGTTAACATTTCGTTGGCACCCGATGCCCAGACGCTGAACGATGTGGTGGTAGTGGGCTACCTCACGCAGAAGCGCGAGGATGTAACGGGCTCCGTGGCCTCTGTGGGAGCGCGCGAGGTGAAGCAAGCGCCTGTAGCTACCCTGGGCGAGGCTATTCAAGGGCGCCTAGCCGGTGTGCAGGTTACCAATACAGGTATACCAGGTCAAGCTCCTGTGGTGAACATTCGAGGAGTAGGGTCTATTTCCAGTGGTGGTGGGCCACTCTATGTGGTTGATGGTCTGTGGACAACCAACCTACGCGACTTTAACCCACAAGATGTAGAAAGTGTACAGGTGCTGAAAGACGCGGCTTCTCTGGCTCCCTACGGATCTAGCGGAGCCAACGGTGTCATCATCATCACTACGCGGCGTGGTAAGGCGGGCACCCCAGCCATTAACTTCAACGCCTACGCCGGGGTGCAAAACATTCGGAAGACCTATGATCTGATGAATGCACAGGAGTGGGCCAACATCAACAACCAAGCGCACGACAACGCAGGTGTTGCTCGCTTACCCTTTGCCAATGCACTGCCGCGTCGTAATGCCAACGGGGAGTTAGATCCGAATGGGCAGATAGTAGATACCGATTGGCAGAAAGAGTTTATAAAGCAAGGATCAGTACAAGACTATAACCTGAGCTTTTCGGGTGGCAATAACGGCGAAAAAGGATCCAGCAATTTTCTGATAGGGGCTGGTTATTTCAACCAGAAGGGAACAGTAGTTGGGCCGAAGTTCGAGCGCTACAGCATGCGTCTGAATTCCGGCTTCACCCGCGGACGCCTACGGGTAGGCGAAAGTGCTCTGCTGACGCGGACCAACCAAACCCGCTTAAATGGCACGCCCTTCAACGATCTGGGCCGAATGCTGCCTGTCATTCCGGTGTATGACAACACGCATCCGGGTGGTTTCGGGTATGGGGATAACAATGCGCCAACGTACGGCACCAACCCGATTGCACTGCAAAAGCTGTTTAACAACACGGGTACTTCCAACCGGTTACAAGGGAGCATCTACGGTGAGTTCGACATTTTCAGCTTCCTGCGCTACCGGTTGAACTTAGCTACGGAGTATCATGCCTACCATGACCAGGAAAAGCGGCAATACGGCTTCTGGCGCTTCGGCGACCCTGATAACCCGTCGTACTATGCCGAAAACCAAGGGAATGAGCTTTTTGGGCTAGCTGAAAATACCTTGACGTTTGACAAAAGCTTTGGAGATCATAATGTGACAGCAGTAGCTGGTTATAGCGTACAGCGTCAGCACAATGAGTTTACACGCGGTCGAAATAACGACTATGGCGTCGGACCCAACTACAACTGGGCGCTGAGCGCTGGTAGTACCGCCCCACAGGTAGAGGGCAATCAATACACTTGGGCTAAACAATCCTTCTTTGGCCAGGGTACTTACGATTACAAACAGCGCTACCTGCTCACGGGGGCTATCCGCCGAGATGGGGTTTCACGTTTCGCTGACCGATGGGGTACTTTCTGGGCGGCTTCAGCCGGTTGGCGTATCTCACGCGAAGCATTCTTTGAAGGCTTAAACGATAAAATCAGCAACCTGAAGCTACGTGCTAGTTATGGCGGCTTAGGCAACGACTTTATTGGCGGCGCTTACGGAGGATCCTACCGTTATCAGGGGACCATCAATCCCAATGTGAACTATCCGTTGGGGCCTAGCCAAACTATCCTGAATGGTCAGATTCAAACGGCCTTAGCTAGCCCAGGTATTACGTGGGAAGAGCGCCGCACAGCGAACATAGGGTTTGATGCCGGCTTCCTGGAAGACCGTATCACATTGTCAGCTGATTATTACGTATCGCAAACTCGTAACGCGCTAGTCGACCCACCCATCGCGCTAATCTATGGTAATGATGGTGCCAACCCCTACCAGCCTATTGGGCGCTTGGAAAACAGAGGCTTTGAGCTAGCCTTAGGCTACAATGAAAGCCGTGGTACGTTTAAATATGGCGTTAGTGGTAACCTGACCACGATTCGTAATAAAGTAACGCGTTTAAATGACGCAGCAGGTAATCCATTCTTCTTCTCGAACAATTTTAACAATTTCGAGCTGGCACGCACAGAAGCCGGGTATGAACTTGGATCTTTCTACCTCTACCAGTTCGATGGTATCTTCCAGCAAGGCGAAGACATTGCCAGCAGTGCCCAGCCCAATGCCCAACCCGGTGATGTTCGGTACAAAGATGTGAATGGCGATGGGGTAATTACTACAGAAGACATTCAACACGTTGGACGGGTATTCCCGAAAATCCAGTATGGCCTGAATCTGAATGCCAGCTATGCCAACTTCGATGTGACGGCTTTCTTCCAGGGAGTGCAGGGCAATAATGTTCTGAACCTTAGCCGCTGGTGGCTCGACCGCCTGGATGACAACAGCAACTACCGTAGCGACCTGAACCCTTGGACAACAACGAATCCTTCTACTACCACCCCGCGCGCTATTATTTCTGGGGCATCGGCGGGTGAGAATGCTCGGTTGAACTCTACCCGGTGGTTGGAAAATGGGTCTTATCTACGCCTGAAAACGGTACAACTCGGCTACACCATTCCGGCTACGGCGCTAGAGCGCTTGAAGGGGGTAGGCAGCCTGCGGGTGTATGTAACAGGGCAGAACATATTTACCATCACCAAATACAAAGGCTATGACCCCGAAACAGCCGGTGCTGGCACCCTGGCACGTGGAGTAGACGACGGCAGCTACCCCAACATCCGCACGTTTACGGCTGGCATACAGCTTGGCTTCTAAGCTTTCTTCTTTCGAAATTCCATGAAACGATATCCTCTTCATATTGCTGCACTGGTAGGCGGTTTGCTGCTGACTACTGGGTGCGAAAAAGATCTGCTAGACCAGACGAACCCCAACGAAACCGTAACGGAGCTGTTCTGGCGCAACGACAACGATGCGGTAAAAGGCATTAATGCTGCCTACAGTGGTTTGCAGCAACTGGGTACCTACCGCCGGTGGCTCAACTTTGCTTATGACTTGCGCTCCGACGAGGGGCTGAGTAACAGTCCTTGGGGCGAGCTATCCAACTTCACGAAGTTTATCATCACCAACTACAACTTCGAGGTAAACCAAAATATCTGGCGCGACCATTACCGGGCTATCTGGCGCACCAACCAAGTGTTGGCAAATGTGCCTAACATTGAGATGGACGCCCGACTGAAAAGAAGAGTAGTGGCCGAAGCGCACTTCCTGCGCGCGCTGTTCTACTTCAATCTAGCGTCGCTCTATGGTAATGTGCCGTTGGTGCTAGAGCCAATAGATCCGCCTGCACTGTCAGGGCAAGCAACAGAAGCACAGGTGTGGGAGCAAGTATACACCGATTTGCAGGAAGCAATAGGCTCCGATTCTGCCCCTAATTTATATGACACGTACGCTGGCAACGACTTAGGCCGGGCAACGGTAGGAGCAGCCCGTACCTTGCTGGCAAAAGCATATATGCAGAATGGTCGTTGGGCTGATGCCAGCGCCCAGTTTCAAAAAGTAATAGGTTCTGGTAAATACAGCCTGACCGGCGCATACACGGATAATTTCCGTCACACTTCGGAGAACAACTCGGAATCTATCTTTGAAGTACAGTATTCGGACGCTAAGCTTGGCGGTAATGATGGCGACGATGCCACTTCCTCAGAAGGCGGCCAACGCTCGCAGTTCTTTGGGCCGCTCGGCGTAGGGTATAGCGATGGGGAAGTGCGCACCTGGGTAGTGAATGAGTTCCTGAAAGAAGGCACTGCCGCTGGAACTCGCGATCCGCGCCTGGCGGCTACCGTTTTCTACAATCGCCGGCAGTTTGCCACTGCGCTACCTGTTGATGCTGATACGCTTGTATATGGCAGAGGCTACTGGTCGCGCTACCCTGATCTTGCGAATAGGCAGCGTGTCTACTGGCGTAAATATCAAACCGACTATTACCGCAACACAGAGAACTTCGATTCGCCCATCAACTTTCGGGTGATGCGCTATGCCGATGTGCTGCTGCTACAAGCCGAAGCATTAAATGAGCAAAGCCGAACAAGTGATGCTATTCCCCTTATCAACCAAGTGCGCGAGCGTGCCGGCTTAGCACCGTTGGTAGCGGGTAACTTCAATCGTGAAAGCTTGCGCACACAGCTGATGCACGAGCGTATTACCGAGCTTACCGGCGAGGGCCTGCGCTGGTTTGACTTGCAACGTTGGGGCTTGCTAAAAGATCAGGCAGGAATAAGCCAGCTGAAAAGCCGCGACCCTGACTTCAACAACTTTGAGTTGAATAAGTCGCGTTTGCTACCTATTCCGCAACAAGACATTGATTTATCCAAACTACAGCAAAATCCAGGCTGGTAATGATGCCACAAAAAGCCGCCGCGCCTGCAACGGGTGCGGCGGCTTTTTTTATATGTATTTTCTCGTTCTTCCTTTTCTTTCTTCGATATGCTAGCTAACAATTTCATCCGCCGATTTCTGCTTTGGAGTGTTACGGTGAGCGTTATGGCCTGCGGTGGTGGCTCGTCTTCGGATCCTACACCCACGCCCACGCCGCCCGTCACGCCGCCTACTACCGGGGCAGCCACTTTCAAAAATCCGCTGCTCTCCTCGGGGCCAGACCCGTGGGTGTATCAGAAAGACGGTTTCTACTACTACATGAGCACCTCGGGCGGCGACCTGCGCCTGCGCAAAACCGCCAAGATGTCGGAGGTAGGCTCGGCCCCGGAAAAGGTGATCTGGACGCCCAACGGCAGCTACCGCGACATCTGGGCACCGGAAATCTACTTCTTCGATGGCAAGTGGTATGTGTACTTCAGCGCCGATCCGATGTGCCGCGGCGGCCACCGCACCTGGGTACTGGAAAATCCGGCGGCTGACCCTACTACCGGCACGTGGTCATTAATAGGCAAAGTAGCTACCTCCGACGATAAGTGGGCCATCGACGGCACCGTGCTGGAGCAGAACGGGCAGCGCTACTTTGTTTGGTCGGGCCACAAGGACTTTGGCGGCGGGGTAGAAAACGAAACCCAGCGCTTGTACATCGCCAAGATGAGTAGCCCCACCACCCTCACCGGCGAGCGGGTAGAGATTTCTCAGCCCACCTACAGCTGGGAAAAAAACGGCCCTGTCTTCGTGAACGAAGGCCCAGAGGCGCTGAAGCACGGCGACAAAACCTTCATCGTGTACTCGGCCAGCCATTGCAGCACCGACGATTACGCCTTGGGCCTACTCACGGCCTCCAGCACCGCCGACCCGCTCAAACCCGATTCCTGGACCAAAACGGCTACCCCGGTCTTTACCAAAAATCCCGCTAACCAGGCCTACGGCCCCGGCCACAACGGCTTCTTCAAGTCGAAAGACGGCACCCAGGACTGGCTGATTTACCACGCCAACCCAATGACGGGACAGGGGTGCAGCAACTCCCGTACGCCCCGCATGCAGCCCTTCACCTGGAAAAGCGACGGCATGCCCGATTTCGGGACACCTGTGGCTATTGGCACGGCCCTACCCGTGCCCAGTGGGGAGTAGCTATCACTCAGAAACCAGAAACCCCAGCGCCTTCCGGTACTGGGGTTTCGTGTTTTCTGCTGGGCCTACGCTCCCACCAGCGCCGGCTTGCGGTGGTGCTGGCGCAGCGCTGGATCATCACCGTAATGCGTATGCTCGGCGCGGTAGGCGCGCTCGAAGATGAGCGGGAAGATGAACAGCGTGAGAATGGTGCCCGTAATCAGGCCGCCGATTACCACAATAGCCAGTGGCTTGGAGGTTTCGGAGCCGATGCCGGTGCTGATGGCCGCCGGCATCAGGCCGATGGTGGCCATGAGGGCCGTCATCACCACGGGGCGCACGCGGGAGGTCACGCCTTCGTGGATGCTGTTGTCGAGGCTCATCTTTTTCAGCATGTTTTGCTTGAACACCGAAATCAGAATCACGCCGTTTTGGATGCAGATACCAAACAAGGCAATGAAGCCAATACCAGCCGAGATAGAGAAGTTGGTGTGCGTGATGAGCAGCGCCGCAATGCCGCCAATGATGGCGAACGGCACGTTTAGGAGCACCAGCCCGGCGTCTTTCAAATTGCCGAACAAGATGAACAGGATGAAGAAGATGAGTGCCAGCGAAATGGGCACTACCTGCGTGAGGCGCTGGGTGGCACGGCGCTGGTTTTCGAAGTCGCCGGTCCACTTCATGCTGTAGCCTTTGGGTAGGCTCACCACGGCATCTACCTTGCGCTGGGCCTCCTCGATGGTAGAGCCCATGTCGCGGCCCCGTATACTGAACTTCACGGCCGAGAAGCGCTTGTTGTCGTCGCGGTAGATGAGGGAGGGGCCGTTCACGTCCGAGACGGTGGCAATTTCCGATAGCGGCACGGAGTTGCCGTTCATGGTAGGCACCATCAGGGCCGCAATCTGGGTAGGCGACTGGCGGAAGCCTTCCTCGTAACGCACCACGATGGGGAATTTCCGTTCGCCCTCGTACATCTGGGTGGCTTGCTTGCCGCCCACGGCCATTTCCAGCACTGCGTTGGCGTCGGCTTTGCTCACGCCGTATTGGGCCATGCGCCGCTCGTCCAGCTCCACGTGCAGCTCGGGCTGCCCGATGTTGCGTAGCGCGCCCAGGTCGTCGATGCCTTTGATGTCTTTCAGTACGTCGTATACCTGGCGGGCTTTGGCTTCCATCAGTTTCAGGTCGGTGCCATAGATTTTCACGGCAATGGAGCCTTTCACGCCCGAGGCGGCCTCTTCCACGTTGTCGGTGATGGGCTGCGAGAAGTTGAAATCCACGCCGGGGAAACGGGCCAGTTTCTGCTTCATGTGCTCAATCAGGGCCTCGCGCTTGTCCTTGTGCTTCATTTCGGCTTCTACCTCCGGGGTGTGCTTGAGCTGCACCAGAAACTCGTTGTTGTAGAACCCGGTGGGGTCGGTGCCGTCGTTGGGGCGGCCGGTCTGGCTCACCACGTCGCCTACCTCCGGGAAGCTCAGGAACACCCGCCGCATCTCGTTGCAGAGCTTGTTCGATTCATCCAGCGAAATGCTCAGCGGCAATTGTGCGCGCACATAGATCGAGCCTTCGTTCAACTCGGGTAGGAACTCCGAACCCAGGAAGTGGAAGGCGCCCAAGCCCAGCACTACCACCACCGTAGCCACCAACAAGCTAGCCGTTTTGCGGGCGTAGGTGAACGCAAAGAAGCGCTGTGCTCCGCGGTTGATGCCGCGCACGAAGAAGTTGTCCTTCTCGCGCACATTCTTTTTGAGCAGAATCGAAGCCAGCACCGGCACCAGTGTCAGCGTGAAAATAAGCGCGCCAAGCAGGGCAAAACCGAGCGTCCAGGCCAGCGGCGAAAACACCTTGCCTTCTACCTTCTCAAAGGAGAAGATGGGTAGGAGGGCGGTTATGATGATGGCTTTGGCGAAGAAAATCGACTTGCCCATCTCCCGGCCAGATTTTTTGATCAGGCCCATCTTCGAGAGCTTGTTGAAGCGCTCCATGCCTACCTCGTGCGCCTTGTGGTCGAGGGCCACAAAGAGCCCTTCCACCATCACCACGGCCCCGTCGATGATGATACCAAAGTCGATAGCACCCATGCTCAGCAGGTTGGCCGACATGCCCTTCAGCCGCAGGCAGATGAAGGCAAACAGCAGCGCGAGCGGGATAATCACCGACACAATCACCGTGGTGCGCCAGTCGGCCATGAACACGAACACGATAACCGTTACCAGAATAATGCCCTCCAGCAGGTTGTGAATCACGGTTTCCGTGGAGAAGTCAATCAGCTGCTGGCGGTCGTAGAAGGTCTTGATCTTCACATCGGAGGGTAGGATCTTCTCGTTTAGCTCCGTCACTTTCGCTTTCAAAGCGGCAATAACTTCCGAGGGGTTTTCGCCCTTACGCATCACCACAATGCCTTCCACCATGTTGTCGTCGTAGTTGCGGCCTACCTTGCCCAGCTTGGGTAGGGCCGACTCGTGCACAATGGCCACGTCCTTCACCAGAATCCCTACCCCGTTCACGTTCTTGATAACGGTGTTGTTGATGTCGGAGATGTTGTTGAGCAGGCCGATGCCGCGCACCACAAAGTTCTGCTGTCCGGCGTTAATCACGTCGCCGCCCACGTTGATGTTCGAGCGCTGAATGGCGTTGTACAAATCCAGCGGCGAGATGCCGAAGTCTTGGAGCTTGCTGGGGTTCACGCTGATTTCGTAGTCCTTCACTTCGCCGCCGAAGCTGTTCACGTCAGCCACGCCGGGTACGGCTTTCAGGTTGCGCTCAATCACCCAGTCTTGCAAGACTTTCAGCTCGCGCACGGTTTTGTCTTTGCTAGCCAGCGTGTAGCGGTAAATTTCGCCGGTAGGACCGTAGGGCGGCTGCACCTCGGGGTCTACGCCGTCGGGCAGGTCCACGTCTTGCAGCATGTTGTTGACCTGCACGCGGGCAAAGGCATCGTCCACGCCATCATCAAAAATCACCTTCACCACCGACAACCCAAACAGGGTAGTGCTACGGATGCTGGTTTTCTTCTGCACCGGGTTCAGGGCAATTTCCACCGGGGCCGTCACAAACTTCTCAATCTCCTCGGCCGAGCGGCCGGGCCACTGCGTGATGATGGTAATTTCGGTGTTCGTGACGTCCGGAAACGCCTCAATGGGCGTGTTCCGGTAGCTCACCACCCCGGCCACAATGGCCAGCAGCGTCATCAGAAAGATGAAACCGCGGTTCTTCAACGAAAAGGCAATAATGCCTTGGATGAACTTATTCATTTGAGTTTAGCTGGTAGCTGTTGGCTGTTAGCTTTCTATAGAAGTAGGGTCGATGATTTGTAGCACAAAAGCTAATAGCTAATAGCCATCAGCTAACAGCTAAAAAATCAGTCATTCAACTCGTCGTACACCAGCAACTGGTTCTGGGCGATGATTCGCTCGCCGTCGTGCAGGCCCGACTCCACGTAGCTGGTGTCGCCTACCGTCTTGGCTACCTTCACCTCGCGGGTTTCGATGTGGCTGCGGTCTTTGAACACCATCACGAAATTGCGGTCCTTGTCGAACACCACGCTTTGGGCCGGCACGGCCAGCATCTTCTCGTTTTGGGTGTTCTCTACCTTGATTTGGGCATACATCTCGGGCTTGAGCAGGTAGCCGGGGTTGTCGAGGCGCACGCGCACCTTCATCACCTTCGAGTCGGGATCAAGCACGTTGAATACCTTGTCGATGCGGCCCGTGAACACTTTGTCGGGGTAGGAGAGGGTGGTTACCTGGGCGGTGTAACCCTGGTGCACCTTCGAGATATCCGACTCAAACACGTTGGCCATAATCCACACGTCGTCCAGGTTGCTGACCGTGAACAGGTTGCCCACGTTGTCGGCGTTGAACTGCATGTGGTCGGTCACGTTTTTCTCCGTGATAAAGCCCGAAATGGGCGCGCGTAGCGTGTAAGTGCCATCGGCTGATACGCCGTACACATTCAGCTGCTTACGGCTCTTACCCACGTTGCTCTGGGCCTTACGCAGCTCCTGGCGGGCCAGGGTCACGTCGCGCTCCGAGGCCAGGCCATCTTCGAACTGATCCTCGGACACTTGCAGGTTCTTGCGGGCAATATCCAGGTCGGAACCGGCCGTAGACGACTGGTTTTGCAGGTCGGCAATTTCGCCGCTGCGAATCACAGCCAGCACTTGCCCCTTGGTCACGTGGTCGCCCAGTTCCACCGAAAGCTGTTCTACCACGCCGCCTACCAGTGGGTACACCTTCACGGTTTTGTCGCCGTTGGAGGCAATCTGGCCGGTCAGCAGCAGCTCGTCGCGCACGGGCTCGGCGTGCACCGTATCAATCTTCAGCTCCTGCAACATCTGGTCCGACAGCGAGAAGCCGGCCTCGGCTTTGTGCGGCTGTTCGGCTTCAGTGTGGGTGGAGCAGCTCGCCAAACCCACGGCGAGCGGGAGGGCCAGGGTAGAGGCCAACGTGGCAAAGCGGTTCATATCGTATGCGGTTAGTTTGGTCTGTTGAAAGTATCGGCAGTCTTACTCGGCGTTGAAGACAGTGCGTCCTACCGAGAAATTGAGCGACTCGAACGCCCGCAGGCGGGCAGCGCGCAACTGGTTGAGCTGCACAATGTTGTTTTTGTAGCTCTCGTAGAAGTCCAGGAACTCCACGATGGTGATGTTGCGCTTGGCGTAGCTCTGCTCAATGCCCTGAATCAGGCGCGAAAAGTCGCTGATGTTGCGGGTAGCCGTTTGGTAGAGCGCGTCGGTTTGCTGAGCCTGGCGCCAGGCTTCCTGCACGTCGTTGCGCACCGTGAGCAGCTGCTGGTCACGTTGGGCGCGGCTCTGCTCAATCTGGGCCTGCGCCGTGCGGATATTGCCCTGGTTACGGTTGAAAATCGGCACGGCCACGCCCAGGGTCACGGCGTTGTAGTTCTGGATATAGCTGCCGGCGCGGTCGTACACGTAGCCCACGGCCAGATCGGGGGCTGCCAGGGCGCGTTGTAGGCGCAGGTTTTGGTTTTGCTGTTCCACATCGGCCTGGCGGGCGCGCAAATCGGCGCGGGCTACCTGAGCCGTATCGGCTAATTGTTCCTCCGAAAAGCCCGTTAACGACAAGGCTTGTAACCGGGAATCGTTGACCGTGGGACGGAAGTAGGTGCCCGACGACTCGCGCAACAAAATCCGCAAATCCGATTCCTGCGTGGCAATTTCGGAGAGCAGCGCCTGCCGCTCCGTTTGCAAGTCAAACAAAAAGGCCCGCAACCGAATCACCTCTTTCAGGGCAATGTTGCCCTTCTCATACTGATTCTGGTAGGCCGTTAGCGTCCGCTGAAACGAGTTGATTTCGGTGTTATAAGTGCCGACGGTTTGCTGCTTGTAGTACAGGTCGAAGAAGGTAGTGCGCAGTTGGTAGTTGAGGGTACGCAGCAGGTCTTCCAAGTTGAACTGCTCCACCAAAGCGCCCTGCTGGGCCACGTTGGCGGCAGCTTTTCGGCGGCCGGCAATGGCAAATAACTGCTGCACCTGCACAATGCTCTCACCTCGGCGTGTCACGTCGAAGGCGCGCCGCGTGTTGGGGTTATAGGTATTCTGCTCCAGCGAAAGGGTAGGGTTGTCCCAGAGCCGAGCCTGTAGAATCTGCGCTTGTGCGGCCGATACGTTGTAGCGCTGGGCCAGCAGCAACAAGTTGTTTTGGGCGAAGCGCTGCTCGGCTTCAGCGAGGGTCAACTGGGCCGTATCGGGCACGGCCACCACGGGTAGGAACGCCGTGGCGTGGGCAGTGCCGGTCAGCAACAACAGAAAAAACAGCAGCGAGTGAAAGCGAGACATATCCGGTTCTGATAATTGGATATGCAAGTGTACTCCGACGGAATTAGGCTGATATTAGAGTTGGATTAGAAACGGATTAGAAACGGATTAGAAACCGTATATTTGAAATATATTCTTGTTAATGAGATAATTAAAATAAAAGTAAATTGAAATTTATAGGAATAATTATAGTATCACTCTGTTAAATTTCATTCTATTCACTAGCTTCGTCAGTCCACACGGATCATCAGTAGTTCTTACCAGTGCTTATTGCTCTTGCTCATGCAGCTTCGTCTGATTGCTACCACGCCGGGTATATCCATTTACTACGATGAAATCAACCGGTGGCTCTACACTGATTGGCAGGGAGTGCATACACAAGAATCGTCTCAGGCGGCGGGTTTGCTGCTGTTGGAAGCTTTGCGCCAGCAGCCCAGCAGCAAAATTCTAAACGACACCTCTACTATCGTCAGCACCTCCGTCGATCTGTCGACCTGGGACCAATGGTGGTTGCGGGAGCTGGTAGGGGCCGGGTTGCGCTACATTGCCTGGGTCTACCCCCGCCTATTTCCCGACCGCGATGCCACAGAGCGTATCCTTATTCACGTAAAGCCGATGGTAGTGACTACGTTCGATGATGTAGCTACCGCCTGCCTGTGGTTGCAGAAACAGGGCGTCGCCGCTCACCCAAGTAGTCCTACAGTAGCGCTTTTGAGCTGAAATATTATCAAATAGTAGCTTGTGTGGTGGAGCATTGAGTCGGGTTGCCTGTAGGCAGCTGCACATCAACCACCGTTCCCTCGTGCAAGCGGGAGGAAATATGCAACTGGCCGCCGTGTAGCTCAATAATTTTGCGCGTGAGCGGTAGCCCCACCCCGTGTCCAACAACACCGCGGGCATTATCGGCCCGGAAAAAGGGTTGAAAAATGCGCTGCAAATCTTTCTCAGCAATACCGATGCCCTGATCGGCTATCTGAATGTGTACCCGGCTGTCGGCGTAGTGAAAGCTGACGGTAACCGGCGCACTACCCGAATATTTCAGGGCATTATCCAGCAAGTTGGTGAGGGCGCGCGCAAGCAGCTGGTGGTTGCCGGTGGTTTCCAGGGCGGTAGGGTCAGACGGCAACTCGCCCAAGCGTATTTGCACCCGCTGCCGCTGGGGGGGCATAATGGCTTCGCGGGCTTCGAATAGCAGCTCATCCAAGCGAATCTCGTCGCCAGTAAAGTTGGTGAAGCTAGCTTGTGTAAATTCCAATAAGTTGTTGATCAGGTCTTTCAGCTGCTGCAACTCCGTCAGCACCGACGCCAGCGCCTCGCGGTACTCGGCTGGCTCCCGGTCGCGCTTTAAGAGCACTTGTACTTCGCCAATGGTAGCCGTGAGCGGAGTGCGCAGCTCGTGCGACGCATTACTGACAAACGTGCGCTGGGCCTCAAAACTCTCTTCTAGCCGCTCCAGCATGCGGTTGAAGGTGTGGGCCAGCCGGGCAATTTCGTCCTGCTCGTGGCGCAGGCCTTCGTCTACCCGCAAGTGCAGGTCGCGGGCCGTAATGCGGTCCACCTGGTCGTTGACGGCCGCAATGGGCGCCAGCGCCCGCCCCGCAAAGATTCGCCCGGCCACATAGATAACGGCCAGGCTGCCTACAAACGTCAGCGACAAGATGAGGGCGAGGTTTTGCAGGCGTGCTCTGCCCAGCTTGTTTTCTGCCGCCGCTACTATAATATAGTCGCCCTGGTTATCGTGGTAAAATAACCCGATGGCCTGCCGCGAGCCAATAGTGAAGTACATTTCGCCATCGACCACAATGCGGGCCAGTAGCTTATCGGATAGCGTAACCCGCTCATCTTCCTCCAGAAACCGCACCTGGTGGTTGGAATCGTAAATCTGCAATACCTCGTTGTTTAGAGCCTGCAAATAGCGATGCTGAAACGACCGAAAAGCCCCAGCCCGCATTTCATCCTGTTCCAGAAAAATATAGCCCGTCACCTCCGCCCGGTCGCGCAGGCGCTGCCGAAACTCCCGCTGCGAATAGCGAGCTTGCAGCACATACGCCACCGTAAGTGCCACCGCCAGAATAACAGCTACCATGCTGAGAAACAAGAGCGTCAGACGGTTGCGGATGGTCATGG
Organism: Hymenobacter sp. NBH84; assembly: GCF_014217645.1. Lineage (NCBI taxonomy): Bacteria > Pseudomonadati > Bacteroidota > Cytophagia > Cytophagales > Hymenobacteraceae > Hymenobacter > Hymenobacter sp. NBH84. The sequence continues at coordinate 1,036,869 of NZ_CP043644.1, forward strand.
GAAGAAGGTAGGAAGGATAGGAAGGTTGGGGGAGGATAGGGGGCTAAGAAAATAGGGTGGATAAAGAAAAGCGTCTGTCATCCTGCGCTTGCGAAGGACCTTCTCACGCGAGAACGACCATCTTAACAGCGACTCGTTCACCCGTGAGAAGCCCCTTCGCAAGCGCAGGATGACAAACTTTCTACTCTTTCTATACCCTTTGCCTACCCTTCCTCCCGCAGCACATAGCCCATGCCTACTACAGTGTGAATGAGCTTGGTAGGGAAGTTCTTGTCAATCTTGTTGCGCAGGTAGTTCACGTACACGTCGATGACATTGGAGCCGGAGTCGAAGGACTCTTCCCAGGAGTTTTCGGCTATTTCGGCGCGGCTGAGCACCCGACCGCGGTTGCGCATGAAAAGCTCCAGCAAGTTGAACTCGCGGGCGGTGAGCTTGATGGGTTGGCCGTTGCGCGTAACGGTTTTGGCGGCTGTATCGAGGTTGAGGTCGGCTAGTGTGAGCACCGCCCCTTTGGCGGTTTGCCCGCGGCGGCGCGTCAAGGCCTTCACGCGGGCCAGCAGTTCAGCGAAGTCGAAGGGCTTGACGAGGTAGTCGTCGGCGCCCCCGTCGAAGCCGTGGAGCTTATCGGTGGTCGTGCCCAGTGCCGTCAGCATCAGCACGGGCACCTGCTGGTCTTGCTGACGAATAGCTCTCAGTACCTCTAGGCCGCTCTGGTTGGGTAGAATCACGTCCAGAATAATCAGGTCGTAGGCGTGCGTGAGCGCCAGCCGCTGGCCAAACGTACCATCGTAAGCTACTTCCACCTCATAGTGTTCCTCCTCCAAGCCGCGCCGAATAAACGCGGATACTTTCGGCTCGTCTTCGATCAGTAGGATTTTCATGGGGGTTCTTGGTGGGGTAGGGGATGGGCGTATGAGTAGTTAGGTAGGAGTGGTAGTTGAGTTCCTATTCAGTTCTCAGCCCTCAGTTCCCATCAAAAACCTTATACCTCATCCTCGTAATCCAAACCCAAATGCTGATTAAGGGCTTGTTGCAATTCGCTGGCGGCGTGCATCTGGCCGGCTTTGCGGCTTACTTGCAATCCTTTGCGGAAAACTTTTTCGGCTTCATCGGGCTTTTCTAATTGCGCCAGCAGCTTTCCGGCGTGATAATACGTACCCACGTACTCGGGGTGCTCATCCAGCAGTGTTTGATAATATTCCATGGCTTTTTGTGGGTCCGATGCCCGGTATTCGGTGGCTAACGCGTAGATCGTGAAGGCATCGTGCGGGTCGTCGGCGTAGAAAGCAAGGAGTTGCGAAAGGCGGCTGGGTGTGTTTTCCATCGGGTAGGAGTTTTCTGTATCTTCGCCCGAAATTAGGGGCTTTCCCGTATTGTTTGTCTATCTAACGCAGCCTAATGAAGTTTCTCGTTTGCATCAGCAACGTGCCCGACACGACGACTAAAATCACCTTCACGCCCGACAACAAAGAGTTCAACAAGGCCGGCGTGCAATTTGTGATAAATCCCTGGGACGAATACGCCCTGACCCGCGCCATTGAGCTGAAGGAAGCTCAGGGCGGCGGTACCGTGACGGTGCTTAACGTAGGCGAGGCCGATACGGAGCCCAACATTCGCAAAGCCCTGGCCATCGGTGCCGACGACGCCATCCGCGTGAACGCCGCGCCGAAAGATGCCTTCTTCGTGGCTGAGCAGATTGCCAACGTGGCCAAAGACGGTGGCTACGACGTGATTCTGATGGGCAAGGAAAGCATCGACTACAATGGCTTCCAGGTACACGGCATGGTAGGCGAACTGCTGGGCATCCCCACGGTAGCGCCGGCTATGAAACTGGACATGAGCGGCAACAACGCCACTTTGGAGCGCGAAATTGAAGGCGGCAAGGAAATCGTAGAGGTGAACACGCCCTTCGTGGCGTCGTGCCAGCAGCCCATGTGCGAGCCTCGCATCCCCAACATGCGCGGCATCATGACGGCCCGCACCAAGCCCCTGAAGGTAGTAGAGCCCACCGGCGATGCTCCTCGCACGGAGGTAACCGAGTTTGCCCTACCCCCCAAGAAGCAAGGCGTGAAGCTTATCCCCGCCGAAAACGCCGGCGAGTTGATCAAGCTCTTGCGCAACGAGGCCAAGGTAATTTAGTTTGACTGTCATGCTGACGAAGGAAGCATCTTATCACGGCTGCTTTCGTTGGTTTTCCTACTTCAAGTGGCGCGGACGTGATAAGGTCCTTCGCTCCACTTAGGATGACAAAACGCAAAACCATGTCTGTATTAGTAGTTATAGAATGCGATAACGGCGAAGTGAAAAAATCTTCGTTGGAAGTGGCTACCTACGCTAGCCAGGTAGCCCAGCAGTTGGGCACCACAGCTACAGCCGTAGCCGTAGGCGAGGCCACTGAAGGCAACCTAGCCAAGCTAGGAGAGCAGGGCATCAGCAAAGTGCTGTATGATGCGGAGCCCCGCCTGAAAGACTTCGTGAACGGTGCATACACCAAGCTCATTGCCGCCGCCGCCGAGCAGGAAGGCGCGCAGGTGCTGGTGCTGGCCAACTCCAACATTGGTGCTGCGGTAGGCTCGCGCCTGTCTATTCGGTTGAAAGCTAGCCTAGCGACCAACGCCGTAGAACTGCCCCGCACCGAAGGCGGGCAGTTTGTGGTGAAGCGCGGCGCCTTCTCGGGCAAAGCCCTGGCCGATGTGGCCCTCACCACTGACCGCAAGATTATTGCTGTTAAAAAGAATTCCATTGAAGCCCAGCAGGAAGCCGGCAAAACTGCCTCGGTAGAGAAGTTCTCGGCCAACCTGACCGACGCCGACTTTGCCGACGCACCCAAGCAAGTGGTGATGCAGGAGCAAGCGGGCGGCGTACTGCTTCCCGAAGCTGCTAAAGTGGTATCGGGTGGCCGCGGCATGAAGGGCCCCGAAAACTGGAACCTGATTGAGGATCTGGCGAAGGCGCTGGGTGCAGCTACGGCCTGCTCCAAGCCCGTATCGGACGTGGACTGGCGCCCTCACCACGAGCACGTGGGCCAAACGGGCATCACCATCTCGCCCAACCTGTACATTGCCTGCGGTATTTCGGGCGCCATTCAGCATTTGGCGGGTGTCAATTCCTCCAAGGTGATTGTGGTCATCAACAAAGACCCGGAGGCTCCGTTCTTTAAAGCGGCCGATTATGGCATCGTTGGCGACGTATTCGACGTACTACCGAAACTAACCCAAGCCGTTAAGGAACTAGGTTAAGGCGTAAACCGATTGATAATGAGCGTTGTAATCTATATTAAACGCTCTTTGCAATCCTATTAAGCGCATTCACCTCATTACCAGCACATACTTTCTCCTGTGAAAAAAATTCAGCTCGAGATACTAGGACTTTCTTCCAGTCAATCCCAATCGGGGTCGTTTGCCCTGATCTTGGGGGAGAAGACGGGCAACCGCCGGTTGCCCATCATCATTGGCATGTTTGAGGCCCAAAGTATCGCGATTCAGATAGAAAAAATAAATCCTAATCGTCCGCTTACGCACGACCTTTTCAAGTCTTTTGCCGAGCAGGTGCACGTAGCCATTCTGGAAGTCATAATTTCTGACTTGAAGGAAGGCGTCTTCTACTCCAAAATTGTGTGCTCCGATGGGGCTACTACTTTCGAGTTGGATGCCCGCCCGAGCGACGCTATTGCCATCGGGCTGCGTTTTGGCGTGCCGATTTATACGGTAGAAAGCGTACTGAGCGAAGCTGGTATCATCTTGAGCGACTTAGACGAAAACCCCGAAGAGTCGGACGAGGATGATGACGACGATGACGACACCACGAGCAGCAAGCCTGCGCCGGAGCCACGCGAGCCAAGCGGGCAAGTGTCGTTGGACGAGCTAACCAAAATGCTGGCCCAGGCACTGGAAAAAGAAGATTACGAGAAAGCCGCCAAAATCCGCGACGAGCTAAACAAGCGCAACAAGGAATAACGCGGCCATGACACTGCCAAAAAAGCCTCTTCCAGCTTGGGAGAGGCTTTTGTTTTACCCCGAAGGCCGTCACTGACGCCTTGCTGCTACCTTGCGTTTCCCAATTCACCTCAATCCATGACAACAGACCTTCCCGACTTGCGCTACCCCATCGGCCAACCTACCTTGCCCACGGAGCCATTAGCGCAAGGTGCCCGCATTGCCTACATGGCCCAACTGGCCCTGCTATCCGACCAGCTCCGAGCTGCTGTAACGGGCCTTAGCCCGGCGCAGCTAGATACACCCTACCGCCCCGGCGGCTGGACGGTGCGCCAGGTAGTGCATCACCTCCCCGATAGCCACCTCAATAGCTTCGTGCGTTTCAAGCTGGCTCTCACGGAGGATAACCCTACCATCAGCCCCTACGATGAGCAGGCTTGGGCCGAACTGCCCGACACCGCTGCCACCAAACCCGCCGTATCGCTGGCGCTGCTGGAGGCGCTGCACATCCGCTGGACTACGCTGTTGCGGCAGCTCACGGAGGCGCAGTGGCAGCGCACGTTCTATCACCCTATCTCTCAACGTACGTTCACGCTCGATCAGGCGCTGGTATTGTATGCTTGGCACGGGCAGCACCACGTAGCGCACATTACCGAGCTGCGGCGGCGGGAGCAATGGTAGGGTATAAAGTAGCAATGACGCGGGGCTATGCCCCGTATCTACTATGCGCAGGCCTCTAGCCTGCACTGTCAGAACAACATGTTGGAATACTGCGGAAGATGGCCGGCCAGAAATCTGCACTAGTAGACACGGAGCGCAGCCCCGCACCATTGGTAGTATCAATAAAAAGGTCCCGCTGCTCTTAGTGCAGCGGGACCTTTTTATTGATACCTCACTATAGACTATTTAGCTTGCACAGGGTCGTCGTCCAGTACATCTTGCAAACCGCCTTCGTCATCCACACGCTTAGCGGCTCGCACGAGGCTACTGCTAAAGATAAATTCTTTCAGCTCAGGTACTTCGGCGTTCAAAATAGTGTCCTTATCGCCATCCCACAGCTTCATGCCTTTATGCAAGAAGATAATATGGTCGCCAATTTCCACCACCGAGTTCATGTCGTGCGTGATGATGGCGGTAGTGATGTTGTATTCGTGCGTGATTTCGTGAATCAGTTCGTCAATCTTGAGGCTGGTGAGCGGGTCGAGGCCGGAGTTGGGTTCGTCGCAGAACAGATAGGTACAATTGGGCGCAATGGCGCGGGCAATGCCCACACGCTTCTTCATACCACCCGAAATCTCGGAGGGCATTTTGTTGCCGGCATTTTCTAGCCCTACCCGTTTCAGGCAGAACTCCACCCGGTCGCGGCGCTCTTCTTTGGTCATTTCGGGCGTCAGCATCTTCAACGGAAACTCAGTATTCTCATACACCGTCATGGAGTCGAACAACGCCGAACCCTGAAACAGCATCCCGATTTTGCGGCGGATTTCCTGCCGGATATTCACCTTGTTATTAGTGAAAACAGTGCCGTCGAAGGTGATACTACCCAAATCGGGCTTCATCAGACCCACAATGCACTGGAGCAGCACCGATTTGCCAGTACCCGAACCACCTAGCAGCAAATTACACTTACCGGTTTCGAAGGTGCAGTTAATGCCCTTCAACACAGCGTTTCCGTCAAATGACTTCTGAATATTATGAATCTCAATCATTGTTTTAAGTCTTGGGATTTTAGGGCCTCATGGCCTGAATTGACGCCTTGGTAGATAGGATAACCAAGTTTTCAAGCCTACAAGTCCCTAAAAGCCAATTACAACAGAACAGCCGCCAGCACGAAGTCGGCTATCAGAATAGCGATAATGGAGTTGGTAACGGCGCCGGTGCTGGCTGCTCCTACCTCCAGAGCACCACCACGGGTGTTGAAGCCTTTGAAAGACGAGATGGCCGAAATCAGGAAGGCAAATACCAACGATTTGATCAGGGCGAACAGGATGTTATAGGGAATGAAATCCTCACGGATACCCTCGATGTACTCCTGTGCCGAGATAGAGCCCGATAGCGTGCCTGCAATGTAGCCGCCCATGATGGACAAGCCCATAGCCAGAATAACCAGCAGCGGAAACATCAGCAGCGATGCCAAAATGCGAGGCAATACCAGGTAGGAAGAAGAGTTGATGCCCATTACTTCCAAGGCATCAATCTGTTCGGTGATGCGCATGGTGCCCAGGCCACCGGCAATGCTAGAGCCTACTTTGCCGGCCAGCACAATGCTGGTGATAGTAGGGGCCAGCTCCAGAATAGTCATCTCGCGCACCATATAGCCGATGGTGGCTTTAGGAATGAGCGGGTTGATCAGGTTGTAAGAAATCTGCACGCAGGTTACGGCCCCGATAAAGGCGCTGACCAACGACACGATAAAAACAGAATCGACCCCAATGAGAATGGCTTCGTCGATGGTACGGGCCCAAAGCGTTTTGAACCGCTCGCCGCGGGAAACCATGCTTTGGAGAAAGAGTAGAAAAGAGCCGAAGGTCTTTACCATAAAAAAGCGTCCGGAAAGAGAAAAGCAGGAACTTGCGAAAAAATCAGGTCTATGCGCACACGCGGAAGTAGGCCTGTTGCACCATACGTAAAACCTCAACATATAAACAAAGGAATGCAAAAAAATATCGTCGTAACTGGCGGCAGCCGCGGAATTGGACGTGCTTTGGTAGAGCGGTTTGTGCAGGCCGGGTTTCCGGTCGTCACCTGCGCCCGCTCGGCAGAGGACTTGGCTACCCTAGCGGCCGCCGTACAACAGGCCGCGCCGGGCGCCGTGCTGCATACCCTGCCCGCCGACCTTAGTAACCATGCCGACGCAGTTCGGTTTGGCAAATTTGTACGGGCGCTGCCGGGCGAGGTAGAAGTGCTGGTGCACAATGCTGGTGCCTTCGTACCCGGCCGCCTGCAAGACGAGCCTGCTGATGGGGAGCAACTGCGCCAGATGCTGGCCGCCAACCTGCTAAGCGCCTACGATGTGACCCAAGCGCTACTACCCGGCATGATAGCGCAGCGCCACGGGCATATTTTCACTATTTGCTCCACGGCCAGTCTCATGGCCTACCCCAACGGTGGCTCCTATGGCATTGCCAAGCACGCGCTCTACGGCTTCACCAAAAACCTACGTGAAGAGCTAAAGGAGCATAACATCCGCGTGACGGCGGTGCTACCCGGCGCCACCTATACCGACAGCTGGGCTGGAGCCGGCCTACCCCCCGAGCGGTTCATTAAGCCCGAAGACCTGGCCGAAGCCGTGTTTGCAACCTGCCAACTCTCCGAGCAAGCCGTGGTGGAAGAACTACTAATTCGGCCGCAACTGGGCGATATTTAGGAAGGAGAGAAATTAGAACGTCATTCCGACCATTCTGCTTGATGCGCAGAATGGTCGGAATGACGTTTTTACGTTTGCTATTTCGCCTTATTCAGCCACCGCCTTGCCTTTGCCCGTCACCTCCACGTGGGGGGTAGGGGCGCGGTAATGGACAGTGCCTGCACCAGCATGATATACACGCAGCGTGTCCGTTGCGCGCATGTGCGCGTCGCCGATGCTGCTGCGGGTAGTTTGAAGGGTGAGGTTACGCGCCGCCAAGTTGGTAGCATGAAGGGTGCCGCTACCTCCCAGAACAGTCGACGCGTCGCCAGTAATGGTGCCGCGTAGAGTCACGTCGCCTAGCTCATACATATCCATATTCAGGTACTGCACGTCTAGGTTCAAATCGGCATCACCGGCACCCAGAAAGTGGTAGAAAAACCGGTCAGCCCGGAAGGGCTCAGGAATGCGTAGAGAACTTTGATCGTACTGCAAAACATCTAGTACCGAAGGTGTATGCACAGTGATTTCGCGCGGCGTATCGTAGCGACGGGCCCAGTTGCAGCGGCTGGTGTTGTTGATAATCAGTTGGTTGCCCGAGGTAGTCAGTTCGATGTCTTCTTGCAAGTTTTTACCGGTGCGCACCTCAGCGTACGTCACTGAGTCTTGTACTAGTATCACTTCAACATTGTCATGAATATAGATCTGCTCAAAGGCTGCTACCTCCCTGCGTTCGGTGGTAATAGGACCGGTGCTTTTCAGGCAGTCGGTTTCGTGGCCGTCGCCGCAGGCAGTAAGCAACAAAAGCAAGCTACTAGCCAATCCGATGCGTAAAAGCCGGGTAGGGCGGTTAACTTGCGGCAGCAACGCAATCTGAAACATCAAGACAGGCATATGGACTTACGCGGCAAGGTAGCGATAATCACAGGGGGTAGCAAAGGCATTGGCAAAGCCACAGCCGAAGCGCTGCTGACCAAAGGCGCAGTAGTAGCCGGCTGGAGCCGCTCGGCTCCCGACGATTTGCAGCACGAGAACTTCCACTTTTTCGAGTGCAACGTGCAGGAGGAGCAGTCGGTACTGCAAGCCTATTCCGCTACCATCGATAAGCTGGGTGCGGTGCAGGTGCTGGTCAACAACGCCGGCATCGGCAACATGGGGCCAATTGATGGGTTCTCGTCCGACGACTGGCACGCTATGTTTGCTACCAACGTGCACGGCGTGTTCTACTGCACCAAGGCGGTGCTGCCGCGCATGAAGGAGCAAGGCGAAGGCCATATCATTAATGTAGCCTCGCTAGCCGGTACGGCAGGCACAGCCAACATGGCGGGCTACTGCGCCACCAAATTTGCGGTACGTGGCTTCTCGGACGCGCTATTCAAAGAGGTGCGCCAGCAAGGCGTGCGCGTAACGTGCGTGATGCCCGGCTCGGTGGAAACCAACTTCGGCGGCATGGAAGCTAGCCAGGAACCCGATCCGCACAAGATGCAGCCCGAAGACATTGCCGAGGCCATTGTGCACGCCCTGGAAGCCCCCAAGGCCACCATGATTTCGGAGATTCAGATGCGGCCTTCGCAGCCGAAATAAAGTATTGCCAAAATGGTTTTGTTATCCTGAGCCCAGCGAAGGACCTTATGCCCGCAGAATGAGTCGTTGGTACGGTTATCGTTCAATAGTCGTTCTGACGTGAGAAGGTCCTTCGCTGGGCTCAGGATGACGGCTAAGAGTAAGATTCAACAAAGTACATGGTAGAGGTCGAGAAACTCACGAAAACCTACGGCGCTCAAAACGCTGTGAACAACATCAGCTTCACGGCGGGTAAAGGCGAAATCCTGGGATTCTTGGGGCCGAATGGCGCTGGCAAATCCACGACTATGAAGATTGCCACCGGCTACCTGCCGCCCTCAGCCGGCACCGTGAAGCTGGCCGGCTTCGATGTGACGGAGCAGCCCCTGGAGGTGCGCCGCCGCGTGGGCTACCTACCCGAGCACAACCCGCTCTACCTGGACATGTACGTGCACGAGTACCTCGAATTCATTGGTTCGGTGCACGGGCTGAAGGGCAGCGAGCTTCGCCGCCGCGTGCAGCAGATGGTGGATAGGGTAGGGCTGGGGCGCGAGCAGAACAAGCAAATCGGCGCCCTGAGCAAGGGCTACCGGCAGCGGGTAGGGCTGGCCCAGGCGCTCATCCACGACCCTGGCGTACTCATCCTCGACGAGCCCACCACTGGCCTAGACCCCAACCAAATCGGCGAAATCCGCACCCTGATCCGGGAGGTAGGGGAGGATAAAACGGTGATTTTCTCGACGCATATTCTGCCCGAAGTCACGGCCCTGTGCAGCCGGGTGGTCATCATCAACCGCGGCCAACTGGTGGCCGACTCGCCCGTAGCCGACCTAGCCGCTGGCACGAAAGGCGAAACCCTCATCCGCGCTGAGTTTGAGCAGCCCATCGACCCCGCGCCGCTGCGCGCCCTACCCGGCATTCTGGCCGTGGAGGTCGAGGCAGCGCCCGCTACCTACCGCATCCGCGCTGCCGGCCCCGACCTGCGCGGCAGCATCTCCCGCCTTGCCGCCGACCAAGGCTGGGTATTGCTGGGACTGCGTCAGGAAGAGCAGTCGCTGGAGCAGGTGTTTAAGAATCTGACGAAGTAATATGTTTACTTTTCTGCCATTCTGAGCCTGCGAAGGAATTTACCACGGAAGAACGGTATGATAGATAGTAAATACTTGACGCCAGATCGTTTAAACGTGAGAGGTCCTTCGCAGGCTCAGGATGACAGAAGAGTTACGACAATCCTTTTTTATGTATTCCATTCTCCGCAAAGAATTTAACGCCTTCCTCAGCTCGCCGGTCGCCTACGTCGTTATCGGCGTATTTCTGGTGGCTACAGGACTGTTTGTGTGGGTGTTTCCTGATAGCTCGGTGCTTGATTACGGCTACGCCGACCTGCAAACGCTGTTCAACATTGCGCCCTGGATTTTCCTATTTCTGATTCCAGCCATCACCATGCGCACGTTTGCGGAGGAAAAGAAGGCGGGTACTATCGAGCTGCTGCTCACGCGCCCGCTGACGGATGGGCAGATTATTGGCGGTAAGTACTTGGCGTGCTTGCTACTAGCGTTGCTGGCATTGGTTCCTACCCTGCTCTACTACTACTCGGTGTACCAGCTGGGCAACCCCGAGGGCAACATCGATTCGGCGGCCACGGTGGGCTCCTACCTGGGGCTGGGGCTGCTGGCGGCGGTATTTGCGGCCATTGGTATCTTCGCCTCGGCCATCACTCGCGACCAGATTATTGCCTTCCTGGTGGCCGTGGTGGGGTGCTTCCTGGTATACACAGGTTTCGACTCGCTGGCCTCGGTGTTCGAGGGTAGCACGGCTTACTACATCAGCCAACTCGGCATTGCGGCCCACTACCGCGACCTAAGCAAAGGTCTTATCGACTCCCGCGACCTGCTGTATTTCCTGAGCATGATTGTGGCGCTGCTGTGGGCTACGCGGCTGGCATTGCGGAGTAGGAATTGGTGATATTTTTAGCTGTTAGCTAATGGCTGCTAGCTGTTAGCTTTCGGGTATTGAGTTGAATATCTTTTTTGAGTGCAGAATTTGTGAGTACAGAACAAGAGCTAACAGCTAGCAGCCAGCAGCTACCAGCTAACAACAAACGTCGCGACCTGACCACGTTTTTCGTGGTGATTGGCGCGTTGCTGCTGCTCAATTTCCTGGCCCAGCAGTTCTTCTTCCGTGTCGACTTGACGCAGGAGAAGCGCTACTCTATGTCGCCGGCCACCAAGGAATTGTTGGAGAATCTGAAGCAGCCCGTCACCATCACCGTGTACCTGGATGGCGACTTTCCGCCCGCGTTCCGGCGCTTGCAGCAAGCCACCCGCGAGACGCTAAACGAAATGCAGATCTATGGAGGTAGCAATCTGCACTACGTGTTCGTGGACCCTTCGGCGGCCGGCACTGAGCAGGCGCGCAATCAGTACTACGAAATCCTACTTAAGAAAGGCCTGCGCCCTACTAACCTGGGCGCCAATGAGAACGGCAAGCGGGTCGAGAAAATCATCTTTCCGTGGGCCACGGTGTCAGTAGGTAGCCAGGAGCTGCCGGTGTTGCTACTACGCGGCAACCAGGCTGCCCCCGCCGACGTGCGCCTCAACCAAAGTATTGAGGGCTTGGAGTATGAGTTGGCCAGCACTATCCGGCGCCTGGAGCCCAGCCAGCGCAAGCGCATCGGCATTGTGGAAGGCCACGGCGAACTAGACAACGCCGAAGCCGGCGACCTGATCGGCTCCCTACGCCAGAACTACGACGTGTTTCGGGTGAATCTGACGAAAGTGCGCGACCTGCGCCCGCTCGACGCCATCATCGTGGCTAAGCCCGCCACGGCGTATACCGAGGAGGAGAAGTTCAAGCTCGACCAGTTTATCACCCAGGGCGGCAATACGTTGTTCTTCGTAGATGCCATGCGCGTGAACCTCGACAGCGCCAACCGTGGCGGCATGCTCTCGTTTCCGTTGCAGCTGAACCTGGAAGACATGCTGTTCAAATACGGCGTGCGCATCAACCCCGACCTCATGCTGGACCTCAACTCCGGCGTGATTCCGCTGGTGACGGGCACCCTGGGCGACAAACCGCAGGTGGAGCCGCTGCCCTGGCAGTTCTACCCCCTCATCAACAACTTCAGCCAGCACCCCATTACCCGCAACCTCGATGCGGTGTACACCAAGTTTGTGAGCAGCATTGATACGGTGAAGGCCGTAGGCATCCGCAAAACCCCGCTCATGTTCACCTCGCGCTACACCCGCGTGCTGCCTGCTCCCGTGCCCGTTAACCTCAACGACGCCCGCCTACCCCCCGACCCCAAGCAGTATAAGCAACGCTTCGAGCCGGTAGGCTACCTGCTGGAAGGGCAGTTCCGCTCGCTCTATGCCAACCGAGCCCAGCCCGGCACCACGCAGTTTCAGCCCGAAAAGTCGCCCTTGGCCAAGCCCGCCAAGCTACTCGTCATCCCCGACGGCGACTTCGTGCGCAACGATGTGGACCCGAAAACCGGTAATCCCTTCCGCCTCGGCTACGACCGCCTCGCCAACACCGAATTTGCCAACCGCGAGCTTGTGCTGAATGCCGTGGACTACCTCCTCGACGAAACCGGCCTCATCGCCGTGCGTGGCAAGCAAATCACCCTCCGCCCCTTGGATAAGGTGAAGGTAGCCGAGCAGCGCCAACGCTGGCAACTACTGAATTTGGTGGCCCCGCTAGTGCTGCTTGGCCTGTTTGGCCTAGGCCGGGCATGGTGGCGCAAGCGGCGCTACGCCCGGTTTTAGAAAAACCAGAAACTAGCTTTAAATGTCGCGCATCAAGCGAGTGTGGGGTAGGGGGTAAAAGTCGTTGGATAATGGGTAGGTTCTAGCGCGTCTCAACTCCAACCCCAGAGCCGTTAGGTCTTGGTTTATTCGACGTTACGCTTCACCCCCCCCGGCCCTCTCTCCGAAAAGGAGAGAGCCAGACCAATCGGCTAAGAATAGGTATCAGAACTTAACGGCTCCGCTCTTAACCCCCTTTTCGAAAAAGAAGGGGAACTAGCATTAGCAATCGTAAACCTGTTAGTTTATGCAATAGCCGCAATGCTAGAATATATTATAAATGCCTTGTTTGAGGGAGTTTTTAGTTGGTTCCTATTTGCTCCAATAGGCTTTTTGTACTTGTATCTGCGGCATCGGAGAAAAGTTAGAGTGCAGCAAGTACTGCTGAAAGATTACGAGAACAGTTATGTAAATGCAGGCAAAATCGTCGCGATTCGTATCGTCGCGGCTACCGGCCTACTGCTGGTACTGGCATTAATGTTTGCGCCGTTGCTTCACTGGTTAAGATCATAGAAAGCCACTCACTCGGGTGCAGATTTTTTTACCTCTTATCCCTCTAATCCAGCGGATTATGCACACGCCACCGGAGGATTAGGGTAGGAGGGTGTGTGGGTAGAGAGGTGTGGGTAAGAAATCTGTCATCCTGCGCTTGCGAAGGACCTTATCACCATAGAACGAGGGCCATCCTACCGCACTCGCTCGGCTGTGACGAGTGCGGCCTACGCTTGAGGGGCTACGCCCCGAATCCGGCCGCGCCGCTTGCATGAAGTCGGCTCAACGGCGTGCAGACGTGCGCAGCGGAGCTGCTTGGGCGTAGTGCTCACTCGGCATAGCCGAGCGAGTGCGGAGGGTAGGAAGTTAAAAAGCCTGTCATCCTGCGCAAGCGCATGATGACACATTAAAGGGTACTACCAACTACGCGCCTTGCGCTACCATGCGCATGAAACCGCCATCCATCACATAAGTGGAACCCGTCACATAATCCGAATCAGCGGAGGATAGAAACAAGGCCAGCTTGGCGATTTCCTCGGGCTGGCCTGCCCGCTTCATGGGGATGCGCTGCTCGCCTTCTTCGCGTTTTTGTGGGTCGTCGAGGGCTTTTTGGTTCATAGGCGTCAGGATCATGCCGGGGGCGAGGTTGTTGACGTTAACGCCATCCTCGGCTAGCTCCAGGGCCAGCGTGCGCGTGAGGTTGCGCAGGCCGCCCTTGGCCGCGCAGTAGTCGGCCGTGCCGGGCGACACTACCTCCTCGTGAATGGACGTGACGTTGACAATCTTGCCCTTGCCGCCGTGCTGCTTGCGATGCTGGGCAAACAGCCGCGCCAGGTAAAACGGCCCGAATAAATCAGTACGAATCGTTTTTTTCGAATTCTTCGGGCTGCATCTCCACCACGGGCTTGTGCGCCCCGCTCACACCGGCGTTGTTTACCAGAATATCCACAGTGCCAAACTCCAACAGGGCCTGCTTGAAAAGCTGCTCGGCTTGCTGGGCATCGCTCACGTCGGTTTGTACCACCAAGGCCCGCTGACCGGCTTGCGTTACCTGCTGGCGCGTGTGCTCGGCTCCATCGGCATCGGTGTGATACACCACGACGACGTTGGCGCCTTCCTGGGCAAATAAGATGGCCGTGGCCTGACCAATACCCGAATCGGAGCCGGTGATAAGGGCGGTTTTGTTGGTTAGTTTTTTCATGAAAAAGGAAGTGAGAAGAGTGGATAAGATAGCCAGAGGGCGGCTGTGCCTCTTCAGCAAACGCGACCAGCAGGGTAGGGTTACTTGGCCGTGAGCATCATTCCCAGGAAGCTGAACCACACCAGATTCCCGCAATATCATCGGAGGATTTCAACACTTCATCCGGCTTATCTGACACTTTAGGTACAAGAAATTTCATGGGTCATCGGGGTTGCTGACTTTTGGAACATACATCTACACAACCACTTACTACTATGAAAAAGGTGCTTTTTCTGCTCGCCCTGGCTGCCGCCTCCCTCTCGGCATCGGCCCAAACCAAAACCACTACGGCCACTACCCAAGCGGCCCCTGCCGGCTATCAAAGCATGATGGCGGCTACCATTCAGGAGCTGATGCAAACCGGCGACCCTGCTGCCCTGAAGGCCAGCGCCGCCAAGTTGGAGCGCGCCGCCACCGTAGCCCCCACCGATTGGCTACCCCGCTACTACCAAGCCTACGCGCTCACAACATGCGCCAATACCGGCCCGCTTAAAGAAACTGACCAAGTGCTCGACCAAGCTGAAGCAGCACTGGCACAGGCCCGCAAGCTGGGCGGCGACGAATCGGAACTACTGACGTTGCAGGCACGCATTGACCAGAGCCGCATCCGCGTCGACTTTATGGGCCGCGGGCAGGAGTACGCTGGGCGAGCCACAGAGGCAGCAAATCGGGCGCGGGCACTGAATCCAGCTAATCCGCGCCCCTACCTCATCCTCGCCAACAACGTGTACCATACGCCTGCGGCTTACGGTGGCGGGGCAGCGGCAGCTAAATCACTTTTTGAGCAGGCCAAGGTTAAGTTTGACGCCTTCCAGCCAGCTTCGGTCCTGGCACCCAACTGGGGTAAAAACCAAGTGCTGGATTTTTTGAAGAGTTCCGGAGCGGCTATCAACTAGCATTACGCACAATAACACAGAGGCAGCACAAAGTGATGAACCGCTGCTACGTATCTTCCTTACTCGCTCAGTTGTCATTATGACCGCACCGCTAATGGTAATGAAACAATCTTCGCAAACCAGTTATCAGCGTAGCAAAGTAGCGTGGCCAATTATGCTGGGAGCCATGAGCCTGCTGGCGCTGGGCATTAGCTTCGACAGCTGTCAGGATTGCTCAGTCTTAAGTGCCGATTTTCTAGCTTCTTTCGGTTACAGCTTCTGCTACGCGGTTGGGCTATGGCTGGTAAACGGTTATCCGCCCGCCTGGATTGACCAGCATGCCTCCTGGACTCGACAGCCGCTGATGCGTTTTGCATGGTCAATTGGTTATGCGTTAGTTGCATCGTTTTTGGTGATTTTTCTGGTAAGCGCGGCCTTTCAACTATTTTATTACCATCAGATTCTGCGTGACTTGTCCTGGCAACGAATCTTTTTTCTGCCGTTGTTATTCGTAGCCATTATTTCCCTGTTTTTGCACAGCCGCTCCTTTTTGTTGGGCTGGCGTGATGCTGCCATCCAAACCGAGCGATTGGAAAAGGAAAGCGCCGTGGCCCGCCTCGATTCGCTGCGCCGGCAGGTAGACCCGCACTTTCTGTTCAACTCGCTGAACGCCCTGACGGTGCTGGTGGAAGAAAACGACCCCGCCCGTGCTACGCGCTTCATCCGGCAGCTAGCCAAGGTATACCGCTACGTGCTCGATAGCCAGGAGCGGGAAGTGGTGTCGCTTGACGAAGAGCTAGCCTTTGTGGAGTCCTACCTGCACCTGCAGCGCACCCGTTTGGGCGAGGGCATTCAGGTGGAGATACAACAGCCGGGCGCCAACGCTGATAGGCTGCTGGTACCACCGCTGGCCGTGCAACTACTGCTCGAAAACGCCCTCAAACACAACGCCACCAGCCAGCGCAACCCACTGCATATCACGGTAGCAATAGACACTACTGCCCGCGAGCTGCGCGTTGCCAACACGCTGCGCCCCCGCGCCGCAGCCGAATCGACGGGGCTGGGGCTGCGGAATTTGCAGGCGCGCTACGGTTTCCTCACCGACCAGCCGGTACGGATCGAACGCACAGCCACCGAGTTCATCGTGGTGCTGCCGCTGCTAATGCTGGGGTAGGGGCAGCTGGTAGCCGCCCATGGCTAGGGCGCGTGGTTGTTTTCCTGTTCGCAATCTTCATCTTGTCCTGATTTCTCGTTCACCAACGGGCGGCTGCCCGCCGCCCCTACCCTATGCTTACCCCTCTCCGCGCCATTTTGGTGGAAGATGAACCCCTAGCCGCCCGCCGCCTCGCCGACCTGCTCCGCAAGCAGCCAGTGCCCCTAGCGGTAGTCGGTACGGCCGAATCGGTGGAGGAAGCCGCCGAGCTGCTGCGCGCCACGCAGCCTGCGCCCGACGTGCTGTTTTTGGATATCCAATTGGCCGATGGGCTGAGCTTCGAGCTGTTTGAGCGCGTGGAGGTGCGCTGCCCGGTCATCTTCACCACCGCCTACGACCAGTACGCCCTACGCGCCTTCAAGCACAACAGCATCGACTACCTGCTTAAGCCCATCGATGCCGACGAGCTAGCCGCCGCCGTTGCCCGCCTACAGGCCCGCCAGCCGGCCGCAGTACCTGCCTTCGACGCTACGTTGCTCACGCAGCTAATGCAGCAACTACAACCCCAGCCGCAGTATAAGCAGCAGTTTGTGGTGAAGGTAGGTGAGCACCTAAAGGTGATTCCGGTAGCGCAGGTAGCTTATTTCTTCAGCTTCGAGAAGGCTACCTTCCTGCAAACCCGCGAAGGCCGGCGGGTGGTGGTAGACCAAACGCTGGAGCAACTAGAGCAGCTCCTAAACCCGAGTGAGTTCTTCCGCCTTAACCGCGCCTACCTCGTGCACCACACAGCCATTCAGGATATCATCCACTACACTAATTCCCGCCTGAAAACCACCCTCGCCCCCACCAGCCCCGAGGGCGACGTGCTCGTGAGCCGCGAGCGGGTAAGCGCCTTCCGCGCCTGGCTGGAGCGGTGAGATGGTGAGTTTGTGAAGTTGTGAGTAGTGAATACGTGTGTCATCCTGAGCATTCCGCGCATCAAGCGGCGACGAAGGCCCTTATGCCCGCAGAACGAGTCGTTGGTACGCTTATCGTTTTAGCGTGAGAAGGTCCTTCGTCGCCGCTTGATGCGCGGAATGCTCAGGATGACACACGTATTCACTACTCACAACTTCACAAACTCACCATCTCACCGCTCCAGCCATTGCTTAAGGGCTGAGGCTTTTTCCCGGCTTACGAGTACTTCTTCGGTGGGTGCGGGGTGCAGGTCAAGTTTGAGCTTGCCGTTGAAATAGACGTGCAGGCGCTGCACGGCCGGCAGGTGGGCGATGAACTGCCGGTTGAGGCGGAAAAAATCCTGGGGATTCAAGAGCTGCTCCAGCTGCTCCAAGGTATACTCAACCACGAAGCGTTGGCCTTCCTGCGTGACGAGGGTAGTGGTTTCGTGGCGGCTCTGGAACCACCCTACCTGCGCCGTGGGCAACGGGAGCAACTGCTCGCCACTGCGAACCAAAAACCGGGTTTTATAGGTCTGCTGGGGCGCGGCCAACGTTTCCAGTAGGCGCTCCAGTCGCTGTGCCGGGTCGGGGAGGGTAGGAGGGGTAGGCCAGTGGTGTAGCTTGGTGAGGGCGGCTTGCAACTCCTTCAGCTTCACAGGCTTTAATAGGTAGTCGATGCTGTTGGCCCGAAAGGCCCGAATGGCGTATTGGTCGTAGGCCGTGGTGAAAATGACCGGGCTTCGCACCACGGTCTGCTCAAACAGCTCAAAGCTCAGCCCATCGGCCAGCTGAATGTCCGACAAAATCAGGTCGGGGGCAGGGTGGGTAGCAAGCCAGGCCAGGGCGCCGGCTACGCTATCGAATACAGCCAGCACCTGCGCCCCGGGTGCCGCCTGTAGTAGCAGCCGTTGCAGGCGCTCAGCGGCCGGGTATTCGTCTTCGAGTAGTAGAACAGTCATGGTATGCATTCTACTAAATAGATAGAAAGAGAAAAACTAGCAAGTGAAAATCAGGTGCAGCAATTAGCTCAAATTGCGTACAATACGTAGGTAGTATATACTATTTTCCGCCCTTTCCTTTCACGCTTCAGGATGATTCGCACAATACTCGTTGATGACCATGCCATTATTCGGGATGGTATTAGCTACCTGCTACAGCAGGAACCCGATATTGAAATAATTGATCAGGCTGGCAATGGCCAGGAGTTGCTGGAGAAGCTACAAGAGGCGCCGGTCGACGTGGTGCTCATGGATATTAATATGCCCATTATGGGGGGAGAAGAAGCAACGCGCCGCGTGCGTGCGCTCTACCCGCAAACGCACATACTGGTTTTGTCTATGCTGGACCATGAAGCCTACATCACCCGTATGTTGGAGGCCGGCGCTTCTGGCTATATTCTGAAAAATGCTGGTAGAGAGGAAATTACGTTTGGTATCCGCACGGTAGCTGCCGGACGTCACTTTCTGTGCTCCGAACTGGGTTTCCAGATGCTGTACAAGCTGCAAAACTCCAGCGGCAGTACCGCGCCTACCATCACCAGCGAACCCGTAAAAAAAGAGTCTATTCTGTCGCGTCGCGAGCTGGAAGTGCTGAAGCTGATTTCCGAAGGACTTACAACCAGTGAAATAGCCGATAAGCTGTACAACAGCAAGCGTACCATCGAAACGCATCGGCAAAACATGATGGAAAAAACCCAGGCAAAAAACACTGCCTCTCTGATTAAGTATGCCCTCACCCATGGCTTGATTGACTAGCGAATGCATTGTTTTTCCATTGCTGAATCATTACATAGTGCAAACAGCTTGTAATAGTAATAATCTGTAAATCAATAGTTTATATAACCTTTTATTCAGCAAAATCGTTACTTTGGCAGCTGTATCAGTAAGTGTAGGCGAGCAATTAGCTTGGGTAAGCAGAACAATAATTCTATCTGCGCGATGTTATCTACGGCAATAATCGCTTCGCTTCACTAGCCTCACATTCCAGCCCTAGTCTCATGCAGGTATACCGGGAAATTCTTCCAAATAGCTATCTGGTCATTTTGGTGGAGTCTGCACCGGCAGCAACCGATGCGGGGCTGTTGCGTAGCGCGCTGCGGCAAGCCAGCCGCAGCGGCAAAGAACAGGTCTGGCTTGATTGCAGCGGAATTTCCTTCCTGCCGTTGGACATGCTGCCCATACTGACGCGTTACGGCCGCATGGCTGCGCCGCCGACATACCTCCCTGGTTGTGTGTCACCCGCCGGCCACTGCTGCCGGTACTAGCCTGGAGGAAATCAGCCATGGCACCTTGCTGATAGCCAATACATTGCTAGACGCAGAGCTAATAGCCTCAGAAGGCGTCAGCGAGTAGGAAGTGGGTGCGTGGTGGGGGTGATGGACAAGAGAGGTAGCCGCACGGTAAACAGACCATTATCGGTTTCCACTTGCACTGGTTGAGGAGCTTGCAGCAACTCGTAGCGCCGCCGCACGTTGGCCAGCCCTACTTGCGTGTGGGGGCGCAGGCCAGCTGTGCGCGGGCGTACGGGGTTTTGTACCGTCAGGTAGTTGGTGCTAGAGTCGTAGGCAATGGTGAGCAGCAGTGGTTGCTCTTGTGACGCTACGTTGTGCTTAAGAGCGTTTTCTACCAGCAGCTGCACGCTAAGCGGTGCCACGTGCCGCGCCTGCACGGCATCCGGCACATGATAGACTACGCGCAGATTGTCGCGGAAGCGGGCTTTGTGCAGGGCCACGTAGGTTTCCACAAAAGCCAGCTCCTCGTGCAAGGGCACGGTGGCCTGGTCACGGCTCAGCAACACGTAGCGGTACACATCGGCCATCTGCTCCACAAACTGCTGGGCCGGCTCGTTGTCTGGCTCAATCAGCGCCGACAGCGTGTTCAGGGAATTGAATAGAAAATGTGGGTCCAGCTGATTGCGTAGCGCCTCTAGCTGACTTTGCACCCCGGCACTTTGCAGCTGCTCGGCCCGCCGCACGTTCCAAAGCCATTGCTCAAAGAAATGACGGCTTTCGTAGATAAGTTGCACCACGGTAGTCGGAATCAAGTTGAAGGCCACTTGGACCAACAGCGTGCGTGCTTCGAGGGGGAAAAAGGCGGGTAACACCAAATGTAAAAAGACCAGCAGCACCACCGAGGCTACGCTGGTATACAGCACACAGGCCACCGCCAGCCACCACAGGCGGCGGGCCGTGTGCTCTACGCCAGGAAAGCGCTGCAACAGCAATTCCCACAGTAGCCGGTTGCCCAGCCACAGCACCGTTGTGAAGAGTAGTGAAATGCTCCAATTCACCAGAAAATGCATCCACGAGCTGAACCGGTGCGGGTCGTCGCTCAGCAGCGTGATCAACAGCGCGAGTAGCGGAATCCCCAGTAGGCGTAGGCGGTAGTCTTTCATACATGTGGCCCGACGATCAGCCCCGACAAGCGCTAGGGTAAATCGTCAGGCCAAATAACGTCATTACGAGCGAGCCAGCAGGGGCAACCCCCTCAGCGCGTGCCAGTACAGCCAGCCCACAGCGCCCGCGTAGCCCAGCGCCACCAGGGCCATAACGCCGGTTTGCACGCCAGCCCGCAGGCGCGGGGCCATACGCGCCAGCAGCCAGCCAGCAAAGGGTAGGGCTTGCAGGGCGTGCAGCCCCAGAAAATGCGCGGCCCGCAGGTCGCCGGCGCGGGTGCTCCAGCCCAGTAGGGGCAGGCCCGCGCCACCATCGGCAGCGCCTACCGTGTGCGCCATGCGGCCGCTCATGGCGCCACCTATCATGCTGCCTATCAGAAACAAGCCCAGCCCCAGCCGGATGCCCCACACCCACGCCACCGACCCGATGGGGCAATGCCGGAATGTGAGCCACAATGCCCATGTAATGGCCGCAGTATTCACCATTATCAGCACGCCCATGGTGCCAAAAACGGCTCCGTTGAAGGCGCTGCTCACGTTGAAGTGAGAGGTAGTGCCCCGCGCCGCCTGCAAGCAAACCAGGATAATTTCGCCGGCCATGGTGATGCCCGCCAGGCGGCTGATGCGCCGGGTTTTGGCCTGAACTACTGCGGGAAAATCGGCCAGGAGCCAGCCGAGCGTCCAGAGGTAGAGCACCCCCGAAGCGCCGAATTTAAGCGGCTTGATCCACACGTTCAGCCCCGTAACGGTGCGATGGTCTAGGGACCCGAGTGCCACAGCGCCAACCACTACCGCCACATGCAGCCACCCTACCCAAGTGAGTAGGGGGTAGGAGTCGTGCAGCAGGCGCAGCCAGGCCGGGCGGTGCCAGCGAGCGGGTAGGCCACGGGCCGAAAGCCGAAAAGCGGGGGCAGGAACCAGGGTCGTTTTCATAGGAAGCAGCGTTTGCGGTGGAAAGACTTTAGGTAGCTAAGGCAGGGGTAGGGTAGAACCGGCGCAGACCTGCGTATAGCAGCAGCCCTACAGGACCCAGCAGAAAGGTGAGCACCAGCGCGGGTACCAGGAGCAGGTGGGGTAGGCTGCGCCGCTGGGCGTCGCGCAGTGCCCAGGCGCCCACGGCCAAATCGAAGCAGAGGTAGTGCACCCAACCGGCCAGCAGTGCCCACGGGTTCTGGAACAACGCGGCTACCTCGGCCAGGGAGCCGAAACCACCCTCGCCGCCGTGGGCGCTCAGGTAGTGATACCCGATGCACGCCGCGTAGGCGGCGGCCAGCACCAGCGGCAACGCCCCGTTGCCTACCACATGGCGCGTAACGCGCCAGCGGGGCGCTACCAGCAGGAGCCCCCAGCCAACTAGTGCCGCAGCATTAGCCAAGCGAAATAATAGAGCAGGTAAGGCAGCGTCAGACATAGCAGCAAGGAGTGAGTATACAGCCGTAAATGTCGCTGTAAAGGTCTCTGCCTGTGATGCAAATGTGGGTGAAACAGTAAGGAAGAAAGGTGAAGCAGCGAAAAAAGCAGGTGAACCGTAGGCCGAAATCTTAACTCGCACCGCTGTGCCGCGTATTTCGAGGGCGTGAACTACTTTACTCGTTTGCTTTTGCTCCTACCAGCAGCGCTGGTTACTGTGCCTGCTGCCGCTCAAATCGGTCTTGGCATAGCCCCGCGCGATAGCAGCCGGAGGGAGCGACACCGCAAGGTGGTAGTGCAACTCGATCAGCGCTTTTCGCCCCTCAACGGCAAGCTGGTGGGCATCTACGGAATGAAGGTAGGCTTGGAGTGGCGTGGACGGTTGCGGGCGGGCTTGGGCGGCTATTTCCTAAGCGGTGGCGTACCCGCGCGCCTAGCTCCACCGCCCCGGCTGCCACCCGGCACCGATAGCGAGTTGCGCTTTCGCTACGTAACGGTCTACGGCGAGTACGTGCTCATTGGCACGCCACGCTGGGAGCTGAGTACTCCCACGCAGTTCGGCTTCGGAACGGTCTTCTCCAGCTTCCGCCTACCCGACGGCGACCGGCAGCAGTCCCCCATCGATCATATCTGGATGGTAGAGCCCTCCGTGGTAGGGCACATGCGCGTGTTTCGGTGGATAGGGGTAGGCGCCGGCGCAGGCTACCGACAGATGCTTTTCCTGAACCAGCGCGAAGAGCGCGAGCTAAGCGGAATAATCCTGATCGGCCGGGTCAAGCTTTTCTTAGGCGACTTATACCAAATCGTGCGCGGCCGGGAGCGGCTACTGTCTCAGAAAGGGTTATAGCTTTTCTTGAGATTGTGAAGTTGTGAGATTGTGCATAAAAGTGTGTCTGTCATCCTGAGCTTGCGAAGGACCTTAGCACGTGAGGACGAGTCGTTGTTACGCTTGTCGTGCGTGCGTGATAAGGTCCTTCGCTGCACTCAGGATGACAGACGCACTCTCCACTCACAACTTCACAAACCCACACTCCCTACCCACGTCCGGCGCGACGGTCGAGCCAGGTCATGACGGGGGTAGCTAGTATGCCGTGCATGACGATAGAGGTGAGAACGGTGAAGCCCGTTATCACCCAAAGCTGCTCAGAATTAACAAACTCACCTTTTTCCAGAGCAAAAGCCAGGTAGAAAAAGGAGCCGATACCCCGGATGCCGAAGAAGGAAATAGCGGCTCGCTCCGGCAGTGTAGCCCGCGAGCCATACAGCGTGAGCATACCACCCAGCGGACGAATCACGAACAGTAGCAGCAAGCCCAGCGCAGCCTGCGTCCAGGTAAGGGTAACGAGCAGCCCGTTGGCTAACGCACCGCCAAACAACACGAGAATCACCACAATAAACAGGCGTTCTAGCTGGTCGGTGAAAGCGTGCATTTGCTGATGATACTCATGGGCTTTCTCGTTGCCGCGTAGCGTAATGGCTGCTACAAATACAGCGAGGAAGCCGTAGCCGTGCGTCAGCTCCGTGAGGCCATACGTGGTGAACGTAACGGCCAGTACGATAAACCCATACGCCGAGCCTTTTATCTCGATATGCTTGGGCAACCGAAAAATCAGCTTGCCCATCGTTTGTCCAATCAGCCAACCCAGGGCCACGCCCATGCCAACGCGGTAGAGCACATCGTACCAAGCCCACTCAAACAAACGGTCTTGCAGGGAAGTAGCAGCCGGAATAAGCGCCAGCGCCAGATACACGAAGGGAAAAGCGAGGCCGTCGTTCATGCCAGCCTCGGCCGTGAGGGCAAAGCGCACGGTGTCTTCCTGGCCTTCGCCGGGGTCGCCTACCTGCACGTCGCCGGCCAGCACGGGGTCGGTAGGGGCTAGGGTAGCGGCTAGTAACACGGCTGGGGCCGGCGCAATGGCTAGTAGCCACCAGGCCGTTAGGGCAAAGCTGGCAATGGTCAGCAGCATCAGCACCAGTACCAGCAGCAGCGGCATACGCCACTTGCGTAGAGAGAAGGAGCGGTCAATTTTGAGGCCGGTGCCGGTAAGCGCCACAATCACGCACAGCTCAAACAGGTGGGTGGCTAACGTATTGTTGTGTAGCGGAATAGGGTCGGGTAGGCCCAGGGGTAGCGAATAAGCCGCCAGTCCCAGCCCAATAAAAACGATGGGGTAGGAAAGTGGGTATTTAGCCATCAACGGTGGCAGCCAGGCCACTCCCATAATAGAAATGCCCAGCAGCACCAGCACGATATTATACAACGACATGAGGAGGGGAAAACGTAAAATAGCTCTTACGTGAAATACAACCCAGTCGCTGTCGTAACCATGTACTATGGTAGGAGTATCTTGTTTTATGCGGATGCAAACACCAAAATTTGTGGTGTTTTAGCAGGATGGCGGCTGCCTGCATCGACGCACAAGCAGCAGGAGTACACGCAAGGCTATAGGCTGCAATTATGAAAGTATTGGGTTTCAGAATCATTAGCACAACGTTTCGGAGTGCTTCTGATGCGCTGCTAGCAAAAGGGTTAGCCTTGCTTCAGGGCCTCGCGTAACGTGCTGCGCCGGTCGAGCTTGCCCGACGCGGTGGTTTGAAATTGTGACAGAAACAGCAGCTGGCGCGGGCGCTCGTATTTACCAAGTCGCTGGGCTAGTAGGTGAAGGAGCTGCTCTTGCTGCGCCGAGGGTAGGGACGCCCCTTCCAGCACGGCCGTCACTTGCTCGCCGAGGCGCTCATTGGGTAGGCCAGCTACGAAAGCACGACGCGTCACATTCAACTCAGCCAAAGCTACTTCCAGCACCAGCTCTACCTTTTCGGCCTGCACCTTCACGCCGCCGCTGTTAATCACGAAATCGGCCCGGCCCAGCCATTCGAAGGTATGCTGATCGAGCAAGCGCACCTGGTCGTTGGTGATGATGAGCTGGTCGTTGGTGACATCGGCCCGGATGGCTAGGCAACCCCGCTCGTCCTGCTCGATATGGATGCCGGGCAACACACGGTAGTGGGGTGAGGCCTCGGGGCCGTTGAGGCGGCGCAGGGCAATGTGCGAGGCCGTTTCCGTCATGCCGTAGGTGAGGTAGACGGGCACCGTGAGCTGCTCAATCTGCCGCGTGAGACTTGCGTCGGTAGGAGCACCGCCCACCAAAATAACTTTCATTTGGTTGAGCTGCTCGGCCCGGCCGGCATCCAGAAGGGCACGCAGCTGCAAGGGCACAAACGAGGCAAAGGCTATGGTGGCAGCAGCGGGCAGCAGAGCCAGCGGGTCGGCCTGGGGCTCTACGATGGTGATGGGCATGTTGCGCTCAAAGCCGCGCACCAGCATCATCAAGCCGCCCACAAACTCGCAGTTCAGGCAGGCCAGCAGGGGCGTATCGGGGCCAAGGTCGAAGTAGTCGCCGGTGCGGGCGGCGCTGGCGGCTAGCTGGCGCCGCGTCATGCGCACCGTTTGGGGCTGCCCCGTAGAGCCAGAAGTTTGCAGTTCAAACTCCAGCGTGCCGTTCAGCCACTGCCGGCAAAAGTCCAGCACGCGGGCCTCGTAGCCATTCAGCTCGGTAGGCGAGTTGGCAGGGTATTGCTGAATATCGGCGTAGTGAAATGTGCGGCCATTAAGTACAAGCGAGTCGGGGAGAAGCGAGGGGGCAGACATAAAGAGGGTAGGGCGCGAATAACGGGTGGTCAACTTATTACAACCAGTACCGCATACGAAGCTCCCGACCAAAAGGCAGAAAATTGCTTTTCGTGGCCTGTCGCAAGTCCCGTATCACGTTAGCAGCCAACGGCGAAATTTGCGCTCGGTCGGCAACGTCAGCACGCACAGCGCCACCAGTAATACCCCGAAAAACAGCAGGTTCACCCACTCGCTGGTAAGGTGATAGAGTAGCAGAGGCGGCAGACTCACCAGCGCCAGAAAGCTGTTGCGTAGCAGCACCACACTTTGGTAAATGCGTAGGTTCTCGGCTTCGGGACGGCGTAGGTTGGGGCGCATACGCCGGAATACCAGGTAGATACCGCCCATCACCAGCACGAGCAGCACCAGCAGCAACACCACAACCAGGGCAGTATTTTGCCTGGTATTGGTCGTTTGCAACCGGTGGTCCGTCAGCAATACCAACGTCAGCATCAACCCGCCCAGCACCAGGTACTGTAGGATATGCATACGGCGGATGCGACGGATAGCAAGCATAGCAATAGTACGACAAGAATAGGGTAGGCTGGCTATAAGCTGCTACGTAGCATCAAGGCGTAATGTGCCACTACTGCCAATCACCTACTGCGCTTTTTCCTGTTTCAGCCGTTGCAACATCTGCTGCATCTCCCCAATCTCCCGCTTTTGGGTCGCGATAATATTGTCGGCCAGCTTGCGTACTTCGGGGTCGTGTATGTTGGCCCGCTCGCTGGTCAGAATAGCAATGGAGTAGTGCGGAATCATAGCCTTCATCCAGCGCGAATCGTCCACGAAGGTCTGAGAGCGCACCATCGTAAGGGCCGCTACAAATATCACCACGCTACCTGCCACAATTAGCAGGTTGCGTTGCTTGTTTTGATACATGTGGCGCATGAACCCTAGCATGATAAGCGCCATCGGCGTCACCATCAGAATGGTCATGTAGAAGCGCGTGAGGCTGAAATACACGTGGTCTAACGCGTAGGTATTCAAGTACATCACCACATACATGACTACAAACGACACAGCCAGCATCAGGAAGAAACGGGGGTAGGGATTTTCGTTTTTCATGGTCGGAGAGAAAAGGAATCTATTTCTCATACGAACCCCTACTACCCCGTGGCAAAACCATCCGGTATTTTGTACTTGCCCTGCCCGAATTCTGAACAGGGTAAATGACACTACTCTAAATTGCCCACATGGGTGCGTTGCGTGGTTCGATGGCCGAAGGGATTCTTCCAGATAACGTCCAGCGCAATATAGTGCACGTAGGAGGGCGAGGTAGTGCCTAGTCGATTGGCCATATAGCCCACATCAAAAATGAAAGGCAACGACTTAGGCGCCAGCGAATAGTACCCCACAAAGCGGCTTTCATGGTAGGCAAGGCCCGTCCACTGGCTGGGAGCAGACAGCTTACTGGCCGAAAATAGCTGTTCGGAGCTGATGATGAGGCGATGTACTTTAGCCGCGTCCAGATTGAGGGTCAGTTGCAACCGCACGCGGGAGCGGAGTTGAAAAGACTCGGCTTCCCTGGTGAAAGTAGGGGTATAGAATTTCCGAAACTCCTGCCGGAACGTGGGTACAAACTTGAAGCGGGCATTTTCCAGCACGTACGAAAAGCGGCCGTATGCTCTGAACTCCTGCTCAAAAGCCGGATCCTCATGCTCGTATGGGTAGCGGTCGGCGTACTCGTCTTGGCGACGGTAGCTCACGGCAAAGGAGCTTTGCCAGTGCTTGTGCAAGCGGTAGTAAAACTCCTGGTTCAACACCAGGATAGACGACTTATCCAGCGGATTATAATCCGTCGGGTTGCTCTTGCGGCCTACCCCGAGGTAGGTCATGGATTGCCATTTCTTGAGTGAATCGAGGTCTTGCCGAATACCTACTGCCAGCCACTCGGCAGTATGCGCCTGACCCAAGCCCGGCGGACTAATCTGGGCGAATGTTGGGGTACTTATACTACAGACAACAACAATAAAAAGAATCTTTTTTACCTGCATTGCTCCTCATTAGCGTGCAGTCGTGCGGCCTCGTCGGCCATGCACGACAGAAACAGAAGTGCGCCATGCTGTTTTTGTATGAGCAGGCTAGAAATCTGCTTGCATAAATGTGGTTTAAAACATGTCATTCAATACTATAAACCCCTGATTCTTGCAGCTTATACTCCCTGCCTTTACAACGAACGGCTAACACAACTCCTGCAAACTGACGCAGGGGACTCTGAAGGATACATGAAGACAAGGTTACTTTTTCATGAAAAAGCGCCTGATACGCCTGCTTTTTAGTAGGCGTATCAGGCGCTTGAACTGACAAGTAAACCGCAGTCCGGAGTGCTGTCTACGGGAATTTGGGGTATTTCGAGAAGTCGGGCTGACGCTTTTCCAAGAAGGCGTTCTTGCCTTCTTTGGCTTCCTCGGAGAGGTAGTAAAGCAACGTAGCATTACCAGCCAGTTCCTGAATACCGGCCTGACCATCTAGCTCAGCATTGAACGACGACTTGAGCATACGCAGCGCCAGCGGGCTCTTTTGCAGAATCTTGCGGCACCACTGTACCGTTGTTTCTTCCAGCTTATCCAACGGCACTACCTTGTTCACAAGACCCATGTCGAGGGCTTCCTGGGCATCGTACTGGTCGCAGAGAAACCAGATTTCGCGCGCCTTCTTCTGCCCCACGATACGAGCGAGGTAGGAAGCTCCGAAGCCGCCATCGAAGGAGCCTACCTTAGGGCCGGTCTGCCCGAAGCGGGCGTTGTCGGCAGCAATGGTCAGGTCGCACACCACGTGCAACACGTGCCCACCGCCAATGGCCCAACCGGCCACCATGGCAATAACGGGCTTGGGAATGGAGCGAATCTGCTTTTGCAGGTCCAGCACGTTCAGGCGGGGCACGGTGTCGTCGCCCACGTAGCCGCCGTGGCCCCGTACGCTCTGGTCGCCGCCCGAACAGAAGGCCTTGCCGCCCTCACCGGTGAGAATAATCACGCCCAAATCGGTGCGGTTGCGGCAGATGTCCATGGCCTCGATCATCTCCTGCACCGTGAGTGGCGTGAAGGCGTTGTGCACCTGTGGGCGGTTGATGGAGATTTTGGCGATGCCCTCACATTCAGAGAAAAGTATTTCCTGAAATTCTTTAATGGGTTTCCAGTCGAGTTGTTCAGCCATACAAGTGGGTGTTGGTCAGTTAAAGTAAAGCAGGAACGTCATGCCTCATCTGGCGTCTGCTTGTCGAAGCATGACGTTCTTTTAGTAAAAAATAGACTACGCAAAAGCCGCTTTCACAGTGTTGCGGTAGTGTTCAAAAAAGGCGGCGTTGGTCTGACTGTCGGTGGTGATTTCCAGCAGGGCCGCGCCGCCTTCCGCTGCAAAGAAAACGGGTAAAGCCGATTCGAGTTCTGCGAAAGATGAAACCGCGAAGTAGCGCAGCCCAAAATCACGCGCCGTATTCTCGGCTCGCAACGGCTGGCGCGTCTCGAAGAACTCCTCCAACTCGGGCTGCTGGCGTGGCCCATCAATGAGCCGGAAAATGCCGCCGGCGTGATTGTTCAACAGCACCACGCGCAGATTGGGGGTAGGGTAGTTGTGCCAAAAGGCGTTGCGGTCGTAGAAAAACGCCACGTCGCCGGTGAGCAGCACTACCGGCCGCTCTGGTTGGGCCAGCGCTGCGCCCACCGCCGTGCTGGTGCACCCATCAATACCACTAGTGCCGCGGTTGGCAAACACCTCCACCGCCCTACCTTTGGGTAAGCCGATGATGTTGGCATAACGCACGGCCATACTATTGGCGAGGTGTAGGGCGGTATATTCGGGTAGGGAGTGTAGGGCCTTGTGAATAGCCGCGAATTCGTTGAACGGCTGGTTGGGTTGCTGGAAGAACGTGTCCAAAAAGTCCGTTGCCTGAGCATTGGCACGTTGCCAAGCCGCTGTGTAAAAAGCTGAGGGTGCCTCGGTTTCGATAGCAGCAGAAATAGGTACTACGGCAGGTGGAGCCACACGAGTAGCGTCGGCCGGAAACGGCGGACGCATAGCCGTTGTGCCAAGAATCGAACTTGGATCAACGGCTTCAGAGACTCCTATACTATCTGTGCTATCAATTGCAGTCAAAGCAGCAAAGAAGTCGGCTGGCTCTACGCGGATTATCTGGGTGAGCGCGCGATAGGTATCAGCCACTTCGCCTGCCGCTTGTATGTGCCAGTGCTGCGCAATTGGCGTATTGCGCAGGTATAATTTCAGCGCCTTGGAAATCAACGACTGCCCGAAGGTAATTAGTAGGGTAGGCCGTAGCGATTCTCTCAGCGTCTGATTTTGTGCAGCCAGAAATACATCTTGCTGACCTATTGCCGAGGGTAGGTTGGCAATGGTGTCGCCTACAACAGGCACATCAAACGCTATGGAAAACTGGTGTAGTGCTTGTTGCAATGCAGGTTCCCACGGGTGCTGCCCGGCTACCACCAACACACGTGCGGCGTTGCGGATGGTGTCGCGTAGAGCGGCCGCCTGGCTTGGCAATAACACCGGCGCACTCATCTCTTCTCGAATCACCTTCACCGGCCCAAACGTCAATTCCTCGCCTGCTTTTGGGTAAAAAGGCTCCCGTAGCGGCACATTTACCTGTACTGGTCCGGCGGGTGCTCGTTGCGCCAAGTTGATGGCCTCATTTACAATGCGCGCCGCGTGCCACTCTGCATCGGGGTGTGAGGTATCGACGGGTAGGGTGAACGAGCCCTTGGCGTGGGCACCGTACAAATCCGTCTGCCGGATAGTCTGGCCATCGAGCTGGTCGATCCACTCCGGGGGACGGTCGGCGGTGAACACCACCAGTGGAATCTGTTGAAAATACGCCTCCGCCACAGCTGGCGCGTAGTTCAGCCCCGCCGTGCCGGACGTGCACACCAGCGCCACCGCCCGCCGCTGCGCCTGCGCAATGCCCAACCCGATAAACGCGGCAGCCCGTTCATCAGGCACCGTACGCACCTGCACGCCGGGGTGACGGGCAAAAGCAATGGTCAGCGGCGCGCACCGCGAGCCGGGCGACAACACCGCGTCGGTAATGCCCAATTGCGCGCAAATTTCGGGGATGTTGTGGATGACTTGGAGGGACATGAATAGCGAATACGTAATTGAGTTGATACAAAACCCATTGTCATCCTGAGCTTGCGAAGGACCTTATGTCCGCAGAACGATTGATGTAACAACTAACAACGACTCGTTCTGCGGGCATAAGATCCTTCGCAAGCTCAGGATGACAGAGGGAAAGATGCATTGTCCTACTCCAAAACCGCCCCAATCGTCTGGAATTTTAACTCCGTTTCCTGCCACTCGCGGGTAGGGTCGGAGTCGGCGGTGAGGCCGGTGCCGGCATAGAGAATGGCTTCGTTGGGGCGCAGCTGCAAGCAGCGTAGGTTCACAAACAAGCGTGAGGAGCCGGTTTCAGGCAGGTTCACCGGGCCAAGGAAACCGGCGTAGTAGGCGCGGTCGTAGCCTTCGTGGCGGCGCAGGAACTCCAGGGCCGGCTGCTTGGGCATACCCGCAACGGCGGGGGTAGGATGTAGCAGGCGCAGCATGTCGGTGCCCAGGTTAGGGAAGGGTACTTGGTTGAGCTGCACGGCAAAATCGGTGCGTAGGTGCAGCAAATTGCCGGCCGCGGCCACGCGAGGGCCGCGCTCATCGTACTCACGCAGGCGCAACTGCTTGAAGCAGTTGACGATGTAGCGAGCTACC
This sequence comes from Hymenobacter sp. NBH84, assembly GCF_014217645.1. Taxonomy (NCBI): domain Bacteria; kingdom Pseudomonadati; phylum Bacteroidota; class Cytophagia; order Cytophagales; family Hymenobacteraceae; genus Hymenobacter; species Hymenobacter sp. NBH84. The sequence goes on from NZ_CP043644.1 coordinate 1,068,405, forward strand.
ATGGCGTGTTCTTCCATCTCCTTCGCCGTCCACAACGAGGCCGCGGGCGCTACCCCCGGCTGGGCCAGCTGAGTGCCGGCCAGGGCCATCGTCCGAAACACAGAGTCTTCGGTAATTTCGGCCAGCACCTCGGGCGTAGCGCCCAGCCAAGTGCCTACCCCCGGCGCACTCACCAACGACACGAAGGCATTAGGATAGCGCTGCTGCAAGTCCTGAAACGCTGCTAGCGCATCAAACCCCACCGGTAGCGGCCGCCGCACCGCCCGGCTCGATACCACTTTTTGTACCTTACCCTGCTCAATGGCCGCCACACCAGCAGCTACAAACAACTCATAATCAGCCTGCGAAGAGGCTTTGGGAATAGGCTGCGGGCTCATATGCCACGGCAACGGGGCCGTGGGGGGTAGAGCCGCAAAGCGCTGCCGCAACTCCGGCAACCGAACCGCCGCCGCCGCACTCACCTGAATCTTATCAGGGGTAGCCAGATCGAAAAACAAGTCGGCGGGTAGGAACAGCGGCGGGTTGTGGTCGGAATCCCAGAACGGAAAGAAGGCAAAACCAGCGGGTGCAGTTGGCTCCAGCACCGGTGGTAGGCCCGTGAGGGCAGTATCGGCCTTCAGGGTAAGGCACAACCGGGCATGGGCAGCACCGGGCAGGCGCCACAGCGCCACCGGTCTACCTGAGGTAAGGGCCAGGGCCACCAACTGCCGCAGCCGCATCGCCGTCGGCAGCTCCGGGTTCCAGGCAAGTTGCTGCATGTTTTTGCTGTATTAAAGGTCAATCGGCTGTCATCCTGAGCTTGCGAAGGACCTTATTACGCTAGAACAACCATCGCACCAATGACTCGTTCAACCGGCATAAGGTCCTTCGCAAGCGGACGCTATATTAAGGATGACAAACTGAACACTTACTTCTTAGGTAAATCAATCACCGCCATCGTAATGCGACTAATGCACACCAGTGCGCCGGTTTCTTCGTGGGTGATGCGAATTTCCCAAACCTGCGTAGTGCGGCCCACGTGCACGGCGGTGGCGCGGCCTATCACGTAGCCGTCGCGCACGCCTTTGATGTGGTTAGCGTTGATTTCTAAACCCACGCAGGCTTTTTGGGTCCTATCTACCTGCAACACGGCGCCGATGCTACCCAGCGTTTCGGCCAGAGCCACGGAGGCGCCGCCGTGCAGCAGGCCCATGGGCTGGTGCGTGCGGTGGTCTACGGGCATACGGCCCACCAAATACCGGTCGCCTACCTCAGTCAGCTCAATACCAAGATGTTCGCCGAGCGTATTGCGGCTCCAGGCGTTTAGCTCAGCCAGATCAACAGGAGAATTCGTCATAGAATGATAACAGCACAGCGCGGATTTCGGCCCTGAAATCCGTACTTTGGGGAGAATTCAGCAAAGCTAGCGGGAAAGTGAGCGTCAAAAAAATCTACCTGATCCGGCACGGCCAGACCGATTTGAACGTGCGCGGCATCGTGCAAGGCAGCGGCGTCGACTCCAGCCTGAACGAGGTAGGGCGGCGGCAGGCGGCGCAGTTTTTCGCGGCCTACGGCCACGTGCCTTTTGCGAAAGTATACACCTCTGTGCTGCAGCGCACTCACCAGTCGGTGCAGGCATTTCTGGACCTGGGCCTACCCCACGAGCAGCACGCGGGCCTCAACGAAATCAGTTGGGGTGCGCGCGAAGGCACCCGCATCACGGCCGAGGAAGACGAGGAATACCACCACGTATTGCAGCAGTGGCGCTTGGGCAATACCAGCATCCCGATGATAGGCGGCGAAAGCCCCGACGATGTAGCCGCCCGCCAGCGCCCGGTTATCGACCTGATTCTGTCGCGCCCCGAGGAAGAAACCGTGCTGGTGTGCATGCACGGCCGCGCCATGCGCGTACTGCTCTGCCAGCTGCTGGGCTACCCTCTCAGTTGTATGGATGCCTTTGAGCACCACAACCTGTGCCTGTATCTGCTGGATTATACCGGCTCTATGTTCACGGCCCGCAATTTCATGGACATTGCGCACTTAGCGTAAGCAATAACCGTAGAACGTCATTCCGAGCTGGTCGAGGAATGACGTTCTACGGTATAGGCGTAATCCTTAGATTGCGCCCCGCAACACAATCTATTACTTGCCTGCCCGGAAATTCGGGCTAAATTTGGCGTTCCAACCCAAGCACAAAAAGCAGATGGCTGAAATCATCAAAATGCCTAAAATGAGCGACACCATGACGGAAGGCGTCATTGCCGCGTGGCTCAAGAAGGTAGGCGATACAGTGAAGTCCGGCGACGTCCTGGCCGAAGTCGAAACCGATAAGGCCACGATGGAGCTGGAAAACTACGACGACGGTACTCTCCTCTATATAGGTCCGAAAGAAGGCGAAAGCGTGCCCGTTGACGGCGTGCTGGCCATTATCGGCAAAGAAGGCGAAGATATTTCGGGTCTGCTGAACGGCGAATCCGGCGGAAGCGCTCCGGCTGCTGAGGCTGCCCCGGCTCCTGCTGCCGAAGCTCCGAAAGAAGAACCCAAACCAGCGCCGGCTCCCGAAGCCGCCAAGCCCGCTGCTCCGTCGGCCCCCGCCGGCAACGGCAAAAAGGCAACCGTAATTCGGATGCCGAAGATGAGCGACACCATGACCGAGGGCACCATTGCCGCCTGGCTGAAGAAGGTAGGCGACAAGGTGAAATCGGGTGATGTGCTGGCCGAAGTGGAAACCGACAAGGCGACCATGGAGCTGGATAACTACGAAGATGGCACCTTGCTGTACATCGGTCCGAAGGAAGGCGAAGCCATTCCGGTGGATGGTGTGCTGGCCGTTATCGGTGAGGAAGGCGCTGATGTAGAAGCTCTTATCAGTGGTAAATCGGGTGGGGAAGCTGAATCAGTGCAGCCCGCTTCGGATGTAAAATCCGAAGGCCCAGCCGGTGCTAACGCTGCGCCTACCCCCGAGGTACCGCAAACGGCTAACGCCAACGGTGGCCGCATCTTTGCCTCGCCGCTGGCTAAGAACATTGCCAAAGACAAAGGCATCGACCTGAGCCAGGTGAAGGGTAGCGGCGACAACGGCCGCATTATCCAGCGCGATGTAGAAAACTTCCAGCCTAGTGCCGCCGCGCAACCCGCTGCTGCTCCGGCTGCTCAACCTGCTGCTGCACCCCAGGCTACTCCAGCCGCTGCGCCCGCTGCCGAGGCTCCCAAAGCTGCACCGGCTCCCGCACCAGCCCCCGCTGCTGCCGAAGGCACCTACACCGACACGCCCGTGTCGCAGATGCGTAAGGTGATTGCCCGTCGCCTGTCGGAGAGCCTGTTCACGGCTCCGCATTTCTATCTGACGATGGAAATCCTGATGGACAAGGCGATGGAAACCCGCGTGAAGCTCAACGAGCTGTCGCCGGTGAAGCTGTCCTTCAACGACATGGTGATTAAGGCTTGCGCCGTAGCGCTCAAGCAACACCCGGTTATCAACTCCTCGTGGTTAGGCGACAAAATCCGCCAGAATAAGGTAGTGAACATCGGAGTGGCCGTGGCCGTGGACGAAGGCCTGCTGGTGCCCGTAGTGCGCAACGCCGACGGCAAAGGCATGTCGCAGATTGCTACTGAGGTGAAGGAACTGGCCGGCAAAGCCAAGAGCAAGAAGCTGCAACCCGCCGAGTGGGAGGGTAGCACCTTCACCATCTCCAACCTGGGTATGTTCGGTATCGACGAGTTTACGGCCATCATCAACCCGCCGGATGCTTGCATCCTGGCTGTGGGCGGCATCAAGCAAACCGCCGTGGTGAAGGATGGCGAGCTGGTTATCGGCAACGTGATGAAAGTGACGCTGAGCTGTGACCACCGCGTGGTAGACGGCGCAGCCGGCGCGGCCTTCCTGCAAACGGTGAAGAGCCTGCTGGAAGATCCCCTGCGGATGCTAATATAAGTGTAACCACCCTGCTGTCATCCTGAGCGGAGCGAAGGACCTTCTCACGATAAAACGAATTGTCAGATAGTAATTATCTAAAGACAGGTCGTTCTATCGTGAGAAGATCCTTCGCTCCGCTCAGGATGACAGCGTTTTAACTAGTTCCTAAATGACCAAGATAAGATCAACTACCGTCCTGGGCGTACGCCACAATGGCCAGATTGCCATTGGCGCCGACGGCCAGGCTACCATGGACAAGCACGTGGCAAAGAATAACGTGCGCAAAATCCGCAAGCTGCAAGGCGGCAAAATCGTGACGGGATTTGCTGGCTCCACGGCCGATGCCTTTTCCCTGCTCGATAAGTTTGAGGAGAAGCTGGAAGGCTATGGCGGCAACCTGAAGCGCGCCGCCATTGAGCTGGCCAAAGACTGGCGCAAAGACCAGTACCTACGCAAGCTGGAAGCCATGATGATTGTGGTAGACAAGGACGAGCTGCTCATCATTGCCGGCTCCGGCGACGTGCTGGAGCCCGACAACGACGTGGCCGCTATCGGTTCCGGTTCTATGTTTGCCCAGGCCGCCGCGCTGGCCCTCAAGAAGCACGCGCCCCACCTCACGGCCCGCCAGATGGTAGAGGAAGCCCTACACATCGCCGCCGACATCTGCATCTACACCAACCACAACCTCATTATCGAGGAGCCTAGTTGATTAAGCTAGTAGCTAATGGCTGTTGGCTGTTGGCTGTTAGCTTTCGTACAGTATATACTGTCGGTTTGCTTTTCAAAAATGTTTCAAAGGCTAATAGCCATCAGCTAATAGCTAACAGCTTAAAAAAAATGAACGTAACCAACTTCCTCAAGCACCACTACCGCCACTTCAACGCTGCCGCGCTCATTGATGCGGCCGAAGGCTACAACAAGCACATTGCCGAGGGCGGTAAAATGATGATAACCCTGGCCGGCGCTATGAGCACCGCCGAAATGGGTATTCAGTTGGCCGAGCTGATTCGGCAGGATAAAGTGCAGATTATCAGCTGCACCGGCGCCAACCTGGAAGAAGACATTTTCAACCTGGTAGCACACGACTTCTACGAGCGCGTGCCTAACTACCGCGACCTGACGCCCGCCGATGAGCACGAGCTACTGAAGCGCCACATGAACCGCGTGACTGATACCTGCATCCCCGAGGAAGAAGCCATGCGCCGCATAGAGAATACGGTACTGAAGTTCTGGGAAAAGGCCGACCAAGCTGGTGAGGCGTACTTCCCGCACGAGTTCTTCTACCAGATTTTGAAGTCGGGTGAGCTGGAACAATACTACCAGATCGACCCCAAAGACTCCTGGATGCTGGCCGCTGCCGAGAAAAACCTGCCCATCATCTGCCCCGGTTGGGAAGACTCTACCCTGGGCAACATCTACGCTGGTCACGTTATCTCAGGCGATATCAAGAACGTGCACACCATGAAGACGGGTATTCAGTACATGATTTACCTGGCCGATTGGTACACGGAGCAAGCCAAAGACGACAGCACCGTAGGCTTCTTCCAGATTGGCGGCGGCATTGCCGGCGACTTCCCCATCTGCGTGGTACCCATGCTGCACCAGGATTTGGGCCGCCACGGAGTACCGCTGTGGGGCTACTTCTGCCAGATTTCGGACTCCACGACTTCCTACGGTTCCTACTCTGGCGCCGTACCGAACGAGAAAATCACTTGGGGCAAGCTGGGCCAGGACACGCCCAAGTTCATCATCGAATCGGACGCAACGATTGTAGCTCCGTTGATATTTGCGATGGTGTTAGGGCAATAAGTCTAGTTGTTACTACTACAGAAACGCCCGCCGCTGAATCCTCAGCGGCGGGCGTTTCTGTAGGTGGATGAAGAGATACGCATGCTATTCAACTTCTGATGAGTTCGACTAGCATACAACTTCAGAATGTATTCTCAAAGTTAAATATCTCTGATAATATAACTTTATTAATATAAATGGCATGGATTTAGCCTATACATCATCTTATAAATAACATAAGCTAGAATATCGATATAGCATTTTCATGCTGAGACTGTTGTGTTTACTGTTGCTATATACAGCCCATGTTTATTCGGCTGTTGCACAAGAGAAACCTTATTTACCTTACTATTCCAACGATACAGCCCGGGCTTACAAACTAGCAGTGCTACACCGTAGTGCGGTAAAAGCACATCTTACAGTGCCAAAAAGCGGCCCGAAGGAATACCGCGAACATTATCAAAAGGTAGTACAAGAAGCAGCCGAGGACGTATTCAATTCCATTCGCTATTCGGCTTTACTTGATTCGGAGCTGGAGCCGTACGTGCAGCAGGTATTTAACCGCATCGTGCAGGCTAACTCGCAGTTGCCTATTTCCGCAAAGCTAATACTCACCCGAAACCCCGAGCCCAACGCACATGCCGTAGGCAATGGTACCGTGATGCTGAACGTTGGCCTGCTACCTCGACTGGAGAACGAAGATCAACTAGCCTTCATTTTATGTCATGAGTTAGCTCACGTAGCGTGTCGGCATATGGAGAGTAGCATGCAGGAGCAGCTTACTACCCTACACAGCCAAGAGGTGAAGCGAGAGTTTCGTCGCATTATCAACTCAGAGTATAACATTAGCTCTAAAATCAAAGCACTGGCATTAGGCTTTTCTCTCAACAACAACTATCACAGTCGTCGCCACGAGAAGCAGGCAGATTCGCTCGGGTACGTGCTGCTAACCCATACTGGCTACGATGCCACGCAAGCCTACCGGGCATTGCAGCTTTTGGATACCATTGACGAGCCCGAAACAACGGCGCCATTAGCGCTATCAGCCTACTTTGGCTGCACTGCTTTCCCCAAATTGTTTGAGGCCGCTCCCACGAAGCCACAGTCCATCTTTACGGTGAAGGCATCGGAGAAAACAGTCTTGCAAACAACGGATACTCTTAAGTCGCACCCCGATTGTGCAAAACGGATGCGTTTCATGTCAATACTGGCGCAAGGCCGGGTAGCTGAAGGGCCGCAGCCTGTTAGCTCGCCGGTATTTGCACGTATTCGCCAAATTAGTCGGCTGGAGGTTGTGCAGAGCTGGTTTGACTACGACTGCTACGACCACGCCCTGTTCGAAGCATTGCAACTCCTACCTCAGCAGCCGCAGAACACTTACCTACGCTCGGTAGTGGTGCTAAGCTTATACGCCTTGCGGCAGCATTTGCAGTATCATACTTATACCGAAGTGGTATCCAATAGATCAGAGCAGAATCCTGCCAGCTTCAATAGGCTGCTGCTGAGCTTGTATAACCTCCGGCTAGAAGATTTTAGAGGCATAAGTGCCTGCTTCGCAGAGAAGACCAGTTTGGATGCAACTGTTCCCGCCGACGAATACGACCTGGCCGCTCGCTATGCGGCTCGTGCGCTGACTACTGAAACGACAGCGGCAGCGGCTCTCAAAGTGCAGTACCAAAAGCAATATGCAGGAGGCAAATTCGATAAGCTGCTGTTTTCGGCGCAGCCACCGAAGACAGCAGCCGCGCATCGCTGATAACTTTTACTCTTCCACTTTTTTCACAACAGCTTATTCCTCACTTCTTACCCTTTGTTTTATGTTATGTATTAAACGGGCGGCTCTAACTGCCTGCTTTGCGCTGGCAACGGCAGCCACTTTTGCGCAGACCAAAACGCTTGATGGCATCGAGAACATGACCCGCTCGGCGTTGTCACCAATTTATGCTGGCAATGAAGTGAAAGGGTATCTGATGTTTGGTCGGGGTGATAAAGCCGACCGAAAAACCGATAATTATGTACTCGACTTCTATGATCAGGACTTAGGCAAAGTATCTAACATCACAATTCAAAAGCCTGCCAACCGATTTACGCTGCTAAAAAATAGCTTCAACGGTACAGCCTTCGCCTTCTACTTCTGCAATCTGAAGGACGAAACGGTGGAAATTGAAACTTACGATACCAGCCTGAAAAAGCTAGGAAGCAAGGTAATCGAGGACTTGTCGAAAGTCGACAAGATGATCATTCAAAACCAGATGAAGCAGGGCGGAGAAACCAGCAGCGTATCGGGTAAAATGGATCTGTTTCCGGTGCCTGGTCATGGGTTTGTGCGCAACAGCTACACTGGTATGGCGAAAGGCTACGCCCTTGTGATGTACGACGATAATGCCAAGGCAAAATGGCGCTTGGCCTCCGATGAAAAGTCGAAACTCTACGAGATGGTCAGCCTCACGGAAGCAACTGATAAATACATTCTGGGCATTATGATGCGGAGAGATGGCATGTTATCGAAGCAAGTAAGCTCCTCCATGATAGCCATTAATGCAGCTACCGGAAAGAAAGTGCTGGATGTGCCGGTAGAAACAAGCAAAACCGAACAGCTTTCGCTTAGCTCGTTTACCTTCGACGCGGAGAAGCGTGAGTTTATAGCCGTTGGTGAATATTATAAGCTTGATGATAAGCCTTTTGTAAATAAAAGTCAGGGCTTTTTTATCAAACGCTTCTCCGAAGCGGGCAAAGCAGTGAGTACTAAAAACTACGGTTGGCAAAAAGAGGTAATGGCCCTTATGCCCGCCGAAGCAAAGGCCAGCCTGGAAGATAACTACGTGAACTACACCCAATCCATTGTGAAGGGGGCCAACGGCAAGATGTACATCGTGGCCGAACAGTTCAAGATTGTGGGCGACGGAATGGGTATTGCACTGCGGGCTATGGGTGGTAAGGTTAGCGTTTCGAAAGGAAAAATCGGTAATATGTTGGTTTTCGAACTCGATTCGGAGGCAAAGCTTTCAAAGGTTAAGTTTTATCAGAAAGACCCATCTAATGCTACCCTTCCTCCCGGTTCTGGTCTAATGAGCGCCGGTTTGCTAGGGCACGTCATCAAGTCGCAGGGTGATTTTGACTACCAGTTTATGCAGCGCAACGACGCTAGTACGCAGTTCAACGTGGTATACATCAACTTTGACAAGGAGAAAGGAGAAGATACCAAGCGCGTTATCGGCAACATTGCTTTCGGCGACGATGGGCAGTATTTGGAAGATAAGATCAATATGGTCAGTGCGGCTAACTACTCCTACCTGTATCCGGCCAAGCCTGGCTACGTGATGATAGCCGATTACTACAAAAAGAAAAATCAGCTAGGTATGAAACTGGTAAAGCTTAATATCTGATACCGCTACTCCTTTAAAAAGAAACCCCGGCCTGAGTCGGGGTTTCTTTTTGAAATTAAAAGGCCTAAAGCAACTAACAGTTTGTAGTGAGGTGTAATGCTCCATTCTGCAGTAAGCACAAAACAGCTGGAAACACTTACCTTCGAAGCAGTACCATACGGCTACTTCTTGCACTATGCCCATCGACCTCACCAGTTTCCTGCAACACACGCCCGAAAGCGAAAAGACTACCCTCTACGTGCACGTAGACGAGGAAACAATAGAGACATACGATGCGCTGCTCGTTGCCCAAACCCGGTACCGAAAGCTCTTCATCACGCTAGAGCCGAAGCGCCGCTACCTGGTACACACACAACCAGCCGATTCGGAAGACCTGGAAATTGACTTTTTGCAGGAATATGAAGAGGTAGAAGCGCTGATGGAAGATGCCGGGCTGGATGGCATCCACGATGGGGAACAGGGTATTCTCTATCACAATTTGCTCTTCCTGTTGATGAACCCCTAAAGATTCGCGGCTACCCTACTTACGCCCGCGGTAATCGGCTATTAACCCATCACAAATCCAATTAGCCAGCGCCTGTCGGTTGTCGTCGACTAGGAAGCGGCGCTGGTCTTTGGCGTTGCGGATGTTGCCTAGCTCCATGAAAACGGCCGGAGCATGACTGGTGCGTACTTCGTATAGCGTGCTGCGGGTAGAAACATTGCCGGAGTAGGTGGCCCGATTGGGTTGGGCACGTTTGTAGCGGGCCGTGAACACTTTATGAATGTTCTTGGCGAGGCTCAGGCCTGCCTTGCTGTTGGCGTGGTGGTAGAAAAATACGTCGATGTTCTGGCCGGCGCTGCGGCTATCCACGTGCAGGCACAGTAGGCGTTGGTAGGCGCCCTTGTGGCGGGCGTGGAGCTTGTTTACCTGCGTAATACGTTGGCGCAGGCGAGCCAACTGATTCAGCGGAATCACTTGATTGGGGTAGGTCACCTCGTCGTTATCCATTTTCAGCACGCTTTCGTCGCGGATGCCGTCGTTGGGGTCCTGCACCATCATGTACACGGTAGCGTCGTGAGCCATCAGCACGCGGGCCAGGCGCAGGGTGATGTCGTAGGCGTATTCGTCCTCCGCTAGTTTGTTTGTGCCGTACGTGCCGATGGCGCCAGGGTCGGGGCCGCCGTGGCCGGGCGAGAGGTAGTACACCGCCCCGCGCAGGAGGTGGTCGCGCACGGGCGCCGGACCGTATTTGGGGCCAAACAGGGTGCGTGGCGAAATAGTAGCGCGCCTGGTAGTAGACGCCGGGGCGGTGACAGTCCGGGCCCTGCTGTCTGCCTTAGCGGGGGTAGCCGTCTTGCGGGGTAGAAGGTAGGTGCGGCCCACGATCAGGCCGTTGCGGCTCGTCAGATTCTTTTTGTTCAGCTCCCGAAACTGCCGGCCGTGTTGGCTCGGCGTGAGGCCGTGGCGGTAGAGCAGCGTGTGCACCCCGTCGCCGGGTTTGGCTACTACACGGCGATAAGTGCTTTGGCAAAAAGCACTTATGGCAACAAAAAAGGACAGGAGAAGAAAGGTAACTGTGCGCAAAAGAAAAAAAAGAGTTGGAGACGATGCAGGTGAAAGGGAAAATCCGCAAAAACCGGGCAGATGTAGTCAGAATAACTGATTTAGGATATATTGGTTGTCTGCCACAAAAAAGGCCCGCGGATAACCGCGGGCCTTCTGGCTGAAAACACCCTACTAACTTAACACCTTTTAAGCCTCAACGGAAAGATTGGTGGCCGCGGCCAAGTGCTGCCACTGCTGCATTTGCTGTTGCACCATGGCTATTTTTTGGTCGGCCAACTGGTAGGCATCTTCCCCCAGAAAAACGTGTACGGGCTGCTGTGGGGCTTCGCTCAGCGCGCGCAGTACGGCGGCGGCTTTCTCCGGGTCGCCGGGCTGGTTGCCGTTGATGTCCTGCTCGTGCTGCTGCTGGGAGTCGCGCACTGCTTGGTAGGCGGCCAACGGCTGCCGGGGCGTGCCCAATGAGCCAGAGGTCAGAAAATCGGTGCGGAAATAGCCGGGGTATACCACGCTGGCCTGCACCCCAAATTCCTGCATCTCGGCCGCATAGGACTCGGTGAGGCCCGCTACAGCAAACTTGGTGGCGCAATAGATGCCCCAGCCAGGAAAATTGCCTGCAAAGCCGCCGACGGAGGAGATATTGAATACGCGGCCTGAGCCCTGCTGGCGGAGGTGCGGGGTGGCGTGCCGCAGCACGTGCAGCAGCCCAAATACGTTCACATCGAAATTGCGGTGGGCCTCTTCGTCCGAGAGTTCTTCCAGCGCGCCTACTTGGCCGTAGCCAGCATTATTGACCACCACATCCAGGCGGCCAAACGTCTTAACGGTCTGCTCAATGGCCTCGCGCACACTGTCCTCGTTGCTGAGGTCCATGTGCAGAGGTAGGAATCGCCCTTCGCTAGGCGGCACGTTCTGTTGGAGTTCGTTCAGGTTGCGGGAGGTAGCTGCCACCGCATAGCCGCGGGCCAGCAGGTGTTGTACTAAGGTCAGGCCCAGGCCCTTCGAGGCGCCGGTCACAAACCAGATGTTGTGTTGAGGAGTCATGTGCTGGAAGTGTTTCGTTATAAGATAATGCGTCACTGAGGGCCAGACTTCCGAATAGATAAAGCATACAAGCGGTAGGTGAGAAGGTGAGAAAGGGTAGGGCCGGTTGGCTACACCTACAAAGACGCACCACGCGGCCGTTTACTGTATCGGAAGCCGAAAAATCACGTTTTCTTAACCTGGCCCCAGTTATTGAGCGAAGTCAGTGGAAACCGTGAGGGGTTTCCAGGTTTCGGTTTCCTGCAAGCGGGCGTGCAACTGCTGGGTGGCGCGCCGGTAGGCGTCCTGGCCTAGTAGCAGGTGCACGGGCGGGGTAGGCTCGGCGGCCAACTGCTCGATGGCCACTGCCGCTTTGGCCGGGTCGCCAGCCTGTACGCCATTCAGGGCCAGGTAGCGGGCGTGCGTGTCGCGCACGGTTTGATATTCTGCAAGGGGCTGCGCGGCAAAAACTAGCGACTCGGGCGTGAGAAAATTGGTGCGAAAACCACCGGGCTCAACAGTTGTTACCCGAATCCCAAACGGGGCTACATCCTGGGCCAACCCTTCCGACAGAGCACTCACTGCGGCCTTAGTAGCCGAGTATACAGACCAGCCGGTAGCGCCCGCCAGCGCCGCAATAGATGAAATGTTGATGATATGTCCGGCGCGTGCAGCGCGCATGTGCGGCAGCGCGTGCCGAATGACGTTCAGCAGCCCGAACACATTCACATCAAACGACTGGCGGGTTTCGGCGTCGGTGAGTTCTTCCACGCTGCCCCCAATCCCGTAGCCAGCATTATTTACCAACACATCCAAACGGCCAAAGGTGTTGATGGTCTGCTCAATGGCTTGTTGCACGCTAGCCTCGTTGCCGAGGTTCATGTGCAGGGGTAGGAAGGTGTTCGAAGCGTTGCCGAGAACTTGAATAAGGTTGTCGGGGTGGCGCGAGGTAGCCGCTACGCGGTGGCCCGCTTGCAGCAGGTGTTGCACCAGCGCCAGCCCAAGGCCCTGCGAGGCGCCCGTAACAAACCAGGTTTTAGAGTTGCTCATAGTTGCGTGTATGGTACACTGCAAAAGTAGAGCAGGGTAGGGGCTACCCGCTTGCCTGGTTCAAACCAATGCTTGCGAAAATCAAACAACGCGCACAGCGGTAGGCGTGGTGCCAGCCCGTTTGCGAAAGAAGTTGTTGAAGTGTGCCGGTTCCTCGAAGCCCAGGCAATAGCTGATTTCGGCCACGTTCCAGACCGTGTGCCGAAGCAGGGCGTGGGCTTCTTGCAAGAGGCGGTCGGCAATGAGCTGGGTAGTGGTTTTGCCGGTTACTTCCTTCAGGGCGCGGTTGAGGTGGTTGACGTGCACCGCCAGCTGTCCGGCAAAGGCGTGGGCGTTGCGCAGGCGCATCTGCTGGCCCGGCGTTTCGATGGGAAACTGGCGCTCTAGCAGCTCCGTGAACAGCGAAGCAATGCGCGTGGCCGCGTTGCTCTCCTTATAGAGAGTAGTGGCGGGCTGAAGCTTGAGCGCACTGTGCACCAGCTCAAACACGTAGTTGCGCAGCAGGTCGTATTTGAAGGCGTAATCAGAATCCAACTCCGCTGCCATCTTCTTGAATAACTGCGTGATGGCGGGTAGCTGCTCATCGGTGAGCGAGTATAACGGCTGCCCACCGGGCTTGAACATGGGCAGCTCCAACGCGCCTGCTACCAGGTAGCGTTGCAAAAAAGCCTCGGTGAAAATGCAGAAGAAGCCCGACTGTTGGTCGTCTAGCGGCTCCCAATCGTAGGGCACCAGGGGGTTGGCAAACAGCAGCGCGTTGCCCCTGATTTCGATGGTTTTGTCGGCAAAGTGGTAGTTGCTGCGGCCCGTGACGAGCGTAATCTTATAGAAATCCTTGCGACTGTAAGGCAAGTGGCAAGCGTTTGGCCCCACGAAATCATCGAGCCGAAACACGTTGAAATGGCCGATGTCCTGCTTCAGGTTGTCGGGCAGCCAGTGTATTTTCTGCTGATAAAAGTCTTCGAGGCTCAGGGGCTTTTGCATAGACAAACCTACGTAAATCAAACAGAGAAGTATGCAGCATATAGGCTTTGTAGGCACAGCTCAGCTATAACGTAGCACCGGGTAGCGCGTAGGGTAGAGAAATACGCACCCCCCTATCTCATGAAAGCAAACCGCCTCTACCTTAGCTGCGCTCTGTTGCCGAACCTGCTCCTAGCCGCCTGCGGCGACCAGAACACCCGCTCGCCGGTGCAGGCGCCCGGCGCCGAAAAATCGACCAAAACCGAGGTGTTGGAAGCTGGCGCCGACGTATTGCAGGGCAAGGAGCCGCTGCGTAACATGAACATCTACCTCGATGGCTTTCACTTTTATAGTGGTGATATGCAGGGACAGATGGAGGCGCATCATTTCTGCACCAAACTGAATGAGGACGTTATCCAAGCGGTGATTTTTGATGGGAATACCGCCGATGCCAAGATCATGGGCGTGGAATACATTATATCGCGGCGCTTGTTTGAAAAGCTGCCCGTTGAGGAGAAGAATCTCTGGCACAGCCACCGATACGAGGTGAAATCGGGCACACTGGTGGCGCCGGGTATCCCCGATGTAGCCGAGCACGAGCTGATGGAGCAGGTGGTGAGCACCTACGGCAAAACCATTCATACCTGGCACACCGACCGCGACAAGGAACTGCCCTACGGCGGCCCGCAACTCATGATGGGTTTCACCCAAGACGGACAGATTGATACGGCTATGGTAGGCCAGCGCGACCGGCGCATGAAAATTTCGACGGCCGAAAAGCGCCGCCAGCGGGCCGACATTGCCGCGCCCGACGTGCTACCCGGCGCCGATGCCTGGGAAAAAGGCGAGGTACGGCAGTTCGAGGTGACGCAGCGGGCGAGTGCGGCGCATCAACATTAAGCGGCTGTTGCAGGTTGGGTGAGTGGTAGCTGCTCCGTTGTACGCCATTCATCCACTTGCCTGCTATGCCGACACTCATTCCGAAGAAAATCCTGGCCCGCCAGCACGAAATAACTGCCGATTTCACCCGCCTTGTGCACGCCCACGTCGATGATCTGGCGGCGGGTAGGGCCACGGAGGCGCTGGAAATCCGCGATTTTGCCGGGCAGCTGTGCATTCACCCTACCCACCTCAGCAACACGCTGAAGCACACCACTGGCGAGGCGCCTTGTGCCATCTACGAGCGCAAGCTGGTAGCAGTGTCCAAAGAATTGCTGGCCGATGCGGGCCGGTCGGTGGCCGACGTGGCCGCCCAGCTCACCTACGACCCGTCCAACTTCACCAAGTTTTTCAAGCGCTTTGTGGGGTGCACGCCCCGGCAGTACCGCGAGGAGCTGTGGGCCAGGGAGCGGGTAGAAGATGCGGAAACGGTCACCAGTTAATCTGAACTACTCACCAGAGCGGAGCGCCCAGCTACCCGGACATTTGTAGGGTTCTTCACCTAACACATTACTTTCCCATGAGCACCACCAAAATAGCCCTCGTAACGGGCGGTAGCCGCGGCCTCGGCAAAAACATGGCCCTCAATCTGGCCCAAAAAGGCCTGGACGTACTCCTGACCTACCACAGCAAACGCGAAGAAGCCGAAGCCGTGGTAGCTGAAATCAAAGGCCAGGGCCGCAAAGCCACCGCCCTGCAACTCGACGCTTCCAACGTGAGCAGCTTCGACAGCTTTTTCGAGCAGGTGACAGCTACGCTGAGTAGCACCTTCGGAACCGAGCGGTTCGATTTTCTGATCAACAACGCCGGCACGGGCCTCTACCAGCCCTACCCGGAGGTGACGGAAGAGCAGTTTGATGACATGCTGAATATTCACTTCAAAGGCCCGTTCTTCCTCACGCAGAAGGCATTGGCGCTGATGAACGATGGCGGCGGCATCATCAACATTTCCTCGGGTCTGACGCGCATTATCTACCCCAACTCTGCCACCTACGCCAGCATGAAGGCGGCCACGGAAACGCTCACCAAGTATCAGGCAAAGGAACTCGCCAGTCGCCGCATCCGCGCCAACGTGGTGGCGCCCGGCGCCATTGAAACCGACTTCGGCGGCGGCCGCACCCGCGATAACAAGGAGATAAACGCGCACATTGCCAGCCTCACGGCCATGGGTAGGGTAGGCCTACCCACCGATATCGGGCCAGTCGTTGCCTTCCTCTGCACCGACGAAGCCGCCTGGATTGATGCCCAGCGCATTGAGGTAACCGGCGGGCAGGGTATCTAGAATCACGGATTTATGCGGATTCGTCGGATTAATCGGATTTTGTGGACGATTAATTAGCCGAACGATTCAGGCTGATTGAATAGCGAAAGGCGTTGCTGGGCTTGCTCAGCGGCGCCTTTTTTGATTATCGTATACACGGTCTAACTGATTGGCTACAATTTATTTAGAACTGCATGCAACCTTCTCCAATTGGGTAGGGCTCTAGAAAATAGCTACTTCACTATACTTGCCATTAGATGCACAAACTCTACGCTTGCCTGCTTGGTAGCGCGCTGCTGCTGGGCCTGACTGCCTGCCCGCTGGTACAACCGGTTGATCAAGTTCCGTTGCCCAAGTATAAGCCACTGCTGATGCCTCGCATCCAGTTGGAGCAGGCTGTGGCTGTGCTGCCGCCGCAAAACATGCACAACACCGGCAAAATCTACCTCCGCGACCCATACATTCTCATCAACGAACGGTACGAGGGCGTGCACATTATCAATAACCAGGACCCAGCCAACCCGCGGCCGGTGGCGTTCCTGCGGATTCCGGGCAACGTGGATGTGGCCATGAAGGGCAACATGCTCTACGCCGATAGTGGCCCCGACTTGCTCACGTTCGATATGTCCAACATGCAGGCGGCCCGGCTGGTAAACCGCGTGAAAGACGCCGTACCGGAGCTGCCCATGCCCGAAACCGGGGATGTTCCTGCCGAATATCAGCTCCAAAACCGCCCTGCCGATGCCGTGGTAATTGGCTGGCAGAAACTATAGTCGCTTCTATATCCATTTCGACTTATGCGTTTATTCTCTACTCTTCTCACTCGTTCGTTCGTCGCGCTGCTGGCTTTAAGCCTTGGCGCGTGCAATGCCAACAACGACATGAGCCCCGCCAGCGCCGACCTGGCCGCTGGCGACGGAAAAGGCGGTTCCCTGGCGCGTTTTACGGTGCTCAACAATACGCTGTACGTGGTTGATAACCATAGCCTGCGCCTGTTCGACCTGACTACGCCCACTGCTCCGGCTCGTGGGCAGGTAGTGCCCCTGAATATGGGGATTGAAACGATTTATCCGCGTGCGCCCTACCTGTTTCTGGGCACCCAGCAAGGCATGTATATTTTTGATGCTTCTGCGCCCGCGCAGCCCAAACAAGTGGCTTTCTACGAGCACGTGATGAGCTGCGACCCGGTGGTGGTAGACGAGCGGTTTGCCTACGTAACCCTGCGCGATGGACGCTCTTGTGGCGGTGGCCCCAACCAGCTACAGGTCATCGACCTCACCAATCTCAGTCAGCCGCGCTTGGCCCGCACCTACCCCATGCAGCACCCCCTGGGGCTGGGGGTAGACAGCATGCTGCTGTTTGTATGCGACAAAGACCAACTAAAAATCTTCGACACCCAAAACACGCCGGAACTCCAGGCCTTGCAAACGTTCGATGTAAACGTGTCGGATGTTATTCCGAACCGGGGGCAGCTATTGGCTATCGGGCCCGGCGGACTCTACCAGTACCGCTACCGCAATGGTGCGCTCACGCCGCTCAGCAAACTCTCCATCACGCCGACTAACTGATGCGCCCCGGTATGTTCACGCGCTGGCTTACGGGGTGGGGCGTGGTGTGCAGTAGTTTGACAGCAGCGGCTCAGACTCCGGTGCCGCCGGTCAGGACGTATAGCGTGAAGGTTGATCTGGTGCCCCTGATGGCGAGCGGCTACCATGTCAGCGCAGAAAAGCTATGGGGGCCGGCGTATCGGCACGCACTGGTGCTAACGCCCCAGTTCTACCGTGGCAAGGTGCAAAACATCACCTCCGACGTGACCGATGGGCGCAACGTGGTGCGGGGCTATGGCCTGGCCGTGCAGCACCGCATCTACCTAAGCGAGCGGACGACGCCACAAGAAGGGTTTTATGTTGGGTATGGCCCTCACTACCAACACTTCGAACTGGAGTTTCGGGCGTCGAGTTGGCAGCCGGAGGTAGCTGATAATAGCTTGACCTACTATGAATATCGCGCCCGCAATCAGAAGGAAACCATAAACCGGTACGGCGCCACAGCTGTGCTGGGCGGCCAGCTTTTCTTACCCGACTTACCAATATTCCTGGACGTGTACATGGGTTTCGGCCTGCGCAAAGCCCACGCACGCGCCACCCTACCCGGCAGCCATTACAACAGGGGCATGAGCGACTACGGCACCAGTGGCTACTACTTACCTGTTGGGTTTCGGGTAGGCGTGGCCTGGTAGCAAGTAGTCTAGCTTATACAACCGCATACAGCGTGGGTAGGGGCCGGAAAGGCGCCTTCGCCAGTACGATACGCTTACTTATGCTTGAGTGGTTGATGGATTGTATTGGTTGCCTGAACTAGCCTAAACAAGAAAGGCTTGCCAGTGGCAAGCCTTTCTTGTTTGAACGACAATCGTCCACGAAATCCGATTAATCCGAAAAAATCCGTGATTAGGGGCGAATCAGAGGACGAGCAGGATTCCAGATGCCCCACGGAATCATAATCAGCACCAGCACCAGCGAGATAGTGAACCAGATGAACGCAGTTTTGTGCTTGAGCACGGCGTCGCTGATTTTCTTGGACTTGCTACGGCCGATTTGCGCAGCGGCCCAGGCCAAAATCATAGCCGTGATGTGCTCTACCCCCCAAAAGCGGGCTTGCGGGTCTTTCATAGCCGCACCGCCCATCGCCTTCATCATCGACAGTCCCACAGGGCTCAAGAAGAAATACAGCAGAATGCCCAGCAGCAATTGCAAGTGCATGGAGCCCACAAAGGCGGCAGCCATACCATTGTCGGCGCCAACGTAGGGCTTGCGGCCCTGCCAGCCACTAAATGCGCGGAAGATGGCAATAAGGCCAAAGATGAGGACGAGCCAGCGCGTCCAGTTGTGCAGTAGCAGTACGATGGAGTAGAATGTCATCAGGTAGTAGGGAGTGGTTGGGGTGCAAAGGTCGGGCGCGGGGCGCGAAATGCCGCGCCCTACCCCAGAAATTTACAGGCTCGGCACGGGAACCTCCAGCACAGGCGCAGCTTCATCGAGCTTATGCCCTGCAAACTTGAATACGTTTTCGCGCACAAATAGCTCGCCCTCCTGCCGCAGAATGGCTAGGTTATTTATGCTGATTTTCAGGTTGAAGGTTTGCTCGTTCAGGTATTGCAGCACGGGGCCCAGCAACTCGGGGGTGGTGTCGTGCAGGGCTAGGGAAATGTGCGGCAGCCAGCAGTCGGGGGCGCTGAATTTATCGGTGTGGAGGCACAGCGGCGCCGTGGCCCGCAGAATGCGCTGGTGCAAGGCATTCAACTCATCGGAGCGGAGCACCGGAATGTAAATCACTGGGTTTGGTCCTGGAAATACGCCCAGGCCGGTGGTGAAGGCCGGAAATGAATGCGTAGTATGGGCTACCTCCTGCAACACCTCTTTCAGGACCGACAACTGGCGTACCCCGGCAAGCTGGTAAGTGATATGGGGGTCGGGGGTAGCCTGCACATCATCAAGACCAAACTTTTCTTCTAAGCTTTTGATAATCTTGTTGATATGTGCCGCGTATTTGGGGCTGAGCAGCGAAGTAATAGCAAGCATGCACGAATGAATAGAAGGCGAAAAGGGTAGGATGCGACCAGCAAGATAGGGCCAGCAGCGCAACCAGGCAATTGTTCTGACAGTACGTAAGCGCGGCAGAAGCAGCTAAAAAACAAAGAGCGCGATAACCGTTACGATTCAGTTGTACGTTACAAAGGCATTCTTTCTTTTTTATTATTCCGTGTCGTCAGCTTCTCCCGCTCCGGTTGTTACTCCCCCTGCGCCGCCTACCTGGCGGTGGTGGTACTGGGTGGTGTTAGGCCTGGTAGCGCTGGTAGGTGCAGCGTTATTGGCTCTTGACCCCTGGCTGCGCCAGTACCTGGAAAATCAGGTAGCTGAAGGTACACACGGTCGCTACCAGCTACACATTGCACAACTGCAAACCAGCTTGTGGCACCAAAGCGTGTATGTGCGCGGGGTGCAGCTGCGTACGGTAGGCCCTGCTACCAACGATACAGCCGCGCTGCCACCCGTGCAGCTCACCCTAGGCCACGCCCGCCTGACGGGGGTAGGCCTATGGCAGTTGGTGCAACGTGGCACGGTGCCTATCGACAGCTTGGTGCTTGATTCCCTGCATATTCGCTTGCTGGGAAGGTTGCCCGCAGCCAAGAAGTCGCAGCCCCTTTACCAGCGCCTACCCCTGCACCTGGAAGGGATACGACTGGGTTACTTGTCGCTTCGCCACGTACAGACCGCCTACCAGCCTGCGCCGCAAACGGGTGTAGCCTGGAAGCAGGCAGACCTCTCGGCGCGCGATATCCTGCTTAGCGCTGCTGGGGCCGCCGACTCGCAGCGGGTAGGCTACGCAGCAGCCGTAACCGCACACGTACGGCACTTGGTTGCCTCGGCTGCGCAGCACCGCCTGGCACTGCGTAGCGTGCGGTTCGCGTCCGAGCCGGGTACGCTGGTGTTCGATTCGGTGGTGGTGCGGCCGCAGCAGCCGCTGAGCGAGGTGCGCAGCCGCAATGCCCGCGTCTCTCTGCACCTGCCGCGGGTTTTACTCACGGGTTTGCACACGGCTGCCCTAATGCGTCACCAGTTTCGGGCCGATACGCTGCTGCTGTTGGCCTGCGACCTGGATATGACGGCTCCGCGGGTGTCGCCGCCACCCATCCACCAACTGCTGGCGCCGTGGCTTGATCGGGTGCAGCTAGAGCATCTGTTGCTAGCCAATGCCTCGGCGCGCATTCGTGGGGTGGAGGAGCAGCCCCGGTCGCAACACATTGCGGTGCAGGGTAGCCACCTGCGGGTCGATTCGGTGGGGGCGCAGGACCAGCAGCGGGTGCTGTACGCCCAGCAGTGGGACGTGCGCACCGGCGTGGTAATGGCCCGGCTCGACCCACCGTTCTACCAACTGGCCTGCCAAAGCGCACACTTAGCTACGCGTGGTGGATTGCTGGAAATCAATAATATACGCCTGCGGCCACTGGTATCGGTAGTGGAGCTTTCGCGGCGCAAGCACCACCAGGCGCCCCACGTAACGGTGCTCATTCCGCAGGTGCGGGCCACGGCTATTCAGTATGCGGCCCTCACGCATCAGCACTGCCTGATTATGCAAACGCTGACCATCCGGCAACCGCGCATCCAAACCCGCAGCGATGGTCGTTTTGCCCTAAATCCTGAGCACTCCGTAGCAACGCCCGAAGCCCTACGCCACCTGGGGTTCACGCTGGACGTACGGCGCATCAATGTGCAAAATGGGACGCTCTACACCATCTACCGGGCGCCGCAAAATGCCAAACCAGGTCAGCTGACAATCAACCGCGTGTCGGGCACAATTGAGAATTTCTCCAACGACCCGCACCGAATGTCGGCGGCGCATCCGGCAGTAGTACACGCCACGGCGTGGCTGCAAAACCGCTGCCAGCTGCAAGCCACGCTCACGGCCAATCTACTCGACCCCAACGGGCAGCACACCATTACGGGCACTTTCAGCGAAGGACAGCTCTCTATGTTGAACCCGATGACGGTGCCTACCAAGCAGTTGTTGTTCCGCAGCGGACAAGTGAAGCATATCCGCTTCCGCATGCAGGCCAACCGCCAGCGGGTAACAGGCCCCATGTGGGCCAGCTACTCCGACCTCAAGCTGACCATGCTCAGCCAAAAAGGTGGTGCCGACCACAAAACGCTCGGCTCTCGCTTGAAAACAACCCTTGTCAACGGCCTATTTCTGCGCGATGATAACCCACGCAAGGGTAAGCTCCAGGTAGGCCGCATGACCTCCGCCCGCGACCTCCGCGTATCGGTGTTCACCTTATGGCGCCAGGGTATTGTCAGCGGTATGTTGAACAGCGCCGGCGTGCCCGCACCTCTCAGCAAAACGCTCAGCGAGCAGCAGGATAAACTGGTAGATAAGTAGTATATGCTCAGTGACTTGGGTTTACCAATCAACTCCAACAATAGAATAGCCTTTCCTACTAATGGGTAGTAGTCTTTGAGTCGAACAATGCTTACTATTATAGCAGCAAGAGTGCATTGCTACGTTCAGTCCCATTTTTAACTCCACAACCATTTTTCATCATGTCTGCATCTGCTCGCAACATCATTGCCTGGGTTCTGCAAGCCTTGTTAGCCCTGGCTTTCATTGCCTCCGGCGCCAGAAAGTTTATGGACCTGCCTGGTACGGTTGGCATGTTTGGTGGCCTGGGGTTACCGGGCGCGTTGGCGTATGTTGTTGCCGCTGCCGAAGTACTGGGGGGCATTGGCCTGCTGGTACCGCGCTTTGTCCGACCCGCCGCGTTGGGGTTGATTATCATCATGATCGGCGCCGTTGTTCTGCACGCCACTAAAATTCCTGGCGGTCTGGCAGGCGGCGTGCCAGCCATTGTATTGCTGCTTTTGCTACTGGTGGTATTGTGGCTGCGGCGGCCAGCAACTACCACAGTCTAAGTTGGTTGTTACTTTCGGCGGTCTGCCAGTAAATCTCTTTTACTAGCAGACCGCCGAAGGTAAAGCCGAAGCTGTGTTGTAAGACCAAGGGTAGGTTTTAAAAATCCACTTCCTGAATCGTGAATTCCGATACGGGCGGCTGTTGGTTTGCTTGCAGCGCGTTCAGGTGGGAGTAGAGCACGTACGTGTCGGAGCCGCGGCGGGCGAGGGTAGTAGGGTACACGGCCGGCGTGGTGAAGGTGCCAGTAGAGGTAGTGGAAGTCCAATTATCGGAGGAGGTGAGGCGGTACACGGTGCTTTGGGCATTGGCTACAGCCTGCAAAGTGGTGTTATCGTAGAGCAGCAAGCCATCGGCACCCTTTAGGTTCACGCTGGTTGTCACTTTCGTGAAGGACGCCGGATTATTCAGCGGCACTTTAAACAGCGCGCCTTCATCCGATTTTGCTACCAGCAAATAACCATCCGGATGATACACAATGCCGTTGAGGCCGAACGAGCCGGCAGGCGCGCCCAACTGGGTGTTTTCGAGAAACACGGAAGGCGTGCCCTGCGCATCGATTTTATAGATAATGGGAGCAAAGCTGTCCGTCACGTAGGCGTTGCCCTGGCCGTCTACGGCAATGTCGTTGGCGAAGTGGCCGGCGGCGTTGGGGCGCAGGGCGCCCAGGTTCACGTAGGCAATGCGCTGGCCGTTATCGCGGTTGAAAATGGCCACGGCGGCCAATTTGCGCTTGGTAGCGTCGGTGGTGCGGGCCGTGTTGTAGCCAGGGTCAGACACGGCTACTAATACGCGGTTGCGGGCATCGTCTACGCGCATACCAATGGTAGAAACTAATTGGGCATCCTCGGCAAAAACGCTGTAGGTGCCGTCATCCTTCACCTGACCTATCGTGCCGCGGGTTTGGGAGCCGACCAGAAAGCGGTTGTTGGCGGCGTCGTACTGCACGCCCTCGGGGTAAAGCGCCGATTGCGTGAAGGTGATAGTGTCGGGCGCATCGGGGTCCGAGTCGGAATCATCGTTGCAGCTGGTAGCTAGCAAGCCCAACAGCGCCAACGGAAACACGTGCAGCGCGGGGCGCCGGAAGGTAGCAAAAGCAGACATGGAAAGTAGTGGTAAGGTGAACAGTGTACCAAAGCACTACGGCGGCGCCACCAAGTAGGGTTATAGCGTGCGCACCTTTCGCCTGCGCACGCCGTTTGAAAGAAGGTTTTCCTACCCTGTCGATTTCCCTACCCCGCCATGCCTGCCGCCAGCAACCTCCCCGCCAAGCTCACCAAGGGCAACCTGCCCACCAAAATTTGCCTGACGTGCGGGCGCCCCTTCGAATACCGCAAGAAATGGCGCAACAGCTGGGACGAAGTGAAATACTGCGGCGAGAAATGCCAGCGCAACCGCCCCAAAACGACCTCGTTGCCAGCGTAGGAAAGCCCGGCTAGCCCCGTATCTTACGCAGAAAATTCAGCCGATGAACCGACGAGTATTTCTGCGCAACGGCGGCCTGACCGGGCTGGCCCTTTCCACCTTCTCCCTACCTGCCTGCGACCCTAAAGCGCCAGCTACGCAGACATCCACCACGCCACCTGATACCGCCCCTGACGCGTTTGAGCTGCACGAGACAACCCTGAGCGACTTGCAACAGCAGCTGCAAAGCGGCCAGCGCACCGCCCGCAGCCTAGTGGAGCTGTACCAACAGCGCATCAAGGCCATCGACCAAAGCGGCCCTACCCTGCGCAGCGTCATCGAGCTGAACCCCGACGCCCTGCGCATTGCCGACCAGCTGGATCAGGAGCGCAAAGCGGGCAAGGTGCGCGGGCCGCTACACGGCGTGCCAATACTCATCAAGGATAACATTGACACCGGCGACCAGATGCAAACCACCGCTGGCTCGCTGGCGCTGAGCGGGCATAAAGCCGCGCAGGATGCATTCATTGTGAAGAAGTTGCGCGAAGCCGGCGCGGTGCTGCTGGGCAAAACCAACCTGAGCGAGTGGGCCAACTTCCGCTCCTCACGCAGCACTAGCGGCTGGAGCAGCCGCGGTGGTCAGACCAAAAACCCGAACATGCTGGACCGCACGCCCAGCGGCTCGTCGTCGGGGTCAGGCGCGGCCGTGTCGGCCAATTTGTGCGCCATTGCCATTGGCACGGAGACGGATGGCTCTATCGTGTCGCCGTCGTCGTGCAGTGGGGTAGTGGGCATTAAGCCCACGGTAGGGCTGTGGAGCCGCACGGGTATCATCCCGATTTCGGCTACCCAGGACACGGCCGGCCCCATGGCCCGCACCGTACGCGACGCTGCCGTGCTGCTCGGCGCCCTCGCCGGCCCCGATGCCCAGGACGACGCTACCCAAGCCAGCGCCGGCAAGCTACACACCGACTACACCCAATTCCTTGATGTCAATGGCCTGAAAGGCAAGCGCATCGGGGTAGAAAAAGCCCACCTCACCGGCAACAACGACGCCGTGCCGCTCTTCCAGCAAGCAGTGGAATTGCTGAAAGCGCAGGGTGCCACAGTGGTGGAAATCGACCTGCTGAAAGAGGTTGAACCGCTCGGTGGCGCTGAGTTCGACGTGTTGCTTTACGAGTTCAAAGACGGCGTAAATAAGTATCTAGCCACGGCCAATGCCTCGGTGAAAACGCTGGCCGACGTTATTGCCTTCAACACCCAACACGCCGATAAGGCCATGCCGTTTTTCCAGCAGGAAATTCTGGAACAGGCCGAAAAAACCGATGGCCTCGCCAGCGCAAAGTACCAAGAGGCCCTACGCAAGTCGCACGAGGGTGCCCGCCGCGCCCTCGATGCGGCCCTACAAACCCACAAACTCGACGCCATTGTGGGCATCACCAACGCCCCCGCGCCCTGCATCGACCTCGTGAATGGCGACTACTGGCCTGGCCCCGGCTTTTCGTCGCCCGCTGCTATGGCTGGCTACCCTCACATCACGGTGCCGATGGGGCAGGCGCACGGGTTGCCGGTGGGCCTGTCGTTTGTGGCCGGGGCCTGGCAGGAGGCGGCGCTGTTGCCGCTGGCCTACGCCTACGAGCAAGCCGCCCGGCAACGCAAGGCTCCGCAGTTCCGTGGTCCGCTGGTAGGGTAGGAGACGAGGTGGTGGCAAGTTGGGTCGGTGTTTGCACGTATTTCGATATGCCTATGTTATATTTAGGTGAATACGTGGCTCTTACACTTACTTTTTGAGCCCGAACTGGTTCCTATTGGAACCCTTGTCTCATTTAAACCGACTCTTCGTCATGACATCTATAGCAATTCTTCCCGTTCAAGGTGCGCCGGCTACTCACCAAACACACGAGCTAAAAATCTGGCCTTCCTGCTTCTCGGCCGTGGAGGCCCGCACCAAGCCCTTCGACGTACGCCAAAATGACCGGAATTTTCAGGTAGGCGACGCGGTGCTACTGCGTGAGTTCGAGCCCGAAAGCGAGCAGTATACCGGCCGTGTCCTCACCCGCTGGATCAGCTACGTGCTGCACGGCGGCGCATTTGGGGTAGAGGCCGGCTGGTGCGTGCTGGGCTTTGCCGAGCATCCGCCGTTGCCGCCCGGCATCACCAATACCAGCTTGTGGTAGTATTTCCTTGCACCTTACAAAAAGAAACGGCCCTGGCGAATCGTCAGGGCCTTTCTTTTTGAGGTGTCCCCGAATGCCAAAACGCTACGCAAGCTGCTTCTCCAGCACTAGCAGTACCAATGGCTTGCGCGGTACCCCAAAGCGGGTAGCAGTAGGGAAGGGTTCTGTAGCGCCGGTACGCTGGTAGCCTTGGCGCTCATACCAGGCCAGCAGTTCTGTTCGGTCGCTGATGACGGTGATTTTCAATAGGTGGCAGCCGTGCTGGCGGGCGTGTTGCTCGGCGGCTTGTAATAGTTGCTTTCCTACCCCTTTCGCCTGCAAGGTGGGCTGCACCGAGAGCATGCCCAGGTACAAGCGTGGCGGCTGCGCGTGCAGGTAGGCGCAGGCAACCAGCGTACCGGTTGCGTCGCGGGCCGTGAGGATAGTGGCGCCGGGTGTTGCCAGTAGTTGGCGTAGTTCGACTGCATCGATGCGGGTACCGTCGAGCAAATCGGCCTCGGTGGTCCAGCCCTGGCGGGAAGCTTCGCCGCGGTAGGCCTGGTTAACAAGGGTTTCCAGCTCGGGAATGTCGGCGGGGGTAGCGGGGACGAGGGTAGGAATCATGCGGCAAACATACGGCCTGATGCTCTGAAAAAGGCCTGAGTTGGCGCGGCGAAAAGTCACTGTAGTAGCCAGTGAATCTGTTACCTTTAGCTGTATCCGCTCTGTCACCTCTGTCTGCCATCAGGCTAACGTCCATCCTACCCACCTTTATGCGCTCTTTCCTTCAAAAAACTGCCTTGCTGCTGTTGTTCGTCCTCGTTCAGGGGGCAGTGCATGCACAAACCACCCTCGGCATTTTCACGGACCACCAGGATATTGGCACCAATGTGAAACCGGGCAGTGCCACCTACCTGCCCGCCACGCAACAGTATAAGGTGACGGGTGCGGGCACCAATATTTGGGGTGACCACGACGAGTTTCAGTTCGTGTACAAGAAGCTCACTGGCGACTTTATTCTGTACGCCCGCGCCAACTTCGAAACTCCAAAGGGGGTAGAGCCGCACCGCAAGCTGGGCTGGATGGTGCGCCAGAGTCTCGCTGGCAATGCTCCTCACATCAGCGCCGCCGTGCACGGCGACGGGCTGACTTCCTTACAATTCCGCAAAACAGTGGGGGACGCCACCGCGGAAACGCAGGCAACCATCACGGGGGCCGATGTCATTCAACTGGAGCGCACCGGCACTACCTACACCATGCGCGTGGCTCGGTTCGGGCAGCCGTTCACGGTGCAGCAGGTAACGGATGTGGCGCTGGGAGATGCCGTGTATGTGGGCTTATTTGTAACATCGCACAACGCCGGGGTGGTTGAGAAAGCCGTGTTCCGCGACGTGCGCATTGCTATTCCGGCCCCAGCCGGCCTTACGCCCTATAGGGATTACCTGGGCAGCCACATTGAGCTACTGAACGTAGCCAACGGCCACCGCGAAATCGTGTATACCTCGCCCAAATCGTTGCAGGCACCCAACTGGCGCCCCAACGGTAAAAGCCTGGTCTACAACAGCGACGGGCTGATGTACAATTTCGACTTGGCCGCTCGAAAGCCAACTGTGCTACCCACCGGCGACGTCAAGAACAACAACAACGACCA
Organism: Hymenobacter sp. NBH84; assembly: GCF_014217645.1. Lineage (NCBI taxonomy): Bacteria > Pseudomonadati > Bacteroidota > Cytophagia > Cytophagales > Hymenobacteraceae > Hymenobacter > Hymenobacter sp. NBH84. The sequence continues at coordinate 1,095,935 of NZ_CP043644.1, forward strand.
CGTGCTTTCCTTCGACGGGACTATGCTGGGGCTGAGCAGTGGCGTGGATAAACTGGGTGGCTCCATTGTGTACACGGTGCCCGCTACCGGCGGCACGCCTCGGCAAATCACCCCCCGCGGGCCGTCCTACCTGCACAGCTGGTCGCCCGACAAGCAGTACCTGCTGTTCACTGGCGAGCGGAACAAGGACTTCGACATCTACCGGGTGTCGGCCACCGGCGGGCCAGAAGTACGCCTCACCACCGCTGCTGGCCTCGACGACGGCGCCGAGTACACCCCCGATGGCCGCTATATCTACTTCAACTCGGTGCGCACCGGCACCATGCAAATCTGGCGGATGCGCGCCGACGGTACCGACCAGCAGCCCGTCACCCACGGCGACTTCCACGACTGGTTTCCGCACGTCTCCCCCAATGGCAAGTGGTTGGTGTTCGTCTCCTTCCTAAAGGATGAAGTGTCTCCCAACGACCATCCGTTCTACAAGCACGTGTACCTGCGCCTGCTACCCATCGCGGGCGGCGAGCCCAAGGTCATTGCCTACCTCTACGGCGGGCAGGGCACCATTAACACGCCCTCGTGGTCGCCGGACAGTAAGCGCGTGGCGTTTGTGAGCAACAGCGCGGATGCGGGGAAGTAGGGGAGATGAGTAATGCAGTATAGCAAACGTCAATATTTGTTGACATTTTAGACTGCTCCACTAGCGCCGCCAATTGCTCCCAGTACCTTCACTAGGAAGATGCTGGTAACTCGGAACTTGCACTCAAAGTGCAACTCATCCGGATTTGTACGTCCCTTTTCATTCCAGTAGAAGTTAGGGTGTACATGCACCCACTTCTGAAACCCTGGCTGCGCCAACAGCCGGGGTTTCGCCGTTTATAGGCAACCGTGTTGGCGAGGTGTTTACCGTACGTTACGGCGAAGGTAGTATATGATATATAAATTAATTTATAACTTTATGTGAAATATCATAAACAACAAAAAATCTGAATTTTATGATTGAAAACATGGTGCATCAAGAAGTTGCCTTTACAAAAGCATACCTTGAGGAAATCCGAGAGTGGTATAAGTATGTATTCGGCATTTCGCCATCCTACGAACTTGTAGACGTGAATGACATCAGCTTACTCCGGTTCAACTTGGGAGATGGACAGCATGATGTAATAGTGAAGACTGGATACACAGAACCTTATGATTTGCGAGTAAGAGGCTTTTGGGGTGTAAATGACCTTCAAAGCATTTTTGTTAGGTTCAAAGAATTACAGCCTTCTTACACATCAGCAGACGAGCCAAAAATCATCATTTCGAATAGGGATGGTGAAAGTAGTCAATACCTAGCGTTAGAAGATCCTCACGGCTATATTCTTCAATTGACTAGCTATTCTCTTGATAATAAAGTAGTCAGAAGCTGCAAAGCATATTGATTGAAGGATTGGTGCCTGCATAGACACTGATAATTTCTCGCCAAACCTCAACGAGATAGGTCGTACCTTTGCCTCCTTACAGCAAAGTAGGTAATGATTTCCATCAACGACTTAGACTTTCACTTCGGCTCGCGCACGCTCTACGACGGGGCCAACCTCCACATTAAGCCCAAAGACAAAATCGGCCTGATTGGGCTGAATGGGCAGGGCAAATCGACGCTACTGCGCATCCTGGTAGGCGAGTACAAGCCCGACGGTGGCAGCATCAGCATGGGCAAGGAAGTGACCCTGGGCTTCCTGAACCAGGATTTACTGAGCTACGACTCGCACGAGCCTATCCTTATTGTGGCCATGCAGGCCTTTGGCGAGGCGCTGGCTTTGCAGAAGCAGATCGACGAGACGCTGCTGGAATTTGAAACCAACTACACCGACGACCTGGTAGATAAGCTAGCCGACTTGCAGGAGCGCTTCGAGGCGCTGGGCGGCTACACCATGCAGGCTCGCACCGAGGAAATTCTGGAAGGTCTGGGCTTCACGACGGAGGAGCTGCAAAAGCCCCTGAAGCTGTTCTCGGGTGGCTGGCGCATGCGCGTGATGCTGGCAAAAATCCTACTGCAACAACCCTCCCTGCTGCTGCTCGACGAACCCACCAACCACTTGGACCTACCCTCTATCAAGTGGATTGAGAACTACCTGGCCGGCTACGAAGGCGCTGTCATCATCGTATCGCACGACCGCGAGTTTCTGGACCGCACCACCAATACCACGGTAGAGGTAACGGGCGGTAAGCTGGTGCCCTACGCCGGCAACTACTCCTACTACATGGTAGAGAAGGAGGAGCGCAACGAGATTCAGAAGGGTGCTTTCGAAAACCAGCAGGCTGCCATCCGGCAGGCAGAGCGCTTCATTGAGCGTTTCAAAGCCAAAGCCAGCAAGGCCAAGCAGGCCCAAAGCCGCCAAAAGGCTTTGGACAAGATGGACCGCATTGAGGACGTAGCACCCGAGGCGGCCAAGGTCAACTTCTCGTTCCGCTTCTCGGTGCAGCCCGGCCGGCATATCCTGCGCATGGAGCACGTGACCAAGAAGTATGATGAGAAAACCATCTTCCGCGACACCAACGTGCACATCGAGCGCGGCGACAAAATTGCGCTGATTGGGGCCAACGGCAAGGGCAAGTCTACCCTGATGCGCCTGGTGGCCGGCACAGAGGCGCCTACCGCTGGCAACCACCAGTTGGGTCACAACGTGATTATGGCCTTCTATGCCCAGCACCAGTTGGAAAGCCTGCGCATCGAAAACGAGATTTTGCAGGAGATGATTGAGGCCGGCTCCAAGCGCAACGAAATGGAGCTGCGCACGGTGCTGGGCTCCTTCCTGTTCACTGGCGACCAGGTGTTCAAGAAGATCAAGGTGCTGAGTGGTGGCGAGAAAAGTCGCGTAGCCCTGGCCAAAACCCTGATTTCGGAGGCCAACTTCCTGCTGCTCGACGAACCGACCAACCACCTGGACATGCAGTCGGTGAACATCCTGATTCAGGCCCTGGACCAGTTCGAGGGTACGTTCATCGTTATCAGCCACGACCGTTTCTTTGTGGAGAACGTGGCCACCAAAATCTGGTACATCGAGGACTACCAGCTGAAGGAGTACCCCGGCACCTACGCCGAGTACGAGCAGTGGCAGGAAGACCGCGAGAAGGAAGCCAAGAAAAACGGCCTACCCTCGCCCTCGGCCCCCAAGCCCCTACCCAAAGAGGAGAAGAAAGCCGACGCTTCCCCCGCCAAAACCCCCTCCCCCGACCAGAAAAAAGCTCTAAAAGAGTTGGCTGAGGTAGAGAAGAAGATTGATGAGCGGGAAAAGGAACTGGCCCAATACGAAGCCCAACTCGCCGACCCGCAGATTTACCAAAACGCGGCCCAACTGAAAGACGCTACTCTCAAATTTGAGCAGGTGAAAAAAGAGCTGGCCCAGCTGAATGACCGTTGGGAAATGCTAGCGGAAATGTAGTGTAGTTACTGGCATGCAAAAAGCCCCGCCGGAAGCTCTGTGCTTCGGGCGGGGCTTTTTGGTTTCTGTGGCAACGTTGAACGGCTTGCTGTAGGAAGATTGCGACAAACGGCTGTTACCACTGATTTCTCCATTATTAGTCTTTATAAATTGCAAGTCTTATTTGTCTATAGCCATTACTGTTGTTACCAAACATAAACAAATATGCATTTAGTCCGTCTGCTCGTTTAAATTTTAAGTCATCTCTAAATGTCTCGTCTTCTATTTTTCCTTGTTCAATGCTTATTGAAATAGGTTCTCCAAATTCTTTTATCAATTTAGAAGTTAAGTCGTCAAACTTTACCTGAAATGCTTTGAATTTATTAGTATAATTTTCTTTTACAAAAAAGTCATTGTTCTTTTTTTGTAAATAATTCCATTGATAAAGAGTTACTTTTACTAGATTATCATTTACAGCATAAAAATATTCAGTTTCAAGTTTAAACTCCGGTTTCTCTTTGATTTTATAAGATTTTGGTGTTGCTAAAATATATTTGTTCTTGTTAGGATAAATTCCTTCTCCGATTTCGATTAGATAATTAGGTGTGATGTCTTTTGAGTGTTTTTTTCTTTCTAATTGTATTGCCGTTTTAATGTTAAGCTTATCATATTGTTTAAACTCTTCGCCTTCAAATATTAGTCTGTTTGTCATGCAAGATGTCAAGGCGAGCAAGGCCAGCATAACTATATATCGTGAAAATTTCATTACGCTGTTATTTTAGCATTGGTGGTAACGCGCTTATAAGCGCTGTCAAATTTGTGGTAGTAATAGCGCCACTATTTTCTTAATACGCAACACAGCAGCGTTTATATGTACTCTGCATGGGCTATAAGCGCTACAGTAATTTTTCAGGGCCAAGTCGTCAAATGGGGAAGCAGGGCGGTTGCGTCGAGCTACATTAGGTGTAGATTTTGGTGGTTGTAATGCTGTTGTGTCCTAGCAAATCCTAAATAATGCAGCGCTGAAAAGCATACAAATCATCAGCAGCAGCAAAATAGCCGCCTAGCCGTACATTCGCACTATGCGACTTTCCTAAATTTTGCTCTTCCTACTTCTGGCTGCCGCCTGCGTGCTACTTGGGATGTCCATCACCAGCACTCGTTGAGTTAGTCATCTAGGCGGTACATAGAAGCAAATACCCTATGCCGTTTCCTACCACAATGTATCTGATGAGTACGAAATCCTACCTAGCCGTCCTGTTTGTTTTAGCTATTGGCAGTATCACCCAAAGTCAAGCGCAAGACTTCAAAAACCAAAAGGAGCTATTCTGGCGCCCGAATGCAGACAATAGCATCACTTGGGACCTGACCCGTGAAACCAGGCTTCCTCATAACGACAATATTGAACTGTCGGGCACGCAGGTTTCTGGCATCATTCGCTACGAGGTAGATAAGGCGAAGCAGGTGCACATTACCCGCGACATTCTCTTTCCGCAACTGCGCAAATACACCAAATCGAACGAGTCGCTATACCGCGCCTACCTACGCGATACCTACTCCGATGACCTCTTGCCCGTCCTCACGCTGGCGGACAAAAAGTACGAAACCGGGGTGTTAGACTCCGTCAGGATCAACGGCAAAATCAGCTTTTATTTCAAGGAACGAGACGGCCTTACCGTGGTTCGTTCGTTCTTTCCTTCGATGCAAGACCGCTGCTTGGTGGAGAAGTGGACCTTGATTAACACCGGCAAGACGCCCCATACGGTAGGAATTGGGGCCACCGAACTCAAGCAGGAAGAGGCAGGCTGGCACGGCACGTACCGCCGCAGAGTCTTCAGCGATGCCAAGCGCAACGTCACCTTACAACCCGGAAAGCAGTATGACTTTGGCATTTACTTCCTCGCAACGCTAAACGACGAAGCAGAGCCACCCGTCTCCGTAGCCGCAATCGAGCAAAGCCGCGATACGTTCCTGGATAGCATCGCCACCAATCTGCATCTGCACTCGCCCGACAAGGTCATTAATACTTTGTTCTATTTCTCCAAGATCCGGGCCGCAGAAAGCATTTTTCGCTCCCGCTACGGGCTGGTCCATTCGCCGGGTGGCGGCAACTATTACGTCGGAATCTGGGCCAATGACCAGGCCGAGTACAGCGGCCCCTTCTTTCCCTATTTGGGGTATCAAACCGGCGTACAGGCCGCCATGAACGCCTACCGCATCTTTCAGCGCAACCTGCCCAAAGACGGAGGCAAAATCTGGGCTTCGTTTGAAATGGATGTCACCTTTCCCTTCGGAGAGCGTGACCGCGGCGACGCGGCGATGATTGCGTTTGGCGCTACGCACTTTCTGCTCGCCTCAGGCGATAAGAAAAAAGCTGAGGAGCTATGGCCCTTGATTACGTGGTGCTTGGACTACTGCCATAAACGAACCACGCCAGAGGGCATTGTGGCGTCGGAAAGCGACGAGTTGGAAGGTCGTTTCCCTTCTGGCTCAGCCAATCTTTCCACCTCGTCCTTATACTATGGGGCGTTGATTCAAGCGGCTCGGTTAGTGAGGGCCATGCAGAAGCCCGCCGCCCTGAGCTCAACCTATCAACAACGGGCGCAGCGAGTAGCAACGGCTATTGAGAAGCATTTTGGGGCGGAGATAGAAGGCCTGCACACGTATAAATACTACAAAGAAAATACAACGTTAAGGAGCTGGATCTGCCTACCCTTGGTGGTGGGCCTAACCCAACGCAAAGCCGGCACGCTGGATGCGTTGTTCGGTAAATTGTGGTCGGCCAACGGCGTCCTGACCGAACGGAAACCAGGGACGGATTCCCCGCAAGTGTTTTGGGACCGAGGAAGCCTGTATGCGTTTCGTGGAGCCTTTAAGGCGGGCGCAGCGGATCGGGCTTTGGAGCGCTTAGTGTCCTACTCCACCACGCGGCTAACTGGTTTTCGGGTACCCTATGCCGTGGAAGCTTGGCCGGAAAACGGCATGGCGCATCTATCCGCCGAAAGCGCCTTGTATTGCCGGATCTTCACCGAAGGCATACTCGGCCTCGAACCAACTGGGTTCAATTCTTTCACCCTACGCCCAAATTTGCCAACTACGTGGGACTATCTCACTATCAGCAAAGTAAGAGCGTTCAACACGACCTTTGATGTTGACCTTCGCCGAGACAAGGGTAAGCTCCAGGTAAAGGTCGTCCAACAGGGTAAGGTTGTACTACAGCGAGCGTTAAGGAACGATATGCTGGTGGAGGTCCGGTTGAAATAACCTCTGAAATTGATGAACGTAGCTGCGTGGTGCTACCTGGCGTGCTGTGTTTTTCGTTTTCTGAGCACCTCCCTATCAGGCTTCGCTTTTTGAGAGAGAATTGATTCCCTTGTGATGCGGTAGCCTTTGCAATAGCAAAATGCCCACCCAGCCGTACATTCGCATTATGCGCCTTTCTCCGATTCTGCTTTCCCTACTCCTGACTGCCGGCTGCGTACCGCTGGGCACGCCTATTACCAGCACCGATACCACGCGCCAGGCCGCGCCTACCCCCGGCCAGCAAACCACGCCGGAGTACTACGCCGACAAAACCCTGCGCTATCAGGATTACATCTACGACCCCAACGTGCGCTCGGTGCAGTGCTACGTGGGCACAAGCGGCAACACCGACATCTTCCAGCCGCCCGTGGTGCCGCTTTCGCAGGGCCTACCCATCCTGCTGGAGTTTGATGTGCTGGGCAGCCAGAGCCAACGCCTCACGGCCAAGCTCATCCACTGCGACGTGGACTGGAAGCCGTCGCTTCTGACGGATATTCAGTTTCTGGACCAGATCAACGACCAGCTCATTACCGATTACCGCACGTCGGTAGGCACGAAGGTGCCCTACTTTCACTACAAGCTGCAAGTGCCGCGCGTGAAGCTCAGCGGCAACTACCTGCTGGTGGTGCAGGGGCCCGGCAACACGCCCCTGCTCTCGCGCCGCCTGCTGGTGTATGATACCAACGTGCAGCTGTTTTTGCAGCCGGGCCCTATTGCGGCGGGTGCTGAACGCTATACCCTGCAACAGCTCAACTTCGGTATCAGCTACGCGGGCTACCCCATCATCAACCCCTCGCAGGAGCTGAAAGTGATTCTGCGCCAGAACTTTCGGTGGGACAATGCCAAGTACAACCTGCGCCCTACCTTCGTGCGGGACGCAGAGCAGCGGTTGGAGTATCAGTACTTTAACTTCGAAAACACGTTTCCAGGGCTTAGCGAGTTTCGGCCGTTTGATATGCGCTCCTTGCAGGTGATGGGGGTAGGGATGCTGAAGCTAGACCAGCAATCGGTGCCGAAAGCCGTGTTGCTCAACCCCGATGCCAGCCGCGCCGGGGAGGCTTACACCCAGTACCCCGACATCAATGGGCAGCGCCTGTTTGAGAGCCGCGAGTACGGCAACGGCGACACCAATGCCGACTACGCCAACGTCACCTTTCAACTGCACGCTGAGCAGGCCGCGCCCGGCCCGGTGTACGTGCTGGGCCAACTCACCGACTGGCAACTGCGCGACGAGTTCCGGCTGACGTACGATGCCGCAGCGCAGCTTTACACCAAAACCGTGCTGCTGAAGCAGGGTTACTATAACTACATCTACGCCACCCAAACTCCCCAAGGACCCAATAGCGTGATGTGGGAAGGCTCGCACCAAGAAACCGAAAACCAGTACGACCTCTTGGTGTACTACCGCCCACCTGGCACCCGCGCCGATCTGCTCATTGGCTATCAGTCGGTGGATGTGAACAAGCGGTAGGGTAGAAGAACGTCATTCCGAGCTTGCCGAGGAATCTCGCGTGTTGATGTGAGATAGTATCCACCATCAACACGCGAGATTCCTCGGCAAGCTCGGAATGACGTTCGATTTAAAAGAAGGTGCTGCACACAATGACGTTCAACATGAAATGACGTTCCGGCAAGTAAAAAACTCCGGTAGCGGTTTCCTATCTTTGCTCTCTACTTACTAAAGCCCAAACACCCCGCCGATATGAAATTTATCGTCTCGTCTTCCGCCTTGCTCAAGCAGCTCCAGAGCATCAATGGCGTAGTCACGAACAACCCCGTGGTGCCTATTTTGGAGAACTTTCTCTTCGAAATTGAGGACGGCAAGCTGACGATTACGGCCTCTGACCTGGAAACGTCGATGATAACGGAGCTGCCCGTGGAGGCCCGCGAAAGCGGCCGCATTGCCGCCCCGGCTCGCATCCTACTCGATACGCTCAAAAACCTGCCCGACCAGCCCGTGACGTTCACGCTGGATGAGGAAACCTATACCATCGAAATTGCTAGCTCAAACGGCCGCTACAAGCTGGCCGGTGAGAATGCCACCGACTTTCCCCGCGTGCCGGTGGTGAAAGGCTCGGCGCCGGTAGAAATTCCGTCGTCGTCGCTGGCACGGGCTATTAACAAGACCATCTTCGCGGTAAGCACCGACGAGCTGCGCCCGGCCATGACGGGCATCCTGGTGCAGTTGGCCGACAACCAGGTGACCTTTGTGGCTACTGACGGCCACCGCCTGCTGCGCTACCGTCGCTCGGATGTGGGCGCGGGCCAGACCGCCAACATCATTATTCCGCGCAAGGCCTTCAATCTGTTGAAAGGCGCCCTACCCTCAGAGGCTACGCCCGTAACGGTGGAGTTCAATACTTCTAACGCTTTCTTCAGCTTCAACCAGATGCGCCTAGTGTGCCGCCTGATTGATGAGCGCTACCCCGATTACGAGAACGTAATTCCCGTGAGCAATCCCAACCGCCTCATCATCGGCCGACAGGAGATTCTGAATACGGTGAAGCGCATCAGCATCTACTCCAACAAAACCACCCACCAAGTGCGTCTGCGCCTGGCCGGCTCCGAGCTGACGGTTTCGGCCGAGGACCTAGACTTCTCCAACGAAGCCAAAGAGGTGCTGGCTTGCCAATATGATGGCGAAGACATGGAAATCGGTTTCAATGCCCGCTTCCTGCAAGAGATGCTGTCGAATATTGACTCTGAGGAGATTACGCTGGAGTTGAGCACGCCCAACCGCGCTGGCCTGCTGATGCCCACCACACCAGATGACAACGAAAACATCCTAATGCTGGTGATGCCCGTGATGCTGAACAACTATGTATAAGGGCTGAATAGTTTGATTGTTAAATGGTTGGTCGTACGCACGGCTGACCATTTTTCGTATTAAACCATTCTGCTTTTTCTTTTGAACGACCAAATAGAAAACTATTTGGCCATTCAACCATTTACTCATTCACTATGAAGAAGTCCGAAATTCACTTTAGCATTGCCCTCGACGACCAGAAGGTACCCGAGGCCATTAGCTGGCAGGCCACCGATGCGGGGCCAAACATTCACTTTGCCAAGGCTATCAATATTGCCCTGTGGGACCGGGACGAGCGCGGCACCATGAAGATTGACCTGTGGACCAAAGACATGCCCGTAGACGACATGAAGCGTTTCTACGTGGATACGATGGGTGCCATGGCCGAGAGCCTGCAAACCGCTACCAGCGATGATAAAATGGCCCGGCGCATCCGCGAAGTGTGTCGTGAGCTGATGGACCATATCGAAGAAGAAGAGCGCAAAGCCAAGTAAGCGTTGCGCCCATTGCTCTATCTATCATACCTACCATACAAAAGGCCCCGCCATGTAGTTGGCGGGGCCTTTTGTATGACGGAGTATCGGTTGTTAACGGCTGCCGTCGGCCTTTGCAGCGCCGCGGGCGCGGGTAGCGGCCGGGCGCGGATCCGTGGTGTTTCTAGCAGGACTAATAGTGGCGCCATTGGAGCTAACTGGTGCCGGGTCACGCACTGATTTCACGAACTGAGCATCGGCGTTTTGCATGGCAAAATCCTTCGCGACTTTGTTGTAGGCAGCGCGCTGGCCATAATAGTCGGTGTACTGATCGTTACTCAGCACGCCCCGCAAAGCGGCGTCGCGTTGCCGGCACACCTCGTCGCACTGCTGATCAATAGCCTTCTGGTTACCCGCGTTTTGCTGCGCAATAGTGGCCATTTTCTTGGCCTGAGCAGCATTAATAGCCTGTACCCGACCCGACTGGTAACCATTCAAGCGTAGGTCGCGGGCCATTTGGGCCGAGAGGCGGTCGGCTTTGATTTCCTGGGCGTTCAGGCGAGGCGTACTCTGCGTTTTATCGCGGGGAATAACCGTAGAAACCTGCTGCGCCTGCGCGCCAAGAGCGGCTACGAAGACCAGCGCAACGGTAGCAATTTGCTTTTTCATGAGTATACAGTAGGAGCAGTTCAACATCAAATACCAGCCAGTATAGCCAAGGCGCTACCCGCCAGCATGTTCTTTCTAACGCATACGGGCGCGAAGTAGTTTAGCTGAAGTAGCAAACAACTGGGTTGCAATGGGTAGCGCTCAAGCTTGTGCCTCACCCGGTACGCAGGCAACTATTGGGTAGTGATGTCCTCTAAAAGCTGTTTTTCCACATCATCGACTCCACGGGCTTGTCGGTGCGGTCGTTGTACTTGGCGTTGGCTTTGCGGTTGTAAAACGTCTGCACGTCGCCTTGCACGGCAAAGTAAATTAGCTGGCCCACTGGCATGCCGTAGTACACGCGTACAGGCATCGACACGCTGATTTCCAGCGTCCAGGTATTGCAGAAACCAATGTCGCCCTTGCCGGCCGTGGCGTGAATGTCAATGCCAAGGCGGCCAACGCTACTCTTGCCTTCCAGGAAGGGTACATGCGCGTGGCTCTCAGTGTACTCCTCCGTCACGCCCAGGTACAGCACGCCGGGCTCCAGCACGAAGCCTTCTTCCGGAATCTCAAACGTGCTGATTTCGTTGTGTTTACGAGCATCTAGTACACTGTCTTTGTACGTGGCCAAGTAGCGGCCCAAATGCACATCGTAGGAGTTGGTGCCGAGGCAGTTGCGCTCAAACGGTTCAATGACAATATTGCCCCGCTCTATCTCGGCGAGAATCTGCTGATCGGTAAGAATCATGTTTTCAATTAAAAATTAAGAATTAATAATTAAGAATGGAGAGCGTAAAGACAGTCAAATGGCTGTTGTAACTGCATATATGCCTTATCCTTTACTTTCTGATTTTCAATTATTAATTAAACCTATTCGTCCTCGTATCGGTCGGAGGGAAGTGAGTCGGAGGAGCGGGTGGCGTGAGTAGGATCTAGCTCGTTGAGGCGGGCGCGCATCTCGGGCAGCACGCTGGTGAGCACATAGAGCAGGCCTAAGGAGCTGCCCAAGGCCAATGCTAGCGTGAGATAGTCAAACCAGTCGTGGGTGCTGGGAACGTCGGCCGAGCGGATGATGGGGCCGCCGGAGCTAGGCACTACAACCTCGGGCTGGGGCGCTACGTCCTCTAGCTCCGAGGCATCGCCGGAGGGTAGGGTAGTAGCATCAGCCGGTGGCACGGTAGCGGCATCAGTGGCCAGTTCATCGGGCGTGGGGTCCTGCGAGGCGTTGAACTGAGCGGTGGCCTGCTTGATGATACGTTGCTCGGCGCGAATAAGCGCAATGCGTTCGTCGCGCGGGATGACACTAATGAAGAACTCGAAATTCTTGTCGATCAGCAAGCCATTGAGTTGGCGCTCAAACTCGGCCAGATCGGTGCGGCCTTTGCCAAAGCGGTTTTTGAAGCGCTCCGACAAGTCGTTGTAGTTCAAAAACAGCTTTTTCAGGTCCGCATTACCGTTGAAGTCGTCGAACTGCCTGCGCTGCTGCTGCGTGCGCAACGACACCGGGAACTTGCGACGCGTAAACGTTTTGTCGTAGACGGTTTCCATGGTGCGGAAATTCAACTCGTCCACAGTGCGGTCGAACAGGCGCTTGTTGGCCGCAGCAGGTGTTTCAACTTGCGCCCATACCATCACCGGCGCCAACCACGTCAGCAATACAACTAAAAACAAACAACGGACTTGAAACATAGCGGCGCAGATTTGCCGCAAAGGTAGGCAATGGAGAGAGGTGAAGTGGTGAAATTGTGAAGTAGTACGTAGTGAATAAAAAGTACGTCTGTCATCCTGCGCAAGCGCAGGATGACAGACGTACTTTTTATTCACTACGTACTACTTCACAATTTCACCACCCCTACATCCCGTGCGCTTCGCGCAAGGACTCGCGGCAGGCGGTGAGGTACTGCTCTACTAGCTCATCGGTGATAGAGGTAGACACGAACAGCGCCTCGAACTGTGAGGGGGCCAAGTAGATGCCGCGGTTGAGCATGGCGCGGAAGTAGCGCCCGAAGGCTTCTAAGTCAGCTTGTTTGGCAGTTTCGAGGTCTGTTACGGGTTGGTCGGTGAAGAATAGGCTGAACATAGAGCCTACCTGGTTCACGGTGTAGTTGAGGCCCAGCTCGGCGGCAATCTGGCGGGTGCCGTCGGTGAGGCGGGTGGTGGTGCGCTCTAGCTGCTCGTATACCTCGGGGTGGTTTTGCAAGTAGCGCAGTTGCGCTAGGCCAGCAGCCGTGGCAATAGGGTTGCCGGAAAGAGTGCCCGCCTGGTATACCTTGCCAGCTGGCGCTACCTGGTCCATAATGTCCTGGCGGCCACCGTAGGCGCCTACAGGCATACCGCCGCCAATGATCTTGCCTAGCGTAGTCATATCGGGTACAATGCCGTAGCGTTGTTGGGCACCACCCGGCGCAAGGCGGAAACCAGTCATCACCTCATCAAAAATGAACACGATGCCGTGCTGGGTGCACAAATCGCGCAGGCCTTGCAGGTAGCCGTCGGCAGGGGCCACCAAGCCCATATTGCCGACTACCGGCTCTAAAATGAGAGCCGCAATCTGCTCAGGGTTGGCTTCAATGGCCTGGCGGGCGGCCTCCAGATCGTTGTAGGGTACGGTAAGGGTATCTTGGGCCACGCCGCTGGTAACGCCGGGTGAGTCGGGGGTGCCGAGGGTGAGGGCACCCGAGCCGGCCGCAATCAGGAAAGAGTCGCCGTGGCCGTGGTAGCAGCCCTCAAACTTCAGAATCTTGGCGCGGCCGGTGTAGCCCCGCGCCACCCGAATGGCCGACATCGTGGCCTCGGTGCCGGAGTTTACCAGGCGTACTTTCTCGATGCTCGGTACCATCTCCTTAATCAGCTCGGCCATTTCCACCTCGCGGCGGGTAGGCGCCCCAAACGACAGCGAGTGGGGTAGGGCCTGCTGCACGGCCGTGAGCACCACCTCTGGCGCGTGGCCCAGAATCATGGGCCCCCAGGAATTGATGAAGTCCATGTACCGGTTGCCGTCTACGTCCGTCAGCCACGCGCCCTGCGCCGACTGCATGAACACCGGATGGCCGCCCACTGCCCGAAACGCCCGCACCGGCGAGTTAACCCCGCCAGGAATATGGTGCTTAGCCTGCTCAAACAGAGCCGCGCTTTGGGTATGCGTCAGGGTAGGAGAAATCGTTGAATCAGAAGAAAGCATAGAATCAGAAAAGGGCCGAAGCCCGTGTAGTGGCAAAAGAAGTAGAACAGCCAAAAGGCCGGAAAGATGCGGGTAGAAAGGGAAAAAGGTTGCTATTTATCATTCGTGTCGCTCCATCATCATCTGTCATCCTGAGCTTGCGAAGGACCTTCTCACGGCTGAACGACTATCGTAACAACGACTCATTCAGCCGTGAGAAGGTCCTTCGCAAGCTCAGGATGACAAATTGAAAATTACTGCTGACCCACGGGGTTCTGCACTTCCACGTTCATGCGTTCCAGCTTCACGATGGGCACGTACTGGTTGTCGTGGGCGCCGCCGGGGTAGCCGATGCCTTGGAACAACGCGCCCGAAACCGGGCCGGAATCAGACAATTGCTGCTGAAAAGCCGGGCCGGCATCGTGCAGGCGCTGGGCAAAGTAGTACAGCATTTCGAAACCCATGTTGGCAAAAACCGACGGCGGCAGGTTGTACTGCTGCGCGTAGAGTTGCTGGAAGCGACGTACGCCCACGGCGCCGGGGTCGAGGTAGTGGGGGTAGAGCATATACACGTCGCGGGCATCAAGTTGGTTGAGGCTAACGCTAGGATTGTCAAGCCAAGCGGCGTAGGTGATGATAGGCATGGTTACCTTCTGGGCCTGCAAGCGTTTGAAGGTGTACGGTCCCGCCCGCCGGCCCGTAGAGGCCACCACCAAGTGCCCCACCGACTTCAGATCGAAGCCTACGAAACCTTGCGCAAACACCGAATCGGTGGTGGTGCCCACGGCGCGGCGCATGAGCTTCACTTTGCCACCCTGCGCCTCGTAGGCCGCTTTATAGGCCTGGGCAAAGGCCGCGTCGTCGCTGGTGTTGTCGTAAAGAATAGCGGCGGTGCGGTTGGTGAAGGTATTTAGCGCAAAGCGGGCTGCCTGCTGTCCCTGGGTGGCGGAGCTGGGCTCGTAGAGGTAATGCCAGGCGTTGTTCTGCACCAGCTCCCCGTCCTGCGACAATGGATTGACCGTAATAATCTGCTTCTGCTGGGCGTAGCGGGCCAGAATCTTGCTGCCCGACTTATACACCGGCCCGATAATCAGATCCATTGAAGCCAACTCGGGTAGGGCCAGCACCCGCTTGAGTTGCAAGGTGTCGGCGCCGGTATCATAGGCGAATACCTGCACCGGGCGGCCCTCCCGCTGCAACGAGTCCTGGGCCAGGCGCATGCCGGCGTATAGGTCCGTGACGAACTGCGTGCGGCGGGCCTGAGCAACATCAGTGAACTCAAAGGGTAGCAGCACCGCAATGTTGTAGCTGTTCTTTTTGGCAGCGCCTACCTGCCGGGGCGTGTAGCGGGTAGGGTCCAGCTTGAACTGCTCTACCAGCCGCGCGAGTGTTGCCTTATCGGCGGGTGTGTACCAGCCGCCCAGCAGCTTGTCGGCGTAGACGCGGCCCAGGGTAGCGTTTTGCGGATAGCGTTGCAACAGCGTCTGAAACAGGGCGCGGTCATTAAGGCGCGACAGGTAGTTGATTTCCATAGCCTCACGCTCGGCCTTCAACTTGCCGGCGGGTAGCTGCTGCAAGGTGCGCAAGGCATTGTCGGGTTCGCCTTGCTCAAACGAAACCTGTACTTGCAGGTACAGGGCGTCGGGGACCAGCGCGGAGGTAGGGTACTCGGTGCGCAGCAGATTGAGCATTTGCTCGGCCTCGGGCCACTTTTTCAGGCGAGTGGCAGCCACGGCGTAGAGGTAGGCGGCTTCGGGGGCACGCTCGAAGCGGGCAGCGGGCGGCGTGAGCGGCTCCAGCTCTTTCATGGCTAGCAAGTAGCTGCCCTGGTCTAGGAGAAGCTTGCCGTTTTGGTAGCGCGTGTTCTGCTCGGGGGTGGCAGGGGTAGGCGTTTGCAAGGGCGCTCCCCAGGCCGCGTGGCCTACGTTGGGAAGTGCCAAGGCGCTACCCAGCACACAAAGCAGTCGAATAAAAGAAAAAGGCCGCATAGCGAAATAGCAGAAATCAGGGAAAAGGGAGAAAGCTTGCCGGAGTGTACGGCGGAAGCGGGCGCAAAGGTATTACAGAAGTCGGGCCGGTGCTACGCCGGGTTTTCGAGCCGGGCGTTGTATCTTCGGAGAAACAAGCCGGCAGGTAGCCGGCCGCGGCGCCATAGGCTCGGCGCCGTCTTTAGCGTATGGCCACAACTACTCTACACGCACCCGCGCCGTTTCTGCGTCGGCGCCTCGGGCTCATTCTACTGTTGGGCATCTCATTGGCCCTCAGCTTTATGCTGATTGCTTGCCGCGTGGTGTATACCCGGGAGCTGACCTTCGTATTTTTGCTTTGGAACCTGTTTTTGGCCTTTATACCGTTTGGCCTGAGCATGTTGCTGGGTCTCACCGACCGTCCCCTGCGGGCGCGGGTGTTGCTGCCGGTAGGGGCGGTGTGGCTGCTGTTTTTCCCCAACGCACCCTACATCCTCACCGACCTGTTCCACCTCACGCCCCGCGCCGGAGTGCCCTACTGGTACGACCTGGCCCTGCTGCTCTCCTGCGCCTGGAACGGCCTGATGCTGGCCTACGCCTCCCTGCTGGATATGCAAATGCTGGTGCAGCGCCGCCTGGGTGCGGCCGTGGGCTGGGGATTTGCTACCGTAGCGCTGCTGCTCAGTAGCTTCGGCGTGTATCTGGGCCGCTACCTGCGCTTCAATAGCTGGGACATTATCACTAATCCACTCATGCTGTTCTATGATATTATGAGCCGCATCCTGCATCCTTTTGCTCACTTGGGCACTTGGGGCGTCACGCTGCTCTACGGGGTGTTTTTGCTGCTGGGCTACCTCACGGTGAGGCAGTTAGGGCAGCTTCGTAGCGACGAAACAGCCAATTTTTAACAGATCCAGAACCATCAAAAGCCTACTCTCCGCTGCTATTCGCACAAATGCAAACAGCAGCGGGGAGTAGGCTTTTGATCATAGGTAGGGCCGTTTTGCTACTAAAAATAAGCTAGGTCATAGGCGTCGTGCCAGGGTAAGGTTATAGGTAGATGTTCTGCCGCCATTTATACCGTTTTGCACGGTGGCTTTCGCGCCTACACGATACAGCTGTCTTGCACCAACCGCAGCGTCGAGATTGAGAGAAAAGAGGACGCCCGCGTATGGGCCTCGGTAAGAGACTAACAAATAATCGGTTACCTGCCCGGAGGTAGCCTTTAAATAATTGTAGTCATTCTTTTCGTAATACCCTGCAAATCCGCCAGCACCAACCCCAAACAATACGCGTTTATCGGTGCCAAATGGGTAGTAAACGCCCTCTGCTTCTATGAAACCGGCCTTATAGTTCTGGTTAGGTAACTGCCGTTGCAGCTTATCGCTGGGGTTGCCAAAAACACCCACTATCCGGCCGGCTGCTCCAAAATGCTGAGATAGGGTAGGGGCATATTCCAGCGCCAAGCGTGTGCAACGGTAATATCCGTTTACATCATAAGCAGTACCTACCCCCAACCGCAGGTAAGAAGGCTTCGGGGCCAGTGCCGAAGATTTTACTAATGGTGCGGTTTGCTGGTAAGAAGGTGTGAGTTGAGCCGTTGCCGCAACTGGCAATAGCAGCAATATGCTGCCTGCAAAGTGATAAGCTTTAATCATATCGCAAAGAACAATAAGAGGATGAATAGACAGTAGAGAAGGAATTGCTTGGAAACGTTGCACGACAAGCTGTAGAATGGGCAATGATCAACTGCACAATATTCTATTTACTGCAACAATCGCATGGTAGTATCCAATGGCTGCTGACGCAATAGTGTGCGGTATTCCTGCTCAATCATAGCTTGTTGTTCCCGTTGTTCCTTCTTCTTAAACAGGCGCACTTTGAAAGGGCCGGGCTGCTCACGCCGCAGGTTCACGTAGAGTAATTGCCGTACTGCCCGCACCCGCTTGCCCGCCTGAATGCGCGCCACTCGCTTCTGGTTATTGCCAAACAGCGCCTGAAAGGGGTTCAAGCCTACATACAGGTTGGCCGGGCCATTCAGCGAGTACGTGCCGCTCACCGACATGCTGGTAAGGTTGCTGTGCAAAGGCAAGTGCGGAATCAGGATACGGCCCCGGTCCAGAAAGAATTCGGCTTTCACAGGTTCGAAGTACAGGTGCCCGGCCCGCTCCTTGCTGATGAGCTTAAGCGCATCCTGCAACACCACCACGTTCAGCAATTCCAGGTTTTGGATGTCAGTTTTGAGGTAGCCCAGGGTTTGGCTGAGGTGGGGGAGGAACTCGGCGTCGAGGTCGGTGCGCAGGTCGGCTTCGCACTGCATGGTACCGCGCACGTTGGCACTGCTCAGGGCATTCAGGTTGAGTACTTCGGCCACCTCGGCCAGGGCGGGGAGCTGCACGTTGCGCAGGCGCGTTTGCACGTGCAGGGGGTGGTGGCCCATCTCAGCATCGGTGCGCAGGCGGCCGCGCAGTGCCACATCACCCCCAAAAGCCTGAAGCGTGCACTCTTCCACCCGCGCCGAGCCGGCTTGCAGGGTAGAGCGCAGCCGAAACTGGGTGCCCTGCAACACGGCGTAACGCACCCGGTCGGCGCGTACGCGCACCTGGGCCGTAATGGTCCCATCGAATAGCGGCGACACGCCCCAGGCGGGCTCCGCGCGTCGGGCCGCCCGCTTGGCCGGGCTGCGCGGGGCAAATAAGTCGTCGGGTGGGTTGAGGCCCGCCAGCAGCCGTAGCAGCCGCTGTACGTTGAGCGTGCGGTAGGTGAAATCAACGTCGGCGTGGGCTGAGGTGAGGCGCAATCCTTCAATGTCGGCGCGGGCCTGCGCCCGGCCCGTGCCCCCGTCGCTGGTCCGAAACGTGAGGTAGGGCACACGCAGGCTCGGCCCCTGCTTATCGAAGCGCAGCCGCAGCTTGCGTAGATTTTCACCTGTAAGCAGATTTACCCGGTCTATTTCACACGTGAGCTGTCCGCTCGACTCCAGCAACAACTCGCGCAGCGAAGGGTCAGGGTCGGCACCGGCGGCGCGGCGGGCGGCGCGTTTCTGTCCTGCGGGACGGCTCAGGCGCGTGAGGAGTTGGCGGTAATTGATGGTCCCGAAACGCAACGCCAGCTGCGCGTCCACGGGCCTGATTTTGCCGGTAGTATCGGTGGGCCAGCTCGCCTGTCCGCTGACTTGCCCACCCCACACACGTCCTGTCAGGTTGGTGAGTTGTACGCGTCGCCCATCATGGCGCACTTGCACGGCCAGGTCGTGCAGGGTATCGGAAGGTAGGGTTAGCTGGTTGCAGCGTAGCTGCACATTCAGGTGCAGGCCCGTCGGGAACAGGTTAGCATAACGGGTCATAGCTTTGGCTGCGTTGCCCTTGCCAGCCGCCTTAATGCGTTTTTGTGCCGGCCTAGCCAGCAGGTAGCGCAGGCGCGGCACGTGCAACTCCTCCACCACAAACCGGCCCGACACAGTTGTAGTTGGGTACTGGTCGGTGAGATAATCCAGCAAATACACCGTGCGGGCATTGGCCCGGAAACGCATCCCGGCCAACTGCCCCGATAAGTTGCGCAGCGTCCAGAGGCTGTCCTGTAGGCCCAGTTGCACGTTCAGGTTGGTGATGTGGGCGTGGCGGGTAGGTACAACGAAATTAGCATTGTGCAGCCCTATGGTGCCGTGCATGCGCATGGCGGGTAGGGCACGGGCGGGATTAGGCCCGGTAGGCAGCGGCCCGCGCAAACGCAAATCTAGGGTAGCAGTGCCTTGCTGGGCCTTCCACAAGCCCGGAGCCACAATAGTGGCCAGGCTGCGCAGCTCAGTCTGGCCACGCACCCGGCCCACCAGGTAGGGACGCACAAAATTGTGGAGCGTTAGCTCGGCATCCAGCTTTCCGGCTGAGGAGTAGATGCGGCAACGGGGTAGGGAGAGGGTAGTGGTAGCCGGGGCGTGGGCCGGGCCATTGTCTAGGCGGCCCAGCAGGTCCCAGCGCCGGATGGCCCGGCCTGAATCGGGCCACACTACGCGGGCGTTGCGCAACCGAAACGTGAGCACGTTGTGGGGACGGGTGGTAGGGCCACTCAAGCCCTGAATGGTGTAACGGATATGCGCCTTGCTGGGGCTGTGCGCATCAGCCAAGTAGGCGTGCAGGTTGGGGGGTAGGGCAGTGCGCAACACATCCAGCAGCGGCTGCTGGCCCACCATGCGCAGGTTGAGACGCGAGCCGGTTTCGCGGTCGGTGGCGGCGGTGTGGGTGCCGCCCACGCGCACAGTGTCGCCGTTGAGGGTAGCGTAGGTCTGCCAGAGCTTGCCCTGGCGCTGCCGAAAATCATAGCGGTAGCGGATTTGCGCCTGCACTGGCTCCTGCGCAAAAAGCGTGTTGCCCCGCGTGCGCAGGTATTGCAGCTGCCCGGCCAGCGTGCCGCGCAGGCGGGCCTGCCCATCGTACACCACCGCCGAGAGGCGCGCCTGATGTATCATAGCCGCAAAGGTGCTGTGCTTGTAGTCGTTGCGGGTGGAGAGGTGCAGACGCCGAAGCACCAGCGAGTCCAGCTTGAAGTTGAGGGGCGGACCAGAGCCGGCCTCGTGGCGCCGTTTGCCGCGTAGGTCCCACTGGCGGCCCAGCGAATCGACTTGCTGATGAAAAAATACGTCGGTGAGCTGCAAGCGGGTCACGCGGACCTTGCCGCGCAGGATTTGACTCAGCTCCAAATGGGCATCGGCGCGGCCTACCCGCAGCACGGGCACCAGCTGCTGGTGAGCCGTATCGGTCAGCCCAAAGTTGCGCACCGAGATGGTGAAGTGCGGAAAGTCGCGCAGGGGCGAGAAATCCACCTCAAACCGCGACACCACCAGATCTGTGTTTTCGCTCACCCGCTGGCGTAGCAGCCTTTTGGCCTGCTCCCGTCCGTACGTCGACCCAAGCAGCCACACGCCACCCAGCAGCAACAACAGGAGTAGCACAAAGCCAGCCGCCAACAGCCGCCAGAAGGTGAAAAATTTCATAGGTAGTGGGCAGGCAAAGAGCAGCAATATCAGGGTAGCCAGCGCTGTGCAACTGTACGCAAAAAAAGTAGGAGTGGTCAGCTCAGCAATAAGGGGACAAAAAAGTTTGCGTTTTTTATTTAGAAATAATCTAAATAGATTTGATTTCTCACTCGCGATCTAGCTCGCGTACTTTTTCACGTTGCGTATGGCGCAGTTCTTTCATCACAACGCATTTGGCTACTGCCTGCGGTGCCCGCGCACCCGGCACCTGCACTTGTGCTTTGGCAACCTGGCACTGGTAACTACCACGGCAGAGTTCCAGGAGTTTCGGCGCTTTATTGAGGAGGAGCACGAGCGCAACTACTCCGCCTACCGTGACCCGGAAGCCCGCTGCATTGCCCTGCGCACCCCCGCCGAGCGTATGGCCCTGGTAATCAGCTGGCAGGAGCTGGAGCAGCTGCACGAAATCTTGGAAAATACGGCCTTGCTGCTAGAGGTAGAAGGCCTGCTGGGGTAGGCGCCAAAATGGGTAGTGTCGGCAAAAGGCTGTATACTAGGGCGCTCTTTTCTCCAACCGCACCTTACTTTATGCGATTTTCTCTTTTGCTACTGCTTGTGGCGCTGTTCTCTGTGCAGCTAAGCTGCGCCCAGTCGTCGGCGCGCTACGCCATCATTCCCAAGCCCACGCACTTGCGCGAGCAGACGGGCACCTTCGCGCTGCCTGCCAACCTCACCATTACCGTGTCTGAAACCGATGCGCAGATGCACCAAGTGGCCGAGTTGCTGGCCGAGCAGCTGGGTACCGCTACCGGTCGTCGGCCCAGCATTGCCACCGGCAAGCGCTCCGCCAAACAGGGTATCTTTTTCGACCTCAATAAGAAGAACAAGCTGGGCGCCGAGGGCTACGAGCTGCGCGTGACGCCCAAGCAGATTACCATCACGGCCAGCGAGCCGCAGGGGCTGTTCTACGGCATGCAATCGTTGTTGCAGTTGATGCCGGTGGAAGTGTTCAGCCCTACCCCGGTGGCAGGTGTCACGTGGGCTGTGCCGTGCTGCACCATCGAGGACCAGCCGCGCTTTGCCTACCGCGGCATGCACCTCGATGTGAGCCGCCACTTTTTCCCGGTAGCTTTCGTGAAGAAGTATATTGACTTGATTGCCCTGCACAAGCAGAACACCTTCCACTGGCACCTCACCGACGACCAGGGCTGGCGCATCGAAATCAAAAAATATCCGCTGCTGACGCAAATTGGCTCGAAGCGCGACCACACTATGATTGGTCGCTACGCCGACAATAAGTTCGACGATAAGCCCTATGGCGGCTTCTACACCCAAGACGAAATCCGCGACGTGGTGGCCTACGCGCAGAAACGCTTCGTGACGGTGGTGCCCGAGATTGAAATGCCCGGCCACGTCGTGTCGGTGCTGGCGGGCTACCCCGCCCTGGGCAGCAACCCCGACAAGATTGTGCCCGTGACCGGCAAATGGGGCGTGTTTGAGGACGTGCTATTCCCGCGCGAGCAAACGTTTCAGTTTGAAGAAGATGTGCTGACGGAGGTAATGGACCTGTTCCCGAGCAAGTACATCCACATCGGCGGCGACGAGTGCCCCAAGGTGCAGTGGAAGGAAAGCCGCTTTTGCCAGGACCTGATGCGCAAGGAAGGCCTCAAGGACGAGCACGAGTTACAGAGCTATTTCATTCGCCGCATCGACAAGTTCATCACCAGCAAAGGCCGCCGCATGATTGGCTGGGATGAAATTTTGGAAGGTGGCCTCTCGCCCAATGCCACCGTGATGAGCTGGCGCGGCACCGAAGGCGGCTTAGCCGCCGCCCGCCAAAACCACGACGCCATTATGACGCCCGGCGAGTTCTGCTACCTCGACCATTACCAGGCCGACCCTAAAACCCAGCCCATCGCTATCGGCGGCTTTCTCACCACCGAAAAGTCGTATTCGTACGAGCCTACCCCCGATAGCCTCACGGCAGCCCAGGCCAAGCACATCATCGGTGTGCAGGGCAACGTCTGGACCGAGTATATGCTCACGCCCGAGTACGTGGAGTATATGGTATTTCCCCGCGCTACTGCCCTGGCCGAGGTAGGCTGGACTTCCAAAAAGGATAAGAACTACGCCGACTTCAACCGCCGCCTCGACGTGCACAAGAAGCGCCTGGACCTGCTGAACGTGAACTACTTCGGCGCGCCCATAAACGATAAGTTTACCTACCAGTGGCCGGTAGAGGCCAAGAAGTAAACCGGTTGTCATCCTGAGCGGAGCGCAGCGGAGTGAAGGACCTTATTACGTTTGTTGCTCTTGCGTAATAAGGTCCTTCACTCCGCTGCGCTCCGCTCAGGATGACAATCGGATTTAACATTAGAAAGCAGCCCCTTTGCACAGCCACTTGTCGGCTGTGCAAAGGGGCTGCTTTCATTGAGAGGAGGTAGGAAAGCAGACGGCTACACGGTAGCAACCGCTTATATTGCATTGTCGCTATTTTTATCCCTACCCCGTGAAACTACCCTCCCTCCAGCACCTGGCCGCCGAAGCGGTGCGGGTGGTGCGCCGCTTTCCACTTACCTTGCTCTGCGCGTTTGTGCTTTGCGGGGTAGGCATCTACGTCATTCATCTTGACTACAAAGAACAGCAAAAGCTGGAGTGGCTTTTCCCGGTCCTTTCCGCGGCTGGTTTAGGACTTTCGAGTACGCTGGCGGTTGCCCTAGCTACTGAGCGGTGGGGATGGCGGCCGGCGAGGCGCTGGGGGGCGCAGGTCGGAGTAGTAGCATTACTAGTTCTGTGGTACG
The DNA here is from genome assembly GCF_014217645.1 of Hymenobacter sp. NBH84. NCBI lineage: Bacteria > Pseudomonadati > Bacteroidota > Cytophagia > Cytophagales > Hymenobacteraceae > Hymenobacter > Hymenobacter sp. NBH84. The sequence goes on from NZ_CP043644.1 coordinate 1,119,472, forward strand.
CGCTGGCGCCCGCGCAGCCCAACCTGGAATGGGGCATGCGGCTGGCGCTGCTGTTGCTGGGCATGCACCTAGCCGTGGCCGCTGGTCCCTACCTGCCCGAACTGCGCCGCTCGGCCGATACGCCCGGCTTCTGGCGCTACAACGAAACGCTGTTTCTGCGCATTCTGCTGGCCGGCGTCTACTCTGGGGTGCTCTTCGTGGGGTGTGCGCTGGCGCTGGTCGCTATTGATAATCTGTTCGATGTCAAGCTGGATGAGCACATCTATGGCTATTTGTTTGTGACGCTGGCGACGGTGTTTAATACGTGGTTTTTCCTGGCCGGCATACCGCACAACTTTGCTGAGCTGGAGCAGACAGCCCCCTACCCAAAAGGACTGAAGCTGTTCACGCAGTTTGTGCTGCTGCCGCTGGTAGTCCTCTACCTGGTTATTCTGTACGCCTACCTGGGCCGTATTGTGGTACTCTGGACGCTGCCCAAAGGCTGGGTGTCCATCCTGATTCTGGCGTTTTCTGTGGCGGGTATCTTTGCTTTGTTGCTGATTCACCCCATCCGTCACGCCGCCGAAAACACCTGGATTCGCACGTTTGCGCGCTGGTTCTACCGGGCGCTGTTTCCGTTGCTTGGGCTGCTGGCTGTGGCCATCGGCACCCGCATCCGCGACTACGGCATCACCGAAGAACGATACTTTGTGCTGGTGTTGGCGGCGTGGCTGTTTTGCATGGCCGTGTACTTTCTGGTGCGCCGCGGCCAAGGCATCATCTGGATTCCGGCCTCGCTGGCGATGGTGGCGTTGTTGTCGGCCGCCGGACCGTGGAGCGCATTTGCCGTGGCCCAGCGCAGCCAACTGAGCCAACTGCGCGAAATCAGCGCGGAATATGGCTTGCTGAAGGATGGCAAGCTGGACGGGGCGGGGCAGCGCGTGCCGAAACTGTCGTTGCAAGTCCGGCAGCGCATTACCTCCATATTCGAGTTCTTCGCCGACCGCGAGGCTACTACGCAGCTACAGCCGTTTTTCGCAGCTTCCCTCAGTTTGCCCGACTCACTACAAAAGCAGGATGAGTGGAAGCAGCAGCAGTGGTATCAGGAGCGGCCGTTTGCGGTGAGTGGCGTGCCGCGTACCAGCCAGTATACCACTGCTAATAACGAGCAACAGACTGCCAGATTCTATAACAGCGCCGAACACCACGACTTAGGTCAAGGGCGTTACTGGCTTGGACGCGTGGAATCATACCGCTATGCTTTGCAAAAAGACAGTGTGTTAACCGAAGTTGCCACGCAAAAAGGGGCGTTCCGGTTGCGCACTCACGCCCGTGGCCGACAATTGCTGCTGGAGCAAAGGCAAGCCGACCACCGCTGGCAAACGCAGCTCACACTCTCACCTGGCACCCTAGCTGATTCATTAGCGCGTGTGTACGGTTCTGGAAACGAGGGTATAGACCGCCCATTGCACTTGCAAGCAGCCAAAGATCAAATACAGCTGCAATTATTCATACAAGACCTCACTCGTAACGAAAAGCAAGACACCATCTTCTATGAATACAGCGGCCGGGTGTTGCTGGAGGTAGGAGAAAACTGAAAGATACAGTAAGTAAAAAAAAGGCTGCTGGTAACGCACCAGCAGCCTTTTTTCATTCAAAAATCAACATTCAAAACTCAAAATTTCTCTTATTCCCACTCAATCGTAGCCGGTGGCTTGGAGCTAATATCATACACCACGCGGTTGATGCCGCGCACCTGGTTGATGATTTTGTTGCTGACCTCGGCTAGAAACTCGTAGGGGAGGTGGGCCCAGTCGGCGGTCATGCCGTCTACGCTCGTTACGGCGCGCAGGGCTACTACCTGCTCGTAGGTGCGCTCGTCGCCCATCACGCCCACGCTTTGCACGGGTAGGAGCATCACGCCGGCCTGCCATACTTTTTCGTAGAGGCCGTGCGCTTTCAGGCCATCAATGAAAATGGCATCGGCGCGTTGCAGGATGGCTACTTTTTCCGGGGTGATGTCGCCCAGGATGCGGATGCCCAGGCCGGGACCGGGGAAGGGGTGGCGGTGTAGGATGTTGTGGGGCAGGCCCAGCGCGTCGCCTACCTCGCGTACCTCGTCCTTGAACAAAGCCCGCAGCGGCTCCACAATCTTCAGGTTCATCTTTTCGGGTAGGCCGCCCACGTTGTGGTGGCTCTTGATGGTCACGGCTGGCCCCTTCACCGATACCGACTCAATCACATCGGGATAGATAGTGCCTTGTGCCAGCCAGCGGGCGCCTTCCACCTTCTGCGCCTCGCGGTCGAACACTTCAATAAACGTGCGGCCGATGGCCTTGCGCTTCTGCTCGGGGTCGGTGAGGCCAGCTAGGGCGGCGTAGAACTCCTGCGAGGCATCTACGCCGCGCACGTTCAAGCCCAGTACTTTGTAGGCCTCCAACACGCCTTCATACTCATCCTTACGCAAAAGGCCATTATCTACGAAAATACCGTGCAGGCGCGGCCCGATGGCGCGGTGCAGTAGCAACGCCGCCACTGAGGAGTCTACCCCGCCGGAAAGACCCAGAATCACCTGATCGGTTTCGCCGATGGTGTCTTGGAGGGCCGTCACCATCGCGTCCACGAAGTGCTCGGGCGTCCAGTCCTGCTGGCAGCCGCACACGTCCACCACAAAGTTCTTCATCAACTGCTTGCCGTCGGTGGAGTGTGTCACCTCGGGGTGAAACTGAATGCCGTAGGTCGATTGGCCTTCAATTTCGTAGGCAGCTACCTGCACGTCGGGGGTGCCGGCAATAGCCAGGAAACCGTCGGGTAGGGTTTTGATGGTGTCGCCGTGCGACATCCACACCTGCGAACCGGGCTCCAGGCCGTGCAGCAACCGGTGGTGCTGGTTGATATGCGTGAGACGGGCACGACCATACTCCCGGATGGTAGCGGGTAGCACCTCGCCGCCATTCTGGTGGGCCAGCAACTGCGCGCCATAGCATACGCCCAGCACCGGCACCTGGCCTAGGTAGGCGCTCAGGTCGGGGTTGGGGGCGTCGGCCTCGCGCACGGAGCAGGGCGAGCCAGAAAGCACAACGCCCCGGATATCCTCTGTGAGGAGCGGGGCGTGGGTGTAGGGATGAATCTCGCAGTAGACGTTCAGCTCGCGAATGCGTCGCGCGATGAGCTGCGTGTACTGAGAGCCAAAATCGAGGATCAGAATCTGTTCGGGCATGGGCTCAAAGGTACTGTGCAGAATGGAACGATTGTATAGCTGGCGCAGAATTTGGTAACTAATCAGAAAATAATTGATCTGTACGTAAACTGGCGTATAGGATTCCCCATGCAGGAATAATACATTTAATATCAGTTCATTGTACTACCTGCTTACCCCATTTCACATGCGTTCCTTCTCCAAGTCAATTTCCCGCCCCGCTTATCTTGTATTTTTTTTTTCTGCTCCTGTTGAGCAGCTTTAGCACGGTGCCAGTACTGGCGCAGGCCAGCCAAACTGCTCGCGCACCCTACACCCTTACGGGTAAGGTAACGACCATAGCCGGGGCGCCGCTGGCCGGAGCAACAGTACTGGTGCGCGGCGACCAGCGCGACAATACGGCCATTACCAACAAAGAAGGCATGTTTTTGCTGACCACCCGGCAACCCCAGCCCGTGCTGATCGTGAACTGTGCCGGTTACGAGGAAAACCAGGCCGACGTACCCCAAGCAGGAGAAGCGGTTGTGTCGCTGGCCCCCATCGACAAATACAAGAAGCAACTGCGCAAACAAGGCAAGAAGGCGTACAAGGACTGGAACGGCAAAGGCAAGCGCAACTAGCTATAATTAGCATTTTTTTCAGCGTGACAATCAGGCTACTGCGCGCTAAGAGGGCTTGTTGCGAAGAAAATATTGCCCTGTTGCGCAGCAAAACCGGATAGTGTGCGTATCTTTGCACCGGCGAGTCAGAACGACCAGCTCCTGCTGAACTCCCCCAGGACCGGAAGGTAGCAAGGGTAGGCGGTTGAGCGGTGCGATTTTGGCTCGCTTTTTTTTGTCCTTGCCTCAACGCCCCGTAGCGCCATACCGCGCAAACCGGTAGCTTTGGGGCATTGTTGCTTTCCGGCGGGTAGGAACAGAACGCCGCAGTGAAAGTAAGCGTATCACTGCTAGACCGGTAGAGTCAGCTATTCAGCCAGTCATTCCTCATGTACATCATCAAAGTAAAAGGCAAGGCGAAAATTCCGGATTATATCCAGCTGCGCGACGAGCAATTTGTGCTCATTGCCTACTTCCGTGCCGACCGACCCCTCAAAGACTTGCACCGCTACGGGCTAGCTGGCAAAGAAGAACCGCTGGCTGCCGTTATCGAAGGCCTCTCGTTCGGGAAGCTGCAAAAGCTGGAGGTGTAACTTGCGCAGTGTAGTAAACTGCTTTTTTTTGAACTCTCAGAGAGAGCGTTGAATACGTCTAAACGCTGTCTTTTTAACTTTTGCTTCTTATGTCCGCCGTTGTTGAGCTTCACGATGCCTATATTATGCAAGACGTTAATACCGTGTTGCAGCGCGTGACGTTCACACTGGGCAAGGGAGAGTTTGCCTACCTAGTAGGACGCACTGGTTCGGGCAAAAGCTCCCTGCTGAAAACCCTCTACGCCGACCTACCGCTAGGCGGCGGCATGGCTGCCGTGGTCGACTACCCTTTGCAGAAGTTGGCGGCCAGCAAGGTGCCCTACCTGCGCCGTAAGCTGGGTATCATTTTTCAGGATTTTCAATTGTTATTCGACCGCTCAGTGGCCGATAACCTGCTATTTGTGCTGAATGCCACCGGCTGGCGGGGCAAAGCCCGCAAGAAGCAACGCATTTCGGAAGTGCTGATGCGGGTAGGGCTGGCCAATGCGGCTGGTAAAATGCCGCATCAGCTTTCTGGAGGCGAGCAGCAGCGCGTAGTCATTGCCCGCGCCCTGCTCAACGAGCCCCTGCTATTACTGGCCGACGAGCCCACCGGCAACCTTGACCCCGACGTGGCCGACAGCATTATGCGCCTGTTCGTGGAAATCAACAATGCTGGTACGGCCGTGCTCATGGCTACGCACAACTACCAGATTATTCAGCAATACCCGCGCCGTGTGCTGCGCTGCCAAGACGGCCAGCTGCTAGATTCTACGACTGCTGCTTTTCAAACAGGGGAGTAGGCGAAAAAAAAATTCTTACTTCTTAATTTTTAATTGAAATCCAGCCTGTCTATCTTGATTCCGGTGTATAACCGGGCGGTGGCGCCGCTGGTAGAGCAGCTGCGTATGCATCTGCCCGATTGGGACGGACCAGTCGAGATATGCCTGCTGGACGATGCCTCCCGACCCGAAATTCAGGCTGAAAACCGCCCATTGGGGTTACTGCCCAACGTGCGCTACAACGAGCTTCCGCGCAACGTAGGCCGCGCGGCCATCCGCAACCAGTTGGCCGCCGCTGCCCGCCACGAGTGGCTATTGATGCTCGACAATGATGTTCTGCTACCCGATGCACAGTTTCTGACCCGCTACGACGACACCCGGGCATTGGCGTCGGTGGTGGTAGGCGGTATCACCTGCGCCACTAGTCTGCCCACCGAGCCCACCTTGCGTCTGCGTTGGTACTACACCCAGCAGCGGGAAGCGCTGCCCGCCGCCCGCCGCCGCTTGTTACCGCCGGCCCAGCTTATTCCGAGCAATCTGCTTATTCGGGCCGAAGTGTTCCGGCTATTCGGTTTCGATGAAGCCCTGACCCGCTACGGCCACGAGGACAGCAAGCTGGGGTGGCAGCTGGCTCAGGCCGGCATCTCCATTCATCACCTCGACAACCCCGTGGTGCACGACGGGCTGGACCCGGCACCTGAATTTCTGCGCAAGTCGCGGGCAGCGGTTTATAACCTGGTACTGCTGTACCACAAAGATGGGGTAGGGGCCGATAGTCAGTTGCTACGCACGGCTCTACGCTTGCAACGGGTAGGCCTGCGCCGGCCAGTAGCTGCCTTACTTCGGCGCCTACGCTCCTATCTGCACGCCAACCTATGCTCGGCCACGCCCCGCCTAGTGTATTTCGATCTGCTAAAGCTGTATTGGGTGCTACAAGAGTTGACCAGGGTGGAGAAAGCAAGACACAAAAAAAGGCCGGCTGCATAAGCAGCCGGCCCTTCAGGACTTAGCAAAAGAAAACGAACTATTCGTTTTCTTTACCATTAAACACGCCTTTCACGGCACCGCCTACGGCTTTACCGGCTTTGGCTGCTCCTTGGCCAATATCCTTACCCACTTCTTTGGCGCCTTGGCCAACATCTTTGCCTACTTTGGCTGCGCCTTGCCCAATGTCCTTGCCTGTTTCCTTAGCACCATGCGCTACGTCTTCGGCCGTGTTAGCTACCGCGTTGGCACCTTGCTCCGCTCGGATTTTGGTTTTATCCACTGACTTGAAGGCCGCGTATTTGCCTTTTTCCTCGGCAATCTGACGCTTATCGGCAGCCGAAATTTGGTCTTTAATTTGGTCGTAACGGGCGTCCATGGCACGCCAGTCAGCGTTGATGTTGTTCCAATCGTCGATATCGTAGCTGGACTTATTACGGTCCACCATGTTTACGAAGGCGTTATACTTCGCTTGGGCATTTTGCGGCGTCATCACAGCAATTTCCGACGTCATGGGCTTGTAATATTTGCCCATTTTAACGCTTGTACCATCGGTCGCCACGGTAGCACTACCATCGGCAGATACGGCGGGGCGGCTGGTCCAGGCGGTCGTGCGGGCATCCGAAGCCGTGGTGTAGCGGCTACGCAGCTGGTCGAGCTCCTGCTTGCGCTGGTCGTCGTAGCTGTCGGCGTAGCGGTCTACAGCGGCTACTTTGGTATCGTAATCGGCTTTCAGTTGTGCAGTTTCGCGCTCATAGTCGGCTTCGGTTTCGTTGGCAACGTTTTGCGCTTTCATCTCCGTTTCGTCAACGAAGCTTTTGAAATCGTTATAGGCTTGGTCGCTTTCCTGCGACACTTCTTTCTGTTGGTTCTCGGTGCAGCTAACCTGCGTGAACGTAAGGCCGCCCAGCAATAGGCTGGCAGCGAGAGCAGAGGTGGAGAAAGTTCTTTTCAGCATAGGAGTGAGGGTTGCGGCTCAGTCGCCTGGTAGGGTGCTGAACCCGATGGGATTAGCTAATTTTAACGCTGATAGATAGATAAGGGTTGCGAATAGACGAGACACAGGCGTGTCGGTGGCTGGCTGATCGTCACTAACTTGCCAGCTATGCTACCGATTCACTTTCTGGACCTCGCGGCCCAACACGCGCCCTTGCAACCTGCTCTGCTCGCCGCGTGCCAGCGGGTGCTAACGGCAGGCGATTTCATCCAGGGAAACGAGGTAGCAGCCTTTGCCAGCGAGCTAAGCCAGCAGCTGGAAGGGGCCGCGGTAGTCCCCTGCGCCAATGGCACCGACGCCCTGCAACTGGCCCTGATGAGCCTACAACTCCCGCCCGGCGCGGAGGTCATTGTGCCGGCTTTCACTTACGTGGCTACCCTGGAAGCCGCCGCCGTGCTGGGCCTACACCCAGTGGTAGCCGATGTGCTGCCCGGCACGTTCAATCTAGATCCAGCAGTTGTAGCGTCGGCCCTCACGCCCCGCACGGGTGCCATCGTGGCGGTGCACCTGTTTGGGCAATGCGCCAACCTGGAAGCACTACGGGCACTAGCCGACCAACATGGGGTAGCCTTGCTTGAAGACAATGCGCAGGCCCTTGGCGCTGCCTACATGTTCGGCAATGGGCAGGTGCGGCCGGCCGGTACGGTAGGGGAGGTAGGGACCGCATCGTTTTTCCCCAGTAAAAACCTTGGGGGCTTTGGCGACGGGGGCGCCTTATTCACCCACGACACGGCACGGGCTGAGTTGCTACGGCAGCTTGCCAACCACGGCCAGGTGCGCAAGTATCACCACCAACACATTGGCCTCAACTCCCGCCTCGATACGCTGCAAGCGGCGCTGCTGCGCGTGAAGCTGCCCTACCTTGCCACCTGGACTACTGCCCGCCAGCGGATAGCCGCCCGCTACGATGCGATTTTCGCGGATATGCCGGGGATAAATCCGCCTGCCCGCGACCCACAGAGTACGCATACCTTCCACCAATACGTCATCACCCTACCCACCGAAACCCACCGCGACCAGCTGCGGGCCTACCTGCACCTGCATGGCGTGCCCACGGCGGTGTACTATCCGTTGCCAGTGCATCAGCAGCCAGCCTATGCTTACCTGGGCTACTACACAGGGCAGTTTCCGGTAGCAGAACAACTATGCCGCACGGTGCTGGCGCTACCCGTGCACCCTACCCTGACGGAAGAGCAGGTAGACTATATTGCCGAAACGGTTCAGGCTGGGTTACCGGAAGGACATACGCCGGATTAAGCGTAAAAATGGTTAGGCAACCGTGGTGGCGTTATCAAGAGGGCATTTACTTAATTGTAACGCTCGTGCTTTCAAGCGTAGTAGTAGGGTATGCTGGGTGGTTCTATCAACACGCAATGCCTGTTTGGAACGCAACACCTCACTGTAGTATGGCCTTGCTCATACCATTTATGATGCTGTTGCTCGTGCTTTGGGTGCTGCCTTTTTGCGGGTGGCTAGTAGCCTTGGTACGTCGTCGGTTAGCCGGGAAGCCGCTAACGGCCTGGGGAGTAGTGGCTTTTTGGGGTAGTCTGCTGCCGATCATTTACTTGGGGTATTGGGCACTGTTGATTTGAGAAGTGAACATAAGTGAAGCAGAATAAGAGAGAAGCGTAGTGAGTGGAGCTGGCACCATTTTTTCTTTGCTTCGTACTACTCACCTCTCTTTAGTCCTCTTTTCTTTTTCGCAATGCGCCGTTCTTTCCTTAAGCTCTGGTTGCCTCTCTCCATCGTTTCGGCGGTAGCAGTTGCTGCCGTCAATCAGCCCAAACAGGGTTTTATTTTGCTGCCTGTTCAGCAAGATATTGCACTAGGCGCCCAGGTAGCTCAGCAAACCGACTCCACTTACCGCGCCAAGGGCCAACTGCTGGAGCGCAGCAAAAACAAACGCGCCTATCAATTGCTGGATGGCGTTGTGAATCGCGTGCTCGATAATGGCAACCTCAAGTACCGCAAGCAGTTCCCGTGGGATGTGCAAATTATCAAGGACGACGCCACGCAGAATGCCTTTGCCACGCCTGGCGGCCACATCTACGTGTTTTCGGGGCTTATTAAATTCCTTGACAACGAAAATCAGCTGGCGGGCGTGCTGGGCCACGAAATTGCGCACGCCGACCGGCGCCACAGCATTCAGCAATTGCAGCAGCAGTTCGGTATCAGCTTACTGTCTAATATTTTGCTAGGTAAGAATCCGGGGCAGCTGGCGCAGATTGCCGCCGGGCTAGGCCAGCTGCGCTTCAGCCGGGGCTTCGAGACGGAAGCGGATAAGTATTCCACTATCTATCTCAACGGCACGCGTTATTACTCCTGCGATGGTGCGGCGGGCTTTTTCATTAAAGCCGAAAAGCAAGGCGGCAGCAGCACGCCCGAGTTTTTGAGCACTCACCCCAACCCCGGCTCACGCGTCACCAACATTCAGAAAAGCGCCCAGCAGCTTGGTTGCACAGGCAAAACCGTGAGCAACAGCAACTTCCTAGAATTGCAGAAGCTACTGTAAGCAGCTGCTCAGTTTGCGGTCATTCATTCTATGGGTAGTAGACATTTGTCAACAGGGTAGCCGCAAAAATGTGGGGTAGGGCCGAGCGTGCAAAACCCCACGTTTTTTTGCAGCTTGCGGCTCTTTCGCTTCTTTCCCAAACCCCGTTGGCTGAATCTCTTGCCGCCGTCCGTTTCGCTGTTTGTGGAGTGGGGCACATCGGCCGCCGCCATGCGGCGCTGGTTGCCCGACAGACCGGTGCGCAATTGGTTGCCCTCATCGATATCGATCCGGCCTTGTCGGCCTCGATAGCGGCTGAGTTTCCCGACGTACCGTTTTTCGCGTCGCTGGATGCCTACCTGGCGGTCGGCCCCGCTGCCGATGTGCTGACCATAGCTACGCCTAATCACCTGCACGCACCGCAGGCGCTGGCTGGTTTGCAGCACGGTTTGCACGTGGTGGTAGAAAAGCCCCTGGCTCTGCACGCCGTCGATGCCCAGGCAGTGGTAGATGCCGCCACTCGGGTAGGCCGGTTGGCTTTTGGGGTGATGCAGAACCGCTACTCGCCCCCTGCCCGCTGGCTGAAACAGATCTACGAGGAAGGTCGCCTTGGGCAGATATACCTCGTGCAGATCAACTGCTTCTGGAACCGCGACGCCCGCTATTACCAGCCTAGCAGCTGGCGCGGCACGCAGGCGCAGGATGGCGGCACGCTGTTCACGCAGTTCAGCCACTTCGTAGACTTGCTCTATTGGGTGTTCGGCGACATCACCAACATCGCGGCCCGCTTTCACGATTTCAACCATCAAACGCTCACAGAGTTCGAAGACTCGGGGCTGGTGACGTTTGACTTGGTGCGCGGTGGCGCGGGCACTTTGCAATACAGCACGGCCGTGTGGGACCAGAACCTGGAAAGCTCCCTGACCGTGGTAGCCGAGCACGGTAGCGTACGCCTGGGTGGCCAGTATCTGGATCAGGTGGCTGCCTGTCACCTGCGCAATTATGAGTTGCCCCCATTGCCGCCTACTAATCCAGCCAACCACTACGGCACCTACCAGGGTAGCGCCGCTAACCACGTGCAAGTAATTGACGACATCGTGCAGGCAGTAAAGCATCCCGCCGATGTGGTGACAAACGCCTCGGATGGCGTAAAAGTAGTGGAGATAATAGAGCGCATCTACCAGTTGCGAGGGTAGAGCGCCACGGCCCGCGCAGGTCCGCGTCCGTATATAGCCAGAGAACCCAACGGACGGCTATATGACGATAACGCCCTACGAACAGCAAGTCTACGCCGAGCTGCAAGCGTGGCAGAAACGGATGCAACGGCCGCCCTCCTGGCTGAACCGACTAACGCACCGTGTACAAACCCGGCTGAATGGCCTGTTGCCCGAGCGCGTGCATCAGGCTGTGACAGCCACCATCAAGCACATGGTGCGCGGCGTGTTGGCGGGCTCTACCTACATCACGCGTCGGCCCTTGCTGGCGGCCTCTTTGCAGGAGCGGGAAACGGTGGTAGATAAGCGCATTCGGCATTATCGCCACGCGGCTACCGTGGAAGGCGCTGCCACGGGCGCCGGCGGATTTTTGCTTGGGCTAGCCGATTTTCCGTTGCTGTTGGGGATTAAGCTGAAGCTGTTGTTCGATATAGCAGCATTCTACGGGCACGATGTACGTGCGTACCCCGAGCGACTCTACCTACTCCATATCTTTCAGCTCACGTTTTCCAGTCAGCATACGCGCAACGCAGTGTATCGCCGGCTGGCCGATTGGGATGCGTATGCGAAAACGCTACCACCTACAGCGGCTGAGTTCGATTGGCGTACGTTTCAGCAGGAGTACCGGGATTATATTGATTTGGCCAAGCTGGCACAGCTGCTTCCGGTGGTAGGGGCTGCGGTGGGCGCAGTTGCTAACTATAAACTCTTAGAACAGCTGGGGAGCACGGCTCGTAACTGCTACCGCCTGCGTTGGTTGAAGGAGCTAGAGAGCCAGCCGCTGACTAGCGCGGGCAAGGGCCAGCCGATACATCGGCTTCAATCTGATTGAGTAAGCACTGATAAATGGCGGCCACTGTATCAGGCCAGCCAGGGCGCCCTACCATCTGCTGCGCCTGCTGGCGCAGGATGGCCTCTAAATAAATTTCATTTTGGAACAGATTTTCTACGGCTGGTTTGGACTGGGCCACGAGAGTGCTTTTTTTATGAGGCCTATACCTACGAAGTAGAAGTTATAGGTGGATTTACTAGTGGTATAAAATTTTGTCTTCTGCATTAGAATGGAACAAAAAAGTAAAAGGCTGCATCTGCGGGTAAATTCTGCCTATTACTTGTTTTATTCTACTGTTATATTGCTTTATTGCACGCAAGCGCGAAACAAAACTTGTATTAAAGGCCTGCCTTTTGCTCTGATCCTGAAAAGAGGCGATAATCAAATTATTCTAAACGTGTTTACTGCTCTCCGCTACTTTTCTCACCCTACATCCACCCTATGCATCTACAGTTACTCGCTACTACATCAGCCCTTTCTGTTTTCCACGATGTGAAGAATGATTGGTTGTACTTGGATTGGCAAGGCGACCTGACCCGAAAATCGGTTCAGGAGGGCTGCATAGCCGTGGCACGGTGCTTTCTGCGGAAAAACTACGTGCGCGTGCTCAATGATAATACCAGCGTTACCAGCCTGTCGCCGGAAGTGGCCTCGTGGTTGGCAACGGAGTGCCTACCACGCATAAAGCTGTCCACCATCGAATACCTTGCCTGGACGTACTCGCCCAACATAGAAACGCAGTTCTGGACTAACGTTGCTATGTATCAGATAGATGGCCCTGTGGTGGTCACGTTCGATGATGTAGAGTCGGCGTATGCCTGGCTGCGAGAGGTAAAGTTTCGCTCTCCTGGGTCGCTTTCTGCATCTGCACTCTCGGGGGTAGCTGTATAATAAGACGCGGCAACTTCTTACTATCCGTTTTCCTGCTACCCCGGAAAGTCGGTGAAAGATGCTACGGGCACCGGCGTTGCACCGGCATGCAGTACCTGCACTTGCTCGCCGCAGGCTACCAGGGCGGCGTTGGCCAGACCCAAAAACAGCCCGTGTTCTACCAGGCCAGGAATAGTCTTGAGTTGCGTGGCGAGCTGTTGTGGGTCGCTGATCTGATTAAAGTGGCAGTCTACCAACAAGTTGCCCTGGTCGGAAAGCACGTGTTGCGTGGTGTCGGTTTTACTGACGCGCACCACAGGGTTGGCACCTAGCTCCGCCACGGCATCCATCACCCAGGGTAGGGCAAACGGCACCACTTCCAAGGGAAGCGGAAACTTGCCCAACTGCGACACCGCTTTCGACGAATCGGCTACGATCAGGAGGTAGTTGGAGGCCGTAGCCAATACTTTCTCGCGGAGCAGAGCCCCGCCGCCGCCTTTAATCAGGCGCAACTGTGGGTCCAGTTCATCGGCCCCATCCACTGTCAGGTCGAAGCGCATGCCGCGTTGGGGCGGCACCAGCGGAATGCCTACTTCGCGGGCCAGGGCCGCGCTGGCTTCGGAGGTAGCTGTGGCCTGCACGCGCAACTGGCCGGTGCGCATTGCCTCACCCAGTGCCCGAATGAAAGGCGCCGCCGTGCTACCTGTGCCCAGGCCTACCAGCATGCCGTCGCGCACCCAACGGAGGGCAGCAGTAGCGGCGGCTTGTTTTTCCAGTTCTTGCAGGGTAGGCGTAGTAGACATGGCGGTTGATGAGATGAAAGGGTAGGGCGAAGGTAATGAGTGCCTATCCGATTAAGAAATGACAGAGTAGAAGAGTAGTATTTCAGAAGAAGCGAAGCATCGCATTCCAGATAAAATAGGAATGAAAGAGCGGCTGAACACCGCAAAACTCAGCGGCCGCGCAGCTTGCGTAGCCACGGCCCGGCCTCCGGCACCAAGCCCAGTGCCAATAACAAGCCCCCATACAGCCCCGTGAGCACCGCAGAGCGCAAGAGCATCGTGAGGAGGTAGGAATGCACGAAAGGCACCGCCCACGCCGCTGCGCCAGCTGTTACCGCAACCACGAGAACCCCAGCAATTCGCCATGTAAATGGTTGCATACGGTAGCTATGCCACACAAACCATGTGCGCGCCAGGTTGATACTCGCCAAGGAAAGTAGGGCCGCCATTGCCGCGCCTGTCAGCCCGAAGCGAGGAATTAGCAACAGGTTCAACCCCACAGTGGCGAGTGCCAGCGACGCGTTGAAAATCAAATCATAACGGTAGCGCGGGGAGGTGACGACAATTAGTCCATTGAGGCCCGTGATACTGTCTAATAGTCGACCTCCCAAGAGTAGGAGCACCGCTACCGTGCCCGCTGCGTAGGCTGGCCGGTGGATCAAGTGGTAAATAAAGTCCAAGTTCAGGCCGATGCCCAACGCCAACCAGCAGCCCAGCACCGTGAGCAAGCGCGTGGTGTTGCGGTAGAAGGCCGCCATGCGCGGTAGGTCCTCGTCTTTCCAGTAATCGGCCAGCAGGGGAAACGCAATCTTGTTGAGCGCCCGCGAAGGAATAACCAACGCAATGCTGATGTTGCTGGCAATGGCGTAAATGCCTGCCGCTGCCAAACTTTCCTTGGAGCCCAGCATTAGCGCATCAATGGTGGTGATAACGGTGCCAGAAATATTCGAGAGCAGCGCAAACGCCCCAAAACCCAACAGCTCGCGCACTGGCCGCACGTGCAGTACCTCCCGCGTAGGCTGCAAATGCAGCTCCCCAATATAGGCAAGGTAGGCCGTTAGTAGCAGCGTAAGTCCGCTATTCACCCCCAGATAAGCCAGTACAAACTGCGGAAAGGAAAGGTAGCCCAACCCAAACAGCAAGGCTACGCCCGCAATTAGCACGCGCAGCAGCACCTCCTGCAAAAACGACGAAAACGCTGTATGGTACAGTCCTTTCAGGTAGGCGTCCTGCAAGGAATAGAGCAGCGTGAAGAGGGCTAGTACGGCTATCCAGGGGTAGTAAGTGGCTATGGCGGCTCGTTCGGTGTAGAGGCTGAGCAGCAGCGGCTTGCCGAGAAAAAACAACGCCGTCATCACCCCAAAGCCCAGCAACGGTACACCCAGCAGCAACGGTAGAAAGCCGTGGTGGCGCCGCTCGGCATCTCGGAAATAGGGGAAGAACCGGATGCCCGCACTGGCAAATCCGAAGGCCGAGAGCTGGGCGTAAATGGTGGCGATGCTCACCAGTACCTGCGTGAGGCCCAACTGCCCCGGCTCCAGAAACCGTGGCAGCAGAAACGTGGTGTTCACGAACCCCAGCCCTAGCCCGAAGTAGGAAATGATAGTATTACGCAGCCCCTGCCGCCGAACGATACCCAAAGCGGTGAAATGGTGAAATGTAGGGGCGCCTACAAGGCGCCTCTCGTTGCTGATGTGTGGTTGATACGGTAGGCGCAGACATGCAGCGGCGGGCGCCTGCAAGGCGCCCCTACATGGCTGTATTCACCTCCGTGCCCGTCAGGAAGGCGGCGCCCCGGCTGCGAAGGTAGCGCATCAACTCGTGGAACTGGCGCGGGCCATTGTGCGTGTTGGCCGGGTCGAAGTTTTGGTTGTGCCAGAGCACCGTGCACACCCCGCCAAACAGTTCTATTTCCAGAAGCATCGGAATCAGCGCGGGTAATACTTCGTCGGGGGACAGTTGGAGGTAGCGCGGGTGATGGAGCGTGGTGTCCATCACGTTGAGGGGGATTTCGAGGAAGCGAGAGGTTTCACTGGACTGAAAATTGAACGGATGAAAGGGTAGGCAACACGAATTACGAAAGCCGAAATGCTCGGCAAAACCCAAGGTCGAATCATACTCAAACACGACATCCTCCAGCAAAGCGGGTGTCATGCGCGGTTCCCAACTCAAATAGTGGAAGCGAATGGCAGGAAATGCCCGGTTAATAGGCAGCACCGATGTTTCCTCCATCACCCGACGCGCATCAGTACTGGTGCCAATACTGCCGTGCAATTGTATTTCGGCACCTGTTGCAGCTAGCCGTTGCAACTGAGGTAGATGCCGCTGAATGCTATAATCAGCATTGGGCGTGCCATCAGCCGCTTCGCGGTGTTCGGTGAGAAAAAAAAACGTGCTTTTGGCCCCATATGCCGCCACGGCCTTTTGTACTTCTTCTAAATTGTCCCAGGCATCTTTGCGGGTGAAATGCCGCCACAGCTGCCGCCCAAAACCCAGCCAGTCGCGGCGTTGCCAGGCGGCTTTGGCGGGCGCTTTCCAGGCGCTGTAGAGGTTATCAACGTCATGAGTGATGCAGGCGGCGAAGGGTGCATTATTAGCCCAGCGGCGCGGGGGTAGGGACTGGCCGGTTGCGTGCTCCACGGCCGTTTTTAGCACGTCGAAGTAGTAGTTCACTACCGGCACCGTCACGAAATCATACTGCTTCTGCACGCTGGCCGCGTAGGGAAAACGGCCATGCTGGTCGCGCTCCTCGGAGTGGTATTCCTGCCAACCGCTGAGTAGGTAGAACGCCGCCGAAATAATATCTGCATAGATGATGGCGCAGCCATCGGGTAGCAGCTCCAATAGCGGTTTTTCGGGGTTTGGGTCGAAGAAAAAGGGAATCTTGCGGCCTAACCACTTGCGGTAATTGGGGGCGGTAGGGTAGGGCTGTTGGTGCTCGAAGAAGCTATTGGAGGCCTCCGTTACAGTTAGTTGAGGTTGAGTGTCTTCGTAGCCAATGCTGATGTGCGGTAGCGTGGGGTAGGCCATGCGCAGATGCCGCAGTACATAAGTCACCCGCGCTGTTTGGGAAACGAAAGTGGCGTTGGGAAGCGGCCGTGTGGGGACGATAGGCATCAAGCAAATGTATTGTAAATGCGGCTGTCATTCAGCCCATTGTACCTGTCATCCTGAGCTTGCGAAGGATCTTTTCACGCGTGAACGACTGGCGTACCAACGACTCGTTCTGCCGTGAGAAGGTCCTTCGCAAGCTCAGGATGACAGGTACAATGGGCTGAATGACATTATCTATTGTCCACCCGTGCTACCTGTTTTGCTGCCTAGCTGCTCCAACAACTCCTTCACAGCCGTATCCAACTGCACGTCGCGACCGGTGTAGCTCTCACCGATGGGGCGCTTCACGGCCACATCCACGGGTCGCGGATTCATTTCCATGATCTGGCCGTCGCGGGCGGCGCGAATGGTGGTGTTGGGTAGGCGCAGGCTAGAGCCGTCGAGCAGTGACACGTTGTAGGTGAAGATAATCCAGCCGCCGGTGGGCTCGCCTACCACCTTGCCCAGCTTCAGAGCACGGTAGCCTTCCGTAAAGTCCTCGGCATCAGACAACGAATGTTGGTTGGTAACCAGGATGGTAGGCCGTTCTACGGTTCGCTGACCCAGGGAGGCGCGGGCGGGCATGGGGCCATCCTGGTCGCGGCGCGTCATGGTGAGGTAGCTGCGGCGCGCGAGCACGTCGATGGCGTACACGTTCACGAAGCCGCCGTTGTTGTTGCGCACGTCTACCACCACGCCGTCGCGGCCCAGGTTTTCGGTGTCGAGGTCGAGGTAAAGCTGGGCCAGCGAGTTAGCCGACATATCGTACATGTGCACGTAGCCCAGCCGCCCGCCGCTGACTTTATCCACGTAAGCGCGGCGTTCCTCCACCCATTGCCGGTAAGCAAGACCCTTCTCGGTGTCACGGCTGAGGGGGCGCACTACCACCTCGCGGGTAGCCCTAGCAGCTGGCGCAACGGTTGCTTTTTGCTTCTTGCCCCGCTTGGTTGTCACGGCCGGGGTAGGGGCCACGGTACCCGCCAGGCGCAGTGTTACGCGGCGGTTGACTTTGTATTGCAGTAGGTCTTCCAGGTTGGTAGTAGGAGTAATTGGCACGCCGTCAACGGCTTCTAGCACCTCGCCGGGGCGGATGCCGGCCAGAGCACCCGCACTGAGGGGTAGGACTTCCGTCACGCGCAGGCGGCCATGCTGCTCATACTCAGCCGCATCGAAGCGCAGACCCAGCCGGCCGGTGGAGGGAGCAATGCCCCCACTGCCCGAGTTGCCAGGGTTCAGGCCCAGGTGCGAGGCATTTAGTTCGCCAATCATCAGATTGGTGAGGCGGCGGGCTTCATCAGGCGTTTCGGCGCCAGCAATGAGGGGGGCGTAGCGGGCGCGCTCGGCGGTCCAGTCCACGCCGTTGAACTTGGCATCGGCGAAGTGGTCGTGCAGATAGCTCCACGCCTGATCGAACACGGCCAGTTTCTCTTGGTCAAAATCTACCTCCATCTCGGCCGATACGGCCAGGGGCTGCGCTTTGCCTCCAGCCTCCACAGGCACCACCTGAATTTTACCTTGATCGAGGTAGTAGATTTTCTTGCTATCAGGCGAAAACTGCGCCTCGCGCTTGCTGCCCGTAGTGGACGTGAGTTGGCGGGCCACGCTGCCTTCCTTACCCAGTTCATCCAGCGAGTATAGGTAGAGGTTGGATTGGTTGGCTGCGTAGCCCGTGACCACCAGCCACTTACCATCGGGGCTGATGCGGTGGGCGCCTACGTTCAAGCCAATTGGGAGCAAACTCAAGCGCCGACGAATGTCAGTGAAGTTGATATTGACGGGGCCTTTCAGCGGGCTGGTTTTGGCTTTGCCCTTGGTGCCCGTCGAGTCGAGGAGGGCGGCCGTGGTGGCCTTGTCTGGACCAGCGGGCGTCGCGGGCTTCAGGGTAGGGGCCGTATTCTTGTCGGCGGGGGTAGGCACGGAGGGGGCCGGGTCGCGGAACAGGTCGCGGAACTGGTCCTCGCGGAAGCGTGGGGTGCGCAGTTGCAGGTCGATGCGGGCAATCTGCGCGTCTTCGGTGCGCTGGCCGGTGTCGAAGAGAATATACTTGCCATCGGGGCTCCACGATACGGCCGTGCTGTTGGCATTCGCCACAAAGCTCACCGGCCGGGCCTCGCCACCCGTCCCCGGCACCACCGATACGTTGGTGAAGCGCCTACCCCGGTTCGGCATGAAGGCCAGCCACTTGCCATCTGGCGACCAGGTAAACGACCGGTCGGCGTGCAGCGGTGGCCGGTCGAAACTGGCCGAGGCTACCACCTTTTCCTTCTTCGTGGTGAGGTCCAGCACGCGCAATTCCTTGGCGTCGTGCTCGTAAGCCAACTGGCGACCATCGGGCGAGAGACGTGGAGCGGCATCGTTGGCGGTGCCGCTGGTAAGGGCCGTTTCCTGGCCGGTCCCAATATCGTAGCGGTACACATGGGCTGCGCCGTTTCGCTCGCCTACATACACCAATCCGCGGCTATCGGGCAGCCACGACACGTCCGACTCGGCACCGGGTGTGGTGGTGATGCGCACGGCTTCACCCCCTTCGGCCGCTGATGCGGCAAAGATTTCACCGTGAATGATAAACGCTACCTTTTTACCATCGGGCGAGAGGGACAGCTCCTGCAAACGGTCCGTGAAGCGCTGGCGCTCCACCACGTTGCCCGCTGGCGCCCCCCGCCGTCGAATATTTACCTCGTGCACCTGCCCGTTGCGGGTGTCCATCGACCAGATTTTAAAGTCGCGCTCAAATACAATCAGTTGACCATCAGCGGAAATAGTCGGCCACAGCACCCGTCCGTCCTTGAAGCTGGTGACAGGTTGCGGATTGTTACCGTTGGCTTCCATCCGCCAGATGTTTTCGGCTCCGTTGCGGTCCGATACGAAGAACAACTGCTGCCCGCCGGCTGCCCACATCGGCCACAAATCCTTGGCGCCGCCGTGGGTGAGGGCCGTATAGGTAGGGGTGCCGTTTTGCTCGCGCCGCAGCCAGATTTCGGCCTCGTCTAAGTGGCTGTGACCGTGGCGCCACCACTGGCGGTCGGCCACGCCGCGGGCCGCAAAGGCCAGCGTTTGGCCATTGGGAGAGGGAGCCGCGAAAAACTCGTTGGCGTAGTGGTCGGCACTTACCGGCATGGGCGTGCCGCCAGTGAGGCGCACCCGGTAAATGTCGTTCATGGAGGCAATGTCGTGGCTGGTGGACGAGAAGTAGAGCCACTTACCATCGGCAGTCCACGCGTCGAGCTGTTCCGGGGCGTCGTCGAACGTCAGGCGGCGGAGCGCGCCGGTTGCCAGCGTGAGCACGTACACGTCGCCGTTGCCGGTGCGGGTGGAGGTGAAGGCCAGCTGGGTGCCGTCGGGCGAGTAGAGCGGCCGTCCCTCGGTGGCTGGGTGGGCCACCAGCAGGTGGGCTTCGCCGCCCGCCACCGGCACCGTCCAGATGTCACCACCCGATACGAAGGCCAGTTCCCGGCGGTCTGGCGATACAGCCGGCTCAGCGTAAGCCGATTGCGCGGCCGGAGCTTGGGCCAGCAAGGGTAGGGTAGGAAGTAGGAAAACGGCCGCAGCCAGGCCCAAACGAGAACGTAGGTGTGGTGTCATAGGAGAGCAGCTAAGAAGGCAAACTACGCATCACCGACGCAAGTAAAAGGGGGAGGGCTGCTTTTTTTTGCTGCGTGCCGACTATTGGTTGATCAGATACTGCATTTTTACGGCTGTATTTCGTGCAAATCACCGTCTATGAGCCTTTTCCCTACCCAGTATTCTACCCTGTCTGCCGCGGCCCTGCGCCTGTACATCGAGCAGGCGTATGGTTTCACGGGCCTGACGTGCCGGTACCTGCTGCGAGGCGTCAGTGACACGTACGTGCTGGAGGGCTCCGCCGCGAAATACATCCTGAAAATCTATCGTGAGGCGCACCGTTCCCTGGACGAGATTCGGGGAGAAGTGGCCTTGCTGACGTTGTTATGCGACAACGGAGCCCGTGTAGCCGCACCCCTGGCCGATGCAGCGGGGGAGTACGTGCAGCACTTTGCAGCGGCCGAGGGTTCCCGCCACGGCGTGCTGTTTGCCTACGCCGAAGGTAACAGCGTGTACACCCTAAGCGACGCGCAGCTACGCACGGTGGGCCGCGAAATGGCGCGTGTGCACAACTGCACGGCTGGCCTGCAACTGCCCTACCCGCGGCCCATCTACAACGTAGCCACTACGCTCACCGGGCCTTTGCAGGTGCTGGAACCATCGTTTCAAGCCTACCCCGAAGGCCTAACCTACCTCCGCGAACTGGCGGCTGCCGTGGAAAGAAAACTCGCCGAATTCGACCTTGGTGCCTTCGGCTACGGCTATTGCCAATACGATTTCCTACCCAAAAATTTTCACTTCGATGCCCAGGATGCCCTCACGTTTTTCGACTTTGACTTCGCCGGGCAAGGCTATCTGGTGAATGACGTGATGAGCTTTTTCGTGCATTTCTTTCTAGACCGATACTATAAAGGGGTGCCACCTGCCGAAGCGGAGCGGGCGTTTGCGGTATTTCTGGCTGGCTACCGCGAGGTGCGCCCGCTCTCCGAGGCGGAGCTGGCGGCCATTCCCTACCTCGGCGTCATGTTCTGGACCTTCTACCTGGGTTTCGCCGCCGAAAACTTCGACGACTGGTCGAATTTCTTTTTCACCCCTCGATACATTCAAGAGCGCGTAGCCCTGATTAAGCAGTGGGTGGAGTGGTATGGCGTGGGGTAGCACTGTAGCCTGTGCCTCCATAGTAGCTATGTCGCATCTGTTTGTCTCTCTAGTGTGCCCTTGAGCTTACGCAGCCCTACCTCAAAGTACCATCGTAACGATGCCAGCGCACGCGCCAAACCCAATTAGCAGCACCAACAAGGCGCTCAGAAAATACGGTGCCGCGCTACCCTGCGCAGGCTGCACGAGATACCCAACTCCGATCAGAATATTTACGAGCGCCTGTAGCACATACCCATAGGCAAACAAGATCGTATAGATAGACTGCTCCGGAAACAGGCCAGTTAGCACAGCCGCCACTGTGGCGGTTGCCAACAGTATCAGCAGGTTGTTGCGCAGAGTATGACCAGGTTTGGGGGGAGTCCTCTCAGATTTCACGGCAAGTACTAATCAGCGGGTGTCGAGGTGAAAGTGACTGGCACAGTCGCTGAATCCCACAATAAATACAAGCAGGGCCGCAATTAGAAATGTGGCCACTTTTCGGCCGGAACCACCCTGTGTTATAATGAAGAGCGCGCCTAAAAAATCCACAAATGCCAGACAAAAAAGCAGAGGGAAAACACCCTCCTGAGGTGCCAGCATTTCCCGCCCAACGTGCAATAGCAACACTAGTCCCAAATTCAGCAACAGAATGCGGCCAACAGGACTTTTGGGCTTCTCGGGCTCGTTGTTCATAGCACCGGAATATCGCGCAGCACTTGCAGGCGTGCTAGTTTCTCCTCATCGCGGTAGAGCATGTTCATCGTCTCGAACGGAATGATTTTTAAATCCTTACTCACAATGTGCACGCAGGATTTCTTGATGGCGCGCACGTCGAAATTCCAGGCATCCATGAATTGCAGGATAATCACCCGGAAAAGGTTCTCATACTTCAGGTTGGGCGCCTGAATGGTAGGCAAACAGCACAACAGCTGGTTTAGCTCGGGCGTGATGGTATCCACCGTATTAGCCGTGCTGAACAGCTTGAGCAGGTGCTGACGCAGGCGCGGATCGTGCTCATATACAATGGTGTTGCCGCCGCTTTGCAGCAGCTCGGCGGGTTGCACGTAGCGTGTGAGCGGAAATACCTCGCCGCCGAGCTTCAGGGCATAGCCCATCACCAGCGCGTCGGGGTTGCAGGGCACCGGCAGCAGATCTTCGGCCGTAAATAGGCTCTGGTCGATAACGCCCTGGCGGGTTTCGGTGAGCGTGAGGCGGTCGGTGGCGGGGTCAAAATTCTGGAGGCGGCCAGCGGCCTGGGTAGGCTGAAACGTGACGCCGCGCACGCACCGCTGCTGCAAGGCAAAATCGATGATTTCGCCCATTTCGTTGTCGTTGAGGCCCTTTTGCAGGGTCACGACCAGGGTAGTGCTGAGGTTGTGGCGGTTCAGGTTTTCCAGGGCTTGCAGGCGCACTTCGCGCAGGTCGCGCCCGCGCATGGTTTCCAGCACCTCCTTCCGGAACGAGTCGAACTGCAAATACACCTCAAACGCGCCCTCGTAGGTAGCCAGCCGGGCCACAAAGGCGGGGTCTTTGGCCAGGCGCACGCCGTTGGTGTTCACCATCAGGTGCTTGATGGGCTTGCGCTTGCACATGTCCAGAATCTCCCAGAACTGCGGGTGCAGGGTAGGCTCGCCGCCCGAAATCTGCACCACGTCGGGCTCGCCTTCATTTTCTACCAGCGTATCTACCATCGCCTCCACCTCTTTCAGGGTGCGGTGCCGGCCGTGGGTAGGGCTGCTCTCGGCGTAGCAGGTAGGGCACGTCAGGTTGCAGCGGTCGGTAATCTCAATAACGGTGAGGCAACTGTGTTGCTCGTGGTCGGCGCAGAGGCCGCAGTCGTAGGGGCAACCGTAGTGGGTAGCGGTGTTGAAGCGGCGTGGCGTTTCGCTGGGCTTCACATAGTTGCGGATGCTCTTGTAGTACTCAATATCGGTGGCAATGAGCACCCGTTGCCGGCCGTGCTCCGGGCAGCGCTTGAGCATGTACACGCCGCCGTCTTCAAAAACAATCTTAGCCTCTACCCGACGCAGGCAATGTGGGCACAGGCTTAGGGTGAAGTCGTAGTAGGTATAGGGGCGTTCGGGCATGAAGAAATTAATTATAGATTGAAAATAGATTATTTCCAATGCCAATTTTTAGCGTTGCTATAAGGTATTTGAAATTTGTTAGCTATACTGGTTAACTGTTTTTTTAATTCATATGGTTGATTTAGCGCACTTTTAGGTATAATTAATGAGTGTGCAATTGAAGTTTTTAAATAGAATGCAGTTGGTGCTTCAACTATTTCAGATAACTCAGATAAGCTCATGCGACCCTCTGAAATCCTATCTTTTGTTAATAACTCATCTTCTTTTATATTAATATAAATTTCTTCGTTAAACCGCGTTTTATAGTTTTATTTTATAAAATTCTTGTAATGCTTTTTATAGCGTTTACGAGTATAATACGGAAAGAATAAGCCACTTATAATTGTAAAAAATAAAAAATAGTACATCAATACAAACATGTGTTGTTGATAGAATAGGACGGCTAAGAAAGTAAAAGCTAAAGTCGTAATCAGCCAACTCTTTTTCCTGTTTGTATTAATTCTACTTGATTGACTCGCTAAATAGAGCTGGTGATTTAGATAATCCTCTGAGTTTAAAGTGTATTTAATTTCCATGAATAATAAAGTTGTTACGTATTTTGTTTTGTTTGCTTGAGTAATACCACAACCAAATATAATATCCCAACCCCATCACACAAGCCCACTGAATGGCCGTAAGGCCCCAGCCACTCGGTGCGGGGGTAGGCTTGATGAACTCTACCAGCAGCCGAAACGCCAAATACCCGACCATAAACCACCGGAACCGCCAGCCATCCGGCAGCGGCTGGCGGCGCTCGGTGAGCCACAGGGCCGCGCCCAGCAGCAGGAGCCAAGTGATTTCGTAGAGGTTGGTGGGGTGGCGCGCTACCCCGTCGCCGAAGTTGGTGCCCCAGGGTAGAGAGGTAGCCGTGCCGAAGGTGCCGTCTTCGAGGCCCGAAAAGTGGCAACCGAGCCGCCCGATGCACATGGCCAGCAGGATGGGAAACACCATTAGGTCGCCGCTGGAGGCAGTGACGCCCAGGCGCTTTTTGGTGAGTTCTACGCCAACGAGGCCGCCGAGCAAGCCGCCCACAATGGTTTTGTTGGTGAGGTAGTAGGGCCAGCCGCCGGGCGGATGCAGCAGCAGTGCGGGGTGCTCCAGCAGCCCCAGCACCCGCGAGCCCAGCAGCGCCCCGGCCGCGCAGCCCACGAAAATCCAGAGGCGGTGCTCGTCGGAGATACGGTCATGGAAACGGGCGCGTAGATGCTGATAGAGCCGGTAGCCGATGGTATAGGCCAGCATTTCCAGCAGCAAGTGTACTGGCAGTATAACCGGGCCAAGCGCCAAACGAAGGGGGTAGGTCATGGAAGGTTACTTTTCGGCCTATTGGCTAATATTGCTGATTCTTCCCAAAATCCATTGCGCGGCAGCTCACGCGGCTTGTGCTTCCTACCCCCGTGATGATGCTGCTACGGCTTGGTATCGTTTTGTTCTTGCTTGGCGCGGGCATGCTCTACAGTGTGCGGGCCAGCAAGCTGACCCCCGGCGGTGCCCTCACAGGCGGGCTGTTGGGCGCCCTCATTTATCTGGGCGGCGGCTTTGGCGGGTTGAGTATGCTGGCCGCGTTTTTCCTGCTGGGCTCTGCGGCTTCGGGCTGGCACCTAGCAGAAAAGCGCCGGCTGGGGCTAGCAGAAGAAAACAAAGGCCGGCGCACGGCGGGCCAGGTGGTTGCCAATGCTGGCGTGGCCGCTCTGGCCGGCTTGTGCGGCTGGCTGCTACCTGCCCAGGCTGCCCTATTTCAGCTGCTGCTAGCAGGAAGCTTCGCCGCCGCTACTGCCGACACCCTGGCCTCAGAGCTAGGCAACGTCTACGGTAGGCGCTACTACAACGTCCTCACGCTACGGCCCGATACGCGCGGTCTGAACGGCGTAATTAGTCTGGAAGGCACGCTGTGCGGCGTGGCGGGTAGCGTCCTCATCGCGGGGTTGTATAGCCTGAGCGTCGGCTGGGGTAGGGAATTTGGCTGGCTGGTGCTGGCTGGCACTGTAGGCAACCTAACCGATTCGGTGCTAGGAGCTACTCTGGAACGGCAGCATCGCCTGAGCAACAATGCGGTTAACTTTTTGAATACGCTAGTGGGAGGACTGGTAGCGGGATTGTGGTATTGGGCAGTAAATGCTGGTCTATAAGTTGAATAGTTCAGCAGCAATAATATGATAGTATTAATTGTGCTATCTCGATATTCCTACTTCCCACAACTCATTGCGGAATATTACATGTCGAGCAGTGGTGTTAGCAGGTAACTCATTGCGACGCATTAAGTAGCCGTGGGGTTGATTAGGGATAAGATAGGCGTCGTCAAATACATACTTGCCAAAGAAAAATACCTCATATCTATCGTTACGGATTGAATACTGTGCGTGCTGTTGAAAATCTCGGGGTGGATATTGCGTGAAAAACAACGCGTATATATAGTGTACGTCACTAGTAATTTGAACTTGTGCAACAGGCAACTGCTTAGCAGCGTTAAATGCTTGGTCTAATCCTTCATAAAAATGAGTACGGATGCCACTACTTCGGTAAGAGGTAAAGTAATGACGCACTGCAAAGCCGCTTTCTACCACTAGCCACATCACTACTAGCGTGCGCAGCAACGGTTTAGAAACCCAAGTGTTTGTATGTTCGATAAGCAAATCAACCAACCAAGTCATCAATACCATTAGAGGTAAGTAAAAGTGATTGAAGCGGTTGACATTTAACGTGAATAAAAAAATCATAGGTAGAGTACCCAGTGCCCAGAAAAGGAAGATGGTAATAACTATATGGCTTGGCTGAGTCGTCCGGCGGCGTAGCTGACGGATAAGCACGAATACGGCCGCTACCATGCCGATAAGTCCTATCGGCAGCGAAAAGAGCAGCAGCAACGGGAAATTCGGCATTAGATTATATACACTGCCATCTTGGAATCCTGAATTAAAAAAGGTGCGATTAGCATATAGTACATCCAATCGTTGCTCCGGATTAATCTGCGCTAAACGATTAAATGGTGGAAGAGGCGTTGAAAAAAACAAAGAATCAGCCCATGCCATATTATGGTTAAGTATATGATGTTCGATAATAAAAATTATAAAAGGGAAAGCGACTACTACAAAAAATACCGATGCCAGCAGCCAGGCCTTTCGGTGTTGCCATATATGGCGCTGGTAGCAATAGCCTATTAGCATTACCATAATGGGCAACACAATAATGGTAGTGCCATATGCGTACAACGCCAGTGCGAACGGCAATAAACTTGGGATAATCCAGCGGCGTTTATGCGTGATGAGGGCGCGTGATAATAAAACGCAGCCTAGCAGCATGAAGAAAGACACCAGATTACTTTCCAGCGCCCACCGCGACATCATAAAATGCCAAGGGACCACAGCTACCAAAAACATACCCAACAGTGATGGGTAACGACCAAGTGGACGTAGCCCCCAGCCTAGCAGCGGTAATGTGAAAATGCCCAATGCAACTGGTATCAGACGGGCAGAAGAAATGGACAAACCGAATATTTTCACCACTGGAACCATCAGGTACGACAGGAGCACGTTTTGGCCACTGCCCCACGATGGGAAGTAGACTGGTAACGTATTGCCCCACCGGTCCATGCCGGTTTCAGCCAGACAGTACGCTTCATATGCACTGCTAGCCTCGTCCTGGTTGAAGCCCGGTGGAAGGGTAGGAAATTGAATCAACCGGAGCGCAGCTCCTACTAAGCAAATCAGAATAAAAAAAAAAGGGTATAAACGGCGTTGAGCAATAGTATTTTGTAGTAACAAGGGCATAAAGGAACCAGTGTATTAAAAGGTATAAAGGTCTCAAACGTACTGAAAACTCCGTTTTAGGGCTTCTCACCTAGCCACTTACGCAATAGGCGCACGGCGCGCTGCTGGCTGTGGCCTTCATCTATAGTGCCAAGGGTAGCATTGTAGTAGGCCGCGCGTTGGTAAAGGTCCAGCGGCTTGTGCTGTTGATACTGACGTAACAAGGTGTCTAATTCTGGCAATGAATGGGCGCGGGGGACTAGGCCGTGCGCTACGTAGCCGTAGTAATCGTCGGTGCCGGCGTGGGTGCCGAAGCGGTAATAGATGCTGGCTACGTTCAATAAAGTGGCCTCTAGGTGGGTGGAGGTATCGGCGGCTAC
Organism: Hymenobacter sp. NBH84; assembly: GCF_014217645.1. NCBI lineage: Bacteria > Pseudomonadati > Bacteroidota > Cytophagia > Cytophagales > Hymenobacteraceae > Hymenobacter > Hymenobacter sp. NBH84. The sequence goes on from NZ_CP043644.1 coordinate 1,146,819, forward strand.
GAGGGCATCCTGCTGATGCAGGAACTCGAAGACGCTTTCCCGGCGGGCGTCGGAGAAGCGTAGCGTAGGATGCTGCTGACGCAGCGCAGCAAAGGTGCGTGAGTCGCTGGGGTGAGGGCGGAAGGTGAAGGTGAGGGTAGGGAACGCACGCAGTAGGTAGTCCACCGCCTCGATAACAGCGGGTGTTTCGTCAAGGAGGTTGATGGCCACACCCACGCGTTGCACCTGTGAATTTTCGTTTTTTTGGTCGAGAAACGCATCGGCCTTGGGCATTCCAACCAATTCTACTTTTCCTTGCACGGGGCCGCACTGACGATACTTATTTAATGCGTCCTGTCCTTCTAGTAAGCTCAGATCGAAGCCGAGGGGCGGAAAGCTGGCGCTCACGCTGGCGTGCTGCACGTAGGCCGTTGGCACGCCTTCGGCGCGGCAGGCCAGCAGCAAGGCGCGGGCGTCGTCGTTGTGGTCGTTGGCAAATACTACGGCGCGGGGCTGGTAATGGCGCAGTGCGCGGCAGTACACCTCATAGTAACCGATGGCGTTGAAAATCAAGTTGAAAAAACGCCACGCCAGCCGTCCTTCCGTTTTTCGCAAGCCAACTAACGCTCCTGGAAACTGCCCATAATAGAGCAGCTTGCGCCGCAACGAGAGTCGATTTACCTGCTGGTTGTAGCGGCCAATCTGTTTGCTTTGCCCGGCTACCAGCACAGCGTCAGGTAGGGCCTCGCGCAGAAAATGCAGGGCTTCGTAGTTATTCTGACTCACCACATAGAGCCACACCTTGCCGTGCAGTTCCTCCGCATTGCGGATGGGCCGGAAAATGTTGCCTACCAGTCGCAATGCCGCATAGCCCGCTACCTTCGCCAGTCGCTTCCAAACGCTGCGCGGCGAAATACCTTCCAGCGTGCGCGCCGGCAATCCGGCAAACAACGGCGAAAAGCGCAGTTGTAGGATGTCGCGCAGGCGAAGGGTAGGAGGAGACATGGGGATGAAACGCAAAAAAAAGCTGTCATACTGAGCGCAACCGAAGCATCTCTACCGCTTCGGCTGCGCTCAGTATGCCTGTCTGGTAGCAGCACGCGAGATTTCTCCCGCTGGTCGAAATGACGAACTTACAGCATTTCCCACGTCAGGGGCGTGCCGGCGGCTAAATTTTGCCGGGCGGGCTTGCCCAGGAGCTGGTCGTAGTAGCGGGGGGGGAGGCCCAGGCCGGGGCGCACTACGCGCAAGTTGTCGGGGGTGAAGACCTCGCCGGCAGCAATGTCCTGGGCCACGTAGAGGGAGCGTTTGTAGAGACGCGATTTTTCCTCGGCGCGCTGCACGCCGTATTGAATCTGCCCCAAAGCCTGCCAGGCTCGTTCGGTTTCTATTACCAAGGCGGCTACCTCCTCCGGCTCCAGCGAGAAGGCTGAGTCTACGCCGCCGTCGGCTCGGCGCAGGGTTACGTGTTTTTCTACCACACAGGCACCCAGAGCTACAGCGGCCACAGCCGCGCCTACCCCAGCGGTGTGGTCGGAAAGGCCGATGGGTGAGGCTGGAAACAGCTGGGCCAAGTGCGGGATGGTGCGGAGGTTAGTATTGAGAGGCGTGGCAGGGTAGGTGCTGGTGCATTTCAGCAATACCAACTCCTGGCAGCCGGCGGCGCGTAGCACCTGCTCGGCCTCGGCTACCTCGGCCAGGGTGCTAGCGCCGGTGCTCATAATAACGGGTTTGCCGGTAGCAGCCACCCGGCGTAGCAGGGGCCAGTCGGTATTCTCGAAGGAGGCAATCTTGTAGGCCGGTACATCGAGCGTTTCCAGGAAATCCACGGCCGACTCGTCAAACGGCGAGCTGAAAGCCAGCATGCCGTGCTGTTTGGCGCGTTCGAACAGCGGCTGGTGCCAGTCCCAGGGCGTGTAGGCCTCCTGGTACAGCTCGTGCAGCTCGCGGCCAAACCACAAGGAGTTGGGGTCGTCGATGCGGTAGGCGCCGGGCAGCGTCATGGTATCGGCGGTGTAGGTTTGCAGCTTGATGGCGTGCGCGCCGGCTGCGGCTACGGCATCTACTATCGCTAGGCCGCGCTCCAGGCTTTGGTTGTGGTTGCCGCTTAGCTCGGCAATAATAAACGGCGGTTGGTCGGGGCCAATGGCGCGGCCACCGATGGTGATGGTAGGCATGGGTAAGGAAGATGCAGGCGTCATTTCTCGCAGAGGTTCGCGGAGGTAGGCGCAGAGGTTCGCGGAGGTAGGCGCAGAGGTTCGCGGTGCGCGAAAATCGTTAAGCCACCCACGCAAAGGTAACAGATTCGCCCGCCGACTGCTGCGCAAATCCCGCCCGTTCAAACGCTCGCACCGAGGCCACATTGGCTGCCAGCACCTGGCCTTCTACCCGCCGCACTTCCGGAAACTGCTGGAGCAGTGCCCGCACGCCAGCTACTAGCAACCCCGCTGCCAGCCCCCGGCCGCGGTGCGTGGCCGCCAGCAGATAGCTCAGTAGGGCCGTATCGTCTTCCACTATAAACCGAATCAGGCCAGCCGACTCATGGGTAGTTTCGTCTTCGGCCAGCAGCAGGAGCGTGTCTTCGTCCTGAAGGCGGTTGACGAACCACCGCTCGTGGTCTTCGCGGGTGATGGGGGTAGGGATGAAGGAATACTGGCGCACGGCTGGCTCATTGGCCCAGGCCAATAGCTGGTCCGAATCGGCGTCGACTACGGGGCGTAAGTGCAAGGGCAGCGTGGGGAGCAGCAGGGCCGCAAACTCCTGCCGCAGCCGTTGGGGTGTCAAACCATCGAAGTGCTGGTGCTGGGCCTCGCGCAGCTGCTCGGCAATACGGTCGGCTTCGGGCGAAGTCAGGACGTTGCCCACGCTAAGGTAGGGGAGGGCCAGACCCGCGCCGCGCAAATACCGGTCGAGGTCGTGCTGATTGGTGGCAGTAGGTAGCAGAAATAGCAGTCCACCGCCAGCGGCGCAATATTCGTAGCTGATGGTGCTGGGCGAGCAGATGGCCGTGCCGCACTGACGCATCAGGTCGCGTAGGGCGGGGGCGGGCAGGTTGCGGTGCAGCAACAGGCGCGGCTGGTCGTCGGCCCACTGTTGCAGGCTTTCCCACTGGTCGTAGGCGCTGCCCACCACGGCGTGCACTTGGCGCACGGTGGGTAGCAACAGCAGCCGTGTGGCAGCGCGTTGGGTTTGGTGGGTAGGGTCTGCGCCGCCCAGGCAGAGTAGCACCGTGCCTGTATCGGCCGTTGCAGGGGGTAGGGCGGCCGCCTCCCGGAAAGCGGCGCGCAACGGCGCGTAGGCTGGTCCGGCCAGCAAGCGGGCGCCGGGCTGGCGCAGCTCATACTCGGCCTCCGTGACGCCCCCTGCTGGGTTCAGCACTAAGTCGGCCATTGAAGGAAACGTGTGCAGGTCATCCAGACACACCAGCTTCTGTACAGCTGGGCGCACAGCCTGCTGGTAGGTCAACTCAAAATCATAGCCATCGAGCACCAGCACATCGGTGGGGCGCAGGGCGTACTGGCGCAGCCAAGCCGGTTCGCCGCCAGCGGGCATAGGGGGCATTTCCACTACTTCGTCGCAGGTAGCCAGCAGCAAGTCGCGTACGGCCGCGTCGGGCTCCTGTATCACAAATACGCTGTGAAACCGGTCGCGTAGGATTTCGGCCAAGGCCAATAAGCGCATCACGTGGCCCAAGCCAATGCGCGGATTGCCATCGGCGCGAAGTAGGAGACGAGGTTTCAAGTAAGAAGGAAGAATTAAGAATGAAAGATAGGAGGCGTTTAGACTGTCATGCTTCGACTCCGCGCAGCATGACGGGATGAACTGATATTTTTGCTCAATTACACCTTTTTCTGCTCCACATGCGCGTTTATGGCCACCAGATCGGGGTGCTCCTCCAATAACTGAATTAGCGTGTCTACGTCGAGCTGGTCGGCGCCGTATTGCTCAATCAGTGTCTTAATCAACTCAAAATCCTCGGCTGTGTCTACCGTGAGGCGGTAGCGGCTGCGGTCGGGCACGCGGCTGGAATGGCGGAAATGCACCTGCCCCGACCGATTCTGGTGGATGTAGGGCGTCACGTGTTCCCGGTCGCTGGGCAGGGTAGCCCGCTGGAAAGCTTCTTCCAGCAGCTGCCGCGAGAAGATTTCAAAGTCGAAGCCCCGTGGGTATGTGCGGCGCAGCACATTGGAGAGGTAGAGGTAGGGATTGGCCAGGCGCACGTACTCGCGCACGCACGAGGCCAGCAGCGGCCCATCAATGAGCGGACAATCAGAAGTGACGCGCACGATAACGTCGAGGCCATGCTCCTGTGCGCATTGGTGGTAGCGGCCCAGCACATCGTGCTCGTCGCCGCGGGTGCAGGGAATGTTATTTGCCGCCGCAAAATCTGCCAGCCGATCATCCTCCCAGTTGGTAGTGGTAGCCAGGTACAGCGGCAATCCGCTTTGGCGTAGGCGCTGCACGTGGTAGTGCAGCAGCGGCTGTCCCGCAATAGGTTGCAGCACCTTGCCGGGTAGGCGCGTGCTGGTCATGCGAGCCTGAGAGATGATACCGATGTTAGGAGTTGCGAGAGTCATAAGCAAAAAACATCGTTTCTACGAAAAATTACCCCGCCACAAACTCCCGCACGCAGTCGATAACGTACTGCTGCTGCTCGTCGGTGAGGGTAGGAAACATGGGCAGGCTGAGGCAGCGGGCGTAGTAGGCTTCGGCGTGGGGGAAGTCGCCGGGCTGCCACCCCAGGCCGCGGTAGTAGGGCATAAGATGCACCGGAATGTAGTGAACCTGCGCAAAAATCTGCCGCTCGCGCAGGTAGTCGTACAAGCCCTTGCGGTCTTCTACCTCAATAATATATAAGTGGTAGGCATGACCGGCGCGGCCAGGTGCTACCGTTTGCACGCCTTCTATCTTACTAAACGCAGCATCATAACAAGCTGCTAATGCCCGACGGCGGGCCAGACCAGCATCAGCGCGGTGGAGCTGGCTAAGGCCCAGAGTAGCCAGCATGTCGGGTAGGCGGTAGTTGAAACCCAGCGTCTGCATCTCGTAGTACCAGCCGCCATCGTTCTGCTCCAGCAGGTCGGTATCTTTGGTGATGCCGTGGGTGCGCAATAGCAACAGCTTGTCGTAGAGCGCTTTGTCGTTGGTGGTGATGAGGCCGCCCTCGCCCATGGCAATGTGCTTCACGGGGTGAAATGAGAAGATGGCCACGTCGGCAAACTGCCCGTTGCCGCACCGCTGTTCCTTACCCTGACTATCCACAAAGAACCCACCCGGCGAATGCGCCGCATCCTCTAAAAGCCACAGTCCAAACTCGTCGCAGAGCTGGCGCGCTGCTTCCAGATCCACGGCCAAGCCCGCAAAATCCACTGGAATCAGGCCGTGGAAATGGCCTTTGGGATGAGCTTCCAACAGACGGCGTACGGCAGTCAGGTCAATCAACGCCGTTTCTGGGTCGATGTCGGCGAAATACACCTCGCCGCCGCAGTAGCGCACGCAGTTGGCCGAAGCCGCAAACGTGATGGGCGTCGTAATCACGCGCTGGCCCGGCTGCACGTCTAGCGCCAGCGCCGCCAAATGCAAGGCCGCTGTGCCGTTGCTGACGGCCACGGCGTAACGCACCCCAATGTACTCGGCAAAGGCCTGCTCAAACTCCGCCACCTTCGGCCCCTGCGTGAGGTAGTCGGAGCGCAGCGTTTCCGTCACCGCCCGGATGTCTTCGTCGGTGATGTGCTGGCGGCCGTAGGGGATGGGAGGGGTAGGCATGGGAGTGACTGGGTGATAGAGTGACTGAGCGGCTAAGTAATAGAACGGCAAGTAGTTGATGTTGCGTTTGTCATCCTGAGCTTGCGAAGGACCTTCTCACGTCAGCACGATACTCGTACCAACGACTCGTTCAATTGGCATAAGGTCCTTCGCAAGCTCAGGATGACAGGTGCGTTGACAACATTCAGCTACTCAACCTTTAAACCGCTTCAAAATCCGCGTCTACGTGCTGGCGGATTTCCTCGCGAATTTGCTCTGCCGATAGCCACTCTTCGTTGTTAGCGGAGTCGTAATGAAAGCCTACCGGCACGCGCTTGCCCTGGAAATGCTGGATGAACTTTTCCACGTCCCAGATAGGCGTGAAGGGCAGAATAACGTAGTATTTGGGTAGCTCCACCGTGCTCAGGGAGTCGGTTTCGGTAATCATTTCCTCGTGCAGCTTCTCGCCCGGCCGGATACCCACAATCTCCTGGCGGCAGTTAGGGCCGATGGCTTCGGCTACCTCCGTAATCTTATAGGAAGGGATTTTGGGTACGAAAATCTCGCCGCCCCAGGCATGTTCCAGCGCGTAGAGCACCAGGTCCACGCCTTCGTCCAGCGAGATGTTGAAGCGCGTCATGTCGGGGTGGGTGATGGGCAATACGCCGGTGTGACGCTGCTGCAAAAAGAACGGCACCACCGACCCACGCGAGCCGATTACGTTGCCGTAGCGCACCACCGAAAACCGTAAATCCCGGCTACCCTTCATATTGTTGGCGGCCACAAACAGCTTGTCGGAGCACAGTTTGGTGGCGCCGTAGAGATTGATGGGGGCCGCGGCTTTGTCGGTGCTGAGGGCTACTACTTCCTTCACGCCGCAATCCAGGGCCGCATTTATCACGTTTTCAGCCCCGAAAATGTTGGTCTTGATGCATTCCATGGGGTTGTACTCGGCGGCCGGTACTTGCTTGAGCGCGGCGGCGTGCACAATAATATCTACACCCTCGCAGGCCCGCTTCAGGCGCGCCGCATCGCGCACATCGCCAATGAAATAGCGCATGGCCGGATACTGAGAGGTAGGAAACGTCTGGGCCATTTCGTACTGCTTCAGTTCATCGCGCGAGAACACGATGAGGCGCCGTACCTGCGGAAATTTTTCCAGCACGGTGCGTACAAATTGCTTACCGAACGAGCCGGTGCCGCCCGTCAGCAGCACCGATTTATGATTAAGGTCGAGGGCCATAAGGGAATTGGTAGAAGGGCAAAAGTACGGAGTTGTTCGTTGATGGGGTAGGTTATGAATTGGGTGGCAACAAAGAAACGAGTCATGCTGAGCGTAGCGGAGCGAAGTCGAAGCATCTCTACTGTGAGTGATTTCCAACGATTAGAATTAGCGTTGCGGTAGAGATGCTTCGACTTCGCTCCGCTGCGCTCAGCATGACTCGTTCTAATAAACTCAGATTTCTTGCTGCGCTCGAAATGACAGGCGGCCCAGGCTCATTTCGCGGGACACTCAGTAGCTTTGCTGGTTAGAAGGGTAGGCAGCACACCGCCGAAAACCGAATACGAACAACAGAAATCACCATGCCGGAGCCTATTAAACTCATTATCTGGGATTTGGACGACACGTTTTGGCGCGGCACGCTCTCGGAGGGTGCCGTGGAGGCTGTGGAGGAAAACCTGGCGCTGGTGCGCGATACGGCCGCGCGCGGGCTGGTGCATACCGTGGTTTCCAAGAATGACCTGGCTCCCGTAGAAGCCAAGCTAACGGAGCTGGGTATCCGCGACCTGTTCGTGTTCCTGCGGGTGAGCTGGCAGCCGAAAGGCGCCATTATCAAGCAGTTGCTGGAAGATATGCAACTGCGGGCTCCCAATGCCCTATTCCTCGACGACAACCCCGTAAACCGGGCCGAGGCACTCTATTACAACCCTACCCTGCAAGTAGCCGACCCCGTCGACCTACCCCACCTGGCCCCCCAGCTTCGCGCCGCCGGCAAGCCCGACCCTACCTTCTCGCGCTTGGAACAGTACAAGCTGCTGGAGCGCCAGCAGCAAGCGCGCGCCACCTACCACGACAACCTGGCGTTTCTACGCGACGCGCAGGTGCAGATTGAGTTCCGGGAAGGCGTGGCGGTGCTGCCCGATCTGGACCGCATAGAGGAACTGATTAACCGCTCCAACCAACTCAATTTCACCAAGCAGCGTGTCACCAAAGACGAGTTGCGCGCCAGCTTCCAGAGCCCGACTACCCGTTGGGGTACCGTGCGCGTGCGCGACCAGTTCGGCGACTATGGCTTGGTAGGGGTGTATGCCGTAGAACAGATAGATAACGCAGGTAGGGACGCCTTGCAGGCGCCCGCCGTTGCTAGTGCGAACGAAGGCAACCGACTGATACAGTTCGTGTTTTCCTGTCGAATTCTGCATCTGGGTATCGAGCAATTTACCTACGCCCACCTAGGTTTTCCGCGTCTGGAGGTGCAGGGCGAGGTAGCCACCGAACTCACCCAAACCGACCGCCCCGACTGGATTACTATCGTAACACCAATGTCGGAACAGCCTACTCCCGCCGCGCCAGACTCCGCTAAGCGCCTGCGCGTGCTGCTGAAAGGTGGCTGCGACTTGGGCCAGCTCACGCCGTTTTTGCAGGCCTTTCAGCTGGAAGTGGTGGAGGAATTCAACTATGTAAACGAAAACCAGGTGCCCGTGCATGTAGAGCATTTGGAGCTACTACGTCAGGGTAGTAAATTATCGGCATCGGAGCGGCAGCGTTTGGCGCGCCTACCCTTCCTCGGGGCTGAGGCCTTCGATACGAAGCTGTGGCAGGGCGACTATGACGTACTGGTATACAGTCCGTTGATGGATTACACCCAGGAGCTATACCGCGAAAAAAGTACCGGAATAGCCGTGCCGTTCGGGGGGTACTACAATCTGACGACGCAAGACCCCGCAGCCCAGGCTGCCAAACACGCTCGGCGAAAATTCCGGGGGATGGACGAAGCATTTTTGCGCCGATTTCAGCAGGAATTCACGTGTGTCGGTCAGGAAACACCCGCTGACTTCAAACAAAATCTTCGCTGGCTACGCGACCAACTACCGCCTACCCTCCCAATTTTCTTTCTCAACGGTGCCGAAATAGAAGTGCCCGGCTCCAGCGAAACCGGTGCCAAAGCACGACATCAGCAAATGAACCAAGCGCTGGCTGAGTTTGTGGTGGAAGCCGACAACTGCTACCTCATCGACGTGCGCGACTTCGTGCGCGAGCCCACTGATGTCACCAATAACCTGCGCCACTACCAGCGGGCGCACTATCGCACCCTGGCCCAACGCTTGGCCACAGCCCTCAGCGAATGGCAGGGTAGGAAACTAGCGCGCTCCGGCTGGCGTGACTTGAAAGCACGTCTGCTGAGCCGCCTACCGTGGTAGGGGCGCCTTGCAGGCGCCCCTACAGCAACTCTACCAACTGCTCCGTGAGGGCGCGGCGGGAATAGCGCGTATGGGCATTGCCTGGTAAATCCAGGTTAGAAGTGGTCTGCCATTGGGCTACCAGCTTTTCCAGATAAGCCAGCATAGCCGCGTAATCCAGGTAGGGAAAGGCCTGGCCCGCGCCGCACTGACGCAGAATATCATCGGCATCGGAGCCGGCCGGACCCACGCAGATAATAGGCTTGCGGGCTGCCAGGTACTCAAATATTTTTCCGGGCAAAATGCCCAGATTATTCGGCACGTCGGGAATGGCCATCAGTAGCGCTGTGCTCCGCAGCAAGTACCCCACCGACTCCTGGTGCGGCACAAAGGGTAGGAACTCGGTACGGTCGGCCAGGCCGGCCACGGCTACCTGCTGCCGTACGCCCTCCGATACCTTGCCCACAAAGCGCAACCGTAGCGGTACCGTGGGGTAGCGTTGGGTGCAGGCGGCCACGGCGCGCAGCAGTTCCTGCACGTGGTAGGTTTCGGAGATGGTGCCGGTGTGGGTAATCAGCAGCGCGTCGATAGGAGGGGTAGAGGGCTGGCGGAAGTCGCTCTCGTCGTAGCCGTTCGGGATGACGTGGAACTTACTTGGTTCCAGCCTCTTCGACTTACCCAGGAGCAGACGGCGCGTGTCGGGGCTGGTGGTGAGCACCACGTCGGCTTGTTCTAACACCTGGCGTTCGTAGCGGGCATCGAGCCAGCGGGCGGGCGCCGTTTGATGCAGCTCTTGCTGGTAGTAAATATCGGTCCACGGGTCACGCATGTCGGCTACCCAGCGGAAGCCGTAGCGCTTTTTCAGCTCTAAGCCAATGAGTTGGGTGGAGTGAGGCGGCGAGCTAGTGAGCACCGCGTCAAACTTTTCTCCCTGGGCTAGCAGCTGGGCTACGGCGCGCAGAGCATGGCGATTCCAGCCCCGGCGCGGATCGGGTAGGAAAAAATTGCCCCGCACAAATTTGAATAGCCGTTGCGTGAAGCTGGTTTTGCTTTCGTTGGCAAAGCCGCCGTACGGAATCTGCTCCCGCCGCGTGAGCTTTTTGTAGCTGCCAAACGGCTCCGAGGTATCGGTGCGGATAACGCGCACACCAGCCGGCACCTCCGCCAGCAGCGACTCATCCAGCACAGGGTAGGCGCCGCGCTCGGGGTCTACGGTCACCACGGTCGGCTCTACGCCCAGCGCCGGCAGGTGCTTCACAAACTTCAGACTCCGCTGCACGCCGGCCCCACCGGAGGGCGGCCAGTAGTACGTAATCACCAGCAAACGAAGCGGACGGGGAGCAGATACGGGCACGGGATAGTTCAAATGGAGGCGCGAAGGTACGCAGCCGCGGCTTTCCGGGGTTTTCTGGCTAATTTTGTAGAACTTCTCATAACCTCCTATCTGTTTTGAGAAAGTTGGTGCTTCTGATACTTGCTTTTTTCAGGAGTTGCTGACTTCATATCATCACGGGTAGCCAACGAGAAATAGGGCAACGCAGCTTACCAACGCGGTTGCTGTTTGCCCTTTCTGTACCTCTGCATACTCTCCGATTTCATGTTTGATAATCTCTCTACCAAACTCGACCGTGCGTTTAAAACCCTGAAAGGTCAGGGTAGCATCACGGAAATCAACGTGGCCGCCACCGTGAAGGAAATCCGCCGTGCCCTGGTGGATGCCGACGTGAACTACAAGGTAGCCAAGGAAGTAACCGACAAAATCAAGGACGAGGCCATGGGCCGCGACGTGCTCATCAGCGTGTCGCCGGGCCAGTTGATGACCAAGATTGTCTACGACGAGCTGACCGAGCTGATGGGCGGCGAGAAGCAGGACATCGTGATTAAAGGCGAGCCGGCCGTGGTGTTGCTCTCAGGCCTTCAAGGCTCGGGCAAAACGACGTTTGCCGGCAAGCTGGCTAACCACATTAAAAAGCAAAACCGTAACGTGCTGCTGGTGGCCTGCGACGTGTACCGCCCTGCTGCTATCGACCAGTTGAAGGTGCTGGGCGAACAGATTGGGGTAGAGGTGTATAGCGAAGTGGAAAACAAAAATCCCGTTGAGATTTCGCAGAACGCCATTGCCTACGCCAAGCAGAACAACAAGAAGGTAGTCATCATCGACACCGCCGGCCGCTTGGCCGTGGACGAGCAGATGATGCGCGAGATTGAGCAGGTGAAGCGGGCCATCAACCCCTCTGAAACCCTGTTCGTGGTGGACTCCATGACCGGCCAGGACGCCGTGAACACCGCCAAAACCTTCAACGACCGCCTGAACTTCGACGGCGTGGTGCTCACCAAGCTCGACGGTGACTCCCGCGGCGGCGCGGCCCTCTCGATTCGCGCGGTAGTAGAAAAGCCCATCAAGTTCATCTCGACGGGCGAGAAGATGGAGGCGCTGGACCTGTTCTACCCCGACCGCATGGCCCAGCGCATCTTGGGCATGGGCGACGTGATTTCGCTGGTAGAGCGCGCGCAGCAGCAGTTCGACGAGGACGAAGCCAAGCGCATCAACCAGAAAATCCGCAAAAACCAGTTCAACTTCGACGACTTCTTGTCCCAACTGGAGCAGATCAAGAAGATGGGCAACCTAAAGGACCTGGTAGGCATGATTCCCGGCATGGGCAAAGCCATGAAGGATGTGGACATTGACGACGACGCCTTCAAGCCTATTGAAGCCATCATCAAGAGCATGACGCCTAAGGAGCGCGCTCAACCTGAGCTGCTGAACGGTTCACGCCGCCGCCGCTTGGCTAAGGGTAGCGGCACGGATATTCAGCAGGTGAACAACCTGATGAAGCAATTTGAGGACATGCGCAAGATGATGCGTACCATGAACAAAATGAGCCAAACCAAAGGCGGCATGGCCCAAATGGCCCGCATGATGGGTGGCATGGGCAAAGGCGGCGGTAAGTTCTAGCAATTTGCCTACCTCCGCATAAAGCCAACACGGCCCGCATCCACTGGATGCGGGCCGTTGCTTTTTTGGTAGTATTTAGTGTGCAATAAGCACCCGTTGGGCCCTACCTATCGGTTGCCCATTGGTATCTGTGGCGCGTAGGATATAGAGGCCATTGGCCAGTGCTGCTACGCTGAGCTGTGTTTGCTGCCGGAAGTTGGTTTGCAAGACCTGGCGTCCTTGTTGGTCGAATAAGGTAAGGTGAATTTCGGCTGGTGAATCGGGGTAGGTCACCGTTAGAAAATCTTGTGCAGGTATGGGAGCTACGGTTAGAGTGCTGGGAGAAGCCGCGACGGCTACTATTGGCGAATAGCCAACGGTGCCGTCATGATCCTGCTGTTGCAGGCGGTAGTACGTCAGGGTTTGGGGCGCAGTGGCATCGTGGTAGGCGTAGCGATGCGCGGCGTTGCTGGTGCCGGCTCGGGCTACAGAAGTCAGGGTAGCAAACGTAACGCCATCGGTAGAGCGTTGGATGGTGAAGCCCCAGTTTTGGCTTTCGGTGGCAGTTTGCCAGCGCAGTTGCACGCCTACTTCCTGGCGTTGTGCCCCAAAGCTGGTGAGCACCACAGGTAGTGGTGTGCCGGGCGTGGTGGCAACCCGAAACTCGGTGGCTTCTGCTAAGGTAACGCGTAACTGCTGCGCGGCCGCATCGTATTGATACTCCGCGACGCCGGTGCCCATTACGATTTGGGGTGCGGTAGCCATCGGCAGCATAAGGGTAGTAGCGCGGCTGACGTAGCCGCCATATAGATTGGTGCTCAGGCGCTGCCAGCTGATATCAGCCCGCCGCGACGACGCCAGCATAGTTGCTGACCCGTAGCGGATGGTCGTGCCCTGTTGAAGAAAGAGCTGGGCAAACTGATCGGCCTTATCAAGCGAATAAAAAGTCAATAGTCCATCGGCGCTAACAGCCTGGGGTAACAGGTCGCTTTCGTCTCGGGCCAATACTGTATCAGACTGCGCGAAAACTACATCCTGAAAATCAGAAGCTAACGCCAGGCCGGCAGTGGTAGACGTGCTGGTGGTGCTGGGGCTAAGAGTCGGCTGATCGGTGTAGGGATACAGCGCCGCCAGAAACTGCGTTTGAGCGCTACCCTCCTTGCGCACGAGCAGGGTGGTGTGGTTCTCGGGTGTGTTGTAGGTGACTTCGTGGGCGCTGGTAGTAGTAGCGTAGCTAGTGGCACCGGCCGTGGCCGTTACGTGGGCCAGTAGCTGCACGCCGTTTTTAAGCCACGTGCCTTCGTGGGCAGCCGGGTTGTTTTGGAAGGTGCCCGTGGTGGCGGTGCCGTTTTCCAAGCCATAGCCGTGCAACTGCCAGGTGTAAGCATGTGGCGCACTGGACTGCACGAAATCGGCTAGCAAATAGTAGCTATTGCGCACAAACATCGCCTTGCGCGTCACCGTTGTGCCCGCATAAGCCGATTGCACTTCGCCATAGCTCAGCTTTTCAGTTTGAAAGGTGTGCTGCACGGTGCCCACGGCGCTAGTGGCATCCGAGGCGGGCCCAGCACCATCTACCAGCACCATGTTATGGCTGGTGGCTTCCTTCACCTCATTGCGACGGTCGAAGCTGAGGTAGCCGGCGTCCAGGGCCAGCAGCTGGCCGTAGGCGTGCAGCGCAAAACTGCCTACATCGGCGTGGCGGTGGCCGCCGGAGGTAGTGCGCGCTTGCTGGCTTTTGCCATACAAATGCAGGTAGGAAGCCAGCGAGTCGGAGCCGGAGCGGAAGATGAGGTTTCCGCTTTGGGGTAGAGCCGTGAGGGGAATAGATGGGGTAGGAGTAGGGGTTATGTTGGCGGCGAGGTAGGGGGCGCGCATGTCCACGGTTATGTCGCGGAGCTGAGCCGTAAGCGAATTCAGTTGGTTGGGCGCCAGCTTGCTCAGGTGTAGCGGGCGCACGTAGGCGGGGTTGCCGGTCAGTGCCAACTCGGGCATGCCCATATCTACATAAGAGTCCTCCAAGGCTGGAAAGCGGCCATCAGGCATCAGAATAGCCGTTATCCACTGGTAGAGGCGGTCGTAGCGCGGGTCGAAATATGGGTTAGGAATGGTGCGCGTGGTGCCGTTGAAGGTGTAGGGTAGGGCACCAGTCGGCAGAAAATGCCCCATGGCCCGAAAGAAGGGCAGACAGTTTAGAAACGCGTATTTGAAGTAATACGGTCCCTCGGCGTAGCCCGCCACCGCCGCCGGGTCTGATTGCCGTTGCGCATCCTGCCACAGCACGTTGTCGATGTTATACAGTCCGGTGGCAATCCAGGTAGCGGGTTGCTGGTGGGCTATGGTGCTGGTTGCGTCGTTAAGTACTACCGCCGCCATGCCCAGGGCCGCCGCAGTCATCAGCGTGTGGTTATTCTTGATGGTACTATAGAACCTTATCCCAAAAAATGACGCCACGGATTGCGTTTGCAGGTTACCGGCAAACTTCTGCAATTTGGCCCGACTAGTAGTCAGCTCTTGTTCCGGAACCCCGGCCCCACGGAGCAAATCATACGCTATCAGGTAGTCTATCAACTCCTTGGAGCGCCACTGCCAATCGTTGTACGAGGGCCACGCCGACACTTGAAAGTTGAGGGTAGCCAGCAGGGTAGTGGCGTTGGTGAGCAGTGCAGCGCGTTCGTTGGCTGTGAGTGGTACCAACTCGCCAGGGGAGACTGGGCGTCGGTCCAGCAGCAGCACAAAGGCCGTGTTTTTAGCAAACGTAGCCCGGTCGCGCCGGCCATTGGTACTGGCCGTATCGGTAGGCGGTGCAGTGTTGATGCTGTTGAACAGCCCGCTATAGAGCACGTAGTTTGCCGAAGTAGCCAAAGACGTTTGTACGGCGGGCAGTTCGGCCGCTTTCAGCAGCGTGCGAGGGTAGGAAGAGTCTGCGTCAGCTGGCATCCAGCTGCCTTGCTGCGCCACAGCTTGGCATGCAAAGCACAGAAGGAAAAGATAAAGTAGAGAAGTTTTCAAGCTGGTCTGGTAGATAGAACGTTCAGACCAATTTGTATCAATTAGAAAGCCATAAAGCTGAGTATTATAGTATTATAATTAGTTTAAACACGAATTAAGGCTGGATATAAAATATAATTTATCATATTTTATATCCAGCCGTATAATCAGTTGAAGCTAATATGCTGTGCGACTCTCATGCTGCTGCCACGCCCGAAAGCCCTCAATCGCTTCGTCGGGTAGTACTTGCTCCATAGGAATGCTGCGCTCGGCGAGAGGCCGTTCAATTTCATCGTAAATGAAATGGTCGTCGAAACCTACAGCGGCGGCGTCCTGTTTGGTGTTGCCATAGAAAACACGCTGAGGACGAGCCCAGTAAATGGCGCCCAAGCACATGGGGCACGGCTCACAAGAAGTGTACAGGTCACACCCATCCAACTGGTGCGTGCCCAATGCCGTGCAGGCTTTCCGAATAGCATCTACCTCGGCATGGCAGGTAGGGTCGTTAGTACTAGTCACTTGGTTGAAGCCGCGGGCAATGATCTGCCCATCTTTTACCACCACGGCGCCGAATGGACCGCCGTAGCCAGCCTGCATTTTTTCAATAGAAAGGCGAATGGCTTCGCGCATGAACTCGGGTCGGGGAGAATCCATTGGGTAGGAGGTAGGGGGAGTAAGCAGTTTGCCAAAACCAGCAAGTTACGAAGGTTGGTAACTGCGCAGTCTCCCGGAAGAAAATATTTCAGCAATAAGCGATTAACAAGTAACCGATTCGCCATTTTTGAAGTGCATGAACTGAACGGATCTTGAGCTACTTTTTCTCATCCTTTTCTATACGCAGATTCTTTACTGTTTTTCTTCTGGCCCTCGTTAGACTGCTGGGCAGTCGCGCCGTACGGGCCGATCATCTGCGGCCGCATATTTTGCTGTTGGCTCAGCGCACCGGTGCTCAGAAGGTGTTCGCCGTGAACAACAGTATGTTAGGGGTAACGAGTTTTATTCTTAGAAGCTCCTATGTTTGAGATACTGCTCAAACATAGGAGCTTCTAAGGCATTTTTTTGTTGGCTGGCCCTTCTTGAAGAGCAGTAAACCGCCCAGTCAGCCACACAAAAACACCCTTCCAGCCATGTGGCCGGAAGGGTGTTTGAGTTTTGGGTAAGGACAAGCGACATCGTCGCAGGGCTTTACCGGTAAGAATTAGTTGTGGACCAGTTTGAGGTTCAGGTGCACCGTGCCACCATTCACCATGATCAGGTAACTGCCCTGGGGCAGTTGTTGCACCTGCAGGGTGTGTAGCTGCCCGCCGCTGAGGGTCTGCTGGCTGATAACGTGTCCTACTAGATCCAGTACGCGTACTTGGTAGGTACCCGTGGGCAGGCCCGTCAGATCGAGCGTGGCCGTTTGGCTAGCGGGGTTGGGATAGAGAGCTGCATCCAGTTTCGTCAACTGCTCGAAGGCAACCGTGCGCACCAGGCTGAACGATTCTTGACCATCGTAGTCTACTTGACGCAAGCGGTAGTAGATGGTCTTGGTGTCCAACAAACGACCGGCACCAGCATCGGTGTAGGTGTAATTGGTCTTCTGCTGGGTGCTACCCTGGCCAGTAATTTTACCAACAGTTTCGAAGTGGGTGCCCGTGAGGGAGCGTTGTACTTCGAAGTAGGCATTGTTCTTCTCCGAAGCCGTGGTCCAGCTCAACTTGGCGTCGAGGTGGGCGGTGGTAGCTTCAAAACGAACTAGCTCCACGGGCAACGGCTGCACAATAGTAACGTTTTCGGCAGTGTTGGCAGCAACGGTGCCATCATAGTTAGAACCACCCGCAGCACCTAAGCTTGTGTTAGTGCCACCAGCATAGTTGCCCTTCGGGGCTACAGTAGCAGTTGCGGTAGTTCCATCGCGCATAGGGTTAGTATAAGAGATGGTAGAAGAGGCATTGTAAACGGTGCCGTTAACAGCCGCAGAAGCAATGGTAGCCCGGAACTGAATACTTAGTGAAGCACCGGCCGGAATAGTAAGATTGCTAAACGTTGGCGTGCCTGTGTTGCTAGTTGGGCCGGTGTAGCCTGTAACAGTAGAGGTGCTGCCATCGGCAAGCGTCAGTGTAACCGTAGGCGTGAAGGTGTTGTCGTACTTAAATAAATTAGCCGCAAGCGTTGTTGCTGCGCTAATTTCTGTTGCAACGCCGCCCGTGTTGGATACCGTAAGCGTGTAAGTGGCAGGGTTAACGGTCGTGCTGTTGGCCCGGGTTACGTTAGGAGTAGAAGTACTCAGGCTAGCCGTAAGAACGGGTAGGCAAGAACCAGCGCCGCCGATGGTAGCTGTAGCGGTAGTTGCCGTGTTAGTAGTGCTAGTACCTGCGTTCCCGGGGCCGGCTCCATAGGTTGAAAGTGCTGTGTTGTTACCATTGGTGTTGATCAGTGTCTGCCCTGCGACTCCTGCGCTTGTTGAAATAGCAGTTGTGGTATTGGTGTATACTATGCCACCGCTGCCGCCGCCGCCAGGACCATATCCTCGCGTTAATCTATTAGACCCTGTATAGCCAGCATTGCCCCCATTGCCTCCATTAGCATTAATAGCCACGTTAGCCAAACTGGCAGGTGTCCCATCAGGTAGAAATGCCATAACTATAGCAGTACCACCTGCCCCGCCGCCGCCAGCGCCCTGTAGGTTGGAAGTGGTGTTAACCGCATTGTCAGCAGTAGGCGCGTTGCCACCGTTAGCTTGTACCGAAAGCAAGCTAGTTCCTGAAGTGGGAGCTATTGGGCCGGATCGCAGGATGATAATGCCACCGCCTACACCGCCGCTGCTATTGGAAGCTGTTCCAACATTGATAGAGCCGGCGCCGCCGCCGCCGCCCATTAGCAGGCGCGTGGTAGATGTGGAAGCAGCCCGTCCGCCTTGTGCTTGTATGCCTGTACTGCCCGAGTTGTACCCATAGCCGCCAAGACCGCCTGCGCTAGCGTTGCTGCCGCCACCGCCACCAGCGTTACCAGTGTTATTGGTCGTAAAGTCGGTAGCACCACCACCTGCGTTACCGGGAGCACCTGCCGCGTGGCTGCCACCTACATAATCGCTACCTGCAACTGTACTAACCGAAGTACCATCAAATACCTGTGTTGGAATGCCAGCTGTGCCTTCACCCTTAGAACCATTGCCTACGGTAGAACTGCTAACGTAAGCTGTGGTAGTAGCAGTAGTTGCTGCAAAGCCACCCCCCCCGCGAAATCCTTTAGCGCTCATAGAGAGAGTAGAACCTGCTGCATAGGTGGTCTTGCCAGCCACATCTATCGCCAAAACGCCACCTGTTTCTCCGTTCCAAGCTGGACCATTTACAATGCCAGAGAGGGAGAGCGACGAATATTGTGGAACGCGAATGACCTGAAAGGCCTTCTTGCTCGCAGTACCATTAGGTGCAGCTGTTACGTAGGTATTAGTATTGATCAAGTTTTTCGTGAGCGTTAACACTTGGTTACTACCTGTGCCAGCAGCTACACTTTGTACAATAGCATACTCGTATTTACCAGCTGAGTAGGTGCCGTCATTAGTGACCGTACCATAAGTGTTGTTATTGGCAGTTACCATAGTAGCCCCCTGCATCTGCATAACCAATACGAGGTCGCCAACGGCAATAGGAGTAGAGGCTGTGCCAATACCGGTTCTAGCTATACCAACTGTAACTGTGTTAGTAGTAGCAGAAATGCCAGGATAGTACGTATTGGGAGAGGCAGTATTACTTAAGGTGCCAAAGCCATCCTTTCCTGGGGTAGCACAAACCGTAGCAATGTTTGCTACGCCTGAAATGTTAGTAGTAACGGACGCTGTGTTGTTTGCAGCTACTGGATCAGGAATTGAAGAAGTAACAGTAGCAGTGCCTGTAATAGAAGTAGTTCCACTGGTTGGTACTACGAGGCTGACAGAGTAGCTAATAGGGTCAGCACCTGCAGCTAGGGTGCTAGTTGTAGGAAACGTAATTACACCAGAAGGCGCATCGTAGGTTGCGTTAGCCGGGAGGGTTAAGCTGCTAGCAGGCAGGTTAGGTGCTAAGGTTAGCTTTGGTGTTACGTTAGGAGCATCTAATGCTCCTAGGTTAGTTGCGTTGACAGTGTAAGTGATTTTTGAACCAGGGTTAGCTGAAGCAGGCCCACTTACACTGGTGGCAATATCGGCTCCAGATACAGCTACCGTGATATTTGCCTCGTTAGAAAGCGTATTGAGAATATCTCTAATCGTGTAAGGAATTGTAACCGTCCCTGCGAACGTACTAACAGGCGTAAACGTCACGATACCATTTGCATCAACTGTAAACGTACCCTTGTTTGGAACGGTGAGCGTACGATCAATTGCAGCCGTAGTAGGATCTAGGTCTACGCTGCCTTTGTTTAAGCTGCTGCCAGGGGCTTGGTCGTTGCTTGTCACATCGTAAGAAACAGGCTGATCATATCGGGTGCCGAAGTAATCATCGGTGGCTACTGTCGGACGGACAATGGCCAGATTTCGGATTTCGTGTACGTTATAGGAACCACCCGTAGAACCCGAAAAGCCGATGCGCAGTGTAGGCGGGGGAGGCGGAACCTCTATATTACTTAAAGCAGTGACTACCGAGTTGCCATTCTGAATACGAATGGTAACTCGGTAAGCTGCCGAGCCACTGTTGTTAGTATAAGGAATAAAGTCAATAAAGGCTCGACGGTAATTTGCACTACCATCTTGAGCCCGGGCTGTCGCTACGTCCAGACTAAAGGGCAATGTGCCACTGCTGGCGATGTAGGGGTAGTCTGAAGTAGTAGCACCATTACCACTGCCGCGGATGGTAACCGCGTCAGGAGTTTGGCCAATGCCACCTACACGGCTTTCACTACCGTTGGAGTAGTTGCCAAACTCATCAATCCCAATCCCAATGTATCCGTTGGATACCCCAGCAACGGTACCTCTTTGAGCATAGCCCAACGAACCACCATCAGCGCCAATGCGAAAGGTTTGAGTTGCTCCGTCAATTAGGTACACACTAAAGCCATCCGCTCCATTGCCGCCATAAGAGAAAAACTCAAATGAAATACTAAAGCCCTGAGGTGCTGGAAATGAACTTTGGTCTATAGCTGTACCAGCCTTATATGTAGTAGCGGTAGTAAGACGCAAATAGCCGTTGCCGGTTGGGTCAGACCCAGTAGCGCCTGTTCCGGTAAGTACGGCATCACCGTATAATTGAAAGCCGGTAGCCGTTCCATTTTTGAAAGATTCAATTCGCGGAAAGGTACTTGTTTGTGCTTGTGCCTCCTGCTGACTAGTAAGCAGCAATGCTGCTGAACCTACAAGCCAACTAACAGTGTGAAGGTGTCGGCAGAATATTCTGCGTAGAGTTTTCTTCATAAGGAAGGGGGTAGTAGAAACAAGGGAAGAGAAATTTTAACAATTTATATTTATAGCATTTTTATATTAAAAAATTTAAAAAAAATGCTATAAAAACGCCTTTGATTTCGCTAAAGTAAGAGCATTAACTATGCCTAGAAGCAGATTTTGCTATTTATTATCATTAATAAATATTAATGGCATTATCTAAATAAATAGTAGAAAGCTAGAAGTAAATACACACTATGATCTCGTCGTTATTGATTTGGCACCAAAGTTGTAAAAACCATTTCGAAAGAATAGTTTTTAGGTGTTTTGGTTGTGGGAAAGAGCGGAGCCGTTGGTTCCGCTTTTTTTATGCCTAATCGGGTCTCTTTTTGAAAGGGAGCTACATCTAAGGCAGTAAAAAAAAACCGCTGCTTCTGTAAGTGATACAGGGGCAGCGGGGCTTTTGCTTATCGATGCAAATAGAGTAGGGAAACGGCAGTTTGTTAATGCACGATGCGCAATTCGTACTCCGGCGCATCAGCCGAAGAGTTAGGTAGCCGGAACGCCCCTACCCGGCTAGGACCATAGCCTAGGTTTACCTTTATAAACTCGTCTCGCACAGGGAGCATATCCACAATCTCACGGCGCAGGGCGTCTAGGTCGGCACGCGTGTTATCCAGCGCCTGCTGCACTTCGTTGGTTTCCTGATCGAAGCTGCCGGTGGCGGGACGCTGCTCAAACGAATCGTTGGGGCCAGGTGCAGCGGCATGGTCGATGGGCAGGTTGGTAGCCTGCGTGGCAGCCCGGCGAAATTCCTGCTCGGCTTCGAGATAGGCGTTCAGTTTTTCTTCGAGGGGTAGCAGATCGGGATTCAGGTAGTCGAGGTTGCTGGCCATGGCCGGAGGTGTATAAAGTAGGAGTGAGTGTACTTCTCGCAAACGCAACGTGCCCGGCGAAGGATACAGCAACCCGCAAAAGTGCAGGCGCACTCGCGCAACGCGGCGTAACTTGCGGCCTCGGATGGGAGTAGTTCTTCTATCTCCTGCCGCGTCTTTTGCCTACTTCTATGTCTTCTTCTCCCGCCTCCGCCCACGACCCCATGGGCCACGCTCTGCTCGACTTTCACCACGGCCAAACAGCCGCTACACTTACAGTGCACAGCAATGTAGCCGAAGACGAGCCCCTACCGGCTAGCTATCTGTTTCGTACCCTTTGGGAAATGCCCGAGCTAGAGCGCACCGCTCTGGAAGCCTGCCAGGGTAGGGTACTGGACTTGGGCGCCGGTGCCGGCTGTCACGCACTAGAATTGCAACAGCGCGGTTATTCGGTGAAAGCCCTAGATGCCTCGCCAGGCGCAGTGCAAGTGATGCAGCAGCGCGGCGTGCAGCAGGTAGCTTGCCACGACCTGTTCGACCCTATTCTCACCAACGACCTACCCTACGATACCATCCTGATGCTGATGAACGGCCTGGGGCTGGTGGGCACTCTCGATGGCCTCGAAAAATTCCTGATACACGCTCGTGCCTTGCTGGCACCCGGCGGACAAATCCTGGCTACCTCCGCCGACATTGCCTACCTCTACGAGGATGAGGAAGGCGCTCTGGTTATCAACCTCAACGGTCCTTACTACGGCGAGGTAGAGTATAGCATGAGTTATAAGGAGGAAACCGGCGCGCCCTTCCACTGGCTGTTTGCCGATGCCAGCATTCTACAAGACTACGCCGAAGCCGCCGGCTACACCGTCGAATTCTTGGACCACGACGAGCAGGACCAGTACTTGGTTCGCCTTACGCTGCTGTAAGATGGTGAGGTGATGAGTAAAAAGACGTGTGTCATCCTGAGCACAGCGAAGGACCTTGTGCCTGTTGAACGAGTCGTTGTTATGATTGTCGTTCTATTGTGACAAGGTCCTTCGCTGCGCTCAGGATGACACACGTCTTTTTACTCATTACCTCACCGAGCAAAAGAAATCTTGCCCATACTCACGGCAGGATTACCAGCCTGGCCGCCCTGAAAGGTTTCTGGCGTACCAGCCAGCGCTTCGTTGGCTAGTACGGCAAATAGTACGGCTTCTTTGGCATCAGGCAGGATGCCCAGCTCATCGGTGGTGGTGAAACGGCACTGGGGTAGGCGCTGGCGTAGCGCGGCCATCAGCACGGGATTGTGCATACCGCCACCGCTGGCGTAAACAGTAAGATTGGGAACAGGAAAGCACCGCTCTAAAGCCCGCACGATGCCCTCGGCGCTGAACTGGGTGAGGGTAGCCAGTAAATCGTGGGGCGAGAGAGCCAGTGTGCCGCTGCGCATCTGTGCTTGCTGCACATACTCTTTATTGAATAGTTCGGGGCCAGTAGTTTTTGGAAAATCAGCCTGAAAGAAAGGATGGTTGAGGAGGGCGGCCAACAAGGTTTCGTGCACTTGGCCTTGGGCGGCCAACGCGCCGTTGGCGTCGTAGCTAAGGGTAGGGAAGTACTGCTGCGTAAAGGCATCCAGCAAGGTGTTGCCAGGGCCGACATCGGTGGAGAAGATGCCATTTAATTGCAGTGAACCGGGCAAGTATGTGAAGTTGGCAATGCCGCCCATATTCAGCAGAATCCGGTCTTCGCCTTCCTTTGAAAACAACAGATAGTCGCCATACACAGCTAGGGGAGCACCCTCGCCGCCTGCGGCTAGGTGCTTCTGTCGGAAGTCGCTGAGGGTGAGGATACCCGTGCGTACGGCCACGTGGTCACCGTCGCCGAGTTGGAGGGTAGCATTGGGAAAATCGGGGCGGCCGTGCTGGTGGCGGGGCGCGTGGTAGACGGTTTGGCCGTGGCTTGCGATGCAGTCGACTTCGATAGGCGCTACCTGCCACTGGTGCAGGCAGTCCAGCACCATATCGGCGTGTAGGTTGCCAATCCAGGGTGTAGCAGGCACAACTGCTCGAAGCTGATTTCGGCCTTCGCAAACACCTCCCTAATCTGTTTTTTCACTTCCTCGGGGTAGGGCACTGTGTGGAAATGCTCCACCTGCACCCGCGTGTGGAGGCCGTTTCCCTCGCACCGGCACAAGGCCACATCCAACCCATCGAGAGAGGTGCCCGACATCAGACCGATGATCCGACGTGCGGGCTGTTGGGCAATACGGAGGAGGTGAAGTAGATTAGGATTCATGAAAAAAGGAGGAAGGAAGTACCGGGAAAGCGCTGCAAGAAAAGGCAAAACCACTTACATTGAGCAATTGACTGAGAATGTACGCCATACAGTAGTGGCTCACGCAACCAGTTTATCTTTCTTTCACCCCAATCTTTTACTGCATGACCAAACACTACGCTTCTCTTTCCAAAAGCCTAGGCAGTCCGCCACGGAGGGCTGCCGGTTGGTGGCTGCTACTATTGCTACTTAGCAGTATGCCTGCCTGGGCGCAGAACACTACGTATACCATCCGAGGCACCGTTACGGATATTTCGAATAGCCAGGGTGTGCCGGGCGCCACGGTGCGCCTCACGGGCACGGTGCTGGGCGGCGCTACCAACGCAGACGGCGTCTACGACCTGCGTGCGGCCGTTGCGCCGGGTACGTATCAATTGGTAGTCAGCTCGGTAGGCTACGCCAACAGCACTCAAACCATTACGCTGGGTGCCGACCCTACCGTTACGGCCAATGTGCAGCTGCGGCAGGACCTCATCGGACTGAAAGAAGTGGTGGTGACGGGTACCTCCATAGCCACTAGCAAGCAGCAGCTTGGCAATGCCATCAGTACAGTGGGCGGGCGCGAGCTGACGGCCGGTGCCCCTACCCAGATTGACCAGGCCTTGCAGGGCAAGATAGCCGGCGCGCAGATTTCGCAGAACTCGGGTAACCCAGCTGGCGGTATTTCGGTGCGTCTGCGCGGCACCAGCACTGTGCTGGGGTCATCGGAGCCCTTGTATTTGGTGGATGGGGTGATTATCAACAACGATTCGCCTGCGCTGCTAGACCTAGGCGGCTATGCGCAAAATCGCTTGGCCGATATCAACCCCAATGATATTGAACGGATTGAGGTGATTAAAGGCGCCGCTGCCGCTGCTATCTACGGATCTAGGGCAGCCAACGGGGTCGTGCAGATTTTTACGAAACGCGGCAAGGAAGGCAAGCCTTCCGTTACGGTTTCCAGCGAGTTCATCGTGTCGAAACTGCGCAAGAAGCTGGACTACAACCGGTACCCGTTCCGCTTTGCCAACACCACTGCTACCGACTTGACGCAGGTGCCCGTGGAGCGCTACGACTACCAGGACCAGATTTTCCGGACGGCCATCGGCACCGAAAACTACACGTCGATATCAGGCGGCAACCAAAGCACCAAGTACACGCTGTCGGGCTCCGTACTTCAAAAACCAGGGCATCATCGATGCTACTGATTTCAACCGCAACACCGGCCGCGTGGCGCCTGCAACAGACGCTCACCAACTGGGCTAGCATTTCGGGCGGCGCCAGCTACACGCTCAGTACCAGTAACGAAGTGCCCAACGGCGGCATCAATGAGGCCTATGGGGCGCTAACGGGCTTCATCTTCAGCAACAACTTCATCAACCCGCAGCCCAATGAGGCCACGGGCGTCTACCCCAGCACCACGCCTACCAGCATCGTAACGCGCACGAATCCGCTGGAGGCCATCAACCGGTTTAAGTTTCAGCAGCGCACCTCGCGCGTGATTGGCGATGTTCAGTTAAACCTCACGCCCTTCGAAGGCTTTACCGTAGACAATGTGTTTGGTTTTGATACCTACACGCAGATTGGCACGGCCTTTATTCCGCCCGGCAACACTACGCCTACCTACTCGGCCGGCTATGCTCGCCGCGGCGACCAAACGGTGCTGCAATACAACAACGACCTGACCCTAGGCTACCGCCGTACCTTCGCCGACTGGCTGGAGTCGACTACTTCGCTGGGTGGCACCTGGCAGTACGACCGCACTATGCTCACCAGTATTGCGTCGCAGCAATTGGTGACGGGGGTAGAGGTGTCTACGGGCGGCACGTATCTGGCCAACGACTATCGGGCCGAGCGCCGAATAGAAGGCTATTTCTTGCAGCAAACCTTTGGGTTGGGTCAGCGCCTATACCTCACCGGCGCTATTCGCTTCGATGCCGCCTCACCCTTCTACGACAACCTCAACCAGGACCGTAACTGGCAACGCTACCTCAAAGCCAGCGGCTCCTACCTCCTCTCAGAAGAGAAATTCTGGAAAGAAGGCCGCTTGGGCGAACTGGTTCCGCAGGTGAAATTGCGCAGCTCTTGGGGCCAAGCCGGCAACCTCACGGCCCTAGACCCCTACGGACAATATACATTGTATGCGCCGGTGAGCTTAGGCGGGCAGCAGGGGCTGTATCCAGGTGCCCGCCTGGGCAACCAGCTCATCCCAGAGCGCCAACGGGAGTTTGAGCTAGGCTTTGACATTGGCCTATTCAACAACCGGGTAGGGCTAGAGGCCACGTATTTTGATAAACACGTGACGGACTTGCTGCTCAACCGTACGCTCTCACCCAGCACAGGTTACCTCAACCGCAACGAAAACGTGGGTACCATGGACAACCGTGGGGTAGAGTTGCTAGTCCGCGCTGTGCCTGTTCAAATATCTAAAGTGCTCTGGAATATTACGGGCACCTTCACCCACAACCGCAACGAGGTGAATGGCATAGAAGGCAATGGCGTATTGCCCTTCGATGGCGGCTTTGGTCAAGTGGCTGCTGTAAATGGTCAGCCTGTGGGTGTGTTCTATAGCACCTACTTTGCCCGCAACCCCGATGGGTCGTTGCTGCTGAACGCGGCCGGCCTACCCCAACGCGAGCTGGGTGTGAACGGGGTGCCTCAGCGCAACGCGGCTGGCCAGCCTACTGGCTCCGTGCTCAACAAAGTCATTGGCAACCCCAACCCCAAGTATCTGGCCTCGCTGATTAACGAGGTGACAGTGAACGAGAAGCTCTCCTTCCGGGTGCAGCTAGACGCGGTGCAGGGCTTCGACGTGTTCAACTTCACGCGGCGTGTGGGCGACCGGGACATCTACGGCGGCCTGGCCGGCTACGAAGCCGAGTTGCGTGGCGACGTACCCAAGGGCACCAGCGCGGCGCTGTTTGGCATCTTTGAAAACTGGATTGAAGACGGCTCCTTCGTGAAAGTGCGCGAGGCTTCGGTGAGCTACCTGTTTGCGCCGAAGTTTCTGGGATTGAAGAATATACGCGCCACCCTGACGGGTCGCAATCTGTTCGTATTCACAAACTACAGCGGCTACGACCCCGAGATAAACGCGGCCGGCCAGAGCACCGTAGTGCGTGGCTTCGACTTCGTGGAGGTGCCCATTCCGCGCACCGTGCGCCTGGGCATAAGTGCTTCCTTCTAACCTGCTGATTTTCTTCTTGATGAAACGCTATAGAACCCGATTGGCCGCACTGGCGGCCGGCAGTCTGCTGCTGCTCACAGCGCCCGGCTGCGACCTTAACATTCCGAACCCCAATAGCCCCTCCGACGCCGTGGTGCTCACCACCCGCGACGGCCTGCTGGCCCTGAGCGTGGGCATGCGACAGTATTACGCCAACAACACACTAGGTTCCGTTATTCTGGGACCGGGCGCTACCACCCGCGAGCTACGCGGCGTGGCTACCTTCACCAGCGTGCTGGAAATTGAAACCGGCACTGCCGCCCTACCCAACTTCAACAGCTACGTGGGCAACCTTTGGTCGCAGCTCTACCGGGTGATGTCGATGGCCGAGGACTTGCAGGCCAACGCCCCTACCGTACTCAGTGCCGACCCCGCCACCCGCGACGCAGTGCTGGCCCACGCCAACCTATTCAAAGCTATTGCGCTGGGCACACTGGCGCAGAATTTCGAGCAGGCCCCGCTTAATTCCGACCGCTCAGGCCAAGCCACGTTTGTGCCGCGCACCCAACTGTTGGCCGAGGCCATTCGCCTGCTCAACGAGGCCCAACAACTCATTACGACCACCGCGCCCTCGGCGGAGTTTACCACCAAAGTAACGGCGGGCACGCTGGACCTGGCTAATACTATCAATGCCCACCGGGCGCGCTACAACCTGGCTGCTGGCAACTACGCGGCGGCCGCGGCGGCCGCCGCGTTGGTAAACCTGGGAAGTAAGTCGGCCTTCGTCTACAATGCGCAGAATCCCAACCCAATTTACCAAAGCATTGTGTTTGGTAGGAATTTCCGGCCGCGCAACCTGTTTGGCCTACCCGCTCCACTGGTCAACCGCCGCGATGCCCGCCTGAGCTTTTACTTAACCAATCCTACCAATGTGGTGCAAGACCCGCTGCTGGGCAGCGATACACTGCGCTCGGTGGCCGGTTTTTTCGCGTTGCAGAATACCTCCATTCCCGTCTATCTGCCCGACGAGATGCGCCTGATTCAGGCCGAAGCCATTGTGCGCCAGAACGGCGACCTAGCTCAGGCCGTGACGCTCATCGACGCCGTGCGTACCCAGGCCCCTAGCGACGACGCGTTTGGGGTAGGGGCCGCGCTGCCCGCTTACGCTGGCGCCGTAACCGCCGATGCCCTGCTCACGGAAATTTACCGGCAGCGGGCCGCCGAATTGTTCATGACCGGCCTGCGCCTACCCGACAGCCGCCGTCTGGGACGCCCAGCGCCACCCGCCTCACTCATCGAGCGCACCCGCAACTTTTATCCTTACCCCCAGCAAGAACGTTTGACTAACCCCAACGTACCTGAAGATCCGGCTATTTAGCTAGGGTAAGCAACGAAAGTTTATTTCAAGAAAAACAGCCCCGTCAGAAACCCGACGGGGCTGTTTTTTGAACAACCAGAATACTTCCCCGTTTTATTCCCCAACATTCTCTTCTGTATCTATGCCCGCCTACGAAAAAACCTACACCGCCCTCTGGGCTGATATGGACCCCAACGGCCACATGCGCCACTCGGCCTACACCGATTATGCCGCCCACACGCGTCTGGAATATTTGTCCGAAGCGGGCTTCACGATGCAGTATTTCGCGGAACACCAACTGGGGCCAATTCTGTTCCGGGAAGACACGCGTTTCATGCGTGAAGTACGTCTGGGCGAGTCCATCACGGTGTCATCGGAAGTGGCTGGCTTGAACGCAGACGGCTCGCGCTGGCGGATTATCCACACCATTCGCAAGCCCGATGGGGTAGTAGCGGCCACCGTCACCGTAGATGGCGCCTGGTTGGACTTGCAGCGCCGCAAGCTCACGGTGCCACCCGCCGAGCTAGCCGCCGCTATGGCCAACGCCGCCCGCCACGAGAGCTACCAGGATATCGTGAAAGAAGCGAAGTAGGAAAGAGAGTACACAATTACAGTTTTCATCCTGAACGCAGTGAAGGACCTTATCACGCTAGAACGAGTCGTTGTTATGACAGTCCCTCTAGCGTGATAAGGTCCTTCACTGCGTTCAGGATGAAAACTGTAATTCTATCTGCAATCCAAAAATCACAACTTCACCACTTTTGCAATGCGCTCTAGCTGCTTCTGATGATGTAGCACGTGGTCTACCATAAAATCCAGCGTTTGCGCGATGGTGAGCATGCCCGAACGCGGGTGTCTGAAGATAGCGCGGCGCATCAGATGTTCCGGATATTCATTTAAAAGCTGCTCCAGCCGCCGCCGCACACTAGCCCATTGTTGGCGTAGCTGGGGTAGGGGCGGGGCCGACACGGGCATCTTGGAGGCGAGATAGGTGGGTGCCTTAAAACGCAGAAACGGCACCCGCAGCAGGACCCGCAACACTCGGCTGCGCAAAAAATGCCCTAGCCCAGCGTGTTGCAAGCCCTCGGCCTCCAGAACTTTCTTCTCTAGGTACTGATTGATGCCAGTTTCTGAAATCAGCAAGTGCTGCACCACCTGCGCCGCCGACCACTTCCCCGGTCCCGGCGACTGGTGCGCCCGCTCACCCAGCGCCTCCGCCGATTGAATTAAGCGTTCAGTAGCACATTCCAGTTGCTCCAGGCGGATGCTCAGGCGGTAATTCATTGTGTAGGAAAAAGAGGGTAGGGCAGGAAATCAAAGAATAAAAAAGGCCGTCATTCCGAGCCTGTCGAGAAATCTCGCATGCAGCACTAATTCAATCACTAGAGCATTAGCGGGAGCAGGCGAGATTTCTCGACAGGCTCGGAATGACGGCCTGCTGATAACTTCTATCGTTATACGTAACACAAAAGGACCTTATCTCAGACGGACACGCCGTTCTGGTGAGATAAGGTCCTTCCTTCGTCAGGATGACGGGAGATTATATGCGCCTTTATTTCTCCGCGTACATCACGGATTTGATAGCCTTGATAGCCCGCGACACGTTCGGCAGCGAAGCCTCAATGAGGGTAGGGGCGTAGGGGAGGGGCACGTCGGCGCAGGTGATGCGCTCCACGGGGGCATCGAGGTGGTCGAAGGCGCGGCGCTGAATCATGAAGGCGATGTCGGCGCTGATGCTGGCTAACGGCCAAGCTTCTTCTACAATCACGAGGCGGTGCGTTTTCTTCACCGATTCGATGATGGTATCGTAGTCGATAGGACGAACCGAGCGCAGGTCGATTACCTCCACGTCCACGCCATCTTTGGCCAGCTCTTCGGCAGCGCCGAAGGCTACCTTCATCATCTTGCCGAAGCTCACCAGCGTCACGTCTTTGCCTTCGCGCTTCACAGCGGCTTTGCCGATGGGTAGCAGGTATTCTTCCTCGGGCACCTCGCCCTTGTCGCCGTACATCTGCTCCGACTCCATGAAAATCACGGGATTGGGGTCGCGGATGGCCGATTTTAGCAGGCCTTTTGCGTCGTAGGGGTCCGAAGGAACTACCACTTTCAAGCCAGGGGTATTGGCGTACCAGTTCTCGAAGTTCTGCGAGTGCTGCGACGACAGCATGCCGGCGCTACCCGTAGGACCACGGAACACGATGGGGCAGGAGTACTGCCCACCCGACATAGAGTAGATTTTGGCGGCCGAGTTAATCACTTGGTCAATAGCAACCAGTGAGAAGTTGAACGTCATGAACTCGATGATGGGCAGCAGGCCGTTGGCCGCCGCGCCTACCCCAATGCCGGCAAAGCCCAGCTCAGCAATGGGCGTATCAATCACGCGCTCCGGGCCGAACTCGTCGAGCATACCCTGGCTCACTTTGTAGGCGCCGTTGTATTCGGCAACTTCTTCGCCCATCAGAAACACGCGCTCATCGCGCCGCATTTCCTCCGTCATGGCTTCGCGCAGGGCTTCCCGGAATTGAATAGTCCGCATAGACAGTAAATGACAACAATCAGAAAACAGAAAAACCGGCAATATCCGGCCCGTAAAGCTACGACTACTAGCCGGGTTGGGCAAATCGGATTCGTATCCTACCTTTTGTCATCCTGAGCATGTGGCTTAATGCGCCACATGCTCAGGATGACAGATTATTTCCTACCGCACCGCTTCCAGAAATGCTTTCGACTTCGCTACCTCCGCAAATTCGAGGTCCTCTACGGCGCGGTTGGCGTAGCTGCGGTCGAGCTGCACGGCTTGGCGGAGCAAGGTGCCCACGGCGGCTTCGTTACGTTGGCGGGCGGCTACTACGGCTAGGCAGTAATGCACCAGTGCGTCTTGGGGGCGCATTCCCTGCGCTTGCTGGTAAATGCTGGCCGCGTCGGGGTAGTTGCCTTTCAACAGATAGATGAGCGCCCGGTTCATGGTGTTTTGATACGATGAACCGGAGTAGCCCAAGCTGGCATAAGCATCACTGAGCTGGCCAACTTCAATTTCCAACGCTGCTTTATCAGCGAATACTTTTTCCAGCAACGGCCGCGGGCCGCCCAGCTTAATAGCATAGTCGTAGTTCTGGAGGGCCTCTAGCCGGTCGTTGGCGCGATGGTAGGCGGTGGCTACGTAGAAAAACTGCTGAGCCGTGGGGTTGCGGTGCGCGGCCAGCGTGAAGTTGACGGCCGCCCGGCGTAGGTAGGCCCGCCGCACTTTGTCAGTTGGCTCCTTCTCTGCGCGTTGCAGTAGCACTACCGCTAGGTTGTGGTAGGACTGCCAGTTGCCCGTGGCCGCGGCCGACGTTTCATAGATGCGTTGCTTTTCGGCCAGCAGAGGTGTGAGCTGGGCCGAGTAGCGCAGCTCCTCGGGCGTGAGGGCATCCAGCTCAGTCTGCTTTTCCACTATCTTCTTGGAAAGCAGGTAAATTTCCGAATCGTAGCGTTTGGGGGCGGTGTACTTCACGGCCACCGTGCCGAAGCGCATCACCGGATAGATGTATTGCTCGATGTAGTCGAAGTAGCTGAGCTGGTGCAGGCTCTGCTCTTTCTGGGCGTAAGTGCCGGGCGTATCGTTGATGAGCTGCACCACCGAATCTATCTGCGCAGGCTTGAGGGCCGAGCTTTGCACCTTCGTCAGAAACAGGTCCCAGCGGCGGTGGTAAGCCTGGGTTTCGAAGTCGATATTTTTGACGGAGTTGAGGTAGGAATCCGTATCGACGCGGTGCTTGTAGTAGTCCAGCAGTACGCGCACGCGCTTGTCGGCTAGGTGCGGGTCGTGGCGGTCAAGGGAATCGGGTGAGTGACCGGCCGCAATCATCACCTTTTCGGTTTGCTGGTTTGCCTCAATGAAATCTTCCAGCGCCGCTACGTTGGTGCCCAGGTAGTTGCGGATTTTAGCTTGGCCCGCATCAAAGAAAAACGGCAGCACCCGCGTGCCGCTCATATTGTTGTCTATCGACTCAGGTAGGAGGGCAATGGCCGTATCCTCGCGCACCACTAGGCGGTCGGTGGTCACGATGCCGCGGGCCGCCACAAAAGATTTGCCGGGCAGCTGCTTGCCGCCCGGCTTCAGCTCGCGCGCCACGGGCAGCACCACCAACTCGCCCGGCGACTTGCGCTGGGCGTACGGAAACGACAACTGCCGCCGAATGACCAACTGGTTTTTCACCGAGTCGTCGTATACGTACTCGCCCGAGATAAAACGCAGCGTGCCTACCGTGTCTTGGTACAGGCCGTTGTTGTAGCGGTAGGCAAATTGCAACTGGTAGGCGGCGCCTTTGTGCAGGTGCTTGGCTGGCACTTTCGCCGTCACTTCAAACAAGACATTTTCGCCGTTGCTTTCCAGCACACTCGGCGCCACGCGCACTTGCTGCCCATTTTGCGCAACCTTTAGCATCCGGGGCAACGTACAACCCGGTAACACACAGACGGCTACGGTCAGCAAAGCAGGTACAAAGCGCAGCGAGTTTCTCATACGGTGAGGATAAAGCAGACGAAAGGTCGGTCAACAAACGCAAAAGCTTGCTTAAAGGCTGCGTTTTTGCCCGATTTGCGCAGTTGAGCTTGCGACCTGGCTGAAATACTGTTATTTTGACTTTCTGCTAGAGTACTATACACGCTTATCGAACGAGAAACCATGAGACGAATTACGGATTTCATCGAAAAGCAAAGCTTTGGCGTCTGCAACGCCTTGGGAAACCGCTTAGGCTTTTCCCGCAGCAGCGTACGCCTGTCGTTTGTCTACGCATCTTTTTTCACGTTTGGCTCACCCATCGTGCTGTACTTCGTGCTGGCGTTCTGGATGAACGTACGCCAAGCCATGCGCCGCCAGCGCTACACCGTGTGGGATTTGTAGGCACACGTTATCTATTCGGCACCACTACTGAAAGGCCCGCGAAACGAATTTTGCGGGCCTTTCTTTATTTTTTCGATAGGGAAAAAGGGGCGTCGGCTGGGGAAAGGCCTCTGTCTAGTGCGGGCGTATCGGTCATCCGAAACGTCAGCTTGCCGCCTTTGGTCAGGTCGCCGTATGTGAGCCAATGGTGGGTGTAAAGTTGGCCGTTGAGCGTGGCCGACTGGATATAGACGTTGCGCGGCGAGTTGTCCTTGGCTTCAATGGTGAACTGCTGACCGTTTTCTAAGGTAAGGGTGGCCTTGGGAAAGGCCGGACTGCCCACCACGTACTGGTCGGTGCCGGGGCACACGCTGTAGAGGCCCATAGCACTGAGCACGTACCAGGAGGAGGTTTGGCCCTGATCTTCGTCGCCGGGGTAGCCGTTTTCGGTGGCGTTGTAGAGCTTGCGCATCACCTCGCGCACGTGTTGCTGGGTTTTCCAAGGCTGCCCACCGTAGGTGTAAAGGTAGGGCATGTGCTGAATCGGCTGATTGCCGTGGGCGTACTGCCCCATGCCGGCCGCCACCATTTCCGTCATCTCGTGGATAGGCTTGTGATGGGTGCCTATATCTACCGTGCTCGGCAGCGTAAACACCGAATCGAGCTTGCTGGTGAAGTTGGCGGGGCCGCCCAATAGGTTGATGAGGCCCTGCATATCATGAAACACCGACCACTCCCAGTGCCAGGCGTTGCCCTCAGTATAGGGGCCTCCCCACGCAAAAGGGTTGAATTTTTTTGTCCACTTGCCGTTCGGTTTCCTACCCCGCATAAAGCCCGTTTGCGGGTCGTACACGTTGCGGTAGTTGTACATCTGGCGAGCGAAAAAAATCTTTGTAGAAAGTGTTGCCAACGGCGCTAGCCAATTGGTAGCCGCAGAAGTCGTCGTAGGCAAATTCCAGGGTCTGGGCCGTAGCCTGGCGGTATTTGGGGTAGGGTAGGTAGCCTAGCTCGTAGTACTCCGGCAAGCCATGCCGGCCGTTGGAGCGACCCCAGGGGCCTTTGTTGGTAGCCTCGTGGTGATAGGCGCGTAGGGCTTGTTCGGGGTCAAACGTACGAATGCCCTTCATCCAGGCGTCGGTGAGCAATGAAATGGCGTGGTTGCCAATCATACCGCCCTCTTCGCCCGGAAACGACCACGACGGCAGCCAGCCACACTGCTCCTGCGCCGCCAGCAAGGCTTGCATGTAGCGGCCGTGCATAGTGGGGTAGAGCAGCGCGTTCAGCGGAAACTGCGCCCGGAAGGTGTCCCACAAGCCCGTATCCGTGAACATATACCCGTCGTGTAGTTGCCGGTCGTAAGGGCTGAAGTAGTAGGGTTTGCCCGTTTTGTCATACTCGTAAAACTGCCGCGAAAACAGGCTGGCCCGGAAAAAGCAGGAATAGAACGTGGCTTTATCCTCCTCGCTGCCACCTTCCACTTTAATCCGGCCCAGGTGCTGGTTCCAGATGGTGGTAGCGGCGGCTTTGGTATCGTCTAGATTTTCAAATTTGCCCAGCTCTGCTTGCAGCGTCACACCGGCTTGCTCGGGACTGATATAGGACGAAGCGGTTTTGGCCTGCACCGTGGCGCCGTCCGCAAAGCGGAGGTACACGCCTACGCCTTCGCCGGCGCCCTGCTGCTGACCTTCCTGCACGGTGTTCTTACGGTTTTCCCAAGTGCCGTAGGCTGTGAAGGGCTGGTCGAATACCACTTCTAGGTAGTTCTTGAGCGCGTTCCGGTTGTGTTTGTTGTTGCTGACGTACCCGGTTATTTTCCGCTCCTCCGGCCAGATCTTCAACTCACTGATGCCGGTATAGCCATCAAGCACCACGTAGCTGGCCGCGTCGGGGAAGCGAAACCGCAGGTGGGCGCCGCGTTCGGTGGGCGAAATTTCGGTGGTAATGTGGTTGGCGAGCGTTACTTTGTAGTAGTCGGGGCGGGCAGTTTCGTCGGTGTGCGAGAAGCCGGTGGCGCGGACGTCCTCGGCTACCACCAGCGGCCCGCTCACCGGCATAAAGGAAAACACGCAGTAGTCACGGGTCCAGGAGCTGCACTGGTGCGCCTGCTGAAAGCCCCGGATGGTTTTTTTGTCGTACTGATATTTCCAGCCGCTCCCATTCTCGCCTGTTTGCGGCGTCCAGGTGTGCATCCCGAAGGGCAGGGCCGTGGTAGGGTAGGTGTTGCCGCGGGTTAGATGTGCGTCGGAATTCGTGCCCTGCAACGTGTTTACGTAAGCCGCTAGATCTTTTTCGGGTGCTTGCGCCTGCGCTACGCCGCTGATTAGTAACAGCGACCAGACGAAAACGTGCTGTTTGGTGGCAATGCGTTTAAAATAACTAGAAGGCATAACGTGATAAAGATGAGTAAAGAAGGATGGCTGGAAAGTCTGGGTCCCAAACTGTCCTTCCGAGCTTGTTGAGAAATCTTGCGTGCTGACGAGAAACAGTATCCATCATCAGCACGCAAGATTTCTCAACAAGTTTGGAAGGACGGTCTGAGAAATTGCTGAGCAGTACATACTACTGCTACGCTTTGTTGAACAGCTTCCGGCTCAGCGCTGGGAATGCACGCTTTCCCTTGGCAAAATACGCCCAGACCAAACTACCCCGGTATACGCCAAGCCGTTCGTCGATGCGCAGCCGGGGCGGAAACTGGCGCCGTCGTTGCTGCCAGCCGCGTACGTGACGCGCAACATACCAGTGCGCCCGCAATACAGCCCGGCAATCGGCTACTTGCCCTTGGGTGAGTAGGCGTAAAGCAGCTACCCAATCAAGCAGGAGGCGCTGCACCAGCACGCCCGGTAGCTCGGCCGCGGTAGAATTTTTGTAGACTAGCGCTAGACCGTTGCGGAAATTAAGGTAGGTTTTGTGCGGATTGGACTTCGCCAGCGTGCCACCGCCCACATGAAAAACGGTGCTGCCACCGTGGTACCACACCTCGTGCCCGGCGTTCCAGAGGCGCCAGCACAAGTCGATTTCTTCCATGTGGGCAAAATAGGCGGTATCTAGTCCATCCATAGCGTGCCAGGCCGTGGCGCGCACCAGCAGGCACGCGCCGGTAGCCCACGCCACAGGGCGTGAGTCGTCGTACTGGCCGCGGTCAGTTTCGAGCGTGTCAAACAGGCGGCCCCGGCAGAAAGGGTAGCCCAGGCGGTCGAGGTAGCCGCCGCCGGCACCGGCGTACTCAAACTGCGCCCGCTCCACCACATCGGCGCTATACTGCCGGATTTTGGGCTGCACGGCGGCCACGCTGGGCTGCTGCTCCAGCAGCGCGCGCAGGGGCGGCAGCCAGTTGGCCGTCACCTCCACATCGGAGTTCAACAACACATAATAGCGAAACGCTGCCGTGGTGTGCAAGACTTCCAGCGCTTGGTTGTATCCTTCGCAAAAGCCTAGGTTAGCAGTGTTTTGAATGAGTTGAACCCGCGGAAAAGCACGCCCTACCAGTTCCACCGAGTCGTCGTTAGAGGCATTGTCGGCTACTACCACTGTGGCGCCGTCGGCATGGGCCAGCACCGTGGGTAGGAACTGTTCCAGCCAGCGGCGCCCGTTCCAGTTCAGAATGACTACGGCCACGTCGGCGCACGGGCCGGGCGTGGAGGCGGTATCAGAGGCCAAAGTTGCTCAGGTCGAGACCAGGTAGGTTGGGTAGCAGGCCGGAAGTTTTGCTTTTCAGCTCCTGCTTGGCTTGTTCGCCTACATCCTCCATCACTTTATTCACGGCCGCTACCACCAGGTCAGCCAACATATCGCGGTCCTGCGGCGTCAGCAGCGACTCATCAATTTCCAGCTTCAGCAACCGGCGCTGGCCGTTGGCAGTTGCCTTCACCAAGCCCCCACCCGATTCGGCCGTAGCAGTCAGGTATTGCAACTCACCCTGGGCCTGCTGCATTTTCTCTTGCAGCTCTTTCACTTTGCCCATCATGCCCATCATATCAAACATAGTCGTACAATCTGTGCGTATTCATTAGAAACGCGGTTCTTGAAAAGAAATAGCTCGCAGCTGACGGCGAGAAGTGGCAGCCGTGCTAGCCGTGCTCATACCGAAAGCTCCCAAACCGCCTATGCTCCATCCGCCAAGTGGCAAGGAAGCTGCGGCGGGCGCAATTTACGCGAAATGAAGCGGGACGCCGTATGCCTATGGCTTGTTAGCTCTTGAGGGTAGAGTAGTAACCAGCAATACAATAAGCAAGGAGCCGTTTTAAGGTAGTGCGGGCAATTGTTTAGTCGGAATTCTACTATACAACCGCTCCATAACGGCGCTAGCCCAGGATTAGGTATCTAATTCAGGGAATTGAAATGCGCTAATGAGAAAGCAACTGCGGTCCTGTGGTGCTGTCATGTTCCGTGGTAAGCACATTATTCGCAATAAAATAGGATATGATATGAGCAGCAAATTACAGCGAGCAAGCTAATTAGGTAATCCTCTGGACCGACCAATATGCTTACTTATTTGGTTCATGCGTAGCCATTAAGCCTACTAAAGGAGTATATACTTATGCAGGCGAAAAGGATCAACCAAATTGGGACGGTAGTACACCTTAGTGTACTATAGGTGGAAATCGCGAAGTTGGATAATGTATTGGCGTAGTTTATGGGCAAACAATGTCCTCCATACATCTGCAGGCGTCTGCAAATGGTATGTTTGAAGTAGTCTAGATGTTACGCATCCTATGGATACAATGCTACCACCCACCCCTAAGCAATGCGCTGCCTATATCGCAGTGGAGAAGGCCGGCCGGCTTCGGGCCGAAGAAGCGCTGGCTGCAGCTGAAGCCCGTATAGCGGCACTCGAACAGCAACTGGCTGCCACCACATCCCAATTTGCTACTCTCCATACGCTGACGCACGTCTTAGAACAAAACCCCAACCCAATTCTGCGGGTGAATGCGGATGATACGTTGTGCTGGGCCAATAGAGCCGGCAATACGTTGTTGCAGGCGCACAATAGGTTGACACAGCGTCTGCGGGCGCTAGCGGCTTCAGCTTCGGAGCAGCCCATACAAAAGCTGACGGTAGGCGAACGGCATTATCTGCTGATGGTAGACGGTGCCACGCCTGACGAAACCAGCGTTACGTATTACTTAACCGATGTCACTACGATTTTACAGGCCAAGCAGGCGTTGTTGGAGCAACAACTGTTCTACGAAACTATTCTGATGGAGGTACCCGCAGGGGTAGTAGTATTCGATGTGGAACATCGGTACCTGTTCGTGAACCCTACTGTAGAGCCAGACCCCGCTCGGCGGCAGCAGATGCTGGGCAAAACTACCCGTGAGTTGTGCCAGATGCGGCAGCGGCCAGAAGAGGTTATTCAACAGCGCGAACGGGCATTCGCCGAAGCAATAGGCAACCGGCGCGAGTCGGTGTGGGAGGAGCATTTGCTTGATCATACCACCGGTAAACTGCAATACTGGCTGCGGCGTAGCTGGGCCATCATGGGACCCGATGGAAATGTGCGCATGGTCGTCAGTTCCGGCCTGAACATCACTGAGCGCAAAGAGGCGGAGGAAGCCGCGGCACGACAGCGGGAGTTCTACGAGTCTATCCTAAATCTGCTGCCGGTCGACGTGGCCGTATTCGATGATCAGCACCGCTTCCTGTTCACCAATCCTTCTTCCATTTCTGATGCACGAGTGCGCCAGCAGGTACTGGGCCTGACCAGCGATGAGTACTTTGAACTTCGGGGACGCTCTACGGAATTGGCGCAGGAAAGAAAAGATCGTTTCCAGCAGGCGTTGAAAACTCGTACGGATGTGCTGTGGGAAGAAACCATCAGGATTCCTACCGGCAACAAACGCATTTTGCGCCACCTGCGCCCCGTCATCAACGCTGTGGGTGACTTGCAGATGGTGGTAGGATCGGGGATTGACATCACGGCCCGGTCTGCGGCCGAAGAACGACAGCGCGAGGCCGAGGCCCAGATGCGGGCGCAGGAAGCCTTCATCCGGCTTATCGTAGACTCGCTACCCAGCGTTATCTACGTGAAGAATGCCAACAATGACGTAGTATTCCGGAATGCAGCTTTCGATGAAATGGCCGCCCGTAGCCAGCATATGCTGCCCGCAAGTCAGCAAACTGCTGTTGTGAAGCAGCAGCTTCGGCAGATTCGTAAGCTAGGTGAACAAGTCTTAACGTCGCAGAAGTCGCTGACGACGGAAATGCCACTGGAAATGGCCTCGGGTGAAACGTGCATACTGCAAACGTACATGCATCCTCTGCCGCAGCTGGGCAAAGAGCCAGAATTGTTAATAGTCAGTACCGATATCACAGCGTTAAAAAAGGCGCAGCAGGAGGCAGAAGACAACGCGCGCGCGAAAGAAGCGTTTCTGTCACGTATGAGTCACGAAATACGAACGCCACTGAATGGGGTACTGGGCATGGCTGCCCTACTAGAGAAAACCCCGCTCACCAGCCAACAGCAGGAATACCTATCTACGATGCAGCGGGCTGGGCAGCACTTGCTGGCGCTGGTTAATGACGTGTTGGACATGGCGAAAATAACGGCCAACCATCTGGAGCTGGATCAGGCGGCCTTTAGCCTGGATGTGCTGCTAGAAGCGGTTAGTCAAACGGTAGCCCCTTTAGCCATCGAAAAAGGGTTGCAGTTGATTATTCAGCCATTGGACTGCGCCCCCGTTCCTCGCTTGCTTGGCGATGCCTACCGCCTGCGCCAGGTGTTGCTTAACCTGCTCGGTAATGCCATTAAGTTCACGGAGCAGGGTAGTGTGCAGCTAAGGGTAACCGTGCTGGCCGAAAATAGCGCAGCCCTAACGCTTCGCTTCTGGGTAACAGATACGGGCATAGGCATCGCGCCCGAGCAACAGGAGGCTATTTTCGGGACCTTTGCACAGGCCAGCCTCGAAACCAGTCGGCGGTTTGGGGGGACCGGCCTGGGGTTAGCTATCAGCGAACAGCTGGTGCGCTATATGGGCGGTACACTGTTGCTGAGTAGTTTACCCAATGAGGGCACTACGTTTTCGTTCGTCCTCTCGCTGCCCCGCGCCGAAGACACTACGGCCGCCAAACAACCAGCCGAGCAACCAGCCGCTCCCGGCTACCCGGAGCTGCATGGGGTGCGTGTGCTGCTGGCCGAAGATAACATGGTGAACCAATGGCTGGCCACTGTGATGCTGGAGCACTGGGGCGTGCTGGTA
This sequence comes from Hymenobacter sp. NBH84, assembly GCF_014217645.1. Lineage (NCBI taxonomy): Bacteria > Pseudomonadati > Bacteroidota > Cytophagia > Cytophagales > Hymenobacteraceae > Hymenobacter > Hymenobacter sp. NBH84. Next base: position 1,186,959 of record NZ_CP043644.1, read on the forward strand.
TACGCCGTGGGTAATGGCCTCGATGCGCTGGCACAACTACAAGAAAACGACTACAACGCAGCTATTCTCGACATCCAGATGCCGGGATTGAGTGGGGTAGAAGTAACTCAGGCCATCCGGCTGTGCACCAATGAGCGGCGGGCCGGCGTGCCTATTATTGCACTGACAGCCAATGCATTCGAAGCAGATCGAGCCAGCTATCTGGCTGCTGGTATGAATGCCTGCTTGACCAAACCCTTTGAGGAGGACGACCTGTGCCGCTTGCTCGTACAGCTTATCAGCGAATACCCACCATTGGCCAGTACACAACCAAAGTAAACACTACCGCAAAATCGTGACGGTGCCGTGGTCTACCGTGCGTTGGCCAGTGGCATCCGTTGCCTCGAAGCGCCATACATAAGTAGCAGGTACTGGTAGGCGCCCGCCTATGCGGCCATCCCAGGTCTGGGAACGGTCGGTGGCCCGAAATACCTCCTGGCCACTTCGGTCTACCACTACCAGTAGAAAAGGGCCGAGAAAGCGGCCTTTCACGCCAAAGACATCATTCTGGCCGTCGCCATTGGGCGAAAACGCGTTGGGAATGACTACTTGCAGGCGACGCGCCACCGTGGCCACGTTGGAATAACTGGGCGCCGGCAGGCCGCCTCCTGTGGCCTCTATCCGGTAGCGCAGTACCTGTTGGTCGGCTGTGGGCTGGTCGAGGGTAGTAGGCAGCGTCACGACGCGAGCATTAAGCACCGTATTGTCGGGGGCTAGAGTGAGCAGGCGGTAGGTGACCGGCATGGCGGGGGTAGGCGCACCGAGAGCCGTCCAGGTCAGGCGCACGGTGGTACCTTCTGGGATAGTAGATTCAGCCGTCAGGACGACGGGGCATACGGCTGCGCTGGGAGCTGAGGTATTGCCGCAGGCATCGCGCACGGTGGCCGTATAGCACGCCCGCGCTGGCGTCGCCTGCGTGGAATCACGCAATGAACGGGCCGTGGTGGTAGCTAGCGTAGCGGCATCGCGCAGGTAGGTATACTGCAAACTGCCGCTTGCAGGGCCGCTCACCGACAGTTCTACCTGATTGCGAAGCGTGTAGCTGGCCAGCAGCACCGGCGCGGGTGGCGCGTCCGTCGAAACCGCCGTTGCGCGCACCTCACCGGATTCTGACAGGCCACCGCCAGTGGCCCGCACACGGTAGGTGTAACTGGTGCCGCACGTCACGGCCGCATCGGCGTAGCGGGTGGTGCCGGCGGGCAGCTGCGCTACTACCTGCCCATCGCGCACCATCTCAAAAGGCCCGGCTTGGTCGGTAGTCCAGGTAAGTAGGTTCTGGTTATTCTGGGCAGTGGCAGTGAGAGCCACCGTGCACAGCTCGTTGGATGGTAGGTTGGTAACGGAAGGCTGACAGGCATCTGTTTGCAGTAGTCGATAGCAGCCCGGCACAGTTGCATTGGGCAGCGAGTAAGTGGAAGCTGCCGCCGAAAGAGCCGTCAGGGTACGGTAGCCGCCGGGTGCGCTGGCGTCGCGCAACTGCAAGCTGTACTGATACCCAGCCTGCAACCCCGCAAACGTGAGCTGGGCCGTGGTGCCGTTCAGGCTCAGCCGCTGAAACTGCGCTGCCTGAGCCAGAGCGGGCGGCGTAAACGACTGCGTAGCCGTGTTGCTGCACAGGGTAGCCGCCACGTAGTAGCCTGCCACAGTCACGGTGCTGGGGCTGCCGGCCGGAACAGGGTAGGTAGTCGTTGTATTGCGGGTAGCCGCCACGGCCGGGCCGCTGCCTACCTGCACCGTGTACCGGTCGTAGGTAGGGTCGGTGATGGTGACTTGCACCGCGCCCGGCGTGCAGCTCACGAGCGAGAAGGTAGGCGGCGGGGAGGTTTTCACCTCGAAAGCCGGATAGGCTACTAACAACCCCGAGGAGCCGCCACCCGTCTGGTTTTGGTTGATGTTGACCGTCAGTACTATCGGGCCGGCGGTGGTAGGGGTGTAAAACGAGGTGGTATCTGTAAATCCGCGGCACGCTACGCTGGCTTGCCACTGGTAAAACACCTGGCCGGATACGAGGCGCGGATTGCTGGCATCTACAATCCGGATGCGCTTGCCCACACACAAAAACCGGTCGGTGATTTCCTGTTTGGTTTCGACGTCAAAAAACCGGAAGCGCGCCTGCTCCGAGGGCGGTGAGGTAGGGCATTGCGCCCGTGCCGCCGTCAGCCCGACGATGTTCAGCAATCCACACAAAAAGAGTTGGTAGAGTTTCACGAGGTGTTAACGGCGGCCAAGCCTGATTGCGTGTCTGAAACAGTCGAAGAATAGATAAGACCAGCTTAAACAGCTTGACCCGGCTGAGCGTAACGGCGCACAAACTGCGCGGCTGCGTGCACCACCGGGTACACAGGTTGCTGCTCAACGAGCGGCGGTATTTTTTCGCGGGCATCCAGTACCAAATGCGCCGCGACGGGTAGCTGCGCAGGTAGCTGTTGTGAAGTCATTACCAGCTCAATTCCAAGCAATTGCTCCGTATTATCGAGTAGCTGATACGCGCTGATGGCGACCTCGGCGCTGGGGTTGCCATAGCGGCCATCTGCTGCCGGCAGCACGGCGCAAAGCTGATTGTTCTGCCGCAGCAAGCTGCCAACCGGGTGGCGTAAACCTGCTAGCATAGGGGCTGCACTACGTAGCAGTTGTTCCGTGCGCCCAGCCGAACGGCTGCCCAACTCGGCTACTGTTAGCAACAGTGTCCGCAGGGCCAGCGAAACGTCTGCCGCGTCCGGTGTGGAGAGGGGGCTTCGTGGGGTATGCTGCTCATCGGGGGTAGGAGCGGTAAACGCTGCTTCCAACGCTTGCTGCACATAAGCCAACGCCGCATGGCAGGCCGTATGGGTAGGTGAAGCAACCAACTCTTCATCACCCCGCAATACAGCCAACGACAAGGAAATGAGGCTGTCGGCCACCAACAGCAGGTGCTCAGCCCGTAGCCACGCCCGCACCGCGTAGGCCAGCGTGAAACTCGTTCCGGTCAGTAAGGTTGCTACGTCCGCATCAGCTTGCGGCAGGGGTGCCCAGCCGAATAGCTCCAGCACGTCGCTCGTTTGCAGGCGGTAGCCCTGGTAGTTTACCTCGCCCAAGCCAAACAGCGGCAAACTTAAATGGGCCAGCCCGGCCTGGTCGCCGCCCTGCTGGTAGACCACGGGTAGCACCTCGCGGTTGTAGAAGTCGAGTAGGCGGCGCACGGTGGCGGCCGAAGCACCGCGCCGCTGCTGCTGCCCGGCTTGGAGCAGCAACATGAGGCGCACCAACTCGCCAGGCGCTTCGGCGCCTACCCCGCAGGCGGCCGCCAGGAGCGGTGCAGCCGACGCTGTAGTGTCCGGGCTGGAAGTTGGAACACCGCCAGCATCCGTCACCACGCGGGCATCGCTGGCTAGCAGTGTGCGCAGGGTAGGCAGCGTGAGCGGAGTGGTAGGAGTAAGGAGGAAGTCCTCGGCCATACGTGTCTTACTTTGTTAGCTCCGCGAGTGCATCAGCCAGCGAAACAGTCCGTTCTTCACCGGTACGCATGGTTTTCAGCTTGAACTGCCCAGCCGCCCGTTCCTCCGAGCCTTGCAGCAGCACATAGGGAATACCTTTCTGGTCGGCGTATTGAAACTGCTTTTTCAGTTTACCGGCCTCTGGGTATAGCTCGCTGGCAATACCAGCGTCGCGCAGCTGGCGCAGCACGGGCAGCACGGCGGTTTCGCTCTCGGCATCGAAATTAACCAGCAGACAGCGCGTGGTAGTGGTGGCGTCGGTGGGGAAAAGTTGCAGCTCGTCGAGACAATCGTAGAGCCGGTCGACGCCAAAGGAAAACCCTACCCCCGATACGCCCGGCAGGCCAAAGGCCCCGGTCAGGTTGTCGTAGCGCCCGCCGCCCGACACGCTGCCCATGTTCACGTTGTTGATCTTGATTTCAAAGATACAGCCCGTGTAGTAGCTCAGGCCGCGGGCCAGGGTCACGTCAAAATCCAGGTGGTCGAACTGCGAGAAGCCAAAGCCTTGCAGCAGCTCCTGCACGCGTGCCAGATCCTCCAGGCCTTTGTAGCCTTCTTCGTTTTCGGGCGCTACCCCAGCCGTAACGAAGGCGGCCTGCAAGCGCTCCAGCTTCTCGCCAAAAGTGCCCTCTACGCCCAGTAACGCAAACAACCGGCCTAGCGCGTCGTCACTGAAGCCTTTCTCACGCAGCTCTTTCTCTACGCCTTCCTGCCCAATTTTGTCGAGCTTGTCGATGGCCGTGAACAGGGCCGTTTCGGTGCCCTCGCCGCCCAGCGCCTGGTAAATAGCGCTCAGCACCCGACGGTGGTTGATTTTGATAGTAAATTCCGTCAGGCCCAGCCCGTTCAGTACTTCGCACATCATGAGCACAATCTCGGCCTCGCAGAGCAGCGAGTCGGTGCCCACCACGTCGGCGTCGCACTGGTAGAACTCGCGGTAGCGGCCGCGCTGGGGGCGGTCGGCGCGCCACACGGGCTGGATCTGGTAGCGTTTGAAGGGGAACGTGAGCGTGCCCCGGTTCATCACCACGTAGCGGGCAAACGGCACCGTCAGGTCGTAGCGCAGGCCTTTCTCCGCGATTTTGGGTAGCACCTGTTTGGCACCGGCGAGCAAGTCGTCGGGCGTCACTTCCTCTTTCACCACATCGCCCTTCTGCTTTTTCAGGAAGTTGCCCGAGTTGAGCACCTTAAACAACAGCTGGTCGCCTTCCTCGCCGTACTTACCCGTCAGCACCGACAGGTTTTCGAGGGTAGGGGTTTCGAGCGGAGCATAGCCAAACTTCTCGAACGTGCGGCGAATGATGCCAAAAATATAGTTGCGGCGGACCACTACGGCCGGTCCAAAGTCGCGGGTACCTTGCGGTATACTGGGTTTCATCTGATTCAATTAAAACTTAAGAATCAAAAGTTAAGAATTAAAAAAGCCGGCTATGGGCCAGTTAGCTAATTCTTAATTTTCAACTCTTCCCTTTTAATCCATTAAAGTGAATGAAACCGCGAAGGTACACAAACCCGACCGGTAGACCGATGTCTAGGGCTACAAGCTGATATGGTGGACCTGCCCGGATTCCGTGTCGGGCTGATCGAGGAGGGTGGAGACAATGCTGGGCTGGGAGGCCTCGTCGTGGCGGGCAAATTCGGCCTGGATAGCCTCATTGGCGTGGCAAAGTACCAACTGCCGGCCTTGCTGGCGTAGCATGAAAGAGTAGGCCAACAGAATGTCTACCGCATCTTCCGAAAGCTGATCCGTAATCAGACTACAGTCGAGCCAAATAGAAGGTTTGTCGCTACGCGAAGCCCGGTGCAACGACCGTGATAAATCCAACTCCGCCGACTCCGAAGAATCGGAAGCCGGAATCAGCAGGAAGCGGTCGGGCAGTGGGTCGCGGTGAATATGCAGCATCGTAATTTGGATCGATTCGTTACTACCCCGAATGCAAGAGCAGTGAGAATAATGATACTTAAACGGCTAGATTCATATAAAGTGCACGTAAAAGTAGCTTTTTATCGAAAATTATCAGTTTTCATCAAAATAATCCGATAAACCGGCATAAAAACTAACATACTATTATTCAAGTGCTTTAATGGTTCCTTGTTTTAGGAACGTGTTGTACTTGGTAAAGTACAGAACCGGCTAGCGGCGCTTTAAGGGCAGCGCGCAGGCCAGCGCGCCGCAATATGCGGTTCGTCCAGTCGTTGCAAGTGCGCAGTACATGGTAGCGCCCGCGTGCCTCAAAAAACTGGTCCTGAGCGGTGTAGCCAAGCATAACGGCCGGCACAAAGCGCCCCACAGAATCAGCCTGAAACGAGGCCCGAATGGTAGCCGCCAGGGCCTCATACTGCGCGGCCGAAATGCGCAACGCTGCTACGCGGGTACCGGGCTGCGGTGGCCCGGCACACCAACTCACGTGCAGCAAGGTAGGCGAGGGTAGGGCGGCCCGCAGGGTAGTGCCCACGCCCGGCGTGTGCCCGCCGCGGGAGCTACGGTAAAAGCCGGCGTTGCCCCACCCAAATGCCACGAAAGGGTAGGCTGCCGGCCGTGCCGGCTGGCTTGGCGCGGTGAGCAATGGCCGCCAGTCGAGGCCCGTGCGCGCCTCCTGGGTGGGCACTACTATATCAGTATGCAGGCCGTTGGATACCACAAAAACCGTAATACCGCCGGGTGTTTCGCGGAATTTCCGGTTGATGGGCACCAGCGTGCCGGTGAGCAGCAATAAAACCAGGGCAGCAAGCGGCATGGGGTGATGAGCTGATGTGCTTGTGTGATGATGTATCTGTGTCATCCTGAGCATTCCGCGCATCAAGCGGCGACGAAGGACCTTATGCCAGTTGAACGAGTCGTTGGTACGCCAGTCGTTCTTACAAGATAAGGTCCTTCGTCGCCGCTTGATGCGCGGAATGCTCAGGATGACACAGATACATCAACTCACCAACACATCAATAATCAACCCATCAACTCATCAGCCTTAGCCACCGAAACCGCCGCCACCGCCCTGTGGCCCCTGGTCGATTTTCTTGGAGGGCTTGCTGTTGCCGAAGAACCAAGTGAAGCCGAGGTAGCCCACGCGCGTTTCGTACTTGGTGCGGAAGTTGGATTCCAGGCCGTCAGAATACAGTTGGGTGTAGTTGCGACGGGTGTTGAAGATGTCGCTTACCCGCAGGGTAAGGGCGGCGCGGTCTTCAAACAGGCGTTGGCGCAGGGCCACATCAATGCCGTGGAAAGCAGCTAAGCGGCCCTGGGCCGTGAGTTGCGGCGCCCGATAATTAGCAGTAAGCTGCACATCAAGCTGTTTGGTGGGCGTGAAGCTGTTCATCAGGCGAGCCGTGCCCGTGACGGTGCTGCGGTTGCGGCCGTCGCCTAGGAAGCTGGTCACCTCATTGCGGTATACCGAGCCGCTGGCCGTGATTTTCCACCACTTTGCAAGGGGCTGATTCAACGACATTTCCAGGCCGTAGTTGTTGGTTTGGCCGAAGTTCTGGTAGCTGGTGCGGGTGATGAAATCGGGTTGGCCACTGAGGCGAGTAGCCGCCGTGTCGATGGCGCGGATGGCCTGGATGGCATCCGTGGTCTGGCGCCAGAACAGTGTGGTCGTCAGCGAGGTCTGCTTCCAGGTGGCTTGGTGGCCCAGCTCCACCGAGTTGATGAACTCGGGCCGCAGCACGGGGTTGCCGATGCGGTAGTTGCGCTGGTCGTTGTAGATGGGTAGGGCCAGCACTTGCATGAAGTTGGGCCGGTTGAGGCGGCGTGAGTAGCTGAGTTGCAGGCGCTGGTCGCCGGGTAGGGTGCGCACCAAGGTAGCCGTGGGAAACAGATTGAGGTAGCGCTGGGTGAACTGACCAGTGTTGGGTAGCACGCGCCCATCGAGGGTAGTGTGCTCGGCCCGCAGCCCGCCTTGCAGACTCCACTTGCCAAATTCCTGCTGGGCGGTGGCATAGCCGGCCTGCACATGCTGCTGGTAGCGGTAGGCAAACGACTGATTATCAAGTCGAACAAAGGCTTCGTTTTCACCAGCTTGCAGAAGGTAGTCCGTTGTGCCATCCGACCACCACGACTCGTTACGCAGGCCCACATCCAGGCGGCCTTTCTCGCCTAGCGGGTGTACGTAGTCGGCTTGACCTTGCAGGACGTTGATGCCTACGCCATACAACTGCCGGCGTTCCTGGCGGGGGTAGGAGGCGGGGCCATCCAGCACGCGCTGTCCTACCTGCACATCCACGCCTACATCTACGAGGCTAACGTTGGCGGTCAGCTCGCGGCCTTTGTGCTCGGCCCAGGTGCGGCGGTAGTCCACCGAGTACACCGATTGGTGCTGCTTTTCGTTGGAGTAGCCCAGGTTGCGCAGGGCCAGTGGGGCATCGGTACCACGGGTGAGGATAGTATTCAGATTTTCCCGCGAAGAACCCCGGCTCTGGCTCAGATCGGCCGAAACCGTGATTTTTTGGTCTTTTGTGAGGTCGTAGTCTACCCCGAAGCGGCCGCCGTGGTATTGCTGGTGGCGTAGGCTGCGGCCGTTCTGGTCGGTGCGCGTGGTAAGACCTTCTACCGTAGCCGCCTGGCGCAGATCTGATTCGCCCCGGTAGTGGTTGTCGTTGGCATCGTAGCTGCCGAAGAAGTTGAGCTTACCCAGCTTGCGGTTGGCGCTCAGCGACAGGTTATACTTTTCCCGCGTGCCCAGAATACCGGCCGCCTGGCCATTCCAGCCGTCTTTCTGCTGCTTTTTAAGTGTGATGTTGATGACCCCACCCGCACCGGCCGCGGGGTAGCGCGCCGAGGGGTTGGTAATAACCTCCACGTTCTCGATGCGGCTGGCTGGCAACTGCTCCAGCCGGAAGTTGGATGGAGCCGGCTTGCCATCGAGGTAGATGGCCACGTCGGCGCCGCGCAGGGTAGCTTGCCCGTTTTGGTCCACGGCCACGGAGGGTACGTTTTGCAGCACGTCCACGGCCGTACCGCCGGCGCTGTTTAGGTCCTTGTCCACGTTAATCACCTTCTTATCAAGGTTATCCACCACAGCAGCCCGTTCACCCGTCACAGTCACTTCGCCTAGCTTGGTGGTCGTAGAAGCCAGCCGCAATGTGCCCAGACGCATGGTAGGCGCGGCGGCCGTGATGGTAACCGCCCGGCGCAGAGTGCCGTAGCCCACTGCCGAGGTGCGCAACAGGTAGGAGCCAGGCTGCACGGGCTCTAAGGTAAAGGTGCCATTTTCAGCGGTTTGCGTGCCGGTGGCTACTTGGCTGCTGTCCCGCGCTTGCAGAAGCACTACGGTCGTAAAGGGTAGGGGCTGGTTGTTGGCGGCATCGAGTAGCGTGCCGGTTATGGTGCCGGCAGTTTGGGCCCAGGCGGTCAGCGGAAAGAGCATAACGAGGAGCCCCAGGCACCGCAGTGCCCGGCGAAAAGTCAGGAAGGAGTTCATCGGAGTGGTGAGTTGGATGAAAAATCCGGCAATGCGAGGCCAGCCCAACGGCCGCGGTTCCGTCAAGGGGGAGGGGCATTGCCACCAGAGTAAGTACACACGCAGGGGGGAAGCTGCTTGCAAGCAACTCCACAAACCGAAACACGAAAGACTGTAACTCGGAAAAGTATAATTTTTCCAGAGCGCAATCAGCAGCCCAACCCGGTTGGCGGGGCGGTGTCCGGTGGCCGTGGCGGGCGACGCCGGTAGAGAATCGGGCGCCACAGCAGGTATCTTAGGTTAGTGATTCAAAGGTAGTATAAGGTACTATGCAACGCAAGGTACTAGGTAAATTTATTTTCGTTTTTCTATATATAGACCGGAAGAGATGGTATTTGATATGGTAGATGCGAGGTTTCACAGCACGGTTGCCTGCGAATAGCTATTTAGTTGATATACTTTAACTAAAGAATCTTACGCGAAGCGAAGGAGCATAAAAGAGGGAGTGAGAAAGGAGAACTAACTTTATCAGTTAGCCTGCTCCCTTTCACTCCCTCTTTTATGCTCCTTCGCTTCGGGGCGGAATAAATTGGCTATTTGGCTCCCGGTGTTACTACCTGCCCGTTGCGGAATGTTTTCTTTTCCTGTACCGCTTTGCCATCAGCTTTGTAATACGTCCACACGCCGGTTTGCTTGCCGTTGCGGAAGGCGCCTGCTTCCTCTAAAGTACCATCCTCGCGCAACTGGCGGTAGGGGCCGACTTTCAGGCCTTTGGCGTAGTTGGTTTCGCTCTTAAGCTTGCCCGATGGGTAAAACTCTTGCTTCAGGCCGGTTGGGCGGCCGTTTTCATACGTCACGCGGCTTTGCACGGTGCCGTTCTCGAAGTATTCCAGCCGTTCGCCTACCAGCTTGCCGTTTTGGTAGGGGTCTACAAAATGGGGCTGCTTGCCATCGGGGAAAAACGTGCGCCACGTGCCCGCCGGTTGATTGTTCTTGAACTGTTGCTCTGCTTTCAGGGCTCCGGCTGGATAGTAAGTGGTCAGCTTCCGGTCGCGGGCCTGGTTGCTGTACTCGATTTCCTGCTCCACCTTCCCCAACTCGTAGAAATCCTTTTGGGTGCCTACCAGCGTGCCGTTCTTATAGGTCATCGTGCTTTTCAAGGCTCCGCTCTCGTAGTATGATTTGGCGGGACCATCGAGGTTGCTGGTGCCGCCCAGGTTGGCTGTGGGGGCTTTGGTGCTGTTGTCGCCCAATGGGTTCGATACGGCTCGTTGCTGGAGGGTAGCCGCGGCATAGCTCCCCTCGGTGCGGAGCTTGCCGGAAGGGTAGTAGCTGCGGTAGGTGCCCTTGCCTTTAGCATCGGCCTGCACCTCGGTTTCTACCTGGCCGTTGGGGTAGTAGGTTTTGTAGGAGCCCGTGAGCAAGCCGCCCCGGTACATCGACTCGCTTTGTAGCTGGCCGTTTTCGTAGTAGGTTTTGGATGGTCCGTTGGGCTGCCCGTTGGCGTAGGTGATTTCGGACCGCACCTTGCCCGACGGATACAACTCCCGCACAGTGCCCGCCGGCTGCCCATTGGCTAGGGTGGTTTCCATCTTGATTTTACCATCCGGATGGTAGTAGCGCAGCGTGCCGGTGGGCTGGTCGTTGGTGTAGGTGCCCTCCTGGGCCACCTGGCCCGAGTTGTAGAACGTCTTGAACGGCCCCTGCCGCTCGCCCTGCCGAAAGGTCACTTCTACTCGCTTTTTGCCATCCGGAAAAAACTCCACATAGGCGCTATCTGCTTTGCCAGCGCGGTAACTGGTTTGGGCTTCCAACGCGCCCGAGCGGTAGAAGCGCTTGTAGGGGCCTTCCATCACGGTGTCGCCGGCCACAATGGCCGAGTACACCTCGCGCACTCTCGTCTTAGTCGAGTCTTGGTACGTGACCAAGCGGCGCAGTTTCTGGGGGTAGGCGAGGGTAGGCAGCAGCAGCAGCGGGAACAGCAAACGTTTCATGCTGGCAAGAACGGAAAGTTGGGGAAGAAAATTTCCCGCCGAGGTTCGCGGAGGCAAAACGCCGAGGTTCGCAGAGTTCTAACGACGACCATCGTTAGAACTCTGCGAACCTCGGCGTTTTGCCTCCGCGAACCTCGGCGGGAAATAATTTTAAGCAAACATGCCTACTGCGTCCTTGCTGGGTAGGGCGGTTTTGCCGGTCAGGAACAGATCTACTTGCCGGGCGGCCTCCCTACCTTCCGAAATGGCCCATACCACCAACGACTGCCCTCGGCGCGCATCACCGGCTACAAACACCTTGTCTACGTTGGTGCGGTAGTCGCGCTCAGTGGCTTGCACGTGGCCGCGCTCGTCCAGCTCCACCTTCAGGTCGGTGAGTAGACCATCGTGCTTCGGGTGTAGGTAGCCAATGGCCAAGAAAGCCAGCTGCGCCGGAATTTCGCGCTCCGAGCCAGCAATTTCCTCAAACTTTACGCGCTTGCCCCGCTCGTCGGTTTCCCAGGTGATGTCCGTGACCAACAGGGCGCGCAGGTTGCCTTGCATATCGCCCAAAAAGGCCTTGGTGTTCACACCCCAATGCCGCTCGCAGCCTTCTTCGTGCGAGCTAGTAGTGCTCAGTAGCAAGGGGTAGGTAGGCCAAGGCATGTGCTTGGTGCGCTCGGTGGGTGGCTCCATCATCATAGCAAACTGCCGCACCGAGCGGGCGCCCTGGCGGTTGGCCGTGCCCACACAGTCGGAGCCGGTGTCGCCGCCACCAATTACGACCACATCTTGGTCGGTGGCTAGGATGGGGTCGTGGGCCCAGTCGGGCTGGCTTACGCGCTTGTTTTGCTGGTTGAGGTAGTCCATGGCGAAGTAGATGCCATGCAGGTCGCGGCCTGGAATGGTGAGGTCGCGCGGGATGGTAGCGCCCCCGGCCAGCACCACAGCATCGAAACTATTGGTCAGCTCATCGGCCGAAATGTCTTTGCCTACCTCCACGTTGCACCGGAATACCACGCCGTCTTTTTCCAGCAGCTCAATGCGGCGGTCAATCACCCATTTTTCCAGCTTGAAATCGGGAATGCCGTAGCGCAGCAGGCCGCCCGGCCGGTCGTCGCGCTCGAATACCGTGACGGTGTGGCCCGCCTTCACCAGCTGCGCCGCCGCGGCCAGCCCCGCCGGACCCGAGCCTACCACAGCCACCGTCTGACCGGTTTTCAGCAGAGGCGCCGTAGGCTGCACAAAGCCCTTCTCGAAGGCAATTTCGATGATGTGCTTTTCGATTTCCTCAATAGCAACCGGCTGGCTATGGATGCTCAGCACGCACGCCGACTCGCAAGGTGCGGGGCAAATGCGGCCCGTAAACTCCGGAAAGTTGTTGGTAGACGCCAGAATGCGGTAGGCTTCCTGCCAGTCCTGCTGGTACACAGCGTCGTTGAACTCAGGAATGATGTTGCCCAGCGGGCAGCCCGAGTGGCAGAACGGAATGCCGCAGTCCATGCAGCGAGCCGCCTGGTGGTTCAGCTCCGCCTCCGAGTACATCCCAATAAACTCCTGGTAGTGGCGCACCCGCTCGGTAGGAGACACTTTGGGGGGTAGAACGCGGGGAAACTCTTTGAAACCGGTGATGTGGGACATGGGTCGTGCTGGTGTTCACCCCACCCCCCGGCCCCCTCCCCTCCGGGAGAGGGGGTGCCAGGCGATAGGGCTTTCTGAGTACTTAAGTATTGTATTGAATGCTGCTCAACGAGCATTTACCATTCACTATGTAATATTTCGTCGGCTAGCTCCCCCTCTCCCGGAGGGGAGGGGGCCGGGGGGTGGGGTGAACACCAGCACGACGGGCGCCTGCAAGGCGCCCCTACCGCGCGGGTTCGTATTTGGCCATTTTCAGCACCTTCTTATACTCCACAGGGAACACCTTGCGGAACTTGCCGGCGGCTTCCTGCCAGTTGCCCAGCAGGTAGGCCGCCAGCTGGCTGCCAGTGAGGTGCTGGTGCTTGCGCAGCAGCGTCTGGATGTGGTCCTCATCCTCGGTGTCGAGGCCCTCCAACTCCACCATTTCCATGTTGCAGTTCTCGCGGAAGGTGCCGTCTTCGTCGTACACCCAGGCAATGCCGCCGCTCATGCCGGCCGCGAAGTTGCGGCCAGTTTTGCCCAAAATAAGGGCGCGGCCACCGGTCATATACTCACAGCCGTGGTCGCCTACCCCTTCCACCACGGCGGTGGCGCCGGAGTTGCGCACCGCAAACCGCTCGCCGGCTTGCCCGCGCACAAACAGCTCGCCGCTGGTAGCGCCGTACAACGCCACGTTGCCGATCAGGATGTTCTGCTCCGGCACAAAGCCGCTGTTCTTGTCGGGGTAGATGGTGAGCTGAGCACCGCTCAGGCCTTTGCCCACGTAGTCGTTGGCCTCACCTTCCAGTTCAAACGCCAGGCCCTTCACGCAGAACGCACCGAAGCTCTGCCCGGCCGAGCCAGTGAACTTGTAGTTGAGGGTGTTTTCGGGGAGGCCGGCGGCGTGGTAGCGCTTGGTAATTTCGTTGGAAAGCAGCGTGCCCAGGGTGCGGTCGGTGTTCTTGACCGGGAAGGTTGCAAATACCGGCTCGCGCCCTTCTAGGGCTGGTTGGGCGTGCTCCAGCAACTGCCAATCCAGGATATTGTCGAGGCCGTGGTCTTGGGTTTCGCTGTTGTAGAGGGTGCCGCCGCCAGGGTTCAACACCAACTGCAACATACCCGACAGGTCGATGGTACGAGCCTTCCAGTGGTCGATGTCATCGCGCACTTTCAGGTACTGCACCTTGCCAATCATCTCGTTCACCGTGCGGAAGCCCAATTCGGCCATAATCTCGCGCAATTCCTCGGTCATAAACCGAAACAGGTTCACGATATGGTCGGCCTGACCGGTGAACAGCTTGCGCAGCTCGGGGTCTTGGGTGGCAATCCCTACGGGGCAGGTGTTGAGGTGGCATTTGCGCATCATCACGCAGCCACCGGCAATGAGGGCGGCCGTGGCCACGCCCCATTCCTCGGCGCCCAGCAGAGCTGCCACGGCCAGGTCGCGGCCGGTTTTCACCTGGCCGTCGGCTTGCAGCACTACGCGGCTGCGCAGGCGGTTGCGCACCAGGGTCTGGTGCGCTTCGGCCAGGCCCAACTCCCAGGGTAGGCCGGCGTGCTTGATAGAGCTGATGGGCGAGGCGCCCGTGCCGCCGTCGTAGCCGGCAATCAGGATGGCGTCGGCGTGGGCCTTGGCCACCCCGGCGGCAATGGTGCCTACCCCTGCCTTGCTCACCAGCTTCACGTTGATGCGGGCGGCGCGGTTGGCGTTCTTCAGGTCGAAGATCAACTGGGCTAAGTCCTCAATAGAATAGATGTCGTGGTGGGGCGGGGGCGAAATCAGCCCTACCCCCGGCGTGGAGTGGCGCGTCTTGGCAATCCACTCGTCTACCTTATGGCCGGGCAGCTGGCCGCCCTCGCCGGGCTTGGCACCCTGCGCCATCTTGATTTGCAACTCGTCGGCGTTGGTGAGGTAGTGCGCCGTCACGCCGAAGCGGGCCGAGGCAATCTGCTTGATGGCCGAGCGCATGGAGTCGCCGTTGGCCATCTTTTCGTAGCGCATGGGGTCCTCGCCACCCTCGCCGGTGTTGCTCTTGCCGCCAATGCGATTCATGGCAATAGCCAGCGTGCTGTGCGCCTCGTGCGAAATGGAGCCAAACGACATGGCGCCGGTAGCAAAGCGGTGCATAATGCTTTCAGCCGGCTCTACCTCACTCAGCGGCACGGCGTTGCGGTGCTTGGCAAAGTGCAACAAGCCCCGAATGGTGAAGGCCTTTTCGGTCTGCTCGTTGATGAGACGGGCGTACTTCTGGTACGTCTTGTAGTCGTCGGTGCGGGTGGCGTATTGCAACAGGTGCACCGTTTGAGGGTTGAACAAGTGCGCTTCGCCCCGACGCTTCCACTGGTAGAGGCCGCCCTCGGGTAGCAAGCGCACCTGCTCGGGCGAGTTGTCGTGGAAACCGTGGTGGTGCTTGTAGAGGGTTTCGCGAGCAATTTCATCAAGGCCCAGGCCACCAATGCGCGTTACGGCGCCGCAGAAGTAGCGGTCTACTACCTCCTGGTTGAGGCCCAGAATCTCGAACACCTGCGCGCCGTGGTACGATTGCAGGGTAGAGATGCCCATCTTGGAGAAGATCTTGAGCAACCCATCGCACACCGCCTTGATGTAGTTTTTCACCAGCGCGGGCGCGTCCAGCTTCGTTTCAAACTGCCCCGCGGCCTGCATGGTCTTGATGGTGGCCAGCGCCAAGTAGGGGTTGATGGCCGTGGCGCCGAAAGCCAGCAAACAGGCAAAGTGGTGCACTTCCCACACGTCGCCGGCTTCCACTACCAGGCCCACGGCCCCGCGGTAGCCCTTCCGAATCAGGTGGTGGTGCACGGCCGACACGGCTAGCAGCGACGGAATGGCGGCGTGCTCCGAGTCCAGGGCGCGGTCAGACAGAATCAGCACTTCAAAGCCGTCCTCCACCGCGTCCTCGGCATAGCGGCACAAGCGGGCCAAACCAGCCTCCAAGGAACCGGGCTTGCCATCAGCGCGGAAGTAGGTTTGCAGGGTCTTGGCATTGAACATGCCCGTATCGATGCTGCGCAGCTTTTCCAGCTCGGTGTTGGTGAGCACCGGCTGTTGCAGGGCCACGCAGTGGCAGTGCATCTTGTCCTCGTCCAGGATGTTGCCGTTGTTACCCATGAAGGTCGCCAGGCTCATCACCAACCGCTCCCGGATGGGGTCGATAGGTGGGTTGGTTACCTGGGCAAAGAACTGCTTGAAGTAGCTGCTCAAGTGTTGCGGCCGGTCCGAGAGTACCGCCAGCGGCACATCGGTACCCATCGAGCCAATGGGTTCCTTGGCTTCCAGGGCCATTGGCTTAATGAGCGTGTCGATGTCCTCCCGGCTGTACCCAAACACTTGATGGTATTTGAACACAGCCTCCGCGTTGAGGCCAGTGAAAGCCAGGCGCGGCTCGGGCAGCTCCTCCAGCCGGATTTTATAGTTTTCCAGCCATTGCCCGTAGGGTTGCCGGCTGGCAATGTGGTGCTTGATTTCCTCGTCGGTGATGATGCGGCCGGCTTCGATATCTACCAGCAGCATCTTGCCCGGCTGCAAGCGGCCCTTGCGCACAACAGTGTGCGCCGGAATATCCAGTACGCCAGCCTCGGAGGCTACAATAATGCGGTTATCATTGGTAATGGTGTAGCGCAAAGGGCGCAGGCCGTTGCGGTCCAGCATCGAGCCGATGATGTGGCCGTCGGTGAAGGTGAGGGCGGCGGGGCCGTCCCAGGGCGCCATCAGGGTAGCGTTGAACTCGTAGTACGCTTTTTTCAGCGCGTCCATCTGGTCATTGCCATCCCAGGCCTCGGGCACCAGCATGGTCATCACCTGGGGTAGGGAGCGGCCCGAGTGCAGCAGAATCTCAATGATGTTATCCAGGCAAGCCGAGTCCGACTGGTTGTTATCGATAACGGGCAACAGCAATTCCATTTCCTCCGGCGTGAAGTAGGCCGAGGAGATGGAGCGCAGGCCGGCGTAGAACCAGTTCAGGTTGCCGGTCAGCGTGTTGATTTCGCCGTTGTGGGCCAGCATTCGGAAGGGCTGGGCCAGCTTCCAGCTAGGGAAGGTGTTGGTAGAGAAGCGCGAGTGCACCATGCCAAACGCCGATACCACCCGCGCATCCGACAGGTCGGGGTAGTAGGAGCGCACCTGGTAGGTGGTGAGCTGACCTTTATAGACAATGACGCGGCAGGAAAGCGAGGTGAAGTAGAATGTCTCGTTGCCCAAATCCACCGTCTCGTTCACGCGCTTGTTGATGGCGCGGCGCAGCACGTAGAGCTTGCGCTCAAAATCGTCGTCGGTGGCTAAGCCGGTGGGGCGGCCAAAGAACACCTGCTCCACGTGCGGCTCGGCCGAAAGCGCCGTTTCGCCGATACCGGCCGGGTTGACGGGCACTTTGCGAGAACCCAGCACCGGCACGCCCAATTGGGCAGCTACTTCTGTAATAATAGTTTTGCAGGCGGCGTAGGTGGCAATGCGCTTGGGTAGGAACAGCATGCCTACCCCATACTGGCCCGGCTCGGGTAGGCGCACGGCCTGGTCAATGCATTCATCGAGCAAAAACTCGTGCGGGAGCTGGAACAAAATGCCCGCCCCATCGCCCGAGTCGGAATCGCAGCCACAGGCGCCTCGGTGCTCCATGTTCTCGAGCATGGTGAGGGCATCGGAGATGGTTTGATGGGATTTTTGTCCGTCAATGGCCGTTATAAAGCCCGTGCCGCAGGAGTCGTGTTCGAATTCCGGACGGTACAGTCCCTGCTGGTTGTCACCGGTAAGTTTCATCGCGAAAGAATAGCCTGATACCGCAACCAGAAGTAGTGCAGCCTAGCTAAAAATTTAAGTTATAACAAAATGTTCGATTTGCCATACGGGTAGCTTGTTTTAGTGGTATTATTTATATTATTTTCAATAAAAATGGGTTTTTTCGATAAAATGATGCTTCAGTTATAAGTGCTCTTAGCATGATGAAGATACTGCTGCTCATCCTCCAGTTGCGCCCGTCAACTGCTCTCGCGCGCTCCCGGAACGACGACGCTGCGTAACAGCAGTAACTAAAAAAAACGCCACGCAACCCTGCGTATTCCTCAGGGTGCGTGGCGTGGCGTGCGTAAGGCCTTGGAGCTAGGGCTACCGCAGCTGCTCTATTACAAATTTACTCGGCGTATTATAATAGTAAATACTCGCACTTGGTGTGGTGCTGCTGATGCATAGTAGGCCGTTGCTACCATCCTGGAACAAGCGGTACGGGTAGGCTTTCGTTTTGATGGAGCGTGTTTGCACGTAGTTATTGTTGGTGTACACCTCCACGCTTTTGGTGCTAGTGCCTGCGTAGATATATCGCTCGGCGGCATCAATAAGGAAACTGGTGTAGGCCAGATTCCCCTTCGGTAGGCTTGCCTCGTAGCCCTGGGAAATAGAATAGATAACGCCCGACGAAGACGACAAGTACTTTCGGCTCGAGGGAAACAGCTCGAGGATGTTGGCATCCAGCGGATAATTGCTGTAATAGCCTTGAGACTGGTTGAGTAAATCGCCTTTTGGAGAAAAACTGTAGTACTGCTGGTTGCTGCTGCCTATGCTCAGCAACTCAGTGTCCGTGTTGGGAATACGCTTGAGGCGCGGGTTACCGCTGGTATAATAGGTGCTCTGCGATACCAGCGTTTTAGAGGCCCGGCTGTATACTTGAACAGGACGATACGGCCAAGACGAGTTGTTGGCCGCTACAAATAGCAGGTCATGATTGGCTACCACGCACGTAGCCGGCGAGCCGACGTTAAGCTGATCAATCTTGTCTAGCGTCTCTGCATTATAGATAAAAATCCAGCCATCGTTGCGCGGCACATACAGCTCCGGCGTGCCGTTGTAGGTAGCAAAATCGCAGTACCCGATAGTGGCATCGGTTTTAATGGATTTGGTTACTTGACTTTTGGCAAGATCATATTGTGATATTTTGCCGTCATTCTCGAAAAAATATAATACTCTTCGCTGACTGTCAAACTGAACATCAAACGGAACGGCATTGATAATTTTAATCTCCGGGCGCTTGTGTGTAACGATGTTGCTGGTAACCGTCTGTCCGGAGGTCAATACGCCCACCACCTGGTATTCGAGGGTAGGTACATACGGCACGGCGTCATCCGTAAATCCGGTCGCCAGTGAGGAGCCGGAAGGAGGATAAAAACGATTTAAAATACTTTCTGGTCCATTTGTTTCCTCACGTCGCACTACTCGGTATTCCTTTAGGGTAGCATCTTCCAATTTGGACCAAGTCAGTTTAATAGAGTCGCCGGCCAACACTAAATCCTGCAATACAATTTTGTCGGAGTAGCTTTTTGGCTCATCCGCATCATCTTCTTTTTGACAAGCAAAAAGCGTTAATAAAAGCAAGAAAAACGGTAATAATCTGGGCATTGGTAAAAGAGGTGAAATGAAAATAATTATAAAACAAAGTTATTGGAAACAGGGTAAACAAATAAAATAAGTCTATGCTATTTCTACGTGCCGCTTGCGCGTGCGCGGGCTACCCAGTCACCACCGGCAACGTGAAACAGAATCGGCTGCCGCTGCCCAATTCGCTCTCCACCCACAGCCGCCCGCCCTGGGTAGTAATGAACTCGCGGGCGATGCTCAGACCCAGGCCCGAGCCACCCCGGTATCCTGCTTTGTCCGGAATCTGGGCGAAGCGCTGGAAGATGCGCTCGTGGTGTTCGGCGGCAATGCCAGGGCCATGGTCCACTACCTGCACCTGCACAAAGCCGCCGGTGGCGGTGGCAGTTACGGTCAGTACTTCTTCACTAGGCGAATAGCGAATGGCGTTGGCAAGTAAGTTAATGAGCACCCAAGTGGTCTTTTCCACGTCGGCACGCACGGCGGGGAGGGTAGGCGGCAGTTCCAACTCTAGCCGGAGCTTTTTGTCAGTGAGCTGAGGACGCACGGTATCGGTGGCGTAAGCTACGATTTCGGCCAGGCTAGTAGGGCGCATATCAAGCTGAATGCCGGCCCCGGCATCGAGGCGCGACACGGCTAGCAACTCGGCCACCATACGTTGCAGCCGCTGGGTTTCCTGGCGGATGTGGGTGGTTACGCGCTGGCGCTCGTCGGCGGGTAGGCGCTCATCCTGAAGCAGGCGGGCGTTCAGGTTGATGCTCGATAGGGGCGTTTTCAACTCGTGCGACACCGTAGCTAAGAAATCAGACTTCACCTGATCCAGCTTTTTGAAATCCGATACGTTGCGCAGGGTCAGCATTTGGCCTACCAACTCGGTTTTGTCGGTGGCCTCATTATAAGAAACGAGGTCTTGCGCGGCCAGCTGATAAAACGCTTCCTCGCCGCGCTGGGCAATGTGCAGCAGAGGAGCTGCCGCCACGGCCGCAGCCTGGTTGGGCGCATCCAGAGGTAGGAGGAGCGTGTGCAGCAAATCGTTTTCGAGGCGCATCTGAGTCGCCGACTGGCCCACGAGCCGGGTGGCGGGTAGGGCCAGCAGTTCGCACATCACGGGGTTGGCCAGCAGAATCCGCCGGTTTTCGTCGAGCAGCAACAGGCCTTCGTCCAGGGTGTCTACGATGCTGGCGGCGCGGTTGCGCTCCGTAATCAGCTCGGCGGTGGTGGAGGTGCGGTACTCGCGCAGTTGGGCCAGCATCTGGTTGAAGGCCCGCGCTACCTGCCCAAACTCGTCGCGACTTTCCTGCGGAATGGTGGCCGAAAAGTTGCGCTCGGTGGCGTGGCCCAGCGCGGCCGTGAGCTTGCGCAGAGGCTGCACGGCTATTTCGGGCACGCTGCTCGCCAGTGCCAGCGCCAGCAATGTGGCTAAGGTGATGAACACTAACAGGTTACGATTGGACCGGTCGGTGCGTTGGTTGGCGGCTTCCGTTTTGCGGGTAAGCGCCTCCGTGTTCAGGGAAATGACGCGGTAGGTAAGCGCCCGTAGCTCCACCAAGGGAGATGCGGCAGCTGATTGCAATTGACCATTTTGCGCAGCCTGTTGGGTTCGCACTAACTGTTGCGTGCCACGCACTAGCGCATCGGCTACCTGCTGCTCGCCGGGCTCGGTCACGTTGCGGGCCTCCTGCTGCACCAGATTCATCAGCTGGGCGGTACCGGTGGTGTCTTGGATGGGCTGCCCAGCCAGCTGGTCGAGGCTGCGGAGCATGCGGTGGCCTAGCTCCAGAGAGTATACGTTGGCCGTGAGGGCATCGCGGGAGCTACGGTCGAGCTGGCGCAGCGAATACCACGCATATCCCCCAATGCTGAGCACGAGCAGCAGCATCGCCAAAAAGCCCAGGTTGATTTTCGTTTTAAGATTCATGATGAAGCTGTTCGGGAAGTCGGTTTGGTCGTGCGGCGCACGACGCGCAATGCTGTCGTCAATACGTTACCAAATACACGTCGAGGGTAGGGGTGGTGCGGGCCACCGCGCGGAGCAAGTCGTGCGTCACGCTACGCCGACTGACCTGCTCCCACAATCCTTTTTCGCCGGTGATGCCGCACACCAGCAGGGTAGCGTTTTTTTCCTGCGCCACTTGCCGAATGGCGCCTACCACGTCATTGTCCTTCACCCGCAAAATCTGCGCGCCCAGCTCGGTAGCTAGCTGTAGGTTTTTCAATAGGTGCCGCTGGGTAGCTAGCCCGATGCGGTCGGCGGTTTCGCGGGCAGTTTGCACGTAAAGCACGTACCACACGGCCGCGCCCAGCTGATCGGCCAGGCGCGAGGTTTTGCGGATGATTTCGCGGGCAGCGCGCTCGTTGGAGTTGATGCAGGCCAGCAGCCGGTCGTCGGTGCGGCGGGGGGCGGCCACGGCGGGCGCGCCGCCGGCATCGGAAGCCACCTGCTGGCCCAGTAGCTGCGCTACCTCGCGCACGGCCAAGCGCCGGAGCTGCAACAGATTTTCGGCCTGAAAAAAGCCGTTGAGGGCAGTGGGTATTTTGGCGGCGTGGTAGATGCGGCCTTCCTCCAGGCGGGTGCGCAGTTCACCCACGGTCAGGTCCACGTTCACCACCTCGTCGGCCTGCCTCAGGAGGCGGTCAGGAATGCGCTCGGTCACGTCGGTGCCCGTGATGCGCAGCACCTGGTCGTGCAGGCTTTCCAGGTGCTGCACGTTCACGGCCGTAATTACCGAAATACCCTGCTGCACCAGGTATTCCACGTCCTGCCAACGCTTTTCGTGGCGCGAGCCGGGCACATTGGTGTGGGCCAGCTCATCCACCACCACCACCTGCGGGCGGCGCTGCACAATGGCTTCCAGGTCCATTTCTTCCAGTGCCTTGCCTTTGTAGAACAGCTGCTTGCGCGGCAGCAGAGGCACGTTGCGCAGCTGGGCCACGGTGCCGGCGCGCTGGTGCGTTTCGATGTAGCCCAGCAGCACATCCACGCCGTGCTGGTGCAGGTCGTGGGCTTCTTGCAGCATGCGGTAGGTTTTGCCTACCCCAGCGGCCAGGCCCAGGTACACCTTCAGGGTACCGCGGCGCTTGGCCTGCACAAGGTGCAGAAACCGCTCGGCAGACGTATCGCGCAGGGCTTGCTCGGTGCTGGTCATCGGAGAAAGATTAGTCGCGGGTGAGGTGTAGCTCGGGGCGCGGCGGCATGTGCAGCGGCACGTTTTCCACGGTAAAAGTGCTATTGTCGAGGCCGAAGCTTTCGGTTTCGGATGCGCCCAGCCGCTTCAGCCACCCGTGCAGGCGCAGGGCCATGCGCTGCCAACCGCGCAGCAGGTACTGGTAGGGTAGGGTTTTGTTGAGGATGATAAACTGAAAATCGCCGGTTACATCCTGCCCCCGTAGCGACTCGAAGCGCGACGTGATATCGACCTCGCGCCGCTGCACCAGCTCGGTTACCACCTGGCGGAACATGTAGTTCAGGGCATGATCAACGCGGAAGCCCAGGTAAAAGTCGATGCGAACCAGCTCGTTGGGCAGCACGTGCGTAACGTGGTAGCGACGCGTATACGGCTCGTCGGTCGTCGTCACGTGCACCAGGTAGTACACATCGGCCCGCTTAGGGCGCTTCTTGAAGATGCTGTGAATCACCCCGTTCTCTACCAAATCAGGGTTTTCCGATTTAGTGAGGTATACCAAATGGGTAGCGTATTTGGGCACCGAATGGTCGTTGCTGAGCTGGCGGAGCAGGGGTACCCACTCCGCCAGACCCGTAAACTCGGTCAGCTCGTTGCGAATCCGTTGGCCGGCTATCCAGCTCAGCATCACCAGCAGCAACACCACGGCCAGCAGCACGCTCAACCAGCCGCCGTGAGCAAACTTGGCCAGGTTGGCTATCAAAAATGAGCCTTCAATAAGGAGATACGTGCCAATCAGCGTCACAATCCAGCCAACGGCCGTGCGGCGCAGGCGCAGATAATAGGCAAGCAACACGGTGGTCATGAGCATGGTGACGGTAACGGCCAGCCCAAACGCGGCCTCCATCCGGCCCGACTCGCGGAAGTAGAGCACCACGCCCACGCAGCCGGCGCAGAGCAGCCAGTTCAGGCTGGGCACGTAGGCCTGGCCGCGCAGCTCGGTAGGGTACTGCACCCGTACCTTGGGCCAAAAGTGCAGCCGCAACGCCTCTATCACGAGCGTAAACGAGCCCGAAATCAGGGCCTGTGATGCAATGATGGTAGCCAGCGTGCACAGCCCGATGGCGGGTAGTAGCGCCCACTGGGGTAGCAGCAAAAAGAACAGATTTTGTTCGCCCAACGGTGGCCCCAGGTGGCGCAGCAGCCACGCGCCTTGCCCTAGGTAGTTGAGAATCAGGCACGTTTTGACGAAAGTCCAGGAGCCGTAGATGTTGCGCCTACCCACGTGGCCCATGTCGGCGTACAGCGCCTCGGCCCCGGTGCTGCACAGGAAGATGGAGCCCAGCAGCCAGAACGCGCCGGGCACCTGCGTAATCATAGCCAAGGCGTAGTGCGGACTGAATGCACGTAAAATGCTGGGCTCCTGTACCAGATGCACCACGCCTAGCACAGCCAGCATCGAGAAAAACAGCGCCATTACCGGCCCGAACAGCTTGCCAATGATTTGGGTGCCAAATTGTTGAAACGCAAACAAGGCCACCAGAATGGCTACCACAATAGGCACCGTGTTCAGGTCGGGTTTCAGGATGCGCAGTCCTTCTATGGCCGATGCCACGGAAATAGGCGGCGTAATGATGCCATCGGCCAGCAGGGCCGCCGCCCCCACAATGGCCGGGAGGTAGAGCCGCCGTACCGGCAACTGCCGCAAGCGGGCGTACAGCGCCAGAATGCCGCCCTCGCCGTGGTTATCGGCCCGTAGCGCAATGAGCACATACTTCACCGTGGTCAGCAGCGTGAGCGTCCAGATGACGCAGGAGATTGTGCCCAGTACCACAGCCTCCGTCACGGGCTGGCTCACAAATACGCCCCGCACAGTGTACAGCGGCGAAGTGCCAATGTCGCCGTACACAATGCCCAGCGCCACCAGCAAGCCCGCCGCCGTCACGCGCTCGTGCACGGAAGTAGTAGCAGAGGGGGAGACGACGGGGGAAACAGCAGTGCTCATGAGAAGGTAGCGGATTGTCCGCCGCTTAGAACGACAGCGCCACGCTGGTGGTCAGGTTGCCGTAGTTGCGGCTAAAACCGTCGTCGTGCTGAAAAATGGCGTTGCGGGCGCGCAGGTAGCGGCCCTCTACCCGCACGGCCACGTTGGGGGTAGGCAGGTAGTCGAGGTTGAGGGAGCCGCCGCTGGTGCGGAAATCCACGTCGGTGCGGGCCGGCGTGATGTTGTTGATGAACACCCCACGCTCGGCATAGTAGTACTCGCCGCGCAGGGTAGTGGAAAATTGGTCGCTGAGCTGGTATTTCACGAAGGCCGCGCCGGTATGCCACGTGTCGTAGCCGCGGCGACCCTGGCTCTGCTGCTTGCCCACATCAAACACGCCCGCCACGCTCAGGCGGCTGGTAGCGGCGTAGGTGAGGTAGAAATCGTGGAAGTAGCGGCGGCGGATAACGGAGTCCTGGGGCTGCTCGTTGCCGTAGAACGTGCTGCTGTTGAGAAGCAGCTTGTCCGTGATTTTCCACTGAATTTGGGTGCCCAGGGCCTTGGCTTGGTTGGTTTCGCGGATGTTCTGCCAACCGTTGAGCACCAGGCCCGTGAGCGTGAGCTGCGGAGCCACCTCGTAGGTGAAGCGGGCCCCCGACTCGTAATACGGTGAGTTTTCGGCCATCAGCGAGCGGGTCAGCGTCCAGTTGTCCTTGCTCAACGCCGACTCAAACCCAATGTGCGAGCCGAAGATGCCCACATCGAGCCAGGCTTTGGCAAACGGCCGGAAGCCTGCGTACGCCTCGAATACGTGCTTGAGCACCTGGTCTTCGGCGGCATAGTTGGCACTCACGTAGGTGCCCGCGTGCAGCCCCACGGCCCCGCGTACCCGGTCGTTGTTGTAGCGCACGCCCACCAGTGCCTGGTTGATGGTAAACTCGTTCTGGCGGTCGTGGGAATAGAGGAACGCGGGTCGGTCGTGGGTGGCGGCGTGGTTGAAATCGTAGCCGTAATAGCCATCCACGAAACCGTAGAAGGTGAGAGGGGTAAGCGTAGGCGTGGCCTGGGTGGTATCTGTTTGAGCCAGTGCGGCGGGGCCGATTAGGGCCGCAGCCACCAGCAATGCAACGTGTTTCATGGGGTGATTTTGCGCAAGATAAGGCGCGTGAAGTGACCTCACCCCCCGGCCCCCTCTCCTCGGGGAGAGGGGGAGACCATTGTTGGGGTAAGAGGTTGTTGTGGCAAGAGGGAGGGTAGGAAAGACTATTCATACCCTCATCCCTCTTTTTGTCAGGCTCCCCCTCTCCCCGAGGAGAGGGGGCCGGGGGGTGAGGTCAACGTATGTATTATAAACTACCGGTTAGCTAGTGAGTCCAGCGCTAGGTTCAGCTCCAGCACGTTCACCGTGGCCGGGCCGAAAAATACCACCAGCGGCTCGTGAATATGGGCTGCTACCAGCGCCCGCACGCGGGCTTCGGGTAGGTTGCGCAGGCGGGCAATGCGCCCTACCTGAGCATAGGCGCCGGCCGGCGAGAGGTGCGGGTCGAGGCCGGAGCCGCTGGCCGTCACTAGCTCGGCGGGTACTGAGCCTTGCTGGGTAGGGTTCTGGCGCAGAAACTCGCTTACGCGGGTGCGTACCGTGGATAGGTACTCGGGGTTGCTGGGACCTTTATTGGATCCGCCCGAGCCGTCGGCGTGGTAGTCTACGGCCGAGGGGCGCGAGTTGAAATACTCGGGCCGGTCAAACTTCTGGCCTACGTTGGCGAAGCCCACCACGCGGCCCTTATGCGACACCTGTACGCCCTGCCCGTGGCCGGGAGCGGCTTGAGCTACGGCCCATACCACGGCCGGGTAGAGTACGCAGCATACAATAAGGAGTACCAGCGTGAGACGGAAAGCAGGAAGCAAATGCGTTTTCATGGTTGTTAATGTTTGCTAGTAACTGTCATGCTGAGCTTGTCGAAGCATCTCTACCGCTTCGTTCGAACTACTTAAGCGATGCGAAGGCGGATTAGCATGACGTTCTTATTTTCAAATAATTAGCGCTGCGGTAGAGATGCTTCGACTACGGCTGCGCCTCCGCTCAGCATGACGGTCTTAATTCATGTTCTTTGACTACACAAAAAGCCCGACCACCAGGTCAATCAGCTTGATGCCGACGAACGGGACTACCACGCCACCTACCCCGTACACCAGCAGGTTGCGGCGCAGCAGCGCCGCCGCGCCTAGGGGTTTGTAGGCCACGCCTTGCAGGGCCAGCGGCACCAGGGCCGGAATGATGAGGGCGTTGAAAATCACGGCCGACAGAATGGCCGACTGCGGGGAGTGCAGCCCCATCACGTTGAGCGCGCCCAGGGCCGGAATGGCCGTCATGAACAAGGCCGGCACAATGGCGAAGTACTTGGCCACATCGTTGGCGATGCTGAAGGTGGTGAGCGTGCCGCGCGTCATTAGCAGCTGCTTACCAATCTCCACTACCTCAATGAGTTTGGTAGGGTCGTTGTCGAGGTCGACCATGTTGCCGGCTTCCTTGGCGGCCTGGGTGCCGCTGTTCATGGCTACCCCCACGTCGGCCTGGGCCAGGGCGGGGGCGTCGTTGGTGCCGTCGCCCATCATGGCTACCAGCCTACCTTGCTGCTGCTCGGCACGGATGTACTGCATCTTGTCCTCGGGCTTGGCCTCGGCAATGAAGTCATCAACACCGGCTTTCTCCGCAATGAACTTGGCCGTGAGGGGGTTGTCGCCGGTTACCATCACCGTTTTGATGCCCATGGCCCGCAGGCGCGCAAACCGCTCCTGAATGCCGGGCTTGATGATGTCTTGCAACTCCACCACGCCCAGTACCTGGTCGTTTTGGCTGACGACCAGCGGCGTACCTCCGTTGGCGGATACGGCCTGCACCCGTTCGGCTACTTCCGCGGGGTAGGGGTGGCCGGCTTTTTCGGTGAGCTGACGGATGGCGTCGGCGGCGCCCTTGCGGATGCGCGTGCCGTCGGGGAGAGTCACGCCGCTGCTGCGGGTTTCGGCCGTGAAGCGGATTAGTTCGGCGCCTTCCAGCCTGCCTTGCAACTGCTCGGGGCTGATCTGCTGCTCGCGGGCCAGGGCCACAATGCTCTTGCCCTCGGGCGTTTCGTCGGTGAGCGACGAGACGGTGGCGCCTTCTATGAACTGCCGGGCGTCTACCCCCGGTGCGGGCCAGAAGTGGGTGGCCTTGCGGTTGCCGATGGTGATGGTGCCGGTTTTGTCGAGCAGCAGCACGTCGATGTCGCCGGCCGTTTCCACGGCTTTGCCGCTCTTGGTGATGACGTTGGCGCGCAAGGCGCGGTCCATGCCCGCAATACCAATGGCCGAGAGCAGCCCGCCAATGGTAGTCGGAATCAGGCACACAAACAGCGCAATGAAAGCCGAAATGGCGATGGGCGTCTGGGCGTAATCGGCAAATGGGCTCAGCGTGACGCACACAATGATGAACACCAGCGTGAAGCCAGCCAGTAGGATGGTAAGGGCAATTTCGTTGGGCGTTTTCTGCCGCGAAGCGCCTTCCACCAAGGCAATCATCTTATCGAGAAACGACTCGCCGGGGGCCGTAGTCACCAGCACCACAATGCGGTCCGACAGCACCGTGGTACCGCCCGTTACGCTGGACTTGTCGCCGCCGGCCTCGCGTATCACCGGTGCCGACTCGCCCGTAATGGCCGACTCGTCGATGGTAGCCAGGCCCTCTACAATCTCCCCATCGGTAGGGATGATTTCGCCGGCTTCCACCACGAAAATCTGGCCTTTTTGAAGTTGCGCCGAGCTGATTTGCTGAAAGCTGCCGTTGTCGAGGCGCAGGCGGGCGGGCGTGTCCTGGCGGGTTTTGCGCAGGGAGTTGGCCTGGGCCTTGCCGCGTGCTTCGGCAATGGCTTCGGCAAAGTTGGCGAACAGCAACGTGAGCAGCAGCACCACAAATACCGTGAAGTTGTAGCCGAAGCTACCCTGGCTCGCATCGGGCCGAAACAGCAGACCCAGCGTGACAACGAGCATCACCACCGTGCCCAGTTCCACAGTGAACATCACCGGGTTGCGGAACATCGTGCGCGGGTTGAGCTTCACGAAGGCTTGCTTGGTAGCCTCCGCTACCAGCGCGGGTTGAAAGAGAGAAGACATATTATTAAGCTGTTAGCTGATAGCTGTAGGCTATTAGCTTTTAATAGAAAAAACAGAAGCTAGTGACAGTTGAGAATTGGGTAGCTTGTTGCTAGAAGGAAAGCTGACAGCTAACAGCCAGCAGCTAATAGCCAATTGAAACGTGCTCGGCCAGTGGCCCCAGCGCCAGGGCCGGGAAGAAGGCCAGGGCGGCGATAATCCAGATGACGAAGAAGACCATCAGGCCGAACGTGGCCGTGTCGAGGCGGAGCGTGCCGGCCGATTCGGGCGTGTACTTCTTGGCGGCCAGCAGGCCGGCAATAGCCACCGGCCCGATGATGGGTAGGTAGCGCGCCAGCAGCAGCACCACGCCGGTGGAGATATTCCACCAGGGCGTGTTGTCGCCCAGCCCCTCGAAACCCGAGCCGTTGTTGGCAGCCGAGGATGTGAATTCGTAGAGCATTTCCGAAAAGCCGTGGTAGCCGGGGTTAGCCAGCCAGCCGGCGTAATCCGCGGGGCTACGGGCATAGAGGTAGGCCGTGAGGGCCGTGCCGGCCAGAATCAGCAGCGGGTGCAGTAGCGCAATGATGACGGCAATTTTCATCTCGCGGGCTTCCACCTTCTTGCCCAATAACTCAGGTGTGCGCCCCACCAGCAGCCCCGAGATAAACACGGCCACGATGATGAACACGAAGAAGTTCAGGAAGCCTACCCCCACACCCCCATAAAAGGAGTTGGTCATCATGCCCAGCAGCGTGTTCATACCGGAGAGTGGCATCAGCGAGTCGTGCATGGCATTCACGGAGCCGTTGCTGGTGACGGTGGTGCTGATGGCCCATAGCGCCGAGGCCGGCGCACCCAGGCGCATCTCCTTGCCTTCCAGCGCACCCTGGCTTTGGTCGACGCCCATGGCGGTGAGGGCGGGGTTGCCGTGCATTTCCAGGTAGAGGGTAGGGAGTTGGAGTAGCAGGTAACCCGCTGTCATCACCCCAAACACCATCCAACCCAGGCGCGGGCGGCGCAGGTAATACCCCAGGGCCAAGGCCATGGCCATCGGAATGAGCAGGATGCCCATGTTTTCCAGGGCGTTGGTAAGGTAGGTAGGGTTTTCGAGGGGGTGGGCCGAGTTGACGCCGAAAAAACCGCCGCCATTCGTACCCAACTGCTTGATGCCGATGAGGGCAGCGGCCGGCCCGCGGCTCACCGCCGTGGTGTCGCCCTGCACCGTTACGAGGGACATTTTACCCTCCCACGTCATGGGCGTGCCCTGGAATACCAGCACCAGCGCCAGCGCCAACGACAGGGGCAGCAGCACCCGCGTGATGCTTTTCACGAAGTAGTTGTAGAAGTTGCCGAGCTTTTCCGTGGTGCCTTCGCGCAGGGCGTTGAACACCACCACGCACGCCGCCATGCCCGTGCCGGCCGTCACGAATTGCAGAAACATCAGGCAGAACACCTGCGAGAAGTACGTCACGCCCGACTCGCCGGAGTAGTGCTGCAAGTTGCAGTTCACCAGAAACGATATGGCCGTATTAAAGGCCTGATCGGCGGGCATTGAGGGGTTGTGGTCGGGGTTGAGGGGTAGGCTGCCTTGGGTGGTCAGCACCAGCATCGCCCAGAAGAACCACAGCAGGTTGATGGTGAGCAGCGCCAGCAAATGCTGCTGCCAGCGCATTTCGCGGGTAGGGTCGATGCCAGCCAGGCGAAACAGCAAGCGCTCCAGCGGCGCTAGAAAATCCGACCAGCTTGTATCGCCGCGGTAGATGGTGGCCAGGTAGCGCCCCAGCGGCACCGCCAGCAGCATCGTGGCACCCATTATCAGGAGGATGCCGAGAAGTTCGATAGTCATTGTAGTGGGTAGTTGTCAAGTGGTAGTTGTCGGGGTGAGACCTAGCGTGGATGACGCGCAGCTCACAGCCGGCAACTCGCAGCTAGAATTTTTCTGGCTTCAGTAGCACGTAGCTGAGGTAGGCGAAAGTGGCCAGAGAAAGCAGGAGCAGGGCAAGCATCATGGTAGGGTAGCGATAGAAGTCAGAACGCACCTTCAGATGCGCTCGAAAAAGGAAATGGAACGGTAGAACAGCCAGAAGCCGGCGCAACCAGTAGCCATAAGGAGCGGCAGAAGCAGGGGAGTAGACATATGCTTTTTGCTTGTATTGGTGATGCCAACCAGTGAGCAATTCCCAGCCCTACCACCATAGATTCTTGTGTAGTTGATATATAACTAGCTGATATGCAGTAATAAAAAATAAAATGCGCAGATCCTGCTACCCCATAAAGAAGGACACCGGACTAGCGTTTTGCTAGTCCGGTGTGCGAAATGCTAGTGGCTGAACAGAGTTGATTACCGCTAAACGCGTGCGGCCCCGCCGGGTAAGGCGTGGCCGCGAACAGCTGAACGAAATCTTAGAAGCGCCTGAACGGTGTAGAGACGCATATTTGCGTCTCGTCGTTGACCGATATCGGCCACACGGCGCGGACGACGAGACGCAAATATGCGTCTCTACACCGTCCAGGCGCAAATTCTCATTGGTGAACGTCCGCCGCTTGCATCGTTCAACGACGAGACGCAAGTATGCGTCTCTACATCGTTCGGACGCAAGGCAAATTTCTTACAACCCGTATTCCTGCAACTTACGGTAGAGCGTGGTGTGCGCGATGCCCAGTACCCGCGCCGCCTCGGCCTTGTTGCCGCCCGCTTCCACCATCACGCGCTGGATATGCTGCTTTTCGGCGTTGCGCAGGCTGCGCGGGTCGTCGGGGGTAGGGGCGTTGGTGGTGATGGCCAGCTGAATTTCCAGTGGCAGGTCATCCACGGCAAGGGCATGGTTTGGCGGGGTAAGAATGGAGGCGCGCTCCAGCACATTCTTTAGCTCGCGCACGTTGCCCGGCCAGGGGTAGGCTGCCAGCGCCTGCATGGCTTCAGGTCTGATTTCTAAGGGCTGGCGGCGCAGCTTGACCGCAAACTGCCGGGCAAAGTGCGTCACCAGCGCCGGCACGTCGGCGCGGCGGGCACTCAGGGCTGGCACCTGAATCGTGACGACTGACAGGCGGTAGTACAAATCGGGGCGGAAATGACCGTCGGCGGCTTCCTGGCGCAGGTTGCGGTTGGTGGCAGCCACTAGGCGCACGTTCACGCGGGTAGGCTTGCTGTCGCCGAGCTTGGTGAATTCCTGCGTTTCGAGGGCGCGCAGCAGCTTGGCTTGGGCGCCGGCTTCCAGCTCCCCAATCTCATCCAGAAACAGAGTGCCACCGCTGGCTTCTTCCATCTGGCCTTTCTTGTCAGTCAGCGCCCCCGTGAAAGCACCTTTCTTGTACCCAAACAGCTCCGATTCCAGCAAATCCTTCGGAAAAGCCGAGCAGTTGACAGCCACAAACGGCTTGCCCCGTCGCGGACTACCCTGGTGGATGGCTTGGGCAAACAATTCCTTGCCCGCGCCGGTAGGGCCTTCCAGGAGCACGGTAGCATCTGTGAGGGCCACTTGCTGCGCTACGGTTTTGGCCTGTTCCAAAGCCGGCGCGTGCCCAATCATCGAGTCGAAACTGTACTGCGTGCCTATCTTTTTTTCCAGCGTAGCCACGCGGTGTTGCAGGCGCGCTTTGTCGGCGGCGCGGTCTACCACCACCACCAGCTGGTCGTCGGCGTCGCCCTTGGTGAGGTAGTCGAAGGCGCCTTCCTTCATGGACCGCACGCCGTCGGCAATGGTGCCGTAGGCGGTCATGAGCACCACCTCGGCCAGGGGCGCCAAGGCGCGGTAGCGGGGTAGCAGGTCGAGGCCGCGACCGTCGGGTAGCTTCACGTCCGACAGCACTACCAGCACCTCCTCGGCGTGGGCGCGCAGCTCCTCCAGGCCGCGCTTAGCATCGGGGGCTTGGCGCACGGTGTATCCTTCTAGCTCCAAAGTGCGGGCAATGGCCTGGCGCAGCACGGCTTCGTCGTCGATGAGCAGAATGGTTCCAGTAGGCATAAGTAGGGGCGCGTAGCACGCGCCCATTGTTGCTAAGGTTGGTTTGAAAAAAATAAGACCGTCATGCTGAGCTTGTCGAGGAATCTCGCGTGCTGATGTGAGATACTATCTGTCGTCAGCACGCGAGATTCCTCGACAAGCTCAGCATGACGGTCTGGCGTCAGCTAATCGACTACAACCGCTCAATCACTATGCTACTTGCCCCACCGCCGCCGTTGCAGATGCCGGTTACGCCGATTTTACCGCCTTCCTGGTGCAGCACATTCACCAGCGTCGTCACGATGCGGGCGCCGCTGGCGCCCAGCGGGTGGCCTAAGCTTACAGCGCCGCCGTACACGTTTACCTTGGTGCCTTCCAGGTTCAGCAGCTTATTATTTGCCAGCGAAACTACCGAAAACGCCTCGTTAATCTCGTAGAAATCAACCTCCGACGCATCTACGCCGGCGTGCTTCAGCGCTTTCGGAATAGCTAAAGAAGGCGAGGTAGTAAACCACTCCGGCGCCTGCTCGGCATCGGCGAAACCGCGGATGCGGGCCAGGGGCGTTACGCCCAGCTCCTCGGCCTTTTCGCGGCTCATGAGTAGCACGGCGGCGGCGCCGTCGTTGAGGGTAGAAGCGTTGGCGGCCGTTACGGTGCCGCCGTCTTTCAGGAACGCAGGCTTCAGGCCGGGCAGTTTCGCAAAGTCTACTTTGAGGTATTCCTCATCGTCTTCTACCACCGTGGTCTTGCCTCGGCTGGTGATAGTCACGGGCACAATCTCGTCTTTTTTCTTGCCTTCCTGGGCCGCTTTGGCGCTACGGGTGTACGACTCAATGGCAAACTCATCCTGCTGCTCGCGGGTGAAGCCCATTTCCTTGGCCGTGTTTTCGGCCGCGTTGCCCATCGCGTAGTCGTGGTAGGGGTCCCAGAGGCCGTCGCGCACCAGGCCGTCAATCATCTGGCCATGACCATACTTCGCTCCAAAACGCGCTTTGT
The DNA here is from genome assembly GCF_014217645.1 of Hymenobacter sp. NBH84. NCBI lineage: Bacteria > Pseudomonadati > Bacteroidota > Cytophagia > Cytophagales > Hymenobacteraceae > Hymenobacter > Hymenobacter sp. NBH84. The sequence goes on from NZ_CP043644.1 coordinate 1,220,010, forward strand.
CGAGGTAGTACGGCACGTTGCTCATGCTTTCCATGCCGCCAGCCAGCACCACGTCGGCCTGACCCAGCATAATAGCCTGTGCACCGTACATAATGGCTTTGGTGCCCGAAGCGCACACTTTGTTCACAGTGGTGCACTCCACCGTGTCGGGGAGGCCGGCGTTGCGGGCCGCCTGGCGGGCGGGCGCCTGACCCAAATTGGCCGAAATCACGTTGCCCATAATCACCTGCTGTACTTGATCAGGCGATACACCGGCTTTATCCAAGGCCCCTTTGAGGGCAATACCGCCCAACTCCGTAGCCGAGAGAGAGGACAGACTACCGCCGAAACTACCAATAGGAGTACGAACAGCGGCTACAATTACTACGTCTTTGATTTGCATAACAAAAGGGTGGGGTGGGATTTAATGTGGTGATTATTGACGTGTTGATTCTTAAATGAGTTGATATGCTAACTAATTAATGTGTCGAAAATTGATTCGTACATCGCCACATCAAGAATCAACCTATCAACAATCACCACGCTGGTTTGTCGGAATCGGGTTTCTTTTCTGCTTTGTGCGGAATCTGCTGCAAATATTGCTGTTCGGCGGCGCCCAACGCGTTCAGGAGCTGTCGTGCTTTGTCGGGGCTGAGGTTCATCTGCTCCAAGCGGGCGCGTTGGGTCTGCAATTGGGATTCGTCGGTGGCCAGGTCGGTGCCGGCTCGCCGGCTAGCGCCCTGACGTGCGGTAGGGCCGGTTTCGTCGTTGCTGAGGCCGCGCACAGTACCCGGTGCGTTGCCCGTGGCTACCTCGCGCCGGGTGCCGCCACCCGGCCGAAAACCGCCCCGCGCTGCGGAGCCGGGCGCTGCATCGGGTTGGTTGGCGTTGGGCTGACCCTGCTGGTCGGCGCGGGGCTGGGGTGCATTACGCGGGTCGTCGGGTAAGGTAGGGTCGTTGCGCTGGCCTTGCTGTCCGGTGTCTGCCTGGCGTTGCTGCTGCTGTTGCTCCTGAGGTGGGGTAGGCTTTTTGGGAGCCGGGGCAGTAGGAGGCACAGCCGGCGGCGGTATGTCCGGCGACTGCTGCCGACGAGCCAGATAATCGCGGAGCAACTCATAATTATAACGGGCATCCGCATTGGTAGGAGAGGCAAGCAGCGCTTGGCGCAGCAACCTCACTGCCTGAGCATACTCGCCGCGCTGACTGGCCAACAGCGCCAGCTGCTGCTGCGCCACGCTGCGCACGGTGCGGGTAGGGCTGTCTAGCAGTTGGCCGTAGTAAGCGCGCGCCAGCGCCGACTGGCCGGCCCGCAGGCAAGAATGCGCCAGGTTCAGAATGATGGCATCTTCCGTAGCGCCATACTGCACCACGGCCGCCTGGTAGGCGCGCGCCGCCGCCGCAAAATCCTGCCGGGCGTAGGCTGCTTGCGCCTCCTGCACGGCCACGTTGCGATGATGAATGCGAGTGAGTTGATCTAGCCCACCGGCTCCACTGAGCAACAAAACCAGCAACAGAGCAAAGATTTTCACGGACGAATTATTTTCACAGTCAGCAAGATATCAACCCCCAAAAGCAATAGCGCCAGGGCCAGGGGGTAGCGGTAGCGGTTGTCAGCCACCGACACGGTACGTACCTGCTCGGCCTGGCCTTCCACCCGGTTTAGGGCATTCACGAGCAGCGGAAACTCGTTGCGCTGATCCGTTAACTCAAAATACTGCCCGCCGGTTTGTTCTGCCAAGCGGCGCAGCGTTTTAGGCTCCAGACGCGTAATAGCGTCGCGGCCATTTGCGTCGCGCACGTATCCGCCTTTGCGCGGAATGCGGCTCCCTTCGGGCGTGCCTACCCCCACAGTAAACAGTCGGGCGCCCGAGCGGGTCAGCTGGCGCACCGTGGGCTCCAGGTTTTCCCCGAAATCCTCGCCGTCGCTCACCAGCACCAATGCCGTGGCCCGGGGCGGGCTTCCCGCGGGCTGGGGCGTGGCACTTAGCCGGGCCAGCACCAAGTCCAACGCCGGCGCCAGATCCGTAGTGCCAGCAGGCAGCAAATTCGTCTGGATGGTATTCACAAACAGCTGCAACGCGCTCTGGTCATACGTCAGCGGACACTGCACGTAAGCATCAGCCGCAAATACCACCAACCCAATACGGTCAGCTTGAAACCGGTTGATCAATTCGCTCAGCTCGGCCCGCGCCTTTAGCAGGCGGGTAGGCGACACGTCGGGCGCATCCATGGAGCGCGACACATCGAGTAGCAGCCATACATCTTTGCCGGCCGTGCGTACGGGCTGTTGGGTGAGTCCATAGGCTGGACCTAGCAGCGCCACCAGCAGCAAGCTGAAATACGTGAGGCGCAGCACCAGCTTCCACGCCAGCCGCCAACCGCGCTGTTGGAGCGGGGCGGCTAGGCGCCACGTACGCACGGCGTAGCCCATGTATAAAAAAAGAAAGACCAGCAGCGCCGTCAGTTCGGGCCAGCCAAGAGGGTAGGCCCAATTCATTGAATTTTGCCCAAGCCGTTGGGTCTCATTTGATAAGGGGTTGCCCTCACGTTACTCATACTGGCAAATATAGCTCTTGCCAGGTAGCACGGCCTTTCCGACAACGCCGCCGCGAGGAAGATATTTTTTGAAAATGCTTGATTTCTCCATTCCAGTCGTATATTTGCGCACCAATCAGACGGAATAGCCGTCTTCTGGAGAGATGGGTGAGTGGCTGAAACCAGTAGTTTGCTAAACTGCCGTAGCTCTAAAGGCTACCGGGGGTTCGAATCCCCCTCTCTCCGCTGTTTGTAGTTAAGAATTATGAATTAATAATTAAAAATCATTTGGTCTACCAGAGCCGATTTTAATTGCTAATTATTAATTCATAATTCTTAATTGTTTTTCGGGGTGTAGCGTAGCCCGGTATCGCGCCTGCTTTGGGAGCAGGAGGCCGCAGGTTCGAATCCTGCCACCCCGACCCGTGCTGAAGCCGGCCGTCCGCCTAGCCGGACGGCCGGCTTTTTGTTTTTGGTCCCGTAGCTCAGCTGGATAGAGCAGCTGCCTTCTAAGCAGCCGGTCATGTGTTCGAATCACATCGGGGTCACGTAGCCTCTCAGAAATGAGGGGCTTTTTCTTGCTCTATACTCTGGAAACGCGGTTTTTGATGAGCATAGGTTAAAAGATGGTCTTACTTTTTTGATGAAATTGGTCTTACTATCTGTTTTTATAAGACCATGTTTTAGGAAAGTAGGACCAATAGTAGGGTAACTATCTTTTGTTATATTTTTGAATGTTGGCTTCAACGTCGGGAAAGTGGTCTCTCAGGATTGACGTTCGGGCGTTGGCTAATGTGATTCCCTTCTACGTCGGCTAAACGTTCGCTGGTGAGCCTATAAATGCAAAAACCGGCACTCATGGCCGGTTTCGTTGCATCGTCGGTGGTAGAGTAGGAGTCTAGTCCATGAGATTAACCATGATTCCTTTCGTGCTAGAAAAATATGCCACAAACTCGTGCTGAGGGTCACACAGAAAATCTACATGCTCATTGCTATTGAACAGTTGCTCTATAGCGTCGGCTAAGTCTGGTGCTGAGTGGTGGTAGACTTTTACTGCACTTGGCATTGTGGCTACCATCTTATCAAGTAGTAGCGTGTTGCGAAGGATGATATTAAACATAGTCTTAGTCCTCCTGCTCAGCTAAACGTTTTCCAGCTACATAATCCTCAATCTCAGTAGTAGCAATGTTGAGGAATAAACGCTTTGCCTCCTTTACGTCCTTCTCACGAACATCAAACATTTCAGCCTCAGTTTCACCAGCATTAAAGCTATCTATCCAAGCCTGTAGTAAAGATTCTGGTGTAATACATTCCTCAACACTTTCTAAGCAGTCGTAATACTGTGCTGAAGTTCTTATATTCTCAGACAGTCTTTCTCTAACATACTGCATGTACTTAATTGCGTGGCTGGTTTCTGTAAGTCTGTACATGGTCTTATTAGTTAAGTCTGTTGTCTAGCGTGTAAAGTGTTGATTCGATGCAAGGATTTCCGCCTTTTGCAGTTTCGTCATCAATTTCCTCCATTGTTTCTTTAGCGTTAATTTGCTCCAAGAACCACATAAAATCTTGGCGGCTGGGATGCATTACACTGGTATTTTCGTCCTCTTTGAATATCAGAAAATATCCATCAATCGCACCATATCGCACCGTCACTTTTTGTCCAGTTGCAAGACGTTGGCGGATTGTTTGTACAAATTCTTGTGTTGTTACTTTTCGTGATAGTTTCATGTTTTTATTGAGTGTGGTGAAATTCAAATTCTGAGAAGTTCTATTAAAAATTGGGTTTATGCCTCCTGTGGTTCTACTCCAAACGCTTCAGCATATTCAAGACGCTGGTTATCCATTTCCTCAAAGATTTCCATTGCCTCTTCTTTAGTAACTGGCTTTATATATTCCGTCTCACCTTGCATTCTGGTAGTGTGGTAGAGAAAGAAATTGCCTTTTTGAGTCTTATAGAGGTAGTCCTTGCTGAAATCACTCCCATAGGTTTGACCATTCCAAGCATCATCTCCTGCTACTAATGTGGCTGTTGCTGTGTTATACAGTTTGCCTCCGATTACTTTTTTCATTTTGTTGAATTATTAAGTGTTGTGAAAAAGAAAAGGCTCAGCTGGTCGGACCTCGCACGTCCTAACCAACCAAGCCTGCCACTATTAAAAGTGTTTCTTGTTTTATTTATTAACCAGTAGTGCGAGTACCAGCGTAAATCCAATATGTCTGTGTCGATTATTAAAACCAACGATGCAAAGATATTGGTGTTTAACGCTGCCTGTCAAGCCTCATTTATTAATTCGGAGAACATTATAATCTGGAAAACCGCGCCAAATAATTAGTTTTATTGTAATAATGTGGCTCTATTAATCAGAATCAAAGCCTTTTAGAATAATTCAGAGTTAATATTCAGATTTCCCTAAATGTTTCTTCCCAGCGTTTGACCAATATTCTTTTAATTATTATATATCTCATTAAACAATAAAAGGAACCTATTATGGCTCCCTTTATTCATCTGCTGTTATTGTAACCGATTAGCGGTAATTCTTATGATAGGTATCACTATTTATAATAGCAACCAATCCTTTACCACTAGCTGTTAGCGTACCTGAGAACTTATTAACCAAATCATCAACAGCGGCTTGGAGTCGTTGGTTATTCTCTTTTAGCTGCTGAATCTCTTTATAGAAATCAGTGTTCTTTAGATTTTCAGCAACATATTCAGTCATTTGACGCTTCTTTTTATCAAGCAGGAAATGTATCCTATGTTCTTCAGGTGTCATTTTCCGAACAATAATATTACTTCCCTCTATTTCGTGTTCCTGACCATCTTTGGTGAAGTTTAATACAATATCTTCTACAGAGTCAATTGTGTTAATTAATTCGTTTTCTTCACGCACTTGTATTAGTTTAAGTGTTAGCTCTTCAATGCTTAGTTTGTTTAGTTCGTCGTATGTCATAATATTATATGTTTAATGGTGTTACAGTCCAAACCTAAATACTCTTAAATCTGGTAACAGCCATAAATTATTAGTTATAAATTAGCGCAATGCCAATATTATTTTCAATCTTCTTTATTTCTATCTCCAAATCCAAAACAGAACTTTTTAGCATTTTAAGATATTGTTTCTTGTTCCTTACCTCTTGCTGCATATCCTGGATTTCCGATGGTGTATATTCCTGAGACAGAAAGTGTTCAATCCTTGTCATATTCGATAATTAAAAAGGGTCGTTATCATCTTCTTTTACCTTAACACCATTAACCTTTATTACCACGTCCTGAGCCACGGTGAAACTTGGACCTTTGATAATAGGATACTTTTCAGGTTCTAATTGATGCTTTATAGAATATATATTCCATTCTAGTTGGTGCTGTGTGTCCCAAATCATGCTAATCTGTCTGTCATTGCCACCTTCTTTTTCAAGAGCTTCAATGGCTTCAGCGTTGGATTTATATTCTTGCTCAAGGTCGTATAGCTCTTCAGATAGTCTCTCCATTTCAAGACGCTCCTGGTATTCCTTGTCTCGTTGCTCTATTTGCTCAGGAGTCATTGATTCTCTACGCTCCTTGAGGAATTTTTCAATTATATTCATCATCTTAGTTATTAATTAAATTTAGTGCGTCACGTAGGTTATTCTTAATACCTAGTTGGCGAGTTATTTTCAGGATTTCCATAGGCTTAAATAGTATGCAATTGGGCTTTAGCTGTCTGATATGCTTCATGGGCTTCTATCTCTGTTTTGAAGTATCCTAGATTTTCATTTTTACCATTTGTTTCTATCTGAGCCCTCCATTTGTTTCTATCTTTAGCCAAACTAACCCCAACATATTGGCTACTACTACCTTTAACTGAACTCGTATTGAATTGATTTTTCTGATTAGTAACCCAACGTAAATTGTTAACATTGTTATTTTGTCTGTTATGGTCAATATGGTCTATTTGTGGGGAATCGTTAAAATTTGGAATAAATGTATTTGCTACTAGTCGGTGGGCTAATTGACTTTTACTTTTACCATTAGTACATATTCCGAAATATTTATACCCACCTTTATGAGTCCCAGGTTTCAAATACTTTCTCCTTTTCTCAGAATAAACAGTCCCATCCGTAAAGACCGTGTAGTTATCATCTTCCTGAAGTGGTAGCCCAAGACTGTGATTACTAATCTTGATTGAGAAAATGTGGTTCTTAATTATTCCTTTGATTGGTTTTATTTTCATTAATTCAATTCTATTGGTATTCATTAGTACTGAGGAATCAAATTTTCTTTCGTTAGCTGTTCCCAGATGAAATACATACCTGGACTAGTGATTTCAATTGTGCGGTCAACAGAGGCAAAATATCCTTTATCCTTGTACGCTTCAGCAATATGATAACGTCCTCCGCTTTTGGTTAACATCTTACGCTCAACTAGGAACTTAAATAAACCTCTGATTCCATGTCTTAGAATACTAGCAGCAATACCAATAGTATAACTACCTTCTGCTTCCAACATATTATTAGTCCAATCAATTTTTTCTTGTCGGGTTGTGTTGGGTTTATGGCTTCCAACTGCGTCAGCATAAAGGGCTAGATTATTCAATGCCTCAGTCTTTTGTTTAAAGTGGGCTTCACAGCCTAGTTTAAAAATATAGGCGAGACTTTGTGGAATCCCATCATCATCATCTGCAAATAAGACGTTGGGTACAAAATATTCCCATGAATCTTTAGGTATGTAATCTGTGACCAATAATTTACCATCCTGTAATACTGCCAATCCGGTAAAATCTCCCACTTCTCTCTTGTAATATTTTTGTGAAACTTGCATATCGTTATTTGTTTTTTTGTTTGAGTTTAAAAGAAAGGGTGTCACATTTACAACACCCTTTCCGGTTATTAATTATTAGAAACCAGTTACCATTTTTAGAATAGACACATGGTAAATACCAACTTGACCATATTTAGCATCTGGTACGGAACGCTTTGGGAATTCTGAATCTTTACTCAGTGCTGAGGCTAATTTTCCAAGTCTTTGAGAATCACTAGGAGTAAGACTCTTATTATTTTTTCTGCAATAGTAGGAGACAGTGTAATAATCTTGTGGAGTTACATTGTTCTCGTAGGTATGTAGTAATTGCTTAACCTCCTGCTGAACGTCGGCCACGTCGGTTTCTACTGCTACCATGCGTTGTTCCTGGTGCTGTAGTGCCTGGATTGCTCCTGCTAGAATATCCAGCTGACTTTGTGGTTTGGCTGCTACCACATTCTGTACTGCTTTGCGGCACTGACTGTAGATTTCAAAAACTTCGCGGTTAGCACGTACTGAAAAATATTCAGCACACGAAACGGATAGCAGATAAACTATTTCTTTACTAGCTCCTACTTCTCGCTGCACCAATTGGATTACTGACTGATAATCAACACCTTCTATAAATTTCTTCTTGAGTGCTTTTACTGCTGTGTTTTTTCTACCATATCCGATAGGCCAAACATCATCAAGATTTACAGGGAATTTTTCACCAGACTTTTCAGCTTCGAAAATTGTTGTGAAATAATCCTTGAGCTTTGCGCTTTCTGTTAGTGAACCATCTGTTAGTTCAATTTTGATTAACTCTTGCATAACATTGTAATTTAAAAACCCTAGACCCTATTAGTTTAGCGGGCTGTTGGGGGTACTCTGAGCTATTCCTAGCATTTCTTCTATTACCTGTTGAGGGTAGAAGTATTTATTTTTGCATTTGTAGTGTGGAGGCAAGTTGTTTCGCATCCAATAATTTAGGTTTGTTATATAGTCCTTATATCGTTCCCCTATTTCATCTTCAGTCAATAATATCTGACCGTCAAACTCTTTCTTAATCTGTGTTTCGCTTATCTCCTGAATTCTACTGGTTTGTTTTTCCATGTATGTATGTGATATGAATCATAAGTATTTCGAATCATTTCTATTGCATTGCTAAAAAAAGCGGTTGTTACACCACTAGATTTAGAACTTATATGCAGAGTTAATTTTCTTCTAGACAAAAATACTAGCCTTTATTTTCTAACGTAATAGCTAGGTTGATATTTATTTTTCAATCTGTGTGTCTGGGATTATTAAAAGAGAACCGGGAACATGAAAAACCCGGCTCTCAATCAATAACTTTTAACAACAATATGAATTATGAAATAACAATAAGAAAACTGGAAACGGCTAAGACACCAAATTTCTTATTCAAAAATACCAGCGATTTATTTAGCGCGATAGGGGGTGGGTGAAAAATAATTAATGTCAATTTGTCAGCTCTGAATATTTAATAATTATTGTAATCCACGTCGGCTCAAGAGGGGAGGGGCCTACGTCGGGAAAGCTGTTAGATATTTGTCTAAACCATGTACCAACATCAATTCGATACTGTATAACGCACAAAAAAGCCCCAACCAATTACGGCTGAGGCTCTTAGGGCTGTTGCAAGAAAGTAGGAGTGGAGTTCTGTTAGCTGTTGAGAGCGTCTAGTTCAGCAAAATCCTCTTGAGACAATTCATCAAATACTAGATTCCTGTAGTTGAGGTTTTCAGGGTTACCATCTACGAAAACAAGTTTAGCATCTGGATTCAAAGGCACTGGCTTATTTTGATAATGTGTGTGCCATACGTTCGCTACCAGACGTGCTACAGGAATATTCAATACTAGGTGCGCTGTTTCTGGAATCATTAATTGTCCGGTTTCAACTTCCCGAACATTACCAAGTTGCGATACTTCATAATATGGTGCGTAAGGTATTGGTAACCAACGCTCAATTTCTACAATATTTTCCATAGCATTTCCCTGAATTCAGATGCTAATTTACGAAATAATATCCATAATCGTTTTCCTATATTTTCACTTTAAATTCTTAAAAATTAAAAAATCCAAGCTCCTATTCTCTGGAATATTATTCTCTTTATATTATTCTCCTTATTCTAGGCAGCGTAACTACTTGATTAACAGTTGGTAGTGAGGCTTGGATTGGTGCTGGTTACAAGATTGGTGGTTGTATACTACTGTAAAACAGGGTTTATCGTGGTGTCCCTTACTCATTAGATTGCTGTTTATTACTGTCAATTGGTATGTTTTACTCTACGGTGTTGCATATTACAAAAGTATTCGTACCTTTGTCTTGTAATCAACACCAAAGTACCATGAACACTATAGCCTGTCTCTCGAATCAGCTGGTGCGCCAACCTGGAACACCTATGACGCTGGCTGAGACTAAGATATTTATCAGTGCTCTACGACGGATACACAAGCGTAATGCGTTACCTGAGATTTCTATTCCAGTAAGTGAAGTGCTGCCGGTGGCGTCGGGCGCGGGTTACAAGATGGTGAGAGAGGCCCTAGAACGGCTGAATTCTCGCTTGTATGATGGGCAACCTCTATTTCTGGACCTACGGATAGAAGATGGTACTGCTACGATTCAAGGCCAGTTTAACAACCAAATGCAGCAACACCTAAAGCCAACTGGTGAATGCTCCTGTATCAACTTCACGCGAATACAATTCAAGAATGCCCATAGTTACCGTCTCCTGTGGCTTTTGGATTCGTGGAATAGCATCAAGGTCGAAATCATTCAGCCACTTGAGGAACTACGCCAATTCTTCTTTGCTGATACTTCTACCTACGCTGTGTTTGCCAACCTGAAGCGTCACTTTCTAGACGTGATTGAGGCTGATTTTAAGGCTGCTGGTTTGACGTTCTCCTATCGAGTGAAGAAGAAGGGTAGGAGCGTGGTTGCTATCATCTGGAAGACTCTGGAAGCACCAAAAGCCATACCTACTGAAGAGATACAGGAGAAGGAGGCTATCTGGGTAGATTGGTTGGAACGTCAGCCTCCAATTCTGAATGATTGCTATTCATGGCTCCTGAAATACAAGCTGACCAAACCTGAAGCATGGGACATTATAAAGATGGTGTGCAAAGACGCTAACAAGGCTAATAAGCTACAGGAGACTCTATACAAGGTGAGTGTCTACAAAGCTGGTAATGCCATAAAAGACCTAAGGAAATTGACTCTAACTTATGTCCGTAACTCTTTTAAAGATTGAGTTTGGAACTAATTGCGTAACTTGTGGGTTAACGCACTGGAACTATAATTAGCGCTGATTAAAGTTCTATTGACCTCAAAATCAGAGTTAAAATTCGTTAACTCTAAATGAGAAAGATACAATTATGAAGACCGTAAAAGAAAAAATTAACTGGACTGAGATAGTAGAAGCAATTGCTGCTGATAAGAAGCGCATTCGTGACCACTACGCTAATCCGCAAATCAATAAAATTAATGACATCAAATTTGTTAAAGCCTATCCCTTACAAGATTAAAGATTCTGAGAATGGTAAAGACTACTATTTTATAACAGATAAGGGATATAGATACAACCTCTACTACACTGATGCACAGGGCTATTTTGGAGACAATCCTATAGGTGAGAATAGCCTGACTTTTGGACTAGAATTAGTTGGTGGTGAGCTACCTAGGGGAATAGACCCAAGAATAGGCGCAACTGTAGCCAAATTCCTAGCTGGTACTTTCAATGCAGACACTACGCTGACTATTCTCTATGTCTGTGATACAAAGGATGAGAGAGAATTTAAAAGGGAAACAAGATTCGATAGATGGTTCAAGGAATATAATGATGGTAGTGTAGTGCAACGTAAAATTGCTAATAAAGCTAAATTACCTGCCTACTTATTCTACCACGTTAATCATCCAAATCCTAAAGCAGTCGATAACGCGGTTTTAGAAATAACGGAAAAGATTAACCAATATCTTCCATAGAATAAGAAAAGACCTCAACTAGCGCTAGTTGAGGTCTTTTCTTTTCTCTGCTGCACTCAAATTCTTGAGCCTTATGATTCCCTTCTCTTGATGCTAAAATGCTTGTGGTGAAGCTAAAATCAACATAAACACATAAGTTACTTGCGAATATGGATGATGCTTACGTAACCAAAATACTGACTGCTTATAATGAGCGAATGTATGAGATAACCGTTCGCAAGGAGGTTATTGATGCACTAAGAGAAGGGGAAAGGACCACTGGTTACAAAGGGACAAATACCGAAGTAATTGCACTTAACTTTCGTAAAACTGCTGAAATAATTGTGTATGCTAATTTGGCTGGTCATGAAGTTGAATATGCAAATCTATATCCTGGCTATCAGCACCATTGGCGTATTGAAGGAATAATAGAGAAAATAAAAGCATTCAATCCTAACTACTATCCACGAGCTGTAGAAGTTGCAGATGAGAAAGTGAATGGTAGTCGAAAGATAACAGACGTACCAGATGGTTTATGGATGACTGAAAATGAACTAATTGAGATGTATAAAATTTGCGGAGACTTGTTACATGCCTCAACACCGTTTAACCCACCAGTTGATATTGAAAAATATGAAGCATTATTCGATGATTGGTCCGTTAAACTAGTAAGATTATTAAATAACCATATAGTAGAATTAGCTGATGGTAAGCACGCTATCCTCACACAAATGGCTACTATTGAGGAAGGCACACCTAATTCTGTCTTTATGGGGCCGAAGACTCCAATAGTTACTAAAACAGAAAATCCCCAATCATAGCGATTGGGGATTTTTTATGAGATGCCGGTAGAATCTATTCAGCTGTAGCTACCTTCTTAGGTCTCCCTGGGCGTTTGGCTCCTTCAGCCGGGGTTTTCTTAGCCTTTGGTTCAGGTACGTAGGATGGGTCTAAAACAGCGTTGATTTCGTCCATCAAGACTGTTACCTTGTTTACATTCTTACGGACACTATTCAGTACGTTTTCATTCTTAGCTGCATTATCTACAAGCTGCTGGATTTGTTGGAGGTCGATTGCCATTGTGTTGTTTATTGTGTAATGAAAATTTTAAATGGAAGCAGATTTGAATCCTCTGAGCTTATTAGGTGGAAAGTTTCTTCTAAAATCTTTTCCAAATTCCATGTCTTCAGGTGTGCGTGTATAGATTGGCCTTTCATCACCGAATGTCTCAACAAATACTATAACAAACTTGTCCTGGTGCTCTGGCAAGTTGAATAGTGATTGAAGTTTGTTTTGTTTAATTATCTCGTCACTGACCATTACCATTCTGACAGTACGTTCTTTGTATAGGTAATCAGAGTACGCGTACCTTACAGCATTGCTTTCTTCCATGCTCTTTCTAATAGAATAGGTTTGATAATGTCTACGTGTCAAAGGTAATTATTGATTACATATATTCAATATTGTTATCATACCTAATTTGCACTGTATATAGTATTGATTATTAATATGTTATATAGAAAAGCATACAGTATAGGGAGATATGAACGATATGGAGATAAAGGAGAGAGATAATAGTAGAGTATGGTAGAGTAGTAATAGTAGTGGTGGAACGATAATAAGGAGAGAAATAAGAGAAAATAACTACTACTGCTGTCGTTGAATCAGAGTACAACGAAAATCCGGCAAGTGAAGAAAACAGAATAAAAGTTCACACTAGCACTATCGCGGTAACTGGAAAACTGTGATGTTTGGTCAGAGCTATTCAAGTTCTTCACTTCTGCCAAGGTGAGCTAAAGATATTTCCCGACTAACGACAAATACTGATTAGATAATTCGTTCTCGGGACAAACTAAACCGATTGAATGTGGTGGCAGCCATGTTCGGTCGGTTTTTTTGTTGCCCCCTACTATTTAAAACCGCTATGCCTCTAATGGATATGCTGCCTGCCAAATGCCACGTCCTCTTAAAACTAGATTGTATCAATTGAATACTACTGATATCAAGTCACTGTTGCTCTCAAAAGGCTATTCACAGACCTACATAAAGAATAATGAGTGGAAATATCATTTTCTAATCACGAATATCATTCATAAACAACGCCGTACAACACTGGATTATGGTTGGGTAGTGCTGAATATAGAAAGAATGAGAAAAGTGCTAGGGAATAGCAAAATCAACGGTAAACCATTCCAATTTATTGACAAGGTTCGTGAGGATTTAGCTGAATGGAATATTATCAAATATAAGTATATCCAACAGAGACAAGTAAACAGCTACGGTGAAATCGAAATCAGAAATAAAGCATTAGCTAAGATTAAAGATGAGGCTGTAGAGCAAGGATGGAAACAATGGGACACAAAAGCCCAAGTTGTTACTGAGGTCAATCCAGAAGATGAGGGATTAGAAAAGCTCCCTGGTGTGTATGGAAAGCTCAAATCCAGTCTAAGTCTACTGAAGCTAGATTATGAAGGTGCTAAAGCCTTTGCTGACCGTGCTCTTCAAACTCGCATGAAAGTAAGGGACAGAATCAAAGGTTGGCGTCAAGAGAAAAACAGAAGAATAACACCAGAAATCTACTCGCGGTGGCTAACTACCCTGGATTCCCTACGTGATGCTATCCAAGACCCTAAACGCTTCTGTGTGCATATCGAGAAAGAGGATAAGGGTAGAGCATATACAATAATGACAAGCCTACCACACTACTTCAGACAGTTCGTGACGCTCAATGGTGAACCAATGGTAGTAGCTGACATTAGCTGTAGCCAACCTCTGCTGTTTGGTCTCTACCTAAAGCAAGCCTATAAGGAGCTAACACCAGATATGGAGCACTATCTACAGCTGGTTCAAAGTGGCGAGTTCTACGGATATATCAAGAGCCTACTGATACACCACAATCAGAAGTTCAGTCCAGACACATTCAAGGCCGAATTTTTTGGAAAAGTCTTCTACAGCAAGGAAAAGAAGTTCCACAAGTGGCGGTGTCTATTCCATATGTACTTTCCTGGTGTCTCTGAAGCTATTCTAAGGGTGAAGGGGGCCGTGCCTTATGAATGCAAAGGAGAGCCGCAAAAAATGACCTCTATGCTCTCGCTGCTAGAATCTGACATAATGCTTCAGGGAGTGGCTGCAAAGCTGTACAAGGCAGGAATTAAGGCATTTGTGACCCTGCATGATGCTATATACACGACACAACAGCACTACAACCAAATAATAGAAACCATAAGGGCCGAATATGCCCAATATGATATAACTCCAAACATAAAAAATTAACAATAACCCAAATGAAAGCCCCAAAATTTACAGTAGCTAATCTACCATTTAACCCAAAGAATAAAGCGGAAGCCTACGCAAGAGGAATATTATATAATGGTAAAGCCAATGACAATCTGACAGAAGTTGAATTTAATTTCATGTATGATTATTTTCAACAGTTTCACCATGATTTCGAAACTAAAAATGGCGTAGGAATTAATTATTTCACCAGAACACTAAGTCCATACGGTAATCTTCAGTTTGAATTAGTGAGAATCGATGGTTCCCAAGATGATATATCATTCATTATCAGCAACATAAGTAAGACTAATGACAGAAATGACTTGGTGAAGGCATTAAGAAATACGATAGCACAACAGATATACGATTTCAGAGATAAAGAATTCAACGGTAGATTCTATATTACTTGCCCCTACACGAATCAAGCTGCAACACTAGACAATCATCACGTAGACCATGAAACCCCAACATTTAAGGAACTAACTGATAACTGGATTCAGGAAAAGAATATAACAGACTTCAACGGATTAGTAGAGCCAAATAAGCTGCCCTATACGCTGTTGAATCAGAACCTAGCAGAAGACTTCTATCAATATCACAAGACTCACGCTAAACTAAGGATTCTGAGCAAGAGAGGTAATCTGAGTAATGCAAGAGTAGATAAATAGCTAAACACTGTCAAACAACAAATCAAGACTGATACTATGCTCACCAAGATTAAGGATAACCTACCCTTTATTACTGCTATAATGTTTATCCTTGGTAGCACAAGATTAATATTCTTCTATGAGGCATTTGGTATTGATGTTATATCGTATCTTGATTTGTCTGAAATATTTAGCTTGAGTTTTTATTATATAACATCTATTGGTTTTATCAGTGTTGTGTTGTTGTCAATTTATATGATTTACATGTACTCGAAAAAGCTTTCAATATTTAATAAGCATTTTGATAAATATACTTATGCTGAATACATATTTTGTGGTGTGTTTTTTATAGTATTTAGTTTGATATTTTTTGGTACTGGTATTGAATTAATTTTTTCTGTAATAATTTCACTGTTATTATTATTTTTGCTATATGGAATTGAAATGTTAATACAGATAGCTTTTTTTAATGCAAAGCTTGCTTATCGTGAACAAGGTTTTAGTATGTTGATGTTAACAACGGGTTTGTATTTAACAACTGTTAATGCTGTCATTGGTTCTTTGAGTGGTAGAGCAATAAGGGACTCTGAAGACAATGATATAGTAACGATTGAGTACAATAACAAGATTATAAGGACAACAAAACATTATATCTATATTGGGCGAACTAAAAACTATACATTCTTCTATAACCGTCAAACCAAATTCTCTCATGTTTACCCAAATTCAGACGTTAAAAGGATATATATAAAGAATAATCATAATAAGTGACGTATTTAACATAGAATTCAAAATACCACTAAACCTCTTGCTTCTGGTGAGAGGTTTTTTCATGTCCAGACTATTTAGACGTATAGAATAAGACAAATACAATCAATTATATGGAAACTGTAAAAGAACAATATGAAGTAATAACAGAAAAAGATATTGAAAGCATTCATGGTAACGGGTTCAATGTATGGCTAACCTATGATTTGAATGTAATAGAATACTCTACCACAACTAATCCAGATAAAGTTTACACTGCTAGATTTAAGAACAAAAGTGCTCTGATTCAAGAATTGTTTGGTATCGCACTAATGGAGGCACGTAGAGAAGGTAGAGAAGAAATAATGATTCTTGGATAATATGAGTAAGAAAACATACTACGAGGCAATTGATACAGTAGACTTGGAGATATTAGGTTATCAAGAGGTAGAAGAAAATGGAATGATACTGTTTAGACCTACTCTACATGGCCCCATTAATTATATCAAGCGTGAACAATCGAATCTAATAACTATTGCATTTGAGTCAGGGCATATCTACACAGCTTATTATAGTAACAATAGTGCTCTGGTTCAACAACTTATAGAATTATGTTGCAATGAAAACAAGTTGCTCAATGATAGATATTTAGATATAAGACTGTGATAGGAGAAGTATTATACATTGGAAAATTCCCAAGTACCAACCAGTTATACACTAAAACTTGGCAAGAGAGAAAAGCTATTCAAGATGATTTCAAGGATAAGCTACGACCTTTCATCATAGCGGCTGATTTACCCACATTGGCATTCTTCAAATTGAAATACGAATACAATTGTAGATATGACGTGGACAATGCTGCTGGTGGGTGTATTAAGATATTCGTGGACCTTATGAGAGAGTTAAAGATTATTCACAACGATACTCAAGGGATATTCAGAGGTTTTGAAGCTTATCCGAATAAGAATCTACCTACCCAATCATTTAAAATAACTATTTATTAAACTAATTCTGTATTAAAGACAAAATGACAGTATTTATTATATATGGCAGATTATAAACAACCTATCACTCAGACTATTATTCTACCTCATGTTCCAAATAAAGGGGGTAGACCGTCTAAGCTGGGGCCAGAATTTATTAATGCTGCTGAGGTAGTACTGAATGACAATAATATTATTCTGTTCACTGATTATGAAGTGGTAGATGAGATAAATGATAAGCTAGAACCTCAGTATAGAATTTGTAAGAGCACATTTGAGAAATGGAAAGCTAAGGCTATACGTGATGAATTTGATGAGAATGATGCTTTTGGTCCTGAGTTTTTACGTCTTATTAAAAAGGCACTAAGAAATCAGAAGCGGTTTTTGACAATGGCTATTCAGACTGATTCATTATGGCAAAGATACGCATGGATAGGAGAGAGGAAATTTAATGACTTGAATCTGAAGCATGTAACTCAAGTAGATGTGACCACAAATGGAGAGAGTCTAAATAAATTGAGTGATAATGACCTTGATAATGAGTTGACTAAGCTATTAGATAAGTAACGGGGGTCCCGACTAAACAACATCAGCAACGGAACAACGATTGAATTAGTAACGATTTGGAGCTACTGGTAAGGCACGAAAAAAGAATCAGCTGTTGCTCAGGCCGCTTAGGAATCATCTGTTTCAAAAATCTTTCAGATGACTTAGCTCCGGCTTTTCAATGATGCGGTGACAGGTAAAGTAATGATAATCAAGTTGGTAATAGATAGTAAATAGTGTGAATAGAATGAATATATGTACTCTGGAAATCAGTATTGATGGTTATGAATTGATTGATATTGTAGCGTTAGATAGTAATCAACTTATTGGTGTGTGCAAATTATGGTTAAATGATAGAGAGATACTATCTGAATGTCATTTGGAAGGATTATTTGTGGCTCCTAGTTATCGGGGTAGAGGATATGGTAAATTAATTATAGATAAAGTAATTCAATTGTCAAAGGATAATGGTAAAGATACTATTGTCCTTCAAGTACATGAGACTAATTCAGTGGCTAGGACTCTATATGCTAGTTATGGTTTCATTGAATACAGTGACCCAGATGATAGGGGCTTAATAGATTGTTACCTCAGAATCTCGGAGCCTCACTAGTTGCTGAGGAAACTGAGTGACACAGAAATATTAGATACAGATGAATTGGCAAGGAAAGACAGATTGGAGAGAAGTATTTAGACAGATGGTAGCAGATACAAATACCATTAATTCTATGATTCGGAAAGGTGAGAAAGTGGATTTCAAGAGCTTCAATTTTAGAAATGCTAAAGCTAAAAGTCTAGATACTAAAGGCTAGGCTAAATATTATGTTAGAATTAATTATTAGGTGAACGAAAAGGGTGAATTATTAAAACAACAGATACGAGATAGGTTACAACAGAATCCAACACCAGAAGAGAAACTTAAGCTGCTTCAGATTCTTGAGGAAGCTCAGACTAGATGGACATACTTAGCGAGACCTGAGCAAGTTGAACCTCCTGGTGATTGGAATATATGGTTGATTCTTGCTGGTAGGGGATGGGGTAAGACTCGGACTGCTGCTGAATGGATTGTAGACCAAGCTAGAAAGACCAAGAATGGCCGTTTTGCACTGGTAGCTTCTACGCTGAAAGATGCTCGATTAACCATGCTAGAAGGTGGCTCAGGTATCCTAAGTCTCTTCAAGCCACACGAGCTACTAGGGGGAAGTCAAGACACAGCCTACAACAGAACTTCAGGAGAACTTTGGTTAGAAAACGGTAGTCAATTCAATGTATACACCGCAGAAAGCCCGAATGGTTTACGTGGTCACGAGCATCACGCTTGCTGGTGTGACGAGTTAGCCGCCTGGAAAGACGCCAGTATAGGTGAGGTAGATACAGAAGGACAGGGAACAACATGGTCAAACCTGACAATGACCATGCGTCTCGGTAAGAAGAGCAGAACAGTAATAGCCACTACTCCAAGGCCAGTAGCACTCCTGAAAGACTTGGTGAAACGGGCTAAGGAGAGGGGAGACGTACATATTACCAAGGGCAAGACTACAGATAACCTCCAAAATCTATCAGCAAACTTCAAGGCAGCTGTAGTAGACGCTTATGCTGGTACCACGATTGGTAGACAAGAATTAGATGGTGAATTATTAGAGGAAACCAAAGGAGCATTATGGACTTGGAAACACCTTGAGCCTATCAGAGTCCAAGCTTCTAAAGTTCCTGACCTCCGACGCATTGTCATTGCTATCGACCCTGCTATTTCAGCCACAAAGGGTAGTGACTTAACAGGCATTGTAGCAGTAGGTATTGGTTATGATGGCCTCTTATATGTCCTAGATGATGCTTCAGGAGTCTACACACCGGGAGAATGGGCATTAGAAGCCAACGCACTCTACGAAAAGCATGAGGCTGATTGCTTTGTAGCTGAGGTCAATCAAGGTGGAGACATGGTGGAAAATACCATGAGGCAAGTGAATAAGACAGCCAGGTATAAAGCAGTAAGAGCAAGTAGGGGCAAGGTATTACGCGCTGAACCTATTGTAGCACTTTATGAGCAAGCCAGAGTCAGACATGTTACTGAGAATCTGAGGGAGCTTGAGAATCAAATGACTTCATGGAGTGCTGGTACCGGCGAGAAAAGCCCAGATAGGGTAGACGCTTTGGTATGGGGAATAACAGAATTAGCACTCACTAAAGAGAAACGTGTATCCAATGTTTACTAACAGTATCCAATTAACGAGTATTTATAAGTAAGTAGAATATTATAATTAATGAATCTGAATTTAAATGAAGTAGTGGCTAAGTATAATGCTGCTATAAAATCTTATGACCAAAAGTTAGTTGATTACTCCGAAAAGAAAAGTTTCGGAGTAGATAGTTTAGGTAGACCAAACCCAATCTCACTATCTGTAATTGGTGGTGCTGAAATCGATTGGAGTAATAAGAAAGACTTTGCTAATATCTACGAGACAAATGGTACACCAAATATAATCATCCGTTATATTCTAAGGTTTGCTTCACAGATACCTTGGAAAGTATGGGAACTGGATGCAAAAGGTAAACCGGCGAAGCTATTAGAGAATCATGAAGTAACGAACAGATTATGGAATCCTAATGATAAAGAATCAACAGGAGAACTAATCTACAAGTTAGGACTGAGTTTACTGACTGAGGGTAATGCGTATTTGTGGGCTAATAGAGTTTCTGGTAATCGTATTGGTGCTTTATGGTCTTTGCCTCCAAGTAAAGTAGAAATCATTGGTGGTGGTTGGAGAGAGTATGTGACAGGTTATAGATACTATAAATCAGATGGAACTTATGAGAATCTAAAAGCTGAAGACGTGATGCACTTGAAATATATTAGTGCTACTGATTCAAAATATGGTTCATCCCCTATGGCCGCAGCTATTAAGCTTATTGTTGCTGCTGAATCTGGTACTGATTTACGTGCCAAACATAATCAGAATGGAGGTCCACAGGGTATTTTATTCCACGACGACCCCAACTCAGAACCTCTTGATGCTGCTGCTGCTAATTCAATAAAGGCTAAGATTAAATCTTTCTTCAGTCCCCGACGCGCATTGTATGATATTCCTTACTCCGACGCCAAATTAGGGTATTTAAAAGTAGGTTCTAGTTCTGCTGATTTAAATTTGATAGAGGCTGCTAGGTTTGATAAAAATGCTATTTGTGATATATATTCTTTCCCGACACAATTACTAAGTGCCGCCGAAGGAACGACATATAGCAATGTTGGTGAAGCCAGTAAAGGTCTATACACCAAATGTATAATTCCGCTACTACGTCAGATACAGGAAAAGCTTAATCGATTCCTCACAGACAAGTTTATTAAAGCTGGTGAGAATATTTACGTAGACTTTGACACGTCATTAATACCTGAATTACAGGAAGATAAGAAAGATTTGTCTGTTTGGATAGACAAGGCTTGGTATCTGACTGCAAATGAGAAAAGGGAGCTGATGGGTTATCAAAAAATTAATGAAGAGCTAATGGACACAGTGTTAATCCCTAAAAATTTAGGTCCAGTAGATTCAACCGACGCACTTCAGCCCCAGACGCCAGAAAAGGGAGAAACTGACGCTGAAAAAGAATAATAATAAAAATATTTAAAAATTATTATCAATATTTCTGATTTAATCATAGAATCGGAGTATTTATTTATAAGAGCCTATTATAGTTAATGAATAAGTATCAAATTAAATCTATCGGAGCTGAAATAGTAGACGTAGACACGACAGGTAACAATGTTATTCTGTATGCTTCTAAGTTTGGTAATGAAGACTCACATGGAGATATAATGGCTCCAAGTGCGTACGATAAAACTATTAAGGAAAACGGTCCATCTGGTAAGAATCGTATTGCGCATTTATGGCAGCACGATACAAAGGAGCCTATTGGCAAACCCGTTACAATGGAATCTGATGATTATGGTCTTAAAATCCATTCAAAAATATCTAAGACACAACGTGGTAAAGATGCTTTAATTCTTTATGTAGACGGTGTTATTAATGAGCACAGTGTAGGTTTTTTCACTATGAAGGACCGGATTAATAAGGATTCAGGCACACGCACAATTTTAGAGACGCATTTACTTGAATATAGTTCAGTAACGCACGGTAGCAACGAATATACACCGACGCTTGCTGTAAAGTCATTAGAAGAGAAAGCAGATTATTTGGCTGCATTAAACAAAAGAAGCCAGAAATTATACAAAGCATTCACAACGGGTAATCTAACAGATGAAACCTGTGAATTATTAGCCTTAGAGCACGTACAAATAAATAAAGCTATGAATGATTTGATAGAATCACTCAAGAGCCAAGAGCCGGAAATTATTATTACCACTCCTGAAGTTATTGAGCCGATTAAAGTTATTACTGCTGAAGATATTATTGCTGCATTTACGAAAGGTTATAACAAATAAATAATAAAATATAATTATCCAAAATTTTAAGTGGAAAAAGAAGTAATCGAACAACTAGGTAAAGAAGTAAAAGCCGACGTTCAAAAAGTAGAAACCAAAGCTGAAGCCACCGCCGCTCAGGTAATTAAACTTCAGTCACAACTTGACGCTGTAGAAGCTAAGTTGAAAGAGAGCCGTGAGGTTGAAACTGAAACCAAATCGCCTCTATTGAAGGCTGTAGAAGCCAAGGTTGGTGAATTGAAGTCTCGCCAGCGCAATCAGACGGTAGAAATTAAGCTCGATACCAAAGCGTCTGTAGACATGCTACGCGCTAATACTGTAGCTGAATCACAGTCTCTAATTGCCACATCTGGTTACATTCAACTACCAAACCGCCCCAAGCACATGCGCGACTTTATGCGTTTTTCGCCTATTGCCGCTCCATACCTAAAGTATGACCGTGAACTTGCTCCTGAAGGTAAGCCAGCTATTGTTGCTGAAGGTACCCGTAAGCCAAAAGTTAGTTTCTCGACTCAAACTGTTGCTGTAGGTGCTGAGAAGATTGCAATGCACTATAAGCTTTCGAGCGAATTGATTCACGATGCACCAGCTTTCGTTGCTTCGCTTCAAGGCCGTGCAAAAGAGATGCTTCTAAACGAGGAAGATGCAGAGCTAATCTACGGCGACGGTACCCCCGGCCACCTACAAGGCATTTTCCCTCTTGCCGCCCCTTTCGCTCCTGGTTTAACGGTAGATAAGCCACAACGTATTGACGTTCTCCGTGCTGCTGTTGCTCAGGTTCGCGCTTCGCTTTACCGTGCCAATGCTATCCTCATGCACCCGAACGACGTGGCTGGATTGGAATTGACCAAAGACGAGAATGGTAATTACCTATTGCCTTCTGTATTCACTGGTACTATCCCAGCCGTAGGACGCATTCAGATTATCGAAATTGACGCAATCAATGAAGGTGAATTCCTTGCTGGTGCCTTCGATATGGGTGTAGATACCTACCAAGTAGAGCCTATCACTTTGAAAGCTACTGATAGCAATGAAGACGACTTTGTAAACAACAAGGTAACGGTAGTGAATGAAGAGCGTCTAATGCAAGCTGTAACCCGTCCTTCTGCATTCGTTAAAGGTACGTTCACAGCCGCTATTGCTACGCTAACTGCTGTTTAATAATACAATATTACTAGGGCCATACGCTCAAATTATTATATCCAACACAATAGAATCCAAATATGAGTACGAAAAAGAAATTTATAAGCGTGACTACATTTTTATCTAATGAGGGTATGGTCCTAGTTAATACTGTTTTAGAAGTAAGTCCAGAACGGGCCGCACATTGGTTAAGACTAGGATTTGTGAAAGAATATCAAGAGCCGACGCCTACAAAAAGTGCTAAGAAACCACGTCTAAAGGCCGAAAACCGCGAGACTAAACCTGCTAAAACACAAGATTTAGAGCAGAAATAACGATAATAAGAATACAGGATTATAATAAGTGAGTATTACAAAATCTATAACAAAACCAACAACTGAGCCTGTATCTATTGAATTATTTAAAGCTCAACTGAGGCTGCAACCTGAGGATACTGCTGAAGATGCCTTTTTGCTACATTGTTTGAGTGCTGGAAGAGGTAAAGCGGAAAAGTACTGCAATCAACCTTTTGCAAGTAGAGTCTTAGAGACAACATTTACTGTCACTGAGCCTTTTGTTTTGCCTCCTGGTGCTGGTGAAATCCTGTCTGTAAGTGGTTTTATCACTGATTTGAGCCAACTACCGACGTTAGGACAGTATTGGAATGAGTATGTAAAGGGAATATCAATTTCAAGGGAATATCCAATTGATTACGATAACCTACCTACCTACACAGTCCGTTACAACTTCACAGCCAACGCAGAAGCCGACGTAATCCAAGCTATCCTGAAAATAGCTAGTGATTTGTACGAAAACCGGGAAAACTCTGTCACAGGAGCCTCAAATAAGGCACTCGGAATTAACTACCAAGTCCTTCTAAACCCTTACCGAGTAATTGGAGATGGCAGTTAGAGCAGGACAGTTTAGAGAGCAGATTCAACTGGTGTTTCCTTCTGAAGCTGTGAGTGATGGGGTAGGAGGTTGGATAACTAGTGGCGAAGGTAGAAAGGTGCTTGTGTGGGCTAGAATCCAGCAATTAAAGGGTAGTCAGTTACTCGCACTAGGTAAAGAGATTTCCAGCGAAGTTTTCAGGATTTATACCCGTTTCAGTCCGACGCTTCTAACAGCTGATAGATTGATTTGGGGTAATAAGGATATGAAAATTACGAGTATGACAACCGACGAACGCCGCACTGAAATAACTATTTACGCTACGAATGGCAACTAATAATATCCAAGGATTAGATATACTACTTAAGCAAATAAATAAGATAGCAGCCGACGTAGAAGCCAAAATTGATAAAGTAAACCGCGAAACTGCTGAAGCTATTGCAACTGACGCTAAATCTTTTGCTCCTGTTAAAAGTGGCAGGTTGAAAAATAGTATCCATGTGGTAAAAGATGCTGCTGGTTATGAAGTTGTAGCCGACGCTCCTTATGCTGCCAAGGTTGAATTAGGAGTGAGAGGTAGTGTAGCAAAACCATTCTTATTTCCAGCATATCAGTTACATAAAAATAAGTTTCTGACAAATATCAGAGAAGCTATTAATAATATTAAATAAGTGCCAACCTACGACCCTATTCTAACTATCCAAAAAGCTGTATTTAAGGCCCTAGGTGAAGCGCAAATTAATTATGTGTCTACTCCTATATCTATCTACGAGTTTGTTCCTGAGAGTGCCCCAAATCACTATATTTTACTATCTCAACAGTCTTGTATTCCTGGTGCTACTAGTGCTGCAAGGTGTAAAGTTTGGGAGTGTACAATATTGCTGGATATAGTAACAGGATTTCCAAGCATTCAACAGAGCACAAGTACAGTAGCAGGAGAAATAGCAGCTCAGGTATTAGAAGTATTGGAAGGGAAGAGATTGGAATTAACTAATGGATTCCAAATGAGTCCGACGCAATTAATTATGTCTAACAATCTAATAGATAATAAGACAAAAGATATGATAGATGTTCACCGATTTTTAAGATTTAGCTTCGGATTAGAGCAGCATCAATAATAAACTAACTATTTAAATTAAAGAATAAAATAAATTATGGCAAATTATATTACTGGTAAAGATACCGTGATTTCGCTTGATGATGTAGTACTAGGTTGCGTACAGAGTCTCAGTTTTTCGACTGAAGTAGAAATGGTAGATGTTACCTGTGCTGCTTCGAATGGTTTCCGTCAGCAAGTTCCTGGTACTGAGTCTTGGAGTGGTGATTTGAATTCTGTATTACGTGAGTTTAATGAAGCTGAACAGGCTAGTAACGTGAGTATTATGGATGTATACACCAAGCTCAAAAACGGTAGTCTAGTAGATGTTGAATATACCTTTGGTGGTTTCCGTTTCAGTGCAAAAGCTTATATCCAGAACGTTTCAATCGATAGCTCAGGACCTTCCGACGCTGTTACTTGGAGTGCTTCATTGCAAGGTTATACACCACTATTGCTAACCGAAACTCCTGTTGCCTAATTTCCCAACGTATACTATTTAGTAGAAACTAATATTATATGAGTGAGAAAATTAGAGGATTTGATTATTTAACAATAGCAGGTAAAAAAAGACCGTTTCAAGTTCACGGCACACGTCAAACTAAAGCTTTCTGTGAAATTCGTGAGTGTGACCATGATGAATACTGGACTGAGGTAGCCAAAATGACAACAAATGGTGTACTATCTAACTTGGATATTACACAAGCATTTATCTATAGTGCTTTATTTGCTGGTGCCAAACGTGAAAAGCTTCCAATTGATTTCGATTTAGATGATGTTATCAACTGGTTTGAAGATGCTGATGATAGTGAAGGTGTTGAATTACTAAAGCCTTTGCAATTATTTGCTGAAATGGTGAATAAAACAGCTGAAGGCCTAAAAAAAGTAAAGGGCCAATAAGCTCCAAAGATGGTACTAATGATAGCCGTTCCGCTACAACGTGGGCGGCTATTTTAGATTATGCCTTAGGTGAAATGGGTTTATTGGCCGATACGTTTTGGGATATGACGTGGCCTGAATACGAATATGCTGTAAAGGCACACAATTACAAGATACAGCGTGAATTAGAGGGACACAGGTTAGTAGCAGTACAAGTTTTCAATATGCTTGCTAAGAAACCGCTAAAACCTAGTGAATATATGCGTCTCAATTTGATAGATGGTGAAGAGAAAAAGGTGAATGCTAATGCTGAGTCACATGAGGAATTTATGGCTCGTATGATTGCTAATAACTTCTACAGAAAACCTAAACCAAAATCGAATGATGATGAAAAATAAATAAGTGATTACCGATTATAATTAGTGGATTTACAGAGTTTAAAATTATTAATAAGTGCAAATATCCAAGGGTTACAACAAGGGCTAAAGGATGCTGCAAATAATATACAAAGGTTCGGGGCGCAAGGTGGTAGAGATTTAGCCGATTTTGCCCGCCGTGCTGGTGCTGCTGGTAGACAAGCTGGTAATGACTTCGCCGCTGGGTTTGATGCTGCTAATACCAAGATTGCCAAGAGTTTCAAGGATTTAGAAGCCACACAGGACAAGTATGCGCAAGGAGTAGGCAAGCTTGGTGGTGTATTCGATTCAGTAGGCGAAAGTTTAACCAGAAATGTAACGCTACCTCTCACATTACTTGGTGCCGCTGCCTTAAAGAGTGCAGGAGATATACAGGCACTAGAAACGGGCTTTAAAGCAGTATATAAAAGTGGTGGTGACGTAGCAGAGGAACTTGAAAAAGTTAAAGAAGTAGCCAAATTACCGGGCTTAGGACTCGCAGAAGCAATCCAAGGCTCAACACGTCTACAAGCTGTTGGTCTAAGTGCTGAAGAGGCTCGTAAGTCATTGTTAGCCTTTGGTAATGCAGTAGCAACAACGGGTGGTGGTAAGGTTGAGTTAGGTAGAATCAATACACAGTTATCTCAGCTTGCCGCCAAAGGAAAAGTTCTGACTTCTGATTTGCGTCCAATTATTGAAGCTGCACCAATTGTCAGTGAGGCTTTATTAAAAATCTACGGGACTATCGACGCTGAAACCATTAGCGCCAAACTCGCAGAAACCGGCAAAAACAGTAAGGACTTTATTAATACGCTGGTAGCAGAATTAGGTAAGCTACCAAAGGTTACAGGAGGCTTAAATAACAGCTTCGAAAACCTAAGTGATAGCACTACTAAGAGCCTGAGCACCATTGGCACGGCCATTAATAAAAGTCTTGGTGTAGAGAATATCATTAATAGTCTTGGTGACAGTCTTGAAGGACTTGCAGATAGCTTTTCCAAGTTGCCTCCAAGTGCTCAGGCTACCATTCTGACTGTTGCTGGTCTTGCTGCTGGTATCGGTCCTCTTGCGCTTGCGATTGGTGGTGTAATCTCTATCCTCCCAACTGCTATTGCTGGTTTCAGTGCGCTTGGTACGGCTGTGACGGTGGCTACTGGTCCGGTAGGTTTGGCTATTGCTGCTATTGCTGCCTTGAGTGCTGGTATCTACTACTTTGTTACTGCCAGTGATAGAGCCTTAGAATCTTACCAAGAACAGAAGAAAGCTACTACTGAGTTAACTACCAGTATCCAACCTCTTTTAGACCGTTACGACGAGTTAAAGGCCAAAACAGCACTGAATGTAGAAGAGCAAAAGGAGCTTGAAACGATAGTTAAGAAAGTTACGGCTGCTGTTCCTGGTGCTAAGAGTGAAATTGACGCCTACGGAAATGCTATTGCTATCAACACCAAACGGACTCGGGAATTCATTGCAGCCCAACAACAGCTGACAGTTAGCAAGGCTCGGAAATCGATTGGTGACGAAACAGAGGAATTAGAGAAGAGAAGAAAGAGACTTGAGCTATATCAAAAGGTCCAAGACAACTTCAATAAGACCGGGAAAATCAAGCTGGCTTCACTCTCACCAGTGGCTACCGATGATATCGATATTGTTGTAAAGTTTCAGGAGCAATATGCTCAAGTTCGTAAGGAGTTTGATGAGCAAAACGCCACTGTAAAGGACCTAAAAACGACTCTTGGTGAATATTCAAGTGCTGGTGTTGGTATTGGTAAAATCATATCTCCAATCATTGCTGACCTTAATGCTGGATTCACGCAATTAGCTACGAATACGGATAAAGCTACTGGTGCTCAGGAAAGACAGGTTCAAACGCTGGAAGTACTGAAAAATCAGCTCAAGGCAGCAAGAGAACTACTGGACACACAAGAACTAGGTAGCTCAGATTTCAACGCCACTAAGGCTGAAATTGCACGTCTAGAGGCACTTATTAAGAAGTACACCGATACGGGAAAAGCTGCTAAAAAAGCTGGTGAGGATATAGCAAAAGCCTTCCAAGAGGTTGCTGCTAAACTTCGCGGGGTAGATACTCAGGTGAAATTGGGTATTGTGGCTCCTGGTGCTGAAGCTGCTACTGAGAAGATAAAAATCCTGGAAAATGGATTGAAAAAGCTGAGTGATTTAGGTGTAAGTCCAACCAGCGCAAAGCTCCAAGCTCTCAACAATCAGCTCCTAAAGTTGAGCCAAAGTTTAGACCTAGGTTTTGAGCAACTGGATTTGAAAGTACCAGACTTGGCAATGAAGCCTGTGAAGGTGCCTATTCAATTGGATTACCAAGGTGCTGACAAGGGTAAAGTGCTGCTGGATACCACGATTAGCATGAATAAAGCTCTTGGCGACGCTACAGTAGCAAGTGTGGCCTTTGGTAAGAGTTTCGACTACACAGGAGCACAGATGGATATTCTCTACACAAGCATCCAGAAGCTATTAAGTGCCGGTTTTGATGCTAAATCTGAAGAGGTTCAACGTCTAATCCAGAGCTTCAACCAACTCGCCAACGTTCAAACGCCACTGGACAATTTCAACCAGCAACTATCCGCAATCCTAGTACAAGGGATGAGTGATATAGCGTCTGGTTTTGGGGAGGCTATAGGTCAGATTATTAGTGGTGCTGCTGGTATCGAGGCACTACCAGCGATGCTACTTGGTGTTTTAGGAGATATGGCCGTGAACGTAGGTAAACTGGCTATTTCAACTGGTTTCGCAACCCTAGGTATCAAAGCTGCATTGGAGTCACTTAACCCTGTAGCTGCTATTGCTGGTGGTATTGCTCTTGTGGCTCTTGGTACTGCTGTAAAAGGTGCTGCAAGTAATATTGGTAAGAGTGGTGGTAGTTACAGACCGTCTACAAGTGGTGGTAGTAATTATAGTGGTTCTTCAGCTGCAAGTAACAAACAGGACAAACTAAATATTGAAGTAACATTTAAACCAGCTGAATTACGTGCAGATGGTAGAGGATTGGTATCAGTTCTTAATGTTGAAAGTTATAGAATGAATAATTACCGTTAATATAGAATTTAAGAGTATTTATAATCAATGGCAAAAATATTATTACGCGCATATAGTTTAAATTACGAAGGTGGTTATCAAAATTATTCTTTCTTCTACGATACTGATAAACGTGAATCTGGTGCAAATCCAACTGTAACTGAAAGTGAATTTAGTATCTCGCAAATAGATTATACAATAGAGTCTGGTAGAATACTGGACTCTTTCTGTACAATTTACGAAGGTGACGGTAAAAAAGCAACAGTTATTTCAGATTCAACAACTGGATTTCTATTTAAAACGGAATATTCTGATAGTACTGAGTGTGCTGGATTTTCGGACCTAACATTATTATCTATTAGCAGTACCAATACCTCAAATTTGACTGCTGAAGATGGTACAATAAGAGTGTATGTTAGTAGTTCTGCCCCGCCAATCAGTGTCTATATTCCTGGTCTTGGTAGTCGTACAGCTCCTGGTAGTGAGGTAGAATTTACGTTCAATAATGTCAAGCCTGGAACCTATGCAGCCCGTTTACAAGATGCTAATAACAACCAACTTACAACTCAAAGTGTAACTGTTGGTGCTGGTCAAGCTCCTGGTACGTTCACGCCTGGTCCTCTGCGAGTGACGTGGGCAAAGTATGAGATTGCTTTTAATCCAAGGTCGTTTGATTTACCAAGTCATCTCGAAGGATTGTCTTGGGATAATTACAATAAGCAAGGTATTCAGGAAGTCTCTCCACCACTTACTTATCCAACATTTTACCAGTACGAAAAGCAATATCTTAAAGGGAGTATTGTAGCATATAAGCAGGAAAAATATAGTGCATTGCGTTATTATCGTGCAACAGTGGATTTAATTGGTAAGAACTATGCAGACAACAAAAACAAGATTCCATATCCTGACCAAGCTGGTGTAAATGCTGGAACATGGGAAGAATTAACACCAGATAATATCCTGTATTGGGACCCAAATTTTACTGCTATAATTAAAAACAACAAAGGTGAAAATGTGCAATTAAAATATCCTAGTTATGCAGAAGGTTGGATAGTAAGATATGGTTTTGATACCTATTATAGAGCTAAGAAATTCATTGATTCTCGCCAGTTCTTTGATAAGAAAAACCCAAAGCCAACCTACAAAAAGAGTAATGATTATTGGGAATATCTAACTAATTGGCCTGGAAGTTATTTTACCTACGTAATCCCTGAGAGTCAACCAATTGACGCGTATTTTATTGGCACTATCTACCGTCAGTGGTTCTTTCATCTCCAAAATCCAGATATAGAGGGAGACGTTGATAGGTTCTATTACCTGGATACAGACACCAAGCAAGAATCTACAAGTGGAGACCTACGGATTATCGATATAGTAAAGAACGATATTGACAATGCTGGTTCTACAAATGGTAGTGCATGGATTATTGCTACTAGTCCCAGTTTGCCTCTTAAGTATCAAATCTCAACCACGAATTTCACGGCAAGTAATGGCTCAGGCCAGTTTGAAAATCTTGCTCCTGGTGTATATGAGGTCCTAGTAACAGATGCTCAAAACCGACGTGCTGTAGACACATTTACGATAGAAGACCGATACAGACCCCGTTGGCGTTTGCTCTACTCAGATTTAAAAGGTGGGAACTTAGAAACGTACATTTTTGAGAGAGACTGGAAAGGAGACGTAACCGACGTGCTAGGGCAAGGTTCGCCGGTTGAGCTTTCATGGGATTCTGGTAGTAGTAAAGCTGGTTATCTGCCTGAAAGTATTGGTGCTAACCTTGTTTTCAACCTCAGGACTCAGTTTGCTCAGGAGTTTGTAGATACTATTTTAAAGGACGACAGAAGCCATAGAGTTGACCATTATAGACAGGGTAAAATACAATTCAGAGGCTATCTAGATGCAACGTCTTACAGTGAGAAGCTATTAGGTCCTGGTCAGGAGGTTCAACTAACTGCTACGGATGGATTAGGCCAATTGAAGAATACCTTCTTTTTGAATCACAAGGCAGAGAAACAGGTAGGACGTACCAACTTATTATCTACCCTTCTAAGCTGCCTTTCTCGATGTGACGTGAATTTTCCTGTCAACATTGGATTGAATCTACGGGACCGTCTGATGAATGAAACCGGCGACCCTCTACAGCTGGCTTACGGGCATAGAGAAGCTTACCAGAAAAAAGACAGTGATTCTACAGCAAATATCAGTGTAGAAGATACGGTAGATATGAGGGCTGTTTTAGATGCTATTCTCAGAAACTTCAATGCTTTTCTCTACCAACGTGAGGGAGCTTGGTACATAGTGAGCTTGAATGAGGCTCCATTTGAATACGAGTCTCGGGTATGGAGTCCAGCTGGAAAGTTGATTGGAAATACTACTGGTGGTACGGCTCAGGATGCACTTAGAATCTTGCCTCCTGGTGCTGCTACTCTTGACAATGAATTATTCTGGATAAATGCCAACCAAAACAGAGACGTAATAGCCAGTGCCAACGTGGTTAAAGCTACTGTTCCTCTACTGTTTCAAGATAATCTATTGAAAAATGGAGGATTCCAAGACTGGTCAACACCTACTAAACCTCTCGATTGGACACTAAATGGTGCTATCGGAACGGCAATAGGCAAAGGTGAAAAGGCTGGTGAAAGAGCTGTTAAAATCTCTGGATACACAGGTAATATCCAAAATGGTAGCTATCTCCTTTCCAGCGAAGCTCCACACTTAACCGGCCAAGAAGAAGAACTAATGCAGCTCAAGGTAAAGGCCAAAGTTGAAAATGCTGTTGACCCTTACGGAGATGAAGAAGTAACTGCAAAACTCTTATTTCAAGTAGTTTCTGATGGTCAGCCGTTCGGCCCTATTATCGAAACTGAGTTAAGTTCTAAGGACAAATGGAAGGAATATGAAACCTATTTACCCCTTGGAATGCCTGGAAATCAGATTCGTATTCGTGTGTTGAATCCAATTAGCACGTCTGGGAATAGTGTGACATACATTGGTTCTGTTGCCTTGTCAGTCCTACCCTTTGCTCAGGATTGGAAGGATACAACTGAAGACTACATAAGCGTAATAAACCGCCAAAGTCAAACAGGTATCAAATTAGAAGATATTGAGCTAACACATGCTGACCAACCAACGGTAGCAGGAGCCAACGATAGTCCCCAGATTCCAAGTGGTATGTCTATTTATGCCTGGAAACACGCTCTTAGCTTGGAAGATGGTACTGCTACAAGTGGCTGGAAACGTCCTGGTTATCCTGCTTATACTCCGCTCTTGGATTCAGCCGCTCAGGATAGAATGGCACTCAGAACTACAGCCACCGACGAAATCACAGGAGAGGTCTCAGGCCCTGGTTTTGATGCTTTAACGGCTGGAACTATGCTGGATTTGCCTACTGAAAATATCTCGGGACGCTTTATGGTAATCTCTTGCTTCAAACGCGAAAAGGAGAGGATAGCCCAAATAACCCTTAAGAAATTAGCTCCTGGAAATTATGGTGAAGAGGATGAAAACTTGACTCCAAATAATGCACGTATTGCAAACATTAATGGAGTTAAAAATTATAGAGTTGCAAATATTAGTGGTATGAAACTATTTAGAATTGCTAACAGATAAAATAAGAATTAGACGTATTTATATATAAGATGCCGATTGAAGAAATTAAAGAAAGTTATATTTATCAGTTACCCCAAATTGTAACACCACAAGATTTATATAATACAAAATTAGAGGTAGAGAAAGTTATTAATGGAGAACCAGCAAACCATAGTGTCAGTTTCGGCACTATGGTAACTGGTGTTGCTAATGCCTTGCCAAAAGGTAATAACTCAAGTTCCTTATATAAGGTTGTAAGAACCTATGATACAACGCTTTCTGGTTACGAAGCTGGATATGCTACACTGGTAGATTTAGACCCACGTTTTCTGTGTCTTGGTACTATTTGCTTTGTAGAATTTCCGCACCCATCAAGGGAATACCGTTTAGTTTATGACCCAAATTCGTCATTAAATGTTGCCGTAGATGGCTCGTTTAATGGAAATACTATTGGGGGACGTTGGGTAGAAAAGGATAGCTTAGAAGATAAATATTCAAGAATTGTTGAGTTTAATCCATTTGAAAATAGTTACCAAAAAGATGATATTGTTAAGTATGTTTTAAATGGTACACTAACATTATTTGCAGCCAAACAGACACTTATTAAATCTACTTTTCCTGGTAATGCCATTCCTGAACCAACTGGAAATGTAACAGACCAATATTGGCAAAAACTAGGTGCTTCAGATGGTGTTGAAAATCCTGGTTATGATGATACTGAGCTAAGAGGACGTGTAGAAGTATTGGAAGCTGCTGATATAGACTTATTAGGCAACATTGAAACAGCTAAAACCAACCTAAATAACAGGATTGATGGTATTGTAACTGCTGTAATCCCTTACGTACCAGATAGCTATTCCTTTGGTCAGCTGGTGCATAGTGGGGGCCTAATCTTTATGGCTCGTCAGGATATTGCTAATAGCACTGTAGCACCAACGGCCACAAACGCTTATTGGCTCCTGGTTAATGGTACGTCAAGTGGCTCTACAAGTAGTGGTACTGTCGATTTGAGCAATTACTACACTAAGGCTCAGACAGATGCAATTGGAAACACCAAGGTCGAAAAGCGTACTGGATATAGCCTAGTATCAGATAATGAGATAGCAAGATTAGCCACTATTCAGAATTACGTTCTACTTGACAATAGCGTAACAGAAGCCAAATTATCTCCTGAAGTACGGGCCAAATTGAATGCTGTTGAGACAGGTTACAATGACTCTGAGCTACGGAATCTAGTAGCTGGTAAGGTAGATAAGGTTACTGGAAAGTCCCTGATTGCTGATACAGAAATAGCCCGTTTAGCTACTCTATCTGGCTACAACGATACCAACCTAACCAATAGAGTAATAGCCCTTGAGAATGCTCCTGAGCCAACGGGTTATGATGATACTGAGCTACGTTCTGAGGTAGATGCTATAGACACAAGAGTTACCACGTTAGAGAATGCACCAGCTGTAGAACCTTTCGACAATACTTCCAACGATTCTCGTCTAACAGCCTTAGAAAATGCTCCTGGTTTTGATGATACAGCTATTGTTAATCGGTTGGATACAAATGAGTCTGAACTAACTGGTATAGACACGCGAGTAACAGCACTAGAAAACCGACCTACTCCAACTGGTGAAACAGGAACTATCGATTCGTTGAATGATGAAAAAGTATTAGTTGGGTTCACTGGAATAACAGAAACTATTGGTGGTCTAACTCCTGGAAATTTCACTGGTACTTTAGAGGATTTACTAACCAAGATTCTGATAAAATATCAAGCTCCTTTCTTCAGTGGATTTAACTATAATGGTGCTGGTAGTAGAACGGTAGAAGCTGGAACAACCTTTACAGGGGTCGATACTTTTAGTTGGTCTATTGGTAATAATAATAACACCAAGCCAAGTACTATTACTATCAAATCTAATGGTAATGTTATTGGTTCTGGACTTGCAAATAATGGCTCTCAGACCTTGGATTTACCAACATTCACGCTAGATGCTGGACAGTCAAGAAGTTTCAGTATAGAGGCTACAAACAGCCAAAACAACGTATTTACAGGAGGATTAACTATCAATACTCAATTAGCCCGCTATTATGGTGCATCTAGTCTTACTCCTGGTGAATTAAAGGCCCAACTGGCTAATAATGCCAACGGTGTACTATCTAATAAAGATTTAGGTGGTGGTAGAGGACTAGAAAGCAACTTTAATTGTAGTGGTGGTAAATATCCCTACTATTTATATCAAGCTGGTTTCGGTAATCCTGGTAGTGTTCAGCAAGGTCCTAATAACTTCAGTGCCTACACAGTGGAGGATATTGTTATAAAGGACGTGTTTGGTATCCTACGTAATTACAAATTATTCTATACCGATACCATTCAGTTTAGCTCAAGTTTTAACCTAAGAATTAATTAAAAATATATATTAAGTGTCAGATATTAAAGGTAACAATATAGGTGCTCCAATAACTCCATTCACTACAGAAGATATTTATCCAACTCACCTAGCCGAATATGGGAAAGGTGGGTTGCGTACGGTCCCTGATATGGCAGCTCTTAACGCTATCATTTCAGCCCGTCGTGAATGGTTTATGGAGGTAGTGGTTGAAGCTACTGGAAAGAAATACAAGCTAACGAAAGGTCTTGTTTCCAACGTCCTAACAGATAATGGTAACTGGAAGGAAGTTGTAGAAAGTGGCGAAACCTACGACAATACTGCTAATAATACTCGTCTCACCAATTTAGAAAATAATAAAGTTGATAAGGTTACTGGTAAAAGTTTATTGAGTGATACAGAGATTGCAAGATTACTTACTTTAACCAATTTTGATAATAGTTCCAATAATAACCGGATAACCAGCCTTGAGAATAAGGTTGATAATGTTGGTGATACAATCCAGACAGTAACTATTGCTGGTGGTATATTAACTATTGCAACAGACAAAGGTAATTTCACGGCTACTATTCCAGCTCCTGCTTCTGGTGGTACTAGTACTGGTGGTGAAAATGTAGCAAGCTTAGAAGTAGTAGGAGATAACCTGATTCTCCATACTGACCAAGATAATTACAGTGTTAGTCTTGCGAGTTTTCGTTATAATGATACTGCTATAAAAGATAGAGTTACAGCACTGGAAAATAAGCCTGAACCACAACAGTTTGACAATACTTCCAACGCAAATAGATTAACCAATTTAGAAAATAATAAAGTTGATAAGGTTGCTGGTTCTGGCCTAATGACTGATGCTGAAAAGGCTAAACTGGCTGGACTCCAAAACTTTGACAACACAACCAATAATACTCGAATTACAGCCCTTGAGAATAAGCCAGCTGGTGAAGTCTACAATGACAGTGAGTTAAGAGGTAGAATCCAACTGGTAGAAAGTGACCTTGATGCTGTTGAGACTGAAGTAATAGCAGTTCAGAATGAGGTAAACGGATTGGAAGATAGGGTAGAGGTATTAGAAAACCGTCCTATTAGTTCTGGTACTACTTACGATGATACAATATTAAAAAATAGGCTAACTGCTGTTGAAACTGATGTTGGAAACAAGGTTAGTAAAGTAGATGGTAAAAATTTAATTGCTGAGAGTGAGATTCAACGCCTAAGCAGCGTATTTAATTATAATAATACTACTAACGATAACAGGCTAACGATACTTGAAAATAAGGTTTCTGAACAGATTGGTGTTAATACATTCTTACCAATTACATCAAATCCTTATTTAGTTGAAACTAGTGGCGCTCAATCTATACCGTTACCTGCTGATACTGTATACGCCTTTGACCTTAAAGTTCTGGGTGCAAATAACAGTGGTGTGAGAGGTATTTATCAAACACATTATCAAATTGACAACAACCAGCTAATTATTTCACCAGAAGCAAAGATTTTAGGTGGTGATGAAATAAGTTATAGCTATTTAATACATAAAGGTACTGGAAATGACAACGATAATAATTATGCATTTTCTTACTGCTTACCTATGACATTACATTAAAATAATATAATAATAAATGACAAGTTTAATTAAATTAGGTTTGGCTAATAAAAAATACAGGTGACATATTTACTGCACTTGAATTTAACCAAATAAAAAATAAAATAAATGAGATTATTGATTATGTGAATGCATTGAGCGGAAATTCGAGCACAACTAATCAATCACCAAATGTTTCATTAACATCTAGTGCGACGAATGTAACAGCAGGTAGTAATATTACATTAACAGCTAGTGCGAGTGATACAGATGGTACCATTAGCTTGCTGGAAATCTATAATGGTTCAACGCTTTTAGGCTCAGCTACAACAGGTACTTATAATTATTTATGGCAAAATGTACAAACAGGTAATTATACAGTAACAGCTAAAGCGACAGATAATCTAGGAGCTTCGCGTACATCAGCACCAATTGCTATTAATGTAACAGCTGGCGGCAACAGTGGCGGTAACAATTATCTGATAAATATTGGTGGACAGAGTAATGCAGAAGGAGCAAATGCAACGTCGCTAGGTTATGGTGACAATGTTGGTGTGTTCAAAACCTACGCAGACGCTAATATTTCGCCTTCGCCTTTTCGCACATATTCACGCGTAAAAATCCTCAACGAAACTACCCTGGAATGGGAAGCTTTTCAACCAACTGTAAATGACAGAGCAAATGGTGTAAATGCTGCTATTGGTATTGCAGATGAATTCGAGCGCCGTTATTCTACTGGCACCCTGTATTTAACAGTAGTAGCGCAGGGGGCACAAAATATTGTCGAATGGGATTATCCTAGTGGCAGACTTTATACGCGCACGAAAACGGTAGTAGGCCGTGCCCGCACACTGTTGGCCCAGGCCGGCATTTCGTACACGACTATCAACTATTGGGACCAAGGAGAGGCAAACGTAAACGACACGACACAGTATTACTTGGATAAGCTCACAGCGGTATTTAACAACTACGTTACCGATGGCCTACGGGCGGCGAATGACCGGGTTATCTTGGCGGGTTTTCACGGTTACTTACAAAACGTAGAGCAAGCTCAAAATCAGTACGTAACAGCCAATAGTTTTGCTAAGGCATTTGCTCTTACTGGTTTAGCTGGTAATGCTGATAACCTACACTTCTCAGCACGTGTTCAATATTTGATTGGACGTGTGAAAGTATGGAGTGAAATAATTGGCTCTGCTATTGCGTTACCATTCCCATATTTTTCACAAGTTCCAAGTATTGCTAGCACAAACGTAAGCAGTGGCGCGGCTGGCAGCACGGTTGTACTCACAGGCACAAACTTCTACTCGGTTTCCAGCGTGTTATTTGGCACGGCCCCGGCTATTGCGTACACGGTCAATTCTCCGACACAAATAACAGTCACTATTCCGGCTAATGCTGGTAGCGGCTCCCAACCGATTACCGTCACGACACCGGGGGGTAGGTCGGCAGCTAGAGCTTTCTCTGTGTCTGGCACCAGCACCGGCCCAACCGGCCCAATCCCAATTTTCAACTCTGCACTACCCAGCTCGGCGGCGGCGGGGCAATCTGTAAGATTCGGCGGCGGTCCTGGCGATGCAATGGCAGCAGTTACCAGCGTAAAAATCGGTGGGGTAGAAGCTCAGTCGTTTAGCTTACACCAAGAAGGGGGACTTAACGTGGTAGTAGCCAATGGCACACCAGTTGGCCTACAGCAGATGGTGGCTACCACGGCAGGTAATCAAACCGGCACTTATCAGTTGACTGTTATCGAAGGTGGTGCCAAACCCGTTACAAACTATAACGGCCTGAATCCTGAGCAGTACAGTGATTTTGTATTTAATGGTTACAACTACGACACAGTAACGAGCGTTGTAATTACTGCCTCAGATGGCCTGAAATACACTTGTACTAATCTACGTTTTGAAGCAGGTAGTGATACGAAGTTTTTAGCATTTGTACCGCGTAATACGCCAACGGGTGCCGGTACAGTAACTGTGACGAACTCAGGTGGACCCGCTACTTTTGACTGCACTATCAAGGCCGCACCAGCAGGCGCACCACAACTTTTTTCAGGTGCTCAACCAAACAGCGGCGCAAGAGGCACAACCACTCGTATTAGCGGTTATTTCACACGCTATAATCAGTTAGCACTAGAAACCGTGAAAGTAGGCGGCGCGGTTGCCCAGTGGACACTTGGCGGCAACTATGTAGAAATAACCATCCCGCAAGCTGCTCCATCTGGCGCGGTGAAAATCGGCCTAACAAATCCAGACGGTACTTCGGAAACTGATTTCACCGTTGTATAATTATTGAACAATAATAAAAAGGGCTTTTGTAAATATTAGCCCTTTTTATTATTTCTAGTGTATATAAATAATGTAAAAGTAGGATAATTCAATATGCCAACGTATTTATATATATAATCCTATTTAAGTTATAATGTTATTTGAAACTATATTATTAGAAATTCCAGCCAATATAAGCCAAGAGTCTACTATTTTTGATTGGAGTAAAATAATCCCTACTGTTGCCGGTGGTCTGGTGGTAGGGGTTGTTATGCTTATTATTAATCATTTCAGGGAAGGTAGTAAGCAATATTCCAATAGAATTAAAACTTTGGAATCTCAAGCTGTAAGCCACGAAAACAGATTTACACAAATGCAGTTGCAGCACGAAAACGCGGTAGATGCAAATAAAAAGGACGTTTCAAGGCTAGAACAACGGGTATCACAAGTTGACCAAGTACTTCAGAAAGTTCAGCAATTGGAAATTAGATTAGAAGCACAGAATACCCAGATTGCAGATATTAAGGACCGTCTGAATGATGTTAAGAATGCAGTAGATAAATCCAATACGGAGATAATAAATTTGATTAAGTCTAGTAAGTAATGTTAAAATATATTAATAAAAATAATCTGAGTGAATTCTTTAAAGATGCACAAGGTAGATTTAATGTTTATAGCGTTATCAGTTTATTATCTGGATTTACCTTGGTGTCCTCACCTCTTGTTATTAGATTGTTTAAATGGCCTTTGCTGATAGATAATGAGTTCTATAGCCTGACATTCATTTATTGCATAGCTGTTCTGAGTGAGCATCTGTTAGTAGCAGTTATTAATAAAATGCCTGGGCCTATCAATGTCAACAAAGCCGATACTGTAAATATTGAGTCTGTTGATTCTCAGTCAGTGCCAAAAGTGGAGTAATATATTGCATGGAAACACCCGATTTTTCTGGCCTCAAACGCCTATTCATTATTTTCTGTCTGCTGGTATTGGCTGTTGGTTTCGCTCTTGGAGTCCTGGTTAGTTGCCAACGTCCGATAGGTGCTGAGAAAGCTATTATAAGCACTCCTATAAGCCTCAGTATCGATAGTCTACACAATGCCTATCCAGATACCATACGTGCTGTAGATGGGCCTAAAACGGTGGTTATTGGAGGTAAGAAAGTAAAGGTGAAGAAGGGTGGTACTCTGATAGTCCAGACAGCTCCTAATAGTGTCTCAAGTGTGGTAGGCAAGGCTAAGGCTCCTGTAGCAGTTGGCCCACAATCACAGGCAACAGAGGTAATAAAGCCTCAGAATTCAGCCATAACTACAGGTAAGGATTCACCAGCTTCTACCAGCGTCAAAGAATCGAATAATAACAGTCTACTATTTATACTGGTAGCTATAGTGGTTACATGCCTAGGTGGTTTTTACCTATGGCTCAAGAAGTAATTAATTAAAATATATAATTGTCAAGTTTTAAATTATTTTATCCTCACCTGATTAGAAATGAAGGTGGATATGCAAATAACAAGTTAGATGTTGGTGGTGAAACTTATAAAGGTATTGCAATCAAATATCATCCAACTTGGTCGGGTTGGAAAATAGTACACAGCTATAAAGCACAATGGTTAGCTCTTGGTAAAGGTCTTGCTACTCGTAAGGACTGGTTAGCTTTCTCCAAATACCTAGCACAGTCAACAGAGTTAGAGCAACTGGTATTGAGTTTCTATGAGGCTCTATATTGGGATTCACTTCACCTTGACCTTGTACATAATCAGTCTGTAGCTGAATCACTCGCTGATATGGGTGTAAATGCTGGTACTGGTAGAGTAGGTTGGATGGTGCAATACGTGCTTAGAAACAGCTTCAACTTGAAAGAGTTACTGTTTGATGGACAGATAGGAGTGAAGACGCTCAAAGCCTTGAATGGTGTGAACCAGAGTTTATTTCATGCTCGGTTTGCTCAGTTACGCAATGACTTCTACCGCTATCGTAGTGGTGAATATGGTACTGAACCACGTCTATTAGCAGTACACCAATTTCTAAGAGATAAGCTGAAACTAAAGACTAATACAAGCCAGAAGGTTTTTCCTGAATACCTGGTTAAAGCGCGTAAGTGATATGAAATATAAAGACTAATGAAAGAGATAAAATTTGTAGAAGATAACCGTGGTGACTGGTACGCTGATTTACCTGACTATCCTGGTCCAAAAGCTGACTGTGAGATGGTTTTTGGTGCTGATAGTATGCTGTTAATGCTTGCTGAAGGTAAAGATAATGTTACACTAGCTATCAGTGATATTGAAGATGAAATTCCTAATGCTGTAGAGTTAAAGCTATTACGTGAAGGTGGTTCTGAAGGTGGTGGTTACTATTATTTTGCTGAAGGTGAAATAGAAATATGGCTATGTGATGTGACAAAATTTGTTATGGGTTATATACCCTCAATTATTTACTTTACTGTTATTAATGAAACTAATTAAACAACTATTTCCCCAACACGATACCCCAACTGCATTAGCTATAATTACTTTGTTTCTATTTGCTGTTATCGTTTTCGTTTATACTGCTGTAGATGCTCAGGGTCAAGGTTACGTTGAAAATGGTAATGTCTATTGTGGTCTGTTTTTTGGCTTCTTATCAGCTGTAGTCTATTGGTTCGGAAAGGCTAAGAAGAGTGCTTAATCTATTATGGGTCCTGGTGCTGCCTATTGGAGTGGTTATAGAAGGATTTGCACAAGGTCTCTACACCAAGCTCAATAGAGAGTATATTCCACCAGCTGAACAGAAAGAGGTTAATCTTGCTCTACACGTCCTGTATCCTTGCTTGTATGCTCTATTGGCTCTTAGTACTGCTGTAGCTGTTGGTAGTCTCCTGGTGCTGCCTATTGCCTCGTTGGTGCGTTTTAGCCTGTTTGATTTGGTATTGAACCATGTGAAAGGAGACAGTCTGTATAGCGTTGGAACTTCAGCCTCTACAGATAAGCTCTTGAGGTCAATTGCTGCAAGGGTAGGAGTAGAGGTAGAAACTTTGGTGAAAATCCTGAAGCTGATAGCCTTGGTAGGTGCTGGTGGTCTGGTGTTACTAATCTCAGTGTAAATATTAATAGAATCCTTAAGCCCCTCTACAATACGTGGAGGGGATTTTTTATGAATTGCTTGCAAAACAAATGGCACCCCAAAATGATAGTGAAACCTATTTGTAAAGCTATAGTGAAAAACATTTTAATATGGTTTTCATTTTTAAGCATAAAAGCAATAGGTTGTCTGTGAAGGTTAGTGAAATTATTTTCTTTATGCCAATTTGATACATAGTCTATAGCAAGCCTTATAATCTGGTTAAAGAAAGAGGATAGTGCAACCAATCGCAAACAAAATATCAAGACTATTGCTAGTGTTGGTAAAAGTGGTGAGGGTATTAATCCAGTTATTATAATTACTATAAATGAGGTTGTCATTATCTGTTTTCTGCTATATAGTTTAGGGAGTATAAATAGACAGTAGAATATAATGCTCGTGAAAAGTAAAAAGACAATGGTATGCATGAGGATTTCTTATTGTGTAATTGAAAGTAAGTTGTTGTTTTTTATTTATTGTACTGTTCTCTCCTTTGCCTTTGCTTCAGCTTTTTCGATTATAGTACTTTCTTCAAGTTTCAGGTATTTCATAATCTCATTGCTCTTTGTCCCTAGCATTGCTTTAATATCCTCTACGCTATACTTATGCACGTTATACATATTGCTTATGAATCCACGTCTCGCACTATGGTTAGTAATTAACTCATGTTTCTTAAATTCGAAATAATAGGGTTGTTTCCATTTATAGCGAGTAATATGAATTGTGTTCTGATTGATGCCATGCTTTTCAAATACTTCTTTTAAAATTACTTTGATATACTTATTGTAGTGTTGTTCTTGAGCTATAGCCATATTGTAATCATATTTCTCTAATAGTAATTCAATTCGTGGGTCTATAGCCAACGGAATGAAATAGGTTGTTACATTCTTTTTGTTGATTCCTTTCAATACTCCATTATCTACCCTGAACTTGGATTTCATTATATCACTCACTCGCAATCCTGTTAGGTTCTCGAAGACACATAAATCAATATATTTTTGCATTGTCGGATTCTCAGGCTTATAATTCCAGACTAACTCAAGTTCTCCAACAGTTAGATAGATGATTTCCTTTTCCTCTTGTAATACTTTGAACTTTCTGAATTTGGGATTCACATAGATATCATCACTCTCACATTTAATAAGAAAAGTTTTGAGTCTCTTTATGCAAGTGCCAAAATAGTTATCATAGTTATTGTTTTCGTGAAGTACCCAATCCCCGTACTGTTTATAGAAATCCATGTTCATGTTAGCGAACGTCAAGGGAAATTTCTTCTCTTCAGCGAATCGTAGGAGGTAGTTTTTCCAGCTGGCTATTTGTTGCCTGTAGAGCTTACCAGAAGTAAGGAATGTGTTGGGGTATTCGTCTAAGAGCTTCCTGAATTCTTGCTCTTCTTTCCTATCTGTGTTGAGGTCAATGATTTTGGCTGAACGTTCTGCTACTTCACGCTGGTACTCTACCGTTTCCTGTCTCTCCTTTGCTTCACGGTCCTCTCTTGCCTCCTGACTTACGTCGTCAAGTGCTGCTGTTGTCTCTGCCTCTACCCACCATGTAAACCATTTCTGGACTAACTCCCAATCTGCTTTATCATTCGCACTATTAGCCCCTAGTTCCAACATATTCTTTTGGAACTTCAGCTGGTTGTTGAGTCGGTAGGCGTCGGGATGGCTCTTACTGATAGATTCAGCTTTCTCAAGCCATAAGTCAGGCTGTACACTTAAACCAGTAGATTTCCAATATTGCTTTTGCTGATAGGTATAACGTAAACGGATGCTTATTTCTCCCTTTTTGTTAGTTGGTCCTTTTAGCCGTAATGCAACAGTATAATTCATGCTTCTTTGTTGGTAAAGTTCAAAAATACAAGGCTCTGAATAGCAGTGTTTTTGGTCTTATCAGAAACCTTATTTGAACCTATAGAAAGTTGGTCTTATTCCCTAAAACTTGGTCTTACTTTCTAAAATTTACCCTTGAAATTAGCCTGGAAACGCGGTTTTTAGACTTAGGAAAATCACATCGGGGTCACGGCAGAACGAAAAAGGCCCTTAGCGAACTGCTAAGGGCCTTTTTTATAAAAATATGCTACAAAAGTTCTGTTAGAACTGATACACCAGTGCATTAATATTCATGCCGGCTCCCACGGAAGCAAACAATACCACGTCACCCGCGTCGATGCGGTGACCGGGGAGCTGACCTTTTTGAAGCAGATCGAGCAAGGTAGGGACGGTGGCAACCGAGCTATTTCCCAACCAACTGATGGTCATGGGCATCAGCTCCTGGTTGGTGCATTCTTCCCCATAGAGCTTGAAGAGACGCTGCAAAATGGCCACATCCATCTTCTCATTGGCTTGGTGA
Organism: Hymenobacter sp. NBH84; assembly: GCF_014217645.1. Classification (NCBI taxonomy): domain Bacteria; kingdom Pseudomonadati; phylum Bacteroidota; class Cytophagia; order Cytophagales; family Hymenobacteraceae; genus Hymenobacter; species Hymenobacter sp. NBH84. Next base: position 1,264,595 of record NZ_CP043644.1, read on the forward strand.
ATGAGCACTTTGCGCACTTGATTAAGATGTACGTTGGCTTTCTGTAGTGCCGTTTGAATAACCAGCGGCACGTGTTGCAACGCAAACTCGTAGAGCCGGCGGCCGTTCATTTTCATATAACGGTCTGGGTCGTTGGCTCTTTCCGGGTTATAGGATTTGCCCATTTGTAAGAGGCTGGCATACTCGTGGGCGTGCGTTTGGGTGTGGTGGGACAGAATGCCAATACCTTCCTGCTCGGTGGCTTCCAGAATAACCGCCCCGCTACCATCGCTAAACAGCATAGTGTCCCGGTCGTGTGGGTCAACGATGCGGGAAAGGGTTTCGGTGCCGATAACGAGGCAGCGCCGGGCGTCGCCGGAGCGAATGTAGTAGCTGGCTTGCACCAAGGCCTCCAGCCAGCCGGGGCAGCCAAAGGCCATATCGTAGGCCACGCAATCGGGGTTGCGGATGGCCAGCCGGGCCTTGATGCGCGAGGCCAGCGATGGCACCATGTCCACGCGGTTGCTACCCGCTATTACGTCACCAAAATTGTGTGCAACGATGATATAGTCAAGCGTTTCCGGGTCAATGCCGGAGCTGGTAAGGGCTTCTTGTGCGGATAGAAAGCCCAGGTCCGACGCCGTGTGGTCGGAGTGAGCGTAGCGCCGGGCTTGAATGCCGGTAATGGCGCTGAATTTTTCCAGAATGGTAGCTGGGGCCTGTTGTATTTCGGCGCCTTCGGCCGAAAAAAAACGAGTTGCTAGGAAGTCCTGGTTGTCAACGACCGTGTCCGGGATATAGCTGCCCGTAGCTGCAATGATGGATCGGATCATTGAGATAGGAGGGATGTGATGACCGCCAAGGGTAGGCAGTGTATTGCTTGAAAACCCATAGATACCACTTATTGTTGAGCCCCTAATCGGATTTACTATTATTTCTTGCGAAAACAGGCAGTGTAACGCCTTGCGGCTGAAAATCTGCTATGGTATCTAGAGGCCAAACCACACGGCGGTAGGGACCTGCGTTTGGCAAAACAGCGTGACCAAAACAAAAGCAGTATTTGCTAAGAAAACTGCTGGTAGTGGTACGTATCCGAGGACTGCCTACCCTTTCTCATCACGATTTACGTCCGCCCATGTCCTCCCAATTTCTCTTCGCTACTGGCATCGAAAACAGCAACCCCACTATCCAAAACGGAAAAGAGCGGGTAGATGAGCTGGAAAAATGCGGCCACTACAAGCACTGGCGCACCGATTTTGACCTGGTGCAAGAGCTGGGAATTTCATTTCTGCGCTATGGGCCACCCATTCATACCACGTTTCTAGGGCCGGGCAAGTACGATTGGTCGTTTGCGGATGAAACGTTTGGAGAGTTGCGGCGGCGCGACATTGTGCCCATCGTAGACCTATGCCACTTCGGTGTGCCCGACTGGGTAGGAAATTTTCAGAACGGCGATTTTCCTGCCCTCTTCGCGCAATATGCGCGGGCGTTTTCCGAGCGTTTTCCGTGGGTACAGCTCTATACGCCGGTCAATGAAATGTATATCTGCGCCGAGTTTTCGGCCCTCTATGGCTGGTGGAACGAGCAGCTGGCCAGCGACCAGGCTTTCGTGACGGCTCTCAAATACATCGTAAAAGCCAACGTGTTGGCCATGCAGGCCATCCTAGAGGTGCGGCCTGATGCGCTGTTTATCCAGAGCGAGTCGTCGGAGTATTTCCACGCCGAGAACCCCGCGGCCATCAAGCCCGCTGAGCTGCTGAACGCCAAGCGGTTTCTGTCGCTGGACCTGAACTACGGGCGGCGGGTAGACTCCGAGATGTATGAGTATCTGCTGGATAATGGCATGACGCGCGAGGAATACCACTTCTTTTTGAAGAGCAACCTCAAGCACCATTGCATTATGGGCAACGACTACTACAAGACCAACGAGCACCGTGTGCGCGCCGATGGCAGCACCACCGCGTCGGGCGAGATATTCGGCTACCACGTCATCACCCAACAGTACCACGACCGGTACCGCCTCCCTGTAATGCACACCGAAACCAACCTCTGGCAGGGTCCCAACGGCGACGAGGCCGTGCAGTGGCTCTGGAAGGAGTGGGCCAACGTGCTGCGCGTGCGCAACGACGGCGTGCCCATTGTGGGCTTCACCTGGTACTCGCTCACCGACCAGGTAGACTGGGATACGGCCCTGCGCGAAAATAACGGTCACGTGAACCCCCTGGGCCTCTACGACCTCGACCGCAACATCCGGCCGGTAGGAGAGGCCTACAAGCAGCTCATCCACGATTGGCGCCAAGTACTACCCGCCCAGAGTGTGTGCTTGCAGGTACCCATCATCCTACCCAGCGAAAGCGACGAGCAGTGGGCGCACAAAAAGAAAAACGCAGGCTAAACAGGCGCAACGCGATAAATCGACCGCGCCGGCCAACACACCTTCCCCGGAGCCGTAGTACTGTCGAGTTTACCCTCCCGATTCTTTTCAGAGTACGAACCAAGTAGAGCATGCGATTTGAAAATAAAGTAGCGCTGGTAACCGGCGGTGATAGTGGCATTGGCTTAGCCGTGGCCAAGCGCTTGGCCTCAGAAGGTGCCCGCCTGATGTTGGTAGGCCTTGATAATGAAAAACTGAAAGCGGCGGCGCAAACGGTGAAAGACGCCGGCGCCCCGACGTGCGGACCAGCGTATGCGACGTGGCTAAGGAAAAGAAGGTGGAAGCCACCGTGGCTAGTACGCTGAAGCATTTCGGGCAACTGGATATTATCATCAACAACGCTGGCCTGATGGACTTTAAGCCCCTAGAAGAACTCACCGGCGACGACTGGATGCGCGTGCTGAGCGTGGATTTACTTGGCACATTCTACTTCACCAAGCAGGCGTTTTTACACATGCCCAAGGGCGGCACCATTGTCAATGTATCCAGCATTCACGCCATAGAGACCAGCCCGCTGGTAGCGCCCTACGCAGCGGCTAAGGCGGCAGTGCTGTCGCTCACGCGCTCCTCGGCATTGGAAGGACAGCCTAAGAACATCCGGGTGAACTCCGTGCTGCCGGGCGCTATCGACACGCCCATGCTCTGGGACAATCCCAACATCAAAAGTGGGGTAGAAAAGATTGACCCCACCAACGTGGGCAAGCCCGAAGACGTAGCTGCCGCCATTGCCTACCTCGCCTCCGACGACTCTGCGTTTATACAAGGCGCCCTGCTTCGCGTAGACGGCGGCCGCCTGGCCCAACTGTAAGAGCCAAGACGAGTAACCGTTGTGAGACGGCCACCATGCAAAAGCCCGCTGCTACCTGATGTAGCAGCGGGCTTTTGTATAAGCTTAGTGAAATGAAAATCAGAAAATGGAGGCAAAGCCCTGGCAAGCACTCACCCAGGCATAGCCGTAGCAGCGGGACTCTTCCTGCGCCTGCAACGCCTGCTGTTTTCGTAGTCGTTCTGCTTTGTGGAGCTGGTGCACTGTGGTGAGCAGCGACGAGCGTTGCCATTTCAGTGACAGAAGACGCCGAACCTTCGTGGGCCGACCAGCAAGCGCGAGTAGAGTAGCCATGGCAGTTGGAGTTTGGTGAGAAGCTTAATATATCGATATACTTTTATAATTACAAGTTGAGCCGTGCGTTCTTACCCGTTGCCAGCCCCAGATAGCAGCTCCCTACCCAGAAAAAACAGCTGATTGGCGGCCACAGAAACCTCCGATTTAACAGCAACGCTTACGGGCTGTAAACCGGACTAAAACTGGCAAAAACCGGATAAAATCGGTATCTTTGTCTATTAAACTTTGCGCTGAAACAACAAGCGACACATGAGCGAAACCACCGAAAATAAAGTCCCCGTGGAGTATACCGCGGATAGCATTCAGGTACTCGAAGGACTCGAAGCCGTGCGCAAGCGCCCGGCCATGTACATTGGCGATATTGGTGTGAAAGGCCTCCACCACTTGGTGTGGGAAGTAGTAGATAACTCCATTGATGAAGCCCTGGCCGGCTATTGCGACCGAATTGAGGTCACCATCAACGAAAACAATTCCATCACCGTCCGCGACAACGGCCGCGGCATTCCCGTGGATTTCCACCAGAAAGAAGGCCGCTCGGCCTTGGAAGTGGTGATGACCGTGCTGCACGCCGGTGGCAAGTTCGACAAGGACAGCTACAAGGTATCGGGCGGTTTGCATGGGGTAGGCGTGAGCTGCGTGAACGCGCTCAGCCAGGACCTGAAAGTGACCGTGCGCCGCAAAGGCAAAATGTACGAGCAGGAATACAAAATTGGCTTCCCACAGTATCCTGTTAGAGAAATCGGCGAAACCGAAGAGCATGGTACGCAGGTTGACTTCCTGCCCGACAACACCATCTTCACGGAGTCGGTGTATAAGTATGAAACCATTGCCGGGCGTTTGCGCGAGCTAGCCTACCTCAACAAAGGCATCCGCATTGTACTCACAGACCGCCGCGAGCAGCAGGAAGATGGCAGCTACCTGGGCGAGGAGTTCTTCTCGCACGGTGGCCTGTCGGAGTTTGTGCAGTACCTCGACAATGGTCGTACGGTGCTCATGCCCCGCCCCATTCACGTGGAGAGCGAGAAGGGTGGCACCCCGGTAGAAGTAGCGTTGCAGTACAACGATTCCTACCAGGAGCACATCTTCAGCTACGTCAACAACATCAACACCCACGAGGGCGGCACGCACGTGGCTGGCTTCCGGGCGGCTCTTACCCGTACGCTCAAGGCGTACGCCGATAAGTCGGGTATGCTGGAAAAGGCCAAGGTTGAGATTCAGGGCGACGACTTCCGCGAGGGCCTCACGGCCGTTATTTCCGTGAAAGTGCAGGAGCCGCAGTTTGAGGGCCAGACCAAAACCAAGCTTGGTAATTCTGATGTGAGCGGCGCCGTGAACACGGTAGTGGGCGAAATCCTGAACCAGTTCTTGGAAGAAAACCCCAAGGAAGCCCGCATCATCATCGAGAAGGTAATTTTGGCGGCTAAGGCGCGCATTGCGGCCCGTAAGGCGCGCGAGATGGTGCAGCGCAAGACCGTGCTGGGCTCTACGGCCCTACCTGGCAAGCTGGCCGACTGCTCCGAGACGGACCCTGCTATCTGTGAATTGTATCTGGTGGAAGGTGACTCGGCTGGCGGTACCGCCAAGCAGGGCCGTAACCGGGGCTTCCAGGCCATTTTGCCCTTGCGCGGTAAAATCCTGAACGTGGAGAAGGCGCAGGAGCACCACATCTACGAAAACCAGGAAATTCGGAACATGATTACGGCCCTGGGCGTGAGCATGGAGAAGAAGGTGAGTGAAGACGATGGCACCACCAACAGTTCCCTGAACATCGACAAGCTGCGCTACCATAAGGTCATCATCATGACCGACGCCGACATCGACGGCTCGCACATCCGCACGCTGATTCTGACGTTCTTCTTCCGCTACATGCGCGAGCTGGTGGACCGGGGCTACATCTACATTGCCCTACCCCCGCTCTACCTCGTGAAAAAAGGTAAGGAGGAGCGCTACTGCTGGACCGAACAAGAGCGCATGGATGCCCAAGAAGAAATGGGCAAAGGCAAGCCCGAATCGGTGAACGTGCAGCGCTACAAGGGCTTGGGCGAGATGAACGCCGAGCAGCTGTGGGAAACCACTATGCAGCCCGAAACCCGCTCTCTGAAGCAGGTAACGGTAGAATCGGCGGCCGAGGCCGACCACCTGTTCTCCATGCTGATGGGCGACGAGGTAGGACCCCGCCGCGAGTTTATCGAGAAAAACGCCAAGTACGCCAAATTGGACGTATAGTGATTCGAAAAAGCCCGCCGATCAGCGGGCTTTTTCTTTGCATCTATCTACCGCGCTTTCGTATGATTTATTGTGATTGGCACAACAGAAGCTGGTAATACAGCGTGTATCTTGCCAATTCTCTTTCCGTAGCCCGCCCTATTTACTTTATGAAGCTTTTTAAATCTTCCGACCTCATCCGCAAGAGCAAGTACATCAGCCGCGACCTGAGCTGGATGCGCTTCAATTACCGCGTGCTCGACCAGGCGAAGGACACGGCGCGCACGCTGTTCGACCGCCTGAAATTCCTGGCCATCACTTCCAGCAACCTCGACGAATTTTTCATGATTCGGGTAGGGTCACTGTACAACTACCTCGACTACGGCAAGGAGCGCATCGACTACTCTGGCCTGCGCGAGCTGCCCTTCCGGCGCAAGCTGCTGGACTTTGCCCACCGCTTCGTAAACGACCAGTCGCTCACGTTTTTGAATGAGCTGAAGCCCTTGTTCGAGAAGAATGGCTTTAACATTCTGAAAATGGAGGACCTGACGGAAACCGAGTTGAAAAAGGCCGACGGCTATTTCAAAAACACGGTGTTTCCGCTGCTCACGCCCATGGTATACGATTCCTACCACGGCTTCCCGATGATGATGAACCAGATGCTCATTTTCGGGGTAGTGACGCGGGCGGGTAGCGGCAGCCTGGGCGACGGCGACCTGGAAAAAGGGCAGGAGCGCCTCACCTTTGTGCAGATTCCGCAGAACCTGGCGCGCTTCTTCGAGTTGTCTCGCAAGGATAAGGTGCTGTTTGTGCCCATTGAGGAGATTGTGCGGGCCAACCTACCCAAGCTGTTCCGCAACGTAGACATTCTGGCGGCCAACCTGTTCCGCATCACCCGCAATGGCGATTTCACGCTGGAAGAGTCAGACGACATTGACGTGGACTTCATCAAGGAAATTCAGTCGGGACTGAAGACACGCAAGAAGGGTAGGGTAGTGCGTCTGGAAATCGAGCAAAACGCCTCGCCGATACTGCTAAACGTGCTGAAGGAACGGTGGAAGATTGATAACGGCAACGTGTTTGTTATCAACTCATTGATGGATATGAAAGGCTTATTTCAGATTCTGAAGCACCCCAACTTCCGGGGAAAGGGAGCCCGTATGCCCTCGGCCGTGCCCCCGCTCAGCCTACCCGAAGGTGCCGAGGAAAACCTGTTTGAGTACCTCAAGCACTACGACGTGCTGCTGCACCACCCCTACAACAGCATCGAGCCCATGGTGCGGCTGTTGGAGCAGGCCGCCGAAGACCCGTATGTGCTGGGTATCAAGCAAACCATCTACCGCTTGGCCGAGGACTCGCGCGTGTCGGCGGCACTGCTGAAGGCGGCCGAGAACGGCAAGCACGTGTCGGTGCTGTTTGAGGTGAAGGCGCGCTTCGATGAGGAACGCAACATCCGCGAGGGCGCCAAGCTGGAAAAGGCTGGCTGCTTCGTAATTTATGGGGTAGGGAAGTACAAGACCCACACCAAGATGTTGCAGATCATCCGCAAGGAAGGCGAGAAGGTCACGCGCTACGTGCACATCGGATCGGGTAACTACAACGAGCAAACCTCGCGCCTCTACACCGACGTGAGCATGCTGACGACCAACGACGTGTACGGCCACGACGTGTCGGAATTCTTCAATGTCATCACCGGTCACTCCCAACCCGACGATTACGAGTACCTCATCACGGCGCCCAAAGACATGCGCCAGCAGCTCATCCACCTCATTCGGGAGGAAGTGAAGAATGCCAAAAAGGGCCTGCCCAGCGGCATTGTGATGAAAATGAACTCCTTGGAGGACAAAGAGATAATAGATGAGTTCTACAAAGCCAGCAAGGCCGGTGTGCCTATCCGGTTTGTGGTGCGCGGCATTTGCTGCCTGCGGCCGGGTAGGGTAGGGCTAAGTGAGAACATCGAGGTGCGCAGCATTGTGGGCGATTACCTGGAGCACTCGCGCCTGTTTTACTTCCACCAAGCCGGGCAACCGAAAGTATACGCCGGCTCGGCCGATATCATGGTGCGCTCCTTCGACCGGCGCATTGAGGCACTGTTCCTGATTGTGAATCCGCAGCTCAAGCGCGAGGCCATCAGCATCCTGATGATGAACCTATTGGACAACCAGAATTCCTACCTCATGCGCGAAGACGGCGCCTACGTGCGCCTCAAACCGGGCGCTGATGAGGCGGCTATCGACATTCACCGGGCCTTCTACGTGCCTGATGCGGAGCTGTTGGCCAATGCCACGCCTGAAGGCCTCCTGGAACTACTGGACAAGCAACGCCGCCACACCGAGTCGGTGATGGCTACCGCCCAGCAGGCCGCCGTAGCCGGCACCGCCCCCGAAGTGCCCGCCGACGAGCTGCTCGACCCGCTGGCCGTGGCCGCCCTGGGCGAAGAAGAATGCGACGAATCGGAAGAAATGCTGGAAACGCCAAACCATCATTTAGGGCCGAGCAAGGACTAAAAGGTGAGGTAGCGAAATAGTGAGATGGTGAGTTTGTGAAGTGGCGAATGCAAAAGCGTCTGTCATCCTGAGCGCAGCGAAGGACCTTCTCACGATAGAGCGGGACGTTGTTACGGCTGTCGTTCTAGCGTGAGAAGGTCCTTCGCTGCGCTCAGGATGACAGACGCTTTTGCATTCGCCACTTCACAAACTCACCATCTCACAACTTCACCATTACTCCGTGGTAGGATTGCTTTGCAGGTTGGGGAAGGGCATACGGCCGGTGTGGTAGGAAGCGGGGCGCATTTCCTCGAAGTGGTCCTCAAACAGCGTCTGCATCATACCATCTTTCAAGCCAATGTCAGGCACTTGCATGGTGTTGATGTTGGCCCATTCCATGGCCGAGAGGTAGATGTTGCCAGCGGGTAGAATAACGTCGGCGCGGTCGGGGTTGAGCATGGCCACGTTCACGCGCTGGTCCATGGTCATGGCTTCGAGGCCGCGTAGGGTAGCGGCAATGGTTTTGCGGGTGATGGGCGTGCCGGCTGCGGGCTTGATCATGTTGTAAATCTTGCCAATGTTGCCGCCCGTGCCAATGGCCCGCGTGACGTGGTAGCGCCGCGCATTTTCCCGCACCCAGGCTTCCATCCGGTCCCAGGTGCTTTCCAGAGCGGTGCCGTCGGCGCCTTGCTCGGCTTGCTGCATGCGCCGAATAGAGCCTACCTCGAATGACTGAGAAGCCACCTTGTGGCGGTCGTGGTAGATGTTGAACTCGGTGCTGCCGCCGCCCACGTCGATGTGGAGGTAGTGCTTTTTATCTTCCAGCAGGTGCTCCATCACGCGATTGATGTAGGCGGCTTCGGCCTGCCCATCAATCACCTGAATTTCCAGCCCCAGCTCCTTGCGCACCCGCTCTACAATGCCGGGGGCATTGGTAGCGGTACGCATGGCCGAGGTAGCACAAATAAGGTGGTGGGCCACATCGTGCACCTCCATCAACAGCTTCAGCGAGTGCAGAAACTTCACAAACTTCTCTTCCTTGGGTGCCGAAATCTGGCCGGTGGCGAATACGTCTTCGCCCAGGCGCATGGGATAGCGCACGTACTCCACGCGCTTGAGCCGAAACTGCCCTTCGTAGAGGAGAACTGCCGAAATCTGGCAACGGACGGCGTTGGAGCCGATATCAATAGCGGCCAGTTTCAGCAGTGGATATTCCATAAAGAGAGGGGAACGTGAGAGAAAAGTGCTCAAATATAGCCGTTGAGTCCAAAACGACCCGCTTATGCTATTGATCGATGCGGAAGCCTACCCCAAATCGGAACAGCACGTTCTGCTCCTTGGAGTGCTGAAATGAGATGGACAACGCCAATTGGTCGGTAACGGGCGCCACGTAGAAACCGGCGCCGGTACCGCGGTGCCAGCCATCGGGCGAGCTGCCGCGGTAGTACACCCGGCCTTGGTCGTAGAAGCCAAATATGCCGTAGGAGAAAGGTAAGAACGACGTTTGCACGTGGCCCAGGGCCAGTCGCAACTCCGTGTTTAGGTATAGGCTGGCGTCGCCGGTGAAGCGGTTGCGGTAGTAGCCGCGCAGGTTTTCGGCCAGGCCCAGGCTGGTGTATTTGTAGAACGGAATTTCGTCCCGGTCGCCGTAGTTTTTGGCGCCGCCACCTTTTACTACCAGCGTTACCGGAATGCCGATGCGGGCAGTACCGTAATATTCGGCAAAGCCCTGCGTGAGACCAAAGTTGCCCTTGGCGCGGTTGAGTTGGTGGTAGCTGTCGTGCTGCACCAATAGGCGCACGCCGCGCTGGGCAAACGTCTGCCGGTCGCGCAAATCCAGATCAAATAGGGCATTCAACCCAATCAAACGCTGAAAATCTGTATTGGGTATTGGCGTATCGGTGGTGGGGTTGCGCACCAAATCGCCCAAGTAGCTATTGCCGGAAAAACTGCTGGTGTACTGCTCGTAGGTAGGGCCAACGCGGAACGTGCTTTTGTTGTTGAAGAACGTGCGCTCCAAAAAGCCACCGAGCGTAAAGCCTTTATAGCGTGCTTTGTAGTATTTCGCGTCGTACAAACCCTCGTCCTTCACCGAATTATTGCCCAGCCCAAAGAAGTTGTAGTACGGGAAATAGTTGCCGTACTCGGTGCGGGCGCCAATATCCCACTTCCCGATGGCGTAGCGGTAGCGCGTGGCCAGCCCCACTTGGAAGTTGCCGTTGCTGGATCCGCGCACATCCAGCGTATACATATTCTTGAAATCGGGCTTGCGGAAACCTTGTTGAAACAAGCTGATACCCGCGCCAATGATAAAACCGTCGTTGCGGTTGTAGCCCAGCGTAGCGCTAGGGCGGTAGCTGTCGTACTCGAAACCCTCTCGGTCGTAGCGGTTCACACCGGGGCGGATAGAGGTGCGGTTGTCGCTTTCCTTGCCCAGTTGCAGGTCCGTGTCGGGCACGTCGTACACTTTGGTGAGCGTGCGCAGGCCCGTTACACGGGAGTTATCGATGATCTGGTCTTTGCCTTCCCCGCCAATAATGCGCAGCAGAACGCTCTTTCGAGCCTCGCCGGTCACCCGAAAAATATCCTTGCCATCGAGACCGTATAGGCAGACTTCATCGGTTTCGTTGGGCTTGAACGTGCGGTCAAACAGCAGCTCGCCGAGCTGGTCCGCTTTGTCTTTGTCCTTGTCGTACATGCGTATGCGCAAGTTGCCATCAGGTAGGCGGTCGGCCAGGAACACTTCGGTTTTGTTGGAGCCTACCACGTCCACGCGTTTGGCCAGCAACAGGTAGTACTCGTCCAGTGCTTTGGGCAATTCCTGCACGCGGGCTTTCAGCTTGCGGTTCAGCTCATCCGTGGAAATTTCCTTCAACTCGGGAGGTAGGGTAGCAGTGGCCTCATCGATGACGGCAGGCGTCATGGTCTGCTGCATGTACTGGCCAATCTGCTGCCAGTCTTCCCGGCTCAGTGACTGCAACAGGAACCGGTCTAAATGACGGGCGGGCCAGTTCAGGCTTTTCATATCACGAAACTCGGCCTGAAAATCCTCGATGCTCGGCACGGCCCACTCGCGGTTGGCGAGGTAAGTGAGTACCCCATTCCACTTGGTAAACGCCTGGTCCCGGTCGCGCGGAATGGGCTCGTAGATGGTCTTCTTGCCTTTGTCATAGCCAGCCCACTTCCAGTTGTCCTGGTGCTTGCCGAAGTCGGCCACCAGCATATCAAAAGCGCGGGCCTTGCCCAGTTGGTAGGCATCTACGCGGTTGTCGTTATCCTTGTAGAGCTGGCGGAAGAAGCTGCCGGAGCGCCGCACATTATCGGAGTTGCCGAAGCCGGGTAGGTTGGGCTTGGGGTCTTTGGGGCGGTCTTCCAGCGTACCCAACAAGCCGGCGTAGTCCTCACGGTAGGGGCCTAGCTGCTGGTTGTCGGGTAGGATGAACAGGCGCGGCCGGGCGTGCAGAATGTCTGTCTTGTCCAGCATCGAGCTAATAACCAATGCCGAATAGGGGTGTGCCGTAGGTGTGATATCGCGCAGAATGTCGGCGGCTACAGAACCGCGCAGTTCCGGCGGCAGAATGCGCGTCACGTCCTTGTCTACCGACCGAAACACGTACTCCGACGAGTCGGCGGCAATAAGCTTGAGCGAGGTAGTTTGGCGTCCGCCCCCGCGCCCGAACGGCCGCAGCCCGCCTTTTTCGGTAGTTAAATCGAGCGTTTTCACCTTCACCGGCTGCGTCCAGGAGGTGCGGTACAGCGGCCCCATCCAGAAGCGCCGCCACCCACCGGCCGCGTACTGCGGGCCGGGTGCTACCGTTACGGTTGCCTGAGCAGGAGCATCGGGCTTAGGAGCCGCTACCCCTTTTGGCGCCGAAGGGCACTCCGGTATGTAGGCATTCACCGGCACGTTGGGTAGGCGCGGCTCCTGGCACGCCGACTGAAACACCGTGTTGGCATACGCTTCTTTCGCAGCGGAGCCAGCTGCGTCAAATGTGTAGAAGTAGGCCTTCACGGTGCCATCGGCGAAATACTCCAGCTTCGAGAAGCCCTCCTCCGATTTGTTGAACAGCGACTTGCCATTGACGCCCACGTGCTTGTTTTCCGCGAAGCTACCTGAAATCAGATGGTAGTTGCCCTGAAACTGATTGAGTTGTAGGCTGTAGTCGTGCGATGCGGCGTAGATCACGCCGGGGTTTTCCTGGAGTGTAGCCAGCAGTTGCTTAGTGAACTCCTTGTAGGCCGGATTGGCCATATCGCGCGGAGCCCCCACGTTCTGGCGGTAAGCAGCGTAGAGCGTACCAAAGACAGGCGGCAGCAGGTGGCGGCTGAATGGCATGTGCCCGCCGTAAATGCCGTTGCTAATCACCGGCTGGTGGCCCAGCAACAGCACGTTGCGGCCGTCGGTTTCTTCCAGCGCATCCTGCAATTCTTCCCGAAACTCATCCTGAGTTAAGGTTTTGCAGTCCGTATCGGGTGCTTCGGGTTTGTGGTAGGGATGCGTCCACCAGGGTGAGTTGATGGCAACCAGGCGCACATTGGGGGCCACGTCAATGATGTCGGGGCCGGGGCAGCCGTTGCTGGGTAGGAACGCATCCTGCCCACCAAGCTGTTTCTCAATGTACTTTTCCAGCCGGCGCACCCGCTTCAGACCGTCACGGCCGGAGTTGTCCCAGTCTTTATCGCCGGGCACGAAGTAGATGCGGCCGTTGGGTAGGTCTTTCACTAGGCCAATCAGCGCGTCGATGCGTTCGGTTTCGCCGGCCCGCATTGAGTCTTTCTTACTACCCAGGCCATTGTTACTCACAACGTCGCCCAGATGCACCACCGTGAAAGTACCCGTCGTTTGCTCCAACGTATGCCGTAGCGTTTGGAGGTGACTAGTGGGCAGTTTAGCCGTGGCGGTGTTGCCTAGCAGATAAACCGTATGGGTAGGGGGGACTGAAGATTGAGCATGTAAGAAATTGGTTGACAGTATCATAACTGCCAACAGGGAGGATATTAGTTTTAGCATAGAACGGAGGGTGAAACCGTTCTTACGAAAAGCCAACTGAAAAGTAGATTAGAAATTCATTAGAACATAGTCCGCAATTGAGTGGCTACCCGAGCCATACCCGTACTGGCCGGCTCCGTAATAAAGTGCACATGGCGGCGGCTGGTCAAGGGCGGCTGGTGCGGGTCGATAACATATACCGGGCAATAGCGCGGCGCATAATCGACCAAGCCCGCCGCCGGATACACTTGCAGAGACGTGCCTACCACCAGAAAGACGTCGGCCGTGGCCGCTTCGGCGGCGGCTTGCTCCATCAGCGGCACGGCCTCGCCAAACCACACAATGTTGGGCCGTAGCTGGTGCCCCCGCTCGCACAGGTCGCCTAGCTCAATCCGGTCGCCCGTCATAGGGTATACCAACTCGTCGTGGCGCGTGCTACGCGACTCAAATAGCTGCCCGTGCAGGTGAATGATGTGACTGCTCCCGGCCCGCTCGTGTAGGTTGTCTACGTTCTGCGTTACCACTACCACGTCGAAATCCTTTTCCAACTCGGCCAAGGCCAAATGCCCCGCATTGGGCTGCGCCTCGCGGGCAGCGCGGCGACGCTGGTTGTAGAACTCCAGCACCAGGGTGGGGTCTTTGGCGAAACCTTCGGGCGTGGCAACGTCCTCCACACGGTGGCCTTCCCACAACCCATCGGACCCACGAAAGGTAGCCAAGCCACTCTCGGCCGAAATTCCGGCGCCCGTTAGGGCTACAATTTTCTTTTTCATCAAACAACTCACTTAGTTAAAATTGAAAAGGCCCCAAGCAATTGGGGCCTTTTATATACGCAGAAAGAGGTAAGTTATTTGGCCTTGGCTGCCGATTTTTTGGCAGTAGCGCCCGTCGCTTTATTCTTTGGCGCTGCTTTTTTAGCGGCAGGTTTCTTCGCTGTAGCTGCCTTCTTCGCCGGCTTGTCGGCGGTTTCGGTGGCGTCGGCCGCAGGAGCGGTTTTCTTGGCGAAGCGCCCGCCTTTAGCGGGTTTGTCGGGGGTAGCGGCGGCTAGCTCCAGGCAGCGTTCCAGCGTGAGGTCAGCGGGCTCTTCACCCTTCGGAATCTTCACGTTTTTCTTGCCAACCACGATATATGGCCCAAAACGACCGTTGAGCACCTGTACTTCCGGATTTTCCGAAAAGTCCTTAATCAAGCGCTCCGCATCGGCCTTCCGTTTGGCCTCAATTAGGTCAATGGCCTCGTTAGCGCTGATGGATAGCGGGTCCTGAGTTTTGCCCAAGGAATAGAACTTGCTGTTGTGGCGGATATACGGGCCGAAGCGGCCCACAGCTGCCGTCATGTCCTTGTCTTCGTACTGCCCTACTATGCGTGGCAGCTTAAATAGCTCCAGCGCTTCCTCTACGGTAAGATTTTCGATGAACTGCCCTTTACGCAAGCTGGCATATACCGGCTTTTCATCCTCGGGCGCGCCTTCCAGCGGCTCAATCTGCACATAGGGCCCAAATCGGCCCAGGCGTGCCGTAATCTTCTGTCCGGTTTCGGGGTGCGTGCCCAACTCGCGATTCGAGCCCAAGGTACTGCGCTCAATATCCTGGCCACGCTCGATAGTTTCGTGGAAGGTGCCGTAAAAGTCACCAATCATCTTCTCCCACTGCTCCAGGCCGTTGGCAATCTGGTCGAACTCGTCTTCTACCTTGGCCGTGAACTGATAGTCCACAATCACCGGGAAGTGGTCAACCAGGAAGTCGTTGACAATCATGGCTGTATCCGTCGGGAACAGCTTGGCTTTGTCGGCGCCGTAGGTTTCGGTCTTCACTTCAGTTTTCACTGCGTCGCCGTCCAGCGTCAGCACGTGGAACTTGCGCTCCTTGCCCTCGCGAGAGTCTTTCTCGGCATAGCCGCGCTTCTGAATGGTAGAGATGGTAGGCGCATAGGTAGAAGGCCGACCGATGCCCATTTCCTCCAGTTTCTTCACCAGCGAAGCTTCTGTGTAGCGTGCTGGCGGCTGCGAAAACCGCTCTGTGGCCCGCAGCAGTTGCAGGGGTAGGCGCTGTCCGACCGTGATAGGGGGTAGGCCGCGCGAGAACGAAGATTCAGTGTCTGCGTCTTCGTCGCCTTCGTCCTTGCTTTCGGCATAGGCTTTCAGGAAGCCTTCAAACGTAATCACCTCGCCTGTGGCCGTGAGCGTCACGCCCGGCTGGGTGCTGATGCCAATGGTAGCAACTGTGCGCTCAATTTGCGCGTCGGCCATTTGTGAAGCCATGGCGCGCTTTCGGATCAGGTCATACAGGCGCTGCTCGGCCGACTCGCCGCCAGCCTTAGCCAGCGAAAAATCGGTGGGGCGAATAGCTTCGTGCGCTTCCTGGGCCGAGGCCGACTTAGTTTTGAAGTGGCGCTCCAGCGCATATTCGGCGCCGTATGCCCGCGTAATTTCGGTCTGTGCCCCAGCCAGCGCCTCTGCCGACAGGTTCACGGAGTCCGTCCGCATGTAGCTGATTTTGCCGGCCTCATACAGCTTCTGAGCCACGCTCATGGTCTGGGCCACCGAGAAACCTAGCTTGCGCGAGGCCTCTTGTTGCAGGGTAGAAGTAGTGAAAGGCGGTGCCGGCGAGCGTTTACCAGGCTTTTTCTCCAGGTTTTCAATGGTATAAACCGCACCTGCGCAAACGGGCTAGAAAAGCATCGGCCTCCTCACGGGTTTTGAAGCGGGTAGGCAACTCGGCTTCCAGCACGGCGCCCTGACCTGCATCGAAGCGGGCCACCACACGGTACGCCGACGACACGCTGAATTGCTGAATCTCCCGCTCCCCGCTCCACCACCAGGCGCACCGCCACCGACTGCACCCGGCCGGCCGACAGGCCTGCTTTGATTTTCTTCCACAGCACGGGGCTTAACTCGAAGCCTACCAAACGGTCGAGCACGCGGCGGGCCTGCTGGGCATTTACCAGATTCAGGTCGATTTCGCGGGGCGAGTCGATGGCATTGAGAATGGCGTTCTTCGTAATCTCGCGAAATACGATACGGCGGGTTTTCGCGTTAGTGAGATTCAGCGTTTCGGCGAGGTGCCACGAAATGGCTTCGCCCTCGCGGTCGTCGTCACTGGCCAGCCAAACCGTTTCGGCTTCTTTCGACAATTTCTTCAGCTCCGAAATCAACTCGCGCTTGTCTGGCGAAACTACGTAGGTAGGCTTGAAGCCATTGGCAATATCAATAGCGTTGTTGTCTTTCGGCAAGTCGCGAACGTGTCCAAAGCTGGATTTCACAATGAAATCTTTGCCTAAGTATCCTTCAATAGTCTTTGCCTTGGCAGGAGACTCAACAATAACTAGATTTTTAATCATAGGAAGAAAGCCCGGAGGTGGGGTACTGGAGGTGGGTATCAACTAAGAAAACGGGTGGGGGCAGTAAAAGTTGATTTAGGGGCAAAGATGCTGGAATAATCCGGTGTGCCGCGTCATGTACTGTGCTACCCTTCGTCCGCATTAGGTCGGCGTATCACCGATAAATACAGTTGCGAGGGTGTAAGTAGTTCAGCCGTTGCTCATTTTGACAAAAGCCGTTCCCCAAAAAAAGCCTGTGCGCCCCAACAACGTATTTACTACCTTTGCCAGTCAGGTAAAACCGTCGTGCTCACGCAAACTGATAGGATTTATCGAATTGCTCTCAGCCCGCCCATCTCGTATTATATGGCATCAGGTAAGAATATCCAATCGACGGTCAACCCAGCTCCGTCCGCACCGGAGTCCGATCAGGCGGTAAAGCCCGTTGATGAAAAGAAGGCTGCGGGTCTGGCCCGACGCGTAGGCCAGACCCGCGGCTTGCAACGACAAGCCACCAGCGCCCAGGAAGCTGCCTACATCGACGACCAGCTCAACCGTGTGCTCTACGCCCTCGATGCCTTTAAGAAAGGCGACATATCGGTGCGGCTGACCAAGCAAAACAACGACATCTTCGCCGACATTGCCGAGGCTTACAACTCCATGGTGGAGATGATTAGCGGGGTAGGGGGCGAGGTGTCGCGCATTTCCAAAGTAGCGGGGGTAGAGGGCAACCTGAAAGCCCGCGCCTCGGCCGAGAATGCCTCTGGCTTCTGGCGCGATATGATCAACAACATCAACGGCCTAGTGGACAGCATCGCGGTGCCGGTGTTGGAGGTAGGCAAGGTGCTGAAGAACATTTCGAAAGGCAACCTGGACGAGACGTTCCAGATTCCGGTGTCGGGCGACTTCAAGTTGATGGCCGAAACCATCAACAAAACCATCGACAACCTCAACGTATTTGCGGGCGAGGTAACGCGTGTGGCGCAGGAGGTAGGTACCGAAGGCCGCCTGGGTGGTCAGGCCAACGTGCCCAATGTGGGCGGCGTGTGGAAAGACCTGACCGATAACGTGAATACGATGGCCTCGAACCTGACCAGTCAGGTGCGCGATATTGCCAACGTAGCCACCGCCGTAGCCAAAGGCGATTTGAGCCAGAAAATCACCGTTGATGTGAAAGGCGAGCTGTTCCAGCTCAAGCAGAACCTCAACCAGATGGTGGACTCGCTGAACCTGTTTGCCGGCGAGGTAACCCGCGTAGCGCAGGAGGTAGGCACCGAGGGCCGCTTGGGCGGTCAAGCCAGCGTGCCCGGCGTGGCCGGCGTGTGGAAAGACCTAACGGATAACGTGAACAACATGGCTGCCAACCTGACCAGTCAGGTGCGCGATATTGCCAACGTAGCCACTGCCGTGGCTCGCGGCGACCTGAGTCAGAAGATGACGGTGAACGTGAAGGGCGAGATTCTGGAGTTGAAGGACATCTTGAACCAGATGGTGGACTCCTTGAACACATTTGGCGACGAGGTAACGCGCGTATCGCGGGAGGTAGGCACGGAGGGCAAGCTGGGTGGGCAGGCCGTTGTACCAAACGTGAGCGGCACATGGAAGGAGCTGACGGACAACGTGAACACGATGGCCTCGAACCTGACTAGTCAGGTTCGCGACATTGCCAACGTAGCCACCGCTGTAGCCCGCGGCGACCTGAGCCAGAAAATGACCGTTGATGTAAAAGGAGAAATCCTGGAGCTGAAGGACATCCTGAACCAAATGGTGGACTCGCTGAACACATTCGGCGACGAGGTGACGCGCGTATCACGCGAAGTGGGCACCGAGGGCAAGCTGGGTGGGCAGGCCGTTGTACCAAACGTGAGCGGCACATGGAAGGAGCTGACCGACAACGTGAACACGATGGCCTCGAACCTGACTAGTCAGGTACGTGACATTGCCAACGTAGCCACCGCCGTAGCCCGCGGCGACCTGAGCCAGAAGATGACGGTGAACGTGAAGGGCGAGATTCTGGAATTGAAAGATATTCTGGACCAGATGGTGGACTCGCTGAACGTATTTGCGGGCGAAGTAACGCGCGTATCGCGGGAGGTAGGCACCGAAGGTATCTTGGGCGGGCAAGCCGTGGTACCCAACGTAGCCGGCACGTGGAAAGAGCTGACGGACAACGTGAACACGATGGCCTCGAACCTGACCAGTCAGGTGCGTGACATTGCCAACGTGGCCACCGCTGTAGCCAAAGGTGATTTGAGTCAGAAAGTAACGGTTGATGTGAAAGGTGAGCTGCTCCAGCTCAAAGAGAACCTCAACCGCATGGTGGACTCGCTGAACATCTTTGCGGGCGAGGTAACCCGCGTAGCGCAGGAGGTAGGCACTGAAGGCCGCCTAGGCGGCCAGGCCAGTGTGCCCGGCGTGAGTGGTGTATGGAAAGACCTGACTGACAACGTAAATACCATGGCTGCCAACCTCACTACCCAAGTACGTGGGCTGGTGAAGGTAGTAACGGCCGTATCGCAGGGCGACCTGACCCAGAGCCTAGAGCTGGATGCCAAAGGCGAAGTAGCCGATCTAGCCGATACTATTAACCGCATGGTGGCTGACCTCAACCGCTTAGCTGTGGAGGTAAGCCGCGTAGCCAAGGTAGCTGGGGTAGAAGGTAAGCTGACCGAGCGCGCCACCGTGGGTGGCGTGAGCGGTTCCTGGAAAGAACTGGTGGATACGCTCAACGACCTGCTCGAATCCATTGCCTCGCCGGTGCTGGAAGTGAGCCGCGTAGTGCGGGGCATCTCCGAGGGCGACCTAACCCAGCACGTGGAAGTACCCACCGCTGGCGACATCGAAGCCATGTCGAGTGCCCTGAACCTGGCTGTGGAAAACCTGAACGAGCTGTTGGGCGAAATCAACGACTCGGCTCAGGTAGTAGGGCAGTCTTCGGGCGAAATGGCCATGAAAGGCCAAGAGATGAGCCGCGTAACGGTGGACGTAGCCCTTGCCATGCAGCAAATGGCCGAAGGCGCGCAGAACCAAGCCCTAAAAACTGATCAGGCCTTCAAGCTGATCGAAGAGATTATGCAGGCCACCAAAGAAACCGCCGGCAAAGCTGATGTGGGGATTAAGGCCGCTATTCTGGGTGAGCAAACCTCTCAGTTGGGCTTGAAAACGGTGGCAGAAGTGGTGAAAAACATGGAAGAGATTTCCAGCGCCGCTACCCAAACCTCACGCACGATTGAGGTCCTGAGCACTCGTTCGCAGGAAATTAGCACGTCGCTGGGCGTTATCACCGACATTGCGGCCCAAACCAACCTGCTGGCTTTGAACGCAGCCATTGAGGCCGCCCGAGCTGGCGAAGCTGGTCGTGGTTTTGCGGTGGTAGCCGAAGAAATTCGGAAACTAGCAGAAAGCTCCCGTCGCTCAGCCAACGAAATCAGCACGCTGGTAGATGATGTTAAGAAGGACACCACAACGGCGGCCGCCGCTATTTCCACTATGGAAGGACGCGTAATGAAAGGCAAGAACGCCACCTTCGAGGCTAGCGCTGCCTTTAAGAATATTGCAACCAGCAGCGGCGAAACCCTGCGCACTTCCCGCGATATTCTCACGGCCACCGAAATCCAAAAGGCCTCAATTGGCGATGTAGTGAAGTACGTGGAGGAAGTGGTAGCCATTGCCGAGCAAACGGCCTCTGGCACCCAGCAGGTAGCCAGCACAGCCAAGCAGCTCTCTACCTCCATGCAGGAGCTAACGACTTCCAGCCAGAACCTAACTGACATCGCCGATGACCTGCAAGACGGACTGGCAGCCTTCCTGCTGATGGAAGAGGAGGAACCCGAGCCAGAGCCCGAGCCAGAACCACAGCGGCGGTTGGGTCTACGGCGGCGTGAACAAGCGAAAGCTGCCGCTGCTGCTGCGCAATCAACCAATGGCGCTACGCCGCAACGGCCTCAGGCAGCCGCTTCACGGCCGACCAAGCCCGGAGCGCCGACCGCTCGGCGTGGTACGGCTCCTGCTGCATCTGCCGAACCAACCGAGAATAGCAACGGTCAGAAAAAAACGGCCCGCGCGAAAGCTCGCACCGAGAAGCCCTCGGCTGATGGTAAGGCTACCAAGCCGGAAGCATCTGCCTCTGCCAAACCGACACGTAAGGCGCGCACAAAATAAATAACCTCCTGGGGTAGGGAGTGGGCCAGTCTGAATACAGGCTGGCCTATACACCGCATCCGTAAGCATTTGCTGCATGGCAGACACTGATAACGCCACCAACGAAAAGAAAACCACCAAGCAGGAGCCTCTAATTCAGCTGATCGTATTTCGCCTGGGAGACGAAGACTATGGGATTCGGATTGAACAGGTGAAGGAAGTGACGCTGACGCCTGAAATAGCGCGTATGCCCAAAACGCCGGATTTCGTGAAGGGCATTGCCAACCTGCGGGGCGATATCATCACGATTATCGACCTAGAAGAGCGGTTTCAGCTGCGCTCAGCCGGAACGGAAATGCCTGCCGTTAGCTATACGATGGCGATTGAGGGTAAGGAGTATACCATCGGGATTGTGGTGCGTGAGGTGCCGCAGCCGCTGTCTATTCCTGCTTCCATCATCGAAAAAGCACCTGAATTTATTCAGGACATAAACATTCACGACAAATACATCGAAGGTATTGCCAAGGTAAATGGGCGCATTATCGTGGTATTGGATATGTTGAAGCTGCTGACGCCCGCCGAAATCATGCAGCTACCCGCAAAAAGCTAATCTTCGCCTGTTTCCCTACGTACAAGAGCCGGGGCGGCTCATTGTCCTGCTCCCTCTTCTCTAAACTCAGACTACTGCACTCTTTTCGTATGAAAAACCGCATTCTCATTGTAGACGATTCCTTCTACATGCGCACGATGCTCAAGAATATGCTCACCGACGCGGGCTACGAAGTGGTAGGCGAAGCCGCAAACGGTCAGCAAGCCCTGGAAATGGCTGCCGCTACCCGGCCCGACCTCATCACCCTCGACGTTATTCTGCCCGACAACACGGGGCTGGACGTGCTGAAAGGCATCCGCGAAGACCAACCCGACGTGAAAGTGGTGATGTGTAGCGCCGTGGGGCAGGAGGTAATCGTGAACGAAGCTCTGGAAAGCGGTGCTACGGCCTACATCGTCAAGCCTTTCTCGGAGGAAAAAGTGCTGGAAATTGTGGGCAGTGCTTTGCAAACCAGCGGTTCCAGCGAAGCCTAAGCCTGTTTTCTTTGTGCGCGGCCCATGGTGCCGTCACTTGTAGTACCCATTTCGTGTCTAGTCCTTTCACTCCTATTTCTGTCCTAATTGGCAATTTGCCACCGCTGGTGCGGGCGGAATTGGCGTGCCTATTGCGTAGCGAACCCGCTTGGCAGGTGGTGCCGGTGCAACCGGCACGGGGTAGGATAGCCGTCACGGCCCGACAATACCAGGTAGACCTGGTGATTGCCGATGAAAGTGGCATGATGGAACTGGCTGAGCTAGCACAGGTGCATCCGGTGCCAGTGGTTTTATACAGTGCTTTCTCGTTGGGGGGCGCCCGTCTCCGGCAGGCTACCCGCTGGAATGTGCACGACTATTTTGGGCCTTGGGTACCGCAGGAAAGCCCGGCATTTTTCAATTGGCGGTTGTCCTTGTTGCAGAAACTATGGTCGGTCGTTACACATCCTGAGACATTTGTCCAAGCATTGCCGGAGGCAGGGCCTACCTCGCTACCCACTGGTATTGTGGTGCTAGGGGGGGCTACGGGCGGTTCGGCAGCTGTGGAAAGCGTAGTGCATCAACTACTCCCTTCCAACTGTGCTATTTTAGTGGCGGTGCATCTGCCGGCCCTTTTCACCCAAACACTGGTAGACCGTCTGCGCCGCGTTACGTCGCTGCCTGTAGTGAACGGCAAAGCGGGCACCATCCTGACGCCCGGTAAAATAATAGTGGTGCCCGGTGGCGGCAACACCACCATCAAAACAGCCACGGGCACGCCCTGGATTAGCTGGCAAACCAGCTTCACAGAGGTGGAGCTTAGTGCTCCCAATAACCTACCCTCTATCGATCTGTTGATGCAATCTGCTGTGCAGACGACGGGGCGACCTACACTGGGCGTTATTCTCAGTGGCCTGGGTAACGATGGGACGCAAGGTGCCCGTGCTATTCGCCAGCGCGGCGGGCAAGTGATTGTGCAGCGTGGGGCTGCCGTAGCCGCTATGCCCCAATCGGTGCTGCAAGCGGGGTATGCTGATCAGGAACTGTTACTAAAAGACATTCCTGGTTATATCAATCGCTTTGCGTTGCAGGCCCGGCCTGGCCGCCGCCTGGTTTCTTCTGTTTCTCCCGCTAGTCAGCTATGAAATCGAGAGAAGAAGAATACCGCGAAATATTTATGGTGGAGGCGCTCGAGTACTACGACGCCATGAGCCGCCATATTAGTGAGTTAGAGAAAAATCCGGCAGATGCGGCGGCGCTCAACGAGCTGTTTCGCCTGATGCACAACCTGAAAGCCAACGCCCGCGCCATGGGCTACCCTGCCATCAGCGAGGTAGCGCACCGCATGGAGACCATCTTCGGCCTCATCCGCGACAAAGAGCGCACCTTTGAGGGTAACGTGGTGCCGGTGCTATTCACTGGGGTAGACACCATAGGCGAAATGATTCGGGCAGTAGGCGCCGGCAACGAACTGCCTTCCGCTGACACGCTGCTGGCGAATCTTGACCGATTGGTGAACGGTGAGGAGCCTATCCTGGAAGACCAACCGGAAGCCGATGACGACGATGCCAACCGCAAACTGGAGTTGTCGGATCTGGTATATATCCAGATCAAGAAGCTAGACCACCTGATGAATCTCGTAGGAGAGCTGATCATTGACCGCGACCGAATCCTGACACTGAGCAAGGAAAGTGACAGCCCGGCGTTGCAAGCCACGGCTGCCCATTTATTCCGCATTTCCGATGAGTTGCAGTACAGCATCATGGACGTGCGCTTGGTGAATGTAGGCTCATTATTCAACAAGTTTCCGCGAGTAGTGCGCGACGTGGCGGCCGCCGAGAAGAAAGATATTGCGCTGGAGGTAGACGGTCAGGATATCCAGATTGACCGCAACATCCTACAAATCATTACCGATTCACTGCTGCACTTAGTGCGCAACGCCATTGGACACGGCATTGAGGCGCCAGCCGTGCGCGAGCAAGCCGGCAAGCCAGCCCAAGGCCAACTGACACTAGCTGCTCAAACGGAGCGCGACAACGTCTTGATTCAAGTATCCGACGACGGGGCCGGTATCAACGTAGACAGTGTGCGTCGCAAGGCCGTGGAACGTGGCCTGGTAAGTGCCGAAGCAGCTCAGCAGCTCGACGACGATGCCGTGCGGGCGTTTCTGTTTGA
Source organism: Hymenobacter sp. NBH84 (assembly GCF_014217645.1). Classification (NCBI taxonomy): domain Bacteria; kingdom Pseudomonadati; phylum Bacteroidota; class Cytophagia; order Cytophagales; family Hymenobacteraceae; genus Hymenobacter; species Hymenobacter sp. NBH84. Next base: position 1,288,507 of record NZ_CP043644.1, read on the forward strand.
GCCGGGCTTCTCCATGGCGAAGGAAATTACTGATATTTCAGGCCGTGGGGTAGGGCTGGATGTTGTGAAGCTGGCTATCGACTCGCTTGGAGGGCAATTGCGCGTTAGTTCTACTCTAGGCAAAGGCACCACGTTCACGCTGGTGTTGCCTACCTCTATTGCGGTAAAAGGCGCCCTGCTTTTCGAGTTGGATGCACGCAGCTACGCCATTCCGCTGATGCACACCGACTCGGTGGTATCGTTGCAGCCGGAGGACTTGCACGTGGTAGGCGGCTTGCTGCTGGCCGAGGTACAGGACGAAAACGTGCCCGTGGTGGACTTGCGCCGCTTGCTGCATAATGGCGACGGCCCACTGCCGCCCACCAACCGCCACGAGTTGCAAGGCCGGCAGGACATCATCATCGTCAATTACAATAATCGTAAGCTGGGCTTGATCATCGACCGGTTTCTGCGTCAGCAGAGCATCGTGATCAAGCCCATGAGTAAACCGCTTGATACTATTGATTTGTTCGGGGGGGTAACCCTTTTGGGAAGCGGCCAGGTTTGCCTGGTGCTGGATGTACCCGCTCTCACCCGACTTTTTTTAGCCAAGCGCCCATAAAACACGTACTTGCAGACACCGGACAATCTCAACCGTTGAGAAAGGCCGCTTAATTGATACATTCCTATGGATTTGCACATGACAGAACTAGAGCGGGACATCATCCGCGAGATTCTGAACATTGGCCTGGCTAGGGCAGCTGACTCCTTCGCGGTAATTGCGCAGGAGCGGGTGCTGCTAGAGGTGCCCAACCTGGACCTAGTGCCGGGCAGCAACATCCTGGGGCGCGTGCATGAGTACGAGGGTACGCACGTCATCATTCAGTCTGATATTAAGGGTGACTTCAACGGCACCACGCTCATGTTCTTTTCGGGGCAGCATGTGCAGCGACTTTCCAAAGTGTGCCTGCGGATGAATGTGAGCGACAGCATCAAGATAGACGCGATGCAGGAATCATTGCTACTGGAAATAAGCAACATTATTACGGGGGCTTTGGTAACGCAGCTAGCTAACATTCTAAAGTCGAATATCTACGGCGCGCCGCCCGTGGCACCTCGCGGCAATATCGCGGACTCGCTCAATAGCCTGATGAGCAACCGGCCCATGGTGCAACCGCTGATTTTCTCGGTTATCACCCAGTTTTCCGACAAGGACAACTCCGTGGAATTGCCACTGATGATTTTCTTTGACCGCGAGACGTTTGCTAAAATGCTGGAGATTATCCGCACCTATAACTTCATGGGCGGGCAAGCCCCGGCGTAAGTACGCCGTTTGCGAAGTATTTTCGCGCTGGCTATTGTTTGGTTGACTACTAGCGTACTCAGCCGGACGGTAGCTGGCGTTTTGTTTTCATTCGTTTTTTTACCGCTTTTTCATGGAATATTCCGCTGATTCTTCGCTGGAACAAAAGCTGGCTAACTTCGACCCCAATGCACTTGGTGACACGGCGGGCGGGGTGTATGGCCTACCCTTCACGGTGGAGGAAGCTCAAATGGTAATTGTGCCCGTGCCGTGGGAAGTCACTGTTTCCTACCGTGCTGGTACCGCCGAAGCCCCCGAAGCTATCCGCGACGCCTCATTGCAAGTAGACCTCTATGACCCAGATATTCCGGATGCGTGGCGCCTGGGTCTGGCGATGGAGGAAGTAGATGAGCACTGGGCTCAGGAAAGTCGTACCCTACGCGAGCAGGCCGCCAGCTACATCGGCTGGCTGGAGGCGGGCCAACCCGCCGCCGATGCAACGCGTTTTGCCGGCACAGCCAACGCCATCAGCCAACGTGGCCAGGAACTGCTCATGTGGCTGAAAAATAAGAGCGGCGCCCATCTCGACGCTGGCAAAGCCGTGGTCGTGCTAGGCGGTGACCATAGTACGCCGCTAGGCTACCTACACGCCCTAGCCGAGCGCCACCAGGAGTTCGGTATCCTGCAAATCGACGCGCATTGCGACCTGCGTCCCGCCTACGAGGGGTTCACGTATTCGCACGCTTCCATTATGCACAACGCTCTGCAACTGCCGCAGGTGAAGAAGCTGGTGCAGGTAGGCATCCGTGATTTGTGCCAGCAGGAGGCCGAAACCATCGACCAATCGGGCGGGCGCGTGGTAATGTTCCACAACCGTTTTCTGCGCGATGAGATGTACGCCAAGAAATCGTGGAAAAAGCAGTGCGGCAAAATCATCGCGCAGCTACCTCAAAAAGTATACATCAGCTTTGATATTGATGGGCTGGACCCCAAGCTGTGCCCCGGTACCGGCACGCCCGTACCCGGCGGATTGGAGTTTGAGGAAGCCGTATATCTGGTGCGGCAAATTGTGCGCTCGGGCCGCGAAATCATTGGTTTCGACCTGAACGAAGTAGCCCCCGGCGACACCGAATGGAATGCCATTGTAGGTGCTCGACTACTCTACAATCTGTGCAACTGGATGGCCGTATCGCAGGGCCGTTTGAAAGCGCGCAAAGCCGAATAGGTTATATAGCCGAACGCTAATGCTGTATTTGCGTATGAATGGACCAGCCTGCGGTTGCAGGCTGGTCTTTTTTCTCTCCCCAACCCTCTCCAATCATGGGATTCATACTCAAACTCCTGCTTACGGCTATTCTGACGTACTTACTGGCCTCGTTCCTGCCCGGCGCGCACATCGATGGGTTCGGCTCGGCTATTTGGCTGGTTATCGTGCTGGCACTACTCAACGCGTTTGTGAAGCCAATTCTGCAACTCATTGGCCTACCCATCACCATCATCACTCTGGGCTTGTTCTTGCTGGTTATCAATGCCCTGATCATCATGCTAGCCAGCTATCTGCTGAGCGGCTTTGAAATCAGTGGTTTCTTCGCGGCGCTGCTATTCAGCATTGTGCTGTCGTTGGTAACTACGGTTGTAGACAAGGTAGTTGACTAACTATCAATTAAGCCAAAGAAAAAGCCGGCTGCTCATACAGAGCAACCGGCTTTTTCTTTGGCTTAGCGCTATATACTTACAGCCGCCGCAGCTGCGCGCCCAGCGCCGTCAGGCGCTTGTCGATGTGCTGGTAGCCGCGGTCAATTTGCTCCACGTTCTCAATCACGCTGCGGCCCTCAGCCGATAGCGCAGCAATGAGCAGCGCTACCCCAGCCCGGATGTCGGGCGAAGTCATGCTGATGCCGTGCAGGCGCGTGCGCTTATCCAGCCCGATAACGGTGGCGCGGTGCGGGTCGCAGAGGATAATCTGCGCGCCCATGTCGATCAGCTTGTCTACGAAGAACAAGCGCGACTCAAACATTTTCTGGTGAATCAGCACCGTGCCTTTGGCTTGGGTAGCTACTACCAGAATGATGCTGAGCAGATCGGGTGTGAGGCCAGGCCAGGTGTGGTCCGAGATGGTCAGGATGCTACCATCAAGGTAAGTATTGATTTCGTAGTGGTCCTGGGCCGGAATGTAAATGTCATCATCCCGAAATTCCAATTGAATGCCCAGCTTGCGGAACGTATCCGGAATCAGACCCAACTCCGCAATCTGGCAGTTCTTGATGGTGATTTCGGAGCCCGTCATGGCCGCCAACCCGATGAACGAGCCGATTTCAATCATGTCGGGTAGCATGCGGTGCTCGGTGCCGCCAAGGCTTTCCACACCTTCTATAGTGAGCAGGTTGGAGCCGATGCCGTTGATTTTGGCACCCATGCGTACCAGCATTTTGCATAGTTGCTGGAGGTAGGGCTCGCACGCGGCGTTGTAAATGGTGGTAGTGCCCTCGGCCAGCACGGCCGCCATCACGAGGTTGGCGGTACCCGTTACGGAGGCCTCATCCAGCAACATGTAGGTGCCTTGTAGCTTGCCGTCGGTGCTGATGCGGTAGAAGTCGTTGCCTTCCAGTGTGAGCTTACCACCCAGTTTTTCGAGGCCCACGAAGTGCGTGTCTAGCGGACGGCGGCCAATTTTGTCGCCGCCGGGGCGTGGGAGCTGGCACTTGCCGAAACGAGCTAACATCGGCCCCAGAATCATCACCGAGCCGCGCAGCGCCCTACCCTGGGCCACAAAGGCTTCCGTATCGAGGTAGTCTAAATGCACGTCGTCGGCCTGAAATACGTAGGTGTCGACGCCAATCTTGCCCACCTTCACACCCATGTCGCGTAGCAGCTCAATGAGCTTGTTCACGTCGCGGATATCGGGAATATTGCTGATGGTGACCGGCTCGGCGGTGAGCAGCACAGCGCACAAAATCTGGAGCGCCTCATTTTTGGCGCCCTGGGGGATGATTTCGCCCTTGAGGGGCTGGCCGCCGATTACTTCAAAAGATGCCATTTTTTAGGAGCTAGTAGCTGATAGCGGTCGGCTATCAGCTTTTCAAGGCGTTGGGAGAGAAATTGAGGGAACAAAGCTAACAGCTAACTACCATTAGCCAACAGCTAACAATAAAGCTTACTGCGGCGGTTGTTGCGGCTCCTGACGGCCTTTTTTACCGCGGCCGCGCTGTTTATCGCGGCGGTTGTTGTTGCCGGAACTACCGCGCCGGTCGTTGCGGTCGTTGCGGGGCTGCGGCACGATGAAAGGCGCTGGCCGGCCGTTGGTCGCAAACTCAAAGAGATTCTGCGCGTCTACCTGCGCCGGGTCGAGCGTGAGCTTACCTCCCGACAGCTCTTTCAGGTGCTTCAGGATGGTCACGTCTTTGGCGTTTTCCTTGTTGTAGGAACGGTACAAAAACTTCATGGTCCGCCCGATGGTGATGGTGGCCTGTTCGCGTTCCGCCGGGTCTTCCAACTCGGACGCCTGCTCAATCATCAGTTCCACGCCGCGGCCATAGGTTTTGAGCTTGGGGGCTTTGGCAGGGTAGGGGACGCGAGCAGGCTTGGCTTGGTTGAGGGTGCCCTGCATGGTTACGGGCGCGTCCACGTCCAGGTCCTCACCGGCCATAATGTAGAGGTGGTTCCAGAGCTTTTGCTGCACGTCTTGCTGGTCGCGCAAGCTGGGTTGCAGGCGCAGCATCAGTTGCACAAGCTGCTGGGCGCGGCGGGTGCGCTCGTCGCGGTCTTCGATGGTGCTCAGCTGCTGCACCAGCTCGTAGGTGCTTTGGCCGTACTCGCGCACCAGCAAATTATGTTCAGTAGGGATAGTCATGAGGAAAGAAAACAACCGGAGGGTAGGAGATACACCTAGCGCACAGCGGTTGCCGTGCGCTAGTCAAGAAATGCCCTACTCCGGTTTAGTGCAATTCGAGGTTAAATATACGGTAGGGAAGTATTGAGTTTTCAACTCAACATTTCCTCAATGCACTCGCAGCTTCGCGAAACTCAGGAGTAGCGTTTTTTCGCCTACCTCCTCAAACTTGATGGTTGCCTTGGTAGTACCATCCTGCTTTTCGAGCTTGGCTACGGTGCCGAAGCCGAATTTAGGATGTTCTACACGTTGGCCTGTTTGCAGGCTGCTGGTGTCAGAGGGCTTGAAATCGGAAGGCGTTACGTATTTAGTAGCGACAGTCTTACGTGGAGCAGGTGGCACCAGATTGGAACGGCGCTCAAACACATGCCCAAACGGCGACTCGCCCGCGCCCGGTCCGGCCGGCGTAGCGGCAAACTTGAAGTCAACAAACTGTGGGTCGATTTCATCCAGGAAGCGGCTTTTCTCGCAGCTGCGCAGGTTACCCCACTGGTAGCGTGAAGTAGCGTAGCTGAGCGTGAGCTTTTTCTCGGCCCGCGTGATGGCCACATAAAATAGGCGGCGCTCTTCTTCCAGATCGGCCCGCGAGGTAATCATCATCTGGCTGGGAAATAGGTTTTCCTCCATACCCACGATGTACACGTTGCGAAACTCCAAACCCTTGGCTGAGTGAATCGTCATCAGCGTCACCTGTTCGCCCTCAGCCTGCGCGTCCTTGGTATCGGCATCCGTCACCAGTGCAATGTCCTGCAAAAACGCGCCCAGCGACTTTTCCTCGCGCTCGGGGTCTTCCACAAACGCTTTAATCCCGTTCAGCAATTCCTGAATGTTCTCGTAGCGCGACAGGCCCTCAATGCTTTTATCGGCGTACAATTCCTCAATCATGCCCGACTCCTTGGCAATCTGCTTGGCGGCTTCGTAGGCATCGTGGATGGCCGCTTTGGCAGTGTACTCCTTGATTTTCTCCCCGAATCCCACCACCGGATTAGACACGCGCGCAGGTAAGAATTGGTCGGCATTGCTCACCACCTCCCACAAGGAGTGGTTGCTCTGCTCGGCCGCTTCCACCAGCTTGGCAATAGTCGTATCGCCAATGCCGCGCTTGGGGTAGTTAATCACGCGGCGCAGGGCCTGCTCGTCGTTGGGGTTCACCGTGAGGCGCAGGTAGGCCACCAAGTCCTTGATTTCCTTGCGCTGGTAGAAGCTCAAGCCACCCACAATCTTGTACTTGATGTTGAGCTTGCGCAGGGATTCTTCCATGGCGCGGCTCTGGGCATTGGTGCGGTACAGGATGGCAAAATCGTCATAGGACAGATGCTGGTTCATCTTGTCTTCGTAGATGCTTTGCGCCACCAGCTTGCCTTCCTCATTGTCAGAAGCAGCTTTCAGTACTTCAATCAGCGTACCCTCCTCGTTATCCGAGAAAACGTCCTTGCGCAGTTGGGCTTGGTTGTTTTTGATAACGGAGTTGGCCGCCCGCACAATGTTTTTAGTGGAGCGGTAATTCTGCTCCAGCTTGAACACCTGCAACTCAGGGTAATCTTTCTCGAAATTCAGAATGTTCTGAATATCAGCGCCTCGGAAGGCGTAAATACTTTGCGCATCGTCGCCTACCACGCAAATATTGCGGTCCTTGGCCGATAGCTTGCGCGTGATGAGGTACTGTGAGTAGTTGGTGTCCTGATACTCGTCGACCATCACATACTTGAAGATGTTCTGGTACTTATTCAGCACATCGGGGTGGTCTTTGAACAGGACGTTGGTCTGGTAGAGCAAGTCGTCGAAGTCCATGGCACCGGCCTTGAAGCAGCGCTGCTGGTATTGTTGGTAGATCACGCCAATCTTGGGCCGCAACGCTGCCTCGTCGTCGGCCCGGATGGCTGGGTCGTTGAGGTACTGCTGCACCGAAATCAGCTTGTTTTTGGCGGCCGAAATTCGGCCCAGCACCATGCCTGGCTTGTAGAGCTTGTCGTCCAGCTCCAGCTCCTTCAAAATCTGCCCTACCAGGGTTTTGGAGTCCTGGGTGTCATAGATGGTGAAGCTGCGCGGAAAGCCCATCTTGTCGGCCTCGGAGCGCAGAATGCGGGCGAAAATACTGTGAAACGTGCCCATCCAGAGGTTTTTAGCCTCGGGGCCTACCACCTTCTCAATACGGGCGCGCATCTCGCGGGCCGCTTTGTTGGTGAAGGTGAGGGCTAAAATGTTAAACGAATCAACACCTTTTTCGAGCAGGTTGGCGATGCGATACGTCAATACGCGCGTCTTACCGGAACCGGCGCCGGCTATAATCATGCACGGGCCCTCGGTCTGCATCACCGCGGCGCCCTGCGAAGGGTTCAGTAAAGAAAGATAATCTAAGGCCATGCGAAAAGCTAAGCGTTTTGGCGGGTTAGCAAAGATACGGCTTTGCGGGCGGCAGACGAAACGAAGTATCTTTGCGGTTCTTTTTCGCTTGTGTCATTGCCTTTCTACCCTATGTCTGCTGCTGGTCTTGCCAATGCTTCCACACCGGTTCCGCTGACCATTCTGTGTCTTTCGGCCAGCTGGGGCGGTCTGGAAATCAACACCGTTAAGCTAGCCGGCTGGTTGCTCGAACGTGGTTGGCCCGTGGAGCTTATCGGGTTGGCCGGTTCGCCACTAGCGGCACAGGCACAGCGGCAGGGAGTGCCTATTTGCTACTTGTCCAACCCCCTGCGCGTCGTAGATGTTCCCGCTGCCTGGCGGTTGCGCACAGCGTTGCGGAGGCACGGCGCGCGCGTACTTATCGTTACGCAAAATCAGGACCTGCCTTTGGCGGTGCTCTGCAAACGGTGGCTGGCGCCGCACGTGCGGTTGGTGTATCAGCAACACATGCAGCTAGGCCTCGCCAAGCGCGATTTGATCCACACACTGCGCTACCGTGCATTGGATGCCTGGCTTACCCCGTTGCCTGGCCTGGCCCAGCAAGTAGGGGAGAAGACCCGCATGGATATGCGCCGTGTGCACGTGGTGCCACTCGGGATTGAACTGGACTGTTTCCTGCATCCGGGCCTCACCCCGCAGCAAGCGCGGCAGCAGTTGCAACTAACCGCCACGGGCCAACTGCTTGGCCTAATTGGCCGTTTCGACGAAGGAAAGGGGCAGCAGTTTGTAGTGGAAGCCTTTCACCAGTTGCGGCGGCAGTTTCCAGAGCAAGAGTTGCACTTGGTGCTGGTAGGAGAAGCGACCAAAAATAATCAGCCCGCCAGCCACTACCGAGCAACAGTGCTAGATCGAATAAGGGAGTTAGAGCTGACGCCTTACGTGCACATTCGTGATTTCACAGATCAGCCCCAGATTGCCTACTGCGCCCTCGACGTGTTTTTGGTGGCCTCTGTCAACGAAACATACGGGATGGTTACCATTGAGGCCATGGCCGCCGGCCTACCCATCGTGGCAACAGAAGCAGGCGGTACCCCCGAAATTCTGGTGAACGACGAGACAGGTATTCTCTACCCGCTTGGTGATACGCAAGCGTGGCTAACCGCAGTGGGCTGGTGCCTGCAACAACCGGCACAGGCGAAGGAAATGGGCCTGCGGGCCCAACAAACGGCCATACGTACCTACTCGCACCACCAGCAATGCGCACTAACGGAGGATATTCTGTATCAGTTGTTGTAACCTAAAGCCGCCAACGAATGGTTATCTTTGCGTTTTGCTTTGCGTGACAACGCGCCACTCAGGAGCTGTTTGCACATTATACTATCTCTGCGAACCTCAGCAGAAACCTACGCTATGATCATCATTCAGAATACCGTCATTTCCGACGATGTGCGCGACAACTTTTTCGTGTGCAACCTAGAAGCTTGCAAGGGTGCCTGCTGCGTAGAGGGCGACCTGGGCGCCCCCCTGGAGGAAAACGAACTGCGAATTCTGGAGCAAGAATACGAGGCCATCAAGCCCTACCTCACCGAAGCTGGCCGCGATGCCATTGAGCAACAAGGTCTCTACATCAAGGATTGGGAAGGCGATTTCAGCACTACCACTATCAACGACCGGGAGTGCGCCTACGCCCTCTACGACGAGCGCGGCATCCTGAAATGTGGTATTGAGCAGGCCTACCTAGCGGGCGCTACCACGTTCAAAAAGCCCATTAGCTGCCATCTCTACCCTATTCGTATCAGCAAGTACGAAGATTTTGAGGCACTGAATTACGACCGGTGGGGCATTTGTAATCCGGCCTGTGCCTTTGGGGGCGAGCTAGGCGTGCGCGTGTACCAGTTTCTGAAAGAGCCGTTAATTCGGAAGTACGGTGAGGCGTGGTACGGCGAACTGGTGCAGGAGATTGAGAGTAGTGCGCAGGATTAATCCGGTAGGCGAAGTAAAGGCGAGTCTTCATCCGGTCCGGTTTCGATATCCTCATAGATAACGGCCAGCGAAACCTGGATATCGAGAGCTGACAGCGTAATCTTCTGCTGTAAATCTCTTGCAGAAGTCAGCAACCAGTTTCCATCTGCATGACGTGTGTAGTATTCCACAAGCCGGCGTCTCTGTGAAATAAGCACGTAGTGCTGAAGCGAAGGAATCTGCTGGTATTGTTGAAACTTCCAGCCTCTGTCGCGCGCCTCTGTAGAAGTTGAAAGTACTTCAATGATAAGCACTGGTTGATGCACAGTCCGTGGATCAGCATCGTTAGGGGCACAACTGACCACTACATCTGGGTAGTTATAATGCTGGTTTTCATCCACGGCTACCCGTACGTTTTCAGCAAAGACGGAGCATCCTCGGCCGCGCAATGCTCCGCGTAGAGCCACTACACAGTTCTGAATAATTAAATTATGTCTCTTTGTACCGCCTACTTTGTTTTCAGGCGTATCCAACGGAAAAATATCGCCGTGGTAGTACTCGTGCCGGATATCCGACGCCTCTTCTAATGCAAAGTATTCCTCCACCGTGTAGCGGCGCGTATAGTCAGGCTGGGTTGGCATAGGGTAGTGTATTTATACTTAGTAAAATAACAAGATTAAACACAAAGAAGCTCCAGGGCTATCCCCAGCGCTTCTTTGTGTTGCTTGCATCGTCTTAAAACGGCTTACAGCGTCGAAAAGTCAAACGACGTTTCCAAGAACTTGGTGGTAAAATCACCATCCCGGAAATTTTGATTGTCCATTAAGGCCAAGTGAAATGGGATGGTCGTTTTTACGCCTTCTACCACAAACTCAGAGAGAGCACGCTTCATCTTCACGATGCACTCCTCGCGGGTTTGAGCCGTGGTGATGAGTTTGGCAATCATCGAGTCGTAGTTGGGTGGAATAGTGTAGCCTGCGTATACGTGCGTATCCACGCGCACACCGTGGCCGCCAGGGATGTGCAGCGTCGTGATTTTGCCGGGTGACGGGCGGAAGCCATTCGTGGGGTCCTCGGCATTGATGCGACACTCCATGGCGTGCATCTGAGGGTAGTAATTATTACCCGTAATCGAGATGCCAGCGGCTACCTTGATTTGCTCCTTGATGAGGTCGTAGTTGATGATTTCCTCCGTCACGGGGTGCTCCACCTGAATGCGGGTGTTCATTTCCATGAAGTAGAAATCTCGGTTTTTGTCTACGAGGAACTCAATGGTCCCTACCCCCTCGTAGCCAATAGCCGAAGCTCCAGCTACGGCAGCTTTGCCCATCCGCTCGCGTAGCTCGTCGGTCATAAAGGGCGAAGGCGCTTCCTCCACCAGCTTCTGGTGGCGGCGCTGAATGGAGCAGTCGCGCTCCGAGAGGTGGCTGGTGTGTCCGTACTGGTCGCCAATCACCTGAATCTCGATGTGACGGGGCTCTTCTACGAACTTCTCCAGGTACACCCCGTCATTGCCGAAGGCCGCTTTGGCCTCCGTGCGGGCGTCGTTCCAAGCCTTCTCAAACTCCTCTTCCGAGTTGATGATGCGCATACCGCGGCCACCGCCGCCGGCCGTAGCTTTCAGGATAACGGGGTACTTAATTTTGGTAGCTACCTTCTTGCCCTGTTCTAGCGAGTCGAGCAGGCCCACGGAGCCCGGAATGCAAGGTACGCCGGCCTTCAGCATCGTGGCTTTGGCCGATGCCTTGTCACCCATCTGGTTGATCATCTCGGGCGAGGCCCCGATGAACTTGATGCCGTTTTCCTGGCAGATGCGCGAGAATTCCGCGTTTTCCGACAAGAAGCCGTAGCCAGGGTGAATAGCATCGGCGTTGGTAATCTCAGCGGCCGCAATCAGGCTCGGAATATTCAGGTAGGACAGCGACGAAGCAGGCGGCCCGATGCACACAGCTTCGTCGGCGAAACGCACGTGCAAGCTGTCTTTATCGGCAGTCGAGTACACGGCTACCGTCTTGATACCCATTTCCTTACAGGTGCGAATAATCCGCAGGGCAATTTCGCCCCGGTTCGCAATGAGGATTTTCTTAAACATGAGTGGGGTCTTGGGGTCTTAGGAGCTTGGGGTCTTAGTAGAAAAAGGAAAGGGTCTTGCGGACGTAGAGCTGGCAACAAACCAAGACCCTACGTCCCCAAGACCCCAAGACCCCAACAAATTACATCGGCTCAATCAGGAACAGCGGCTGGTCGTATTCAACGGGGGTAGCGTTGTCAACCATAATCTTCACCACGCGGCCTGCCTGCTCGGCTTCAATCTCGTTGAACAACTTCATGGCTTCGATGATGCAGATCACTTGGCCTTTCTCTACCAAATCGCCTACCTGCACAAATACGGGTGATTCGGGGCTGCTGCTACGGTAGAAGGTGCCAATCATCGGCGCTTTCAACGGCTGGTAGTTGCCAGCCGCGGATGCGGGTTCTGAGGCTGGAGCTGGCGGGGTCGTTGCAGTTGGAGCAGGAGCGGCGGGTAGGGCTGCTGCCGGAGCAGGGGCAGCCGGAGCTGCTGGCGCCGGAGCAGGGGCTGCGCTGCTAATCACCGGCTTGTAGCTAGGCTCGCGCTGAACCGAGATTTTAAATTCCTCGGTTTCAATGTTGACTTTGTTCAGGCCCGATTTGGCGATGAAGTCGATTAGGTCTTGTAGTTCTTTGGCTTTCATGAGCACGGTAGAGTGGAGTTGCTGGCAGAATTACTTAACCCGCTCGACGTAGCTGTAGTCGCTGGTCTTGATGCGGATTTTGGTGTCGGTATCAATAAATAGCGGCACTTGAATGCGGGCGCCCGTTTCTACAGTGGCGGGCTTGAGGGTGTTGGTAGCCGTATCACCGCGCAAACCGGGCTCGGTGTACGTTACTACTAAGTCTACAGTGGTGGGCAGTTCGGCCGTGAGAGGCTGCTCGGTTTCGGCGTGGAACAGGATGGTTACCTCCTGGCCTTCCTTCATCAAATCGGCAAAGGGTACCATAGCCTCGGGCAGCACTACCTGCTCAAACGAAACATTGTCCATGAAAGTGTAGCCGTAGTCGTCCTGAAACAGGTACTGATGCGGGCGCTGCTCCACACGGGCGGTTTCCACCTTCACCCCGGCATTAAACGTGTTATCTAGCGTTTTGCCGGTTTTGATGTTGCGCATTTTAGTACGCACGAAAGCCGGTCCTTTACCGGGTTTCACGTGCTGAAATTCAGTGATGACGTGCAGGTCGCCGTTGTAGTTCAGCACGAGCCCGTTGCGGAAGTCTGCGGTAGTAGCCATTTCTCTTAATTAGGAATTAGGAATTTAAAATTAAGAATTGAAAAAATCAGGACGTGAAATTGGTCGCTATTATGGGGTGAAAACCTGTTGAAACGGTCAATCTTATACTTCCTAATTAGTAATTCTTAATTGCGCGAAGCGCTGTCGTATGCCCATTTCACATAGAGCGCGCCCCAAGTGAAGCCACCCCCGAAGGCCGCAAAAATGAGGTTGTCGCCTTTGCGGAGCTGCTGCTCGTAGTCGGCCAAGCAAAGCGGGATGGTGGCGTTGGTAGTGTTGCCGTACTTTTGAATGGTAAGCATCACTTTCTCAGGGCCGATGCCCACACGCTGAGCCGTAGCGTCGATGATGCGCTTGTTGGCTTGGTGCGGCACAAGCCAAGCGATGTCGTCGGCAGAGAGGTGGTTGCGGTCGGCTACCTGAGCGGCTACGTCGGCCATGTTTTTCACGGCAAACTTAAAGACAGCCGCGCCTTCCTGGTAGACGAAATGCTCACGGTTGGCCACCGTTTCGGCAGAGGGCGGACGGCGTGAGCCACCGGCTTTTTGGTGCAGGTGCTGCTCGCCGCGGCCGTCAGAGCACAGCTCGTGGTCGAGTAGGCCCAGGCCGTCGGTAGTAGGCTCCAGCAATACGGCGCCGGCGCCGTCGCCAAAAATGATGCAGGTAGAACGGTCCGTATAGTCGATGATGCTCGACATTTTATCCGCCCCTACTACCACTACTTTTTTGTAGGTGCCAGACTGGATGAACTGTGCGCCCGTGGTGAGGGCATACAAAAAGCCTGAGCACGCAGCTTGCATGTCAAAGCTAAATGCTTTGGTGGTGCCAATGGCTGCCGAAATAATGTTGGCAGTGGCCGGAAAAACCAGGTCCGGCGTAGTAGTAGCGCAAATCAGTAGATCAATCTCCTCGGCACGCGTACCAGTTTTGGCAAGCAGCTGTTCTACGGCTTTGATAGCCATCACCGACGTGCCCTGGTTTTCGCCTTTCAGAATATGCCGCTCCTTGATTCCCGTTCGGCTTACGATCCACTCATCGGTAGTATCTACCAGAGTTTCAAGTTCTTGATTGGTAAGCACGTAGTCGGGTACGTAGGACCCTACTCCGGTAATGGCGGCAGTTATCTTCATCTTTGGGGGAGAGAGAAGCGCGGTAACACAAAGTCCGGCCGGAGCCGGACTAACGTCACTAAGACTTAAAGGTAGCTTTGATTTGGTCAGAAATACCGGATTCGGCCATTTGATAGCCTTGCACCAGCATGCTACAAATGGCGGTGGGTGTGCTTACACCGTGGCCGATAATCGCATTGTCGTTGATGCCTAGGATAGGGCTACCGCCAGCGGCTTCGTAGTTAAACTTTTCGAAGAACGGATCTACGATGGTATGACGCTCAACCAGAATATCATAAATCGACTCGGCCATTTTCAGCATCACGTTACCGGTATAGCCATCGCATACTACCACGTCCGCCTTGTCGTTGAACAGGTCGCGCCCTTCGATATTGCCAATGAAGTGGATATGCGGATTGACTTTCAGCAATTGATGAGCGGCTTGCAGCAGAGCAGTGCCCTTGCCTTCTTCCTCACCCAAATTCATCAGGCCTACCTTGGGGGTAGCAATGCCTAATACATATTGTGCGTAGAGCGAACCTAACTCGCCAAACTGCTCCAACATCTCGGGTTTGCACTCGGCATTGGCGCCTACGTCCAGAAAGATGCCATAGCCACCGTGCAGCTTCGGAACAAAGTTGGCAATAGCCGGGCGCAATACACCAGGTACTGCCTTCACACTGAACATGGCACCAACTAGCATGGCGCCAGTACTACCCGCCGAGCAGAATGCGTCTACCTCACCACTGTGTAGCATCCGGTAGCCTACGGCAATGCTCGAATCCTGCTTTTGCTGGTAGGCTTTTGCAGGGTGCTCGCCCATGGCAATTACCTGTGTAGCGGGGATGAAAGCCAGGCTATCGGCCGCTGCTCCATGTTGCTGGAGCAGCGGCCGTACAGCCTCCTCCTGGCCGATGAGCACAACTTGAGCTTTACCGGCTAGTTTCTGCGCGGCTAGCACGGCACCATCGACGGCAGCCTGGGGAGCGAAATCGCCCCCCATTGCGTCCAGGGCTATCTTCATGAACGGGTGTTAAGGAAGTCAAAGGTCAGGTTAATCGGCCGGGAGGGGCCAGCAGCGAGGGGTAGCGGGGACTACTCTTCGTCTTCGGTCGGAGCCGCAGCCGATGCTACCGGAGCGTAGTCCTTGATAGCTACCTTACCGTTCAGGTACAGGTCGCCGTCTACCACGTAGGCCTTGTGACGCAGGTGCAGTTCGCCAGTGGTTTGGCAAGCCGTTACAGCTTTAGGAGTCAGTTTGTAGTGGGTACGGCGTTTGTCACGTACGGCGGAGGAGGTGCGGCGCTTAGGATGAGCCATGGTATTGAAATGTTAAATGTTGAGTGTTAAATGTTGAATGACCAAGCGCTAATTCAGGTTGCGCAATGCGTTCCAGCGGGGGTCAGTGTAGTCGTCGTCATCGTCATCTTCGCCCTCGGTGCGAGTCGTGAAGATGAGTTTGCTGTCGGCATCAGGATTTTCGTCGGGCTCGTTCTGGAAGCGCGGGTGCAGCTTCTTCATCGGAATAGCCAAACCGATATAATCAAATAGGTGCTGCGCAATGGGTAGCACTTGCGTGTCGGACGTAATTTGCAGTACGTCCTCGTCCAGCTCAGCGTAGGTGTCGCCGAAGCGCACCAAGAGCTGCCGTTGCACGTCAATCGGCTGATCGAAATCATCTAGGCTTCGGTCGCAGGTGACCTGCACGGTACCTTTGATGTGAAAGTCGAGGGTCATCAGGCGGTCCGTCTTGAGCAAGTCCAGATCCACGTGCAGGTTGCCTTCCTGAATCAATTGCTGATCAAATCGGGCGAAGAAGTCCGGCCCCAACTCAAATGCATAGTGATGCATTTTATCCGCCAGTTTGGCGATGTTGAGGTCAAATTGAGAGTCTTTTTTCACGGTCGACTGAATAGCAGGGGGCAAAAGTAGAAAGATTTCCGCGGTTTGTGAAAGTGCGGGCAGACGCGGAAAAGGCTTAGGCAGTTTTCAGAATAAATTCCGGACTGATGCCCAGGCGTTCATAAAGCTTTTTGGCCAAGTCCAACGTCACGCGTCGCTTGCCGCTCAAAATCTGCGACAAGCGGCCGGCCGGCACCTCCAGCAACTGAGCCAATTCCTTTTGCTTGAGCTGCAAATGCTGGCGCTTCAGCTCAATCATTTCGGCCAGCGTGACGGGTAGGCTGGGCAGGTGTTGCAGTCGGGTTTCGTACTGCGCCAGTGCCGTTACCAGTGCCTGCGTTTCCTCCCCCGCATCTGCCACCGCCAGCAAGGCATCCAAACGGCGCAGCGCCTGGCGATATTGAGCTGGAGTGGAAAGCGTCATGCGACTGAAGAGCAACCGGTTTTAAAAGCTGGTGCAAAGGTCGTTAATAAATTTCAGACGTGAAATAAAGTTTCGATTTTGGAAAGATTTTATAAAGCTCGTGTAGATGATAGTGTGCTATGGAACAACATGTTGTGCGAAAAGTTATGTGTGTAAAAAGGTATTTGTAAATCGAGAAAAGCGTTGAATTTATCTACTCAGTAGTATGGCTTCAGGGCTTTTAAACAACCCCAACGCCATAAGTGCCGTGACGTGGTTGCTCCATACGGTTAAAACAGATCGTCCTTTACCGGCGCCGTGTAGGATTGGGGTTTACTATCCGTCTGGGGTAGGCCGAAGTAGAAGTGGAGCGTACGTTTCTTCGGCGCGTCGCCGGCGCGTACGTGGTTCAGCTCGCCACTTGGGCCAAGGTTCGGGGTGTTAGTGTCGATGTTGAGGGCCAGCTTGGTGCCCAGCGGCGGAATGGCATCCAGAAACGACAAGTTGCCAACGGGTAGGGCCGGAAACGACTTCACGCCCGACAGCCCATAGAACTCGAAGCGGCGCACGTAGAGGCCAGGGTCGGGACTGGCAACCAGGAACTTGCCTTCTACGGTGTTCATCTCCAGCCACACTACATCGGCAAAATAGCCCTTAAACTCAGGATAAATCCAGGGCGCGGCACCGGTTTGGGTGTCATTGTAGGGGTTTTCCCACACGTTGAGGCCGACGCCCTGCAAGCGGTTTTTCCAGACGCGGTAGGGGCCTTTGCCCAGCCATTTGGCCCCTAGCACGTAGTTTTCGGGGTAGGTGAAACTCACGCCTTCAAACGAATAGTCGCCGGCAGGTAGGGCGTATTCGTAGTCGAGCTGCAACCAGCCAGAGCCTTGCATTTTCCAGCGTACGGTATTCAGGTCGCCGGTGTAACGGGCTTCCACTACCTCGCCGTCGGCCTCAGTGCGGTGCGTGAGGCTAGTGAAGGCCGCCTTGCCGCTCACCATCACCGGGCCGTTGGCAAAGGAAAGCGTGGAGCCATTATTACCCTTGATGCCCGTAATGTGGCCATTAGTTTTGTTGAAGGTTACGCTAATGTTGCTGGCCGTCAGCATCAGGGTCGAGTCGGTTTCGGCTACTTGTACCGCACCTTTGGCGGGGGTAGAGAGCACACCGCTGAGCAACTGCGTGTTGGAGCCGGTTTTCCAGGTCCAGCGCTGCACCAGGTTCTGCTGTGGGTCGTAGGCCGAAAGCACTAGCGCGTCGTACTGCTGCCAGTTTTTGGGCAGGTCCAGCTTGAGCTGACCAGTGGCCAGCGGAGCTACGGCAGAGCTTTTAGCAGTGCCTTTCTGCTGACTGATGTAACCCGTAAACGGGTCGGTGGGCTTACGAAAATTCACCAGCTCCCACCGAAACGCGCACTGATTCAGGTTCAGGAAATGGTAGCGGTTTTCCACCGGTACCGTGCCCTTGAACTTGGCTGGTAGCTCCGTCAGGTTGATTTTAACAGGTGAATAAATGTCCCGAATGGCGTAGAAGCTGCCTTCCTTCTCGCGGTGCGGCCCTACCACGCCGTCAGGTGCATTCACCCCGTTCACGTCGATGATGCCGCGCTGGTCGGTGCGCACGATGCCCTCGTCTACCAGCGCCCACAGAAAGCCCCCGCCCGAGCGTTGTGACTTCCGGTGTAGCTCCCAGAAATCGGCCAGGGCGGTGCCACCGCCGCCATCATCCTGGGAGTGCAGAAACTCGGTGGGCATGTAGATGAGCGAGTCTTGAAGGATTTTCTCAGTGCTGTAATAGTTCTCGTAGTGGTTGGTGTCGATGCCGTTGTGCTGGTTACCGGGACGGTGGTGGGCGTGGATGACGGCGCGGCGGGAGAAGTCGTAGAGTGCATAATCGTCGTCTAGCTCCTTATTAGTGCCGCCTTCGTTGCCATTGCTCCAGAAGATAATACTGGGGTGGTTGGCGTCGCGCGTCACCATTTCGCGCACCAGCGGCGCGCCGGCCTTGATGCTGTAGGCCTTTTGCCAGCCGGCCAGCTCGTCGAGCACGTAGAGACCCAGCGAATCGCAAAGGTCCAGAAACTTCACGTCGGGCGGGTAGTGCGACATGCGCACGGCGTTCATATTCATTTGCTTAATGAGGCGCACGTCGGCCAGCTGGATGGAGTCGTTGAGGGTGCGGCCGGTTTCGGGCCACCAGCTGTGGCGGTTGGTGCCCTTGAGCTTTACCTGCGTGCCATTCACGAAGATGCCCTTGCCCCGCCGGATTTCGATGGTCCGAAACCCGAACTTGTCTGTGGTTTGGTACAGCGTGTTGCCGTTCGATTTCAAGCTGGTGCGCACGTGGTAGAGGGTGGGCGTTTCGGAAGTCCACTGCTGGGGTGTGCGCACGGTGGTACGCAGCGTCACCACGGTGTCGTTGGCGGCTGTGGTGGCCTGCGCTGTGCCTACGACTTTGCCCGCCGCGTCGAGGATTTCGGCCTGTACCTGAGTGTTGGCCGGCGCGTTGCGCAGGTAGGCCTGCATTCCGAAGCGTCCATCGGCCTGCCCGTCAACCGAGGTGCGGGTGATGAACTGCTGTGGGTAGGCCTCCAAGTACACGGACCGGAAAATACCGCCGAATACCCAGTAGTCGGCCAATCGCTCGGCGTTGTTCACCGACTGGTTCGCCGACATCTTACTCACCGTCACTTCCAGCAGGTTGTCCTGACCATTGGAGCGCAACTTGTCGGTGATGTCGTATTTGAACTCGTAGAACGCGCCTTGGTGGATGGGGCCGGCCAACTGCCCGTTGATGTTGACCTCGGTATCGGTCACCGAGCCCTCAAACACAATAAATACCCGCTTCTGCTGCCAGCTGGCCGGTACCCGAAACGTGTGCTTGTACTTGCCCTGCTCATCGGCAAAGCGAAAGTTCTTGCCGTAGGTTTTGTAGTCGCGGCCGTAGTTATAGGCGCCAAAGCCCTGCTGCTCCCAGCACGAGGGCACCGCAATTTTAGTCCAGAAACCGCTTTTGCGGCCGCCAGTGCAGTAGAAGTCCCACTGCACGATGGGGCGGTTGTCGCGCCCCGAAAGGTACTGTACCTGCTTTTGCGGAACACCCGATTGGGCTAGGGCTGGCTGGGCGCAGAATCCGCCGAGGATCAGCAGCAAAAAGGGAAGGAGCTTCACTATAGAATAGTAAGTGGGAGGAAAAGGCCGTGCCCGGCTTGGTAGGTAAAGTACCTACTAAGCCGGGCACAAACTATCCGGTAGTGTCCTGTATCTGGCGGCGGCTACCACACCACTACCTGACCGGCGCGCTGGCGCACCAGGTCGCAAGCCATATATAAGGCTTCGCGGAAGGAGGTAGGGTCGGCGCGGAACTGGCCGGCCAGGCCGTAGGCCGTGCCGTGGTCGGGCGAGGTGCGCACGATGGGTAGGCCCGCCGTGTAGTTCACGCCCCGCTCGAAGGCAAGCGTTTTAAACGGAATCAAGCCTTGGTCGTGATACAGTGCCAGGGTAGCATCAAACTGGTGATACTGCCCGGTGCCGAAATAGCCATCGGCAGGGTAGGGGCCGTACACGAGGTGTCCTTCCTGCAAAAATTGCTGAATAACGGGCGTTACGATTTTGCCTTCCTCCGTGCCCAGCAGGCCGTTTTCGCCGGCGTGCGGATTCAAACCCAGCACGGCCACGCGCGGTTTTTCAATCCCGAAATCCTGCCGCAACGAGTTCAGCAGGATTTGCAGCTTAGTGCGCAACAGCTCGGGCGTGACGCGGGTAGCCACATCTTTCAATGGGATATGCCCCGTGAGGGTAGCCACGCGTAGGTCGTCGCTGGCCAGCAGCATCAGGCTCTCGGAGGCCCCGAAGAAGCTAGTTAGAAACTCGGTGTGGCCGGGGTAGCGAAACTCGTCGGACTGCGTATTCTCCTTGCTGATGGGCGCCGTCACGATGCCATCGAGCAGGCCGTCTTTCAGGTCGCGGCAGGCGGCTAGCAGCGACTCGCGAGCGGCTGCGCCGCTGGCCTGGGTAGGCTGGCCGGGCGTGAGCACGAAGTCTTCTTCCCAGCACGTCACGGCGTTGAGCTTGCCGGGGTCGATATCAGCGGCCGAGCGCACCTGCCGGAACGTGAGCGGTCCTACCTGCTCATCTACCGGAAAATCGTCGAATAGCGACGTAGCCATGCCATACACCACAGGCGTGCAATACTTCAGCAAACGCGCGTCGAGGAAGGTCTTATAGATAATTTCCGGCCCGATGCCGGCCAAATCGCCAACGGAAATGCCGATGCGGGGGAGGTGGCTCATGGAAATGGTGAAGTTGTGAAGTTGTGGGTTGTTGATTTCAGTGGGTTAATGTCTGAAAATCGTCTGTCATCCTGAGCGGAGCGAAGAACCTTCTCACGTTAGGACGAGTCGTTGTTACGCCTGTCGTTCACGCGTGAGAAGGTCCTTCGCAAGCTCAGGATGACAGACGATTTTCAACGACTAACTACTAGAAAGCCGCTTACGCCTGCATTTTCAGGAAATCGTAGAGCAGGCGCACGGTGGTGCCAGTACCTCCTTTGCCACGGTAGCTGTCGGGCGCCATGAGGTAGGCGGGGGCGGCAATATCCAGGTGAATCCAGGGGTAGCCCTCGGCGAAGCGCTCCAGGAACTTGCCCGCCGAAATGGCACCCGCCTCGGCGCGGCCCAGGTTCTTGATGTCGGCAATGTCGGACTTGATGTGCTCGGCGTACTCCTCCCAGAGCGGAAACTCCACTACCCGTTCATGCACGCGTCGGCCCGCCTGCTGGAGTTGCGGCATGTAGTCGTCGGTGGTGCCCATGCCTACAATGCCCTCCTGGCCGATGGCGCGGGCGGCGGCCCCGGTGAGGGTCGCCATATCAATTACCAACGCGGGGTTGTATTTCTTGGCGAAGGCCAGCGCATCGGCCAGAATCAAGCGGCCTTCGGCATCGGTGTTCATCACTTCCACCGTTAGGCCGCTGTACATGGTCAGCACGTCGCCGGGGGCGAAGGCGGGGCCGCCGGGGCGGTTGTCGGTGGCTGGCACTAAGCCGATGACGTGCAGCGGTACCTGGTTTTTGGCCAGGGCGTAGAGTGTGCCCACCACGGCCGCGCCGCCGGCCATGTCGCACTTCATCATGTCCATGCTGTTGGGAGTAGGCTTCAGGCTGAGGCCGCCCGTGTCGTACACTACGCCCTTGCCTACCAGCACAAACGGCTTGGCGTTGGTAGCGCCTTCGGGCTTGTACTCCATAATGGTGAAGGTAGGTGGCTCGGGCGAACCTTGGTTCACGCCCAACAAGCCGCCCATGCGCAAGGCTTCAATGCGCACCAAATCCAGAATTTCGGTCTGGAAGCCGGCTTCTTCGCCCGCCGCAGCCATGCGTTCAGCAAACTGCGTAGCGTTGAGCTTATTATACGGTGCGTTCACCAGGTCGCGGGCCAGGAACACACCCTCCACTACTGCTTGCAGCTCCTGGACCAGTTGAGTCGTGAAGGCTGAACCGGTGAGGTACACCTGCGCCAGGGTAGGGGCTTGCTGCGACTTCTCATCGGTCTTATAGCCTGCAAACTGGTAGGCACTTAGGGCGATGCCCTCGGCCAGGGGTAGGGCGCCGGCCGAGTCGGAGGTGAGGTCCTGCACGTAGAGTGCGGCTACTTTGTCGGTTTTCAGGCGGGCGTGCAGCTGGTGGCCGCTTTTGCGCAGGACCTCTGCCGCGAGGGCAGGGGTAGCCTTATCGGCGGCCACCACGAAGTAGTGCTGGTGCGTGAAGTGGTTGAGGCTGATGAGCTTGCTATCGGCGGCGAGCTGGTCGGCTACGTACTGTCGAGCCGCTTCGGGTAGGTCGGTAGCGGCAGCATCGGGCAGTGTGGTGGTGCCGGCGGGTAGGATGAAAACGGTGTCGGCAGCAGCGGGCGCGGTGGCCGCATAGGTGAGTTGTAGGGACATAAAGACAGTAGGAGAAGTACTGAAAGTCGAAAGCGAGAACAACAGAGCCGCTCAAAACGGCGGTTTCGGGCGTATCTTTGGCAATTCGCAAGGTAGGCACTTTGCCCGGCCTTTTCCCTAA
This sequence comes from Hymenobacter sp. NBH84, assembly GCF_014217645.1. Lineage (NCBI taxonomy): Bacteria > Pseudomonadati > Bacteroidota > Cytophagia > Cytophagales > Hymenobacteraceae > Hymenobacter > Hymenobacter sp. NBH84. The sequence continues at coordinate 1,310,768 of NZ_CP043644.1, forward strand.
ACGCCCTGCCCGTGGATTCTGTTAGAGCCAAAAAACACTTAGGTCAACACTTTTTGGCCGACCCCAACATTGCCCGGCGCATCGTGGAGGCGCTGCGCCTACCCAACGGTGTGCGCGAGGTGCTCGAAATTGGTCCCGGCATGGGCGTACTTACCGGCACGCTCCTGCAAAACCCGGCTTACCGCACGTCGGTGGTGGAAATTGACCGCGAATCGGTGGTCTACCTTCAGCAGCACTTCCCGGCGCTGGAAGACCGCATCATCTCCGCCGACTTTCTGCGCCAGGACCTCAACGAGCTGTTCCCCGGCGAGCCGCTGAGCATCATCGGCAACTTTCCCTACAACATCAGCAGCCAGATTTTCTTCCAGGTGCTGGCCCACCGCCAGCAGGTGCGCGAGGTGGTAGGGATGATACAGAAGGAAGTGGCCGACCGCCTAGCCGAAGGACCCGGATCCAAAACCTATGGTATCCTAAGCGTGCTGTTGCAGGCATTCTATGAAGTTGAATACCTGTTCACGGTGCCGCCGCACGTGTTCAACCCGCCGCCCAAAGTGCAGTCGGCCGTTATTCGCCTCACCCGCAACGCCATCGAGCACCTGGGCTGCGACGAAAAGCTGTTTTTTCAGGTAGTGAAGCAAGCCTTTCAAACTCGTCGCAAAACGCTGCGCAATGCCCTTAAGCCTTTCGGTATGCCCGCCGAGGCTACTACGGATGCCGTGTTCGACAAGCGCGCCGAGCAGCTAGGGGTAGGGGAGTTTGTCGAACTGACGAAGTGGGTGGAACAGCATAAGCAGTAGACCCTACCTTACCTGTTATCCTAAGCATTTGGCTTGATGCGCCACATGCTCAGGATGACAAAGCTTACAAACGGCGCTACTCTCTCAAAGCGCATCCTATCTTTTAATCCTTACTCTTCATTCTTAACTTGAAAACCTGTCTCTGCATCGACGAAATGCACCCCAGCCTGCCCGACATGCTGGCAGAAATTGGGGTGCAGCTTCACTACCGGCCCGACCTTACCGCCGCCGAAGTGCCTGCCGCCCTGGCTGCGCATCATTATGATGGCCTGATGGTGCGCTCCAAGCTGCGCATCACCGCCGCGCTGCTGGCGCACGGCCCGGCGCTGCGCTGGGTAGCCCGCGCCGGCGCTGGTGTCGATAATATTGATGAAGAGGCCTTGGCCGCGGCCAACGTGACCTTGCTGAATGCCCCCGAGGGCAACCAGGACGCCGTGGGCGAGTTTGCCGTAGGCTTGCTGCTGAGCGTGTTGCGCAACATTGGCCGGGCCGACCGCGAGGTGCGCGCCGGGCAGTGGCGGCGCGAGGCCAACCGTGGCGAGGAGGTAGGTGGCAAAGTAATCGGACTGATTGGCTATGGCCACATGGGCAAGGCGTTTGCCCGTCGCCTCGAGGGCTTCGGCTGCACCGTGTTGGCATACGACCACGACCCCAACTGCGCCCCCGACCAGTTTGCTACCCTTGTTTCATTGGCTGAACTGCAACAGCGGGCCGAGGTGCTGAGTTTGCACATTCCCTATTCGGCGGCCAATCATCATGTAGTGAATGAGGAAATGCTGACGGGATTCCGCAACGCCATCTGGCTGCTGAACACAGCGCGCGGCGAGGTGCTGGACCACGCCGCCTTGGTGCGCCAACTGGCTGCCGGCCAGGTGCGCGGTGCCGGGCTCGATGTGCTTGAAAATGAAAAGCTAGCGACCCTCACGCCTACCCAGCGCGCTACCTTTGATACGCTCGAAGCCGACCCCAACGTGCTATTTACGCCGCACATCGGCGGCTGGACGTACCAATCCTACCACCGCATCAATGAGGTTTTAGCTCGCAAAATCCACGATTTCCTGCGCCGGCACGCAGGGTAGACGCGCTGCACCGCTGCTACCGGATCGGGCCGGTGCTCGTGCTTGGTTTGTGGCGAATGTGTATATTTGCAGGAAACCTGTTTCGGAGAACGGTCGGCGCTGCTGACCGTTCTCCTTGTTTTTTAGCTAATCCACCAACCCGACATGGCTACTGTTAATTATTATACCCCCGAAGGTTTGCAGAAACTCAAAGACGAGTTGCAGGACCTGAAAATTCGTGGTCGGGCTAAAGCTGCCGACGACCTGCGCGAAGCCCGCGACAAGGGTGACCTGAGTGAAAACGCCGAATATGATGCCGCTAAAGAAGCACAGGGTTTGCTGGAGCTGAAGATTGCGAAGCTGGAAGAGATTGTGGGCAACGCCCGCCTGCTCGACGAGAGCAACCTCGACACCAGCAAAGTGCTCATTATGAGCAAAGTGAAGCTGAAAAACCTGAAAAACGGCATGGTGCTCGACTACACGCTGGTAGCCGAGGAAGAAGCCAACCTGGCGGCCGGCAAAATTTCCGTGAAGTCGCCCATCGGTAAAGGCCTGCTAGGCAAGTCGGCCGGCGATACGGCCGAGATTACCGTGCCCGCTGGCAAGCTGCAATTCGAGATTCTGGAAATTTCGCGGTAGGGATGCGTTGTACGCGCCCGGTCTGGGGTAGCGCATCATCATAGCATGGGAGAAGGGGAGGTCAGACGTTGGCTTTCCCTTTTCGTATTTATATACTCACTCATCGTTCTACCTAACCACGGACGCCTGCAAGGCGCCCCTACCACATGCCTTCTATTTTCTCCCGTATCGTAGCCGGCGAGCTACCGGCTTACAAAGTAGCTGAAGACGACGCGCACCTGGCTTTTCTTGACATCACGCCCCTAGTGGAAGGCCACACGCTGGTGATTCCGAAAAAGGAAATCGACTATATTTTCGACCTGCCCCCGCAGGAGTTGGCGGTGCTGCACGTGTTTGCCCAACGCGTGGCCCAGGGCGTGCGGGCCGCCGTGCCGTGCAAGCGCATTGGGGTAGCCGTAATTGGCCTGGAAGTGCCCCACGCGCACATCCACCTGATTCCGATGAACCATGTGGCGGACATGAACTTCGCCAACCCCAAAATTAAAGTACCCGAGGAGCGCATGCGGGAGCTGGCCGCCGCCATTGCCGCCCAGGTGCCTGCCACCGATACCGGTGGGGTAGGCACAGCGGGCACCCCGCCTTTGGAAAGCAAGGCCGAGCGCGAAACTGTGGGCAGCAACGTTGCTGCGGCGGCTCCTGCTTCCGATAACGATGGCCCCTTCGCGCAGTTGCGCCAACTCACACAGGGCCTACGCTACGTAGCCGAAACCGAAGCGCCCTTGGAAGCCGTGCGTTACCCCGCGCCCCAGGCCGAGCTGACTCCGGAAACCGTGCGCGAACTGGTAGGCGCACCATCTGAAGAGCCTGTGCAGACGCAAGAGCTAACGGTATTTCTGCGCCAGCAAACGGCCGATAATGGTCCCCAAGGCTCCGTTGAGGCCGCCAACCGTTTCAAAGCGTTGCAGATGTTCTTGAAAACAGGAGCTGGACGATACGCAGGTATACCGCATCGGCGAGGGCCCTCAGATACCGGTGTATGTGTTGGGCAAGACAGCCAATGGACAACTGATGGGCTTTAAAACGCAACTCAGCGAAACCTAAAAGCACAAGCCCGCGCCGGCACCCGGCGCGGGTATACTTTTTATGGTTGTGCTGTTATAGAGATAAATACAAATGATTAATCAATAGATACGCGCTGTGAATCTGCTACTTACCGTACATTCGCTTCTCCGTTTTCAATAGCTTATGACTCCAAAATCGCACGCTATATCCGACGACGCAGCCCTGGTACAGGCGCTGAGCGACGGTGATGCGCGGGCTTTCGCGGAGATTTACGAGCGGTATTGGTGGCAGCTGTTTAGCACCGCGCAACGCAAGTTGGGCTCGCGCGAGGCCGCCGAAGAGCTGGTGCAGGACCTGTTTACGGCGCTCTGGCAAAAGCGCGCCAGTAGCCAGATTGAAAAGCTACCCCACTACCTGAACAAAGCCCTGCAATACCGGATTATCGACTACCTGCGGGTGCGTACCACCCACGCGGGCTACCTGAGCTACCGGCAGGCACAGCCGCTAGCGTTGGACCGAAGCACTGAGGAGGTAGTGGCGGCCGATGACCTGTCGGTGGCCCTGGCAGAAAGCATCACCCAGCTGCCCGAGTCGACGCGGGAAGTATTTCGGCTGAGCCGGTTGGAGCACCAGAGCGTAGCGGAAATTGCCGATCAATTGCACTTATCGCCCAAAACGGTGGAGTATCATCTCACGCGCGCCCTGAAGCTATTGCGTGTACGGTTGAAAGATTTTTTGACATTGTTGCTTTTTTTCTGGTTGATAAAGTAAAAATTTTTATTGAATATTTTATATTGATAGTCAATTAGTTAATGGGTGATTAGTGGCCTAGTGCGTGTCTGAGCAGCAGGTTTTTTTATGACTGCACTAGGGTAAAAGCGCGGTTGTTCGACTATACGAGCAAACCAAGGCTTCTCTTATGCCAGACGCGTACTTTCAAACCTTATTGCAGCGGTACCAGCGTGGCGAATGCACGCCCGCAGAGCAGCGCGAAGTAGAGCAATGGTACGCTACCCTGGAACATCACGTACCCACTAGCACCCCCCTGACCGTGCAGGAGCGGGAAGCATTGCAAAGCGCACTGTGGGCACGCATTGCCCAACAAACCGGCCTGGAAACGCCGGTTATCCCGCTAACTGCTGCCCCCAAACCGTGGTACGTGCGCACACCTACCCGCTGGGCCGCCGCAGCGGCTTTGGCCCTAGGGCTTGGCCTAGCGGCACTACAGCAGCTACCCAACTCCTGGATAGAGCCCGCTGTGCCGGGAGTGGCCACCGCTCAAATGGAATGGACCATACGCACCGAGCCCGGCCGGCTCACCCTACCCGATGGCAGCACGGTGGTGCTGGCACCCCATAGCCGTCTGCGCTACCCACGCCGTTTTGTGGCGGCTCGCCGGCAGGTATTTCTATCAGGTGAAGCTACGTTTGACGTGTTTCACAATTCACAACAGCCGTTTGAGGTATATACCGAGCAAATGCTGACTACGGTGCTGGGTACGAGCTTCACGGTGCAAGCCTACGCTGGCCAACCCAACACGCGGGTGCAGGTCTTGCGCGGCAAAGTACGTGTGCAGCCCCGCAAGCTGGCGGCAGCCACCGTGGCGGCGGTACCCGCCGCTGTGGAGTTGCTTCCCAACCAGCAGGTAGTGTATTCGCCCGCTGCACACGAGTTGCATAAGGATCTGGTAGCCCAGCCTGCCTTGCTCACCCCGCCCTCTACCTTTTCCTTCGACGACCAGCCCGTAGCCGACGTGATTGCCACCCTGGAACAAGCCTACGGGGTAGAAATTCTCTACGACAAGGTGGCTTTGGCACACTGCACCGTAAGCGTTGTGCTGCAAAAAGATCAGTTATTCAGTAACTTAGGTCTGTTGTGTAAGACCCTGGGCGCTACCTATAAATCGGTAGATGCGCACGTGCAGCTGTATAGCCAGGGCTGCAAATCCTGACACGTTTCCAACTCCTTTCAGCTACCTCTTCTCTGCGAAATTTCCGCAAACGATTGCGACTGTGTTTAACTCTTTTTACTGCTTCGCTTAATTCCCAAACCTTCTCACCAACCCTAACAAGCTGTATGAGTCCTCTTCTACAAATCCCACCGCTGGGCAAACGCTTCAAAAGCGTGCTGCTATTGCAACTGTTTGGCCTGATGCTTTGCACCGGCATTGCCTGGGGCCGGCCAGCGCTAGCCCAGGAAATCCTGAACCAACCCGTGACGGTGCAGGCAAACAACGAAACCGTAAAAGACCTGCTCGGGCAGCTGGAAGCGCAGACCAACACGCACTTCATGTACAGCCCGCAGGTGATTAAGGCCACTCGGCGGGTATCGGTGAAAGCCGTGAACCAGCCTCTGGTAGAGGTACTGCGCACGATTCTGTCGCCAGTGGCTGTGAAATACGAAGTGGTGGACAACGGTATTGTGTTGCAGCCCGCCCAGGCCGACATCACCGTAACTGGCCGCGTGCTAGACGAAAAGGGTGGTGGCCTACCCGGCGTGAACGTGGTAGTGAAAGGCACCGCTAACGGCACCCAGACCGACGTGGAGGGCAACTACTCCCTCACGGTACCCGATAACGCTATCCTCACTTTCTCTTTTATTGGCTACAACACCCAGGAGGTGCCCGTAGATGGTCGCACGGCCATCAACATCACCATGGGTGCCGATACCAAAACCCTGAACGAGGTAGTGGTAGTGGGCTACGGTACGCAGCGCAAAGCCGACGTGACGGGCGCCATTGGCTCGGTGAAGGCCGAGGAAATTGCCAACCGTCCGGTAGCCAACGCCGAGCAGGCTCTGCAAGGCAAAATTGCTGGCGTGAACATCACCTCCACCTCAGGTGCTCCTGGTGCCGCACCGAATATTCGTATTCGGGGTGTGACGTCGGTGCGCACGGCCGGCGACGACAACAACGCCGCCAACCAGCCGTTGTTTGTGGTAGATGGTATGTTCACCAACAACATCCAGTTTCTGAGCCCCTACGATATTGCGTCGATTGAAGTATTGAAGGATGCCTCTTCGCTGGCTATTTATGGTGTGCGTGGCGCCAACGGCGTGATTATCGTGACTACCAAAAAAGGCAAGTCGGGTAAGGCGCGCATTTCGCTGAACGCCTACGCGGGCTACCAGGAAATTGCCAGGCGCGTGGATATGGCCAACGCCAGCGAGTATCAGACGCTGCTGAACGAAGCCATTCTGAACACTACCCCCAACGCTACCAACCTCTTCCGCGGCCCCGGCTACGACTATGGTAACGGTGTGAACTGGTTTGATCAGGTTCTGCGCAAGGGCGTTATTCAGGATTACCAACTGAGCGCTTCGGGCGGCTCGGAGAAGTCGACGTACAGCATCAGCGGCGGCTACAACAAGCAGCAGGGCATCGTGAAAGGCCAGGATTTTGAGCGCATCAACTTCCGCGTCAACAACGAGTACAAGCTCACCGACCGCGTGCGGGTAGGCGCCAACGTGGCCATCAGCCGCATTCAGGAGAATATCACGCCTGGCTCGGTGTTCGGCAATGCCTATAACGCCGACCCCGCCCAGCAGGTGTTCAACCCCACCACTGGCAACTACAGCTACTCGCTGAACCAGAACGTGGCCAACCCGGTAGCGCAGTTGGCTTATAACAATGAGCGCAACAAAGGTGGCCGCCTGATTGGTAATGTATTCGGCGAAGCCAACCTGCTGAAAAACCTGACCTTCCGCACCAGCTTCGGTACCGACCTGGGCTACACCGAAAACCGCGTGTATGCCCCTGTCTACTTCGTGTCGCAGAACCAGCGCAACGACCGTAGCCGCCTGGGCCGCCGGACCAACACCAACTCTACCTGGCTGTGGGAAAACACGCTGACCTATGATACGCAGTTTGGCGATGACCACCGCCTGACCTTGCTGGCTGGCTACACCATGCAGCGCGACCAAAACGAAAGTCTCTTCGGCCAGCGCAACGACGTGCCCGGCTACGACGACGACCTGTGGTACCTGAACGTGGGCAACGCCCAGGGCAACATTGCCAACAACTCGGCCAGCGAGTACGCGTTTCAGTCGGGCTTGGCCCGCGCCAACTACGCGTTTAAGGACCGCTACCTGCTGACGGCTACCTTCCGTGCCGACGGCTCCTCGCGCTTCTCGCAGGGCGACCGGTGGGGCTACTTCCCCGCTATTGGCGCCGGCTGGCGTTTGTCGGAGGAAGACTTCATCAAAGACCTCAACGTATTTGATAACCTGAAGCTGCGCGCCAGCTACGGGGTAGTGGGCAACGTGAACGTGCCCAGCTACCAGTACTACGCCCGCATCAACAACAACCTGAACGCCATCTTCGGCCCCGGCGAGTCGCTGAACATTGGCAAAACCGAAACCAACCCCACCGTGTCGCAGATTCGCTGGGAGAAGATCAACCAGTTGGACATTGGTTTTGAAACCGCTTTCCTCAACAACCGCCTGACCTTCGAGGCTGACTACTTCGACCGTCGCACCAACGACTTGGTGACGCAGGTGCCGGTAGCCGTGGGGGCGCTGTACCGCAACATTGGTACCGTCGACAACAAAGGCTTCGAGTTTACGCTGGGCTGGCGTGGCGATGTGAAGGAAGAATTCACTTACGGCGTGAACGCCAACCTCTCTACCCTGCGCAACAACATTGTGTCGTTGGGCAACGGCGGCCAGCCCATCATTGGGGGTAGCCTGGGCAACGGCAACGTGGTAACGCGCAGCGGCGTGAACACTTCTATCGGTGAGTTTTACGGCTTCGATGTGGTAGGTATTTTCCAGACCGCCGACGAGGTAGCAGCCGCGCCCAACCAACCCGGCGGCAAAGCTCCCGGTGAGCTGCGCTTCCGCGACGTAAACAACGACGGCGTGATTGACCAAAACGACCGCGTGAGCCTGGGCTCGCCCATCCCGAACCTGACCTACGCCCTGAACACCAACGCCGCCTACAAAGGCTTCGATATTGCTGTGGACCTGCAAGGTGTATCGGGCAACAAAATCTACAACGGTAAGAAAGCCGTGCGCTTCACCAACGAAAACTTCGAGGCCTCGCGCCTGGATCGTTGGACGCCCACCAACCCCTCTACCACCGAGCCGCGTGTGTCGAACGTTATTCCGCAGGTTTCCAGCTACTTCCTTGAGTCGGGTGCGTTCCTGCGCTTCCGTACCATTCAGCTGGGCTACACCATCCCGCGCGCTCTTACTGAGTCGTTTGGGGTAGGCAGCATCCGCTTCTACGTTAACGCGCTCAACCCCTTCACCTTCACCAACTACTCGGGCTTCTCGCCAGAGGTAGGCGGCAACGATGCCGGCCGCGGCATCGAGCTGAACGTGGTGCCCGTGACGCGCTCTTACAACGCCGGGGTAAACATTTCTCTGTAATTCAGAACCTGATAAGCACATCGCATCATGAAAGCGAAACACTATATCATTGCCCTGGCCAGCCTCTCGTTGAGCATGGCCGTTAGCAGCTGCCAGGATTTTCTGGACACCCAGCCCCTAGGCGAGGAGTTGAGCGAAAACTTCTTTGCTACCTCCGATGGCGCCGTGCAGGCCACCAACGCTGTTTACAACCAGCTGCGCGACTTCTCGGTACATACTTTCTCCTTTATCGGAATTGCCAACGTGGCTTCCGATGATGCCGACAAGGGCAGTACCCCCGGCGACGCGCCCGCCATGGGCGAGCTGGACAACTTCACGGCCACGGCCGCCAACGGTTTGCTCGATGGCTTCTGGCAGGGCCACTACCTGGGCATTGCCCGCGCCAACCAGGTAATTCTGCGCGTGCCCGACATTCAGATGGACGACGCTCTAAAGGCTCGCCTGATTGCAGAAGCCCGCTTCCTGCGTGGTTATTTCTACTTTAATTTGGTGCGTACCTACGGTGGCGTACCTATCATCGACGAGCTGCCACCCCGCGACGGTAGCAATTCATCTAAGCCCCGCGCCACCCGCGAGCAGACGTATGACTTCATCATTGCCGACCTGAACGCGGCTATTGAAGCCCTACCCGTACGCTCTGCTTACCCCGCCGCCGACCTAGGCCGCATCACAAAGGGAGCTGCCCAAGGTATGCTCGCCAAGGTGTATATGTACCAGGGAAACTGGGGCCAGGTGCTTTCCCTTACCGACGCTGTAATTGCCTCAGGCGAGTACAGTCTCTACAACAACTACGCGTTGCTGTTTAATCTGGAAGGTGAGAACTCCAGCGAGTCCATCTTTGAGGTGCAGTGCGCTACCCTGCCGCAAGGCGGTGGCGGCTCGCAGTACGCCGAGGTACAGAGCCCGCGCGCACCCATCCCGACGGGTGGCTGGGGCTTCAACGTGCCCTCCGAAAACCTGAATAACGCCTACGAAGACGGCGACCCACGCCGTCAGGCTACCATCATCTACGCCGGCGAAAACCTGGGCGACGGTATCACCATTCCGACGGTGATTGATAACCCGCGCTACAACCAGAAGGCCTACGTGCGCGCCACCGACCCCCGCTCGCCCAACGGCCTCGGCGACTCAGGCAAGAACATTCGCATTCTGCGCTACGCTGATGTGCTGCTGATGAACGCCGAAGCTGCCAACCAACAGGGCAACACGGCCAAGGCCCTCACCGACCTGAACCTAGTGCGCAAGCGCGCCCGCGGCACCAGCACCACCGTGCTACCCGACGTAACGATTACCGAACCAACTGCCCTGCGCCAGGCCATTTGGCGCGAGCGGCGCGTGGAGCTGGCCATGGAGCACGACCGATTCTGGGACCTGGTGCGCCAGGGCCGCGCTGGCACCGTGCTGCGGGCCGTAGGCAAAAACTTCGTGGATGGTAAAAATGAGGTGTTCCCGATTCCACAAAACCGCATCGACATCAGTGGCGGATTGATTACCCAAAACCCAGGCTACTAATCTGTCGGTTTAAGTAGATAAAAAACAGAACGTCGTGCTGAGCTTGTCGAAGCATCTCTACCGCTTCGTTAGGTAGTATTCAACGAAGCGGTAGAGATGCTTCGACAAGCTCAGCATGACGTTCTGTTTACTTTTAAATCCGCGCTTTTCCTACCCTACACCTTCTCTTATGAACACTTCTTTTGCCTACCTACTGGCGGCTGGTGTGGCAGGCGCTAGTCTGCTACCCTTGGCTAGCCACGCTCAAACGACTGCCCCGGCCGCCAAACTCACCTACACCGCCCCGCGTCAGAAAAACCTTTCCGACGAGCAATTGCTGGACGAGGTGCAACGCCAGACGTTCAAGTACTTCTGGGATTTCGGCCATCCTGTATCGGGTATGGCGCGGGAACGCAGCAACGTGAGCTTCGACTACGGCGACGAAGTGGTGACGACCGGCGGCACGGGCTTCGGTATCATGGCCATTATCGTGGCGGCCGAGCGCAAGTGGATTACGCGGGAGCAGGCGGCCGAGCGGGTAGGGAAGATCGTCAACTTTCTGTGGAAGGCCGATATGTTTCACGGCGCGTTTCCGCACTGGCTGAACGGTGAGACGGGCAAAACCATCCGCTTCAGCCCCAAAGACGACGGCGGCGACCTGGTAGAAACCTCGTTCCTGTTCGAAGGACTGATTTGCGCCCGCCAGTATTTCACCAAGGACACGCCCACCGAAAGCAACCTGCGCAACAAGGTGCTGTGGATGTGGGAAGGCGTGGAATGGAGCTGGTACACCCAAAACCAAAACGTGCTCTATTGGCACTGGAGCCCCAACAACGACTGGAGCATGAACCACCAGATCCACGGTTGGAATGAGTGCTTCGTGACCTACGTACTGGCCGCGTCCTCGCCGCGCTACAGCATTGATAAGAAGGTGTACGACGAAGGCTGGGCCACTGGCAACGCCTTCAAAAACGGCAAGAAATACCTGGGTACTACCCTGCCGCTGGGCTTCGACTACGGCGGACCATTGTTCTTCTCGCACTACTCCTTCCTGGGCATCGACCCGCGCGGCCTTAAAGACCAGTACGCCGACTACTGGCAGCAAAACCAGGCGCACACGCGCATCAACTACGACTATTGCGTGCAGAACCCCAAGAAGTACAAAGGCTACGGCAAAGACACCTGGGGCCTCACGGCGTCGGATAGCTACAAAGGCTATGCTGCGCACTCGCCTACGGAGGATTTGGGCGTGATTTCGCCCACCGCCGCGCTGTCGGCCATGCCCTACGCGCCTAAGGAGTCGATGCGGGCGTTGAAGCACTTCTACAACGACCTGGGCGACAAAATCTGGGGCGAGTATGGCTTTGTGGACGCTTTCAGTGAGCAGCACAACTGGCAGGCCAAGTCCTACCTCGCCATCGACCAAGGCCCTATTGTGGGCATGATTGAGAACCACCGCACCGGCTTGCTCTGGAAACTCTTCATGAGCAGCCCCGACGTGCAGAAGGGTCTGAAAAAGCTAGGCCTCGAAAGCCCGCAATTGAAGAAATAGCAACGATTTACATCAGCCCCCAGCCCTATCTCCTCAAGGAGCCAGTATCGGAGCTATTAGCTTTTTGTTGAACAAGAGCCAACCGCTAGCAGCTAATAGCTATTAGCTGCTAGCGGTTGGCTCCCCGAGGAGATAGGGCTGAAGTCCACGTTACCTGATTGCTTACACGTATGCAAAATTCCCTCTTTCGCTACCTGCTCATCTACCTGCTGACGTTCACTTGTATCACAACCGCGCAAGCTCAACAAGAATCCGGTTTCCAGCCTCGCACCTACGCCGCCAAAGACGGCCACTCGCTGCCCTACCGCATTCTGTATCCCGAAAACTACGACCCCGCCAAAAAGTATCCCTTAATACTAGTGCTGCATGGGGCCGGGGAACGGGGTTCTGACAACCAAAAGCAGCTCACGCACGGCAGCAAGTTGTTTCTGACTCCCGAGAACCGGCAGCGCTTCCCGGCTATTGTGGTGTTTCCGCAGTGCCCCGAAAACAGCTACTGGGCCGCTACCCAGATTGACCGCACGAAACACCCACTCGATATCCAGTTCCGCTACGCCGACGGCCCCAAATGGCCCCTGCGCGCCGCCCTCGACCTAGTGCAGCAGCTGCGCCGCCAGGAGCACGTCGATAAAAAGCGGGTGTACATCATGGGCTTGTCGATGGGAGGAATGGGCACGTTTGAGGCCCTGTACCGCGAGCCGAAGCTGTTTGCGGCGGCCACTCCCATCTGCGGCGGTGGTGAGCCTTCTTCGGTGAAACGCTATGCCAAGCGCCTACCGCTGTGGGTTTTCCATGGCAGCGCCGACGACATAGTGGCACCCAAATACTCCCGCGAGATGGTAGCGGCCCTGCAACAGGCCGGCGCTCAGGTGAAATACACCGAGTATCCCGGCGTAAACCACAACAGTTGGGACAGCGCCTTTGCCGAACCGGAACTACTGCCGTGGCTGTTCAGCCAACACAAGTAGGGTAGGGGCCAAGGCGGTTTCTGCTTGCTTCAGAATAAGACGGAGATAGTCATAGCAGTTACCTTCCCGAACTGATTCATTAAACTCAAATTTCCCACATATAACACCCATGAATAAAATTTCCCGCGCTGCCCTGCTGCTCACGCTGGGCCTCACCTTCACGGCGCCGCTGCACGCCCAGCAGCAACAGCCAGCGCCTACCCCCCAAGTGATGCAGGACGACCCCAAGATGAAGGCGTTCATCGATAATCTGATGCAGAAAATGACGCTGGAAGAGAAGATCGGCCAGCTGAATCTGGTGTCGGTGGGGTTTGATGTGACGGGGCCGGTGGTGAGCCAAAACGTGAACGAGAATATCTCGAAGGGCAATGTGGGCGGCGTATTTAATACCTACACGCCCATTGCGGCCCGCAAGCTGCAAGAGTTGGCCTTGAAGCAAACTCGCCTGAAAATTCCGCTGATCTTCGGGTACGACGTGATTCACGGGCACCGCACCATCTTCCCAATTCCGCTGGGGCTGGCTGCCAGCTGGGACCTCACGGCCGTGGAGCGTAGCGCCCGCATTGCCGCCGAGGAAGCCTCGGCCGACGGCCTACATTGGGTATACTCGCCAATGGTCGATATTGCCCGTGACCCGCGCTGGGGCCGTGTGGCCGAGGGCGCTGGTGAAGACGCCTACCTTGGCTCGCGCATGGCCGAAGCCATGGTGCGCGGCTACCAGGGCACCGACCTCACCAAGGAAAACGCCGTGATGGCCTGCCTCAAGCACTTCGCCCTCTACGGCGGCCGCCGAAGCCGGCCGCGACTACAACACCACCGATATGAGCAAGGTGCGCATGTACAACGAGTACCTGCCGCCCTACAAAGCCGCCGTCGATGCTGGGGTAGGGTCCGTGATGTCGTCGTTCAACGACGTAAACGGGATACCCGCTACCGCCAACCGCTGGCTGCTTACGGACCTGCTGCGCCAGCAGTGGGGCTTCAAAGGCTTCGTGGCCACCGACTACACGGCCATCAACGAGCTAGTTGCCCACGGCATGGGCGACGAGAAAGAGGTGGCTGCCCTTTCGCTGAAAGCCGGTGCCGATATGGACATGGTAGGGGAACTGTTCCTAAAGCACTTGGGCGAAGACCTGAAAAATGGCCTCGTGAAGCAAGCCGATATCGACCTGGCGTGCCGCCGCGTGCTGGAAGGCAAGTACCGCCTCGGCTTGTTCAAAGACCCCTACCACGGCGTGTCGGAGAAGCGAGCCAAGAAGGTCATCATGAACAAAGAGTTCATTGCTGATGCCCGCGATATTGCCCGCAAAAGCATGGTGCTGCTGAAGAACGACAACCAAACCCTACCCCTGAAGAAGTCGGGGACCATTGCCCTTGTTGGCCCGTTGGCTCAGAGCCAGCGCGACATGATTGGCAACTGGAGCGGCGCCGGCGACTGGAAACAAGCCGTGTCGTTGGAGCAGGGTATTAAGAATGTGGCCGGCAGCGTGGCGAAAATCGTGTACGCCAAAGGTGCCAACATTGCCGACGACCAGCAGATGCTCGACCGCCTCAACCACCACGGCGGCGACCTGGAGCTAGACAAACGCTCGTCGGAGGAGATGATTAAGGAAGCCGTGCAGGTAGCCCAACAGGCCGATGTGATTATGGCCGCCGTGGGCGAAAGCCAGGGCATGACCGGCGAAGCCGCCAGCCGCGCCGATATTGGCCTGCCCGGTCAGCAGCTTGCTCTACTAAAAGCGCTGAAAGCCACTGGCAAGCCGCTGGTGCTGGTGCTTATGAATGGCCGGCCGCTCACGCTGACCTGGGAAGATGAAAACGCTTCGGCCATTCTGGAAACGTGGTTTGCAGGTACCCAAGCCGGTAACGCCATAGCCGATGTGCTGTTCGGCAACTACAACCCCTCGGGCAAAATCACGATGACCTTTCCGCGCTCCGTAGGCCAGATTCCGCTGTACTACAACCACAAGAGCACCGGCCGCCCCTATGGCGGCGTGCAGCTCGACAAGTACAAGTCGCGCTACCTGGACGAGGTGAACGAGCCGCTCTACCCCTTCGGTTTCGGGCTGAGCTACACCAAGTTTGAGTACGGCAAACCCGAGTTGAGTGCTGCCACGCTAGGCATGAACCAGCCGCTGGAAGTGAAGGTAACGGTGCGCAACACCGGCAACTACGATGGTGAGGAAGTGGCCCAGCTCTACATCCGCGATATGGTAGGCAGCCTCTCGCGCCCCGTAAAAGAGTTGAAAGGCTTCCAGAAAGTGATGCTGAAAAAGGGCGAAAGCAAAACCCTCACCTTCCGCCTGTCGCCCGACGCCCTGAAGTTCTACAACAACGAACTGAACTTCGTAGCCGAACCCGGCGACTTCCAGGTGATGGTAGGCGGCAACTCCCGCGACGTGCAGATGGCCAGCTTCAAGCTGCAATAATAGCCTGGAGCTGCGTGCCAAGGTAGAGACGCAACTACCCCCAAAGGCCTATACAACAAGCGCGCGACAAGTATTTGTCGCGCGCTTGTTGTATAGGCCTAGTCGTTGATGCGGGTAGCGGGCAGCACCACCGTGAAGGTGGTGCCCACGCCGGGCGTGCTGCTGGCATCTAGCATGCCGCCTTGCTGCTGCACCAGGGAGCGAACCATGTAGAGGCCCAGGCCAGCGCCCTCGCCCTCGGCCGTGAGGCGAGTAAAGGGGCTGAACAGCCGCTCCTTATCCCGCGTAAGGTCGATGCCGATGCCGTTATCGGTTATGGTCAGTACCACGGTATTGTCGCGGCTGCGGCTGCTCAGGTGCACCACCGGCGGCCGATCGGGGGCGCGGTACTTGAGGGCGTTGTGCAGCAGATTCTTGAGGATGCTCTCCAGATAAGCCGGGGGGCATACCACCACCGGCGCCCGGCTGAAATCGGCCGTAATGACTCCATCCTGGGCCTGTATGTAACCGATAAGGTCGGTGTAGACGCGGCTGAAAATCGTTTGCAGCTCTACCTTCTCGGCGGGCGGAGCCACCGTGTGCTGGCTGCGCAGGATTTCCAGCAACCCCGATACGGTGCTCGTGAGCCGGTGCACCTCCTTGCTCAGCAGCGACATCACGTGTTCCTGCGCCGTGCCGGCGGGCTCCTCGTGGTACACTTCCAGCAGGCTATGCAAATTATTGACTGGTCCTTTCAGGTCGTGAGCGGCAATGTGCACGAAGGTGTCCAGGGAGTTATTGGCCTCTTGCAGCGCCTGGTTGAGGCGGTAGGCCTCGTAGGTGGCTGCGGCGTGGTTGAGAGCCCGCCCGGCGTAATCGGCTACCAGGGAGAAAAAGCCTTGATAATCGGCATTGAGGGGTCGCCGGGCGCTCAGGCCCACCACAAGGATTTTGTCTACTATCTGGTCGGCCTCATGTAGCCGCAGGGGTAGCATAAGGGCCTGTCTTGGGTCCACGGCCCATTCGCCCTCCGGCCAACTTCCGAAGCGGGCAGCCAAATCAGCAACCAGTACCGGCTGGCGGGAATACAGCGCTTCGGCCATCGGCCAGTACCGATCGGAGGAGAGAGGGATAGTGCTGGGAGCCGTGGGCTCGCCGGCGGGTAGGCCAAACCACCCCGTTAGGTGGGCCAGCTGAGCCGGTTGATCGATGCTATACAGCAACGCAAACGGAATATCCTGCGAGTCGGTAGCCAAGGAAGCTACCAAGTGCTGAGCGGCTTCTACGGGTTTGGTGGCCAGGGCAGCGTGGGCCATCAGGGAGCTGAACATGGCCAACCGCCGCTGGTTCAGCACCGTGGTAGTGGTTTCTATGGCCGTCACGAAGATGCCGGCCACTTGCCCGCTTTCATTACGAATGGGGCTGTGGCTGAAAGTGAAGTACGTTTCTTCGACGAATCCCTGCCGGTTGGGTAGTACCAGCTGGTTTTCAAAATGCGTGGTATTGCCGGCCCACACCTGATCGAAGATAGGCGTCAGAAAAGGCCACATTTCGCTCCACCAAGCCTGCGCCGGCTGGCCCAGCGCGCCAGGGTGCTTGCCCTGTAGGATGCTGGCGTAGCCATCGTTGTAGAAATGAATCAACTCCGGTCCCCAGTGCACCATCATCGGAAAGCGCGAGCCGAGCATGATCTGCACGGCGCTAATCAGGCTTTGCGGCCAGTCAGCCACTGGCCCCAGCTTGGTTTGGGACCAATCGAGTGTTCTGATTCGCTCGCCCATTTCCCCGCCTCCCGTAAATAGGATATCTGCACTCATAATGACTGTAAAGTTGCGTGTAGTACAGCGGTTGCCAAATTGGTAACAGTATACGAAGCAAAAGTAGGCAGCCAACACGAAGCAACCCGCACGTTTTACGTTACATAGTGTTGAGTTGGCGCAGAAGGCGGAATATTTACCGTGTAGAACCCGTATCTACCCCCATTTGCAGGCGCGTTTGGGCAGCCACCGGCAGGGCGCTCAGCAGATCCAGCCCCGTGGCGGCTTCCAGGGCGTCTACGCTCACGCGGTACTGGCCCCAGTTGGGGCTCACAGTGTTGTCGTTAGGAGTGTCGATGGCGATGATGCGGGCCTGCCCGGCCGCGATACGGCGCAGATCGTCAGTGCCTTCGGGTAGCACCACCAGCACCTTCCACACGCGCTTGGGTACCGTCACGTGGCCCTGGTCGATGGTGGTGGCGGCGCCGTTGGCGCCTACCCCGCCCCGGCCGTAGCTGCCCATCACGATGTAGATTTCCTTGCCCTGCCTCACCAAGCTGCGTCCATATTCTTCCAGTGCCGACCACGTGCGCTGGTTGTTGTTGGGCGCCTGCGGAATCATGTTGGTCATCAGGAAAGTAGCCGAGTTGTCGTCCAGCGTGTAGGTGCGGTCGGCGGAGGGGCAGTTGTGGCCTTTGTCGAAGCCCGAGCCAGAGTAGCTTTTCGGTGTCACTTGGTAGAACTGCCGGGGTAGGGCCGGGTCGGGGCGGAAGTCGTCCTGGCGCGGGGCTGAGCCCATTTCAGCCTTGCTCAGGTGCCAGCTCACCCAGGTAGGCGTGCCGCGCTGGGCGTTGTAGCTTAGCGTGTACTGCGGCTTCACCAGCAGGTAATTATTTGGCGTGCTTAGGCTGGCCGTAGCCCCGCTGGGGTTGCCAAGGAGCAAACTAGGGTCTTGGGTGGGGGCTGAAGGGCTGGGCGACTGGGGGGTAGGAGTAGGTGAGGGGGTAGGTGAAGTAGGAGCGGGCGTAGAGGCAGAGCTGCCGTTGCGCAGCAGTTCAATGTCGTCAATATTCAGGCGGCCCTTGCCTGTGTCTGCCTTCCTGATTTCCAGACGAACCGGTCCTGCTTGCGGTACTGTGAAAGTAGTTGTCAGCAAGCCCGCGCCAGCGGTGCGTACTGGCTGGCCTACCCGTGCGTAGCGCCGGCCGCCGTCCTGGCTCAGCCATAGCTCCCAGGTGCTGGCGGGGTCGGTGCCGTAGCTGGCACTGCTGATGCGGATGGTGCGCACGCCTGTAGGCGCGTCGAAATTCATGCCCAGCCGGCCGCCTTCGCGCAGGCGCGCAGCGCGTTGGCCGTCCTTATGGTCCTGGTCCGACGTGCCAATGAGGGCCTCCGCAAAGCGCCAGGAGCCAGAGGGTAGGGCCTCATCGGCGGTAGCGTAGGCGCCTTTGCTACCCGTCTCGAAGGTTTCGGTGAGGGGCGGGGCTGCTTGGGCAGTTGCAGTTTGGGCGGGAGTAGGGAGCACCACGGCCGCCGTGCGCGTTTCAGCAGATTGCTGGGAGCAGGCAAGTAGCGCTACAGGAAGAAGCAGGAGAAGTCGGGCCATAGCACGAAAGTACTAGGCTGGTTGGAGACTACCTCAGCAGTGCATCGTACTACACCTGTCAAATACGGCCTTTCCTTTCTTTAGCTGGTATGCTGGCCTTAGAAACATACAAGCAGGACTACGACAATAGGCTTTAGATAGCCAGCAGACTACTTTTTGCGGCAATATGGCATCCTTGTCTGTAGCCAGGCAACTTAGTAGGGAGTTGAACAGTATGGCGTATATACCTAGCTGTTATCCTACTTTTGCCACGATTGGTACAACTTTCGCCTAGCGTAGGATAGCAGTGTGCTTCCATCCAACGAAGTCGGTGCTATTGTTCTGTTTTCCTACCCTCTCTCCCTGTTTGCCATGTCGCTCGTCTCTTTCTTTGCTCGCCATGCCCGCCTCGGTGCGCTGGGCTTACTGCTGCCCCTAGCAGGTTCCACAGCCTTTCGCTCGCCCCAACAAACCAAACAAGCCAAACAGCCCGATCCGCAGGTGATTGCGCAGTTTGGTCTGCTCAATAATCCAGCCTTGCAGAAGTTTATCGACGTGAAAGGGCAGCAGATGGCCGCCGTATCCAACCGCGCCGATTACGGCTACAACTTCACCATCGTCGATTCGCCTGTTATCAACGCCTTTGCCGCGCCTGATGGCAACGTGTACTTCACCCGCGGCATTATGGCGCACTTCAACAACGAGGCGCAATTTGCCGGGGTGCTGGGCCACGAGATTGGGCACATCACGGCCAAGCACGGCCAGAAGCAGCAAACGCGCTCTACCCTGGCCACGGGGGCACTGCTACTGGGGTCCATCTTTTCGAGCCGCATAGCGCAGCTTGCCCAGCCGTTGTCGCAGGGGGTAGGGCTGCTGTTCCTGAAGTATGGCCGCGACGATGAGCGCGAGGCCGATAAGCTAGGTGTGGCCTACAGCACCAAAATCGGCTACGACGCCAGCAACATGGCCGATTTCTTTCAGACCCTGCAACGCGAGCAGGCCGCCAGCGGGGCCGATGCCGTACCGGATTTCCTGTCGTCGCACCCCAACTCTGCCGACCGCTACACCACCGTGAAGCAACTGGCAGCCAATGCCAAACGGCAAACCGGCAGCCGCGCCCTCACCGTCAACCGCAACTCCTACCTGCGCTTGATTGAAGGGCTGCCTTATGGCGAAGACCCGCGCCAGGGCTTCGTGGAAGGCGGCGTGTTCTACCACCCCGATCTGAAGTTCCGCTTCCCGATTCCTAGTGGCTGGAAGTCGGAGAACTCGCCTTCGCAGTTCCAGATGGCCGAGCCCAACGGCAAAGCTGTGCAAATCCTGACCACGGCTGGCAACGGCACCCTTGAGGCCGCCGCCCAAAGCCTGGCCGAGCAGTTGAAGTTGCAGTCGCCGCAGGCTTCGCGCACCACCATCAACGGCTTTCCGGCGGTGGCTATCCAAGGGAGCCAGGTAGGGCAAGACCAGCAAACCGGCCGGCAGAGCATCACGGCCAGCACGCTTTCCTACGTAATTCAGGATGGCAAAATATTGTATGCCTTCATTGGTTTGTGCGCGCCCAACACGCTCGATACCTACGGCCCCAGCTTTCAGCGCACCGCCCAGGGTTTTGCCCGCCTCACCGAGGCCAGTAAGCTGAACCGTCAGTCGGAGAAAATCCGTATCAAGACCGCCAAAGCCGGCCAGACGCTCGCGCAGGCTTTCGCGGCCAATGGTATTCCCAGCAAACGCTACGAGGAACTAGCCATTCTGAACGGCATGAAAACCACGGATAAGCTCAGCGCGGGCACGCTCTATAAGGTGGTAGGCAAGTAGAACCGAACCCTGCCTGTCCCAAGTGGCCCCCGGCACGCCGAAATGGTAATTTCAGTGTGCCGGGGGCTTTATATATCCGTAGAAAAGGCATGATGACCAATTTTGCCTGATGCGGTTCTTTCTTTACCTCTTCTTTCATGCATTTTTTTAAACGGATTGCCGGCTACCTGTTGGCAGTGGTGGGTACGTTGGCCCTGGTAGTTACCCTGCTTTCGCTATTCAACGCATCGGTGTGGTGGCTACAGGTGCTCGATTTTTTTCGGTTTCAGACCTTGATTCTGCACGCGCTGGTGTTGCTGGGATTGGTGCTGCTGGGCTGGCAACGCCACCGCACGGCGCGCCTGCTGCTGCTGGTAGGCACGGGAGTAGGGCTGGCGTTGCAGGCGCATTTGCTACTGCCGTATTCCCCGCTGGCTACCCGGCCTGTGCCCGATGCCACGCCTGCCCAGGCCAGCAATCCGGCGGGCCGCCTGCGCCTGCTTGAAATCAACGTGTACATGAAAAACCGCAAGGCTGCGCCGCTGCTCCAGCTGGTGCGCGACGTGCAGCCCGACGTGCTGCTGGCCGTAGAAACCGACACGTGGTGGGTGCAAGCCCTGCGCCCCCTGCAACCGCAGTACCCCTACCGCTTAGAGCTGCCCCGCGACAATACCTACGGCCTAGTGCTGTACTCGCGACTACCGCTGGTAGACCCACAGGAGCACATTCTGCAACAGAAAAACGTGCCCTCCATCCGTACCGGCCTGCGCCTGCCCAACGGCCGCGTGGTTACGTTCTACGGTGTGCATCCTACCCCGCCCTTCCCCGACAACTACCCCAATAGTGTGGGTATGAAGGACGTAGCCCTACGCAAAGTGGGCCGCATGGTGAAGCAGGAAACCCGCCCCGCCCTCGTGTGCGGCGACTTCAACGACGTGTCCTGGTCGCACACCACGCGCATGTTTGAGGCCGATGGCGAGCTGTATAACGTGAGCCTGGGGCGCGGTCTGTTTAACACCTTCGATGCCCACTGGTTTCCCATCCGCTGGCCCCTCGACCATCTGTTTGTCACCAAGGAGTTTCGACTGGTAGAGTTGAAACGCCTGCCCAGCGTCGACTCCGACCATTTTCCCCTGTATGCGGAATTGGTGCTGGTAGACTAAACCTAGAAGCCCACCACCATCCCCCGCCGCAACGGGTAAAGGTGTTGCTACCCAGTGCTGTCTATGCCCACGCCCAGCGCAAAAAACGCAGCCAGTTGCCGTGTAGCACATTTTCGATGTCCTGATCGGAGTAGCCGCGCTTGGCTAGCAAGTTGGGTAGGCGTTGCAGATCGGCAATGGTTTCGAGGTCGTAGGGGCACTGCTCGCGGCCGAAAGCGCCGTCTAGGTCGGAGCCGATGCCCACATGCAGGGTGTTGCCGGCCAGCTGGCAGATGTGGTCCAGGTGGTCGACTACCACCGCCAGGTTGCAGCCCATACCTACCGGCGTCGACTCGCCCCGTACCCAGCCGGGCACCATCATCCAAGCGTCTAGGGCGCCGCCAATCACGGCCCCGCGGGCTATTAGGGC
Organism: Hymenobacter sp. NBH84; assembly: GCF_014217645.1. Lineage (NCBI taxonomy): Bacteria > Pseudomonadati > Bacteroidota > Cytophagia > Cytophagales > Hymenobacteraceae > Hymenobacter > Hymenobacter sp. NBH84. Next base: position 1,332,761 of record NZ_CP043644.1, read on the forward strand.
CTTAAGTTGCTCGTCGCTGTATTGGCGGTTGTGGTTGACCAGGGCGCGGCAGTTGTTGTGACTGGCCCACACCGGCCCGTTGAAGTGGTCGAGAGCTTCCCAGAAACTGTCGTCGCACAGGTGCGTGGCATCCAGAATAATGTTGAGGCGCTCCATCTCGCGCAGCAAGGCGTGGCCATTTGGTCCCATGTGGCCGGTAGCGTCGGTGCCCTGGGCGTAGCGGCCGGGGCCGTAGTGGGCCGGCCCCACAGCCCGCAAGCCAGAGCGGTGAGCCTGTTCCAGATAGTCTACCGTTATCAGCGAGTCGGCGCCTTCCAAGCTCAAGATGTAGCCGATGGGCTTGGTTTCGGCGGGCATATTATCGTCTGCCCACAGGGTTAGGTGTTGCTCCAGGGTAGGCAGGTCGTGCACCTGCACCATTTCGCCGGCGGCTTCCATAGCCTGGTACCACGCCAACTGGCCTTGGGTTTGGGCCCAGGCCTGGGCCGGCGAGTGCCAACCGGGCAGCGGGTTGTCGGGCGCCACAAAGCGGGCAATTTGGGTGGCTACCACCAGCCCAATGTGTCCCCGGCGCAGCTCGGGCAGGCTCACCACGGCGTTGCCCCGGTCGGGCTTGTCGGTGAGGCCGGCTTCGCGGGCGTTGAGGGCGGCCACGGGCTGGGTCAGGTCCCGATTCCACTCCAGCGCGTTCATGCTCAAATCCAGGTGCGCGTCGACGATCAGCATAAGCTACACAGTAAGAGTCCGGCCGCGCGCGACGGTTTGCCACGTCGCAACCGGTTGGTGATGTTGAATGACGACGGCCTGCTCGTAGAGCGCCACCGTGGGGCAAATGTGGTGGGGCAGGCCGTAGAGCAGGTCGCCTACCCGGTATGGATGTCCGGGGCCGGCTTCCAGCACGAGGTGTTCTTCGCTGTGCCCGATAGGCCGTAATTCGGGGGCGTTTAGGAAGGTCACACGTTTGTCCAACGTGTTTTCCGAGGCAATGGCCTTGTGCCCCAAATCCACGCACAGAGTAGTAGGGGTAGGCAACGACACCACTCGCGTAAGCACCAGGGCCGCCGGCTCAAATGGTTGCTCCGCGAATGCCTGCCCGTAGCCCCCGTCCCAGTAAATGAACGTGCCAGGGCTGCACTCCACCCCCAGCCGCGCCGCGTGGATGGGGTAGGTAGGTGTGCCGCCCGCCACCACAATGGGCTGAAATCCAGAAGACTGCAATTGCGTTACCAACTCCTCCACCGGCGCAAACGCCGCGTGACAGCGGGCCGTGCGCTCGGCCAGATCCGATTCGTGAATGTGGCCGTCGTAAGCGTGCAGCCCGGCCACGTGGAGGTGGGGTAGGGTGGCGCACTGCTGGTATAGCGCAAACGCCGCAGCCGGCGCAATGCCTGAGCGGTTCATGCCCACGTTCAAATCCAGAAAAACTGTAACGGTTACGCCACTGGCGGCGGTCAGCTCATCGAGGTAGCGCGCGGTTTCGTACTGATCTACCAAGCAGGAAAACCGGGTGTGCGGGTAGCGTAGTACCAGTTGAAGAAAGCGCTGGGCTTTAGGCCCCACGGGCTGGTAGGCCAGCAGCACATCGGGGGCGTGGCAGCCGGCCAGCATCTCGGCTTCGGCAATAGTGGCGCACTTGAATTTGTGGATGCCAGCGGACATCATCAGCCGTGTGGCTTCCGCACTCTTATGCGTTTTTATGTGCGGCCGCAGCCGGGCTACGTCGTCAATACTCACCGTGAGCTGGGCCAGATTGCGTTGTACCCTATCCAGGTACACCACTAGGGTAGGCGTATCCAGCTGGTCGGGGTTGTTGAGGCGGAACCAATCTTCTGGCATAATAGGGAGAGGTAGGGGAAGCAAGTTGGGTGGGGTAAGATGATTACGCCAGCTCAAACAGCGCTTCAATCTCCACCGGAATGTTATCCGGCAGCGAGCCGAAGCCCACGGCGCTGCGCACACCTACGCCGTTTTCGGGGCCCCACACCTGCGCAAACAGCTCGCTGCACCCGTTGATGATGTAGGGATGCCGCTCGAAATCGGAGGTGCAATTCACCATGCCCAGCACCTTGATCACGCGCTTCACCTTATCCAGGCTGCCCAGGTGGGTAGCGATGGTGGAGAGAATGGTGAGCCCTACCTGCCGGGCAGCCAGCTTGCCCTGCTCCATATCCAGGGCGTCGCCGATGCGGCCGATAATCAGGCTCTTATCATCCTGCACCGGGCCGTGGCCGGATACGTAGAGGTACTTGCCGTCGATGAGGTAGGGCTTGTACACACCCAGGGGGGTAGGGGCGGGAGGTAGGTTCAGTCCCGTGGCGGCAAAGTTTTCGGAAGGAGTGGACATGGTAGAAGGATTGAGTTTTACGTGTTGAGTTTTGAGTGGCATTTAAGTGGAATGGCTGACGGTAGTTTGAGTCAACCTGAACGGTGTAGAGACGCATATTTGCGTCTTATCGTCCGCGCCGCATGGCCGATGTCGTTCAACGACGAGACGCAAGTATGCGTCTCTACACCGTTCACTAGTTATATAAGATAACCAACAGACGTAGTTGTCGCTACACCAGCGCATCCAGCACCAGCACACCTACCAAGCCCAGGCCGCCCACCAGGGCTTCCATCACGGACCAGGAGCGAAGCGTGTCTTTCACGCTCACGTTGAAATATTCCTTGAATAGCCAAAAGCCCGAGTCGTTGACGTGCGAGAACATCAGGCTGCCCGCGCCCACGGCCAGCACCATCAGGTTGGGGTTGGTGTGCGTCTGCACCAGCAAAGGTGCGATGAGGCCGGCGGTAGTGAGGCCCGCCACGGTGGCCGAGCCCACACAGGCCCGAATGATGGCCGCCATTAGCCAGCCCAGCACCAGCGGGGGTAGGGCCACGTGCCGAAGCTGCTCGGCAATGGCCAGGCTGGCACCGCTGTCGGTGAGTACCTGCTTGAGCGCCCCTGATGCCCCAATAATGAGCAGAATCATGCTGATATCCTTCACGGCGTCGCCGTAAATGCCCATAATCTGCGGCATGCTACGGCCCTGTTTCAGCCCCAACGAGTAGGTGGCGTAGGCCACGGCCAGCAGCATCACCACCGACGGCTGCCCCAGCAGGGCCATCAGGCGCTGGAAGGGTAGGCCCGTCAGAAAAGGATAAACGGCGGCCAGCATCAGCAGCAGTACCGGCAGCAACGCCGTGAAAAAGCTGTTGGCCGTACCGGGTGGGTTGGCGGCGGGCGTGGTAGCGGCAAACGCCTGCAAGGGCTGGGCCACAATGCTCTTGAGCGTGCGGGCAAACAGCGGCCCAGCAATGATGATAGTAGGGATGGCCACAGCCAGGCCGTAGACCAGCGTCAGGCCCATATTGGCCTCAAACTGCACCACCAAGGCCGTAGGCGAGGGGTGCGGGGGTAGGAAGCCGTGCGTGACCGACAGGGCCGCCAGCATGGGTAGCCCGATGTAGATAGTAGGCAGCTTATATTGATACGCCACCGAAAAAATGAGCGGCACCAGCAGCACAAACCCAATGCCGTAGAACAGCGGAATGCCAATCACGAAGCCCGCCACCACCATCGCCCACTGAATATAGCGCGGGCCGAAGGCGCGCATCAGGGCGGCGGCCAGCTTCTCGGCAGCACCACTTTCGGCCAGTAGTTTGCCCAGCATGGCCCCGAAGCACAGGATAATCACCAACGAGCCCAGCGTATCGCCAATGCCCTTTTCAATGGATTTCGGAATATCGGCCAGCGGCATGCCCAACACCACCCCGGCGACTACGGAAATCAGCAAAAAGGCCGAAAACGCGTTGATTTTACCAACTGCTATCAGCAAGACGAGGCCTACAATGCAGAGCAGAACAAGAGCGAGGGTCATGAGATTTTAGTTTACGTACAGCTCATCTACCAGCAGCCAGGCCTTGCCGCCCGCCCCGTACTCCCCGGCCGGAATAGTACCCTGGTTGAGGGCCGTAACTCGGACGTAACGCCCCGTCACCGGGGCAATGGTGGCGCGCACCGGGTTGATGCCGTTTGCGGGAAACTGCGTGTGCCGGTACACCTCGCGGTAGTGCACGCCGTCGGTGGAAACGGCGAAGACCAGCGCAGTAGGCGGCCACATTTTTTGCCAGTGGTAGTTGAGCACGTGGGTGCCCAAGGTACGAATCTGCTGCACATCGCCCAGATCCAGGGTCGCTACCAGGTCGGTGCCGCTGAAGCCGTACCACTGCCCTTCGTTGTAGCGGGGGCTGCCCGCCACCCCATTCACCAGTCCCCACAGCGGGCGGCCCTGGTGGTAGCTGCCCGCCACCGGGTAGGCCAGCGTGACGGGCTTGCCAGTGGAGAGGCCCAAGGTGAACTCCCGTCGGTAGAGAGGTTGCACCTGGGTAGACCCCTCAAACACAGCAGCCTGCACCACGCAACTCTCCCGAATGGCTAGCGGTGCCTGGTAGACAGCGCTTTGTGGGGTAGGCGCGCTGCCATCGGTGGTGAAGCGGATGACCTCGTTGGCTGCGGTAGTGCGCAGTTGCAGCATGGGTAGCCCTTTGGGGCCAGCCCAGAGCGAATCGGTCAGCCAGTCGTAGGTGCGGGAAGGCGCCACACCTTGGGCGTGTAGCACAGCATCGTGGGTACGCACGCGTTGCAGGAACGCGGGGTAGTTGCGCCCGCTTGGCGGCGACCATGCTATTTCGGCTAGGGCCAGTAGGCGAGGGAACACCATGTACTCCAGCTTGCCGGGCGTGGGCATGTATTCGGTCCAGACGTTGGCTTGCACGCCCCGCACGTGGCGGGCCTGGGCGGGCGTGAGTTCGGCGGGCACCGGCTCGTAGCGGTAGAGCTGCTGCAAGGGCGTGTAGCCGCCGGCCGCCAGCGAGTCGGTAGGGTAGAGGGTTTGGAAGTAATCGAAGTAGACTTGTTTTTCGGGCGTCATCACCACATCGTGGCCCAGGCGCGCCGCCTCGATGCCGGCCTGCTCGCCGGTCCAGCTCATCACGGTGGCCGCGGGGGGTAGGCCGCCCTCCAGAATTTCGTCCCAGCCCAGTAGCCGCTTATGCAGCGTAGCCAAGTGCTTGCTGATGCGCCGCACGAAGTAGCTCTGCAACTCCCGCTCGTCGCGCAGGTGCTCCTCTTGGATGCGGCGCTGACACTTGGGACAAACTTTCCAGCGGGTTTTGGGACATTCGTCGCCGCCGATGTGCAGGTATTGGCCTGGAAACAGCGCCGCTACTTCGTCCAGCACATCGGTCAGAAAGGTGAACGTGGCCTCATTGCCGGCGCAATACACGTCATCAAACACGCCCCAGAAAGTAGCAGTATGGTAGGGGCCGCCCGTGCAGCCCAGCTCGGGGTAGGCCGCCAGCGCCGCCGAGGCGTGCCCCGGCATTTCAATTTCGGGGATGATGGTGATGTGGCGCTGGGCGGCGTAGCGCACCAGTTCCCGCACCTCGTCCTGCGAGTAGTAGCCGCCGTAACGCTGTCCGTCGAAGCGGTGGGGCAGGTTGCGCTTGTGGCCGATCAGGGTTTCGTTGCGGTAGGCGGCCACGGTTTGTAGGCGCGGATACTTCTTGATTTCAATGCGCCAGCCTTGATCGTCGGTCAGGTGCCAGTGAAAGGTGTTGATTTTGTAGAACGCCAGTACATCGAGCCACTTTTTAATAGTGTCCACCGGAAACATATGCCGGCTCACATCCAGGTGCATGCCGCGGTAGGGAAAGCGCGGGTAGTCGGTGATGGTGCAGCCGGGCAGCGATACGCGGTCAGCCTTACCGGGCGGCACCAGCTGGCTTAGCGTCTGCAAGCCGTAGAACACGCCCGCCTCGTCGTGGCCGGTCACTGTCACGCGGCGTTGGTCGATGGTGAGTGTGTACCCTTCGGGTTGCTGTACTGCTGCGCTATCCAGTTGCAGTACCAGCACGTCGGTACGTCGCTTCGTGGGCTTGGGGGCCAGTGCAATGCCGCTCATCTGGTGTACGTATTGCCGGAAGCCGTCTACCTGACTGGAGGGTAGGCCAGGGCTTGCTTGCAAAGCCGTATGCTGGCTGAGCGTGAACACCTGCCCAGTGGTAGTAGCCTGCACCGGCCGCGGAAGCAGGGGCAATTCCGTGGTCTGCGCCTGGCTTGTGGGTAGCAGCCCTACCCACCCTAGCACCACCAGCAGTGGCAACATCCAGAGGCGGTAGGAAGAGGAAAGCAAGTGCAGCAAAATGGGACGTTTAGGAAATACAGATAGGGGAGAGACACCCAAACAGGGCAGCCGTTGCGCTCAGGGCCGGGATGTACCGCGAAGCTCTGCTTCGTGACCAAGCGCAAGAAGCGTAAAGGGACAGCAGGGCGCCCGGTCGCGAAGCAGAGCTTCGCGGTACATGCTACTAGTCCACTAGCTTCGTGTCGCCCTCCACGGCTACCCCGGTCTGCTCGGCCACGGCCTTGTATTCGAAGGCGCCTTTCGTAAGCTTCGTGGTGCCGGTGAAGCGGCCATCTGGCCCTACCTTCACCCAGTTAGAATACTTCCACGGGTCGGCGTAGAGGGTTTCCACGCGGCCACGGTAGGCGCGATAGGCAAAACGGGCGCGCGTCACCTGCTTGCCTTTGTAGTTGTAGAGACGGCCACTCAGGGCAGTGCCGGCAGTGCCGGGTTTGGCGGCGCCGGTTTCCACGGTCACGGCCTCGGCCATGGCGGGCGCTACGTGGTCGAGCTTGATGACCACGGCGTTGGGCCAGCGGTGGTCGTCGTAGATACGCTGGGCCTTCACCACCGATACCTCCAGGCCGTTGGTGGTCTGCTTGTGGCGGGCGCTCACGTCGAGGTTCGGCTTGTATTCCATGATTTTGCTGTTCTGGCCCAGCACGCTCACCGCGGTATTGGGTTGCGCCTTCACCGAGTGCAGCGTAAAGGTGCGCCGCTCGCCTTCCTTCCAGTCGGCCACGTCCGTCACGATGGCGTACAGGGCGTCGCCCTTGGCCGTGAACAGCACGTTGTTTTCCTTGTTCACCACCCAGGCCCGGGTGCTGTCGATGGCCTCGTGATTGAGGAAGTACCAGGCGGCCATTTCGCGCAGGCGATCTTCCTGCTCCTGGGGTAGGGCGCCGTTGGGTTTTGGCCCCACGTTTAGCAGCAGGGAGCCGCCCTTGGAGCGGGCTTCCACCAATAGGTCAATCAGCTGGGTACCCGACTTATAGCGCTCGTTGGTAGGCTGGTACTGCCACGCCGTGCCAATAGTGATGGGCGACAGCCACGGCTGGGTGATGGGCGTGCCGGGTAGGGTTTGCTCCGGCGTTTTTGATGGCCCCGCGGGTAATCAGAATGTTGGGCTGCAAGCGCCAGCAGGTTTCCTTCACCACTTCCTTGGGCTCACCATCAATAAAGAACACGTCAATTTTGCCGTAGTTGGTCATCAGCTCCTCGCACTGCCGACGATTGTAGTCCTCGTATTTCTTCGCCAGCGCCGCATCCATCTTCACATTGTCGCGGCTGATGGGCAAGTGGTTGGCGTGCAGGAAGTAGAAATCCTCGGGCGAGAAGTAGAAGCCCACGTCCAGCCCCGCGGCGCGGGTGGCCGTCACAAACTCCTTCAGCAGATCCTTTTTATAAGGGGTTTTGGTGATGTTAAAGTCTGTGGTTTTGGTGTCCCACATGCAAAAGCCCGCGTGGTGCTTGGTGGTGAACACAATGTACTTCATGCCCGCCAGCTTGGCCAGCACCGCTATCTGGTAGGGGTCGAACTGGCTGGGGTTGAAGGTCTTGGGTAACTCATTGAAAAACCGGTCGGCGTACTCATCCGAAGCGCCTACCAGCGAGTGGCTGATAACTACACCCAACTGCGCATCTACGCTGAAGTGGATAAACAAGCCCGCGGCGGTGTTTTTTAGCCATTGCTCGCGCTCGGGCTTGTTCAGATTGTAGCTGCTTTTCTCGTCGTCGTTCACCACGTCGTTTTGCGCTAGGGCAATGTGGCCGCCAAAGAGTAGAAAGAAGAGTAGACTGGTCCGTAGTATTCGATTCATGCGGAAAGCGTAAGGTGTCTGGGTGGAAACGTCGTGTAGGCGTGCCGTCTTGGCGGGCGCCTAACCCCCTCCCCAAAAAGGAGAGGGGACTAGCTTCTAGTATTCTACTTATCCCAATACACCCGCGTGAGCAACGTATTAGGGCCCTGGCGGGCAATGGCCGCGTTGTAGGCCGCTGTGTTCAGGTTCTGCTCAGACACTGGGTACAGGAACCGACGCGGAAACTGGCCGCCGGTAGCATTGCCGGGGTAGTTGTTGGGCGTGAGGGCGGGGTAGCCCGTGCGCCGATAGCTGGCAAAGGCCTCCTGCGCATCCGGGAAAATGCTCACCCAAAACTGCGTGTAAATCTGCTGCATCTGCTCCTCAAAGCTGCCCGCCATGAGCTGGTTGTTGTTCACATACGCCGTAATCCGTTGGGCTGAAAGGGCGCCGTCGGTGGGGCTGATGATGGCCCACTGCCGCAGGGCCGCCCGCACGCCGTTGCTGTACAGGGTAGGGGCTGCCCCGCTCGACCATCCCCGCAGGGCGGCTTCGGTTTGTAGGAAATACGACTCAGCCGCCGTGAAAACCAGGCGGGGCGAGTTTAGGAGCAAGACCGTTTTGGGATTCGGTTCGCTCAGTTGGGCAAAGTTGGCGGGTTTGGCGCTCAGGTTGGCCGGCATGCCCTGCTGCTTGGCAAAGGCCGTGTCGGTCTGGTTGGGCGTGCCCCCGGTATACACCACCGAGATGATGCCCAGGCGTGGGTCGCGGGTTTGCTTGAGGTAGTCGATGAACACCTTCTGGTACTTGCCACCTTCCTGGTTGCTACTGCCGTTGGCGGCAATGTAGTCGTTGATGAGCAGGTTGTAGGCCAGCGGGTTCTGGTTGATAATCTGTCCACTAGCCAGGTAGTTGACCTTCGCAATGTCGGCGTCTTCGGTAATCACGCCGCCAGCCAGGGCCTTGGTAGCCCAGGTTTGGGCGGCGGCCACATCCACTTTGGTCAGGCGCATACCCAGGCGCAGCATCAGGGAGTAGGCAAACTTTTTCCATTGGGCGGTATTGCCGTTGTAGAGCAGGTCGGCGGCGCCGAAGGTCGGCTTGGCAGGGTCTAGGCTTGTGGCGGCTTCGTCCAGCTCCTTCAGCATATCGGCGTATATGTCTTTCTGCGGGTCGTAGGCAGGGGTATACTGCGCATCGGTGTAGCCCTGGTTGGCCTGGAAGTAAGGCACATCGCCATACACATCAGTGAGGCGGCTGTAGCAGTACACTCGCCAGATGCGCGCCGCGGCCAGCATGTTTACCTTGGCGGGGTCGTCCCGCACGGCGTTGATGACCAGGTTTATTTCGTTCAGCGCATTGGGGTAGGCGGTGCTAAAGGCACCCGACGACGAGTTCACTTGGCTGGCAATGTACTTGGAGCCAAACCCGGCCACATCGTTGAAGCTAGTGGTGTACTGCATGGTGCCCAGCAGCAGGTACAGCATGTTGGCTACCCCATCGTACTGCGCCTTGGTGAAGACGTACTCCGGGGTGATGGTGCCCACGGCGTTGGGGTTGGTGTTGATTTCCTCGAAATCCTTAGTACACGCGGTCAGCGTCAGTACACCAACCCCGACCAGTAGAACACACTTAAGGAAAAATCTATACATCGTTGTGGGGGCTGAGAGTTAGAATTTCACGGACAGGTTCAGGCCGTACGAGCGGGTACGAGGTAGGCCAATGGACTCCAATCCCTGGTAATTGCTGTTGCTGAAGCTCTGCTCCGGGTCGAAGTTGGTATGCTTCATCAGAATCAGCAGGTTGCGCGCCACGAAAGCAATAGTGGCCGATTGCAGCTTGAAGCTACTGATCTGAAACGCCGGCAGGTTGTAGGCCAGAATCACCTGACGCAGCTTGATAAAGCCTCCATCGTGCAGGAATAGCTCCGAGTAGTTCTTATAGTTGTCGTAGTAGGCGCGCAGGCCGCTCACCGGCACCAGGCGGGAGTAGGCGTCGCCAGTGCTCGTTACGCCTGTCAGCTGCAACCCATTTTCGCGGCCCGGTAGCGTCGATTTCAGCAGGCCCAGGCGCGTTTCGTACACTTCACTAATGGAGAATACCTTGTTGCCGAACTTGCCATCCAGCAACACGTTCAGCGACAAACGCTTGTAGCGGAAGTCGTTGCTGAAGCCCATGGTCAGCGGGGCCACGCTCTTGCCCAGCGGTTGCAGGGCCGTAGCCACCGGGTAGCCGCTGGCCGCGTCGAACACGGTGTTGCCGTTTTCGTCTTTCTGAATGCGGGTTCCCACAATCTCGAAGGCCGACTGCCCCACCGTGTTGTTGATATAGGCCCAGTTGCCCACCGTCGAGGCCAGGTTGATGGAGTTGATGCCCTCCACCAGCTGCAATACCTTGTTGTCGTTGTAGGCCAGGTTGTAGCTGGTGTTCCACGAAAAATTAGCCGTCCGAATAGGCGTGCCGCTCACCAGGGCCTCAATGCCGCGGTTGCGCACTTTGCCCGCGTTCAGATACACGCTGTTGTAGCCCGAGGTAGGACTGATGGTGGTATTAACGATGTCGTTGTCCGTCAGGCGGTTGTAGTACGTTAGGTCGAGGCTGAGGCGGTTGTCCAGCAATTGGGCTTCCAGGCCACCCTCGGCGGTAGTCGACAGCACCGGGCCCAGGTTGGCGTTGGTGATGCCCGCCAGGCCGGAGCCGGGCACGTTGCTACTCACGTTTTGCAACGGCCTACCCGAGCTGGGCACGTTGCTGTACGTCAGGTTCACGGCGTAGGGCTCGGGCGCGCCCTGCCCCACCTGGGCGTAGGCGCCGCGCAGCTTCACCAGGTTCACGGCGCGCGGCATGTCCACCACATCCGACACGATAAAGCTGCCGTTGATGCTAGGGTAGAACTTGCTGTTGTTGCTGGGGCTGAGCGTGGAATACCAGTCGTTGCGGCCAGTCACAGTCAGGAAAAACAAGCTCTTGTAGTTGAAATCGGCAGAGCCAAAAATCGAGTTCACATCCTGGCGCTGAGCCAGTGCCAGCGTGGTGCCCGTTGCCAGGTTGTTGTAGCTGTAGAAAAAACGGAATGGTGAAGCCCGTGCCCGCTTGGTCTAGCTCGTTCAGCGACGAGCGCCGCTTGTTAGCCCCGGCCAAAAACGACAGCCCTACCTCCTTAATCTGCTTAGTATAGGTAAGGGTAGCCAAAGCGTTGGTTTCGCTCACGTCCGATTTGATGCCCGCGTATTGCCCCGTAAGCGCGTAGAGCGTGCCCGTGGGCGTGATATTGCGGTAGTTGTAATCGTAGTGGTCCTGGCTCACGGTGCCCTTCAGCACCAGGTTTTTCGCCAGCTCGTAGCTCAGCGAGGCCTGCCCGATAAAGCGGTTTTTGCGGTCGTCTTGTTGGAATTTGTTGACCACGAAATAGCCGTTGGTAGCCACGCTGGCGTCGTTCCACACGGTTTCGTAGCCATTCGCATCATAGCCCGGCTTCAGCCAGCGCACGTCGGCGGTGTTGGCAATCATGTAGGGCGACCAGTTGGGGTTCGCCAGGGCGTCGCCGGCGCTGGGGCGTTTGTTCGCCGTTTCGATGTTGTACTGGGCCAAGGCCTCGTAGCTGAGCCGTGGGCTCAGCTTCCCGCTCAGGTTCAGGTTGCCGGTTTTGCGGTTGTAGGTGCTGCCTGGCAGCAAGCCCTCGCTGTCCAGATTCGACAGCGAAAAGCGGTAGGCAATACCCTCATTACCACCTGATAAGGCCAGCGTGTTGGTAAAGGTGCGCCCCAGCTGGTAGAAGTGCTTAAGGTTGTCCTTCTGCGCCACGTAGGGGTGCGTCTGCCCGTCTACGCCCACGTAGTCGGTGGAACCGTCGAGCCGCGCGCCCCACGACCGGCGCCCCGTCGATTGGGCAGCGGCCAGGGTAGTCGGCTTCACGCCCCCATCGCCCTGCCCATACTCGTACTGAAACTCAGGAATAACGGAAATGGATTCGATGGTAGAGGTCGAATTAAATTCTACCCCGATGCCCTTCTGCGCTCTACCCTTTTTGGTAGTAATCAAGATAACGCCATTGCCGCCGCGCGAGCCGTACAGGGCCGCCGCAGTACCGCCCTTCAGCACCGTAATCGATTCAATATCATCGGGGTTGATGCTGGCAATGCCGTCGCCGCGGTCCACGTTGGTGCCCCCGCCGTTGGCGGTAGGCGCCTGCCCCGGCACCGAGTTGTCCATGGGCATACCGTTCAGCACGTACAGTGGCTGGTTGTTGGCCGAGCCCGACAACGAACCGTTGCCGCGAATAATCACCCGGCTGGAGCCGCCCGGCCCCGTGGAAAGGCCCGCTACGTTCACGCCCGCCACCTTGCCGGTCAAGGCGTTGGCCACGTTGTTTTCGCGGGCCTGCACCAGGTCTTCACCCTTCACTTCAGCCACGGCGTAGCCCAAATCGCGCTTTTGCTTGGCAATGCCCAGTGCCGTTACCACCACTTCATCCAGGGTCTGGTCGCTCTTGGCGAGCTTGATGGTGAGGGGAGCCGCCCGATTTGTCACCGTCACCTCCATTTTGGCGTACCCAATAAAGGAGGCCACCAGCACCACGGGTTGGCCCTGGGAGGTAGGGGGGAGCTTCAACTCAAAGTTGCCCTCGGCGTCGGTGCCAGTGCCAATTTGCGTGCCTTTCACCACCACCGTGGCGCCCGGTACGCCCGATCCATCTTCTAGCACCACCTTTCCCTTCACCACGTCATCGGCGAGCTGGGCGTTGGTTGAGGAGTAGATAACATACTGCTTGGCACCAATGCGCTTGAACTGCAAATGCACCGCAACCAGCAACTGGGCCAGGCTATTTTCTGCGGTTAGTTTTGAACTGCTAAGGTCTGCAACAGCCGCTGCCACTACGTATTTATCATCCAGTAGGCCCTGTTGGAAAGCCACCTGAATCTGATAGCGGGACTTCAGCTCGTCGATAGCCTCCCGCAACGGCTTTTTTTGCGGTTTCGGCGGGGTATTGCGCCTGCTGATCATAGGACGATTTTTGAGGTGTTGTGTGTGCCGCAAACGCCACTTGCGCGTGGGTAGGAACACTCTTCAATAAAACGACCAGCAATGGAACGCACCACTTACCGGAACTCGTAGAGTCAAGTTTTCTCATGCAGTTAAATTGAAAGAGTTAGTGAACAATTATTTGTTTTCCGTTTTGGTAGATGTTCACGTGTAAGGAGGTTGAAATAATTTCTAATAAGGGCGCTACCCCCGTAACCTGTATTTCTCCTTCGATTTTTAACTGCTTAATGGCATTATCTGCATATTTAATTTGGTAGCCATAAGAATCCTCTAACGTCTGTAAAATATCTACTAACCTAGCATTGGTAAAAACAAATTGCCGTTTCGACCACGTAGTTAATTTTTCGGGATGAGCTAACTTTTGTTTAGCTGTAATGGTATGGGCGGCATATTCTACATAGTCGCCTGGTGCTAAAACCAGCGAGGTAGGTGCAATTGCTGCTGTATCGGTTAATTTAATTTTGCCCGATACTAATCCCACATCAACTTTTTTGCGACGATTGTGCACATTGAATGTAGTTCCTAGTACCTCAATGGATAAATCGTGGCAATGCACTACAAAACGTTCGGTGGGCTTAATGTGCGCAGGGTCCGTATTGAGGTGTACTACTCGAAAAAAGCCTTCTCCTTGCAGCCATACTTCGCGACTATTTTTCCCCCAGCCCCGCTGGTAAGTCAGCACCGAGTTGCCGTTTAGCAATACGCTCGTGCCGTCGGGCAGCACTACGGTTTTCAGCTCGCCAAACGCCGTTTGAAAACGCTGCTCCTGGTTGTACCAGAGTGCGAGAGAGCCCAAACCCACGGGTAGGGCCACGGCCGCGGCGCGCAGCACCCTCGCCAATCGGCGTCTGGGCATGGGTAGGGGAAGCTGCCGGGTAGGGCGGGCTACTGGTCCTGCCTCCGCCGCAATGCGCTGCCAAACAGCTGCTTGCCGTGCCTGGTTGGAAAACGTGTCCTGCGTTCGGTAAGCGCGAATAACACTGGTTGCCTCCGTCATGGCCACCTGTACAGCTGGGTAGCGCTCTGCTACCTGCTGCCAGAAGTAGGTAGACTCGGCTGTGGGACGAAGCACCGCAGCGACGAAGTCATCATCTGCCAGTAGGTCGGTTGTGGTGAAGGAAGCGTATTTGGCAAAATCCATAGAAGCGCACGAACTGTACACTTCCTATAGACTTGGGGGGGACTGAATTATCCCTCCTCCAGAAGAAAAAATAAGAAAAACATAACGATGACGTAACGATAATAGAAATTTATTTGCCAAATAAGTTGAATATCAAGGCATTATGTGTTGTAAGGAAGTGCTGGATTACCAGCCGCGTGAAAGCACTTAACTGTGGCGTTACTTGTTCAAGGCCACTTCCATGCTATGCAACGCTTTGTAAAGGAGTTTATAGGCTGAGGATACCGTTATACCCATGATATCGGCAATTTCTTGATAATCAAAATCTTCATAAAAACGGAGAAAAATAATTTCTTGCTGCCGGGGCGGAAGCTTAGTAAGAAAAAAAGTAATCTTAGTTTGTAGCTCTTTTTCTTCTTCTCCTACTATTATGAATTGATCAAAAGAAACTTCAAACGGTATTGAACTGTCATCGGAAATTTCCAAAAATCGGGATTGATTCTGCGCTTTCCGAAGTAAGATATTGCGTAAGGATTTGTATAAATAGTTTTTGACTGATACAGGAGTACTTAGGTTTTGTCTATTGGTCCATAAACCAATAAATAAATCTTGTATAGCATCTTCAATTAGAGTAACATTCTTAGTGAATTTATAGCCGTAATTATTCAATGGGGTAAAATGCTGATCATACAAAGCAGTATAAGCGCTCCAGTCACCTTGCTTGAAAAGATTCCATAACACCAATACTTCTTCAGGTGAAGGCATGAGAGATTAGTAGAATCAGAAATAAAACTTATGTAATGAATGGAGCCGTATGATATAGTAGAGCCTACTATACCAACCCATAAATACCATTTAATTCAATGAATCTTAAATCTTGGTTAGCTTTTTTTAATAAAAGCAGATTGTAATAGTACTTTATTTATTTTGATATAATATTTTTTATAAAATTTGCAAGAAGTATGAGATGCTATAGTTGTAGTGCCGTGAGTCATTCCTGTTTAAAGCGGAAGTCCTGAACGGTACAGCTAACGGTGACACAGAAACTACCAAGTAACAGTGTAGCGTCGTGTAATGGCCATGTGTAGTACCGACGCATGTACCGTATCTTTGAAGCTTCCCCCGGCGCGCCATCACCCTCTTCGCGCCGGATTAAAGAAGTATGAGCTTATTCGATTCGGCGGCGAAACCCGTGCGGGCGGCCGTGGTGCACGTGTTTGCCACCGGCCCCTACCACCCCGGCAACGGCCACGGCCTATTGCACGTGGGCCTGCTGCCGCTGGTGCCCGATGCGCAGGTGCAGGCGTGGCCGCTGAACCCTGGGCGGGAGCACTCGGCGGCCGTGTTTCAGGCCTGCCGCATCAGCAACGAGAAAGCCGCTGAAGCCCCTACCTGGCTGGAAAGCAAAGCGGAGGTGCAAGCCGCCTTCGCGCAGTATGACGCCCTGCTGATTCTAGACCGCGCCGGGCAGCCCTCGCCCGAGCGCCTGTGGTTGGAGCAAGTCGTACTGGCTGACATGCCGAAAGCGCCTATCTGCGTAGCCCTCGACGAGCTGCTGGCGTTTTTCCTACCCCACGAGGTGCTCGATGACGCCGACGACCTCAAGGAAAAGCTCCTCGCCGACAAAGCCTGGCGCGAGCAGCTCGGTTACGAAAAAAGCCTACCCCAATTGTCCTTTGTGCTGCACGCCATGCGCCGAAGCGTGCGTTGGGTGCTGGCTAGCCTGCTGCGTGTGCAGGGCGCCGGCAGCGGCTCTTGGCTGCCCACTTACGCCTTGCTGCACAGCATTGTAGTCGATGCCACGCGCCGGCCGGTAGCCCTGCGCGGCTTCCGGTTGTTGCGCGCCCTGGCCCAGCAACCCGACTGCTGTGACGACACCCCGGCCCCTACCGAAACCACCCGCGAGGCCACCCAGCGCCGCCTACCCAAGCCCGCGCCTTCCCCGAGCGCCCCCAGGCCCAGCAGGCGCAACAGCTGCTGCTGGAGTGGCTGGCCCGTTGGCGCGACCAGCCCGACGATGCCGCTACGCCCGGCCTGGGCATCAACCAGGTGCTCAAAGAAGAACACGTAACCGAAGCCTTTGCCGAGCTGCGCAAGCAGGTGGGCGCCGAGGAGTTGAAAGTGCGCGAGCCCCAGCTGCGCTATGCCCGCTTCGTGGCGCGGGCCATTGCGGGCGAGGAAGGGCCGTATGCCCTAGAAGCCGGCACAGGTACGGGTAAAACCTTCGGCTACCTGGTGCCCGCGTTGGAATACCTGCGTATCGCACCCGGTGCGGCCGTGATTGTGGCTACCTCCACCAAAAACTTGCAGGAGCAGATGCAGCACGGCGAATTGCCGGCTCTGTTGCGCCAGCCCGATGGCAAGCGTGTGCCCCGCTACGCCGCCATTCGCACGGCCATGCTGAAGGGCAAGAACTGCTACCTCTGCGCCGAGGCGTTGGGTAGGAACTTCGAGGCCAGCTTCGAGCGCACCGCCGACTGGGCCGAGCGCTTGGCGTGGCTGTACCTGGCTCTGCGCCTGCGCGACACCCACGGCGAGGTAGAAAACATTGCGCCCCAGGTAGCCGACCGCCTCGGCGGGGCCTTGTTCGGCTTGCTGCGCCGTGTAACGGCCGACCGCGCCTGCCGCCACGGCAAGCTACCCGACCGCACCGCCTGCGTGTACCCCGCTCACCGCAAACGCGCCGAGGAAGCTAATCTAATTATCGTGAATCACCACAAGCTGGCGCTCCTACCCCCGCAGTTGCTGGAACGCGCCAAGGTGTGCATTGTGGACGAAGCTGACCGTTTCCCCGACAACTTCCGCTCGGCGCTGGCCCGCACCTTCAATGCCCGTGAGTTGGTGGAGGAGATAGTAGAGCCGCTACTAGGTGGCCCCAGCACCATGCCGCGCCGGCCGGAAGAAGCTGCTCCAACGGAAAAAGAGCGCACGCGCCGTCCGCCCGAAGGCCTGCTGCGTGAGCTGGACGCCCGTTTCAGCGACGAAGAGTACGCCCTTTGGAGCAAGATTCCACTCGACGAGCGCCCCGGCGCCACTGATGCTGAGCAGCGCGCCTACGAAGCCTGGGACGAAGCCCGTCTGCATGACCTCGTGAACCACGCCGCCCTGCTGCACCAAGTAGCCGAAGCCATGCACGACACGCCCGCCGCCGCCGATGCGCTCCTCACGGCCCACCTGGCCTCAGCGGCCGCTGCCGCTGCGGCCGACCCGTTGCGCCGCCGTCGGGCGTTGCGCACGGTGCGGCAGGCCGTAGAAGCCGTACGTGAGCCGTTGCTAGTGAGTCGGAATGCGTTTGCAGGAGGTAGGGCAGCACTTTCTGCCAGCCGGACGAGAAGCGGTGCGCCTGCCGTTTCCGCTGGGCGAAACGCACTGGCAGGATGAGGTATGGGTGCGTCCGGCCTACGGGGGTAGGGGAGGGCGCATGGCCCTGGCCGAGCCGCTGCAAGCTGCGCTTCGGCCGCTGCTGGCTCCCCTCACCGCCGCCGCCCGCGAGCTGGGCCTCATTGCCCGGCAGCTCGGCACAGCCCTCAACCTGGGCAACGCCGTGGACATGGACGAGGAAGAATCCGACTCGCCCCCCGACCACGACGAGCGCCTGCGCCTGCGCACCGTGCGCCTGGTCGATACGGCACTGGGTCAGGTGGAAGTGCTCACGCGCCTGCTGGGAGAGTTCCCGTGCCGGGGCTTCGTGCCGGTGCTGGAGCGCACCCGCGACCACGACGAGCTGGGCTGGAACCTCATCCGCAAGCCCTACGACCTCTGGCCCTACCTCACCACCCACGACCCTACCTCCCTGGCCGTGTTGGAGCAGTTGGAAGATGAATCAGCCGCCACCTTCGCAGAGCGCCAGGCCGTGGCCCGGCAAGCCGCTGGCCGCTTGGCCAACGAGCCCGCCACGCCGCTGTTCGACTTGTTCCGAACAGTCATCTTCACCTCAGCCACGCTGTATGTGGAGAATAAGCTCGACTACTTCCGCCGACAGCTAGACCAGCGGGTGCCGTTTGTGGCCGAGGAGCGCATTGCGTCGGTATTCGATTTCAAGGATGAGGAACGCGAGCCGGTGCTGGGCAGCATTCCGGCCTACCTGCCGCCGTTTCGGGCGGGGCTGACACCGGCGGCGCTGGAAAACTGGCGCGTGGCGCAACTGCGCACGTTGCTGCCGCTGCTGGTGGCGCTGGAAGGCCGCACGCTGGTGCTGTTCACCTCCGTGGAAGACCTGCGCTTTGCCGCTGACTGGCTGGCCGCCCCGCTGGCCGCGCACGATATCGAGCTGATTTGCCAGCGTGGGGCCAGCCAGTGGGAAATCCGGCGGTTTCGGCGGGTGGCGCAGTCGGTGCTGCTGGGGGTAGACCGCATGTGGACGGGCGTAGACTTTGCTGGGCCTACCCTCTCGCAGGTGATTGTGTGGCGCCTGCCGTTCCCCTCGCTCGGCGACGTACTCATCAGCCACCGCAAGCGCTACGAGGCCGACGACGTGTTCTGGAATCAGTTCTACCGCCCCGCTGCCCGCCTGAAGCTGCGCCAGGGCTTCGGGCGTCTCGTGCGCCGCGAGAAGGACCGGGGTGCCTTCGTCATCCTCGACGCCCGCGTGGCCGCTACTTTCTACGCCGACGTGCTGGAGGAATTGGAAATTCTCCTCACCCCCGACCCACACGCCCACGCCCTGCTCACGCGCACCACCGGCCCGCTGCTGCACCTGCTCAAGCTCGGCACCGAGTTCCAGCGCCGCGGCTTGAGCCTGGAGAAGCTGGTGGGGTTGCTGGGAGGGTAGGGGAAAGGTTGGGGTAGGGGCGGCTTGCAGCCGCCCATCGTAAGAACAGGGTAGGAATAGAAAAATGCCTGTCATCCTGAGCGGAGCGAAGGACCTTATGCCCGCAGAACGACAGGCATACGACCCGTTCTACGAGCATAAGGTCCTTCGCTCCGCTCAGGATGATAAACGACTCATATAAACTATTATCTCTCACCTTCCTACCTTGCCTCCCCATTCAACCACCCCCTATGCCACACCTTTTCTCCTCAAAACTTATCCTGCCTACCCTGCTGGCTGCCACGTCCTTGCTAGCTAGCTGTGGAGGCGATTCGGAAAGCCGTAAAATAGCGGAGGCTGAAGCCAAGCCCGATGCTGCCTTCGGGCGATACAAAACGCAATTCATTGATTCGCTGTGGTATTACAATCCAGAGTGGGCTTCCGGCGCCGGCTACCACCGCTACGATTCGCTGCTGACCATTCCCTCGGCAGGGCGGCGGCAGGTAGAGGCCGCCTTTGTGGCGCGTCGCCTGAAAGAGATGCAAACGTGGCAGCTCAACGAGCTATCAACCGACAACCAGATTGATTACCAGCTGATGCAGAACTACCTGCACGGCGCCCGCTGGTACAACGACACCCTGCAAACCTGGCAGTGGGACCCCTCGAACTACAACGTTAGCGGGGGGGTAGCCGAAATCTTGAACGGCCGCTACCAGCCCCTGGACCGCCGCCTGCGCAATATCTCCCTGAAAATCAACCGCACAACGGACTACTACGAAGCGGCCAAAGCCAATATTAGTCGGCCTACAAAAGAGCACACCGAGCTGGCCATTCTGCAAACGCAGGGCGGGATGGACGTATTCGGGAAAGCACTGGCCGATTCAGTGGCTCGCTCGGGGCTGTCGGAACAGGAAAAGCAGCAGCTTACCACGCGCATTGGCGTGACGCGGCTGGCCATGCAGGAGTATGTGCGCTTTCTGAAGGAAGAAGTGATGCCGAAAAAGAACTTTCGCAGCTTCCGGTTGGGCAAAGCCCTGTTTGATAAGAAATTCGCCTACGATATTCAGTCGAGCTATACGGCTGAGCAGGTGTACCAAAAAGCCCTGGCGCACAAGCAGGAACTGCTGCGCGATATGCAAGTGCGCGCTACCCATCTCTGGCCCAAATATTTCCCCAATCAGCCCCAGCCCGCCGACACGCTGACCCTGATTCAGCAGGTTATCAGCAAGCTATCCGCCAAGCACGTGGCGAAAAAATGGTTTCGTGGACGCGGTGAAGGCTCAGATTCCTACCCTCACCAAGTTCGTCGACGACAAGAAGCTGCTGACCCAGGACCCCAGCAAGCCGCTGGTAGTGCGCGAAACGCCCAAATATATGCGCGGCGGTGGCGCGGGTGCCAGCGTATCAGCCCCCGGCCCCTACGATAAGGGAGCCGACACCTACTACAACGTGGAGCCCCTGGACAACCTCACCGACGCTCAGGCCGAGAGCTACCTGCGCGAGTACAACGACTACACCCTGCAAATCCTGAACATCCACGAGGCTATTCCGGGCCACTACACGCAACTGGTGTATGCTAACCGCGCGCCCTCGCTCATCAAGAGCATCTTCGGCAACGGCGCCATGATTGAGGGCTGGGCCGTGTACTCGGAGCGCATGATGCTGGAAAATGGCTATGCTGGCGGCTCCGATGAAATCTGGCTGATGTGGGACAAGTGGAACATGCGCGTGACCCTGAACGCCATCCTCGACCACGAGGTGCACGCCGGCAACATCACCGAGGCGCAAGCCGTGGCCATGCTGCGCCGCGACGGTTTTCAGGAAGAAACGGAGGCCCGCAACAAGTGGCGCCGTGCTACCCTCAGCCAGGTGCAGCTCAGCAGCTACTTCAGCGGCTACACCGATATCTATGGTCTGCGCGAGGAAGTGAAAAAGCGCGAGGGTAACGATTTCAGTGTGAAGCAGTTCAACGAACAATTCCTGAGCTACGGCAACGCCCCGGTGAAATACATCCGGCAGCTAATGCTGAGAAAGGCTGAGTAGCGTAGAGGAAGCTTCTTGATAGCCCACATGGAAAAGCCAGACGACGGTGTTTAAGCAACTCCGTCGTCTGGCTTTTCCATGTAGACGATCTACTTCCTATGGTAGCGTGTGCCCACGCAATATGTCAATATGGGAATTTATGGGTTCATTTTTGTGTCTGCGCAGGACAGACACCCACTCAACCCCCTATCTTTGCCGCCCGAAATATGCTGTCCATGAAAATAATCGATACGAACGACGAAGGCCTACGCACGCTGATTCATGACTACCCCAAGGTGATTGCCAAGTTCACTTCAGCAAATTGCGCTGTCTGCGAACTGCTGGCGCCGCCGTTCGAGAAGTTTGCTGCCGAACCAGCCTACCAGGGCATTGCCTTCCTACGACTCGATTCGGACCAGAACCCCGTGGCGAAGAAGATGATGGATGAGCGTGTTGCTCCGTTTTTTGTCATTTATTACAAAGGCCGTATGCTGGAGTGCGATACGCTGAAAACGGAAGAGGAAGTGAAGGGGTATCTTGTTCAGCTACTGAATTACACGCCTACGCCAGTCGTGTAAGGATTATGTTATCTGCGCGTTAAACACGCCCGCAACTCCACACTTGTGTAGTTTTGCGGACGTGTTTTTTTCTGCTTTCCAAGATTCTGTTCTACGCCATTATGCCAGCCGTGTGGCTGCTGGCGTTGCTACTGGGTGCTGTAGTTGTGCGCCGTCCCAGGTGGTCGCGCCGGTTGTTGGTGGCTTGCGCCGTGCTGTTTGTGGTGCTCACCAACGGTGCCCTCCTCAACGAAGCGCTGCTGGCCTGGGAGCTGCCGCCGGTGCGGCCCACGCAGTTGCCAACTCGGTCAGATGCCGGTGTGCTGCTCACGGGTATCACCAAGGGCAGCAAGTCGCCCCACGATCGGGTATACCTCAGCACCGGTGCCGACCGCCTCACCAATGCCCTGTGGCTGTACCGGGCCGGCCGCATCCGGCGCATCATCGTGTCGGGTGGCTCGGGGGAGGTAGGGGGTAGCAAAACCGGGCGCTCCGAGGCTGCCCAACTGGCTACGCTGCTGCGCCTCTCGGGCGTGCCGCCGCAGGACATTCTATTGGAGGAACGCAGCCGCAACACCCGCGAAAATGCGCTGTACACTCGGCAGCTACTCGCTCAGCACCCGGAAATCAAGTCGCTGGTGCTGGTCACGTCCGCCTTTCACCAGCGCCGGGCACTGGGCTGCTTCCGGCAGGTAGGGCTGCACCCCATACCTTTTCCGGCGGGCTACTACTCCGCTAACCGTCAGGCAACCCTCGCTTACTGGCTGCTACCCGATGCCGGCGCCTTGGCCAACTGGAGTATACTGCTCCACGAATTGGTTGGGTATGTGGTGTATAAGGTGCTGGGGTATTGTTGAAATGGTGAAATGGTAAGTAGAAAAAACGTCTGTCATCCTGAGGAGAGCGAAGGACCTTCTGCCAGTTGAACGAGTAGTTGTTACGCCTGTCGCTCAGGCGTGAGAAGGTCCTTCGCAAGCTCAGGATGACAGATGCCTTTATATCAACTTACTCCGTTTTCTTCTCTTCCGGCTTCTCCTCCGCCGCAATCCACAAGCTCTTCTGATTAACAAACTCGCGAATACCCAGGTAGGAAAGCTCCCGCCCATAGCCCGACTGCTTCACGCCCCCAAACGGCATTTCGGGTGACGACTTCACGATGGCGTTGACGAATACTGCGCCGGCTTCTATGCGGCGGGCCAGGGCCTCGCCGCGCGCCACGTCGCGGGTCCAGATGGAGCCACCCAGGCCGTAGGGCGAGTCGTTGGCGAGGCGAATGGCATCGTCGGCGTCGCAGGCTTCCAGCACCAGCGCCACCGGGCCAAAGAACTCCTCGTGGTAGGCCGGCTGGCCGGGTTGTACGTTGGTCAGGATCATGGGCCGGAACAGGGTAGCGCCGGGTGCGTCCTGGCCGCCGTCTAGCGCAATGTGGGCGCCTTTGGCTACGGAATCCTGCACTTGCTGGGTAAGCGTATCGGCCAGGTCGGGGCGGGCGAGGGGGCCGTATTGCGTGGCTTCGTCGAGTGGGTCGCCAGTTTGAAAGGCCGCCATGTGCTCTTTCAACTTCTGGGTGAACTCGTCCACTACCGGCTGCTCCACAATGAAGCGTTTGGCCGCAATGCAGCTCTGCCCTGCGTTGATCATGCGCGCCTGGGCAGCATTCTTGGCTGCCACGTTCAAATCAGCGTCGGCCAATACAATAAACGCATCGGAGCCGCCCAGCTCCAGTACGCTTTTCTTGAGGTATTTGCCAGCCAGTGCCGCCACGCTGGCACCGGCGCGGGTACTCCCGGTGAGGGTTACGGCCCGCACCCGGTCGTCGGCCAGCAGCGGTTCTACTTGGTCCGTATCGATAAGCAGGGTGCGGAAGGTAGCAGGCGGGAAACCGGCATCGTGAAAAATCTTTTCCAGCGCTAGGGCGCACTGCGGTACGTTGGGCGCGTGCTTGAGCAGGCCCACGTTGCCAGCCATCAGCGCCGGCGCGGCAAAGCGGATAACCTGCCACAGCGGAAAATTCCAGGGCATGATGGCTAGCACCACGCCCAACGGCTCGTGGGCAATTAGGCTGCGCTGGGCTTCTGTCTTCACAAGTTCATCCGCCAGAAAACGCTCGGCGTGCTCGGCGTAGTAATCGCAAGTGGTGGCGCACTTTTGCGCCTCGGCGCGGCCATCGGCAATGGGCTTGCCCATTTCGATGCTCATTAGGTGGGCCAGTTCTTGCTCCCGCTCCCGTAGCAGAGCGGCGGCGCGGCGCATTCGCTCGGCGCGATGCGCAAAGGAGGTGGTGCGCCATGTGGCGGCAGCCTCGTGCGCCTGTCGTAAGATATCTTCGGTTTCGGCCCAGGCAAAAGGCGCAAATTCTTGCAGCACTTGCCCGGTGTGGGGATTAATAGAAGTGATAGCCATTACGGAAAAACAAGCGTCAAAAGATATAGTTACGCGGTCCCACTCGCTTGCGGCTACCCTACCCGAAAACTTATAACACAACCACAACCATAAAGCACGTAGAAGGCTGGAGAGGGTAGGGGCCGCACCGAGGAAAGCAAGTCGCACTACGCGAATAAAACTTTATCCCGTATTTTGCCACCCTATCGGGCCCTCCCCACCGCTGCTTCACTCGCCCATTTATTGTACTAATCTGTGTCAGCTACTACCCTAGAGTCATCGACCTCCTACCCGGAGGAACTGCTCGTACAGCGCTTGCGTGACCGCGACGAGTCAGCCATGACCTTGTTTTATGACAAATATTCGGCAGCGCTGTACGGGGTCATCCTGCGCATCGTAAAGAAGGAAGAAATAGCCGAAGACGTGTTGCAAGAAGGTCTGGTCAAAATCTGGCATTCCTTTCAGTTCTACGATTCGTCCAAAGGGCGGCTTTTTACGTGGGTACTGAATATTTGCCGCAATTTAGCCATTGATAAAATCCGCTCTCGACAGTACCGCGTAGGTACTCGCATGACACCATTGGAGGATAGTGGTGCCATGCGTCAGGCGGCCTCCTCCGGGTTTCAGCCTGAGCATATTGGATTGCAGGAAATCACAAATCAGCTCAACCCTGAACAGAAACAAGTGATTGACCTGTTATACTTTGGCGGTTTTACTCAAAGCGAAGTGGCAGAAGAACTCGACTTGCCGTTGGGCACCGTAAAAACTCGGGCCCGGGCAGCAATTAAGGTATTATCAAAATTGATTCGATAGCCGTGGACATTCAGGAATACATCGAATCAGGCATTCTGGAGCAGTACGCCCTCGGCGAGCTACCAGCAGTAGAACAGGCAGAGGTAGAACGCCTGTCTGCTATGCACCCCGCTATCCGGCAGGAGCTGGACAGCGTGATTGAAGCCCTCAGCGGCTATGCGGCACAGTATGCCCAAACACCCCCTGCCGACATGCGCAACCGGGTGTTGGCCGGCTGGAAAGCCGCCATCGACGCCGACGCCGATGCAGCTGCTTCGGTGCCCGTGGCCGCACCCGAGCCAGTGGTGCGCTCCATCAGCTCGGCGCCAGTAGAAGAAGCCGCACCAGCTGCGCCCCGCTTCAACTGGCTGATGGCCGCTTCCATTGCGTTTTTGCTGCTGAGCGTGGGCATCAACTTCTTGCTCTACTCGAAATGGCAGAACGCCGAAACCAGCTTGGCCGCCGTGGAAAGCGACCGGTCGTTGCTGGCGGCCTCGCACATGGCGGTGGAGAAACGATTGGGCGATCAAACCAATGAGTTGTCGGTGTTGCGCAGCGACGAGTTTCGGACGGTAGCGCTGAACGGCACGCCTGCTGCACCCAAGGCCCGCGCCAAGGTGCTCTATAATCCCAACACCCGCACGGTGTATGTGGATGTGCGCAGCCTACCCGAACCGCCCGCAGGCAAGCAATACCAGCTGTGGGCCCTCGATAACGGCAAGCCCGTAGATGCGGGTGTGCTGGACTACGCCACCGCTTCTGGTGAAAGCCTGCAACACATGAAAGATATTGCCAGCGCTCAGGCCTTTGCCATGACTGTAGAGGACGCCGGCGGCAGTCCTACCCCCACACTATCGACGATGACGGTGGTAGGCAATATCTAATAACAGGCAACAATTTCATCAGAAGTCGTTGCCTGTCACTCACCTCACGAGCGCTTCGTAGCTGAACTATTGGCTATGAAGCGCTTTTTTGCGTATATAGGCTAGATTTTATCTATTTCGCCTTTTAATTCGTGCACGGGACCATCTTTTCGCTGCTGAAACGCTACGTGCAAACGCAGTACGACCATAGTACCTGGGTGCGCCTAGTAGAGCACTCCGGGCTTACGGAGGTGGACTTCGACCACCGCAACGTGTACCCCGACGAGCACATGTATGCCCTGGTAGGGCAGGCAGCTGAAATGACTGGTCTTTCGGCCGATGAGCTGCACGAGAAATTTGGGGAGTACTTGGTGCCGGACTTGCTGTATATGTACCAGAAGTACATCCGGCCGGAGTGGCGGACGTTGGATATGCTGGAGCACACCGAAACGGCCATGCACACGCAGGTGAGGGCCGCGCACGAAGGCTATAGGCCGCCTGTGCTGGACGTGCGCCGCGTGGCCCCCGACGAAGTATTTATTGAGTATGTGTCGCCGCGGCGTATGGGAGGGCTGGCGCTAGGCATTGTGCGCGGCTTGGCGCGCTATTTCGATGAGGAAGACCGTATTATAGTAGAGCCGCTTACCAGCGAAAAATGGCGAGCGGGTACAAATGCGGGTGCGCTTACTGGCCTAGTGGCGTCTGCCTGCGAGTAAGGGAATATATACAGTAGTAGGGAACACACGCGCCTGTAGAGACAGCAGGATCTGGCGTACATAGCTTATGAGTAGAACAATGCACTGGAAGGCGATAATGACTTGCATTGGCACCATGCTACTGCTGGTTGGCTGCTCCTCAGGACCCACCGACCCCGGCGAGCAGCGAGGAGAGTCGGTGCCAGCCTTGCGGCGGCAACACTTCGATGCGTATTTTGATAATGACTGGGCCATGCGCCCGCTGTGGGAAGACGGCCTAGCCGAAATTGTGCGCTACGACGCCCAGCAGGTTATCAACGGCGAGGCGCTATCCTACGAGTTGACCCAGGTAACGCAGTTGGAGGAGTTCAACCAGCAGTTTGATGTGCGCACGGACAGTCTCCGGCGCAACGATGTTTTTCCGGTGATGCACATCAGCCAGTTCGGCTCGCTGCCGACGGCTATGCCGCCTTTTCATTTTCTAACCACGCTGTTTTTCCGGCGCGACCGGCCCACGGTGCTACATAAGCTTACTACTACCCTGCAAGAGCCCGCCGGCAACACATTTAAGGCGTTTGTGGATGATGACTTGCAGTACGTAGAAACCTACAACTCCTACCACGATGGCCAGGGTGCCGGTCGGCGCCTGCTGCGCCACGAGGTGCTGTTTGAGGATGCGTTGAGCTATTGCTTACGCAGCCTCAGGTTTGCAGATCTACCCTCGTTTGATGTAACCATTGCCGGGCAGCAGCAAACCAGCAGCGCCGCGCCGCCGCTACTCTACCAGGCCCACGTAACGGTAGCCGACCAGGCTGCCACCGATACGCTGGCGGCCAGCTGGCGCGTAACCATCAATCTTAATAAGGAGAAACAAAACGTGTATTGGTTTGCCCACGATTACCCGCATTTGCTGTTGCGCCAGATTACATGGAACGGCCGCTTGCGTCGGCTAAAGTCCGTAACCCGGGCACCTTATGGCATGCAGTAGGGTAGGGCACTTAAACAAGCAGCTAGGCTGCCGGGTTAGACTTATTTACGCTTGTTTTCCGTTGAGAAGGTTGCATCACCAACGATGCAGCTATTACAGGGAGAGTACACGGAAAAAATTAAATAAGAAATAACGTACTAACGTTGCTTGCATTTGCATTTATGCCGGTAATTTGCTGATTAAGCCAGTAAGCGGCCAATAATGGGTGTCCTCGGATGGATACTTGCATCGTTAGCCCTGGCTTCTTTTCTGAACAATGAGCGGAAAATGGTATGCGGGTATTCTCCGTATGCTTACCTTACCGTATACGCATAACGCCGTGGCACAAAAACTCAACAAACGCGCTTCCATCACGGACCTTGCAAAGATCCTGAACCTGTCGCCTTCTACTATTTCACGGGCACTCAATGGCCACGCCGACATCAGCGAGGCTACCAAGCAGCGCGTGTGGGAAGTAGCCAAAGAGCTGAATTACCAGCCCAACCACCTGGCTGCCGCCCTGCGCCGGGGCCGTAGCAATATGCTGGGTGTGATTGTGCCTCACATCAACGGGCACTTTTTCCCGTCGATCATGCACGGCATCGAAACCGTAGCCAGCAAGGCAGGCTTCAACGTGATGATCTGCCAGTCGAACGAGGACGTGCAGCGCGAAAAGAACAACATCGACGCCCTGCTGAACGCGCAGGTAGAAGGCATTCTGGTGTCGCTGGCCCGCACCACGCACGATTTTCAGCACTTCGAGAAAGTACGGCAGCAGAATATTCCGCTGGTGTTTTTTGACCGGATGCCGGAGGTGTCCAGCGTGAGCGGCGTGGTGCTCGACGACCACCAGGGGGCCTACATGGCCGTGCGCCACTTGCTGGAGCAGGGTTGCCGCCGCATTGCCCACTTTGCCGGGCCGCAGCACCTAAACATTTACAGCAACCGCCACAAGGGCTACCTCAACGCCCTGCAAGCGTTTGGCCTACCCCACGACGAGCAGCTGATGCACTTCCTGCCCAAACTCCAGCAGAACGCCGGCGAGCAGGCTATGCGTGAGCTGTTGCAACTCGCCGAGCCACCTGATGCTATTTTCGGGTCCGGTGACATTCCTGTGGCGGGGGCGCTGGAGGTGCTGCATGCCCAGGGCATTCGGGTGCCGCAGGATATTGCCCTGGCGGGCTTCAGCAACGAGCCGTTCACTACCCTCACCACACCCAAGCTGACATCGGTGGACCAGCGGGGCGAGCAGATGGGGCACTCGGCGGTGCAGCTGTTTCTGCAAATGCTCAAGCGCAGCGACAATTTTGCGCCCCACCGTGTCGTGCTCAAGCCTCAGCTGCACATCCGCGAGTCGTCGATGCGCTAACATATGGCAAGCAACGGCTATGAGTGTCTATAACGACTTATTTGCGCGTGCCCAACAGGAGCAGCGAATGGTAGGTATCCGCAGCAACGCGGGCGAACCGGGGCGTTTTGCCGTTGGGTTTGTGCAGAGCTACAGTGAAGATGTGCTTCTGCTGCGCGTCATCAATCGCGATGGTATGCAAACAGGCATGCAGTCATTCAATCTGAGCGATGTATTTCAAGTTGATTTCAACGACCAATACATTCGCAATGTGGAGTTTAAAGCCAATAATCTGGATCGGGTGTACGCTAGCGTGAAAACACCCTCTTTCCTTACGGTAAGTGAATTAAGCACGCCCTACCTATTGGAAATGGCGCGCGAGCACGAGCAATTGGTGTATTTAAGCACATACCTTTCCACTAGTTTTTATGGTTACGTGCGGCAACTAACGGAGCGCGAAGCGCTACTGGAATGCTACACCGAATTCGGAGTGGCCGATGGCTTGGCGGCAATTCGGGTGGAGGATGTCCGCAACGTAGTATGGAGTGATGAGGACACCCGCGTAATAGAGTTGCACCTGAAGCTTCAGTCCAACGGGTAGGTCAGAAAAAGTAAACCCTGATGGAATAGGGTTGTTGGGGAGGTATCATCAACAACCTTTTGTATGCGTTTTACGGTTTTTCTGTTCGTGTTAACTTGGTGGTTGGGAGCGGCTGGTGTTGGGTACGCCCAATCGGGCGTAGGGCTGATGTCACTCAACGCCACCCTCGATGGTTACGCCTATCCCTACCCCGTGCACCACCTGCCGTTGCGCCTGGAAGGCCAGCGCTTGCAAATGGCCTATATGGACGTGGCACCAACCGCCAAAGCCAACGGGCGCACGGTGGTGTTGCTGCACGGTAAAAACTTTTTCGGCGCCTACTGGCGCGGTACGGTGCAAACGCTCACGCAGGCCGGCTTTCGGGTGGTAGTGCCCGATCAAATCGGTTTTGGCAAGTCGGATAAGCCGGATATCCACTACTCGTTTCACCAATTGGCGCGCAACACCAAGCACCTGCTCGATACGCTGGGCATCCGGCGGGCCGTGGTGGTAGGGCACAGCATGGGTGGCATGCTGGCCACGCGCTTCGCCCTGTTCTACCCCGAAACCACCGAGAAACTGGTGCTCGAAAACCCCATTGGACTCGAAGACTACCGGCTGGCGGTGCCTTTCCGAAGCACCGACGAAGCCACGGCGCAGGAACTGCATACTACCGCACAAAGTATGCGCGCCTACCACCAGAGCTACTACCCCAACGGCTACCCTGCCACGCACGAAGAGTGGCTGGCCCCACTTACCGCGCAACTCGCCCACCCCGATTACGCCAAAGTGGCCCTAGCCAGCGCCCTCACGTACGCCATGATCTATCAACAGCCTGTGTGCTACGAGTTTGCGCGGGTGCAGGTGCCTACCCTGCTCATTATTGGGCAAGACGACCGCACGGTAGTGGGCAAAGGTCTCGTGCGTGACCCTAGCGTATTGGCAACGTTGGGGCAGTACCCGGCGCTTGGCCGCCGCACTGCCAACCAGATAAAAGGAAGCAAACTAGTGCCGCTAGCCGGAGTAGGGCACATTCCGCATGTGCAGGTGCCAGACCAGTTTTACAAAGCGCTATTGGCTTTCCTATAGAAAATAGGTAGTTGAAAATGTAGTATATAATAAGGAGGAGCCCGAAAGGCTTCTCTTTTTATGTTACGAGTGTTTTTTTGGGAATTACAGTATATAAACAAGAATATACTTCGTGTATTAGTATAGTGTTATCATGTAAAAGTACAGTTTAAATATATCTAAAAAGGCAAATTGTGCTTATGATATTGGTTCAATATGGATGAAGTGCAAAAACAGCATTAATATTGCTAAGCCAAGCTTGTTGTATCGCATAGATAAGAGATTACAGCTAACTACTAGCGGTACTATCAAGATGATGTCACCGCTTTTTGGATAAAATGAAATGGCTGCTGGCTGTGTAGATAGCAAAAAGCCTATGTTACTATTGGTTGCCACGCCCGCCCCAACCATTCGTGTATGAGCAAAAAGTTTTACTTCTTCCTATTACTTCTGCTACTACCCTTGCTGCTGCACGCGCAGCAACAGCCAGACACGACCAGTCGACAAGAGGCACCCATCCGCAACATTGATATAGAGAACGTAGACGTGTTGCCCAGCGCGGTGGAAATCGACGGCTGGCTGCTGCTGGACAAGGACATTCAGACGGAGCTGGATGGGGCCATGCACAACCTCTACAACTTCAAGTACGACAAAGCCGAGAAGCAATTCCGTTCGCTCCGTCGGCGCTACCCCCAGCACCCCATGCCCTACTTCCTGATGGGCCTGACTACCTGGTGGAAGATTATGCCCAACATTGCGCAAACCAAGCAGTATGATAACCTGCTGTTTGCCTACATGGATACCGCCATTACTTACGCTACGCGCCTCTACGAAGCCGATAACAAAAACTACGAAGCCTGCTTTTTTCTGGCTGCCGCCTACGGGTTTGATGCCCGCCTGAACGGCGAGCGGCACAACTGGCGCCGCGTGACCGTAAGTAGCAAACGCGCCCTCGACTACCTTGAAATTAGCAAGCAGGCCAACGACCTGAGCCCCGAGTTTCTGTGCGGTCAGGCTTTGATCAACTACTACTCGGTGTGGTTGTCAGAAACCTACAAGCTGTTGCGGCCCGTGCTGCTGTTTTTCCCGAAAGGCAACCAACAATTAGGTG
Source organism: Hymenobacter sp. NBH84 (assembly GCF_014217645.1). NCBI lineage: Bacteria > Pseudomonadati > Bacteroidota > Cytophagia > Cytophagales > Hymenobacteraceae > Hymenobacter > Hymenobacter sp. NBH84. Next base: position 1,364,025 of record NZ_CP043644.1, read on the forward strand.
TTGAGCAATTGCGCATAGTGGCTAACAATGGCTTCTATGCCGCGCCGGAGGCCAAATACTTTCTGATGAAAGTCCTGTCTGAGCAAAAAAACTCGGCCCGCGAAGCCTTGGCCGTAGCCCAGCAGCTCCACCAAACCTACCCCGACAATGCCTACTTCGAGCGCCTGTACGCCATGCTGTGCTTCAACGAAGGCGAATTTTGGGAGTGCGAGAAGATCAGCAAGGACATTCTGGACAAGCTAAACCGAGGCCTACCCGGCTACGAAGGCACTAGCGGCCGCTACGCGACCTACTTCATGGGGTGGATTATGCAGAACAAAGTGCGCAACCTGGCTAAAGCCAAGGAATACTACCAGCGCTGCATCGTATTTGCCGAAAGCACCAGCGAAACGCAGAGCGGCTTCTATCTCTACGCCAACCTGAACCTAGCACACCTGGCAAACGGCGAAAAAGACGTGCGCCGCGCCAAGCAGTACTACGCCGTAGTAGCAGAGCGCGCCGAGCGCAAATCGGATATGTGCCGTGAAGCCCAAATCTACCTGAAGAACAACTAGAAATAGCGGGGTAGTGCGTTAGAGCAAACTGTCATTCTGAACAGCGCGAAGGCCCTTTTCACGGCTGAACGACAACCGTAACAACGATTGGTTCAGCCGTGAAAAGGGCCTTCGCGCTGTTCAGAATGATACTCATTCACAATCTCACTTTTCACAACTTCACTTTTCTTAGTGGTGATGATGGTGGCCCGCATCAGGCTTGCCGAAGAGGTTGCGTAGCGTACCTATCACATATAAAGCAGCCCAACACACGTAGAGCCAATTGAAGCCCTGCACCGTGTGGTGAAACACAAAATGCAACAACAGGTGCGCCCCACCGCTCATGATGAGACCTGTGAGGGCAATGAACTGATAGCTGTTGAGGGCGCTGGGATGGTAAAGTTTAGAAAAATCCACGGGTAGGAGGGAGCTAAGGGTAAGCAGAAGGACGCTACCGGCTGAAAGAGGAGCAAAAGTCCGAAAACATTCTGAGTACGCAGGTTTGGTCGTAGTGGTCAAGTTACACATGGCTGCAAAACTCAGATTAGTGTAGCTAATTACAACTAAAAACCGCATGTCGTAAACATGCGTCATATTGTGTCGTATATTTACGACATAAAGTTACTGTTGTCATCCATTTATCCATGACTTACGCTAAAACCGAGGCTTTCACCGCCGAGCAGCAGCAGTTAGCCCGCGTGGCCAAAGCCCTGGCCCATCCGGCCAGAGTAGCTATTATCCAGTTGCTGGCCAGCAAGCAAACCTGCATCTCCGGCGATATTGCTGCTGAGTTGCCGCTCTCGCGCACCACAGTGTCGCAGCACCTACAGGAGCTGAAAGCGCTGGAGTTAATAAAAGGAGAGATTGACGGCCTCACGGTCTGCTATTGCCTCAATACCGAATTGCTACAACGGGTGCAGCAGCAGTTTGTCAGCTTTTTCATAGAGGCAACAAGCGGCACGGCCTGCGGCCCCGACGATGCCTGCGCCTGCTAATCTTTTTATTCACCTTACTTACTGACGATGAAAATCTCCGAAATGAAGCAGTCATTGGCTGGGCTCGACGCTGTTCATTTTCGCCTACCCTCGGGCGAGTATTTACCCCCGCATTTCCATGTGACGGAAGTGGGGTTGGTGAGCAAGCATTTCATTGACTGCGGCGGCGTGGAGCGCCAGGAAACGGTTGCCAACTTCCAGCTCTGGGAAGCCGGTGACTACGACCATCGCCTGGCTCCACAGAAGTTCCTGCACATTCTCGCGCTATCAGAGAAAATTCTGGGCCAGGAAGATTTGGATATCGAGGTTGAGTATCAGCAGGCCACCATAGGCAAATTTGGCCTCTCGTTCGACGGGCAGGACTTTGTGCTCCTACCCAAGCAAACGGCCTGCCTGGCGCAGGATGCCTGTGGCATTCCAAGCAAAGAGGTTGCCCCACCCCAACTGCAAATGCTGGCCTGCACGCCCGGCGGCGGATGCTGCTAACCCTTTTCAACGGCGCTACCGGGAAGGGAAGCGCCGTTTTGCAGGTCTGGTTTCCTCTTTCCTAACTTCTTCTTTCTGTTTCTGATGACGATTGCCTTTTTCTCCGATGTGCACGGTAACCTGCCGGCGTTGGAAGCAGTGCTGGCCGACATGGAGCAGCGCCGCCCCGACATGATCTTCTGCCTCGGCGACTTGGTAGGCTATGCGCCTTGGCCCAATGAGGTAGTGAACGAGGTGCGCCGTCGGGGTATTCCTACCCTGGCTGGCAACTACGACCAAGGCATTGGCCTGGCTAGTAGCAACTGCGGCTGCGCCTACAAAACCGACACTGAAAAGGATCTGGGCGCGCAGAGTATTGCCTACACCAACCACGTAATGGGCGACGACGAACGGCGCTACCTACGCTTGCTGCCCAAGCACATGCGTCTCGACTTTGAGGACGAGCCGTGTACGCTGAATTTGCTGATGGTGCATGGTTCCCCGCGCAAAATCAACGAATACCTATTTGAAGACCGACCCGAAGCCAGCTTTCTGCGGGTGCTGGCCGATGCCCAAGCCGACATTCTGCTCTTTGGGCACACGCATAAGCCCTACCACCGCACCTTCGCCTATGAGGTAGAAGGCGAAACCCGCTACCGGCATGCGCTCAACATTGGCTCGGTGGGCAAGCCTAAAGACGGCGACCCCCGCGCCGCCTACCAGCTGCTGCACCTCGATGAGGACACGCAGCTAATCAGCCCGGACGGCGTGCGTTCCGAGCTGATTCGTGTGGCGTATGATGTGGAGAAAGCGGCAAAAGCCGTGGAAGATTCGCCGCTGCCCAATGCGTATGCCGATATGCTGCGCAAGGCATATTAAGCCGTTCTGCCATGCAGATTCAACCAATGACCACCGCGCACTACCCCGCCGTGCGCACCATATACGAGCAGGGTATAGCCACTGGCAACGCCACCTTTGAAACCCAGGCACCCACATGGGAGGCCTGGGACCGGGCGCACCTGGTTCACAGCCGCTTGGTCGCTATTGCTGGTGGTGCAGTGCTGGGCTGGGCGGCCCTTTCGCCCGTATCGAGCCGCTGCGTGTACGGCGGGGTTGCTGAAATCAGCCTGTACATCGCCGCTGACGCCCGCCGGCAAGGCGTGGGTCGGCAGTTGCTGCAAAGCCTCATTCTCGACTCGGAAGCGCATGGTATCTGGACGTTACAAGCCGGCACCTTTGCCGAGAATACAGCCAGTATTGGCCTGCACAGGCAGGCTGGTTTTCGCGTCGTTGGCTACCGCGAGCGGATTGGCCAGCACCACGGTGTATGGCGCAACACCGTGCTGCTGGAGCGACGCAGCCCGTACATCGGCCTGACGTAACGTATTCCCTACCTCTCCATGAACACGCTCCCTCAACCCCTTCCGGCAACCCCTGTCGTGCTGGCAGAAAAGAAACTTTCGGGTCTTGACCGGGGCCTTACGCTCTGGATATTCCTGGCGATGGCGCTGGGTGTCGCGCTGGGCTATTTCGTACCCGACATCAACGAAGCCGTGAATTACTTCTCAGTAGGCACAGTGAACGTACCGCTGGCCTTAGGCCTGATTTTGATGATGTACCCACCACTAGCTAAGGTGAAGTACGAGCAGCTGCCGAAGGTCTTTAAGAACACGCGCATTATTGGCTTATCCTTGTTTCTGAACTGGATTCTGGGGCCATTGCTTATGTTTTTACTGGCCGTGTGGCTGCTGCCTGATAGGCCCGAGTACATGATGGGCCTGATCCTGATTGGCATTGCCCGTTGCATTGCTATGGTGTTGGTATGGAACGATTTGGCCGACGGTAGCCGCGAGTACGCGGCCGGGTTGGTGGCGCTCAACTCTATTTTTCAGGTGCTGTTCTACTCGGTGTTGGCTTGGCTGTTTATTACCGTGCTGCCGCCCTACTTCGGCCTGAAAGGCTACGCCGTGAACATCGGCATTGGCGACATTGCCCAGAGCGTGCTCATCTACCTGGGTATTCCGTTTGCGGCTGGCTTTCTTTCGCGCTTGGTGTTACGGCGGCTGAAGGGAGACACATGGTACGAGCAGACTTTCCTCCCGGCTATTAGCCCCATTACGCTAGTAGCCCTACTGCTCACGATTGTCGTGATGTTCAGTTTAAAAGGCGAAACTATAGTGCGTATTCCGTTCGATGTGTTGCGCATCGCCTTGCCACTGGCCTTATATTTCGGAATCATGTTTGTGCTCAGCTTTGCGGCAGGCAAGTACCTGGGAGCCGATTATGCCGAAAATGCCAGCATTGCCTTCACCGCCACCGGCAACAACTTCGAACTGGCTATTGCGGTAGCCATTGGCGTATTTGGGTTGAACTCGGGCCAGGCCTTCGCGGGCGTTATTGGTCCGCTGATTGAGGTGCCGGCCCTGATTGCTTTAGTCAACCTGGCTTTCTGGTTTCGTCGCCGCTGGTACGGGGACAAGCAGGAACCCCAGCCGCATAGTTTCTAGTGGTCAGATAATGGGGTATGGGTAGAATGAGGATGCTGCATTACGTTGCAAATCATGCTCATACGTGCAACGCTGTGCTATCTGCGCTCAGGGCACTGCATGAGCACAGCTTTAAACCATCTACTGGCCCTAAGCATCCCCAACTATGCTTGCCGGACTGCGTATTGCTAGAGAGTATTTTCCCACGCAATTCATCCTCAGCATATGGCCACAGATAAAGACGGTAGCATCACCGACCAGGAAAACATTATTCCGAAAAACGAGCAGCTCGAAAACGAAAAGGATTTTGACGAAAGCCAGAGCAATGGCAAAGAGATGAGCGACCCTTCGGCGGCACGCTATACCGGAGCCAACGGCTACAAACAGCGCAGCAACCAGAAAGATCAACTCGAAAACCTGCACATCGGCGGCGACGAAACCCATCCCCAGGGTGGCAACGAGCACCATGCCGAAGGCGAAAACGCCCAAGGGCCGGGTTTCACCAAAGAAGGTAGCTACGAAATGGGCAACAGCATCCGCACCCAGGACCAGGATTTTGGCGAAGATGCCCCAAGCGGCCCCTCGCGCCCGGCGCACGACTAGCGTTTTCGTTTCCCACGATTACACTGTCTAATAAGAATCCCGTACGACAACGTGCGGGATTCTTGCGTTTGCAAGACAGATGGGCTATTCTGATAATATGATATTGCCAAGGTAGTAATTATGGTTCGTGTCATGCTGTATGTGTGCTCATTATAAGTAAAACGCTCTTTTTACTCGTAAGTAGCAAAGGAAGTGTAATAGCATAACGCAACCCATTATGAAACTATATATGCAAAAATTCCCTAAATACGCCTGATTCAGTGAAAAGTCATTGGCTCATTATTAGAATAATTTTAGTCAATTTTGGAATAAAAAATTTTAAAGTGATATGGATTTCTGATAATAGTACAATATATTTGTATGCCTGATCGGAAGAAGGATACTGTTCAATGAGTTGAACTCTAGCCATGACACAACCGGGGCGATATTGTCACTACGAACATTATCAAGCTAGCACAAATGAAATCACTGCTTACCACGCTCGTTCTTGTTGTACTGCTACTCGTAGTAAGCATGGGTAGCTATGCTCAAGGATATGCAGACGACGCTTTGCTGGCTAGCAACACCGTTGCAACGACTGTAGGGGAGGTAGCAGAAGATGAAAAAGAGGCAGAGGCGCCTCGTGTAACGACAACGACGGCTAGCGCCCGAGTGCCCATGATGACGATTCAAGGGCGCGTGATAGACGTGGACAAAGATCCATTGGTAGGAGCTACCATTGTGGTGAAAGGCACCCAGATAATCGGTATCACGGATGCCGACGGCTGCTACAAACTCACCATTCCTGCGGGCCGCTACACGCTCCGCTGCGGCTCCGCGGGCTACTACGATGATGAGGTGTCTGCCCGTCCAACGGCCACCAACCAGACAGTAGTGCTGAAATACCGGCCGGATGCTTTCAAACGCATCAAGCGTTAAGTGAAATGATTTTCCACAAAAAACGCCCCGTTACTGGTAACGGGGCGTTTTTTTGTGGAAAGTAACTAGCGGTTAGTCCACAACTTAGATTACTTACTGCTCTTCGTTGGGTAGTTGTTTGTTGAACTGCCGGCCCAGCAAAAAGTAAACTGGCACACCCAGCGCCAGCAGGAGTAACCCGCGTTGAGAAAATGCAGCTGTAGCGTCGCTGAACAGCAGAATGAGGCAGAAGGCTGAGGCCAGCACAATGTAGAACAGCGGCACCAGCGGGTAGCCAAACGCCCGGTAGGGGCGGGGCGCGGTAGGGCGGGTGCGGCGAAGCACGAAGATGCCGATGATGGTGATGACGTAGAACAGAATCACTGAGAACATCACATAGTTGAGCAGTTCGCCATACGAGCCCGTAAGGCAAAGCAGGCAAGCCCAGGCGCATTGGGTCCAGAGGGCTACGCCGGGCACGCCGGCGCGGTTCAGACGGGCCAGGGGCGGGAAGAACAGGCCATCCTTTGCCATAGCATAGTAGGCGCGGGCACCGCTGAGGATGATGCCGTTGTTGGCCCCAAAGGTGCTGATCATGATGAGTACGGCCATCACGTAGGCGCCGGTGCGGCCCAGCATGCTCTCGGCCACGGCGGTGGCTACCCGGTCGTTGGCGGCGTACATAATGCCGCGCCCTACCACATCGGTAGCAGCGGCGGTAGGGTTGCCGGGGATGGGCAGCACCAGCAGGTATACCACGTTGATGAGCAGGTACAAGGCCGTGACAATGGCCGTGCCGATGGCCATGCTGAGCACAATGGTGCGCTCGGGCCGTACGATTTCATCGCCCGAAAACCCGATGTTATTCCAGCAGTCGGAGCTGAACAGGGAGCCGGTCATGGCCAGGCCGATGGCGCCTACCAGGCCCCAGGTGTCCAAGGGGGTAGCGTTGCCCAGATCGTCGAAGCTGGCGGCCTGCCACATATCCGTAAAGTTGATTTGCACGGCCTCGTGGTTGACACCCAAAATCAGACCGAACAAGATGAGCAAAGCCAGCGCCACCAGCTTGGTGCTGCCGAATACGTTGGAAATCAGCTTGCCACTGCGCACGCCGTTGGCGTTGATCCAGGTGAGGCCCACAATCATCAGAATGGCCAGCAGCTGCACGGTGGTGAAGGCCAGCGGGCCGACGTTGAACAGCACGTGCTCCTCGCTGAACCACGGCACCAGCACGCCCGTGAAGCGGGCAAACGCCACGCCCACGGCCGCAATAACGCCCGTCTGGATGACCGTGAACAGCGACCAGCCGTAGAGAAACGCCACCAGCTTGTTGTAGGCCTCGCGCAGGTACACGTACTGCCCGCCTACCTTCGGGAACATAGCCGACAGCTCGCCGTAGCTCACGGCGCCGGCCAGCGTGATCAGGCCCGTGATAATCCACACTACTAGCAGCCAACCCGCCGAGCCAACCTGCCGGGCAATACTAGTGGAAACGATGAAGATACCGGAGCCAATCATGCCGCCGGTCACGATCATGACGGCATCAAACAGCGTAATGGCCCGCTGAAAGTGGCCTTGTTTTTCAGACATAGATAGGGAGTAGGAGTGTGTTCAGGGGCGGAAGATAATTAGATTCTGTTGGGTAGCCAGCTAGCCAAACGGGGAACCTGCCGGAACAACTTTGTCGTGCCCAATCACGAATAGCTACTTTTGCGGTTGCATGTCGCATAAGCTACTCGTCTTTCTGATTGGGCTGCTCCTGGTTTCGGCCCTGGGCTCCTATGTGTATTATCGCCATACTGTGGCGGCCGTGCCCGTAGACCCCTGGACGCTGGTGCCCGACGACGCGGCGCTGGTGCTCACCACCGACGACCACCCCACGCTGGTGCGCCACTTGCAGGAAAGCCAGCTTTGGGACAACCTCACGGCCGTGCGTTACTTCCAGCAAGTAGAAGACAACCTAACGCTAGCCGATAGCCTGGTAGGGGGGCGCAACGTAGTGCTGCGTTTCCTGGGCCACAAGCGGGTGTTCACCTCTGTGCACGTCACGGCGCCGGGCACGTTCGATGTGCTGTTTCAGGTGCCCGTAGCCACTGTGCGCGAGTACCGGCAGGTGCGGGCCCTGGAAGACGCCCTGCGCCGCGATGCGCGCTACCAAGTCAGCACGCGCACGTTTCACGACAACCAGCTCGTGACCATTCAGCAGCGTGGCAACGGCACCAGTCTCACCTACTTCAACTACCGCAACCAATTGCTCATTAGCGCCAACCCGACGTTGGTAGAAGCCGTGGTGCTGCGCCTGGAACACCCCGATGCCCCCACAGTAGCCGCCGATTTTCAGAACACCGACTACCTGAACATGCCCAATACCGATGCTACCCTGCTGGTGAACTACCGGCGGCTGCCGCAGCTCCTGGGTGTGTTTTTCAGGTCGGAGCTGGAAGGCGACCTGACGGCTTTCACCAGCCTGAGCCGCAACGGCATGCTGGGTATTCGATTGGCGGGCAATAAGGTGATATTGAGTGGATTCAGTAATCCCGAAATTGCCCGTGGCTCTCTTCACCAGCGCCTGCGCGGGCAGCCGACGCAGCGCCTGCAAATGGCCGAGGTGCTTTCGCTGCGCACGGCGCTGCTGGTGCACATGGGGGTAGGGCCGGCCAGCGTACTGCGCGACCCTCATCCCCTTGATACCGACTCGTTGAGCCAGCTTACGCAGCCGTTGCTCGATAGCCTGGCCGGGCAGTTCTCGCGCGAAGTGGCCCTGTGCTACTTGGCGGCTCCGTCGGCGCGGGCGGTGCCGGGCAAGCTGGCGCTGGCGTATTGTGCTACCCCCGACCGCGCTGGTATCCTGTTGGGGCAGTTGCGCCGGGCTACGGGAACTACGCCGTCGTTTGAGCGGGTAGGGCCGTATCAGATGTACCAAACCGGCGTGCCCGAGCTGCCGGCCCGGTTGTTGGGGCCGCAGTTCTCCAATTTTGGGCAGCCCGTGATGACGCAGGTAGGCAACTACGTAGCCTTCGGAACCGATGCGGCTACCCTGCGCACCTGGCTGACGGACATAGCCGCCCGTGAGGTGTGGAGCCGCTCGCCGGTGCAGGTAGCTTTTTTGCAGGAAACTGCTTCAATGACTCGCCTGAGCGTACTGCTGGACATGCGCAACGCCTGGAACTTGCTACTGCGTGCCGCTGTGGAAGACCGTCGGGCAGGCCTACTGCGCAACGAGAACCTGTTCAAGCGCTTTCCGCAGATTGCTTTTCAGTGGGTGCCTGCCACCAATGAAAACGATACGACTGCGCAGTACTTCACGCAGTTTTTGCTACGCCATCCGGCTATTGGGCCGGCGGTGTCGCAGGCACAGGGCGCCAACGGCAACGACGCTGTGCTTACCTTCAAGACAGCCCTTACCTCGGGGCCGGCGCTGGTGGCCGTGCCGGGCACTCGCAATGCTGGTGTGCTGGTGCAGGACGCAGCCCAAGTGCTGCACTACGTAACGCCCGAAAATGTGGTGGCGTGGTCCGATTCGCTGCCGGGGCCGCTGGTGCAGCCTATTCAGCGGCTGCGGCGCGACGGCAGCAATCAGCACCTGCTGCTAACGCCTACCCAGTTGCATCTGCTGAACGAGCGCGGGACAGAAGCGCCACATTTCCCCTTCAATCTTCCTGATACCGTGCAGGCTACGGGGCTGGTCGCCTCACCTCCCGTAGGCAATACCGCCACGCGCCTGCTGGTGCTGGGGGGCGGCAACAATCTGTTTTTGTATGATACCAACGGGCAGCCCTACGCTGGCTGGCAGCCCAAACGCGTAGAGTTCAGTCTGGCCGGCGAGCCGCAGTACCTAAGCATAAACGGCCGCGACATCATTGTGGTGCCGTTGGAAAACGGATATGTCTACGCCTACGATGCGCAGGGCGGGCTCTACCCTGGTTTCCCCATCAGCATGGGAGCACGGCTGCAAAGCGGTGTGTTTGTGGAGCAGGGCACCACGCTACGCCGCACCCGTCTGACGATGGTAACCCAGCACGGCGAGCGGGTGACGTTTGCGCTCAGCGGCGAGATTGTGAGCCGAAGCCGGGTGGCTACCTGGAGCCGTACTTCCATTTTTCGCCTGATTCCTGATCAGAACAATGCTACGTATGTGGTGGTACGGGAAGATGACCGCGGCCAGCTGGCCGTGTTTAGCCCCACGGGCCGGCAGTTGCTCAGTCGCCGATTCCTGACGTCGGGTATCAAGCCGGTGCAGTATTTCAACTTCAGCCAGAAACTTCAGGTGGTAGCCCTCTCTGAGCCCGGTCCCGGCAACGTGTATCTCTACGACACAGAAGGGCGTCTCATCAGCGGCCGCCCCTTCCCCAGCACTGCCCCCACCATCTCCCTCAATTACGATGCTACCCGCCGCGCCTACCAGCTCTACCGCGTATCCGGTTCTGAGTTGCACCGCACACTGGTACCGTGGTAAAATGGCGAGGTGGCGAGGTTGGGAAGTGGTGAATGCAAAAAGTCGTCTGTCATCCTGAGCGGAGCGAAGGACCTTCTGCCCGATGAACGAGTCGTTGTTATGCTTGTCGTTCTACTGTGAGAAGGTCCTTCGCTCCGCTCAGGATGACAGACGTTTTTTAACTCACAATTTCATTATCTCCCTACCTCACTACTTATCCGACAGCCAGCCTTTGCGCCAGAAATAGATGAGCTGCCCAACAACAATCACCACCAGCACCACAATCAGCACGGGGTAGCCGATGGGGCTGTAGAGCTCGGGCATGTTGAGGTAGTTGATGCGGCCGTCGGGGCCTTCGCGCTGGAAGTTCATGCCGTAGAGCCCTACCACAAAGCTCAGGGGAATGAAGATGCTGCTGATGATGGTGAGCACCTTCATCACCTCGTTCATGCGGTTGCTCTGGTTCGACATGTACAAGTCCACTAAGCTGCTCACCGATTCGCGGTAGCTCTCGGCCAGGTCCATGGCCTGGATGGCGTGGTCGTAGCAGTCGCGGAAAAACACCTTCATTTCTTCGGGCACCACTTCCTCGGGCATGCGCAGGACTTCGGCAATTTTCTCGCGCTCGGGGTATACCAAGCGGCGGAAACGCACGATGTCTTTCTTTACCTGCAAGATGCGGCTGAGCAGGCGGCGCGAGGGCCGGTCGGAGAGGGTGCGGTCTTCCAGCGTTTCGATGTAGTCGCCGATGGCGGCCATAGTAGGGTAGTAGTGGTCGAGCACTACGTCGGTGAGGGCGTAGGCCAGGTACTGCGGGGGGCGCCGCCGGATGCTGCTGAAGCCCGAGCGCAGGCGTTGCCGCACGCTGTCGAGGCAGTCCTCGTAGTCGTCCTGAAACGTGAGCACGTAGTTGTCGCCAGTGAAGATGGATAGCTGGTCGTCGTCGATGTCGCGGGAGGGGGTAAACTCCGTCATGCGCGACACCAGAAACAGCCGATTCTCGTCAAACAGCTCCACTTTGGCCCGTTGGTAGTCGCCCAGCACGTCTTCCATTTGCAGCGGGTGAATATTGAAATCGACCATCAACTGCTCCATCATGGGCAGGCTGTTGTAGCCGCGTATATCAATCCAGTGGCGCTGCTCGGGGTGGGCGCGGAAATAGCGCATCAGCTCGTCGTACGTATCATACTCCTCCTCCAACATATGCTGCTCGTCGTAGGAATACAAAAACAGGCGCGGGCGCAGGGCGCGGGGCGAAATCACCAGGGTGCCTGGCCGTTGCCCTACTACCTGGTCGCGGGCCTCGCGCGTGGCGTCGCGGTCCGAAATGCCACTGTTGTGCGCAAGGTCCTGGTCGTGGTCGTCGTCTGGATGGGGTAGGGTGGAAGGGGCAGCAACGGGAGGGGCCGTGGTGGAATCCATAAAAAGCAAAAAAGGAAAACGTACGGGTAAACTACGTAGGTAGGTTGGTAAAAGGTAAACTGTTGGCAAGATGCTACCTGTGGCGCTACCAGCGAACAGGCTGTCCACTTGCGGACAGTTTTTAAACAGTTGACAAAACTGTGTTAAGATGTAAATAATTGTATAATAGATATTTATAAGTTTGGCTTGGCGCTTGGCTATCAGTACGGGAAACACCCTTTATCCCGTACAAAAATGGACAGAGCTATATCATCTGCTACGCAGCGCCAGCGTCACTGGCGGCTCGGCCTGTGGCTGGTGGCCGCGGTGGTGGCCGTGGGCGCGGCCCTGGTAGCCTTTCGCACGGTGCTGCAACCTAGCATCCGCCGCCCCGAAATCCTGACGGCCACCGTGGATACCGGTCCCGTGGAGGCGTCGTTAACGGCCGCGGGCCTACTCATTCCCGCCCACGAAGCTGTGCTCACCAGCCCTATCGCCAGCACCGTGCGGCGCGTGGTGCGGCAGGTAGGGCAACCCGTGCAGCCCGGCCAGCCCATTCTGGAGCTAGACAAGGAGTTGACCGCCACGGAGCTGGCCAAGCTGGAAGATGCCCAGCAACAAAACCGCAACAAGCACGACCAACTACGCCTGACGCTGGAACGCGCCCTCAACGACTTACAGTCGCAGGAACAGGTGCAGCGCGTGAAGGTAGGCAGCCTGCAATCGGCCCTGCGCGACGAACAGTACTTGCTGAAAATAGGAGGTGGCACTGCCGAAAGCGTGCGCCAGGCTGAGCTGAACCTGAAGGTAGCCCAGCTGGAACTGCGCCGCTTGCAGGAGCAAATTGGCAACCAGCGCCGCGCCAATGCCGCCGACGTGCGCGAGCTGGGCTACACCATGCAGATGCAGCAGCGTAGCATTGCGGAGTTGGCCGGCAAGCTCACCCAGGCCGACATCAGCAGCCCCCGGCCTGGCGTGCTCACCTGGGTGAACGAGGACCTGGGTAGCACCGTGCGCCAGGGCGACGTGCTGGCCCGCGTGGCCGACCTGAGCAGCTTTCGGGTGCGCGCCACCATTGCCGACACCTACGCCGGCCAGTTGAGCCCCGGCGGCGCCGTAGTGGTGCGCCTCAACAACGACACCGATCTGCGCGGCACCATCGGCACCATCAGCCCCGCCGCCGACAAAGGGGTAGTCACCTTCTACGCCCAACTGGCCCAGGACCACCACCCCGACCTGCGCCCCAACCTACGCGCCGACGTGTTTGTGGTGACCAAAGCCCACCCCAAGGCCGTGCGCGTGAAAAACGGCCCCTTCTACCAAGGCGGCCGCGAGCAGCCGGTGTTTGTGGTAAAAGACGGCTGGGCCGAGCGCCGCACCGTGCGCTTCGGCGACAGCAACTTCGACTACGTGGAGGTAATAAGCGGCCTGCGCCCCGGCGAGCAAATCGTGCTCAGCGACATGAAGGAACACCAAGACACGCCGCGCCTGCGGATAACGGAGTAGGAAAATGAGAAAAATAACCTCACCCCCCAGCCTGCTGGTATTGTTTCTCCTGCTCCTCGGCTCCCTACCCTTGCGCGCCCAAACCCTCACGCTGCCTGGTGTCATCGGCGCGGCGCTAAAGGAGTCGGCGGTGGCGGGGCAGGCCGCTACCACCCGCGAAACCAGCTATTGGCAGTACCGCACGTATCAGTCGAACTACCGGCCGCAGCTGGCGTTGCAGGGCACCGTGCCCAACTTCAGCCGCGTGATTACGCCCGTAGTGCAGCCCGACGGCACCATTGAATTTCAGGCCGTGCGCCAGAACTATTCCACCCTGGGTCTTACCTTAAGTCAGGCCATTGGTGTCACGGGCGGCTCGGTGTATGTGACTTCCGAGGCTCAGCGCTTCGACGATTTCAACCGCAACACCCGCCTCTACAACAACCAGCCATTCAGCCTGGGCCTCACGCAGCCGCTGGGGCGTTACAACGCCCTGCGTTGGGCGCGCCGCATTGAGCCGCTGCGTTACCAAGAGGCCAGTCGGCAGTTTGTGGAGGAGCGTGAAACCATTGCTCAGCGCATCACGGAGCTGTATTTTGACGTGCTGCTGCAACAAGTGAATGCCCGCGTAGCCACCCAAAACGCCCAGGCCAACGCCGAGCTGCTGCGCTTGGGTAGGGAGCGGCAACAGCTCGGCCGCCTGTCGCAAAACGACTTGCTGCTGCTGGAATTGAACCTGCTCCGCTCGCGCCAGGCTCTGGTGCAAGCCCGCCTTGATGCTCAGCAAGCCGCCGTGGGCCTACAAAGCTACACCGGCCTGCGCGCCGATACGCTGCTGCTCGCGGTGCCCGTCGTAGCGCCGCGTCCGGTGGTGGCTCCTGCTCAGGCGCTAGCCTACGCCCGCCAATACCGCGCCGCACCGCTGGCCTTCCGGCGGCGCTTACTGGAGGCCGAAAGCGAGGTAGCCCAGGCGCGGGGAACCACGGGGTTTGTGGCTACTCTACAGGCCAATGTGGGTTATACCAATAGTGCGCAGGACTTCTGGCGCACTTACCATCAGCCGCAGCAACAGCAGCAAATTAGTCTGGGCTTTGCGCTACCGGTGGTGGACTGGGGTAGGCAAAAATCGGTGCGGAAAACGGCCGAGCTGAGCCGCCAGCAGGTAGCCCTCACGGTAGCCCAGGAGGAGCTAACCTTCGAGCAGAGCATCACCACGCAGGCCGCGCAACTAGGTGGCTTGCACGAGCAGCTAACCCTGGCCGCCCAGGCCGACACCCTGGCCCAGCAGCGCTACGATATTTCCCAGGCTACCTACAAGGTTGGCCGCATCAGCCTCACCGACCTCAACATTGCCCTTGCGGAAAAAGACCAGGCCAAGCGCGCCTACATTGCGGCCCTGCGCGCCGCTTGGGTGGCGCACTATCGCCTGCGCGCCCTCACGCTGTATGATTTTGAGCAAGAACAGCCGCTGGCGCGGGAGTAGCGGAAAGGTCATGATAAAAACGACACCAACAATGGCTGTCATCCTGAGTGCAGCGAAGGACCTTCTCACAACAGAACGACAGCCGCGCCAATGACTTGTCCTACCGTCATAAGGTTCTTCGCTGCACTCAGGATGACAATCCAGGAAAGACGGTGATAAATACTGGGTTGATGAATCCGAACAACCTGTTCGTTTGCGAACATATTTTAGCAAGCGCATTTTATGAATGATGAATGTAAATTATTGATAATAAAAACTTTACGTGAATGGCACGCGGCTTGGCTACTTCTATCAGAGACGAGCACCATGCTACATAAAACCGAACACTTCTTCCACCTTCGCCTACTCCTATGAACCAGTTTCCTACCTCTGCTACCCAGCCAGCGTCGACAGTAGCCGCTGCTGAGGCCGTTATTCAGCTCACCGGCATCGAAAAGGTATATCAAACCAAAACCATCGAGACGGTGGCCCTAAACCAAGTGAATCTGTCGATTCAGCGGGGCGAATTTGTGTCGGTGATGGGGCCGAGCGGGTGTGGTAAGTCTACCTTGCTCAGCATCATGGGCTTGCTGGATGAGCCCACCAGCGGCACCGTGGCTATTGATGGTCGCGCCGTGACCAGCTACTCCGACCGGGAGCTGGCAAACCTGCGCAACCACAAAATCGGGTTCGTGTTTCAGAGCTACCACCTGATTAACGACCTGTCGGTGCTCGACAACGTGGAGCTGCCCTTGCTTTACCGCAAAGGGGTAGGGGGAGCTGAGCGCCGTCAGCGCGCCCTGGCTGCCCTCGATACGGTGGGCTTGAGCGCCCGCACCCGGCACTTCCCTAGCCAGCTCTCGGGCGGGCAACGCCAGCGCGTAGCCATTGCCCGCGCCCTGGCTGGCCGGCCCGAAATCATCCTCGCCGACGAGCCCACCGGCAACCTCGACTCGGTGATGGGCGAGGAAATCATGGACCTACTGCTGACCCTGAACCGCCAACAGGGCGCTACTATCGTGATGGTAACGCACGACGAGCAGCAAGCCCTGAAAACCGAGCGCATCATCCGGTTTTTCGACGGCAGCCAGGTCAATTAAATGGTAAAATGGTGAGTAGTGAGATGGTGAGTTTGAAGAACAAACTGCGCCATTAGCACCATAACTCACCATTTTACTACCCACCATTTCACCTTTATTCTTATGCTTCTCAACTACCTCAAGATAGCCTGGAAGGTCTTGCTCAGGCGCAAGTTTTTTACCTTCATCAGCTTGTTCGGCATCAGCTTCACGCTGATGATCTTAGTGGTGCTCTATGCGATGATCGACTACACGATAGGGCCGCACACACCCGAGAAACGCGTCGACCGCATGCTGTTCGCGAATCGGATGCAGCTAATGTATCGCGAAGGCGGACAGAGCAATTCCTCCATCGGTTACGACTTTCTGACGCGGCACGTACGCACCCTGCACACACCAGAAAAGGTGTCGCTCAGCGAAAGTAACTTCGGTACGACGGTAGCCTACGTAGGACAACAGGTACTAAAGTTAGACCATAAACGCACCGATGGGGAATTCTGGCAGGTCCTAGATTTCGACTTCGTGTCTGGGCGGCCCTACAACTTAGACGAAGTGCGCGACGCGGCTCGCGTGGTCGTCATCAATGAGACGACTAGCCGTCGCTACTTTGGAACCACAACCGGGGTAATAGGTCGGCCACTGGTGCTCGATGCGGTGCCGTATCGAGTGGTAGGAGTGGTACGCGACATTTCTATTTCGCGAATCTTCTCCTACGCAGAAATCTGGACCCCGGTGACTACAACTACCGATAACCTGAAAGACCCCAACTACTTGGGCGGCTACCAGGCTATCATATTGGCTCGCCGGGCTGGTGATTTGCAGCAGATACAGGACGAATATCAGCAGGTTGTGAATCGCCTACCTGTACCCGACCCCAAAACCTACAAGAAGGTAAACTCCTACGCTCAGCCGCTACTGGCATCGCTCACTGCACGCTTCAACAACGATGCTGGCGTTGAGGGGGGCGTAGGGCGCTTCATGAAAGTGGTGTTAAGTATGGGGTTGCTGTTTATGCTATTGCCCGCTTTGAACTTGATCAACATCAACGTGAGCCGCACATTGGAGCGCTCGGCTGAGATTGGAGTACGAAAGGCATTTGGAGCAACAGCGGGCAACTTGGTAGGTCAGTTTCTGCTCGAAAATATCTTTCTGACCCTATTGGGGGGCATACTGGGGCTGGGGTTGGCAGCGGGAGCACTGCACCTAGTCAATGACAGTCATTTTCTGGCGTACTCCACATTCGCTCTCAACGGGCGGGTATGCGCGGTGGCACTAGGAGTAATCCTGTTTTTTGGAATTCTGTCGGGAGCCTACCCGGCTTATAAAATGTCGAAGCTACAAGCCGTGAAGGCCTTAAAAGGAGAAACTGCCGCATGATACGCCACCTGATTACCCTTATGTGGAACCGCAAGCGAGCTAATGGCTTGCTCATTGTGGAGATATTTCTGGCCTTTGTGGTCTTGTTCTCGGTTGGCAGCGTGGGTGTATATACTTGGCGCAACTACCAGACGCCTCTGGGCTTTGATTACCAAGATGTGTGGGAGATAGATCTTAACCCTGGTACGCAGCCCCGCGCAGAACAATTTGGAACCCTGCAACGCATCTTGCAGCGCCTACGGAGCACCCCAGGGATAGTAAGCGTGTCGCGTAGCGTGAGCAACACCCCGTTTGCATTCAGTGAAAACAGCACAACGCTGGATACAGGTGAGGGCACCCCACAAGGCTATGGTGATGTATACGATGCAGGCGCCGAGCTACCTGAGGTAATGGGGCTACGAATAGTGGCAGGCCGGTGGTTCGACCGCCGCGACGATGCCGTAAGCCGCCGCCCACCGGTAGTAATTACCGAGCTTATGCAAAAGGCTCTTTTCCCAGATGGCCAGTCAGCAATAGGAAAAACAGTGCGCGCCAGCCTAGGCAAACCCGAAGAGTTTCAGGTGATAGGCGTGAGCGGGCCCTACCGGGCTGGCGGTGAGTTGAGCGAACCACGGCCCGGCTTCTTTCTCTATGTAAGCCCGCAGGATACGGCACGAGCAATGCAAGTTCTGCTTGTGCGGGTGCGCCCTGGTGCAGGCGCCGCCCTAGAAAAACGCATTACGAATGATGTGCGTGCGATTAATGCTAGCTGGGAAATGGGTGTGAATCCTTTACCTACACAACGTCTGGCTCAGCTAAAGGTGAATCTCGCACCGCCCGTAATACTAGGTATGGTATGCATATTCTTGATTGTGAACGTGGCCCTTGGCCTATTCGGTGTGTTGTGGCTCAACATCAGCCGCCGCCGGGGCGAAATTGGCGTGCGCCGCGCCATGGGCGCCACCGCTGGCAACATCAGCCTACAAGTGCTGGGCGAAATCTTGGTGCTCACTACCTTCGGGCTAGGGTTGGGGCTGCTGGTGGCGGCGCAGTTTCCGCTACTGGGCGTGATGGGCGTGCAAACTGGCGTCTACCTCACGGCCATGCTGCTGGCGGCGGGGCTGCTCTACCTGCTGGCTACCGTATGCGCGCTCTACCCCAGCCGCCTGGCGGCTGGCATTCAGCCGGCCGTGGCGCTGCGGGAAGAGTAGGCGCCTCTGAGTGGTCGGCACCTATCGCCCACCTAGCCACTGCGAACCTCCGCGCCTACCTCAGCGAACCTCTGCGAGAAACAACACCTGAACAACCAGACAACATGCTCCTGATAATCGACGATGACCCCGCCATTCGCATTTCGCTTGGTTTGTTGCTGAAGCAAGCCGGCTACCTCACGCAGGCCGTCGACAACCCCGAAGCAGCCCTGCAAGCGGTAGCCGCCGCGCTGCCGGAGCTGGTGCTGATGGACATGAACTTCTCCCTCGATACTACGGGTCGCGACGGCCTGCAACTACTGGCGCAGGTGAAGCAACTGGCGCCACAGGTGCCCGTGGTGCTCATCACCGGCTGGGGAAGCATTGCGCTGGCCGTGGAAGGCATGAAGGCCGGGGCTGCCGAGTTCATCACCAAGCCCTGGAACAACGACGCCCTGCTCCAGACCATTCGCACCCTACTAAGCCTACCCGTGGCGCAGGGTAGGGGGCCAGAGCCCACGCGCCGCCAACTCGATCAGCAGTACGATTTTCGGGACATTGTGGGGCAAGATGCCGGCTTGCTACACGTGCTGCGCCAGGTAGGGCAGGTGGCCGCCACCGATGCCTCGGTGCTGATTGAGGGCGAGTCGGGTACGGGCAAGGAGCTGATTGCTGAAGCTGTGCACCGCAACAGCCCACGCCGGAACAAGGCGTTTGTGAAGGTGAACCTGGGCGGTATCTCCGCATCACTGTTTGAGAGTGAGCTATTTGGCCACCGGCGCGGGGCCTTCACCGATGCCAAAACCGACAGGGTAGGGCGCTTCGAGTTGGCCAACGGCGGCACCATTTTTCTGGACGAAATCGGGGAGCTGGACCTGTCCTCCCAGGTGAAGCTGCTGCGCGTGTTGCAAGACCGCACCTACGAGGTGCTGGGCGACAGCAAGCCGCGCCGCCTCGACATTCGGGTGATTTGCGCCACCAACCGCACGCTGGCCGAGGAGGTACGCGCCGGCCGCTTCCGCGAGGATTTGTTCTACCGCATCAACCTCATCACGGTGCGCCTGCCCGCCCTGCGCGAACGGCCCCAGGATATTCCGCTGCTGGTGCAGCACTTTGTGGCCGGGCTGCGCACCACCTACGCCCGCCCGGCCCTGAAGGTAGGCACCCGCGCCGGGCACTGGCTCCAGCAACAGCCGCTACCCGGCAACATCCGCGAGCTGAAAAACCTAGTGGAGCGCGCCGTATTGGTTTCCGGTCACGACGAACTGCTGCCCGAGGATTTCCAGGCCCAGGCGCAGTCCCTACCCACCCGCACCCCCGAGCCTGGCGAACTGCCCCCACCCGGCACCATGACGCTGGACGAGCTGGAAGCCCAGATGATTCGCAACACCTTGGAGCATTATCAGGGCAACATCAGCCGCGTAGCTAAAGCCCTGGGCCTGAGTCGACCGGCCTTGTATCGGAGACTAGAAAAATACGAAATCCCCTACGAATGATAGCTGTTAGCTGCTGGCTATTAGCTATTGGCTCTCGTTCTACAAAATGCTAACAGTTAATAGCCAGTAGCTAATAGCTATTATTACTCCCCATGTCCCTTCGCCTTCAGTTCCTGCTTTTTGTCACGCTGATACACGCGGTACTGCTGGTGCTGGCGGCGCAATTGCGGCATACCAACGTGCCGCTATTCATCGGTGCGGAGGTGTTGTTGCTAGTGAGTATCGGGCTGACGATGCAACTGTACCGGGGCTTCGTACGCCCGTTTCAGCTGATTGCGGCCGGTACGGAAGCTATGCAGGCCAAGGATTTCTCGTTGAAGTTTGTGCCCGTAGGCCAGCGGGAGATGGACCAGCTCATCGGCGTATACAACCACATGATTGATGAGCTGCGCCGCGAGCGGGTGACGCAGCACGAAAAGAGTTTTCTGCTGGATAGTCTGCTGCGGGCCTCACCGGCCGGGGTGCTGCTGCTGAGCTTCGACGGCACCATTGAAAGTGTGAACCCTGCCGCCGAGCGGATGCTGCAACTACCCGCCGCTGCACTCCTGGGCCAGCCATTGGCCGCCCTACCCGGCGCCTGGGGCACAGCGCTCAGCACGTTGCTGCCCGACGCGCCCCAGGTGGTGCGCCTCTCAGGCGTGCAAACCTACCGCGCCCACCGAGCCCACTTTCTCGATCGGGGTTTCACGCGCTATTTTATTCTGCTGGAAGAGTTGACCCAGGAGCTGATTCGGCAGGAAAAGCAAGCTTACGAGCAGCTGATTCGGATGATGACGCACGAAATCAACAACTCCATTGGGGCCATCAACTCCATCCTGCAAAGCTTCCACCACTACGCCCCTCAGCTCCGCCCCGACGACCAGCCCGACTTCCGGGAGGCACTCGATGTATCCATTCAGCGCAACACCAACCTGAGCAACTTTGTGGGTGGCTTCGCCAACCTGGTGCGCCTACCCCCGCCTACGCTGCAACCCACGGATGTGCACGCCCTGCTGCACCAGCTGGCGCGCCTGCTGCACGTAGTGAGCGAGCGGCGCCAGATTACCTGGCGCTGGCAGCTAATCGACGAGCCGCTGTGGGCCTCTCTGGATCAGCAACAGCTGGAACAGGCGCTGCTCAACATCGCCAAAAATGCCCTGGAAGCCCTGCCCGATGGCGGCACGCTCACTGTACGCACCCAACTCAGCCCGCCCCTCATCGAGCTGGAAAATAACGGCCCATCCATTCCGCCCGAGGTACAACAACGCTTATTCACGCCGTTTTTCAGCACCAAACGCGACGGCCAAGGCATCGGCCTCACGCTCGTGCGCGACATTCTGCTACAACATCAGTTCCCCTTCCGGCTGGAAACGGTGGCTCCCGGCCGCACAGTATTCACCATTTGGTTGGGTGAGGCAAGGGTAGGAGAGTAGGAAAGAGGGTAGGAGTCTATCATCCTGAACATGTGGCGCAGCAAGCCAGTGTCGAAGGACCTGCTCACGATAGAACGAGTCGTTGGTACACTAGTCATCCTACCGCACTCGCTCGGCTGTGCCGAGTGAGGCTTACACTTGAGAGGCTGCGCCCCGAAGCCGTCCGCGCCGCTTGCACGAAGCCGTCCGAACCGAATGCAGACGTGCGCAGCAGAGCTGCTTGGGCGTAGTGCTCACTCGGCACAGCCAAAAGAGTGCGGTAGAGAATGACGGCTAGGCTCAACCCGTAGTATTTCCCATCGAATGGAAACCGACGGGCTAAAGCGCCCTTTTCCAGCAAACGCGAAATCTGCCGTACTTTTGAACAGTATTCGTCCTGCCGCTTTGCTTCCTACTTCCACGCCGCTTTTTTCGTCTGATGACCGCTACCGGGTGCGGTGCGCGGTGCCGCCCGCGCCCGATGCTACCCTGCCGCTGGCCTATGAGCCCTACCTATACCTGCGGCCGGCGCACATAGCCTTGCAGCACGCCCCCGGCGAGACGCTATTCTTCTACCTCGAAGATCATCAGCAGGGCCAGACGGTAGGGCAATGGCCGCTGATTGTAGTAGAACACCAGGCCTACAGCCCCTGGCAAGCGCCGTTCGGGGGCATGCAGGTAGCACCCGGGGTACCAGCGGCCACCACGCGAGCCTTTGCGACGGCGGTGCACCAAACCCTAGTGACAAACGGAGTAGCACGAGTGCACCTGCGCGCCTACCCCATGAGTTACGACGAGGCCGCCAGCAACGTGCTGCTCCCTGTCTTTGAGGAACTGGGCTACCGCATCACGCTGACGGAAACCAGCTATACACTGCCATTGGCGCAGTCTTTTGAAGAAGAGCTGCATCCCTCGGCGCGACGCCGGCTGCGCAAGTGCCACCGCCACGGCCTGCGCGTGGAGCAGGAGACGCCGCTGTTCCTACCTCTGGCGTATGCGTTCATGCAGCAGTGTCGGCAAGAAAAGAACCAAAGGATGTCGTTGTCGCTGGAGCGGCTGCAAGCCTTATTTCGCGCCTTTCCCAACGACTATTTCCTTTTCTCGGTGCGCGATGCGGCCGGTGCCTGGGCTGCCATGACGGTACTCACCCGTGTCAGCGACGAGGTGCTGCACTGCATTCCCCCAGCCAGTCCACTCAGTTGGAATACGTTTAGCCCCGCCATTCTGCTCACCCAGGGCCTGCACGCCTTCGGGCAGGCCAGCGGCTACCGCCTCCTCGACCTTGGCACCTCCACACTCCCCGATGGCCCCAGCGAGTCCCTGCACGCCTTCAAGCGTCACCTCGGCGGCGTAGCCAGCCCCCGCTTGACACTGGAGTGGCGAGCTGGTGTGTAGTGAAATAGTGAGTTTAACGTTCTGCTGGTGCAACTTGCGCCATCTGCGCGGCTAGAACGTCAAACTCATCACCATCTCATAACTCCCATGTCCACGCTACAACGGTTTCTGAGGGGCTCGGCGGGGGCGGGGGTGGCCGTGGTGGCGCGGGGGGTAGGGGCCGTGGTGCTCAATAAGCTGCTGGCCGTGTACGGTGGCCCCGGTGGACTTACGCTGCTGGCGCACTTTCAGAACCTGCTGGGCTTATTTACTACCCTGCCCGGCGAGGGCGTGAACGTAGGCATCACCAAATACCTGGCGCCGTTACGGGCTGGCTCGGGGCGCTACCGGGCGTGGCTGGGCGCAGGAGTGCTGCTGAATGCGGGTACGCTGCTGCTGGGCATGGCGTTGCTGCTGCTGCGTCCGGCTCTGCTCACAGAGCTGCTGGGGCCGGGCCTGATGCTACGGCTGGGCTTCGGGGTAGGGATAGTACTGCTAGTGAGCTACGCGCTGCTGCAAACGCTGTTGCTGGCGGCTGGCCGGTTGCGCCACTACGTACTGCTCACAGTGTTATTGAGTGGGCTGAGTGTATCCGCCGTGGCAGTAGTGCTGCTACGTGGCGGTTCGGCAGGAGAGGCGCTGTTGGCCTACCTGCTGGCCCAGGGTAGCATGGCCATACCGGCGTTGTGGCTGACGCTTCGAGGTGGGCTGGTGCACCGCTGGCGGGGCCAGATGAGTGCGGCCGCGCTACGGGGGCTGGGGCGGTTTTTGTTGATGGCTGTGAGCCTGCTGCTGTTCGGTAAAGCCGTAGACTTTGCCGTGCGCGACCTGCTAATAGCCCGCTACGGCCTGGCCCGCACCGACTTGTGGCAGGCCGTAGTGAAGCTGTCCGACAACTACACGATGGTGTTTTCGGCGGTAATAAGCAGCGTGTACTACCCCCGGCTGGCGGCGCTGGTAGGGCAGCCCGCCGCCATGCGTCGCTACGTCCGCACGGTGTTGCTGCTACTGGCACCAGTGCTGGCTGTGGGCCTCAGCCTTATTTATTTGCTGCAAAGTTGGCTGCTGCCGCTGCTGTTCGAACTGCGCTTTCTGGCAGCTCGACCCTTGCTTGCGCCCCAGTTGCTCGGCGACTGGGCCAAATTTCTGAGTTGGCTGCTGCTATATCAGCTCACGGCCCGCGCCCAGGTAGGGCGCTACGTGGCGGTGCAAATAGGCGCGGCAATACTCTATGTAAGCTTGCTGGCCGTGTTGTTGCCGCGCTACCAACTGCTGGGCGCCACACTAACTCACGCCGTGCACTATTGCCTGCTGCTAGTAGCATGCGCCGTATATTTCCGGGCCGATTGGCGCACTTCACCATGAGTAGTACCGCTGCCAACTCCCGTCTTTCTGCACCGCCTACCCTTCAGGGGGACGGGATGCCGTTGGTATCCATTGTGGCGCTGTGCTACAACCACGCGCCTTTCCTAAGTGAGGCCCTGGATTCGATTTTGGCACAAACCTACCCGCATCTGGAGGTAATACTGGTAGACGATGCCAGCACCGATAACAGCCAAGCCGTATTGGCCCGCTATGCGCAGGCCAACCCGCGCTGGAAAACCCTGTTTCTACCTCACAATGTGGGCAACTGCGCGGCGTTCAACGCCGCTTTCCGGCAATCGTGCGGCGAATTCATCATTGATTTTGCCACCGACGACGTGCTGCTCTCCACGCGGATAACGCAGCAAGTAGCAGCTTTTCAGGCGCTACCAGCCGAGTATGGCGTTGTGTATACCGATGCGGAGTTGATTGACGAAGCCTCGCGCCCTGTGCGCCTGCACCACCGCCGCGACGCCCGCGGCCGGCTGCATCCCCGCCCCGCCGAGGGCTGGATATTTGCCGATGTGCTGCGCCGCTACTTCATCAGCACCCCTACCATGATGATGCGCCGCACCACGCTGCTCAGCCTCGGCGGCTACGACGAAACGCTGACGTACGAGGATTTCGACTTCTGGGTGCGGGCTGCGCGCTCGTGGCAATTTCGCTT
Source organism: Hymenobacter sp. NBH84 (assembly GCF_014217645.1). Classification (NCBI taxonomy): domain Bacteria; kingdom Pseudomonadati; phylum Bacteroidota; class Cytophagia; order Cytophagales; family Hymenobacteraceae; genus Hymenobacter; species Hymenobacter sp. NBH84. The sequence continues at coordinate 1,388,702 of NZ_CP043644.1, forward strand.
TCTCGACGTCGTTTCTACCCGCAAGCGGTTGCACCCTGGTAGTAAGTCGAGTGTGGCCTACCGCCCGCACGACCCCTACCTGGCTTCTACTATCCGGGTGTGCTACAAGGCATTAGCGCTATGCCGTACATCCGTCGAACGGGATGCATTGGCAGTGCGCGTACGCTGGGAGCTGCGCCAAGCCGTACGTTGGGGCAACCACGTAGAGATTCACGACCTGTACCGGCTGCTCCGGCAGCTACGCGCCGTGCGGCCACTCGACTGGCTGACGTATCGCCTAGCTCCGAAGGTAGTCCGCGTGATAAATCGGTTTTTGCGTAGCTAGAATTGGCACTGTACGTGCTGCCCACTACGCCAGCAAGGATACGCTGAGCAGTATTTTAAAAAGAATAATGAACGTGCAAAAACCGTATTTGCTTACTTTCGATACAATAGGTGCTCCCGATTTAGGGTATATAGCTGTAGCTGGAAATAGTGCATTGCCATTTCAGATAAAGCGAACCTACTGGATTTATTGTACGCCAGAAACGGTAGCCAGAGGTCATCATGCACACCACGAGCTACAACAAGTAGTAATTGCTGTGCATGGCAGTATTGAATTTGTATTGGAAAACGTAGCAGGAGAAAAAACTATATTCCATTTAGAAAAACCCAATGTTGGGTTGTATATCCCTGAAATGCACTGGCGCACCATTAATTTCTCCCATGATGCTGTTTTACTATGCTTAGCTTCCACTGAATACAATGAGGCTGATTATATAAGAGATTTTGAAGTATTTCAAGCTTTAGCTAATCAATAATGGTTGTTTTTCAAAGCGTTATTGCGAAACCGTAGTGTTTGATTGTACTGTGGTCACTATGCTTACTGATTTTCAAATCAAACGTTACGCCCCAAGCGATGCACATATTTGGGATGAGCTGATAGAGCAATCTGTTAACGGTGGCTTTATTCTGAAGCGTTCATTTATGGAATATCATCAGGAAAGATTTGATGATTTTTCATTTTTACTATGGAGCAATAACAAACTTCTCGCTGTGTTTGCGGCCGCTATGCCACGACAACGTGCACATGACAGATTGCTTATTGCGCATTCAGGTCTGACATACGGCGGGTTAATTACAGCGCACAATTTAAAGTACTCCGTGCTGGAAGCACTCTACACGACCTTATTCAATTTTCTGAAAGAAAACGGGTTTACGCAGTTAAAAATAAAACTTACACCAAGAGTATTTTGTAAATACTACTCCGATAACAGTTCGTTTATACTTAATAAAAGTAGCTTTGAGTTGGAAAGAAGGGAGTTGAATTCTGTTGTTGATTTAACGCAGGATTTTAAGATTGGCTCCAGGCAGCAGAATAATCTTCGTAAAGCGAGGAAAAATAACGTAAGAGTAGAAATTTCAGAGCGACTTGATGCGTTTTGGCAAATATTAATTGATAATCTCCGGCAAGTACACGGCGTGAAACCGGTGCACACATTAGCAGAAATTACATACTTGCGCGAAAATCACCCCGAGAATATAGAATTATACATAGCGCAGATTGAAAACCGAATACTAGCGGGGGTGGTAGTTTTCAAGGAGCTACAAAAAGGCTATCTGCATAGCCAGTACGTTTCAACAAATACCGAGGGTAGGCAGGTAGGTGCGGTTGATGCCATTCTGTATCATATTATGCAGCAGGCACAGGACAAGTACCAGCGGTTTTCCCTTGGTATTTCCACGGTGGAAGGGGAGGTTAATTATGGCCTGTTGAGCTATAAGGAAGGGTTCGGTGCCAGAGCAGAGGTAGTGGAAACCTACGCGAAAGTGTTATAGGGGGAGTAGCTTATGCTGATGCGCTATAAGATTAACTCGGTTTGGCTGGTGCTAGGCGGAGCCACGTTAAGCTACGGCCGGCCTACACGCTGTGGGTCTGGTTGCCTAGGCATAACCTTTTTTTACGGGTTACTTAAGGCCTACGATATACAGCTCTACCTGGCCGTCCTGTGCTAGCAAGCGGCGGCGCGGAAACCAACTCAGCACCGAATCGGGGGAGTAGCGGATGAGCTTGCGGGTTAGCTCGTCGTTGCTGAGGGTAGCGCGGTTGAGTAGCAGCCACGCCTGGGCAGCATGGCCGCGCTGGCCACAACTGGTGCCTGGCGGTGGTATAGGAAATAGAGAATGCCGGCGCAGCCCACCGTAGCCAGCAGCGGCCACAGCGTAGTGGAAATGATGTTGACACCTAGTAATGCATACAACCCTGCCACTGGCCCGAAGATCATAGGGCGCTCCTTCAGCGGATCGTGCAATAGACCAAGCGGGTCGGGCTGTAGCCGGAAGGCGCCAGTAAGCAGTTGGTGCGCGTAACGGGAGTAGAAATAGTCGTCCAGCGCTTATAGTCCTTCGTGGGTGAAGATGAAAAACGCGACGGTCATCACCGCCACAAACAGCAGCGTGAGCAAGGGTAGGCGAGAGGCAGAGAATTTCACGCGGCAAGTTAAATAGTTGCGCTACCGAAAAGCAGTATAATCAAGGAAGTCCGTTGCTAACACTCTCCCAAATCCCCGTTCTTTGCGGACTATGGTATACCGCAAATCCCGGCGCTGGCTTTTTGTCTGGCTGCTGCCCGCGCTACTGCTACTGGCTACAATAGTGGGGCTCGGCAGCTACTACGAAACCAACGACGACACAGTGCTGACCCTGTTTTTACAGGGCCGTATGAGTGCCGTGCCCATCACCAGCCTGCACCTGTACTTTCATGGAGTAGCCGCGCCGCTGGCATATCTCTACCAGCAATGGCCCGATGTGCCCTGGTATGGCTTACTGCTGTACGGCCTGCTCTACCTGGCTACTGCGCTGCTTTTTAGGGTACTATACCGGCTGCTGCGGGCCTGGCTGCGACCGGGTGAAACGGTGCTGGCCCTGGCGTTGTTTTTTCTGGTGGGGTGGCTAGAACACGCCATGTGGTTCAACTACATGCGGGTGCCGCTGCTACTGGCCGCGGCGGGCGTATGGTACGCAGCGGCCCGGCCTGCCCGGAATACTGCACTCGTGGTAGGAATAATGGCTTTCGGAATAGCGTGGCTGATTCGGCCGAGCGCGGCGGTGCTGGGGCTGCTGCTGGCCGTGCCGGGCGCATGGTGGCTGAGTGGGCGGCGTAGCTGGCGGGTGTTGGCCGGCGCGGCCGCGCTGGCGCTGGTAGGCGCGCTGGCCGTCAGTCTCACCCGCTCGCCCACAGCCGCTACCTTCCGTCGCCTCGACGTGCTCAAATCCAACCTCAACGACTACCAGCTGTTGCGCCCTACCCCCCGCACCGCCACCGACAGCCTGGGCGTGCGCGCCGTGCAGCACTGGTTGCTGGCCGATTCTACCCTGGTCAATGAGGGCCTGTTCGAGCGGGCGCTGCCGTTGGATGCGACGTATTTCGTGCAGGAAACAGTGCCAGCCAAGCTTCGAGAAACTGCACAACTGCTGGTGCAGAACTACTTTCCGCTGCTTGTCTTGTTGTTGCTGTCCTGGATATGGGTGGCGCGCCGCGCCAGGCACATTGGGCGCCGCGAGTTTGTATTGGTGCAAGTTGGCTTTGGGGTAGGGCTGCTGCTACTGGCAGGTATCCTCAAATTGCCCCCTCGTTTGGCATTGCCCTACCTCGATGCCTGGGTGCTGGCCAATGGTGTCTTTATGCTGAAGCGTGCCGAGCGGCTGCCGCGCCGTCCGTGGCCGGTGGTGGTAGGGTTGGTAGCGGTGATTGGGCTATATGGCTACAAGACTGTGCACCGTCGGCAGGTGCTTTATGCCGAGCAACGTGCCAATAGCCACATGCTGCGCAGCCTGGCGCAGTCAGCCACTACCTTGCTGGTAGCCGACGGCCTGGAAACCTACTACAAATCCCGCAGCCCGTTCGACGCAACGTGGCCGCTATCGGGGCGTATCTTGTCGCTTTCGGGCTGGCAGTCCCTCAGCCCCGAGCAGGCAGCTTTGCGGGCAGCACACACCGGCACGCGGGCTGTTCCCGATGCGCTACGTTATCTGGCTACTCAGAAGCAGGGCGTGCAATGGGTGTTAACGCCAGCGGGGGCAGAACTACTTAATAACCAGCTTGAACATACGCTGTCTGCTACGCAACCAGCGGTGCAGCTGCGTGCGCTGGCACCCGATTCCTCCTATCTGCCCAACCAACCGCAGCCGTACGTGCCAGATGTGCAATCTGTGAAGTAGCTCAATAAGGCCAAAATTTTTTAGGGTATAAATGGACTTATTCTATCCGATACGGGGTACTGAATACATACATTTGACGCGTAATTGCTTTTTTCTCTCTTTTTTGTCCCCCCTGCTATGCTTTCCACTGCCATCTCCCGCGCCGAAGTGCTCGTGCACCTAGAATCGTTCGTAAAGGAAAACATTGGCACTTTTCTTCGTACCGTAGAAGATAGCTGGCAGCCCTCTGACTATATTCCTGATTCGCGTCTCGATACGTTTTTCGATGAGGTGAAGCTGCTCCGTGAGCGCGCCGCGGGCCTTAGCTACGACCTATTGGCCGTGCTGGTAGGCGACACGATTACTGAAGAAGCCCTACCCAACTACGAGGCGTGGTTTCACGAGTTGGACGACCTGAACCGCGACCGGGACAACGGCTGGGCGCAGTGGGTCCGGGGCTGGACGGCTGAGGAAAACCGTCACGGCGACCTGCTCAACCGCTACCTCTACCTCTCGGGACGCGTGAACATGCGCGAGTTCGAAGCCTCTACCCAGCACCTTATCGCCGATGGCTTCGACCTGGGCACGGCGCACGACCCCTACCGGGCGTTTGTGTACACCAGCTACCAGGAAATGGCCACCAACATCTCGCACCGTCGCGTGGGCCAGTTTGCCCGCAAAGCTGGCGACGATCAGCTATCCAAAATCTGCGGCATGATTGCCGGCGACGAAACCCGCCATGCCCGCGTTTACAAAACCTTCGTCGACAAGATTTTTGAGGTAGACCCTTCCGAAATGATGTTGGCTTTCGAGGATATGATGCGCAAGAAAATTGTGATGCCAGCGCACTACATGCGCGAGCTGGGCGTGGAGATGGGCAAAACATTCGGTCACTTCACTGATGCTGCCCAGCGCATCGGCGTGTACACCAGCGCCGATTACACGGATATTCTCGACACGCTGCTGATAGATTGGAAAGTAGGTGACCGCACCGGCCTGACTCCTGCCGCCGAAAAAGCCCGCGATTACGTGATGGCTCTACCCGCCCGCCTGCGCCGCGTGGCCGACCGGATGCCTGTACCCAAGTTGGAGTACAAATTCAAGTGGATCGACTAGCCACATAGCTGAAAACAACCCCTGTTAACTAGAACGCCCCTTCAACTGTCAGTTGAAGGGGCGTTCTATTTCTATTTAAGTCTGAATACGATTTACTTCTGATCTGCAAAAGCTACTTGCTGTAGCGTGAGGCCTTCGGGGGGTAGGGTGTAGCGCACGGTGCGGGTGCCGCCGGAGGGGCAGCAGTTGGCATCGGCGGGCTGGTAGATAGGAAACATGCGCTGCACTTCGTGGCCTACTACTTTAAATTCGTCGTGCCCCTGGTAGCCCTGAGCAGCGGGGCCGCTTAGGTCGGGTAGATCAACTGGGCGGCGCCCCTGGTTCATAAACTCATACCCCAGCAACTGCCCATAGGAGCCGCTACCCGCGTCGGCCACGAAGATGAGCAACTCGGGAGAATTGTCTTCGTTGAGGTTAGTAACGACCACATCAGACACTTGGCCGTTGAGTGGCTGCCGGGTAGTAGTTAGTTCCCTGCCGTTCTTTTCGGCGCGGAGCATGAGCTGGCGTTGGCTTCCCTCACCAGTGGTTTGCACCACAAAACGATGGTCGCCGTCGGTCACTTCTTTACGGAAGCTCACGGCCTCCGTAGGCACCGAGCGCATGGTAGCCGGGTCGGCCATTTCGGTGGTAGAGCGTTGCGAATCGCAGGCAGTCAGCACCAGTGCAGCACCTAGTAAGGGTAGTAAAAAACGGGGTAGAGAAAGAGCAGGCATAGGCTTAGCCGGAGCAAAAATTAGATTAGAAAGGGAGACAGCCACGGCTGCATCTTTCTACAAACGCCGGCCCGCCCGGAGGGTTACGCCCATTAGGAAGTCACCTGCACACCTTTCCAGAAAGCCACGCGTCCCTTGATCTGCTGTGCAGCTTCTTTGGGCTCGGGATAATACCAGGCCGCATCCTTGTTCAGCTCGCCATCTACCCGCACAGAGTAGTAGCTGGCGCGCCCTTTCCAAGGGCAGGTAGTACCGGCAATACTGTCCTCAAAATATTCGCGGTTGAGGGAGTCGGCCGGGAAATAGTGGTTGTTCTCCACCACCACTGTGTCGTCGCTTTCGGCTAGTACGGCGTTGTTCCAAATAGCTTTCATGGAAGGGGTTTTTAGGGTTGTTACGGATGAGTTTTGACTAATATAACCACCTTAGGTTAGGTGAAGTTTTGGGGTTTGCCAGCAGAGCTGTGTGGCCGCCGGAAGAGTGCTTCTGACTTTAGTTAGCTACTTTTAATACCTCGCTATTTCCTGAGAGTAGAATAAGGCAAATGATGCGTCACATCCGACACAATAAAATAGACCGAGTGCAGTGGGATGCGCTGATTGAGCTAGCGCCCAACGGCCTCATCTATGCCCTTACTTGGTACCTCGATATTGTATCGCCCGGTTGGGAGGCACTGATTAAAGAGGAACAAGGACGCTACGTGGCCGTGATGCCGCTACCAGTACGCAAAAAATTTGGGTTTCGCTACCTCCAGCAACCGTTGTTTGCGCAGCAGTTAGGCGTATTTTCCCTCGAAACACCTACGACCGAAGACTGGAAAGAAATTGGTCAACTCCTACGTAGAGAATTTCGACTCATCACCAATTATGCTTTCAACATAAGTAATTCACCATCTATAATTACTGATAGCTTGTTGCTGCCTGGTGTAAGCCGCTCCACTTATCATTTGTCGTTGCGTCCCACCTATTCGCAACTATTTGCCGATTACAAACCTAGTCGCAGACGCCAACTCCAACAGGCCCGTAATCACAATCTGACGATTGAATCCACTACCGATATTGAGCAGCTAATTCGACTATTTGATCAACATACAGCTCCAAAAATCTATGGCCTTATAGGTGAAGGGCATGCTTATCCCTTATTGCGCAGTTTGTATCGTGAGGCGCAACGGCGTGCAAAGGCGTCTATATGGCAAGTGAAAACCACAGATGGAAAAGTAGTAGCCAGTATGCTATTATTGAAGCATAACAATGAGGTGACTTATTTATTTAACTCTTCCTCAATCGAAGGCAAAGCCACTCGCGCTATCTCTTTACTCATTGATGAATTTCTGTCTTCTCATGCCGAAACCAATTTGCTTTTTGACTTTGAAGCTCCCGAAATCCCTAATTTAGTACAGTTTTATAGCAGTTTTGGCTCAGCAGCGGTACCATATCTTACTATTTCCTATAACCGCTTACCATGGCTGCTACAGCAGGCCAAAGCGGTCCGCATGGCGCTCATGCGCCGTCTGCACTCGCGCAACACGTAGGCCTGGCCCCACAGGAAACATTCCTGCGCAAGGCGGTGTTAGTTTTTGGCGCGGCTACGCATTCGTTCATGCACGAAGCTCAGTGCCGATTATTCAAGCAGTTCAGACACACATGGCACTAGGTTTTCGCTTCCAGGATTTTGTGCCCGAGGAATCGGGTGAGAAAGGCTTCGACACGCTTTTCAAACTATTCATGCAACTCGTGACCATCACGAGCGGCGACGTGGGGGAGGCTCTGCAATGGCTCAACGAGCTGGACAAGCAATATGGCCTCACCGACAATGACTACGGCATGGGCGACTTCATCGAAGACCTGAAGAAAAAAGGGTATATCGATGAGAACCCGCAGGAGCCGGGTGCGTTCAACATCACCGCCAAAAGCGAGCAGAATATTCGCAAATCGGCGCTGGAAGAAATCTTCGGCAAGCTTAAGAAGGGTAACTCGGGCAACCACGCTACTCCCCACAGCGGTCAGGGCGACGAGGCAGGTACCGACATGCGCAGCTACGAGTTCGGCGACACGCTGGAGCAGATTCAGATGACCGAATCCCTGCGTAATGCCCAACTCAACCACGGTCTCAGCGGTGACTTCATGCTGACTGAAGGCGACTTGGAAGTGCGCGACACCGAGCACAAAACCCAGACCAGCACGGTGTTGATGATTGACATCTCGCACTCGATGATTCTGTACGGCGAGGACCGCATCACGCCCGCCAAGAAGGTAGCCATGGCCCTGGCCGAGTTGGTGAAGCAGAAGTATCCCAAAGATTTCCTCGACGTAATCGTGTTCGGCAACGACGCCTGGGAAATTAAGGTGAAAGACTTGCCCTACCTGCAAGTAGGCCCCTACCATACCAACACCGTAGCTGGCTTGGAGCTGGCGATGGATTTGCTACGCAAGCGCAAAACCGCTAACAAGCAGATTTTTATGATTACCGATGGCAAGCCGACTTGCTTGAAGGAGCCTACCGGCTACTATAAAAATAGCTTCGGCCTGGACCGCAAAGTGGTCAACAAAACTCTGAACCTGGCCGCCGCCGCCCGCCGTCTCAAAATCCCCATCACTACCTTCATGATTGCCCAGGACCCCTACCTGCGGGAGTTTGTGGAAGAATTCACGGAGGTGAACCAGGGCAAAGCTTACTACAGCGGCCTGAAAGGGCTGGGGCACTTGGTATTTGAGGATTATAAAAAGAACCGCAGGAAGTCACTGTAGAAGCCTTTTTCTGTCATCCTGAGCGCAGCGAAGGACCTTATCACGCTTGAACGACTAGTACTAGGTAATTAGCATTTACCATTACTTGTTCAAGCGTAGTAAGGTCCTTCGCTGCGCTCAGGATGACAGCAACGTTCTTACCGCGTTGCTACCCGCACGCCATCTTCCGCCGTGGCATTCTTGATTTTGGGCACCGATTGCAAGTAGGCATACAGCGCGTGCACTTCTTCTTCGGTCAGGCGGGAGTACTTGGGCATGGGGTTCTGTAGAGGGCCGCTAGGTGCCATGCCGTAGCGCATGGCTTGGCCAAACTGCGCTTCGGTCCAGGTGCCGATGCCGGTTTCGGGGTCAGCGGTGATGTTGCGGGAGTAGATGGGCTGGCCCTGTAGTGTGACTAGCTGGTTGCCGCCACCCAGGTAACCTTCCGACTGCTCGGGGTGCTCGGCGTTGTTGGTTTTGAAGTCTTTGGAGTGGCACTCGAAGCATTGGTAGCGGCCCACTACCAGATAGCGGCCGTAGGCTATGGTTTCGGCTGGCTTGGGTGGGGCTATGCTGCGAGTGGGTAGGGGCGTGGGCTTCATTACCGTATTCGCCAATGCCTTAAGCAGGAATGAAGGCTGCTGCGCGGGGGTAGGGGTAGGCGCGGGTTTCACCCACGGGCTGCCAGAGTGCAGAAAGGCCAGCATACTGCTCATGTCCTCATCCGACATATGCACAAAATGTGGCATAATGAGACGATAACGCCCGTCGCGCCCGATACCGGTGCGTAAGAGCGTCACCACCTCCGCATCGGTCCAGTTGCCGATGCCGTGCGTTTTATCTTGGGTGATATTGGCCGAATAAACCGCTCCGAATTCCTTCGGAATATCCAGCAGTTGATGACCAGATAGTAAATTGGTTTGTCAATTGGGGTGGCAATCGGCGCAACTAGCCATAACCAGTTTCTCCCCCAATTCTACCTGGGTAGGGGTAGCCGGTACCACAAGGGTAGGCAGTTGGCTGGTGGGCACTTCGTAGGTAGGCACGCCACGCACCTGCACCCACACCACAAACCCGAGTACTGCTACAAGGATAACTAGCAGCACAGCGCCCCCAATTTTTACAATCCTATTAATATAATCATAAATTATATTTTATAAATACAATATAGCGCTTATCTACTGAAAGAAGTTCTCATGTAGAAAGGAAAAAGATATGCGCCACCTTATAATTTTCAGGGGGCAACTGAGGTAGCCCGAAACCAATGTCCCAGCGAATCAGTTGTATGCTTCAGTTGCCCTACTATGGCTTGGCCGATGCAGCGCGAAGCTTTCCTGGCACTTTCCCTTCTATATGAACGTACCCACTATTCGTACCCTCGGCGAGCTAAAACAATCTGGTTATCAGCCCCGCTCTGTGAAACAAGAGCTACGCGACAACCTGATTGCCAAGCTCCGCTCCAAAGAAGAAGTGTTTCCTGGCATTTATGGCTACGAGGAAACCGTTATTCCTGATCTGCAACGCGCCATTCTGGCCGGGCACCACATCAACATGCTGGGCCTACGGGGGCAGGCCAAAACTCGTATTGCTCGCCTGCTGGTAGGTTTGCTCGACGAATACATTCCCGTAGTGGAAGGCTCGGAGCTGAACGATGACCCTTTGCAGCCCCTGTCGGTATTTGCCCGCAACCTCATTGAGGAGAAAGGCGACGATACGCCCATTTCCTGGCTGCACCGCGATGAGCGCTACACCGAGAAGCTGGCTACCCCCGACGTATCCGTAGCTGACCTCATCGGCGACGCCGACCCCATCAAAGCCGCTACCCTGAAGCTGCCCTACTCCGACGAACGGGTGATTCACTTCGGTCTAATTCCGCGTGCGCACCGCGGCATCTTCGTTATCAACGAGCTGCCCGACTTGCAGGCCCGTATTCAAGTGTCGCTCTTCAACATCTTGCAGGAAGGTGATATTCAGATTCGCGGTTTCAAGGTGCGCCTGCCGCTGGATATCCAGTTCGTCTTCACTGCCAACCCCGAAGACTATACCAATCGTGGCAGCATCGTAACGCCGCTGAAGGACCGTATCGACGCGCAGATTATCACGCACTACCCCAAGAGCATCGAAATTGGTAAGCGTATCACCAAGCAAGAAGCTCGCATTAAAGAGGAGCAAAAAGGCCTGGTGACCACCAACGAAATTGTGCACGATCTGGTGGAGCAGGTGGCCATTGAGGCCCGCGGCTCGGAGTACGTGGATGCCAAGTCGGGCGTGTCGGCCCGCCTTACTATCTCGGCCTACGAGCAGGTAATTGCTGCCGCCGAGCGCCGGGCGCTCATCAACGGTGAGAAAAACACGTACGTGCGCATTGCCGACTTCGTAGGAGCCGTGCCTGCCGTAACGGGTAAGGTAGAGCTGGTGTACGAAGGCGAACAGGAAGGCGCCGGCATTGTGGCCGAAAAGCTGATGGGCAAGGCCCTACGTACGCAATTCCTAAACTACTTCCCCGACCCTGAAAAGTCGAAGAAGCAGAAAGACAAGCCGAATCCCTACAAGTCCATCCAGGACTGGTTTGGCTCGCGCACCATCGACCTGCTGCACGACGCTTCCGACGAAGACTACCGCAAGGTGCTCGACGTGGTGCCAGGTTTGCAAGACTTGGTGCAGCAGAGCGTACCCAGCGAGTTGAGCAAGGAGAACCGCTACTTCTGGATGGAATTTGCCCTGCACGGCATGGCCGAGCACAGCCTGATTTCGCGCAACCGCCTCACGGCCGGCGCGCAGTTCAAGGACCTGCTCAGCAGCATGTTCACTATGCCCAACTTCGGGGATGACGACGACGATGACGAAGACTACCAGTCGTCGCGCAAGCGCAAGCGCCGGTAGGGTAGCCCATTGCAAGTAACAAAGCCCCGCATTCCACTTGGAGTGCGGGGCTTTGTGTTGAGAAGCAAAAACCGGAAGAAACGATTTATTCGGCTTTGCCTTCTACCAAGGCAATTTCCTCGGGCGTGAGCTGGTAGAGCTGGTACACCAGCTGGTCGAGGGCGGTATCCTGGCGCTGGAGGGCGGCGCGGCGCTGCTCCTGCTGCTGCTGGAACTGCTCGAGGTAGGGCAGCCACTCGCCCTTCTCGGCCAGGGTGAGTTTGCGGCTCAGGGCTTTTTCGAGGGCGGTGCTCCAGGTTTTCCAGGGCTGGGTGAGGGCCAGCTTGCCCGTGAGCGGCACCGTGAGGCCCAGCTCGGCCTGCACCAGCCGCCCGGCTTTGGCCTCGGCCTCGTGCAGCTCCTTGTGCCCGGCGAGTAGAGCCTCGGCAGCGGCTATGAATGGTTGCTGCTCGGCGGGGGAGAGGGGTTTTATAGGTATGTTACGAACGTCACCTAAAGTCAATTGAGAAAAATCATCCTTTGTAGCTGCTGTTGATGCTTTTGTTTTTAGGTAGGAAATGAGAGAAGAGTTTATAATTGATAGAATATATTTATATGAAAATTCGCTATTTGTTATTTTTATAGAATAAAAATCTTTTTTAGTTACGAAAGTCTCTTCTGTATATATGGCCATTACTCTAAACTGCCTATTAATTAATCTTCTAACTAATATTCTCTCTTCTTTGAAAAATGTATCTGATTTAGGTTTTTCTTTTAAATTTTCACCGTACACAACCCATGAAAAATTGTGTGAAAAAATGTATCGATTAGCATCTCCTGTAAAAAATGGCAACGAGTTATTAACTTGAATTGAATAGATGTCATCTGAATTTGAAAGTATACCCCGAGCAGATTCTGATATGGAACTTAACTGTATAGTCTCATGGCTTATTTTTGGAACAAGAGTATAAAAATCAGGATTTAAAACTAAGCTTAGACTCTTGTGAGAATGCCATACTTCACTAGAAAGCTGTTTTGGTAAGATGTTTTGAAAAATATCAGTAGAAGTGTCTAGTGATGTTGGAAACTCATATACATCAATAAAATATTTATGGATAGTAGCTTTTGTAGCCACGTATACGCCTGTGTCAACATAAGCATCAGTGAATACATTATATGGTAGTTTAATGGCTGAAATCAATCTATTGTTGTCTTTGATAAATTTTCGCAAAGCAGTATACCCTTCTCCATTCTGCCATGAAACAGGTACTACGAATCCCCAATTTCCTTTATTGTCTAGTAATTCATTCGTTTTTTCAATAAAAGCGCTGTAGACATCTTGATTACCCTTGAATCCTGAAAATTGAGTTGATAAAAGCTTTTTGTCTTCTTCGTTCAACTTCGCCCCATACGGCGGATTGCCAATCACCACATCAAACCCACCTTGTTCAAACACTTCGGGGAAGGCGGTTTGCCAGTCGAAGGCGCGGGGGCCGGCCACGGCGGGGTCGGAGATGAGCGAGTTGCCGCAGCGGATGCTGTGGTCGAGAGAGGTGAGGGGCTTGCCGGGGTTGGCGGTTTGCAGCCACAAGCTCAGGCGCGTAATGTCCACCGACTCCGGGTTCAGGTCGACGCCGTAGAGGTTGTGTTGCAGAATGTGGCGGTCGAGGTCGAATACCTTAAACTGGCCGGCGCGCAGGGTAGCCAGTTCCTGGTTCACGTGCTGGCCCTCGCGCAGCAGGTAGCCAAAGGCCTCGTTCAGAAACGCCCCCGAGCCGCAGGCCGGGTCCAGCACCCGGATATTCTCCAGCGCGGTGGCATAGGTTTCCCAGGCCGCAATGTGTTTCTGCACGGTGCGGGAGGGCTGCACCAGCCGGTTGCCTACCCCCAGACGGATGGTGGCGCGGTCGTCGTCGGGGAGGTCGGGGAGGGCATCGAGGCCGGCTTCGCGGCGACGCTCCTGCAACCACCCGCCCACGGCCTGCCGCACAATGTAACGCGTAATGTACTCGGGGGTGTAAAAGATGCCGTCCTGCTTGCGCTTGCCCTGCTTGGCGTTGTAGTCCTGCCCCAAGAGGCGGGCGCGCTCGGCTTCGAGGTCGGAGAGGCTCTGCTCGAAAATATGCCCCAGGATGTTCACGTTCAGGTCGGAGGCAAAGTCGTACTTTTCCAATTCAATCACCGGCCGCAGAGTGTAATCTTTGATGGCCAGCGCATCGAGGGCTGCATCGGGAGCGAATAGGCCCCCGTTAAAACGGTTTATGTTGGCGGCGGGGTTACCCTTATCGATGCTGCGAAACAGCCCGCGTACACTCCGGTATACCTTATCCTCATCCTCGGGGTCGAAGATGTTGGCGCGCACGTTATCGAGCAGACGCCTGAAGGTGAGGCGCGGAATAATACTTTTGTCCTCGCAGAAGCACACGAAAATCACGCGGTCCAGCAGCTTCTGGGTGTGGGCCAGTAGCTCCAGCGGCGGCACCGTGGGGTTCTGCTCAATGAGGTGGTCGAGCAGCTGGCGGCGGGCGGCGCTGTAGTCTTTGTAAAACGCCTTCGTGATTTTGGTTTCTTCCTGCTGGCGCTGTTGCAGGGCTTCGTCGAGCGGGGCTTCGGCGCGGCCAGCTGGGGGCAGCAGATGCGTGGGTAGCAGCAGGGCAAAGAAGCGGCGTAGCTGCTCGGGCTGGTCGGGTAGGGTTTCGAGGTTGAACACCTCGGCGCGGCTCTGGTCCTGGGCCGAGTAGAGGCGCAGCTCCACAAAGTTGCTGACCAGCACCCAGCGGCACTGGCCACCAAACTTGCTGGGGTAGCTGAAGGCCTGCTCCACGGGCGTTTCCTGGCGGCCCTTGCCCGCGCCACCGCGCTGCTTGGCATCCAAGGCGGTGCGGGCGTCTTTCAGCTCCACCACGGCCCGCACCGGCCCGCCGAGGTTGCCGCCGGGCGCGGCCACAAAGTCGCCGAGGGCACCGTCGGGCTTGGTGCCGTCGGTGAGGGTTTTCAGCTCTAGTTGGAGCTGGCGGTGGGTGGTAGCCTGATACTCGTAGCCCAGCACCTCTCCAAAGAGCAGGTCCAAAAACTCGGCCTGCAAGGCTTCTTCCTTGCGGCTGCGCACGTAGCCGTCTTTAATGGCTTGCTGCCAGCGACGCAAGTGGCGCACCCGCTCCGTAAAATTGGGTAGGGCCGTGGCGGGGTCGAAGTGAGATAGAGGGGTAGGTAGGGTAGTAGCAGGAAAGAGCGGTAACAATGCGGGCATGTAGTATAGAGTAAAATGAGGTGCGGAAGATAGCAACTGCCGGGCTGTTTCGCGTTTTCTGCGGCAACAGTCCGGCAAGTTGTGGCTGGCGGCTGCCTTGCGCAAGCGCCGGTAGGGTAGGAGCGTTATAGTACGCATGCAAAAAGGCCCACGCTAGCTATAGCCTGGGCCTTTTTGAGTAGTGAAAGAGGAAAATCAGCTTAGAGCTTACGAGCCTTTAGCTCCTGCTTGGCTGCTTTCAATTGATATTCCATGGACTTCAGTTTTGCCTTTTCAGCATCAACAATGCGCTCCTGGCTGTCAATGTCTCGCTCCAAACCTTCTACCCGTTGAGCTTGCTCGGCTATTACCGGATTGTTCGAGTTAACGTCGGATCGGAAGACAGAGCAGCTGCTGAGTGATGCAACAGATAGGAAAGCAAAGAGAATTGTTTTAGGAAAGAATTTCATAAGTGAAAAGCATTGTTATACTGTCATGTACGTGAGACCAGCTAGCTGGTTGAGCGGGCGTTAAAATAAAGAAGGCCTGCCAACACGAAGTTGGCAGGCCTTCTTTATCAGAAATTAGGAACCGAAAGCTACGCCTCGTTCACTACAATTTTCTCAATCGTATCGTTGGCGCGAATCTCGTCGATTATGTCCACACCCTCTACCACTTTACCAAATACAGTGTGGTTTCGGTCAAGGTGGGCGGTGTTCTGGCGGTCGTGTACAATAAAGAACTGGCTGCCCCCCGTGTTGCGGCCGGCGTGGGCCATGCTCAGAGCACCGCGCTCGTGGTACTGGTGGTCGCCGGTCAGCTCACAGTCAATTTTATAGCCGGGGCCGCCGGTGCCGGGTGTGCCCTTGGCACCATCGCGGGAGTTGGGGCAGCCGCCCTGAATCACGAAGTTGGGGATAACGCGGTGAAACTTCAGACCGTCGTAGAAGCCTTTTTGCGCCAGATCGGTGAAATTTTTAACGGTTTTGGGGGCGTCCTGCTCGTAGAATTCTACTTTCATGATACCCTTATTGGTGTGGATTTCAGCGGTTTTCATATGAAAAACGGAAGATTAGATGGGTGGAAAGAATACCTGCCGAAGAAGTGGCAGCCCTGCAAAAGTAACCAATTTGCGGGGGTAGGAAATCCGGTGGCCAATTCCTTGTCGTAGGTATTTGGTAGAACGGCCACCGTAGCCGAGCTTGCGGTGGCTTTCGGGCCAAACATACTTTCTTTCTTAACCCTCATTTCGTTTCCTGTCTTCATGAAAAAGACTTTCCGCAATTCCTTTCTGGCGCTTTGCGCTGTTGCCTCGGTAGGGTTTGGCCTGACCAGCTGCGACAACAACAAGGGTGCTGACACCACCACGGAAGCCCCCGGCACCGAATCGGCCATGACCGACACGCTAGCTACCATGCCCAACGACTCGTCGCGCATGGGCAAGCCCGAGGGCGTGCTGGTAGATGGCGTACCCATGACGCCAGACAAATCCATTGTGCAAAATGCTGTGATGGCACCTAGCGTGAGCACGCTGGTGAAGGCTGTGCAAGCTGCTGGCCTCGACGGTACCCTAAGCGGCCCCGGTCCGTTCACCGTATTTGCGCCCACCAACGCCGCCTTCGATAAGCTACCGAAAGGCGCACTCGCTGGCTTGATGAAGCCTGAAAGCAAAGAAAAGCTGAAGGGTGTGCTCACCTACCACGTTATCCAGGGCCGCCTGCTGGCCGCTGACCTCAAAGACGGGCAGGAACTGACCACCATGAATGGCGAGAAAGTAAAAATCTCGGTGCAAGGTGGTAAAGTGATGATCAGCAACGGCAAAGACGCACCTGTTACCGTGCAAACTGCCGATGTAGTTTCCAGCAACGGCGTAACCCACATCATCGACGGTGTGCTGCTGCCCACCGCTCAATAATATCAACGATTTCCTGATTGGTTGAAAAGGCCCAGCTGTTTCGGCTGGGCTTTTTTTTGGTGCGACAGACGCGTGCAACGCGCCCCTACAGCCCAGCGCCTTGGGCCACGCGCTCTGCGAAGCTGGCCCAGTCAACATCTTGTTCATTGAGCGCGACGGTTGCGGTGAGTTGGTCGCGGATGATGTTAGCGAAGGGCATGGGTACCCCCTGTTTGTAAGCTTCCTGCACCACCAAGTTCATATCCTTGCGAATGATGGCGGGTGGGGCGCCCACAGGCTGGTAGTGGCGCTCGGCTATCAGCTTGCCGTAGCTTTTGTAGATGGGATTGTTGAACAGCGTACTGGTAAGCATTTCGTAGAAGGCTACCCGATCGAGACCGGCTTTTTCGGCCAAGGTGAGAGCTTCGGCCATGCCCTCAATCACGGTGCCGAGTAGGAAGTTGCCGCAAAGCTTGGCTACGCTGGCAGCACCAGCATCGTCGCCGAATGAATAGGTGCCTTGGCCGAAAGCCGCTTGCAAAGGCTCCAGCCGCTGCCGCGCTTCGGTGGGGCCAGAGCTGCCTACCCACAGGTTACCGGCCTGGGCCACGTCGGGCTTGCCAAATACGGGCGAGGCTACCAGAGTAGAGCCATGTTGCTGATGCGCCTCGGCCAGACGGCGGTTGGTGTCGGGGGCTACAGTGCTACACGAAGCATGAATAGCACCTTGAGGCAGGGTCGTCAGAAAGCCCTCGGGGCCAATAGTTCTTCCAGCGCCTTATCATCCGTCACCATCGTAAACACAACCGTGGCTTCACGGACAGCCTCAACAGGGGTAGCGGCTACGGTAGCGCCCTGTTGCCGGAGTGGCTCGGCTTTGCTAGCCGTGCGGTTGTATACGGTGAGCGGAAAACCGGCTTTCAGTAAGTTGGTCGCCATGGCGGCGCCCATGCTGCCCAAGCCCAAAAAGGCAATTTCCTCAGCCATTTTCTTTGTGAAAAGTGAAGGTGCAAATGGCTGGGTATACGCAGGAAGTGCGAAAAGAGACTGTCGACCGCCGGTTACTCGTTTTGAAGGGAGCGGGCGATGCTGTCGGACGGCGTGTGCATGATTTGGTCTGGGTCCTGTGGCTCCAACTCCTCCTCTTCCAGTATAGCTGGCTCGGGCGAAGCAGGTAGTGTTTCAACGGAATCACTTGTCTCGGCGGAATCAGGGGCCATCATAACCTCCTCCTCCACAGGAGGTGTTCTGTGTCGAATAGACCTAGTAGGAGCGTGCGGCCGCGTGGTGGGGCGGGTGAAATGTTTCACTCCCCAAATGCCCGCTACCAGACCCAATAGCAAGACCAACACCAGCAGGGCTACCCGTTCCAGACGAACCAGCTTTTGAGATTTAGCCACACGCCCAGGAGGAGGCGGCGTGCGTGAAGCGCTAGGGCGTTGAGGTTGGGCCGAAACCGTCAGCGGTACTTCGACCATTGGGGTAGGAGCAGGAGTTAGGGTTGAATGACGCAGTTGTTCCAGGAGTTGGCCGAGCTGTTGAATGCGGGCGTCCAATTCCTGATTGCGGGCGGCTGCCTCAGCGCGCACGGTACGCAATGCTTCTTCCAACGCCTGCTCCTGTTGCTCGGCCCGCCGCGCCGCATCCGATTGACCGGCTTGCGCTACCTGCTGCCGTAGCTGTTCCAGCTCCTTCGCCTGCACCGACTCGCGGGCAGCAGCGGTTTGCTGTTGCTGCGCAAGCTGCTGCTGCAACTCTCGCCGCAACTGCTCTAGCCGCACTTGTTCCTGCTGTTGCTCGGCTAGCGAGGTAGGCGAAGGTGCTCCGTAGGGCGGATCGGCGGGTACGTCTTCGGCGCCCAGCCAGCCCCAAAGCTGCCGTAGCTTGCGCGTCCAGTAGCCATCGGCTTCTGCATCCGTTGCTGGGGTAGCTTCGTTGGCGGGGTCTTCGGCTTGGTAAAGAGCTGTCAGGCGGTCAGCCCAGGCCAGCAGCTCGTGTTCGGCCAGGAGTAATTCTGGGTGCGCCAGCTGCCACAAGCGGCGCGGCAGCAGTTGCGCGTTGCTTAGGAGTTGGAAATCCCCGGCGCCGGGGTAGTGGCGAAGCTGCCGCTCCACCTCCGGCCCAAACGACAACGGCGCTTCAAATAGTACCATGCCCGTAAGGGGCGGTAGCTCGGCCGCTGGTCGATGCAGCTCCTTGCTCAGCCAAGCCGCCAGCGCTGCTTGTTGCTGTTGGTATTGGTCAAACGGATTATCGGCTGCCGCCCGGCTGGGTAGGGGCTGGCCATTTAGCTTCCAGGCGCCGTACTCTAGGGTAGGTACGCTCAGATGGCCGCTCCCAGGTTCCAGTACTAACGCTGTGATGCTGCGCGGCCGCACTACCACGGCATCGAGGGCAATACCCGCGACATCTAAATTTCCTAGTAGCAACGTGGTAGGGGCAGCTACTTCGGCCTCCAATACCTCGCATACTGCTTCGTACTGCCGCTGCCGGGCGGCGTCTGCGAAAGGTGCAAATAAGAAGCAGTGGATCATGTTATGATGCTTTTAGCTGTTGGCTATCAGCCACTAGCTCTTGTTCTAACTTATTCCCTACGCTAGTTGCTGCTGGCTGTTCATCAGCAACTTCAGTTTCGGTTAGAGGGATAGGAAGACAGGTAGAGGCTTTCTTCCGCATGTTCACCTAATCCAAAACAAGCCCAACAAGCGCCCTTTGGGTGCATTTTCTAAATGTCAATAGCTCAATCAATGTCGATTATCCTCGTCGTGGAGCATGCTCAGATAGCTGTCGTAGCGGGGTAGGGCAATGCGGCCTTTTTCCACGGCTTCGATAACAGCGCAGCCTGGCTCCTGCACGTGGCGGCAGTTGTGGTACCGGCACTGGTTGAGCAGGGCGCGCATCTCCGGGAAAAAGTGCGCCAACTCGCCTGGCTGCACGTCCACCAGACCCAGTTCCTTGATGCCGGGCGTGTCGATCAGGTAGGTGCCGGGGCGCACTTCCAGCATTTCGGCGTAGGTAGTGGTATGCACGCCTTTATCGGAAAACTGGCTGATTTCAGCAGTTTTCAAGTCCAAATCGGGCACCAGTACATTGATCAACGTGCTTTTTCCTACCCCGGAGTGCCCCGAAAGCAGCGTGGTTTTACCATCGAGCAAAGCATCAACTTCGGCCACGCCTACCCCGCTTTGGGCCGAGGTGAGTAGGCTGGGGTAGCCCACGCGTTGGTACATTTTACCAATCTGCTGCTGATAATCGGCTAGGTCGTCGTCATGCAAATCAGCTTTGTTGAAGATGAGCGTGACCGGAATGCTGTACGCCTCCGCCGTAACCAGAAACCGGTCGATGAACCCGAACGACGTGGCCGGCGATACCAGCGTGACCACCAGCAGCGCCTGATCGAGGTTGGCGGCTACAATGTGGGAATGCTCCGTTTTATGCACCGAGCGCCGGATGATGTAGTTGCGGCGCGGCTCGATGTGATGAATCACGCCCGCGCCTTCGGTTTGCTCCTCCACCGTAAACTCCACTTGGTCGCCCACAGCCAGCGGGTTGCTCACCTTCAGGCCCTTCTGCTTGAACTTGCCCCGCAGTCGGCAGCGGTGCAGCGTTCCAGTAGCTGTATCGCGCACCAAATACCAAGACCCAGTTGATTTAACAACAATACCTACCACAGCGAGTAACTGAATAAATGAGTGAATAAATGCGTGATAGCAAGTGTAATACAGTATTGTTATCCTGCGCTTGCGAAGGACCTTCTCACGGTAGAACGAGTCGTTGGTACGTCTGTCGTGCTCACATGTGAAGGTCCTTCGCAAGCTCAGGATGACAAACGGTTTTTATTATCACTCACTAGTTCACCATCAAGCCACGCCATAATGCGCTGGGTGGCGCCGGCGTGTTGAAATACGTAGTCCAGGTTGAGGTCTTGCACGACTAGGCGGGCGGCTTCGTTGCGCAGCAGGGGTAGCAGCGCCTTTTCCAGCTCCTGCGCCGAGTGCACAGGAAACGCGCCGCCTAGCGCCACCAATTCCACAGCCTCCTGAAACTTGTGGTAAGTAGGCCCAAAAAACACCGGCAAGCCAAACGCCGCCGCTTCCAATGTGTTATGTAGGCCTTTGCCAAAGGCCCCACCCACGTAGGCAAACTGACCGAAACGGTAGAGCTGAGAGAGCAGCCCTACGTTGTCGATGAGCAACACACGGGCTTGCGCCACGGTGGCCGGCGTGGCGGTGGAGTAGCGCACCACTTGGCCCGGCAGCGCCGCCTCTACCTGCCGCAGATTGGCCTCGCCAATTTCATGCGGTGCCACGATAAAGCGTAGCTCTTGGCAGTAATTCTGGAATATCGGCGTGAGGGTAGGCAGGTCTTCGGGCCAGCTGCTACCCACAATCATCACCGGCGCCCCATCGGCCTGAAAAGCTTCTACGAGGGGTAGAGGAATGGGCGGTTGTGCCGCTGTGCGTGCTACCGTATCAAAGCGCGTGTCGCCAGCCACGCTCGCCTGCTGAATGCCAGCTTGGCGGAGCAACTCAACCGAAGCGTCATTCTGCGTGAAAATATGCGTGAATCGGTTCAGAATATCACGGAAGAAGCCGCCCCAGGGTTTGAAAAAGACTTGCTCGGCTCGAAAAATAGCGGATACGCATAGGGTAGGAACCTGGCGGCGTTGTAGTTCCCGCAGGAAGTGATGCCAGAATTCATACTTCACAAACACTGCCAGCCGGGGCCGCACCAAGTCAAGAAAGGCGCGGGCATTGGCGGCCGTATCCAAAGGTAGATATAGAATATAGGCCGCGCCGGGCCAGTTCTTGCGCACTTCGTAGCCCGAGGGCGAGAAAAACGTTAGCACGATTTTGTGCGTGGGATACTGGCGGGCGTAAGCCTCTATGAGTGGCCGGCCCTGCTCAAACTCGCCCAGCGAAGCACAGTGAAACCACGCCAGCGGCGCCGTTTCGTGCTGGAGCGCCTCGCGCAAACGGGTGTGCCAAGCCTTGCGGCCGCCTACCCACTGCGCCGCCTTAGGCACAAAGGGAGCCGCCAGCCGCAGCAGCAGGCCATACAAATACATGGCAACGGAATACAGAAAACTCAACAGCAAATGCGGAAATAACGGATAAGAAAAACCAGCAACGCGCTGGTGGTTTCTGCAAAAGTAGCGGGTTCCGGCTGCCCCACGAAAAAGCCCCGGTCCAGTAGGACCGGGGCTTTGCCGAAAGCAACTAATAAGGGGTGAATTAGCGGCCCTGCTGGCCCAGGTAATTCGAAACGCCTTCCTGCGTGGCCTGCATGCCTTGCTTGCCTTCTTCCCAGTCGGCGGGGCATACCTCGCCAAACTTCTCGAAGTGTTGCAGGGCGTCTACCATGCGCATTGCTTCGTCGATGGAGCGACCCAGCGGGCCGTCGTTCACGAGCTGGTGACGCACAATGCCATCTTTGTCAATCAGAAACAAGCCGCGGTATGCAACCGGTGAGCCTACGAAAATCATTTCGCCAGACTCATTGTAATCGTAATGACCGCCCAGCACGTCGTAGTTGGCGGCAATGGTTTTGGTAGCGTCGGCTACCAGCGGGTAGGTTACACCCTCAATGCCACCCCGGTCGTGCGGAGTATTCAGCCAAGCAAAGTGCGAGAAGTGCGAGTCGGTGGAGCAGCCGACCACGGCCACGCCTTTCTTCTCGAAATCGGCCAGCCGCTCCTGGAAAGCCAGGATTTCGGTGGGGCACACAAAAGTGAAATCAGAAGGGTAGAAGTAGAACAAGACGTGCTTCTTGCCCAGGTAACGGTCGAGGGAATACTCTTCCTCAAATTCGCCGTCGATAACGGCCGTAGCCTTGAAAGAAGGAGCACGTTTGCCAACGAGAACTGCCATGTTGTTAGGAGATTGGGGGTATGAAGGAAATGAAAAAGCAAGAAATTCGTTGGGCGGGATGGGTCAGGCAGAGCGGATGATTTTCTCGCCGGTGATGTGCAGCGAGAACGAATGCGGCTGGAAGTTCTCGAACCCCCGCGCCGCCAGAAACTCCTGAATCAGCTGGTCCAGCTGCGGGTCGCGGTAGTCCAGAATTTCCTGGGTAGCGGTGCAAAACAGGTGGTGGTGGGGCGAGCAGTCGGCGTCGTAGCGCCGGGCGGCGCCGTCGGCCACAGCCACGCGCTTCACCAGCCCCGCCGCCACAAAGCTATCCAGCGCCTTATACACCGTACCCAGCGACAGGGTAGGGACTTCGGCGGCCACTTGCCGGTGCACCTGCTCAGCCGTGGGATGGTCGCGCAGGGCCAGCAAGCCGCCCAGAATCAGGAGGCGCTGTTGGGTGGCGCGCAATCCGGCACGAGCCAGCAGACTGCGCACGTGCGCAGGGGTAGGCAAGGAAGTGGCAGAAGAAGCAGAAACCGGCACTGGGTAGGAGGTATAGACCGCAAAGATAAGGTGAAAAGCGCAGGAGCCGCCACAATGTTTCGGCTAGCCTGGCACTACCATCTCACTTATACCTCCTCGCGGCACACCATCTGGAAGGTTTGCCGGGTGCGTTGCTCCAGCAGCAGCGTACGGCCCGCCGTAAGGCGTTCCAGGCTATCAGTAGTGTAGTTTTTAATGGTGTAAAGCACTAACTCCGTGTTGTAATGCACCGTGAACTGGTCGCGCAGCAAGCTCAGCAATTGCTCCAACCGATAAGCCGAAAAATCGGTGCACACCGAGAAGCTAATGGCCGAGTTCTGCATCACGTGAATCTTGAGCCGCACCTGCGCCAACGCCCCAAAAATTACCTCCAGGTTTTCCTCCGAAATAAACGTGAGGTCTTTCGACTCAAAGGAAATCAGGCACTGGCCGGCCTTGCGGATATAGGCCGGCGCCAGCAGCCCGTGCTGACAGTCATGCACGCGCGTTCCTTCAGCCGTGGGGTGCAAAAACGACTTCACCAGCAACGGAATTCCGCGCACCGCCAGCGGCTTAATGGTTTTGGGGTGAATCACAGACGCACCGTAGTAGGCCATTTCGATGGTTTCCTGGTAGCTGATTTCGGGGTAGCGCACCGTGTCGGTAAAAAACTTGGGGTCGGCGTTGAGTAGGCCCGCCACGTCTTTCCAGATGGTAACGGATTCAGCGCCCATACAGTACGCCAGAATGGCCGCGGTGTAGTCTGAGCCCTCACGGCCGAGCGTGGTGGTGCGGCCGTCGGCGGTGCCGCCCAGAAAGCCCTGCGTCACCACGGGGCCTTGGGCCAGCAGTGGGGGTAGAGTAGCCTGTAGCTGCTGTTCGGTGGTGGCCCAATCCACGCGCGCCTCGCGCCACGTGCTGTCGGTGCGGAGGAGGGAGCGGCAATCCAGCCACTGCGCCGCCAGCGTGTGAGCCACCAGCCGCGTAGCCAGCAGCTCCCCGAAACTCACAATCTGGTCGTATTGCTGGTCGTATTGCTCGGGCGTGAGGTCGCTCAACTGCTGCCGAAGAAAAGTAAATAGTTCTTGTAGAGTGGGTTGTGCATCCTGCCGGGTAGGCTCTGCCAGTTCTTGGGCCGTTTGCAGGTGGTAGTCCTCCACCACCTGCAAGGCTTCCGCATACGGCTTTCCTGTGTAGGCCCGCTGAAAGACATCCTCCAACGCATTGGTGGTTTTGCCCATTGCCGATACCACAATCAGCAGCGGGCCCTGGCCTTCATACATCCGCACAATGGCGACCAGATTGCGGATGGCAGGGGCGTCCTTCACGGAGGCACCTCCAAACTTAAAAACCTTTAGAGTGGGTAGTGGCTGCATGGCTCAAAAGTAGCGGCTCCGGAATTGAATTCGCAGATAACAAGTACAAAAGCCCGCTCAGGAATTACCTGAGCGGGCTTTCGCGTGTAATCGAAGCCGACTATTCGGCTTTTTTCTTACTCTTTTTGGATGCTTCCGTGGCAGCCTCTGGGTTGGCAGCCGCTGCGTCGTCCGTTGCCGTAGCATCCGCTGAAATCTCGCCGCCCGTGCTGAGGGGCTCGTCGGCTGCGGGGGTAGCGTCGTCCTCATCGGTAGCCGGAGCCTGGTATTCCAGGTTTTTGCTCACAATGCCGTACCAAGTCACCAGTTTCTTGATATCAGACATATACACCCGGTCGCGGTCGTAATCCGGAATTACCTGGCCCATGAAAGCCGTCAGGTCGCGGTCATCCGATTTGCTGGTCAGCTCCAGCTCGGCGCCAAACTGCTGGTGAATCCGGTCAAACACCTCAGTCAGAGCTACAGTCTGGTCATAGTCCTGGGTGTAGATGGAAATTTCCTGGAGCAGTGACACTTTGTTGCGGGCCGAGGCGATGGAGCGCGTGCCGCGGCCATCAAGGGCTTCAATAATAACGCCGGTGCGGGTGGGGCTTACAAGACGGTACAGACCGGGCATTCCGCTAATGGCGGCAATTTCCTTCAGGTCGTAGGGCATAAGGGTAAAGTCGGTTGGTGTAGAAGGCGGCAAAGGTAGCATTCCGAACGAGTTGGTGCCGGATGGCCGCCCGAAGATTCAATTAGAGCTTAAACACGATAGGCAGGCTGGTGAGCACCGCGTAATCGGGCTTCTTGAATTGCAGCAGTTTAGCTACGCGCATGGCTTCATCGCCGCAGCCACCGCCTACTCCTTTCACCAGCTTAAAGCCGCTGGTAGTGCCGTCGGTGTTCAGCGTGAAGCTCACAATACAGGTGCCCTGAATGCGGTTGCGCTTGGCCAGCACCGGGTATTTCAGCTCCTTCTCAATAAAGGCATACATGGCTTCCTGACCACCCTCGTAATACTCAGCCACTGGAATGGCTTTGGCAACGCCGCCGGCCGGAGCCGCTTGGGTAGCGGTTGGTGCCGGGGCTGCAGGCTTGGTTTGGGCAACCACGGAAGTTGCACCAGCCAGCAAACCACAACTCAGAAGAAAAGCGAATTTTTTCATGGGAATTAAGTAATCGTTCGAAAGTAAACGAGTTATTAATCGTTTCAGTGAATGAGAAGACAGCGGTCAAGAAAACATACGGCCGCGCTGCCTACCCCTAACGTCAAGAAAGAAGCCAGATTATGGGTTCTCTGGTGTTTCGGCCAGCTGCTGATTGATTTCACCAATAAAACCGAGTATCTCCTCCCGTCCTTCCTTCGACTCGGCAGAGGTAATAAAGTGGCGTGGCAGCTCATCCCAAATCGCGCTCATCTTTTCCAGATACGCATCAATCAGCTGGCGTGTGCGCGTGGCCGACTGCTTATCGGCCTTGGTGAACACCATGGCAAAGGGAATGCCCTGCGTGCCTAGCATTTCCATAAACTCTAGGTCCACAGCCTGCGGGGGTAGGCGCGAGTCGAGCAGCACAAATAGGCACGTCAGATTTTCGCGGTTGCGCAGGTAGAAGTTGATCATCTTTCCCCACTGCGCCCGCGCCACTTTGCTCACTTTGGCGTAGCCATAACCTGGCAAATCGACCAAGTACCAGTTTTTGTTGATCAGGAAATGGTTGATCAGCTGTGTTTTACCAGGAGTGGAGGACGTTTTAGCCAACGCCTTCTGCCCGGTTAGCATATTGATGAGGGAAGATTTGCCCACATTGGAGCGCCCAATGAAGGCATATTCCGGCAAGGTAGGCGGTGGGCAAGCGTCGAGGCGAGTATTGCTAGCCAGGAAGGCAGCATCGTGAATTTGCATAGGCAGCTAGGCGAAACCGCAAAGGTACAACGAGACGCCAGTATGAAGCGCCAGGAAAAAACTTTGCTATTTCCTTTTAAATAGCGTTATAATCCTGTATTCGTGTAAAAAATTGAAATACTAGGTATACTTTTTGGATGGCCAAATCTCCGAGCAATGAGCGTCACCTCAATATTTTCGAATGGATAGGATAAGAGCAAGGGCGTATTATAAAATTTCTATCTTTGCCCGCAAACGTGCTTGTTGGGGAAGCTCTACAACAGACTGTTACTAACAATTAGTTCCACTTCGTCGTACCAGCGCTACTAAATTATTTGCTTGCCCTTAACCCTGTAGCAGGTTTTAAGTATAAGAGGCAGCCTAATAAAAACTAAGTTTGCAGGGCGAAGCTGCTCTACCAACGAGCTACCGCACCGCTTTATTTTTCAAACATCTCCCCCAATGGACAACGTAGTCAAAAGCTTATTAAAGGCCTCTTGTGCTTTTGCCCTTGCTACTGCTATGGCCCAGCCTGCGCTGGCTCAAGGTACCCGCAAGCAGCTGAAGACCGCTAATAAGTTTTTCGAGCAGGAGAACTATCGGGCTTCTATTCCTTACTATGAGCAGGTGTTGGCGCAGGACCCCAACAACGCACAGGCACTGTTCCGGGCTGGTATTGCCTATATGTCGTTTGATAAGGAAAAAGCAAGCGACTATATCTATAAGGCACAGAAGTTGAAACCACGTGTGTCGCGTGATGTGGAGTATTGGTTGGGCCGCGTAGATCACCTCAACTACAACTTCGACGAAGCTATTGCCCACTTTCAGGCCTACAACACCACCCTGAAAGCCAAGGATACCCGCAAAAAAGAACTGGCCCAGCTGATTCAGCACAGCAAAAACGCTAAGGTGCAGTTCAATACGCCCAAGGATATCTTCGTGAAAAACCTGGGGCCGACCATCAACACCCAGTGGTCGGAGCACAGCCCGGTTATCTCGCAGGACGACCAGGTGCTGCTCTTCACCTCGCGCTCGGACAATATGAACGAGACGCCAGTGGTGACGGAGAATAACAAGAGCAAAGTAAAAGACAAGAAACTAGCCGCCGACGGCCAGTACTACGAAAACATCTACGAGGCCAAGCGCATCAACGATGAGGAGTGGGAGAAGCCTCGCTCGCTGAGCACTGTGCTCAACGGCAAGGGTCACGACGCTTCTATTCAGGTATTTGATAACGACACCAAGCTGCTGATGTACCGCAACGACGAAGATGGCGACATCTTCTACTCGGAGAAGGTAGGTAGCGACTGGACGGAGGCGAAGAAGCTGAACAGCAACATCAACTCTAAGTCGTACGAGTCGGACGCCTATATCACGCCCGATGGCCAGACGATTTACTTCTCTACCTCGAAGTACTCGGAAGACGGCACGCTGGACATTTACTACTCTACTCGCCAGCAAGGCGGTGATTGGGGACCAGCCAAGTCGATTGGTAGCGCTATCAACACGCCCTACGACGACGATAGCCCCTACCTGAGCCGCGACGGCAAAACGCTGTATTTCGCCTCGCGCGGCCACAACACCATGGGTGGCTACGATATTTTCAAGTCGGAGTGGGACGAAGTAGGCCGCAAGTGGGGTCGGGCCGAGAATATGGGCTACCCCATCAACACGCCCGACGATGATACCTACTACCGCCTCAGCCCCGATGGCAGCTACGCCTACCTCTCCAGCTACCGCATCGGTGGCTACGGTGAGAAGGACATCTACACCATCAACTACATCAAGAACGTGACGATTCGCGGCCAGGTGTTCTCGGCCCGCGACAGCGCTTCTGTGATTCCAGGTGTGGAGCTGGTGTTCAGCGGCAAACAAGCCGATAACACGGCCCTAAGCTACCGCGATGTAACCAAGCCCGGCAACGGCGACTATCAGGTAAGCCTGCTGTCGGGTCGTACCTACCAGGTAGCCGTGTCGAAAGACGGTAAGAACATCGAGACGCAGGAATTTGAGGTGCCTATCTCTACCAACGACTCTACCACTATTGTGAAGAACTTCTATGTGCCCTACGTAGATACCACTTCGCAAGTCGCGCTCAACAATATCTACTTCGATACCGACAAGTATAACCTGCGGCCGGAGTCGATTACGGAATTGGACAACATCGCACGCATTCTGAAGGCAAACCCCGGTATCAATATCTCGGTGGAAGGTAACTGCGACTCGCGTAACACCGATGAGTACAACATGGTATTGGGTCAGAACCGCGCCAATGCTGCTTACAACTACCTGAAGAAGCAAGGCGTAGCTGAAACCCGCATGGTAACGGTGAGCTACGGTGAGCGTCGTCCGGCTGCCCCGAACGATTCGCCGGAGAACATGCAGCTAAACCGCCGCACCGAATTCCGCGTGATTTTGGGTGAGGGTGAAACCATGCCGCAGATGAATGGCGGCGGCACGAGCACTAACTCGGGCGGAGGTGCCATGATGAGCCCTAGCTCGCAGCCTCGCATGACCCGGCCCATGAATGCCGCTCCTGGCGGAACCAGCGCCACGCTGGAGCCCGGCAAGAACACGGTGAAGCTCGACGATGGCACCAAAGTGAAGGTGAAAGTAGACGAGGATTCGGACAAGGTGAAAATTAAAACCAAAGGTCCGGAAGGCTCCAAGTCGAAGACGGTTACGCAGAACGGTACCATCGACGCGAAAGCAAAGACCGCTACCGGCGAGAAAACCAAAGTGAAGACTGACAATTAATAAGTCATTGTCTGCCAACAACGCGGGCCGGGCATCATGCCCGGCCCGTTTAGTTTACAGGCACCTACTGCGGAAGTTGCGAGACCTTATCCCAACTTTATCCGCGCCGGGGCGTTATGTTTGAGCAATTCAGCGCCCCTTACTTCGTTTCTGCACTATATGTCCGTTGTTCCCTACAAAGACGACGCTGCCGGCAAAAAATCGCAGGTAGCTACCATGTTTAACAGCATCGCCGGCAAGTATGACTTTCTGAACCATTTCCTGAGTGTCGGCACCGATATCTACTGGCGGCGCAAAGCAGTGGGTGAGTTGAAGCAACTGCGACCGGCCCGGATTCTGGATATTGCCACCGGCACCGCCGATTTTGCCATCGAAACGCTACGTGCCGCCACCCCCGACGCGCAGGTAACGGGCGTGGACATATCGGAGGGAATGCTGGAGGTAGGGCGGCGCAAGCTACAGGCTAAAGGTCTCACCAACCGGATTAAGCTCGAACTAGGCGACTCTGAAAACCTGCCATTCCCCGACGACCACTTCGATGCCGTCACAGCGTCTTTTGGCGTGCGCAACTTTGAGAACCTCAAGCAGGGCCTAACGGAGATGCGGCGAGTACTGCGGCCCGGCGGAAAGCTTGTGATTCTGGAATTTTCCAAGCCCACTGCTTTCCCTATGAAGCAGGCGTACAATTTCTATTTTCAGCACATTCTACCTGTGTTTGGCAAGCTGATTTCCAAGGACCAAGCGGCTTATACTTACTTGCCCGAGTCGGTGCAGGCGTTTCCCGATGGTCCTGATTTTCTGGCAATTCTTTCACAGGTTGGATTTATTACCCCCGCATGGCAGCCTCTTACTTTCGGCATCAGCTCCATTTATACTGCGCACAAATAGGTCGAGTGGCCGTGGTGGCCGCTTTGGCTGCCGTGGTTCCTTTTGGCGCCTACGCCCAGAAAAAAAGCCTTACTACAGCCAGTCGCGGCCGGCGTGGCCAAGTGAAATCGGTGACCAGCAACAACTTGCCGGGCTACGATGACCGGTGGTTTCACCCCGGCTTTTACATCGCACCAAATTTCTCCGGCTACCGCATCGAGCATACGCAGACCTACATTGACCGGCGAGACAGCGGCCTGGGCGTAACGGCGAATACCATCAACAGCCCCGGCTTCTCGGTGGGTTTTGTGGGCGACGCGCGCTTGTTGGAGTTTTTGAGCCTGCGCTTTGCGCCGGGCGTGAGCTTCATGACGCGCCGGGTGGAGTTTAAGCCCTACGGCTACACACCCGACCTAAACGTGCCAGATATGCCCAGAGAAATCCAGAACCAGGAGGTGGAAACCACCCAAATGGATTTTCCGATTCTACTGAAATTTCACTCGCAGCGGCGGCGCAACACCCGCGTGTATATGGTGGGTGGGATCAAGCCGAGTGTGAACGTGGGCAACCGCATCAAAGACCCGGAAAATAACCTGCTACGCGTCAACAAAACCGACCTTGCCATCGAGTATGGGGTAGGGCTTGACCTGTTTTATCCGCTGTTCAAGTTTGCCCCGGAACTGCGCTTCTCGCACGGCCTGCGCAACATTCAGCAGAAAGAAGGCCAGACGGATGTGTATAACAATAGTTTGCAACGGATGAGCAGCCACACCGTGACGCTGTATCTGAATTTTGAATAAGGTGAAGAACGAAAGGGTGAATGAGTAGTCGCTGGATTACTCATTCACCCTTTCGTTTTTCAGCCATCTACCCTTTCATTGTATGAAAACTGCTTTAATCACAGGCGCTTCGTCGGGGATTGGCCGAGCTACGGCGGTGGCGCTGGCCGAAGCCGGTTTCCGGCTGGTACTTACGGGGCGTCGGCGCGAGAAGCTGGAAGAACTGGCGCAGCAACTGGCGCCTGCTCCTACCCATTTACTCACCTTTGATGTGCGCGACCGGGCTGCTACGGAGGCAGCCATTGGCAGCCTACCCACCGAGTTTCAGGAGATTGACGTGCTAATCAACAACGCCGGCAATGCCCACGGCCTGGCCCCCATTCAGGATGGCGACCCGGAGGATTGGGATGCCATGCTGGACGGCAACGTGAAAGGTTTGCTTTACGTGACCCGCGCCGTGCTCCCCACCATGACGCGCCGCCAGCAGGGCCACATCGTGAATGTGGGCTCTATTGCCGGCAAAGAGGCTTACGCCAACGGCAATGTGTACTGCGCCTCCAAAGCCGCCGTAGATTCGCTCACCAAAGGCATGCGGCTGGATTTGCTACCCCATGGTATTCGGGTAGCAGAGGTAAACCCTGGCGCCGTGGAAACAGAATTTTCGCAGGTGCGCTTCAAGGGCGACCAGGAACGTGCCGACAAGGTGTACCAGGGGTTTGAGCCGCTCCGCGCTGAGGATGTGGCCGATGTTATCCGATTTATGGTCACGCGCCCGCCGCACGTCAACGTGGCGGAAGTGCTGCTGCTACCCACCGCGCAGGGCGCGGCTACTGCTATTCAGAAGGGGTAGGGCGCTATCTGTCATCCTGAGCTTGCGAAGGACCTTCTCACGCGTGAACGAGTCGTTAGTACGCTGGCCGTTCACGCGTGAGAAGGTCCTTCGCAAGCTCAGGATGATAGACATTTTCTAGTGTTCCAAAGCTTCACGGAGCTGCTGCAGTACCACTCTATCCAGCTGATGCCGTCCCTCGAACCAAATGATTTCCGGCTCTACGCCTAGTCCATGCAGCGCCTCTTGCTGCTGCGCTACGGCTTCATCGGTTACGTATTCGTCCTGCGTACCGCATACCAGCGTGACGGGCACCTGCCGAAGCAGGCGGGCGGCCACAGACAAGTCCATATCGGGTGGGAAGGCGCCGGCCCAGAGCACCAGCCGCGCCGCCCGGAACGGGGCGTGAGCCAGCCATCGGCTTACAGTAGCGGCGCCTTGGGAAAAGCCCAGCACCAGCACTTGCGCGTCGGGCGCGCATTGGGCCAGAATGGTATCTGAGAGCTGGTTGAGGTAGGCTACGTAATCCTCAATTTCGGTGAGGCGGTCTTCGCGCGTCATCCAGGTAGACCCTACGCGGCCATTGGTGCCCTGTAGGTAGAAGCGTGAAAGTCCTTCGGGCGCCAAGACTACCGTGTTTGGGTCGTCCTCGGTGAGGAAAGCGAAGTGCCGAATGAAGTAGGCAGCCAGCTGTCCGTAGCCGTGGCACACCACCCACACGCGGCGCGTGGTAGGTCCAGGAGTGCCTAGTTGATAGTAGCGCGCCGTGCGCTGAACGCGAAGATGATGTTCCTGAGCAGCCACCAGCAGCGTTATACGATAGGTTGGGGGGTAGGCAAATTCTCAGCTGAGAAGCTGAAGGGTAGCAGGTCGCCCACGCTGCGGTAGCGGTAGATGGTACCATCGGGGCCGGGTAGCAGCAGCGGAATGGGATGCTGTTGGCGGTGCTCGTACTCCGTCATCACCTGGCGGCAGGCGCCGCAAGGCCAGGCCAGCGTGAACTCGCCGTTGGCGGGGCGGGCGGCCACGGCCATGCCCACAATGCGCTGGGCCGGCTGGCTAGCTGCCCAGCCAAACAGAGCCGTCCGCTCGGCGCAGAGGCCAGAAGGGTAGGCCGCATTCTCCTGGTTGTTTCCCCGAAACACACTGCCATCTTCCAGCAGCAGCGCCGCGCCCACGTGAAAATGTGAGTAGGGCGCGTACGCATGGTTGGTAGCGGCGCGGGCAGCCTGCCACACGGTGGCTTCGGCGGGCGTCAGTTCCGCTTCCGACGCTAATACGTCAACGGTGATAGTGAGGTGTAAGGGGTGAGCCATCGGCAGGGCAAAAGAAGTGACGGCGCCGAACAGCGGCCCCGTTTGTGAAGAGGGGCGGCGAAAATACAATTATCTGCCGATAAATCGGTTTGGGCTCGTTAGATGGTCATGCTGAGCGGAGTCGGAGCATCTCGCGTGCTCTTAAGAATTTCAACTTTTAGAATTACTACCTCACATCAGCACGCGAGATGCTCCGACTCCGCTCAGCATGACGTTCTGGTTGAAAACAATCCCTCTACAGACTCATCAACTCCCGAAAGCGGGCCGACTGCTGGCGCGAAACTTCCACCTCCGGCCCTTCGCGCAACTGAATTTTGAGCGTGTTGCTGAACCAGGGTTCAATGCCGGCAATCCATTTCAGGTTGATAATCTGTTGGCGGTTGGCCCGGAAAAATACCCGCGGGTCGAGGCGCTGCTCCAGGTGCTGCAAGGTGCGCGGGATGAGGGGGTGCTGTGTATCGAAGTAGATTTGGGTGTAGCTGCCGTTGATTTCAAACAGGCGGATATCAGCCAAGCGCACAAACCAGCACCGCTCGCCGTCCTTCACAAACACTTGGTCGTGCTCGGTGAGGAGGGTAGGGGCTTGCTCGGGCGTTGGGGTAGGCGGGTTGTCGTCGGGAGGGGTGAGGGCGGTGCGGGCCTTGGCCAAGGCTGCGGCGAGGCGGTGCTCCTGCACGGGCTTCAGCAGGTAATCTAGGGCATTCACCTCGAAGGCACGGAGGGCATATTCGTCGTAGGCGGTGGTGAAGATGACGTGTGGAGCCGTGTCCAGCGAGGCCAGCAGATCAAAGCCGGTTTCGCCGGGCATGTGGATGTCGAGTAGTAGCACATCGGGGCGGAGCGTGGGTAGGAGCTGGCGGGTTTCGGCGGCGTGGCGAGCTTCGCCTACTACCGTCACCTCTGGGTGGGCTTGCAACAGGTGGCGCAGTTCCTGGCGTGCCAGGCGCGAATCATCAACTAACAGAATATTCATAGCGCAAAAACTAGCTATACACTGGCTGCCGTAGCGGGCGTGGAGTGGAAGGGTAGGGCAGCAGCTACAGGTAGCTGCACGTGGGCCATTACCTGGTTGGGTGCGTTTGGGTCGTTGGTGAGCGTGAGGGTAGCGGCGGGACCGAAGAGCAGTGCGAGCCGCTCGCGGGCATTGCGCAGCCCGATACCCGTATGGCCCGGCGCAGGCGGCTGGTAGTAGCCCGTGTTGCGCACTACCACGTGCAGCTGTGCGCCATCGGCGGCCAGCTGGGCCGAAACAGTGATGGTGCCGCCCTCGGGGCGGGGCGCAATACCGTGCTTAATGGCATTCTCCACCAGCAGCTGCAAGGTCATGGGGGGTATGGGCATGGCTAGGGTAGCGGGGTCAATGTCGAGCGTATACGTCAGGCGTTCTTCCAATTGCATGGCTTCCAGCTGAAGGTAGTGCTCCACAATTTCCAACTCGCGGGCCAGCGGTACCTGCTCGGTGCCGTTGAGTTGGATGGAGTAGCGCAGCAGGTCAGAGAGGTGCGTCATCATGGCGCGGGCGCGGGCGGGGTCTTCCATCACCAAGGCCCGAATATTATTAAGGCCATTGAACAGAAAATGCGGGTTGATCTGGGCTTTCAGGGTGCTCATTTCCGCCTCTCGCACGGCCGCCTGTAACTTCCATTTATCTACCTCGGCCTGCTTGTAGCGACTGAGGTAGTGCCAGCCGAAATAGCAGGCCGTCCAGAGCCAAAGCACGAAGTAAGTGTTAAGAATATAGCCCACAAATTGAGCGCCGCCGGCCAACCCACCCATGCTGGCAGGCGGCCGGATCAGAAAGGCAATAATAACTCCCAGCACTATCTGGCCGAGCACGGCGGCTACCCCATTGGCTACAAGCAGCCGCCATAACAACGCCCCAAAAGGCAACTGCTTCCAATGCTGCCGTTTTATCCAAGCGCGCACGCAGTGGCTGACAAGAAGAAGCACCACAGCCATAGCTAATTGAATGGCAAGAAGATGCCAGCCAATGACCACGCGCGCCGCAAACAACCGAATTAGTATCAGGCCAAGACAGGCGTAGAGCAGCCAGCCCGCTACTTGCAGGCTCCAATACCAACGACGATGGGTAGGAGTAGGCGCAGGGGTAGGGCTATCGACGGATAAGGAAGACATACAATTAAGCTGATAAAGCCACCGCGTTTTCTCGCCGAACGGCCCGCCAGCGGTATTCCAGGATGAGGATCGTCACAACATACAGCCCCACGATGAGAAATGGAATAGCAATGAATCGATGGGCCGGAAAAGCGTACCAGGTGGCCAGCACCAGCACCGTGCGCGCCACGGCGTGAAAAATTCCTACCCAGTGCTGGATAATCCAGGACAGCGGCAGCCACATCAGTCCCGAGAGGATACCGACGGTGAGGGGTAGGGAGGTATAATCGGCCTGAAAAAAGGGAATGGCAATGGCGTACACCAGCAACGACATCGCTACCGTGCTGAAAAACAGAGTGTCAAACGCATTTTTGGGTTTGGTGCGGTTCAGGAAGTTTTCGCCGGTGAACCGGGAGAAAAACAGGCCCAGATACACAATGCTGCCGGTGCTCAGGTACAGCGCCCACACCATCTGCACGGCTGACAGCGTGAGGCCAGCCACGCCTACTATCGCCCAAGCCACAGTGCCTGCCAACGGCATAGCCAGCAGGCGCTGGGCGGTAAACTGCGCACGTTGCTGATCTAAGGATGAGCTAGGGACTATCATGGCAAGAAGGGTTTGTGTAGA
Organism: Hymenobacter sp. NBH84; assembly: GCF_014217645.1. Lineage (NCBI taxonomy): Bacteria > Pseudomonadati > Bacteroidota > Cytophagia > Cytophagales > Hymenobacteraceae > Hymenobacter > Hymenobacter sp. NBH84. Next base: position 1,424,330 of record NZ_CP043644.1, read on the forward strand.
ATTAGGAGAAAGCAAGCCGACGGTTGCCGAATTTGCGGTATGTTTAAGCAGTTAATCTATTCTGAACTGTACCGATGACACCCAAATCCCCTCCACGCTTCCGCACCACAATCTGCCAATTGCTGCTGCTGGCCGGTATGCTGCTGAGTGCAACGACCACCCGCGCCGCCGGCCGTGAGTACTACCAAATACAAGTCTATCATCTGCGCGATCAACAACAGCAACAGCGGGTAGAGGCCTTTTTGAAAGACGCCTACCTGCCGGCGCTGCACAAGCTGGGTATCCCGAAAGTGGGCGTGTTCGAGCCAGTTGGCAACGATACGGCTGCCGACCGACGCCTGCTGGTGCTGGTGCCCTACCAGTCGCTGCAACAGTGGCAACGCGTAACAACGCAGTTGGAGCAACCGAAGGTGTATGGCGCCGCTGGACAACAATACTGGCAGGCCGCCCACGATCAAGCACCCTACACCCGCCTGGAAAATATTCTGCTAGAGTCGTTTTCTGATCAACTCAAGCTCCAGACGCCGCCCCTAACTGGTCCACGCCCCGAGCGCATCTACGAGCTGCGCAGCTACGAAAGCGCTACCCAGGCCCAGCACCTCAACAAGGTGCAGATGTTTGTGCAGGGCGACGAGGTAGGCCTGTTCAAGCGCCTGGGTTTCAATGCGGTATTCTACGGCCGGGTTCTGGCGGGCAGCCACATGCCCAACCTGATGTATATGACCACCTTCGAGAACAAAGCCGCCCGCGACGCGCACTGGAAACAGTTCGGGGAATCGGCGGATTGGAAGAAGCTCTCGGCCCGGCCCGAATACCAGGACAACGTATCGCATATTGATATGCAATTCCTGCACCCAGTGGCGTATTCTGATTTCTAGGGAGTAGCAGTGGGGCCAGGGGAGACCGTCATGCCTGATCAGGCATGACGGTCTTCTATTTTTTAGCGACTGCGTACTGCTTCAAAAAAGCGTCCGACTGCGCTAGGAACCACTGCGTGTCGTCCCACATCAGAAAATGCTTGCCGGCTTCCGACATCTCAATCCGGTGCTGAGGTAGCTTGGCGTACTGCTGTTCGAAAATAGCGCGGGTGCTCTCCTTGGTAGAGCCGTAGGCCTTGTAAGCGGCCCAGGCACCCAGCACCAATACGGGCTGCTGAATGCGGGCCACGTCGGGGCGCAAGTCGGTGGTATACATATCGTACATGGCTTGGCCTACAGTAGCGGGGTTGGAAGCCACGCTCCAGGCGGTGGCCTGTCGGATGCGGGCCGTATCGGTCATCAGGCTGGCCGACATCTGGCGGGCGGTGGCGGCGTCCATGTGGCCACGGCCTACCTGCTGCCGTACGCCCTCGGCCATGGGCTTGGTGGCCTCGGCAGTCAGCATAGGATTTTGCACCGCCGAGAGGAAGGGTAGAGAATCCACAATCACCAGCGGCCCCACGGCGTCGGGCTGGGTGGTGCTCATCCACAGGGCTAGAAAGCCGCCCAGGCTGTGCCCTACTACTACGGGCTTGTGGAGGTGCTGCGTTTTGACGTAAGTCAGGAGTTGGTCGCGCACGTTTTGGAGCAGGTTTTCAGTGCTGGCCGGGGCGGCGGTGCCACCAAACCCATTGATGGAAATGATGTGGCACTGGTACTGTTTCTGGTAGTGTGCCACCGTCTCGTCCCACACCGCGCCGGGGCAGGTTAGGCCCGGAATCAGGAGCATGGGTTGGCCTTTGCCCACCACGCGCACCGTGAAGTTGGGGTGCGCAGCGGCTGGGTTATCGGCTACCAGAAGGGTAGGGGCCGATGCGCTGGCTATGGGTGCGGTGGTGAAAAGTGTGGCGCTGGTAAGCAGGGCAGCGCAGAAGGGACGGAGGAGGGCTGTCAAGTTCATCGTGGTAGGGGTATAAGACGTTTGTAGTGCGATTGATACCTCAAACCTAGCGGGCCTTTCAGCCGGGAAAAATTGTTTTTCAGCGAACGGTACAACAGCGGGTTGAACTGCGCTGGGGGTAGGGCGAATGGCAGAGCATACGCCTGCCGGTCCGACAACCGGTTACGGTCTGGGTTTCCTACTGATGGCTAGGTATGTGGTGCGGTAGTCAGCAATGGCAACCAGTCGGACACCCGCGGCGTCGGACCGGCAGGCGTATGTTCCCGGAGTTGTTAGCTTTGATGACACGCCTACCCTTCCGACATGACCCACCCCACCCGCCTGCTGCTGCTCGGTGCTGGCCGCTCGGCCTCCACTCTCATTTCCTACCTGCTGCGTCACGCGCCCCAGGAAAACTGGCAGCTCACCATTGCTGACCTCGATCCCGCTCCCTTGGCGCCCGTACTGGCCGCGCACGCTGCCTACGCCCGCGCCGTGCCGTTCTCCACCGACGATGCCGCCCGCCTCGACGAGCTGGTGAAAGCGCACGACGTTGTGATTTCGATGCTGCCCGCGTTTCTGCACCCGGTGGTGGCGCGGGTGTGCGTACGCCACCGCCGGCACCTGGCCACTGCCAGCTACGCCACGCCCGAGCTGCGCGCATTGGATGCGGAGGCCCGTGCCGCGGGCGTCACGCTGCTCATGGAGTGCGGCCTCGACCCCGGCCTGGATCATATGTCGGCTATGCAGATGATTGACAGCATTCGGGCGCGGGGCGGGCGGCTCACCAGCTTCAAATCGCACTGCGGCGGCTTGCTAGCCCCTGATTCAGAAGGCGACAATCCGTGGCGCTACAAGTTCACCTGGAATCCGCGCAACGTGGTGCTGGCGGGGCAGAGCACGGCGCAGTACCTAGAAGATGGTCGGTTGCGGCTGGTGCCCTACCACCAGCTATTTGCCCGCGCCGCATCCATCAGCGTACCCGGTTACGGCGACTTTGAGGGCTACCCCAACCGCGACTCGCTCAGCTACCGTCCCCTCTACGGCCTCACCGATATTCCGACCATGCTGCGCGGCACCCTGCGCCGCCCCGGCTACTGCGCCGCCTGGCACGCCCTCGTTCAGCTGGGCCTCACCGACGACTCGGTGCGCCTGGGCAATGCTGCGAGCCTGCCGTGGAGCGAGTTGGTAGCCGGCTGCTTACGTTCCCTACCCACACCTCAAGAAGCAGTAGCCAGCCAAGCCGCTGCTTACCTGCAACTCGCGCCCAACAGCCCCGAAATGAAGTTGCTGACGTGGCTGGGCATCTTCTCCCAAGAGCCGGTAGGCATTGCCAACGCCACGCCGGCCCAACTGCTAGAGCACCTGCTGCTCCAGAAATGGGCGCTTCAACCGCAGGACCGCGATATGGTCGTGATGCAGCATGAATTCGAGTATGAAATAGCGGGCCTGTTGTATCGCAATACCGCCTCCCTGGTGGTTGTAGGCGATGACGCCACACACACCGCCATGGCCAAGACGGTAGGGCTGCCGCTGGGCATGGCCGTGCGCCGGCTAGCCGCTGGGCAAATTGCCTCGCACGGTATCATGATTCCTACCAAAGCAGAAATCTATGAGCCTATTCTCGATGAACTGGCCACGGAATACGGAATTCGATTTGTGGAGGGAGAAGAAAGAGGCCTGATGGCTGAATGAAGAGGACGTCTGCCGGTCCGATGCTGTAGGCGTCCGAACGGGTGCCGCCTGCTGACAATCGTGCCGCCTCCGTAACATCCGCACGAAGCTCGTTTACAGCAGCCAACTGACGGCAAACGGTCGGATGCCTACAGCGTCCGATCGGTAGGCAACTCGCAAAAATAGTTGCCTGACTATATAGGGTGTCGTTAGTTCGCCGTTGTAGCGGCTATGCAGTCTTACTTTCGTCTACGCCTGCGCGTATTGGGGCGTCACCTGCTGGAGCTAGGATGGTGGCGGTTGCTACTGCTTGGGGCAATGCTATTAGCGGTAAGTAGCAAAGCGCTGCTCACGGCGGCGCGCCATCCGGTAGGCCAGTGGGCAGTGCCAATACTAGGCATGTGGCTGTGCCTCAGCGCCCACTGGCGGCGAGACGACGTGCCTTTTCTGCAAGCAGTAGCCCCCACATTTCGGCAATGGTTGGCCGTGGAGTATGCGTTGCTGCTGAACCCAACTGCGGCAGTGCTGCTGGCGCATGGCAGGGTAGGCGCCGCGGTACTAACGGTGCTGGCTGCTGCCGCTGTACCGTGGCTGCCGATTCCGGCCGTGCGGACGCGCAAGCAGGGTAGGAGTAGTCTGTTTCGGGCTGAGGCGTTTGAGTGGGTAGGGGGCTGGCGGCAGGGCGGCGGCATGCTGGTATGGCTGGGGCTGCTGGGCGTGGCTGTGTGGCAGCAGCATCAACCCATTGTGGCGGCCGGCGCCGCGGTGCTTTGGCTGGTGTGGGTGCTAAGTTGCTATGGCAGCGCCGAGCCAGCTACTATGCTGCTCACGGCTGCCCGCGGGGTAGGGGCGTTTTTGTGGAGGCGCTTATGGGTATTATGGATCTATTATGTGCTCACAGCTGCTCCTTTGTTGGTGGTTATGGCCCTTGGCCCGGCCACGTGGGTAAGTGCTCTGGGAATGCTGCTGTGGAGCTTGGCGGTCCTGACCGGCGCGCTGCTCGCCAAATACGCCTTCTACCCCAATGCTTTCTTGAGTCGTACCATACAAGTGGGCGTGGTAGCGCTGGGCTTGCTGATTGTGCTGAATACCGTGTACGGGGCAGTATTTGTGGCGGCGTTTCCTGTATTGCTCACCAAAAGCCGACGGCGGTTGGCTGCTTTTCGCTATGATTGAAATTCGCGACCTATACAAAGCCTACGACGCGCAGCCCGTGCTGCACCACGTCAGCCTCGACCTGCGCCCTGGTACCATTCACGGGTTGGTAGGGGTGAACGGGGCTGGCAAAACCACGCTGCTGAATTGCATCTACGGGCTGATTGCCGATTACCACGGCACGGTGCGCGAGACTACCGGCCTCAGCCTGCGCCAGCATACGGGCCTGCTACCCTACGAGCCCTACTTCTATCCGCGCTTCACGGGCCGCGAATACCTCACTTTTTGCTTACAGGCGCGAAGCCGTAAAGTGCCGGATTTCGCGGAGTGGAATGAGTTGCTGGAACTACCGCTTGATGCCTACGCCGAAGACTATTCCGCCGGGATGAAGAAGAAGCTGGCCCTGCTGGCGGTGCTGGTGCAGGACTTCCGCTACCTCATTCTCGATGAACCCTTCAACGGCCTCGACCTGGGTACCAACCTACTAGTGAAGGAAATGCTGCTGCGGCTGCGCGCACGCGGCACTGGTATTCTCCTGACATCACACCTACTCGGCACCCTCACCGAAATCTGCGACGAGCTGACCATCCTGGCCGCTGGCACCGTGCGCCGCCACTACACCCATACCGAGTTCGACCAAGTCAGCACCGATTTGCTCGACGAATTCTACCAAGACAAACTTACCCGACTCCGGCAACTAGTGTAGCGCTACAAGTGCAGATAAAACCCGCCCAGCAGCGCCCGGAACTCCTGCGAATACACCGCCTCATCCGCATCATGCAGCAGTAGCGTTTGCGTACTCACAGGTTGTGGCTGCCGCCCAAAGGCGGTAATGTGGCGCAACGCCCGGCTGCCGGGGCGGTGGTGCAGCGCCAGCCGAGCGGTAGGGTAGAGGCCCGCGGCCGCTGCGTCCTGCTCAAAATGCAGCATCTCGGGTGGCGGTAATAGCACCGTGAGTTTGCCCTGTTCAGTTAAAAAATCAGCGGCAAACCGGCTGATTTCGGTGAACGTCAGGGTGTCGTTGGCAGTGTGGCGGGCCGTGGTGCGTTGCGCGTCGGGCGAGCGGAGCGATTGACGGAAAAACGGCGGGTTGCACAGGATGTGGTCGTAGGAGGCGGGGTGGGTGGCCGCAAATTGGGCTAGGCTAATGGGGTAGGCGCGCAGGCGCTCTGCCCACGGCGAGGCAGCAAAGTTCTCGGCGGCCTGGGCGGCCGCGGCGGCATCTAATTCCACTGCTTCAATGGTGGCCGTGGAGTTGCGCTGGGCGGCCATCAGGGCCAGCAGGCCGGTGCCGGTGCCAATATCCAGTACGCGCCGGGCGCCGGCTACCGCCGCCATGGCGCCCAGCACGCAGGCATCGGTGCACACCTTCATGGCACAGTGCGCCTGCTCTACCCGAAACTGCTTGAACTGGAAGTAGGAATTGGCCATGATACTAAAGCGGCATAATCGCGGGCAAAGATAGGCTACCTTCCTGTCGTGCTTTCCGTATGCTGGCTTTACCTTCGTCCTTACTACCTAAAGTTTCCCTATGCTGCTGCGTTTACTCCGTTTGCTGAACCTTCGCACGGGCGCGTCCATCGGCGGTACCGTCGAGGACATTGAAGCCAATATTGAACTGCGAGGTTCGGTGCTTTGGATTCTGATGTGCGCGGCGCTGCTGGCCAGCATCGGCTTGGATACCAACTCGGCCGCCGTCATCATTGGGGCCATGTTGATTTCGCCGCTGATGGGGCCGATTTTGGGGGTAGGCATGAGCTTGGGTATCAACGACTCGGCTATGTTTCGGCACGCGCTGCGCCAACTGGGGTTGGCTACTGCTATCAGCCTGGTAGCCAGCGTACTCTATTTCAGCCTCACGCCCCTGGGGCAAGCCACACCCGAGCTGCTGGCGCGCACGCACCCTACCCTGCTCGATGTGCTCATTGCCTTGTTTGGGGGCGTGGCCGGCATCATTTCCAGCTCCCGGCGCGATAAGACCAACGCCATTCCGGGCGTGGCCATTGCTACGGCGCTTATGCCCCCGCTGTGCACGGCCGGCTTTGGCCTGGCGCATCTCAACTGGTCAGTTTTTCTGGGGGCGTTGTACCTATACTGTATCAACGCGGCCTTCATCAGCTTGGCTACTTACATGATTGTGAGGGTAATGCGCTTTCCGCAACGCACCTACGTGGAGGAAGGACAGCAGCGCCGCGTCAACATTATTATGGGTCTGCTGCTGGCTTTAATTGTGGCTCCCAGCGTCTATTTTCTGGTGAGTGTATACCGCCAGGAGCGCGACCGGCGCATTGTGGAAGAGGTGGTGGTAGACGGATTGCGGGCGCAAGGCAACGAAGTGTTGCGCTGGGATATCGCGCACACCGATTCAACCAACCTAGTGCGGGTGTACTTCTCGGGCCTGAATGTAGTGCCCCGCCAAGTGGCCCAAATGGAAAAGCGGCTGCGCCAGCGCGACCTCAAAAACTACCAAGTGGAGGTGTCGCGGGTGAATATTTCAAAGGAAGAAGTAGCGCAGCTGAGTGAAGAAGCCGCCCGCAATCTGTTTCAAAATATGCAGTTAGAAGCGGAGCTGACGCGTGCACCTACCATCCGCACTACCAGCAGCCCGGCCAGCAATCCGCTGCCCTCGGCGGCGCAAGTGTTGCGCGAGGTCCGTGCCGCCTTTCCGCGCGTGGCGGGCCTGAGCGTGGCCCGCCCTCAAACCGATATTGCCCCCGATACCCTCCGCGCCGACACCCTGCTCACCGTAGCCGTAGCCTGGCAGCGCCCCGATACCGTGCCTACCCCCGCCGAAACCCAACGCCTCTACCAGTTTCTGCAAGCCCGCCTGCAACAGGACACGCTGGTGCTCAGCCGTACCCCACTCCGGCCTGTGCGCCAGCCCGCACCCCGCGCCGTACCCATCACGCTACCCCAAGCCCCTACCGTTCCGAAAACGTTGAATACGCCTACCCCAGCGGCTAGGCGGTGAAAGGTAAGTTTGTGAAATGGTGACTGGTGAGGGTGTGAGTGAAAAAAACGTGTGTCATCCTGAGCGCAGCGAAGGACCTTATCACGCTAGAACGTAACGACTCGTTCAACTGGCATAAGGTCCTTCGCTGCGCTCAGGATGACACACGTTTTTTCACTCACACCCTCACCATCTCACCGCTTCTGCTCTATCAACTCATATCCTTCATCCACCAGCAGCTTGCCCTGTGTAGCACTCCACACGGCTAGTTGGTCGCAACGCTCGTTTTCGGGGTGGCCGTTGTGGCCGCGTACCCATTGGAAGCGCACGGTGCGCTGGCGGTACACTTTCAGGAAACGGCGCCAGAGGTCCTCGTTGGCTTTCTTGCCGAAATCGGGTTTGTTCGCCCAGCCGAACACCCACTTCTTCTCCACGGCGTCCACCACGTACTTCGAGTCGGTGACGACGGTGATGGGCACTTCGGGGCGCGTGATGGCCTCCAGGCCTACAATCACGGCCAGCAGCTCCATGCGGTTGTTGGTGGTCAGGCGGAAGCCCTGGGTCAGCTCTTTCTCGTGCGGCCCGAAGCGCAGAATGGCCCCGTAGCCGCCCGGCCCCGGGTTCCCCCGCGACGAGCCATCGGTATATAAGTGAATCATGCGATGATTAGTAAGGGCTTGGGAGCTTGGATTGATGTTCTGAAAGATGATCCGTTGAACATCAACCAAGCCCCTAAGACTCCTTTAGAAATTACTCTTAAACAGCTTGATGGCAATGGCCAGCAGAATCACGCCGAACACGCGGCGCAGAATGTCCTCGCCGGCTTTGCCAAGCTTGCGCTCAATCCAGGACGAGCTTTTCAGCACGGCGTACACAAACACTAGGTTCAGCACGATGCCTACCAGCACGTTGGGTAGGGAATAGGCCGCCCGCAGGGAGAGCAGCGTAGTCATAGTGCCGGCGCCCACAATCAGCGGAAACGCCAGCGGCACAATGGAACCCGACGAAGCCGCCGGGTTATGCCGAAACAGCTCAATCCCCAGAATCATCTCCATACCAATGAGGAAGATGATGATGGCGCCGGCCAAAGCAAATGATTGATAGTCAACCCCAAAAAGCGACAAAATACTCTGCCCCAGAAACAGAAAGGCTACCATCAGCAAGCCTGCCACCAGCGTAGCCTTCTCCGAGTGAATTTTCCCCTCGCGCTGCCGGATTTGCAGAATAATCGGCACCGAGCCCAGAATGTCGATGATGGCAAATAGGGTGAGCGTAACGGAGAATATTTCTTTTAAACTGAACATCAGTGAAAGAGTGGATAATGAAGCGATGAGAGGATGAAATACTGGTTATCAACACAACAACTCACTATTTCACCATCTCACTATTTCACCGTTACGCAAACTCGCGAGCAAAAAACTGCACCAACTGCTCAAACGCCGCATCGGGTACGGCGGGGAAGTTGGCGATGCGCAGGGTGGTAGGTTTCCACTGGCCGTAACCGCTGCCGAGTTGCATGCCTTGCTCCAAGGCTTTGCGCTTCACCTCGTCAATCAGGGCAGGCGGACCTTGCAGGCCGATGACGGTGGTAGAGCGCGTTTCGGGGTTCGTGACCATGGGCTTAAGCTGGGTGGCCTGGTCGAAGTAATCGTAGAGCTTGGTGGCGCGGTCCAGCAGGTGTTGGTGCACGGTTTTGATGGGCTCCCGGTCCTGCAACACTCGGCTCAACAGATAGAGGTTGAGCACGTTGGGCGTGTGCGTGGTTTGGAAGTTGAGCATCTTCTCATACTGCGCCGTGAGGGAGTTGTAGTGGCTGCTCTCGTTGATGTGCCGGAAGCGCGCCACCGCCCGCGGCGACAATACCATGATGCTCAGCCCCGCCGGCAACCCGAAGCACTTCTGCACCGAAGCATACCAGATGTCGCCCTTGATGAACTTCAGCTGCACGCCCGCCATCGAGGAGGTAGCATCCACGGCCAGCAGGGCATTGCCGATCTTGTTGAACAGGTTGAGAATGAAGCCGTCGCGCAGCTGGGTGGCGTTGCTGGTTTCGTTTTGGGTGATGCACACCAGGTCCAGCTCATCTTCGGGGAGGGGTAGGGCGGCCACGTTGGGCACCTCGTCGATGCCGAAGGGGTAGCCCACGCAGGCCGGGCGCAGAGCCTTGGCGTACTCGTACCACTTCTCTCCGAAAGCACCGCTGTACAAGTGCAGGCTCTTGCGCGGCGTGAGGCTCTGGGCCAGCACCTCCCAGCACTCGGTGGCCGAGTTCATGAAGAAGATGGTGTAGTCCTGCGGAATGTTGAGCTTGGTCTTGAGGTCGGCCACAATCTGGCGCATCAACGTCGTAAATCGCTCGCCCCGGTGCTGGGCCGACAGCCAGCCCTGGTCATACGCATCGGTTAAATATTGCCGCACTGCCGGATACACAGCGGCCGGCCCCGGATTGAAAGTATACATAGGAGGGAAAGTCAAACGTGAGGAAAAACAAAGGTAGGGAAAGGGGGAGTTGGTGAAGTTGTGAGCTTGTGAAATTGTGAATTGAGAAAGCGCATGTCATCCTGAGCGGAGCGAAGGACCTTATGCCCGCAGAACGACAAGTGTAACAACGACTCGTTCTGCGGGCATAAGGTCCTTCGCTCCGCTCAGGATGACAGACAACTTAGGATGACAGAACGAAAACTCACCATTTCACCTCTTCACACCCGAAACCCTACCCGCTTAGGCCGCAGGCCATCAAAGTAATGCAGGGCCAGCTTGTAGCTGTCGAGCTTGAAGCCGGCGATGCTGCCCACGCAGTTTTTGCCAATGAGGCTTTTCTGGCGGAATTCCTCGCGGGCGTGCAGGTTGCTCAGGTGCACTTCCACCACGGGCGTGTTGATGGCCGCAATGGCGTCGGCGAGGGCCACGCTGGTGTGCGTGTAGCCGCCCGCGTTCAGCACCGCGCCGTGGTAGGTGAAGCCGATTTCGTGCAGCTTGTCGATCAGCTCGCCTTCGTGGTTGCTCTGGAAATACTCTATGGTTAGGCTAGGGAAAGCCTCTTGCAGCTCGGGCAGGTACTCGTCAAACGAGCGGGTGCCGTAGATGCCCGGCTCGCGCTGACCCAGCAGATTGAGGTTGGGGCCGTTGAGAATGAGAATTTGCATGAAAGAACGCGTAAAACGAATGGAGGCAAGCGCCAAAAATCAGTTGGCAAGGTAGGAAAGATGCCGCACGATAAAAGCCGCCGAACAAGGCTATAACTGACGGCAACGGGATTTGTCACGAACAAAGTATAGTATGCATGACAGGTGCTGCAAAGCACTGGTATAAATAATATTCAATTTTATGCATGTCGAATGGTGAAGCTGATCTGTTAGGGTAGACCTGTGAATTTTATTTAAAAAAGGGGCTTAGGAAGCAAAAAGCGAGGAATGGGGCATAACTTCCTGTTATGCAGCAAACTAACCGCTATTATAAGTGCAGCAAAATTTCCGAGGTCAAATTTCGCTACTTGTTGCGTCTTTTCGCGCTGGATTTGACGGCTTCGGACGCGGCCCGGCTGACGGGTCTGAGCGTACGCGCGGTCAACGACATATACCTGCGCCTGCGCCACCGGCTGCTAGCTTGCAGCCCGGTGCCGGCTGACCTGGACGGGGCCGTCGAACTGGACGAGAGCTACTTCGGCCCGCGGCGCGTACGCGGCAAACGGGGCCGGGGAGCGGGGGGTAAAACCATTGTCTTTGGCCTGTTCAAACGCGGGGCTCAGGTATACACGGAAATCGTCCCGGATTGCTCGAAAAAGACCCTGCAAGCTATTATTCGGGGTAAGATTGATGTCACGGCGATGGTCAACACCGATGGCTGGCGCGGCTATGATGGCTTGGTGGACGTGGGCTACGACCGTCATTTTCGGGTGCATCATGGGCAGAACGAGTTTGTCCAGGGAGCCTCGCATATCAACGGGATTGAATCATTTTGGAGCTTTGCCAAAGCCCATCTGCAACGCTTCAAGGGCGTGCCCAACCATACGTTTTTACTACACTTGAAAGAGGCCGAGTTTCGCTTCAATCATCGCCACGAAGACCTGTACAAACTCTTACTTAAATTGCTTCGTCAACAGCCCCTCTAATTAGTTTTGCTTCCTAAGCCCCTAAAAAATTATAAAATATACTTTTTTAAACATCTTATAAAGCTGAATTGTGCTACAAAAATTGCAATAAATACCTGGGTCGTATAAAGGCCTTGGGCAGATGTTGCACATTTTTAGTAGCTGAGTCGTTGAAGAAATTTTGCCTTTTTATCTGCTTGTTATTTTCTCTTCGGACAGGCGCGCAAACGGGTGTGGCGGTATCCGCCTTTCAGCCGTTCGACAAGGCCATGCAGCAGTTTATGCAGCGCTGGGGTATCCGGGGTGCTTCGGTAGCGTTTGGCGCGCAAGGACGTGTGGTGTATGCCCGGGCTTTTGGCACCTCCGACGCGGCAGGTGCGCAGCCCATGCAGCCCTACCACCTGCTGCGCGTGGCCAGCGTATCGAAGCCCATCACCGCGTTGGCAGTCATGAAGTTGGTGGAACAGGGGCGCCTGCACCTAACCGATAAGGTATTTGGACCGCAGGGCTACCTACAACGTCCCTACTACACCGAAGCCATCCGCGACCAGCGCATCTACGACATCACCGTACAGCAGCTGCTAGAGCACACCGCCGGCTGGGACCGCGACAGCGATTGCGACGGCCAGGACGGCTGCGACCCCATCGACTTTCCCGTGCACGTGGCCCAGGCCATGCAAGCCGCCACGCCGGTAGCCGACTCCACCCTGATACGTTTCCTGCTAACCCGCGGGCTGAATACCGCGCCGGGCACGCATTACGCCTATTCCAACATCGGTTACCTAGTGCTGGGCAAGCTACTGGAAGCCATAACGGGCCAGCCCTACGAAACCTGGGTGCGCCAGCAACTATTGGAGCCAGCTGGCGCCCTCGAAGCCCACCTGGGCCGCAACCTGCCCGCCGATAAGCTGGAGCGCGAAGTGGCCTACGAGAGCCATTACCAAACCGAGGCCTGCGACGGCTCGGGGCGGGTGGTGCCCGCGGCGTACGGCGGCTTCAATCTGGAAGCCATGGGTGCCCACGGCGGCTGGGTGTGCTCGGCCCGCAGCCTGGTGCAGCTTCTGCAAACGGTGGAGGGTAGGGCTGGGCAGCCGGGCTTGCTGACGCCCGCTACGCTGGCTACCATGGCGCAGCCATCGGCCGTGAATGCGCACTATGGCAAAGGCTGGATGGTAAACGCCGCCGGCCACCGCTGGCACCGCGGGGAGATGGACGGGACCGGCACCTATCTGGTATGCACGGCCGGCGGCTTCACCTGGGCCATTCTGTTGAATGCCCGCCCAACCAGTGAGATGTGCTGGAAAGAGCTGGACCAACTGGGCTGGGTAGCGGTGCAACGCGCGGCAAGCCTACCCGCCCACGATCTGCGGCCACCTACCCGTAACGCGTCGGAACTCACGGCACTACCCGATTCGGCGGGCGTGATGCTGCGCTGGCAGCGCGGCGCCGGCACGCGTTGCCTGGTGCTGCTGCAAGCCGATCAGCCGATTACGGATTTCCCGCTGGATGGCATTCGCTATACGGCTGCTACCTGGGGAGAAGGCCGGGCTACCTTGGGCACGGGCACCTACGTGGTGGCCAACGCGGCTACAGACTCGGTGTACGTAAGCCACCTTGATCCGCGCCGCCGCTATTACGTCCGGGTGGTAGAGTACACAGAAGATGCTTCTACCGATTTTCAGCCTATGTATGTGCTCGATGGTAACCCCACCCTGGTGTTGCCTGCTACCAGCGGGACCGAGCTGGCAAATAGAGCGTCAACCTTATCACTCTACCCCAATCCGGCCCGAACAGAATTAGTGGTGACGGCTGTGGCGCACCCGCTGCCTTATGAGGTAACCACGCTGCTCGGGCAGCGGCTGCGGGCGAGCGTGCTAACACCCGGCCACACCATTCCCGTCAGCAACCTACAGCCCGGCAACTACCTGATTAGGTTTCAATTGCCGGAACGTATCGTATTCAGTCGGTTTGTGAAGGAGTGAGCAATAGGAAACCCACTACTCGCGGTTGAACTCGCCAATGTGCCACAGAATACCGGACGGGTCATACACGAAACCCTCTTTGCCCCAGGCTTCCTGCCGGATGGGCGTAACCCGTACGCCCTCGTACGTGCCGGGCAGGTCCAGCGCCGCAAGCTCAGCCCAATACTGCTCCACATCCGCTACTTGCAAAAACAACATGGAGTTGTCAACCCAATCTTGCACGTAGGCGTCTTGCAAATAAAAACCTATGCCTTGGAGAGAGAAATAGGATAAAGCCGGCGAGATAACCACTTCACTAAAGCCGAAGGCGCGGTAGAAACTACGCGAAACGGTAAAGTCTCGGGTGCCGATGAAGGCGCGGATAGACAGAACGGGTGAGGACATATGGTTGAAAATGAAATGGTCTTGTGCTAATAGCGAGCATTGCAGGGCAAGATGACGCATTTCTTGCTACTTAGGCGTCTGGTAAACCAACTCAGACACGCTGATCTACCAAAAAAACTGATCAAGGCAAGCCTATCTAGCCACCAGCTACAACACAGCTTGGGTTTCGGTAACAGCGCAAAATGTTGTTTATCAAGTAGTATCTTTTTAATTGCTGTCTTATTTACTGATTACTATTCATTACCTATCACATCACTCGTGCTACTCACTCCTTTTCTGCGTGATTTAGTGTCGACGGGCGCAGTTACGCTAACCAGCCAGCCCAGCGCTTTCGAGGCCGACGACCTGCACGCGGCGGATACGCTACTGGCCGACTACCACGCCGAAGATGCGCTGGAACTCCCCGGCACGGTCCCGGCCTTTGCGGCTCCGGCGGCGCGCTGGGCTGCGCAGTACGTCTACCACACCCTACAGTTGGCACTGGTGCGGGAGCTGGACGAAGACGTGATGCAGCAGTATTTGCCAGCCTACACGGGCGACGTAACGCCCGAAACCATCTATTCCGTCGACCTCACGTTTCGCTACCTGCCGGATTTGCTGCGCCTGGCAAAAGGCTTGGCCCCCGGTGACGCCCTGGTAGCGCAGTTGCAGGACATTGCCCGGCAATGGCCCTTCTCGTTCGTGGGCCACCCAGAGGTAGACGCCACGGCAGAAGCAGCCGTGCTGTCGCACCCGGCGCTGCAACTCGCCTACGTCGACCGCATCATCCGGCAGCAGGACCAGCAACGGGCCAGGCAGCCGCACCTGCTGCCACTGGTACGCGCTGCCCTGGGCGGCCACGCCGCCACGCTCTGGCCCGATTTTCACGATTTTATCCTTTTCGCTGTCTGATCTGTTTGATGGAAACACTGCTACCCGAGGTAGGACCGCTGGTTGACAAGCTCAACCACGTAGCCCGCCACCTCAAAGCCACGTTTGTGGGCAAAGACGATATCATTGACCTATTGTGCCTGTGCCTGGTAGGCCGCGAAAATCTGTTTCTGCTGGGGCCGCCCGGCACCGCCAAAAGTGCCCTGGTGCGGGCCCTAGCCCAGCGCCTGCAAGGCCAAACCTTCGAGTACCTGCTCACGCGCTTCACCGAGCCCAACGAGCTGTTTGGCCCTTTCGATATCCGCAAGCTGCGCGAAGGCGACTTGGTGACAAACACCGCCGGCATGTTACCTGAGGCGCACCTAGTCTTTCTGGATGAGCTGCTGAATGCCAATAGCGCCATTCTCAACAGCCTGTTGATGGTGCTGAACGAGCGGGTATTTCGCCGTGGGCAGGAGTCGCGCCCGTTGCCGGCCTTGCTGATGGTGGGGGCCAGCAACCACCTGCCCGATGACGAAACCCTGCACGCCCTGTTCGATCGTTTCCTGGTACGCGCCCACTGCGACTACGTGGCGCCCGAGGCGCTGACCGACGTACTGGCGGCTGGCTGGGCGCTAGAGCGCCGCGCCCCGGCCGAAGCCCCTACCATCACGGCCCAGGAGGTGCTGCACCTGCAAGCCGCCATCCCCACGGTCGATCTGACGGCCGTGCGCCCGCTGTACGTCGACCTCGTGAGCAAGCTGCGCCTGGCGGGCGTAGCCGTATCCGACCGCCGGGCCGTGAAGCTGCAACGGCTGCTAGCGGCCAGCGCCTTGCTCTGCCAGCGCACCACGGTCATTCCCTCCGATATGTGGGTGCTGCGCTACATTTGGGATACCGACGAACAGCGCGAAATCATTGCCGGCATTGTGGATGCGGTGGTGCACGCCGACGAGCAGGCCAACCGCCACCCCCGCGCCGCCGGCCAGGATGCCCCCAATGCCGACGTCCTGCTGCGCGAAGTGGCTGCCCTCACGGCCCAGTGGGACCAACCCGAAACGTCGTTGGCGGAACGCACCGCTATCAAAGACCAGCTGCGCTACCTGCACGGCCGCACGCAGTGGCTCACCAACGAGGTGCAGCGCCAGTATGTGCAAGAACCGCTGGACGCGCTCTGGCAAAAAGTGTTGCAGGCATGACGGAGCACGTGTTGGTACTGGCTGCCACCGATTGCGCAGCGCTGGGCGCCGTGCGGGCGGTGCCCGACCTGCGGGCGGCCGGGGCCGATGGTAGGGTGTGGCTACGCGGTCTGCCGGCCGCCGCTCCGTTGCCGCTAGTTGTGAGGACCCTACCCATCGTGGCCGCCTACACCCTCGATGTGGCGGGGCGGCTGTTCCCGGTGGGGCGCACTACGCCCGTTGGCACGCTGCCAGCGCTGGCGTGGCAACCCATACAGGAATTTGCCCCCTTGGCTGTATCCAGTGCCGCCTTGCCGGCCCAAGCGCCGCCCCGCTACTCGGTGCAGCTGGTGCCCTCGGACCGTGCGGCCGCCAGCGCTGCCCTGCTTACCTCCTGGGCTAGCTGGCACGCGTACGCCGAAACGGCACCCGAAATCCGGCTGCGTGCCCTGCGCTTTGCTGTGTCGGCGGAGCAGCTGGTGCTGGTGCTGGGCACGCCCTTGCCGCCGCTGCCGGGGCAGGAGTATTGGCAGCAGCAAAACCTACTCCTACCCGCCGGCTTCGACCTGGAAGCTTCCTTGCTCGCTCCCTTGCTGATCCGCCAGCTGACACCCGAAAACGATGCTTTCGTTTTATTTGCTCCGGATGGATCCTGGGAGCGGGTGCTCACTGTGCATCTTTTACCCGTTACCCGCAGCGCCGTGCGCCTGACAGCCGCTAGCTTTTCGCATGAGTAAGTCGTCCGCTCCCGATCCTTTCAAGCTGGCGCTGGAATATTTTCAGACTCCGCAAAACTACTTCTGGCGCTGGACCGAAGAAGGTGCGCTGGCGGAGTGGCAGAACGGTACCACCATTTGCTACCGCGAAGAGCTAGAAGCGGTGCTGCATACGCTGGTGCCGGCGGGCCTCCCACCCCTGGGCGCGGTGCTGCTGCTACTAGCCGTGTGCGCCGATACCTGGTCGGCCTCGGGGGGTAGGGCGGTGCTGGAGGCGGTAAGCCAGCGGGTCCGATATGGGAGGGAAGCCGATAAGCTCGATTTCTACCTGACTACCTTCAGCAAGTTTGCGGAGGTTGTGCAAGGCCTGCCCCGCGAGCTGCGCACCGGTCCGCCGAAGCTGCATTTGTTCCGCGAAGTCCTGCAACCAGAGCCGGTTGGCAAGAAAATGCGCCCCTTGGCCCTCGTGCAGGGGGTAGCCCAGGCCCGCAGCCAGCAGGCACTACACCTCTGGACCAGCGGGAAGCTGGACGCCAGCCTGCGCGTGACGGGTAGCCTCATTACTCTGGAAGTTTTTCTGGCTGATTTGCAGTGTCTGGACCGCGCTCTGCAACGCTTTCCCACGCCGGGTAGCCTGGCCCACCACCTGCGCACCGGCCTGCCCGAAGCCCCCGCGCCGCTGCCGGAGCCCGAGTTGCCTACCCCCGCCGAGCCTGAGCCACCCCGCAGCCTGCTCGATCAGCTGGCGGAGGACCCGCGCACGGCCGGCCTGGCCCACCTCACGCAGCGGCTGGTAGCCAGTCTGCGCATTCCGCTGCACACGCACGCGGTCAGCGAACAGCCCCTGGGCGGCGTGGCCGACATCACCAACCAAGGCAGCTATGACCGGCTGCTGCTCAGCGAGCTGGCCCAGGACGATGCCTTGCTGCTGGCCCGGCTGGTGAATGGCGAGGCGTTGTATCTGCGCCGCGAGGCGCCCCCGCTGCCCGAGGTGCGCCCGCGGGTAGTGCTGCTCGATAGCACCCTCCGCATGTGGGGCGTGCCGCGGGTATTTGCGCTGGCGGCCGCTCTGGCCTGGGTACAGCCCGCCAGGCAGCCACGCCGGCAAGCCACGGCCTATGCGCTGGGCGGGCAGGAAATGACGCTACTCGATTTAACCTCCCTGGATGGCGTGGTAGAAGCCCTCAGCCAACTCGATGTGGCCCCGCACGGCGGCCCCGCCCTCCGGCAGTTCGCTCAAATGCCGGCTGCCGCTACCGACTGCTTGCTGATTACGGAGGCACAATTGCTTCAGCTGCCAGAGTTTGCGGCCGCGCTGACCGAGGCGAAAACCGCGCTGCGCTACCTGCTGACGGTAGACCGGAGCGGAGAGCTACAGCTATTCGAGTACCAGCAGGGCCGCCGCACGTTGCTCAGCACCACGCGCCACGACCTCGACGTGCTACACCAAGCGCCACGCCGCCCGGCCCGCCGCCCCGGCCACCCGGCGGCGGCGGCCTTCTTGCACCGTGATTCTGCCCCGTTGTTCTTCCCAGCCGCGGGCGTGCGGCTATCTATCAAGAACACGTTCTACGTACCCGAGCTAGGCGTGGTAAGCATCTCCGATACGCGCCGCGTGCTGTATTGGGCCGATAAAGATATAGGCGCCGAGGAGCTGCTGCCAGTTATTGAGCCGGGCGACTATTATTTCGGTACCGATAGTGAGGGAATATGTGTGCTGGTCAGTAACCGCACGCAGCTGCTGATTTACGGTTTTTCTCTGAGTGGGGAGCCGGTGAGGGTCGATTTATCAAGTGAACTGGAGGCCGCGGATGCCCAGCCGTCGGTGGTATTCAAAGACGGCAGCTATTACGTGCGGCAACCAAGCGGAACGCTGGTGTTTGACTGCATGCAGTGGAAAATCTGGGAACGTACTACCACTACTTTTCCCACAAATACGAATACTGCGTTTCGGGCAGATTTTGGGCATCTGAAGCGCCACGTCAACAATGGGTATAGTGTATTGCAGCGCGTGCGCCGGATGGCTGTCAACGCCGAACGGGAGTTAGTGCTTGATGGGCACACGCTGCGGCTGGTAGACAGTGGCACCTCCTCAACGTTGCAGCTGGTGCAGACGCCGTTCGATAAGGCGTTGCCGAATATACAGGTGGAGGAAGAAGTGGCCGGGCTCACTCCCAACGACCAGGTGCGGTTCCGGCGCGTAGCCTGGCCCAACGGCAGCACGGCCTTGGTCGACTCGCGGGGGCTACTGCACCTGCGCAGCACCGATGCCGCGCTGCCGGAAGTGACCATAGTGCTGGTACTCGGGCAGGCCACGGCGGCCTGGGCTTCGGATGGAACCGTCTGCGGCTCCATGTACTTCACAGGAGCGGCGCCCACACCGAGCGCGCCGGTAGGGGAGTTCTACCACCGCTACCTCCGGCCGCTTATCGAGCAGCTTCGCTAGGCAAACGCGGGGGTACCATTATTGGAAATTCAAGAACATAGCCTGTATCACTGATGTCTACCGCGTTTTCCTACCCTATGCAGCTCGCCTTGCGCTACCACCCAGCGGCTCAGCGTCCGGCATGCGCGGCGTTTTTGCGTGGGACCGAGCCGGCGGCGTGGCTGCGCGAAATAGGTCGGTGGGGCCTTAGTGCCGAGCAGCTCAGCTGCTACTTGGTGCCCGAGTCGATTCGCTCGGTGCGCGTGGCGGGCTTGCTGGTGGTAGCGCCAGAGGGCACGCTGCCCGCCGACGTGCTGGAACCCTGCGGAGTAGAAGCCGGCCGGCTGTACGTGCCCACGCACGCCGCGCTGTGGCCGGCTACCACCCCCGAGGAGTTGAGCGCCGCCTTGGTGTGGCCGCGGCAGCTGCTGCACCCCAGTATCGGGCTGGTAGGGTTCGATACAGAGGATGAGCTGGACCTGTCTAGTCTACTGGAGTTGCAGGCGCCGCAAGCTACCGATTGGGGCCGTGCCAAGATGGGTAATGAGCCTAGGCCACGCTTGCAGCAGATTCGGGTGCAGGCGCCCACGGCGGCCGACGTAATGCAGGAGATGCAAGAGGACGTTGGCACCGCACTCCTCTCAGATTTGCCCAGACCCCCTGGCACCACGCCAGGTATGCTGCAAAAGCAATGGGATAACCTGCGACGTGGAATGCTGTGTCGGACGTTGCAACTAATGCAGCGAGTGCCAAACCCTACCGAAAAGAAACGGCCGGGTCCATTAGCCACTGGAGAATTACTGGTGGGACTTCTATTGTTAGGGCTGTTGCTGGCTGGAGTAATATGGTTGCTGCATGCGATAGTTGGTGTAGACCTTGACTCGTTTCCATGGAGTACCATGTTGATTGTACTAGTGGTACTAGGGAGCCACTTGCTGCGTGCGGCCCAGCAAAAGGACAATAGTTCTCAACCAGCCTATCCACCCGTTCGTAGGCCCGCCAAACTTGGTTTACTCACGCGCCTGCAACAGCGGTGGCGCAGCAATTTGGCCGAGCTGGAAAAGAAGCGTCACAATGAAATTGAGCGCCTGTTGCGCTTGTTTACCGACAACCCCGACGAAGCGCTGAAGTACGCCATACCGCTCGGTGGTCCGTACCAAGACCGCGGCACGGCGGCGCCCTCGGCCCAGCTAGGGCCGCGAGCCACGGAGTTCAACCTGGGCCGCCTGGGGGGCGGGGGTAGGGTAGATGCCTGGAACCTGGACGCCTACCAGCAAGACCTACGCCAGCGGTACCAGGCCAGCGCCCACCGCGAAACGGCTGCCGGGCACTATCAGAAAGCGGCCTATATCTACGCGCATCTGCTCGGCGACTACCCCAGCGCGGCCCGCGTACTGGAACAGGGCGGCTTCTACCGCGAAGCGGCCACGCTTTACCAGGAGCATCTGCACAACCGGCCGGCCGCGGCGCAATGCCTGGAGCGGGGCGGCTTGCTGCTGGAGGCAGCCACGCTGTTTGCCGAGCTGGAGCAGCACGAGAAAGTCGGCGACCTGTATCAGCAGCTCGCCCAAACTGACTTGGCCGCCCGCCACTACGAGCGCGGGGTAGCATTACTGCTCACCAACCACGACCATCCCGCCGCCGCTCGCCTGCTGACCGATAAGCTGGCGTCTCCCGACCGCGCCCAGGCGGTGCTGATCGAAGGCTGGACGGTGGGTAGGCAGCCCGAAGCCTGCTTGCGGCAGTATTTCAACGTGGTAGCGACCGTGCCTGGGGCGGATCTGAGCACGCAGGTGCGCAAGGTATTTCAGCACCACACGCCCCGGGAGCAGCTCGTGCCGTTGCTACAAGTGCTCAGTACGTTAAGTGAAAAATATGCGGCGCCGGAACTGCGCACGACCACCCGCGAGGTGGCCTACGAGATTGTGGGTGCCGAGGCCGCCACTGGCAACCTTGTGCCGCTGAACCTGTTGCACCATTTTCTGCCCGACGACCCCCTGCTGGCCTCCGATTGCAACCGCTTCACCACCCGCCAGGCCCGCCGCCTGACGGATGCTGCCCCCGCGCTGTACATGCAGGCGCCGCAGCTCGATGCCACTGTGCAGTGGCAGCAGGCCGTTGGGTACGGGGCGCAGTGGCTGGCCGTAGGCGTGCGCAACCAGCGCCTGCACCTAGCCCGCGCCAACTGGTATGGCCACGTAGAGTATTACTCCTGGACCACGCCCCTGGAAGACCCCCGCGTGCAGCTGCTGGCCGACGAGCAGCACGGCAACCAAATAATTCTGCGCTCGGCGGCCGGCGCCGCTTTCGAAACCAAGCAGTTGTCTCAAAATAAACACTTCCCGCAGAGCCTCACCGTGCGGTGCCCCAGCTGGCTGCCACCCTGGCCCACGCGGGTAGCCCTACTCCCCAATAAATGCATAGCTAGCGTGTGGCTGGAGGGCACCACGCTGCTACTGCACCGCTACGACGCGGCCGGCCCGTCGGGTCTGCTGTTAGCCACCCAAACCTACCAGCCTGACGTACCTGTACCCCTGGTAGATTCGGGTGTTCGGGGTGAGCCATACGAGTTGCTATATTATGATAGCCTGTACTATACCTGTTTTGATAATGCGGTGGTGTGGGCGGCAGAAGATGGCCGGTGTCAGGTATATAGTAAAGACGAGTATACTTACTCGCTGACGCGCTCGGCTTACCTTCCGAACCCTTGTTTCGCCGTTTCCACAGAAGAAGGGCTGCAACTATGGATGCCTACCCAAGGGGCTGATGAAGCGCCACAGCAAGTGGTGTTTGATGGTGGCTTGTCGAGCGCAGCATCGGGTTTCGTTGGAGTAGAGCATCTGGTGGCCATCAATGACCAAGCCACCGTCTACCATCTGACAGAAGACGGTGCAAAGTGGGTGAAAAGAATTAAAACACCCACTCAGGTAGTGGCCGTGCTGCCTACAACCAGCCGGCAGCAGTTTGCCCTGCTGGAAACGAACGGCCGGGTTTCGCTGCACACCACAACCTGATCTGCATACAGCAACGCCAGGATAGATACAGCCAGGAAGCAGTCGAAAGAACCCAACCTGCAAAAAACACCGACCTTTGCCTACCCCGTCCCGCGCCAACCCAGTCCCTCAGTCACCCACAACCCAGTCCCCTATTCCATGACCTGGCCACTCGCGCAAAAGCAATTCGATGGCTATCTGCGGCTCGAAAAATCCCTGGCCGGCAACTCGGTAGAAGCCTACTCCCGCGACGTAAGCAAGCTGCGCCAATACCTGGAGTTACACCAGCTGCCCATCACGCCCGAGCATATCACCCCCGAGCACCTACGCGCTTTCCTGACGTGGCTGGGGGCACTGGGCCTGAGTGCTACCTCCCAGGCCCGCACCCTATCGGGTATCAAGGCTTTCTACAACTTCCTGATTATGGAAGACTTGCTCCAGCTAGACCCCACCGATACGCTGGAAGCCCCCAAAACCGGCCGCCACCTCCCCGACACGCTCAGCTACCCCGAGATAGAGCAACTGCTGGCGGCCATCGACCTGAGCACGCCCGAGGGCACCCGCAACCGCGCCCTGCTGGAAGTGCTCTACTCGTCGGGCCTGCGCGTATCGGAACTCACGGAGCTGCGCCTTTCCAATGTATATGTAGATCAAGGCTTTGTGCGGGTGGTGGGCAAGGGCAGCAAGGAGCGCCTGGTGCCCATCGGCCGCGACGCGCTCAAGCACCTGGGCTTCTACCTCAGCGGCATCCGCGCCCACCTCGACGTGAAGCCTGGCGACGAGGACATTGTGTTTCTGAACCGGCGCGGCGGCAAACTATCCCGCGTGATGATCTTCCACATCATCAAAGCGCTAGCCGAGCAGGCGGGTATTCGCAAAAGCATCAGCCCACACACGTTCCGCCACAGCTTTGCTACCCATCTCATCGAAGGCGGCGCCGACCTGCGTGCCGTGCAAGAAATGCTGGGCCACGAGAGCATCACCACCACCGAAATCTACACCCACCTCGACCGCGACTACCTCAAGCAGGTGATTACGGAGTTCCACCCGCGAAGCTGAGTGGTGAGCTGGTGAGCATTCCTACCGTTTCTGACAAGACCGGAGCCAGTCTTCGGCGGCAGCTACAGTTTCAAAAAGCTGTACTTCAAATTGGTCCTGAAACGGATGATGCTTGTCTAAGACTGCCAGCTCACTGCGCAGCCGGTGCGTGACGTGGGCCACGTAGCGCAGGCCAAGCCGACTGGCCTGGGGTCCCCATATCCGCTGCAACCACTCAATCGAATCGAACCACGGTCCTACAAGCTGGCTGTTGTCATTCAATAGATACGGGCAGCTGAAAGTTTGCATGGAAGTGAGGTAGCTATCAGCGCCTTTCGTGGCTTCGCCTGTATCAACAAACCCTTTCCAAGTAGCACGTAACCATTGGTTCACTTCGTCGAATGTGAGGACGCAGGAGCTGCCGTCAGAGGGGTCGGTAGCAGATTTTAAGAGCATGACAAAAACGAAAACCGGGAAAAGTGATAAAGGTTGAGTGTGCGAAACTGGGTAGATTTCCTGCGAATAGCAACCTGAACAAGAACTACAGTTGGTACAAGATATTTTTGCCTTCCTATTTGATTCACATCGTATGCCCGCCCTTTTCCGGTTTCCTACCACTCCACTTCGCCAGGCGCTGCTGGTGTTGGTGCTGCTGCTACTGCCCGTGTGGTTGCTGGGCGAACACGCCTACCTGTCCATCAACGACAACCTCGATTCGGAGCTGGTAGCGCCCTCCTTGCTGCCCCGCCTTGGCGTGCTGCTGGACTACCGCTCCACGGCGGTGGTGCCGCCCCTGATGGACGGCCTACCCCGCAATGCCCTGCGCTCCGGCCTGAGCGTGACCATGCAACTGTTTGCCGTGCTGCCCCCGCTGCCGGCCTACCTGCTGCACGCGCTACTGGTGCGGCTGGTAGCGTTGCTGGGCTTCTACGCGCTGGCCCGCACGCACTGGCTGCGTAAGCCCGAGGATGCCGAGTTGGCGGCGCTACTGGCACTGGCCTGGGCCACGCTGCCGATGCATACCATCTACGGGCTGTCGGTAGGAGGGCAGCCATGGGTGCTGTGGGCTGTATTGAATCTGCGGGAGGGTAGGCGGCGCGGGCTGAGCTGGTTGACGCTGGCGGTGTTTCCGCTGTGGTCGATGTTTGTGTATGTGGGGCCGTTTTTGCTGGCGGGCATAGGCGGGCTGTTGGCGTGGGACTGGTGGCACGGCCGCCGCGCCCACCTGGGCGCGGTGCTGCTGGGCGCCGGGCTGTTGCTGGCGAGCTACCTGGTGGTAGAATACCCGCTGCTCTACTCTTTGCTGATAGCCAAGCAGTTCGTGTCGCACCGAGTGGAGTTTGATATCAGTCAGCTACTGCCCATGAGTTTCCTTATCGGGCTGAAAAGCACCCTGCACTACCTGCTGATGGGGCAGTACCTCCCCGGTCTGTTTTTTCGGGGCGTGATCTTGGCGGTGGTGGCAGTGGCACTAACTAAGGGCGAGCCAGCAACGCGCCGGGCGCTGGGCCGGCAGCTGTTGCCGCTGGGAATCGTACTGGTGCTGACTGCCGTCTTTTGCGGTTTCTATCCTCAACTGCTGGCGGCGTTGCAGGCATACATACCGCTTCTGCGCACTTTCAACGTCGGCCGGTTTCATTTCCTGACGCCGCTGCTCTGGTTTGTGGTGCTGGTATTGAGCTTGCGCGCTCTACCCCCTGGCCGCCTGCGGGTAGGGCTGGCAGTGGTGCAGCTACTCCTTGGCCTGGCCATGAACACCGAGTGGACCACCAATTTGCGCCACCTAGCGGGCGTAGCACCCGCCACCGAACCCAGCTACGCGGCCTACGTGGCACCCCGACTGTTTGCGCGGGTGCGGGCCTTGTTGCACGAGCGCACCGGCCAGGAGCCGCCCGCCTACCGTGTGGCCTGCCTGGGCCTACCGCCCAGCGTGGCCCAGCTCAACGGCTTCTACACCCTCGACAGCTACCAGAACAACTACCCCCTGCGTTATAAGCACCAGTTCCGACCCCTTATTGCCGGCGAGCTAGCGAAGGACCCCGCCCTGCGCGCCTACTTCGATGCCTGGGGCAACCGCTGCTACCTGTTCTCGGCCGAGCTAGGAAGGAACTTTCGGGTAGGCGCTGCGCAACGTAGGGTAGTGCAGCACTGGGCCTTCGATGCCGCTGCATTTCGGCGGCTGGGCGGGCGCTTCGTGCTCTCGGCGGCGCGCCTGGCCCGACCGCAAGAGAGCGGCTTGCGGCTGCTGGCCGTACAGGCCGATGCTGCGGCCTACTGGCAGCTGTTTGTGTATGAGGTAGCGTTGCCGAGTGAGTGAGTGAGTGAGTGAGTGAGTGAGTGAGTGAGTGAGTGAGTGAGTGAGTGAGTGAGTGAGTGAGTGAGTGAGTCGAAGGTAGGAGGGTAGGAGGGGGTATCTTCGCCGCACTCGCTCGGCTCCGCCGAGTGAGCACTACGCTCAAGCAGCTCTGCTGCGCGCGCCTGCATCACGTTAGCCCTGCCTCGGGCAATCGACGCGGACGGATTCGGGGCACAGCCTCTCAAGCGTAGTCCTCACTCGGCCGAGCCGAGCGAGTGCGGCGGCGACGGAAAGAATATGCAAACAAATCGAGCAGTGGAAATAGTATCTTCACTGCTTCACCGTTTTACGGTTTTGGTACCCCCGTTTCCCCCTCAAAATTGCTAGATTTGGCTTTTTAGTGAGCATCCGAATGGCAAAGAATACATACAAGCAAACGAATACTGCTCCGGCTTCCCGTGCCAATGAGCAGCGCCCGGCGCGGGCTTCGGCTCCAGTAGCCGACGAGGTAGCACCCGCCCGCGAGCAACCCCGCCGCGAGCCGCGCAACAAGGAAAAACCGAAGGCCGCGCCCCGCGCCGCTCGTCCGCCCATGCGCTTCCCCACGGTACGTCTGGGCGGGGTGCTGGGCTTCCTGCGCGACCGGCGCTTTCAACTGTTCCTAGGCTTTTTCTTCCTGCTCAGCTCCATCTACCTCACCATTGCCTTCGTGTCGTTCCTGTTCACGGGGCACGCCGATCAGAGCGTGGTGGAGAACCTGGCCAACACGCCGGTGAAAGAAGCCGGGCAGGAGTCTAGCAACCTGCTGGGGCTAGTAGGGGCCTGGGCTGCACAACTCCTGATTTACAAGGGCTTCGGCATCGCGGCCTTTGCCGTTATTCCGGTAGTGTTTTTCTTGGGCTACAAAATTGTGTTCCGCCGAGCCGATGTGTCGGTGAGCTACGTGCTGGCGCTGTCCCTGTTTACGATGCTGTGGCTGAGCGTGTTAATGGGCTACGTGGTCATCAGCATGCAGGACCCCGAAGCGGACCCCAACCTAGCGCATCGCCTCGATTTCCTGAGCGGCGGGGTAGGCTACGAGGCAGCTCTGTGGCTGAGCAGCCTCATTGGCTGGGGCACGGTGCTACTGCTGGCGTTCCTGCTGATTTCCTTCGTGGTATTCTTTTTCAATGTGACTACCCTGGGTCTAGGCCGGGGGGTAGGGGAGGAGGCCGTTCCTGCCGCTATGGCTACACCGGCCGCTGCGGCCAATCGGGCCGGTAATGCTCCGCGTTTCTCGTCAACTACTGAGGAAGAACTGGGGCAAGACGACGCCCTGGAACCAGAAGATGACGACGACGATGAGGCGTTGAACATCACTCTGCACGACCGTCGCCCAGTGGCTGCTACCCCCGCTCCCGCCGAGCCAGAAGTGGTACATACGGGTGCCGTGGCCGGTGGTGCCGTGGCCCTGAGCGTAGCCCCAGCAGCCGTTGCGGCGCCGGCCGTTGCTGCCTCCGCAGGAGCGGCGGCTACCGTGGCTGGCGCGGGTGCCGTAGCGGCCAAAGCGGCCGCCAGCGGCCCCAGCTTCTCCTTCGAAATGCCCACCGCCGAGCCGGAGGTAGCGCCTACTGCCACACCCGCATCGCGGGTGCCAACCCCGCTTTCCCTGGCTGACCTCGCCGACGCTGATGCGCCGCTGCCAGCTGCCACGGCCTCGGCACTGCCACTGACCGTAGAGCCTGCCAAGCCCGAAGCGCCCTTCGAAATCGAGGATAAAACCGGTGAGCTAGATCCTTCGGCTGGTGCCGATATGGCCGTTATTGCCGAGGAAGACGAGGACGCCGAGGCCATGCCCGCCGTCAACTACGACCCTACCCTCGACCTGCCCCGCTACCAGTACCCTACCCTGGAGCTGCTCAACGACTACGGCGCCCCCAAAGCTCAGGTAACCAAGGAGGAGTTGGAGGCCAACAAAGACCGCATCGTGGAAACGCTGGGGCACTACGGCATCAACATCGCCAGCATTAAGGCCACCATTGGGCCTACCGTTACGCTCTATGAGATTGTGCCGGATGCGGGCGTGCGCATCTCCAAAATCAAGAGCCTGGAAGATGATATTGCCCTGAGCCTGGCCGCGTTAGGTATCCGTATCATTGCGCCAATTCCGGGTAAAGGCACCATTGGTATTGAGGTGCCGAATACCAAAAAAGAGATGGTGAGCATCCGCTCGGTGTTTGCCACCGACAAGTTCATCAACACCGAAATGGACCTGCCGATTTCCTTTGGCCGCACCATTACTAACGAGGTGTTTGTGGTCGATCTGGCCAAGATGCCCCACTTGCTGATGGCTGGTGCTACCGGTCAAGGTAAGTCGGTGGGGTTGAACGTGATACTGGCTTCGCTGCTCTACAAGCGTCACCCCTCGGAGTTGAAGTTTGTGCTGGTCGACCCCAAGAAGGTGGAACTCAGTATCTTCAACAAGATTGAACGCCACTTCCTAGCTAAGCTGCCCGATACCGAGGAAGCCATCATCACCGATACCAAAAAGGTAGTAAACACGCTCAACTCCCTGTGCATGGAGATGGACCGGCGCTATGACTTGCTGAAAGACGCCGGCTGCCGCAACCTGAAGGAGTACAACCGCAAGTTTGTGGAGCGTCGCCTCAATCCCAAAAAGGGCCACCGCTACCTGCCCTTCGTGGTGCTGGTGATTGACGAGCTGGCCGACCTGATGATGACGGCCGGCAAGGAGGTAGAGACACCTATTGCTCGCCTCGCCCAGCTGGCCCGCGCCATTGGTATTCACCTGATTGTGGCCACCCAGCGCCCCTCGGTAAACGTAATTACGGGTATCATCAAGGCCAACTTCCCGTGCCGCATCAGCTTCAAGGTGACCTCTAAAATCGACTCGCGCACCATTCTAGACGCGGGCGGCGCCGACCAGCTCGTGGGCCAGGGCGACATGCTGATTTCGCAGGGCTCCGATATCATCCGGGTACAGTGCGCCTTCATCGACACGCCCGAGGTAGACCGCCTCTGCGACTTTGTGGGCGAGCAGCAGGGCTACCCCGACGCCTACCAGCTGCCGGAGGTAGCGGGCGAAGACGGCGGTGGCAACGGCGGCGAGGACTTCGACCCCGCCGACCGCGACTCCATGTTTGAGGAAGCCGCCCGCGTGATTGTGACCCACCAGCAGGGTAGCACTTCGCTCATTCAGCGCAAGCTAAAGCTGGGCTACAACCGCGCCGGCCGCCTCATCGACCAACTGGAGCATGCCGGCATTGTAGGGCCTTTCGAGGGTAGCAAAGCCCGCGAAGTCCTCATCCCCGATGAGTACAGTTTGGAACAGTTGTTGAATACTATGCAGAAATAGAACTTAGCCGAGAGAAAATAAGAGCATAACGTTGTTCTACTTTTAGTTTTCTCCGTTTAAACCTTCGCAGCGTAATTCGCTCTACCATCCAAGCTCGCTACACCAATTTCTGCAATGAAAAAATTTCTCGCTCTGCTCGCTTTGTCTGCTTCGTTTATGCAAGCTGCCAGTGCACAGCAGGACCCCAAAGCCGGTAAAATCCTTGATCAAATGAGCGCCAAGTATCAGGCGATGAAGGCGTTCCGGGCCAACTTCACCCAAACTCTGGAAAATGACAAGGCCAAGGTGAAGGAAAATATCAGCGGCGATATCATCGTGAGTGGCCCCAAATTCCGGCTGAAAGTGAACGGCCAGGAGGTCATCAACAACGGTCAGACGATGTGGACCTACCTGAAGTCGGAAAACGAGGTAAATATTTCGGATTACGAGCCCGATGATCAGGAAGTGTCTCCTTCTCAGATATTTACTCTATACAAGAAAGGCTACAAGTACACTTACGTACAGGAAGCCAAGGAAGGTGGCCAGGCTATCGACATCATCGACTTATCGCCGGAAGACCGCTCCAATGCCGTGTACAAAGTGCGCATCAAGGTAGCCAAGGCCGATAAATCGGTGAAAAGCTGGCAGATGTTCAAGAAGAACGGCAACCGCTATACCTACACCATCAAGCAGTTTCAGCCTAACCCGCCGGTAGACGCCACCACCTTCAACTTCGACAAATCGAAGTACAAAGGCGTGAAAGTGGTAGATCTGCGTTAATTGACAGCCACGCTGCCGTTTTGGCCGGCCCGCTTCCGAGAGGAGGCGGGCCGGTTTTTGCTTTGTGGGGAGACATGTACAAGTTTTGGTTGTAAGCCTAAAAATCGTCTGTTATCCTGAGCCTGCGAAGGACCTTATACCCGCAGAACGACATTCTTAACAACGACTCGTTCACGCGTGAGCAGGTCCTTCGTCGCCGCTTGATGCGCGGAATGCTCAGGATGACAGAAGAAAATAGATCTTGATTAGTTATCCATGTGCTTTTATACTTGCTATGAAAGAAGATTTCCTCCACTACGTCTGGCAACAGCAATATTTCGATAAAACCAACCTGCGCACTACCAGCGGCGAAGCCATTACCATCCTCAAGCCCGGCTTGCACAACCACGATGCCGGCCCCGATTTCCTGAATGCCCGCTTACATCTGGGGGAGGTGGAGTGGAACGGCGCTGTAGAAATCCATCTGCGTGCTTCCGATTGGCACCACCACCAGCACCAGCACGACCCCAAGTACGACCAGGTAATTCTGCACGTAGTGTTGCACGCCGATGAGCCTGTGCGCCGTACCAACGGCTCCGAAGTGCCCGCGCTGGCGCTGGAAGGCCGTCTGGCACCGGAGCTACTGGGTCGCTACCAACAACTGCTTACCGATACGCCCGTCCTACCCTGCGCGCCGTTGCTGGGGCAAGTGCCCGTTATTGCGCGGGTGATGATGGTCGAGCGGACCTTACTGGAACGCGTGGAGCAGAAAGCTGCTACCCTCGAAACCCTGCATCAGCATCTCGGCGGTGACTGGGAGGCCACCACCTACCATGCCCTGCTGGCAGCCTTTGGCTTCAAGAAAAACACCGAGCCCTTGCAGCGTCTGGCCAAAGCCCTGCCGCTACCCGTATTGCGCCGCCACCGCCACGACCGGCGCCAGCTGGAAGCCCTGCTGTTTGGGCAAGCTGGTTTTTTAACCGAAAACGACGAAAACCGCCACGACCTGTTTGTAGCCGATTTGCGGGCTGAATACGAGTTTTTGGCTCATAAGTACCAGCTGAAAGCCACTGCCCTGGCCCCACATGACTGGAATTTTCTGCGTTTGCGGCCGGCCAACTTCCCACCGGTGCGGCTGGCCCAGTTGGCGGCCGTACTACACGCCCGCCCCGCCCTATTCGATGCCCTGCTAACCGCTCAGGACGTGCTGACGCTGGAACAGTTTTTTGCCGCGCCAGTATCGGAGTATTGGCGGGGGCATACCCGGCCGGGTAGACCGGGCAAGGTGCCGCACCAGCTGGGTAGGAGCAGCGCCCATCTGCTGATAACTAACGTGGTAGTGCCCTTGCGCGTAGCCTATGCCCGCCACGTCGGCCAGCCGGAGCTAGTGGAGCAGGCCGTAACGCTACTCACGCAACTGCCCGCCGAGCGCAATGCCATTACGGACGCCTACGATCTGCTGGGTTTCCAGCACCGCACTGCCGCCGACTCGCAGGGCCTGCTAGCGTTGCACCACGGCTACTGCCAGCCACGCCAGTGCCTGCGCTGCGCCATTGGCAACCGCATTCTACAACCCAAACCTATGCTACGTTGAGGATACTACTAGCTGTTGGACTAAATACTGGCCTGCTGTGGCTGCTGTGGCGCTGGGTGCGCCAGCAGCAACAGGCAGCGGGGGTAGGGCAATTTATCTTACCATTATTGGCCCTGAAGCTGGTCATCACGCTGGCAACCGTTGTGTTGCTGACCGAGGACGCCCGCTATTTTCAGTACTGGGGCATTGCCCTCACCGATCAACTATGGACTGCACCCACGGCCTGGGTAGGTACGCTGCTGGGCGATGAGTTTCACGCGCCGGACCGGCAGCTGATCTACCACGGATACTCCAACACGTTCTTTCTCATTAAGATACTGTCGGCGCTGAACCTGGCTTCGCTGGGTAGCGTGTGGCTGAATGCGATGTATCTGTCGGTGTTCTGCTTTGTGGGGTGTTGGCAACTGGTGCGGAAGCTGCCGCCTCTATTCCCCGATACGCCGATATTGGCTGTGCCTATTTCCTTTCTGCTGTGGCCCAGCGTGTTGTACTGGACCTCGGGGCTGACGAAGGAGAGCGTATTGGTAGGTACGCTGGCATGGCTGACAGCGCTGGTACTGGGTTGGCTTTATGGAGGGCGGCCCGTGCGCGCGTGGTCGGTAGTAGGGGCGGTGGTGCTGGTGGTAGTGGCATTCAAGATGCGGTATTTCTTCGCGGTGCTGCTGTTCGTGGCATTGTTGGGGCTGGCAATTATCAGGGTAGGGGAGCGGCTAGGCGTGCGGCGGCGCGGGATGCAGGTAACACTAGTAGTGCTCCTGTTAGTAGGCGGTGGCTTTGTGCTGAGCGAAGTGAACTCCATCTTTCGCTTCAATAGATTTAGTAGCCAACTACTGCGCAATTACTACAGCATGTTGGAGCAGTCGCGCCACAAGCCGCACATCGAGTATGAGCACCTGGCGCCTACCTGGCAGAGCGTAGTCACCAATGCCCCAGCCGCTGCCCTGAATACTGTGGTGCGCCCGTGGCCTTGGGAAAGCCTGCGTTGGAACTACCTAACGGTGAGTATGGAAAACCTCGTGCTACTGGCGCTGCTGCTCACGGCAATGGCTGCCGTAGCACGAGGTAGGGGCGGGGGCCTACCCTTCGCGCTGGTGCTGGTGCTGGTAGTGTATTGCCTGGGCCTGGCTATTCTGTTGGGGTTGACTACCCCTAACCTGGGCACCCTTAATCGCTACCGCACAGTGCTGCTGCCGTTTCTACTGCTACTGCTGTTGCAAAACGACTACGTGCGGAGAGTATTAAAATGGTGAAGTAGTGGAGCGTTTGTCATCCTGAGCATGTGACGCAGCAAGCTAGTGAAGAATCTTATCACGCGAGAACAAGTGTAACAACGACTCATGCAACTGGCAGACCTTCATACCCTCAGGATGACAAACGCTTCACAACTTCACCATTCAACCTATCTTTGTGGTTTCGCTGCAAACTCCGGCCCCGCGTGGGCTGTTCTCATTTTATGGAAAATCCTGTAATCATTCTGGGCGCACAGAGCGTGGGCACCGCTGCCCTAGACTCCTTTCTGAGCAACGACGTGGTAGTCTACTGCCTACTCGACGACGACGCTCAACTGCAAAATACCGAAGTAAACGACGTGCCTGTGATGGGCAACACCGATAACAAAGACCTGTTGAAACTGCTTGGCAAGAAGTGTGAGGTGTTTGTCGCTACGGAGGACGCGGCCAGCCGCCGTAGCCTCACCGGCATGCTGCACGACGAATACGAAGTAGCACCCGTCAACGCCATTCATGCCCGTGCCAGCGTGGCGGAACACGCCTGGCTGGGCCACGGCATTCTGGTAGGCGCCAATGCCGTAGTAGCCAGCACCGCCAAGGTAGGCGACGGCTGCATCATTGGAGCCAACGCCGTAGTGGAGACCAAAGTTGAGATAGGTGAATACTCGCAAATCGGCTCCGGCGCCATCCTGAACACTGGCGTAGTAGTAGGCGACCAAGCCTTCATCGGCTCCGGCGCCATTGTGGTGGCAGGCGTCAAGATTGGCAAGAAAGCCAGGGTAGGGGCCGGCTCGGTGGTAGTGGCCGATGTGCCCGCTAACCAAACCGTATTCGGTAATCCCGCCGCGAAAGTCGGTTAAGAACAGCTGCTACAAAGCAGAAACTGATCTGTTGAATTGAATAAGTTCTGTTCGAGTATTCAGTGAATCAGCTATTTAATTTTCAATTCTTAATTTTCGATTGAAAAATGGATTACCTCGTTCTGTTGTATTACTGCTACGCGCCCATTGACGACGTAGACGTATTTCGGGAGGAGCACCACCGCTTATGCCTGCGCCTGCACTTGCGCGGCCGCATCATTGTGGCGCCGGAAGGGCTGAACGGTACAGTATCGGGCCGACGGGCCGACTGCGAGGAGTACATGCGCGTGGTGAAAGCTGATCCGCGCTTCGCGGCGCTGGAGTTCAAAATAGAACCCGCCGATGCCCACACATTCCAGAAGCTGCACGTGCGCGTGAAGCCCGAAATCGTGCACGTGGGCCTACCCGACATCAAGCCCTACGAGCGCACCGGCATCCACCTCTCACCCCAGGAGTTCAAGGACATGAAGGACCAGGACGACGTGGTGGTGCTAGACGTGCGCTCCGATTACGAGCACGAGCTGGGACGTTTCAAAAACGCCATTACGCTCGATATTGAGAACT
This sequence comes from Hymenobacter sp. NBH84, assembly GCF_014217645.1. Taxonomy (NCBI): domain Bacteria; kingdom Pseudomonadati; phylum Bacteroidota; class Cytophagia; order Cytophagales; family Hymenobacteraceae; genus Hymenobacter; species Hymenobacter sp. NBH84. Next base: position 1,458,257 of record NZ_CP043644.1, read on the forward strand.
TTCGCGAGTTTCCGGGTAAGGTAGAGGAGCTAGCGCAGTATAAGGACAAGAAAATCCTGACCTACTGCACTGGCGGCATCAAGTGCGAAAAAGCTAGCGCCTTTCTGCTAGAGCAAGGCTTCGAGAATGTGTACCAGCTGCACGGCGGTATTATCAAGTACGGACTGGAAGCCGGCGGTGAGGATTTTGACGGCAAATGCTACGTATTCGATGGCCGTGTGGCGGTGGATGTCAACAGCGTCAACCCGACCATCATTTCCACCTGCCACCACTGCCATACGCCCTCGGCGCGCATGGTGAACTGTGCCAACCCGCACTGCAACGACCACCTGCCCCTCTGCGAAACCTGCGCCGAGCAGCTGGAAGGTGCCTGCTCGCCTACCTGCCAGCAGCACCCCGACAAGCGCCCCTACGATGGCACGGGTACCTACCCCAAAAACAGCAACAATTATAATCCTGAGCAGGGCTTGTTATCGTATAGGGCACCTGCTAAGTAGGCATTATAAATAGTTTATCATCCTGAGCAGCGCGAAGGACCTTCTCACGCTAGAGCGACTATCATAACAACGATTCGTTCTGGCGTGAGAAGGTCCTTCGCGCTGCTCAGGATGACACTTTTTCTATATTCGCTTTCTCCCACCTAAAACACCTTCCTCATGCCTATTCCTGAATCGGAGCTGATCCTGAACAAAGACGGCAGCATCTACCACCTCAACCTGCTACCCGATCATATCTCCGAAACTATCATCACGGTGGGCGACCCGGAACGGGTGCCGATGGTCAGCCAGCACTTCGATTCCATTGAGACAAAGATTCAGAAGCGCGAGTTTGTGACCCACGTAGGCTACTACAAAGGCAAGCGTCTCACGGTGATTTCGACCGGCATGGGCACCGATAATATCGATATTCTGCTCAACGAGCTGGATGCGCTGGTCAACATTGACTTCATGGCGCGGGAGGCCTGCCCACACGACGAGCGGATTCAGCTGCGCATTGTGCGCATTGGCACCAGTGGCGCCTTACAGGCCGATATTCCGGTAGGCTCGCACCTCGTTACGGAGCACGCCGTGGGCCTCGATTCACTGATGCAGTTCTACCCTTTAGTTGAAACGGGCCTGGAAGTTGAAGTTGCCACCGGTGTTCAGCAAGCCTTGCAGCTGCCCTACCGGCCCTATTGCGTGCGCGGCTCCGACCTGCTGCGCGAGCAACTCGGGAAAGGTATGGTGGTAGGCAATACCCTCACCTGCCCCGGTTTCTATGGGCCCCAGGGCCGCGTACTGCGCCTCGACCTGCGCCAACCCGACTTGATCCAGCAGTTCCAGAATTTCCGTCACCAAAGCGCCGAAGGGGAGTTGCGTCTTACCAACTTCGAGATGGAAACGGCTGGCTATTATGCCCTGGGCCGTATGCTCGGCCACGAGGTAGTATCGCTAAACGCCATCGTAGCCAACCGCGCCACCGGCGAGTTTGCTACCGACTCGGAAAACGTCATCAACGATTTGATTGTGAAAACGCTGGACCGAGTGTAGTTGACGAGTTGTTCATTTAGAAGTTTTAAACAAAGCGTGTCATCCTGAGCGCAGCGAAGGACCTTCTCACGCGTGAACGATAGGCGTATTAACGACTCGTTCTGCCGTGAGTAGGTCCTTCGCTGCGCTCAGGATGACACGCTTTATGGGTTTCGCTTAGTAAAAATCAAACCCTAGCACGGCCTGCAAGGGTAGGGATACGCCAGCTTTCAGCGTGAGGCTGTTGTCGTGGCAGGCCCAGATGCTGGTGTGCACGCGGCGGGTGATGTAGTCAGACGTGCGGAAATAGATGTCGACTTTACCCTGATAGTTGTTGCCGAGTGCCGTGGCGCGGTCGGCATCGTGCTGGCGGCGTTGTCGGTCGAGCGGATCTGTGAGAACATCTTCGGTAGGAAAGTGCAGACTTGGAATAGCTTCTTTCTCAATGATTTCGGCTGTGTCTGTCGAAGGTGTGAAGGGCATAGGTTGAAAAGGTAAATGGGTAGAGTAGGGTGAGAAAGTAAGTAAAGAACGCTTGTAGTGATTTGAAGCGTATTAAAACGGCATTATACTTCCATTAAAACTGCGCTAGAAATTTCATCGTGTCAATGCCGTCGGCGTAGTCCCACACCTGCGGGTGCTGCGCCCGCCCAAAAGCAAAGCTGCCCGGATATTGCCCGCCCGCCGATACCAGACACTGCGTTTGCGCAGCCACGGTAGTCAGGCGCTCCACTAGGTCTACCTCATGCTGATAGCCCTCGTAGTGCACCACCGAGATAGGCGACACCAACTGCGGACTTTCTGTCAGCAGCAGGAAACCGTTGTCGTAGTGCGGTACGCCGTTCACCAGCAGAATGCTTTTGTTGTAGTCGTAGTTGTTCTGGTATTTGTGATGGTCGAGAATGTGGTGCCAGGGTTGCAGCGCGTCGAGCAGGGTAGGGAAGGAGAAGCCCACCGGCACGTACAGCTTGCTCACGTTGCGGCAGCCCAAACCGTAGTAGCGGAAAATATCCTCGCCTAGCAAGCCCAAATCGTGTTCCGACTCGCGGCCCGTGAGGATAGCCAGGCTGGTGCGGTTGCGGCGGATAAGGTTGGGCTTCTTGCCGAAATAGTATTCGAAGTAACGGCCCGTGTTATCGGAGCCGGTGGCAATGAAGGCATCGGCAGCGTTCAGGCGCGGCGCAAAGCGAATCATTTCCTCGAAGCGCGGTTCGATCTTCACCAACTCGCTGGCAATCCAGGTCATGAGCACAGTGTCGTCGGAGCTAGGTTTTGCCAGTAAAATGTGGCCGCTGAGCAGTACGCACAGCAGATCGTGAAAGCCTACCAGCGGAATATTGCCGGCCATGACTACGCCAATTTGGCGAGGCTGCTCCGGCTCGGCGGGGTAGCGGCCGGCCCATTGGCGCAGCGGTTCCTCGTCCAACAGTTCGGCAATGCCTTTGATAGCATAGGCTACATTGGTAGGCGTGAACCAGTTGTTCTGGTTGCGCGCACGGGCACCTAGGCTAGCTAGTTCGTCTTCGGATAGGTTCTGCAAACGCTGGCCCAAGGCCACGAAGGCCGCTAGGCGGTCAGAATGATTCATAGAGGAAAGATGGGGTGGAAGGCTGAAGTTTGAGTGAAGCAGGGCTAGAAAGCCCATTTCAGATCAACATTCAACGCTTAAAATTACGCGCACTGCGAGTTAGTTTCTATTTTTGTCGACCCGCGTTACGTTTGCGGCGCTTTTTACGTAAGCAACGACGTTACCTCAGCATAAAAATACAGACGGCTATGTCCATCATGATAACCGACGAGTGCATCAATTGTGGTGCCTGCGAACCGGAATGCCCCAACAATGCTATTTACGAAGGCGGTGCCCAGTGGCGCTGGGCCGACGGAACGGCCCTGAAAGAAGTGGAAATGGACGGCGGTACCGTGGTGTCGGGCGTGGCCCCGCAAACCCCGATTTCCGACGAGTATTACTACATCGTGTCCGATAAATGCACTGAGTGCGTTGGCTTCCACGAGGAGCCCCAGTGCGCCGCCGTGTGCCCCGTAGACTGCTGCGTAGACGACCCCGACTACCGCGAATCGGAGCCGGAGCTACTGAAAAAGAAAGAGTGGCTGCACGCCGAGGCGTAAGCTGCTTCTTTATCACTCAGAAGCCTGCCTCTGCCAAGAGGTAGGCTTTTTTGTGGGGTAGGGAAATTGGGTTGATGAGGCTGAGGGAAGAAAACGTCTGTCATCCTGAGCGGAGCGAAGGACCTTCTCACGTGAGAAAGACAGTCGCAACAATGACTCGTCCCCTGTTCATCGTTTTCGCGTGAGAAGGTCCTTCGCTCCGCTCAGGATGACAGGTCCTACCTAGTCTCACGTCAACTCACTACCCAGACCCTACTAAATCCCTATTTTTGCTCTTTCAACTAGATTCTCCCGTCGATGTCCATCGCCAAAACCTACTCTCCCGCCGACGTTGAAGCCAAATGGTACCAGCGCTGGCAGGAAAAAGGCTTTTTCCACGCCAAGCCCAACCCGCGCAAGCCCGCCTACTCCGTGGTGATTCCGCCGCCCAACGTAACGGGCGTGCTGCACATGGGCCACATGCTCAACAATACCATTCAGGATGTGCTGGTGCGCCGGGCGCGCATGCAGGGTAAGGAAGCGTGCTGGGTGCCCGGCACCGACCACGCCAGCATTGCCACCGAGGCCAAGGTAGTAGCGCTGTTGCAGGAAAAAGGCATCAGCAAAAAAGACCTGACCCGCGAGGAGTTCCTGACCCATGCTTGGGACTGGAAAGAAAAGTACGGCGGCATCATTCTGGAGCAGCTCAAGAAGCTGGGCGCCAGCTGCGACTGGGACCGCACGCGCTTCACGATGGAGCCCGAACTGACCGAGGCCGTACTGCGCGTATTCGTGGACCTGTATCGCAAAGGCCAGATTTACCGCGGCGTGCGCATGGTGAACTGGGACCCCAAAGGCGGTACCGCGCTGAGTGACGAGGAAGTAATTCCGAAGGACACGATGGCCAAGATGTACCACCTCAAATACGAGGTAGTAGGGACCGAAGGCCAAGCGCTGACGGTGGCTACTTCCCGCCCCGAAACCATTATGGCCGACGTAGCCGTAGCGGTGAACCCGAACGACCCACGCTACACGCACCTGATTGGGCAGCGGGTTCGGATTCCGCTGCTGGGCCGCGAAATTCCGGTGATTGGCGACGAGTACGTGAGCATCGACTTCGGGACGGGTGCGCTGAAAGTGACGCCCGCGCACGATCTGAACGACTACGAGCTGGGCCTGAAGCACAACCTGCCCGTTATCGACATTCTCAACAACGACGGTACGCTCAACGAAAAAGCGGTTCTGTACGTGGGGCAGGACCGCTTTGCCGCGCGTCGCAACGTGGTGAAGGACCTGGAAGAAGCCGGCCTGCTTGACAAGGTAGAGGAGTACGCCAGCGTGCTGCAAACCTCGGAGCGCACCGGCGCCGTGATTGAGCCGCGCTTGTCGCTGCAATGGTTCTGCAAGATGGACCACATGGCGAAAAAGGCGCTGGAAGTAGTCGAAAATGACGAAATCAAGCTGCACCCGCCCAAGTTCAAGAACATGTACCGCGCGTGGATGGAGAACGTGCGCGACTGGTGCATTTCGCGGCAACTGTGGTGGGGCCAGCGCATTCCGGCCTACTACCTGCCCGACGGTTCGTTTGTAGTAGCCCTGGACTCGGAAGAAGCGTTGAAGCTCGCCCGCGAGCAAAGCGGCAACCAAAACCTGCAAGCCAGCGACCTGCGCCAGGACGAAGACGTGCTGGATACGTGGTTCTCATCGTGGCTGTGGCCGATTTCGGTATTTGACGGTTTCAAGGACCCCGACAACGCCGACATCAACTATTTCTACCCTACCGACGACCTCGTAACGGCTCCCGAAATCCTGTTTTTTTGGGTGGCCCGCATGATTATGGCTGGGTTGGAATACCGCAAGGAAGTGCCTTTCCGCAACGTCTACCTCACCGGCATTGTACGCGACGACCAGGGTAGGAAGATGAGCAAGCAACTCGGCAACTCGCCCGACCCGCTCGACCTCATTGCCCAATACGGCGCCGACGGCGTGCGTACCGGCATGCTGTTTTCCTCGCCAGCCGGCAACGACTTGCTGTTTGATATCAAGCTGGTGGAGCAAGGTCGCAACTTCACCAACAAGCTCTGGAACGCTTTCCGCCTCACGCAGGGCTGGGAGGTAGACGCCGCCCTACCCTTCGCCAATCAAAAAGCCGTGGAGTGGTTCGGGGCGAAGCTGCAAACCACGTTAGCCGAGCTGGACGAGCACTTCGAGAAGTTCCGGATGTCGGACGCGCTGATGACGGTGTACAAGCTGGTGTGGGACGACTTCTGCTCGGTATACCTGGAAATGGTGAAGCCCGCCTACCAGGCTCCTATCGATGCCGAAACGCTGCGCTACACCACCGCCTACCTCGAAACCCTGCTGAAGCTGCTGCACCCGTTCATGCCCTTCATCACGGAGGAAATCTGGCACGAACTGGCCGAGCGCACCGATAAGGACTACCTCTGCGTGGCCGCTTGGCCCAAGCCGCAGCCGGTAGTCGGTGGCGCCGAACTGCTGGCCCGCATGAGCCAGGCGCTGGACGTGGTGGCCGGTATCCGCAACATCCGCAATCAGAAAGGCCTCGGCCCCAACAAGCCGCTGACTTTGTCCGCCAAAACCGACGACGTGCAGCTGCTACAAGACTACGATGGCATCCTGCGCAAGCTGGGGGCGCTAACGGAAATCAATGTGGTAGACGCTGCGCCCGCCGCCGCGGTAGGCTTCGTTTCGGGTGGCTCGGAGTTCTTTATTCCGTTGGAAGGCCAGATTGACCTCGGTGCCGAAAAAGAGCGCCTGACCAAGGAATTGGAATACGCTCAAGGTTTCCGTGATTCGGTGCTGAAAAAGCTGGCCAACGAGAAGTTTGTGCAAAACGCTAAGCCCGACTTGGTAGAGCGTGAGCGCCAGAAGCTAGCCGACGCCGAAGCCAAGATTACGGCACTGGAGCAGAGCTTAGCAGCACTGTAAAGGGTAGGAGTAAACTAATAGGACGTCCTTTCGACCGTAGGGAGAAATCTCGCGTGCTGATGAAGAATAGTATCTTTCGTCAGCACGCGAGATTTCTCCTTGCGATCGAAAGGACGTTTTTGTATGTGCTGTGTAACTCGGTGCAACCCTCGCTCCACGGCTGTATCTTTCCCTCCCAAACCCTACCCCTTCCACAACGATGAAGAAATCTACTATCCTATTCAGCGCTTTAGCTATGGCCGCCGGGGCCCAGGCACAGCAGGCGCCTACCCCGCCTGTGGCTCTGGTGAAGCCTAAAGAGCTGAAAATGGGAAGCAACGTGCGCACCGACAATTACTACTGGCTGAACGAGCGCACCAACCCGCAGGTAATCAGCTACCTCGATGCTGAAAATGCCTACTTCGATAAGATGATGGCGCCGGTGAAGGACCTGGAAGAGAAGTTCTACCAGGAAATAAAGGGCCGCATCAAGGAGCAGGACGAGTCGGTGCCCTACCGCGACAACGGCTATTACTACTACACCCGCTACGAAAAAGGCGGCGAGTACCCCATCTACTGCCGCAAGAAGGGCGACCTGAAAGCGCCGGAAGAAGTGCTGCTGAACGCCAACCAAATGGGTCAGGGTAAGACCTACTTCCAAATCGGCGGCTACGAAGTCAGCGACAACAATCAGTTGATGGCCTACGGCGTAGATACCGTGAGCCGCCGCCTCTACACGCTGCGTTTCAAGGACTTGAAGACGGGCAAGGCCTACCCCGAAGCCATTCCGAACACCAGCGGCAGTGCCGTATGGGCCGCCGATAACAAAACCGTGTTCTACGCCAAAAAGGACGTGACCACGCTGCTGCCCTACCAACTCTACCGCCATACCCTCGGCACCGACCCCAAACAGGATAAGCTGATATACGAGGAAAAGGATAACACCTTTAATCTAGGAGTAGGTCGTTCGAAATCAAAGAAATACATCTTCCTGGCGCTCGGTAGCTCCCTTTCCAACGAAATTCGGTACCTGGATGCCGCCACGCCCACCGGCGAGTTCAAAACCTTCCTACCCCGCGAAAAGGACCACCTCTACGACGTGGAGCACTTAGGCGACCAGTTCTATGTGCGCACCAACTGGGAGGCGCCCAACTACCGCCTGATGGCAACTCCCGTAGGCAACACCGCCAAATCGGCGTGGAAAGACGTTATTCCGGCCCGTAAAGACGCGTTTATTGATGCGTTCGATGTGTTCCGGGACTACCTCGTGGTGAACGAGCGCAAGGAAGGCCTGCGCCAACTGCTCATTATGGGTCTGAAGGACAAAAAGAAAAACTACATGACCTTCAGTGAGCCGGCGTATACCGCCACCATCGGCGTAAATCCGGAGCTAGATACGCCGGTGCTGCGCTACAACTACACCTCGCTCACCACGCCGTCCTCTACCTATGACTACAACATGGCGACCGGCAAAAGCACTTTGCTCAAGCAGCAGGAGGTGGTAGGCAGCTTCAAGAAAGAAGACTACGTGACGGAGCGCACCTTCGTGAAAGCCCGCGACGGGGCCATGGTGCCGATTTCCATTGTTTATAAGAAAGGCTTCAAGAAAGACGGCAAGGCGCCGCTGTTGCAGTACGCTTATGGTTCCTACGGTTTCTCGCAGGACCCCGGCTTCTCGGCGGCTCGCCTCAGTTTGCTGGATAGAGGGTTTGCTTATGTGCTCTGCCACATTCGGGGCGGGCAGGAAATGGGTAGGGAGTGGTTCGAGAACGGCCGTATGCTGCACAAAAAGAACAGCTTCACCGATTTCATCGACTGTTCGGAGTACCTGATTCAGCAGAAGTATACCTCGCCGGAGAAGCTGTTTGCGATGGGCGGCTCGGCGGGCGGTCTGCTGATGGGCGCCGTGGTAAACATGCGCCCTGACCTATACAAAGGCATCATTGCTGGCGTGCCGTTTGTGGACGTGGTAACCACCATGCTTGACGAAAGCATTCCCTTGACCACTGGTGAGTACGACCAGTGGGGCAATCCCAACGAGCAGCAGTACTATGACTACATGCTGTCCTACTCGCCCTACGACAACGTGAAGAAGCAAGCCTACCCCAACATGCTCGTTACCACTGGCCTACACGACTCGCAGGTGCAGTATTTCGAGCCGGCCAAGTGGGTAGCCAAGCTCCGTATGATGAAAACAGATAACAATATGCTGCTCCTGCACACCGACATGGCCGCCGGCCACGGCGGCGCCTCCGGCCGCTTCAAATCCCTCCACGACACGGCCCGGCAGTATGCCTTTATGATGCTGGTGCTGGGCATGCGGGCGTAGGTTGGTTGGAGTAAAAACAGCCGTGTCATCCTGAGCTTGCGAAGGACCTTATCACGTGAGAACGAGTCATTGCTATGATGACCATTCTGGCGTAATAAGGTCCTTCGCAAGCTCAGGATGACACGGCTGTTTTATTTACAATTACCTTACTGTAACGTGTCTCGCGTGACATCTTGCCGGCCGCGGGGCGCAACACCACGGTTCTGCATTTGCAGCTGAAACGTGACTTGCTCGCAGTCAGCAAAACGCTTTTCGGCTAGTTTCAAGGCTTCTTCGGTGGCCGTGAGCTGGCGGAATAGGTAGAGAATCAGGCCCAGCGCGATAAGCAAAGCAGCCAGGAAAACGTAGTTTTTCATCAGGATAAATAAGCAAAAAGATAAGCCCATCCGGCTGGATGGGCTTATGCGAAACCAGTGTGCGAAGATACGGCGCTAGATGGTAGTATTGGGGTCGAACTGCTCCAGGTAATCGGCTACCTTGCGCACGAACATACCGCCCAGCGAACCATCCACCACGCGGTGGTCGTAGCTGTGCGAGAGGAACATGAAGTGGCGGATGCCAATCAAATCGCCTTGGGGCGTCTCAATTACGGCCGGCTTCTTCTTGATAGCGCCCACGGCCATAATGGCCACTTGCGGCTGCATGATGATGGGCGTACCCATCACGTTGCCGAACGAGCCTACGTTGCTGACCGTATAGGTGCCGCCTTCCAAATCTTCAGGCTTCAGTTTGTTCTGACGGGCACGGTTGGCAAGGTCGTTCACGCGCTTGCTCAAGCCGTTCAGGTTCAGCTGGTCGGCGTTGTGAATCACGGGCACAATTAGGTTGCCGGAGGGTAGGGCCACGGCCACACCAATGTTGATGTCGCGCTTCTTGATGATGTAGTCGCCCTCCACCGATACGTTGATGTTCGGCAGGTCCTGTATAGCGCGGGCAATGGCCTGAATGAACAGCGGCGTGAACGTGAGGTTTTCGCCGGTGCGCTTCTTATATGCGTCTTTGTGCTGGTTGCGCCAGTTCACCAATTCCGTCACATCGGCCTCCACAAAGGAGGTAACGTGCGGAGAAATCCGCTTCGAGTCGATCATGCGCTGCGCAATCATCTTGCGCATGCGGTCCATTTCCACCAGCTCGTCGTTGCCGCTTACCGATGGAGCCGGTTTGGATTTCGACTCTGTGGTAGCAGTGGGTTTCGGCGCAGTAGTGGCTTTTGCTTCGGGCTGGGCTGCGGGAGTTGCAGGGGTTTCTGCCTGAGATGCACGAGCGGGGGTAGGAGCCGGCGCGGCTTGCGGCTGAGCTAGCGGCTTCTTACCGTCGGCTACGTAGTCCAGAATGTCCTTCTTGGTCACGCGGCCCTCGGCGCCGGTACCGGGCAATTGTTCCAAATCGGCCAGGGAAATGCCTTCTTCGCGGGCAATGCTGAGCACCAGAGGCGAGTAGAAACGGCCCGCGGCTGGCGAAGCTACACTAGAAGCTGGGGGCGTATCATGGGGCACGTGCGGCACCGTAGCAGCAGCTTCCTCCTCGTCGTCAGATGTATCGGGCGCAGAAGCCTGCGGCGTAGCTTCTGCCGCAGCGGCAGGAGCGCTAGCACTAGCGCCAGCAGCATCGGTTTCGACAATAGCAATGGGCGCACCCACTGGTACCACGTCGCCTTCCTGTACCAAAATTTCTTGCAGCACGCCGGCATGAAGGGCGGGTACCTCCGTATCTACCTTATCGGTAGCTACTTCCAGCACCGATTCGTCCTGCTCAATGGTGTCGCCTACTTGCTTCAGCCATTTCAGAACGGTGCCTTCCATAATGGATTCGCCCATTTTGGGCATCGTCATTTCCACTCGTGCCATAGGTTGCGGGAGGTATAGAGAAGTTAAGGGTGGGGGAGGATTGGTGCCGCAAAGGTAGCAGAAAGCAGCTAGGCTGCACGCAATAGGTAAGGAGCGGCTGAGCGAGCAAGCCGCCCTTACACTATCGGTGGCAAGCTTAAACGCAGCAGATTCAAAACGGCGGTGGAGGTATACTCGATGTTGAGTTGCCGGCCCCGGTCGAAGCTAAGCTGGCGGCTAACGGTTTGATGAGCGTCGGCGTACGCAATGCAGATGGTGCCCACCGGCTTTTCGGGCGTGCCACCACCGGGGCCAGCAATGCCACTAGCAGCTACCGCCACATCTACGCCCAAGTGCTGGCGGAGACCTTCGGCCATTTCGCGGGCAGTGGCTTCGCTCACGGCGCCATAGGCTTCCAGGGTTTCAGGCTTCACGCCTAATTCTTTCATCTTAATATCGTTGTGATACGCCACGATGCTACCCTGAAAATAAGCCGAGCTACCCGGCACGCTGCTGATGCGCTGGGCGATGTAGCCGCCGGTGCAGCTCTCGGCGGTGCCCACCGTAAGCCCTCGCTCCCGCAGCAATTGGCCAACGGCTTCTTCCAGCTTCACTTCGCCTTCGGCAAAAATATGCGTGCCCAGCTGTTCACGCAGCGCAGGGAGTAGGGCTAGCACGCGGCCGCGCAGGTCGGGCTGGCCGTCGTCGGTGCCGGTGAGGCGCAGGCGTACAGTCCCAAGTGAAGGGAGATAGGCCAGCTTCACGTTGGGGGGTAGGGCGTCCTCCCAATCGGCAATCTGCTGCGCCAGGAACGACTCGCCCAGCCCTACCGTCTGCACCACCACGTGCTCGATGGGCGCCGTATGAAAGTGCTCTTGCAAGCGCGGCAATACCGTGTCGGTCATCATGCGCTTCATCTCAAACGGCACGCCCGGCATCGATACGAACACCGTGCCCCGGTCTTCAAACCACATGCCCGGCGCCGTACCCATGGGGTTAGGCACCACTTCGCACACGCGCGGCACGTACGCCTGCTGGCGGTTCACGTCCAGCATGGGCCGGTTGTAGCGGGCAAAGATGGCCTCTACGTGTTGCAAGGTAGGCTCATGCAGCACCAGCTCCGAGCGGAAATACTCGGTGAGCACGTGCTTGGTGAGGTCGTCCTTAGTGGGGCCGAGGCCACCCGTGAGTAGGATAACGTCGGCCCGTTCGCGGGCAGCGTCCAGGGCCTGCACAATCTCGGCGCCCCGGTCCGATACGCTGGAAATCTGCCGTACCCGGATGCCGAGCTTGCCCAACTCCTGCCCCATAAAGGCCGAGTTCGTGTCGATAACCTGGCCGTAGAGCAGCTCGTCGCCGATGGTTATGATTTCCGCATTAGGTACCTGTTGCATAGCGTGGGAAGGGAGAGGGGCGAAGGTTTTTGGTCCGGTTTGTGTCTTTTCAAGAAAAGATTCGCTTCCACTAACTGTGAAACGCTGCTTTGAGTTATGAAAAATCTTCGCTCCTCCTTTCTTCTTGCTGGTTTGCTGTTGGGCCTGAATACGATGGCCTCGGCCCAGATATTCCAGCTGCCCAAAATTGGCGGTATCAAATTGCCTACTACCAAGAAGACCACCACTACCTCTACCACCGGCTCCGTAAGTCAGACGGAGGCGGCGGAAGGGTTGAAACAAGCCCTGATCCAGGGCATCAGCAAAGGCACCGATCAGGCTTCTCAAACGGACGGCTTCTACCTCAACAAGCTCATTCGGATTCCTTTTCCTCCCGATGCCCAGCGCGTAGCCAACACGTTGCGCACTATTGGGTTGGGTAGCCAGGTAGACCAGTTTGAGCTATCGTTGAACCGTGGGGCCGAAGACGCGGCCAAGAGCGCCAAACCTATCTTCTTGGCTGCCATCAAAAGCCTGACGTTCAAAGACGTGTGGGGTATCCTGACTGGCCAGAAAGACGCCGCTACCCAGTACCTCAAGCGCACCACTACAACCCAACTCACTACGGCTTTCCAGCCCATCATTCAGCAGTCGTTGGATAAAGTGAACGCCACGCGCTACTACACGGCCCTTACCACCCGCTACAACAGAATCCCATTGGTGACGCCCGTACAAACTGACCTCAACCAGTACGCCACCGGCAAAGCCATCGATGGCCTGTTTACACTGGTAGCGCAGGAAGAAGCCAATATCCGTGAGAACCCCGTAGCCCGTACTACAGAGCTGCTGAAGCGTGTATTTGGCAAGAGTTGATGTGCTGATTGTTGATGGAAATACAAGAAAGAAGGCCCGTGCTTATGCAAGCACGGGCCTTCTTTCTTGTATTTGTTGCGTGCTAAATGTGCAGAAAATCAGCATACCAGTACATCAAAAAATCAGCACATTAGTAATCATCATCGTCGTAACGGCCTTTGCCGCCGCGCTTGCTGCTGCGGCTGCTGTAGGTGTCGTCATCATCCAGGTCATCATCATCATCCAGATCGTCATCGAAGCTGCCGAAGCCGCTGCTGTCGCTGGAGTCGTCGGCAGCCTCTGCTGTGGCGTATTCTTCCTCCGTCATGCTGGCTAGGTCCAGGGCCTCGTCGTGCGAGGAGCCGGTGTCGCGCCACATCAGGTAGTCGGAGTATTTGGCCGAGAGCTTATCCTCGGCACTGCCGCGGGTTTTGCTGCCGCCGGCTTTAGCAAAATTGTCAAGCTCGTCGTCATCGTCGAGGTTGTCGTCGTCGAAGTCGTCGTACGTTCTCATAGCCGTGGTAAGGGGCGAAAAGAGGTGAAAAAAATAAAGCAGCTTCGTTGCGCCGCTGCCCAAGGGCGAAGATACGGCGAGGGCATTTAGAAGTTTGGGCGAAAGGTAAAGAGAATCTTACAAAGCGCCATTAGCAGCCGGCAAAGGTACTTTTCGGTAGATTTCGCTGACAGGAATTTCCACTTCCAAAGCGGATAATAGTACTTGATCAGTCAGCTGGCTGTACTCGCGAAAGTTCCACGTATCGGCCTCCAGTCGCGTGATGCATAGTATGCGTACACGTTGGCTATCAACCAGCAAATAGTGCCGCAGGCTGGAAATATTGCGGTATAGAAGAAACTTGCCTTCCTGATCATATTGTGCTGTGGAGCGGGAAGAAACCTCAACCAGCACAACCGGATTCAACAGTGTATCCAGGTAGGCGTCCGGCAAAAACTCTTCGTCTCCACACGCTACCACTACATCCGGGTAAGTATATAAACCATTGCTGGCTACATGTACACGCATATCGCTAGGATACACGTTGCAGGCATCACCAATACGCGTATCTAGTCCCACAATCAAATTGGTTACCAATAAGTTATGTTGCCGGCTAGCGCCGCCCATGGCATATACTTCTCCCTGAAAGTATTCGTGCTTACCAGCTATATCACGATGGGCAGCGCGCTCAGCGGCTAAGTACTCCTCGGGTGTAATATAGGGTTGTGGTTGGGCTGACATACCGAAATAGGTTATAATCAAATATACGCGCTACCAGCCATAATCAGCGGGCTGCCCGCGCTCCAAAATCCGTGACGTTGAGGTGGTTCGGGCAGAATTCGTATTCCTCCGGCACGTTGGAGCTGACCAACACCGTGCGCTCGGCAATGGTGGCGTGGGCGTGCTCCAAATACCACGCCACGCCGGCCCGGTCGAGGTTGGTGGTCGGCTCGTCGAGCAGGAGTAGGGGGGCGTCGGCGTAGAGGGCTAGGGCTAGCTTCAAGCGTTGCTTCATGCCTGAGGAAAAGTCGCGCACCAATTTATGACGCGAGTTTTCGAGGTACATCAACTCAATCAGCTTTTGGGGCGTGAGGCCGGGGCGCAGAGGCTTAAAGCGGGTGTGAAAGTGCAGCAGCTCCGTGAGCGTTAGCTCTTCTACTACTTCCAGGTAGGGCGCGCAGTACGCCAGCAGGCGTGGCACATCGTCCACGGCTACCGGTTTGCCTTGCCAGGAGTAGGTCAGCATGCCCTGGCTAGGCAGGAGCTGCCCCGACAACGTGTTGAGCAGCGTGCTTTTGCCCGAGCCGTTCGGGCCCAGAATAGCCGTGGCCGACCCCGGCTGAAACGTGTGAGTCAAGTCCCGAAAAATCCACTCGCGCAAGTAGCGCTTGCTTAACGAATGCGCCTCAATCTGCACTGTCGGCGCTGCGCGAGAAGCCTTTGACAATACCCCGACCAGAGGTACGGATAAAGTTGATTACCTCATCACGCTCGGGGCTCGGCAGTATTTCCAGCTCAATCTTATCAAGAGCATCACTGGTATTTAGCCCGCTCATGAATAACAAGCGGTAGCACTGTTGTACCTGCAAAATAGCAGCTTCGGAAAAACCCCGGCGCCGCAGCCCGACCGAATTAACGCCCGCGTAGGTGAGCGGCTCGCGTCCGGCCTTAATAAATGGTGGAACGTCTTTTCGCACTAAGGAGCCACCACCGATAAAGGCGTGCTGGCCAACTTGCACGAATTGATGCACTGCAGAAGTGCCACCTAAAATAGCCCAATCACCAATAGTAACGTGCCCAGCAATCTGCACGGCGTTGGAAATGACACAGTTGTCGCCGATGGTGCAATCGTGGGCTACGTGGACGTAGGCTTGCAGCAAACAGTTGCTACCTACTACGGTGCGCATTTTGTCCACGGTGCCGCGGTTCACCGTCACACACTCCCGAAGCACGGTGTTGTCGCCGATGTGGGCCGTGGTTTTTTCGCCCGCAAATTTCAGGTCCTGCGGTACGGCGGAAATGACGGCGCCTGGAAATATCTTACAGTTCTTGCCAATCCGGGCGCCCGGCATAATGGTCACGTTCGGACCAATCCAGGTACCCTCCCCGATTTCAACGTCCTGATAAATAGTGGAGAATGGCTCTACCACTACGTTATGGGCAATTTTTGCTTCGGGGTGGATATAGGCAAACGGCTGGTTCATGCTTTCTTTCAATTAAAAATTAATAATTAAAAATTAAGAATTGACAAGAATGGCGAGAGCAGCTAACGCTCCGGAGCCATCTTTTAATTTTTAACTTTTAATTCTTAATTAACTTTTCTTCACGATGCTGGCACTCATTTCGGCCTCCATCACCACTTTCCCGTTCACAAAAGCCTTGCCGCTCATCTTGGCAATACCCCGTTTGATGGGGGCCAGCAGCTGGCACTTAAAGATAATGGTGTCGCCGGGCTTCACCATGCGACGGAAGCGGCAGGTGTCGATGCCGAGGAAATACGTCCAGTAGTTTTCGGGGTCGGGTACGGTATTAAGTACCAGAATACCGCCGGTTTGGGCCATTGCCTCGATCTGTAATACGCCGGGCATCACGGGGTTGCCGGGGAAGTGACCGGGAAAAAACGGCTCGTTCATCGTCACGTTTTTCACGCCGGTTACCGTGGTGGCATCCAAGTGAATGATTTTGTCGATGAGCAGGAAGGGGTAGCGGTGGGGTAGGATGGCCGAAATCTGATTGATGTCCATTACCGGCACGCGGGCAGGGTCGTAGTGCGGCACCGGCGAGGAGTCTACCTCCAGCATCTTCTTTTTGATGCGCTTGGCAAACGCTACGTTGGCGGCGTGGCCGGGCCGGGCGGCCAGAATCTGCCCTTTCAGCGGGCGGCCTACCAGGGCCAGGTCGCCAATGAGGTCTAGGAGCTTGTGGCGGGCGGGCTCATTTTTGTGGCGCAGGTCCACATTGTTGAGGATGCCTTCCTTCTTCACGGCCACTTTGGGCTTGCCCAGCATCTCAGCCAGCTCGCTTAGCTCATCTTCGCTCACCACGCGGTCTACCACCACAATGGCGTTGCTCAGGTCGCCACCTTTGATGAGGTTCTGCTTGTAAAGTGCTTCCAGTTCGTGCAGGAAGCAAAACGTGCGCGACGAAGCAATTTCAGTGGCAAACTGCGACATCTCTGTAAGGGAGGCGTGTTGCGAGCCCAGCACCGGCGAGTTGTAGTCCACCATCACCGTGAGGCGATAGTTGTCGAGGGGTAGGGCGGCAATTTCCACGCCGCGGGGGTTGTCCTGGTAACGGATTTCGTCGGGAATCTCGAAGTAGTTGCGCAGGGCGTTCTGCTCTTCCAGCCCTACCTCCTGCAACGGCTTGATGAACTCGTACGACGAACCATCCATGATGGGCGGCTCGGGGCCGCTGAGCTGGATAAGCACGTTGTCAATTTGCAGGCCCACCAGGGCTGCCAACGTATGCTCCACAGTGTTTACGCGGGCGCCGTTTTGCTCGATAGTGGTGCCGCGGGAGAGGTCTACCACGTTGTCTACATCGGCATCTACGAGCGGTTGGCCAGGCAAATCGATGCGCTGAAATTTGTACCCGTGGTTGACCGGAGCCGGGCAGAAGGTCATGGTGGCCACCACGCCCGTGTGCAGGCCAATGCCGCTCACGGTTACCGGGGCCTTAATCGTGTGTTGCTTGTCGTTCATGTAAAGCTAGTAGCTACGGGCTGTTAGCTGTTAGCTGAATACCGTACAGGTGTATTCAGAAGGGTGACGTATGAGGTAAAAAACCAAGGCTAACAGCTAACAGCCAATAGCCAACAGCTTCTGTAGCGACAAAGCTATGACTTTTCCGGCTTTGGATTGGCACGTTCCAACACACTCAGGCGGCGCTCCAGGTCGGGTAAGTGTCGGAAAACGGCTTGGGCGCGCAGGCTGTCACGCAAATGGAAGGCGGGAGCACCCTGTAAGAATACCCCTTCTTCCTTGATAGACTTGCCTACCCCTGACTGGGCCGTAACCGTGGTATGGTTGGCCAACGTAAGGTGCCCGGCAATGCCCGTCTGGCCCGCCAGCACGCAGAAATCACCGATTTTAGTAGAACCCGACACGCCCGTTTGTGACGCAATAACCGTGTGCCGGCCTACCTCTACGTTGTGGGCCAGCTGCACCAGGTTGTCAATTTTGGCACCCTCTCGAATGACTGTGGAACCCATGGTAGCGCAGTCAATCGTGGTATTGGCTCCAATGCTCACGTTGTCTTCCAGCACCACGTTGCCAATCTGCGGAATGGGGCGGTAAGAGCCGTCGGGCTGGGGCGCAAAGCCGAAGCCGTCGGAGCCTAGCACCGCGCCGGCATGAATCACGCAACGGGCACCTACCACCGTATCGGAGTAGAGCTTGGCGCCAGCATAGATGATGGTACCGTCGCCGACGGTGCACCGGTCGCCGAGGTAGGCGTGCGGGAAAATTAGTACGTCGCGCCCAATTTTGCAGCCCTCGCCTACGTAGGAGAAGGCGCCGCGGTAGTGGCCTTCGCCTACCTCCGAGCCCGCGCCCAGAAAGGTCGGCTCCTCCACGCCCCGGCGGCCGGTGCGGGTGGCCTGCTGGTAGAATTCCAGCAGGGTAGTAAAGCTGGAATAGGGGTCATCGACGCGGATGAGGGCGGCGGTAACGGGCTGGCGCAGCACCAGGTCCCGGCTCACAATCACGGCCGACGCGCCCGTGGTATATAGGTGCGGCTCGTACTTGGCGTTGGCCAGAAAAGAGAGCGAACCCGGCTGGGCTTCTTCGATCTTCGCCAGCCGATCAATCTTTTGCGTGGCATCTCCTTCTGTTGTGCCGCGCAGCACTTCCGCCACCTGACTTACCGTAAATTCCATAGCGGGCAAAATTAGAGAAATATCCCTTTTTCTACTGTGAGCGTGACCTAGTTAGCTTCAAGCTCAGCAACTAGCTGTTAATCACTACATAATCTCCTTGGGGTAGCAGAGGTAGTGTTTTTCCACCCGTTGGCTGAGGGCGCGGATATTGGGTAGGTCCGAGGCCTCGGCTACGTTTACTACGCGTCCGCGCTTGGTGAGCACGTCGATGGTGTCGCCTACGGCGTCGTAGGCGTTGTTGCTGATACGGCCGTGCAGCATGAGTAAGGCAGCTTCATCAGCAGGCAGTTGAAAATGTTCGGCAATCAGCTCCGTCACACCCAGCTTGAAATCATCCTCAAACGCGTCGGACTGCAAGGTTATTTTAAACAGATGACGATTCAGGATGCTACTGGCCATGTAGCTGAGTACCTTGTCGGGGTGAGTGGCCCATTGCTTCACCGCGCCCCAAATGTCGTAGTCGTCGAGCTGCACGAAGCGCTGTAAAATGCTGTCGTCGGTGTCAAACTCGCGGATGCTGACCGGCCGACTCAGGAAGTAGTGCAGGCACGACGATGCCCCTACCTCCTGTCCGGCGCGGGCCAGGTCGCGGGCGCGCTGCACAATGCGAATCACCATCTGTTCGGCCGACGTAACGGTTTTGTGCAGGTACACTTGCCAGTACATCAGGCGGCGGCTCACTAGAAAGTTCTCGATGCTGTACACGGCTTTTTCTTCTAGTACCAACTTCTCGTCTACTACCGTCAGCATTTTGATGAGACGGTCAGCGCCTGGCCTACCCTCTTGCACACCCGTGTAGAAGGAGTCGCGGTTGAGGTAGTCGAGGCGGTCCATATCCAGTTGGCTGCTCACCAGCTGGTGAAAGAACGGCCGGGGGTAGGAGCCCTGGAAAATCTCGATAGCAAGATCGAGCTGCCCGTCAAACTCTGTATTTAGCCGCTGCATGAGATATAACGAGAGCTGCTCGTGCGGCACCCCATCGAAAATGCTGTGCTCTAGCGCGTGCGAAAGTGGCCCGTGGCCGATGTCGTGCAGCAAAATGGCAATCATGGCCGCCTCGCCTTCCTTGGCCGAAATCTTCACACCCTTATCCTTCAACGAGCGTAGCGCCAGCGACATCAGGTGCATAGCACCCAGCGCATGGTGAAAGCGCGTGTGCAGCGCCCCCGGATACACAAAGTTGGTCAAACCTAACTGCTGAATCCGCCGCAGCCGCTGGAAGTACGGGTGCTCAATCAGGTCAAACAGCAGCTCCGTGGGGATGGTCACGAAGCCGTATACAGGGTCGTTGAAGATTTTTTTCTTATTCATGATAGAACGTAGCGCCAAGCTCCAAGTTCGTGCTATAAAGCTACCGTAGCTGTTAGCGATGCAGCACATTTGCACAAGCTCAACGCTACTGCTTTGCACTGGTTGCTAACTATTTTCGGTTTTTCCTGGTTGATAATGGGGTAGAAGAATATAGCCTTGCCTTAATTTTCTAAAACCCAAAGTGCCGAATCAACGGTAAAGCTACTCACGAAACGGTAGCTGCTGGCTTGCCAGAATGCATTTCTTGCCACCGCGCGACAATGCAAGGCTACAACAGTTCGTTCAATAAGGCGCGAAGCACCACTTGGCGCTGCAACCCCAAGACCCCCCTATGCAATATTCCATTCTCTGGGCCGACGACGAAATCGATTTGCTCAAACCTCACATTCTCTTTCTCAAAGAAAAAGGCTACGATGTAACCGGCGTGAACTCTGGCGCTGATGCCATTGAGGAAATTCAGGAAAAAACCTATGATCTGGTGTTTCTGGATGAGAATATGCCCGGCCTTACTGGCCTTGAAACCCTCACCGAAATTAAGGCGATAAAGCCGACTGTGCCGGTAGTGATGATTACCAAGAGCGAGGAGGAGCACATTATGGAAGAGGCCATCGGGAGCAAGATTGCCGACTACCTCATCAAACCCGTGAACCCCAACCAGATCTTGCTGTCGGTGAAGAAGGTGCTGGACAACAAGCGCCTGGTGTCGGAGAAAACCAACAGCAGCTACCAGCGCGACTTCCGCCAGCTAGGCATGCAGCTAGGCGACCGGCTCTCGCCTTCGGAGTGGGCTGATGTGTATAAGAAATTGGCCTACTGGGAGTTGGAGATTGATGAGACGGAAGGCAAGAGTATGGCCGACGTGTTCAACATGCAGAAGGACGAAGCGAATACCTACTTCGGCCGTTTCATTACCGAAAACTACGAGGACTGGGTGAACGGCGACGACGAGGACGCCCCGCTCATGTCGCACCAGTTGTTTAAGGAGCGCGTATTTCCGCTGCTCAAGGAAACTGGCGATACGCCCGTATACTTCGTGCTCATCGACAACCTGCGCTACGACCAGTGGAAGATTCTGGAGCCCATCATTGCCGATCTGTTTACTGTGGACTCGGAGGAGATGTACTACTCCATCCTACCCACCACCACGGCCTATGCGCGCAACGCCATCTTCTCGGGCATGATGCCGGGCGAGATTCAGAAGAAATACCCTAATCTGTGGGTGAACGACGACGACGATGAGGGCAAGAACCTGCACGAGGCGGAGTTCATGGAAATCAACTTCCAGCGCGCCAACCAGAAGTACAAGCATAGCTACCATAAGGTAACCAACTTGCAGGCCGGCAAAGACTTGCTGGGCAAGATGAGCAACCTGCACAACAATTATAAGCTCAACGTCATCGTCTACAACTTTGTGGACATGCTCTCCCACGCCCGCACCGACATGGCCATGATTCGGGAGCTGGCCGCCGATGAGTCGGCGTACCGCAGCATCACCCGCTCGTGGTTTCTGCACTCGCCGCTGTATGAGATGCTGCAAACCATTGCCGAGAAGAAGGGCAAGCTCATCATCACCACCGACCACGGCACCATCCGTGTGAAGCGCCCCTACAAGATTGTGGGCGACCGAAACACGAATACCAACCTGCGCTACAAGCACGGCAAAAACCTGGGCTTCGACGACTCCCGCGACGTGTACGTGGTGCGCAAGCCCGAGCGCATCTTCCTACCCCGCGAGAACGTGAGCACGGCCTACGTGTTTACCGTGGGCGACTACTTCTTCGCCTACCCCAACAACTACAATTACTACGTGAACTACTATAAAGACACGTTCCAACACGGCGGCATCTCGCTGGAGGAATGTATCATCCCGTACATTACATTGACGGCAAAAGGGTAGGGGAAGTTTGCACTAACGTGTAGCGCCGCGTCAGCACCGACAGTAAGATTCTGTTGGTACTGACGCGGCGCTTTTCATGTTATGAGAAATAGTATATTGTATATTCAGTTATTACCGTTCAGTATTCTGCAAATCAACCTACTATCCTATTAACTCATGAGAAATTTGTTCGTGAAAATTAGCCTACTCGCTTGCTTGTGTGCTTGCGCCAAAGAGAAACCTGCTGACGAAATTATTGTCGAGGGAAATGTGAAGAATATGCCGGATGGTAAGGTGTACTTAGCTGATGCCTACCAATATGACATCTTGCTTGATTCGGTGGAGTGTAAGGATGGGCATTTCCTCTTCAAGCTGAAACCAGATTCCTTGTTCACGCCTAGTATGGTATCTATTCACTACACCAACGATATACCATATGACTCCACCGATAGGGAGCAGTATTACAAACGTCTAGGATATAGAATGCTAGCGTTTTATAATCATACTAAAGGTGCCGATAGCTTAAAATATTACAACACAGCTTTTTTCTTAGAAAAAAACCATACAAAATTAGAGGGTAATTTACAGGGCAATAAAATAAGAGTATCTGGTAGTAAAGAAACCAGTCTTATGTACAGTTTAAATAGAGCAGACTTTGGTTGGTTGGGTAATAGTGAGGGAGAAAAACGGGCAGCTAGAATTAAGTTTTTTACAAATACAGTTAAGAAGAACCCCTATTCTTATTACCTCATAAAGGAAATCTACAACGCGAAAGAGCAATACTCTGAGCAGGAGCTAGGCGATATCCTAGCGCTGTTCACCCCAGAGGTGCAGGCCTCAGCTTTTGGCACAAAAGTCAAAAGCTACTTGGCAAACAGAGTAGACCCGGATCAGCCCTACCCTAATATGTCCTTCGCGAGACCCGACAACCAGCAAGGCTGGATGATGGACAACGGCGCCAAGGTGAATATGCTCGTGTTTTGGGCCAGCTGGTGCGGGCCATGCCGCAAGGAGATTCCCCAGCTCAAAGAACTCTATGCTGAGTACAAGGACCGGGGCGTGAACTTGGTTAGTGTCTCCATCGACGACAAACCAGAGAGCTGGCAGAAGGCCTTAGGTCAAGAACAGATGGCATGGCAGCAGCTCATCGTCGATAAAGAGCAGATCGACTTGGTGCAGCAAAAATTCAACTTTAGCGCTATTCCTCTGGTTATTTTAGCCGATAGCAGAGGGAAAGAAATACGAAGATTTGTTGGGTTCGAGGAGAACAATCCGCAGCTATACCGAGCCGTACTGAATGACAGGGTAGGAGCTAAGTAAGCGCCACAACGCAAAAGGCCGTTGCACAAGCAGTGCAACGGCCTTTTGCTTTTCAAGCCAAATGGGTGGCTAGACGTGTTGTCTGAATCTCTTCGTCAACAAATCCATGACATCTCTACAGTGGGTTTTGCACAATGGCTTTGTTCACGTTGAGTTCGGCTTGCGGGAATAGGAATTGCCATTCGTTCGCGCCAACCGGAACCGTGAAGTTGTTTGTTCTAACTGCCCAAGCCCATTGCTCAATGTGGTTTGCGCCTGTTCTGTTCAGCGGGCTGTTGGTGCGTTTCAAATCCAGGAAGCGGAAGCCTTCGCCCCACAGCTCTGCCCTGCGCTGGATAAGAATTTCGTCTACCAGGGCTTGGCCCGTGTTGGTAGACCGCACGTACTGCGGATCACGGGCACTCACCAGCGTAAACAAATTGGTAGCAGCGGTGCTAACTCCTTGCCGGGCTTCGGCCTCGGCCAAAATCAAGTATAGCTCCGCCAAGCGCATGTGCGGCACGTCGCCAATGCTCAGGTTTGGATCGGCTACCAGAAACTTCTTCTGACCATACTTCACTTTCACGCCATTAGGTGGAGCCGGAATGCTGGTGCCGGTTGGGTCCCAAAGCTGCCGGCGGACATCGGTAGCAGGCAGCTGATCGTAGAGCACCGAGTTGATTTTCTTCGGGTTCTGCCGGATAGCGGTGGAGCTAAAATTGGCCGACATGTAAGCGAAAAACGAGTAGAAATAGTTGGTCTGATCAGACTGCATTTTGCTGCCCCACATCCACTCCGGGTTGTCTACGTTGTTGAACCCGCTCGTGTACTGCGTCCGGCTCATGAGGGTAGCGCCACTCTGCTGAATAGCCTCCTGCGCAGACTTCGCAGCTACAGACCAGTTTTGCTGGGTGAGGGCTACCCGGGCTTTGATGCCTTTGGCGACTGCTGCATTGAAGTGAGATTTCGCTGGGCGCGCGTCAAGGCCGGTCAGCATCGTAATGGCATCGTCCAGATCTTTATTGATCTGATCGTATACAGCCTGTACAGTGGCGCGAGGCTGACCTTCCGTGGTATTGGTCATCATCAGCGGCACTCCCAGCTGGTCGTTTGTTTTGCCAGCGTCGTACCGTTCTCCAAATACCTGCACCAGTTGAAAGTGAGCCCAGGCACGGTACACCAAGGCCTCGCCAATGACCATCTTCTTTTCCGCTTCAGGTCCGGTTGCGTTGTCCAGCCCGTTGATGAGCATGTTGGCATTGGAGATGATGCGGTAGTAGAAATAGTACCAGGCGTGGTTGTAGGTAGAAGTAGAGGTAGCATTCCGGTGCGAAGTCCAGTTATGCTCATTCGCCCACCAACTAGTACCCAGGGTCTGCACCCAGTCTTCTCCCAAAGCATCCATCATGATTTTCATGGACCCTTCTCCACCCTGGTTTTGGCTACCATTGTGCTGCAAATACAATATTCGGTGGATGCCATTTAGGGCTGCCATGGCGTTCTTGGTGTTAGCAAGAACGTTTTCCTCCGTTACGGCATCGGTGGGCGAAGTGTCCAGGTAATCCTTATCGCAGGAGGAAAAAAGTAAAACGCTGGTTAGGAAAGCGCTGTATATCGTCTTTTTCATTACAAATCAGTTACTACAAGGAGAGATTCATCCCCAGCGAAAGCACGCGGGCGGGCAGGTACACGGCCGACGTAGTGCCCGAGAAAGTCTGGGCCACGTTCATGCCTTTGCGCTTGGTAATCAGCGCCAGGTTCTCACCAGTGGCAAAGATGTTCACGTTGCGCAGCTTGAGTCGGGTGGAGAGAGCTGCCGGGATGTTGTAGCCCAGGGATACCGACCGGAAGTTGAGATAAGAAGCATCGGTCAACCATCTGTCGGAAGCCGCGGCCAGGTTGGCGGTATTGCCTACTTGCAGGCGGGGTACATTCGTAATGTCGCCAGGGTTCTGCCAGCGGTTCAGCATGTCCTCGTGCATGGCACCGCCATAGGTGCCGTGGTTCATGAGGGTAGCATACTGGCTGTCGTAGAACTTGCCACCAACAGAGTACGTCAGCAGGGCTGACAGTGTGAAGCCTTTGTAGGTGAACGTGTTGGTGATACCACCCGAGAACTTGGGAATGGCTGTGCCGGCGTAGTGGTAGCGAGCGTTGTTGGCATTCGAGGTTACCGTATCGCCACCGATGATTTTGCTGTTACTCTCGTTGTAGGAGATGGCGCGGTATAGCGCGTCGCCGTTATCGGGGTCAACTCCGTAGTACTCGCGCAGCCAGAATTCCTGTAGGCTCCGGCCTACCTTCAACTTTTTGGTGCCAGATACTAGCTCGTCGTAGGGCAATCTGGTTATCTCGTTTTTGTACGTGGTCCAGTTCACGTCCAGATTCCAGTTGAACGCGCTGGTTTTAATGATGTCCCCGGCCAGACGAATTTCCAGGCCTCGGTTGTACATCGCCCCAATGTTTTCGATGCGGTTGGCTACCCCACTGGAAAGCGGCAGCTGCACTTCAAACAACAGATCTTCCGACGTCCGGTTGAAGTACTCAACCGAGCCGTTCAGTCGGTTGCCGAACAAGGCAAATTCAAGCCCGGCATCGAAGCTGTTATTCTTCTCCCAAACCAATCCTCGGTTACCCAAGGTTGCCTGCGAGAAGCCTGCTTCTGCTGCGTTGTTCTGGCCAAGGGTATACAGCGCCTGCCAGGCGTAATAGTTATTTCCATCCGAATTTTCCAGGTTCTCGTTGCCTACCTGCCCATAGGAAGAACGCAGCTTCATCATGTTAACCCAGGTGGGCGTGGTGAAGAAGGTTTCCTTATCCAGGCGCCAGGAGCCACCCACCGACCAGAAGCTACCCCAGCGTACGTCTTTGTAGAAGCGCGAGGAGCCGTCGCGGCGATACGAACCGGAAACCGTGTACCGGTCATCGAACGTGTAGTTAGCCCGACCGAAATACGACTCAATCCGGTGCTCTTGCAGATAGGTATTGAAGCTGTTGATTGTGTTGAAATTCTGCAGCTCTGTATTATCGGCAATTACCTCGCCCGACTTGGATCCGTTCAGGTAGTCGCGGTTCCGGCTGTAGTTCTCGTGGCCCAGTAGCACTTCCACGGTGTGTACTCCACTCAGCGTCTTGTTGTAGTTGAGCAGTTGGTTGGCCGTGTAGCTGGTTAGGTTATATAGTACCCGGCCAGCTCTACCTGCAGGGGCACCATCACCTACTACTGTGTTTTCGTAGGTCTGCTCCTCGTAATTGGTGATATCAACGGCAAAATTACCCGTGAACTTGAAGTCCTTCAGGAAAGTGATTTCACCGTAGGTTCTGCCACCCAACACGTTGCGCCGGTAGAGGTAGTTGTTCCATTGGGTTTCGGCCACAATATGACGGCCGGGATACACCGGGCGGGTCATGGTAGGGGAGGAGCCGCCTATGTCGTATATTTTTTGGCCATTAGCATCTAGTACATAGACACCCGTTGCGGGGTCGTGCTGATACACGGGGTAGATAGGGCCAATGCCGCGGCTGAAGAAGAACGGATTCACGAAGCCCGTAGCGCTACCCGTGCTGGCCTGGTTGGAGTTGGTAAGCGTGTAGTTCATGTTCACGCCGGCCTTGAACCAGTTGGTCAGGTTGCTATTGACATTCATACGGCCAGAGAAACGCTCAAAATCCGATCTGATCACGTAGCCTTTCTCGTTCAGGTAGCCCAGCGAAACGTAATAGTCGCTCTTCTCCGTGCCCCCGTTGAAGCTGGCTGTATAGTCGGAGCGCGAACCAGTTCTGGTTATCGCCTTTTCCCAGTCCAGATCATCGCCCCACAGCAGTTGCGCGTCAGGGTTCAGGGTGCCATCCGTGCCCACAATCTGGTTGTCAGGCACATTGAATGGATTGTAGCCCAGCAGGCCCTTAATATTATTAGTAGCGCGCTGGTTGGCCTGCTCGCGGGTGGTGGTAGCATTAACCAGGCTATTGCGGTAGGCCTCCCACATCAGGGGGTAGTACTCTTGTGCGTTCACGCGGTTATATTCAGGAACAGCCCGGGAAGAGACGCCCTGCAACGCCCGCACGTTCACCTGTACTTGGTTTTTCTTACCCCGCTTGGTGGTAATCATTACTACCCCGTTGGTGGCGCGGGAGCCATACAGCGCGGTAGACGCAGCATCTTTCAAAATAGAGATGCTGGCAATGTCTTCCGTGTTCAGGTTTGATAGCCCAGCCGTGTACGGTACCCCGTCTACTACATATAGCGGGTCATTAGCATAATTCACTGAGCTGAAGCCCCGTATACGGATGTCAGGACCAGCGCCGGGTTGCCCGGATCCCCCACTAACCTGCACCCCAGCGGCTTGGCCGGCAATGGCGTTCGTAACGTTAGTAACCGGACGTTGCGACAGTTTCTCAGCCCCAATCTGGGTGACCGAGCCCGTATACGTGGCGGGGTCTGCTGTACCGTAGGCCACTACCACTACCTCATTCAGGTTCTGCGAGTCGCTTGCTAAGGCTACGTTGAGCGTGGATTGGTTGCCAACGGCAACTTCTTTGTTGACATACCCAATGAAGGTGAATACCAACGTTGCTTCACCCGCCGGAACGCCAATTGTATAGTTTCCATTCGCGTCTGTTGGTGCAGCCGTGGAGGTTCCTTTGAGGTGAACAGTTACTCCTGGCATCCCTTCGCCAGTGGTAACGTCCGTTACTCGTCCTGTTACAGTTCTGTTCTGTGCCCACGCCTGGGTTAGCAGCGCCAGCATCAAAACAAAGCTGAGAAGTAAAGTTTTCTTCATGCGGAATTGGGTTTAAGTAGGTGTGTATTCTGTCGTTTTCAGGCTCTTGCAATAGTTGTTGCTCTCAAGCAACAAATGCTTGATTCATTCTCCAGGAAATAGCAACAGCTCAAAAATCTTTTCAAACCTTTCTATAACTGCTTTTCTCAAAAAGCACCAGGGTAGGGTAGTCATTCAATGGCGAGAAGCTGTTCGTTAAGCACTGTAGAACAACAGCCAGAATGGGTAGAGCACCAAGAAAGCGTATTCGTATTAGCGAATACGTGGTGGGTAATGTGCTCTCTTAAATCAGTAAACTTTTCAAGTATCCTTTCTAGTGAGGACAAATACTCTTGATTGAACTAGTTTTCGAAGGAGCATCAAACTTTTATCCGCAATCTATAGCGTAGTGATGAGCACGCTATAGAGGATAAGAAAGGTGTTGATTTCCTCGTAGAAAACTGAACGATTATTTGACAAAATTTCAACAGATGAAGCGAATTAAGATCATAATCTCAAAAGATCCTATTATTCACAAGATGTTTTTTTTATGAAAAGGTATCGCTTTCCTAATTTTACAGGTCAGCTCAACTGATATATTTAAGTATAAAGCGTTGTATATAAAGGTTTTATATTGTATGTTAGAATTGATTCAAAAAATAGTCTGCAGCATTATAAGGAAGTAGAGAAAAGCAAAGCCCGCATTTGTTTACGAACAGTTTCGTAAACAAATGCGGGCTTCAGTTATAAAGGGGAATGTATTCTACTTTTGTATATGCGAATATAGTGCTAAAGTATTTAAAAAAGGTGTTTGAAAAGTTCCGCTATGGCCATTGTACTACGCCATTATACTGCTAAAGCTGACTACTGTTTGTGTTTCAAGTTAAGAGAGTCTTGTTGCTAGAGTTGTCAGCTATGCTCTGCTAATACAATTCAAACCAATACCTTCAGTCACAACAAAACTCAAAGTTCTTCCTGTTCTGCATATAAATGCACAGCCTACTCCGCTGCTACTGTGCGTAGTCACGAATGCAAGTACTATGTGTTGCTACATCAAGTAATATGACCCCGATACCATCGGCGCGGGAATATTCTCTTTATCTTCTTCCAACAGTTGCCGCAAATTGATTTCGATGGTGCGGGCCACGGCCGTCATTGGTGTGTCGGTGGGCGTGTCGCTGAAAGGATCTTGCAGGTAGCGGGCGGTGCGGTCCAGGAGTAGGAAGGCAACGGCAATGGTCATCAGCACCGGGATTTCCCATAAGCCGATCGTTTCCACCAAACTCAGCGAAAGGGTAATCAAGAAAACATAGATCAGCACATGAATGAGCTGGCGGTAGCTGGAGGGAAATACGGTGTTCTTGATTCGCTCCGCGCCGCCCATTGCCTCCGTGTAACGCACGATAGTGCTGTCAATCTGCACTTGCTGGAAAGGGTTAATAACATCCTGCTGATACAATTCTTTCGTGTGCGCCGTGTGCAGCGCCAGAATCCCGACGGGCTTGTTGCTGTGTTTGCGCAGATAAGCCAGGTCTTGCTCCGGGAGAAACTTGTCGAGGCCCGCCAGCCCGTCCTGGCCGCGCAGGGACTGGCCCAGGCTGTAGCACCACGCTATCTGACGGTAGGCAAAGGCCTGCAAAGGCGAACCGAGGGTAGGGCTGCGCAACAGGTCATTGGGCACAAAATGCAGGATTTGCAGCACCAGCATCCGCGAATCGTTCACGATGGCACCCCACAGCTTGCGCGCCTCCCACCACCGGTCGTACGACTGGTTGAGGTTAAAGGCCAGAAGCAACGAAATCAAGCTACCTAGGATGGTAGGCAGCTGCAAGGGAATTTCGGGGAGGTAGTCGCCCAGAAAATATTTCAGCAATTGAAACGAAAGGGAAATGACCAGTACCCGAATAATATCGGGCCACATGCGCGTGAGGATGTAGGCAACGGGTAGTTTGGTGTCGAGAAGCATACAGGAGGAGGGAAGAATGAGCTGAACTCTCCTCCTTAGACGCAAAGCGGCGCGGGTAGTTGTTTCCCTGTCGTACTTCCTTAAAACCCGCCCGTCCGGCGTAGTTCTTCGTCGGCGCCTACGGTGCGTTTGAGGGCAGCCGCTACCTTGTTACCCCCGAAGCGGTAGGTGAAGGCCAGGGTAGCCACGCGGCTGTCGAAGCGGTTGTAGAAAGTCTCCCGGAAGTTGTCGTACGTGGCCGTAGAGCGGATGGGCGTGGTGTAGAAGATGTCCGACACGTTCAGGCGCAGGGTGGCCTGCTTGTCCCACAAGGACTTTTGCACGCCGGCCGTTACCTGTCCGCGGCGGCGCACTACCTCAAAGGCCGCTACCTCCCGCGACTGGTACAGCCCCGTCACATCCGCCGACCAGCCGCGCCCGAAGCTGAAGCTTTGGTTGGTGTTGAAGGTGAATGCTGGACGGCCCCTGTCCAGGTTGGTGCCGGCCAGGTTACCCAGGTAGCGGCCGTAGAACAGCACCAGGTTGTTGTACATGGTCCAGCTCTTGGTGACTTCCACGGGCGCCGTGAGTGTGAGCGTAAGGAAGTGCAGCGTGCCCAGATTGGCAAACTGATTCACCACCGTGCGGCCACCTTCGGGGGCGGGCTGCACCACATTTTGAATAAGGTTGCTGGTGCGGGCGTAACCTAGGGTGCTGATGTATTTCTGCTGAAATGTGTGCGTCAGCTCCAGGTTGTAACTGGTCTGGGGCCGCAAGGCCGGGTTGCCCGACTGGTACGAGGTAGCATCAAAATACACCCGTAGCGGGTTAAGCTGCCCGTAGCTGGGCCGGTCGAGGCGGCGGCTCAGGGAGAGGGCCAGCTCATGCTGCTCCGAAAGCGTCCGCTTCACCGACAGATTTGGGAACAGCTGCAAATAGTGCCGTTCATAGCGCTCGTCGCCCACCGACTGCCGGCTCAACGTGTTCGTTTGCTCGGCCCGCAGCCCCAGTTGAGTAGTGGTGCGGGCAGTAGCGCGTTGCAGGCTGAAGTAGGCGGCATTCACGTTCTCATCGTAGCGGAAGCGGTTGGTTTTGTTGGTATCCACTGTCGTGATGGTGCCCTCAGTGATATTTGTAAATACCGCGTCGTTATCGGAGTTGATGAACGTAGCTTTTGCGCCAGTTTCCAGGCGGATGCGGTAGGGTAGCAGACGGCTGTAATCTGCCTTGGCCGACTGAATAGTGACGTGGTTCTTCTGGTCGCCGTGCAGCACGTTGGTAGGGTCGTCGGGTAGCTCGTAAACGGTTGTCAGGGCCAGCAGGCGGTCGGTGGCGTAGCGGGCCACATCCAGGTCAACAGTCAACTCTGGAGCGTTGGTGGAGTCGGCAAACACGTGGCGCAGGTTGAGATTTCCAGCCAGGTTGGGACGTTGCACCGTTTGGTCGGTGGTAGAAGCGTAGCGCTCCTTCGCGAAACCGCCCCCCACTCCCGTATTTGTAATGAAGGTTTGGTTGTTGCTGAAGCTGGGCGTCTCGCTCACCAGCCCGCTCACGCTCACCCCCAGCAGCGTGCGGGCCGACAGGTTGTAGTCCAGACCTGCTTTCCAGCTATGGGACTGTAAATGGCTGGTATTGCGGTTGAACTGCTCGCTGCTGCCGGGCTGCATATTGCTGCCGTAAAATTGCCGGTAGAAATCCAGGTCCAGGAAATTGCGGCGGTCGGTGTAGGTATAGCTCCCGAACGCATTCAGGTTCTTACGCCGATGGTTCAGCGTGAGGCCGGTGGTGAACTTACCGTAGCGCCCGCGCCCGTAACTGAGGTTGGCGGTGCCGTTGGTGCCCAGGCGCTGGTCTTTTTTGAGGTGAATGGCAATGACGCCGGCCCCACCTTGGGCATCGTACTTGGCAGGCGGGTTGCTGAGCAGCTCAATGCTGGCGAGTTGCTCGGCGGGTAGGGCGCGCAGATAGTCGGCCAGCTCCGTGCCGTTCATAGGGACGCGTTTGCCATCGATAAGCACCAACAAGCCCTGCCGGCCACGCAGCGCTAAGTTGTCGGCGGCGTCTAGGGTTATGCCGGGGGCGCGGCCGAGCACGTCCAGCGAAGTAGCGCCGGCGCTTAAGGTGCTACCCTCCACGTTCACGATGGTGCGGTCGGCCTCACGTTCGTACAAAGGGCGGCGCGCTTCCACCTTCACCTCACGCAAGGTAGCGGCAGCGCTAGGCTGCATCACGAGCGGGCCAAGAGTCTGCGGTTGACCAGTTGCCGCCACGGGCGCGCTCCAAACGCGGTTGTACCCTACCAGCGCTACCGATACCAAGTATTCCCCCGTTGGCAAAGTGGGTAGGACAAAGCGCCCTTGAGCATCACAGAACTCCGTTTTAACCGCTGTTGAGTCGGCGGCGCGATGCAGCGTAACGGTGGCGTATTCCAACGGCTGCCCGGCGGCATCGCGCACGGTGCCGGTGAGGGTAGGGGTAGTCTGGGCCTGCAGTTGCGGCACGGTTGTCACGCATCCTACTGCAACTAGACTCGTAAGGAAACGTTTTGTCAATAGCCGCGCAACATAATGACGCATGAAAGAAAAAATGTACAGGTAATAAGATAAAACACGGGTATTGCAATAAAGTAGGTAGGGCGGAGGGCAGTGGAAATCAGTTCGTGAAAGAAGGCAAATCAGCAGACGCTTACCAACTCTCAGATGAACCTAATTGCAAGAATATGCTATTAAAAAGTAAAATCATACAACTCATGCATGACTTTTCTTAATAGAAGCATAATCTACCTCTATAATACAGCAGATTCACTCTAAAACGAAATCGGCCCGATGCGGGGCCGGCTATTGCTGCAACAATAGCCGGCCCCGCATCGGGCCGAACAAGCAACGGAAATACCTCTATTGCAGTGCGTCTAGAGCCGCCTGCAACCGCGGCAGCGCCGCCTCAATCGACTCCAACGACGCCCCGCCCACCGACATACGGAACCACGGCGCCGTGTCGCTGGTGCCAAACGCACTGAACGGCACCAGTGCCAACCGCGCCTCACTGATAAGGTAGGACGTTAATTCCTTGGTAGTAGTGAGCTGCTGACCCGCCGGCGTGGTTTTACCCAGCACATCCAACTTGGCCGTAAGGTAGATGGCGCCCATTGGCACAATGGCATCCACGGGGTAGCCTTGTGCTTTCAGGTTTTGCAAGCCGTCGTATAGCGTCGTTAAGCTCTGTTGAAGCTTGTCTTTGAACGTGGGGATGAACTCCTCCACGGCCGCGTCGTTGGTGAGGTAGGCAGCGGTAGCTATCTGCTCGGCTTTGGGTGCCCAGGCGCCCACGTGGCCCAGAATAGCCTTCATCTTATCAATTATCACAGCCGGCCCAAAGGCATAGCCCACGCGCACGCCGGTAGCGGCCAGGCACTTCGAGATGCCGTCTATGTAAATGGTGTAGTCACGTAGCTCAGGGCGCAGGCTCACGGGGTCGAAGTGCTGGGCGTCGCCGAAGGTCAGCATCCAGTAAATCTGGTCGTAGAGCAGGTAGAGCGGCTTTTCGCCAGGCTGGCGGCGCTGGTTTTCAGCCACCACCAGGTCGCAAATTTCCAGCAGCCCTTCGCGGGTGAACATGGTGCCCGTGGGATTCAGCGGAGAGCACAGGGCCAGTAGGGTAGCGCCCGGCAGGTGCGGGGCCAGCTCGGCGGCTGTGGGCATAAAGTTGTTTTCAGGCAGGGTTTCCACCATCACGGCCTCGGCGCCGGAGAGGTGGCAGTAGTGGTTGTTATTCCAGGAAGGAGTAGGGAATACTACCTTGTCGCCGGGGTCTACCAGGGCCAGGTAGGTAGCGTAGATGAGCGGCCGCGAGCCGCCGGCCACCAGCAAATCGTTGGGTGAGTAATCCAGGCTCAGGCGCTGACGCAGAAAGTCAGCGGCGGCGGTGCGCAGGTCCAGCGTGCCGTTGGCAGGCGGGTAGTTGGTATGGCCGGCCGCGTAGGCATCCGTGATATTATCGCGCAGCTGCTCCGGAATGGGGAAGATGCTGGGGGTGAAGTCGCCGATGGTGAGGTTGCAAATCTGCTCCCCCTTGCGAATCATATCGTTTACTTCGTTGCCGATTTTGATGATTTCGGAGCCGATGAGGCTGCCAGCCATGCGAGAAACTTGCATTTGCGGGTCGTTAAGTGGTGACAGAGTAACTGCCCGCGAAGGTACGATGCAAGTAGTTGTGAGTTAGCTGGAATATCTGAACCAGGCCTGTCATCCTGACGAAGGACCTTATCACGTGCGAACGGCAAGTATGCTATGACTCCTGCGCACGTAATAGGGTCCTTCCTTCGTCAGGACGACAAATCAACTCATATCAAAAACCATCACCTCACTTCTCCACCGCCGCCAGCACCCGCTTAATCAACTCATCGGGATTTCCATTGTGCCAGCGCCACACAATGACAATATCATGCTCGGGGTCAATCCAGATGGTGTTGGAGCCGGCGCCCAGGGCCGCGAAGCTGGTGGCGGGAGCGTGGGGCCAGGCTTTTTGCTCGGTGTTCAGCCACCAGAGGTAGCCGTAGTCGGGGCCGATGGGGCCGCGGGTGGTGGCTTGCCGCACCCAGTCGCGCGATACGATCTGGCGGGTGCCCCACTGGCCCTGGCGCAGCAGCAGGTAGCCGAAGCGAGCCTCGTCGCGGGCGCTGATCCACAGACCCGCACCCCAGCGCGTGCCACCGCTCACTGAGGGTAGGGGCCGACCGTTAATCATGGCCATCGAGTTAAAGTAAGGGAGGTACTGCCATGTGTCCGACGCCCCGATGGGGTCCATGATCTGCTCTTTCACCACCTGGGGTAGGGGCTTTTGCCAGAGCGTGAGCAGCGACAGCGAGAAACGGTTGATGCGTACATCGTTGTATTCCCAATAGGTGCCGGGCGCTTGCAGCGTGCGCGGCTTCCGCTCGCCCTTGCCAAAGGCCTCGTGCCCGATGAAGTCGACATTCTTGCCCCACAGCTCGCCTTCCCACTCGCTGGTCTGGCGGGCGTGCTGCTCCCACGTAATGGGCTGGTTGTGCGCCGAAGCGTAGCCGCCATCGGTCACATATTGCGCTACCGGATCATGAATGTCCTTGATCATTCCCTTGTCCAGCGTGATGCCCAACACTGTGGAGAGCATACTCTTGGCCACGCTGTAGGTAGGGTCGGGGCGCTCTGTGTTGCCCCACTCGGCTACAATATAGCCGTGGCGCAGGATGAGCCCATTAGTAGCGGCCCGGCCGGGTGGCAGCGGCCCCAGCGGCGTCCCGAAGATTTCGGCTTGGTTGCTGAAATCGGGAGCAATCTGGGTGGTTTCCTGGCTTTTGGCAAAATCAATGGCCTCCGCGAGCCGGGTGGCATTTAGGCCTACTTGCTCAGGCGCGCGGGTTTTCCAGGCGTTGCCCCGGCCGGGGTAGTAGGTGTGGGTAGTGGTGCTGGTGGGTAGGTGCGAGCAAGCCAGCACGGGTAGCAACAGCAGGAGCAGGGCGTAGGGTTTGCGCATAGGTAGGTGTGGTGTGGAGGAGGTAGAAAGCTACAATAAACTATTCGTTGAATGGCATTTCGAGCTTGTCGGGAAATCTTGCGTGCTGACAAAAGATATGGCGGTTTCACTACCCATGCGGCCTAGGGCTGAGACCCTGGGCTAATCAGTGGAGCAGTTTCGCTACCCATGCGCCTCAAGGCTGAAGCTTTAGTGATCAGTGGAACGGTGGACGAAACCGCTCCGTAGCCCAGGGATTCAGCCTTGGGGCGTATTTTATTCGGAGGAATATTCTTATGTCACCACTCCGGCAAAACTTTCGGAACTTGCGCCGCTTTATTTCATGCTATGGCGCAAGATCTG
This sequence comes from Hymenobacter sp. NBH84, assembly GCF_014217645.1. NCBI lineage: Bacteria > Pseudomonadati > Bacteroidota > Cytophagia > Cytophagales > Hymenobacteraceae > Hymenobacter > Hymenobacter sp. NBH84. The sequence continues at coordinate 1,493,598 of NZ_CP043644.1, forward strand.
ATCATTACCATTCCCTCATTAGAGGCTCTGCCCGAAGCCGCTGCCGCGTTGCGTGCCCACCTGGGCGTCGCTACCGTGCTGTGTTTTGAAGGGGAAATGGGCGCAGGTAAGACCACGTTTATTAAGGTATTGTGCGAAAGCATGGGCGTGCCAACGGACGAAATCAGCTCGCCTACCTTTTCGCTGGTCAACGAATACCGCGACGCCCAAAACCGCCCTGTTTACCACTTCGATTTCTACCGCCTCAACGACCCGCAGGAAGCTGCGCAGATGGGCGCACAGGAATACTTTGATTCGGGTTATCTTTGCCTGATAGAATGGCCCAGCCGCATAGCTGACTTGTTGCCGCCGGATCATCTCCTTCTTACCCTCACCGTTACCGGACCCTCCTCCCGAGAATTAAGAATTAAGAAGTAAAAATTAAAAACTGCCTACTAACCATTTGAAAGAAGGAAGATGGACCGGCAGCAAGCTAATTTTTAACTCTTAATTCTTAATTTTTAATTGAAAACAAATGCCCGAAGCCGTTCCCCCCGGATTTGAGTCGCTGGCCGCGAGCCGCGCCTATTTCACGCAGGAGTCGATGCTGGCCATCGAAACCCGCCGCCGCAAGCTGTTTATTGGTTTGCCCCGGGAGTCGTCGTTGCAGGAAAACCGCATTTGCCTCACGCCCGAGGCGGTGAAGCACCTGGTAGAGGGCGGCCACGAGGTAGTGATTGAGAGCGGCGCCGGCGAGCCCAGCAAGTACTCCGACCACGACTACTCCGAGGCGGGTGGCACCATTGCCTACTCGCCCAAAGAAGTCTACGAAGCGGATATCGTGCTGAAAGTGGCGCCGCCTACCTTGGAGGAGGTGGAGCTGCTGCGCAACGGCCAAACGCTGATTTCAGCCCTACAATTCGGTTCATTGTCAGCCGAATACATCACGGCGCTGCTGCGCAAGAAAATCAATGCCATCAGCTTCGAGCTGATTAAAGACCCCTCTGGGGCACGGCCGGTGGTGCGGGCCATGTCCGAAATAGCGGGCTCTACCGTGATGCTGGTAGCCGCCGAGTACTTGGCGCGCTCCAACGAGGGCAAGGGCGTGATTCTGGGCGGCATCACGGGCGTGCCACCGTCGCAGGTAGTGATTTTGGGCGCAGGCACAGTGGCCGAGTACGCTGCCCGCGCCGCTACAGGCTTGGGGGCCGAGGTGAAAGTGTTTGACAATCACCTGTATAAGTTGCGCCGCCTCAAAGAAAACCTAGGTGCCCAGCTCTACACCAGCACCCTCGACACGTTTGCCCTCAGCCAGCAAATCCGCCGGGCCGACGTAGTGATTGGTGCCCTCAATGCCGAGGACGGCCGCGTGCCGTTTATGGTGCCCGAGAGCATGATTGCCACTATGGCACCCGGCTCGGTGGTTATCGATGTGAGCATCGACCAAGGAGGTTGCTTTGAAACCTCGGAGGTGACCACGCATAACAAGCCGGTGTTCCGCAAGTACGATGTGATTCACTACTGCGTGCCCAACATCGCTTCGCGGGTGCCGCGCACTGCTACCAACGCACTGAGCAACATCTTCACGCCCATCATGCAGGAAATCAGCCAGAATGGTGGCATTAATGAGGTGCTGTTCAGCAACGAGCATTTCCGCTCAGGTGTGTATATCTACCGGGGCTCCCTCACCAATGCCACCATTGCCAAGCGCTTCAATATGCGCTACAAGGAGCTGGGACTGCTGATTGCCGTGCGCAACTAACAAATTGTTAAGGGTAGAAGGGTAGGGTAGTGAGGTGTTTACGCGAGTCCCAGCGCTTTCAGCACCCGCTCCTGATCGGACAGGTCGCCTACAAGACGGCGCACCAGACCGGGGCTTTTTTTGAGGAGCATGGGCACGCCAATCAGACCTTCCTCCTGTGCCCGCTCAGGGTGCTGCTGAATATCAACGACGGTGAGGGTGTAGCGGCCGGCCAAATGGTGTTCCGTCAGCCGTTGAATATTGGCTAGCGCCTGCCTGGATTTGGGAGAGTCGCCCGCTATAAATAAGTATAGCTCATACATAAGCGGCGGCACGGTAGCAGGTAGGAGTAAGCAGGCAAAGGAAATTACGCTTCAAACCAGTACAGTGTGAAGGTGGTGCTCTTGCCCATAGTGCTGGCTACCTCTAGGCGGCCGCCGCGGGAGGTAAGAATACGCTGCACCAAGTACAAGCCCACGCCCGAGCCGCCTATTTGGGGGTGCTGGCGGGTGAAGGGTTGAAATGCGGCAGTCGAGGTTTTGGGGATATTCATCCCCAAGCCATTATCCTGCACCATGAGCACCGGTTTATTGTTTTTGGACAAGTAGCTGCGCAACGTAATAACCGGCAAGCGCTCGGGGTGCGCAAACTTGAGGGCGTTGCTGAGTAGATTATGCAGCACCGAGCGCAAGTTGGCCCGGCCGTAGAGCAGGGTAGGGGCCTCAGTTACTTCCACATGAACCGTGGCATCAGAAGCCTGAATCTGGGCACGCAGGCCCAACAGCACTTCATCGGTGATGTGGCGCAAGTCTAGCTTTTCCACTGGCGCCGAGAGGCCCCGCTGGTCTTGTACAGTGGCCGCCAGCTCCTGCAAGGTGCTATCAAGTTGGTGCAGCGAGTCGTCTACCATCGAGAGGAGCTGTTCCTCCTCGGGGTCGTCGAAGCTAGCACTGCGGCGCAGCTCTTCAAACAAGCCGCGCAGGTTGAACAGCGGCTGCTTCAGGTCGTGGGAGGCTGTGTAGACGAAGGTATCCAAGTCGCGGTTGGTGCGGGCCAGCTCGTCGTACTGCACCTGTAGCACCTCGCGCAGACGGTGCTGGTCGTCTACGTCGGTGCAGGCGCCAAACCAGCGCGGGCCCCGCTCGTCGGCCAGCTGCCGTGCCCGGATGATGTGCCAACGATATTGCCCATCGTGCCGGCGCATCCGGAACAAGCCCTCAAACGGCTCGCCCGTGGCCACGCTTTTCACCCATTGGCGGGCTGCTTCGGCCTGCTTGCGCGGTTCCAGCAGGTTCACCCAGCCAGTAGGGCCCAGCTCTTCTTTGGTGAGACCTGAATACTCGCCGGTGTAGTGATTGTAATAGTCGATGAAGCCCTCGGCCGTGGCCGTCCAGATCAACTCCGGAATGCTGTCGGCTAGAAAGCGTAGCTCGGCCTCGCCCCGGCGCAAGGCGTCGGATAACTCGCGCTGGTCGTGCACCTCGGTGAGGGCACCGTGCCAGAACACGGGTTGGTCGGGGGCGTGCAGTTCGGGTAGGGCGCGGCTTAGCATCCAACGGTACTGGCCATCGTGGCGGCGCAGGCGGTACTCGTAGCTCCAGCCCTTGCCAGCTTTGCGGGCAGCATCGCCCTGATAGAGCACCCGCAGCCGGTCATCGGGGTGGATGAGGAGGGGCCAGATGGCATTCAGGTCGGCCGTAGGAGGCTGGCCGGTGAAGTAGTACCACTGCGGACTAACGTACTCATATAAACCCTCGGCATCCAGCGAAAACGTGATTTGCGGCACGGTTTCAGTCAACACCCGCAGGCGGGCATCGAGGCGGCGGGTTTCCATCGACAGTGTGTGGGCTCGCTGCCGGGCTTCCTCCTGCTGGGTCACATCTACGGCAAACAATACCAGGCCGGTAATGTCCTAGTTTTCCTCGTCGCGCACGGGTTCTAGCACCAGATCGTAGCAGCGGGATACGGACTCCTTCCCCTCTTGGGTAGGTAGGGGCAGCGAACAGGCTTTGGCTATGTAAGGAGTACCTGTGCGATACACTTGGTGTAGCACATCCACTAAATCGGAGGGGAGTACGCCCGGATGATCGGCCACGCACTGGCCTTCTGCCACATCAGTGCCCAGCAACTCCTGCATCGCTTTGTTTAAATACCCGTACCGTAGGTCGAAACCCTGTAAGGTAGCAACGCCGGCAGGCAAATGGTGCAGAAGGGCGTGAAGGTGCTGTTCACGCATAAAAGGATAGAGTAGGGTGGCAGAAAGAAGAGAAGGTACGTTGAATAAGCAGAAGAAGGCCTTAAAGGTTCAGCTAGACGGAGGTGGGGCCAGGCAATGCCGGGAAGGCCTGCTCAGTAGGCGTGCCAAAAACAGCCAAGCGAACTAGCTCAATCAGCATGGCGTCGGCAATGGTAAGCGTACTGGGTGGGGCGGGCACCCGGTCGGGCATCAGAAACCCTTGTAGCTGCGAGAACCCAACGCTTTCCAGCGGATGAAAGGCCATGTGCCAGTCTGGGAAACTCCGGACATCAATAGGCTTGTCTATAAGCTTCTGCACGTGCGAATGACGACCGTCGCGCTTGATGCGCTTAAAAAGGGCCTCCGTTATTTCTGGCTCGCCCTCAAAGAGTTGGGCAATATTGCCGTGACTGTAAAAAAGAATGCCCGTGATGTGGTTTTTGCTGTTATCACGGCGGCATTGCTCCAGGAGTTCGTGCAAATCCTGGTCAGTGAGCGGGCGCACGGCCCGGCTGATATACACGATGTGGTTCAGATTCATGTGCCTACAACGGTTGAGCTTGGCGCTGAGTTTCGAGGATACGGTCAGGAAATCTAGCCGCCAAGTAAGGATGCAAAGTAAGGCGCTTTCTGCTTTTAAAAAGATCGAACCTGTTGCGCTTCACTACTATTCTCTCGTGGGAGGACTAGTGAATGTGACTTTGCAAGCTCTTGAAATTGGCTTTCTGAACTATGTAATTGAGCCACGCAGTCCGCACAAGGGCCTGTCAAGTATACTGAAATACAGTGCTTTATCCTACCTGCCGGGATATATCCAGCAGCTCGAATCCTTCTTCGCGGAGGGCCAAACGGATATCGTCTGTGCCCGGCGTTTCGGCGTGGACGGTGGCTACCTCTGCCCGACCCGGCGTGCCCGCTTCAATCTGATCGACGATGAGGGTGAGGGCAGTTAGCGCCATGCGGGCGCGGCCCACGGCTTGCTCATCATTCAGATTATCAATGGTAAGAGAATAGCGGATTAGTTGCGACAGGTCGGAAGTGGAATCAGAGGAAGTCATAGGAGAGAGGGTTTTTGATGAGAAGTACCTCCTTGTACGCTAGCCGCGTCTGAAAGGGTAGTCTTATTATCAAAGACACCTACTATATGCCTACGCTATAATACCTCGGGGTCCACTCGTAAGCTGATGGGAGGTTGAACAAGCCGCTCTGTACCATATAGTTTCCTCATGAACAGGTTCTATAGCTTGGTCTGACATTCAATACTTGCTAAAATACTATATATTTACTAAATAGCTATAGCTTACCCTTTCAGCCCTTTGTATGTCAGCACCTGTTTGCCCCAAATGCAACTCTTCCGAAGCCACGAAAAGTGGTGTAATCGATGGCCGTCAGCGGTTTAAGTGCAAGCAGTGCGGCTATCACTACACGGTGGCTAAGGTAGGCAAGGAGATAAACTCCTACTACGTCATCAAAGCCTTGCAACTGTATATAGAAGGCGTGAGCTACCGCGAGATTGAGCGCCTGCTGGGCGTGAGCCACGTGAGCGTGATGAACTGGGTGAAGAAATACGGCGTGAAAGCCCCCCGCCAAACCGACTATCATCCGACCTATAAAATTCTCAATCAAAAGGAATTGGCGGAGTTTTTCCAGAACCCGGCTAATGTGCAGGGCGCGGGCCTGGTGGTTACGGAGCTGGGTGATAAGTACATGATGATTCGGTGGGAGCGGTTTAAGCAGGGGTAGAGCTATAGGGTTAGCAGAACGACAGCAACGCGGCGGATTCGATAGGAGGGTTTTGCTATTTAGTTGTGTCAGATCGATTTGCTGATGCAAGCCGGAACATTCTGCTTGCTGCGCTACCCTCACTCACCCCATCCCACCTCTATGCGCCCCTCTCGCTACGCATTGCTTACCGGTGCTTTGCTGACTGCTGCCGCGGCCTCAGCTCAAGTGCAACCTCCTCCTGCTGGTGGTCAAGCCCCGCCGCCCGCCGCGCCTACCCCACCACCCGCGCCTGCCGCGCCCGCCAAATCGGTGCCTTACGGTGCTGGCCTGAAGGTGAACCTCTCGCCCGATGGCTCCAAGTACATCCGCTTCCTGACTTGGCATCAGATATACACGCGCTACACCAAAAACAACGAAGGCACCACCCGCGCCCCTGGCAAAGAGCAAAAAGACCAGGTTGATTTCGGCCTGCGCCGTTCCCGCCTCGTCATTCTGGCCCAGCTCAATCCGCGCTTCGTGATTTACACGCACATGGGCATCAACAACCAGAATGCAGTGAGTGGCGGGTTACTCGGTGATGCTGCCGCTCCCGGCAAGAAGCCCCAGTTTTTCATTCACGAAGCCGTTACGGAATACAAAGTCAACAAGTACCTGAGCCTGGGCGCTGGCCTGCACTACCTCAACGGCATCTCGCGCCTCACCAGCGCCAGCACCACGAGCATTCTGCCCATGGACTTGCCGCTCACCAACTTCCCAACCATCGAGCAAACCGACCAGTTTGCCCGCTGGTTGGGAGTGTATGCCAAAGGCCGCGTTGGCAAGCTTGACTACCGTTTCTCGGTCAGTGACCCATTCCTGACCAACCAAGCCAGTACACCACTGGGCCTAGGTGCCATTACTAGTACTAGTTCAACCACCGTGGGTGGGGTAACAACTACCACCACCGTGAACACCGGCACCGGCATTGCTACCTATAGCCCACAGAACACCAAGCATGTGTACCAGGGCTACGTGAGCTACAACTTCCTGGAGCCGGAGGCCAACCTGTTGCCCTACTTCACGGGTACCTACCTGGGCACCAAGCGCGTGTTCAGCATAGGAGCGGGATTCCTGTATAATAAGGATGCCATGTACTCGCGCGGCACCGATAGTCGTGTCACCTACACCACGCTACCCTCTGCCGCCGACCAGTTTGCCAACATCCCGACGCGCAAGCATGATATGGCTATGTTCGGGGTGGATGCTTTCTATGATGTGCCCCTGGACACGGCTGCCCGCACGGCTATTACGCTGTATGGGGTGTATTACAACTACAACATGGGTCCCAATCACGTCCGGTTTATAGGCGCCGAAAACCCTGGTTATGGAGTAGCTAGTGGCTATACCGCCGCCCTCCGCGGCAATGCCGTGCCACAATCGGGTACGGGCAATTCTTTCTACGGGCAGGTAGGCTACCTGCTGCCGCAAAAGCTGCTGGGCCCCAAAGCCCGCCTGCAACCCTACGTAGCCTACCTGCACAGCGACTACGAGTTTCTCTCAAAAGCCTCCAACGTCTACGACGTCGGGGCCAATTTGCTGCTGGATGGGCATAATGCCAAGGTGACGCTGAACTACCGTGCCCGTCCTGATTTCTCGCGCACCAACCTCGCTACGGGGCAGGTCAACGGCCTGGACTACAAGCCAGAAATTACGCTGCAAACGCAGATTTTCTTGTAAGGAAAGACCTTGTTCTACCTGCTTAACCTATCAGTTTGATTAGCGAGAGAAGTCTCCGTTGGAAGTAACTCCTGCCGATTGAGAGTACCGCTGCACGCGAGATTTCTCCCACTGGTCGAAATGATGGCTTTTCAGCAGCTTTCCCTCCGCGCTTACCGGCCGCTTCGTCGGCTACCCGCTTACCGCTTATTTCGGTTTATTATCAAGTAGTTGTGCCTGATAATGAATCGAAAACAGGAGCGCTACGGCCTGACCGCCGGGCCTCTGCCGCTTTAATTTTCCACTAAAATTCCCCGTTTTCAATGGAACAAAGCATTAATCCCGGTTACGGAAAGGTGGCGGATGCGCCCCTCGAGCACGACAACAACCAAGTATCTACCAGCACCATCTGGCAGGTAATTACGGCCTCCTCGGTAGGGACGGTTATTGAGTGGTACGACTTCTACATTTTTGGCTCGTTGGCGGCCATCATCGGGCCGGTGCTGTTTGGGCACGCGGGTAAGATTGAGGATACGCTGCTGGGCGCTCTGGCCGTGTTTGGGGCGGGCTTCGTGGTGCGACCATTTGGGGCCATGTTCTTCGGCCGGCTGGGCGATATGATTGGGCGCAAGTACACCTTCTTGGTCACGCTACTGATTATGGGCGGGGCTACCTTCGTTACCGGCCTCATCCCCAGCTACGATACCATTGGCGTAGCGGCTCCTGTGGTAGTTGTGATTCTGCGCTTGTTGCAGGGCCTGGCCCTGGGTGGCGAGTACGGCGGCGCAACCACCTACGTGGCCGAATACGCCCCCGACAAAAAGCGCGGCTACTACACCAGCTTCATCCAGATTACGGCCACTGGTGGCCTGATCCTGAGTATTTCGGTGCTCCTGATTACCCGCAAGATTGTAGGTGAAGACGCCTTCAAAGAATGGGGCTGGCGCATTCCGTTCCTGCTCTCAGGCTTCCTGGTCATTGCTTCGTACTACATCCGGCGCAAGCTGCATGAGTCTCCGCTGTTTGCTAAGGCGAAGGCTACTGGCACCACCAGCAAAAGCCCCCTGCGCGACTCCTTCATGAACCCCGTAAACCGTCGTTTGGTACTCATTGCGCTGTTTGGCGTGACCATGGGCCAGGGCGTGATTTTCTACACCAGCCAGTTTCAGGTGTTCACTTTCATGAACGCTACCCTCAAGCTGGATATCGTCGATTCGAGCATCATCATGGTGGTATCCATGCTGCTAGCCACGCCGCTGTTCGTGTATTTTGGGTCGCTCTCAGACCGCATCGGGCGCAAGCGCATCATCATGACGGGTATGATTTGCGGTGCCCTGTTCACCGCCCCGCTGTTCTACGGTGTGAAGGCCTTTGCCGGACCGCTCACCGAAATTACGCCTGCTACCGTGGATGCTGCTGGTAAGGCCGTGCCTGCCGTGATGAAAGCCCTGACGCCCAACATCCCCGCCATGACAGCCCTGATTTTCTGCCTGGTGCTGTTCGTGACGATGGTGTACGGACCCATTGCCGCCTACCTTGTGGAGCTGTTCCCCACCAAGGTGCGCTACACGTCCTTGTCGGTGCCCTACCACATTGGCAACGGTATCTTCGGCGGCTTTGTGCCGCTGGTGGCTACCTCCATTGGCGTGTGGGCCGCTACGCAACCCGAAGGCACGTTTGCCAAGGAGCACAGCAGTTTGCTGGGTCTGATCTACCCCATTACGGTGGCGCTGATTTGCTTTGTGGTGGGTATGATCTACATGAAAGACATACGCAACGTGCGTCTGATGGACGAGCGAGTGGCTGAGTAACAGAAGCACTAAGTGAAGTTGGTCTGGTACAAAAAGTCCGTCGGGCCGCTGGGTCGGCGGACTTTTTTGCGAGGCCAATAAGTAGAGACACAATCTGTTGTGTCTCTACTCCCTAAACCGATTTTACCTATTCATGCCCGAATCAACTGAAGCAGCGGAGCAGCGACGAGGGCAGCGCCTGCTGTTTGTGAGCGGCTTGTTTGCCGTGCTGCTCAACTTTCCCCTGCTAGCCGTCTTCGACCACGAGGGTAGGGTAGGGGGTATCCCGGTGCTCTACCTCTACCTGCTGTTGCTCTGGCTTAGCATCGTGCTACTCACGGGCTGGCTTGTTAGAAAGGTGGAGTAGTGACTGTGAACCATCTGTCATCCTGAGCTTGCGAAGGACCTTCTCACGTGAGAACGAGTCGTTAGTACAATGGTCGTTTTACCGTGAGAAGGTCCTTCGCAAGCTCAGGATGACAAATGAGCTCTGTTCACCACTCCATCATTCATAAACTCACAACCTCACCACCTTGTCCAAACTCCTGCTCATCGGCTTTTCCTTTGGCTACCTGGCGTTGCTGTTTGGGGTGGCCTACGCGGCTGAGCGACGCTCGGCAGCGCGGCGGAGCCTAGTAAGCAACCCCTACGTGTACGCCCTGAGCATGGCTGTGTACTGCACCGCGTGGACGTACTACGGCTCGGTGGGGAGGGCCGCGCATTTCGGGCTGGAGTTTGTGGGTATCTACCTGGGACCTACCCTCTTGGCGCCCGCGTGGTGGCTGGTGCTGCGCAAGATTATCCGCATCTGTCGCACCCAGCGCCTTACCTCCATTGCCGACTTCATCTCGGCGCGCTATGGCAAGAGTGCTGCCCTTGGGGCGCTGGCTACGGCGGTGTGCGTGCTGGGTGTGATTCCGTATATCTCTTTGCAGATTAAGGCAATAGCCACATCGTTTGAGGTGATGGCCGGTGGGGCCGATCTGGGCGGGCTAGACGATAACACGGCTTTAATTACCACTGGCGTATTGGCTTTCTTCACCATCATCTTCGGGGTGCGCTCGGTGGAGGCTACCGAGCGCCACGAGGGCATGGTGCTGGCCGTGGCCCTGGAAAGTCTAGTAAAGCTAGTGGCCTTTTTGGCGGCTGGCCTGCTGGTTACCTACGGCCTGTTCGATGGTTTTGCCGATGTGTTCGATCAGGCCGCGGCTGTGCCGGGGCTGCAAAGGCTCTTCACGCTGCACACCACTGGCATTGGTGGGGCGCAGTGGCTCACGCTACTGCTGCTGGGCATGGCGGCCGTGCTGCTGTTGCCGCGGCAGTTTCAGGTATCGGTGGTAGAGAACGTGAACGAGGACCACTTGCGCAAAGCCATGTGGCTGTTTCCGCTCTACCTCATCGTTATTAATCTGTTTGTGCTACCCATCGCCTTTGGCGGCGTGCTGCGCTACGGCACACAACTGGATGCCGACACCTTCGTGCTGGCCCTACCCTTGGGCGCCGAGCACCGCTGGCTGGCGCTGCTGGTGTACCTGGGCGGGCTGTCGGCGGCCAGCAGCATGATTATCGTGGAAACCATTGCCCTGAGCGTGATGATGAGCAATCACCTGCTGATGCCGCTGCTGGTGCGCGTGCCGGCCGCCAGGGGCGAGTCGGCGCGGTGGTTTGCTTATTTGGGGCAAGTAGCCCTGCAAAGCCGCCGGCTGGCAGTGGTGCTGGTGCTGCTGCTGGCCTATGGCTACTACGCCACGGTAGGGCATCTGCTGTCGTTGGTGAATATCGGGCTGGTGTCGTTTGCGGCGGTGGCGCAGTTTGTGCCGGTGGTGCTGGGTGGGTTGTACTGGAAAGGCGGTACCAGCCAAGGCGCCACGGCGGGCATTCTGGCGGGCTTTGCAGTGTGGTTTTTTACGCTGGTGATGCCTACTATGATTGCGCCCGGTTTGCTGTCGGCCTCCATTATGGATGACGGCCTTTTTGGGGTAGGGGCCCTGCGACCATTCGCACTGTTTGGTCTTACAGACTTAGATTATCTATCGCACGGTTTGTTCTGGAGCTGGTTTTTCAACGTGGGGCTGTACGTGGGCGTATCGGTGCTGGGGCGCGTGCCTACGGGATTGGAGTTACGTCAGGCTGAGGAGTTCGTGGATGCCTTCCGGCCACGCCCGGCCACTAGCGCCGAGTGGCGCGGCGCAGCCCCAGTGCTGTCGGTGCGGGCGTTGCTGCGCGGTTTTCTGGGGAAGAAGCGCACCGCGCAGGCGTTGCAGGCCTTCGCTACGCGCTTCCCCGATGCCCTACCCCCCGAGCCCATTGCCCCCGCCGACGCCGACCCGCGCCTCTTGGCCTACGCCGAGAAGCTGCTGGCCGGTAGCATCGGGCCGGCCTCGGCGCGCCTGCTGTTGTCTTCGGCCATTGGGGTAGAGGAACTGCGGTTTGATAACGTAGTAGGGATTCTGCGCGAAAGCCAACAGCTGTTGGCTGCCAACCGCCAGCTGCGCCGCCAGTCGCAGGAGTTGCAGCGTCTCACCACCGATTTGCAGGTCGCCTACGAGCAGCTGCAAGCCCTAGACGAGCGCAAGGACGAGTTTCTCTATACCGTGACGCACGAGTTGCGCACCCCACTCACCAGCATTCGGGCACTATCGGAAATCCTGTCGGACAACCCCGATTTAGACGAGGAGGAACGCCTGCGTTTCCTGCACACCATCACCAAGGAATCGGAGCGGCTGAGCCGGCTGATTACGTTGGTACTCGATCTAGAAAAGTACGAGTCGGGCAAGGCTACCCTGCTTACGACCCCCGTAGGGGTAGGCGAACTGATAACCGAAGCTGCGGCCGCGGTAGAGCAGCTGGCGCAGGCCCGCCGCATTCAGCTCACCGTAGCCGTAGCACCCGATTTGCCCGCCCTACCCGCCGACCGTGACCGGCTGATGCAAGTGCTCGTCAACCTACTATCTAACGCCGTGAAAGCCTGCCCGGCAGATGGCTCCGGCCGCATCTGGGTAGGGGCCGAAGCCATCGGCGGACAATTGCACGTGCGCGTCACTGACAACGGCAAGGGCATCGACCCAGCCTACCATCACCTGATTTTTGACAAGTTTTACCAGGCTCAGCACCAGACCATGCGCAAGCCCGAGGGCTCGGGGCTGGGCCTGGCCATCACCCGCAACATTGTGGAGCTGCACCAAGGGCGCATTTGGGTGGAAAGTGCGCCGGAGCAGGGCGCCAGCTTTTCCCTGACTCTGCCGCTGCACCCGCAACGACAGCCGCAGCCCACTGAATAAGTCCTAGTACCCGCCGCCCTCGAAAACCATTTTGGCTATGAAAGAAGCCCACATTTTACTCGTTGATGATGAACCGAACATCGTGATGTCCTTGGAATTTCTGATGCGCAAGAATGGCTACCAGGTCAGCATTGCCCGCAATGGCATGGAAGCCCTGGAGGCCGTAGACCGCACCCCCTTCGACCTGATTTTGCTGGACGTGATGATGCCCGACGTAGATGGCTACCAAGTATGCCAACACGTGAAAAACCATCCGCGCCATCACGAAACCAAGGTCATTTTCCTGTCGGCCAAGAGCCGGGAGGCCGATGTGCAGAAGGGCTACGCCGCCGGCGCCGACCTCTACGTGCCCAAGCCCTTCAGCACCCGCCAGCTCATGGAACAGGTGCGGGGGCTGCTGGCTGCGTAGGCACTGCTCCCGTGTTTTGCGTAGTTTACCCTACACCCGCGCTGGTTTTTTAGGTAAAGACTGTCATGTTGAGCAGAGCCGAAGCGTCTCTACCGCTTCGTCGGATAGTAGATGATTACTCACGGTAGAGATGCTTCGGCAAGCTCAGCATGACAGTCTAGAACCACCCTACTCCCGATTCATAATTCATACTTTCTAATTCTTAATTCCTTCCCCATGCCCACCGACCATCCCCGCATCCGAACCACCGAAGAGTATCAGTATGCCTACCGCCGTAGCGTGGAAAACCCCGAGCAGTTCTGGGCCGATGTGGCCGAGCCCTTCACCTGGCGCCGCAAGTGGGACACTGTGCTGACGGCTGATCTGGTAGAAGGCCACAACAAGTGGTATGAAGGTGCCAAGCTCAACATCACCGAAAACTGCCTCGACCGCCACCTGAGCACGCGCGGCAATAAGCTGGCCCTCATCTGGGAGCCCAACGACCCCAAAACCCGCCAGATTCGCTATACCTACCGCGAGCTGCACCAGGAGGTGTGCCGCTTTGCCAATGTGCTGCACAACAATGGGGTAGAGAAGGGTGACCGGGTGTGCCTCTATATGCCCATGATTCCGCAGCTGGCCATTGCGGTGCTGGCGTGCGCCCGCATTGGGGCGGTGCATTCTGTCATCTTCGCCGGCTTCTCGGCCAATGCCATTGCCGACCGCGTGAACGACGCCCAGGCCACCGTAGTGATTACGGCCGATGGCCTGGAGCGCGGCGCCAAGCAAATTCCGGTGAAGCGCGTGGTAGATGAGGCCCTGGAGCACTGCCCCTCCGTGCGCGGTGTGATTGTGGTGGAGCATTTGGGCTGGCCCGTGCACATGAAGGATGGCCGCGACGTGTGGTACCACGACGAGGTGCAGGAGGTAGAAAAAACCTGCCCCGCCGAGGAAATGGACGCCGAAGACCCACTGTTTATTCTCTATACCTCCGGCAGCACCGGCAAGCCCAAAGGCGTGGTGCACACCACCGCCGGCTACATGGTGTGGGCTGACTACACCTTCCGCAACGTGTTTCAGGTGGAGGAAAACGACGTGTACTGGTGCTCAGCCGATATCGGCTGGGTGACGGGCCACACCTACCTGCTCTACGGTCCGCTGCTATCGGGCGCTACTACCCTCATGTTTGAGGGTGTGCCTACCTACCCCAGCCCCGGCCGCTACTGGGAGGTAATTGACAAGCACGGCGTGAACGTGTTCTACACGTCGCCCACGGCCATCCGCTCGCTCATGGCCCACGACATCAACCACGTGCTGGCCTACTCCCTCGACTCGCTGCGGGTGCTGGGCTCGGTGGGCGAGCCGATTAACGAGGAAGCCTGGCACTGGTACCACACCCACATCGGCAAGGGCCGCTGCCCCATTGTAGATACGTGGTGGCAGACCGAAACCGGCGGCATCATGATTTCGGCGCTGGCGAACATTACGCCCAGCGTGCCGGCCCGCGCCGGCCTACCCTTGCCGGGCGTGCAGCCTGTGTTGCTGAACCAGGAAGGACAGGAGATTGAGGGCAACGACGTGGAGGGCTACCTCGCCATCAAAGCGCCGTGGCCGGGCATCATCCGCACCACCTACGGCGACCATGAGCGGGCCAAGCAAACCTACTTTGGCGTGTACTCCGGCTACTACTTCACTGGCGACGGCGCCCGTCGTGAGGCCGACGGCCTCTACCGCATCCAGGGCCGCGTAGATGACGTGATTAACGTCTCGGGTCACCGCTTTGGCACGGCCGAAATCGAAAACGCCATCAACCAGAATAATACAGTAGTAGAATCGGCAGTGGTGGGCTACCCGCACGATGTGAAGGGCCAGGGTATCTACGCCTACGTGATCTGCCGCGACGGCGCCTGCGACGACGACATCAGCCGCAAGCACGTAGAGGCCAGCATCATCGAAACCATTGTGGCCGAAATTGGCCGCATTGCCAAGCCCGATAAGATCCAGTTTGTGGAGGGCCTACCCAAAACGCGCTCGGGCAAAATCATGCGTCGCATCCTGCGCAAAGTGGCCGAGGGTGACACCAGCAACCTCGGCGACATCACGACCCTCCTCGACCCTGAGATTGTGGAGAAGATTGTAGAGGGTAGGAAGTAGCCCGTAAGGCCGTCATGCTGAGCTTGCCGAAGCATCTCGCGTGCTGATGTTGAATACTATCTTTCATCAGCACGCGAGATGCTTCGACAAGCTTAGCATGACGGCCTAGTGGCACTAATCAACCCCCTGAACAGCATGACAGCCAAAGAAGCCGCCGTTGGGGTAGGAAAATGCGTTTTCCTACCCCAACGGCGGCTTCTTTGGCTGTCAGCCGGTAGTTGCGCGCTAGTTGCGCTTAGACTTTTTATCCTTCGAGTCAGCGCTCAACCATACAACCAAACCCGCCGTGACGGCGCCGATGGTGGCCATTTTGGTGAGGAAAGCCGTGCGGTTGTACTTCATCTCCACGTCGTATCCCTTCTCGGCCCAGATGTTGGGCAGCTTGCCGTGGAGCAGGTCCGACAACACGCCTTCTACCATGTCTACGCGGTCGGCCAGCACCAGGGGCAGCCAGCGCTTGTACTCGTTTTCGCTGTATTTATAGGTCTGGCGGCGAATTGCGCCACTAAGTCCCCTGGGCGGCCGGGGCGTGCCAAACACGGCCGATACGTTGGGCCGCTCCACCGACTTCAGCACCTCCACGTCAACGGGTTGCAGGTTGTCGGGGCGGTTGCCGGCTTGGGGGTCCTCACCGATGTTCATGCGATGGCGACGCATGGGGTAGGTAGGGTCGTTTTCGGGGTCGGCATCAATGCCCCATCCCTTAATCGTCTTCGGGTCGATGGGGGTATTCACTGCGTTATCTTTCATGAGAAGGGGAATTACTGGTTGGCGGAAGGGGGCATCAGCACCGTTTTCAGGCAGTTGTCCAGCTTTTGGGAGAACATGCGGTAGCCGTCGGCTACTTCTTCCAGCGGCATGCGGTGCGTAATCAGCTCCTTGGGCTTCAACACGCCGTTTTGCACGTGGTCGATCAAACGCGGCAGCAAGCGCTTCACCGACGTTTGGTTGCCCCGAATGGTCAGGCCCTTGTTCATGGCGTTGCCAATCGGAATCAGGTTATCAGTTGGGCCGTACACGCCCACAATCGACACCACGCCGCCTTTTTTCACGGAATTGATAGCCCAGTGCAACGCCGTGGCCGAGCCAGCTTGCAACAGCAGCTTGCGGCCGGTAATGGTTTGCAGGGTATTACCAGCGGCCTCGGCGCCTACGGCGTCAATTACGCAGTCAGCTCCCAGCCAGTCGGTTTGTTTCTTGATAAACAACGCTGGGTCGCCTATCTCCTGGAAGTTATAAGCCTCGCAGTACGAGTAGTTGCGGGCAAATTCGAGGCGGTAATCTTCTTTATCGATAATGATAACCCGACCCGCGCCAAATAGCCAAGCGCAGCGGGCGGCTACAATCCCAATAGGACCAGCCCCGAATACCACTACCGTGTCGCCGGTCTGGATGCCGGCCATTTCGGCACCTTGGTAGCCGGTAGGTATCACGTCGGTCAGCAGCACGGCATCATCCAGGTCCATGTCATCGGGAATGATGGTAGGGCCAAAGTTGGCGTAGGGCACGCGGGCGTACTCGGCCTGGCCGCCATCAAAACCGCCCGACGTGTGCGAGTAGCCATAGAAGGCTCCGATGGCCGAGGATTCGGTGTTCGACTCGTTGCAGTTGCCGTACATTTCCTGCCGGCAGAAGTGGCACTCGCCGCAGGCAATATTGAACGGCACAATCACCCGGTCGCCTACCTTCACTTTCGTGACGGCATCACCCACTTCTACTATTTCGCCCACAAACTCATGGCCAAACGTGGAGCCCACGCGGGTGTCGGGAATGTTGCCGTTGTAGAGGTGCAAGTCAGAGCCGCATATGCACGTGCGCAATACGCGCACAATGGCATCCTGCGGGTGCTTGATTTCGGGTATGGGTTTTTGAACGGCGCGGATCCGCTTAGGACCCCGGTATTCCATTGCTAACATAGGTGTTGGTTTTGGAGTAGAAAGAGTAGGAGTAGTATAGAAGCGGTCCTATAGCTACAGGCAGCAGGTACGCAAGCGCAATAGACTGCGGTGCTTACTAGTACCAGCTAGCGTACCTATAGGGTTGTAAAACTGCGGTTAATCGCGGGGTAAATGGGTGTTAATACGGATGCATCACTGTATGTGCTTGGGTGAAGTACGCAGTATCTTCAGCAGCGCGAACACTCCGTTCGACCTCTAGATTATAAAGAATAAGCTGAAACAGAAGCTGTCATCCTGAGCTTGCGAAGGACCTTATCACGTGCGGGCAAGTCGTTGGTACGGTACACCTGTCGTCCGCACGTGGTAAGGTCCTTCGCAAGCTCAGGATGACAGGTTGTATACAAGTTTGTCAGTCCGGTAGTCCATCAACTCATAAGCATAGCAAGACTTAACTCACTACGCCCGTTACCTCCCCAAATCCCAGGCGCACACCCTCCTGATCGCAGTAGCCGCAGAGCCGTACCTGGTCGTCGGTTTCCAGAAAGATACGCATGGTGGTATCGTTGAGAACCAGGGGCTGCGTACCGTTGACGGTGAGGTCGTACAGGCTGCCATCTGCCACGGTGCCGCTGGTGTATAGGTCGCCTGCTTGCAAAGGAGTGCCACTGCTGGTGAGGTAGGCAAGCTGCTGGCCGATGCTCCAGTACAGGCTGCGCGTGGTGGGAGTGGCAACCACTGTTTCGGGACCGTCGGCGGGTTGCAAGGCTACTTCCAACTGCACGGCCACATGGTGCTGGCCATTCTGGCGCAAATGCGGCTCTGGCTCCGGCAGTTGCGGCGCCCCAGCTACCCGGAAAGGCTCCAAAGCGTCCAGCAGCACCACCCAAGGCGAGAGCGTGCTGCCAAAGCTACGGTCCAGCAGAGGGGCCGGCGCCGAGCCTCGGCATAAATCGTGGGCATACCAGCCCAGTACTAACGTCAGACCAAACAACGTTTCCTCTGCCTGCTCTACGGATAGAGTTGCGCCCAGGTCGGTAGCTTGTCCGCCTACAAAACCCAGCTGGACCTCAAAGTCGAGACGCTGCACGGGGCCGCGCAGGGTGTCTTCGGCATCGAGCAGGTAGGTGCGCGTGGGTCGCCGCATGCGCGTGCCCGAAGCCACCAGGCTGCCTGCCGGTGCATAGCTGCCCGTAGGGGTAGGGCTGGTTTCATCGGTAGGGGTAGGTGTGTTGGAGGCCAGGTGGCTCGCGAAACGTACAAACTGCCGCGGCTTCACGGGGCACAACAGCTGCACGTCGGTTTGGCGCACCAGGCAGTCGCGCATCACCTCGGGGCTTTGCAGCACGGTATTGTCGTGGCGCAACAACTCGCTCACCCGTTCGCGCACGGCTCGCCAGGCGGGGCGACCTAGCCGGATAAACGCATTCAGCGACCGGCGCCGAAATACCTTCGGCTGTTGGCCCTGCAAGTCCAAGTCATCAAAGAAGCCCCACTGGCTCACGGCGTACAAATCGAGCACGTAGCCGCCAATGGCCACGCCCACGCGGGCACCCCGCTCGTCGGTCTCGAAAATACCGAAGGGGAGGTTTTGAATCGGGAAGTCGCTGGTCGGCGGAATGTCAATCCAAGAGCGTAGGGTAGGGTCGTTTGCAGAAGCCATGCAGGAGAGAGAAGAGTCAGGAGTAGAAAAGCCAAGCTAGCGGATCAGATTGTACGGATAAGTGCTATTAGGCGCCGAGCTTAGTGGGATTTTGGTGTTATAGAAATCAATAGCAAAGAGTCATCTTAACTTTCCTGCTGGTCTTGCGGATGCACGTTTCTACTATGCGCCGATTCTCTCACGCACGCCGGTCAGGCAGCCTTGTCTGCTCGACGGGTTGTTGTTTCGCCTAGTTGGAAGAATTGCCGTTTGTAGAGAAGTGATAGGTAGTGCCTCCCCACGGCTGCTAGTAGCTGTCGAGTAATCTTTTAAAAAATGGTCATCTTAAGCCTGCGAAGTACCTCCTTATGTTGGAATGAGTCGTTGGTACGTCAGTTGTTCAACATAGTATAAGGTCCTTCGCAAGCTCAGGATGACATGGTGAACCGGACGTTTGGATAAGCGAGCATGAAAAAGATTCTTTCTATCGACGGTGGCGGCATTCGCGGTATTATTCCGGGACAGGTGCTGGTGGCGCTGGAGCAGAAGCTACAGCAGCGCAGCGGCAATGCCCAAGCCCGCCTCGCCGACTTTTTCGACTTCGTGGCCGGCACCAGCACGGGCGGGATTCTAACGTGTCTGTACCTGAGCCCGGCCGCTGAGGATCCGACCAAAGCCCGCTTCTCGGCCCAGCAGGCCGTAGACTTGTACGTGGAAAACGGCAGCGCCATCTTCGACGTGTCGCTGTGGCAGAAGGTGCGCTCGGGTAACGGCCTCACCGACGAGAAGTACGACGACGCAGCCTTGCGGCGGGTGCTGGACCGGCACTTTGGCTCCCTGAAGCTGAGTCAGTTGCTGCGCCCGTGCCTGATTCCGGCCTACGACATTACGGCCCGGCAAGAGTTTTTTTTCACCCAGCACGATGCCCGGCGGCACGGCCCTGCCTATGATTTTCTGCTCAAAGACGTGTGTCGGGCCACCGCCGCGGCGCCTACCTACTTCGAGGCGGCCCTGACACCAGCCCTGGACGGCAAAGCCTACCCGCTGATTGATGGGGGCGTGTTTGCCAACAATCCCGCCCTGTGCGCCTACGCCGAGGTGCGCAACGCCGCCAGCAACCCCACCACCGAAGACATGCTGCTGGTGTCGTTGGGTACGGGGCAGGTCGATAAGCCCTACCCCTACCATAAGGCCAAGGATTGGGGCAAGGTGGAATGGCCCAAGCCCCTGATTGACATTCTAATGTCGGGCGGCGCGGCCGTCACGGACTACCAAACCAAGCGCATCTTCTCCGCTGTTGGCAAAGGCAGTCAGTACTTTCGCCTACAAACCACCGACCTGGGCGCCGCCAGCTCCGACCTCGACAACGCCTCCCCAGCCAACCTGCGGGCGCTGGTGCAACTCGGCCGCACAGCCGCCGCCGCCCACGACGCCGACCTAAATCGCATCGTGGACCTGCTGCTTACCGCGGACCCCGACCCGTTGCGCTTCACATAAGTAGTAAGCCATTCGATTTTAGCTTACTAGTTTATTAACAGATAGTTGTAATATGAATAATGTGCGTTTGCCTATGCCTATGCACAGCTGCTTAAATTAGGTCCAAGCAACAAGAATGGGGCGAGTTCTGCTGAAGGAAAGCGTGCGAATAGCTCCCCTTCAACAGAACCCGCCCCAAACGGGCGTGCTACACTACCTGCTGCTGGCTACGCCAACAGCTGCGGTTTCTCCTTATACGTCTTCCACAAAAACTCCCCAAAAATGGTGTTGGCCCAGGCAAACCACGAGCGGCTGAACTTAGCCGGGTTGTCCTTGTTGAAGGACTCGTGCATGAAGCCAGTATCCGCGTGGGTAGACTTCAACGTCTGAATGCACTGCTTGATTTCCGCGTCGCTGGTGCTGGTAAGGCCCTGCGTAACGAGGCCAATGGGCCAGATCATGTCCTGGCCCACGTGCGGGCCGCCAATGCCTGCACCGGCCGTGCCCTTGAAGTAGAAAGGGTTGTCTTCAGAGAGCAGCATCTTGCGGGTGCTCTGGTAAATAGGGTCCGATACGGGCATGGCGCCCAGGTAGGGTAGGGCAATCAGGCTGGGCACGTTGGCGTCGTCCATCAGCACCTGGCTACCGAAGCCATCTACCTCGTAGGCGTAGATTTTACCGTATTTCGGGTGGTTGACGATGGCGTGCTGTTTCAGGGCAGCGTCCACCTCGTCGGCGAGGGCCGTGAGGTCTTTGGCTGTTTTGGCGTCCTTGGCCAGCTTGGTCATCATCTCACTAGCTTGGCGCAAACTCACTACCGCAAAGAAGTTGCTAGGCACCAGGAAAGAGTACAGCGTGGCGTCGTCGCTGGGGCGGAACGCCGAGCAAATCAAGCCCACCGGCTTGATGGGGTAGCCGTAGCCCTTCATGGGCTGGGTATCGGTGGCGTTGGTCGTTTCGCGCTGGAAAGAGTAGGGGCCGCGGTCGTCCTTGCGCTGCTGCTCCCGGAAGGTTTGCAGCACGGTTTTGATAGCCTTCTGCCACTGCGCGTCGAAGGGCTTGGTGTCGCCGGTGGTTTTCCAGTAGTGATAGCCCAAGCGGATGGGGTAGCACAGCGAGTCGATTTCCCATTTGCGCTCGTGCACGCCGGGCAGCATTTTGGTGTGGTCCGATTTCCACTCGCCTACCTTGTTGGGGTCGTCGTAGAAGGCGTTGGCGTAAGAGTCCTTCAGGATGTAGCTGGTCTGGCGGTTAATCACGCCGGCAATCAACTGGCGCAGCTCGGCATCTTTGCCCACTAGCTGGAGGTAGGGCCACACCTGGGCCGAGGAATCGCGCAGCCACATGGCGTCGATGTCGCCGGTGATGACGTAGGTATCGGGGCGGCCGTCGCGGGTGCCGTGGGTCACAGTGGTGTCCAAGGTGCTCGGGAAGCAGTTGTTGAACAGCCAGCCCAGTTCCTCATCCTTCACCTTCTTTTGAAACTCCGTAATGGCCGCCTCCACGGCTTTGCTGCGGAAACGACGCTTATCAGCCGTAGGCCGCACCACCGGAAACTTGGGCGCGGTGCCAGCAAAAGAGTATTGGTTGAAGAAAACGCTAGTGGAGAGAAGGGAGAAGCCGTGAAGAAAATTTCTGCGATTCATGGAAAATGGTGGGTAGGGTAATTAGTGCAACGGTACCCCACCCCCTAGCCCCCTCCCCTCCGGGAGAGGGGGAACTAATCATTAGATTTCTAGAAGTCTAGTTTCTAGAGTTAGTTCCCCCTCTCCCGGAGGGGAGGGGGCTAGGGGGTGGGATATTCGTCAGGCCTTACTTGTACTTCGACATAGAGAACGGCGCGGCGGCGTTGCTAGTGCCTCGGGTTTTATTAGGCGTAGAAGTCATGTCAAAATCTAAGGTAGCGCCTTTCATCAGCTCCTCGTGGCTCAGCCAGTTTTTGTCATAGACTTTGCCGTTCATGGTCAGCTGGTTCACGTAGCGGTTCTGATCGGAGTTCTTGGGAGCATTCAGCACGATGTCTTTGCCAGAGGGCAGGTGCAGGGTAGCCTTCGGGAAGAGTGGGGCGCCCAGCACGTACTGGTCGGTGCCAGGGCACACGGGGTAGAAACCTAGCGCCGTAAACACGTACCACGCCGACGTCTGGCCGTTATCTTCGTCGCCGCAGTAACCGTCGGCGGTGGGTAGGTAGAGGCGGTTCATTACCTCGCGCAGCCAATACTGCGCTTTCCAAGGCTGACCAGCATAGTTATACAGGTAAATCATGTGCTGGATGGGCTGGTTGCCGTGGGCATAGTTGCCCATGCCCGCAATCTGCATCTCCCTGATTTCGTGGATGGTGCCGCCGTAATACGAGTCATCGAACACGGGGGGTAGGGCAAACACGGTATCTAGCGTAGCCACAAACTTCTGCTTGCCGCCCATCAAGTCCATCAGCCCCGCTACGTCATGAAACACCGACCAGGTGTAGTGCAAGCTATTGCCCTCCGTGAAGGCGTCACCCCACTTAAAAGGGCTAAACGGCGCTTGGAACTTGCCATTCTCATTCTTGCCGCGCATCAGTCCGCTTTCCTTGTCGAACAGGTTGCGGTAGTTCTGGCTACGCTTGGCGTAGAGGTTGATTTCTTTCTTGGGCTTGCCCAAGGCCTTGGCCAACTGGTAGATAGTGAAGTCGTCGTAGGCGTACTCCAGCGTGCGGGCCGCGTTTTCGTTGATTTTCACATCATAGGGCACGTAGCCGAGCTTGTTGTAATACGCCACGCCCTTGCGGCCCACGGCATCCAGCGGACCTTCGTTGTTGGCGCCGTGCACCAACGCCTCATACAGCACGTTCATGTCCTGTCCGCGAATGCCTTTGAGGTAGGCGTCGGCTACCACAGAGGCCGAGTTGTTGCCCACCATCACGCTGCGCAAACCGGGGCTGGCCCACTCCGGCAGCCAACCACTTTCCTTGTAGTCGTTGGCCAAGCCCTGCTGCATCTCCGCATTTTGGTCGGGGTAGAGCAGGTTCAGGAAGGGGAACAAAGCCCGGAACGTGTCCCAGAAGCCCGTATCGGTATACATGTAGCCCGGCAACACCTCCCCGTTGAAGGGGCTGTAATGCATCACCTTGCCATTGGCATCCAGCTCGTAGAGCTTGCGTGGAAAAAGCAGGGCGCGGTATAGACAGGAATAGAACGTGCGTTTCTGGTCGGCAGTGCCACCTTCCACGTCAATACGGCCCAGGGTCTTGTTCCAGGCATCGCGGCCTTTCTGGCGCACGGCATCAAAGTTCTGGTCACCGATTTCTTTCAGGTTCAGCTCGGCCTGCTCGGGGCTGATAAACGACGAGGCCACGCGGGCCTGCACCTGCTCGCCCTTACGGGTTTTGAAGCCCACGGCCGCGCCGGCGTGGTTCACGGTGGCTTCCATCAGCCCCACGGCCAATTCCTTGTCTTTGAATACGGCCGTGCTGGTAAAGTCGTGGTCGAATTCAATAACGAAGTAGTTCTTGAAGTTCTTGGGCACGCCGCCGCTGTTGCGGGTGGTGTAGCCAATTATTTTGCGCTGCTGGGGGATGATTTTCACCATCGAGCCCTTGTCCAGCGCGTCAATCACTACGTAAGCGCTGTCGGTTTTGGGGAAGGTGAAGCGGAACCGGGCCGCCCGCTCGGTAGGCGCAATTTCGGTCGTTACATCGTGGTCGGCCAAATACACTTTGTAGTAGTTGGGCTCGGCTACCTCGGCCTTGTGCGAGTACCAGCTGGCGCGCGCATCCTCATCAAACACCCGCTGGCCGGTGATGGGCATAATAGCAAACT
Source organism: Hymenobacter sp. NBH84 (assembly GCF_014217645.1). Lineage (NCBI taxonomy): Bacteria > Pseudomonadati > Bacteroidota > Cytophagia > Cytophagales > Hymenobacteraceae > Hymenobacter > Hymenobacter sp. NBH84. Next base: position 1,517,400 of record NZ_CP043644.1, read on the forward strand.
GCCCGTAGTCGTTCATCCACGGCGAAGGCTGGTGCGTTTGCTTGAAGCCCCGAATTTTATCGGCCGAGTACTGGTAGGCCCAGCCATTACCCATTTTGCCGGTCTGCGGCATCCAGAAGTTCATGCCCCAGGGCAGCGCAATGGCTGGATAAGTATTGCCATTCGACAAGCTAGGCTTGGAATCGGTGCCGATAATGGGGTTCACCCACTGGGCGTAATCTTTCGTCGCCACCGGACCCTGCGCTAGGGTAGGGGCTGCGGTCAGCAGCATGGCAGAAAGAATAGGAAAGAGTTTAGGCATTCGGTTAGGGAAAGAGTAGGGTAACTGAAGGGTATATAAAGAACGTCCTTTTGACCAGCGGGAGAAATCTCGCGTGCTGACCCCGGAGAGTACTTACCGGGAGCACGCAAGATTTCTCCCGCTGGTCAAAAGGACGTTCTGTTTTTTTCATGGTAGCGGTTTACTTATAGGCCAGCTTCACGGCCGTAGGGTTGGCGGTGTAAGCGGCCCACAGTTCGTCCAGCGTTTTGCCGGTTTTTTGCTGCCACAGCTCCGGCGAGTAGGTGTGGGCGCGCAGCGCGGCATCCATCTCGTTCACAATTTTGGGGTAGCCGTTTTGCTCCAGCCACGCCAGAAAGCGAGCCGTGATGCGGTAGCTATTGGTGTAGCTCTGGCCTTCTTTATAATCGGGTAGAGCCCACTTGCCCTGCTGGTTGTTGATACCGAGCGCGTAGCGCGTGTAGTCGGCAATGCCTTCCGTGAGCCAGCCCAGCGAGCCGCTGGGGTAGCCCTGCACAATGTGCATCACCTCGTGCGTCACCACGTCAATGTCCTCCGGGTGGTCCTTCAGCCAGGTAGGGTTGTAGCGCACAATGCCATTGTGGGTAGCCGCCACCCCCTTGTATTCCGGATCCACGATGAAGGTGACTTTCTTCAGGGTATTAGGGTTGAACCGCTTGGCCTCCTTCGGATATACCGTGTAAAACGCATCAATCATGCGTTGCTTGGTAACGGGGTTCAGGGCTGGATCTTTGGAGATAAAGATCAGGGTATATCCCTTTTTCGTTAAGGAGTCCCGGGTGACGGCGACTTGCTGGGGTAAGGGAGCAAGCGTTGGTAGGGCCGGCGAGGGAGGAGCCGTCAGCGAAGCGAGAAAAAAACTCAGCGAAAGTCCTGGCATGCAGATTGGTTAGTGGAACGGGTAGTGTAACAATGTAGAAGTATTCTCCAAATGGTTGCGTCAGAGGTGAATGAAAAGTGCTAGAAACCTTGGCTTCATATTAGCACAAGCACAAAAAAAGAACGTCAGGCCGGGTGGGGTAGCGAAGTGACAGAAATTCCCAGAACCACCACCCACACTTGCCGCGCACCCGGCCATGACGTTCTACTTACCTACCACCCAGGGTTCTGAGTGAGTTCCTTATTGTTGTTTATTTCAGTTGATGGAATGCCCCACAACAGGTATTTTTCCTGAAAGGCTGGTCCCACTTCGCCTTTAAAGCCGATGACGTTGACAAACGTGTTGTTCTTTACATCATAGGCTTTGCGGGTACGCTGAATGTCGAAATAGGCCTTGTTCTCGTACGCCAGTTCGTGGTAACGCTCCTTCCATACAGCTTGACGGAACGCGTCCTGGCTTAAGCCGCTCAACGCAGGTAGTTTAGCCCGTGCCCGAATTTTATTGATTTGTTCGTATGCTTTGGGGGTAGCGGCGCTAGCCTCGTTGATGGCCTCGGCGTAAATAAGCATCACCTCAGGCATACGGATCAGGGTCCAGTTTTCGTCGCAGTTGTAGTTCCGGTTCAAAGCGCTTTCCAAGTGGAAATACTTATAAAGTGCATGCCGGTTGAATTTGACAATGTTTGTCTTCTGTTGATTGGTGCTTCTATCAAACGCCCGATATTCAGAGAAGTAAAATTGTTGTTCCTGGGCCCGTAGGTCACCTGCTTCGTACGAGTTATAAAACTCCTCCGTCGGAATCAGGGATCCATACTCGTCGCCGTACGCCGAAATGCCCACGTTGTAGGGTACAATCAGGGGACTGATAGCGTTGGTGGCAATACCGTTGGCATATTGGGCCTGCAGAATAAATTCACCCTGATTTTTGTCCGTGTTGTTGTGTAGCGAGATGTAGTTGGCGAACAGCGGATAGCTGCCCGCATCAATTACCTCGGCGGCCTTATCAGCAGCCTTCTGGTAATTCTCCTTGATTTGCATGGGGAAGCCTGCCGTAGTCAGATACACATCAGCCAGTAGGGCCTTCACGGCCGACTGAGAGATGCGCCCGGTACGATCTACCACGGGTAGGCCGGCTGCTTCAGCTGTTTGTAGGTCGCTGATGATAAGATTATAGACGTCGGCCTTGGGGCTGCGGCTAGGGTAGAGGTTGGGGCCGGGGCCATTCACCGGCTCCGTCAGCAAAGGCACATCACCGTAGAGGCGCACCAGCAGGTTGTAGAGGTAGGCCCGGATAAAATAGGCTTGGCCCAGCAGTTGCGTTTTCTGCGTCTCATCCATGTCGATGGCCGGAATCCTAGTGATGGCTAGGTTAGCCGCGCCGATGCCATTGTAGGCGGTGTTCCAAACACTGGAGAAGGAGGGGTTAGCTGGGTCAATGCTCTGGTTAATGAATTGGTTGTTGTTGAAGCTCTGCCCCAGTGTAGTAGCGTGTAAAGCCATCAACTCCAGCGTCACCCAAATTCTTTCACCATAGCCCGTGTCGTTTTGCACAATACGCAGATTGTTGTAGAGGCCGTTCACAGCAGCTTGCGCTTGGCCGGCGGTGCTGTAGTAGTCGTCGGGACGAATTTGGGAACGACTATCAACACCCAAGAAATCATCACAACTGGTAACTGCCATGAGCAGTCCTGTGCCCAAGACTGTAGTTCGGGCGAAGCGTTGTATATTCGAAAACATAAGAAAAGACGTTTGAAAGAATGAAGAGTAGTTGTTCTTAAGTAGCTGTCAGTTGGCAAGCAATGCCGATTTATCGCTGACAACAGATAATTGACAACTAGAAAGATACATTCAGGCCAGCTGTGAAAGTGCGAGCCTTGGGATAGTCGAAGAACTGAATGCCTTGGGAGAAAGTATTGCCGTAAGTCGACGTCTCAGGGTCGTAGCCGAAGTAATCAGTGAGTAGGAAGAAGTTCTGCGCCGACACATACACACGGAGGCGGCTCAGCGAAATCTTCTGAATTAACTCGTTGGAGAAGTTATACCCCAGTACCAGGTTACGACCCCGCAGGAACGATGCATCCTGCACTTTATAAGAGTCAATGCGCGAATCGTAGCGGATGTAAGAGGGACGCACTTCAGCAATGCTGGTATTCTGATTCTCCGGTGTCCAGGCGCCTGTCAGAGCCTGCTCGTAGCTATTGGCTTGCCCGGTGCGGTCCAGCGCCGAGTGGTGGGTCAAGTTCATAGCCTTGTTGCCATAAGTGAATTGTAAGTCCACAAGCAGATCAAAGCCTTTGTAGCGGAAGTTGTTGATGAACGAGCCGAAGCCAGTAGGAATGTTCTTACCTAAGATCACCCGGTCCTGGTCGTTGATCTGGCCATCGTTATTTTGATCCTTCCATTTGAGGTCACCGGGTAGGCGGTCATATTTTGCAGCTTCATCCGCTTCGTTGGTGTTCCAAGTGCCCAGACGCTCTAGTCCAAATAGCGAACCTACCGGGTTGCCCACGCGCAGCACGGTGGTCTGGTTGAGGAAGTTCGGACCAGGAAAAATATCGTCGCCAGCTGCGCCCAATTGTAGGATGCGGTTTTGCAGGAAGGAAACGTTGAAGGTCGTATTCCAAGTGAAGTCTGTGCTCTGAATATTTACTGTATTCAGCGACAACTCCAAGCCCCGGTTGCGCACGCTACCTACGTTGCTCGGAATAGAGCCATAGCCGCTGCTGCGTGGTACGGGTGCGTTGAGAAGCAGATCTTTAGTGGTACGCTGGTACAGATCAGCCTCAAAGGTGACGCGGTTTTGCAGCAACCCTACGTTCAGACCCAGGTCAAACTGATCGGCCGTCTCCCATCTAAGGTCTGGGTTGCCTAAGGAACCCAATGTAATACCGTTTGTGCGGGTTCCACTAAAAATATAGCCGTTGGTGCCCAAAAACGTCTGCGACACATAGTTGCCAAAATCAGGACCGCTGTTACCGGTACGACCATAGCCGAAGCGCAGCTTCAGATCCGAGAAAATGCGGTTTTCCTTCAGGAAATCTTCTTCCGAAATCCGCCAGGCAATAGCCGCCGATGGGAAAATCGCATTCTTGTTGTTTTCCCCGAAGCGCGACGAGCCGTCCCGACGGGTGGTCAGAGTCAGCAGGTAGCGGTCCTTGTAGCCATAGTTCACGCGTCCAAAGATGGAGAAGAATTGGTCGGCATTGTAGCCAGAGCTGGGTGGGTTGGGGGTAGAGCCCGTTCCTAGATTATAAAAGCTGAACGCATTGTCTACCAATAGGGTAGTGCTGCTGCCATTTGCTAGGCTTCGGAAGCGGCGGGAGTCTACACCTACCACCACGTTCAACGAGTTGTCTTCGTTCAACTGTTTGTTGTACGTGAGGTAGTTCTGCCACTGCAAGCTAGTAGCGTTGTAGTCGTTGATGCTGGCGTAGCCTTGCTGCCCCCGTAATTGAATCAGGGTGGTAGCGTAGGATGGGTCGTTGTAATTCTGTATTGTGGCGCCTAAGACACTGCGGAAATTCAGGCTCGGCAGGATCGTGAAATCCAGGTAGCCGTTACCCGAGAAAACTTGCCGGCGGCGGAGTTCTTCATCCTCCTGAGCAATGGCAACCGGGTTGTCTCCCGTTTCCATATCCGGGTAGTCTTGGCGCCTGGCGTAGGTGCCATCCGGGTATCTGACGGGCATAATAGGAATCATCTCAATCATCATGCGCGGAATGTTGTTGCCGCCCACGAAGTCATTGCCGATACGCTCATCAATATTATTGTAGTTGATAGTAGTTCCCACTTTCAACCACTTTTTCACTTGGTTATCAACCACCAAGCGGGCATTATAGCGCTTCTGAAACGTATTCAGGATAGTGCCCTGAGCGTTGGTATAGTTCAGAAACAAACCGTACGTAAGCTGGTCGCTACCGCCCGAAAACGACAGGTTGTGGCTTTGGGTCACGCCTGTCTGGGTGGTTTCATCCTGCCAGTCAGTGTTGTAGAGTGGATTCAGGTTGTCGTCAAACAACGGACGCGGGCTATTGGCAGCAGTCAGCGCCCGTCGCTTGATGCGCGGGTCACGGTTGGCGTAGCGGCCAGCGGCCCAGCCAGCAGGGTCATATTTCTGAATGTTCTGATACGCCAAGTCTTCCGTGGCCAGAAATTGCTGCGAGTCCATCACATCCAGCTTGCGGGCAATGCGACTCACACTCACGAAGGTGTCGTAACCAATCTGAGTGCCCTTTTTGCCGCGCTTAGTCGTAATCAGAATAACACCATTGCTACCTTGCGCACCATAAATAGCTGTAGCTGAAGCGTCTTTTAGTACTTCAATGCTGGCAATATCATTGGGGTTCAGCGAGGTAATACCTGCATCCCAGAATACGCCATCTACTACATAAAGTGGGTTGTTGCCCGCATTAATAGAGCCATAGCCCCGCACCCGAATGAGTGGGCTGCTACCCGGTTGGCCCGAATTCAGAGATACATCAACACCCGCTACCCGGCCCTGTAAGCCCTGCGCTACGTTTACGATGGGACGTTCTTCCAGCTCCTTGCTGCTTACGCTACCTACAGCTCCCGTCACATCGGAACGCTTTTGCGTACCGTAGCCTACCACCACTACCTCGTCCAGCGCCTTATTATCTGTTACCAGCCGTATTGTCAGCGTGGTACGGCCGCCAATAGCTACTTCCTGGGCTACGTAACCGATAGAAGAAACGACCAGCGTTTCGTTGCCGGTAGGCACCGTCAGAGAGAAACGACCCTCCGCATCAGATGAGGCCCCTACGCCCGTAGCACCTTTGAGTACCACGGTGGCGCCGGGTAATGGGTTGCCTTGGTCATCCCGCACTTGGCCCTGCACCGTCACGTCAACACGACGGAAGGTCTCTGCCGCATGGTTGTTGGCCGTAGCCTGTGTGAGAGGTAACACCATTGCCACACTAAGCGCCAGCAGCGGTACCCTACACAACTGTTTAACAGATAAAGAAGAGGTCATAAGGTAAGATTTGGTGGAAGATGGAAATGAAAAAAACAATGAAGTAGGCTTGTCTCTCTAAAATGTTCACCCTTGTAGAAATCGATTGCAAAGAAAACTTAAACGTTTTAGCATGTCGATGTATAAAGTGAAATCAAAAGCGAGGCAAAAGCGAAAAGCTGAAGATTAGCGCGTGAAAAGCTACGGGCTACCCGGGCCAGCTGCTCGGGGTAGGGTAGGGAAGACAGCTATAATGACCTATAGAATAGGTAGCTGACGCGTTAGGAAAAGAGCTGAATTAGAGCGTAGGTCGTAAGCAGCAAAGAGAAACCATTGCACTAGCCTAAAGCAAAAAAGCGGTTTGTGAGCGAAAATATCAAGTATTTATTTTGATCTACCAAACAACTGCTAAAAGCTTTTAGCATATTTGCCCGGCAAGCCAGAAGCTATAATACTGTAAGGCCATACTGTTGCCACTAAGAATTGCAGGCCCACATCACCCGGCCGCACCCAATACAGGCTGCTTTCCCATCGCCATTTATCCTAACCTATTCGCATGCGAAAAGCGCGTACTCACTTCCGGCAGGCCGCTGCTCGGCCATTTCGCTGGCTGCTTGGCGGACTGTTGCTAATTAGCGCCACCACTCACGCTCAAAACCAAAAACTCACCTCCTACGTCGACCCCATGATTGGGACCGGCGGGCACGGCCACGTATTTCTGGGGGCTAATGTGCCCTTTGGAGCCGTACAGGTAGGGCCGCAGAACATTTTCAAGGGCTGGGACTGGTGCTCAGGCTACCACTATTCCGATAGTCTGATTGTTGGCTTCTCGCACACGCACCTCAGTGGCACCGGCGGCTCCGACCTCGGCGACGTGCTCATCATGCCTTACACTGGTCCGCTCAAAACCGATAAAGGCCAGCAGAAAGCGCCCCACCAAGGCTACCTCTCGCGCTTCTCGCACCAGCGCGAAACCGCAAAACCCGGCTACTATGCCGTGACGCTGGACGACTACGGCATCCGGGCCGAACTGACCAGCTCCGCAAGGGTAGGCATGCACAAGTACACCTTCCCTGCTGGCGGTAAAGAGGCCCATGTTATCATCGACCTTAAAGAAGGCATCGACGACAAAGCCACCGATACGTATATAGAGCAGATAGACGCGCAGACGTTTGTGGGGTACCGCTTCTCCAAAGGGTGGGCCCGCGACCAGCGCCTATACTTCGCCATCAAGACGTCGGCGCCGGTGCCGCAGTTTTCTATTTACAACGAGGCCGAAAAGCTCACGGGTAAATCGGGAAAGGGGCAGTCTATTAAAGGGGTGTTCAACTTTGCGAAGGCTCCCAGTACCTTACTGCTGAAGGTAGGCATCTCGCCAGTGAGCACCGAAAATGCGCTGGCAAACATTCAGGCCGAAATTCCTAGCTGGGATTTCGCCAAGGTGCAGCAGGCCACTGATGCGGAGTGGAACAAGGAGCTAGCCAAGGTCACCATCGAAACCAAGGACGCAACGGCCCGGCGCATTTTCTACACGTCCATGTACCACGCGCTGTTTGCGCCGGCCCTGTTCAACGATGCCAACGGCGACTACCGCGGCACCGATAAGAAGGTGTACGAAAAAGCGCCGTTTCAGAATTACACCATCTTTTCGCTCTGGGACACCTACCGCACGGCGCAGTCGCTCTACCTGCTGGCCCAGCCCGAGCGGGTAGGGGACATGATGCAGTCGATGCTGGCTATTTACCGGCAGCAGGGCAAGCTGCCCATCTGGCACCTGATGGGCAACGAAACCAACACCATGGTAGGCTACAGCGCCGTGCCAGCCTTGGCCGAAGCATACCTGAAAGGCACGCCCGGCCTCGACGGCAACCAGCTGCTGGATGCCATGCGCGCCTCCAGCACCCGCGACGACGAGGGCGTGAAGTACGTAAAGGAACTGGGCTTCATACCGGCCGACAAAGAAAGCGAGTCGGTAGCGAAGGCCATGGAGTATGCTATTGACGATTGGAGCATTGCGCAGGTAGCCAAAAAGTTGGGCAAGCAGGAAGATTATCAGAACTACAGCAAACGCGCCCAGTATTATAAGAAATACTTCGACCCGCACACCCGCTTCATGCGCGGCCTCACCTCGGATGGCAAGTTCCAGTTGCCCTTCGACCCCATTCAATCTATTCACCGCCAGAACAACTACACCGAGGGCAATGCCTGGCAGTACACCTGGCTGGTGCCGCAAGACCCACCTGGCCTGATCAAGCTGTTCGGCTCCGATGCGGCGTTTGTGGAGAAGCTCGATAGCCTGTTTGTGGTGCAGGGTAGCCTGGGCGAAAGCGCCTCGCCGGATATATCGGGGCTGATTGGCATGTATGCCCACGGCAACGAGCCCAGCCACGCCACGGTGTACCTCTACCCCTACGCCGGCCAGCAGTGGAAAACCGCCGCCAAGGTACGCCAGGTGCTGCGCGAAATGTACCTCGACAAGCCCGACGGCATCAGCGGCAACGAGGACTGCGGGCAAATGTCGGCCTGGTATATTATGTCGGCTATGGGTTTCTACCCCGTGAGCCCCAGCAGTGGTGCCTACGTACTGGGTAGCCCCATCGTCGATAAGGCTACTATTCGCCTGCCAAAAGGCAAGGTGTTCGTGCTGGAAGCGAAGAATAATAGTGCCGCCAATCCCTATATTCAGTCGGCGAAGCTCAACGGCAAGCCCTACCCCAACAGCTACCTGCTGCACAAAGATGTAGTAGCCGGTGGCACGCTAGAGCTTACCATGGGCCCACAGCCCAATACAAGCTTCGGCGCTGCCGCGGCTAATCGCCCAAAAGAAGTGTATGAATAGAGTATTAGGGTCATGGATAATGTTCAATGAAATACCTGAACATCATCCAAGACCCCAAGACCCCAAGACCCCAAGACCCCAAATACTTGAAAAAGAAAACCCTGATCCGCGACATTGCGCAGCACCTGGATGTGTCCATTGCCACTGTGTCGTTGGTGCTTAACGGGAAAGCGAAAGAAAACCGCATCAGCGACGCGCTGGCTGAGAAGGTGCTAACATATGTGGAGGAAGTTGGGTACAAGCCGAACCAACTGGCCAAGAGCCTGCGCACAGGCAAAACCCACGTTATTGGGCTAATTGTAGAGGATATTGCCAACTCGTTTTTTGCCACGGTGGCGGGCCTGATTGAGAAGAAGGCACTGGAGCGCGGCTACCGCATCATCTATTGTAGCACCAACAACGACACCGCCAAGACCAGCGACTTACTCACCATGTTTCAGGAGCGACACGTGGATGGCTACGTGGTGGCGCCTCCCAACGGGGTAGAAGAAGAAATTGGTGCCTTGGTGCGCAACGGTAAACCCGTGGTGCTGTTCGACCGCCTGCTACCGGGCGTGCTGGCCAATGCCGTGGTGGTAGACGGCGCCGCCGGCACTTCCCAGGCCACACGGCACTTGCTGAGCCAGGGATTTTCGTCGGTGGCCTTTGTGACCATCAACTCCGGGCAGACCCAGATGCTGGGCCGACGGCAGGGCTACGCGCAGGCCATGCGCGAATACGGCTTATCGGAGTTGGTACTGGAGGTGGATTTTCTGCTGGAACGTGAACAGATGATTCAGCGCATTCACGAGTTTTTGCGCGCCAATCCGCTGTGCGATGCTATCCTGTTCTCTACCAATTACCTGAGCGTGTATGGGCTGGAAGCCATCAGCCGCCTGGGGCTGCGCATTCCGGAGGATATTGCCATTGTTTCCTTCGACGATTCCGACCTTTTTAGGCTGTATTCGCCCACAATTACCGTTATTGCGCAGCCCATGGAGGTGATGGCCGATAATATTATTGGCACGCTCCTAACCGCCCTGGAAGGGGGCGACGAGAAAGGCCGGACCACGCAAGTGCAGCTGCCGCCGTCCCTACTCATCCGGCAGTCATCGATTCGCCGCTTACACTAGCCTCTGTTTTAATTATCTGGTTCTTTTACCTTTTTCTTCTTATGGAAACTACCGCTGCTAAATCCGCGCTTTTTGCCGAAGTAGCCGAGCACCTGCAACAGCAGGGCTTCACCGTCGACCGCCGGGACGATACGCGTCCGTGGGGCGGCTTTTTTGTGTTGGACGAGGAGGCAGGCCCAGGCTTTTGCCGATGCCTATTTCGATGGGCTGTCGGTGGATAGCCTGCGCATCTCGGGCAAGCTCAGCCCTAAAATCCTACTGGTAGCACCTCACCAGCGTTTGTCATGGCAGTACCACCACCGCCGCGCCGAAATCTGGCGCGTGGTACGTGGTACTGTGGGCGTTATCACCAGCGACACCGATGAGGAAGGCGAGCTGAAAAGCTACAGCCCCGGCGAGCAAATTGTCCTGCAACAGGGCGAGCGGCACCGCCTTATCGGCCTCGACGACTGGGGCATCATTGCCGAAATCTGGCAGCACACCGACCCCCAGCAACCCTCTGACGAAGACGACATCGTTCGCGTACAAGACGACTTCGGACGCTAGACGAGTGACTGAGTGAGTTTGTAAGATTGTGCAGTTGTAAAGAAGAAAGCGTCTGTCATCCTGAGCTTACAAAGGACCCTATTTCAGTGGAACGACCATCGTACTAACGACTCGTTCTACTGTGATAAGGTCCTTCGCAAGCTCAGGATGACAGACGCTTTCTTCTTTACAACTGCACAATCTTACCATCTCAATACACCACAACTCCTGTAATACGCGTAGCGGTAGGGATTTCAGCCGAAGGCATGTCGGTGCTGTGGTCAGCGGGGAGGGAGTTTTCGTCTAGCAGCCAGGCCATGCGAGCTTGGCGTGAGACGGCCGCGAAGCCATCGGGGGTGGTGCGTACCCGCGTTAAGCCAAACAGCTGACGCGCTGCACCGAAGGGCGAGCCTACGCCCACTCCCTCGCCGGTGCGGTACTGCGGATCGGTAACGATGATGCGCCGCAGGTAAAAACCCCGTTGCTGGTTGCCGGCCATTTCCAGTAGGGTAGGCGGCGCCGACGGGTCTTGCGCATCGCGCATCTCGTAGGCGGGGTAGGTGCTGTCGCCCACCGTGCGCGTGAGCTTGCGCAGCTGGTCAGCGGGTACGCGGGCCAGGAGCAGCTTTTCGGGCATCCGCACCCGCAGCCGCCCGGCCTGGCCGGGGCTGATCAGGTGCAGCGAATCGGGCATATTCGGAGTTTGCGCAATGCGTTGTGCGGCCGCGTCGGGGTCGGTGGCGCGAGAGTCGCCGGCAAAGGGCGATGCTCCGCTAGAGGCCGTGGGTGTGGTAGACGAGTCGCAGGCGGTCAGCCCAGCCAGCAGCGCCAGGGGCAGCAGGGCGGCCCGCAGCAGCCCTATACCGGGAAGAAAGAAAGTTGAAGGTAGCATGTCCGAGTTACGGCAACGAGCGGCTTGGTGTTGAGAGGAAACCTGCATAACCAAAACTTTACGACCGAAGGCAGCCGACTTGCGTACCTTTAGCCGAGCTTTTTTCATCCAAAACCTTTCTGATCGTGCCCGACGCTTCTGCCCGCAAACCACTTATTCTGATTTCCAACGACGATGGCATTACGGCCCCCGGCATTGCCGTGCTGGTGCGCGTGATGCGCCGCCTGGGCGAGGTGGTGGTAGTGGCGCCTGACTCGCCCCAGTCGGGTATGGGCCACGCCATCACCATTGGCCATCCCCTGCGCCTCGACCCTAGCCGCGTGTTTGCGGATGAGGGCATCGAGGCCTACGAGTGCTCCGGCACACCCGCCGACTGCGTGAAGCTGGCCAAACACATGGTCCTAAAAGACCGCAACCCCGACCTAGTAGTTTCGGGCATCAACCACGGCTCCAACTCCTCCGTGAATGTGCTGTACTCGGGCACAATGTCGGCAGCCATTGAGGCGGCCATTGAGGGGCTACCTGCCATCGGCTTCTCGCTCTGCGACTACGGCCACGAGGCTGATTTCTCGCACGTAGAAGAGTGGGTGGAGCACCTCACCCGGCAAGCCCTGGCCCACGGCATTCCGGCGGGTACAGCCCTCAATATTAACATTCCCAAGAAGCAGGAGCAGCCCATTCTGGGTACGCGCCTGTGCCGGCAGGCTCGCGCCAAGTGGCAGGAGGAGTTCGACCTGCGCCACGACCCGCACCGCCGTCCTTATTATTGGCTGATTGGCAACTTCGTGAATGAAGATCAAGGTGAAGACACCGACGAGTGGGCACTGGCCAACAACTACATTTCCGTAGTTCCTTGCCAATTCGACCTCACTGCGCATTACGGCCTCAGCCAGCTCAATGAAAGCTGGGACTTGACGCTGGGCGACCACCCGCCACGCCGTCCTACCCAGCCGCGCACGCCCTATATCGGCAGCGCTACCCCTACCGACCCGCGCCCGGAGTAGGGTAGGCCCCACTCCAGTGCCCACGAAACCGCTGTACCTGGTAGCGCTGCTGCTACCCGAGCCCGCACTAGCAGAGGTGTGGGCGCTGAAGCAGGAAGTGCACCAGCGCACGGGCAGCCGCAACGCCGTGCGCCTACCCCCGCACATCACCCTCATTCCGCCCCTGCGCCAATCCCCCGAGTTTGAGCAGAAGGCGCGGCAGACCCTGGCAGCTTTCGCGGTTACGCAACAACCGTTTGGGGTAGGGGTGCAGGATTTCGCGTGGTTCGGCAACCGCACGTTGTTTGTGCGCGTGCCGGAGGACGAAGGCGTACGGGCTTTCCACGCGGCCTTGCAGGCGTGGTGCGCGGCGCAGCTGCCAGAAGTGCCCCGCGAAACCCGGCCCTTTACGCCTCATGTCACCCTCGCTACCCGCGACCTGCCCGCCGGACAGGTGCCCGAATTACGGTCCCTGTTCGCGGCGCGTACCTACGCGGCTACTTTTGAGGTAGCGACATTCCAGCTATTTCGCCACGATGGGCAGCAATGGCAGGTGGTCCAGGCCTTTGCGCTTACTGCGGCATAGCAAAGACGTTAATTAAAAGGATGATACACATGGTAGCTTGGCGAGTTGGCGAATGCTGTGCTAGGCGAGTTTTTCACTCTGCTGTTCTTGCGTGGTGCCCTACCTCCCGGTCCTTTCTCCTCGTAGAGTTGATTCGGGCTGTTACTGATGAGCTGCTTACACTTATGCATGATTTTCCTAAACCACCATTTAAAAATCCTGCTTTGCCTATTCATCATGCGCTGGCGCTGGAAGCCGCTGACTGCGCGGAGGGGGTACTACCTTTATTTGAGCAGGTATGCCCCCACGATATGCGTCCCCGCGAGGCATTAGCCACGTTGCGGGCTTGGGTGCAAGGGCAGACGAGCATGCTGTCTTGTCGGAAAGCCGCGTTTGGTGCGCACGCGGCGGCACGGGCCGCTAGCAAACCAGCCGCCGTAGCCGCTGCTCGTGCTGCTGGTCAGGCGGCCGCAGTGGCACATATGTATACCCATGCTCGTCATGTGGCCGCTTATGCTGCCAAAGCAACTGCTTTAGCAGCATAACACTCCCTTGCGCTGCAATGGCTCTGGTTTCACCTTTGCATTTCAACTGTCAACTAAGGCCAGCAACGCATAGTGTAGGTCTTGGGGTAGGGAATTCTTCGGTTTGAAAGTAGAGCGCAAAAAAAAGGCCCCGTCCAAAGGACGAGGCTTTTCCTGTCTGCAAGGTAGTGCGCCTAGCCGGCCGCTATAGTACCTGTTGCGGCCGATGGTGCAGAATAGCTGTATGCACCGCCTGCACGTGCTTGTGCTCAAAGGCGGGATTGTCAGATTTATGAATGACAGGAATGCTGGTGCTAACGGGGAGCCGGTGGTGTGTTGCCTGCTGGTACCACAACACACCGATCAGCCCAAGTAGCACCGCTAGTAACAAGAGCAGCAGCTTCTTCATGGCCTGAGAAAAATTCTGTGTCCGAAAGCTACGCGCAGCAAAATGAAGCCTGCGTGAAACCAGTCGATACCAAGTCAGCCTATCACAAAAAAAGACGCTCTGATTTGAGTCAGAGCGTCTTTTTTAGGAAAAAATTCCCGTGCGTAGCGGTGCTAGCCTAGCGGCCGCACTACCTCACGCAAACTCCAGAATGAAGGTAGTGCCCTCGCCCACAGTTGACTCCACCCGCAGGTCGGCGCCGTGAAAGTCGGCAATGGTTTTGGCGATGGGTAGGCCCAGGCCGTAGCCCTCCGGCGCAGCGGCACCTTTATGAAAGCGCAAGAACCGGTCGAACAGGTGCGGAATATTTTCAGCAGCAATACCGGGACCCGTGTCGTGCACGCCCAGGCGGTAGCGGCCATCGGGTAGGAGCTGGCCCGTGACGGTGATGCTGCCTTCCTCGCGGTTGTATTTGATGGCGTTGCTAATCAGGTTGAACAGGAGCGTAAAGAGCAGCGTGCGGTTGGCATTGGGGAGCACATAATCGGGGTGCAACTCCACTAATAGCTTTATTTCGCGTTGGGCTAGGCGGTCTTCCAGCTCATTGGTCACGTCGGCTAGCACCGTAGCCAGCGATACGGTTTCGTTGCGCAGATACTGCTCGTTTTCGATGTTGGCGATGAGCAGCAGCGTTTTCACCGTGTTGCGCAGGCGGTAGAGTGTTTTCTGCGACTCCACCAATTTCAAAGAATGCGCGTGGCTCAGACGCGGGTCTTGCAGCATGTTCTCGAACCGCGTTTGCAAGATACTCACCGGCGTCAGCAGCTCATGCGACACATTCGACATAAACTCCCGCTCCTTGGCAAAAGCCCGCTGTATCTTGTGCATCATGCCGTTGAGGCTGTCGTCGAGGCGACGGAAGTCGGCGGTAGTGGTGACCAGCGGCTCAAAGGGAAACGCCGAGGGGTGGTTCACGGCCTGTAGTTTCTGGGTGATCAGCCTACCCAACGGCCGCAGCAGGTAGTGGGCAAAGGCGGCGTCGGTAAATACCGTCAGCAAGGCGCCAATCACCAGCACCCACAGCGCCAGGTGGCGTAGCGTGTAGGTTAGTAGTTCCACCGTAGCCAGACTGCTCCCGATTTCCAGCCGGTAGGCCCGCCCGCCGCGCCGAAATACGTGGCTGAGAATCCGAAAGTCCTCAATCTCATTGTCTACCTGGCGCTGCTCCTCCAACATCCGCACGGGTTCCTCGGGGGTAGTGTCGGGTAGGGGGGTAAGGCTGATGTACTCCTGCTTCAGGATATTATAATCGGCGTATGCCTCGGCGTTCTGCTCCTGCCGTACAAAGGCGGAAATGCCGTCGCGCCGGATTAGGTCCAGCAGCTCCGTTTGCTTCTCGCGTAGGCGCTGGTCGGTGTGCGCCACGGATACTCTACTCACAATTGGCGGCAGCACCACCACGCCCAGCAGCACCAGCAGCAGCTTCGACAGCGCATTAAATAAGACCAGCTTTGCTTCTAACCGCATGGTTTACTATTGCTAAAACCCTGTCATCCTGAGCAGAACGAAGGACCTTATGTCCGTTGAACGAGTCGTTGGTACGCTAGTCGCTCTCACGTGATAAGGTCCTTCGCTCTGCTCAGGATGACAGGGGTGTTTGACGTTTAATTTCCCTCCGTAATGCGGTAACCAATGCCGCGCACAGTTTCCAGGAAATCGGTGGGCGCAAACTGGCCGAGTTTTTTGCGGACGTTCTTGATGTGTACGTCGATGTAGTTGGAATCGGAATCGTCTTCCAGCACGTTGCCCCACAGGTGTTCGCCTAGTTGCAAGCGCGTGAGCACGCGGTTTTTGTGTAGCAGTAGGTAGTGCAGCAAGTCAAACTCCTTCTTGGTGAGCGTCACCTCCTGGCCCTGGTAGTGCAGCGTGCGCCCCGTTACATCTAGGTGAAAGCCATTGCCGAAATCCACTTCCTGGCGCTTCAGCCCAAACTTACGCCGCGTGATGGCCTGCATCCGGCTCTGCAACTCCATGAGCGAGAAGGGCTTAGGAAGGTAGTCGTCGGCGCCCAGGTCGAGGCCTTTGATGCGGTCGTCGATGGCACCGCGGGCCGTGAGGATGATGAAGGCGGCCTCCTGGTTCTCGTTCTCCTTGGCTTCACGCAGCAAATCCAGGCCGTCGCCGTCGGGTAGGCCCAGGTCCAGCAGCACGAAATCGTAGCTATTCACGAAGATTTTCTCCGACGCCTCGGCATACGTGCGGGCCGAGTCGCAGATATACTGCGACTGCGTCAGGAACTGGCGCACCTCCTGGTGCAGGCTTTTTTCGTCTTCGACAATCAGTACATACATAAGCTAAAGGCAGACGGGTAAGGGGAAAAGTTCAGGGCAGCAACATACGGAATCAGGCGTGAAGGAGAGGTGAAGCGCCAAATACGAATACTACCCACTGGTGAAACGGGAGGACCAAATCTGTAAAGATTTACCATGCAGAGCGGTCCATCCGGCTATGGAGCACCGAACTCGGCAAATTTGGCATTATGTCCAAGGTCACTAAAGATCACGCCTACCTACTGGCCGCCGATGAGCGGCAGGTGTACTAATACATTTTCATACCCAATGACTTGACTGAGGCTGCCTGCGCGTTGCGTAATCTGCTAGCCTAATCGGGCTTGTACCTTTTGGAAGTGACAGTAAGTGGCCACATAACGTAGCAGAAACTAATAAAACACTAGCGAATACAATGAGCCGTAGCCCTCGCTAAAACCACATCGAAGCGGTTTAAGCGAGGGCTACTTGTCTTCGTCCGTTGACTGGTGGTCGCCCAACGCATCTTTAATATAGAGTTCCTGAATCAGGGTCATGAACGTGACGAGGGTAGGCATGGCAATGATGGTACCCGGCAAGCCACCTAGCACGCCACCCAGCAGCGCCCCCAGCAGCACCAGCACCGGTGGTACCGATACGGTGCGCTGCTGCACCAGCGGCACCACCACGTAGCTTTCCACTTGCTGCACGCCCAGGTACACCAAGCCCACGTACAGCATCATTTCGGGGCCTTGCAGCACCGCCAGCAGCACCCCCGGTACGGCCGCCACAATAGGCCCAATGAAGGGAACGAAGTCCAGGATAAACGTCAATACTCCTAGCACCAGCGCCAACGGAATGCCTAGCAGCATTAGGCCCGCCCAGGTAAGAATGCCCACGGCCAGCATGGCAATAAACTGCCCGAGCAGCCACCCTTCCAGCTGCTGTACCACGCAACCCACTACCTCGCGTGCCCGCTGCCGGCGGGCTATTGGAAATAAGCGCGTGAAGCCGTTCACGTACAGGTTAGGGTCAAGAGCCAGGAAGAAGCCCGCAATGAGCAGCACCACGGTATTGGCCACGATACCCAGAAAGCTGCCCACATACCCCGTCATCCGGCTGAGGTTGGGGGCCGAGGCATCGGAGCGCACCTTATCGATAATGTAGTGGCCCCATTGCGTCTCTTCCAGTTGGCTCTCAATTTTGTTGACGGCCGCCGGCAGATTAGACGACAGCGTGCTTGCCTGTTCAGATATGCGCGGCGCGGCTAGCATCACAAACCCAGTGATGAGTCCGATGAGCAGTAACAAAGCCAGCGTAACCGCTAACTTCTGCGGGATTTTGCTGGAAATCCGGCAAAATATACGGCCAATGGCCCGCAGCAACACCGCAAACAGCACCGATCCAAAGCTCAAGAGTAGGATAGAAATGCTGGCCCACAGAAACCACAACAGTAGCCCTACGCACAGCACCGTTCCTACCACAATCAGCACTCGCGTCATGAAGCCATCCGACTGCTGCTTCGGGTCAAATGGGCCTTTGGAAGCGTTGGAGTGAGTAGAAGGTGTGCGCGCCGCCGGTGACGCCGCCTGAAATGTATTGCGGATAAAATCGAGCATGTGGGTAGCCAGTAAGTATAGTACTGATACTGGCTCGGCTAAGTAAAGTTGACCAGCGCCCTCTTGCATCGCCTACCGCGAAGCAATAGCGTTAGAAGTCTGCTGCTATCAATTCCCGGTCTAGAGCACCACCTGTCATGCCACCCTGAGCGCTGGCAACGGATATCTGCCGCATCGGCGTAGTAAGGTCGCCTGCCGCAAATACGCCGGGCACCGTAGTAGCGCCCATCTCGTTGGTGCGCAGGTGCCCGTTTTCCGTGAGTTCGCAACCAAGTTGTGCATGAAAGTCAAGCGGCAAGGAAAAAGGTACGTGGGCAAACAAGGCCGTAAGCGGTACCTGCTCGTCGCTAGTCAGGCGCAGGTAGCGCAGCTGACCCGCCTCATGCTCCAGCGCCGCCAAGGGTGTTTCGATAATGCGGACAGAATGGGCTTGCAACTGCTGGGTTTGCTCTGCGGTGAAGGTAGAAGGCCCATTCGTGAACACACGTAGATCAGCGGACCAATGCTGAATCATGCGAGCAAAATGAAACCCCATGTCGCCATTGCCGAGCACGCCCAGAGGTTGGCTGTGCACTTCGTAGCCGTGGCAATAGGGGCAGTGTAGCACCGAGATGCCCCAACAGTCAGCAAAGCCCGGCAGTGCGGGCATTTCATCGCGGATGCCCGTGGCAAGTAGTAGCTTACGTCCCCGGAAAGTCTGTCCATCCTCGGTGCTCAGGCTGAAATAGTGGCCGTCAGGGGTGATGTGCGTGACAGTGGCCGTGCGGAGCTGTACAGTGGTGTAGGGTAGGAGTTGCTCGCGGGCAATGGAAAGCAGCTGCTGGGGGGTAGCCCCGTCGCGGGTGAAAAAGCTGTGGGAGTGGGGCGTCTGCCGATTGGCCGGACTGCCAGCATCCAGTACCAGCACGCGGCGGCGTGAGCGGCCCAGCATCAGCGCGGCGCTGAGACCAGCTACGCTGCCACCAACAACTAGTGCATCAAAAAGCGTGTCAGAAGACATAACAAAAAGCAAGAAGGTAGAAGAATAACTATACAACAAATATATGCAACAATGTTTCAATAAAGTAAAAAGAAATACGTTTCCGCAAAGCTCCGCCTCCGCGAGCCGACAGTTTTTCTACTGCCGCAGGTAGGCGCCCAACTGCGAAATAGAGGCAATGCCTAAGTTGGCGGCCTGCTGGCGCCGCATCAACAGGGCATAGGCGTTGTTGAAGCCCAGCGGCGCCAGCCACTCCAAGTTGTAGCGCCGTCGGAAACCTCGTTGCACGTAGTCATACACGGCTTGCGGGTTGCCGCCAAGTGAGTCTAACACGGCGGCGGAGGGTTGCAACAGCACCAGCAGGCCCGTGCCGGTGTACTCCGGGTACAAGTCGATTTCGCCGCGCCGCAGGGCCTCGAAGCAAATACTGGTGCCGCCCAGGCCGGTCTTGGTGGCTACGTTTAGATCTGTATTGGCCCGAATGAGGGCTGCGTACATTTCTACCAGAATAGTTTGCTCAGCAAAAATCTTGGCGCCCAGCGTGATGGTAGGGGCGCCGGTTGGGGTAGGGCGCGGTGCGGCCCACAGACCGCGCTGCCGCAGAAAAGCTTCGGCTACAGCGCGAGGGTCTTTGTGCAGATAATCAACCTGATAATTCAGATCAGTCATCATCGAATCATTGATCTGCCCGGCTAGTCTGGCCAGCGCTGGCGCCAACTGGGGGTGGGCGGCCAGTGCCTGCGGGCGCACCACCGGGGCGGCGTAGTAGGGCGGAAAAGCCTGCTTGTCGTCGTGGAGCACGCGCAGATCGTAGGCTTTGATGCGGCCGTCGGTGGAGTAGCCATCGATGAGGTCTACCTCGCCGGCGCGGGCGGCTTCGTATACCAGCGCCGGGGCCAGAATGACGTTGCTGGGGTGCAAATCGTAGGTCGTGGCCAAGCCCGGTAGCCCATCGGCCCTACCCACAAACTCGGGACTGAAGCCGGCTCGTAGCCGTGCGCTGGCGCGGGGTATCAAGTAGAGGCCACCCAATAGCGGCAGCACCACCAACAGCGCCGTGCCTACCCGCGTGAGCTGGCGGGCACTCAGGCGCTGCACGCCCGCCAGTGCCACATCAAAGGCTACCGCCAGCCCAGCCGCCGGAATAGCGCCGGCCAGAATCATAACGGGGTTATTGAGGGCGATACCGCCAAAGATGAATTCGCCCAGGCCACCCGCCGCCACGTAGGCCGCCAGCGTGGCTACGCCCACGTTAATCACCGTGGCCGTGCGGATGCCCGCAAACAAAACGGGTAGGGCAAGCGGCAGCTCCACGCGCCGCAGAATTTGCCAATTGGTGAGGCCCAGGCCGCGGGCGGCTTCCACCACGCCAGCATCTACACCGCGCACGCCTTCCACCGTATTGCGCACAATGGGCAGCAACGAATACAGAAACAGCGCGAAGATGGCCGGCTCGTAGCCAATGCCCATCAGCGGAATTAGAAAGCCCAGCAGCGCAATACTCGGGATGGTTTGCAAGATACCCGCGAAGCCCAGCACCGGCCCCGCCCACCGCGGCCGCCGCGCCACCGCCAGCCCTGCGGGCACGCCTACCAGCACGCCCAGCAGCAGCGCCGCCGCCGTCAGGCCAATGTGCTGAATGGTCTGCTGACCAAGTTTAGCAGCTTGCTCATGCCAGAAGGAGAAAAGGTCGGAGAGGGTTTGCACGGGGGCTGGTGTAGATGATTGGAGAAGCTAGGTAGGGTAGCGGATACAGCGTAGGAATCACGAATAATAGCCTCGTAGCAGAAGCAGCCCGGCATAGAAACGGCGACCTTATGCAGCGCGCAGGTCCGTTTCGTAGTAACAGTCCCAGTAGCCGTTGTCGAGGCGGTAGACGTTTACGCGATGGATAAGGCCCAGGCGCGGGTGCCGGGCTTTCACTTGGCCACGCCAGACGATGGTATGCGCGGGCGCATCGGGGGTAGGCTGCACGGTTTGGCCCAGCGCATAGGCGAAAGGGCGCGGAGTCAGGCCGGGGTCGGTTTCTGGCAGGACTTCTAAGACGGAGCGGGTAGGCCGACTTTCAGGAGTGGCGTCGGGCACACTACAAGCTTCTTCGTGCCAGGCCAGCGGCTCCCCGCACGTGGCGCACAGCGAGGCATCCAGGTCGGAGGTGTGTGCGGGCGTTAGTTCTGTATCTGTATCCAGCACTTCCATGGCGTCTGAGTCAGCTACGTGCATGACATCGGGTACAAACGTGGCGGTACTTTTCTTACGGGTAGCCATACGGAATCAAGTACATTTTTTAGCTAAGGTACAGCGCACTAAATATTTTAGCAACCCGAAAGCCCGCCAACACACTGTGCGTAGCGGCCAGGGTTTACTAGCGCCGACTGCCAGGTAGGGACCACAACTGGTGCAACGTTGGGCGAAGCCGCGGTCCGAAGCTCAGGATGCTGCCGCTGCTAATGCCCGCTCAAACCCCGCCATCAGCCCCGAAAGGTCTACTCGCTTGTTCGTCTCGCTGATGCCTATCTGGCTACCAGGCGCGCCGCTGAGCAGCTCCAGGGCCTCCTGCACCGAAGCAGTAGCCGGTAGGGTTGAAGCTTCTTCAGCGGCCGCGGGAGTAGCCGGCAGAAACGGCAGGACATCGGCCAAGCACAGCACGCGCAGCTGCAAGGCCAGCCGCTCGGCGGCAAAGAATTGGCGCACAAAGTCGTTGGCCGGGCAGAACAGTAGCTCCCGCGGCGTGCCCATCTGCTGAATCTGCCCACCATTCAGCAACGCAATCCGATCGGCCAACTCAAAGGCCTCCTGCACATCGTGGGTCACGAGCACAATGGTCTTGCGGCGCAGTTCGTCCAGCTCCCGGAAATCCTGCCGGATGGCGGCGCGGGTGATGGGGTCGAGGGCGCCGAAGGGCTCATCCATCAGCACAATGGGCGGATCGGCGGCTAGGGCGCGGGCAATGCCCACGCGCTGCTGCTGCCCACCTGAAAGCTGGCGCGGGTACTGCCCGGCGTATTGCGCGGGCGGAAGGTGCAGGCGCGTGAGCAGCTCTTGGGTGCGGTGGACAATCTGCTCCGGGTTGTGTTTCAGGAGCTTGGGCACCACGGCCACGTTTTCGGCTACAGTGTAGTGCGGCAGCAGCCCTACTTGCTGAATCACGTAGCCCAGGCCGCGCCGCAGCTCGGCGGGGTTCTGCTGCCGGATGTCGTGGCCGTTGATTTCAATGCTGCCGCCATCGGGCTCGATGAGGCGGTTGAGCATCTTGAGCAGCGTGGTTTTGCCGCAGCCGCTGGGGCCGAGCAGCACCAGCGTTTCGCCCGCCGTCAGAGCAAAGGAAATATCCTGCACCACGGCGCGGTCCTGGTAGCGTTTGGTCAGGTTGCGGACGTGGATAGCGGGGGTAGGCAAGGGAGTGATGAGAAGAAGGTAGGAGAGCTATGCTACAAAGCGTCAAGGTAAGCGAGAAGAAGGAAATTTTGTTTGCGGTCCATAGCATGCACCCGTCAGTGAATATAGGCTGGCTACCTAGCCCTCACGCGTAAATGGCATAGGAGGAGACCATTTTAACATTTCTCATTTTATATAAACATTCTAATTATATTTTGAATAGTAAGGTAATAATTATAGCATGCAGTCTATTTATACCACACCTGTTCTGCTTCGCTGATGCTCCTATAGCTACGAAGTAGTCAGTAGTTTATATCCAGAGGGTAGTCCATTAGTCTGCCTTCTGCCGGATGGGCAAAGGATTAGGAGAGAATAAGAGATAAAGAAGCTGGTGCCTAATGCTAGGCTCTGTATAGTTCGTGAATGAGGTGATAGGGAATTATGAAACTAACCGTGACACTGTCTATCGTGCAAGTGCTCTTTTTGGCCCTGCACTGCGTGGGGTGTGCCCAGGTGCAGCACCCAGGAAAAAGCAAGGCTTCGCAACTTACGCTGGTAGGCGAGTGGACTGTTGTTGAGCAATCGGCTACGCCAGTAAGTATTGCTACGCTGTGTCAGGCTATCCGGCCGGGCTCCACTATCACGTTTGGTCCTGCTACCCTTGCTGTATACGCTACTGCCACAGAGCCTTGTGCGGTGATGCATTATAAGGCTAATGGCCAGTTTCTCAGCTTTTCGCGGGAGGATATGGTGTGGCTCGCTACCTACCAGCTGACGGCGGAACGCTTGACTATACGCTCGCCTAACCTCTTTACGCCGGCGACTACTACGCCCGCAGGGCCAGGCTCAGAAATACAAGTTACGCTAACCAGAAAGTAAGCGCCGCACGCTCCCTGGCAGCGAAAGGGCACGCCGTGCCGTGCCGACTCTTTCCCATACTAAACCACACCATTCATCCTTTCCACTTCATTCTACATTCTATGAAAAACATCTACTGCGTATTGATTCTGCTCTTGTTTGGGGGGCTTTGGGTGCCGGCCTACGGCCAGAAACCGCTCTATTTGGGCAAATTGAAGGAAGTGGCCGCGCAATACAAAAAGCCCGTCCAGGCGGCGGTCAGTGCCAAGGGGGGAGGCGCAGCAGTGCGTCAGGCCCTACCCGAAGGCAAGGCGCTGGCGCTTACCCTCACGGCAAGCAAGCGGCAGGGAGCCGCCGAGTTGTTCTTCGGCGAAGTAACCAGCACCAAGCACAGCACGTTCTACCTGAAGGTATCGGACCGGGAGGCCACGGGCTCGGTAATACTGCGCGATGAAAAGAAATACTACCGCTTTTCCTCTACCGCCGACGGCTCGGTGTTTCTGACGGAAGAAGACATCGACAAAGTGCTGTGCGTGGGCTACCAAGACCGGGAGAACATCGCCCCTGCCACTCAATCGACTACCAGCGTAACGGTGGCAGCGGCCGTGCCGGCCCTGGAGAGCTTGCCGGGTGCTGGTGCCGTGCTGTACCTCGATTTTGACGGGCAGACGGTAACCAATACCCTGTGGAATTACAATTTCAACGACGGCAACCCCATTGAGGCAGCCCCCGCGACTCTGTCGGAACGCGAAATGACCGAGGTGTGGAAACTGGTTAGCGAGGACTACCGCCCCTTTGCCCTGAATGTAACCACGAGTGAAGCCGTGTTCAACCAGGCGCCGGCCAACCGGCGGATGCGGGTTATTTTCACGCCTACCACCGACTTCTACCCTGGGGCCGGGGGCGTAGCCTATATTGGGTCCTTCGCCTGGGGTGGCACTAGCTACGGCGAAACGCCCTGCTGGGTCTTCAACGGAGGCGTGAAAGGGGCCGGCGAAGCCGGCTCGCACGAGGGCGGACACACCCTGTATCTGGGGCACGATGGCCGCACTACCCCCGCCGAAGGCTATTTTGCTGGTCAGCAGTCTTGGGCTCCTATCATGGGAGTGGGCTATTATGTGCCGGTGGCGCAGTGGAGCAAGGGTGAGTATCCCTACGCCAACAATATGGAAGATGATCTGCTGAAAATCAGCACCATGAACGGCTTTGGCTACCGGGCCGATGACCACGGCAACGACCTGGCCTCGGCTACCCCGCTGGTGGTAGGCGCAGGCGGGGTGGTATCGGGGGCGGCCAACCAGGGTGTTATTTCCACCACAACGGATGTAGACGTCTTCTCCATCAAACACGCCGGCGGCCCGTTGGCCCTCAGCGTCCGCCCCGATCCTGCCCACCCTAACCTGGACGTGCTGCTGACCCTACGCGACGCGGCCGGCACCGTAGTAGCCACGGCCGACCCGGCCACGCTTTCGGCCTCCTTGGAAGGCACGTGGCCAGCCGGGGTGTATTATCTGACCATTGATGGTACGGTGGGCGCACTCGGGGCCAACTCCGATTATGCTTCCCTGGGCGCTTACTCCATTGCTACAAAAGACTACGAGCAACCGACGTACGCCGATGGTTGTACTAACTACGCAACGCTGATCAATAACTTTAGCTTCAGCACGTTGGCAAATGCTAATTCGGGCTGCGGAGGTGGCACGGCCAATGGCTACACCATCTATCCTCCAACTGGTACGCTCACCACTACCCTTACCCGCGGCGAAAGCTACGCCATGCAAATGCAGGCGGCCAACTACTCCATGTATTTTGGCGTGTGGATCGATTTCAACCAAGACAAGGATTTCGACGACGAAGGAGAGTTTGTATACGCCTCGCCTACTTCTTCCACGTCTCCTTTCGCAACTACCATTGCTATTCCGGCCACAGCGCGCCTGGGCACCACGCGTATGCGGGTACGGAGCACGTATAGCCCTCAGATAACGAGCGGGCAGTCATCGTCGTCGATGACCTACGGTGAGGCAGAGGACTACACCATCACCATCCGAGCTAATGAAGCGCCCGTTGTTCGTCTCACGTCGCCGGCCCCTGGCGCCAGTTTCAGTGCGCCGGCCACCATCAGCCTCACAGCCGACGCCACCGACGCCGATGGCCGCGTAGCGAAGGTGGAATTCTTTGCAGGAACCACCAAGCTAGGGGAAGTGCTGACTGCTCCTTACACCTATACTTGGAGTGGGGTAGGAGCCGGCACCTACGCCCTCACGGCCGTCGCCACCGACGAGAAAGGGCTGGCAGCTACCTCCGCGGTGGTGTCGGTAACCGTTAGCGACAATGCCGTGGCCCAGGGCTGCGGGCTAGGCTACTGGAAAAACCACCCCGACCGGTGGGGATGCTACACCCCCACTACCCTCTATCGGAGTATATTTCAGTCAGCCCCCGCCGAACTCAAGACCAAAACGCTGCTGGAAGTGCTGAAGTCCGGTGGTGGTGGCAACTACAACCTGGGCCGGCAATCGGTAGCGGCGCTGCAAAATATTTGTAGCAGCACAGTAGGCTACGGCGCGCCCTACCGGGGCGATACGCAGAAGCTTATCAACGATGTAAATGCGGCTTTCACGAGCAAGGATAAAAAAGCAGCAAACGCACTAGCGGATAAGCTCGAGAAACTCAACAGTGCCGGCTGTCCGCTGGATGGCAACTCGGCTAAGCTACTAGCCACCGCTACGAGCAGTGCCCAGCACCTCACGGATGAGGTAGGAAGTATGAATAAGCAGCTCAGCATTTATCCAAACCCCTTCACGGAGGAGGCAGTCATTGAATTCCAGCAGGCCCAAACGCAAAATTACGTGCTCGAACTCTACGACGTAACCGGGCGGCTGCTCCAGCGCATTGCTGCTGGTACCGCCGAAGCCGGCAGGAACTACCAATTCCCGGTGGACAGCCGAAACCTGGCCGAAGGTATGTACCTGGTGCGGTTGACGACGGGCGAAACGGCCCAAAGCTTCCGTTTGCTGAAGGCGAAATAAGAGGCTACTGGGCACAGCAGTAACAGGTTATACTGCTGTGCCCGGAATCTGGCAGGTACTGTAAGAAGACGCACATACGGCCCTCTCATCGCGTTTCCATTTGCCCGGAGACACGATGAGAGGGCTGTATGTGCGTCTTCTGCTTTATCTTGAAACCGACTTCACGCCATTCCTATGTTCAGCAAAACCATCCTGTGTTTTCTCGTCTTGCTTGCTAGCCGTTTCGCCTCGGCCCAGGTATACTCCGTCACCGACCCGCTGGCGCACACGTTTTCCATCGTGGCCCGCGACCTGAAAACCGGCGATATGGCCGTGGCCGTGCAGAGCCACTGGTTTTCGGTGGGTACGTCGGTGAGTTGGGGTGAGGCCGGGGTAGGCGTGGTGGCGACACAGTCTTTCACCAACAAATCCTTCGGGCCGCGCGGACTGGCCCTGCTCAAAAGCGGCAAAACCGCCCAGCAGACGCTGGATGCGCTGCTGGCCGCCGACGAAAGCCGCGACGTGCGCCAAGTCGCCATCCTCGACGCCAAGGGCAACGTGGCCACCCACACGGGCAAAAAGTGCATCGATGAGGCTGGTCACGTCAAGGGTAATCAATTTTCGGTGCAGGCCAACATGATGCTCAACAATACGGTGCCCGCCGCCATGGCCAAGGCCTACGAGCAAAACGCCACCCTACCCCTGGCCGAGCGCGTGCTGGCTGCCCTCGACGCGGCTCAGGCAGCGGGCGGCGACATCCGCGGGCGGCAGTCGGCGGCACTGCTGGTGGTGCGCGGCACCGCCACCGAAGGCCCCTGGGCCGACCGTCTCATCGACCTGCGCGTGGACGATGCCGCGGAGCCACTCCAGGAACTGCGCCGTCTGCTGAACCTGCACCGCGCCTACGAGCACATGAACGCCGGCGACCTAGCCGTGGAGAAAAATGACGTGCCCGGCGCCATCCGCGAGTATGAGGCCGCCGAGAAAATGTTTCCGCAGAACCTGGAAATGAAGTATTGGCACGCCATCAGCCTAGCTAATAAGCAGCAGGTGCCCGCAGCGCTGGCATTGCTGCGGCCTATTTTTCAGCAGGAACCCAACTGGCGCATCCTCACCGGGCGCCTACCCAAGGTAGGGCTGCTCACGGTGAGCCCCGCTGAACTGAAGCAGATTATGAGCCTGTAGAAGCGCCTTGCGGGCGCCCGTTCGCCTGCTTTGTTACTGAGCGGGCCTCATTTCGGCAGTTGTTCATTCTAACTATCTCACCCTCACGGGCGGCTACCAGGCGCCCCTACTTCCACCCGCTATGCGCAACATTCTACTTCTCTTTTTCTCTTTTCTATTGCTCGCCGGTTGCGGTAGCACGCGCTCGGCCAACCCCGGCCAGGCCAGCGTTACCACGGTGTACATCGTGCGTCACGCCGAGAAAGACCCGGGTCCCAACCTGCCGGATCCGGCCCTGACACCAGCCGGCGAACAGCGCGCCGTGGCCCTACGCGAACTGCTGGAAAGTCGCCCCGTAACGGCCATTTTTACGACCGACACCCGCCGCACCCGCGGGACGGTGGCCCCGCTGGCCACCGCGCTACGGCTGCCGCCCATTGTGTACAACCCCCGCAACCAACGGGGCTTGGCCGAGCAAATCCGGCAGGAATACGCGGGCAAAACCGTGGTGGTAGTTGGGCACTCCAATACGATTTTGCCTTTGCTGGACGAATTGCAGGTGACGCGCCCACTACAGGAAATAGCTGATAATGAGTATGATTATCTGTTTGAGGTGAAACTGCCCCGCGCTGGTGGCCCCGGTACGGTGGCAGTGCAGCACTACGGCGCCGGGGCGAAATAAGGCGCTTTCGTTTCTTCCCCTGGGCAGGCTTTCTATATTGCGACTTCGTTCTGACTGCTTTTCTGACTCTCTACCATACCCCTCACTACATGCGCTTTCTCTCTCGCGGGGTAGCGGCCGTGGCCCTGGCGGCCCTGCTGGCTCCCGCTGCCCAGGCCCAGTCTGCCTCCAAAATCGACTCGCTGGCCATCCGCACTATTTACGACGAGGCCCTGCTGCGCGGGCAGAGCTACGAGAACCTGCGCCAGCTCACCAGCCAGGTAGGCGGCCGCCTCAGCGGCTCGCCGGAGGCGCAAAAGGCCGTGGAATGGGGCAAAGCCGCCATGGAAAAGGCCGGCTTCGACCGTGTGTATTTACAGGAAGTAATGGTGCCGCATTGGGTACGCGGCGCCAAAGAGAAGGCCGAAGCCAAAGTCGGTAGCAAAGCCACTAAGTTCAACGTATGCGCCCTGGGCGGTTCGGTAGCCACCAAAGGCAAGCTGAAAGCAGGCGTGGTGGAAGTGACCAGTTGGGACCAGCTAGCCGCCATGCCCGACAACCAGGTGAAGGGTAAGTTCATCTTCTATAATCGCCCCATGAACCCTACCTTCATCGAGACGGGTAGGGCCTACGGCGACGCCGGCGACCAGCGCCGCCGCGGGGCCATCGAAGCGGCCAAGCGCGGCGCGGTGGGTGCCCTGGTGCGTAGCCTCTCCCTGGCCCACGACGACTACCCGCACACCGGCACCATGAGCTACGACGACAAGGTGAACAAGGTACCTGCCGCCGCCCTCAGCACCAATGGCGCCGACCAGCTCAGCCAACTCCTCAAAGCCAATCCTACCCTCACCTTCGAGCTGGAAATGGCATGCCAGCAGCTACCCGAGGTGAAAAGCTACAACGTGGTAGGCGAGCTGAAAGGCTCGAAATATCCCGACGAAATCATCAGCGTAGGCGGCCACCTCGACTCTTGGGACCTGGCCCAAGGCGCCCACGACGATGGCACCGGCATTGTGCAAAGCATGGAAGTACTACGCCTGTTAAAAGCCACCGGCCTGCGCCCCGAGCGCACCGTGCGCGCCGTATTCTTTATGAATGAGGAAAACGGCACCCGCGGCGGCCTGAAATACGCCGAGTTAGCTAAAGCTGCCAACGAAAAGCACGTGGCCGCTATGGAATCGGACGGAGGTGGGTTTACGCCCCGCGGCTTCGGGGTAGAGGCAGACCCCGCCACGCTGGCTAAAATCCAGAGTTGGGCACCGTTGTTCGTGCCCTACCACAGCGAGGAAATCGGCCCCGGCCACGGCGGCACCGACATCGGCCCGCTGAAAGGCCAGGTGAAAGCCCTCATCGGTTACGATTGCGACGACCAGCGCTACTTCGACATCCACCACACCGCCGCCGACACCTTCGACAAGGTAAACCGCCGCGAGCTGGAAATGGGAGGCGCCAGCATGGCCGCCCTCATCTACCTCATCAGCAAATACGGGCTGTGAGAAGTGGTGAAGTTGCGAGGTTGTGAAATAGTGAATAGCAAAACGGCTGTCATCCTGAGCGGAGCGAAGGACCTTATCACGTTAGAACAAGTCGTTGTTACGCTTGTCGCTCTGACGTGATAAGGTCCTTCGCTCCGCTCAGGATGACAGCCGTATTTTTACTTCGCCACTGTACAACCTCACCACTTTCTAATTCTGCTCCAAAATCTGGAACAACTCGTCCAGTTTTGGGGTCAGAATGATGTCTGTGCGGCGGTTGAGTGCACGGTTTTGGGCCGAATTATTGGCTACAATCGGCAAATATTTCGAGCGGCCCGAGGGGGTTACCTGGTCGGGGTTGAGGCCGTTGGTAGTGAGCAGGCGGGTAATTTCCGTGGCACGCAGCACGCTCAGGTCCCAGTTGTCTTGCATACCGGCAGTGCCGCGGGCAATCGGCACATCGTCGGTGTGGCCTTCTACTAGTACGTTCACGTCTTTGTTGCCTTGCAGCGCGGTTGCCAGCTTTTTAAGGGCATCCTGACCTTTGGGGTCCACCTTAGTAGAGCCCGATTTGAACAGCAATTGCTCCGAAAGCGATACGTATACTTTGCCGTTTTTGAGCTGCACCTGCAAATCATTGGCGTTGAAGCCTAGCAGTGCGTCGGCTACGCGCTGCCGCAAATTTTGCACCCGCTCCTGCTGCTCGTCTAGCACGCGCTGTAGCTCCGCAATGCGAGCCTCACGCTCCTTGAGCTGTTGCTGCGTCATGCCCAGGTTCTCGTTGAGCTGACTTACCTGCTGGTTTTTATTGAGCAGGCTGGAGCGCAATTCTTCTTCCGAACGCGTTTTTTCCTGAGCCAGCGCATCTTTTTCGGCTTGTAATTGCTCCCGCGAACGGGTTAATTCTTGGTTTTGCTGCTGAAGGGCAGCAATTTCTTTTTTGTTACATCCGGGGGCAATCAAGAGGGTGCCGCCCAGAAGAGCAGTCAATGCCACACGGGAAAGAGGAGAGGTCATGTATTTAAGATTCAGGGGATAAACAAAGTGATAGGCCGGCTACCGTTGGGCTTACTGGCGAACTGTGTTGTATACGCAAAAACTCTGGCCGGGATGATATATTGTGCTTTTCCGGGAAAGGTAAGTTGCATAGAGCAGTTGGCCATCAGCAATAATAGTAGGAAAAATGAATATCTACAGATGCGCTAATCTTGACTGATGATGCATTCGTTCTTGGCCAACGGGTATGCCATTCGCGTTGTACCTTACGCCTCGTTTCGTTTTGGCTTTTGAACTTTGTGAGTAAACGCATTTACTTCTTGTGTTGCCAGTTGCTGTTGGGGGTAGGTGTATGGCTACCTTCGACAGGAAAGGCGCAGGCACCCACCACCCGCTATTGGGTGCAGTTGCGCGATAAAAAAGGCGTTGATTTTAATCCTAAAGCCTATTTCGTCCCAGCGGCACTAGCCCGACGTGTGCGTCAGCATCTGCCCACGGCTGATAGCACCGACTACCCCGTACGCCCGGCCTACCTGCACGCCCTCTCTGCCACTGCTGACTCGGTGACCCTGGTGAGCCGGTGGTTGAATGGGGTAGTGTGCCGGGCTACGCCAGCTCAGGCGCAGGTACTGCGCCGGTTGCCGGGCGTGCTCAGCGTGACGCTGTTGCCGGAACGTCAGCTACAACTAGCAGCGCACACCACAGCAGCGGAAGGAGCTTCTATGCAGATTTCGACCGTCAACCGCCAGTTGGCCCGTCGTCAGACGGAGAGTCTGGGCGCCGTGCAACTCCGCCGGGCCCACCTCAACGGCCGCGGCCTTCGCATTGCCATCTTCGATGCGGGCTTCAATGGGGTAGACAGCCACCCGGCGTTTGAGCATCTGCGCACCGAAAAGCGCATTGTGGCGACGTATGATTTTCTTAAACGTCAGCCCAACGTGTACCACGGAGCCAACCACGGCGGCGAGGTACTGTCCTGCGTGGCAGGCGCCCTACCCGATGGCAGCTACCTGGGCCTGGCCCCCGGTGCCGAGTTTCTGCTGGCCCGCACCGAGCAGATGTTTCGGGAGCGATATGCCGAGGAAGAAGCCTGGCTGGCCGCCGCCGAGTGGGCCGACCGCCAAGGCGTCGATATCATCAACTCCTCTTTAGGGTACACCAACCGCCGCTACTTTCCCGAGCAGATGAACGGCCGCATCAGCCTGATTGCCCGCGCGGCCGAAATGGCGGCGCGCAAAGGCATCTTGGTGGTGAATGCCGCCGGCAACGACGGCGAGGACGAGGACTGGCACACCATTGGCACGCCCGCCGACGGCGACTCGGTGCTGACCGTCGGAGGACTCGACCCCGACACGTACCTGCACAGCGACTTTAGCAGCTATGGCCCCGGTGCCGGTCGGCGGCTGAAGCCCAACGTGGTGGCTTTCGGCACAGCCCTGGTGGCCGCACCCGGTGGGTATGAGCGCATTGAGGGAACCTCGTTTGCCAGTCCGCTGATAGTAGGGCTGGCGGCGTGTGTATGGCAGCAACAGCGTCAGCTCACGGCAATGGAGGTGTTTCGAAAGTTGGAAAAGGCAGGGGAATTATATCCGTATTATGATTACGCCCACGGCTACGGCCGTCCGCAAATTGCGTCTCTGCTGGCGCCGGCTGGCCTAGCGGCTACTCCGGAGCCTACCTTCGATTTTGTGCGACACGATTCGGTGGTGGCCGTTGTCATTCGGGTGGCCGCGGCAACGGTGCCCGCGCGCACGCTACCGCTCTACGCCGATTCGGTGCGGGCCGTGACGCCGGCCGCGCGCCCCAACGAAGTGCCCGCTCTGGGGAAGGAATCGACCGTGCCTATCCCTGAGGCACCCGCCGAAGAGGAACCCGTGCTTCAGGAGCCGCCGCGCTACCTCTACTGGCACATTGCCAACCGCCAGGGCGTGCTGCGCCGCTATGAGGTGCGCGATGTGACTCAGCGGGCCGTGCTGGAAGTGCCCCTGCGCCTGCTCCAGCCCGGCGACATGCTACGCGTGCACTATTGGGGCTTCACGCAAACCTACACTGCTACGCCATGATGCTGGTACTGAAACGAGTAGGCTTGCTGGGCTTGCTGCTGGCCTGGTGGCTACCCGCCGCCCAGGCACAACGAATACTACTGCGCGCCAATGTCGCCAACGATACTACCTACGAGATCTATGGCCCCAACCGGGCTTTTTACAATCATTTTTACTTCGGCTACGCAGCTGTGGTGGGGCCCTCGGCCGGTACGGGGGCAGAGCTGGAATACGGCCGCTCAGCGGACATCTTTGTGGGTCTGCGCAACAAGTGGCGCCTGAACCAAACGCTATCCTTAGGCGCCGATCTGCGCTACGACCGCCTGGCGTACTACCTGCGTCAGAACGACCAGAAAGTGCTGCCCACTTCTGCGCAGCACCATACAGAGTATCTGGCGCTGCACCAGGCGCAGGCCCACGGCTTTGTGCGCATCAACTACGGCCGACGCGGCAACGCCATTGGGCGCTACGTGGACCTACTGGGCTGGGGCGGCTGGGTGATGGGTAGCACGCACTTCTACGAGGACCGCCCCGGCCCGAATGGAGCCCGCAAGCAGCGCGTATCCGAGCGGGGGCT
Source organism: Hymenobacter sp. NBH84 (assembly GCF_014217645.1). Classification (NCBI taxonomy): domain Bacteria; kingdom Pseudomonadati; phylum Bacteroidota; class Cytophagia; order Cytophagales; family Hymenobacteraceae; genus Hymenobacter; species Hymenobacter sp. NBH84. The sequence continues at coordinate 1,550,437 of NZ_CP043644.1, forward strand.
GAGCTATGTGCGGCGCTGGCCGTACGGCGTAGGTGCCCGCGCCGGCATCGGGCGCTTTGCGCTGGTAGGCCGCTACCGCCTGGCCGATACCTTCACTTCCAGTGCCCAAACGCGCTACCCCGAGCTACCCCGCTGGACGCTTGGGCTGGAGTTGAGCTGGTTGTAAGAACGCGTCGGGCATGTGACCCTGACATTACCTGATGCGTATAAGAAAGGCAGAAAAGAACGCGCCCGATAGCCAATTCTGGTATAAAATTCGCGGTCGGGCGCGGTGGGTTGATTTGTGAAGCGAGTCAGCCGCGTATCTTGCCGCATGATTTTAATTGGCCACGGCCGCACAATGAAAAAACTTCTTCTCTCCGGTGTCGCCGCTGCTTTGTTGCTCCAGGTCACTTCCTGCATCAATACCGAGCGCGAAGTAGGAAACTCCAAGAATGCCGACAAAGTGTATTCGCCGCCTACGGAAAGCAACCGCCTTACCACCCGCAGCATCTTGAATACGGTGCGCACCACGCACTATTTTTCCAGCGCCAAAACCAAGGATAACTTCATTCTGCAACTGCAAGGCGCAAAGATTCTGAATGCCCAGGCCCGCTTCATCATCCTGACCAGCACCGGCGATACGTTGCGTAAGGAAATGATTCCGGCCGTTGCCCTCATTGAAGCCCGCAACCTGGAAGACCCGCAGGCAGCTACCACCCGCGCCAAGGAAATTGCGATTTTGCAGGCCATGAACACCTTCTTTGCCGACGACCGGTTTACGCAGCCGGCTGTGCCGCGTGCCGCTACCCAGCCCGCCAACGTAGATGCCGAAAACTGGCGCGCCGTGAAAGCCGATACCAAAGCCGTGGGCTTCGACTATACCTCGAATACCGGCCGCGAGCGGCGCATCGCCTATGCCAAAACGTTGGGCAAAGCCGTCGTTATTGCCGAGTAGTTGTTGTCAAAATTGATACAAAAAAGCCGCCCTGCATACACTGCGGGGCGGCTTTTGTGTTTTGAGCAGCACTAAGTTGAAGTGCCGCCAACGCAAACGCGGCACACCCTCCGAAGAGAATATGCCGCGCTGTACTCCAATCACCGGCTCGAAGGTAGAGCGTGGCGCATGAGCGAAAGATGAAGTTGCTGAGTTTATTGTTGAGTTATCTTTTGCAAACCTTCGGCTGCTATGCGGTCCTAAGCGTATCTGAACAGCTAACAGCTAACAGCTCATCAGGAAGCAGGCGTTTTTGTCAGCCAGCCCAGGCTGCCGCTGGCGGCGCGTACTAGCTGGTAGCCACCAAATTCGCCCAGCACAGCTACTTTGGTTTGGGCGGGTAGGGTGTCCAGCATCGGTGCCGTGGGGAGGGGGGTAGCCAGGAGGTCGGTGGAGCGGGTGAGACTCTCGCGACGCAGGGGCGTGGTAGCGGGTACCACGGCGCGGGCCGCCACGTAGCCCAGTTGGCCATCGGGGTGTTGTACACGGTACCAGTCAGTTTGGCTGCCTACCACCAATAGGGGAGTGTGGCGGGGCAACGCTGCTACGCGCCCGGCTTTCTTTGCGGGACTGTACTGTAAATCAGTGCTTTTATCCTGCACACGCACCCACTCACCCAGGCGCTCTGTCTTGGTGCGCGGCGCGGCCGGGGTAGCATCGGCATGGCGAATGAAAGGGTAGGGGTCTACAGCCCCGCGTCCGCCCCGGTAGATGCCAAAATGCAGGTGAGGCGGTGTGGTGCGGGCGTTGCCAGTGTTACCTACCAGGCCCAGCGTGTCGCCCTGGCGCACTTGCTGGCCGGGCTGCACGAGTTGTTTGTCGAGGTGAGCGTAGTAGATGTGCTGACCGTGCTCAGCATCGGCCAGCCACACCACGTTGCCGCCGAGGTTGGTTACGCCGGTGCGCGTCACGTAGCCATCTATGGCGGCCACGGCAGGCGTACCGCGTTTGGCAAAGATGTCGATGCCCTCGTGGCGGCGCTTGCCCCCGTCGCGGTTGGCGCCCCAAAAGCTGCCTACTGCCACGTCGCTCTTACCCTTCACCGGAAAGCCCAGCGAAGGCGCCCGCTGAATGCGAACGGTATAGCGGCCGTCGCGCAGCAACTCGGGCTGCACGCGCAGCAGGTGCTGGTGGTCATCTTTCACGTCGTAGCTGAAGGTAAGCGCTGTGGTATCAGCCGAGGTGATGGGCTGGGGGGTAGGGCGGTCGGGGTTCAGCTCGAACGCATCCAGAAACACACGGGCATCGGTGCCGGGACTTAGGGTGAGCGTCACGCGAATGGTTTCGCCGGCCCGTACGGCGTAGCGGTATGCGGCTGCGGAGGCTTTATCGGCCCGAAAAATGCCGGTTTCCCGGAAGGGCAGCGTCACGACCAGCGAATCGCGCAGGGCCTGGTCGGCTGCTTGGAGCCAGTCGCGGCCCAGGGCGGTTTCGTCGAGGCGGGTTTGGTGCAGTTGGCGGGCATAGGCCTCGTGCGGGGTACGGGGTTGATTGAAAATGCCTTGCAGGGTTTGCTGCTTGCCGCAGGAAGAAACTAAAATAAGTAGAAAGAGCCAGGCAGCAAAGCGGTGTGCGGAGGATAGGAGCATGAAGGAAGACGTAAATCTTCCTCTCAACTTCCCGCGTCCCAAACTAGTTCGGTGGGGTAGGGAGCAACTGCTGAGTTGGGTCCGGAGGTTGCTGGTAGTACCCTGTGAGACCCCGCGTAATACCCCACAAGTTGAGTAGCTGCGCCTGTACGGTGGTCTGAGCGGGATCAGTAGCCACGTTCCAGCTCAAAACGGGGCACGCTTGCGGCAATTGCACTACGCCGGCTGGTGCGTGGGCCAGATAGGATAGCGCCTGTTGCTCGCAGTTGTTGTTATCAACCGGCGAGATGTGCAGCCGGTCGGCATTTAGAAAGATAGCAGAGAATACACCCAGGAGCACTATGTAGCCTACCCGCAGCCGGCCCATGGGTAGGTAGCGCCACACGTAGTAGGAGGAGGCACCGTATAGGCACACCATGCCCAGAATAATGGGTAGCACCGTATCGCGGCGGAGCAGCAGCGGCCGGTAGGGGCGGTAGCCACCCAGCGGAAGCAGCAGAATATAGACTAGGGCAAATAGGGCCAGCCAGCGCAGACTGCGGAGCAGGTGCTGCCCCTCGGAAGTAGCTGGCAGTACCCGCCGAATCAGCTGCGCATTGAGCAGGAGCATGACCAGCAACAGAGGAAGGCCCAACTTCACCGTGAACTGCCGGAAAAAACCCAGTGGCAACCGCTGATACCGCTCCCACAGCGAGGGTAGTACGGTAGGGTTCTCGCTGTTGTTAAGGCCAATGTACAACGAGTAGACGCACAACAGGCCCAGCAAGCTGAGCAGCAAAATGGGCTGCCAGGAAGACCATAAAAACGTCTTATCTACTTGCGCCTGGCGGCGAAGCGCATAGAGCACAATGCCAGGTAGCAACACGGCCACTGCCCCTAGCACAACGGAGCCGTTGAAGGCTACTACCATCGTCAGGCCGATCAAGGCGATTAGCTCAACCCACCGGAGTGGCCGCCATACGCCGTGCTGTGCGGCCCGATAAAAAGGCAATAGCAGCAGCAGCAGTAGTGCCATAGGTAGGGCGTAAAACGCGGCGTAAGTAGTGGCATGGTCAATGATGCCCATCTGGAGGTTGTAGCCTGCCGTCTGAAACAAAGGGAGCAACAGCGCCATGACCAGCCACAGCCCTCGATGATTCAGCTTGCTGGCACCCGTGGCGTAAACAGCCAACAAGTAGAGTAGCAACAGGTGCGTGAGCAGCTTCAACAGAGCGATGGCAACATACACGCTCTGGATGGGAGCAAGGAAGTGCTGCAACCAGCCGGGTACGTGCCGAAAGTATTGGTTGAGCAGCACATGCGCGAAAAAAACGGTTAGGAGCGGCATACACGGCATCATGCGTAAGCACGGCCCACCCAAATGGGTCGTGTAGTACCCGCGCATACCACCCCGATGGTACCACGATGGCGGCCAGGTCGCCATCTATAGGGAGGTGCATGTATTGATAAAAAGAACGGCCCAGCCAGGCCAGCACGAATACAATAAGTACGCTGAATAAAGAGCGTTTCCACATCGGCCCAATAGTATACATAGGCCACGAAGCTAGGCGCAGCAGCACGTATATCCTAGTTCTAGGCAACAGGGCCGAAGTCGCTGGTCGGGTTCGTAGTACTTTTGCGTATACCTACCCCCACCCACGTATCACCGTCCATGCAACTCATTGAATGCCCCCGCGACGCCATGCAAGGCCTGGCCGACTTCATCCCTACGGCCACTAAAATTTCCTACCTCAACCAGTTGCTGCGCGTCGGCTTCTCGGCGTTGGATTTCGGTAGTTTCGTGTCGGCCAAGGCCATTCCGCAGCTGCGCGATACGGCCGAGGTGCTGGCCGGCCTCGACACCGGCAACTCGCCCACCGAGCTGCTGGCCATTGTGGCCAACCTGCGCGGGGCCGAAACGGCGGCTGGCTTCTCCGAAATTGCCTACCTCGGCTTCCCGCTTTCCCTGTCCGAAACCTTCCAGCGGCGCAACACCAACAAAACCATTGCGGAGGCCCTGGAAGAGGTAGCGCAGATGCAGGCATTGTGCGGGCGGGTAGGCAAAACGTTAGTTGTGTACCTGTCGATGGGTTTTGGAAATCCCTACGGTGAGGCGTGGCACCCGGATATTGTGGCGGAGTTCACACGCCGGCTAGCGGCGCTGGGCGTGCGCATTGTGGCCCTGTCGGATACCATTGGGGTGAGTACAGCCGCCACCATCACGCCCTTGTTTGAAACCCTGCTTCCGGCTTTCCCCGACATCACCTTCGGGGCGCACTTACACACCACCCCCGATGCCTGGCAGGAAAAGGTAGCCGCCGCCTACCACGCCGGCTGCCGCCGCTTCGATGGGGCGCTGGGCGGCTACGGCGGCTGCCCAATGGCCACAGACGAGCTGACCGGCAACATGCCCACCGAGCACTTAGTAGCCTACCTGCAAACCCAGGGCGAGGCGCTGGGCCTGGACATGCAGGCTTTCCAAGAGGCGCAGGTAGCGGCTGGGCAAGTATTTTAAGCGCGCTATATTGATTGTCAGGTAGTATGCGTTAGTTGTGAGATATTGAATTGATTCACAACTACCTATTACGCTATGCTGATGTGTCGGATTCTATTGCTCGCTGTGGTATTTGCTTTGTTTGCTAGTAGTAGCAGCTATGCCCAGCGGCGGGAAGCACTGCTGATTGCTAGTAAAGATGGGGACGCTATTCACCCTGCATGGCCTGATATTCTGCAAAAAGGCAAAGATCACTTGGAAAACCACTCAGTAGAACCCGGCGATACGCTGCGCATCACATTCGACGAGAATTCTTATCTGCCGGTACCCGTTTACTTTTACATGGATCTGGATAAGCCGCAGGAGCAGCCGGTACTGCTGGTGATGCCCGGTGATATTATTACCGTCCGATACAATGAGTCAGCTACGAAGTATTCCTTTTCCGGTAAATACCCCGCTGAACTGCAAATCTATCACGACCTCTGGCGCGGCGTGTTCAGCCTGGGTGATTTGAGCAACTGGGGCAGCGTACATTTCCAAAGTGACAGCCTTGTTTGGATGCCGCCTACCCTGGAGGAATATATGCGTTACTGGCAGCGCCTGCGCCGCACCGGCGACAGCCTGGTGGCCATAGTACGTACCCGGCCCGGCATCCGGCCGGTGGTAGCTACTACCCTGACGCGGGAGTTGCAGCTTCGCACCTTCATCTACCTGCTCAAGGGTATAAGCTACCACGCGCTCTACCCCGCTAATCCCTCTGTACCCCGCCTGACTGATACCACGCACAAGAAGACGATGATACCCTCGTTTCCGGCAGCGTACCAGGATTCGGTGCGGGCGTACACGCGGCTATTGCGAAGTATGCAATTGCTGCCAGCCACAGCCTCGCGCGAGCGGCTGGAGGTGTTAAAGGGCTTTGCTATTTATGTAGCGCTGCTTGTAAATAAGCCACCTACCACAGCCGGGCAGTATGCTGCCGCGAAGCGAGAATATAAAGGCTTGGAGCGGGAGTGGGTGTGCTACTCGATATTAGAAGATGCCCAATTCATGCACCGCCCCATCGGCCCGCTGCTGAAAGACTACCGCACCTGGGTGATGCCGGAAAGCCGTTTCGTACGCAGCCTCACCCATCAGGATCAATTCACGCTGGTGATGCCCAACCAGCAAATGGCTACCACCGATACCTTGGTAGCCCCCGACGGCTCCCGCCAAACGCTGGCCGCGCTGCTGGCCCGGCACCGTGGCAAAGTCATCTACCTCGATCTGTGGGCCAGCTGGTGCGCACCCTGTATCATGGAATTTCCCGCCACGGCAGCGCTGCGCCGCCACTACCAGGGCAAGCCGGTAGTAGTCATTCAGCTCTCTACTGACAAAGACAAGCAGGCGTGGCAGCAGGCCGGCAAGAAGTTTCTCGCGGGCGTGCGGGAGCAGTATCATTTCGCTAGTCCTACCACGGCTGGCTTCCTGAAACGCTTCACTGTCAACAGCATTCCGCGCTACGTACTACTGGATAAGTACGGCATCGTGCGCTACGCCGACGCCCTGCGCCCCAACGACCCCGAGCTAAAGCCCCTCATTGCCGATTTGCTGGCGCGGTGAGTTTTCCTAGCTATTGGCCGTTAGCTGATAGCGTTTCGGTAGAAGACAATCGAGACAGCATAAGAGCTTGCATTGCTTGGCTGCCCCTACCTTTGCAGGGCATTGTTGTCCTTTTCCAGATTCGGCTACCGTTTCGCAGTGAAAAAGCTAGCAGCCAGTAGCCAATAGCCAAACATCCTATGCCTGCCGTCGACCTCTTCATTCCTTGCTTCGTTGATCAGCTTTTTCCTACCACGGCCATGAATATGGTGAAGGTATTGGAAGCCGTGGGTTGCGAGGTGCACTACAACGGCAACCAAACCTGCTGCGGCCAGCCAGCCTACAATGCGGGCTTCAAGGCCGAAAGCTGCGAGGTAGCCACCAAGTTTCTGAAGGATTTTCCCAACGAGCCGGGCCGCTACGTGGTCAGCCCGTCGGCTTCGTGCGTGGGCATGGTGCGCAACACCTACACCGAGCTGTTTGAAGGCACACCGCTGCAAACTCAGCACTACGGTCTGCAACGGCGCGTGTTCGAGCTGACCGAGTTTCTGGTAGATGTGCTGGGCATCACCACCATTCCCGGCGCTGCCCTACCCGGCCAGTACACCTACCACGACTCCTGCTCGGCCCTGCGCGAGTGCGGTATTCGGGAGGCGCCGCGCCAGCTGCTCGACAGCGTGCAAGGCCTCACGCGCCTGGAAATGGCCGAAACTGAAACCTGCTGCGGCTTCGGGGGCACGTTCGCTGTCAAGTTTCAGGCAATTTCCGTGGCCATGGCTGAGCAAAAGGTGGAGCACGCCCTGGCCACCGGCGCCGACTACCTCATCAGCACCGATACCAGTTGCCTGATGCACCTCGACGCCTACATCCGCCGCGAGAAAAAGCCCATCAAAACCCTGCACGTGGCCGATGTGCTGGCCAGTGGGTGGTAGAGAGCAACGGTAGCAATAAATAAATAGACAGAAAACGGGGGTCATCCTGAGTGTAGCGAAGGACCTTATCACGTTAGTACGACTGTCGTACTAACGTGATAAGGTCCTTCGCTACACTCAGGATGACCCCCGTTTTCTGATTGCTTAGCGCTGCTGTGCAGGCTACCCTACCGTTACCCCCTGTAACTTGTGCGTTAGCACTGTAATTTTTTCCTGTAGGCCCTCCGACGCTTCTACCAAGGGTAGGCGCACAGCAGCTGAGCATAAGCCCTGTGCCGCCAGAGCAGCTTTCACGCCTACGGGGTTGCCCTCCTCGTACATCAGCGGGTTGAGGGCCACAAAATCGTAGAGCAGCTGGCTGGCCTGGGCGAAGTCGCCGGCCAGGGCGTGGCGGGTCATGTCGGAGAAGGAGCGTGGGAAGGCGTTGGCCAGCACCGAGATGATACCCACGGCACCAAAGCTGACGAGTGAAGTCGTCATCATATCGTCGCCCGAAATCAGCAGGAAATCATCGGGCTTGCCAGCAGCAATGGCAATGCACTGCTCCAGGTTGCCGCTGGCCTCCTTGATGCCGATGATGTTCGGGTGCTGGGCCAGGCGCAGGGTAGTATCCGCCGTGATATTAGAACCCGTACGACCAGGCACGTTATACAGGAGTAGGGGTAGGGGCGAGGCATCGGCCAAGTGCTGGTAATGCGCCTCGATACCAGCCTGCGACGGTTTGTTGTAGTAGGGCGAGGCCGACAGAACGGCCACTACACCGGTAAGATCGATGGTGCGCAGGGTGTGCGCCACAGCGGCGGTGTTGTTGCCACCCAATCCGAAAACCAACGGCACGCGGCCAGCTACCTGTTCTTGGGCTACACGCAGAATCTCTGCTCGCTCTTCCACTGTCAGGGTAGGCGACTCTGCCGTGGTGCCGTTAATTACCAGATAATCAGCGCCTCCATCTAGTGTAAAGTCAATTATACGACGTAGCGCGGCGTAATCCACGGCGTGGTCAGGGGTAGGCAAAAAAGGCGTGACGAGCGCAACGCCCGTACCACGGAGTTGGTTCATGAGTGGAAAATCAGTTGATTTGTAAGGAAGCTGCTCTGCTGAAAGTACAATGCATAAACGCACTCAGCCAGCGTAGCCTTTCCCATTAATTATTTTCAAAAATACCCATTTTTTGAGAGCGTGGTGCTCTTAAATATTCATGATTGTATTTCGTACCGCTTTGCTAGCCGCTGGGCTGGCTACTACGCTGGCCCTACCCGCCTGCGATATCAAATCTGCCACCGCTTCCGAAACCGACCCTCCTACAGCTGTAACTACCGATTCTGCTACTGTCGTAGCGCCTGTTGCGGCCCCAGTTGCCGCTGCGCCCGCTAGCATTCCGGCGGCTAGCGTAGCTAGCGCGGCGGTTATCTACGCCCGGCCGCAGGTGCCTATCCTGTGCTACCATCAAATACGCGACTGGCGCCCGCGCGATTCTAAATCGGCTAAGGATTACATTGTGCCGGTAGACGCGTTTAAAAAGCAGATACAGATGCTAGCCGATTCGGGCTACCACACCATTCTGCCCGATCAGCTCTACGCCTACCTCGCCACCGGCGCGCCACTACCCCCCAAGCCCGTGATGCTCACCTTCGACGACACAGACCTGGACCAGTTTACCGTGGCTCGCCCCGAGTTGGAAAAGCACGGTTTCAAGGCAGTGTATTTCGTGATGACCGTGAGCCTGGGCCGCCCCAAATACATGAGCAAAACACAAGTGAAGCAGCTCGCCGACGAAGGCAACGTCATTGGCTCACACACTTGGGACCACCACAACGTAAAGAAATACCAGGGTCAGGATTGGGTGACGCAGATCGAAAAGCCGACCAAAACCTTGGAGGAAATCACGGGGCAGAAGATTACCTATTTTGCCTACCCCTTCGGCCTCTGGAACCCCGAGGCCATTCCAGAGCTAAAGAAGCGCGGGTTTGTGGCAGCTTTTTCTTTAGCCGAAAAGCGCGACCAGCAAGACCCGCTGTTCACCATTCGTCGCATCATTGCCAGCGGCTACTGGACGCCGCGCACGCTGCATAACAGCATGGTGCGCAGCTTTTAGCTTTAGGACTTACGCAAAGCGGCTTTTGCTAGCCCCGGAGGGGCGACACTAGGTTGCCGTTCTGAAGCGTATCGCCCCGCTGGAGATTTGTTCTTGTTCCCCAGGTAGTTACTACTAATATGCTGCCCCTGCGGGCTAAAAAACGGGCGACTTTGTAAGTTCTAAGTTTTTAAGATGTGTAGTTTTTTTGCTACCTGTATCGTGCACATTCGCTAAAAGGCGTCTGCGCTTTCGTCTGGTCTGGCTTAGAACAGTTTTGTCGTTTGACATAGAGCTTTGATAAACTACTGCTTTAATTTCAGCGCATGCACTTCGGATAATCTTACTCTGCGCAGCAGATTGTTGATGAAGATCAGGAGCAGCAAATAACACTACTGGTCTCTCGTGTAATTCAATGCGAGAAGATATTTGCAAGCGCATTTTTTGGTAGGGAGAAGTAGCACCGCATATTTCTCGTACGTTTTGATGGCGGTAATCTGCTGCTATCCAGTTTGTGTAGCGGGCTCCTGGGAAATATTGGATCAAAGAGTCAGGTTGTGGCGGTGACCAGATCCACGCTGCATTCGTACCACCAGCGTTTTGGATACGACCAACTAAAAGTTGCCATTCCCGGCGATATGCTGATGCACTATGAGCTGATAACATAGGTCTTAGCATCACCATCCCCTCAATTTGTTTTAGTTGATGGGCAATAAGCGTCGATGGTAGCGTGTCACCTGCATTAACATGCCAAGTAAGTAGAGGGACAGTATGACGTTGGAGGAGCGACTGAATGAGAATAACTGGAAGACCAGAACTATTTATTGTAGAAAGATTGATAGCCACAATCCGGGAAGGCGAAGTAGCCGGAAGCATGGATTGGTCTACTTCTTGGCTTGTTAGCGTCTGTATGGTATCCTGATTAGGTAACATCAAGCCGAAATGTACATCGTCGCCACCAGTATGAATCCATTTCTCTGCCTGGCGTTGTTTTAGCATACTATGCCTCCGTGAAACTAATACATCAGAAAAAGCAGCCGACACAACCAAAACAGTGGCAATAACGAGGCTGTATCGACGAACAGCCGTTTCTAAGACTGAAGTCAATGAAGCGCTGAAATGACTTAGCCGCTGATGTAGATTACGTCCAAAAAGAGCGGCGGCTTTTGCGTTCAAAAAGCGTAGAAGGGCATGCTGGCCCATCAGAACCACAATGAGCAGAATAATGGCATTGGTGACGGCAAATCCAGCCATCATCTTAGTGGCATTAGTTGACGAGATACTAACGCCGTACACTGCTGCCCCGATACTTATAAAAGCTACCAGGATGTTGGGCAAGCTAAGTTTCCATTCGTTCTCAATTTTGCCTTCTTTGGGGGTCGGAATGTAGGGTACTTTGATTCTAAGCAGTGCATAGCAAAACCCGATGGCGTATACCCACCATGTGCCCACGCGCAGAAACCCGCCTGTTATGTGCAAACCGGTTTCGTGGGGCTCGCGCAGCCATTGTTGAGCATAATGCCGGATCAAAAAGATCAGCCCGACCAAGGGTAGGGCATAGACCATAAATTCCCGGATGGGAATATGCCAGGGAAACTGATAGAGCACCAGCGATGCAATCGGAATCGCCAGATCGATCAGCGTAATGACGCCGGACAGGAAGTACAGCGGCAGCAGCAGGTAATGCAGGCGCTGGCGCCAGGAGAAATGAGCGAACAGGCGCGGGTAAACCCGCAGCAGTAAATCAAACGCCCCGCGGCTCCATTTGAGCTGCTGGCTGTAGTAGGCTGCCAATGAGGAGGGCACCAAGCCCTTGCTGAGCACGCGCGGTACATACACCGATCTCCAACCCTTAGCATGCAGGCGCATGGCTGTGTGCATGTCCTCCGTAAGGCCGGCTGCGTGCCCGCCAATGCTGTCCAGGGCCGCCCGCCGGAAGGTACAGTTGGCCCCAATGGCCTGCACCGTACCGTACGCGTTCATGCCCATCATAAGCGGTCCGTAGAAGTAGTACGTTTGCTGCGCAGCGCCCAGTGCCACGAGGCCTTCGCTCTGATTGCCATAAGACTGGACGACTTGCACAAAGCCTACCGTAGGATCAGCAAAGTACGGGAGCACATGCTCTAAAAAATCCGAGGTGGGTACGTGGTCTGGGTCGAGGACCACACATAGGTCGCCGGTGGCTCCTTGTAGGGCATTGTTGATATTTCCTGCTTTGGCATTGACTTTTAGCTGGCGCGTGACATACACAATATTAAGTTCGCTGCAGAGCGCTTGCAGGTAGGGGTTGTTGCCTTCATCGCAGAGGTAATCTGTATGGGGGTAGCGTATAGCTTTCATGGCCCGCAGCGTCTGCTCAATCATGGCCAGCGGCTCGCCTGGGCAAGCTGTCGTGAGTACGTCAACGGTTAGCCTGCTGGTGGCGTGGCTGGCCACCGGCTCTCGTACATTCACGTAGTGGTACCATTCGTAGCCAATGTGGAGTAGAGCAAACCCAAGCGAGAGAGTGAGTAGCCAGAACAGGGGCGCGAAGCCAACCGGGCTGCTGGCGATAAACCACCAGCCAAAGCGTAGCAGAAAAAGGACACCCAGCCCGACCAATAGCCGCATCTTATACAGCTGAGGCGCCGCCCTATACCTGACAACCGCTGATTCACTTTTTTCCTTCAGGAATGGTTGCTCACACATTTAAGAGTTCCATTTATTCTTCTATAGATGCAACGATGTCTCTAGCAAATGTATATGAATTTTTTAAAAATTAATATGATTTTTTTATTATTATAGTTTATATATTTGCATTGTGTTTTTCTTATATAGTTTAATGGGCTGAAAAAAAGATGTGGTAATCTAAGGAGCAATAATTTCGGAAATGGTTACTTATGTATTTGCTTCAGCTTTTGCGTAAAATTGTACTATTTCATGACAAAGTTTGTTAAGTGTTTGTGCTTTAAAATCATAGCATTTGCTGTAGTTATTGCGTCGGCCTGTAGTTCAGATGATAAAACACATACCACGGGGGCAGCCGTCCGGGCGTCAGGTATATTACCTGTACAGATTGTTACTACTCCTACAGGATATCAATTGTTAAGGGGAGGGAAGCCCTACTTCATCAAAGGAGCTGCCGGATTGCAGTATTTTAATGAAGTGCGCTTAGCAGGTGGCAATTCTGTACGGCTATGGAGTACTGATTATGCAGAACCGCTATTGGAGGAGGCCCAACGACAGGGCCTAACAGTCACACTTGGTTTATGGATGCCTCATAACAGGAGCGGCTTTGACTATCATGATCAGAAGTCAGTAGCCAAGCTCATGGAAAACTTACGTGAAGAGGTAATAAAGTATCGTAACTCACCTGCTTTGTTAATGTGGAGTCTAGGCAACGAGTTAAATATGCACATCGTTGATCCAAACGTCTACCAAGTTGTGAACGAGGCAGCCCGCATGATTCATGAGTTAGACCCCTTTCACCCGGTAACTACTATACTGGATAGCTCGCTGAATCTAGCGGATGCTGTGCGAATCATGAGCCCGGAAATCGACCTGTTGTCTGTAAACACTTTCGGAGGGCTTCGTACGCTCCCCCAGGATCTGCAACGCTTTAAATGGACAAAGCCATATATAGTCACTGAATTTGGAGCAAAAGGATATTGGGAATCAGATAGTACTGCCTGGGGCGCACCACTTGAACAAACTAGTACAGAAAAAGCAGTTTTTCTACAGGAAAGATATCAAGAGTCGATTTTAGCTGACTCCACCCATTGTTTGGGTAGCTATATATTCTATTGGGGGCAAAAGAATGAAATGACCCCTACTTGGTTTAGTCTTACGAATGCCGTTGGTGAGAAGACACAAGCTATTGATGTTATGTACAAGCTCTGGTCGCATCAGCCGGCACCAAATGCAGCGCCGCAAATCCGCCTGTTTGAACTGGCAGGAAAGTCAAAAGCAAAAAAATTATTATTGCAGGCTAACGAGACCTATTCTGCGCAAGCTGTTGCCTTCGACCCAGATGGTGACTCATTAACGACACGTTGGGAAATCCTGCCGGAGGGTACCACGCGCTACACTGTTTCGGTAGGCGATGACAGTCCGCTGGAACCTGTGCCAGGCAGCATTAAACAAGTACGGGGTATACGTACCCAGATACGTATGCCAAGCACAGCAGGCTATTATCGCTTGTATGTTACAGTTTCGGATGGTCACGGTAGCGTTGCTACCGCCAACCAGCCGTTTAGATGTTACGAATAGTGCTTAATACGTCACTATTAATGATTGTGCAGTGATCTGCTCTCCCCGCGTCGCACGCAGAATGTAACGGCCGGCTGGCAAATCATTTAGTGAGAGCGAATAGGCTTTAGAGGTTGTAGAGGATAAAACCTGTGTACGACAGAGTATACCTTGCATATTGTACAGTTGGACTATGGTAGTAGATGGCGATGAGCCAGTTATAAGTACATTTACAAAATCGTGGGCGATAGTGGGATATACTGTACACCAAGTAGAGGTAGCCGTATAACGATTTTGGTTGCTTTGCACTACTGCACTATTCTCATCAGCACCAATGTTTCCTCGTTGGTCTTGTGTGGGCGTAGCATTGTTATAAAAATCACGCGAACCAGGCTGTTGACCAAATTCCTTTATTAGGTTCAAACCTGCGCCTATAAGAGCCGATGTGGTGGAAAGACGGAAGGGTGTGGTACCGGGGATAATTGACGATAGCGTACTGCTGTTTGTAATATTGCCTAATGCTAATTGCGGATTTACGTTTAGACCACAGATGCGGGTACCAATCATCTCTTGCTCTGTTTTCACGCGCCAATCCGTGAGCGTGCTATAGTGCTGATTTTGCCAACGAATGGTGAATGGGTAGTCCGAACTCCAGTAGCAGTTGCCTTCAAACCGAACTCCAAACGCCGTAGCAGATTCTAGCAACGCTAGTCCTGACTCTGTCTGAAACACATTGTTACGGAAAGTAATACCACTTATACCAGCACTGCTGACATACACTGCTTTCGGCTTGCTACCATTATCTGGCGGTGATACATACACAGTATTATTATGAATAGAGGCGCGTTGGATACCGCCATTATCCCCCGAAGACCATATCATAATAGCTCCTTGGTTATAGCGCTGGGCGTCGTTTGTACTGATGTTGTAGCGAATTGTCACATCGTGCAGAGGGGGGGCTCCATAGTACTGCGCCAGTAGGTAGCCCGGTCCTTCATTATCGTGCGAATAATTGTATTGCAGAATAGAATTCGTACAGCCACCGTCTAGATCAAAGCCGCCTCCATCGTGGGCGGTACCCGAACGGTTGTGGTGTGATTCACATTCCTGAATGATCAAATTGTTGCAGCACCACCCCCAGATACCTACTGGTCCTCCGCTAGGATTGGCATTAAGCCAGCCATTATTGTAGGCTTCGCATCGTTCTATTAAGACACCGTCGATACCACTCATCACAATGCCGTTGCCAGTATTCGTATAGGTGATGTCGGCACGGCCTGCGTTATTGTACGCTTTGCAATGACCAATATACCAATCACGATGTGCGTTTAGCTCTTGCGCATACGAGGCAATACCGCTCTCCCCGTTGTTGTGGCTATAGCAATTGGTTATACGTACATTATGGTAGCCACTGGTTCCCCGCCAGCTGCCAATTGAAATGCCAGATGTTTGATAACCACTTACATCTATACTATCTAAGACGATATGTTGCAAATGCGTCGCCGCCGAATCGAGATAGAACAGAATGCCTGAACTGGTGTTGTTTAGTCGTCCAGATCCTACGAAATTAAGTCGGCGCAACTCTATACCGGCGATATTGTGAGCATAAAAGCCGTACGCTTTGCCACTATTGATCGTGGCCCTACCCTTGCCGTAAGAGCTAAGTACAATAGGCTGCTCAGGAGTGCCTTGGCTACGAATCCAAAGACTACCTTCGAAAGTACTGCCGCTCTCAAATAATACCCAATCTCCCGCACTAAGAGCCATTGTATTCAGCTTACCAATGGTACGCCAGGCAGTTTCGATGGTCGACCCTGATTTTGTGTCGTCGCCGGTAGCACTTAGATAAAATGTACGAGCATTGCTGGACGTAATACAGAAGCTATGGATCAGCAGAAAAAATAGTAAGCGTTTTATCATTGAAACGGGCTTTTTGCCAAGCCCGTTTCAATGATAATGCCTGATGTAATGTGGATTAATATAAGAACATAGGTGCTAGAAGCAGAATTAAAGATATTGTTGTATTAAACAAATTTTATTATGAGTAATGAGAATGCTTATTTGTGATTTTGTTAATTTTTAAAGAATAAACTTCTCCGAACCTAGCTTGTGATACATTGGATATGACATAATTATGTACATGAGGTCCTCTAATCTCAATTGCTGAATTGAGTATAGCTACCAAAATGGTAATAGTCAATAGCGATTTGCTACTTCCCGCTGAATACTTTATTCAGAAACGCCACAGTGTAGTCCAAGGTAGGCGCAAACCAGGGGTTGAACAATGGAAAGGGGTGGGGCGCGTCGGGGAAAGTGTGCACTTCGTGGTAGATGTTGAATTGATTGAGCTGCTGCATCATATCGTCGCGGCCGGCGTGCATGCGGTCCACGGAGCTGTTGAGAAACAGGGTAGGGGGCGTGCGCGGCCCTACGTAGGTGAGGGCTGAAGCTTGGCGCCACAAATCAGGCCGCTCAGTCTTGGGGCTGCCGAGCCAATAGGTGGCCGCCGAAATACTTTTCCGGTCGTCGCCTTCGCCCGATTCGGGGTGGATGAAGGCCAAAATGCCGTCTACGTCCACAATGGCCTGCACTCGGCTGGAATAGCCCGTGTTGCACGCCAACGAATCGAAGCGGGTTTCCTCGTTGGTGGTGCCAAGCAGCGCCGCCAACTGCCCACCCGCCGAAAACCCCCACGAAGCAATCTGCTTGGGATTGAGATGATACTCCCGGGCGTGCGCCCGCATCCATCGTACAGCAGCTTTCAAATCCAGTACAGCCGCGGGGTAGGGTGCTTCGGTGGAGAGGCGGTACTCGGCCGTGACGGCTACAAAACCGCGCGCCGCTAGTTGCTGGGCCATCGGCACGTGCTGGCTCCGGTCGCCGGAGCGCCACCCACCTCCATGAATCAACAGGACCGCCGGGTAGCCGCCCCGGCGGCGGGCTTTGGGGTAGAACACGTCGAGCTGCAACGCCCGCCCACTAGCCGTACAGTACGGCACGTTCATCTGCGAGCGAATAGTTGCCGGTACCACTGGCCGGGCCAGCGTAATGGTAGGGTCGGTCTTGCGGGCTTTGGCGAGGGCGCTGTATACCGTGAACGACGTATCGCGCGCCAGGGTAGGCGTTTGGGCACGGCTTGCCCAGCTAGCCAAGAGCAGTCCTAATACCAGCACCCAACCGCCACGCTTACAGCAGAAAACACCCATCGGGCTATTCCGTTGGCAAGCCGGCTGCCTTCAAATCTTTGAAGCCGCCTGCGTTGTCTACCTTGGCAAAGCCCTTTTCGGCCATCAGCGTGGCTGTTTTACCGCTGCGGTTACCGGAGGCGCAATACAGCACGTAGGTTTTGGATTTGTCGAGCTGGGCAATCCGGTCGTCAAAGTCCGGCGCTTTGAAGTCGATGTTGCGGGCGCCGGCCAAGTGGCCATCGGCGTACTCCTCAGGCGTGCGCACATCCAGCACCACAACGTCGGACTTTTGCAGCAGCGCGGCGGTTTCGGTAGGCGTTACCGATGTGTTTGAAGAGCAGGAAAGCTGCGTGAAGGTGAGTGCGCCGGCGAAAGCCAGTAGAAGGAAACGGGACATGATGGGTAGGGAAAGTGTTTGAGAAGCGGGACACGAATTAGAAGTTGTTTGAGGTAGTTGTTGTACGATGTAGAGACGCATATTTGCGTCTCATCGCTGAACAGTTTCGTCCACACGGCGCAGCCGACGAGACATCGTGCAACAACTACCTCAAACAGCTTCTATAAGAAAAATTAGTAACAACAAGGTTTAGAACGCTATACGTGATACTGATCAACATTTAGTGACAGAGCTGTTGTATAGCGACGCGTCACTTATGCCAATCAGAACAACGACCCTTGGCCGCCCTGCGGTAGGGTCGGGGCAGCGAGGGCATCCAGCGCCGAATCGGCGGCGGCTTCGGCCTCGGAGTCGGGGAGGGTAGCGGCATCCGGGAGCATCGCCAGTAGGTCGGTTTCGGAGATGATGGGCACCTTCAATTCCGTAGCTTTTTCGCGCTTGGCAGGACCCATCTTGTCGCCGGCCACCAAGTAGCTCAGCTTCTTGCTAATGCTGCCCGTTACCTTGCCGCCGTGCTGCTGAATAAGCTGTTGCAGCTCCTCGCGGCTGTGCTGCTCAAACACGCCCGACAGTACGAAGGTTTGTCCGGCCAGCCGGTCGCTCTGGGCCTTGGGCGCCTCGCCAGTGAGGGCCAACTGAACCCCTGCCGCCCGCAGCCGCTCCACCATCTCGCGGTTTTGCGGCTCCTGAAACCACGCCGCCACCGATTCGGCAATGACACCGCCTACCTCCGGCACGGCGGCCAGCTCCTCGGCCGTAGCCGCGCCTAGCGCCTCCACCGTGCGGTAGTGCGCAGCCAGCTTCTCAGCCACTGTTTCGCCTACGTAGCGAATGCCCAGGCCAAACAGCACCCGATCAAAGGGCACTTGCTTGCTTGCTTCCAGGCCCGCAATCAGGCGCTGTACGGATTTCTCGCCCATGCGCTCTAACTGAGCGAGTTCGTCGGCCTTGCTGGGCAGATCATACAAGCTGGCCGCGTCCGTCACCAACCCCAGGTCGAAGAATCGGCCCACGGTTTCGGCACCCAAACCATCGATATCTGAGGCTTTGCGCGACACGAAGTGTTCCAGCTTGGCTTTCAGCTGGGGCGGGCAGCCCCGGTCGTTGGGGCAGCGGAAGTGCGCCTCGCCCTCGGGCCGAATCAGCGGCGTGCCGCAGGCTGGGCACTCCGTGGGGTAGACAATGGGCTGGCTGTCGGCGGGCCGAGCCGTGAGGTCGACGCTGGTAATCTTAGGAATGATTTCGCCGCCTTTCTCCACAAATACCATGTCGCCCAGGCGCAGGTCGAGGGCAGCAATCTGGTTGGCGTTGTGCACCGAGGCGCGCTTCACGATGGTGCCGGCCAGCGGCACGGGGTCGAGTAGGGCTACGGGCGTCACGGCGCCGGTGCGGCCTACCTGGTATTGTATCTCGCGCAGGCGGGTGCGGCCAGCCTCGGCCGGGTACTTATACGCAATGGCCCAGCGCGGACTCTTGGCCGTGTAGCCCAGCAGCTCCTGCTGGCGCAGGTCGTCTATCTTCACCACAATGCCATCGGTAGCCACGGGGAGGGTGAAGCGGTGCTTGTCCCAGTGATGAATAAACTCCAACACTTCGTCCAACGAGTGGCACTTGCGCCACGTGTCCGACACAGGCAGGCCCCAGGAGCGCAGTGCTTCCAGGGCGGCGCTGTGGGTAGGGAAGTCGCGGCCCTGGCTGAGGTAGCTGTACGCGAAGAAGCGCAGCCGCCGCGCCGCCACCAGCGCTGAGTCTTGCAGCTTGAGGGCACCGCTGGCGGCATTGCGCGGGTTGGCCAGGAGCGCCTCGCCGTTGGCTTCGCGCTCCTGGTTCAGCTCCGCAAAAACCGGCTGAGGCATAAAGATTTCGCCGCGCACCTCAAACTCCTCGGGCTGAGTGGGGCCGGCGTGGCGCAGGTGCAGAGGTAGGTTTTTGATGGTGCGCACGTTGCTGGTCACCACGTCGCCACGGGTGCCGTCGCCGCGCGTGACGCCCTGCGTGAGCTGGCCGTTGTGGTACGTCAGGCTCATGGCCACGCCGTCGAACTTCAGCTCGCACACGTAGGCGTACTCGGCGCCTTCCAGGCCGCGCTGCACCCGCTCGTCGAAGTCGCGTAAATCAGCCTCCGAGTAGGTATTGCCCAGGCTGAGCATGGGGTAGCGGTGCAGGGCAGTAGGAAACTGCTTGGTGATGGTGCCGCCTACCCGCTGGGTAGGCGAGTTGGGTAGGGCCAGCTCGGGGTGGGCTTTTTCCAGAGCTGCCAGCTCCGCCAGCATCTGGTCGAACTCCTGGTCGGGCACTTCCGACACGTCGTTCTGGTAATACTGATAATTAAGGTGGTGCAGGCGGGCCGTGAGGGTGGCTATCTGTTCCTGAATGCTAGGCATAGTAGTGAAAAGTGCGAAGTGGTGAGAGGGTGAGTTTGAAATTCTCGCCGCGCAGATACTGCAAGTTGCGTCGCAAAAACGGCAAACTCACCATTTCACCACCTCACAATTTCATCCCTTACTGCACCCGTACGCCGTCGGCAATGAAGTTGTATTGCTCTACAGGCTTGGTGATGGCCGCAATTTCTTGCTTAGATTTGCCGGCATCCTCAGCGTAGTGGCGCTGCTGGGCCACCGATACGGTTTCGTGCACTACCACGCCCTCTATCACGGCCGTTTTGCCGCTGATATCCTTGGGCACAAAGAAGGCGTGGTCTTTAAATCGCACGCGCATCATCTGGCCAGGGGCGGGCTGCATGGTCAGCCAGCAGCCCTCTGCCTTGCACACGTCGGCAATGGGGCCTACCAGCTTCACGCGGGCCGAGTCGCGGCCGGCCAGCACCGTTTGCAGCTGCTGTACGGGCACGGCCCCGGCGGGCGTCACGGAGGCGCCGTAGGTCTGCGGCTGCGTGGTAGCCAGTAGCGCCGTGTGGGTGCTGGGTTTGGTGGTTTTAGGCGATTTATCGACTTGCCCTACGGCCAGGGTGCAAGACAAACTACAGGCAGCTACAAGCAAAAAGCGCATCGGGAGTGGAATGAAAGTAAGGTGAAGTCGCCACTGCCATAGCTTAGGTGTAGTCTAAAGAGAAAGGCTGATGATCGGGGCGTACTGTTGCAAAATAGCAAACAAACCGCACATCAGCGCGCCACACGTGCTGGCCTACCGCTTCGCCAACTCCTTCACTTCGCGCAGCTTATCCCGATCGTAGTACTCGGTGCGTACAATGCCCACGGCCGGATCATAATACGTTACTTCGCGCTCCACTTTGCGAATGGCCATGTCGGCACGCGCCCGTGTGGTCAGGTCACGCTCGGCTTCTACCTTGTAGCATTGAAAGGTGCCGGCGGGCGTGGTCACGGGTTGGGGCCCGCCCACAACCCGCCGGTTTTTGAGCATGGCCTGTACTTTGGCAATGTCTACCGCTGAACTGCTGACTTGCACCACTATCCCGCCGTCGGGCAGTTGCGAGCCCACGGTAGGGTTATCGGGCCAGGCCAAGCGAGTAGGCTGATAGGTGTAGATACGGTCCCGAAACCGGCGCAACGCATCGGGTGGCAGTTCGGCCGTGCCATCTGTGAAGGACGTGTCGCGGTGCGCCGCATAGGTGAGGTCTTGCAAACGCACCAAGCGGTTTTTGGCGTCGTAGGTACCGCTTTTCAGTAGGGCGGTAGTGGTAGTAAGCGTTTGTTTTTTGTTGGTTTCAGAGCCGAGCAGCACCACACGCTGGGTGATATAGCCGGTTTTCTTGCCCTTCGCATCCAACAAGTTATATACCAGCTCGACGTTATCGGCGAGACGGAAGGGGGTAGGGCCTTCCAAAAGAGGGCGGGTAGGGGCGAAGGCACTGGCACCAAGCAGGAGTGCCAATAGCGCGGCCGGACGCGTGAAAATGAAAGGCATAGAAGGAGGAAAAATACAATATGGGTAGGAGGCTATCTGTTCTGCTCCATACGCGAGACGGGGGGACGAAAGTTACGCTTGGGACAACCCTGTGGGGTGTTTTGCGTTTGCCGGGGCAGGGCCGTAGCTTACAGCCAACGTGTCTCGAATACGCTTCTACCCAAATTTCTTACCAAAATCTATATGGCTGATTCTGCCGCTCCTACCACCAATTGGGCCGATATGGCTGCTTCCGTATTATCTAAGCTCTCGGGCGGGGTCGAGCTGTCCTGCGCTTTCGATCAGATAGAAGTTCAGGTGCCGAACCCACAAAACCCTACCGGCGCGCCCGCCACCTGGCGCATCAATGGCTCGTTGCGCATTCGCACGCGCGGCGAAAACCCTACCCCCGGCTCCACGCCCTCGTCCCTTGGCTAGCGGCCTCGAAATAGATGCCCGCCTGACCGTTACGATAGAGGGCGACGAGCTGCAACTAGCGGCTTCCGGCACCTACCTCATCCTGAACGTGCCCAGCCAGCGCGTCCTCGACAAGCTCACCAGCGGACCACCCAAAGACCCCAACGCCCCCCCGCGCCCCCCCGGCCCCAAACCCGACCCCTTGCAGCAGCTGCATGAGCTGGCCAAGCGCCTGGGATTGGTGCTGGAATTGCGTGTAAATGGCAAAACCTACGTCACGTTTGGGCAGGGCAAACGCCCGAGTATCACCTTCCACGCGGTACTGGGCAAAATCGGGTCGTTCTTTCGCAGCTGAGCCGACGAAAACAAGCGGCAATCCGTGTGGGTTTTGTTTATATTGGCAAAAGGCTCAATGGGTTTGCCACGGAACTAAAGGTCCCTGAAATAACTTGCCCAACCGTATGCTGCTACGTCTGCTCTGTAATGAATTCTGATTTCGGTAAAGAACGCCAGGGACGAATCGGGGCCAATCGCCCTACCCCCTCCACCCGTCCCGCCCGGGTGCCCCTGTCGCTGCTGCTGCTCTACCTGGGGCTGGTGGGTAGCCTGGTTTTGTTTGTGGTGCTAATATCGGCCTACGCGCACACGCGCTACACCAGCGGGGTTCCGGCGGGGCTGCACCCGTTTCCGCGTTACTTTTCCATCAGTACGGTGGTATTGCTGGCCAGCAGCTACACGCTCAGCCAGGCCCAACGCCTCTACCGAGAAGACGACGTTACGAATCTGGCGCGCTGCCTTGGGGCTACGCTGCTGTTAGGCCTGGCCTTTGCCGGCTTGCAGGCGCTGGGCTGGCATGATTTGCAGGTGCAGGGCGTCTTCTTCAGAGACAAGCCCAGCGGCACCTACGTCTACCTCATCTCTGCCATTCACGTTATGCACCTGCTCGGTGGCGTACTCTTCCTGATGTTGCTGTTCCTGCGCGCCCAGCACGCTTCCCGCGACAGTATCCGCACGCTGCTGTTTATCCGCGACCCGTACCGCCGCTTGCAGCTCAAGCTCATGAGCACGTACTGGCACTTTGTGGATGGGCTGTGGGTGCTGTTATTCTGTGCGTTCCTATTCTTGTATTAGGCTGAAATTAGTTATTTGTCATCCTGAGCAACGCGAAGGGCCTTAAGTTAGATGAACGACCGACGTAACAACGATTCGTTCATCTAACTTAAGGCCCTTTCTTAGTACACGACTCCGCACGGAAGTCCTGTGGTAACTAGTTATAACACGCTTCCATGCCACCACGCCTGCTCCTGACTACTGATCCTGACCTCGCCACCCGCCAGCCAATTCTGGCAGGATTGCAGGAATACAACCGGCAGCAAGTGCCTGGCGAATCGCAACTGCTGGCCGTGCTGCTCCTCGATGAGCAAGACGCAACCATCGGCGGTTTGTGGGGGCGCACCTATTACGATTGGCTGTTTGTAGAGCTACTATTTGTGCCAGAGGCGCTACGCGGCCAGGACCTAGGTGCCCACCTGCTACAAGAGGCCGAGCAGGCCGCTAAGCAGCGCGGTTGCCAGCACGCCCACCTCGATACGTTCGGGTTTCAAGCCAAAGACTTTTATCTGAAGCAAGGCTACACCGTGTTCGGACAACTCGAAAACTACCCCACCGGCTTCACTCGCTACTTTCTGCGCAAAGCGCTTGTTTGAGTAGATGGCGTGCCTAATTAGTGGCGAAAAAGACACTGTGTTGCAGAAGAAATAGACTGTTTCAAATAGTATATGAATATTGCCGTATAGTGTTTGTTTCTAGATAGATAGTAAGTAGTATGCAGCGTATTAACCTACTCACATAACTACTATCTTATGCAGTGTTTTGGTTCTTTTATCCGACTGTGGCCCCTGGTAGCTGCGCTCCTACCAACTGCGTTGCCATCGGCGGCGCAAAGCAAGCTGCCCGAAGGCCTCACCCGCGTAGCATCGGTGGAAGGCATCACGGAATATCAGCTGAAAAATGGCCTACGGGTACTGTTGTTTCCCGACAACTCCAAGCCGACTACCACCGTCAACATCACCTACCTGGTAGGCTCGCGGCACGAGGGCTACGGCGAGACCGGCATGGCGCACCTTCTGGAGCACATGGCCTTCAAGGGCTCTGCCAAGCACAAAAACATCCCGCAGGAGCTGACCGAGCACGGCGCCCGCCCCAACGGCACCACCTGGTACGACCGCACCAACTACTTCGAAACCTTCTCGGCTACCGACGAAAACCTGAACTGGGCCCTCGACCTGGAAGCCGACCGTATGGTGAACAGCTTCATCGATGCGAAGGACCTGGCCACGGAATTTTCGGTGGTGCGCAACGAGTTTGAGATGGGCGAAAACTCGCCGAGCCGGGTGCTGATGGAGCGCGTGCTGTCGTCGGCCTATATCTGGCACAACTACGGTAAGTCCACCATCGGCTCGAAGGAAGATATTGAGCGCGTGCCGATTAACAACCTGAAGGCGTTCTACCAGAAATACTACCAGCCCGACAATGCCGTGCTGGTGGTAGCCGGCAAGATGGACGAGGCCAAGACGCTGGCTTTGGTAAACAAGTATTTCAGCCCCATTCCGAAGCCGACGCGGGAGCTACCCAAGGCCTACACCACCGAGCCTACCCAGGACGGCGAGCGAAGCGTGACCCTTCGCCGCGTGGGCGATGCGCAGAGCGTGGCCGTAGCCTATCACACCCCTGCCGGCGCCCACCCCGACTATGCTACCCTCGACGTGCTGATGGACGTGCTGACCAACGAGCCATCGGGCCGGTTGTATAAAGCGCTCATCGACAGCAAGAAAGCTGCCTATACCTACGGCTGGACGCCCGCTCTGCATGACCCCGGCTTTGCCTTCTTCTACACCGAAGTGCGAAAGGAACAGTCCCTGGACTCGGCCCGCACTACCATGCTGCACACCCTGGACATGGCTTCCGCCAAAGCGCCCACAGACGAGGAGGTAGACCGCGCCAAAACCAAGCTGCTCACGGGCATTGAGCTGCTGTTTAAGAATACCGACCGGGTAGGGCTGGACCTGAGCGAGTGGATTGCGGCCGGCGACTGGCGCCTGGTGTTCCTCTACCGCGACAACATCCGCAAAGTGAAGCCCGCCGACGTGCAGCGCGTGGCCAACGCCTACTTGAAACCCTCGAACCGCACCGTCGGCACTTTCATCCCCGAGCAGAAACCCGACCGCTCCGACATTCCGGAAACGCCTAACGTGCTGGCGCTGGTGAAGGACTACAAGGGCGAGAAAGCCGTAGCCGCCGGCGAAGCCTTCGATGCCTCGCCTGCCAACATTGAGGCCCGCACCAAGCGCGGCGAGGAGGGCAAAGGCACCAAATACGCCGTATTGCCCAAAAGCACCCGCGGCAACAGCGTGAACGTGCAGCTCACCCTGCGCTACGGCGACGAAAAGAGCTTGGCCAACAAGCCCGGCCTGGCCAGCCTTACGGCCTCTATGCTGGAGCGAGGCACCGAAACCCGGTCCTACCAGCAAATTCGCGACGAACTGGACAAGTTGAAAGCCCGCGCCTACGTGTACGGCGGCAGCCAGTCGGCCGGAGTGGTGGTGGAAGCTTCGAAGGAAAACCTGCCGGCCGTGATGAAGATTGTAACCGATTACCTGAAGAATCCGACGTTCCCGGAGGAGGAGTTTAATAAGCTGAAGCAGGAGCGACTGGTTTCGCTGGAGTCGCAGAAGCAGGAGCCAGACGCCATTGCGTTCAATACCAGCCAGCGCGTGCTGAATCCCTACCCCAAGGGCCACCCGCTGTACGTGATGACCTTCGATGAGGAGATTGACGCCCTGAAAGCCACTACCGTGAACGATGTGCGCCAGTTCTACAAAGACTTCTACGGCGCCGAAAACGCCACCGTGGCCGTAGTAGGCGCCACCGACGAAGCGGCTGTGCAGAAGCTGGTGAAAACCGATTTGGGTAAGTGGAAAGCCAACAAGCCCTACGCCCGCATCGTGCGCAACTACCAGGATGTGAAGGCCGGCAAACAGTCGGTGCAGGCCAACGATAAGGCCAACGCCGTGTACGTGGCCGGCTTCAACCTACCCATGCGCGACGACGACCCTGACTACCCCGCTCTGGTATTGGGCAACTACCTGTTCGGCGGCGGCTTCCTAAACTCGCGCCTAGCTACGCGGGTGCGGCAGAAAGAGGGCATCAGCTACGGCATCGGCTCGCAGGTGAGTGCCGACTCGCGCGACAAGCTGGCCTCCTACATGGTGTACGCCATCTACAACCCCGAAAACAACGAGCGTTTGGAAAAAGCCATTCAGGAGGAATTTGCCACGATGTCGAAAACTGGCTTTTCGGCCGATGAAATCAAGGCGGCCAAGAGTGGCTGGTTGCAAAGCCGCTCCGTATCGCGGGCCCAGGACGATGCCCTGGCCGGCCGCCTGAACTCCTACCTCGACCTGAACCGCACCCTGGCCTGGGATGCCGACTTCGAGAAGAAAGTAGCCGCCCTTACACCCGAGCAAGTAAACGCCGCCGTGAAGAAGTACCTCGACTACAACAAACTGGTATTCGTGGAAGCCGGCGACTTCGAGAAAGCCAAGAAGACTCTGGCCGAGAAGAAAGCGAAAGAACCCGCCTACCGCTCGGCCCCACCGGCCAAACCGTAGAGTAGGTGCCAGAAGCAAAAAACAAAACGCCCCGGTCGTGCTGCACGACCAGGGCGTTTTGTTTTTGCAAAAGCCTCGTTACTGATAGGCTGGCGCCAGCGTCAGCATGCCTTTGAAGCGGCGCTTGTTGGTGTACTCAATCAGGTAGAAATACACGCCGGCGGGGCGGCCGCCGCCGTCCCAGCGGAAGTTGCGGTCGGCGGAGCTGTATACCTCGTTGCCCCAGCGCGAGAAAATCTTGATGTTAGCAAAGCGGTTGTCGCAGAAGTCAGGCGGGAGAGTAGGTAGGGTGAATTCGTCGTTTTTACCGTCGTGGTTGCCGGGCGTGATGATATTGGGCGGCAGAAACGCTAGCGTGTCGGGACTTACTACCTCAAAGCGCACCACCTGCACCTGGGGCTGCGGGTAGCACGTGCTTTCCTGCACCCGAAAGGTGACCTCCATCTGTTGCAGGAGCGCCACCGAGCAAGACGCCTCCCACCGAAACACGCCTGTAGCCCGCCCCTTACCATTCGTCGGCACGAAACTCATGCCGGCCGCTGCCATATCGAAGCCAGTGCCGGCTGCCGTAAGGGTCAGTGGGTCGTTGTCGGCGTCGGTAGCCGTGAGGTTTGCCTCATACACACTGCCGGGGGCTACGCGTATCACCAGCGGCGTGTTGTTGTCCTGCATCAAGGTAGGCACCGAAGTTAACTCGGGCGTATGGGTAGGCGCGGGCTGGGCCAGAATAGCCAGTTGCACGGTGTCGCGCTTGGGCAGACTACAGCCGTTGTCGGCCACAATCACATTCAGGTAATACACCTGGCCCTTTGTGTCGAAGCAGGTAGGAAAGCACAACTGCGAAATGAGGGTGTCGGGCATGCCAGTGGCGCGCACCATGCCTTGTAGGAGTGATATGCTGGGTAGGGGTCCCGTGAAGTTGACGGGCTGCAAGGAAAGCGACAGCGCCGAGGCATTATCCGCGTCGGTGAAGCGCAGGCGCACGCAAGGGTTGCCGCCCGGCACCAGCCGAATGGTGTCGCGGCCGGGCAGGTAGGTAGCGTTGCCAAGTTGGGCCTGCGCGGTAATAGTCGGGTCGGCATTGGTAGGGCACGTAATCACCTTCAACTGAAAGTCGCGCCGCGTCTCGCCAATCTTCACCTTGTTGCGGTACTCCGAGCATTTGATACCAAATACAAACAACCCCAGCTGGGTAGGACGTACCTCTAACCGCCCTGTGCGCCGGTTGATGGTGAGGGTAGGCGCGCCCGGTATCTGGCTTTGCTCGCTGCGGCCTGGACCCCAGCTGATGGTGGGGTAGGGCGCTGAGGTAGCCGTGGCCGGCTTGGGTACGCGCGTAGAGGAGTAGCCGTTGAGCGGCGTAGCCAGCTCATACACCAACGAATCGCCATCAGGGTCCTGGCCGCCAAAGTCGTAGTAAAACAACTCGCCCAAGCAAGCATAGTCGCTCAGAGGCGGAAAAATGCGGGGCGTGGAGTCGCGGAAGGGCTGGCCGTTGCGCAGCACCGCCGGAAACTCCAGGTAAAACGTCTGACCCGACTCGCCCGGCCTCACAATGTTGCTGATGCCGTTGTTGCGGCAGCACCGCTCCACGGCTACATAGTAGCCCTGGGCGCCGGTATACACGTTGGGCGAAAGCTGCACCACACTACGATACACCAGCTTGCGTGTGCTAAGCGAGGGCGACGTACAGGCCGGGTTAGTGTAGGCCACGTACGTATTCTCCACCAGCGGCAGCACCACATTTTGCATCGACCCATTGGTGGCTTTGTCGAAAATACCAGCCGTCAGGTCGTTATCCAGTGCGCCAGGGCTGCCGTTGATGGCGTCGAAATAGAGCGTGAGCGTCAGCTGGTAATTGTTGCCCGACACGTATTGCAGGTCCATCTCTCCTCCCACAATGTGCGTGGCCCTTGCTGAAAAGCTCAGCAGCAGCAACAGTATAAGCAGCCCACCACTCCCTAACAAGCGTAGAAAACAAGCCATAGCACCATCTTAAGACAAGGATATTTTTCCTTGAAAAGATACTGCTTCGGCGCGGCAAATCATAATAGGCCAGATGCTAACGCTATTTAAGAAACTGCTGGGCGCACGCCTGCTCAGTTGCACTGGCTGCGGGTAGATTAAACACGGCATCTAGCAACTCATCGAAGGTATGTGCGGGGGCGAAGATGGTGTCGTGGTAGGGGTTGCTCACAAACCGGATGAAGCCTGGCTGGTCGTTGATGCGAACCAGGTCCACCGTCACGTTGCCGAAGCGCTGGTTGCAGCGGCCCGTATCGGGGCAGTCGCCGGGCGTGGGCTTCAGAAAGTGCTTCTCAATGGTTTCGGTGTACTCGGGGTGGGGTAGGCGGCGCCGGTCGGAGGTAGAGAGGTGGTAGCCCAGCGCCAGCACCCGGTCGCGAATGAAGTCGAACAGGTGTTGAAAATTAGATCCAATGCTGGGATCATAGAAAAATAGAGCCCCCTGCCGGCCACCCTCACTCAACAATTGCACGCGCAGCCCCCGGCCGCGCACGTTGGTTTTCTGAAAGTGATAGGCCTTGAAAAATGGCCCCATCCAGTTCAGGTACACCCGTTGCTCCACCCAGCGGGCGTAGGCTTGCTGCTGCACATTGGTACGCACCAACGGCTGCCACTCGGCCTGACAGGCAGCAGCAGTAGAACCAAAAAGCTGTTTGAAAAAACGACGCAAGGGTGGAAGGAAAGCAGGTTCGGAGTTTCAAAAGAACACTCGACCTTGCAAATAGTTTCCGGGTAGGGGCGTCGGAAGGCTGCGCAATTACAGCGCCGTGCCGGGTTTCAGGCGGTGCCAATAGTGGGAGCGGCCCAGCAGCGAAAAACCGATATAGCCCTTCACCTCCAGCCGGTCGCGCGACTCCATGTGCAGGTAGCAGGAATAGTAGTGGCCGCTGTGCGGATCGTAGATTTCGCCGTCTTCCCAGCGGCCCGAGTCGGGGTTATAGCGCATTTTGTACAGCACCACCAAGTTTTGAAGCGGACGGGTGCGCAGCGTGGGGTTAGGATTGCGCCCATCGAGGTGGGGCTGGCCGGTTTTGGGGTCAATGGCGTGATGCATCCAAATCAGGCGGCCCGTCAGCTCACCGTCGCGCACGCTCACTTCCACGCGGGCCTCCCCCGAGTCGTCTTCCCACATCCCCACCGGCGACAGTGCCTGCGCCTGACCCATCAGTGGTAGCAACATGCCCAGGCAGAGCAGCCAGATAGAAAACATAGGAACGGCACTGGCAATGGGGCGGGGAAGGATGGGCATAGGCGCAGGGAAACAAACTGGTTACGTAAGAAAAGAGAGTGTAGCTACGCCAGGGCGGTAACCGGTTGAATATAAGCAAAAACAGCGGCGTTCCGCTGGAAACGCCGCTGCCTGCTAAATAAGTTCGTCGGTTACTTCACCCGCGTCCAGGTCTGCGAGCGGCCAATCAGCGAAAAGCCGATGTAACCCTTCACTTCCATGGTATTTGCATTCAGCATTTTGATGTAGCAGGAATACGTTTTGCCGCTTTCGGGGTCGTAGATTTTGCCATCGTCCCACTTATTATCGGAGTCGTACTCAAAGCCCTGCATGAATACCATGCCCAGGCGGGGGCGGCTACGCAGCTTAGGGTCGGGGTTTACAGTATCGGTTTTGGGCTTGCCGGTTTTAGGGTCGTTTGGTACGGTCAGCGACACAATTTTGCCGCATAGCTTATTGCCATCGCACTTGTAAATTTCAAACGTGGCCTTTTTCTCGGAGTTTGTCCATATGCCCAATGGCGAGAGGCTTTGGGCCGTAGCAAGCTTAGTGAAACCCAGCAGCATTGCCAGGCAGAGAAACAACATCTTTTTCATGGTGATAATAGAGAGTGGTGGGTTCGGGGAAAAAAGATAGAGGAAAACCATGAAACGATCAAAGCAACTGAGTGCAAACAGACCGCGCCAGAGTACCATGCTTAGGATGCAAACATAACGCCAGCTTACCAATCAGACGATAGCGAAAAGAAAGACATCTTTTTTCTGAAAAAAACGTGCTGATGCTCAGGGCAGTAGCTTCAGGGGGTAAAATAGTAGGGTTTTTATTTTGAACCATCCGGTGGGCTTTTAACTTTACAGACCAGTAGCGAGTGCTACAGCCCTGTTCAAGCAGCCCTAAGGTGCTGGGCCGCGCGAACAACGGTTATGTCGAACGTAAAGAAAGGAGGTACAAAATGTCTAGTAGTCCCAACCAAATCCTGCCGAGCCTGTCGAATGTAGTCCGCATCACCGCCGGACGCGCGTAATAACAGCTTTTCGCGCGGAGCACTTGTTAGCCCAGCAGGGCGTGCTCCCGCATTCTGGCAAGGTCTTATCTCACGGATGGCGGGGCTGTACCCCAGACCCGTCGCTTGGTAAGATTTGAAGGATTAGATGCCCGGTATTGCCCAGCAGCCTTTCTGTAGGCCTGCACAGGCAGTACCGGGCATCGCTTTTTTAGGAAAGGTGGAGTTGGGAGTTTGTGGGGTAGAGAAGTGTACTTGAGTTTGTATAATAAGAAGGCGTCTGTCATCCTGAGCTTGCGAAGGACCTTATCACGGCAGAACGACAAGCGTAACAACGACTCGTTCTTGGGACATAAGGTCCTTCACTCCGCTCAGGATGACAGACGCTTGCCTACTCACAACTTCACAAACTCTCAACTTCACCATGCTAAAGCACCCGCCGCACCTGCATAAAGCGGCGCTCGTAGCCGGAGCCTTCTACCTGGCTGATTTTTACGCCGGACTCATGGCGGGCCGAGGAGGAATGAATGAAACGCAACGGCTCGCCGGGCTCCGAGAGCACAATGCCCGCGTGGCCGGGCGTGGTGGAAGTAGCGGCCGTACCCGTAAACACCACAATATCGCCGGGGCGGGCCTGGCTACGCTCCACGGGCCGGCCCACGCTGATAAGCTGCGCGGTGGAGTGCGGTACGCTGATATCGAACTGCTTGAATACGTAGTACACGAAGCCTGAGCAATCGAAGCCACCCGCGGGCGTGGTGCCGGCGTAGCAGTAGCGCGTGCCCAACTGCTGCTCGGCAAAGCGGATGATGGCCTCAGCCCGGTCGTTCATTACGGGGGTAGGGGCGCGGGGCGTGCGGTGCACAACGGCTACCACCGGCACGGCTTGGGTAGGCACCACGCGAGCAGAAGGAGCTGCCGGGCGTGGCCAGAGAAATACGGCCAGTAGCACGGCTACCAAACTCAGAAAGGTTATCCAAACGTAGCGCATAAGAGGGTAGGGAAGTAAGCAGCCTAACGGCAACCAGCGGGTAGGGGTTCCGGCGGGGTAGGCGCGGACGAGTAGGTAGGCTCAAAAATCGGCTGTACTTTGCAACCCCGGCTGCCTTTTGGGGTCGGGTGTACTCCTGCTTTTCTACTTATTATTTTTTGTTCATGCTGCCTACCCGTTTCCGCACACTGGTGGCCGCTGGGGCGCTGTCATTTTTGACGGCCGCCACGGCCGCCGCCGCTTCGCCTACCCTGCGCTACACCCTCTCGATGCCTGCCCCGCAAACGCACTATTTCGAGGTGGAAATGAGCTTGGGAGGCTTCAACAAACCCTACACCGACGTGAAAATGCCCGTGTGGGCACCCGGCTCCTACCTGGTGCGGGAGTTCGAGAAAAACGTGGAGGGCTTGGTAGCAACGGCCGGCGGGCAGGCGCTGCAAGTCGATAAGGTGGATAAAAACACTTGGCGCGTGTATCACCCAAAAGCCAAAGACTTCACCGTTAAATATAAGGTGTACGCCTATGAACTGAGCGTGCGCACCAGCTTCTTGGACGCTTCGCACGGCTACCTCAACGGCACCAGCGTGTTTATGTATCCGGCCGAGGGAAAAGCGCTGGAGAGTACCCTCACGGTGCAGCCCGCCACTGGCTGGAGCCAGGTGAGCACCAGCCTAAAGCCGGTGAGCGGCAGCGCGCCCTTCACCTTCCGCTCCACCAACTATGACGAGCTGGCCGACTCGCCCATTGAAATCGGCAACCAGAAAATCTTGCAATTCACTGCCAACGGCACGCCCCACACGGTAGCCATGTATGGCGAAGCCCGTTACGACGAGCAGCAACTGCTGGCCGATATGAAGAAGGTGTGCGAGGAAGCGCACCGCGTGGTGGGCCAGAATCCACTGGACCGCTACGTGTTCATCGTGCACAACCTGGAGCGCGGCAGCGGCGGCCTGGAGCATTTGTTCTCGACTACCCTGGAAGTGTCGCGCACCACCTACAACACACCCGGTGGCTACAAAGGCTTCCTGGGGCTGGTGGCGCACGAGTATTTCCACCTCTGGAACGTGAAGCGCATCCGGCCCATCGCACTCGGGCCGTTTGACTACGACAAGGAAAACTACACGCACATGTTGTGGGTGAGCGAGGGGGGCACGGAGTATTTCTCCAACCTGATTACCCAGCGCGCCGGCTTCGTGAAGCCCGAAAACTACCTGGCCGATCTCAGCAACGTGATTACTCGCGTAGAAAATACGCCCGGCAACAAAGTGCAGTCTGCCGCCGAGTCGAGCTTCGACAGCTGGATCAAGCAGTACCGGCCCAACGAAAACTCCTACAACACCAGCATCAGCTACTACGATAAGGGCGAGGTGATTGGCGCTGTGCTGGATCTGATGGTGATTAACGCCACCAAGGGCGAGAAAAGCCTCGACGACGTGATGCGCTACCTCTACTCGGAGTACTACACCAAGAAAAAGCGCGGCTTCACCGACGAAGAATACCAGGCGGCCGTAGCCAAAATAGCTGGCCAACGCTTCGACGACTTCTTCCGTCGCTACGTGTACGGTACCGAAACCCTACCCTACAACACGGCCCTGGGCTACGCGGGCCTGCGCCTCACCAACACGCCTACTACCTCCGATGGTGTGCTAGGCGCCGTGGTCAGTGCCCGCAGCGGCGCGCCTACCGTCACGACGGTCGTGCGCGACGGTAGCGCTTGGCAAGGCGGCCTGAACGTGAACGACGAAATCCTGGCCCTCGACGGCGGCCGCATTACCACCGACCCCAACACGGCCCTCACTGGCCGGCCGGCCGGTACCACCGTCAAATTCTTGGTAAACCGCGACGGCCAGATCAAGGAAGTGAGCTTCCCGCTGCTGGCCGGCACCACCCAGCGCTACCGCGTGGAGCAGGTAGAAAACCCTACCGAAGCGCAGTTGAAAGTGCTGCGCAAGTGGCTGCCGGTAGGGCAGTAGGTTATAGATAGTAGGAGAAGTAAACAATAATCTTTTTGTACGCTTTCGTCCTATTATATCTCTCTAACCCAACGCCCTTTAACTGCAAACGGCCCCGCTGAAAGATTCAGCGGGGCCGTTTTATTGTGACAAAATGCAAGCTCAGGTTTTCTGGTACACCCCAAACAGAATGTCGCTGGGATGGTGAGTCAGGAAAGCGTCTTCTGCCGCAAACAACGTAGCCAATAACTGGTGCGTCTGTGGCGTGTTAGCAAGAAAGTGATGGGCAATGTCCTTGAGCACGAGGGCAAGCAAATTGCCGCCTACTTCAGTTTCCTCCAGCAGCGTAAAGCGTTGCTTTACTGCTCCTCTGATCTGTTCACTCTCCACAGCTTCCGAAGGGTCTGAAACCAGCATCCGGAGCAGGCCGGGGCCGCTGATGCGCGTTTTCAGACGCTGGCTGCGGTAGCGCCGCCGATACGAGGCCGGTAGGGTCGCCAACAACTCGTTGGCAGCGAACAGCTGCGCAGCGCTCCATTGCAAGCGGTTGGGGCCTACATAATCATAAAGGACCACTAGGCCGCCGGGGCGCAGGGCGTGCCACACATTGTCCAGCACGTCGTCCACATGTTGGAAGTGATGGAGGGCTGAGTGGAACAGCACCACGTCGTAGGTGTTTTGCGGCCAGTGCTGGCGGTTGATATCGCGCACCACGAAGTGCATGTTATGCAGCCCTTCGCGTTGAGCTTGAATTTTAGCTTGGTCCAGTAGGGCACGAGCAATGTCTACGCACTCTACTTGGCTAAATGCGGCGTGGCGGGCAAAAGCCAGTTCGTGGCTGCAACTGCCGCTTCCCAGCGAGCACAGCGACAGGCCCGTGCGGTTTCGCAGATACTTTGCTACCACGTAGGACTCGTAGGGGAAGGTAGGGTCGCCCGTGATTCTCTGATTCCAGCGCGCCCGCACAGCAGGCACAATCCACCAGTTAGCCGTTTGCAGCGTCGGGTCGTCGAACGTGCGCTGGGTGCGGGCTAAGGCGCTAGGGTTCAGCTTTGAGAAAAGATAACTTGCCCCCCGTTGCTGCACTTTCGCTAGCAGCTCTGAAAAATCGTCGCGGGTTAGTAAAGGCATAGCAACAGGTGGGCGAGCCGTACTTATTGAATTCGCTTAAGGGCTACGTCACGAACGGGCGCAATCACCAGCGGTACTTTTTCCACCTTCACCGAACTGGTATCGAGGCCGAAATACTTGTCTTCCGACGCAATGAATTGCTTGATGTAGAAATACGCCTGCATTACCAGCTTTTCCACGGTAGGGAAGTCGTTTTCGACAGACAGGTACTTCTCCAGCACCACAAAGCGGAAGTCGCCCGTCACGTGCTGCTTGCTCAGCGACTCGTAGCGCGAGGTGATGTCCACTTCCTTGTTGCGCACTAGGTCCTCAATCACCTTGCGGAAATAGAGGTTGATGCGTTGCTCTACCCGAAAGCCCAGTCGGAACGTGATGCGGAAGGCATCGTTGGGCGCTAGTTCCACCACTTTATATTCCATGGTATACGGCTCGTCGGTGGTATCTACGTGCACAAACCAGTAGATATCAGCACGCTTGGGACGCTTCTGGAAGATGGAGTAGATGATCTTCGACTCAATTTCGGAAGCCCGCTCGGCCGAGGTCATAAACACCAGGTGGGTGGAATATTTGGGGATGGAATCATCGTGGCTCAGATTCTTGAGCGCTTCCATATAGGGGTCAATCTTGACGAACTCCGTGAGGCGCTTCTTGATGTAGAAGGCCCTCAGCCACACATACATCACGCCCACCAGCGCCGCCCCAATGGCCAGCGACACCCAGCCCCCGTGCGGGAACTTGATGAGGTTGGCCACTAGAAATGACCCCTCGATGCTGCCGTAGAGCAGCACAAACAGCACGACAGCGGCTATGGGTACCCGCTTGCTGCGCAGCCACATGGTGAGCAGCAGCGTCGTCATCAGCATGGTGAGGGTGATAGCCAGACCATAGGCTGCTTCCATGTGCTCGGAGCGCTGAAAATACAGCACTACCCCAATGCAGCCAAACAGCAATAGCCGATTCATGCTCGGGACAAACAGCTGGCCCTTCACATCGGTAGGGTAGTTGAGCTTCACCTTGGGCCACATATTCAGGCGGATAGCTTCTGCTACCAGGGTAAACGAGCCCGTTATAAGCGCTTGCGAGGCAATAACCGCTGCAATGGTGGCAATGCCGATGCCGATGATCAGGAACCACTCGGGCATGAGAGCATAGAATGGGTTACGACCATCAAGCTGTTCGCCCGCATGGCTTATCAGCCAAGCGCCCTGCCCGAAGTAGTTGAGTAGCAGGCATAGCTTCACGAACATCCAGCTGATGCGGATGTTGCCTTTGCCGCAGTGGCCCAGGTCGGAGTAGAGCGCCTCAGCCCCAGTGGTGCATAGGAACACGGCACCCAGTAGCCAGAAACCGCCGGGGTAGTTCACCAGCAAGTCGTAGGCATAGTAGGGGTTGGCAGCCTTCAGAATTTCTGGATGCTGCACAATGCCTAAGATGCCCAGGGTAGCCAACATGCTGAACCACAAAAACATAATTGGCCCAAAAGCCTTGCCCACAATCTGCGTTCCGAAGCTCTGCAACAAGAACAACAGCAGCAAAATACCGATAACGATAGGAACCGTAGGGATAGTGGGGTAGATAGCCTCCAACCCCTCTACCGCCGACGACACCGAGATGGGAGGCGTAATAACCCCGTCGGCCAGCAAGGCCGCGCCGCCTACAATAGCCGGGATGGTAAGCCAGCCCGCTCGGCGCCGCACCAATGCGTAGAGCGAAAAAATGCCGCCTTCACCGTTGTTATCGGCGTTCAGCGTCAGCAATACATATTTGATGGTGGTTTGCAGCGTCAGCGTCCAGAGTACGCACGAGATGCCGCCATACACCAAAATCGGGTCGATGGTGCCCGGCACAATTGCCTTCATCACATAGAGTGGCGAGGTGCCTATATCACCGTAGATAATACCCAGGGCGATAAGCAAACCTGCCGTAGAAATGGCGGTGTGCTGGTGTTTAGAGTCCATAAAAAATAGGAGGGAAAACGGTGGTATTAACCAGTGAAACGGACGCGTCAAAGGTAAAGCAAAACCACTGGATGCGCGGTTAAAGCAATGACGGGTTAAAACGAATCGGTAGGTGGAGTTTCCGGGGCAGCGTCGGGCGGGGTGAGGGTAGCCAGCAGCTGCGCGGCATGGGCCGCGGCAGCATCATGTTGGGCCCGAATGCGGCGGTTTAGCTCACGGAGTAGGGGCAGCCAGGTGGCCAGGTCGCCGGGTAGGGAAAAGTGCGCGGCTTCGCGGCCGGCCCGGTGCAGGCGCAGTCGGTTGGTGCCGCGGTTTCCGTAAATCAGTAGCAGAGCGCCTACCGTCAGACCCAGCGCAGTAGGTAGGGTGCGCAGCCAGTTTTGCAGGAAAGCCAGCAGCACCCCCGCCAGCACCAGCGCGCCCAGCATATACCACAGCAACCACCGCACAGGCGTCAGCTCGGCGGCTTCCAGCTCCAGCAGGCTGTAGCGCTGGTCGTGCACGCGCAGAGTTGTGGCCGTTAGCTCCAGGCGGTTGTCCTCGCTACGCAGGGTAGGCAAGTCGACGGGAGGAAGGGGAGGAGTAGAAAAGTCCGTAGGAGAAGGCAGGAAAAACGTTTCCCCGACAGCCGCCGGATCGGAGATGCAGCGGGTGCCGGGGAAACAGTTAGTTATTCACTTTCAGCAATTCCACGTCGAAGACGAGCGTGGAGTCGGGGCCGATGTCGCGGCCGGCGCCACGCTTGCCGTAGGCCAGGTCCGAAGGGATGTAGAGGCGCCACTTCGAGCCTTCGGGCATCAGTTGCAGGGCTTCTGTCCAGCCGGCAATTACCTGGTTCACACCAAAGGTAGCGGGCTGACCGCGCTGGTAGCTACTGTCGAACACGTTGCCGTTGATGAGCGTGCCGTGGTAGTGTGTGGTCACCGACGAGCTAGGGGTAGGCTTGGGGCCATTGCCCTCAGTCAGTACTTCGTATTGCAGGCCGCTGGGCAGGGTAGTCACACCCGGCTTGTTTTTGTTTTCGGCAAGGAAGGCTTCGCCTTCGGCTTTGTTGTTGTTCATGGCGTTGGGGTCTTGGGTGTCATCTTCTTCGGCGCCGCCCAGTTGCTCCTGGAGCTGCCGCATGGCGGCCTCAATTTGCTCGTTGGAGAGGGCGCTGGGCTTGCCGCCCAGGGCATCCTTCATACTTTGAGCCAGCACATCTACGTTTAGGTCGAGGCCTTGCTGCGAGAAGTTGCTGGCCATGTCGCGGCCGATAATGTAGCTGATTTGCTCCTTGAGCGAAGTCAATTCCATGTGGTAAGGGTTAGAAACGATTAGGTGTATGCCGCTCTTATACGGTTATGGGCGCGAAAGTGCAGAAAAAAAGCAGGCTCCAGTTCGCGGAGCCCGTAGAACGAAGTGCGTAGGTAGCGGAAAAGCCTACAAAAATGCTCTGCCGGACAAGCAGGGTAGGGCAAACGTGCAAAGTAATAAGCTGCCCTACAGCAGAGTGAACTGCGCAGCTAGGCGTTGCGAGCCTCCGGCATTTTACCGGCCACGAAGTTTAGACCGAAATACAGCTTTTCTTTAAGCAGCGCGTTGCGGCGCCATATGCGGTCTTCCCGCTGGACCAGTTCCGGCGTGTTGTTTTGCTTGAACATAAACGGCGGAAACAGCCGAATGTACCGCACGTCGGCGGGGTAAATGGTGAGCTGCTGCTTGTGCAGCTCGCGCCGCCAGGTAGCAAGCGGACGAATGTTCTCATTGCCCAGCAAAATATTCTTCTTTAACTGCTCATCATAGATTTCGATGATGCGCTTGTTGCCGCGCCGCAGATAAAGCTTCAGATTCTGCACCACGTTGCCTCCGTTTTCTTCTACAATGATGAGGTTGCCAGCTGGTCGGAGCGCCTGATGAAAAATGCGCAGGGCATCCTGCAGCGGCTCTAGGTGGTGCAGCGTGTCCTGAATGATGATGTGGTCGTAGGACGCCGGCGGTGGCGGCACATCAAACAGGTTTTCGTAGCTATACGTGAAGCCCGATACGTCGCCAAACTGTGCCCAGTACTGTAGCCGCTCCGGAATACGTGCGAAGTAAAATTCGAGCGTAGTGCCGTGTACCTTGTAGCCATTCAGGGCCAGGAAAATAGCAGTAGTGCCGTAGCCGCAGCCACAATCCCAGATAGCGGCATCGGTAGTAGGCAGGTGGTCCAGAATATACTGGAGCCGTTGCACCACATACGCCTTCCGAAACTCGAAACTGGCGGGATTTTCTAAAAATTTGTAGTAGCTAGTAAGCTTGGAGTTACTCTTCAGTTCTTCTAAAAATAATGCGAAAAACTCTTCAATATGCATATGTCAGGTCCTGCTTGGGAGGAAAGGTTGGCTATCTAATTTGAGGTGAAGATAGAAGCTTAACGGCTAATGCAACCTTCCGCCACTTTTTGAAATGCAGAAAACCCCGCCATAGGCGGGGTTCATGGTAGTAACTAGCCGTATGGAAAAGCAACCTAGAAATGCAACTCCTCGCCGTCGCGCAGGTCAAAAAACAGGTTCAGGTCCCGCACCTGAGAGGCCAGGAAGCTCAACGACCCCAGGCTGCTCAGCAACAGAAACGACGAAACGGCAACAGTGCTTCTTTTCATAGTGATGGATGGTAGCATGATGATGGTCAGTTGGTTGTGGGCAAAGATACTATATTCAGCTGAATAGATGGCTGGTAGGTACACAAACTTAGTAATAGAGCGGACGGAACACGAGCCCGCGCTTGGTATTGTATTCCAAAGCCGGTGCAGGTATGCGCACAATGCTGAGCACGTAGAAGGCTGTGCGCAGCAGGCCACTGCGGGTAGGAATGTTCTGTAGGTTCAGGTCGGGAGAAAGGTAGAACTTGCGGTAGGGCCGGTAGCCCAGCGCCCGGTTCTGGGCCGGGTCGCCTGCCACCATCCCGGCAGCGCCGTAGCCTACTGCCACGTTCAACCACTTCGGGTAGCGCGTGCTAGAGGGTAGAAAGCGGGATATATCCGTCGAGAGCCAGTATGTTTGGCCATTGTAGTCTTTCAATACCTGCCCGGCGTAGCTGTTGCCCAGGCTTTCGAGGCGGGTAGTGGGGTAGGACGTACTATGAAACGAGAATTTCGGCATCACCCTGATTTCGCCCCAGGCCAACTGCTGCCCCAGCACTCCCGCCGCACCGGCAGCATTAGCTACCATATCGCTGTTGGAAAAGCCGTAGCCTTCGCTCATGCCATCCAGTATTTCGATGGGCGTTTGCAGGGCCAGACCAACTAGGCTGCCAAGCCAGATGGCTTTTTTCTCGGAGGTGCCTGCCCAGCGCAACGCGTCCACGCCCATGCGGCTTTCGTGGAAAGCAGTCCAGAAGTGGCCCGCTTTATCCATCTGCTTCCAGTGGTGGCTGTCGTCGTAGAAGTGAAAGCGGGTGCGAGGATATTCTTTGTACCACGCGTCGCTGAGCAGTTTGAGCGAAACCGCATAGCCCACTACAAAGCCAGTACCCAATACAAGCTGCCGAGTGCGTTTCTGATGGGTAGTCAGCGTATCAGATGGGGTGGCTGTGGGTTGTGCAACAGTCTGGAATATAGTTGCAACATTCAGAAGTATGCTACCAACTAATTTGGAGAAAAAGGAAAGCGCATTAGTTGGCGTAGAAAAATTCAATAAAATCTATTTTAAGTGAAGCAAAAGTCTCTTACATACGGCAATTCGTCCTGCACGGCCATAAGAGGCTTCACATTTATCAAGCTAGATTACACATTGAGCTTTCGAGCGCCCCGCCACCTGCTTTCATCTCAGGCCCAGTGAGGTATAGTGCTCACCGGGCCTACTCTGCATCTACGGCCTCTGCTTATACACTCCTACCTCGCTCAGGGCCACACAAACCGGCGATGCTGTGATGGCCACGCGCAGTTTGGTGGTCGTTACGGGCGCATCCAGCTTCACCAGCTTCTTGGCCCCGATGCTCGTGCCTGTGTAAAGTGGCTTCCAAGCGCCATCCTGCCAAGCTTCAAGGGTGAAACCCTCTACGCGCTGGCCCAGCGGAATGTACTCCTGCAAGCTGATGATATCGAACGTTTTGGGCGCGGTGAAAGCTATTTCCAGGCTGGGCGTGTGCACGTTGTCGGTGGTAGCCCAGTAAGTTTGGCGGTTACCGTCGAGCAGCTTGGCAGGGGCGTAGGTGGCGTGGCGGGTGTTACTGGCCGTGAGGCGGGCGCCCTTCGCCAGGTTGTCAGCGAAGGTATGCTGCACCATGTCGCCAAAGGTTTTGAGGGCCGCTACGTCGTCGGCGTGTAGCTGGCCGCGGGTGTCGGGGGCCAGGCCCAGGTCCAGGGCCGCGCCGCGGCCTACGCTTTTCAGGTACAAATCAAACAGCGCTTCGGGCGTTTTGGGCGCCTCGGTGGGGTGGTAGAACCAGCCTTTGCGAAGTGGTACGTCGCACTCGGCCGGCATCCAAAACTCGCCGTTGCGGATACCCATGGGGCTTTGCGGGTAGTTGGCCTGACCCGGCACGGCTACGTTTTTACCCTCGGGCGGGCGAGGCGTGAAGGTAGCCCAGCTGGTTTCGGCCGCGTGGCCTTCCTCATTGCCTACCCAGCGCACATCCCAGCCAATATCACTGAAGATGTTGGCCATGGGCTGCATCTTGCGGGTGATGCCCCAGGTTTGGTCCCAATTATAATAGGTGGTGTTATCGATGGAGCGCTTCTCGCGGGCACCGCCGTAGTAGCCGTCGCCGCCGTTGGCGCCGTCGTGCCAGCTCATAAACAGCTCCCCGTAGTTGGCGTATAGCTCTTTCAACTGGGCCTGGTATATGGGTAGGTAGGCGGGAGTACCGTAGGCAGCGTTGTTTCGGTCCCAGGGCGAGCAGTACACACCAAACTTCAGGCCCTGCTTCCGAGCCGCCTGCTCCATCTCCTTCACCAAATCGCCTTTTCCACCACGAAAAGGGCTTTTTGAGATGTTGTACGCAGTGGTTTTGGTGGGCCACAATGCAAAGCCGTCGTGGTGCTTGGCTACCAGAATAATACCGCGCAAGCCGCCTGCCTTAGCTGCTCGCACAATCTGCTCGGCATCAAAATCGGTGGGGTTGAAGACGCTCGGATCCGCATCACCATAGCCCCACTCCTTGTTCTCGAAGGTAGTAGGCGTGAAATGTACAATGCCATATACTTCGGTGGTGTGCCACGCCTGTTGCCTGGCCGAGGGTAGGGCGCCGTAAGGCTTCGGCGGGGTCGCCGGCGCGCTGACACTAGGTCGGCTTGGCAAGTGGTGGGCAGATAAATAGTCGGGGGTTTTGCTGGCTAAAAAACAGGTGGAGCCACAGAGTAGAACGGCGCTGAAGAAGCTTCTCGACATACAGAGAGTTGAAAGGTGCGGGCCTACAAGAAACAAACTTTGCGATTAGGCTACGTCGCTCCGCCGTTTCCTACCCCAGATACGCCATGTCCTCCGCGCTCAGTTGGATAGCGGCAGCAGCCAGGTTTTCCCGCAAGTGCGCCAGCGAGGAAGTACCCGGAATCGGCAGAATCCAGGGCGACTTGTGCAGCTGCCAGGCCAGGTTAATTTGGGCAGGTGTGGCGTTGTGGCGGCGGGCTACCTCGCCAATTTTATTGAGTTCTTTGGGTAGGGCGTGCAGCAGCGAGAAAAAAGGAATCAACGGGATTTCGTGATTTTCACAAAGGTCCAACACTTCCTCCCCGCCGGGGTTGTGGCCGTGCGCGTGCGCTAGGGTCGTGCGCTGGGCGTAGCCGTACATGTTTTCTACAGTAGCAATTTCGCCCAGCTGCAAGCCGGTTTCCAGCTCCTCGCGGGTCACGTTGCTGAGGCCCACGTGCAGGATTTTACCCTCGCGCTGCAGCTCAAACATAGCGCCCAACTGCTCGTCCAAGGGCACCGCGCCGTGGCCCATCAGGCGCAGGTGCACCAGTTGGATCTGCTCCTGACCCAAGGTGCGCAGGTTGTTCTCCATGCTGGTGCGCAGATTTTCGGGCGTGTTGAAGGGCACCCAGCTTTTATCGGGTCGACGGGTAGCGCCTACCTTAGTGCAGATAACCAGGTCGGCGGGGTAGGGGTAGAGGGCTTCGCGGATGAGGCGATTGGTGACGTCCTCGCCGTAATAATCGGCCGTGTCGAGGAAGTTTACGCCGTTTTCTACGGCCGTGCGCAGAATTTGCAGGGCCTCGGAGCGGTTGGCCGGCTCACCCCATACATCGGGACCGGGTAGGCGCATGGTGCCGTAGCCCAAGCGGTTGACGGTAAGCGGTTGGGTGGAGTTAGAGGCGATGGTGATGGTGGAGGGCATGGGGAGGAACGTCGAGCGTGACGAGATAACAGATCACTAGCCAAACCAGAATAAGCCCGATAGGTTGTCACACTTCGGGTATTCCCAAGGGAAGTAGAGAACAGCCTGCCAACTGAATTGCCTGAACCGAAAGCAAACAGAAGCTTCTTTCTCCTAAGCAGACGTTTGTTGCCAACTACAGGGTAGCGCTAGCCGCTACTGAGTCCGTAGCCACGTTTGCGCCACCTCCAGACTGTCAAACAAATACAGGTCCAGTTGATTGCCAATACGGTGTTGTAGATCCTCAATGGACAATTGACTAAACACGTCTGGCGATATCACCTGCCCGATGGAACGCAATCCTGCTGCAATAGTCAGTGGCGTCCAGATTTGCTGAATCCAGTCGTTGGCCTCCACAAAGGTGCCAATTAAGTCGCGATGGTCGTTGAGCAGCTTGGCGCAGGGCTGCTGCCGAATCATATCCAAGTGCGTTAACCCTCCATCCATGACCGTTCCCAACGTCTGACGTCCATACCAGCGGGCATGAATCCAGTTTTCAAATTGATTATGCTGCAGCGTTAGAAAAGTGCTGCCGTCGCCGCGGCGTAACGAGGTTTCCATAAAAGTAGGGATGAGCGTAGCCATGGGTAGGGAATAAATGACTAGCGCTGCAAATAACGCAATAGTAGGTGGCCTTCGCGCCAGATCGTAGACACATAGGCGGTAGCGAACAGTTACCTCGCTACCCGATGACGGCAATTTCGACATAACCAGCCGGCCATGCCCGCTAGTACCCGTCCCTGGCCCTACTCTGCATACGCCGTTCCCAGCGCTTGCGCTTAGGCGCAATGCTGCCGCGCAGGTACTTTTCCATCACCAGCACCGCACAGGGCGCCGCCGCTGTGGCCCCAAAACCTGCATTTTCAAGGTACACGGCCACGGCAATCTTAGGATTGTCGGCTGGGGCAAAGCCGACGAAAGCGGCGTGGTCGTCGCCTTCGTCGTTTTGCACGGTGCCGGTTTTGCCGGCTACTGTAATGCCTACGTCGGCCAGGCTGGAAGCTTCGGCCGTGCCGCCACGCTGTAGCACGGCCACCATGCCGGGTAGCAGCGCGGCAAAGTTCGCGCTGTCAATAAGCGTATGGTGCTTTTGGGTGAAGCGTGGTAGGGGGCCGCTGTTGCCCACGCTACGCACCAGGTGCGGCGGGTAGTACCAGCCCCGGTTGGCTACAATGGCCGCCATATTGGCCATTTGTAAGCCCGTCAGGTTGATTTCGCCCTGCCCGATGCTGAGCGAGTAGATAGAGCGGTAAGT
This sequence comes from Hymenobacter sp. NBH84, assembly GCF_014217645.1. Taxonomy (NCBI): domain Bacteria; kingdom Pseudomonadati; phylum Bacteroidota; class Cytophagia; order Cytophagales; family Hymenobacteraceae; genus Hymenobacter; species Hymenobacter sp. NBH84. The sequence continues at coordinate 1,594,704 of NZ_CP043644.1, forward strand.
CCACTTGTTGGTGCCGCGGGCTTTGTCATAGTAGGCCGGAGTAGGGAGGAAACCGGGCGCCTCGCGCGCCACATCGGCACCCAGCACCGAGTCCAGCCCAAACGACCGGACGTAGCGCCGCCACAAAGCCAGGTTGACGTGGCGGGCCGCCGCCGAATCCTGGGCCAGGCTGTCGGGCACGCGGTTGATGAGCTGCTGCATTGCCTGGTAGAAGTAAGGGTTGCAACTGTACTTCAGGCCCATGGTCAGACTGTTGGCCTGGGGGTGATGGTGCACGCAACGCACCAACGATTGGTCGCAGCGAAACCCGGTGGTAGGGAGAATAGCACCCAACTGCAACGCGGCGGCGGCATTCACCAGCTTAAACACTGAGCCGGGCGGGTTGGCCAGCATGGCCGGCCGGTTCAGCAGGGGCATATCGGCATCTTGCAGCAGCTGGGTGCGTACGCCCGCTTGGTCGGGGGCGGTGATGGTGCTGGCCGGGTACACCGGCGCCGACACGTAGGCCAGAATTTCGCCGGTGCGTGGGTCCAGGGCCACCAGGTAGCCCTTGCGGCCGCCCAATAGCTTTTCGGCGTAGGCCTGTAGCTTCGCATCAATGGTCAGGTGCAGGTCCTGGCCTTGCTGAAAAACAGTATCCTTTGCCCAGGCGCCGTGCTGGTTGCCCTGCGCATCCATTAAGGGGTGTAGGTAGCCCCAATGCCCGTTGAGCAGACCATTATAGTAGGTTTCTACTCCACCGTTGCGCAGCCGGTAAAAGCGGCCGCGCCTGGTGCGTTTGGCCTGGCGGTAGAAGGCCTGCGCCTCGGCACCCAGGTAGCCCAGCACAGGCGCGCCCGCGCTGGTGGTGTACACGCGCTGGCGCCGCTCGGTTAGCACCAGCTTTTGCAGTACGGTGGCGCTGCTGTCGCGGCGCACGCGCGCGGCTTCCTTGGCCGTGAGGCGGAACTGGATGGGGTAGCCGGTAGAGGCTAGGCCGTAGGGTAGGGCATCGGCAAGGCGCTGCCGAACGGTCACCGAATCCCAGCCCAGCAGTTGGCCCAGTGCCAGTGTGTCGAGCAGGCGGCGCGGGAGTTTCAGGAGAAACTGCGGGCGCGTATCCACCAGCACCGAGTCGTACCGATCCAGAATGCGGCCCCGGTGCAACGAGTCGGACACCACGATGCGCTGCCGGGTGTAGGTAGGGTCTGCGGCCTGGGCTGGGTCGCTGGTTTGCTGGTCCGACGAGGAACAAGCAGCCAGCCCCACCAGCAGCAAGAAGAAGAGTAGTCCTTGAATCGTGAAAACCGTGCGCATGAGAGTAAAGCTAGGCATTTGCGGAGCTTCGGGCCGTGCTTTTCGATGAATCGAGTGTGATCCTATCTATCGTCAGCACGCAAGATGCTTCGACTCCGCTCAGCATGACGTTCAACCTCCCTATTTTCAACTTCCTAAACAGCTTTATCATGAAGAAACTAAGACTATTTATATTCGCAATAGTGGGCGGGGTTGTAGGTTTTCTATGTGCCAAGTACGGATTACTTTCCCCTCCCGTCGCCTTGCACTGGACCCTGATGCAAAAGCTGGGGCTGCTGGCCCTGCTGCCGGTGGCGTGGCTGGTGGCGGTCGGCCTGCACGAATTGGGCCATGCGTTGGCCGGGCGCCTGCAAGGGTTTTGCCTGCATTGGCTGACGATAGGCCCGCTGATGTGGCGCCGCCAGCCCGCAGGCCGCCTACGCTTCGAGTGGAACCGCAAACTGAACACAGCCGGGGGCCTGGCCCTCAGCGTGCCCCCCGACGACGTGCGGCTGCGCGAACGGTTCCGCGTATTCGCTGCGGGCGGGCCATTGGCAAGCCTGGCATGGGGCGCGTTGGGGGTAGGCCTCTACACGCTGCTGCCGGCCGCAGCTCAAGGCACGGTGCCGGTAATAGCGCTGGCCCTGAGCGGTGGTATTTCTCTTCTGTTGTTCGTCGTCACCATCATTCCCTTTCACACCGGAGGCTTCGCCAGCGACGGCATGCGCCTACTCAACCTAAGCCGCCGGGGACCAAAACAAGAGCTGGAAGTAAGTATGCTGACGGCCTCTATCCGCAGCATGGTCGGCATACGACCGCGTGAGTTGAACCGCTTGGCCCTGGAAGCCGCCGCTGCCCTGCACGTCGAGCACCCATTGAAATGCCATCTGTCCTACTACCTCTACCTGCACTACCTCGACGCGGGCGACCCGGTGGCAGCCGGGCAGCAACTGGCCTACTATCGCCAACATCTGTCCCAAGTGCCGGCTGCATTGCAAGCCAGCGGCTGGCTGGAAGCCGCGTTTTTCAGCGCCGCCTACGAGCACGACGCCACGGCTGCCCGCGCCTACCAGGCCGAAGCTAAGCTTAGCGCTTTCACCCCAGCCGACCAACCGCCGCGCGTAGAAGCGGCCTTGGCCCGCCTTGCCGGCGATGCCGAGCGTGCCCGCACGCAGGCGCAAGCCGCCCTACGCGAGCTACCTCGCAACCTCGATCAGGGTAGCGTTCATCTGTATCGGGAATGGCTGCAAGACACCGTGCGCTGGGCAGAACAAGCAGCCGTTGCGCGGGTAGCGTCCGCGTAGGGTAGCCAAGGTCGGGGCCAGCTTGCGCAAGTAGGCATTGTACCCAATCGGAGCGGTTTTCCTGCATGCCACTAAAAATACAGCCCGTATGCAACAGCTTCAACCGTAGGGGTAGGCTGCGCGTCCTCGTGCTGGCTGGGGTCGTGCTGAGGTTCGGCTACCTCGCAGTTCATGGCCCAAGGTTGTTTTACCTACAGGATATTGTCATTTTGCAGCTTCAGTGACAAAACATTGTTGAGCTGCTGTCGTGAACTAGCCGATAACATTCGACCCTCATCCAGCCCATGTATGGGAGACAGGGTAGTATCACGAAAGAGCGATTGACTATACCGGAGCTAGGTATGTTGATGCAGCATAATTTCGTGGCCTATAGAACGCTATAACGTTGACTGCCACCTATATGCTTGGTGACGAAAAACGGAAGAAGAAGCTCGGCCTTAGCGCGGTCACAACAATAGGATTTATGGGGTAGGAGGCCTTGGTTTTGTCTTCGTATCGCAGAAAGTAATGAGGTTGTTTATAAGTGCAAAATATTGATAATAAGGTAGTAATAGCAAATAAAAGCGCGGTGTTTGTTGCTGATCGGTGCCGCCAACAAATCGACAGGGGGACCGTTGAAAGGGCAAGACAAGTGATTCTCACTTCGATCTTTTATCCTCTGTATCATGAAAACCGACGACCTAAAACAACTCATCAAAGACGGCCTATCAGCTCAAAAAGCAGGAAGCCAGGTAGCAGCCAAAGCAACCGACGAAATCCTCAACGACGCCACGCACCCCGAGCTGAAAGCTGCCCTCAAAGAAGGCAATGAAACCTCCAAGGAGTGGGCAAAGCGCCTTGATCGTGCCATCGAAGAAGTAGGTGGCGCGAACAACCAGGACAACGAAATCCTGGAAGCCCACTACCAAGTGAGCAAAGAGATTCGGGCACAAGCCAAAACCGACAGCGTGCGTGACCTGGGCATCATTGCCAGCGGCCAAATGGCCCTGCACTACTGGATTGCTTCCTTCGGCACGGTAGCCTCGTACGCCGCCTCTGCCGGCTTCTCGCAGACTGAAAAAGAACTGAAAGCCTCCGTGCAAGAAGCCAAACAAGCCGACGACAAGCACACCGACCTTGCCCAGCGGATTCTCGCCGAGGAGGGCCAGGAATAGAGAATCTTCCTCTCTATCTGCCAAATAAAAACCGCGCCGCTTGGATAGCTCCAGGCGGCGCGGTGTGCGTTGGGTGCATTGCAGCGTTAGAAACCAGAGGTCATACTTTACACCAGGTAATAAACGGTAGCGGGACCTTGGCCCTGTTTTTCAATTCGCCCTTGTGCTATCAGCTCGGCTAACGTGCGTTTAACCGATGGTCCTGGAATACCAAGTTTTTCGGCAATTTGACCGGACTTGCTGCCAGGATGGTTCCCGATAAAGCTGATTATTGCTTTTTCGCGGGGTGACAACTGCGTTGCTGCTTCCTGCACAGTTAGCTTTTGCAGTAATTGTTGCTGCACGTTGCGTAAGGCATCGAAAAAGAAATGCAGCCAAGCCGACACATTCTCCCCAGGCCGCTGCGACTGACACTGCTGCAACACCCGGTAATACTCCGTCTTGCGGTTTTCAATTTCGTGCTCCAAACTCACGTACTGAATCCAGACATAGCCGTGACGCAGTAGGAGCAGGGTAGCCAGCAAGCGGCTCAACCGTCCGTTGCCATCTTGGAAAGGGTGAATGCTCACGAAATCGTAGGCGAACAGGGCGCACTTCACCAGTGGGTGCGTGACTTCGTCGCGGTGAAACCAGGCTACTAGCTCGCGCATGGCATCTTCGGTAGCAAAGCCCGGCGCGGTGGTTTGAAAGACGGTCTGCCGGGTGCCGTCGGGTAGGGAGGCTTCTACGGCGTTGCTGTGCTGCTTGTAGTTGCCACGGTGCCACTCGTCTTTGCGGCTGAAACGCAGCAAGTGGTTGTGCAGGCCTTTGAGGCTGTTTTCGCTTATGTCGATGTCGGCGTAGGATTCCGAAATCAGATCTAGCAGCTGAAAATACCCGACTACCTCCTGCGCATCCCGGTCTTCCAGCTTGCTGATATCGGTGTTTTGCAGCAGTACGTCTACTTCCTCGTCGCTCATGCGCGAGCCTTCAATGCGGGTAGAGGCACCCACGCTACGCACCGTGGCAATGGCTTTAAGTTGCTTAAGCGTCTGACCTTCACGCCGCTCAATAGCCGACCAACTGGCATCAAAACGGTCCAGCTTGCTGATGGTGGCCAGCAACGCCCAATCCAGCGTTACCCGAACGGTATGTACGTGTTCATCCATACCACAAAGATATAGGATGATACGATTTGATACGATTTGATTCGTTTGTGATACGATAGAAAACGAGCGCGCCGCCCAGATAATTCCTAGCGGCGCGGCACCGGTTTGCCGCTGGCGCGGCAGTAAAGGCACAGCCTCCACGTTATGGTTGGTCACAAGTTACGCTCCGCTAAACTCGCGCCAGATAGGGAAATCAAGCAATCAGACATTAAGCCTTTTGTTTGTAATCTTAACTCCATCGGTTATTCTTTTATTAGGCACCTCATTATAATTCTTCCTTACAGCAATGTCAGTCACAAGTACTGCCAGTGCTTTGAGAGTCATAATGGCCTCTTTTAAATAATCATAACTGATAATGGCTTTGTTGCCCAATTTGAAAGTAGGATTGGCTACTTCACGCAGATATTTTCTATCTACTTTGCCATCGTTATGAACAAATATGTTTCTTCTAGCAATTATTTCAGCAAACTTATCTAGAGTTTTATGATGATTATCTGTAAAGAACTTTGCCAATCCAAGCTTTGCAGTATCCTTCTTAAAGAAATCAGTAGGGTTTCCGTAAAAAATGCCTCTAATTTTTTCTTCAGTTAACTTTGCCAACATTTCTTCTTTGTCGAAACTGTTGATAATAATCGACAATAATTTAGACTCACGTTTTTCGCTCTCTTGTTCAGAGCTTCCAACAGTCAGCTTATTTGGGAAGTTTTTATAAACAATCAGTGAAACGTCTTTTAAGAAGTTTTCAGTCGTTATAATTGCTTCTATAAATACTTTTTCATAATTGCCAACTTTCTGCTGTTGCTCAATTACAGCAAATAAGTCATCTCTAGTTACAAGAAGAGTGTTCCCAGCATTCGCGTCAGGGTACTGTATTTGATATTTGTGTTCAAAGGATTTTATGTCCTTTCGTAAAATGTCATAAAAAAAGTTGTTGCAATTAAATACACGCCAGATATCATTCATTGTTACTCTGTAAGAAGAGTATAACGTGCATATGCGTTTGAAGCCTGTCTTGCTGCCTGGTGGGTTTCCTGTACTTGGTCGCATTATTATCTCTATTACGCTTCCTACATATTCCTTCTATACTGCCCACCTACCTCAAACAACGCATTCGTAATCTGCCCGAGCGAGCAGAACTTCACGGTTTCTATTAGCTCCTCGAATAGGTTTCCATTGGCAATGGCTACCTGTTGCAGCTGCTTCAGGCGCTGCTCGGTGGTGCCATGGTTGCGGACGTGCAGGTTTTGCAGCATCGTGATTTGGTACTGCTTTTCCTCTTCCGTGGCGCGGATTACCTCGGCCGGGATGACCGTGGGTGAGCCTTTGGAGGAGAGGAAGGTGTTCACGCCGATGATGGGATACTCGCCCGTGTGCTTGAGCATCTCATAGTGCATGCTTTCCTCCTGAATCTTGCCGCGCTGGTACATGGTTTCCATAGCACCCAGCACGCCGCCGCGCTCCGTGATGCGGTCAAACTCGGCCAATACGGCTTCTTCTACCAGGTCGGTCAGCTCCTCGATGATGAAGGAACCCTGCAGCGGGTTTTCGTTTTTGGCCAGGCCCAGCTCGCGGTTGATGATGAGCTGGATGGCCATGGCCCGGCGCACCGATTCCTCGGTGGGCGTGGTGATGGCCTCGTCGTAGGCGTTGGTATGCAGGGAGTTGCAGTTGTCGTAGATGGCGTAGAGCGCCTGCAACGTGGTGCGGATATCGTTGAAGTCGATTTCCTGGGCGTGCAGCGAGCGGCCGCTGGTCTGGATGTGGTACTTCAACATCTGCGAGCGGGCGTTGGCGCCGTACTTCAGCTTCATGGCCTTGGCCCAGATGCGGCGCGCCACGCGGCCAATCACGGCGTACTCAGGGTCGATGCCGTTGGAGAAGAAGAACGACAGGTTGGGCGCGAAGTCGTTCACGTCCATGCCCCGGCTCACGTAGTACTCCACAAAGGTGAAGCCGTTGCTGAGGGTAAGGGCCAGCTGGGTAATGGGGTTGGCGCCCGCCTCGGCAATGTGGTAGCCCGAAATCGACACCGAGTAGAAGTTGCGCACCTTTTCCGTGATGAAGTATTCCTGCACGTCGCCCATCAGGCGCAGGGCAAACTCTGTGGAGAAGATGCAGGTGTTCTGGGCCTGGTCTTCCTTCAGAATGTCGGCCTGCACGGTGCCGCGCACCTGCGAGAGCGTGCGCGCCTTGATGGTGGCGTACACGTCGGCGGGTAGGACCTGGTCGCCGGTCACGCCGAGCAGCATCAGGCCGAGGCCGTCGTTGCCTTCGGGTAGAGCGCCTTGGTAGCGAGGTCGCTCCAGGTTTTTCTCCTGGTAGAGCTGGTTGATTTTGGTGTCGACCTCGCTTTCCAGCCCGTTCTCCTTAATATAGAGTTCGCACTGCTGATCGATGGCCGCATTCATGAAGAACGCCGCCAGCGTGGCGGCCGGACCGTTAATGGTCATCGACACCGACGTGCTGGGGTTGGCTAGGTTGAAGCCGGAGTAGAGCTTCTTGGCGTCGTCGAGGCAGGCGATGCTCACGCCGGCATTGCCGATTTTGCCGTAGATATCGGGCCGCAGGTCGGGGTCTTCGCCGTAGAGCGTCACCGAGTCGAAGGCCGTGCTCAGGCGCTTGGCGGGTAGGCCCATGCTGACGTAGTGGAAGCGCCGGTTGGTGCGCTCGGGGCCACCTTCGCCCGCAAACATGCGGGTAGGGTCTTCGCCCTCACGCTTAAACGGGAACACGCCGGCCGTGTAGGGAAACTCGCCGGGCACGTTTTCCTGCAACTGCCAGCGCAGCAAGTCGCCCCAGGCCGTGTAGCGGGGTAGGGAAACCTTCGGAATCTGCTGGCCCGAGAGGCTCTGGGTGTGCGTCTGGATGCGGATTTCCTTGTCGCGCACCTTAAATACAAACTCCGGAGCCTTGTATGCGGCTACCTTGTGCGGCCAGGTTTCCAGGAGTTTCCAGTTTTGCCCGTCCAGCCGCAGCTTGATTTCCTCGAATGCGGCCTCCAGGCCGGCCACGAGTGCGCCGGCGTCGAGGGCTGGGCTGCCCCCGCTGGTTCCGCTAGGGCTTCCGGCCCCGAGGCTGCGGACGGCGTCGACACTTTGCTGAAGTCCGAAAAGCTGCTGGGCAGTTGCGGATTGTTGGTGGACCCACTGGTCATATTGGCGGTTGGTTTCGGCTATTTCGGAAAGATAACGCGTGCGGTGGGGCGGAATGATATAGATCTTCTCCGATTCCCCTACCGGGGTTTCCAGGTGCGAGGCAAAGGTAGCGCCCGTTTTCTCTTCCAGCACGTGCAACACGGCCCGGTACAGGCGATTCATACCGGGGTCGTTGAACTGGCTGGCAATGGTGCCGAACACCGGCATCTGGTCCAGCGGCGCATCCCATTGCTGGTGGTTGCGCTGGTATTGCTTGCGCACGTCGCGCAGAGCATCAAGGGCGCCGCGCTTGTCGAACTTGTTGAGGGCGATGACATCGGCAAAGTCCAGCATGTCAATTTTTTCCAGCTGGGTGGCCGCGCCGTACTCGGGCGTCATCACGTAGAGGCTGGCGTCGGAGTGCTCGGTGATTTCCGTGTCCGACTGCCCAATGCCCGAGGTCTCAAGGATAATCAGGTCGAAGTCGGCGGCGCGCACCACGTCCACGGCGTCCTGCACGTACTTGCTGAGGGCCAGATTGCTCTGACGGGTAGCGAGGCTGCGCATATACACCCGCGGCGAGTTGATGGCGTTCATCCGAATCCGGTCGCCGAGTAGGGCGCCGCCGGTCTTACGCTTGCTGGGGTCGACGGAAATAATGGCAATGGTCTTCTCCGGAAAATCGAGCAGGAAGCGCCTTACCAGCTCATCCACCAAGCTCGACTTGCCCGCGCCGCCCGTGCCGGTAATGCCGAGAATGGGGGCGGTTGTAGGGTAGGCGGTTGTAGGGGTAGGAGTTCGGGAGTTGGGAGACTCCACTCCGTTTTCGCTCTGCTGAAAGTCGGAAATAAGCTGCGACTTCACCCGCTCATACTCCTCCGGGAAGTTTTCGGCGGCCGAAATCAGGCGGCCGATGCTGCGGGCGTCTTTCTCCTTCACGTGGCCGACTTCGCCGTTGAGGTGCTGGCCAGTCGGGAAGTCGGAGCGCTGGAGTAGGTCGTTGATCATGCCCTGTAGGCCCATAGCGCGGCCGTGGTCGGGCGAGTAAATGCGCTCGATGCCGTAGGCTTCCAGCTCCTCTATCTCCGTGGGCAGAATCACGCCGCCGCCGCCGCCAAAGATCTTTACGTGGCCCGCGCCGCGCTCGTGCAGCAGGTCGTGCATGTACTTGAAGTACTCGTTGTGCCCGCCCTGGTAGGAAGTAATGGCAATGGCCTGCGCATCCTCCTGAATGGCGCAGTCCACGATTTCCTGCACCGAGCGATTGTGGCCCAGGTGAATGACTTCGGCGCCGCTGCTCTGGATGATGCGTCGCATGATGTTAATGGCCGCGTCGTGCCCATCGAACAGGGCAGCAGCCGTTACGATGCGAACGTGGTTTTGGGGCTTATAAGGAGCAACGGGGGTGGTTTGCATAGTGGGTGGGGTAGGGTAGTTTGGGTAGGCTAAGGTACGAAATAGGCAGCGGGGGCGCGTGCAAGCGTCCGTGCTGCGCTATCTCATTCAGCTCGTGCTACCTAACAACGTCAGCAACGACGAGCGCGTGCAACGCGCCCCTACCGCCAGCTCTGCACATTCAGGTACAGGCTGGGCTGTCCGGGGTAGAATTTCCACTGGTCCTGGCTTTTATTCCGGGTGTAGACCAGATGCAGGGGAGTCGGGAAGGCCGCTGGAACATCGAAGGAATCATAGCTAGCTGTTTCTCCCACCGCGTCGAGCCATTGCAGCGCCACTACTATCTTTTGACCTTTGTTGAGTTGCAGATTATAAGGCCTCAAATCGACGCTAATCCAGCCGTGCTGCTGTTCGGTAAGCACCAGTTGAATATCGGCGGGCAGCAACAACTCCGCCGGCCGGCTGTTGCGGACGGCGTAGAACAGCAGCCGCAGGCGGACCTGCCGGAACGGATTTCTAGCCACGTACACGTTGAAATCGTCTACGTAGCAATTACGGGAGGAAGTGAGGAAAGTCCCGAACTCCGAGCCGAGCTTTTCGCGTCGGCGGGTACTATCCGCCACGATACTATTCACACCCCAGTGGGCTATTCCGCTGGTGCCGGTGCGTCCCAGTACCTGTGGCTTTAGTTGCTGGTGGCGCACCATTACCTCGCGCAATGTCTGCGGCTGCTTCCGCAACCGGATAGTTATGGGCTGTTGCCGTAACTGACGTACCACCAGTCGAGCCGGCTGGTAGCCTACGCACGTGACCACCACGGTATCCGTCGCCGCAAGATCCGGCGAGTCTGAGAAACTGAAGCGTCCTTGGGCATCTGCTACGGTTCCCAAAGCCTTGCCCTTCACCCCAACAGAAGCAAACGGCACGGGGGCAGCAGTTGAATCGTAGTACACTTGCCCTTGCAAGGTTTGGCCAACCAGCAGGGTAGGCCGACATAAAATCAATGAAAAACCGATTAATAGGGTAAAGCGCATGAAGCTGTAGCGTTGATTGATACAGCTAAGGGAGTGCAGCCGGGTAGCGTAGCGTTGCAATGCGCATAAAAAAGCCCTGGCGAGGGCCGGAGCGTGGTGCGAGTTTGCATTAGGCAGACTATTCATTCAGAATTAGATGAATCTTCTTCGAAGTCCTCAATGAAGTTTCTACCACCAGTAGTATTAAAATTGTTTAAAATGTATTCCAGAGCCTCAATGGGAATGTCAATACCCTGGTGAAATGTTGAGAATGTTATCTTTTTCAAATCGTCATGCCTGAATATCTCTAGTAGTAGTGTATGGCCCTCCCACAACTCCCAGCCCAAGCCATCGCGTGGGTTCACATCACTTGCTATTACAAGCCGAAAATTCCGGTTATCAATAATAAGAGCCATATGCTGGGTTTAAGAAGTAATGATGCGTAGTGAAACCAGTAAGGATAACCTATTTCACCGCAGTTCCGTCAGCCGCAGCCGGAACCCTGGTAGCACTGCTTCGCCCGAAAGCTCATGATCAAAGCCTTGTACCACCTCCGGCTCTGGCTGGCCGGGGCGGTAGAGGTAGGCGGTTTCTGTCTCGGGTACGAGCAGCCAGGCCAGTTGTGCCCCATTGCGGAGCCAGTCAAGCATCTTCGCTTGCAGGGTTTTAGTCGAATCAGTAGCCGATTTCAACTCCACCACAAACTCCGGGCACACAGGGGCGAACTTATCCTGCTGCTCAGTCGTCAGGGCGTTCCACTTAGCCGCCGAAACCCAGGAAGCATCCGGCGATAGTACGGAGCCATCGGGTAGGGTGAAACCGGTGTTGGAGTCAAAGACCTCTCCTAGCTCTGTATGGTCAATAAACCAGTTGTATAACTGCCCATTCAAGCGGGCGTTGCGTTTGCCGGAGCGGCTGCCGGTAGGCGACATAAGAACAATTTCGTGGTTGGCCGTGCGCTCGATGCGCAACTCCGGATGCTGCTGGCAGAAGTCAAAAAACTCCGCATCGGTCATCTTTTCCAGGTACGGGCCGCGCAAAACCAGGCTGTGTTCGGAGAAGAGAGGTAGCATAGCAGAAAGATACGCGTTTGGTCGTAATGCCAAAACGTGGATAATAGTCTCAACGTTCAGGAGGCGCTTCTGCCTCATCCATCCATTCGCGCACAGCTAATAAAAAAAGCTCCGACCAATGGCCGGAGCTTTTTCGATAGCCTATTGAGGCGTGTGTACTACGGATGCAGCAAAGAGACTACCTGCCTTAGGCAGCGTCGAGGGCTTCGCGTAGCTCCTTGGCAGCAGCGGCCGGATCGGCGGCGCTATAGATAGCACCACCGGCAACGGCAACAGCTACGCCAGCTTGCTTCACGGCAGCAATATTGCTCAGGTTAACACCGCCCGCAATGGAAACAGGTACACCGGCGCGCTTCGCCTCATCAATCAATACCTGGATGGAGTAACCTTCCAGAGCCTGCTCGTCGAGGCCGGCGTGCAGCTCCACGAATTCTACGCCCAGCGCACTTACTTCCTGAGCCCGCTTCACGCGGTCGGTCACGCCAATAGTGTCTACTACCACGCCTTTGCCGTGCGCTTTGGCTGCTTTCACAGCGCCTACGATGGTAGCGTTGTCTACGGCACCCAGGATGGTTACTAGGTCAGCGCCGGCTTTGAAGGCCATGTCCGCTTCCAGCTCACCCGTATCGGCGGTTTTTGAAATCGGCAAAAACGAGTTTGTCGGGGTGTGCTTGCTTCATGGCCGTAATAACGGCCAGGCCTTCGCTCTTGATCAGGGGCGTGCCCAATTCAATGATATCAACGTAGGGCGCTACTTTGCCAGCCAGGGTCAAAGCCTCTTGGGTGCTTAGTAGGTCAATTGCAACTTGTAATTTAGCCATGATTGTGGGTCTGATTTTGTGTTAGGTAGGAGAAAAAGGGGAGGAGTGTCCCCAGGAAATTATTCTAGGTTGGCATGTCGCTTCCACAGCTCTTCGGCCGGGGTGCCATCCAAGCCCCATAGGGTCTGGAAGATTGCATCGAGGAGCAGCAGAACGCTTTGCTCGAACAGGCTGCCGGCATATTGCGCCGAGATTTCGCCGCCGTGGTCCTGCTTCTGGGCGGCGGGCAGCACGGCCACATGCGTAGCCAGCGCCGCCAGCGGCGACGAGGTAGTAGTGGAAATAGCTACCACCCGAGCGCCGGCTGCGGCTGCTTTTTCGGCTGCTTTCACAATGCTGCTGGTGGTGCCCGAGCCGGAGCCGGCCAGCAGTACATCGCCGCTGCCGATGGCGGGGGTAGTGGTTTCGCCTACCACAAACACCGTCAGGCCGAGGTGCATCAGGCGCATGGCGGCGGCTTTCAAGGCCAGTCCGGTGCGCCCAGCGCCCACAACAAACACCCGGTTGGCCTGTTGCAAGAGCGGAAGGATTGCAGCTACCTGGTCGAAATCAAGCTTTTCAGCTAGCTGTTGATTTTCCCGGATGATCTGCTCTAGATGGTTGTGCAGGGTTGTGCTCAGCGCATCGGAAGGTGTCTTGCTCATGGGGTCCGCAGGTTTTGGATTCGGCTACGTAGCTGGTTACTCAGGTAGTACCGCTCGGCTGGAAAAGCGAATCAGGATACTATGCTGCAAAGCTAGGGCAGGCTGCACGGCCATACTGGCAGAATGGTATCAAGTGGTAGCAGTATCCTATCGAACCCCACCTGCGGGCTACGTTTTGCCAGGTAGCCCGCATATTTTACCTCCATTTGCATCGCTGCCCGAGGGCAGATACATTCTGACCACTCACCCATGCGTGTACCTGATTTGCTTCCTCTCATCCCGCTGCCCAACGCGCAGAACCTTACGACCCTGATTGACAACCGGCGGGTACAAACGCTGGAAAACTATGAGATTAGTCTGCTCGAAACCTATATACAAAGCGCGCAGGTAGAGCAGTCGTACAGCGACCTGGTGCTCACCAATATGCTACGTGGCAAGAAGGTGATGCACCTGTTGGAGCAGGAGAAGTTTAACTACCTGCCCGGTAATACGATGGTAGTGCCACCCAATTTGAAGATGAGGATTGATTTCCCGGAGGCCTCAGATGAGAACCCTACCCAGTGCGTGGCCCTGGCCATTGACCGGCTGCAAATCATCGACACGGTGAACTATCTGAACGAGCACTACCCCAAAACGGAGGACGAAAAGTGGACCTTTAGCTTCAACCAGCACTACTTCTACAACGATGAAGAAGTGACGGCGCTGCTATACAAATTGGTGCGCATTGGGTTCGGCGACTCCCGCAACAAGGATATTCTGGCCGATTTTACGGTGAAAGAGCTGCTGCTCCGCATCATGCAGGTGCAAAGTCTCCACGAAAAGGAGCACAACGTGGCCGTGCTGGCTACCTCAAACCGGTTTGCCCACATTCTGCACTACATTAAGGAGAATATTGCGGAGAAAATCAGCGTCGACGACCTGAGCGAGAAGGTGTACATGAGCAAGCCCAATTTCTACCGGGCCTTCAAGCACGAGTTTGGCCTGTCGCCCATCGACTACATCATCAAAGAGCGCATGCGGCTAGCCAAGAAGTGCCTGAAAAACCCGGCGCTCAGCATCACCGAAATATGCTTCAAGGCTGGCTTCAGCAACCTGAACTACTTCACGCGCATGTTCCGGCAACTGGAAGGCATCACCCCGACGGACTACCGGGTGCTGTGCCTGGCTAGGTAGACTGGGTCCCTACCCGGTGGCATTGCACCTGGCACTAGCAGCCATCCACCTATTATAGTATGCTGCTTGCTACTTCGTAGCCGAAGGCTTCAGTCCTGGGACGATAGGCCCCGTTCATTTTAGCTTTCAAAGCTGAAGTCCTGGGCTACGGAAGGGTGCGGTCTTCAGTCTAATACTTCCCTAGTCACGGGGACTCGCTACTGTCACATACAAGCTCAGATTTACGGGTTGCACGTGCCATTAATCCTCGGATTTGTCACGGAATACCATGCGGTGCGTAGCCGATAAAGCAGCCGGAATCAGCAGTACGTTCCACTGGTTTTTGTCGGCGCGGTCGCGGGCTTCCAGGCCGTCGAGCCACTCCAGCGTCACGGCCACGCGCTTGTTGTCACCTACGCAAACCAGGTAGGGTTGCAGGTTGATGTGTTGCCAGCCTTTGGGGGCATTGTCGGGTACGGCAAACTGAATGTCTTGCGTGAGCAGGCTGGCGGCCGGGTGGTCTTCGGCGTCGAGCGTGCGCACGTTGAGGCGGAAACGTAGATTCTTATAGTTGCGGGTTCCGAAATACACGTGCGCATCTTCTAGGTAGCTGCCTGGTTTCACGTGCAGGATGGTCCCTACCTCACAGCCAGGGATGCTGGCGGGGCTTTTGTCGGTAGACAGGTGAAAGTTGTAGTAGGTGAAGCCCCAAATACCGTCGCGGCCCAGGCGGTGGCGTTTCCAGCCATTGGCGCGCACGTGCACTTCGCCGAGGGTCTGGGCTTGTGGCGTCAGTTTGATGGTGGCGTGACGCGTCAGCTCAGCAGCTAGTACTTTGTAAGGCCGGTAGCCCACACAAGAAAATACTACCGTGTCATTAGCCACAGCGGCAGCCAGTTGCTGCGGGTTAAAATGTCCCTGGGCATCAGCCACCGTTCCAATGGGTTTGCCTTTCACCCCCACAGAGGCATAGGGCACGGCGGCGTTGGTGTCAGCATTGATAATGGCTGGGGTAGGGCCCTGAAAGAAGAATGATGAAAGCGGAAGAAA
Source organism: Hymenobacter sp. NBH84 (assembly GCF_014217645.1). Lineage (NCBI taxonomy): Bacteria > Pseudomonadati > Bacteroidota > Cytophagia > Cytophagales > Hymenobacteraceae > Hymenobacter > Hymenobacter sp. NBH84. The sequence continues at coordinate 1,609,867 of NZ_CP043644.1, forward strand.
TAGGAGATAGGCTATCATGTAAAGAAGAATGATGTAGCCAGTAGAGTGAGAAGGAAACCCCAAACGTTGCAACGCTACCCTCCCAAAAACAAAACTCCCGGCTGAAGCAACGCGCTTCAGCCGGGAGTTTTTAGGTTGAATTTGTCCGAAGTTGTTCAGGCAAATGCTAAGTCAGAGTTAGCAGTAGGGATACAAAATAATCGGAGTTGCTGATGTTAGTTCAGTTGTGTAGTTCCAAACGTCCAACACCACAACAGCAACGCAATGGTTCCTACCCTACAAACAAATGACCCTGTTGCGTCTTGCCGCTGTGGCGCTCGTCCAGGTCACGGTTGAGCTGGAACGCGGCGCTGATAAGGGCCAGATGCGTAAAGGCTTGCGGGTAGTTGCCGATCTGCTCGCCAGCCGTTCCAATCTGCTCGGAGTAGAGGCCCAGCGGACTCGCGAAGCCCAGTAGCTTCTCAAATAGCAGGGTAGCCTTATCCAAATCGCCTGCCCGCGACAGGTTCTCGATGTACCAGAACGAGCACATCGTGAACGTGCCTTCCTCTCCTTCCAGGCCATCGGAGGCACCCCCGCCGGCGTGGTAGCGGTACATCAACGAGTCAATAATCAGCTCCTTTTCGAGGGTGCGCATGGTAGACTGCCAGCGCGGCTCAGCTGGGCTAAACATGCGCACCAGTGGGAGCAGCAGCACCGTGGCATCCAGCACATCACCGCCTTTATACTGCACAAAGGCTTGTTTCTCCTCGCTCCAATAGTTCGTGAATACTTCCTGGTAAATCTCATCGCGCACCTTGTACCACTTTTCCAGCGGGGCCGGGAACGAGCGGTCGTTGGCAATCTGAATGCCGCGGTCCAGCGCTACCCAGCACATCATTTTGGCCGAAATGAACTGGCGCTCCTCGTCGCGCACCTCCCACATACCGTGGTCCTCCTCCTGCCAGTTCTCCGCCACAAAATCCACCAGCCGCGACACGTGTTTCCAGAAGTCGTAGGTGATGGCCCCGCCGTACTTGTTGTAGAGGTAAATCGTGTCAAGCAGCTCGCCGTAGATGTCAAGCTGAAACTGCTGAGCGGCGCCATTACCAATGCGCACCGGACGCGAATCGCGGTAGCCGGCCAGGTGCAATAGCTCCTTTTCGGGTAGGTCAGTGGAGCCATCCACGGCATACATCAACTGCAAGTCGGCGGCGTCTTTCAACTGGTTGCACCGCTCCATAATCCAGTGCAGAAAAGCTTTCGATTCGGTGGTAAAGCCCAGACGCAGAAATGCATACATGGTAAAGGCCGCGTCGCGAATCCAGGTGAAGCGGTAGTCCCAGTTGCGGGCACCACCCACGCACTCGGGCAGGCTGAAAGTAGCCGCCGCTACCGTTGAGCCGTATTGGAGTGAGGTGAGCAGCTTGAGCGTAATAGCGGAGCGCAGCACCGTTTCGCGCCAACGGCCAATGTAGGTACTACTTTCAATCCACTCGCGCCAGTACGTTAGCGTATCCTGAAAAGCGCCTTCAGTGTAGTGCGCCAGGTCGCGGGCGATAAAAGAAGGGTCGTCAACGGGTGTGGCTTCAATTACAAAACTGGCCGTGTCGCCGGCTTCCAGGGTCCAGGTGCCGGTAGCGTCGCCGGTGCCGGTAGGCTGAAGCGGCCGGTCGCCAAGCAGACGAAACTGAAAGTCCTTCTCGCCGGTGCTGCGGAAAAGCAGGTCATTCTCCTGTTGCACCAGCTCGTGCGGCGCGCGGGCATAGTCGAAACGGGGGCAGCAGTGCATAGTAAACGTCATGCTGCCTTTGATGACACGCAGCATCCGCACCACGGCGCAGTTCTGTTCCTGGTGCTTGATGGGCATGAAATCCGTCAGCTCGGCAATGCCGCCTTTAAAGTAGAAGCGCGTTAGGAGCACGCCCGTGTTAGGCAGGTAGAGTTGTTTAGATTGCACCCCTTCGTCGGCGGGAGTCAGTGCCCAATGTCCGCCCTTTTCAGCGTCGAGCAGCGAGGCAAAGATGGTAGGGGAGTCGAAGCGGGTGAAAGGAAGGTAATCTATTGAGCCTCTGTTCGATACTAGCGCAACCGTGTGTAGGTTGCCAACCAGGCCATAGTCTTCTAAAGGAGTAGCTTGCGTCATAAAAGAAGTAGGTACACGAGTGTGCAGTACCCTAACAACGCAAAAGGTCCTTCGACAGGCGAGGTTGACGCAAATTTTGTAGAGTGATTTGAGAAGCAGACGACTTTCACAAACCTCTCAGCAGCTCGCGGAACTTATGCGCAGAATTTCCGAAAGTCGCCGAGTAGTTTGTGTGTCTGCTTACTTATTTGTTGGCAGCTTTTTCAAGCGCCTTTTCCAGCTCGTCGGCAGCCTTTTCGATGTCGTGGTAGCCTTGCTGGGCGGCGCGCTCCTTGGCCGCCAGCAGGCCGTCGCGGTGCACAGTCTTGAAGTCGCCGTAGGGAAACTTATAACGGCCTTTCGTGTCTTCGCCCTTGCTAGTGTCTTCGCCGAGGTGCCACTTGGCGTACTCTTCTATCTCGTGCTTCTCGAGAAATTTGTTTTCATCGGCCGTGTCGGGGTTGTGCTCGCTCCAGTGGCCGGAGTCGTTCTTGATTTTGCCGTCTTTGATCAGCTGCTTGGCATACGTCACAGCTTTTTTGTTTACCTGGATGCTCATGGTTGGGGAGGGGGTAGGGAAATGAACAGAACCTACCCTAGCCGCGGCGGGCTGCCACAGGCAGGATAGGGTTTTCTTTAAACGCAGAGGTCATCCGGCGCGTTTGGTCGAGCTTGGAGGTAGCAGGGCGACTTGTGCTGGTAGCTAGCTTTTGCGGGCCGGTTTGCGTAACTTTGTGGTTGCAAAAACCGCCTCTAGTGAAGAACATTCGTAATTTCTGCATCATTGCCCACATCGACCACGGCAAAAGCACCCTAGCTGACCGTCTGCTGGAATTCACCCAGACCGTGGCCCAGCGCGATATGCAGGCCCAACTGCTCGATAACATGGACCTGGAGCGCGAGCGGGGCATCACCATTAAGAGCCACGCCATCCAGATGCAGTATCAATACAAGGGCGAGCCCTACACGCTCAACCTGATTGATACGCCCGGCCACGTCGATTTTAGCTACGAAGTATCGCGCTCCATTGCCGCCTGCGAAGGAGCGCTACTGATCGTGGACTCGTCGCAGGGGATTGAGGCGCAGACGATTAGCAACCTCTACCTGGCCATTGGCTCCGACCTGACCATCATTCCGGTCCTCAATAAAATTGACCTGCCCCACTCCATGCCGGAGGAGGTGTCGGACGAGATTGTGGACCTGATTGGCTGCGACCGGGACGAAATCATCCACGCCTCGGGCAAGGCTGGTATTGGCATTGAGGAAATTCTGAATGCCATCTGCGAGCGGATTCCCGCCCCAGCAGGTGACCCCGAAGCACCCCTGCAAGCCCTGATTTTTGACTCGGTGTTCAACTCCTACCGGGGCATTGAGGTGCTGTTTCGCATCAAAAACGGCACCATGCGCAAGGGCGATAAGCTCCGCTTCATGGCTACCGGTAAGGAGTACGGCGCCGATGAAATCGGCATCTTGGGCCTCAAACAGGAGCCCCGCCCCGAGATGCGGGCCGGCAACGTAGGCTACCTAATTTCGGGCATTAAAGAAGCCCGCGAGGTGAAGGTAGGCGACACCATTACCAACGTCATCAATCCCACGAAAGAGGCCATTCACGGCTTCGAGGACGTGAAGCCGATGGTATTTGCTGGTATCTACCCCGTGGATACCACCGAGTACGAGGAACTGCGTTCGTGCATGGAAAAGCTCCAACTCAACGACGCCGCCTTGGTGTGGGAGCCCGAAACCTCCGCGGCCCTGGGCTTCGGTTTCCGTTGCGGCTTCCTGGGTATGCTGCACATGGAAATCGTGCAGGAGCGTCTGGAGCGTGAGTTCGACATGACGGTAATTACCACCGTGCCCTCGGTGCAGTTCCACGCCACCGGCACCAAGGATCAGGAGTACATCATCAATGCGCCCTCCGAGATGCCTGAGCCGAACACGGTGAAATTCATCGAGGAGCCGTTCATCAAGGCCCAGATCATTACGGCCGCCGACTATGTAGGCTCTATCATCACGCTGTGCATGGAGAAGCGTGGCATCATCAAAGGCCAAAGCTACCTGACGTCTGAGCGGGTAGAGATGACCTTCGAGCTGCCGCTGTCGGAAATCGTGTTCGACTTCTTCGACAAGCTTAAGACCATTTCGCGCGGTTATGCCTCGCTCGACTACGAGCTGATTGGCTTCCGCGAGTCGGACATGGTGAAGCTGGATATCATGCTGAACGGCGAGAAGGTCGACGCCTTGTCGGCCATCGTGCACCGTAGCAAGAGCTACGAGTGGGGCAAGCGCCTCTGCGAAAAGCTGCGCGAGCTACTACCCCGCCAGCAGTTCGAAATTGCTATTCAAGCCTCTATCGGCCAGAAAATCGTAGCCCGCGAAACGGTGAAAGCCCTGCGCAAAAACGTAATTGCCAAGTGCTACGGCGGCGACATCTCGCGTAAGCGTAAGCTGCTCGAAAAGCAGAAAGAGGGCAAAAAGCGGATGCGCCAAGTGGGCTCCGTAGAAATCCCTCAGGAAGCTTTCCTGGCCGTATTAAAGATTGACTAATGCCCGAAAGCGCGGCTCCGACAGGGGCCGCGCTTTTTGTTGGCCCCTGTATTTTTCACCTCATACACTTCTTGACACGGCGTTGTATGATTACACATCCATCCCATGTCTGAGAACATCACCAAGAACTGCAAAAGCCAGGAGCAACTGGAAAAAATCATCAAAGGCCAGGAGCGTAAGTTCCGGTGGCGCGACGATTGGCCCGCTATGGAAAAAGCCCTCACGGAAGCCGGTAACGCTGCCATTGCTGCCCACGAAAACAAGGCCAAAACCGACCAAGAGTAAACCCGCATTAATATGACCCCAGCCCCCGAAGCTGCTACCTACCAACTCATCGACGGTAAGAAAACCGCCGAGGACATCAAAGTTGAAATTGCCGCCGAAGTAGCGCAGCTGAAAGCCGCTGGCCAAAAGGTGCCTCACTTGGCGGCCATCCTCGTCGGCCACGACGGCGGCTCCGAGACCTACGTGCGCAACAAAGTGCTGGCCTGCGAGCGGGTAGGCTACGGCAGCACCCTGCTGCGCTACGAAGACACTATCACAGAGGCAGAACTGCTGGCGAAGGTAGAGGAGCTGAATCAGGACCCCGAAATCGATGGGTTCATCGTGCAGCTACCCCTACCCAAGCATATCAATGCGGAGAAGGTGATTGAGGCAGTTCGCCCCGAAAAGGACGTAGACGGCTTTCACCCCATGAACCTGGGCCGTATGGTGGCGGGACTACCGGCTTTGCTGCCGGCTACCCCCTCGGGCATCGTGGAGCTGCTGAAGCGCTATGGCATTAAAACCAGTGGCAAGCATTGTGTGGTGATTGGCCGCTCTAATATAGTAGGTACGCCGGTTAGTATATTGCTGGCTAAGAACTTAGAGCCCGGTAACTGCACGGTTACTTTATGCCACTCACGCACGACAAACCTAGCTGAAATCACGCGCCAGGCCGATATTGTGGTGGCTGCCCTAGGCCGCCCAGAGTTCGTAACCGGCGACATGGTGAAGCCAGGCGCGGTGGTGATTGACGTGGGCACTACGCGGGTAGAGGACGCCAGCCGCAAGTCAGGCTTCGTGCTGAAGGGCGACGTGAATTTCACTGAGGTAGCGCCGCTAACCAGCTACATCACGCCGGTGCCGGGTGGGGTAGGCCCCATGACCATTGCTATGCTGCTGCTGAACACGCTACGCGCCGCGAAAGGCGAGGTGTACCCGCGGTAAAAAACCAGAACCAAACCGCCATTTTCGCGGTTTGAAGCTTTACTAGTATCTTTAAAGTCGGGCTTTAGGCAGGGTTTTTGGGTGCCATGGTACCCAGCGCCTTTCCTAAGGCCCGATACCTTTTTTGCCGACTGTTTTGTTACATCAACTTCCCGTTGCAACTGGCCTAATGGCCGATAGCACAGGGGCGGCCACGCTGCCTCTGATGGAGCATTTCTACACGATTCAGGGCGAGGGCTACAACACGGGCCGCGCTGCGTACTTCCTCCGCCTGGGCGGCTGCGACGTGGGCTGCGTGTGGTGCGATGTGAAAGAGTCTTGGGATGCCGAGGCACACCCGCGCGTGGCCATTGCCGATATGGTAGCTGCCGTCACATCCTACCCCGGCCGCAACGCCGTGATTACCGGTGGCGAGCCGCTCATGCACGACCTCACCCAGCTCACCAGCTCCCTGCAAGAAGCCGGCTGCCAGACCTGGATTGAAACCTCCGGCGCCTACCCGCTTTCCGGCCGCTGGGACTGGATCTGTGTTTCGCCCAAGAAATTCAAAGCGCCTCTACCTCAAGTGCTGGCTGAAGCCCACGAGCTTAAAGTGGTAGTATTCAATAAGTCTGATTTTAAATGGGCTGAAGAACACGCCGCGCAGGTGGGGGAGAACTGCCGCTTATATTTGCAACCCGAGTGGAGCAAAGCCGCGGCCATAACCCCGCTTATTATCGATTACGTGAAGGCCAATCCGCGCTGGCAGGTGTCGTTGCAAACGCATAAGTACCTCGATATTCCTTAGCCGATCTTCTGGTCTAGCCCACCCTTTCTCCTTCCATGCGCTTCTCCTTTCCTGCTTCATTGTTGGCGTTTGTGCTGGCGTTGCCTCTGTCAAGTTCCGCGCAGGTAACCCTGGCCACTACCAATACCAAAGCGCGCGGCCTATGGGATAAAGCGCAGCAGCAAGCCAAAGCCCGCGATTTTAACAAGGCACTAGAAACGCTGCAAGTGCTCAATGAGAAGTTTCCTTCCTTAGGCGAGCCGTATGTACTACGCGGCTCTCTGTTGAAGGCAATGGGCGAAAACCAGGGTGCCTACGAAGCCTACCGCGACGGACTGAGCAAGTTACCGGTGGCCGCCGGGCAGGCCAACAGCTACTTCACGCTGGGCGAACTGGCCCTGAGTATGGGCGATTACAAAACCGCAGCCGATGGCTACACCAAGTACCTGAAGGTAGGGCCAAAAGGGCAGCGCAATACGGCGCGGGCACAGCAGCAACTACTCAACTGCGAGTTTGCCCTGAAGGCTATAGCCAACCCCACCGGCAAGCAGCCTGAGCGCCTCGGCGAGCCGCTGAATACGTTTTACTTTCAGTATTTCCCGGTGCTGACAGCCGACAACCGCTTTCTGGTGTTCACGGCCCGAGCCAGCGCATCAGATGATAGTTTCGAGGATATCCTGATTTCCAAACAGAGCAAGGATGGGTCGTTGAGTGAGCCGGTATCGATATCACCGGCCATCAATACACCTTACAATGAGGGTGCGGCTACGATTTCCGGTGATGGTAAGACGCTGGTATTCACCTCCTGCGACCGGCCCGGGTCCGTCGGCTCCTGCGACCTGTACATCTCGCGGCGCACGGGCAACACCTGGAGCAAGCCCCAGAATATGGGCCGCAGCGTCAACTCGCCCTACTGGGATTCGCAGGCTTCGCTTTCGGCCGATGGGCGCACGCTCTACTTCACCTCCGACCGGCGCGGCGGCCTGGGCAAGGAAGACATCTACGTGACCACCCAGCAAGACGACGGCTCCTGGAGCCCCGCCCGCAACTTGGGTGCCCCCGTGAATACGCCGGGCCAGGATATGGCGCCTTTTATTCACGCCTCGGGCACCACGCTCTACTACGTGACGGATGGGCTGGTAGGCATGGGCGGCTTGGACGTGTTCCGTAGTGCCGTGCAGCCCGATGGCAAGTGGGGCGTGCCGCAGAACCTGGGCTACCCGCTCAATACCTTTGAGAACGAAGCCTCGCTGTTTATTTCCTCCGACAACCGCCGGGGCTTCTGCTCCCGCTCGCGCACTTCGGAGCCGGGCGTAACCAAAGTGCGCAACCGGCCGGTAGAGCTGTATAGCTTCGAGGTGCCGCAGTCGGTGCAGGCGCAGGAAACCAGCACCTACACGCAAGGTAGGGTGTTCGATGCCATCACGAAAAAGCCGCTAAAGGCCGATGTGCAGCTCTACGACCTCAATACCGACCAGCTCACACAATATGTGACCTCCGACCCCGAGCAGGGCGACTACACGGTGGTGCTGAACGAGGGTAGGCAGTACGCCATGTACGCCGTGGCCGATAAATACCTGCTCAAAAGCCTAAGTTTCGATTACACTGACAAGCGCAGCTTCGACCCGCTCACGCTTGACATCTACCTAGAGCCCGTGCGGGCCGGGCGCACCATCGTGCTCAATAACTTGTTTTTTGATACCAATAAGTACGAGCTGAAGCCCAAGTCGCGCACTGAGTTGAACCGGCTGATTCAGTTTATGCAGCAGTATCAGGAGGTGCAGGTGGAGATTTCCGGCCATACCGATGATGTAGGCGCTGATGCCGACAACATGGTGCTCTCGCAAAACCGCGCCAAGGCCGTATATGATTACCTAAGCGAGCACGGCGTGAAGGCTACCCGCCTGCGCTTCAAAGGTTATGGCGAAACCCGTCCCTTAGTCGCCAACGATTCAGAAGCACACCGCCAGCAGAACCGCCGCATCGAGTTCCGGCTATTGTAGCTCACTACTCGTTCGACACCTAAGCCAATAGCCTCCGCTATTGGCTTTTTTTATGATTGTAGTATTCCTTTTTCAGGCGCTGAACAGGTAGCTGGGAATAAGTATGTTGTATAAGTTTAGTGCAAGTTATCAGTTATTTAAATACTACAATATCTTTTTTAAGTTAAAATTTAGCCAATACGTTTGTACCGTTCCACAAGGCTGATTATCCATTGAAAATAGGATTTAGCCAGATGAAACACAATGTCAATACATAGTTGTATCCGTTCATTTTCACTCTTTCACTTACCACGAGCATGAAAAAAGCATACTTAACCGCCGCCTTGCTACTAGGATTGTACTCAAGCAGCCTGGCTAAGGGGAGCCATCAAGAACCCGATGAAAAAGCTACTATTCAGCAGCGGGCGGTAGTACTCACTCGGGCCATGGCCACCAAGATGCGCCTCGATGAAGGCCAGTATCTAAAGTTAAAGCAACTGAATGTTCGGTGGCTTACGGAGATGGAAGCGCTTAAACAGGATGGTAGCACTACTATATCGGCGCTGGATGAAAACGCTTCGGCTATGCAGGCGCAATACGAAAGCGAGATGCTGGCCCTACTGTATCCTGCCCAGCAGCAGATCTACCGTCACCTCGAAAATACTCGTATGGCCTTCCGCGCCGAGTAGCTTCGCTGAGCTGAAAAGACAATTCTTCGTCGTCCCTCTTACGGTAGCAATACAATTATCATGCGTTTCTACTTCTATCAGCGCGGAGTTGAGCAATGCAAAAACGAATAGGAATGCATCTGTAAATTAGTTAAGTGATAGTTAGCAGAAAAATATAATAAGTTTATGTTGCACTTTATTGATAAATAGTATTATATTCGATTATAATTATGTTTTGCCTCACTAGCCGGTCTATGTATCGCCAGTGCTGCCACCAGTTAACTTTTTCCATTGTCTCATTCCTGTAATACAGTTCATCTTTCCATCTTCTACCCAGTATCAACCATGAAAACGAAATCCTACATTCTGCTCGCCGTATTCGCTCTGTTCAGCACGACTTCTGTAGTAGCTGGTGGTCCCGGCGATTCGCCTCTGGCAACTCGTGCCAAAACCATGACCCAGCAGATTGCGGCTAAAACGCACCTCAACGAAGGCCAGTACCTGAAAGTGAAGCGACTGAACCTGCAGATGCTGACGGCCGTGGAAACCCTGAAAAAACAGCGCACCATGGATGCAGAAGCCGTTGACAAGCAGATGGCCGAAATCCAGGACCACTACGAGTGGGATTTGGCCGCTATCCTGTGGCCCCGCCAGATGGTTGCCTACAGAGAAGCCAAAGCGTCGATGACAGCCGTGAATCTACGTTAATCGCCTGCTATTGATACAACAGCTACTTCACTGGAGTACACGAAAAAAGCCCGCTGTAAAGCGGGCTTTTTGTGTAGCGGGTAATAAGAGGCAGCTTAGCGCTGCTCGATGCCAACGTAGTCGCGCTCCCGCTCGCCCACATAGATCTGGCGCGGACGGCCGATGGGCTCCTTGTTCTCGCGCATCTCTTTCCACTGGGCAATCCAGCCGGGTAGGCGGCCCAGGGCAAACAGCACCGTGAACATTTCCGACGGAATACCCAGGGCTTTGTAGATGATGCCCGAGTAGAAGTCAACGTTCGGATAGAGCTTACGATCAACGAAATACTGGTCGGTGAGGGCGGCTTCTTCCAGCTCCTTGGCGATTTTCAGCAGGGGGCTATTCGTAACGCCCAGTTCCTGCAACACCTCATCGGCAGCCTTCTTGATGATCTTGGCGCGCGGGTCGAAGTTCTTGTACACGCGGTGGCCGAAGCCCATCAGGCGGAAGGGGTCTTCCTTGTCCTTGGCCTTCGCAATGAACTTGCTAGTGTCGCCACCATCGCGCTCAATGGCCTCCAGCATCTCAATCACCTCTTGGTTGGCGCCGCCGTGCAGCGGGCCCCACAGGGCGTTGATACCAGCCGAAACCGAGCCGTAGAGCGACGCGTTGGACGAGCCTACTAGGCGCACGGTAGACGTAGAGCAGTTCTGCTCATGGTCGGCGTGCAGGATGAGCAGCTTGTTGAGGGCGCGCACCACCACCGGGTTCACCTCGTACTTCTCCGTGGGGTAGCCAAACATCATGTGGAGGAAGTTGGCGCAGTAGTCGAGGTCGTTGCGGGGGTAGCTAAGCGGGTGCCCGATGGAGTTTTTGTAAGTCCAGGCCGCAATGGTGGGCATTTTGGCCAGCAAGCGCACAATGGTCAGGTCTACCTGCTCCTTGGTCTGGTTGGGGTCAATGCTCTCAGGGTAGAAACCAGTCAGCGCACAGGTGATGCTGCTGAGGATGGCCATGGGGTGCGTGCTGCTGGGGAAGCCGGAGAAGATCTTGCGGATGTCCTCGTGCACCAGCGTGTGCTTGGTGATACGGTTGCTGAATGCATCTAGCTCGCTCTGGGTGGGTAGGGAGCCATAAATCAGCAGATAGGCCACTTCCAGGAAGCTCGACTGCTCAGCCAGTTGCTCGATGGGGTAGCCGCGGTAGCGCAGAATGCCTTCCTCGCCGTCGAGGAACGTGATGGCGCTCTTCGTGGCACCGGTGTTCTTGTAGCCCGGATCAATAGTGACGTAGCCGGTTTGGTCGCGGAGCTTAGCAATGTCAATTGCCTTTTCATGCTCAGTGCCTTCAATAGTGGGGAAAGAAAATGATTTCCCTTCGAGAATAATCTCAGCAGACTCTGCCATAAGTAGTGGTTAGAGGTGGGTTCCGGGGCGAAGCTAAAGAATTACCGGTAAGCAGGAAAGATTAGCGGCCAATTGTCTGCTATACTACAAACACAGACGTTGTGTTGTTCAGGCGCGAACCAAAGGGAAACTAAACTAGAAATAGAAGGTGCCTCCGTCTGATTTCCTGTTACGGGTTGCACTCCTATTGCCTGTGCCGTAACGCCGTGGCGCAAACCTGCGTCTCTAATACCAAACACCTCCGCATGAAATACAACCAACTAGGAAAATCCGACTTACAGGCCAGCGAAATCAGCTACGGCTGCATGTCTTTGCAAGACGACCACGCCGCCAACGCCCGCCTGCTGCACCAGGCGTTCGACCAGGGCATCAACTACTTTGATACGGCCGACCTCTACCAAAAAGGCGAAAATGAAGTTTCCGTCGGCAAAGCCTTTAAAGGGCGGCGCTCCAATGTGCTGCTGGCCACAAAGGTCGGCAACCAACTACTACCCGACGGCAGCACCGCCTGGAATGCCAGCAAAGCCTACATCCTACAGGCTGTAGAGCAGAGCCTGCGCCGCCTCCAAACCGACTACATCGACCTCTACCAGCTCCACGGCGGTACCCTCGACGACCCCCTCGACGATACTATCGCGGCCTTTGAGCAACTGCAACAAGAAGGCAAAATTCGCTACTACGGCATTTCGTCTATTCGCCCCAATGTCATCCGCGAGTACGTGAAGCGGTCTGCCATGGTGAGCGTGATGACCCAATACAGCCTCCTCGACCGGCGGCCGGAGGAAGAAACCCTGAAGCTGCTACACGAGCATTCTATTAGTGTGCTGGTGCGCGGCAGCTACGCGCAAGGACTGCTGCTGGATAAGCCCGCGAAAGACTATTTGGGGTATTCGGCGAAAGAGGTAGGCGCCATGGCTACGGCCGTTCGGGCTACGGCCAGCGAACTGAATGTCTCCGCGGCGCAGGTTGCTGCGCGCTTTGTTCTGGAGGCGCCGGGGGTAGCATCAGCTGTTGTGGGGATCCGAACGGCGGAGCAACTGGCGGAGGCGCTTCGTATAGAAGCGTTTGCCTCCCTACCTTCTGAGGCGCGACAAAGGCTAGAGCAGGTGCTGGAAAGCAAGCAATACGAGCAGCACCGGTAGCCGGCTACCCTCGTCAGGGCTTGAAGCCCTGACGAGGGTATTTCGTTCGGTTTGCAGGCCGGGTTTCTATACCACAGTCAGCAGGATGCCTTGCTCTTCCAGCCGCTTGGCATCATGGTGAGAGATACCAGCGTCGGTAATGATGCGGTGCACTTGGTCGAGGCCACAGATACGGCCGAAGCCGCGGCGGCCGAACTTCGAGGAGTCGGCTAGCACAATGGTTTCCTGCGCTGCCCGAATCATCTGCTGGTTCAGGCGGGCCTCGCCCATGTTGGTGGTAGTCAGGCCAAAATCCAGGTCGATACCGTCGATGCCTAGGAAGAGCTTGCTGCACGAAGTATCGGCTAGCACCTGCTCGGCGTACGGTCCCGTCACCGATGATGAACTGTGCCGTAGGTAGCCGCCAAGCTGCAACACCTCTATTTCGGGGTGGCGCAACAGCTCCATGCCCACGTTCAGGGCTGTGGTAATAACGGTGAGCGGCAACTGGGCGGGTAGGGCGCGGGCCAGCGCCAGCATGGTGGTGCCCGAGGCAATAATAACCGACTCCTGTGCCTCAATGAGCCGGGCAGCGGCCGACACAATGGCCGTTTTCTCGGTCACGTTCAGCAACTCCTTCTCGTTCACAGGCCGGTCCTTGATATACGGACTCTCCAGGGCCGCGCCGCCGTGGGTACGAAACAGCAATCCTTTTTCTTCAAGTAGTTTCAGATCCTTACGGATTGTCACGGCCGACACATTTAGCACCTCGCACAGCGCGGGTACTTCTACGTGCTTATGCTCCTGCAACTGCTGCAAAATGAGCTGGTGCCTTTTCATGCTGGGATTCATCAAAGTAAATGTATCCAATTTTTCGTGGAGCTGTCTTCTTTTATGCTCTTTCTAGCTGTTGTGTTTCGGTTACAATGAGATGGTGGGAAGATGAGCAATAAGTTTACAGTATCGCTTCGGGATGAATATTCGTATTAAGTAATTGATAAATAGAGTAGTATGATGTAACTACCTGTAATTATATAAAGCTGTTGTGTTATTTTGTTTCGTTTGTAAATTTCGTTTTGTTATTTTTATATTGATATTGAAAATTAAAGTAACAAAACGAAAATATGGGCAAGCAAGTAACCGAGCGTAGTTTCCAGCGGGAAACCCTCATCCAGCAGTTGACCAGCCAGCCCATCTGGGACCTGATTGTGATTGGAGGTGGTGCTACGGGCTTAGGCGTAGCGCTCGACGGCATTAGCCGGGGCTACAAAACCCTGCTACTCGAACAAGTAGACTATGCCAAGGGCACTAGCAGCCGCAGCACTAAGCTGGTACACGGCGGCGTGCGCTACCTGGCACAAGGCGATATTGGCCTAGTGCGAGAGGCCCTCTACGAGCGAGGGCTGCTGCTGAAAAATGCCCCTCACTTGGTCAAAAATCAGGATTTTATCATTCCCAACTACGAGTGGTGGGGTGGGGCGTTCTATACCATCGGCCTGACGATGTACGACCTGCTGGCCGGCAAGCTGAGCCTGGGCGCTTCCAAGCATCTCAATAAAAAAGAAACCGTCCGGCGCCTGGGCAACATCAAAACCGACGGCCTGAGAGGCGGCGTGCTCTACCACGATGGGCAGTTTGACGATGCCCGCCTAGCCGTGAATTTGGCGCAAACGGCTATTGAGCAAGGCGGCACGCTGCTCAACCACTTCGAGGTACGCAATCTGCTGAAAGATGCGCAGGGCAAGGTAGCCGGGGTAGTAGCCGCCGACCAGGAAACAGGGCGCGTGTATGAGCTAACGTCCAAAGCCGTGGTGAATGCCACCGGCATCTTTGTCGATGAAATCCTGCAAATGGACCAGCCCGGCGCCAAAAAACTGGTGCGTCCCAGCCAGGGCGTGCACATTGTGCTCGACAAATCCTTCCTACCCGGCAACGATGCCATCATGATTCCGAAGACCGACGACGGACGGGTGCTGTTTGCTGTGCCGTGGCACGAGCGCGTGGTGCTGGGCACCACCGACACGCCCCTGAGTGAGTACAGCCAGGAGCCTCAGGCGCTGGAAGAGGAAATCGATTTCATTCTGCGTACTGCCGCCCGCTACCTGGCGCGCCCACCCAAACGGAGCGATGCGCTAAGCGTTTTTGCCGGCCTGCGGCCCCTGGCCGCGCCCCAAGATGGCTCCGAGAAAACCAAGGAGATTTCCCGCAGCCATAAGATTCTGGTATCAGACGCGGGCCTGATTACCATTACTGGCGGCAAGTGGACTACCTACCGCCGCATGGGCCAGGACACAGTGGACAAGGCTATTGCCATAGGCAAGCTTCCTAAAGCGCAAAGCCAGACGGCGCACCTGCCCATCCACGGCGCCCTGGCTACTACGGACCGCAGCAACCACCTCTACGTGTACGGCTCCGACCAACCCGCTTTGCAGCAACTAGTTGCCGCCGAGCCTACTCTGGGCGAAAAGCTAGACCCTACCCTGGAATTCTTGAAGGCCGAAGTGGTGTGGGCCGCTCGCTACGAGCTGGCGCGCACCGTGGAAGACGTACTGGCGCGCCGTGTACGGGTGTTGTTTCTGGATGCGCAGGCCGCTATCAGAATGGCGCCGGAAGTGGCTGCCCTGCTGGCCCGCGAGCTGGGGCACGACGCCCGCTGGGAACAGGAGCAGGTAGCTGCTTTTGGCAAGGTAGCGCAGCATTATGTGCTGCAAAGCCAGCCGCGGCCTGTGGCTGAAGAATCCTGAGTATCCATTTTTAGGATCGTCATGCTGAGCTTGTCGAAGCATCTCGCGTGCTGATGTGGGGTATTATCTGTCGTCAGCACGCGAGATGCTCCGACAAGCTCAGCATGACGCCCTAGCGGTGTAGTTGGCTGTCGTCTCTACCTTATTAGACGTGTTAAAACCCGCAATTTTCCGCAACTTCCTGCCATCCAATAAATTCCCCTATGCAGCAATACATTCTCTCACTCGACCAAGGCACAACCAGCTCCCGCGCTATTCTTTTCGACCAGAAAGGGCACATTGTATCGCAGGCGCAGAAGGAGTTCACGCAGATCTTTCCGAAGCCGGGCTGGGTAGAGCACGACCCGTTGGAAATCTGGTCGACGCAGGCGGGCGTGGCGGCGGAGGCTACCGTGAAGGCAGGGCAGAATGGCAAGAGCATTGCGGCACTCGGCATCACCAACCAGCGCGAAACGGTGGTGGTCTGGAACCGCAAAACCGGCAAGCCGGTTTACAACGCCATTGTGTGGCAAGACCGGCGCACGGCCGCCTACTGCGACGAGCTGCGCGCAGAGGGTAGGGAAGACCTGATTCGCTCGAAAACCGGTTTATTGCTGGATGCCTATTTCTCGGCCAGCAAAGTGCGCTGGATTCTCGATAACGTGAAGGGCGCCCGTAAAAAGGCGGAGGCCGGCAAGCTGGCTTTCGGTACCGTGGACAGCTGGCTGATCTGGAATTTCACGCAGGGCGAACTGCACGTCACGGACGTCACCAACGCCTCGCGCACCATGTTGTTCAACATCCACTCCCTGGCCTGGGACGACGAGCTGCTGGCGCTGTTCGATATTCCGCGCAGCATGTTGCCCGAGGTGCGGCAGTCGAGCGAGGTGTACGGCGAAACCAAGACCACCATTTTTGCCTCTAAGATTCCCATTGCTGGCATTGCCGGCGACCAGCAGGCCGCGCTGTTTGGGCAATTGTGCACCGAGCCGGGCATGGTGAAAAGCACCTACGGCACCGGCTGCTTCATGCTGATGAACATCGGTACCGAACCCAAGGCGTCGCAAAACAACCTGCTCACTACGGTGGCCTGGCAAATAAACGGACAGGTGCAGTACGCGCTGGAGGGTAGTATTTTCATTGCGGGTGCCGTGGTGCAGTGGCTGCGCGACAACCTGGGCATCATCAAAACCTCGGCCGAGGTAGAGCAGTTGGCCCGGCAGGTGAGCAGTACCGATGGCGTGTATTTCGTGCCGGCGTTTGCCGGGTTGGGCGCGCCCTACTGGGACCCCTACGCCCGGGGCGTCATCTTCGGGATGAGCCGCGCCACGAAGGCGGCACACGTAGCCCGCGCCGCCGTGGAGGCCATTGCCTACCAGACTATGGACGTGCTACAAGCCATGCAGGCCGATGCAGAACTGCCCATTACGGCGCTGCGCGTAGATGGCGGCGCCACCAGCAACGAGCTACTTATGCAGTTTCTGGCCGATGTGCTGAACACAAGCGTAGTACGCCCCCGCATGGCCGAAACCACCGCTCTGGGTGCTGCCTACCTGGCCGGGCTAGCCGTGGGGTACTGGCAAAGCGTAGAGGAAATAAAAGCGTTGGGGCAGGCCGATACTTCGTATACGCCCAAGCCCAACCGCGCTACCATTGAGGATGGTATTGCTAACTGGAACCGGGCCGTGCAGGCCCTGCAAGTGTGGTCGGAGGGCGCGCATCCCATGAAAACAGAGGCCACCCCAGAAACCACCGCCAAATGAGCCCTTTCGTAGCAGAGTTTGTGGGAACCGCTGTGCTGCTTCTGCTCGGCAATGGAGCAGTGGCCAACGTGGTGCTGAACGACACGAAAGGCCACAACAGCGGCTGGATAGTTATTAGCACGGCCTGGGCCCTGGCGGTATTTGTAGGGGTAGTGATTGCCGGCCCCAGCAGCGGTGCCCACCTGAACCCCGCCGTGACGCTGGGACTGGCCGTAACTGGTAAGTTTGGCTGGTCGCAGGTGCTGCCCTACGTCGGGGCACAGTTGGCGGGCGCCTTTGTGGGTAACACGTTGGTATGGGTGCTATACAAAGACCACTTCGACCGTACGCCCGACCCGCTGGCCAAGCTGGCGGTGTTTGCCACTGGCCCGGCCATTCGCAACCACGTCAGCAACCTGTGCAGCGAAATCCTAGGTACACTGGTGCTGGTGCTCACCATCTTCTACATTGTAGGTGGTGAAATCACGCCTACCCATACGCCCATTGGGTTGGGCTCGGTAGGGGCATTGCCGGTGGCGCTGCTGGTGTGGGTAGTGGGGCTGGGCCTGGGCGGTACTACGGGCTACGCCATCAACCCGGCCCGCGACCTGGGACCCCGCATCGCGCACGCCCTGCTACCCATCAAGGGCAAAGGCTCCAGCGAGTGGTCCTATGCTTGGATTCCGGTGGTAGGCCCATTCATCGGAGCGGTGCTAGCTGCTGTGCTGTATGGGTGGCTGGGGTAGGTGGTAAGGTATTTGGCTGTTGGAAATGGACTTGCGTCTCGTCGTTGAACGATTTAGGCGACAGACGTTCAACGACGAGACGCAAGTATGCGTCTCTACCCCATTTCCAATAGCGCTTTTGCTAATTCAAGCAGTTTGTTTGGCGGTGCGGCTCCGGCTTGCCGCTAGCGTGGCAATGGAGGCGCAGCCTCCACGTCTTAGCGGGCACGAGTTACGCTGCGCTAAACTCGCGCCAGTAGTAAAAGATCCAAAGATCTTAACCAGCGTGTTTCAGGAAGCGTAACACGGCGTCTACTACCTGCGCTGGCTTTTCCTCATACATGTAGTGGCCGCTGTCCAGAATGCCCACCACTTCCACGTTTTCGGCCATGTATGGTAAGCTCATTTGCAAGTAGTTGAATGATACGTTGCTGCCGATACCCAGCACCGGCATCGTGAGGCGCTCGTAGGTGTTGGCGTCGGCAATATCCTGGTTTAGCGCCTGGTACCAGGCATTGGCAGCCCGAATGTTTTCGGGCTGGTTATACACGGCCGCATACACCTCCCGATCAAAGGCCGACATTTGCCGCTCGTCCAACATCACGTAGCGGAAAAGGTAGTCTAGCAGGTAGTGGAAACGTCCGGCCAGAAGCTGTTCGGGCAGCTCTTTCACCTGGTTGAAGGCCATCCACCAAACGTAGGGCTGCTGCCCATCCATTTTATCGTTGAAAGCGCCGGGAGCCGGTAGCAGCGGCATCTGCCGCATGCCTTCGCTGGGATGGGCGCCATCGGCCAGAATAAGTTTTTCCGTTGCCTGCGGGTAGTTAAAGCCGAAGCTGCTGGCAACCATGCCGCCGATATCGTGGCCGAGTAGGGAGGCTTTTTCTATGTTCAGGTGGCGCAATAGAGCGTATATGTCCTGAGCCATCGTCTTTTTGTCGTAGCCAGTGGCGGGCTTCTCGGAGCTGCCCATGCCGCGAATGTCCACGATGATGACCCGGTAGTGCCGGGCCAGCTCGGCGGCAATGGGGTGGTAGGAGTACCAGGTTTGTGGCCAGCCCGGTAGGCAGATCAGAGCCGGACCACTGCCGCCTTCCACGTAATGGAGCCGCACCCCATTGACGGTTGCGTAGTGGTTGGTAAAGCCAGGCAAGCGCTGAATTAGTGCCTCGTCGGAGTAAGCGCCCAGGGTAGAAGAGGTGTCAGGTTGCATAAAATCAGTTCGTTAAGAAGGTAAGAGGAGAGGTCCAGGTGAGGTCTGGGTAGCGGGCGTTGTCGAGGGGGTGGTTCTGCACGCTAAACATGCTGAGCAGGTACTGCATTTGCTGCCAGTCGGCGTATAGCTGCTGCTCGCCGGCGGGGTTGGCCGCCCGCACGTGCTGAATGGCCGCAGCTAAATCAGCCCGAGAGCCTAGCTGTGTTAGGGTGAAATTTCCCCGGCCGGCCTGCTGGGCGAGGGTAACTAGCTCGCGGGGGCTGGGCTGGAAGCTGGCGATGCGCAGAAAACGGGGCGTAGTGGGGTCCAGCGCGGCGGCGACGGTGAAAGCGGCCGTGTCGTCCATCGTAGTAAAGTCGATGTGCCAGTCGGCATCTTCCCAGTAGCCTACCTGCCGCTGCCGGAAGTCAAACAGCGGAATATTGTAGGTCAGCACTTCGGCGAAGGCTCCGTTGAGAATGGATGTAGCGGCAATAGGCGCTTGGTCGAGGCGGCTCTGAAACTCACGCCGCAGGTCAAAATTGCGGTTCGCGCCGGGCTCCTGCTGGGTGTAGTCGCTGCAAAAATCGGAGGGGATGAAGCGCGGCACGCCGGCAGCTACGGCCGCCTGAAGCAGCTGCGTTTGCGCTTCCACAATGACTTCGCGCAGACCCGCTAGCACCGATACCACGCAGTCAGCCCCAGTGCAGGCTTGGGTGAGGGTAGGGAGGTCCGCAAAGTCGACGCGGCGCACCTCGATGCCCTGCTGGGTTAGGCTGTCAACTTTGGCGGAATTGGTTTCGGGGCGCACCAGCACCCGCACATGTGCACCACGCTGCCGCAGGGCATTTACAATACGGCTGCCGAGGTTACCCGTCGCGCCGGCCACTACAAGTAGAGGATTCATAGAAAGAGAGAAGAGGAAGAAACAGCCGCTTTGCCGCGGCCACTTTAACTACCCCAAAGGTCCTCAACCCTCTCTCGGCCCAACGCCTGATTCTTGCGCTTTACTTACACATTCTTGCGCTTGTGCGGCGTAGCCTAGCTCTGCTGAAACGCACGCGGACTCTGACCCGTGGCCCGCTTAAAGGCAGCCGCAAAATGCGCCGGCGAAGCAAAGCCCAGCGCGTCGCCAATAGCCGCCACGGGCAGCTCGCCAGCCCGCAGCAGGGCGCGGGCTTGTCGGATTTTCCAATCCAGCACGTACTGGTAGGGCGAGCGGCCGGTGGTGTGCTTGAAGCGGCGGGCGAAGTGAAAGACGCTCAAATTGGCTAAGTCAGCCAGCGCTTCCAGCGTGATGGGTATCTCCGCGTGCGCCTCCAGATACGCGTCTATGCGCGTCAGCACTGCCGTGAGTAGGCGGCCCTGGGTCTGCCCCGGTAAGCGGCGCTCAAAGGTAGCGTGGTGCTCAATCAAATGGTAGGAGAGGGCCGTGACCAACGACTCAGCATAAAGCTGACCCAGGGTATGCGCCCGCCCAGCAGCCGCAAGCAACTGCTGGCCTACTTGCGCCAATAGTCCGTCCTCGTTGCGAAACCGCTCGCGCAAAGCGAAGTACGCGAGGTCCAGGTCGCGGCGGGCGCGTGTTTCCAGAGCCTGCGCATCCAAGTGCACATGAATGATGTCCGCGGGGCCATCCCACCCAAACGGGCCATACTCTCCCTGTGGGTATAGACCGACATCTCCCCGACGAAACTGGTCAGCCTCCACGCGCGCGCCGGTGCGCCTGCTGGCTACTACCGGCTGCTCCCCCTGGTGCACGAGTAGGAGGTGTTGCTCGTGGTAGTGCGCGGGTAGGGTCATTGCGTCCAGCTGATAGCGCTCAAGCCGCACCCCCGGCCAGTCCAGCGCCTGAGTGGTTGTCAGGGCCGGACGGTCGTATAGCTCGGAGGTGTAGACATGGGTAGTGAAGGCCGCCATAAGGAGCAAGGTATACCGTAAAACAGGTAGATAGCAAAGCTGTTTAACAGGTCGTTTTAGATCATTCTGACCATTGCGATTCAGCAAACGGACGCCAGATCAAGCTGACAGTTAGAGACCTAAACAGCTTTAGTGCCTACCCAAAGTTGTAGGGGTAGCCGATGCCTTGTAGGTCTGCCTCTAGCTCGGCCCAGTCTTCTAGTTCGCTGTTGATAGCTAGAGCCGTGTCTTTTGTGAGTGATTCATGACGATAAATGGCCGCTACGGCGTCAGCAGCAATGGGCTGCCGGTCGGTTTCGTCGAGGTAGTACTCGGTGGCCCACTCGGTGTAGGTAGCAGGTTGTTGGTCGAAGATGAATAGTAGCTCCTCGGAGCCATCGTCTTCGTTTTCTACCACGCCGGTTTGCCAGCCGTGCGCAGGCGTGTACCACAGGCAAAACGTGGTGCCAATAGAGTTGACCGGCTCCCCAAACATGAACTCATCAAACGCATCGGGTAGGCCGCGGGTCACCTGGGCTTTATCGGGCTGGTCGTAGTCGGCCAGGAAACCGTTGATGACGCAGCCTTCCGGCCGGAATAGCACCAGCATCTGGTCGCCTTCGCCATCAGCCATTTCAAACAGCTCCTCGCTTTCATCCCACGCCGGGTTGTAGGTGTAATACCGATACTCAGGCTCCGGAGCATTTACGGCATCCAGCACCGCCAGCGACTGGCACAGGCGACGGAGGGTATCGGCGGAGGGTAGGGCAGTGGGGTTTAGGGTAGAAAGCATAGGTAGGCGGAATGCGTGATAAAAGGGTCAACGGAAAGCGGCAGGATGAGGCTGGGTAGGTTATCTTGGCGGCTCACCTCGTTTTCAAATGCAAGTATACTCTTATTGGGCACGCGCAACCCTCGATTGTGCCGACGCGGCGGGTTTGCCCTACCACCTCACGGCATACGCCGGCAGCGACGACAGTGAGGCAGCGGCTAAACAAGCCGTTGAGCAGCTCCTGCATACGCGCCATGCCCGTCTGCTGGCCAACCAGGCGCTGGTCGAATACCCTACGGGTAGCGCTCCGCTCCGGGAAGAGCTGATACAGCGCCTACACAGCAAGCAGGGCGAATTAGTAGGAGCCCTCACGCGCAACCACTACGGAAGCATCGTGCTGAATACGCTGGCCGTTATGTTTCTGGATATAGATGCAGTAGACCTACGGGAGCGAATTTATCCAACACCGCCACCACTCAGCGTAGCCGAGTTTTTTCGACGGCTTTTCAGTCCACCGCCAGCCCCAGTCTACCGCGACTTGGACGAGTCGCTGCAACTGCGCCTCACGGCTTGGCTGCACCAGCACCCCGACTGGAATTTTCGGGTGTACCGCACCCGGTTGGGGTTCCGGCTGTTAGTCACCCATCAGCTCCTGACTCCTGATACTGCCGCCGCACAAGCCGTCTTCACCGCGTTTCGCACCGATGCGACCTACGTGCGCCTGTGTCAGAAACAGCATTGCTACCGTGCCCGGCTTAGTCCGAAGCCTTGGCGCGTGGGGTGGCAGCGTCCCCCGTTGGTGTTCCCCTACGACACGCCCGCGCAGCAGCAAGAGCAACGAGAATGGGAACAGGAGTACGCAGACCGCAGCGCCGTTTACTCCGTGTGTGAGTGGGTAGGTGAATATGGAAGCGGCCAGGTGTGCCCAGACGCCGCACAAGTGATTGAACTACACGACGCCGCTTGCCTTGGAAAAGGCAAACTGGCGTAGGCCACTACTTCCCGATACAAAACTGCGTGAAGATGCTGGTCAGCAAGTCGTCGTTGGAAATCTCACCGGTGATTTCGCCCAGCGCAGCTAGGGCCTGGCGCAGGTCGGCGGCAACCAGCTCGGTACCGGCGCCGGTGGCAAGGCCTACCAGCACCGCATCAAGGGCCACGATGGTGGCTTCGAGGCTGCGGGCGTGGCGCAGGTTGGTGACGATGGTGCTGCTGCCGGTGCGGTCGAGGCCGGCGCCGCGGACGTGCTCGAGCAAAGCCGTTTGGAGCTCGTCGAGACCGTCGCCGCGGGAGGCGGCAATAAGCACGGTATCGGGACGGGCGCTGAAGGTGCTGATTTCGTCGTCGGAAGCCACGTCGAGCTTGTTGCCCACGGCCACTACCGGCACGCCGGCGGGTAGGCGCAGGTCATCAATCTCTGCTTCAAGTTGCGCGGGTGAAGTGCTCGTAATATCAAATAGATACAACACAACGGCCGCTTGCAATACGCGCTGCCGAGTGCGCTCTACCCCAATGGATTCCACCACGTCGGTGGTGTCGCGCAGGCCGGCTGTATCCACGAAGCGGAACCTGATGCCGTCGATGCTTACCTCATCCTCAATCAGGTCGCGGGTGGTGCCGGCAATGGCCGATACGATGGCGCGCTCCTCGTGCAGTAGGGCGTTCAGGAGGGTAGACTTGCCCGCGTTGGGTCGGCCGGCAATAACGGTGGTTACGCCGTTTTTGATGACGTTGCCTAGCTCAAACGAGCGCAGCAGCTTGCGTACCAGCGCCTGCACTTCCTGGCTCAATGCCACCAAACCGGTACGGTCGGCAAACTCCACATCTTCTTCGCCAAAGTCCAACTCCAGTTCTAGCAGCGAGGCAAACTGCACCAGCCGCGCCCGCAAATCGCGCAGTTCGCGCGAGAAGCCGCCACGCATCTGCTGCATGGCTACTTGATGGGATAGGGCCGAGTCGGCTGCAATGAGGTCGGCTACGGCTTCGGCCTGGGCCAGATCGAGAGCCCCGCGCAGGAAAGCCCGCTTGGTGAACTCGCCGGGCTCTGCCAGACGGGCGCCGCAGCGTACCAACAGCATCAGCAGTTGCTGCACAATGTAGTTGGAGCCGTGGCAGCTGATTTCCACCACGTCCTCGCGGGTGTAGGAGCGCGGTCCTCGAAACAACGACACCACCACCTCGTCAATAATCCTACCCTCGTCGCGAATGGTGCCATAGTGCATCGTATGGCCGCGCTGGTCGGACAGCTGATGGCCGTGAAACACTAGGTCTGTAATGCCAATGGCCGACGGACCAGAGAGGCGGAGCACCGCAATGGCGCCCGCGCCCGGTGGCGTCGACAGGGCAATGATGGTATCAGAAAGGGTAGGGGGAAGGAAAGCAGCCACGGAGAAAAATCTAAGCTAATTCGGTCGTAAAAATACGTATGTTACCCTAACACGGATTGTGGAGGCAGCGTGCCGCCAGACAGGGTAGAAGGGCGCACTGCCCCTACTGCGTCACCATCAGATTGCGGCTTACTTCCGCCGAAATCAATGCTTTTTGCTGTTGGTTCACCCTGATTTCAAGCGAATTATCAAAGTCTACCTTATCCAGCACTTCAAGCTGCGCGCCCAGGCTCAGGCCTACCTTATCTAGGTAACGCAGGAAAGCAGGTGAGGTGTCTTTCACGGCTACCACGGTGCCGTGCTCGCCGGGTGTGAGGTCGGCTACTAGGCGGCTGCGGGGGCGCTGCACGGCGCCATCCTCGCTCGGAATCGGGTCGCCGTGGGGGTCGAGTTGGGGGAAGCCCAGGAATTCGTCGAGCCGGCGCAGCAGCAAGGGCGACTGCAAGTGCTCCATCTCCTCGGCCACCTCGTGCACCTCGTCCCAGTTGAAGCCTAGTGTCTGCACCAGAAACACTTCCCACAGCCGGTGCCGCCGAATAGTGAGCAAGGCCACCTGCCTACCCTCGCGGGTGAGGGTAGCCCCCCGGTAGCGCTGGTAATCCAGCAACCCTTTCTCCCCGAGGCGGCGCAGCATATCCGTTACTGAGGCCGCCCGCGTTTGCAGCGCCTCCGCAATGCGGTTGGTGCTGACCTCCACACCGGGCTCGGCTTCAGAGAGTTTGTAGATGGCCTTTAGGTAATTTTCCTCGGTGAAGCTAGGCAAGGGGAAATGGTGAAATTGTGGGATAGTGAAAAGGTGAGTTTTCGTTCTGTCATTATAGGCTGTCTGTTAGCTTAAACCGTCCCTCTGTCATCCTGAGCTTGCGAAGGACCTTATGGCAATTGAACGAGTCGTTGTGAAGATGGTCGTTCTCGCGTGAGAAGGTCCTTCGCAAGCTCAGGATGACAGAGGGAACGGTTCGAGATGACAGCCAAGCTAACAGGTGATGATTTACCACTTAATCAGAGCCGATGCCCAAGTGAAGCCGGAGCCGAAGGCCGCCAGGCAAACCAAATCGCCGCGCTTCACTTTGCATTCTTGTACGGCTTCGCTCAGTGCAATTGGAATAGAAGCGGCGGTAGTATTACCATAACGCTGAATGTTGCTGAAGATTTTATCGTCCGATAAACCCATTTTCTGCTGCACGTACTGCGTAATGCGCAGGTTGGCCTGGTGCGGGATCAGCATATCGATGTCCTGAGGCTGCATGCCATTCTGGTCCAGCGCTTCCTTGATGACCTGCGGAAAGCGCACTACAGCGTGCTTGAACACGTTCTGGCCGTTCATGTAGGGGTACATATCGGGCTCATGGGCAATGGCGTAATCTACGCGGCCTTCGCGGTTCGAGCCGGGCTCTTTCACAATCAGCTCCTCGGCGTGCTCGCCCTGGGAGTGCAGGTGGGTGCTTAGGATGCCGTGGCCTTCCTGGGTGCTGGGACGCAGTACCACGGCGCCAGCGCCATCGCCAAAAATAACGGATACAGCCCGCCCACGCGTCGATTTATCGAGGCCCGAGGAGTGAATTTCGGAGCCTACCACCAGTACCGTATCATACATGCCGGTCTTGATGAATTGATCGGCCATCGAAAGCGAGTAGATGAAGCCCGAACACTGGTTGCGCACATCGAACGCCGGGGTAGCTTCTTTCATACCAAGCTCGCGCTGCAACAGCACGCCCGAGCCAGGGAAAAAGTAGTCGGGCGAGAGGGTAGCAAACACGATGAGCTGCACGTCGTCGGGGGTGAGGCCGGCGGCTTCCAGGGCCCGGCGGGCGGCTTTGGCGCCCATGTTGGCGGTGGTGTCTACGCCTTCCGTAAACCAGCGCCGCTCCTTGATGCCCGTGCGCTCCTGAATCCAGGCATCGGTGGTTTCCATGAGCTGTTCAATGTCGGCATTGGTCACCACACGCTCGGGTACATAGTGACCGACGCCGGCAATTTCGGAATAACGCAGAGTAGACATAGGGGGAGAGAGTTTGGGTGGGCAGCGAAACAAAGAAAACAGGTGGTCGAAGGTAAAGAAAACGCCGACCCTATTATGCAAACGGGTCGCGAAGGTCGGTAGTTACCGGATAGCATCTACTACGGACCACAATTTTGCCGCTTCCGAAGCCCAGAATACATCCGTAGGAATGCCATGAGGGTAGAAACGAGTTGCCCGTAGATCGGCTGCTAAAGCGGTTGCGTTGGGCTGCGCGAAATCTGCGCAGGGTAGGGCCGCCGTGTATGCCTGCGTTGCGGCCAGCCACAGCGCATTGTAGGGTAGCAGCATGGGGAGGCCGTGGGCAGCGTACTCAAACAGTTTAGTGGGCAAGCAACGCCAGGTACTCGGGTGAGGCTGGTAGGGCAACAGTCCCAGGTGGCTACGCTGGATGACCCGAACCACCTCGCGGTGCGGCACGAGCTGGTCGCCGCCAAGCAGCGTCAATGCCTCGGGGGCCGCCGTCACGGCTTGTTGCAGGCGGCGCAGCACCTCCGGCTGCTGACAGAAACCGATGATAGTGAGGCGGGCCGTGGGCCATACCTGCCTGAATGCGTACGTGAAGGCAATGGCGTCGAACACGCCATTCAGCTCCGAAATGGTGCCGGAGTACAGCAGTTCCAGCGGTGCCGGGGGCATGGGTAGGGCGTGCGGCCCGGCAGAAGCAGGCTCGTTGGGTGGCGGCTGGTACTTGTTTTCCAGAATAACCGAGTTGTTGAGTGTGGCAAAGGGTAGCTCCTCGGCGTAGCTGCGTTCGGCCAGCACCAGCGCAGCGGCCCGCCGTGTCGCTGCCGTTTCGATGCGGCGCACCAACTTGGCCAGCAGCTGCCGCAGCACATGCGGGTAGACCTGCTGGGTCAGGATGTTGAGGGCGTAGTTTTCCCGCACATCATATATAAAATGACGCTCCCTACCCTGGCTGCACCACAGCAGCGTGAGCGGGAGCAGCTCTGGCGCGTGCACCACCACCACTTGCGGTTGCACCTGCTGCAACAGTCGCCAATAGCGCCACTGCGCGGCTAGGCGCTGCCAACTCAGGCGCGAGCCTGCCAGCAGCTCGTGGGTATGCAGGTTAGTTGACGCACCGGGTGGGTGCGGGGCGCGGCGGCCGGCTACGTGCACCTGCATCCCGGGCCGCTCAGCCAGCGTACGGCCAAACTTCCCGAACATACGGGTGTCGTCGAGGGGCTTAAGGACGGAGGCAAGTAGGATCGTAGTAGGCGGCATCGTTGGGGCCAAAGATGCCGGTTTTAGGGCGGGTTTGAAAGGGTAAGCGTATTTGTCATTCTGAGCGTAGCGAGGAGTCTGAATCCGTAGTTCAGACAATCCCTAGCCTGACAAACTGGTTTCTTTTCTCTATCATAGCCTTCCGCATCTATTTATCTATTCTCTCCTCCGCATGAACATCACGCACAAAGCTGCCATGAGCTGCCTGCTGCTAGGCCTCACGCTCACGGCCCCACACGCTGCCACAGCCCAGAAAAAAGTCCGTCAATTGACCACCAAAGCTCCCAAAGCCGAAGCCGCCATCCGCGAAGCCGACATCAAGCGCGACCTGTATGTGCTGGCCGACGACAAGTACCGGGGTAGGGAAGGCGGCACCCTCGACGAGCTACGCGCCTCTGCCTGGATAGCCGAGCAAATACGCGCCATTGGCCTAGAGCCGGCCGGCGACGACGGTACATATTTCCAGTTTTTTCAGCTCCAGCGCACCCGCCTCACGTCCGCCAGCACGCTCCGCATCGGCTCTCACCAGCTCCGGCCCAACCACGATGCCGTGATTGTAGCACCTACCAACGCCAGCATCACGGCCCCATTAGTCTTTGTGGGTACGGCCACGCCGGCCGAGGTAGGGAAGGTAGACGTGAAGGGCAAAGCCGTGGCCTTGCAGATTTCCGGGGCGCCCACCGATGGCATCAGCTACCGGCGCTACCTGTTTGCCAAACTGCGCGACCAGGCCGCCGAGCTAACCAAGGCAGGTGCCGTGGCCGTGGTATTTGTGTCTGATGAGAAGGCTCAGGCTATTTACGACCACTGGAGCCACATCTTCGAGCGGGGCCGCTACGGTCTGCCCGGCGACGCCAACGTGAAGGTGCCAGCCGACCAAACGCCTGTGGTGTGGCTGCCCGCCAATGCCCTAGGCTGGGTGCAGCAAGCCGGCCAGCAGTTCAGCACCGAGCTGAAAGTGGAAACTTTCGCCTACCCCTCGGTGAACATTGTGGCCAAGATGCCCGGCACCGATGCGCAACTGAAAAAGGAATACGTGCTCTTCAGCACCCACCAAGACCACGACGGCGCCCGCGCCCCCGTAGCCGGCGACTCCATCTACAACGGCGCCGACGACAACGCTACCGGCTGCGCGGCCCTGTTGGCCATCATGCGGGCGTTCAAGCAGCAGCCCGCCCGTCGCTCGGCCTTGTTTGTGTACCACGGCGCCGAGGAGCGGGGCTTGCTGGGCTCGCGCTACTACTCGGCTAATCCTACCGTGCCGCAAGAGTCGATTGTAGCCGTGCTGAACGCCGAGATGATGGGCCGCAACGACCCCGATAGTGCCGCCCTGCTAGGCTCTACGCCGCCCCACCGCAACTCTCAAGACCTGGTAGATATAGCCCTGGCCGCCAACCAGGCTGGGCCCAAGTTCAAGCTCGATACCGAGTGGGACAAAGCCACCCACCCCGAGGGCTGGTACTTCCGCTCCGACCACCTGCCCTACGCCCGCCTGGGCATTCCGGCCGTGATGTACACCTCCCTGCTGCACATCGACTACCACACGCCCAAAGACGAAGCCAGCCGCATCGACTACGCCAAGCTCACCAAAATGACGCAATGGATGTACCTCACCGGCTGGCAGGTAGCCAACCGCGACCAGCGCCCGGCGCGGGAAGCAGGCTTTAAACTGGAGCGGTAGGGAACGGGTAGGAAACCCGCAGCCCGAATGTTTTCCGGTCGGGCATTGGGAACATAACCACCGCCGGCGCTAGTTTTGCCGCTCATTCCGTTTTTAAAAATTGATATGAATACTTCCGAACTGCAAAATATCATTGAAGCCGCCTGGGCCGACCGCAGCCTGTTGCAGCAAGCTGCCACCACCGACGCCATTCACGCTGTGATCGAAGAGCTGGACAAGGGCCGTCTGCGCGTGGCGCAGCCCATCGAAGGCAAAGACGGCGAGTGGCAGGTAAACGACTGGGTGAAGAAGGCCGTTATCCTGTACTTCCCCATTCAGCAGATGGAAACCATCGAGCTGACGCCCTTCGAGTACCGCGACAAAATGCGCCTCAAGACCGATTATGCCGGCCAAGGCGTGCGCGTGGTACCGCCCGCTACGGCCCGCTACGGCGCCTACCTGGCTCCCGGCGTTATTCTGATGCCCAGCTACACCAACATCGGCGCGTGGGTAGGCGAGGGCACCATGGTGGATACCTGGGCCACGGTAGGCTCGTGCGCGCAAATTGGCGCGGGCGTGCACCTGAGCGGCGGCGTGGGCATTGGCGGTGTGCTAGAACCCGTGCAAGCCGCTCCGGTAATTGTGGAAGACGGTGCCTTCATCGGCTCGCGTAGCATTCTGGTAGAAGGCTGCCACATCGGCAAAGAAGCCGTTATCGGCGCAGGCGTTACCATCACCGGCAGCACCAAAATCATCGACGTAACGGGCTCTGAGCCCAAGGAGTACAAAGGCATGGTGCCGGCTCGTTCGGTCGTGATTCCTGGTTCCTACACCAAGCAGTTCCCCGCTGGCGAGTACCAGGTGCCCTGCGCCCTCATCATTGGCCAGCGCAAGCCCAGCACCGACCTGAAAACGTCGTTGAACGACGCTTTACGCGAGCACAACGTGGCCGTCTGAACCATGGATTCGCTCAGATTTTCCGGATTACCTGGATTTCGTGTACGACCATAAGCAACCGAACCAAAACAAAAAGAGCTTGCCATTTGGCAAGCTCTTTTTGTTTCATATCAATCCACAAAATCCGTGTAATCCGGAAAATCCGAAGTTCAGACCTACTTAGTTGCCGAAGCGGTTTTCTTCAGCTTATCGCCAAATACGGCTTTCACCTTGTCTACTTTCGGTTTCACTACAAACTGGCAGTAGGGCTGGGTGCCGTTCAGGTTGTAGTAGTCCTGGTGGTAGTTTTCGGCTTTGTAGAAGGTAGGCGCGGCGCTGATTTCCGTTACCACAGGGTTCGGGAAAGCGTGGGCGTCGTTGAGCTTCTTCTTATACTCCTCGGCTAGTTGCTTTTGCTCGTCGTTGTGATAATATACCACTGAGCGGTACTGCGTGCCCACGTCGTTGCCCTGGCGGTTGAGGGTAGTAGGGTCGTGGGTTTTCCAGAATATTTCCAGCAACTCCTTGAAGCTGATTTTGCCGGGGTCGTAGGTGATGTTGATGACTTCAGCGTGGCCTGTCAGGCCCGAGCATACTTCCTTATAGGTAGGGTTGGCGATGCGCCCGCCGGCATAGCCCGATTCCACTTTTTCCACACCTTCGAGGTCCTGAAAAACGGCCTCGGTGCACCAGAAGCAGCCGGCGCCAAATGTTGCTAATTCCATTTTCTTGGTTGTCTTGGTAGAGGGTTTAACCGCTTTGCTTTGGGCGAGGCTGCCGTAGCAGAAGCTCAACAGCAGGAGCGCGGTAGTAAGCAGCTTGATCATACGATAGAAAGGAAATTTCAGGTAAAAAAGTTTAACTACACGGCCCAGAAGCTATATTGGGCTCATTTTATGCAGCTTAAAAATAGCCCGGCCCGCCGTCGACTATGTATACGTCGGCGGCGGGCCGGGCAGATTTACCGGGGTTGTAATTTTGGGGGCGGGCGCCACTACCGCCTACCCTATAAATTTTTGAACAGGGTAGGCGGCACGACCGAGCTACTTGCGAAAACGCTCGGCTACTACCAGCTCCTTGGTGCCATGGCTCCACGTGTAGAAGCCTTCGCCCGATTTCACGCCGAGTCGGCCGGCCATTACCATATTCACCAGTAGGGGGCAGGGCGCGTATTTGGGGTTGCCCAGGCCGTCGTGCAGTACCCGCAGAATGGCCAGGCACACGTCCAACCCGATAAAGTCGGCGAGTTGCAGCGGGCCCATGGGGTGAGCCATGCCCAGCTTCATCACCGTATCGATTTCCTCTACGCCAGCCACGCCCTCAAACAGCGAATAGATGGCCTCGTTGATCATCGGCATCAGAATGCGGTTGGCTACAAAGCCGGGGTAGTCGTTCACCTCCGTGGGCGTTTTCTCCAACTGGCGCGCAAGGTCCATCACCTGCGCCGTCACCTCGTCGGAGGTAGCGTAGCCCCGAATCACCTCTACCAGCTTCATCACCGGCACGGGGTTCATAAAGTGCATGCCAATCACCTGCTGGGGGCGCTGGGTGGCGGCCGCAATTTTGGTGATGGAAATCGACGAAGTATTGCTGGCCAGAATGGCCTCGGCGGGCGCGTGCTGGTCTAGGTCGCGGAAGATTTGCAGCTTCAGGGCCTCGTTTTCGGTGGCGGCTTCCACTACCAGCTGGGCGTTGCGCACGCCGTCGGGTAGGGACGTAAAGGTGGTGATGCGCCCGAGCGTATCGGTTTTATCGGTCTCGGCGAGGGTGCCTTTGGCTACTTGGCGGTCGAGGTTTTTGCCAATGGTGCCCAGCGCCTTGTCTAGTGCGGGCTGGTTGATATCAATCAGATGAACTGAAAATCCGTGCTGGGCAAAAACGTGGGCAATGCCGTTGCCCATCGTGCCCGAGCCAATAACGGCAACTTGCAACATAGTGTGAGAAGTGGGTGGGAAAAATGAGGTGAGCCAAGTAAGTCAAGCAGTTGCCCATCAGAGCAGTAATTGCTGTAAGGGCTGAGTGAGCAGGCCTCCTTTGCCCGCTAAATTACGGGAAATACCGGTCCACCTTGTAGTAGGGAGGTAGCAGGCATGGTAGGGGCGAACAAGCAGCCAAAAAATAGTAGTTGCACTCTCGCAATAAAAAATTTTCTTTTCAGCATATATCCTTCCAGGGAAAGTACCCGTACAAGACCACAAGCACCTGTTTTACTCTTGCTACCAATCAGGAACAGACAGATTGCCTAGTGTTTCTCTCTCCCTTCATTCATCCCTAACTTAACTCCACCACCATGGGAAATCTGTTGTATATCATCGCCGTTGTTTTGGTCATCATTTGGGCCATTAGCTTCTTCGGAGGTTTCGTAAGCGGTAGCATCATTCACGTGCTGCTGGTTATTGCCATCATTGCTGTATTGCTGCGTCTGATCCGCGGCAGCTCTGTGTAGGATTTGCGCACAAGCTGCTCGTCTGAAAACACAAAAAGGCCGCTCCCGATATCGGGAGCGGCCTTTTTGTGTTTGCTCGGCATCGGGAAAGACTATTTTCCGATGTCGAACAGGAAGTTGAATCGGATTTCGGGCTGCCCGTAGGGAGAGTTGCGATACCCGCCACTATCAAGGCCATCATTGAAGTTGTATAATATCACAATGTCCGCCGCAAAACGGTCGCCAAGCTGGGTGCGGTAGCCAGCACCGCCCAACAAGGTATTGGCTACCTGATGCCCTTTGCTGATTCTGCCATTTGAATCAGTAGCTGTTGCATTTAGCTGGGTTACCTCGTATTCACCATGCAGAAAGAATTGCTTGTACACGATGAACTGTGCAAACCCTTTCACTCCGACGTTGTGGTAGTGAATCTTAGCGGGGTAGCCATTCACAGACTGTGTTAGGGCCGAATAGTTGGCACTAATGTAACTATAGCTGATACCCGGCCCAATGGCAAAGCGTTCTGACACCCGGTAGCCAATAGCGGGAGCAACCCCAATATTAAATTGACCATCTCCATAGAAACTGCTGTAACCCAACCCAAAGTTGCTGTATACAAAATAGCGCCGCAAAGGCTTGGGCTGCTCGCTGGCCCGGCTACCCGGCGGGAACTCCAACCCCGACGGACTGTTGGGGTTCGGCCGGTATACGGGCGCGCCGGGCTGGTCGGCTGGCACGCCCGGCTGCGGCGTGGGCGTAGCCGGGGTAGGGGCCGGCGTGGTTACCTCGTAGCCGCGGGCTGGCGCGGGAGTAGGGGCTGGCGCCTGCCGCGCGGGCGCACCGGGCGGGGCTGTGTTCAGCTGGGGCTTGGCCTGCTGCGTGCGGGTGGTATCGGGGGTGGGGGTAGTCTGGGCCTGGGAAAGGGTAGGAGCCAAACCGGCCCCTACCACCACGCCCAGCACGAGCAAAAGCTTTTTCATACGGAGCCTAAACGTTATTACGATACAAGTTGGTACATGCGCTTGCGCTGCGCCTTCAAATGGTCGTCAGCCAGGTATTCCTCGTAGCTCATGCGCCGGTCCAAGATGCCGTCGGGCGTAAGCTCGATGATGCGATTGGCAATGGTGTCGATGAACTGCAAGTCGTGGGAGGTGAACAGCAGCGTGCCCGAAAAGTCGCGCAGGGAGTTGTTCAGAGCCTGAATGCTTTCCAGGTCCAAGTGGTTCGTGGGGTCGTCGAGCACCAGCACGTTGCCGGCTTCCATCATCATCTTGGAGAGCATGCAGCGCACTTTCTCGCCCCCGCTTAGCACATTGGATTTCTTCTGCGACTCCTCGCCCGAGAACAGCATGCGGCCCAAGAACCCGCGGATAAACGACTCGTCCTTTTCCGTGGAATACTGCCGCAGCCAATCCACCAGGTTCAGGTCGGTGTCGAAGAACTCAGTGTTTTCCTTGGGGAAGTAGCTGGGCGTGATGGTGGTGCCCCAGTTGAATTTGCCCTTATCGGCTTTCACCTGCTCGAACAGAATATCAAACAGCAGCGAAGCCGCCCGGTCGTCGCGGCTCACAATGGCTACCTTATCGCCCTTGTCGAGCGTAAAGGACACGTTGCGGAAAATAGAGCGGCCGTCTATCGAGGCCGCCAGGTCTTCCGTCGTCAGCAGCTGGTTGCCTGCCTCGCGTTCCGATTTGAAGGCGATATAGGGATACTTGCGCGACGAAGGCTTGATTTCTTCCAGCGTCAGCTTTTGCAGCAGCTTCTGGCGCGAAGTAGCCTGTTTGGATTTGGAGGCGTTGGCCGAGAAGCGGCGCACAAACTCCTCCAGCTCCTTGCGCTTATCCT
The DNA here is from genome assembly GCF_014217645.1 of Hymenobacter sp. NBH84. NCBI lineage: Bacteria > Pseudomonadati > Bacteroidota > Cytophagia > Cytophagales > Hymenobacteraceae > Hymenobacter > Hymenobacter sp. NBH84. Next base: position 1,643,910 of record NZ_CP043644.1, read on the forward strand.
CCGTCTTCTTGTTCACCTCCTGGCGCTGACGCAAAGCCAGCTGGCTGCTCTCGTACCAGAACGAGTAGTTGCCGGGGTACATGGTGATTTTCGAGAAGTCTAGGTCGGCCATGTAGTTGCACACGGCGTCCAGGAAGTGGCGGTCGTGGCTCACTACGATTACTGTGTTCTGAAAGGAATCGAGGAAATTCTCCAGCCACAGCACGGTTTCGGCGTCGAGGCCGTTGGTGGGTTCGTCCAGCAGCAGCACGTCGGGGTTACCGAAGAGGGCCTGGGCCAGCAGCACGCGCACCTTATCGGAGGTGCCCAGGTCGCCCATCAGGGTTTGGTGCTTGTCTTCCGAAATGCCCAGGCCGGAGAGCAGCTCAGCGGCTTCGTACTCAGCGTTCCAGCCTTCTAGGTCGGCAAACTCGCCTTCCAGCTCGGCGGCCCGCTCACCGTCGGCGTCCGAGAAATCGGCCTTGGCGTAGATGGCGTCTTTTTCTTCCATCACCTTCCACAGGCGCGTGTGACCCATAATCACGGTTTGGAGCACCGGGAAGGCGTCGGCCGCAAACTGGTCCTGCTTCAGCACCGAGAGGCGGGCGCCCTTGGGCATATCCACCGAGCCGGTATTGGGCTCAATCTCGCCCGACAGGATTTTTAGGAAGGTAGACTTGCCCGCACCGTTGGCCCCAATGAGGCCATACACGTTGCCGGGCATAAACTTGATGGTGACATCTTCAAACAGCACGCGCTTGCCGTAGCGCAGGCTCACGTTGGAGGTACTAATCATGCAGTAGTAGAAAACGAAGTAACAATGTGAAGGTGCGCCGGGCACCGCAACGACCCGCGAAAATACGCAAATTGACCGGGAGGCTTCTATAACCCATGGCAACGTCTCGGGGCTAACATCTATAAAATGCTGGGCTAGCTACTAAAAAAGGTAGCTGGGCACAACATCCAATTGACAATTAAAGTATAAAAAGACCGATTGTGGCCCGTATGCCCGGCGTTTGGTCAACAGCCAACCCTAGGTAGCAGTTCCGCACACCTACCTCTTCCTTTTCAACTCTCTCTTCGACCTACCCTCATGAGTGACACTCGCCTAACATCCGAAAAAAATGGCCTCCGCTACGGCATCTACACCACAGGCGCCATGATTATCTATTTCCTCGTTGCTTCTTTGTTTGATCTTACAGACCGCATCGAGTTCAGTTTTCTAAATGGCATTATCATGTCTATTGGCGTAACCCTGGCTATCCGCCACTTTAAGTATGCCAAGGACGACCACATGGCCTACCTGCAAGGTCTTGGTACAGGCATTATCACAGGTGCAGTAGCCGGTGTGCTATTTGGCCTGTTCTTCGTTATCTACGCTACTATCAATCCGGCCCTGATGGACCAGATTTCCGCCCGCGACCTGTTTGGATATGACCTGTCGGTGGTTATTGCTTTCTTAGCCATTGTTTTGCAAAGTTTCATGGGAGCCAGCATTGTGGCACTTATTGCAATGCAATATTATAAGAGCCCCGATCATAAGCCCATTGAAGAAGTAGAGTAAGCTAATTGCTCACTATTTCTAAGACTACGTACAGGCCAGCTTCTCACGAAGCCGGCCTTTTTTGCTTTTGTATAAAAAGAATTGGACGTATCCGTAACTTTTTATGAAAAAAAAACGATATAGTGCATGAACTTTAATTATAGTAACATACATTTGTATTATTAGGGGCAAACTGAGGGTAGCCTATAGGCCCAAGCTCCGAGTAAGGCAACATCACCATCCGTGATACTTCTTTCAGAATAAATGAAAACGGCATTCTTTACGCTCCTGCTTACCTGTGCACTTGTTGGTTCTGCCTCGGCACAAAAGCAGCAGAGCCTACTGGCGGAACTGCCTGGCACCAATGAAATCCCTGCCGAACGGGTAGAGGCCCTGACGCGTGCTATGGCGACTACCCTGCACCTCAATGAAGGCCAGTATATGCGCCTACGCGAGGTAAACCGCATCAAGCTCACCCGCCTCGACGAGATTCAGTGGCAGACCCGCGATAACGTGGCCCAGCAGCAGGCGGAAACCCTGGAGTTGCAGGCACAATACGAAACGGAATGCAGCCGCATTCTGTCGCCGTCTCAGCTGATGGCCTTGCGCGAGGAGCAGAAGAAAGACCAGCAGCCCAAGCGCGACCCCAGCATGGGTGGGGTAGGCTAAGCCATCTGTCAATTGACCAATATAAACGAAGGGCGGCCGCATCAGATGATGCAGCCGCCCTTCGTTGTTGATAGAGGGTAGGAAAGGCCGTTACGGCTGGTAGAGTACCTCGCTCACGACGCCCGTTGGGCTGAAGCGCAGACGCAGTTTGCTGGCTGCCGAGCGCGGGTGGCGCGGCTCACACTGGGCGCCAGGCGCCACGTAATAGATGTAAATCTTCTCGGTTTGTTCGCTCAACTCGTTTTCGTCGGGGTGGCCCAGCAGGGCGTCGATGGCGTCGGTGCGGGTGTCGTAGAGCAGGTCGCGGTGCTGAAGCAGGGCGGGGAGTAGGGCAGCACGCTGGTTACGACAGGCATAAGCATCCTGCCGCCACGCCGCCGCATCGAAGCCCGGAATAGCGCGCAAATCGTGCCCGCACGCACTCAGCAGCACCAGGCAAACAGCAAAGGCAAACAGGCGGCGAAGGGTAGGGAGCATAGAAAACGCAATAGAAATTTAGGCAGAAAGAGCAGGGTGAATAGCTCGGCAGAACGCAAAGTAACGCAGATTTAATCGGCCTGCTACGGGGGTAGGCTGGGTGTAGTTCCGCTATTTCTGTTAAATTTGGCAAGCCAGTTCTATGGAATAGCTCTCCGCGTACCGATATCTGTTCATCTCGACTACTCACAGCCTATGTCCTACCTGCCGACTGTTAGCGCTAGCCTGCTCTTGTCCGCTCTCTCGTTTCTGCCCACCAACAGCGCGCCCGTAGCGGCCGCCCCGGCCCCTACTGCGGTGGTCGTAGAGGCGCCATCTTCCCGCGCCCTGGCCACAGCTGCCTTCGAGCAACATATTTTGCAAAGCTACGCCCAGAGTGGTTTGGTGACTTCTGGCCTACCCGTCTTGGTGTTCCGCGAGGCGCTGATTGGATTCTACAACCTGCGCCAACAAGGCAAAATCGCACCCGACCAGCACGTGCTCACGGTTATCGATTTCAGCCAGTCGAGCAAGGCACAACGGTTTTGGGTCATTGATCTGGAAAAACAGCGCCTGCTGTTCCGCACCCTGGTAGCGCATGGCAAAAACACCGGCGAAGACCTTGCGCGCACCTTTTCCAACCGCGAAGGCTCCGAAATGAGCAGCCTGGGATTCTACCGCACCGGGCGCACCTACCAGGGCAAGCACGGCCTGTCGCTGAAGCTGCACGGCCTCGATACGAATTATAATACCAACGCCTACAACCGAGCCGTGGTAGTACACGGTGCCAGCTATGTGAGTGAGGATTTTGTCCGGCAGCATGGCCGGTTGGGCCGCAGCCAGGGCTGCCCCGCTCTACCCGTGGGCGAGTCGTCGGACATTATTCGGGCCATCAAAAACGGCTCCGTGGTGTATGCACACGGGCCTGCTCAGGCCAGCTACGCCTCCAACTGGCTGAACCTAGAGCCCGCCGTGCTGGCCTTTGCCGGCACTACGGGTAGGGTAGTAGCCGGACAATAGCGTTATAATTATGCTGATAAGCAACGACGCCCCGCGGCCAATTGGCCGCGGGGCGTCGTTGCTTATTGGGGTGGAAGCAGTTAGGCCCGGTCGCTGGTTGTTTTTACCAGGTTGATGCCGGCAAAAAAGAAAATCAGGCCCACCAGGAAGGGAACAAAAGAGTTCATCTTGCCTAAGCCAATACCGCCAACGCCAAGGAAGCCCATGGCGCCAATGATGATACCAACGATGCCTAGAACCGTGAGGATAGTGCCGAACGTGCGTTTCTGATTCATGAGAAGGGAGAGTTGAAATGGTAGAATAGGAAGACGGGAGAGTCTATTTTGACCTGATACGTGAACAAACAGAATTTGGCTATATAGCCGAAAGCAACCCTGCGTGCCGGCCATCGTTAGTAAGCCCAATCAGGCCTACCAATCGGCCTACTCACTCCCTTTTTACTGCCCTATACCATGAGAGGACTTCTGCGCTATGTGGTCGCCGCTGTGCTGGCCCTATCCGCATTCATCACCTATTACTGCAACTCCACCACCAACGAGGTGACCGGCGAAACGCAGCACGTGGCCATGACCACCGACGAGGAAATTGCCCTGGGCCTGCAAGCCGCGCCCCAAATGGCCCAACAGTACGGCGGCCTATCGCAGGATGCGCAGGCGCGGGCCGTAGTGGAGCGCGTAGGAGAAAAGATTATCAGTAGCACCAAGGCCGGCCAGACGCCCTACAAGTTTCAGTTTCACTTGCTGGCCGATCCGAAAACCATTAATGCCTTTGCGCTGCCCGGCGGGCAGGTGTTTATCACCGAAGGTCTGTTACGCAGCCTGACTTCCGAAGGGGAGCTGGCCGGCGTGCTGGCCCACGAGGTAGGGCACGTGGTAGGCCGGCACTCGGCCGAGCAGGTAGCGAAGTCCAAGCTCACACAAGGCCTGAGCGGGGCCGCCGCCATTGCTGCATACGACCCCGACCGTCCGGCCACGGCCGCAGGTGGAGCCGTAGCCGCCGCCATTTCCAAGCTCCTGACCCTGCGTTACGGCCGCGACGATGAATTGGAAGCCGATAAGCTGGCCGTCGATTTCACACCCCAGGCCGGGTACGACCCTCGCTCTATGATCAAGGTGATGGAGATTCTGGACCAGAAAGCCGGGGGCAGCAACCCGCCCGAGTTCCTGAGCACGCACCCCAACCCCAGCAACCGCATTGGGCACTTGCAGGAAGAAATTGCCGCCGAGTTTCCCCAGGGCGTACCCTCCAATCTGAAGCAATAGCGCCCGTTATGGCTGAGCAACTGCGTCACTTGCTGTTTGTGCTGAATCCCGTTTCCGGTGATATTGACAAGGATAAATTGGAAACTACCTTGCAGCAAACCTGTACCGAGCACGGCCGCACGGCCGCGTTCTGGCACACGACTGGCGAGGATGACCTGCAAAAGCTGACCCAGCACCTGGCCAGGCAGCGCTACGACGCCGTATTTGCTGTGGGCGGTGATGGTACTGTGAAACTGGTGGCTGAAGCTTTGCTGACTACGGATTCCATATTGGGCATCCTACCCATGGGATCAGGCAATGGCCTCTCCAAAGACTTGCATATTCCGCAAGACACGGATGAAGCGCTGGAGCTGATCTGGGACCACGAAGTGCAGGCCATTGACACAGTGCGTGTCAATGGCCAATTCTCCGCCCACCTAGCCGACCTGGGTTTCAATGCTTTAGTAGTGAAAAAGTTCTGCGAGGGCGATACGCGCGGGCCGGGTGCCTACGTGCGCATCGCGCTGGCTGAGTATGGGGAGTACGAACCGTTGCGCTACCGCATCGAAACCGACGAGGAAGAGGTAGAGACGGAAGCGTTTATGCTGACCATTGCCAACGCCAACACCTTCGGTAGCAACGTCGTTATCAACCCCAATAGCCGGTTAGATGACGGAAAGTTTGAAATCTGTTTGGTGGCGCCCTTTCCGGCCGAGGCTGCGCCGGGCTTACTCTACCGCCTATACACGCAGGCATTCGACACCTCGGATTACACCCGGCGCCTATCGTGTCGGCGGGCTACTATTCGTGTGCCAGGGCATGAAAAGGCCCTGGTGCAAGTAGACGGCGAGCCTCTGGAATTGGAACTGCCTATCACCATTGAAATCAGCCCGCAGAGCCTGCGCGTGCTGACGCCGCGGCAGGGGTAGGCGCTACGGCTTCGCTCGGAGCGGCGGCAGTATACAGGCGGCTTCGGAAGGGCTCGGTGGCGCGCACTGCGCCCGTCTGGTTGCCGGGCTCCAAGGTGCGCAGCCAGGCTTCGCCGTTGGCATAAAACTCTATCACGAAGAAGCCTTTGTGCTCGTGCGTGAAGGTAGCTTTGCCTCCCTTCTGCACGAAAGCCGTTTTGCTACCCGAGCCACTCACCAGATAATGCCCGCCGCGCCGCTGGAAATATTGCAGGTTGTGGTCGTGGCCAGCGGCGTAGATGATGTTGGGAAAATCACGCAGCACCCGAAGCAAGCGCCGCCGCATGGCACGGTAGCGCGGGTGGGCCATGTCCTCGGCCGCGCCTACCACCCGCCGGTACGCCGGAAACAACGACCCCACCACGGGTAGAGGCAAATAAGCCTTCTTGTGCACCGCCAGCAGCGGAAACACATGCTGCTTGGTGGTAAACTGGCCACCATGCATGGCATTGGAATACAGCGGGTGATGCCCCGCTACCACAATGCGCTGGTGTTGGTTGGCCGCCAGCACTTGGCGCAGCTGCTCAAACGGCTCCCGGCTGGTAGTGGCCGTGCACCCGTAGGCCTCACCTAAGGGGCGCGTGCCATGTTGTACCCACCATTGCGTGTTCAGCACCACCAACAACACATTGCCAGGAAGTTGCAGGGTAGCGGGGCCGGGGCAGCCGCGGGCGGGTAGGTAGTGCGCTGTGGGTAAGTGGTCGCGCACGTAGGCCTCCTGGCGCAGCAGGTATTCGTAGCCGTCGCGGCGACCTTTGTTCCAATCGTGGTTGCCGCTGAGGAATATTACACGTCCCGCAAACGGCCGCAGGGCGTCCAACTGGGCGTTGAGGCGGTGCTCGGCATCGGCGCGGCCGGGGTGGGTAGGGGCCGGCAGACCGGTAGGGTAGATATTATCGCCCAGAATAACTACTGCTCCTGCTTCGCCCGTTTGTTGCTGCCAGTCTTGCAGTAGGTTAATCACCGGGTCGCGGCCGTTGGTGGCTACGGCGCCCAGGTCGCCTACCAGCGCGATACTGTAGGCCGGCGTTTTAGATGGGGTAGGGGCAGCCGCTCCCGCACGGGCAGTAGAAGATACGTAGGGCTGACGCCGGTAGCGGCGTTCCTGCCCATAGCGATACAGCAGCCACAGGGCAGTTGCGCCGGCCAAGCCAACCAGCGCATACACCAGAAAGAAAGTGAAAGACATACTACGGGTACGCAAAACAGCGCCACCAAGTACGGAGTGGAAGCGTAACATTTTGCGTTCCAGGGCACGGTAGTACTACGCGGCTGGTTCACCTCACCCCTCCACCCCATCTCTTATAAAGGGAGAGGAGGAGCCATGAAGGTTCTTATCTGACTTGTTTTTCTGATGCGGCTTTCACTTCCTTTTCAATGATGAAGCGAACCGCGCGGACATTTCGAAATCAGGTACTTGAAATCGAAGTTGCGAAGAAGCCGCGAAATCCAGCTAACCTGCACCATCTGTGATTAGAAGTTGGGCGGCGTAAGGTTTTTGAAATGACCGTTCAGCCGGGCGCGGTCTTTCAGGCGCTCGGTTTCCATGAGTACGGGTAGGGTTTGGTCGAGGTGTTCGCGCACGAGTTCTTGGCGTTCCAGTTCGCTGGTGGCGGCCAGCAATTGGTATTCCTGTGTCTGGCTCATGCCCAAATGATGGGCTACATCGAAAATACGGTAGTCGGTAGGGAGGTCGAGCAGGAGCTTGCGCAGGCCCAGGATGTCGTAGAGACGGCGTACCTGCTCCGAGATGCGCTCTTGCAGCACGGGGTCGCCCACGGCATCGTCTTGAATATCCTCTATCTTGCCAGCGGCATATAACTTGTTGGGAGCCTGACGATAGAACTCCCGAATGCGGAATACGCCCACGCCTTGCGTCCGAATGTCCATCTCGCCGGAGGGATACACCTTCTCCACTTCCAGCAATTTCACTTCGGTGCCTAGTTGGCCCACGCTGTTATTTAAGTAGGGCGGAATACCGAAGGTGATACCCTCCTCGATGCAGTCGCGCACCAGTTGCCGGTAGCGGGGCTCAAAGATGTGTAGATTCAGCTTTTCCCCCGGAAAAACTATCAAATTCAACGGAAACAAGGCCAACAGACGTGCCATACAAGCAAGGAAGATAAGAACCGAAAGGTACCGGAAAATTGAAAACAGCGGCCATCGGCAACGCAAATCGCCTACTTTTGCGCTGGTGTCCGGTGGACGCTGGTAGGCATTAAACGGAATTCTCGTCGGTAGTGGCGGATTATACACAACTAGCGCGCCGCACAGGGCGCATCGTGCTACAAGTAGCAGCGGCTTTGTTTCTGGCTTCGGTGGCCTGGGTGCTGGTGTACCGCTGGGTGGCACCGCCCGCCACCTGGATTATGCTGGAGCGCCGCGCGCACCCGCCTATCGGCCGCGGCTACTACGGCATCCGCCCCGAGGGCGACCGGCAGATTCGCTACACGTTCTGTTCGTTGGACGAAGTATCGCCCAACGTGCCGCTAGCCCTGGTAGCCGCCGAGGACCAGCGCTTCCTGGTGCATCACGGCTTCGATGGCGGCGCGCTGTGGCAGGCTGCCAAGCACAACTGGGAGGGAGGCAGTAAGCTGGTAGGGGGTAGCACCATCTCGCAGCAAGTGGCCAAAAACGTATTTCTGTGGCATGGCCGCAGCTACGTGCGCAAAGCCGCCGAGGCCTACTTTACGGTGCTGATTGAGGTGCTATGGAACAAGCGACGCATCATGGAAATGTACATGAGCGTGGCCGAGATGGGCGACTGTATGTTTGGGGTGGAAGCCGCCTCACAGCAGTATTTCCACAAATCGGCCAGCAAGCTCACGCAGGCCGAGGCCGCGCTGCTGGCCGGCGTGCTACCCAATCCGCTACGCTTCCGGGCCAGCAACCCCGGCCCCCAGGCCCGCGCCAAGCAGCAGCGCGTGGTGCGCCGGATGCGGGCGCTGCGCGGGTCGGTCTATGTGAAGGAGTTGATGGAGGAGTAGACAAACAAAAAAGCCGGACCATAGGTCCGGCTTTTTTGTTTGTCATTCCGAGTGTAGCGAGGAATCTGAGTAAACTTGCTACTTGTGCTCCAGCCCGCAGAAAAACGGCATCTTTTTATTACAAGCAATAGGTTTACTCAGATTCCTCGCTACACTCGGAATGACAGGTTATGCGCCCAGCTTCCAGCCCTGGCGGTAGTCGCGCTTCACAAACTGATTCACAGCGTCCAGGTTGGTTACTTTCAACTGCTTAGGATCCCATATCAGCTCTACGTTGCGGCCGGGGTAGTTGAAGCCTTTGCCGTCGGCTTTGGGCGTTTGCACGTCGTAGCCGCGCACGGCCAGGTTGGCAATCAGCAGCGTTTCGGTGAGCGGGCCAGCAATGTCGAAAGGCGAGCTAACCTCTTTTTTGCCGTGGCCAGCAATGGCGGCCTCTACCCACTGGGCGTAGTGACCATTGGCGCCGCCGGGTACGCGGGCAAATTTCTCGGGTACTTTGGTGGTAGCCGTGAGGGAGGTAGGCAGCAGACGCGGATTCTCGGCATAGGTGCTGGCCATCATCTTGCCTTTGTCGCCGATAAATAGGATACCGTTGCCGCCGTCGCCAAATACCTCGTTGGGGCCTAGCTCGGCGGGGCGCTCGGGCTGAATGCCACCATCCATCCAGTGCAGGGTGATATCGCCCTTGGTCTTGGCCGTTTTCGGGAATTTGAGAATTACGTGGCTGGAAGGCGGGCAGCTCTTGGGGAAGTAGCCGCGCTTAAACTCATCCACGTACACGCTACCCACGCTAGCCGCTACCGACTTGGGATAACCTAGGTCCAGTACCCGGAACGGAGCTTCTACAAGGTGGCAACCCATGTCGCCGAGGGCGCCGGTGCCGTATTCCCACCAGCCGCGCCAGTTGAAGGGAACCAGCTTCTCGATGTAGTTTTCTTTGGGCGCCGTGCCCAGCCACAGGTCCCAGTCGAGGGTAGAGGGCACGGGAGCAGCTTTGTCGGGCCAGGCAATGCCCTGGGGCCACACGGGGCGGTCGGTCCAGCAGTATACGGTATGCACGTCGCCGAGCAGGCCAGCGTCGTACCACTCGCGCAGTAGGCGGGCACCGTCGTTGGAAGCGCCCTGGTTGCCCATCTGTGTTACTACTTTGTACTTACGCGCTGCCTCGGTGAGGGCGCGGGCCTCGTAGATGTCGTGGGTAAGCGGCTTCTGCACATACACGTGCTTGCCCAGCTGCATGGCCGCCATAGCCGGTGCGGCGTGGTTGTGGTCGGGGGTAGACACCGAAACAGCATCAATGTGCTTGTGCTCTTTGTCGAGCATCTGGCGCCAATCCTTGTAGTACTTGGCCTTTGGGAACGACTTAATCGTTTTAGCAGCGCGCTGATCATCTACGTCGCAGAGGTAGGCAATATCTGCCTTACCGCTCTTCGAGAAGTTCATGATGTCGCTTTCGCCCTTGCCACCTACACCGATACCAGCTACAACCAGCCGGTCGCTGGGGGCGACGTAGCCCTTGCCACCCAGTACGAAGCGGGGTACAATCATGAAGCTAGCAGCCGCAACGGCGCCTTGTTGGAGAAATTTGCGCCTCGATTCGGGGGAGGTAGGGGGGGTGGGATTTGGTTTTGCCATTGAATGAGGGGATTGGAAGTGGAAAGATGAAGTAGATTCAATAGTTTGCCTATAATAGTACTACTATTTTCCGACCGCAAAAGCATGGCGGACTGGATTTTCCGTAGTCCATTTCTAAACCCAATGACAAAGAACTTATCCGGGGGCTGCATGATGCTCCTGCTAACGGCCTGTGCCACCACACGCCCCGCCGCTGTACAGGGGCCCATCCGGCAGGTGCTCACCACCCAAGCCGCCGCCTGGAACCGCGGCGACATACCCGCCTTTATGGAGGGCTACTGGCGCTCCGATTCTTTGGTATTCTTGGGGCGTAAGGGTCCTACCTACGGCTGGCAGCAAACCCTCGACAACTACCGTCGCGGCTACCCCGATGCTGCTGCTATGGGCCAACTCGCTTTTTCCGACCTCCACATCACCCCTGATGGCCCTCAGGCTGCCCACGTGGTAGGCCGCTGGCACCTGACCCGCCCCACCGCCGGCGACATAGGCGGGCACTTCTTATTGGTTTTTCGACAAGTGAAAGGCCAGTGGGTGATTGTAGCCGACCACACGAATAATGAATAGGTAGTGAGATGGTGAAGTGGTGAAGTAAAAAGCGTCTGTCATCCTGAGCTTGCGAAGGACCTTATGCCAGTTGAACAAGTCGTTGTTACACTTGTCGTTCTACCGTGATAAGGTCCTTCGCAAGCTCAGGATGACAGACGCTTTTTACTTCACCACTTCACCATCTCACTACTTCACCACCTACTCCTCCGCTGTTTCGTCTTTTTGCTTTTCGCTTTCGACGGCGGGAATGGCTTCGGTAAAGATGAGGTTATGGGCGGCGGCGTGCTCGGCGGCTTGCACGGTATCCTGTACTAGCAGCATTTCCACGTTTTCGTCGCGCAGGTCGTCGGATACTTTTTCTACTAATTGGGCACGGTTGGGAAGCTGCACGTCGCGGATGTAGATGGCCAGCACGCGGCCGGGGTGGCGGCGCACCACCTCCCGGTAGATGTTGGCATCTTCCTGGCCCGAGTCGCCGATAAGCACGAAAGGCAGCTTGGGGTAGGTGAGCAGCAGGTTGTCGATTTCCTTGAGCTTGTGGCCATGGTGCGCCGACTCAGCTTTTTTATCGGCGCGTTTTAGGCCCATATCACGCAGCAGGAGCGGGCCGGGCGGAATATCGTTGAGGTGCAGGAAATCTTCCAGTAAATCGTACAAATTCCAGGGCGAACTGCTGACGTAGAAAAAGGGGTTGTTGCGCTTGCCATTGCGGCCTAGCTGTAGCTGCCTATAGAACTCGGCTACCCCCTTGAAGGGTAGGCGCGAGCGGGCATTGCGCAGCAACACTGTGCGCGCCATACGCAGCAAGTGCGTAGCAGAAGTCTGAATGACGGTATCATCCAGATCGGAGATAATGCCGTATTCGGCGTCGTCGGGTGGGATGAGCACATGGGCCTGGGCGCGAAGGCCATCGGGGAGCGTGAAGGGCGCCGGCACCTGTTGTAGCAGCGTGTCTACCGGGTACCAGAGGTAGTCGATGGGCTCGGGCAGGCGCTCGGGGGCCAGGTTCACCGTAAAGTAGCCCTCATCGTCCGTCAGAACCGGGTGCTCAACGCCATCGGCCGCCCGCACGATAACCTGCGCGCCGCGAATTTCGTCGCTATCAAAGCGCCGGTACATGTTCAGCAGGTTGTGGAGGCGCGAGTCGTTGGAGTCGGGCTCGGTGATGCCTTTGTCGGTGAGTAGGCGGCCCTTCACGTAGAGGCGGTTGGGGGTGCCGTAACTGCGGTAGGGAAGCAGCTGCAACGGCGCCAGCATACCCAGGCGCTGGCGAGTGCGTGTCAAAAAGTCGTCGGCCCGCTCGGCTAGGTCGCTGATTTTATCGCGGAGAGAAGTCATAGGGTGCGAAAAGAAAACGAGTAATCTTCCTACCCTACGGGCCGTACGGGGTAGGAAGTTGCCCCGCCCCTACGTCCAACGACTCAAAAACTGCGTGAAGGCCTCCTTGTACTGGTCACTCACGGGCAGCGTCTGGTCCTCAATCTGCACCGAGTTGCGCGTCACGGCCCGGATTTTATCCAGGGCTACAATGGTAGAGCGGTGAATGCGCATGAAGCGCCGGGCGGGCAGCTTTTCTTCCAGCACCTTCAGGCTGGTGAGCGAGAGCAGGGGCCGCGCGTCACCCGTGAGATGCACCTTCACATAGTCCTTCAGTCCTTCTATATAGAGTATGTCCTGGAAGGCCACGCGCACCAATTGATATTCAATTTTCAGAAAGAGGTACTCTTCCTCGGGCTCGGGTGGGGCGGCGGGTAGGGCAGTTGGCTGCGCAAGCGTAGCATAGGCGTGGGCCTTGGTGGCCGCCCGCAAAAACTCCTCGTAGTTGAACGGCTTTACGAGGTAGTCCAGCGCATCGACGCGGTAGCCATCCAGGGCAAACTGGTTGTAGGCGGTAGTGAAAATGATGCGCGGCCCCGTGCCCGGCCGGCCCCGGTCGAGCACCCGTGCCAGCTCTAGGCCGCTGAGGTCGGGCATTTGGATGTCCAGGAAAATCAGGTCGATGTCGGGTAGCTGGTGCAGGCCCTGCAAGGCTTCCACGGCGCTGCTGTAGCGGCCTACCAGCTCTAGGAAAGGCGTTTGCTCCACAAACGCGCACACCAGCCCCAGGGCCAGCGGCTCATCATCAACGGCAATGCAACGGAGGGTTTTCAAGTAAAAAGTAAGAAGTAAGAATTAGAAATTGGTCTTTCAGTGCTCATTCAGCGTCCGCGGATGCCAAATGGGGCTTGACGGCTTGTACGCTAGGCACCACTTCCAAGCTAAGCAATACCCGAAACTCGTGGCCGGCCGTGGCTTCTTCTACGCTGAGCTGGTAGCGCTGGGGGTAGAGCAAATCGAGGCGACGGCGGGTGTTGGTGAGGCCAATGCCGCTGCCTACCTCCTCTACGGCGGGGCGCTTGTCGGGGAACACGGTGTTGCGCACCTCCAGCGTGAGCGTGCCGTTGTGCTGGTGCAGGCCAATGTAGATCTGGCTGGGTAGGGTGGCACTCACGCCGTGCTTAAAGGCATTCTCCACAAACGGCAGCAGCAGCATGGGGGCAATGGGTACGTCGCGCAGCAGGGGGGTAGGGCGCTCGAAGGTGACGGTCACTTTATCCGTCAGGCGCAGTTGCATCAGCGAAATATAGTCCTGCACGAAGGATACCTCCTGGCTAAGCAGGGTAGTGCTAGACTGGGTTTCGTAGAGCACGTAGCGCATCATGCGCGAAAGCGTGTGAATGGCCTGCCGGGCCAGCTCACCGTTCACCACCGTGAGGGCGTAGATGTTGTTAAGCGTATTAAAAAAGAAGTGCGGGTTGATCTGCGCTTTCAGAAACGACAGCTCGGCGGTGGTTTGCTGCTGCTCCAACTCGCGCCGGATTTGCGCGTCGTTTTGCCACTTGCGCACCACTGCCACGCTTGTACTGATGCCCAGCACCAGCATCGAAATCAGCAGCGTGCCCATATCGAACCACCCCGCCGACGACCGGCGCCGCGACGGGCTGCCATCTGGGTGAAACGCTTTATGCATCAGCTCGGGCAGATGCAGCAGGTTTTCGATAAGTGAGTTGAGCGCCAGCACCGCCACCAACGAAGCAGCCAGCACCGCAATAAACCAGCCCGTGTGCCCCCGAAATAACAAGCGCGGCACCGCCACCTGCGCATTAAAATAAAACAGGGCTACCCACAGCAGGAGCAGCAAAGACTGGCGCACCCAAAACTGCGGGGGCAGCTGCACACTCCAGGTAAGCGGCTGGGCAAGCAGTAGGGCCGAGCCAAACATCACCCACAAAAGCGGGCGCGAAAAAGCGTTGCGCGAAGTGCCGAAAGGTGGAAGAAGTCATAAGGAAAGGAGAATCAGGCTACCAAACATACCGTGCCCTGGGTACCCCAAGTGCTTGCCTCGCCGGTTCCGCAGATTTCACCGACCGATGCAGGGTATTTTATCTGCCAATAGGTCCCTGAATCACCAGTGCAACATCAATCGGTACAAACGCCCCAACTCATCGGCGTTTGCGGCGAGGCAATCTATTTGTTTTAGTTGGAAGCAACCCATCTTGTTGTTTTGGGTACTCTGTCGTGAGTCCAAAAAGTAAAACCAGTATCGGTAGCTGGCTTTGCACGACTTACGTACACGCCCCTGACTTCTCTTTTATTATAACTACTTCATGAAAAAGCCTTTATCCTTTGTGAGTTTGTTGCTGTGCGGCCACGTGGCGCTGGCACAAACAACGCCCGCGGGTCTTACCCTCGTGGGCGGTTCCCGGCCGATGGGCGCAGCCCCGGCAGGAGCCACAAAGGCCGCTGCCGCCGATGCCCGCATCACGGGTACCGTCGTGGATGCTGGTACCAAAAAGCCGGTACCGTTTGCCACAGTTGCTCTTATTGATACCTCCACCGGTAAGCCTATTGATGGCGCGGCCTGCGACGACGCGGGTAAGTTTACCATCAGCGGCGTGGCCGCTGGCAGCTACCAGCTTCAGTTCAGCTTTATTGGCTACAAGACGGTAGAGAAACCCATTACGGTAGGCAACGGCAATCTGAACGTGGGCACCGTATCGCTGGTTTCGGCTACCCAGCAGCTGGCCGAGGTGCGCGTGGAGGGCCAACGCTCTCTGATTGAAGAGAAGGTAGACCGTACCGTATACAACGCCGAGCAGGACCAGACCACCCGCGGCGGCGACGCCACCGACGTACTCAAGCGCGTGCCCCTGCTCACGGTAGACCTCGACGGCAACGTGAGCCTGCGCGGCAACCAAAACGTGCGCGTGCTCATCAACAACAAGCCTTCTACCATTACGGCCAGCAGCATTTCCGACGCGCTGAAGCAGATTCCGGCCGACGAGATTAAGTCGGTGGAAGTGATTACCTCACCCTCGGCCAAGTACGACGCCGAAGGCTCGGGCGGTATCATCAACATCGTTACCAAGAAAAACAACCTGCAAGGCAAAACCCTCAGCGTTGATACCAGCGTGGGCAACCGCTCCTCCAACCTGGGCCTGAACGGGGGCTACCGGGTAGGGCGCATGGGCTTCTCGCTGGGTGGCTGGGGCCGCACCAGCTACAACACGCCCGGCTCGTTCTCCAACGATCAGCAGACGTTTAATGAGTCCGGCGCGCTGGCTTCTACTACCCGCCAGCAGGCCGATACACGTTCTAACAACACCTTCGGGCGCTATACGCTGGGTTGGGATTTCGACATTAACAAGTACAACTCCCTGGCAGCCTCTGTGCGCTACGGGCTGCGCAGTGGGGTCGACTACCAGGACGACCTGCTCACGCGCTCCGAGTTCTACGGCGAATCGGGTGCCATCCTGCGCCGTACGGGCGACACGCGCAACGTACGCACCAACGACAAGTCGAACAACGTGGACCTGAGCCTGGGTTACACCCACACCACCGACAAGCCCCAGCAGGAATTTAGCTTCCTGGGTGTATACAGCCGCAACAACCGCAACAACGACTTCACCAACACTATTACCGATATAATCAATACCACTTCCGGCGCTAGCACTACGCCGTATCGCCTCAAAAACCTGAACGAGAACTACAACGAGGAGCTGACCGTACAGGCCGACTACCAGACGCCCATCGGCGACAAGCAGCTGGTAGAGTTTGGGGTGAAGGACATTATGCGCAAGGTGAACAGCGACTACACCTACCTGCGCGCCGAGGGCTTGTCGGAAGGTGCGTTTGTGCCGCTCGAAAACGCGGGCCTTAATAACGTATTCGACTACAAGCAGAACGTGGCTGCCGCCTACGCCGCCTACACGCTTAGCTTCCTGAAGCAGTACACCTTGAAGGCCGGTGCCCGCTACGAGTACACGACCATTGATGCCACGTTTGCCAACGAGGCTACCGATACCACCAACATTCCGTCGTACGGGGTGCTGGTGCCCAGCGTAAACCTTTCGCGCAAGCTGGCCAACGGCAACGTGATTAAGGCCGCCTACAACCGCCGGATTCAGCGCCCTTCGCTGCGCTACCTGAACCCCAACGTGCAGGCTTCCAACACGCGTAGCCCTTCACAGGGTAATCCAACACTGGATCCAGAGTACACCAACAACTACGAGTTGGGCTACAGCACTTTCATCAAAAATATTCTGCTGAATATGTCGGTGTTTGCGCGTAATACCACGGGCTCTATTCAGGCAGTGCGCCGGCCGGCCACGCAGCAGGAAATTGAGTCGTACAATTTGTCGCCGGGTGCCATCTTCACCACCTACGACAACATCGGGCAGGAAAACGCTTACGGCGGTAGCCTGTTTGTGAATGCCAAGATTGGCAACAAATTCACGCTGAACGGTGGCCCCGATTTCTACTACGCCGTGCTGCGCAACAACGTGGATGACCGCATCTATAACGCCAGTAATGAAGGCTTTGTGATTAGCGGCCGCTTATTTGGTACCTACAATCTCAACGACAATTGGAGCTTGCAGGCCTTCGGCTTTGCCCGCGGCCGCCAGGTGCAGCTGCAAGGCTACCAGAGCGGGTTTGGGGTATACAGCCTCAGCATCCGCCGCGAGTTTGCAGAGAAGCGCGGCAGCATTGGCCTGGGCGCCGAAAACTTCTTCTCGCCCAAAATCCCGATTCGTACCGAATTCACCTCGCCGCTGCTGGTGCAAAACAGCGAAAACATCCCGAACCGCCTGAATTTCAAAGTAAACTTCAGCTACCGGATTGGCAAGCTGAGCGTGGCCGATGCGCAGCCTCGCCGCCGTCGTCGCTCCGTCAACAACGACGACCTGAAAGAGGGTGGCGAAGGTGCCGACCCCAGCACCACGCCAGCGCCACAGCCAGCGGGCGGTGGTGGCCGTGGCCAGCGCTAATAGCCAGCACACGAAAAGCAGCAGATCTGGCGTACCTACTCTCCCTTTTCTGCGTAAGAAAGCTCCGCTCACCAGCTTCGGTGAGCGGAGCTTTTGTTTATGTCGACTACTACCACCCCCCGCCCCAAAACCAAGAAGAAGCGCCTCGACCCATTGGAAGAAGCGCACTTGCTCTACAAAGACCCCGCTCGCCAAGCCGAGTTGGCCGGCCTGCGCTACGCCACCGACGACAAACCGGGCATTACGCGCAAGGCCACTCGCGCCGGAAACTTCACCTATACTTCGGCCAAAGGCGAGAAAATAACCGATCAGAAGGTGCTGGACCGCATCCACGGCTATGTGATACCGCCGGCCTGGACGGACGTCTGGATTTCGCCTTCGGCGAATGCCCACTTGCAGGTAACTGGGCGCGATGCCAAGGGCCGCAAGCAGTACCGCTACCACCCGGCCTGGGACCAGGCGCGCAGCCTCACCAAATTCAGCCGGTTACGTGCTTTTGGCGAGCAACTGCCCGCCCTGCGCCAGCGCTTGCGCAAAGACCTGGGCCGCCCCAAGCTGGACAAGCAGAAGGTGATTGCGCTGGTGTTGCTGCTGATGGATCAGTCCTTCATTCGGGTAGGGAACCGGGAGTATGCCAAGAAAAACAAGAGCTACGGCCTGACTACCCTGCGCGACAAGCACGTGAAAATTGAAGGCGACGACGTACGCTTCAGCTTTGTGGGCAAAAAAGGCGTACCCCACGACGTGACCTTACACGACCGGAAGCTGGCCCGCCTGGTGCGCAAGTGCAAGGATATACCCGGCCAGCACTTGTTTCAGTATTATGATGCCACCGGCCACCGCGCCGAGCTGGAATCGGGCGACGTGAACGACTACCTGCACGAGGTAACGGGCATGGCCTTGTCGGCCAAAGACTTTCGCACCTGGGGCGGCACAGTAAAAATGGTGACGTGTCTGGAAGCCATTCTGGAAGAAGAGCCCGACCTGCCGAAAGACAAAGTACTGAAGCGTGCCGTGAAGGACGTAGCCGCCGGCCTGGGTAACACGCCCACGGTGTGCTCCAAATACTACATTCACCCCCAAGTAGTCGACTTATTCAAGTCCGATAAGCTCATCGACTACCTCCGCCGCCACGACGTAGACCCCACCGAAAATGACCTGCTTTCCCCTACTGAGCACATGGTGCTGGATATGCTAGCGGAAGTGAAATAGTGAGTGGTGAATTTGTGAAGTGGTGCATGCAAAAGCGGCTGTCATCCTGAGCAGCACGAAGGACCTTCTCACACAAGAACGATAATCGTGTTAACGACTCGTTCAACTGGCATAAGGTCCTTCGCGCTGCTCAGGATGACAGCCGCTTTTGCATGCACCCAGTCACTCAGTCGCTCCCTAGTACCCCTCTCGGTCGTAGGCATGAGCCGCAACGCCGCGGCGGCGACGGTCAACGGTGCTGGGGCCTTCCGTGAGTTCGTTACCGGTTTTGGTGTCGTAGTAGAACGTTCTTCTTTTGCCGCCCGCTACCTGCGACGAGTCCACTACCATGTCCTCGTTGGGGCCGCCGTGGATGTTGAGGCGAATTCCTTTATTGACGTTTCCCTGCACCACAAACTCGTCCTCGCCGCGCAGACCATAGAACGTGATGGTCTTGGTATCCTGCGTGCGAAACGTGCGCTGGTAAAAGGGACGTGGGTCCACTGTCTGCCCCTTCTTTTCGGGTAGGCGATACACACTCACGCGGGTAGTAGAGTCGGAAAGGCGTTCGGTCACGAACCGTTCGTTCTCATCAGTGCCGGCTACTTCCACATGCTCGGCCAGCAGCTGATAGAACTCTTGCGCAGCTTTCGGCAGCGCATCCCGGCGCGCCCGCAACGATTTGGCAATGTACTCGCCTTCCAACTTATAGATAGGAGGGGGCAATTGGCGCACGGCCACGGCAATTACCGAGTCGGTGAGGCGACGCTGCAAGTCAGTGGCTAGCTGTTGAAACTGCGCGGCTGTGACTTCGGGTAGGGCACGGGTATCCAGAAAGTGCGCGTTGCGCACGGTACCGGGAATATCTTCGTAACGCGGCCGGAACGTGCGAAACTTGCGCACGGCCCACTTCCGCGACATCAGCCAGGGAATCAAGCCATCATCAAACCGAAAATACACTTGGTCACGGTCTTTGGGCACGGGACGGTAGAGCGTGCGGCCGTTTTGCGCATACACGGCCCACTGCCACTGGCCCTCGTGCCGGTCCCAGTCGCCGATCAGGATGTCTAACAGGCGGGCCCGGGCAAAGGCCAACTGGTCGATCTGGTGGGTAGGGGAGGCGTAGCGCTCGGCCAGTACGTCGTCGGTATCAGCCAGATCCACGGCATTGCCGAAGGCAGGTGTGAGGTTTTCGGCGCCATCAAACTTTTCTTCTAGCATCACCAGCTTGCCCTGCATATCTTCCGACACAGCACCCAAGCCAGTTTCGCCAGGACGTACGTAGAAAATTCGCGGGTGAGTGTGCGGCACGCCGGCGGCCTGCGCCAGCGGTGGTACCGTGAGGGCAGCGTAGGGATTGGCAGCCGAGGTGGCATCGCGTACCAACGTTAGCACAAACGTATGGCGCAATACTTTGGGTAGGGTTCGGTACGGGTCTTTATCGAGCGTGCGCAGGGCATATTCGCGTCCTTCCTGGCTTTCCACGGTGGCACTGGTGGTTTGAAAGCCGCCGCCGCGCTTTTCAAATTTCAGTCCGCCCATTTCGGTGGTTGGGTTCAGCACGGGCACTTGCACGGGTGTGGCCCACACTTCCCGGTAGTGCTTCCCAAAGAAAAGCATGTAGAAGCCACTACGTTGGTAGTGGCGTCCGGCAGTAGCCAGCACCGAGTCGGTGCCGGGGGTAGGGCGGCAGTGGGAGGAGGCAGTACGCGGGCATCACGCTGAAAAAAGGTGTTATGGTGGGCGCAGCCTGCCATACCAGTCAGCAACGCGCCGCCCAACAAGTAGCGGTAGAGCATATAAAAGAGCAGGAAGAAGAGAGAGGTAGCCCCTTAAACGCAACCAGAACAGAAAAGTCAACCCTAATTGTACAACCGCTGCTGCCTGGTTGGGGTATACGGACGAGCAGAACGATGCAGGCTGCTTTTCGTTTGACTATTTCCTTCTGATTTGTGTCCGTTTTTTTCTCCTCGCACCGTCTTCAGGTTCTGATAACGGGTGTGCTGTGTGCTCTTTTAAATACTTCGTGTGCCTCGCCCGCGCCTGAGGCTGCTTTTGTGCTGCCTGGTATTGGCCCCGATTCCGTAGTAGAGGTAGCAGCGGGGCCACAGTACGCGCGTGGCCGCGTGTATAAGTTTTTTTGGGGGCGCCATTACCGCAAAGAGTGGGCTACACCCGTGCCCGTGCGCGTCTTCAACCTAAGTACCGTAGTGCCCGGCGGCCTTACGCCCATGCAGGCTGGCGGGAGTTTTCAGACCAAAAACCTGCGCCTCAAAGACCGCAATGGTGTGGAGTACGTGCTACGCTCCGTGGACAAGGATGCCACCAAGGCCCTACCCGCCCGGCTGCAAAAGGGTCCCATTGGGCGGCTGATGAAAGATCAAACCAGCGTAATTCATCCCTACGGCGCGTTCATTGTGCCGGTGCTGGCCGAGGCAGCGGGCGTATACCACACCAACCCCATTCTGGGGTATTTGAGCGATGATCCGGCCCTGGGGAAGTTTCGGAAAGACTACGCCAACGCGCTCTACCTGCTGGAGGAGCGTCCCGATGGCGACCAGAGCACCGTACGCAGCTTTGGGCAGTCGGCCAGGGTAGAAAGCTCGCGCAAGGTGTTCACCAACTTGATAGGCAGTGCGCGCTACCGCGTCGATGCGCGGCAATACCTTCGCTCGCGCTTGTTTGACATGTGGCTGGGCGATTGGAGCCGTCGGGAAGACCAGTGGCGCTGGGCCAGCTTTCCATCTGCCGACAGCAGCACGCGCTACCAAGCCATTCCGCGCGACCGGGACCACGCCTTTTTCAAGTTCGATGACGGGCTACTGACACACCTCATCGGCTGGGTGAAAACCAACTACCAGAGCTTCCACAAAAACATCCGACTCGCCGATGTGGAAGGCCTCAACCGCGCCGCGCGCCCCATGGACAAGTCGCTGCTGGTATACCTATCGGAAAAGGATTTTCAGGAAGTAGCTGATTCTCTGCGTCAGCGCCTCACCGACGACGTCATTCGTCGCTCGCTGCAAGTGTGGACGCCGGAAATCTATGCGCTGTCGGGTGAAGAATTCACCGAGAAGCTACGCAGCCGCCGCGACCAGCTGCCGGCTGTAGCGGCCAAGTTTTACAGCCTGCTCGCCCGCGACATAGAAATTCCCGGCACCGACGAGCCGGAGCAGTTTGTGGTGGAGCCAGCCGGGGTAGGGCAGGTGCGCGTCAGCGTCTACCGGCTAATCCAAAAACAAGCGCCTACCCTAATTAACCAGCGGGTATTCAACGCCCGCGATACGCGCTCTATCAAGCTGTTCGGGCTGGGCGGCAACGACGTGTTCGAAATCAACGGACTACCCGACGCCCGCATCGCCATTCACCTCTACGATGGTGCTGGGCAGGATACTATCCGCCAACAGCTTCCCCAAAGCACTACCTCTAACCGCATTACCCTCTACAACAGCAACGATGGCAATATCGTGAAGGTAGGAAAAGCCATCAAAGTGAAAGACTACCAACCCGCCGCCAACGAGTTCGACGGCACCGGCTGGCTCCTCCGTCATCGGTTGTATTAGAAATGGTGAAGTAGTGTAGTCACAATCTTGCCACTACACTACTTAAACACCTTCACTTTCTCGCCACGCCGCTTGGTGCGGACATATTGGCGGATGATCTGCTGCACGTCCTTGTTGTCGTTGTAGCGGGTGATAACCTCCTTGAAATCGTCCAGCCGCCGCGCCGAAAAAGTGTCGTCGACATAGCCGAAGCCCAGGTAGCGGCCATTTTCTACTACCACAATCGTCTGCTCGAAGGGCGTGCGGCCCGGCCCAATCACCACGAAAGAGCCGTGCTCGTAGGTAAAGGACTCAATGGCCTGTTCTACCCGCAGGTTGTACTCCTCGGGTGGCTCCAAACCTACACAAGCACCCTTGCAGCGGTGCACCTGGTAGTCGAAGCACGAGCCCGTGGTCTTGTACAAGTCGCACAGCTTCTGGCAGAGGTTGAACTTGGAAACCTTGTGAAACAGAAACCCCTTGGCTTTGAACTGATTACCTAGCGCAATGAGCGGGTGTGACTCGCTGTGGTCGTCGGCGCGGCCGTAGTAGAGGTGCTTGTAGCCGTTTTCATCGGTCCGCAGGAAGATACCCGCCGGAAACACCGAGCGTCGCTGGGCGCGGTTATACAGCGGCTTCAGGCGCTTAATCTCGTGCGACTCGTAGAGCAGCGCCACCAGTTCCGAGCCCGTCAGCTCCCAGGTGATATCAGCAATAGAGTTTTTGAATTCCAGGCTTTTGCGCGATTTATAATCCACCGCAAAGTGCTGCTGAATGCGCTTGTAGATGTTGATGCTCTTGCCCACATAAATCACCTCGCCCGCCTCGTTGTGGAAGTAATATACGCCCGCCTCCTGGGGTAGGGCTGCTACCTGCTGGGGCGTGATAAGCGGCGGCAGCAAGGCCGTTTTGATGGCCTCCTGCACGGCCTTCACCTTGCGGGCGCTGGGTTTCTTGCCGGCGGGCGCCACGGCATCCACAGCGGCCAGCGTATCAGCCGCCGACGTGCCGGGCGTTTGCAGTGCCTCATCCTGCTGGCTAATTTTCAGGAGCCTGTCGAACAAAATAGCCGTGGCGTGGGCGTCGCCGGCGGCGCGGTGCCTACCCTCCAACGGTATCCCAATGTTCTGGCAGAGCTTGCCCAAGCTGTAGCTGGGTTGCCCCGGAATCAAGGAGCGGCTTAGGCGCACCGTGCACAGCGTTTTGCGCGAGTAGTTGTAGCCTAGGTCGGCAAATTCCTTTTTCAGAAACGAGTAGTCAAAGCGCACGTTATGTGCCACAAACACGCAGCCCTCGGTCATTTCCACCACTTTGCGAGCCACCTCATGAAAAGGCGGCGCATCCCGCACCATCTCGTCGTTGATGCCGGTGAGCTGCGTGATAAAAAACGGAATCTGCCGACCCGGATTCAGCAACGTGCTGTACTGGTCCACGATTTTTTCGCCGTCGTGGATGAAGATGGCTATTTCCGTGATGCGGTCCTGGGTGGGCTGCCCGCCGGTGGTTTCAAGGTCGATGATGGCGTACAAAAGCGCTACTGATAAAGTCGGTACAATGCTAATCAGATTGGTAACAAAGATACTACCCCGTAAGGTTGCACACACACTATTCACCTTGATGGGTAGGCGCACAAAAAAAAGCGACCCGCATGATGCGGGTCGCTTTCACTATAGGCATTGCTGTTGAGGCAATACTTATTTTTTTCATCGCCGTGATTTTGTTTTTGGCGGCCAGAATCTGGCTGTGCTGCTGTTGAATCAGGCTTTTTGCTTCCTGGGGCAGGCCTTCGGCGCTCAGAGCAGTTTCGTAGGCTTTCAGGGCCGTAGCATCGCCGGTTTCGGCTTCGCCTAGAATGGCGTTGTCGTCTTGGCCGGTAATAGCCGATTTCAGGTTGATCCAGCCGCGGTGTACGGCAGCGGCAGCGTCAGCTACTGCACCTTCAATGGTACCTTCCTGATCCGTCTGGATGCCATATTGGCTAGCGTGCTGTTTCAACTCGCTGGCGAACTGAGCGCGCTGCTGGCTCAACTGGCTGAATTCTGATTTTAATTGTGGGTTCGACACGCCTTCAGCGGCTTCTTGGTAGCCTTTAGCACCAGTTTCGTTGATTTCTACGAGGTCACTGTAGGCGCGAGCGGTTTTTTCGGTAATAGCAGCCATGGCTGTAGGTGTTTATAGTGGAAGAGTTTAGGGTTCTGCTAATGCAGTTGTGCTCTTTATACTAAACCAGTTTCGGCCGGGTTACGATTTGCCCGAAAGTTGTTGCCACATGCGACCAAAGAAACCAGGTTGATTCTTCGGCTTATCAGGGTCGTCCTCCCCGTCCGCCACGTCGCCCAGCAAAAAGCCCCATGGTTCCGTCGACTTCGACGCGTCGAAAATCACCTTCAGCACGGCCGTCAGCGGAATGCTCAGAATCATACCGGGTGTGCCCCACAATTCGCCGCCCAGTATCAGCGCAATAATGGCTGCCATGGGGTTGATGCTTACCTTAGAGCCTGTAATGGTAGGCGTAATGAAGTTGCCTTCCAGGAACTGCACAATGGTAAAAACGCCAATAACGCCCAGGGCTTTCAGCGGCGAGCCGGTTTCTACCAGCGTGATCAGGGTAGGCAGCGCCGCGCCGATGAAGATGCCGATGAAAGGAATAACGGCCAGTACCGAAGCGAAAATGGCGAAGAAGATGGCAAACTTCACCCCCAGAATTAGCAGGCCAATAGCGTTCAGGATAGCTACAATGACGATAACCGTGAGCAGACCAGAAATATAGGCCTGCACCACCGTCTGGATGTTATCCATCGTATTGAGCACCGAAGTACGCTTGTCCGGCGTCACGAAGCGGAACAGAAACTGCCGCATGTGGTCGCGGTAGTACAGCAAGCAGAAGATATAAATGGGAATCAGCGTGACTACGCTCAGCACGCTGGTAGTCGTGTCTAAGGTAGTACCCAGCCAGCCGCCCGCACGGTTTTTCAGCGTTTCCAACGATTGATCAATTACTTGGTCTTTGCTAATCGGTTGAAAACCAAAGCGTGAGCTGAGCATCTGCTGAATCTGATCGAAATACAGCGCTAGCTTCTGCTGAAATAGCGGTATCTCATTGCGAAACTGCATGAGTTGCGTTCCAAACACATAAAATAGCCCGATAAGCAGGGCTACTACCAACAGCAGACATACAACGATAGCGAGTATGCGCGAAAGTCCCCAGACCTCCAGCCGACGGCAAACAGGCAACAACAGGACCGCCAGCAAAGCAGAGAAAGCAAGAGGCAGAATAATGCCATCTAGCTTGTGCAGCACGTACACCAGCAGCGACATACCGATGAGCACAAACGTGTAGTGCACCACCGCTGACTGCTTAACCTCAGCTGCTGGTGCCGCATGGCGTGGCGCATTAAAATTATTGGAATGGGGTAGCATTAGCTAATAAAATTGGGAGGGTTGGAGTGGGAAAAGAGGCCTAAAATGGCTACATTTGGGAGTTCAGTGTGAACTATGACTGGATGAGTGAGGTTTTGCTAACGTCATTCGCTTTTTGCGAAATAAACACGACGTTATCTACCCGTGCCGGCCTTTACGCACCCTTGCGAAAAAAGGCCGATTTTCTGTGTTATTTTACCTCAAATTTGCTTTTTACCTGTTTCTATGGCCGACGAACAACTCCCCCTCGCACCGCCCGCCCACGCCTATAACGAGGATAGCATCCGCTCCCTCGACTGGCGTGAGCACATCCGCCTGCGGCCGGGTATGTACATTGGCAAGCTCGGCGACGGCTCGGCCGCCGACGACGGCATTTACGTGCTGGTGAAGGAAGTCATCGACAACTGCATTGATGAGCACGTGATGGGCTACGGCCGCACCATTGAAGTGAAGATTACCGACACCCGCGTGCAAGTGCGCGACTACGGCCGCGGTATTCCGCTGGGAAAGGTGGTGGATGTGGTCAGCAAGATCAACACCGGCGGTAAGTATGACAGCAAGGTATTCCAAAAATCGGTAGGGTTGAATGGGGTAGGCACCAAAGCGGTGAACGCGCTCAGTAACTATTTCCTGGTGCAAAGCACCCGCGACGGCGAGCAGAAAAGCGCTGAGTTTGCCCGCGGAGAATTGCAGAAAAACCCCAAGCCGGTGAAGACCAGCCAGCGTAATGGCACGCTGATGGTCTTCGAGCCCGACGACACCATTTTCAAGAACTACCGCTTTATTCCGGAGTATCTGGAAAGCCAGATCCGGAATTATTGCTACCTCAACGCTGGCTTAGCTATCCACTTCAACGGGCAGAAATACGTGTCCGAGAATGGCTTGCTGGACCTGCTGCGCCACAAAACCGATGAGGAAAGCCTGCGGTACCCCATCATTCACCTGAAAGGCGAAGATATTGAGCTTGCCCTCACCCACGGCAACGACTACGGAGAGGAACATTATGCCTTCGTGAACGGGCAGTACACCACCCAGGGTGGCACGCACTTGGCCGCTTTCCGCGAAGCCTTAGTGAAAACCGTGCGCGAGCACTACGGCAAAGACTACGACGCGGCCGACATTCGGGCGTCTGTGATTGGGGCCATTTCGGTGCGGGTGCAAGAGCCGGTGTTCGAGAGCCAGACCAAGACCAAACTGGGTAGCCTCAACATGGGCCCCGATGGCCCCACGGTGCGTGGGTTCATTCTGGACTTCGTGAAGGAGCACCTCGACAATTACCTCCACAAGAACCCCGACACCAAGGAAGCTCTCAAAAAACGCATCGAGCAGAGCGAGCGGGAGCGCAAAGACATGGCCGGCGTGAAAAAGCTGGCCAACCAGCGCGCCAAAAAAGCCAACCTGCACAACCGCAAGCTCCGCGACTGCCGCCTGCACCTTGGCGACAACAAGCACGACAACGAGCAGCTGACTACCCTGTTCATCACGGAGGGCGACTCGGCCTCGGGCTCCATTACCATGAGCCGTAATGTGGAAACTGAGGCTGTATTTAGCCTGCGCGGTAAGCCGTTGAACTGCTTCGGGTTGAAGAAAAAAGTTGTGTACGAAAATGAGGAGTTCAACCTCTTGCAGCATGCCCTCAACATTGAGGAAGGCATCGAAAACCTGCGCTATAATCGGGTAGTAATTGCTACTGATGCCGACGTAGACGGTATGCACATCCGACTGTTGCTGCTGACCTTCTTCCTGCAATTTTTCCCCGATCTGGTGCGCAACGGCCACGTGTACATCCTGGAAACGCCGCTGTTCCGCGTCCGTAATAAAAAGCAGACGATTTACTGCTACAACGAGGGGGAAAAGCAGCAGGCCATTCGGCAATTAGGCCGCAACCCCGAGATTACCCGCTTCAAAGGCCTGGGCGAAATTTCGCCCGACGAGTTCGGTAAGTTCATCGGCGACAATATTCGCTTGGAACCCGTCATCTTACAGGCCGAGCGCTCGGTGCAGCAAATCCTGACGTACTACATGGGCAAGAATACGCCTGCCCGTCAGGAGTTCATCATCGATAACCTGCGTTTGGAAAAAGATTTGATTACCAGTGATGTACTGCCTGTAGAAGAAGCGCCGGCCGAGCAGCTGGAAGCAGCCGAGATTGAGGTAGTATAACAAGTATATAGATAGCCTCCTAGTAGGAAGCTTCTCGCCGACCTACCTTACTTTGCACAAGTAACAGGCTAGGTAAGCCGGCGAGAAGCAGGGTAGGAGAGAGGTACAAGAACAAAAAACGTGGCTCCGGCCACACGTAACTGTGTCAGAAGAAAACAACCCCCACGACCTGAATCCGACCGACCCGCAGCCCGAATCGTTCGGTGCGGGCGATACGCTCGACTTTGGCGCCGCTACTACAGCGGCCCATTTGTTTGCTACGGGCGAAGCCGAAGACCTGGCTGCTACCCATGAGGAAGCGCCTACCGCCGCTGACCCGGAAGCCGCTATCGACGCGGAGGAAAGCGAGGAGCTGAGCGAACCAGCAGAGCAAGAGGAGGAAGTGGAAGCGAAGTTTGCCCCCGGCGAAACCATCCACGACATCTCATCCGTGCGCGGCATGTACCAGAACTGGTTTCTGGACTATGCCAGCTACGTAATTCTGGAGCGCGCTGTACCAGCCCTCGAAGATGGCTTGAAACCTGTGCAGCGCCGTATCCTGCACGCGATGAAGGAGATGGATGATGGCCGCCTGAACAAGGTAGCCAACATCATCGGCCAGACCATGCAGTACCACCCCCACGGCGACGCTAGCATTGGCGACGCCATTGTGAACTTGGGGCAGAAGGACCTGCTGATCGACCACCAAGGTAACTGGGGTAACATTCGCACCGGCGACTCGGCTGCTGCGCCTCGTTATATTGAAGCCCGTCTGAGCAAGTTTGCGCTTGATGTGGTTTTCAACCCCGATACCACCGAGTGGCAGCTCAGCTACGACGGCCGCAAGCGCGAGCCCGTGACCCTACCCGTGAAGTTTCCGTTGCTGCTGGCACAAGGGGTGGAGGGCATTGCCGTGGGTCTGAGCACGAAGATTATGCCCCACAACTTCCGCGAGCTGTGCAAGGCCAGCATCGACGTGCTGCGGGGCAAGGCGGTGGAGCTGTTCCCCGACTTCCCGACGGGTGGCCTCTGCGACGTGAGCAACTACCAGAACGGGCAGCGCGGCGGCAAAATTCGCCTGCGCGCTACCATCGAAAAGGTAGACAAAACCACGCTCGTGATTCGCGATATTCCCTACGGCACCACCACCACGGCGCTGATGGAGAGTATCGTGAAAGCCACGGAAGCCAACAAAATCAAGATTAAGAAAATCGTGGATAGCACCACGGCGGAGGTTGAGATTCAGGTGCAGCTGCCCCCCGGCGTGTCGCCCGACCTCACCATTGATGCGCTCTACGCTTTCACGGATTGCGAAATCAGCATCTCGCCCAATACCTGCGTCATCATCGACGAGAAGCCGCGCTTTATGGCGGTGGAGGACGTGCTGCACATGAGCACCGCCAAAACCCTGCGGCTGCTGGAGCGGGAACTGGAAATCCGCCAGGATGAGCTGCGAGAAAAGTGGCACTCGGCGTCGTTGGAGAAGATCTTCATTGAAAACCGCATCTACCGCAAGATAGAAGAAGCCGAAACCTGGGAGCAAATCCTGGAAATCATGGACGCGGGCCTGAAAAAGTTTGTGCGCGTGGACGGCGAGAAAGCCCGCGCCAACGACACGCGCATTGTGCTGCGCCGCGCCATCACCGAAGACGACCTCACGCGCCTGACCGAAATCCGCATCAAGCGCATTTCTAAATTCGACGGGTTCAAGGCCGACGAGTACATTCAGCGCCTGGAGGTGGAAATGGCCGAAGTGGCCGACCACCTGGTGCACCTCACGCGCTACGCCATCAACTACTTCGAGGGCCTGCTGAAAAAGTACGGCGCGGGTAGAGAGCGGAAAACCCAGTTGCGCACCTTCGACGTGGTGACGGCGCAGAAGGTAGCCATTGCCAACCAAAAGCTCTATGTGAACCGCCAGGACGGTTTTGTGGGCTATGGTCTGAAAAAAGACGACAAAGCCGAGTTCGTAGTAGACTGCTCCGACCTCGACGACATCATCGCCATCCGCCGCGACGGCTCATTCGTGGTGACCAAAGTGGCCGAGAAGACCTTTGTGGGGAAGGATATTCTGCACGTGGGTATTTATAATAAGAACGACGACCGGCTGGTGTACAACATGATGTACCTCGACGGCGCCTCAGGCATCACCTACGCCAAGCGTTTCCTGGTCACGGGTATCACCCGCGACAAAACCTACGACCTGACCAAGGGCTCGAAAGGCTCGAAAGCGCTGTATCTCACGGCTAACCCCAACTCCGAATCGGAGGTGGTAGGCGTGCAGCTATCGGATAAAGCCCCGGCCCGCGTGAAGCAGTTCGACTTTGACTTTGCCGAGTTGGCCATCAAGGGCAAGGGCTCGATGGGCAACATTGTGACCAAGCAACCCATCAAAAAAATCACCCAGAAAAGTCTGGGCGACTCTACCCTGGGCGGACGCGAAATGTTCTTCGATGCGGTAGTAGGGCGCTTGAATACCGCTGGCCACGGCCGCTACCTAGGTACCTTTGATACTGACAACACCATCTTGGTGCTTTACAAAGACGGAAGCTACGAACTGAAATCGCCCGATCCGGGCCACCACTTCGACGTGCCCAATATGGTGCTGCTGCGCAAGTTGGAGCCCGAAACGGTACTGAGCGCTGTGTATATGGAAGGCGAAACGAAAACGCACTACGTCAAGCGCTTCCGCATTGAAACTAGCACCTTGGACAAGCGCTTTATTTTCATTTCGGAAAGCAAAGGCTCTAAACTGCTGGCGGCTACCGCTAACCCCGAGCCAACGGTAGAGGTGAAGATGCAACGGGAAAAGAAAGCCGACCGCGAAACCGAGCAACTCCTGCTGCACGAGTTCATCGACGTGAAGGGCTGGAAAGCTCAGGGCAATAAGCTGACCTACTACAAAATTCACGCCCTCACACTACTCACTGACGAAGGCCCCGAGCCAGAACGCCGCGAGGCTCGCAAAAAGCGCGGTCCGGCCACCATTCCGCGCCCAGCGGCCACACCATCCCCCAACGACCTGCCAGATTTGCAGGAGCCAGTGGACGTGACGGCCGAAGAAGTGGAGCGCGCGCAGGCGCTGTTACGTCGGCCTAAATCACAGTTAAAGCTTTTTTAAGATGTGCGTAGGGTAGGGCCAGTAGTTGCTGGCCCTACCCTGCAATGCATTAAGCCCCTATCAGGCACCAAAGTGCTGCCGTAGCCGTTAAAAGCGCGTGCGTATGAAACGGTATATTCTGGTTTTATGGCTGCTGGGGTGCCTTTTGGGGCGTCACGTCGCGGCATCGACAACTGCCACCAACGATTCCGTGACGGTGCAGAAATTGTTGAAGCAAGCGCATATGCTACAGGCCGCCTATCAGGAATCGGAGGCGTTGGGTAAATACGAGGAAGTCCTACGCCAAGACTCGCGCTGTTACGAGGCCTTGTGGCAGGCTGCTTTGCTCAGCGTCCGTATTGGCGCCCGCTACACCGACGAAACCCGGCGTGGGGCCTACTTTATATCGGCTAGGCAGTTTGCCGACCGGGCACTGGTGGTGCAGCCCATGGGGGGAGAGGGCAACTATGTGGTAGCCTTGTCTTTAGTGAACCGAGCTACGTTGCTTACGGCCCGCAGCCGGCTGCACGCCTATAAAACGATGAAACCTTACGTCTTTATGGCTGTGGCCCGCTGTCCCGAGTGGGCCGATACTTGGCAGTTACTAGGGCGCTGGCACTACCGCGTAGACCATTATAATATTCTGGAACGCATTTTTACGAAGCTCTTTTTGGGTGGAATGCCTGGCGGTGCCGGCTCACGCAAAGCCATTGATGCGTTACGGCGCGCGCATGAGCTCGATTCTACCCGCATTCAGTTCTGCTACGACTTGGCGCGGGTGTACCGCAACCAAGGCCAGCGCCGCAACGCCCGCCTGATACTGGAAGAAGCCGTGCAGCTGTCCCCTTCTACCAGCGACGAGTTGGAAGTAAGCCGGCGCTGTCGGGCAATGTTGTTGCAGGCTCGTCGTCGGCAGCAGCGCCGTCCAGCCAGCTTCCAGCACTAAGCGTGGTGCCAGGATTGTATCTTTGTCAAAAGAAGCAAGAAGAGTGATAGCACATGATAGGCTGCGGGACAAAAGCAAACAACGCCACTGGCTGGTCTGGGTAGCAGCTGTACTGCTGACAACGAGTTGCAGTGGCCCCACCGAGCGGCCCGACCGGATGGTACCGCTGGCTACCGTGCAAAGCGGTCCTCATATTCAGGCCCAAGAGCTAGATGGTGCTATTGCCCGCCAGCCCGGCAATGCCTCGCTTTATGCCCGGCGCGCTGCTTTCCGGCTTGATGCAGGCCAGGTGGAGCCGGCGTTGCAGGATATCAACCAAGCTCTGGACCTAGACGACGGCCCCGGTGAATTCTACTTCACCAAGGCCCGTGCCCTACGCGCCAAGTACCATCTGACGGCCGCCTTGGCTGCTGCCGACGAGGCTGCTCGCCATGGCTTTGCCTCACCCGAGCTGAACTTACTGGTAGGCGAGGCTAACTTGGCGACGCGCCATTACCAGGCGGCGCTCGACCAACTCGACCGAGTGCTACAGCAAGAGCCCGATCATGTGGCGGCTTTGTTCTACAAAGGTTTAGCTTTTGCCGCCACCGGCGATACTACACAAGCCATTGATTATCTGCGGGCCAGTTTAGCGCGCGACCCGCGCCAGGCCGAAACCCTGCATCAATTGGCCTTTCTGCTCAACGCCTATCATCAGCCAGATCAAGGGGGGCGGTACGCTGCGCGCGGGCTCAAGCTAGACCCCAACTATGCCCCATTGCTGTACGACTATGCTCGGCAGTTTGAATTGCAGGCTGCACCCGATAGTGCATTGCACTACTACACCCAGGCTTTGCAGCAAGACTCTACCCTCTACCGCGCCGATTATCACCTGGGGCAACTGGCCTACGAGCAGCGGCGATACGCCATGGCTATTCCTGCGCTGCAACGGGCACTACGGCGGGCGCCCCGCCTGCCGGAAGCCCGGCAACAGCTAGCCGAAAGTCTGGAGAATACTGGTCGCTATACCGAGGCGCAGGCCCAGTACCGACAATTGGTGGCCGAAAACCCCGGCAATCGCCACTGGACTTACAAAGCCTGGAAAACTGGCGAGCGAGCCCGTGGGTTCTCAGGCGATACCACCCGTAGCCGCATATCGGCTGTGGCGCCACTTGCCCCGCGCCCGACTACGGCGAATCATGAAGAGGACTAGGGGTAGGCACGAAATGAAATACCGGTTTAAATCCACCTCAAGCTGCTAACTTGCGCTTTCTACACAGTGGGTAATGGTGCGCATCCTGTTCCAGCTACCCAACAACTAACCCTGACAACGAATTACCGATGATTGACATCACGCTCCCCGATGGTTCCGTCCGCCAGTTTGAGGCCGGCGCCACGGGCTACGATGTAGCCGCCAGCATCAGCGAAGGGCTGGCCCGCAATGCATTGGCCGTGCGCGTTGATGGCGAAGTGCGCGATCTGCACCGCCCAATTGACCAGAGCAGCAAGCTGGAAATCCTGACCTGGAATGACGCCGGTGGTAAAATGACCTTCTGGCACTCCTCGGCTCACTTACTGGCCGAAGCGCTGGAAGACCTCTACCCAGGCGTGAAGCTGGGCATTGGGCCCGCCATTGAAAACGGCTTCTACTACGATATCGACCTGGGCGAAGGCCGGACGATTTCAACCGACGACTTTCCTGTTATCGAAAAGAAGATGCTGGAGCTGGCCAAGCAGAAAAGCCGCTTCGAATGCCGTCCTGTGCCCAAGGCTGAGGCGGTAGCGTATTTCACTGAGAAAGATGATCCGTATAAGCTGGACCTGATTGACCGCCTGGAAGACGGCAGCATTACGTTCTACCAGCAAGGTAATTTCGTGGACCTCTGCCGCGGCCCCCACCTGCCCGATACGTCGCCCATCAAGGCGATAAAGCTGCTGAACGTAGCCGGTGCTTACTGGCGCGGCGATGAGAAAAACAAGCAGCTCACGCGCATCTACGGCATCACTTTCCCCAAAGCCAAGGAGCTGACCGAGTACCTGGAAAAGCTGGAAGAGGCCAAGCGCCGCGACCACCGCAAGCTGGGGAAAGAGTTGGAGCTATTCGCTTTTTCGGAGAAGGTAGGCGCTGGCCTACCCCTATGGCTGCCCAAGGGTACGGCCCTGCGCGAACGTCTGGAGCAGTTCATGCGCAAGGCCCAAATCAAGTCGGGCTACCTGCCCGTGGTGACGCCGCACATTGGCTCCAAGGAACTATATGTCACGTCGGGTCACTACGAAAAATACGGGGCCGACTCCTTTCAGCCGATCAAAACGCCCAACCCGGGTGAGGAGTTTTTCCTCAAGCCCATGAACTGCCCGCACCACTGCGAGATTTATAAGACCAAGCCGCGCTCTTACCGCGACTTGCCCTTACGTCTAGCCGAGTTTGGTACGGTATATCGCTACGAGCAGTCGGGCGAGTTGCATGGCCTCACGCGCGTGCGCGGCTTCACACAGGACGACGCGCACATCTTTTGCCGCCCCGATCAAGTAAAGGACGAGTTCAAGAAGGTTATCGACCTTGTACTCTACGTGTTCCGTGCCTTGGGTTTTGAGGATTATACCGCGCAAATTTCCCTGCGCGACCCTGAGAACAAGACCAAGTATATTGGCTCCGACGAGAACTGGGCACTGGCTGAAAGTGCTATTCAGGAAGCAGCTGCTGAAAAAGGCCTACCCACAATAACCGAGTACGGCGAGGCAGCCTTCTATGGCCCCAAACTCGACTTTATGGTACGTGACGCGTTGGGCCGCAAGTGGCAGTTAGGAACCATTCAGGTTGACTACAACCTGCCCGAGCGCTTCGACCTGGAGTACGTAGCTCCCGATAACTCCCGCCAGCGTCCTGTGATGCTGCACCGGGCGCCGTTTGGCTCGTTAGAGCGCTTTGTAGCCGTACTGATTGAGCATTGCGCCGGCAATTTCCCGCTGTGGCTGGCTCCCGAGCAGTTCGCCATCCTACCCATTTCGGAGAAGTATCAGGAGTATGCCCAGCAGGTGTACGACCGACTTCAGGGAGAAGAACTGCGAGGCTCTATTGATAACCGGGACGAAAAAATTGGCCGTAAAATTCGCGACGCAGAGATTTCTAAAGTGCCCTACATGCTGATTGTGGGCGAAAAAGAACAGGAAAACGGTCAGGTTTCCGTGCGCCGCCACGGCGAGGGAGACTTGGGATCTTTACCTGTCGATGAATTCATTGCGAAGTTTCAATCTGAAGTAGCCACGCTTATGAAATAAAGGTAGGGAAAGCAGCCCCAATCCCGCAATTTTATATAGCAAAACTTTCAGATTTCAAAAAAAAAGCGGATATTTGCCCCCTGAATAGGCCCTAGCGACTTTTCGCCGGGGCCTTTCACTATCTGATTAGACCACCACTTTTAGAAGGAGGACCTACCCATAGCTACCCCAAATCGCCGTTACATCCCCCGCGCTCAAGTGGAGGAGCCGTTCAAGATTAACAATAAAATCACGGCCCGTGAGGTGCGTCTGGTCGGCGACAACGTCGAGCAGGGCATTTATCCTGTTGAGCAAGCCCGCCGTATGGCGCAGGAGCAAAACCTTGACCTAGTTGAGATTTCGCCTACTGCTGTACCGCCCGTTTGTCGCGTTATCGACTACTCGAAATTTAAGTACGAGCAGAAGAAGCGCACCCGCGAAATGAAAGCCAAGCAGACGAAAGTCGTGCAAAAGGAAATTCGTTTCGGACCCAACACGGATGATCACGACTTCGCTTTCAAGCTAAAGCACGCACAGGAATTCCTGAAGGAAGGCGCCAAAATCAAAGCCTACGTACACTTCGTAGGCCGCTCGATTGTATTCAAAGAGCGTGGCGAAATTCTGCTACTCAAGTTTGCGCAGGCGCTCGAAGAGCTGGCTAAGGTAGAGCAACTACCCAAGCTAGAAGGCAAGCGCATGTTCCTGTACTTGGCACCCAAAGTAGCACCCAAGCCGAAGCCTGCCGTGAAAGAATCAGCTCCCGCAGCAGCTAAACCTGCTAAGGAAGGCGCACCGAAACCTGCCAAAGAAGTTGCTCCCGATCAGGAGTAGATTCTGGGTAGGGTAGGGGCACACGCAACTCTGCATTTCCCTTTTTTCAATACATACACAATGCCGAAAGTAAAGACGAAATCCGGTGCTAAGAAGCGTTTTACGCTCACCGGAACGGGCAAGGTGAAGCGGAAGCACGCCTTCAAATCGCACATTCTCACCAAAAAAACCACCAAGCAGAAACGTGCTCTTACCCACGTAACGCTGGTTAGCTCGGCCGACATGCCGCGCGTGAAGGATATGCTGAATATCTAATTAATAATGAATGAGTAAGAATTGAGCGTTAGTACTAATACATAGTCTACATCCAATTCCTACTTCCTACTTATTAATTGTTAATTAATTCAAACCAGGCGTCCGGTAGAAACGCAAGCCGCGGCAAATTGTCCGCCGCCGGCCGCCAAAAACAGAGCAGGTTATGCCCAGAAGTGTCAACCACGTGGCCTCGCGCCTTCGTCGGAAAAAAGTAATGCGTTTGGCCAAAGGTTACTATGGCCGTCGTAAAAATGTATGGACCGTTGCGAAAAACGCCGTTGAGAAAGGCCTTCTCTACGCGTACCGTGACCGGAAAACCAAAAAGCGTGAGTTCCGCGCACTCTGGATTCAGCGTATTAACGCTGGTGCCCGTGAGCATGGCTTGTCCTACTCGCAACTGATGGGTGGCTTGAAGAAAGCTGGTATCGAGCTGAACCGTAAGGTGCTGGCTGATTTGGCCCTGAACCACCCCGCTGCCTTCAAAGGCATTGTGGACAAAGTAAAGTAATCGTCTACTGACATTACAACATGAAGAGCGCCTGATCATTAGTGGTCAGGCGCTCTTTGCATTTATAACCCACCTATCTGGTAACGATAAATTGGTAGAAATCAGGGAAGTGTAGAATACAACGAAAAAGGCCTTCCTGCAATCGGAAGGCCTTTTTTCTGTAGCGGGGACGAGAGTTGAACTCGTGACCTCAGGGTTATGAATCCTGTGCTCTAACCAACTGAGCTACCCCGCCCTGTTTGGTGGTGCAAATGTAGAAATGAAATTTGAATTAGCACAACATCTAGGGTAAAAAATTATGTGTATATTGGCTGTTTCTGCTAGCAGTTGTAGTTAGCAGGGGCTTATTTGTTTCCATTACGTTTATGCCGCTTTCCGCTACCCGTTCCAAACACCGGTTCACGGTGGAGTACCCCATCAACGCGTCGCCAAAGATTTTATACCCTTATCTGGCTTCTGCTTCTGGCCTGGCCCGCTGGTTCTGCCAGGATGTGAAAATCGACCCCGACCACCGGCTCAACTTCATCTGGGACAACCAGAGTCATTATGCCGAAATCAGCTCGCACCGCACCAATAAGTCGGTGCGCTTTGTATTTCTGAACGATCAGAAGCGTTCTGTTCCAGATGCCAGCTACCTAGATTTCTCTATTGAATCGTCGGAGCTTACGCAAGAAGTTTTTCTGCGGGTGGTAGATTACTCCGAAGAGACGGATGAAATAGAATTGCAGGAAATGTGGGATAATCTCATCCTGACGCTGCGGGAACAAGTAGGGGGGTAGGCACCGTTGCCACAATAGCGCGCTGTATCTTCGCGTTCTTTTTTGCCTCCTTTACTGTGGTGCTGCCTCACGGTGGCGGCACCAGTTGCGTATGAAAAAACTAGATAAGCTCATTCTGAAAGCCTTTGCCGGGCCATTCTTTCTCACCTTTGCGGTAGTCGAGTTTATTTTTCTGACGCAATACATGCTGAAGTATCTCGATGATATCATCGGGAAAGACTTAGGTGCGGGTGTTATTGCCCAACTCTTATTCTTCTTCAGCGTGCTGATGGTGCCGATTTCGCTACCACTGGCTGTGTTGCTTTCCTCGTTGATGACGTTTGGTACTCTAGGGGAGCACCATGAGTTGACGGCTATTAAGACATCGGGAATTTCCCTCACGCGCATTCTGCGGCCAATCTTCATCTTAAGCTTGTTATTGAGCGTTGGAGCTTTTTGGTACAATGAGACCATCATTCCAAAAGCCAACCTCAAAGCGTACAGCCTGCTGTGGGATGTGCGTCAGCAGAAGCTGGCGCTGGATATTCGGGAAAATATCTTTTACACTGGCATTCCAGGATACACCATTAAGGTAAACGAAAAGCAGGGCGAGAACGGAGATATTTTGAAGGGCGTAATGATTTACGACCACAGCGGCCGTGCGGGCAGTTCTGCCATGATTCTGGCCGACTCGGGACGCATGACGACGCGCTTTGATGGGCAATACCTAAGTCTGGAGCTATTTCGGGGTACTTCGTACATAGAGAAGCCTGACCAGCACAACCGCGCTGGCGCCAGCTTCACCCGGCAGAGTTTTGACCGCAATCAACTGCTGTTCTCTCTGGCCTCTTTCGGCCTAGACCGCACCAATGAGGAGTACTTCGCGGAGAATAAGATGATGAAGAACATCCCACAGCTAATTGCCCATAGCGACTCCCTCCACCAGCGCCTGAACGTAGAACGGCGTCTGATGGTCACGCAGCTGAATCCTTATTACTCTTATGCCCGCTTTGACACTACAGGCCAAGCTGCTAACCGGCGTTTAGCGGACTGGAAGGTGTCCGATGAGCGCCTTCCTGCTTTGAGCGTGGGCATGATGCAGCAGGCTAGTAACCGGGCGCGTAACGTGCGGGCCTTTATAGGCAGCAACGCCGAGCGTTTGACTACTCTGGCCCGCGACACCAGCATGTTTCGGATCGAGATTTACCGTAAATACACGCAGTCGGCGGCTATACTGCTAATGTTCCTGATTGGTGCGCCGCTAGGTGCTATTATTAAAAAAGGTGGTTTGGGTGTTCCGCTGCTCATTGCCATTCTGTTCTTTATCATCTACTACGTTGTATCCATTATGGGCGAGAAATATGCCCGTGAAATGATTCTGACGGTACCGCTGGGTATGTGGCTGGCCGACTTGACGCTTCTGCCAGTAGGCCTGTTTTTCCTTTATCAGGCTCGTAACGATTCTGGATTGCTGGAAGGTGATTTCTGGCGGCGTATTGTACGCTGGGTACCTACCGAGCAGTTTCGCAACTTGGTGCGCAACCGGGCCTTTTTGGCCCGCCGCGCACAAGCTTAGCAAACGCAGAACAGCCTATGTTTTGCCCTATTTCGGCAATTTATATTTTCAGCATCCGGAATAAAGCCGTACCTTTGCGGCCACTCCGAAATGCGGAGTGACTGAAAATTCTTTTTTACCCTTTAAATCAAAGACGGGGAAACCTATCTGCCGATGAAACTTACAACCGAAACTAAACAGGCCATTTTTGAGAAAAATAGCCTGCAGAAAACTGCCACCGATACCGGTTCGGCTGAATCGCAAATTGCACTCTTCACCCACCGCATCACGCACCTGACTGAGCACCTGAAGGTGAACAAGAAGGACTACTCGACCCGCTTGGGTCTGCTGAAGCTGGTAGGTAAGCGTCGCCGCCTGTTGGACTACCTGCAGCACCGCGAAATCAACCGCTACCGTGCTATCATCAAGGAGCTGGGTATCCGTAAGTAAGCCCCGCTGCCGAGAGTAGGGAGCCCTGTTACAAGGGTTCCCTACTCTTTTTTTTGCCTGGCGGGAGATAGTGGCCGGGCACACCAGAAAACGGGACAAAACCCCGCGGTTTGGTGTTGTACTCCAATAGAAGGCTCCTATCTCACTTCTCCCATCTCATCTCCAACCACACAAAATGCCCAATTACAACGCGGTTACAAAATATATTACCCTGCCGGATGGTCGGCAGATTTCGATTGAAACTGGCAAACTAGCCAAGTTTGCCGACGGGGCCGTTGTCGTTCGCCTCGGGGATGCCATGTTGCTGGCTACGGTGGTGTCGCAACCCTCGCAGCGCGATGGGGTAGACTTCCTGCCGTTGTCGGTTGATTATCAGGAAAAATTCGGTGGTGCTGGTAAAATTCCCGGCTCGTTTCAGCGCCGCGAAGGCCGCCTTTCAGATTACGAAGTATTGGTTTGCCGCCTTGTAGACCGCATTTTGCGGCCGATGTTCCCCAAGGATTATCACTACGAAGTGCAGATGATGATTTCGCTGATTTCGGCTGATAAGGACGTGCAGCCGGATGCGCTGGCAGCTTTAGCGGCTTCGGCGGCTCTGTCAATTTCAGATATCCCGTTTGCTGGACCGATTTCAGAAGTACGCGTAGCTCGTATTGATGGCAAGCTTCAGATCAACCCACTAACAGCTGACATTGCTCGTGCTGACATTGACCTCATCGTAGGCGCAACGGCCGACTCGGTGGCAATGGTAGAAGGTGAAATGGATGAAGTGAGCGAGGAAGAGATGGTGGAAGCCATTGCTTATGCGCACGAGGCCATCAAAGAGCAGGTGCGCGTGCAGCAGGAACTGGCTGTAGCGGTAGAAAAGTCGCACACCAAGCGAGAGTATCCTAAATATGATGAGAACGAAGATCTGAAAACCCGTATTACTCAGGGTATTTACGATCTGGCTTATAATGTGGCCAAGCTGGGCGATGCTAGCAAAGCTGGTCGCAAAAAAGGTTTTGGTGGCGTAAAGGACCAGTTTCTACAGCAACTGGTGGCTGAACAGCCCGAGCTGGATATGAAGCAGTTTGGTCGCTACTACTCCTCTGCGGAGAAGAAAGCCATCCGTGACATGATGATCAAGGAAGGCACCCGCTTGGACGGCCGCAAGCTGACAGAAATCCGTCCGATTTGGTCGGAGGTGAACTACCTGCCTGGCGCCCACGGCTCGTCGCTGTTCACGCGTGGCGAAACCCAGTCGCTAACTACAGTAGCCCTCGGCACCAAGCTCGACGAGCAGATTATTGACTCGGCGATGCAGTCCGGCTACAGTAAGTTTATGCTGCACTACAACTTCCCAGCCTTCTCGACTGGTGAGGTGAAGCCTAACCGCGGCCCCGGCCGTCGGGAGGTAGGGCACGGCAACCTGGCCATGCGCTCCATTAAGAAGGTGCTGCCGCCGGAAGAAGAGAATCCCTACACCATCCGCATCGTGTCGGACATACTGGAGTCGAACGGCTCGTCGTCGATGGCGACGGTATGCGCGGCTTCGCTAGCACTGATGGATGCCGGTATCAAGATTCGCTCGGCTGTTTCGGGTATTGCCATGGGTCTTGTGCAGGACAAAGAAACCGGCGAATACGCTGTGCTTTCGGATATCTTGGGCGATGAGGACCACCTCGGTGATATGGACTTCAAAGTGACCGGTACCGAGAAGGGTATCGTGGCTTGCCAGATGGATATTAAAATTCAAGGTCTAAGCAACGAAATCCTGACCAAGGCACTGCACCAGGCGCGCGAGGGCCGTTTGCACATCCTGCGGGAAATGGCAAAGACCATCTCAGCACCGGCTGAGGAGCTGAAACCCCATACGCCCCGTTCGCACAAAATGCTCATCGATAAAGAGTTCATCGGTGCAGTTATCGGACCTGGCGGCAAGGTTATCCAGCAGATTCAGAAGGATACCAACGCTACGGTTATTATCGAGGAGAAGGACGAAAAAGGCCACGTGAGCATTTTCGCTTCCAACCAAGAGGATATGGAAGCTGCTATTTCGCGCATCCGGGCCATTGCGGCCCAGCCTGAGGTAGGCGAAACCTACAAAGGCAAAGTGCGCAGCATTCAGCCCTATGGTGCTTTCGTGGAGATTATGCCGGGCAAAGACGGTCTGCTGCATATTTCGGAGGTAGCTCACGAGCGACTGGCTTCGCTGGAAGGCGTACTGGAAGTAGGGCAGGAGATAGACGTGAAGCTGCTGGACATCGACAAAAAGACCGGTAAGTACCGCTTGTCGCGCAAAGTATTGCTGCCGAAACCGGAGCAAGCTGCTTCGGCCAACTAAGCACAGCAGACGACGTACGAACTTTCGTGGGGGTTGGACTGTTGCT
This sequence comes from Hymenobacter sp. NBH84, assembly GCF_014217645.1. Classification (NCBI taxonomy): domain Bacteria; kingdom Pseudomonadati; phylum Bacteroidota; class Cytophagia; order Cytophagales; family Hymenobacteraceae; genus Hymenobacter; species Hymenobacter sp. NBH84. The sequence goes on from NZ_CP043644.1 coordinate 1,685,569, forward strand.
AATCAATGTCCGGCTCCCACAAAAGGAAGCTGCTATTCAACTTTTAGAAATACAATTCTTTAGCGCCTGCAATGAGACAGCTAAAAATCAGCAAGCAGATTACTAACCGCGAAAGCCAGTCGCTGGATAAATACCTCCAGGAGATTGGTAAGGTAGATCTGCTCACTCCCGACGAGGAGGTGACGCTGGCGCAACGCATCAAGGAAGGCGACCAGCAAGCGCTGGAAAAGCTGACCAAAGCTAACCTGCGCTTCGTGGTGTCGGTGGCCAAGCAATACCAAAACCAAGGTCTTTCGCTAGGTGACTTGATCAACGAGGGAAACCTCGGTTTGATTAAAGCCGCCAAGCGCTTCGATGAAACGCGCGGCTTCAAATTTATTTCTTACGCCGTATGGTGGATTCGCCAATCCATTCTACAGGCCCTGGCCGAGCAGTCGCGTATTGTGCGTTTGCCCCTGAACCGGGTAGGCTCGCTGAATAAAATCAGCAAGTCGTTCTCGGAACTGGAGCAGAAGTTCGAACGGGAGCCCTCGCCGGAGGAAATCGCCGAAGTACTGGAACTGACAACTTCCGAGGTAGTGGACACCCTGAAAATCTCGGGTCGTCACGTGTCTGTAGATGCGCCGTTTGTGCAAGGTGAAGAGAACCGTCTGCTCGACGTGCTCGAAAACGAGGACGAAGAATCGCCAGATACGGGCCTAATGAACGACTCGTTGCGCAAGGAAGTGCAGCGTGCTCTCTCTACCCTCACCAAGCGCGAAGCCGACGTTATTACACTTTACTTTGGTTTGAACGGTGAGCATTCGCTCACGCTGGAAGAGATTGGCGAGAAATTCAACCTCACCCGCGAGCGAGTACGCCAGATTAAGGAGAAGGCTATCCGCCGTTTGCGTCACACGTCCCGCTCTAAAGCGCTGAAGCCCTACCTGGGGTAAGCGTTTTTTATTTCTACCCGAAAAACCCCAGCCCAGTTGTTGGGGTTTTTTATTGCCGTTCTACCCCTAAGGCGAAGAACTGACTAAACCTCAGTACCGGTTTTGTTGGTTTTCTTCCGTCTGGTAGACCAGTCGCAGCCGAAGTTTTTGGCTACGCTTACCTTTGTCTTTCACACTGCTTTCACCAGCACAATGACTACTACTGCTGAACACATAAAGTGTCTGATTATCGGCTCGGGGCCGGCCGGCTATACAGCGGCTATTTATGCTGCCCGCGCCAACATGCAACCCGTTATGTACCAGGGCTTGCAACCCGGTGGCCAGCTCACGATTACCAACGATGTGGAAAATTTCCCTGGCTACCCTGATGGGGTGATGGGGCCGTCGATGATGGAGGATTTGAAGAAACAGGCGGCGCGTTTCGGTACGGATATCCGCTATGGTTTGGCAACGGCGGTGGACTTTTCAAGCCATCCGCACAAAATCACCATCGACGAAAACAAAGAACTCACAGCTGATGCGGTGATTATTGCTACTGGTGCTTCGGCTAAGTGGCTGGGGCTGGAGTCGGAAGCTCGCTTGAATGGCTCGGGCGTATCGGCCTGCGCTGTGTGCGACGGTTTCTTCTACCGCAATATGGAGGTGGCTATTGTGGGTGCTGGCGACACGGCGGCCGAAGAAGCTACTTACCTAGCCAATCTGGCTAGCAAGGTGTACATGATTGTACGGAAAGGCGAAATGCGTGCTTCCAAGATCATGCAGCAACGCGTGCTTGACAACCCCAAGATTGAGGTGTTGTTTGACACTGTAACGGATGAGGTGCTGGGCGAACACGCCGTGGAAGGCGTGCGCGTAAAAAACTTACTCACCCACGAGTGCCGGGATATTACAGTACAGGGTTTTTTCGTTGCTATTGGACACGAACCGAATTCTAAGATTTTTCAGCCCTACCTGCACCACGACGAACAGGGATACCTGAAAACCATTCCTGGCACTAGCAAAACCAACGTGGACGGTGTATTTGCCTGCGGCGACGTGCAGGATTTTACCTACCGTCAGGCCGTGACGGCTGCTGGCACGGGTTGTATGGCTGCCCTCGACGCTGAACGTTACCTAGCTGCTTTGGGGCTACATTAAACGGTGAGATAGTGAAATGGTGAGATAGTGAGTTTGACAGCCTACTGCTAGGTTTTGAGCAAATAGAACGTCAGACTCTCTATCTCACCATTTCACTATCTCACTATTTTCACCATTTCATTGTTTTCTCTTGCTTCATCTGATAAAAACCTGGTTGTGGCCGGTGCTGGCAGTGTTTCTGCTTGCGTTGCCCGAACAAGGGTTGGCGCAACGTCGACGGACAACCAAACCCAAAACCAGCACTACGAAGCGGCGTGATTTTTTCCAAATCAAATCGCCTACCATCAAAAAAGTTACGCCGAAGACCAAAGTAACGGTCGAAACGGAAGACCTGCCCGACGAAAATTCGGAGGCTGCCAAATCCATTCTCTTCAACCCCGCCAAGAAGCTCTCCATCGTCAACGAGGATACTACCTCCCTGAACGAAGGAGAGCAGCAGATTGTGGAAACGTCGGAGGAAGTGTTGATTGACAGCACCTGGATTAAAGTAGCGGGCTACTACGCTATCTGGGATACGCGCAACATCAACCCCTACCGGGTGGATGGACGCCGGATTAAGGATACACTCAACCTGCAACTCACCGACGTGCCTCGGCAACGCTTTGCCCGCATGCCGCTGGAAACGACGCCCATCACCTCGGCCTTCAAGTTCCGGAATGGCCGCTGGCACTATGGGGTAGACCTGGACCTGGAAACCGGCGACTCCGTACGCGCTGCTTTCGACGGCGTGATTCGCATTTCGAAGTGGGACGGCTCGGGCTACGGCAACTACTTGCTGGTGCGGCACTACAACGGGGTAGAAACGCTCTATGGTCACCTGAGTAAGTCGCTCCTACCTGTGGGTACCTTTGTAAAGGCCGGAGAGGTAATTGGCCTGGGTGGTAGCACGGGGCGTAGCACCGGCTCGCACTTGCACTTTGAGGTGCGTTACGAGGGCAACCCCATCGACCCATCCCGGATGTATGATTTCCCGGACTATAAGCTGTGGAGTGATAATTTCCAGATCACCTCGGCCCTGTTCAACTACTATAGCCGTGCGCTGAGTAGCCGGTCTTCGTCGAGTAGGAGCGGGAGCCGAGGTGCCTCATCGGCCCGACGTACGGTTACGCACCGCATCCGGTCGGGTGACACGGTTTCGGGAATTGCGCAGAAATATGGCGTATCGCAGGCACAGATACGTCGTTTAAATGGTAATATAGGTATCCTTCGTCCGGGCCGTACGCTGCGGATAAAATAGGCTTGGGGGCTTTGGGAATAAGGATTTAAGATTTTGGGTAGACTAATCCCAGAAGCTGTATCCCGAGTACATCCTTAAAATCCTCTAGGTCCCTAGATTCTGAAAAATGAAGCTTGATATTCTGGCCATTGCGGCCCATCCGGACGACGTAGAAATGTCTTGTGCCGGCACATTGCTGGCGGCTACGGCGGTAGGAAAGAAAATTGGAGTTGTAGACCTCACGCGCGGAGAGCTAGGTACGCGCGGTACGCCTGAAACCCGGGCTGCCGAAGCCGCCGAGGCCAGCCAGATTCTGGGCCTATCGGTGCGCGAAAACCTGGGCCTACCCGACGGCTTTTTCCGCAACGATCGGGAGCATCAGCTACCCATTATAGCCGCGTTGCGCCGCCACCGGCCCGATGTGGTGCTGTGCAATGCCATCACGGACCGCCACCCCGACCACGGCCGCGCTGCTCAACTTATCACGGATGCCTGCTTTCTGGCTGGCTTGCGGATGATCGAAACATTGGACGAGGCTGGCCAGCCCCAGGCCGCGTGGCGGCCTGTACATGTATACCATTTCATTCAGGACCGCCCCATTGTACCTGATTTTGTGGTGGACATCACCCCGCACTGGGAAAAAAAGTGGGCGTCTATCCTAGCCTATAAAACGCAATTCTTCAACCCCGACTTGGATGCGCCCAGCACCTACCTCTCGTCATTGGAGTTTAGCAAGTTTATGGAAGCCCGTGCCCGCGAGTTCGGCCACATGATAGGGGTAGAGTTTGGGGAAGGATTCACGAAGCAACAGACACTGGGAGTGCGGGAGCTAGGCGATTTAATCTAAGCTACAGGTAATTCACTTTTAGACGCAAAAAGCTCGTTAAGGAGTAGATTTTCTATTTGTTGGCTGTTGCGAGGTAGATAGACTTCCTGGCGGCATCTATGGCCGTTTTGCCCGCCTGTATTTCTTGCCAGGACTTGTAGCAATCATAAAAGCCGCTCTCAAAGGCAATGATGCGAAAGCCCATTTGCTGGTGCAGAAATTTAACGAGCCTAGTCTTAGCCTTGAAGGTGCTGCCATCGTGATGGCTCTGCTCTCCTAACCCGACAATTGTTATGTCCTGTAAGCTTTGTTTCAAATGGGCTAAGTCTGTGTAGTCTTCATTGCTTGGTTCTACATTACTGATTACAACTGCGTTTTCTTTGAGGCAAGCCACCTGGTCGGCAGTAGTTTGCGCATAGCCTTGCGCGAAAGAACTTAGTAGTAGGAGAAGGAGCAAACGGTTTATAGCTTTCATTATATAGGGTAGATGCAACTAGCGGATACACAAAACGGCTTCAGTTTTTGCTATTCTGAAGAAGTAAGGAAGGATATGTTGCTGCTTTTATTCGGCTTTCGCAGTTCAACTGCGTGTAAGTAGCTGTAACTACTTACACAGGAGTAGCCTGACAATCCAATAGGTTGCAACTTCTAGCTGTTAAGCAAACAGCCAATCAATTTCAGATTACAATACTGCTGACTACCATCCTGCTTCTACGTGACATGGGGTAGGTTCTTGTGAACGCGGGATATATCCTGAATTCCGTGAAGTAGTTGCTGGCTATGACCTGTACTGCGGTCATCATTTTCCAGTACATGTGCGTCTCACCAACACTGAGCGAACCTCACTAATAATTGTCAGGTCAATAGATGATCTACGTCAGTGAAAACGAACCGATATCCTAGAATCTTTAGGCCGCTTACTCTGTAGGACCTGTCCACAACTACCTCAAGGGAAGGACTATAGCGTCAGCCAGATTCAGCTGGAATAAATGTTTTGTTGGATTCACTGATGCAGTCATAACAGGCTGTAAATCAGTTGAAAAAAAATGCGTATTCGCTTAGTCCATATCGCCATGTGTCCTACCCTGCTTGTACTAACTGATTTTTCTGCAGGGGCCAACCGGTCGCTGAAAGTAGCCGTGAATTTTGCCCATCTGTTGGAGGCGCAACTGGTTGTACTACACGTGCATCGTGATTCACTACTCGACCCGGAGCGGTTCACAGGGAAGCTTTCTGGAGAGAGCTATGAGGTAACCATGCGGGCATTGCATAGCTTGGTGCGTCAACTACCTGTGCCAGCCTTAGCCGAGGTAGGCCAGGGTCTGCTGCCGGATGTGGTAGCCGATGCTATACGGCGCTACCACCCGCTGCTGGTGGTGCTCAGTCGTCCGGATGCAGAAAACATACCCGATGAATTGGCCACGACCACTGCCTTGCAACTGTTGCGTAGCAGCAGCTTCCCCCTGCTGGTAGTGCCGCCGGCTACAACCAAAATGACAGCTCCGCGGCACGTACTGCTTGCTGCCGACGGCGGGGAATTTGGGGTGGACGAGCACGGCGACGCTCTACGTCACGTGCTGGCGGCCCTCCACGCGCCCGTTACCCTGGTACACGTGACCGAGTCGGCAACCCATCACACGGCGGCGCAAGCCTACGAAACGGTTGCTGGCGCAGGACTGACGCGTGATTTGCCGCGAGTTTCGACCAGCCACATCTGCCACGCGAGCCCCGCGCAGGGCCTTCTACAGGCCGTGGCAGAGCAGCGCGCCGACTTGCTGGTGGTGCTGGCCCGGCCGCGCAGCGTTTGGGGCGAGCTGTTTCATCGTAGCGTGACAGCGCAGCTGCTTTTGCACAGTCCCGTGCCGGTGCTAGTACTACCCGTCCAGAATGCGCCGGCCCGTAAGCGCCCACCCCGGCCAACAGAAACAGATGGCTTATTGTACAGTATATAGCACGCACTGATAGCCGTGCCGACCCTTGCTCATACTCTGTTTGGTAGGAGTTTAAGGGCTTTTTTCTATCTGTATCTATCTAAAAATGAGACAATATGATGTAACTGTGCGGAAGAAAAAACGAGGGAAAACCACTTTCGCAGTGCTGGTTACGTACATGGTCGAGTGGAATCACCGTTAACTATTTCGCAGCGTCACCACGCGCTCTTGCGTTTGGCTGCTGCTACAGCTGCATTGCCGCTTCCTGAGTTGCCTGAATATTTGGTTGCGACAACATCAACTGCCACTACGCAGCATAAGCTACCTGCAGCGCCTATTTTACAGCTAGTGTATCGGAGCCGGGCACGACAATCCTTCTCCGAAGCAGAGCTAGTTGATTTGTTAGAACAAGCGCGGAGCTACAATCAGCAGCACGGCATTACAGGGCTGCTTTTTTACCACGACGGCTACTTCGTTCAGTTTTTGGAAGGAAGTGAAGATGTTGTAGAGCCTCTTTACGCACAAATCCAAAAAGACGCACGGCACCAGCAGATCACGACCTTATACCGTGCCGTGCAGTCGCAACGGGTGTTTGCCGGGTGGGCTATGGCGTTTGCCGAGCCAGAGCCAGAGGAATTTTATTGGCTGTTAGACTATTTGCAAGCGCAACGGCACCGTTTGCTGCTGCCCAAGATTCCTGTTACTGACCCAACGCTGCTGGTTCTACTGGCAGAGTGGCGAAGCGCCTACCCGACTAATTAATGGCTTGGCTATATTTAGGTATGTGGGATAGAGATGACGTAGTCATCTCTATCCCACATACCGCTCAGAACTGAGCAGTATAGCGAGCAGTAATAGCTTGATTAGCTCTCCGATAGTTCTCCCTGCGCTGATCCCACCGAATCATAAATCACTACCTTCTCCCAGTAACGGGCATATTGTTCCCGGAACTTATCGTGTAGTGGGTGCTGCTGGTAGTCCGCTTCGGCCTCGGCATTCTCAAAGAAGCATAGCCAGGAATAGGTGTAGCTGCGCTCAATAACGGCACGATTGGTGGCCGCTGGGGTACCAATGTGCGCCAGTTTGACGGACGGAATCTGCTGGAGTAGATGGAGACCTTCCAGTAGTTTCGCTTTGTCAGCGTCGGTGGCTGTTTCGGGCATGTAAAACAGCACGTGGTGCACAAACAGATTGTGTGGCAGTGAGGTAGTCATAAGGGTAGGGTAGAGAAACGTATTGATTTACTTGTCTACTAAATACGGCATGCATCTCCGTAGCGCGACATGAGATGAGGATGATACAGCAATAGGTACGCAGTGTGCTACCGTCCGCCTAATCGATTTTGCCGCCAGCCCGAAACTCCCGCGCTGCTTGCTTCAGTTGCTGGAGCTGCCTGCGGCTTTCGGGTTTCCAATAGCATGGCGGCTAGCACGGCTGCTACCTTGGCTGTGTCCTCATTGGGGGTAGGGGGCGTGAGGGCGTCAGAAGGGAAATGGTCGCGGATGAAGTTGGTGTCAAAATCCCCCGAGACAAAAGCGGGATGCTGCAGCACATAGGTGCCAAATTTTAGCGTGGTTGCGATGCCGGTAATCTGGTATTCCGCAATGGCGCGCAGCATTCGCTCGATGGCCTCCTGGCGGTTGTGGCCGTAGGTGATGAGCTTGGCAATCATTGGGTCGTAGTAGATTGGAATGTCCATGCCTTGCTCAAAGCCGTCGTCGACGCGCACGCCGGGACCTTGCGGGCGCACGTAGGTAGTGAGCGTGCCGATGTCGGGGAGGAAGTTGTTCTGCGGATCTTCGGCGTACACGCGCAACTCCAGGGCGTGGCCGGTGATATGCAGGTCGTCCTGCTCGAAACTCAGCTTCTCGCCCCGCGCTACCTTGATTTGCTCTTTCACCAAGTCGAGGCCCGTGATTAGCTCCGTGACAGGATGCTCTACCTGCAAGCGGGTATTCATTTCCAGGAAGTAGAAGTTGTGCTGCTCATCGAGCAAAAACTCCACCGTGCCGGCGCCGGTATACTGGCAGGCGCGGGCCACTTCCACGGCGGTCCTACCCATGGCGGCGCGCAGTTCGGGCGTGAGCACCGACGATGGCGCTTCTTCAATTACCTTCTGGTGGCGGCGTTGAATGGAGCATTCGCGCTCAAACAAATGCACAATATTGCCGTGCTCATCGCCCAGCACCTGAATCTCGATGTGGCGGGGCGCGCCAATGTATTTCTCAATAAACACCGCGCCATCACCAAAGGCCGAAGTAGCCTCCGATACAGCCAGCTGCATCTGCTCGGCGAATTCATCGGCCGAGTTCACCACGCGCATGCCCTTGCCGCCCCCGCCGGCCGACGCCTTAATCAGAATAGGAAAGCCTACCTCCGTGGCAATCTGCCGGGCGGCGGCCATGTCGGTAATGGCTTCTTCAGTGCCCGGCACCAGCGGAATATTATAGGCCTTGGCTGCTTGCTTAGCCGAAAGCTTGTCGCCCATCATCTCTATGGCTTCCGGCGACGGCCCCACGAAAATCAACCCTGCCTCTCGCACCATGCGGGCAAAGGCGGCATTTTCACTGAGGAAACCATAGCCGGGGTGAATGGCATCGACGCCCAACTCGCGGCACACGGCCAGAATCTTGTCGCCGCGCAGGTAGCTTTCGGCGGAGGTAGGCGGGCCCACGCACACTGCCTCATCGGCGTAGCGTACGTGCAGGGCGTGGCGGTCGGCTTCGGAGTAGATAGCCACGGTTTGCAGGCCCATTTCCTTGGCTGAGCGCAGCACGCGCAGGGCAATTTCGCCGCGGTTGGCTACCAAAAGCTTCTTGATTTCTTTCATGTGGGGTAGAGGGCAGTGAAGTAGAAGTATCTGTCATCCTGAGCTTGCGAAGGACCTTCTCACGTCAGGATAAGTCGTTGGCTGGCATAAGGTCCTTCGCAAGCTCAGGATAGCAGAGGAGGAGCGCAGTTTACACCAAAGAAACAGCTTTTCTGCCTACCCAAAAAAGCAGGCGCACCTGACGGAAATCAGTTGGACGCCACCGGGCGGGCCCCTACTTTTGCTTTTTAGTTAACTTTGTCTTCTTAGGCGTGTTCTGCACTAGCACTACCCGTCTGTATTTCCCACATTAAACCTGTTCCTTCGTGGATCTTTTCAACAAGATAGCCGCCAACCGCGGCCCGCTGGGCAGCCACTCGCACTATGCGCACGGCTATTTCACATTTCCCAAACTGGAAGGCGAAATCAAGCCCCGCATGATTTTTCGCGGTAAGGAGGTGCTCACCTGGAGCCTGAACAACTACCTGGGCCTAGCCAACCACCCCGAAGTCCGTCAGGCCGACGTGGATGGGGCCGCCCAGTACGGCATGGCTCTGCCTATGGGGGCGCGCATCATGAGCGGCAACTCCAACCTGCACGAGCAGCTGGAGAGCGAGCTGGCCGACTTCATCAAGAAGCCCGATGTGATGCTGCTCAACTTCGGCTACCAGGGCGTGGTGTCGATTATCGACGCCATCGTGAACCGGCATGACGCCATTGTATACGATGCCGAGTCGCACGCCTGCATTATTGATGGGGTGCGCCTGCACCAGGGGAAGCGTTTTGTATACCCACACAACAACATCGAAAACCTGGAAAAACAGCTGGAGCGTGCCAAACGCTTGACCGACGAAACCGGTGGCGGCATTCTGGTAATCACCGAAGGCGTATTTGGCATGTCGGGCAACATGGGCAAGCTGCAAGAAATCATTGCCCTGAAGGAAAAATATGAGTTCCGTCTGTTCGTAGATGATGCCCACGGCTTCGGTACCATGGGCGCTACGGGCGCCGGTACAGGCGAAGAACAGGGCGTACAGGAAGGCATCGACCTATATTTTTCGACGTTTGCGAAGTCTATGGCCAGCATCGGCGCCTTCGTGGGTGGCGAGGAAACGGTAATTGAATATTTGCGCTACAACATGCGGAGCCAGATTTTTGCCAAATCGCTCCCCATGCCGCTAGTTGTAGGCGCGCTGAAGCGCCTGGAGCTGCTGCGTACCAAGCCCGAGCTGAAAGACAACCTCTGGACCGTGGTACGCGCTCTACAAACCGGATTGCGCGACAAAGGCTTCAACCTGGGCACTACACAGTCGCCGGTAACGCCCGTGTTCCTGAACGGTGAAATATCCGATGCAACGCAGATAACCTTCGATCTACGAGAGAATTACGGTATTTTCTGCTCTATTGTGGTGTATCCGGTGGTGCCCAAAGGTGTGATCATGCTACGCCTGATTCCGACGGCCATGCACACGTTGGCCGATGTAGACGAAACCATTCGTGCATTCGAAGCCATGGCTGAAAAGCTGGATAAAGGCCTTTATTCGAAATCGCAAGTTCCGGCCGAATAGCCTCTGCTACGGTTGTGCTAAGGCAGTTAGGCCCTCGAATCAGCTGATTTGAGGGTCTAATTTTTTGCATTAATCTAATGTGTGTGATGGCGGCGAATGCTGTAAATAAGAAGGGAAATTAGAAGAAAAAGCCCTTGCGAGGCGCCAAAGGGCCTTTTGAAAAAAAAGTGAGGTGTTGCTTGTATTTGAAATCCCTGTATATTAGGGCCGTTCAATCAATATATTCCACACCCCTAAAACCTCTCTCAAATGAGCAATTTCAGCAAATTGAAGGACCTGGTGATGTCTCTGGAAGGCGACTTCGAAAAGTTCTACGACAAGCAAAACTCGGCCGCTGGTACTCGCGTGCGCAAAGGCATGCAGGAGCTAAAGAACCTGGCCCAGGAAATCCGCACAGAAGTGCAGAACGCCAAAAACTCGGCTACGGAAACCAAAGCTGCTCCTGCTCCCGCCGCTAAGAAAGCCGCTCCAGCCAAGAAAAAGTAATCACGGATTAGGACGAATTTTTTGGATTCGTCAGATTTTGTGGACGATTAACAAAAGAGCCCGGCTGAAAAGCCGGGCTCTTTTGCATTGAGATGAATATGGACTAAAAATGAGCTGTACTACCCTGTAGCATGTCAGCTACACCGCTCGTACAATCGTCCACAAAATCCGACGAATCCGAAAAAAACGTCCTAATCCGTGATTTTGAGAAGGTAGTAGTTCTTCTTGCCTTTCTGGGCTACCAGGTATTTATCCAGTAGCAATGGCGCCTCGGTGGCGGGCTGCTCGGGGGCGCCTACCTTCTGGCGGTTCAGGCTCACGCCGCCCTGCTGAATCATCTTGCGGGCCTCGCCCTTGGAAGAAAATACCTGCCCGTTGGTAGCCACGCTCAGCAAATCGGTGGCTGTGAGGGTAGGGAGCTGGGCGCGCTCTACCTCCAAGTGGGGTACACCAGCAAAAACGTCGAGCAGGGTAGGCTCGTCGAGGGAGTGCAGATCGCCACCGCCAAATAGGACTTGCGAGGCAGCCAGGGCTGCTTCGTAGGCCGCTTCGGAATGCACCCGGATGGTCACGGCTTTGGCCAGAGCTTTTTGCAAGGTCCGCAGGTGCAGGGCCTGGGCGTGCTCGGCTTCCAAGGCTTCAATTTCTTCCTGGCTCAGCAGCGTAAACACGCGGATGAGACGCGGCGCGTCGGCATCGGCGGAGTTTAGGAAGAACTGGTAGAACTGGTAGGGCGAGGTCATGGTGGGGTCGAGCCACACCGTGCCGGTTTCGCTCTTGCCGTACTTGGTGCCATCGGCCTTGGTGATGAGCTGGCCGGTGAGAGCAAAGGCCTTGCCTTCACCATTGGTAAGGCGCCGGATCAGCTCGGTGCCCGTCGTGATGTTGCCCCATTGGTCCGAAGCGCCCATCTGCAGGGTAGTGCCCAGGGTTTCGTAGAGGTGGAAAAAGTCGTAGCCTTGCAGCAGTTGGTAGCTGAACTCGGTGTAGCTCAAGCCTTCGGCACCACTTTCCTCATTGCCGCTGATACGGCGCTTCACCGAATCCTTGGCCATCATGTAGTTCACCGTGAGGTGCTTGCCCACGTCGCGCAGGAATTGTAGGAAGCCAATTTCCTTGAACCAGTCGTAGTTATTCACCACGCGGGCACCGGTAGGGCCTTCCGAAAAGTCGAGGAACTTCTCTAACTGTGCCCGGATGCCGGCTTGGTTGGCGCGTAGGGTGGTCTCGTCTAACAGATTACGCTCAGCTGATTTGCCCGAAGGGTCGCCAATCATGCCGGTGGCGCCGCCTACCAGCGCCACGGGGCGGTGACCGGTACGCTGCAAGTGCACCAGCAGCATAATAGTAGCCAGGTTGCCAATGTGCAACGAGGGCGCCGTAGGATCGAATCCAATGTAGCCCGTCACGGGCTGGCCGGTGCTCAGGTGCTCCTCGGTGCCGGGCATCATATCATGAAACATGCCGCGCCAGCGTAGTTCTTCTATTAAATTCAAGAGTGAAGCTATGAAGTTGTGAAGTTGTGAAGCGCAAACGCTCCGCAACGAATAGCGCAAAGGTAGAAAGCACAATGGTACCTTTGCTAGTGCATCGTCTGCTGTTGCTGTGTTGGCGCGTTTTCGTGCGCCACCGCTGCACCACTTCACCTTTCACAATTTCACCCTTGACTTTCTCCGCCGACGAACTTCTTGCGCAGCTGCGCCAGCGGCAGTTTCAGCCCGTGTACGTGTTGCAGGGCGAGGAGCCGTACTACATCGACCACGTAGCCGATATCATCGAGCAGACCGCCTTGGCTGAGCACGAGCGAGGGTTCAACCAAGTGATACTGTATGGGAAGGATACCGATGTGGCGGGCATTCTGAACCAAGCACGGCGTTTCCCCATGATGGCTGAGCGCTCGGTTGTCATCGTAAAAGAAGCGCAGGCCGTAGCCGATCTGGAAAGTGAAAAGGCGTGGCCGTTTCTGGAAGCCTACCTCAAAAATCCGTTGGCCAGCACGGTGTTGGTGCTCTGCTACAAGCACAAAACGCTCGACTCGCGCAAGAAGCTGGGCAAGCTGCTGGCGGCCAAGGATACCAAGGCGGCCGTGCTCACCAGCAACCGCCTCTACGACAACCAGGTGCCCGCTTGGCTCACGGCCTACGTGCGCAGCAAGGGGCAGCAAATTGCGCCCCAGGCCACGGCTATGCTAGCCGAGTACATCGGCACCGACCTGAGCCGGCTGATCAACGAGGTAGACAAGATGATGCTGAACCTACCCGCCGGCCAGCCTATCGACGAGGACCTAGTGCAGAAGATGGTGGGTATCAGCAAGGAATACAACATCTTCGAGCTGCAAAGCGCCCTTATCCGGCGCGACGTGCTGAAGGCCAACCGCATCCTACTCTATTTCGAGGCCAACCCCAAAGCCAGTCCGCTGATTCCCAACCTCACGCTGCTGTTCAACTACTTCTCGCGCCTGCTGGCCTTGCACCAGTTGCCCAACCCCACCGATGCCGACTGGACGCGCCTGGGCCTGAAAAGCACCTTTGCCCGCAAAGACTACCAAACCGGCCTTAAGGTGTTCACGCCCGAGCGTACCCGCGCCATCATCCACCTCATCCGCCGCGCCGACGGCCAGAGCAAAGGCATCGACTCGGGCTCGATGAGCGACGGCGAAATCCTGCGCGAACTGGTGTGGCTGATTCTACACCCCGTGCCCTTGCAGGCGGTGGTAGGGTAGGAGCCGTAACCTGTTATTCCGAGCGCATCGAGGAATCTGGGTTCAGTAGCTGGCTTAGGCTAACACGATCAACTAGAATCTATAAATCGCTCATTTCTTTGATGTGCAACGCGTTGTCTAGCTCGTAGACGCGAGCGCCGCCGGTCGGGATTTCCAGACCCTTCACGTGCTCAGCCGAAAAGTGCTCCAGGTACATGCGGAGCGCCCGCAACGAGTTGCCGTGCGCTACCACCAGCACGTGCTGGCCTTGTTGCAGCGACGGCGCAATGGCCTGCTCATAGTAGGCTACTACCCGGTCCTGGGTCTGGTGCAGGCTCTCGCCGCCAGGCGGGGCCACGTCGTAGCTGCGGCGCCACTGATCTACCTGTTCCTCGCCATATTTCTGCACGGTGTCGGCTTTGTTAAGGCCTTGTAGATTACCATAGTAGCGCTCGTTCAGGGCCGCGTTGTAGTGGGTAGGGATATCGGCTTGGCCCAGTTGGCGCAGTATAATATCGAGGGTACGCCGGGCGCGAAGCATATCGGAGCAGAACGCCGTATCGAAGTGGAAGCCACGCAGCTTGGTAGCGGTTTCCTGGGCTTCCTGTTCGCCTTTGGGCGTCAGGGCTACATCGAGGCTGCCCGTGAAGACGTTTTGCAGGTTGGAAACGGACTGGCCGTGGCGTACAAGCACGAGTAAGGACATCAGGAGGAAGTTGGGTGATGAGGGCCGGAACCGCCGAACTACAGCAGCTAAGGTGCTATCGTCTCCGTGAACAGCGCGTGAAGTGTTTGGCGGGGAGACTTTGCGAATCTGCGTAATACCTACCTGACCGTCATTCCGAGCTTGCCGAGGAATTTTGCGTGTTAGTAATTCTTATCTCCCATCAGCACGTGAGAGTCCTCTACAAGCTCGGAATGACGGTCGGGTAGGCCCAACAAAACAAGGGTAGGAAACTATGGGAAATATTTCCACGTTACTAAGAAATATTTCCCATATTCGGGAATTATTTCTCTCTGCGCCATGACTGCTACCGCCGCCCGTTCATCCAATCAGAAGCCCCGCACTACAAAGTGGGCCGCCTGGAAACTTACCAGCCAGGATTCCTTTGCCCTGGTGATGACGGCCCGGAAGGGAATTCCGGCTGCTACGGTTTTTGAGGTGGCCGAGGCCTACCATTGGCCCGCTAGTCAGCTCGAAGCGGTGTATGATTTGTCGACCAAAACGCTGCGCAATTACTCCCAAGAAAACAAACCGCTGAGCGCCACGGCCAGCGAGAAAACCCTGAAAATCATTGCGCTCTACCAGCTTGGGGTAGAGGTGTTCGGCGAAGCGGCGGCTTTTCTGCGCTGGCTCGATAAGCCTGCCCACGGCCTCGACCAGGAGGTACCCTTGCGCCTGCTCGAAACCAGCGGCGGTATCGATCTGGTGGAGGAGGAGCTGACACGCATTGCTTACGGCGACCTGAGCTAAGCTGTGCGCGTCTACCGCATCTGCCTCACCAAGTATGCCGACGACCTGTTTGCCTCCGGCCGTCGGGCGCGTTGGAACTACCAAGACCGTTTTGTTATCTACACCGCTGCCAGTCGGGCCCTAGCTTGCCTCGAAAACGTAGTGCATCGCGGCGGCGAAGGCCTCAACGACCAGTTCAGCGTGCTTGTAATTGATATTCCCGATGATTTGCTGATCGAGGAAATCATCCTGACCCAACTGCCCCCCGACTGGGAGCAGGCCAGTCGCTACGCCGTGTGCCAGCCATTGGGCGAGGCGTGGTACGCGGCTCGCCGTGCGGCCGTGCTACGCGTGCCTTCGTCCATTGTACCGCAGGAGTTCAACTATATCCTCAATGCCCGTCACCCGGAGTTCCGTCGGGTACAGATAGTAGGGCGTGAGGGGTTTCGGTTTGATGCGCGAATAAAGGCCGCCGAGAACAGTTGATTTTTTGGAAGGGGCTTAGGAAGCAAAAAGCGAGGAATGGGGCATAACTTCCTGTTATGCAGCAAACTAACCGCTATTATAAGTGCAGCAAAATTTCCGAGGTCAAATTTCGCTACTTGTTGCGTCTTTTCGCGCTGGATTTGACGGCTTCGGACGCGGCCCGGCTGACGGGTCTGAGCGTACGCGCGGTCAACGACATATACCTGCGCCTGCGCCACCGGCTGCTAGCTTGCAGCCCGGTGCCGGCTGACCTGGACGGGGCCGTCGAACTGGACGAGAGCTACTTCGGCCCGCGGCGCGTACGCGGCAAACGGGGCCGGGGAGCGGGGGGTAAAACCATTGTCTTTGGCCTGTTCAAACGCGGGGCTCAGGTATACACGGAAATCGTCCCGGATTGCTCGAAAAAGACCCTGCAAGCTATTATTCGGGGTAAGATTGATGTCACGGCGATGGTCAACACCGATGGCTGGCGCGGCTATGATGGCTTGGTGGACGTGGGCTACGACCGTCATTTTCGGGTGCATCATGGGCAGAACGAGTTTGTCCAGGGAGCCTCGCATATCAACGGGATTGAATCATTTTGGAGCTTTGCCAAAGCCCATCTGCAACGCTTCAAGGGCGTGCCCAACCATACGTTTTTACTACACTTGAAAGAGGCCGAGTTTCGCTTCAATCATCGCCACGAAGACCTGTACAAACTCTTACTTAAATTGCTTCGTCAACAGCCCCTCTAATTAGTTTTGCTTCCTAAGCCCCTTTGGAAATAGTACCTTACTCAGCCGCGAAAGCGACCAGCAATTCCTGTAGATCGGGGTCGGCGGGGGCCAGGCGGTCGGTGTGCTGCGGGTTGATATAGCCCAGCAGGTTGGCAAAGTCAGTGGGAGCGGCAGTGCGGAATCCCATGGTCCACTGCGCAAACAACCGCTTTCTGATGGGGCCGTCCGCCAGCTTTATGATGCTGGTATGACGAGCATCACGCAGAATACGGGCAAAGACTGTACGTATGTTGGGTTCAGGGCCTTCCAGCAACTGGATGATGTTGCCCTGGCTGTAGAGGAGAATTCCGGTTATGTCGTGGGCTGCGTTGAATGCCCGCGACTGCGTAAGCAGCTGCGTAAGCTCGGCATCGCCCATAGGGGCCGTAGCCCGACTCTGATACATGAGGTGGTGCAGAGGGGCCTCGGTGCTGGTGGCGGCGGTGCGCTGGGTAGGCCCGCTAGCAGCCCGCCGCAGGCGCAGGATACGCTCTATCGTGCTTGTATCTAGTGGCTTGCTGAAGAAGCCGGCTACGTTTTGGTAGCAAGCTGCTTTGGCCCGATCTTCCGGATTGATGGAGGAGGTCAGTACCATAATGCAGACTGGCTCGCCCATGGTCAGGTGATTGCACGCATCCAGAAACTCCCAACCATCCATCAGCGGCATATTCAAATCCAGCAGGATAAGGCTGGGAAGGTGAGACGCACCCGCTTGGCGCGCAAGGGTCAAACGCTCTAGCGCCTGCTGGCCGTTGGCATAAAGCTGCACCCGGCTTCCGACCAGGGCCTTCTCTAGAAGTATTCGGGTGATAGTGGCGGTGGTGCTATCGTCCTCGATTACGTAGATTAAGCCGGCGTTGGGGGTAGAATTATTCATAAAATACTACTTATGCTGCAAAATTATACGGCTGGAATCACAAGCTAAAATTCAACTATATTATTCCTATAATCAAGCTGAAGTGTAGGGATAATATGAAATGCGATAGAAAAATACAATTTCATCGATAATAAAAAGATACAAGAAGCAAATGTGTATAGACCTATTCTGCCGCTGGTAGCCATATGCCGTGAAACCCCAAAGGAATATGATGTGGCAGCCGCAAGCGGGCTACAGTAGCCAGGGTAGCAGCATCGGCCACCAGCAACTCCGTACGGTTGCTAGTAGCATCAAAACGTAGGTAGAGTACGTGGCCCTCGTCTTCGAGCGGCGATGCGTGGCCGGGCATTGCCGACCGGGGCACTACCACCGGCTCGCTGCACAGCGCGCCCGGCTGGTAGGCGTAGCAGACTTCGCCGGTTTGCACATCAAGCTTGATCAGGTGGTCGAGTAGGGGAGTCGAGTGATGCGGGGGGCGGCCAATGGTCCAGGTGTAGCGGTAAGGCTGGCCCAGTCGGTCGGGGTTGATTTCGGGTAGCTCGCCTTCGTGGTCCGATAGCGGCTGACGCGTCACGGTGCCGCGCGTGAGGTCGAGGCGGAAACGGACGAATTGGGCCTGCAACTGGTCATCGGGTAGGTAGCCAGTCAAGTAGGCCTTGATGCTCAACGTATCGGGGTAGTCCTCGAGGAGCAATGCGTCGGCCACCAGCGTACCATCCGCATCCTGGTAGCCATTCACAAAGTGAAACACAAAGCCGAAGTCCGTAGCTAAGTGGTGCACTTGGCCATCGGGGGCTACTACCACTACCTGCGTGGGTTGGTCGCGGCCCACGCGGATGGAGGCTGCCGGCGAGGCCAGGCCCGTAAGCGCCCGCAGCACATCAAAGGCCACCGGCGTCAGGAAGAAAATCTGGTGGCCGCTCTGCGTCAGCACAAAATCGTGGGCAAAGGTAGCGGCGGGCATAGGCAGCACGTGCGCTATGCGGGCCTGGCCGGCCGGGCTTACCTCGTACAGCACCAACCGATGCTGCCGGCCGGCTACCGTGCCAAAATTGTGCAGCACGCCGGTGGTAGGGTGCACCTTGGGGTGGGCCGAAAAGGGCAGCTCGGGCGTAATCCGTCGATCAAGCCAGGAAAAGGGATTGCGCAGCACGCCCTCGTAGTCGAAGCGGCCCAACGTATCCAAAGTGTCGGGGTCGAGGCGGTGGGGGAGGCCGCCCTCCCAAAGCGCCAGTAGCTGGCCGCCGTGCGCTACCAAGCTGGTATTGGCGGTGTTCTTGAATTGCGTTTTGCCGAAGTTGGCCCGCAAACCACCGGGCAGGTTGGTGCCGAAGCTACGGTAGAGCATGCGCCCAGCTTTTTCTTCGGCCACCAGCTCGGCGGTTTGCACGTGGCGGTTGCGGTAGTGCACGCGCTGCCCGTCAAAATGAAAGCGCGCCACCATGCCATCGCCGTCAAACAAATGCTCGTAGGGCACGCCGTGGTGCTCGAAGCGGCCGTTGCCATTGCGCAGTAGGGTGCCTACCAGCTCCGGGGGGAGGGCACCTTCTACCAACTCCAGCTCTACGTCATCGTATTCGGCGGCGGCATGGCGGTTGGCCGCCAGGTAATCACCTAAAACAGGGTAGTGACGAACCGACATAGCGAGTGAGGAAGAGGAAGGGTAGGAAAAAGAGAGCGGAAGAGACGAGGAATCGAAACATCAGCCGCAGTTACTCGCCGCATGTCTGAAATAGCCGCTGCATGCGCTCCACATTGTGGTCGTCCAGCGGCTTCGAGAAATAGCCGTGCACTTCCTTGTAGTGCGCCGCTTTCGTGATGTCATCAGGATGGATGGAGGAGGTCAGGATGAACACGCACACGCTCGTGGGTAGGGGCAGACCAGAGAAGGCGTCTAAAAACTCCCAGCCATCCATCAGGGGCATATTCAGGTCCAGCACAATCAGATCGGGCAGATCAGCGCCGTTGTGAAGCGCCGCAGATAGATGGTCAAAGGCCCGCTGACCGTTGGCATACGTTTGCACCTTCTCACAGGCCAGTGACTTCCGCAGAATTAGCTTGGTGATGGAGGAAGTAATCGGGTCATCTTCTACCACGTAAGCCAGCTTAGGCGTTTTCATTGAAATAGACTTTAAAGGTAGACCCAACTCCCACCTCGCTTTCCACAGCAATGCTGCCCTGCATGGCTTCGATTTGGTTTTTGGTAATGAACAAGCCTACCCCGCGCGCATCTTCATTATCGTGGAAGGTTTTATACATGCCAAATAGCTTCGCGCGGTTTTTCACCATATCAATACCCAGGCCGTTGTCCTGCACCTTCAATACGATGAAACCCGGTTCCTGGTACGTGTGCAACCGGATAACGGCGGGCCGGTGTGGCGAGCGGTACTTCACGGCGTTGCTGATCAGGTTGAGCAGGATACTATCGAGGTAGGCCGGAACGACGGTAATGGCGAGGTCGGCGGGCACGTGCACGTCCATCGTTATCTTGTGCTGACGAATCAACACGCTCAACGCTTCCAGCGTTCTGTCGATTTCGGCCCGCAGGAAGCGCCGTTCTTTGGGCTTGTTGACGTTGCTGTTCACAGCAACGATATCGCTCAGATTGACGATGGTTTCGGCTAGCTTTTGAGTGCTGGTTTGGAGCATCTGCAAAAACATGGCGTGCTGCTCCTCGTCTTCCGCTTCCGTGAGCAGCTGCACCAGCGAGGTGAGGTTGGCGGAGTGCGAGCGGATGTTGTGGGAGATAATGTAGGCGAAATTTTGCAGCCGGATATTCTGTTGGCTGGTTACATCCAGCAGGTGCTGAGACTTTTGCAGGTTCTCTACCAGCAGCGTCACGTCATAGCCTACGCACAGAATTTCCTCTACTTGGCCCTGCTCATTGAGCGTTCCTTTCAGCTCCCAGTGGTTCGATTTGACGGTGTTATCAGAGGAGAGCTTGCGCAGAATAACCTGGTGGCCTACCTCGGGCTCCTCGAAGCACCGCATCACCATAGCCAGACATTTCTGGCGGTCTTCTTCAATAATGCTGAGCAACGAGGAAGTGCCTATAATATCCTGCCCATACCCGAAACGCTCGTAAAAGATGTCGTTGGCGTAGGTGTAGTCGCCCTTCGTATCGGTCTTCACAATATAGACCGACTGATTGCTGAGAATCAGGCCGTAGTGGTTGGCTATTTCCTCGGCATAAGCCTCCGCGTGCTTTTCCTTGGTGATGTTGCGCAGGGCCACCAGCAGGCGTGTGGGCGTGCCTTGCTCATTGCGCAGCAACAGGCCCTGGCCACGCAACCACACCACAGAGCCATCCCGATGGGTGCACCGCAACAGATGATCGTACGAATGATCGGGGTCTTGCAGGCAGGCTTCCAGATGCAGTTGGGCCAGTGCCAAATCAGCGGGGTGCATGGTCGCCCGCCACGGGGTAGGGCCAGCAGGTACCTGCTCGGGCTCATAACCCAGCGTGCGCCAGAAGGTAGGGCTCACCCAATCGTGTTCATGCGTAGGGGTCTGCACATCCTGGTACCACAGCCCATCGAGTACTTGGGTCTGCAAAAAGTCAAAAATGACGGTCTTCGTCGTGAGGTGCTGATATAATTCAGCTTCGGCGCTACCCTGATTCATCTTGTATGAGTATAAAGCGCTGCAATAACCTCGTAGCGCTGGACAGAAAACTTCCCAAAAAGTAGCTGGAAGCGTGTAGCACACAACCATATTGGGACAGGTAAAAGCGCCTGCAATAGTCTAGCCATACTGATAAAAAAATATAATTTTACAATATAACGAAGCTGTAATAAGCCTTATATGCATTGTTTATTATAACTATAACGATGTAAAAAAATAAAGGACTAAAGATGTTGTCATTTTTCGGCTAATGTGGATTTTCAATCGGGGAAAGTGGATTGTAACTCGGCCAAACGTGAGAAACTAGTCAACAGAGGTAGGGGCGAGAGGCTTATTATGTATGGGGCTTAGGAAGCAAAAAGCGAGGAATGGGGCATAACTTCCTGTTATGCAGCAAACTAACCGCTATTATAAGTGCAGCAAAATTTCCGAGGTCAAATTTCGCTACTTGTTGCGTCTTTTCGCGCTGGATTTGACGGCTTCGGACGCGGCCCGGCTGACGGGTCTGAGCGTACGCGCGGTCAACGACATATACCTGCGCCTGCGCCACCGGCTGCTAGCTTGCAGCCCGGTGCCGGCTGACCTGGACGGGGCCGTCGAACTGGACGAGAGCTACTTCGGCCCGCGGCGCGTACGCGGCAAACGGGGCCGGGGAGCGGGGGGTAAAACCATTGTCTTTGGCCTGTTCAAACGCGGGGCTCAGGTATACACGGAAATCGTCCCGGATTGCTCGAAAAAGACCCTGCAAGCTATTATTCGGGGTAAGATTGATGTCACGGCGATGGTCAACACCGATGGCTGGCGCGGCTATGATGGCTTGGTGGACGTGGGCTACGACCGTCATTTTCGGGTGCATCATGGGCAGAACGAGTTTGTCCAGGGAGCCTCGCATATCAACGGGATTGAATCATTTTGGAGCTTTGCCAAAGCCCATCTGCAACGCTTCAAGGGCGTGCCCAACCATACGTTTTTACTACACTTGAAAGAGGCCGAGTTTCGCTTCAATCATCGCCACGAAGACCTGTACAAACTCTTACTTAAATTGCTTCGTCAACAGCCCCTCTAATTAGTTTTGCTTCCTAAGCCCCTTTGTATTATATGGAATGTCTATGAATCTGAAGTTAAAACACTCTAGCGCATATAACGCGAATGGTATAGAGGGCTTTGGTTTGATTAACGGATAAGAAACGACTAGGAGGGTAGCCTTGGTATCGTTCCTCCGTGGAGCATAACTGAGGTTGAGACAGGTACACACAGCGAATACAAGAAGCGCTACCCTGTGGACCTTAAGGTATATACCAAAGCACAGGGTAGGGACGTTTCCGCTAGAAAGTAGCACAATTCCTACCCTAGCCCGGCAATTTTCGCTACTTTTGGCCGATTCCGGGCGGATGGCGCCCCTTTCCGTAACGCCTCGTAATGAAGTTTATACCCCGTCTGGCGCTGGCTGCCTCGCTCAGCGCCGCCGTTCCGGCCGCTACCCTGGCCCAGCAAACGCAGGTTTTCACCAATACCGAACGCTATTACCAGGAAGGCCTGGAGCTGTTCGATAGAGCCAAATATGGCGCGGCCCAGCAGGCATTTCGCCGCTATCTGGCCGCTACGGAGCGCCGCGCCGGCACCCAACTCACGCAGGACCGCGGCGCCGACGCCGAGTACTACGACGCCGTATCGGGCCTCTACCTGCTCCACCCCGACGCCGAGGGCCAGATGCTGGCCTTTGCGGCTCACAATCCGGCTCACCCCAAGGCTGCCTCGGCGTTTCTGGAGCTGGGCAAGTTTTACTTTGCTAAGAAAGACTACCCCAAGGCCGTTGATTACCTACAACGGGTAGAGGCCGATAACCTAGCGCTGGAGCAGCGGGGCGAAGCCGAGTTCAAGCTGGCCTATTCCTACTTCGCCCAAAAAGAGTTCGACAAGGCCAAATTGCTGTTCGACCGCAGCAAGCAGGGCAACCACCAGTACCGCTATGCCAGCAGCTACTACGCGGGCTACCTGGCCTACCAAGCTGGCGACTACGCCGCCGCTCGTCAGGACCTGGGTGTAGCCGAGCAGAACGACGCCTACCGCCCCGTGGTGCCGGCCGTGATGAGCCAGATTTACTACAAGGAAGGCGACTACGACGGCCTGATCCGCTACGGCGCGGCCGCCCTGAACCAGACGCCGCCCCCGCAGTCGGCCGACGAAATCCAGCTGCTGGTGGGCGACGCCTACTACCAGAAACAGGACTTCAAGCAGGCGGCGCCCTACTTTGATAAATACGCCGCCGGCCGCAAGCGCATCGAGCCGGCCTTGCAGTATAAAATTGGGTACGCCAACTACCAGCTGGGCGATTACAAGAATGCCGCGAACAGCTTTAAAACCGTAGCCGCCCGCAAGGATTCGCTGGGGCAGAACGCGGCCTACCACCTGGGCCTGAGCTATTTGAAGCTCAACCAGAAGCCGCCTGCCCTTAACGCCTTCGATGCAGCCCGCAAGGCTACCTTCGACAAGCAGATTGCAGAAAATGCTACTGTGAAGTACGCCCAAATCAACTACGAGCTGGGTAACTCGCAGGAGGTGACTACGGTGTTGCAGGACTTCGACAAGCAGTACCCGCGCTCCAAGAACGCCGACGTGGTGGATGATTTGCTGAGTACCAGCTTCTTGAACTCGTCGGACTATGCCAAGGCCATTGCCTACATCGAAAAGCTGAACTCGCTGAGCCCCAAGCTGAAGGCTACCTACCAGCGCGTGACGTACTTGCAAGCCGCTACGCTCTACAACAACAGCCAGTTTACGGAGGCGCTGGCGTTGCTGGATAAGTCGCTGAAGTACCCGCAGGACGACGCCCTGCGCGCCCAGGCCCAGGTGTTGCAGGGCGAGATTTACAGCGTGGGTCAGCGGTACCCCGAGGCCATTACGGCCTACGCCGCGGCGGCCCGCACCACCCGCTCGGGCGGTGGTGCCGATAGTGACATTGAGCAGCAGGCCCGCTATGGCCTCGGCTATGCCTACTATAATACCAAGGACTACGCCCGCGCCAAGCCACAGTTTACGGCGTGGCTGGGCGATAAAACCGCCCGCCCGGCCAACCCCAACTACTACGACGTAACCTTACGTTTGGGCGACATTGCCTACGTGGACAAAACCTACCCGCAGGCACTGAGCTACTACGATAAGGTGATTCAAGCCAATGCTGCCGACAAGGACTACGCCTACTACCAAAAGAGCGTGGTGCTGGGCCTGTTGGGCCGCCGCGACGAGGCTGCCGGCACGCTCAGCACATTGCTGAAAACCAACCCCAACTCGCGCTACGCTGAGCAAGCCGTGTACCAGCAGGCGGAGCTGGATTTTCAAGGTGCCAATTTCCAAGCTGCTGTGGATGGCTTTTCGCGTTTGCTGCGCGCCCGCCCCAATAGCGCGTTGGCCCCGCAGGCGTTACAAAAGCGCGGTGTGGCCTACGCCAACCTAGAGCAGCACGACAAGGCCGTGGCTGATTTCCAGCAGGTACTGAACCAATACCCCGGCACGCAGGCCGCTAATAGTGCCCTGTATAGCTTGCAGGAAAGCCTCACGACGCTGGGTCGCACGGAGGAGTTCGATAAGTCTCTGGCGCAGTTCAAGCAGCAGAACCCACAGAGCAACGCCGCCGTGAGCGTGGAGTTTGAAGCGGCCAAGTCGCTGTACCTGGCCGAGAAATACGCCCAGGCCATTCCGCGCCTGGAAAGCTACCTCAAGCAGTATCCCGATAACGCCCTGGCCGCTAACGGCCGCTACTACCTGGCCGATTCCTACCTGCAAACCAACAAGCCAGGCGAGGCACTGCCCCGCCTGAAAGCGGTGGTAGAGGAAAACAAGAGCGAGTACGTGAACCGCGCCGTGAGCCGCGTGGCCGATCTGGAGTACGCCAACAAGAACTATCCCGAAGCCATCAAGTACTTCCAGCGCCTGCGCGAGTCCAGCACTAACAAGCGTGAAGTGGCCAACGCCGGGGTAGGGCTGATGAAGAGCTACTACGAAAGCGGCGACTATGACAATACCCGCCGTGTGGCCCAGGAGCTGATTGCGCAGAGTGGCGCGTCGTTGAGTGCGGCCGGCGCGGCCCCGCTCTACCTGGGCAAGGCCAGCTACAAAGCCGGCAACCTCGAGCAGGCCATTACGGAGCTGAACAAAGCTGCCGCTGGCACCGACGAAAACGCGGCCGAAGCGCAGTATGCTGTGGCGCAGATTCTATTTGAGCAGAAGAAATATGATGACGCCCTGGACGCCGCCTACAAAACCAACGGCTCGGCTTTCGAGACGTGGCAGGGTAGAGGCTTTCTGCTGATTGCCGATATCTACGCCGCGCAAGGCGACACATTCCAGGCGCGCGCCACGCTCAACTCCATCATCGACAACAACTTCCCGCTAGCCGAGATTATTGAAGGTGCCAAGCAGCGCCTGGCCGCACTGCCGGCCGAGGGTAGCAGCACGACGCCAGCCGCACCTGCCGCCGCACCCGCGCCTACCACTAAGAAACCTGCTACTCGTCAGTCGGCACCTGTCCGCAGTAACCTCACGCCTACCACCGCGCCACCCGACTCCACGGCCACGCCGCAGTAGGTTCGGATAGTAGCGAAAATCAGCTGTCATCTTGAGCTTATGAAGGACCTTTTTACGCAAGGTCGAAGCGCAACAACGACTCGTTCCTGTGTGGGAAGGTCCTTCATAGGCTCAGGATGACAACTGATTTTCGCTATCAAGTATTCTTTAACAAACAAAAATCGCCTACCCCGTCGTCTGGCTCCCCCTCTCCCCGAGGAGAGGGGGCCGGGGGGTGAGGTCCCACGCCAGCACAATCATTCCATGAAACGAACTACCTACTATACCTACCTGGCCTTGGCTGCGCTGACTACTGCGCCGCTTGCTGCCCAGGCCCAGAAAAAGCCCGGCGGCAAGATTGAAGAGGCCGAAGTGGAGATTGTGAAGGAGCGCGTGAACCAGTTGCCCGAAGCGGCCCGCAACTATGAAAAAGTAGCTATCGAGCCGCCCGCCAAGCAAGCGGCTTCCACTACCTATAACTACCCCGATTTTCGTCTACCCACCGACCGGCTGAACCCCGCGGTGCGGGTGCTCACCATCCGGCAGGAAGACTTGCTGCCGCTCACGGGCAACTATGTGAAAGCCGGCCTGGGCAACTACGGCACCGTCTACGGCAAAGCTTACCTGCACAACACCCGCGACGACCGCGCCAGCTATGGCCTGGATTTCAGTCACCTATCTTCGTCGCGCGGCCCGATTGACAAGCAGAATTCCCGCCAGAGCCAGACCCGACTGGGCCTGAACGGGGAGATTTATAACGGCCCGGTGGCGCTGGGCGCCAAGCTGGATGTGGGCCGCGAACGGTACAACTTCTACGGCTACAACCGCAACGTGCCCGACCTGCCCGACGACCCCGACGCGCTGAAGCAGGTGTTCTACCGCGCCGCGGCTAAGGTGTACGTGCGCAACCGCTCCGCCGATGCTCCTTTTCAGTATGATCTGGGGGTAGGGTTCAACTATTGGAAAGACCAGTTTGAGGCCCGCGAAAGCAACTTTAATATCGGCTTCAAATCAGCGTATTCCTTAGCCGAAAAGGGACGCGTGGTGGTGAATGGCGACCTGTCGTTCATCTCGCAGCAGGATTCTATTGGCACTGTGAGCCGGCCGTTTGTGCAGATTGCGCCCAGCTACGAGTTACTATTGAACCGTCTGGCCATATCCGTGGGCGCTAACCTGGGGTACACCGGCGACACCATCAACGACCGAAACCAGTTCAAAATTTACCCCGCTGTGCGCGTGGGCTACACTGTTACGGAAGATAAGTTTCTGGTGTATGCAGGCTTGGGCGGCGCCTTGCAGCGCGTCACGCTCTACGACCTGACCACCGAAAACCCCTGGCTGGCGAAGAACCAGCGCGTGGCCGACACCCGTCGCGGTCCTACCCTCTACGTGGGCTTCAATTCTACGCCCGCCCGCAACCTGGAGCTGAACGCCAAAGTGACGGTTTCCAACGACCAGAACCTGTATTTCTACAACAACAACGCTCGCGACACCACCAAGTTTGACTTGGTATATGACGAGAAATCAACTCAGCTGTTGCAGGTGCACGCCGAGGCGCTGTACAACGCCGGCGAGAAGTTCCGGCTGGGCCTGAAGGCCGACTACAACGGCTACAACACCAAAACCCTGGCCGAAGCCTTCCATCGGCCCAAGTTTCAGACCAGCATCTTCGGCAGCTACAACGCCAGCGAGAAGCTGCGCGTGGGTGCCGAGCTGTATACGTATAGCTCTAGCTACGGCACGGGCTACCGCCCAGTGCTCACGCCGGCCGGCACTGTGCGCGAGCGGGTAGTACTGCCTACCAGCTCCGTAATAGACCTGAACCTGAAGGCTGATTACCGATTCTCGGAAAATCTGTCAATCTTTGCCATGGGCAATAATTTGCTCAACCGCCAATACCAGTACTTCCTGAACTACCCAGTGAAAGGAATTAACGTTTTGGCAGGTGTTACGTATGATTTTTAACCGCTCACTGTGTTAATGCCTGATTTTGCGTTGCATTGCTATTCCATGTAGGACCTTTCCGGTCTTGCTACCCCATTGTGCTACAGTGGGGTAGCAAGACCGGAAAGGTTTTCGATTTTTAGCGCCTGACCAATATCTTGTCGTTTTCTGTTACCCTCTGACCTTCCTGCCCGTGCAGCTTTCCGACCATATTCGCACCCTGCTTCAACACCACGATTGCGTTATTATTCCTGATTTTGGTGGGTTGATTGCCGACTACGCCCCAGCGCAGATTCATCCGGTGCGCCATACCTTGGCGCCGCCTACCAAGCGTGTGGCCTTCAATCAGTCGTTGACTCGCAACGATGGGTTGCTGGTCGATGCGCTGAGTCGCGCCCTGGGTGTAAGCGCCGGGCATGCCCGCCAGCTGGTGCAGGATGCCGTAGCGCGCCTGCGCACCGATCTGGAGAATCAGCAACGCGCCGAGCTGCCCGGTATCGGCGTGTTCCGGCAAGCGGCGGGTCGTGGGCTGGATTTTGAATACACGGGCTCCCAAAACCTGCTGCCCGCCAGCTACGGCCTGCCAGAGCTAGTGTCGCGGCCGGTGCGCGCTACGGATGCGCTACTGGCCCGCGAACGGCAGCCCGCCGTGCCGCAGTTGGCCGCCGGACGCCGGGCTCGGCGCCTGTGGCAGTCAGCAGCCGTGGCAGTGGTGGTAGGGCTGGCGCTGTCAGCGCAGTACCTGTATATCCTCAATCTTGATTTTCTGCCCGACGCGCTACGATTCAATAGTGGTGCACCGGCGCAATCGGAAGTATCGGCGCCGGCTTCGGTGCGGCCCATGCGCCAGCAGGCTACCTTGTCGCCACGCCCCGATAATACGGAGTGGTCGACGGTAGCAGAAGCGCCCGTTGAGGCTGCTACCCCCGTAGCTGCGGAAGACCCAGCTACTGCCGCTACGTGGGGAACCGAAGTAGCCACGCCTGCCCCGGCGCCCACGGTAGCGGCGCCCGCCGCTAAAAAAGCTGCGCCTGTACCCGCTGCTCCGGCTAAAAAATCAACTCCGGTAGCCGTTGCCAAACCCGCAGTGGTAGCAACCACCAAAGCTGTGGCTCCTACCGTGGCACCAGCTGCCAAAGTTGAGACTACAATTAAAAGCCGCACGGGCCGTTTCTACGTTATTGCCGACGTTTTCAACTCCCTGCCGAAAGCTCAGCAGCGCCTGACGCAGCTAAGCAAGCAAGGACAAGACGCGCAAATTATTCTGCCTTCCGCAACCAGCCGCTACTACCGCGTGTCAGTAGGAAACTTCACCGACAAGCCAACAGCCACCGCGCACTTAGCGCAGCTGAAAAAGTATTCCAGTTCCTCCCCCTGGGTTCTCCCTTACTAGTCTAGCATGAGTGCATTCCTGCTGCAGATTACCACTGCCGCCACCGTAGCCGCTGACTCTGCCGCCGCAGCTACCAACGTTCCCGTTGCCGATACCACCGACCTCTCCCTGCTCGACCTGATTCTAAAGGGCGGCTGGATTATGGTGCCAATCTTTCTGCTTTCGTTCGTTTCGATTTATATCATGATCGAGCGGTATATCACGATTCGGCGGGCAGCGACTATTCCCGGCGGCTTCATGGGTAGCATCAAGAGCCTGATGGTGCGCGGCGACTTGCAGGGAGCTAAAATGCTGTGCGCGCAAACGCCCTCACCGCTAGCCCGTATGATTGAGAAGGGTATTCGCCGCATTGGCCTACCCTTACAGGAGATTGAGGCCAGCGTAGAAAACGTAGGCAAAATTGAAGTAGCCCGCCTCGAAAAAGGTATTGGCGTGCTGGGCATCATTGCTGGTATTGCGCCCATGCTCGGTTTCGTGGGTACGATTATCGGCGTAATCAAGATTTTCTACTCCATCTCCACCACCGGTGACTTCGGCATCGCGCAGATTTCGGGTGGTTTGTACACCAAGATGGTGACTTCGGCCGCCGGCCTCATCGTGGGTATCATTGCCCACATTGGCTACCACTGGCTCAGCATCATGGTCGAAAACCTGGTGCTACGCATGGAGAACTCCGCCGTGGAGTTCATGGATATTCTACAGGACAACTAAAAGTTTGTTAGCTGTTAGTTGATGGCTGTTGGCTATTAGCTTGACGTTCGAGAAAAGCTAACAGCTATCAGCCAAAAGCTAACAGCTCAAGAAGATGAATCTCACCCGTCGCCGAAAGCTTTCTTCGCACGTCGAGACCAGCTCGATGAACGACATCATGTTCTTTTTGATGTTGTTTTTCCTGATTGTGAGTACGATGGTGAACCCAAACGTGATTAAGCTCATGCTGCCCAATGCCCGCTCGGGTAAGGCCGTCATGAAGCAGACCATCAATGTATCGGTGAATGCCAACGGGGAGTACTTCATTGACCGCCAGCCCGTAACGGCTGCTACCCTGGAGCAGGAATTAGGTAGCCGCGTGCAGGGCCAGGAAAACACCACCGTCGTGTTGCGCGTCGATTCCGGCCTGAACGTGCAGAAGCTGGTAGACGTATTGGAAATCGGCAACCGCCTGAAAATCAAAATGGTCATGGCCACGCAGGCCCAAAAGTGACAGAGCGGCTGAGTGACTGAGTGAGTTCTCGCTTTGTTGCTCGGCCATCTAGCTGCTTAGGTGCTGCATTTACGAAGAGGGTTTTTTGTTTGACTGTGCGTCGAACAGCAAAATTCACTTAGCCACTCAATCACTCAGTCACTCTATGGCAACCCACCGCGAAGAGCACCGCCGCGAGGCCCTCCTGGGAGCCGTGATTATTCACGGACTGCTGGCCGCGGTGTTTGTATTTACTGTATTTCGGGAGCCCGATCCGCCCCTGACCTTTGGTGGCGATGGGGTAGAGCTGAACTATGGTATTGATGAGGCCGGTTCGGGCGACATTCAGAGCCTAGCCACGGCCAACGACTCGCGCAACCGCGAGGACAGCCGTCCGCCCGCCAATAATCCGTCGCCTCAGCCGCGGGCCGCTCCCGTAACGCCACCGCCGAGCCCGCCCCAGCCGGCCGTGCAGGAGAAGATAATAACCAGCGAGGCCGAGGAGAGTCCTGTATCGGTACCGCCCGTGACGCGGGCTGCGCCCCGGCCTACCCCCGAGCCACCCCGCGAGGAGGTACGGGAAGAAGCGCCGCCCAAACCAGCTCCCAAGCCCCGCACGCTCTACACGCCCCGCGGTAGTGCCTCGGGTGGCGGCAACGGCGTGAACGGCACCAGCAACACGCCCACAGGCAACAACAACGGCGACCGGCCCGGCAGCGTGGGTGACCAAGGCGACCCACGCGGCACCCTCGATGCCAAGGCACTATATGGACAGCCCGGCAGCGGTGGTAGCGGCAGCAGCCCCGGCAGCGGCGGCGCGGGCGGGCTCGAAATGAGCGGTTGGGCCTTTGTGAACCGCCCCACTGCGCCGGCGCTGGACAATAACTCCGGTTTCGTGCGCTTCCGCATCAAGGTGAATGCCGATGGTGAGGTAGATGCTATTACGAAGGTGTCCGGTAACGTGTCGGCGGCTCAGGAAAAGGCTTGCCGCGACGCCCTGCAAAACGCCGAGTTCCGGCGGACTACCTCGGCCACGGGCGGTGGCTCGGGCTATTACACCTTCCGCTTTACAGTGCGATAAAACCGCTTTCTGTTACTTTTGCAACGCCGCCGACTGGATTTCTGGTCGGCGGCGTTGTCCTTCTAGTCCGCTTCTGATGAACTACACCGAAACCCTGGCTTATCTTTATCAGCAACTGCCCATGTACCAGCGGGTAGGGGCGGCGGGCTTCAAGAAAGGCCTCGGCAACACGGAAGCACTGGCGGCGGCAATGGGCAACCCCGAGCGAAAGTTTTGGGCTGTGCACGTGGCGGGCACCAACGGCAAGGGGAGCAGCTCCAACATGCTGGCCGCCGTGTTGCAAGCGGCCGGCTACCGGGTAGGGCTCTACACGTCGCCGCACCTGCGCGAGTTCACGGAGCGCATCCGCCTCAACGGACAAGAGCTAACGCCCGATTATCTGGTGCAATGGGTAGCGAGATGGCAGCCGTTGTTCGAGGAAATCCAGCCGTCGTTTTTTGAGATGTGCGTGGCGCTGGCCTACTCGTATTTTGCCGAGGAGCAGGTAGATATTGCCGTAGTAGAGGTAGGGCTGGGTGGCCGGCTGGATTCCACCAACATCATTACGCCGCTCGTCTCGCTCATCACCAACATCAGCTACGACCACCAAGCTATGCTCGGCGACACGCTGCCACTGATTGCCGCCGAGAAAGCGGGCATCATTAAGCCCGGCGTACCGGCCATCATCAGCCAGACCCAGCCGGAGGTAGTGGAGGTTTTCGAGCAGAAAGCTCAGGCGGAAAACGCTCCATTGCTTTTTGCTGATCAGGAATATCAAGTCTTGCAACCCGTGGAAACTGTTGCGTCTGATGCGGCTACCCAGCTCGTAGACGTGCAACGCCACGGCGCACCCTACCTGGCGCAGTTGGAGCTAGGGTTGCTGGGCGACTACCAGCGCCTGAACCTGCCCGGCGTGCTGGCCACGGTGGACGAATTGCGGCAACAGGGTTTCACGATTTCAGAAGATGCCTTGCGCACGGGCTTGCGTGAAGTCAGCCGCCTCACCGGCTTTGCTGGTCGCTGGACCATCATCAGTCGTCAGCCTCTCACCATCTGCGACACGGCCCATAATGAAGCCGGCCTGCGCCTGACCATGCACCAATTGGCCCAACTGCCGCACCAACAACTGCATCTTGTACTAGGTGTTGTTAATGATAAAGACGTGTCCCCGGTACTGCGCCTGCTACCCCCAGAGGCCACCTACTATTTCTGCCAGGCCAGCATCCCTCGGGCTTTGCCAGCCGAAGCGCTGGCTGCTCAGGCGGCCGAAGTAGGGCTGCACGGCGCCGCCTACCCCACAGTGGCCGAAGCGGTGCAAGCGGCCCGCGCCGCCGCCACGGCCGAAGACGTCGTCTATATCGGCGGTAGTACTTTTGTAGTGGCCGAGGTAGACGAGCTTTAATACTTTTTTCGCTGTCATCCTGCGCTTGCGAAGGACCTTATCAGGTTAGAACGAGTCGTTGTTACGCCTGTCGTTCTACCGTGAGAGGTTCTTCGCAAGCGCAGGATGACAGACGGGTTACCATTCTCAATCGCACCATTTCACCACTCCGTGAGTCGAATCAAATTAATCCGCTTTGCGGAAAATGCTAACCGTCCGGATATTGTAGAACCGGGTAAGGACACGTATCAGCAATTGGGCGGGCGTTGGCACGAGGCTTTTTTTCAGAATAACCATCCCATTACCTTAGAGGTAGGCTGCGGCAAGGGCGAGTACACGGTAGGGCTGGCCGAGCGCTACCCCGAACGCAATTTCCTGGGCCTCGACATCAAGGGTGACCGAATTTGGCGGGGGAGTACTCGTGCCGAGGCGTTGGGTCTCACGAATGTGGGCTTCGTGCGCACCCGCGCCCACGATCTGCTCACGCACTTCGCGCCCGGCGAGTTGGCCGAAATCTGGATTACCTTCCCCGACCCGCGCCCCCGCGACCGGGATATCAAGCGTCGTCTCACCTCACCGCGCTTCCTTGATTTGTACCAGCAAACCTTACAGCCCGGCGGCCTCATCCACCTCAAAACCGACAACGAAGGACTGTTCGATTATACGCTGGAGGTACTGCAAGAACGCCCCGGCGCTACCATTCTGGCGCACACCAAAGACCTCTACGCCACGCCCGAGCTGCTACCCCACGCCGAGGACATCCAGACAACCTTCGAACGCAAATACCGCACGTTGGGCGTGCCGATTAAGTACGTACAGTTTACGCTGAGTTGAGAGAATAGGGATTATTGAGGTTGTGAATAGAAACAGTCTGTCATCCTGAGCGCAGCGAAGGACCTTATCATGGCAGAACGACAGGCGTAACAACGACTCATGCTGACGTGAGAAGGTCCTTCGCAAGCGCAGGATGACAAACGACTTTTTACTCTTTCCTCTCTCTACTCTTCTAACGCCTCAAACACTGCTTCCAACTCCGTAAAATCGCGCAGGCCGGGCTTGATTTCGTCGCCGCCGGAGAGGATGAAGCCGGCCGGCTGCACGGTATCGAGTAGGGAAAGCACGTTGTTGGGGGTAATAGCACCGTTGAGCCATAGCGGGAAACGGGCGGCGGCTTCTGCCAGCGCCTGCTGAGTGGTAATGTCTAGGTGAGTCGAATCGAGCGTGACGACTACCCCAAAACCAGCCGGGAAAACGGAGGTGTATTGCTGCGCCATTTCCTCGCGCTGGGCGTTGCTGATGGTATCGGCGAGGTTCACAGTCAGCAAAGAGGCTACCGAAAGTGGCGTGGTAGGTAGCTGTCGTAGCAACACTTCCTGAAGGCCACATTCCTCCACCAGCCGATTAATCTCTGATACCGGCTGCGCGTCGAACTCGCCCAGCAGCTTCACGCCGGCCACCCAACCGGCCAGCTCACCCATGAGGGTAGGCGTCACGGCATCAGGCAGGGTAGGGTCGAGGGTGAAGATGAGGCCGTCGGCGCCCATGCCGGCGCAGTAGCGGGCGTCGGATAGGTTGTTGATGCCGCGAACGAGAACGGGGATACGGAGCATAGAGGGGTAGGGTCTTAGGGACTTGGGGAACTTGGGGCCGTGGTTTTATTAGACGCCCAGCCCGCAAGCACCGGCCGGTTGAAAGTGCAAAGATTGACAAAAGTATACTTGCCATTCCGCGCACGGCGAGGAATCTGTTGAATAATCGTTGTGTTGGTGTTTTTTAGATTTCTCGCTCTGCGCGGAATGACAACGACAATCAGCCTCAAAACGCAATTCCGTATCTTTGCCCAGCGGCCGGGAACTTTGGACTCCCGGGCGTTTTTCTACTCTCCATGAACACGATGAAAGGACGGGTGCTGGTCGCGATGAGCGGCGGCATCGACAGCTCGGTGGCGGCGGTACTGCTGCACGAGCAAGGCTACGAGGTGGTCGGTATGACCATGAAAACCTGGGACTATGCTTCGGCGGGTGGTTCCAAAAAGGAAACCGGCTGCTGCTCCCTCGACAGCATCAACGACGCCCGGCAGATTGCCGTGGAGCTGGGTTTTCCGCACTATATCATTGACATCCGCGACGAGTTCGGGGATTTTGTCATTAGCAACTTCACCGACGAGTACTTAGCGGGCCGCACGCCCAACCCTTGCGTGCTCTGCAACACCCACATCAAGTGGGATGCCTTGCTGCGCCGCGCCGATCAGCTTGGCTGCGAGTTTATCGCCACGGGTCACTACGCTCAGGTGCGCCACGAAGACGGCCGCTACGTGATTAGCAAAGGCGTGGACGAGAACAAGGACCAGTCGTACGCCCTGTGGGGGGTGTCGCAGGAAAGCCTGAGCCGCACGCTATTCCCCTTGGGCGCCATGCGTAAAACCGAGATTTACGACGAGGCACGCCGCCGTGGCTTCACAGAGCTGGTAAACAAGCCCGAGAGCTACGAAATCTGCTTCATTCCTGACAACGACTACCGTGGTTTTCTGCGTCGCCGGGTGCCGGGCCTGGAGGAGCGCGTGGCTGGCGGCCAGTTTGTGCTGCGCGACGGTACAGTGGTGGGTACCCACGCGGGCTACCCCTTCTACACCATTGGGCAGCGCAAGGGCCTGGGCGTGGCGCTGGGTTTCCCGGTCTACGTCACGGCCATTCACCCCGAAACCAACCAGGTAGTGCTGGGCAATTACGACGACTTGGCCAGTACGGCCACCGTGGTTGGCAAGCTGAATATGGGCAAATTTGCCTCTCTGGAAGGCCGCGGTCTGGTTCCCAGTACCACCAAAGTGCGGTACAACCACGATGGCGCTCCAGCGTTTCTGGAGCAGGTAGGCGATAAAGTTCGCGTCTACTTTGAGGAGCCCGTGCACGCCATCACGCCCGGTCAGGCCGCCGTGTTCTACGACGGCCAGGACGTGCTGGGCGGCGGTTGGATAGAACGGCACGTTATTGGCGAGCTACCACTGCCGGCCGAGCTAGCTGCTCTTTAAGTGGCGGGTTGCCCGTAGCAAGTTGTATATGAAGACCGTCATTTCGAGCTTGTCGAGAAATCTTGCGTCCTCCTGGTAATTCCTAACGATTGGATTACTGTAGCACGCGAGATTTCTCGACAAGCTCGAAATGACAGTCTAACTAGCAACTGACAACTAGAAACTGAATTATGACGCAACGCTATACGCGGCCGCTAGGCCAGTTACTACTTATTGGCTCACTGGTGTTGGCCGCTGTGGCCTGCACAGAAAGCAATGAGGAAACACCCGCACCCGAAAACGATTACTACCCTGTGACGGTAGGCACCTACCGTACCTACGCCGTGACTGACAGCCTCTGGCGCGACAACGTGCTGACGGTGCAGCAGTTTCAGTTCCGGGAGCGGGTGGCGGGTACCTTCACCGATGCCAGCGGGCAGACGGCTTACAACGTGATCCGCTCGCGCCGCGCTACCGCCACCGATGCCTGGCAGGACGACAGCACCCTGGTGCTGCTGCCCACTGACCGTACCCTACAACAGATTCGCAACAACCGCCGCACCGTGGAGCTGGTGTTTCCTACCCGCACCGGCTACAGCTGGAACCGCGACGCGTACAACGCCTTGGATACCGTGACGGCCCAGAACCGGCAGTACCAGCAAGTAGGGGAGTCCTATACGGTGAACGGCCGCACTTACGAACGCACCGTAACCACCACCGATACCGAACTCAATACTGCCACCGGCACTACCCTCGACGACGGCCTCTACAACGTGGCCAAGTACCGGCAGGTGTATGCCCAGGGCGTAGGTCCGGTAGCACGCGTGCGGAGGCGGTTTGTGTACTGCGGTACCGGCAATTGTGTTCCCTCCAAAACCAATATATATCGTGGGCAGGTGCGCCGGGAAACGCTGTTGGAAACCGGTAATCTATAAGCGGTAGGATAGTTCTTAGTTTGCTAAAAATATGAGAAACGGCCTGTGGAAACACGGGCCGTTTCTCCTTTGTATTGCAAAGGAATATTGGGATAGAGAGAGGGTATTAAAATACGTAGAAGCCGCAAAAAAGCTGTATCTTGGAAGCTAATAAGTAGCCCCATCCTCATGCGGATTCTCATTTTATTAGTAATGGCCTGTTGGTCATTTACAAACCGGGCGGCAGCTGCGCTGCGGCCCCCAGGCGTGCCCACTGTGCGCAAGCACCTGGTCTATCTGCGCGACAAAGCCAACACCCCATACAGCCTCAGCGCCCCCCAACGCTTTCTAACCGCCCGCGCCCTGGAGCGCCGTACCCGCCAAGGCATCGCCCTACAACCCCGCGACCTACCTGTAGATCCTGTCTACGTAGAGCAGGTGCAGTCCGTAAGCGGTGCCAAGGTATGGTACACCTCGCGGTGGTTCAATGCGGTGGTAGTGGAGTGCGACTCTGCTACCCTGGCCGTGGTGCAGGCGCTGCCGTGCGTGCGAAGTGCGCGTACGCTCAATCGGAGTGGGGTAGGGGTTGTCGTTTCGCCGGTCGGCGAGGGTAGCGTGCCTACTGTCGCCCGCCCCGCCGGTACCCGCGCCGGCTACGGCAGGGCTTACGCCCAAACCCACCAGATTGGGGCCGACGTGATGCACGATGCTGGTTTTCGGGGCGAAGGCATGCAGATTGCCGTATTTGATGGTGGCTTTCCGGGAGTGAATACGGGGGCGGTTTTCGCCTCGCTCTATCAGGAAAACCGCTTAGCTAGCGTGTACAACTTCGTTGGACGCGACCAGAATGTATATCAGTATGACAACCACGGTACGCTGGTGCTCTCCACGATGGCCGGTAACCAACCCGGCGTCTTTATCGGTACGGCTCCGCAGGCAACCTACCATCTGTTTGTTACGGAAGATGTCGCCTCGGAGCACCCGGTTGAGGAAGTCAACTGGTTGATTGCCGCCGAGCGCGCCGATTCACTGGGCATCGACATCATCAACTCTTCGTTGGGCTACAACACCTTCGACGCACCTTCTGTCGACTACACCTACGCCGAGCTAGATGGCCGCACCGCACTCAGCACGCGGGCGGCTACCGTGGCGGGGCGGGTAGGAATGCTGGTAGTCAGCAGTGCCGGCAACGAGGGCAACAACCGCTGGCGCTACCTCACGGCCCCCGCCGACGCTGATTCCATCCTGACGGTAGGCGCTGTGGATTCGCTGGGCGCTCGGGCTAACTTCAGTTCTATTGGTCCTACGGCCGATAACCGCCTGAAGCCCAATGTGAGTGCTATGGGCCGGCAGGCGGCCTTTGTGTATCCCAGCGGAGCCATAGGGCGCGGCAATGGTACCTCCTTTTCCAGCCCTATCACGGCGGGACTGGCCGCCGGTTTTTGGCAGGCACACCCCACGCTCACGCCGCAGCAGGTAATTGAGTATCTGCAACGCTCGGCTTCGCAAGCCACCACGCCGGATACTCTCTTAGGCTACGGCATCCCCAACTTTGGGCGGGCGCAGCAAGCGGTGGCGGGTATCCCCCTACCCACGGCGCCCACCGTGGGGGTAGGGAATCGGGTACAATTGTATCCGAATCCTGTGCCGGCCGGCGCGGCCGCGTGCACCCTGCAGCTCCCCGCCGAGCTACGCAGTCAGCCGCTGGAAGTGCGCCTCTACGATGTGCGGGGGGCGCTGGTAACAACGCTGCTGTTGCCCGCATCTAACGCCGCCATCGTGCAGCTGCCTACTACCGCGTTGCGGCCGGGTGTATATAGCTGCCGATTGGGTAGGAGCGGCGGCCCCCCCTACACGTTGCGCCTGATTCGATTGTAGCGCAGCCGCTGGCCTGGTTCACGGCTGGCTTTCTCTTGTTTTTTTAATTCCTTACTTTTTTTCGATGTTACAATTAATGGTGACCAAGCGCATTGGTCGACGACA
Source organism: Hymenobacter sp. NBH84 (assembly GCF_014217645.1). Taxonomy (NCBI): domain Bacteria; kingdom Pseudomonadati; phylum Bacteroidota; class Cytophagia; order Cytophagales; family Hymenobacteraceae; genus Hymenobacter; species Hymenobacter sp. NBH84. The sequence continues at coordinate 1,723,801 of NZ_CP043644.1, forward strand.
GTTTCACTTCACCGTGCAAGGCCCCAACTTCCACGAGGTAGTGGCCGAATACGACCGTCTGAGCTTCCCCGACGTGCCCGCCTGCGGCCTGTGCGGCTCCGATAACCTGGACCTCACCTCCCGCGTGGCCCAGGACAAATTCAAATATACCAGCGTGAAATGCCTCGATTGCCGGGGCGACGTGACCTTCGGTAAAACCCAGAAAGACGACCAAACCTACTTCCTGCGCAAGCGCGAAAACGGCGAAATCGACTGGCAAGCCTGGAAAAAGTAATGAAATGGTGAGTGGTGAGAGGGTGAGGTTGACGTTCTGCTGGCGCAGTTTGCGCACATGGCGCTATTAGAACATCAACCTCACTATCTCACCACTCACCGTTTCACTACTATCTTCGCCCTATGAATGCTACCCGTCCGAAACCTCAGCTGGCGCCTTCGCTGCTGGCCAGTGATTTTGCCAACCTGCAAGCCGAAGTGGAGCGCTTGGCCGATAGCGCCGCCGACTGGCTGCATTGCGACGTGATGGACGGCCGTTTCGTGCCTAATATTTCCTTTGGTGTGCCCGTGCTGGAAGCCATTGCCCGCTACGCCAAGCAGCCCCTCGACGTGCACCTGATGATCGAAAGTCCGCAGGACTACCTGCACGCCATTCGCGATGCGGGCGCTAGTAGCATCACGGTGCATTACGAGGCTTGTCCGCACCTGCATCGGGTGGTGCAGCAAATCAAGAAGCTGGGCTGCAAAGCCTGCGTGGCTCTGAATCCGGCTACCCCCGTGAGTTTGCTCGAAGATATTGCCCCCGATCTGGATATGGTATTGGTGATGTCCGTGAATCCCGGCTTCGGCGGCCAAACGTTCATCCCGAACACCCTGCGTAAAGTAGCTGCCCTAAAAGAATTGCTGGTAGACTGTGGCTCCCCGGCTCTTATTGAAATCGATGGGGGCGTGAGCAGCGATAATGCCGCCGCCCTGGTGCAGGCCGGCGCCGATGTACTGGTGGCCGGTAGCTTTGTGTTCAGCGGCGGCGACCCGGTGGGCACGCTGTCCAAGTTGCGCCAACAGGTGGATGAGGTGGCGTATTGATTGCTAATGCGCTAATGCGCTAATGAGTTGATGGAGTTATATGATAGGTGTTATAGAATGGTTGTCAGTGAGGTCGTAGTGTTGCATTATATCATCAGCATATCAACCAATTAGCATATTAGATAATCAATATATGACGCACTCGGACCGTTCGGGTTGTTTTTTTTGGGGAATTGTAGCGGTGTTGCTGTTGGGTGGAATGCCCGCCGCCGTGGCGCAGCAAGTAGCTTCGCAGTTGGTGAGTGGCACTGTCCGCGACGCGGCCGGCGAGCCATTGCCCCAGGTAGGGGTAGGCGTGGAAGGCCAGCCCGGCGGCACTACGACAAACGAGCAAGGCTATTTTCGGCTGCGGGTGTTATTTCCGGCGGGTGAACCCGCGCCGGTGCTGGTGGTGCGCAGCCTAGGATTTCAGGCTCTGCGTGTGCCTCTGGCGACCACTATACCTCAGCCATTGCAGCTCACCTTGCAGGCCGATTCCCGCGCTATCGGCAACGTAACCGTACGCGGCCGCCGCGACCAAGCCGATACCCGCGAGCAAGTCAGCCTCACGCCCCTCGACCCGCGGGCGGTGAAGGAATTGCCCTCCACCTTTGGCGATTTCAACAAGATCCTGACCACCCTACCTGGCGTGGTAGCCAACAACGAACTGACCAGCACCTACTCGGTGCGGGGCGGTAACTACGAGGAAAACCTCGTGTATGTGAACGGCTTCGAGGTATACCGGCCGTTTCTGGTGACGGCCGCCCAACAGGAAGGCCTCAGCTTCATCAACCCCGATTTGGTGGAGAACGTGGAGTTTTCGACCGGGGGCTGGCAGCCGAAGTATGGTGATAAACTGTCCTCGGTGCTGAGCGCGCAGTACAAAACGCCCCGCCGTTTTGCTGCTTCGGGCTCGGCTAGTCTGGTAGGTGGCACGGCCCACGTGGAAGCCACTTCACCCAATAAGCGCGTGAGCTACCTGGCCGGCGTGCGCTACAAAAACGCCCGCTACGTGCTCCAGTCGCTACGCCAGCAGCAGGGCGGCTACAACCCTACCTTCTACGACGGCCAGTTCTACGTGAATGCTAACCTGGGCCGTGCGGGTGATGAAACCCGCACCTCGTTGGGAATACTAGCCACAACGGCCCACAACGATTTTCGTTTCACGCCGGAGAGCGGGCAGAGCACCTTCAACGTAGCGGGCAACCAACTCACGCGCCTCACCATCTTCTACGACGGCCGCGAGCGGATGCAGTACGACACCTACCAAGGCGGCCTGAACCTGCGCCACCGCTTCACCGACCGCCTGCAAGGCGAGCTGCTGGCCGGCGCGTTTATATCGCGGGAGCTGGAGTACCGCGACGTGGAGGCCAGCTACCGTTTCTCGGAGGTGAACCGCACCCCTGGCCCCGATTTCAACCGCGAGGTGCGCGTGCGCGACGTAGGCTCCCGCTTCGACCACTCCCGCAACACGCTGCTGGCCAAAGTCTTTACGCTGGAAGCCCGCGGCCAGTGGACACCCGCCGCCCGCCACCTAGTACGCTTCGGGGTGAAGACGGGTAGGGAGCAGATTGACGATCAGCTGGACGAGTATAGCTTCGTAGATTCGGCTGATTACGTGCCCGAGTACCGCCGCACCCGCCTGGTGTCAGACCTGAACCTGAACAGCTACCGCACGCAAGGCTACGTGCAGAATACCGTTGATATTGACTCGTTGCGTACGCTGACGCTGGGCGTACGGGCGCACTACTGGTCTGTCAATCAGCAGCTAGTCGTGAGCCCGCGAGTGCAGTATGCGCAGGTGTCGCGCCGCCACCCTAATGTATCGTATAAGGCGGCCGTGGGCCTGTATGCTCAGCCGCCCTTTTACCGCGAGCTGCGCAACCAGACCGGCACGCAGGCTACCCCGCAAGATGCGCTGCTCATTCAGGCTCAACTCAATCCCGAGTTGCGGGCGCAGAAGTCACTGCACGCCATTGCCGGCACCGAAATCCGTTTTCAGCAGTTTGACCGGCCGTTCCGCTTCTCGGGCGAGGTGTATTATAAGTACCTGACCGACGTGGTGCCCTACGACGTGGACAACCTGCGCCTGCGCTACTTTGCCAAAAACAACGCCCGTGCCTACGCCGCCGGAATCGATGCGCGCATCAGCGGGGAGTTTGTGCGCGGCGCCGAATCGTGGTTCAGCCTGGGCGTGCTGACAACGCGCGAGAACCTGGATGGCGACTCGATGAACGTCTACAACGCCCAGGGCCAAGTAACGGGTAGGGAAGCCAAAGGCTACATCCGCCGCCCCAGCGACCAGCGCCTGAACGCGGGCATTTTCTTCCAGGACCACCTTCCCGACAATCCTTCGGTGCGAGGCTACGTGAACCTAGTTTTCGGCACGGGCCTACCCTTCAGCCCCCCCAATGACCCCGACGCCCGCGGCACCAGCACGCTAGTGCGCTCCTACAAGCGCGTAGACCTGGGCTTCTCCAAAGTGCTAACGGTGCGCGCCGAGTCCGAGAATAGCCGCCACCCCGGCCAGTTGCAAAGCCTGTGGCTCGGGTTAGAAATCCTCAACGTGCTGCAAGCCAATAACGTAGCCGGCTATAGCTACGTGCAGGACATCAATGGCCGGACGTACGCCGTGGCCAATTACCTCTCGCAACGGGTAGTAAACCTGCGCCTGATCGGGCGGTTTTAGAACTTAAGTCAACAACAGCAGCGCCTCCCTACCCTCGGATGGTAAGAAGGCGCTGTTGTTCTCTAGTACATTACGTGCGTTACTGACCAACTTCACCGGCAACGGGAGGCTGCTGACGACGCTGCTGCTCCTGTTCGTAAAAGGCTAGTTCCAGCTTGTAGGGTTGCACGTTCCAGGTAGGCTGCACCTTGTGAATATTCTGGATGAGCGTGCGGGCAAAATCCGGAGTCAGGCAAATGGTTTTCTCCTCCGGCCGGGCATAGGCTTGCTGGCAGGAAGTCAGAAACGATTCCAGCGTTTGGATATCCTCTTTGGCTTTGCCTTGTACCTGGTTGGGCGGCGTCCGCTTCTGCGGAATAGACTGCGAGCCAGCCTTAAAATGCGTGGTAGTAGCGGCGGCCTTGTCCGCTTTGTGCGCCGCCTTCGACTTGGTTCGCGTAGCCAACACAACACCGCTCCCAATCAAGCGTCCAATAGCCACGGCTGACTGCGCCTTTGTTACGAAAGGTAGGAATGCAAGGGTAAGAAAGAGTAAAGGTTTCTTCATATATGTGTAAAAAGAATAAACAAGAGAAAATCGATCTGCAAGTATAGTATAGATGTTTTAAAGCTGCGTGGCTTAACTAAGTGTTTATAGGATAAATTATACATTATATAAGGCCTGTGCCAAGGTGACGGACGTCTTTTGAATACAGTTTCAGTAGTAAAACTAGAAGGGGTATGTAGCTCAGCTACATACCCCTTCTAGTTGAATGCTTGCTCTTGGAATACTACTTAGTACGCCTTGGCCTGCCACTCCGTGAGGGCGACACGCATGGTGGCCTGCTGATTTTTAAAGTCGTCATCATCTTTAGAGCCTAGTTTTAGAGCCTTGCGGGTGTAGATGAGAGCTGTAGTATAGTCCTGCTGGGAGGCTAACAGTTGGGCCTTAATCCAATTATTGGCGTACGCATCGTTGAGGCGCAACGACTCGTTGATGTAGCGTAGGGCCAGTTCTGGTTGCAGGTTGTTCTGCACCAGATAGTCGGCGGCTTGGGCCAGTAGCTGCCAGTTGCCGGGATGTTGCGTAAGCGTTTGGGCAATACCGGCCAGCACTTGCGTCTGCACGTCGGTTTCAATAAGCATACTTAGCGTGCGTCGTTCCCACGTAAGATTAAGACGGCCGCTGGCGGGTTTCACTTCCGAAAACCAATAGAGCAGGGTTTCCTGGAAATTAGCTTTTTCGGGCAATACGGGCACGTGCACCACATCGTCTTTGGGGTCGTAGTTCTCGGTGCCCCAGTGCGTAGTCACGCGGTTCAGAATGAAGTCCCACTCCGAATCGGCCCGCGGGTAGACGTACAGCGAGTACTGGCCCGCTGCCACGTCCTTGCCGTTCAGCTTCACGGGGCGTGAAAACGTAATCAGCGTGTTTTCGTTGGCACCCGCCCGCCACACTTGGTTATAGGGCACCAGAGCACCCCACACGGCCCGGCTCCGCACGGCGGGCGAGTGGTAGTCTACCGTCACGTCTGTCAGCCCCAAGGTTTGCGCAATCACAGCGTGCGGGCTGGCCTGGGGTAGGGGAAGCTGGGGTTGCCCGGTGGTGGCAGAGGCCAGGGCAGCCGGAGCCTGCGCTGGGGTTCCAGCTGATTTTTGCCTGGTAGTGTCGGCAGCGGGTACCTGTTGTGCGTAGGTAGCGGTGCTATTAAAAAGAGCAGAGCCGGCCCATAAACTAAAACAAGCCAGCAACAGGCGACGAGAGCGAAAATTCATGCAACAATAAAAAAGTAGGCGAAGCAGATCAGAAACAACTAAACTCGAAACAATTGTGCCAAAACGAGAGTTTTTTGCACAATTGAGGTGCAAAGATCTGACGTTGCTGAATTTTTTCGGTAAAAAATTTTCATCCTACCGTCGGGCGTGTACTTTTGTGCCACTAGTTGCTTTTTCTATGTTCGTTGTTGCCTCCTCGCTAATCTGCCTTTGCCCCGCCGCCCCTGTGGCCGCCGGCCGGCTGCGCGTGGCGCATCATCATGCACACGAACATCATTCCTCTTTCTAGAGGAATCCATGAATCATATTGCCCCGTTGGGAGGCTGCATTACCAGCTCCCCGGCCGTTCCCGCAGGACGGCCCTACCCGTTGTGGGCGATTTTCGCCGGGGTGCCTTCCCAATTTGTCCTTCCCACCGACGTAAAAATTAAGCGCTACCTACTCGGAGCTTCTTAATTTTTAATTCTTACTTTTTAATAACCAACATGATTCGTCTGGCCATTCAGAAGTCGGGCCGCCTGAGCGAAGATTCCCTGAATCTAATTCGTGAGTGCGGTATTTCCTTCCTCAGCAGTACCTATAAGCTCAAAACCGAAGCCACCAACTTCCCCCTCGAAATCCTGTTTCTGCGCGACGACGACATTCCCGGCTACGTGCAGGATGGCGTGGCCGACCTGGGTATTGTGGGGCAGAACGTGCTCATCGAAGCCGGGCTGCCGGCGCTGGAAGTGGAAACCTTGGGCTTCAGCAAGTGCCGCCTGAGCCTGGCCGTGCCCCGCGGTGCTGAGTACAACGGGGTAGGCGATTTGGCAGGGAAGAATATTGCCACATCCTACCCCGAAATCCTGGGCCGCTACCTGGCCGGAGAAGGCGTGAAAGCCCAACTGCACACCATCAGCGGCTCAGTGGAAATTGCTCCCAGCATTGGCCTGGCCGACGCTATTTGCGACATCGTGAGCAGCGGCTCTACCTTGCTGGGCAACGGCCTGCGCGAAGTGGAAACCGTGTTTCGCTCCGAGGCGGTGCTGATTGCCAACCAAAACCTGTCGGCCGAAAAGCAGGAGTTGCTCGACCAGCTGCGCTTCCGGATGCAGGCCGTGCGCCGCGCCCGCCGCAACAAATATATTATCCTGAACGCCCCTGTGGCGGCGCTCGACCAGGTGAAGGCCTTGTTGCCCGGCATCAAGTCGCCTACCGTAACCAAGCTGGCCGAGGAAGGCTGGGTGTCGGTGCAGTCGGTGGTGAACGAGGATGACTTTTGGCACGTCACCGACCAGCTCAAAGCCGTTGGGGCCGAGGGCCTGCTCGTGCTGCCGATTGAAAAGATGATAGCCTAGATTTTGAGCTATTCGCTGTTGGCTGATAGCTGTTAGCTTCTCTTGAGTGGAAGAAAAACAGCTATCAGCCAACAGCGAATAGCTATCAGCTCCTAAAAAATGCAAACCTTTCAATACCCCGTGCCGGCCGAGTGGCCGGCGTTGCAACAGCGGGCCGCCGCCGCCGAGGCCGCTGAGGTGGAGGCGCGCGTGGCACAGATTTTTGCCGATGTGCGCCAGCGTGGCGACGAGGCCCTGCGCCATTATGCGGCTACCTTCGATGGCGTGCAGCTCACCAACCTGCGCGTGAGCGGGGCCGAACTGGAAGCCGCCGCTGCGCAAGTGCCCGCCGAGTTGCAGCAGGCCATCCGGCAGGCTCGTGCCAACGTGGAGAAATTTCACGCCACCCAATTTCATGCGGAAGAACCAGTAGAAACCATGCCGGGCGTGACGTGCTGGCGCAAATCGGTGCCGGTGCAGCGGGTAGGGCTCTACATTCCGGGAGGCACGGCGCCGCTGTTCAGCACCTTGCTGATGCTGGGCGTACCGGCGCGGCTAGCGGGTTGCCCGGAGGTGGTGCTGTGCACGCCGCCGCAGAAAGACGGCTCCGTGAACCCGGTGATTCTGTTCACGGCGCAGCTGCTGGGTATCACGACGATTGTTAAGGCGGGTGGGGCGCAGGCCGTGGCCGCCCTCACCGGCGGTACCGAGAGCGTGCCGGCCGTCGACAAAATCTTCGGCCCCGGCAACCGCTACGTGACGGCCGCCAAGCAGCTGGCTACTCGCCACGGGGTGGCCATTGACATGCCCGCCGGGCCGTCGGAGGTGCTGGTTATTGCCGATAGCACTGCCAACCCCGCCTTCGTGGCGGCCGACTTGCTGAGCCAGGCCGAGCACGGCCCCGACTCGCAGGTACTGCTGCTCACTGACTCGGTGGAGCTGCTACCCCAGGTAACGGCTGAGGTGGCGCGCCAGTTAGCCGAGTTGCCCCGCCGCGAGGTAGCGGCCCAGGCCTTGCAAGAGAGTCGCGCCATTCTGCTGCGCACGCCGGAAGAGATGCTGTTTTTCTCGAACCAGTACGCGCCCGAGCACTTGATTCTGTCGGTGGAAAATGCCGAGCAGTTGGCCGAAAGCGTTACCAGCGCCGGCTCGGTGTTCCTGGGGCACCTCACGCCCGAAGCCGCCGGCGACTACGCTTCGGGCACCAACCATACGCTGCCCACCAACGGCTACGCCCGCAACTATAGTGGCGTGTCGCTGGATTCGTTCCTGAAGAAAATTACCTTCCAGCGCATCACCGCTCAGGGGTTACGACAGGTAGGGCCCGTTGTGGAAACGATGGCTGAAGCCGAAGGCCTCCGCGCCCACGCCCGCGCCGTGACATTGCGGCTGGAGTCACTGATGGAAAAAGTAAGATAAGAGAACGTCATGCTGCGCGACGTGAAAAATCTCGCGTGCTGACATTGGTTGGTAAACTATCTGCGAAATCAAAAAAATCAGCGTTAATCTGCGATTCATGTTTGACTTAGAAAATCTGGTTCGCCCGAATATCCGCGCGATGAAACCCTACTCCTCGGCCCGCGACGAGTTTCAGGGCGAGGCGCAGGTGATGCTCGACGCCAACGAAAACAGCCTGGGCTCGGCTGGCCCCGCCAGCTTCAACCGCTACCCCGACCCCTTGCAGCGCGAGGTGAAAGCCGAGCTGGCCAAGCTGAAAGCCGTGGAGCCTACCCACATTTTTCTCGGCAATGGCTCCGACGAGGCTATCGACTTGCTGGTGCGCCTCACCTGCACGCCCGGCCAGGACCGCATCCTCATCCTGCCGCCTACCTATGGTATGTACGAGGTAGCCGCGAACCTGAACGACGTGGCCTTGGAGCGCCACCCCCTCACGCCCGACTTCCAACTCTCGCCGGAGCTAATCGAAGGTATTGTGGCCTCCGATGCCAAGCTGGTGTTTCTGTGCTCGCCCAACAATCCCACCGGCAACCTGCTCCGCGCCGAGGATATCGAGCAAGTGCTGCGCGGCTTCCGCGGCTTGGTGGTTGTAGATGAGGCCTACGCCGACTTCGCCGCCGCGCCCAGCTGGACCAAGCGTCTGGCAGAATTTCCAAACCTGGTGGTGTTGCAAACCTTCTCCAAAGCCTGGGGCCTGGCGGGCTTGCGCCTAGGCATGGCCTTCGCTTCGCCGGAAATCATTGGCTACCTCAACAAAATCAAGCCTCCTTATAATATATCGGAAGCCACGCAGCAGCATGCGCTAGCCGCCTTGCAAGATGCGCCGCGCTTCGAGGCCATGAAACAGGAGCTACTCACCAGCCGCGACCAGCTGGCTCAACAACTTCCTGCCCTGGAAATCGTGGAAGCGGTATTCCCCTCCGACGCCAACTTCCTGCTGGCCCGCTTCCGCCCTGATGCGACGGCGGTGTATGAGTACCTGCTCGGCAAAGGCATTGTCGTGCGTAACCGTACCACCCAGCCCGGCTGCGCCGGCACGCTGCGCCTCACGGTGGGCACGCCTCAGGAAAATGAGTCGCTGCTAGCAGCGCTGCGGGCGTATCGGTAAGCCAGGGTAGGGTCGGCTTGTAGCCGACCCTACCCTGTACAAAATAGAAACGGTCAGTTCTAGCATATAGAAGCGGCCGCTATTGTTGCGTTGTTCTCAACGAGTATTTATAAACCCAACTGTCTTGCCAGGCTGCGCGTGTTGGTGGGCGGCTGCAAGCCGCCCCTACAGTTTCTACTTCACTACATGAAAAAAGTACTCTTCATCGACCGCGACGGCACCATTCTCATCGAGCCGCAACCGAGTCAGCAGATTGACGCCCTCACGCCGGATAAGTTTCAGTTTGTGCCCGGCGCCATTTCTGGGCTGGCGCGCATTGCCCGCGAACTGGACTACGAGCTGGTGCTGGTGAGCAACCAGGATGGCCTGGGTACCGACAGCTTCCCGGAGGAAACCTTTTGGCCGGCGCACACGCTCATGCTCGACATTCTGCGCGCGGAAGGCGTGGAGTTTGTGCGCGAACACATCGACCGCAGCTTCCCCCACCAAAACCTCAACACCCGCAAGCCTGGTGTCGGGATGCTAGCGCGCTACCTCGACGCCCAGCACGACTACGACCTGCCAAACTCCTACGTCATCGGCGACCGGCCGACTGATGTGCAGCTGGCCGAGAACCTAGGGTGCCAAGCAATTCTGATAGGGGAGGAGTCCGACGAGCGCGCCGCTCTGACGACTACCAGCTGGGAAGAAATTTATCAACGCCTGCGCCTACCTGCTCGCACGGCCGTGGTGCAGCGCGACACCAACGAAACCAAAATCCGGGTGGAGCTGAATCTCGACGGCGCCGGCCGGCCGCAGATGCACACCGGCCTCGGCTTTTTCGACCACATGCTCGACCAGCTTAGCAAGCACTCAGGTGTCGACATGAAAATAGAAGTACAAGGCGACCTACACATCGACGAGCATCATACTATTGAGGACGCAGCTATTGCGTTGGGCGAAGCGTTTACGCAGGCACTCGGCGACAAGCGCGGCTTGGCCCGCTACGGTTTTTTACTACCCATGGACGACGTGTTGGCCCAAGCCGCCATCGACTTTTCTGGTCGCCCTTGGCTAGTGTGGGAAGCGGAGTTCAAACGCGAAAAAAATCGGCGATATGCCTACCGAAATGTTTTACCATTTCTTTAAAAGCTTCGCTGACGCAGCTCGCTGTAACCTTAATATTAAAGCCGAAGGGCAGAACGAACACCACAAAATCGAAGCCATCTTTAAGGCAGTTGCGAAGTCGATGAAGATGGCGCTGGTGCGTGATGCCAGCAAGATGGAAATACCTAGCACAAAGGGGGTTCTATAGTTTATTCATTTGTTTTAACAAATGAATAAAATAATTTAATATATTGGTACACTGCGCATTATGCATAAGTAGGTGAAGTCAAGTTAGCTAATAGTATGTGGAGTAAACGATTGAGTACACTCATACAGGAAGTTAGGAAAGGCGTAAGAAATTGATTTTATTCAAATGATTAAACAAATGGAAATAGAGTTGTCTGACTTTATCTTACTCAAATGAACATAGCAGTAATTGATTACAAAGGAGGCAACGTGCAGTCGGTGTTGTTTGCGCTGGAGCGGCTGGGCATACACGCCACGTTGACGGCCGACCCCGAGCAGATTCGTAGCGCTGATAAGATCTTGTTCCCAGGCGAGGGCGAGGCATCTACAGCCATGCAGGAACTGCGCAGCAAAGGCCTCGACCAAGTGCTGCCTACCTGCCGGCAACCCTTCCTGGGTATTTGCTTGGGCATGCAACTTCTGGGCACGCACAGCGAGGAAAACAACGCCGACATGCTAGGCATCCTACCCTTCGAGGTGAAGCGCTTTGTGGCCGACGCTCAGCATAAAGTGCCGCACATGGGATGGAATAATCTGCACCGTCTCCGCTCACCCTTGTTCGAGGGAGTGCGCGAGCAGGACTACGTGTACTTTGTGCATAGCTACCACGCGCCGGTAGGCAGCTACACCATTGCCGAGGGCGAGTACCCAACGCCATTCAGCGCCGCCGTGCAGCACGAGAATTTTTATGCTGTGCAGTTCCACACCGAAAAAAGCGGCCCGGTAGGCACGCGTATTCTGGAGAATTTTTTAAAGCTGTAACTGTCATTCCGAGTGCAGGGAGGAATCTGAATAAGCATCTTCAATGGTTCAGATTCCTCCCTGCACTCGGATGACATGCATACCCCTAACTCATGGACATGATCCCCGCTATCGACCTCATCAACGGCCAGTGCGTACGCCTGACGGAGGGCGACTTTTCCCAACAAACCACCTACGATTCGGACCCGCTGGCCGTGGCCCAGCGCTTCGAGCAGGCCGGCGTACGCCGCCTCCACCTGGTCGATCTGGATGGAGCCCGCGCCAAGCAGCCCGTCAACCTGCCCGTGCTGGAGCGCATTGCCCGGCATACCAACTTGACTATCGACTTCGGTGGGGGCTTGCAGAGCGAGGCCGCCGTGCGGCAGGCTTTCGATGCAGGGGCGCGGCAGATTACGGCCGGCAGCATTGCCGTGCGTGAGCCGGCGCTGGTAGGGGAGTGGCTGCGCACCTTCGGGGCCGAGCGCATCATCATCGGGGCTGATTTCCGCGACAACCATATTTCCATCAACGCCTGGGCCGAGCAGAGCGAACGGACGCTCGCGGAGTTCATCGAAGACTACCTGGCGGCCGGCGCCACCACCTTCATCTGCACCGACGTGAGCAAGGACGGCAAGCTGCAAGGCCCCGCCCTGGCTACGTACCAGCAGCTGCGGCAACAGCTTCCACAGGCGCAGCTGGTCGCTTCGGGCGGCGTGACCACGCTGGCTGATGTAGAGGCACTGGCCGCTGTGGGGATGCACGGCGCCATTATCGGCAAAGCGATTTATGAAGGTACCATCACATTAGATGAACTGCGGCCGATGTTGTAAAGACTTTGCTAGTAGAGAACCGCACGCTGTATTCTGCTAAAATGAAAGCTTCGCTGTTGTTAATTGGGTTGCTGGTGGCATTGGTAATTGCCCAAACCTGCCAGGCTACGCCAGTAGTAGAAGTACAGCTTCAGTTGGAGCCAAAGACGCATGCCTTTACGTGTCGGTATACCTGGTGGATAGCGCCGACGGATACAACAACAAGCATAGCATTCAATCTGAATCGGCGGTATCATCTGGCGCGTCTGCAAACACCCGGTGCCGATCAGCAGCGCGTGCTACCGCGTTATTACCCCTACTTCGCAGATACGTTGCAGCGGATAGCGATACACTACCCCAAGGCGCGTATTGGCAAAGCCCGGCAGATTACGTTGACGTATTCGGGCACGCTGGCGAAATCGTATTACACAGAGCAAGTAAACGTCTTTAGCGCGCATTCGGGCTGGTTGCCTATGCGGGCTTACCACGAATACGACGTGGTGGACTACACCTTGCGAGTGCGGGCACCCGCGGCCTACAAGGTGCGCAGCACCTCCCCGGGACTCCGGCACCGCTCCGGGCAGTGGACCTTCCGCGGCATAACCAGCGCTATTGAAATTACGGCCCTGGTCGCCTCGCAGTTCAACCAACTACCACCAGTCGCTTCCGGAGGTATGCAGGTAGTGAAAGTAGGCGGGGTAGCCACACAGGATGATGCCGCGTTGCTGCAACAGGCCGAGGCCATTCGTGCGTTTTACAACCGGACGCTGGGTAGGCAGGACTCTATTACGCACTTCACCATCTTCTTACCCGGCACCAACACAGATGCGTTTGGGTTGCTGGACAACGCCACCATCATTACGTACACAGATTTCGACGTAAAGAAGCCAGATGATTTGCTCATCCTGGCCCACGAGATCAGCCATAAATGGTGGAGCTGGGGCTCCATTCACAACGAAAACGATTGGCTCAACGAGGCCTTTGCTACCTACTCCAGCCTGCTCTACCTACAAGCTAGCGGCGATACGGCCACGTACCGGACGCGGCTTGCTCAGCTTGCACAGTCTGCGGCGGGAACACCTGCTATTCTGGGATTCAACCGATATCAGTACGAACCTACCATGTACCGGCGGGTTATTTACAACAAGGGCACTGTGGTGCTTGCCGCGCTGCATGCCCGTTTGGGTAGTGCAAAGTACTTCGATCTGCTGGCTACTGTGGCCGGGAGAAAGATATGCACCACCAAGGCGTTGTTGGCGACTGTGGAGGAAGTAGCCGGCTCCAATACCCGCGCCTGGCTGCTAGCAGAACTGAGCCAATAAAACCAACAGAACCTTTCAAAACTCAACTCCATGCTAACCAAACGCATCATTCCCTGCCTCGACGTGAAGGACGGCCGCACCGTGAAGGGTGTGCGCTTTGAGGGCTTGCGCGATGCCGGCGACCCAGTGGCGCTAGCCGAACAATACGCCAAGCAGGGCGCCGACGAACTGGTGTTTCTTGACATCACGGCCACCAACCAGAAGCGCCAGACGCTGGTGCAGTTGGTGCGCGACGTGGCCGCTACCCTGGATATTCCCTTTACGGTAGGCGGCGGCATTGGCTCGGTGGCCGATGTGGAAATGCTCCTGCTCAACGGTACCGATAAAGCCAGCATCAATTCGGCCGCCCTGCACCGGCCAGAGCTGATAGACGAACTAGCCCGGCGCTTCGGCTCCCAGTGCATTGTGGTGGCCGTAGATGCCCGCTACACGCCTGAAAACGGCTGGCAGGTGTACACCCGCGCCGGCACCCACAATACCGGCCGCGACGCCGTGCAGTGGTGTCGCGAAGTCGCTGACCGTGGCTGCGGGGAAATCCTGCTGACTTCTATGAGCAACGACGGCACCAAGGACGGCTTCGCGCTGGACCTCACCGGCGACGTGAGCCGGGCCGTATCTGTGCCGGTGGTGGCCTCGGGCGGGGCTGGCAGCATCCAACACTTTACCGACGTATTCCAGCAGGCGCAAGCCGACGCGGGCCTGGCGGCGAGCATTTTTCACTTCGGTGAAATTGGTATTCAGGAGTTGAAGCAAACCCTGCGCGCAGAAGGCATTCCGGTACGACTGTAGGATTAGTTTGTCGGTTATGTTTATAGTTACGGGTCATGCTGAGCTTGTCGAAGCATCTCTACTGCTTCGTTGCGAACAAAGAATACGCATGGTAGAGATGCTTCGACAAGCTCAGCATGACAGATAAAATCAACAAAAATGAACTTAGATTTCGATAAAATGGGCGGCTTGCTGCCCGCCGTGGTACAGGACGCCGATACCGGCCAGGTGCTGATGCTGGGCTACGTGAACGAGGAAGCCTGGCAGAAAACCCGGCAGGAGGGACGCGTGACGTTCTTTTCCCGTTCCAAAAACCGCCTCTGGACTAAGGGCGAAACCTCCGGCAACTACCTCACCGTGGTCAGCCTGCATGAGGATTGCGACGGCGACGCCCTGCTCATTCGCGCCCGCCCCGACGGCCCTACCTGCCACCGTGGCACCGTCAGCTGCTTCGAGCAGCCCGCGCAAACTGCCCTACCCACTGCCCCAGTGGGCTTCCTGGCCGAGCTGGAGCGCCTAGTGCAGCGCCGCCGCGACTTCCCCGACGAGGACCCCAAGTCGTACACCGCCTCGCTGTTCCGCAAAGGCATGCCCAAAATCGCCCAGAAAGTAGGCGAGGAAGCCGTCGAAACGGTGATTGATGCGGTAGGCGGCAACACGGAAGGGCTGAAAGGCGAAGCGGCCGATTTGCTCTACCACCTGCTGGTGCTGCTGGCGGGCTCGGGTCTCACGCTGGAAGACATCGTTTCCGTGCTGCGCCAGCGCCATAGCACCATTGCAGCAGGCGTGCGCCGGGAGTAGAGTAGGAAAAACGTATTCAGCTTATAGGGACAACTTGTTCTTTTTGTGAGAAATGGTATCGTCAAAACAGCATCTATTATTTTGTTAACAAAATAATAGATGCTGTTTATTTTTATGATACATACAAGGAGTTTGGCAATAAATATGAGAAGTGTGTAATCAGATGCTCGGTTGGTAGGGATTTTAATAAAAGCCGGTTTGAAAAGTTGATTGTGATTATATTGCCTTACCTGAACCGTAGCTACTAGCTCTTTTCTCTTCATTTCGCTTTTACACTCTTTATGATTCCTTCTCCTATTGCACACGCGACGCGGTTTTGGCAAGATATGCTGGGGCAGCAGCACGAAACTCCCCGGTCTTTCCTATGGCAGAATGTAGAGGACATGGAGCCGGACGAGGCCGGCCCGATTGCCTGGAAAAACGAGCAAGCCAAAACGCGCATCTACCTCAAGGGCGACAAAGTAATCTGCGTGCTGGGTGAGTACGCCTACTGGCGCCGGCAGTGGCAGACTTACGCCACCTGGTACTCTGTCTCCTTGAGTCAGCTTGGGATGAACTGAAATACGCAGGCTACACCTACCTTACTTCTTCCACAGGGTAGGTAGGCCCTGGGTGGAGCCTAGCAGCGGATCCGTCGTCGGGATGGGTAGGGCCGCAATGTTCTGATCGGCCTGAGGCCGCTCGCCGGGTAAGCCGCGGTTTACGTCCCAGTGGCGTCCCTCAGGGTAGGCGCCTACGATGCCCAACTGCTCGCTACCCAGGTTTTTGTGCCCTACGCCGGCTGGCAGCACCAGAATGTCGCCGGCCTGCACGCGCACCTGTTGGCCTTGCTCGCCGCCGAGTTGTAGAAGGACCGTGCCCGCATACACGCCCAGTACCTCGTGTGAGGTGCTGTGGTAGTGATGGTAGGCATACACGCCATTGCGCCAGGAGTTGGTCCAGTTATTCGCCGCAAAGCGTTTTTCAAGCCACGCGGCGCCCTCCATGTCGCGGGCCGGGAAGGCATTGCGGTAGAGCAGGACGGGAAAGCGGCTGTTGGGAATCTGGCCGTCGTCGTGAAAAAGGAACTGTTCAGGTTGCATCAGACGCAAGTTGGGGGAGAGGACCGCCAGCGCCCGGCGCAGGGGGGTAGTCGCGGCGGTGCCCAGCAGGCCCAGGAAGGTGTAACGGTTCATTGGCTCCGCACATTTACAACATTACCGTTTGGCCGGTGCGCACGGCCTCATCGGCGGCCAGCACAATGCGTAGGCTGGTGACGGCCGAGCGTAGGTGGTCGGTCAGGTCGTGGTTGTGGGTAATGGCATCGAGTAGAAACTGCTGTTCGAGTAGGCACAGCGCGTCGTGGTCGGGCTCGGTGGGGGTAGGCAGCACCTCGTCTGGGCGGGCAAACTGGCCGTCGGCATCCAGGGCCGCGTGGTGAATGCGCAGGCCGCCGGTGTGGGTGTGGCCGGCAATGTCTTGCGACCCGTTTTGTACGTCGTCGATAATGGAAACGGCCCCCTTCGGCCCAATCACGTCTTTAATAAACACGGCTGTTTCACTCATCATCGGTCCCCAGCCGGCCTCGTACCAGCCCACGGAACCGTCCTGAAAGCGCACCTGCAACTGCCCATAGGTGTACATCGCGGGGTCGACGTCCGCCGACAGGTTCACACCAATGGCACTAATAGTACTAGGGGCGGCCCCCGTCATGGCGCACATCACGTCCACGTAGTGCACCCCGCAATCGACCAGCGGGGAGGCCGAGCGCAGGAGCTGGCGGTGCGTGTACCAGTGGCGCCCGGCGCTCTGCTGATTCAGGTTCATGCGCATCACCAGGGGCTTGCCTAAGGTTTGCGCCAGGGCTACAAACTGGTTCCAGGTAGGATGCACGCGCAGAATATAGCCCACCACCAGCTTACGTTGCTGCTGTTGGGCCAACTCTACCAATGCTTCGGCCTCGGCTACGGTGGTAGCCAGGGGCTTCTCCACGAACACGTGGGCACCGGCGAGCAGACTTTGCCGCACCAAGGCAAAATGCGTGTCGGGGTAGGTATTAATGGACACCACATCGGGGGTAGTGGCATGCAGGGCCTGTTCGGTGGTGGCGTAGGTGGGCACGCCGCCCAGTTCCCGCGACAGTTTTTTCCCGGCTCTCCGGGCCGCGGCTGACTAGCCCAACCAGCTCGAAGGCGGACAGTTGATGGTAAGCGCGGGCGTGAGAAGCACCCATGTTGCCACACCCAATGACCAGGACTTTATACGTTTTCATAGGCGTTACGATTCGATGGGTACGCGCCGCGCACCGGGGAAGTTGAACCGCTCCGGCGCGCGGCTACGTGTTCGATATACAAAAAAAGGTGGTATCTAGGAGTGTTTTCCTACCTGTCCCCGTCGTCTATGTCCACTTCCCGCCGCGAATTCTTGCAGAAAACTTCCGTCCTGGTTACCGCCGCGCTGGCTGCACCGCAACTACTGACCGCTACTACTCCAGCTCCCACGTTCGGGGAAATTTCCCTGGCGCAGTGGTCGTTGCACAAAGCCCTTTTCAAGCAAGAGTTAACCAACCTGGATTTCCCCGGCGTGGCCCGGCAGAAATTTGGTATCACGACCGTGGAGTACGTGAACCAGTTTTTCAAGGACAAAGCGAAAGACCAAACCTATTTGCGGGCGTTGCAGCAACGCTGCCGCGACAACGGCATTACCAACCACCTGATTATGGTGGATGGGGAAGGCGACCTGGGCTCACCCGATGAGCGGCAGCGGCAGCAGGCCGTGGAAAACCACCGTCCCTGGCTGGAGGCGGCTGCCTACCTGGGGTGCCGGAGCGTGCGTGTGAATGCCTTTGGCAAGGGTACTGCCGAAGAAGTGCAGCGGGCGGCGATGGCGGGATTGGGGCAGTTGAGTGCCTACGCACAGCCGTTGGGCCTGAACGTGCTGGTAGAAAACCATGGTAGCTACACCTCCAACGGACAGTGGCTGCTGCACACCATACAGGGGGTAGGCAAACCCAACGTGGGTGTTCTTCCGGACTTCGGCAATTTCTGCGTGCGCCGGGAGACGGGCGACTTGTACAAGGGCCAGTGCGTGGAGGAGTACGATCGGTACAAGGCCGTGGCCGAATGGCTGCCCGTTATCAAAACCGGCGTAAGCGCCAAAACGTTGGAATTTGATGCAACGGGCAACTGCGTGGAAACGAATTACTACAAGATGCTGGGACTGCTGAAAAAGGCGAAATTTCAGGGCTATCTGGGCATCGAGTACGAGGGCGAAAAGCTGAGCGAGGAAGCCGGTATTCGCCGCACCAAAGAGCTGATCGAAAAAGTAGTGCGCTCAATTGGGTAGGGGTAGGCCGTGGGTAGCGTACACTGAGGATTGCTGGGTTTCTGCCTACCTTGCGTTTCTAATGCTATTTTAGCCAATGCCCGCCGATTCCAACGCCGCCTACCTGGCCACCCAAACCCTGACGGTGCTCGTGCCCGTTTACGACGAAGAAGAAAGCCTGCCGCAGTTTGTGGTAGAGATGAATAAGTTTCTGGAACAAACGCCGGTACAGACCACGGTGCTGTTCGTGAACGACGGCTCGCGCGACGGTTCGCTGGCTATTCTGCGCGACATCTGCGCGAAAGACAACCGCTACGAATTTATCAGCCTCAGCCAGAACCGCGGCCTGAGCACGGCCATCAAAGCCGGCGTGGACCACTGCCGCACCACGCTGGTGGGCTACATCGATTCCGACATTCAGACCACGCCGCTGGATTTTCTGGAGTTTTTCCGGTTTTTTCCGGAGTTCGATATGGTGAATGGCATCCGGGCCAAACGTCAGGATACGCTCACCAAGAAAATGTCCTCCAAAATTGCCAACACGGTGCGCCGCACGCTCATCAACGACGGCATTCAGGACACGGGCTGCCCCCTCAAGATCATGAAGATTGAGTATGCCCGCCGCCTACCCCTGTTCCACGGCATGCACCGTTTCCTGGGGGCGTTGGTGCAGCTGCAAGGTGGTAAGGTGAAGCAGATTCCCGTGCGCCACTTCCCGCGCTTCGCCGGCACGGCCAAATACAACCTCTGGAACCGAGCCTGGAAGCCCCTGGTGGATACGTTCGGTTTCCGCTGGATCCGTTCGCGCTGGAAAAACTACGAGATTGGGGAGCAGCAGCGGGGCACCGTCTAACTAACGCGGCATTGAGGTGAGTATGAGTACAACCCTGCTGGCGACGTTCGAACGGTGGTTTTCGGTGCAGAACGTGGCCCTAGTGATTGGCCTGGTATCGCAGCTACTGTTTTCGAGCCGTATTGTCTTACAGTGGATTCAGAGCGAGCGGGCCCGGCGGGTGCTGGTGCCCGCGCTGTTCTGGCAGATCAGCCTGATATCGTCGTTTCTGATGATTATCTACGGCATCCTGCGCCACGACCCGGTCATTTTGGGTGCCCAACTGATTAGCTACGTCATCTACATCCGCAACTTGCAGTTGTTGGGGCAGTGGCAGAAACTCAATGGCTGGTTCCGGGTGGCGGCCTACGTGTTTCCGCTAGCCACCCTAGTACGGTTTGTGGTAGGCGAGGCGCACTTCAGCCTGCAAGCCATGCTGAGCAGCCGTATCCCGCGCGGGGTGCTGGTGTTGGGCGCCGTGGGCCAAACCATCTTCCTCCTACGTTTTGTGTACCAATGGCTGTACTCCGAGCGCAAGGGCGAGTCGGTGCTACCCTTGGGCTTTTGGGTGGTGAGCTTGCTGGGCTCCGTGCTGATTCTGGTGTATGCCGTGCTGCGCTGGGACGTGGTACTGCTGCTGGGAAATCTGTCGGGAACGGTGGTCTATGCCCGCAACATTGTGCTGTTGCGCCGGGAAATCAAGGCGTTGAAAATCGTGGAAGTGAAAGTGCCGGTTGAAGAGTGAGTGGAAGTAGGTGGGGTACTACCATTCAATCCGTGCTTCGTTTTCAGGAATTCTGACGACGAATTAGTAGCGAATCTCGATGCGCGCGGTGTCCGCTCCCGCCACGGTATAGGGGATGCGCGTTTCGGCATTCGAGACGGTTGGGCTCCCGTTCAGGCTCCACACTACTACGTTTTTACT
This sequence comes from Hymenobacter sp. NBH84, assembly GCF_014217645.1. Taxonomy (NCBI): domain Bacteria; kingdom Pseudomonadati; phylum Bacteroidota; class Cytophagia; order Cytophagales; family Hymenobacteraceae; genus Hymenobacter; species Hymenobacter sp. NBH84. The sequence goes on from NZ_CP043644.1 coordinate 1,744,019, forward strand.
ACCAGCCGGCACGGGCCGGTAGAAGATGGTGTCCTGTGGCGGACGAACTGTCACCGAGGTAAGAAAGCCGCTGACCGTAATATTCAACGCATCGGCGCGTGGAGGTACGTCGCGTAAGTGCACCTGAAGCCAGGATATAGACGTCAGGGGGACGCGCACGTTCTTATTTTTGCGGCCGGCTTTGATTTTGGGCGCCGACAAGTACTGTGTGCTCCCTCGGGGCGCATCGGCGCGTAGCACGTAGTCGGTCGCGCCGTTGGCTTCAAAGGCAAACGAGAACCGGCCTTGCGCGTCGGTGGGGTGCCAGTCGCCCACTTGCGAGAAGGCGGAGGAGGAGCTGCTGCGCTTGTTGGCCAGTACGGCCACGTCAGCCAAGGCGATGGGCTGCCCGGTCACGTCGTCCACGACGACGCCCTCGACGGTAGTTTGTCCGCTTTGCTCAAATAAGGAGCAACCCGCCAAGGCCAGCCCGATGCTCAGAAGGCCAGCGGATTTCAATAAACAAGAGCTTAACATATTGAAAAGGAATATAATAAAAAATGGATCGAGGCTGTAGCTTCCTAACCAGCGTCAACGAGCCGGAATAAGACAATAGGTAGCGCAATAGAAAATGAAATATACTTAGTTACAACCATATAAAATTAGGCACAGAGAATAATGATGCCTACAAATACTTGCGGTAGCATTTGACGCTGGAAAGGCTGATGCCGCTCGACTCCACCGCTTCGGGTACGGACAACCCCTTTACTCCACCTGTGCCTGCTGCCAGGCCACGAATTGCCGTAGGCCATCGGCCAAACTGGTTTTGGGCTGGTAGCCAAGCAGGTGTTGGGCCTTGCTGATGTCTGCGTAGGTCACGTCCACGTCACCGGCCTGCATGGGATGGAACTCCAAGCGAGGCGTTACGCCCACAGCGTCTCCCACGGCCTCAATCAGCTCCAGTAGCGGCACCGGGCGGTTGTTGCCTAGGTTAATGGTTTCGTACACCTCTGTATGGCTCAGCAAGTAGGCCACGCCCCGGGCAATGCCATCTACAGTGTCCAATACGAAAGTATAGTCGCGGGCCGTGCTGCCGTTGCCGAACACTGGAATGGCCTGACCGGTGTGCAGCAGGCGCACAAACTTATGAATGGCTAAATCGGGCCGCTGGCGGGGGCCATACACCGTAAAAAAGCGGGCGTTCAGTACGTCCAGCTCATACAAGTGATGGTAGGTGTAGGTAAGTTGCTCCCCAGCCAGTTTAGAGGCAGCGTAGGGCGATATGACCGCGCTGAGCAGGTTCATGTCCTCCCGAAAGGGACGTTCCGGCGTGTTGCCGTACACCGAGGAAGAAGAGGCGAAGAATAGTTTATGAATTTCTCGTCCGCGCATCCACTCCAGCAGGTGAGTGGTTGCCATCACGTTGTTGTCGAGGTAGGCGATAGGCTCGCGTACGGAAGGACCCACGCCGGCCTTGGCAGCCAGGTGTACCACTATGTCGATGGGGTCGGCGGGAAAAGCATCTGCCAGGGCCTCGCTTCCGCGGCGCAGTTCCACTTCGTGAAAGCTGAACTGGGCATGGGGGAGTAAGGCGGTCAGGTTGGCCTGTTTCAGCGACCGATCGTAAAACGGATCGAAGTTGTCGAGGCCCAGCACCCGGTAGCCGTCGGCCAGCAGCCGCTCGCAGAGGTGGGAGCCAATAAAGCCGGCGCACCCGGTAACGAGAACAGAAGGCATACGATTGGGAAACGCAAACGGAGAAATTTCCCCGGGGGCGGGGAGGGGGGCAAAGGTAGCGCGATTTATGAAATAGGACCGCTGGCGGCATACTCATCCGGTTTTTTCGTTTTTTGCGAAATACCTTTAGCACGTGTTAAGCAGAAAAAAGAAATTAAGTTGGGGTCTGGGGCTGCTAGTAGTCCTCAGCCTGGTAGTCGCCTGGCAGTGGCTGTCAGCAGGAGAGAAAGTACCGCCGGTGGAGCGTCAGGTGTTGGTTGTTGGCCACGCCGGGTCGGGATTTTTTACGCCTATTAATCCTTTCAACCCGCTACCTCCCAGTAGTCTGCGCGGCATTGCGCACGCGTTGGATCAGGGCGTTGATGGGGTAGAAATTGACGTGCAGCTCAGTCAGGACAGTATACCGATCCTCTACCACGACCCGCGGTTCGACTCCATGACCGACGGGCACGGGTGCGTGAGTGAGCTGCCCGCGGCGGCCATTACGGCCCTACACTACCACGGGGGCTGGCCCTACGACTGGTTTCAGCAAGAGCAGCCCGCTACCTTCGAAACCTTGCTGGGCCAGTTGCAACGCCGGGCCCGACGTACGGGGCGCTACCCTTTGCTGCACCTGGATTTGCACGAGCACGATGACTGTGCGCCGGAGGGCCAAGCATACCGCCGCTCGCCGGCCTTGGCGCGGGCCTTAGGGCGCGTGCTGCGCCGTTTCCGCGTACCTGCTGACCGCCTCCTGATTCTCACCGACCATCCCCAAACGCTACCCCTGTTACGCGCCGCCGTGCCCGGGGCGCCGCTGGCCGTAGAAATTGCCAAGGACGATGAGTTTGCGAAAGGCGTGCAGGCTGCCCGGGAGCAGGCGGTGGAAGCCATTGTGGTGCATAAGGACGTGATTACGCCGGCCCGCTCGGCTGCCGCCCGGGCCGCAGGCTTGGAGGTGGTGGTCTTCGGCGGGCGGTCCTCGGCTTCCATCCGCCGGATCTTGGCGTGCCGTCCGGATGCGATAGAAGTAGATAATGTTCCCCAACTCCTGACGTTGTTAGGCCGCTAGGCAATTATTGCTGCACCCTGTTGCATAGTTCCATTATGTTGTTCTGCCGGCCTGCGTTGCGCGTGGGGCGGCACTCTCACTACTTCAGTATGTTGCCTACCTCTATTCTGCGTGCTGGCTGGTTCCGTACACTAACGGTGCTGGTCGTTTGCTTCTTCAGCTTTTTTCCCTACCTGGGTACGCCCAACGTGAGTCTGATGGAAGCCCGCAACTTTGTAGCTGCCCGCGAAATGGTAAACGGTGGCTCCTGGCTAATTCCTACCATGAATCTGGAACTGCGGCTGGCAAAGCCCCCACTGCCTACCTGGGCCGTGGCAACGGCCATGAAGCTTGCCGGTACAACCTCCAATCTGTTTGTGCTGCGCCTGCCAGCGGCCCTGATGGCTACGCTGTTGATACTCTTTTTCTGGGGGCTGGCCCGCGAGCTAACCCGGCGTCTACCCACCGAGACCGACGAGCCTGGGCGCACTGCTTGGTTGGGGGCCTTGGTGCTGGCTAGCAGTCTGCTTATCATTACCAGTGGGCGGGAAGGGCAGTGGGACATCTTCTCGAATAGCTTTATGGTAGGCACGCTCTGGCTGCTTACGCGGGGGTGGAACAGTGCCGGGCGGGGGTATGGGTGGTTTGCTGCGGCTGGGGTTACCCTGGGTGCCAGTATGCTCAGCAAGGGACCCGTAGCTCCCTACGCAATGTTGTTGCCCTACGTAGCATGTTACCTGTCGCGCCTGAACCCGTGGCGGGCTACCGTGCGGGCACATTGGCAGGGAACTGCGCTAGCGGCTGTGCTGGGGCTGGGTATTGGGTTGTCATGGCCGTTGTATGTATACAGTCATGTGCCGGCGGCCGTGCTGGCCGTGGCGCAAGTCGAAACCACCTCCTGGGGCGAGCGGCACGTACAGCCCCCGTGGTACTACCTCAACTTTCCGGTGTTTTCGGGTATCTGGACCCTCGTGGCCTTGGTAGCGCTGTATGTGCCCTATGCCCGACATCGGGCTGGTGCCTACGTGCCGTATCTGCTGTTGCTGGGGTGGCTGGTGACCAGCCTGGTGCTGCTGAGCCTAGTACCTGAGAAAAAAGAACGCTACATGCTACCCCTGTTGCCGCCCATAGCATTATTGATAGCAGGAATGCTGCGCTATCTGGAAACTGCTTTTCAAAGGCCTACAACCGTATTGCCTACCGAGCGCCGGTTGGTGCGGGCGTGGACCGTGGTATTGGTGGTCGTGTGCGCACTAGCTCCGCTCGCCATGATGGTGGTACGCCTACCCGGCTTCGGTCCGAATACCCTACGTTTTGTGGCAGTAGTGGTCGTATTAGGTAGCGTTGCTGTTGTCGCTATCCGGCAGGGGTGGCAGCACCTGCGCCCGACAGCGCTCATGGCTACCTCCCTCACGGCCATGGCGGCACTGTTGGCCTTATTGCTGCCGGCGTATCCGCGATGGGAGGGGCGGCGGGATGAGCAGGGTCTACGCCATTTAGTTGACGTGCGGCGGCAGCCTACCCTTCGAAAGCTACCCTGGTATAGTATGGGGGAGGTGCCAGTCAAGCAAATATGGATGATTGGTGAGCCCATGCCCGATATCTCCGACGATACGTTGCATACCCTGTCCCGTCTGCCGGTAGTGGTTCTCTCCGACGAACCGTACGACGACGAAGATCTGCCCCAGGCCTGGCAGGCGTCCGTCGATGCGATGCCTTCCGATAGTTTCTACTTGGGTCGGGACCGGGGCGCCGGTATCTGGTATTACACAGTACTGCGCCGAAAATAAACCCAACGCGACTAGGTAGCACACTCCGCTACCTAGTCGCGTTGGGTAATGGGTTTACAATGTAGTTGAGCTAAGCAGAAAGTTGCTTGCGTATCTTCTCCAAAAGGATAGATACGATTGCTAGATCCTGCGCATCCTGAATAAGCAGTTGAGTTTCAATTCCCGGCCCGCTAATATGGATGGAGTAGCTCGTGCTGCTACTACTAACGGCCGGGGCCGGTGGAGGGGTAGTCGCCTTTGTAGCGGTGGGGGTGGCCACGGGTGGTGGCGTTACAGGAATAGGGGAAACACGCTGCGCAATCGGTGGGTTTTCTAAGGTCTCAGTTGCTGGAGTATCATCTTGCTCTGATTCGTCATGATCTAAATCATCGGTGTCTAAGCCAAAGAGGGCCGAGACAGCATCGCCGCCTCGTAAGGGGGGAGCCGGTGGCACAAAAGCAGGAGTGGGGGATATACCATTGGTATAAGTGGTAGGAGTAGAGGTAGACTCGGCCTCCGGTAGACTTGCAGTGTTGGTAGTAGGAGTAGCAAATAGATTAGTGGGCATCTCCGTGCTGGCTAGCTGCCGACGTGGAGTCTGTTGATTTGCTAATTGATCTACGTCGGCGATTACATTGCGCTCATCCAGGATGTCTACCATACGTGCTCCCTCCACAAAGGCTTTGGCCACGTTCTGCGCGTTGATCTCCTCTACGCCGAACTCCCGAATCAGCATAACGTCGAACATATGTACCGGTAATTCCCTGTTACGGAATTTGCGACATATCTGCATGAACAACGGTGGATGCAGAAATGCTTCCCTATGATAGATCTTCTCCTCGTATTTATCATAAGCATGCTTAATACGGCGGTATAGATTGGTTGTGGTGAGAATCTCCCGCTTACTAGTAAGCAAACCAAACTTTACGGCAGAGCCAATAATGGCTTTATAAGAACCACTGACTTTACGATCCAGCTTCTTTGCACTTGTTTCAATAGCGCACTTGCCACCAGTATCATCTACAACTTCAGCTACTTCCCAAGCACTAGCATAGGTAGTGCGAGGATAGTCTATGGTCTTTGGCATAAAAGGGGAAGATTATGGAGGTCGGTTTTCTGTAGCAAGTATATACAATAAAAGCATATAAAAGTAGTATAAAGCATAAAATAGCTATACCAAATTATATTATTTTATACTTTTTATTACTTTATAGTACATGTATTGGCATTATTAATACTCTTATTTAATCTACTACCTATTGTCATTGTCTCTCTTTTAATTACTATCTATATAACCCCGGGGCCGGGGGCTAGGGCAGGGAGCTGTTCTTATAAAGCTACTTTACCTTGTTCCAATCACTCAACAATCGTGAGACGATAGTATGAAGGCTAGATTAAAGCTTCGTCTAGAACGAAGGAAAAGCGTCTTTAAACCATCTTAAGAAATATCGCTTAACACAGAAGAGTAACACGTAATAGGAGAGAGGTTTAAATTCATTTTCTAATTGCGCTACCTACGCTTTTTTAATCGCGTAGCTTATCTGCTCCTTATCTAATAATCAACTTATAAAATCGAGTCCACGAATAAACCTTTTGCTCTTAAAGCGAATAACAAAACAAATACTGCTCTTTTATAAGGTTATGGGAACTGTAGACGGCGTGCCGAATACTGCAAATACCAACTAGAGTTTTACAGTTATTCTCGATTATACTTAATGCTTACGCTGCCTCAACCGTACTTCACGGTTACCCGCATCAGTGGCACGTCAAACAGTGTGAACTTCACAAACTCTTAAGGCAGCCGGCCTATCAGATCTACAAGGGCGTTGATCTCTAACCGCTTTACTCGTCTCCCAAAAAAAGCAACTATCTATTTGTCTTATAATTTATATTATGTTAAGTAGAGTTTTCAAAAAACTACCCGAAGCGTATAAATGGCTTCGGGTAGCATCCCCTATCCTTTTGGATAAGGAGATTATTCCTCATACTCTATTTGCCTTCCAGCTTGGCGTTCAAACGGTCAGCATCTGCGTTGCGTCCCAACCGAACGTATACTTTTTGCAAGGGTACAATTACAGCCTTCTCTTCTGGCTGTAGTTCTAGCGCTTTCTCAAAGTATGGCAACGACTGCTGGAAGTACTTCTTGCCGTTTGCTTCTAAAGCCTTACCTGACTTCTGGTACGCTGCCAAATCCATTTTGCTGGCTTTGGTATACAACTCGGCTGCTTTGTTGTAGTAGTACACTCCCAAGTTGTACTGCGCATCGAAGTTGTTTGCGTCTAGTTCAATGGCCTTCTTATAAGCCGCTTCCGCCTGCTCAGGCTGCTTTAGCTTGTCGTATACCGAGCCAAGCACACTTTGTAGGTTGGAATTTTTTGGATCCAGTTCAATAGCGTGCTGTAGTTTGCTGATGGCTTCTTTATCCTTGCCAGCGGTAATCAACTGGTTCAGATCTTCCAGCACAAAGGTTTTGTTGTTCGGATACGCCTGCAAGCCGCTTTGTAGAAGCTTGTTGTACTCATTGGTATTGTTTTCCTGCCGGGCAATCTGCATCAACTGGCTGTACATGGTAGGCGATTTGTAGTTCATCGCCATCAGCTTGCCATAATTTTCCTTAGCGCCAGCCGTGTTCTCGTTGGCCAACGATGCATAAGCGGCATACAGATACGCCGTCGTATCCTGGGGGTTCATCTGCTGCGCCATCTTATACGACTTGATCGCCTCGTCGTAATTTTTGGCATTGTAGCTTTCTACACCAGCATTCAACGCCAAGCCATACAGACCCTGCATCTTCGCAGCCGCTTGTTTGCCATACTCACCGTCTTTGCCATCTAGCTCAATAGCTTTCTGGTACGACTCGTAAGCTATGTTCATACCCTCTCCAGCCTTTAGCGTTTTGCCGTAGATCGGGTTGCTGGTCATGGCGTCGTAAATCTCGCCGCGGGTGAACCAGGTTTTGGCTTTGTCTTTGGTTTTATCGTGGGCAATAGCCTTGTCTATTTCGGTGCGGGCCTTATCCAGCGTGCCTTGCTTTTGGTAGAGCAACGCGTTATTGACAGCCGAATTTTGAGCCGACGCAGTAGTTAGCGCAGCCGCAGCCACGAGGGTTAACACAAGTTTCTTCATGGTGTTCTTTGCGAAGAATAGGTAGAGAATGGGTGAATTCAGAATGTAAACTAACGCAAAACGGCAGAACCCATTGCCAGGTTCCGCCGTTTTAGCTCAGCTTTTTAGTTTGCGCTAAGCGCATCCGGATCGGTTAGCGAGGTTAGATCCGTTGTCGTAGAGTCCTCCGTTAGGCCCTCTCCGCCCCCATTACCCGGGGTGCCATTCGGCTCGGGTAGGCCGTCAACGGCATCCTCATCTTTATCCTCGGCGGCCACTTTGGCTACAGACGAAATCTCGTCACGCTCGTTGATTTTCAACAGACGCACCCCCTGCGTAGCCCGACCAATGGTCCGCAAGTCGGCCATCCGCAGGCGGATAGTAATCCCCGATTTGTTGATAATCATCAGATCATCGGTATCCGTCACGGCCTTGATGGCTACCAGCGCCCCGGTTTTGTCGGTAATCTTCATGGCGCGTACACCTTTACCGCCACGGTTGGTCGTGCGGTATTCCTCCAACTCCGAGCGTTTTCCGTAACCATTTTCGGAAACCACTAGCAGTTCCTGGGTCTGATCGGAGAGGCAAACCATGCCTACCACCTTGTCATTACCATCCTCAGCTAGCGAGATGCCGCGCACCCCAGCCGCGTTCCGGCCCATCGAGCGCACTTTCTCCTCGTCGAAACGCACGGCCCGGCCAGCGCTGGAGGCCAGAATCACCTGGCTGTTGCCGGTGGTGAGCTGCACATCTAGCAGTCGGTCGCCCTCATTGATGCTGATGGCGTTGATACCGGCGGTGCGAGGACGCGAGTAGGCTTCTAACGGCGTTTTCTTCACGGTGCCCTGCTCGGTGCAGAACATCAGGAAGGTATTTTCCAGGTAGTCGGGGTCGCGTAGGCCGCGCACGTTCAGCACAGAGCGCACGTTGTCTTCACGCGGAATCTCAATTAGGTTTTGAATCGGACGGCCTTTGGCCCCCTTCCCTCCTTCTGGTACTTCGTACACTTTCAGCCAGAACACGCGGCCGGCTTCGGTGAAGAACAGCAGGTATTCGTGAGTAGTCGCCACAAACAGGTGCTCCGTAAAGTCGTCCTGCTTGGTGGCAGCGCCGCGGGCGCCTACCCCTCCCCGCCCCTGCGAACGGTATTCGTCCAGGGCAGTACGCTTGATGTAGCCTTCGCGGGAGATGGTAATTACCATGCTCTCATCGGCAATCATATCCTCCATCGAGAAGTCGCCGCCAGCGTATTCGATTTCCGTGCGGCGCTTGTCGCCGTACCGCTCCCGAATATCGGTCAGCTCATCTTTGATGATTTGCCGCTGCAAGGCAGGTGAAGCCAATACTGATTTCAGGTAGTCGATCTGCTGCATCAGCTCCTCATACTCCTGCACAATCTTGTCACGCTCCAGCCCCGTCAGGCGCTGCAAGCGCATATCCAGAATGGCACGAGCCTGCACCTCACTCAGCTTGAAGCGTTCGATGAGTTGGCCACGGGCTACCTCACCGTCGCGGGAGCTACGAATCAGGGCAATCACCTCGTCGAGGTGGTCTAGGGCAATCAGCAGGCCTTCCAGGATATGGGCGCGCTTCTCCGCTTCGGCCAATTCGTAGCGGGTGCGACGCACCACCACTTCCTCGCGGTGCTCGATGAAGTACACAATCAGATCCTTCAGGTTCAGCGTCATGGGCCGGCCTTTCACCAGCGCCACGTTGTTGACCCCAAACGAGCTTTGCAGTTGGGTGTACTTATAGAGCTGATTCAGTACCACGTTGGGCATAGCGTCGCGCTTCACTTCGTACACCACCCGCATCCCCTCGCGGTTCGACTCGTCGCGAATGGCCGAAATGCCCTCGATTTTCTTGTCGTCAACCAGCGCCGCAGTTTTCTCCAGCATAGCGGCCTTATTCACCATGTAGGGAATCTCGGTCACCACAATCTGCTCGCGCCCCGAGGGTAGCGTTTCGATGTGCGCCTTGGCACGCATCACTACCCTACCCCGGCCAGTTTCGAAGGCCTGCTTGACGCCCTCGTAGCCGTAGATGATACCACCCGTTGGAAAGTCCGGGGCGATGATGTGCTCCATCAGCTCAGCAATGGTCACGTCCTCGTTGTCGAGGTAGGCTACAATGCCGTTCACTACCTCCGTGAGGTTGTGAGGAGCCATGTTAGTAGCCATACCCACGGCAATGCCCGAGGTGCCGTTCACCAACAGGTTCGGAAACTTGGCCGGCATCACCGACGGCTCCTCCAGGGAGTCGTCGAAGTTGGGCTGAAAGTCTACCGTGTCCTTGTCCAGGTCGCCCAGCAGCTCGTCGGAGAGGCGCTTGAGGCGGGCCTCGGTGTAACGCATAGCCGCTGCCGAGTCGCCGTCCACGGAACCGAAGTTCCCCTGGCCGTCTACCAGCGGGTAACGCAGGCTCCAATCCTGGGCCATGCGCACCATGGTATCGTACACGGAGGAGTCGCCGTGCGGGTGGTACTTACCCAGCACCTCGCCCACAATACGGGCGGATTTCTTGTAGGATTTGTTGTAGGAAACGCCCAGCTCCGACATGCCGTAGAGCACGCGGCGGTGCACGGGCTTCAGGCCGTCGCGCACGTCGGGCAGGGCCCGGGAGATGATAACCGACATCGAGTAATCGATGTAGGCACCACGCATCTCGTCTTCAATGTTAATCGGAATGATCTTTTCGCCTTCCGCCATAAGAGAACAAAGTCGGCCAGCGCAGGCCCTTACAGGGTCGCGCCGGCACCGGTGAATGTGTACTGCGTTAAGCTGGCAAGATACGAAAAAAAGGCCATTTTTTTCGGCTTGGCGGGCTTTCAGCAGCCTACTTCAACGGCTTGCTCTTATCGGCTTTGCGCTTGCCTGTCGTCTGCCGGTGCCACTTGATTTTCTCACCGATGGCAGGGTTCTGTTTCTTCCACAACGGCTGCCCGCGATACTTGGCGCCATCGTGCATGTGCACCTTACGGGTGTGGCAGGACGCAATAGGACACGTGCGGCAGCCGGCGGCTAGCAGCAGCACAAGTAACAGAAGATACAGGCGTGAGAAGGGGTAGCGAAGCGTCATGCGGCAAAGGTAGGCAGGTTACGCAGGGCGTGCGCAAAAGCCGGGCCGGGGTGTTGAGGGAATCGTCAACCTCTACTTCTAACTGAGCCACTTTATACAGGAGCTTATAGAGCTACACGCCACTCACGTGCTGAAGATACGTCATTATATTACTTGGTATTCGTAGTCATCCAAGCTAGATCCTGGCCATTTAACTTCCGTTAATCTTTGCTGAATCACGAAATTTGCTCTATCCTCTAATCGCGTTGACAGGAATTCAATAGCTAAGTTGAAGGATTCTCGTGCTTCAGTTAGCTCCCCTGCTCCTCCAAATAGACGGCCTTCCCCGATGAATAAATTATTCTTCAACTTTTTACTAAGCTTTGATATCTCTGGATCCTGAAAAGAAAAGTTCACCTCAAACCGATGCGCAAAATCGTTCCGAATTTTGCGGAAGATATGGCAGTCTTCATACTCATCTGCTGCAATAAGTCCTAGGGCATATGCTAGATTGATCCGACCACTAAGTGTAGTAAGTGGAGCATTTGTATCACGAAATAGACTTACTGTTTCTTTTCGATCTATCAGGAAGCTAATGAGGATGTGTTTTAAATTGTAATCCAACATGCTAGCAGCTAGAATAGCAGCATTTCGGTCACTGCCTTTAGTTATCTCCTCTAGGGCAGTTTGGTATTGATAACGATTAGATTCTTCGATAGGTCTTTGTCCAGGTTCCATAAGCTAAAGAACGATGTAAGGTTAAGCAACTAAGATATGATTACGATACTAGAAATAGTAAACCAACTCCCCCTACCCCGCATCCTCCCCTTCCCACTCGCGCAGAAACTGCGCCAGGAACTCTTCCATAAACCGCTGCCTACCCTCGGCCACGCGCTTAGCGGCGGGCGTATTCAGCCGCTCCCGCAGGTGCAGCAGCTTCTCGTAGAAGTGATTGATGGTGGGCGCGTCGTTTTTCTTGTAGCTCTCGAAGGAATCGTGCTGCACGGGCGGCACGGCGGGGTCGTGGAGTAGGCGACCTTTGTGTCCGCCGTAGGCAAAAGCCCGCGCCACGCCAATGGCCCCAATCGCGTCGAGGCGGTCGGCATCCTGCACCAAGGCTCCTTCCAGGGTGCTCATGGGGGTAGGCACACCCAACCCCTTGAAGCTGATTTCGCGGATGATGGTTTCTACAGGTTGGATAACCTCCTCGCCTACCCCCTGGTCAAGCAGCCACGTGCGGGCAGCACGGGGACCGGCCTCTTCATCGCCACCATGAAATTTCCAGTCTGCTATGTCGTGTAGTAAGGCGCCTAGTTCGGCAATAGTGGTATCGGCACCGGGTGTTTGGCGGGCCAGTGCCTGCGTGGTGCGCCACACGCGCTCAATGTGTGCCCAATCGTGGCCCGACCCTTCATGCAGAAATTTTTCTCGAACAAATGCGGCAGTATGGGAAATCAGAGTAGGCGCGGATGGTATGGACATAGCGTACGAGTGGTACTGGATGATACAGGCGGCAAAAGTACAGGACTCCTTAATAGAGTGCGTATCCAAACGACAATCAAAGGGTATTTCAATTCATATATTATAGAGTCGCGTGCAATAAACCATTGTGAAAATACAAAATATTTATTTTTGCATATATTATCTCCATAATATCCCATTATACAGCTATTTATTCTCAAATATGGAAACATTCACCTTATAGCGTTGACTCATTATCGCATAACTAGTTGATAGATAGAGACTGGAAGACACAGCAGGTAGGTGGCACAACAGTTGGCTTAGTACAGCACACTAGCAGTGACTTTGTTGTGTATCGGGTTACTTTACCAGTAATAGCTATGATTTCTCCCACCCATGTTAAAGAGTTTTTAGTTAGTCATTTTCCGGAATTAGCACCCGAATTGAACGTACCGGAAAACCAGCATTCACTTCCTCGTCAACTCCGAATCTTTGCCGTTTTCACCCAGCAAGCAGCAGAAGAAGGCAGCTTAACAACGTTGAAGGAATGCCTCGTAGTAGCGGATCTGCTGCGGGCGGAAGACGAGCAACTGGCTCATGCCATTCAGAACACATACCTGCGCGGACTGCATTTCAAGCAAAATGCATATTCAGCTCAACTGGCACGACTGCTGATGCCCACTCAACTCTACGCCGTTTTCGCCCGCAATTAAGCTCATTACCAACTTTGCCAACTGCTATTCGTTAGCTGCAGGAACTCCTACGTCTTCAGCTATGAAACCAAGCGAAATAGAACCCCGCCAGAATAGAGTTTTGTATATTCTGATGAGTGCTGTAGCACTCGCAGCTTTAGTATATGCTATTTGGCACCATTTACAGTAGATAATACACTATAATTACCTTTCTATAGTTATATAAATAACCATTCGCCATATATTGTATTTCAAATTTATGCTCTACGCCTGATTGAGCAGCAGATCGGCATACCATTTGACCATCGGAGTATTCTACTAACTGTTTACTCTATGGCTCACTCCTACTTTACTACCCTACCACCAGATTTACCGGTGGCTGAAATTACTGCCCGCCGCCGCCGCCAACGCCACGCCGAGTGGGGCGTTGCCGTTGCCCGTATGGGTGGTGCCCCCCTTGATGATACCATTATTGCCGGCTTACAAGCCTACATCAATGGCGTACTTTCTATCGAAGAGCTGGCCCGGATAGAATCTGAGCAGCAGCCTTCTCCTGCCTACCTGGCTACACTCACCCGCCACCGCCTGAGTGGGAGCTGAATGGATAGAAAAGCTACCGGCATCGCATTTACCAGGGGGTCAACTTCATCGTGAAGTTGGCCCCCTGGCGTTTTTATGGCTACTACAACCCGTCGTGCATCCTCACCCTCTAGTATAGCCCCACGACGGGAAAACATGTACTTTGTTGGGAAGAGCTTGTCTTATGCAAATAGTATTAGCAGCTTTAGTTCGATTCTCTTACAGATACGAATCTGCTTACTTCGCATCGTACGGTACGCTCAGATGAGTTTACACAATGCGCGCACACAAATATTTACCTCCTATGAATATTTTTTGTCGCCACCACGTCTGTTCTTATGGTGCTGGACCACGCCCCATTGTGTTTTCGCACGGGTTCGGAACTGATCAGCAGGTATGGCATTATGTAGCGCCTGCTTTCGCTGCACACTACCAGGTCGTACTGTTTGACCTGATGGGGGCTGGCGACTCCAATAAAGCAGCCTATGATTTCACTCGGTATCAGACCCTAGACGGCTACGTATCTGATCTACTGGAACTGATCCGTGCTTTGCAGATCCCTAAAGTGGTCTATGTAGGGCATTCCGTTAGTGGCATTATTGGGGTGCTCGCGGCCATTCGGGAACCCGCTTTGTTTGAACGACTGATCTTGCTGGCTGCTTCCCCTTGTTATCTTAATGACGGCGAGTACGCAGGCGGCTACGACCCAGCGGACATGGAAGAGCTTCTCGGGTTTCTGGATCGGGATTATCACGCTTGGAGCAGTAATGTGGTCCCAAACCTGGTAGGCGGCGATTTACGCCCGGATTTGGTGGACGAAGTATTGCAAAGTTTTTCCCGCGTAGACCCAGCTATTGCTCGGCAGTTTGCCCGCGCCACGTTTCTGTCTGATTACCGAAATATATTATCCCAGTTGCAAGTACCAGCGCTCATTCTTCAGTGCGCAGAGGATATTATAGCTCCCCCCAGTGTGGGCCACTACCTGCACCAGCATCTGCAAGGCAGTACCTTACAGATCCTGGACACCACGGGGCATTATCCTCATTTGAATGCACCTGTCGCTACTATTGCTCACATGGAACATTATTTAGCCTCTCTTCCTACCGCTTTCGCTTCCGCATAAAAAAGGTGGCTTTTTCTATACCCTGAGGCAAGACCAAATGATGTGCCCGTGCAGACCTCACCATTTAACTGGCCGGTAACACTACAGAACTTTCTCTTTCCGGCAGTGCTACCCCAGAAAAGCTTCTATGGCAGCAAGTGTCTCTAGTGGAGCACTTAAATGGGGGCAGTGTCCCGTTGCCTGCATAATCACGAGGGTGCCTTGGGGTAAGTGCCGTGATAAATAAGCGCCTACCTCCTCGGGAGCAGCTACATCTTGCTGACACTGCAAAATGAGCGTAGGCATACGCACACTGGGCACAACAGGACGAACATCCGTATAGAACGTTAAGCGCGCGAGGTTTTTCGTGATAAGATGGTCGGCCTGACAAAAGAAACCATTCAGTTGTTCGCCCAGCGTAGCGGGGTTTTGCGACCCGATTAGCAACGAAGCCAATAACGAAGCCCAACCATCATAATCCTGTTCCATTAGCGATAGGAGTTGGTCTACGTCTACCCGCTCGAACCCTCCGTAATAGCCTGGCTCATTGAGGTAACAAGGAGATGGCGCCAGCAATACCACCGACGACACCAAAGTAGGCGCATACGCAGCTGTTACCAGCGCAATGCTAGCCCCCACTGAGTGCCCAACGAGAATGATGCGCTGTAGTTGCAGTGCTTGGCAAATAGCTATAATATCTTCTACGTATCCTTGCAGAGTGCTATGACGCTGCGCGTCATATGCATCTGGCTGTGCATTTCCAGTACCCGGATAATCAAATAATACTAACTGGTAGCGGGTTCTGAGGCGAGGCGTGAGATACTGCCAGATTTCCTGGCTGCAACCCAAACCATTGCAGAACAACAGAGTTTCCTCTCCTTCTCCCTGTACGTGCACATTATAACGCCGTAGTAATTGCTCAGTAGCAGTGGAGGTAAGCCCCCTGTCATTCTCTGGGTTATTGGCGGGTATCGTCATAATCGAAAAAAGAACTTATCGTCATTTCACTACTCTTAACATATCCCAAAAGTACAATTAGATAAGTAAGTATCATGAAGAACCTCATTTTTTTGGGTGTAATTCCCATCGTTGGTTCGTGAAAACCCTGATGCACAATCCTACTCTATTCCAATAGTATTCCCACTCTGAAACTATTCACCTCTTGCCCACCTATCAAAAACAAGTAGAAGTACTATCGGCAGGTATATAAGCAGATCTATATCAGGAGAAGGACTCTATATGATGGCCTGTTTGGCTACCATCGAGCAGAATAAAAAAACGCCTTGCAAATCTTGATTTGCAAGGCGTTTTAGGAACCGTGAGCCCCCAGCCGGGATCGAACCAGCGACCTACTGATTACAAGTCAGTTGCTCTACCAGCTGAGCTATGGAGGCGTGTTGGTGGTGCAAAAGTAGCCATGCGGGGCTATTTTGCAAATAGTAGACGAATAATTTTACACTGCATACCTGTATCCTTCTCCATATCAACACCTTAAATTTTACAATAAAAATGGCCTGCTAGTGTAGCAGGCCATTTTTATTGTCTTTCTGTCAGCAGGAGACTAGCTGCGCACTACCTTCAGTTGCTTTTTCAACTGCTCGATACGAACTTTTGCCTCATCGATACGGCCTTGATACTCCCCGCGCAACTGATCGGCATTCTTTGAGCGGGCAAAGAAGTCGAGGTTGGTTTGCAGGGTAGCAATATCGTTTTCCAGCTCGTTGATTTCGCGGCGAAGCGTCTGCTCTTGCTTGTGCAGGGCCTGTTGCGAGTCGGGGCTGGCCTTCAGCCGCTCTACCTGCAATTGGAATAATAAGTTGGCACGCTCCGAATAGCTCACCCCAGGTACGGCATCCAGGTATTGCCCCATCAGAGACTGAAATTTCTCCTCGGCGCGGTCGGCACCACGGCCACCGCTGGCTCCGGCCTGCGTGCGCCATTCAGCAGCTTGCTGGCGGAAGCCTTCGAGCGTGCCCGGTGCTTCGGGAGTGAGCAGTGCAATGCTTTCCTCCAACTGATCGAGGTAGGCCGACTGCTCCTGCGACACTTGCTGCTGCTGTTGCTGACGCTGGCGGCTTTCCTCGTGCTTGCGCTCGAAGAATGCGTCGCAGGCCGTACGGAAGCGGTTCCAGATTTTGTCCGACTGTTTCTCGGGCACACGACCCACCGTCTTCCACTCCTTTTGAAGTCGGATTACGATTTCCCTACCCTCTTCCCAGTTAGGATTAGCCAGAGCGGCTTCGGCCTGCTCGCACATTTCCTGCTTGCGCTTCAGGTTGGCGTTCTTCTCCTCGTCCATGGCCTTGAAGAACTGATTCTTGCGCTGGAAGAAGCCCTTATAGCCCGCCCAAAATTGCTTGTTGATGGCCTCGGCCTGCTGTCGGGGTACAAGCCCAGTGGCGTCCCATTCTTCTTTGAGTTTTTGCAGCTCATCGGTTTTGGCGCGCCATTCATTTACTCGTTCCGTCTGGAAATCAGCCAGCGGTTGCAGGCGCTCTAATAGGGCTTGCTTACGTGTCAGGTTCTCTTTTTCCTGCGTGCCGCGGGCGTCCAGAAGTTCCTGCTTACGGGCGTGTACTTGCTCTGAGGCCGTTAGGAAACGAGCCCACAGTGGCTCGCGCTGCTCATTGGGCACGGGCCCAATGTTTTTCCACTCCTCGTGCAGCAGCCGTAGCTCTTGTAGGGCTTTGTTGACGTTGGACTGTGCGCTTAGGCCTTCGGCCCGCACAATCAGAGCTTCTTTGGCCTCTTGGTTGCGGCGACGGTCCAGCTCCTTCATCTCGAAGAAAAGGCCGCGGTTGTTGTAGTAAATATCAAGCAGCGCGTGGTAGTTATTCCACAGTTCCTGCGAGTCTTGCTGGGGCACAGGGCCAATGGCTTTCCAGTCGTTCTGCAAGGCCTTCAGACGAGCCGAGCTGTCTTTGGTTTCAGCCGATTCTACTAGCTGCCGGAGCTGGGCCAGTAGGTGTTGCTTGTGCGTGAGGTTACGGGCGCGCTCCTCATCTTCGGCCTTGGCATCACGGGCGCGGCTTTCGCGGAAATCTTGCACGGCTTTGCCCACTTCTGCATATCCCTCGGGGCCCAGGTAGGCGAAGGCGTCGGCGGGGTTGCCTTCGTCCACGAAGCGCTGTTGGGCAGCGGTGCGGTCGGCAGCTACGGCAGTTTCGTACTGGCGGTTGAAGTCGAAAATGCGCTTGCGGTTCTTACGGGCGCCCTTGTCGCGCAACAGGCCTAGCAGATAGGTACCTTGTTCGGGTAGGCTCAGAGAACTGAAATCGGGACCAGCGGCAGCAGAATCCTCAGATTCACTCGTTTCATCCGTAGTAGTATCAGCTTCCTCGGCTACAACGGATTCGCCACTCACGGGCGTTTCAGCGGAGGTAGAGAGCATCGCCACGCCTTCGGGAGCCTGCTCGATGGCCTCAGCCGAAGACAGCGACACGTGCGGCACGTGCTCTTCTATCTCCTTGATATCGGCAATGCCGTGCGGGGTAGTGGGTTCTTCGGTGGCAACAGACGCAGCGGGCGCAGATGCGGTATCTGCCAGTGCTGCGTCGTTCTGGGCGCCTTCGTGCGCCTGGGCCCGCTGCTGCGAAGCCGAAATATCAGAAGCGGGCGGCGTGGTTTCCGGCTCCACATCGGCCGGCGACTCGGCGCTGCCAGGTGCGGGGGCCGGGGTGGCGTCGGGCTCTGGTTCGGCGGTGCCGGCACCAGGCGGCGTACCCTCGGGCAGCGCAGGCGTACCTTGGGCGGGTCGCTCCTGAATTTGCTCGGTTTCCGAGTCGGCGTTAGGTGTGGTGGTGGGCTGCTTCTGGGCGCTGATTTCGGCCAGGCGGCGCTCCAGAATGCTCTGCGGGGTTTCCGCGGCATTCTCGGGGCTCTGAGGGGCGGTGTTGGGGTTCTCGGGTTGCATACGATTCAAACAAAAAGTCGGCGGCTTGGGTGGGCGCCGGCGCGGCACATGACCAACTGATTTAGTTCAGGCGAGGATCGACGGGGTAATTGGACAGCATCCGGTAGCGGCCCCCTTTCTCCCGCAAAATAGCTTGCCAGAAGGCATCATTATCCAAAGTAAATACTTTCCCGGCAGCATTAGGGTGCACGATCCAAACATTTTCCCGCACCTCCTCGCGCAGCTGCCCCGCCGTCCAGCCCGAATAGCCGGCGTAGAGCCGAATATCTGTGGGCGGCAGCACGCCGGTTTCCACCAGCCCAAGCAGTTGGCGGAAGTCGCCGCCCCAGTATACGCCGTCCCCCAAGGGTAGGGCATCGGGCAGGTCGGGCTGGCGGTGCAGGTAGTGCAGGGTATCGGGCTCTACGGGGCCACCCAGGTAGAGCGGCAGGGTAGCCACCACCGAGTCGTCGGGGCCGGGCAGCTCTAGCACATCACCCAGGCGCAAGTTCGATAAGCGGTTGATGGTGAGTCCGAAAGATCCTTCTTCCTCATCGTGACGGCAGAGCAAAACTACGGAACGATCAAAGTTTGGGTCACCTAGAAAAGGCTGGGAAATCAGGAGGCTGCTGGTGCGTAGCTGAGGCATAGGACAATGAGTGAAAAGGGTAGCCGATAGGATAGTTAGGGAAATAGAAGGTCAATAAAGTACTTTTACTGGAAGTAAGACCGGAGGTTCGGCTGCTTCGCTCCGCTGCCTAGTGGCTGCCGGAAGTGGAGTAGTCCTTTTTCTTCGTTACGCATTCCTTTTTATTTCGCTGCCATGACCGACCAGGAACTTGCCGACCTGCGCCAGAGCTACTCCCAACGCACCCTTTCTGAAGCCGACGTACAACCCACACCCGTTCCTCAATTTCGGGCCTGGCTGGACGAGGCCCTGGCCGCCCACCTCGACGAGCCCACGGCCATGACGGTATCAACCGTCGGCCCAGACGGTCAGCCCTCGGCCCGCGTGGTGTTACTGAAAGGCCTACCCGACGACGCCACCTTTTTATTCTACACCAACTACGACTCACGCAAGGGCCAGGAGTTAGCCGCGCAGCCGCGGGCAGCGCTTACATTTTTCTGGCCCGGCCTGGAACGCCAGGTGCGCGTGGAAGGCCGCATTGAAAAAGCGCCGGAAACTATGTCAACGGAGTATTTCCAGAGCCGGCCGCGCGGCAGCCAGGTAGGCGCCTGGGCCTCGCCCCAAAGCCAGCCCATTGCCGACCGGGAGACGCTGGAGGCCCGGGAGCACGAGGTAGAGTCGCAGTTTGCTGGGCAAGATCCCCTACCCCGCCCCCCGCACTGGGGCGGCTATCTGCTCCGTCCTACGCGGGTGGAATTCTGGCAGGGCCGCCCCTCCCGCCTCCACGACCGCATTGTGTATGAACAGGCCGGCGACACCTGGCGTTTGAGCCGTTTGGCACCGTAAGAGTCATCTGGCAGCTAGCTTTGCTTTGTCATCCTGAGCGGAGCGAAGGATCTTCTCACGGTAGAACCAGTCGTTGTTACGCCTCTCGTTCATGCGTGAGAATGTCCTTCGCAAGCTCAGGATGACAAGCGTTTTCTAACTCCCCACCTCACCCCCCATGCCTCCCATCGGTCACGATCCGCCAGTGCCCCATCTCTCCATTGTCAGCCCGGTGTATCGGGCCGAGGCGATGCTGGTGGAACTGGTGGAACGCATTGTGGCCAGTGTGCAGCCAATTACGGAGAGTTTCGAAATTATCTTGGTGGATGACCGCAGCCCGGACAACTCCTGGCCAGTGATTGAGCAACTCATGCGCCAGGACCACCGCGTGCGCGGGGTGCGCTTGAGCCGCAACTTTGGGCAGCACCGCGCCATCACAGCCGGCCTCGACTACAGCCGCGGCGAGTGGGTGGTGGTGCTCGACTGCGACTTGCAGGACCGCCCCGAGGAAATCCCTACCCTCTACAGCCAGGCGCAACAAGGATATGAACTGGTGCTGGCCCGGCGCCACCAACGGCAGGATAGTTGGGTGCAAAAAGCCTTGTCGCGGCTGTTCTACGCCACGCTGGCCTACCTCACCGATACGCCTCAGGACCGTACGCTGGCGAATTTTGGCCTCTACCACCGCAAAGTGGTGGACGCCATCGGGCAGATGCGCGAGAGTGCGCGCTACCTGCCTACCATGGCCCGCTGGGTAGGGTTTCGGGCCGCTACGGTGAATGTCATCCACGCCGAGCGAGCCAGCGGCGCCACCGGCTACAGCTTCCGCAAGCGGTTGCATTTAGCCCTGGACGTGATGCTGGCCTATTCCGATAAACCCCTGCGCCTAACCGTGCAGCTGGGCCTGCTGATTTCGAGCACGGCGTTTCTGGCGGTGCTCTACAAGCTGGTGCGCTACTGGCTGGGACAAATTACGGTACTCGGCTACGCCAGCCTGATTATTTCCATCTGGTTTTTTTCGGGTCTACTACTCAGCGTGTTGGGCATAGTAGGGCTGTACGTGGGCAAAACGTTTGATGGCGTGAAGAACCGCCCGCTCTATATCGTCGATGAGGCCCCTGCTACCCCACCGCGCGCGTAATCCCTGCGGGCTGTACCTTTGCCGAAGTTCCTGCCGCGCATGTCCGTTTCGCCTATCCCGTTCAGCAAGCCTTATTTATCCGGTCGCGAGTTCCAGTATATGGAGCAGGCCGTGCGCTCGGGCAAGATTTCCGGCGACGGACTATTCACCCGAAAATGCCACGCTTTTTTTGAGCAGGAACTAGGTTTTCAGAAAGCCTTGCTGACCTCCTCTGCCACCGACGCGTTGGAAATGGCGGCGCTGCTGCTCGATATTCAGCCCGGCGATGAGGTGCTGGTACCCTCCTACACGTTCGTGTCGACGGCCAACGCGTTTGTGCTGCGGGGGGCGCGCATCGTGTTCGTAGACAGCACCCCAGAGAATCCTAACCTCGACGTTGCACAGCTAGAGACGCTCATTACCCCCCACACCCGCGCCATTGTACCGGTGCACTACGCCGGTATTGCCTGCGACATGGACGTGCTGCTGGCCGTAGCCGCCCGGCACAACTTGGCCGTGGTGGAAGACGCCGCCCAGGCCATCGACAGCTTTCACCGGGGTAGGCCGCTCGGCACGCTCGGTACGCTGGGGGCTTTCTCCTTTCACGAAGCCAAGAATATTATAGCTGGCGAGGGTGGTTTGCTGACCGTGAACGACCCGCAGTTGGTGCGGAGGGCTGAAATAATCCGGGAAAAGGGCACTGATCGAGCAGCGTTTTTTCGGGGCGAAGTAGACAAGTACACGTGGCTGGAGCCAGGCTCGTCGTTCTTACCCTCCGACCTCACGGCCGCCTTCCTGTGGGCGCAACTGGAGAGCATGACACGCATCCAGCAACGGCGCCACGTGCTATGGCAGCGCTACGATGACGCCCTCCGTGGCCCGCTGGCGGCCCGGCAAGTGGGCCTACCCGTTATCCCCGGATATGCGACCAATAACGCCCACATGTACTACCTCACGTGCCGCTCCCTGGCCGAGCGCACGGCCCTGATCGAGCACCTGGCCCGGCAACAGGTGCTACTGGTGTTTCACTACCTTTCCCTGCACCGCAGCCCCTACTACGCGCCCTACCACGACGGCCGCACCCTCCCCTGGGCCGACTATTATACCGACCACCTGGTGCGCCTACCCCTCTACTATGAGTTGGCCGAAGCGGACCAGGACCGGATTATAGATGCTATTCTGGAATTTTATGCTGTATGGGATAAGAGCTAAAGCTAGCTCCCCTCCTTGAAAAAGCAGGGGAGCTAATTCTACTAACTCTAGCTCTACTAACTTTCCTTTCACTTACAACCTCACCTACTTGGCTGAAATTCAACCCGTACGCGGCTGGCGGTATGCGCCCGCTTTGAGTCAGCAGATTGACGACTACGTATCGCCGCTGTTTGATGTGGTGTCGGCGCGACAGCGCGAAGCGCTGTACCGCAATCCGCTCAACAGCCTGCACCTGACCGTACCCCGCGGCGACGATCCGGCTGCTGAGGCCCTGGTGCGCCTGCGGGAGTGGCAGCAGCAGGGCGTGCTGACTCAGGATGTGCTGCCGGGCATCTACGTATACTACCAGTATTTTCGGCTGCCAGGCAACCCCGGCTACGAGTATTGCCGCAAGGGCTTTATGTGCCACATTCGGGCCTACAACTGGGCCGATAACGTGGTATTGCGGCACGAGAACACCCTACCCTCTTCGGTGAACGACCGCGCCGAGCTGCTCAGCCGCTTGCAGCTGCAAACCAGCGCCACCCACGGCCTTTACCGCGACGATGCCCACGAGCTGGAACGCTACCTCGACGAGGCCATCCAGGACCCGCTCTACCAGACCGAGGAGGACTACCAAGGTGCCCGCGACGTGCTGGCCGTAATTCAGGACCGCCGCGTGATTCAGCGTTTTCAGCAACTACTGGCCGATAAACAGGTGATTCTGGCCGATGGTCACCACCGCTACGAAGGCTCCCTGGCCTACCGCCAGGCCCGCCGCGCCGCCGCCGGCGACGCCTACACCGGCCAGGAACCGTGGAATTACCACTTGATGTACCTGACCAACGCCGCTGCCGATGACCTGCGCATCCTGCCTACCCATCGCCTGCTGCTGGAGTTACCCGGCAACCTGACGGCGGAGGAATTTCTAGCCCGCCTGACGCCCTACTTTACGGTACTACCCCAGGACGACCCCTACTGCCTGCCCGAGCTGATTGCCGGCAAGCCCTGGGCCTTCGGGTTATACCTCGATGGGCAGTCCTACAAAATCCGGCTGCGGCCCGAGGTACACGCCCAGCTCGACTGGCCCACCACCCCTGAGGTGAAAGCTCTCGACCTGACCGTGCTGCACTACTTCGTGCTGGGTAAGGCGTTGGGGCTGGGCAATATGGACGCCCAGCGTACCTGGCCGGGCGTGGCCTACGTGCGCAACTTCCCCGAGTGCCTTACCCGCGTAGACCGGGGCGAAGCCCGCGCCGCCCTCATCACCAACGAGGTGACCATGCAGGCCGTGGAGCGCGTGTGCCACTCCGGGGCCGTGATGCCGCCCAAATCAACGTTTTTCTACCCCAAAACCATCGGAGGCTTCTTGTTCTCCTCCATTCGTGACGACGATGCCCATCACCCATTTGCTGCTTGCTTCTAACTCGCCCCGCCGTCGCCAGCTGCTCACCGAGCTGGGCCTACCCTACGAAATCCGCCTGAAGGAAGTAGACGAGGAGTTTCCGCCCCACCTGCAACGCGCCGCGGTAGCCGAGTTCTTGGCTGCCCGCAAAGCCGCCGCCTACCGCGAAGAGCTAGCCGAAAATGAAGTAATTCTCACCGCCGACACCATCGTCTGCCTCGACGAGGACGTGCTCAACAAGCCCGCCGACGCGGCCGAGGCCGTGCAGATGCTCACACGCCTGCAAGGCCGCACCCACGACGTGTTCACCGGCGTGTGCTTGCTTACCGGCGACGGCCGCCAAGTGGTTTTCTCCGACCAAACGCGCGTGACGTTCCGCCCACTGTCTTTGGCTGAAATTGAGTTTTACGTGAAGCGCTATCAACCATTGGACAAAGCTGGCGCTTACGGTGCCCAGGACTGGATAGGCATGGTAGGCGTAACGCGCCTAGAGGGTTCCTACTTCAACGTGATGGGGTTGCCCGTGCACAGGGTATGGGCGGAGTTGGAACAATTGCTAGGGGACGACTTTGCGAGTTTATTGGGTAAGAAGTAGAATAAAATAGTTTGTCCTCCTGAGCAGCGCGAAGGACCTTCTGCCCGTAGAACGACAAGCGTAATAACGACTCGTTCTCACGTGATAAGGTCCTTCGCGCTGCTCAGGAGGACAAACTATTTTATTCTACTTCTTACCTATTTTACTCCACCGGCTCTGCCTTCAGCCTACCCAGCAAATCTTGCTGAGCAGCTTCCCACGCAGCCAATTCGCTACCCTCAGCCCATTGCTCCTGCATTTCCGATTCTTTTAGCACCGACTCCACGGCGCGTAGCGCCAAGTCGGTTAGCTCGTCCTCGTCGCTTACGTCGAGGTGCTGGACTTTGGGGAGTAGGCCGGGCAGGAAGTCGGAGCCGGGGTGGCCGCGCCACGCTGCTACGATTTCGGCGGCTACTAGGGCCGCGGCGGCGGCGTCTACCTCTAGGTACTCATCCGCTTCGGCGGCGGGTACCAGGGCTTCTAGTAGCGTCACTTCGCTGCCTGTGTCCATAAATTCGCCGGCAAAATCTACGGCGTCGTCGTTGTCAAAGTTGAAATGGCCCCAGGCGCCCATAATGGTGAGTGGTGAAATTGTGAGTGGTGAATAAGGTACGGCTGCTTGATGCGAATCGTTCTTTCAATTCCAGTACTCACACCTTCTCCACTCACAACCTCACAATTGCTTTGCCCTCGTGGCGGCCCACGTTACGCACAGGCCCATTACGGCAATGAGGGAGTAGGACACGCGTAGGCTGGTAGCGCCGGCAACCAATCCAATCATGGGCGGCCCAATCAAAAAGCCTAGAAACCCGATAGTGGAGACGGACGCCAGCGCCATGCCCGGCGACATCACCTTGGACTTACCGGCCGCGCTGTACACCAGCGGCACCACCGCCGACACCCCAAAGCCGACCATCATGAACCCAATCAGGGCCGTAACGAGGGTAGGAAACCCGACGGCGACCAGCAGTCCTGCCGCCGTCAGCAGGCCGCTGAGTTGGATCATGCGGCGTGCGCCCAGGCGGCCGGTCAGCCAGTCGGCGCCGAAGCGACCCAGCGCCATAGTGCTCATAAAGGCCGTGTAGCCGGCCCCTACCCACGCGCCCGGCGCCTGCACCACTTTCTTGAAATACACCCCGCTCCAGTCGAACATGGCGCCCTCGCAGATCATGGCGCAGAAGGCAATCAGGCCCAGGCCCAGCAGCGGCCCATCGGGGCGCACGAAGATGGGCTGGTCGGTAGCCGTGTGCGTATCGCGTAGCAGCAGCTTGCCCTGGCTAAAGGCCCCTACGATGGCAATGAGGCCCACAATTACCAGAAAATGCCACAGCGGCACCACACCATGCCCACTCATAAACGTGCCAATGGCCGCGCCCACGAAGCCCGCCGTACTCCAGATACCGTGGAACGAGGCCATGATGTGCTGCCCTTCATACAGGCTTTCCACGCCCACCGCCTGAGTGTTCACGGCAATGTTCATCAAGTTACTGGCAAACCCAAACAGCACCAGGAAGGGTATTAGCAGGGCCGGCGTGGGCGCCCAGCCCAGCCCCACCAGGGCCAGGCAGTAGCCTGCCACGCCCAGCAGCAGCGTGCGTCGGCTACCCTGCTTAGCAATCAGCCAGCCCGAAAACGGCAGCGAAGGCAACTGCCCCAGCGGAATAGCCAGCAGCACCAGCCCCAGCGCCGTTTCGCTGAAGCCCATGCGCTGCTGCACAAACGGAATGCGCGAAGCCCAGCTGGCAAACACCAGCCCTGGCAAGAAAAACCACGTGGCCACGGCCGCCCGGTACACCCGGCGCGCCCGCGCCGCCGGAAAAGACGGAATACTCAACTCCATAACAGAACCCTCCTGAGCAGGGAACTATGTATTTCCCTGGCCGCAAAGGTAGGAACTCGTCTCGCATTGCAGCGGCCCTGGGCTTTCAGAAAAGCCGTTTTCAAGGTTCTAAAAGGGAATTTACGCGGCCTCGTTCCCCGGCCCTTGCCGCAACGGGCGCAAACGTTTCGGTTTGATTTTTCGGAAATGAGAAGCTATTTAGATAGCCCCACAGCCTCCCTACTTGCCCCTCTCGGCATCGTTTTCCCCTACCCCCGCAAAGGCACCAAAAAAAACCAAATGGCCGCTACCTACCGCAGCTTTTCCTTGAGTATTTCCAACTCTACGGCCGGCGCAATTTTCTCGTAGAGCACGTGGTAGGCGGCCGAGGTGATGGGCATCGTTACCTTCAGCTCCCGGTTCAGTTCATAGATGCTTTTCACGGCGTAGTAGCCCTCGGCAATCATGTTCATTTCCAGCTGCGCCGATTTCACGGAGTAGCCCCTACCCACCATGCTGCCGAAGGTGCGGTTGCGCGAAAACTGCGAGTAGGCCGTCACCAGCAAATCGCCCAGGTAGGCCGAGGCCGACAGGTCGCGGGGTTCGGGGCTGAGCGCGTGCAGGAACCGACGAATTTCCTGTACCGCGTTGCTCACCAGCACTGCCTGAAAATTATCGCCGTAGCCCAGGCCGTGGGCAATGCCGCAGGTCAGGGCGATGATGTTCTTCATCACGGCGCAATACTCAATGCCGTCGAGGTCAGCGGCGGCGTGGGCCCGCACGTAGCGGTTGCGCAGCAGCTGGCAAAACTGCTCGGCCAGAGCCACGTCGGGCGAGCCGATGGTGAGGTAGCTTTGCTTTTCCAGGGCTACCTCCTCGGCATGGCACGGGCCGGCCACCACGCCCATACACCCTTCCTTCAGTCGAAACCGCTCCATGGCGTAGTCCGTCACCAACTCGTTGCGCCCCGGAATCATGCCTTTGATGGCCGAAATAATGCGCTTGCCTTTCAGCGCGTCGCGGTCGAGCTTGTCGAGGGCCTCTTTCACGAAGGCGGCGGGCACGGCCAGCACCACCCAATCGGCGTCCTTCACTACCTCCGCAATATCCGTGGAAGGGAACACGCGCGTCAGATCAAAGGCCACCGACGATAGGTAGCGCGGGTTGTGGCGGGTGGTGCGCAGGTGCTGCACGTCGTCTTTGCTGCGCAGCCACCAACTTACGCGGGCACCGTTTTCGGACAGGATTTTGGTGAGTGCCGTGGCCCAGGAGCCGCCGCCCAACATGGCTATTTTTTCCAACGTATTGGTTTCCTTTATCGGTTATAAATCGATGTCATCCTGACGAAGGAAGGACCTTATCATGCGTCGAGCAACTGCCCCGGCGTGATAAGGTCCTTCCTTCGTCAGGATGACACGGAGGGTAGGGCCGCGCGCTACTTCGCGGCTACGTCTTCCTTCATCTCCGCTTTGTTGATGGTATTGGCATCTTTAATGGTCACCAAATCCCCATTTTTCAGGGTTTTCGACACGGCCCGGAAAGGACCGCTCACCACCTGCTCACCCGCTTGCAGGCCACTCTTTATTTCAATGTTGGCAAAGTCGCTCACCCCGGTTTTTACGGGCGTCATCACGGCTTTGCCGCCCCGCACCACAAATACCACTTCTTGGACATCCACTTTCGGAGCGCCTTTGTCGGCCTCGGCATTGTTGGCGCTGTTGCCGCCGCGTTGGGCCATGGCGGCCTTGTAGGCGGTAGAGTCGGAGCGGGTGGCCACGGCGGCCAGCGGCACGCTCAGCACGTTGCTTTTGCGGTTGGTAATGATGTTAACGGAGGCCGTCATGCCGGGCCGGAACGGAATGCGCGTGCGCCCGTTTACGGTCGTAATCAGGTCCTGGTACGAGGCGGGCAGCAGGCGAATCCGCACCTCAAACTCGGTCACGGCTTCGGCCGTTACTGCGTCTTTGGCCGTGTTGGCAATGCTGGTCACCAGGCCCCGGAAGGTTTTGTCCTGGGCGGCGTAGCTGTCCACTTCCACGTCCACCGAGTCGCCCAGGTGCACGTTGATGATGTCGTTCTCGTTCACGTTCACGCGCACCTCCATGGAGTTCAGGTTGGCAATGCGCATGATTTCAGTACCAGCCATCTGCGACGTACCTACCACCCGCTCGCCCTTCTCCACGCTAAGCTTGCTCACGGTACCGTTCACGGGAGCGTAAATGGTGGTTTTATCCAGCGTGCGGCGGGCTTCTTCCAGCGAGGCCTGCGCGCTGGACACGTTGCTCTGCGCTGCTTTTATGCTGGCGCGGGCGCTGTTCAGCTCTTCCTGCGAGGCATTGTAGGCCGCCTGCGAGGCTTCGTAGTCCGACTGCGAAATCACCTTCTGCTTGTAGAGCGACGCATTGCGGCGGTAGGTCAGCTCGGTTTGCTTGGCATTGGCAATGAGTTGCTGCAAGCGGGCCTGGCTCTGGGCCACATTGGCACGCTGCGTGTTCACTACTGCCGACTGCTGGCTGACAATGGCCTGATAGTTATCGGGGCGGATGCGCAGCAGCAGCTGGCCCTGCTTCACGGAGTCGCCCTCTTGCACGTACAGCTCCGTAATTTCGCCCGATACGTCGGGCGAAATCTTCACTTCTACCACCGGCTGTACCTTGCCCGAGGCACTCACCTTTTCCACGATGTTGCTCGGACCGGCCTTGGCTACCAGCACTTCCGTGCCCGTTGGCTGCCCAATCCAGCCCTGTTTCTTCCCGACTATCACGACGAGTACGACCACCACGACCAGGCCCAGCAGAATATAGAGTAAGCGGTTATTTTTCATAGGTTTTTTTGAGTCTTGAGTAGAAGCTTAAGGCTTAGTTGACGTTCTGCCAGCCAGCCCCAAAGCTCTCTTACAATTCAATCGATTTACCCTGGTAGAAGTCCAGCACCTTGCGGCGGAAGATGAAGCTGTACTTCGCCTGAATCATGCTCGACTCAGCAGCCGTGAGGTTGTTCTTGGCAATATTGAACTCCGTGCCGTTCAGCAGACCGTTGTTGAAGCGGATTTCCGCGTTACGGTAGGCCAACGTCAGAGATTCTACCTGCTCTTTTGAGGCTATATACTGGCGTTGAGCAGCTAGGGCATCAGCGTAAGCCTGCTCAATGTTCTGCCGCAGTAGCAGGCGCTCTTGCTCAGCGCGTAGTTCTGCCTGACTCACCGCAATCTTCGAGCGTTGCACGTTGGTGCGCGCCTGCAAGCCATTCAGAATCGGAACCTGTAGACTGAACTGCAATGAGCGACCCAGGTTATTATCCAGTTGGTCCCAGTAGCGTTGCGGCAGCGTCGATACGTCGCGCTGGTAGGTCGTCACGCTTAGCGGAGTAATCCCGCCTCCGTTCGGGTTCTCAACGTAAAATGTTGTACGTCTGGCGGTTGAGTCATCCCCAATAACCGTCAGGTTACGGGCAGAGGAGTAACCCGTGAAAATACCAGCCCCAAAGAATAAGCGTGGGTAGTACGCGCCACGCGCCACCTCCACGTTGCGCAAGGCACTCTGCACGCGCAAATCAGCGGCTTTTATTTCGGGTTGGATGGCCTGGGCCGTTTGGTAAGTAGTCGAAGGATTCACATCAGCCAAAGACAACTCGTCTGGGTCGGGCAGCGGGGGGGTAGTAATTTCCAGCGCCTGCGTGGCGGCTTCGTTCAGGTTCATGAACTGAGCCAGTTGCAGACGAGCCAGCGTTTCCTGATTTTGCGCCGTAATGACGTTAAGTTGATCCGTAGCCAGTTGCGCCCGACTATCAATAAGGTTGCTTTCGGCCACGCTACCTGCTTTCAAGAGCACCTGTGTGCGCTCCACCTGCTGTTGCGTGCTGTTTACGCGAGTTTGGTTGGTACGCACCAGTTCCTGCGCCAGCAGGGTCTGCAGGAACGCTGAGGCTACGTTCAGGGAAAGATCATTACGAGCTTTTTCAATATCACCCAGAGCTGCTTCGTAGTCCAGCACGTTGCGTTTCACCGTATTGCGCAACTGAAATCCCGAAAACAGCGTCACCTGCGTGTTGGCGGAAAAGTTGTTGGAGCGCGTAGTCTGGCTCTGGAAGTCGTTGGTCAGGGGGTTGATGCTGGTACCGTAGTTCCAGGTCTGAGAGCCGTTCAGGTTGGCGGTAGGCCATAGCGCCGCTCGGCTCTGCAGCAGTGTCACGTCTGCCAACTGCGCTGACAGCCGAGACTGACGCACGTTCAGGTTATTGGCTAGGGCATAGTCTACGGCAGCTTGTAGGGTCCAGGGGCCGCTGGGGGTTGGGGCCTGCATGCTACCGGCAGGCGGCTGCGCGGGCGGAGTCCGTTGCTGGGCGTGCGCCTCGGGCACGTTCCCTACCAGTAGCAAGAGGCCCAGGCCAGCCACCAGCGGCCGCCGAAACAAGGTAAACGTTGTTTTCATAAGCACAAGCGAAAGAAACAGGAAGCAATTTCTTTAAGCAATATTCGGAATATAAATAACGCGGTGTATCCAGCGCAACTGACGCAGGTACTCCAGGGTAATGGGTTTCAGATCAGAGTCCATCTCGATAAAATGCCGCGCCCGGTCGTTGCGACCCTTGCGCGACACCGACATGGTCGCAATATTACACTCATCGTGCGCAATAACAGAGGCAATAAAGGCAATGGAGCCCGTGCGGTCGTCGGCATCCAGAATTAGCGTATGCAGCGCCGCCGAGAAATCAGCCGGAAAGCCGTCTACCTCCACGATGCGAATGACGCCCCCGCCCCGACTCTGCCCCACTACCTCTACCTGGTGGCCAGTGCGCTCGTCGCGCAGTTGCAGCTTAATGGTATTGGGGTGCATGGTAGAGGCGTTGCCTACGCTCTGAAACGTGTACTGCAAGCCCGCCTCCTTGGCGTGGTCGAACGCGTCGCGGATACGCACGTCGTCGGTGGCGTAGCCCAGCAGACCGCCAATAATGGCGCGGTCGGAGCCGTGGCCCTCGTAGGTGCGGGCAAACGAATTGTAGAAGGTGACGGTAGCGTGGGTAGGCAAGCTGCCCAGAATGCGGATGGCCGCGCTGGCAATGCGCACCACACCCGCCGTGTGTGAGGAGCTCGGCCCGATCATCACCGGCCCGATCATATCGAAAATACTGCTCTTCTCTGCCATAACGGGCTAAAGGTATCAGATTCGCGGGGAACGGCCATACCCGGTAGCTGCCATTGCCTACTAGATACCAATAAGTAGGTAGGCGTTGCCTGAGTCGCTTTACAGTATTTAACAGGTATGCAATATATTAGTCAGCTTAACACACAATCAGGCCAGCCCATTAACAGCTCCTTACGCGTAGCCTTCTTGACCTATTTACACATCGCACAACAGACGAAGCCTTTCGCAGAGACCCTATCGGGAGTACTATCCTGTAAGATTTTTCACTGCGTTTGACATACCGTTCTAATCGTCAGTGTAGAGCTGGTTGGTGGGGTTTGTCGTTCTTTGCGCAGTAGTCCGTCTGGCTTTAAAATTTATACCGGTCTACCTTGTTGCTGACACGCGCTTGCTCCTGCTTATGCCTACCCCCACTTCCGAAGAATTCTCCCCCGCCGTGCTGGCCCAGCTACGCCGCCTGCAAGAGAAATACGCCGCCGATGGCCAGGACCTGGCTGCCTACCTCGAAGGTCTCTACTATGCCGACTACGTCAATTACTGGGACTACATTGAGTTGGACACGCTGCTGAGCCTGCAACGCCCACTCACGCAGATTCCCGACGAGCGAATTTTCATCATGTACCACCAGATTACAGAGCTGTATTTCAAGCTCTGCCTCTGCGAGTACGAGCAAATCGGCGACCTGCAAGCGCCTACCCTCCAAGAAGTGGTGCTGCGGGTAGGGCGCATCAACCGCTACTTCGAAAACCTGATCGACTCGTTTGATGTGATGGTGGACGGCATGGACAAGCAGCAGTTCCTGCAATTCCGGATGGCGCTGATGCCAGCCTCGGGTTTTCAGAGCGTGCAGTACCGCATGATTGAGCTGGCCTCTACCTCCCTCGACAACTTGGTAGACAAGGAAAAGCGCCGCCTCCTGGGCGAGTCGGCCGACGCGACGGAGCTGATGGGCTGCATCTACTGGAAAGCCGGGGCTACTATGGAAGAAACTGGGGCCAAGGCGCTTACGCTCACGCAGTTTGAGGAGAAATACACCAAACAACTGCACCAGCACGCCGCCGAGTACCAGCACCGCAATGTGTGGAGTGTGGTGCAACGCCTACCCCAGGAAGACCAGCGCCACCCCCGCTTGGTGCGCGCCCTGCGCCAGCTCGACGTAAGCGTGAACGTGAACTGGCCCTTGATGCACTTCAAATCGGCGGTGCGCTACCTCCAGCGCGACCCCACCGACGTGCCCGCTACGGGCGGCACCAACTGGCGTAATTACCTGCCACCCAAGTTTCAGCGCCGCATCTTCTACCCCCAGCTCTGGACCGAGCAAGAGCAAGCCGACTGGGGCAAGGCGTGGGTGGAAGAGGTGCTGGGGGAAGCGTAGACAGGCATACACAGGCGCCTGTTTGCTCTCAATAGCGGCTTAAGATTTGTAGGATACGGCGCAACCGGGGAGCGGCGTCAGCTCTGCCTTGCTCCTATCTTACAGCACTATCTGGCAGATACAGATATATGAAGCGTATTTTATTGGCAATTAGCTGGCTGCTCGTTTTTTCTCTCGGCGTGTGGGCTCAGTCACCGCGCTACGTTCCCACGGATAGGTTGCGGGCCCCCAACCAGATAAACGAGTTGCCGCGTTACGGCGGACTCCGCAAAACGCCCGAGCAAGTAGCCACCGACCAGCGGTTTATTGCACAGGTTTTGCAGCAGTACGGTACCGCGCAGGCCGCAGCACAAGCGCACGTCAATTTTGGCTGGCACTACCTGACTACGGGGCACGCACCTACCGCCATCAAGCGCTTCAACCAGGCATGGCTCCTGGATTCGACGGCGGCGGATGTGTACTATGGTTTCAGCGCCTATCTCCACCAGCAAAACCGCCCCGCCGAAGCCGCACAGTATGAAGCACTGGCGCAACGCCATGATACCCACAACAAAGGACTGGTGAGATATTACGCCAGCACTGCCCACGGCCAAGCAGCGCGCCGCGACTACGCCGCGGCCATTGCCACCAATGAGAAAGTACTGGCCCTGACCCCCAATGATGCCGCTGTCCATAGCCAAACGGGCTACTGGTATATGCAGCAGCAGGATACGGCCCGCGCCGTACAGTTTCTGACGCGGGCGACCGAGTTGAATCCCCAGGACTCAGTCGCGTATCTCAACCGTGGCTGGGTGCGCTACGGCCAGAAGCAATACGCTGCGGCTGTGGCTGACTACACACGCGCTATTACAATCAATCCGCACTATGTCAGTGCCTATGCCAACCGCGCACTGGCATATACGGACGCTGGTAATCACCCCGCTGCGCTAGCCAACTGGCAAACCTGCCTGCAATTAGTGCCGCCCCGCGATAAAAGCCAGTTCTACCGGCTTATTGGCATGACCAAGCTGAAAGCCAACGATAAAACCGGTGCCTGCGACGCCTTGCACCAAGCCTTGCAGTGGGGTGACGAGCCTGCGGTGGAGAAGCAACTCCGGCAGCTTATCAAAAAGAACTGTCGATAGCCACAACAGAAATTAATGATGTGGTTAAACCCATCTATTTTGCTAAATTTTTTAGCAAAATAGATGGGTTTATTCTACCCTTGTTAGTATCTTTGAACTAACGTACGGTTATCACCCCGCCAACACGGCTGCTTCTGAAACAGCGAAGCCCGTGTTGCGAGCACGGGCTTCTGGATAAGTAGGGTGTTTTGGCCACCCTCAAATCCACTGGACTATGGGTAAGAGACGTATGCCGCTGGATGGCTTGAAGCTGAGCTTCGACATCCAGGTAAGCAGCACTTTTGTTGTGAAAGTGTTGGCAGCCTGCGGCGGCGGGAGCGGGTTGTACCTGCTACTGTCGCACTGGCTGAAGTAGTGAAGGTGGCAGTCAGCCCAAGTGGTTGGCTGCCATTTTCGCTACACAAACATACGTGATATTTTCAATATGCAACGGGAACTGACAAGGTAAGGACAGCGCCAGAATGTTAGCTGTATATAACTGGTTTGCTACGCGTTGTCTCTACTTTACCATGAACTCTACTCCGGTAGTGGCCCACTGCATGGTTACTTTACCGGAATTGGCGGCCGTGATGGTAAAGCGCTCCACGGGCTGGCTTAGTGTGGTGGGCTTCACTTTTACGCGCAGAATATCCTGCTTTTCGTCGTATTCGTAGGCGCCCCATTGTTTAGCTGTTTTGTTGAAGATGATGGTCCACTCATCTTTGCCGGGGATGGAGAACAGGCCATACGTACCAGCCGGTAGCGCTTGGCCGTTGATTTTCACGTCTTTACTCACCATGAAGGTAGTGGCCTCGTTGGCACCGGTGCGCCATACTTTTCCATACGGCTCCAGCGCACCAAATATTTCCCGGCCTTTCACAGATGGCTGGCTGTAGTCAATCATGACCTTGGTGCCGCCCACGGTGGCCGAGGCAGTAGCGGGTGGACTGGGTCGCTTCGACTTGTCTTCCGGCGCTTTGGTTTTGGTGGCTGGCGTGGTCGTTTGGGCGTGGCTGTGGGTAGGGGCCGCCAGCAACAGGACGGCGCAGGCGCCTACCCAGAAGGAAATGCGTTTCATGGGAAAGTTGGTTGAGATGAGTACTGCGGCTATAAGCTAAAACAGTCGGGCTTTGTTTCCCGCCATTTGCTTTCGCTCGTATGAGTAGACCACTAGATAAGTAGCTTTTCGTTATTTGCAGCCGCTGACCTTCTTTTCATCCCTACCCTCATGACTACCCCTTACCACCCCAACCCCGACCGCTACCACCAAATGGAGTACCGCCGCTGCGGGCGTAGCGGCCTGAAACTACCCGCTATATCGCTGGGTCTGTGGCACAACTTCGGCGACGTGGACGTGCCCGCCACGTTTCGCGAAACGCTGCGCACGGCCTTCGACCACGGCATCACGCACTTCGACCTGGCCAACAACTACGGCCCGCCCTACGGCACGGCCGAAACCAACTTTGGCCGTATTCTGAAAGAGGATTTCCTACCCTACCGCGACGAGCTGATTATCTCCACCAAGGCCGGCTACGATATGTGGCCTGGCCCCTACGGCGAATGGGGTTCCCGCAAGTACCTCATTGCCAGTCTCGACCAAAGCCTAAAACGCATGGGGCTGGAGTACGTGGATATTTTCTACTCGCACCGCCCCGACCCCGAAACGCCCCTGGAAGAAACCATGGGCGCCCTCGACCATGTGGTACGCCAGGGCAAAGCCCTGTACGTGGGCATCAGCAACTACCAGCCCCAGGAAGCCGCCGAGGCTATCCGTATTCTGCGCGAGTTGGGCACGCCCTGCCTGATTCATCAGCCCAAATACTCGTTGTTTGAGCGCTGGGTGGAAGGTGGCCTGCTCGATTTGTTGGAAGAAAAAGGCGTGGGCTGCATTCCCTTTTCGCCGCTGGCCCAGGGCATGCTCACGGATAAGTACCTGCACGGCATCCCGGCCGACTCGCGGGCCGGCCGCGAGGGGCGCCACCTCACGCCCGAGCAGCTGACGCCCGAGCGCCTGGAGCAGATTCGGCAGCTGAACGAGTTGGCCCAGGAGCGCGGACAGAGCCTGGCCCAACTGGCGCTGTCGTGGCTGCTGAAGGACCCGCGCGTGACGTCGGTGCTTATTGGCGCCAGCCGCCCCGCCCAGCTCCTCGATTCGTTGCAGTGCCTGCGCAACACCGGTTTTCAGGACGACGAGCTGCAACGCATTGAGCAAATTTTGGGGGCGCGGTAACTACCCGCATCCATAACGCTTCTGCTTTGTCTGAACGCTCAAAGACAGCAAAACCACGGTTTTGCTGTCTTTGAGCGTTTTGCTTTATTTCAATACCATACTACTACAGTTCAGCTTATTGAATAAAAGCACTTTTCCGGGAAACATCACCGCCGCTATTCTTTTATGCACACCGGTATTGGACAGTTTCAAATCGCAGTGCAATCCAAAGGATTTTAGTACAAGTTATCTAATTGAATAATAGTATTTTATCCATCTTTTTTATTCTAAAAAACACATGAAAATCTCTATCTTCGGTGCATCCATCCGCACGTTCTACGTCTTACAGCCATGGGAAAAAGTTTACTTCAAACGGTGAAAAGCTGCTTCACCGCGCAGCAGATCAGCCAGATTAGCGCTACAGTTCGGGAGAACGAAGCGGGCGTTGAGCAGGTCGTCAACCAAGCGTCTACTCTGGTGGTGCAGCACCTGATAGCGCGCACCGAGCGGCCGGGCGGCACTGAGGTGCTGGCCACGCTGGCACAGGAAGCCTACCGGGCCGACGCGTTGCACCACCTGGCCGACCTACACACCACCAACTGGCAGCGCCGCGGCCTCGACCTGATGCAAGGCCTACTGGGCGATGCTTACGCTCTCACCCTCAATCGGTTGTCAGTATCGGCCTACGTGGAGCCCACGGCGGCCCGCACGCTGCTGGGCACTGTAGCGGCGGCTACGCTGGCAGCGCTGGGGCGCTACGCCGCCGAGCAGGAGCTGAGCGTACAGCAGCTCAGCGCCTACCTGCAAAATCAGCCCGAGGAACTGGGGGCTATGGGGACGGCCGCGTGGCATCCCGTTAGCGCCGGCACGCCTGAGCTGGCACCCCGGCCAGCGGCCGAGCTGGTGCGAGCCGGCGTGGGTAGCTGGGGCACCTCCCCTACTCCTGAGCCCGTTGATAGTGGGCGTGCGGCTACCTCGCTGCGCTGGCAGTGGGGCCTGCTGTTGCTGCTAGCCGTTAGCCTAGGGTACTATTTCGGACACGAGCGCCTGTCGGCTGTGCCGGGTACTGCGGCCTATGCGGGCACTGCCCCTACTCCTTCTGCCACTACATATGCAGCCAATGAAAATACGGCGTCGGCTACGGCTACCGACCCTGCCGCTACCGGCCACTACGACAGCGAGAGCGACAGCTACATCTATGATACAGGCCAGCCGGTTATCCTACAGCTGACGAATGGCACTACCCAGAAGGTAGGCGCCCGCTCCACCGAAAACCGCCTGTATACTTTCCTGTCCGAACCCAGTATTCAGGTGGATCCGGTGAACCGCACAAAGGGCTGGATCAACTTCGACCGGGTGTATTTTGAGCCGGCCAAAGCCGTGCTCACGACGGAGTCGCATCAGCAGCTGGTGAACGTGGCCGGCATTCTAAAGTCGTTCCCGAACGCCGTGGTGAAGATAGGTGGCTACACCGACAGCCTCGGCAACGACCTCCAAAATCTGCACTTAAGTGAGGAGCGTGCCCGCGCCGCCATGTTCGCCCTAGCCGATATGGGTATTCCTGTGGCCCGGCTGCAAGCCAAGGGCTACGGTGCCAAGCACTCGCTCACCAGCAACGAAACCGTAGAGGGCCGCGCCCTCAACCGCCGCATCAGCATTCGGGTAGTGAAGAAGTAACCGCCTCTTTCTTCGCTTATAACACGACGCCTCTTCTGCCCCCGCGGAAGAGGCGTCGTAACTTATTGGAGGGCGTGCTGTTTTCTCTACCCCGGCAGTTGTGGCTTGGCCGCTGCCGGGGCGAGAGTTTCCGTTAACGCTTTTCCTACCTATGTCTACGCTTCTTTTTTCCCCGCTGCATCTGCGCGGACTTGAACTTAAAAACCGCATTGTGGTGTCGCCGATGTGCCAGTATTCCTCGGAAGACGGCTTCGCCAACGATTGGCACCTGGTGCACCTGGGCAGCCGCGCCGTGGGCGGGGTAGGCCTCATTATCTCGGAGGCCGCCGCCGTGGCGCCCGAGGGCCGTATCACCCCTCAGGACCTGGGTATCTGGAAAGACGAGCACGTGCCCTTCCTGAAGCGCATCAACGACTTTGTGCGCCAGCAGGGCACCGCCATTGGCGTGCAACTGGCCCACGCCGGCCGCAAGGCCAGCACCACGCCCCCGTGGGACGGCGGCAAAGCCATTGCGGCCACGCAGCCCAACGGTTGGGAGGTGGTAGCGCCCAGCGCCCTACCCTTCTCCTCCGACAAAGCCACGCCGCACGCCCTCACCGAGGAGGAAATCCAGCAGGTTGTCGCTGATTTTCGGGCCGCCGCCCGCCGCAGCCTTGCAGCTGGTTTTCAGATCATTGAGGTACACGCTGCCCACGGCTATCTGCTGCACGAGTTTCTATCGCCGCTCAGCAACGAGCGCAACGATCAATATGGCGGCTCCTTCGAGAACCGCAGCCGTCTGCTACTGGACGTGGTGGCCGCCATCCGCGCCGAGGTGCCCGACGACTACCCCGTTATCGTGCGCGTGTCGGCTACCGACTGGACCGAGGGTGGCTGGACCAAGGACGATTCGGTGCAGCTGGCCCGCGTACTCCAGGCAAACGGCGTTGACCTGCTGGATGCCTCTACCGGCGGCAACGTGCCCGATGCCAAAATTCCGACTGGCCCGGGCTACCAGGTGGAGTTTGCCGAGGCCGTGAAACAGCAAACCGGGATGCTTACGGGTGCTGTGGGCATCATTACCACCGCCCAGCAAGCCGAGGACATCCTCCAGAAAGGCCAGGCCGATTTGGTGTTGCTGGCCCGCGAATTCCTTCGCGACCCGTACTTCCCCCTACATGCCGCCTCTGATTTAGACGTAGAACTGGCCTGGCCTGTGCAATACGAGCGCGCCAAGCGCCCTAAGCGGGCGGATAAGTAGTTTCCTTCCATAATAGGGCAAGCTTCTATTAGAACCCTGGCTGCTATAGTGGCCAGGGTTTCTTGTTTATTGCTAGTGCATTAGCCCTTTTTCCCAAAATAAAAAAGTCAGTATCATATTGATGCAACCTACTATACTCTATATCTTTGTAACTGTACTTTTGCTTATACAAAACGTGATTATACGCACTATATCTGATTTTTATTTGCAATATGACGAGGTAGCAACTGTATTACGAGTCGAATGGATAAGCGGACGCAACGTACGGCAACTGCGTCGCAGCGCTGGGCAACTGCTCATGCTGCTACAGCAATTAGCCGTGCGGCGGTTGCTACTTGATATGAATAGTGTGCCCGACTTATCGTTAGAAGATGAGGTATGGTTGGGCACACACTGGATGCCTGGCTTGGTGGTCCTACCCTTGGAGCGACTAGTATTGGTGCTGGATAGTGGGCAGACGCATAACCAGTTGGCCATTAATGCGCTGCATAGCCTGGTGCAGCCTGCCATCCGCTTCGACGCGCAGTATTTT
This sequence comes from Hymenobacter sp. NBH84, assembly GCF_014217645.1. NCBI lineage: Bacteria > Pseudomonadati > Bacteroidota > Cytophagia > Cytophagales > Hymenobacteraceae > Hymenobacter > Hymenobacter sp. NBH84. The sequence goes on from NZ_CP043644.1 coordinate 1,783,264, forward strand.
TCTGATACGAAATCGGCTATGGGTTGGCTGACAGATGACTCGGACCGCCTTCCGGCTCTCGCCGCCGAATGGAACGCCCGGCATGCGCAGTAGCCGGCCTTTACGCTTGGTTCATGCGCGACGTGTGCCGGGTATCAGCCATGCGCAGATAGGTGACAAGGGAAATACTGGCGCAAGCCGTTACGTACCAGTAAAACCACGCTTCCACGTTGTAGCCCTTGGCCAGCAGCGCCACGTACTCGGCCGTGCCTCCGAAGATAGCAACCGTGAGGGCATACGGCAGTCCTACCCCCAAGGCCCGGATTTCAGTTGGGAACAACTCGGCTTTCACCACGGCGTTGATGGCCGTGTAGCCGCTCATAATCAGCATGGCGATGACCAGCAGGCCGAATGCGCCCCAGGTGGTGGTAGCGTGGCCCAAGGCTGTCATCAGTGGCACAGTGCCCAGCGTGGCGCCTACCCCAAAGGCCAGCAGCACCGGCCGCCGTCCTACCCTATCCGACAGCGCCCCTACCACGGGTTGCAGCACCATCGCCACGGCTAGCGCCCCAAACGACACTAGCGTAGCTTGGTCCTTAGTGAACCCCGCCGTGTTCACCAAAAATTTCTGCGTGTACGTGGTGAACGTGTAGAACACAATAGTACCGCCCAGTGTGAGGCCCACCACCGTGAGCACCTCGCGAGGGTAACGCATCAGCACGCGCAGCTTGCTTTCTTCTTTCTTTAGCGCTGCTCCCGCAGGCTGGTCATTCTTCACAAAGGCGTCGGTTTCTTCCATGTGCTGGCGCAGAAACAAGGCTACCACCGCTGCCCCCGCCCCAATAACGAATGGCACGCGCCAGCCCCACGCATGCAACTGCTCAATCGTAAGCACGGCCTGCAAACCCAATTGCACCAGTAGCGCCACCAGTTGACCGGCAATCAGGGTCACGTACTGAAAGCTGGAAAAGAACCCTCTGTTCTTCTGATCGGCCATCTCGCTGAGGTAGGTGGCCGAGGTGCCGTATTCGCCGCCCACACTCAGGCCTTGTAGTAGCCGTGCCACCACTAGCAGCACCGGCGCAAACACCCCGATGCTGGCATAGCCGGGCGTGAGAGCAATGAGTAGGGAGCCGGCGCACATCAGCAGCACCGATAGCAACAGGGCTGCTTTCCTACCCCGACGGTCGGCGTAGAGGCCCAGCAGCCAGCCACCCAACGGCCGCATCAGAAAGCCCACCGCAAAGATGGCTGCCGAGTTCAGCAACTGCGCCGTTTGATTGCCTTTGGGGAAAAACGCCGGCGCGAAATACAGCGCAAACGCCGAGTAGATGTACCAATCGTACCACTCCACTAGGTTGCCAATGGAGCCGCTGAAGATGGATTTCACCCGCGAGGCCATCGTGCGGGCAGGAGCTGTTGTCATGCAAATAGTCGTCGGAGGCTTTGTTTTTGGGAGACGTCGAAATGGCTTATCACACCAATTCAGATGCTACGCCTGCAACCATTCTTGCCTTATCAGTTCTCTAGTATCTGTGGTGTAGTTTTCTCCGAAAGCCCCCACTAGTTAGTATTCTATATTGATAAACCCTGCCGCCATGATACGTTATTTGCTATTGCTGAGCATTCTACTCGTAGCGTTTGGCTGCCAGAAAGACGATGCTGCACCGAAGGAATACGAGGTAATAGCCCAAGGTATCGGCGGTGACTGCCGCTTGCCCTTGCTACACTTTTCCAATACTCAGCAAAATGAAGAAGTAGGGAGAATGTTCGGCTCGTCACTTAGCGCTGCTTCCGCTAGTGGCAGCTACTACGGCCTGAATCTGCCCACCACACTGGCCAAAGGCACTACCTTATATGTTACTATTCGTAAGGCCAAAGCGAACGAGGACCGCGCTTGCACAACGATGTTGCCGGCATATAATGCAGTTTTTGTGACTATATACCGCGTTCAATAGCAGGTTGCTTTTGGTACGGCACGGACGTGGCTTATCAATTCCCGCGCCAGCGCCTACCTTTGCCGGTAGTTGTTCTTTGCCTGTTTTCCATCAGACAACGGAAGGTGGCCGCCCCTGGGAGTGGCCTGAAAAGGGAATCGGGTGCAACTCCCGAACAGACGCGCTACTGTAAGTACCCCCGCAGGGTCCCCGCTTGCTACCCATTGCCTGGCCCCACGGCCGGGCGAGCAGAGTTGGGCGGCTAGGAGGTATAAGTCAGAAAATCTGCCTGCCGCTGACTGACAATGCGTAGCCCCCGCGCCTGGGGCCGTTGTCGGGTATTGAGGAAGCATACGACCCGCCCCGGAGCGCCCCGCGCCGCCGGCCAGGAGTCGTGCGCGTATCTCCCTACCCCCCTATCGGCTTGGTTGTGGTTTGGCTTCCTGCGGAAAGCTGTCGAAGGGCGTTTCACCCTTTCACTCCGTTGTGATGACCATCGAAGAAAAAATTACCCGCGCCGAGACGCGCATCTTCAAAGCCGTATTCCCCAACACTACTAACCACTACGACACGCTGTTCGGCGGGGCTACCCTGCACATGATGGACGAGGTAGCGTTCATAGCAGCCACCCGCTTTTCGCGCCTGAAAATGGTAACCGTCTCGTCCGAGCGGGTTGATTTCACCCATCCCATTCCCGGCGGCACGCTGGTGGAGTTGATTGGCCGCGTGGAGCACGTGGGCAACACCAGCCTGAAAGTACGCGTGGACCTGTTTGTGGAGCAGATGTACTCCGAGGAGCGCGAAAAGGCCGTTTCGGGCGTGTTCACGTTCGTGGCCATTGATGAAAACAAGCGCCCCGTCCGTATTCTGGACACGCCCGTGGAGGCGGTAGGATAGCTGCTTGTCATTTCGAACGCAGTGAGAAATCTGGAACACATCAGACTACTCTACCCATCAGGCAGACAGGAAAATCTTGCGTGTGCCTACAATCCGATCAGCAGGAATACTTCAGATTTCTCACTGCGTTCGAAATGACAAGCTGCCACTCCTGCCGTATCTTTGCAATCCTTTTCCTACTTCGGTTTAAAGGTTAACTCCCTTTCACCCATGCCTACCCCTTCCCCCCAGGAAGTCGAGCTGCTGCTTGCGCCCGAGCAAGCCTACGACGAGCTGACCCGCTACGAAGCCCTGCTAGCCGCGGCTGGCTTGCGCCCCGGCCAAGCCGATTTTGTGCACCTGCGCAAGCGCAGCATCGACGCCCGCGGCCGGCAGCCGCTGGTGCGCCTGCGCGCCGACATCTACCGCACGACACCGCCAGCCGAGTTGTTCGGACCCTGGTTTCAGTTTCCGGATGTAAGTCGCGCCCATCGCACGGTGCTGATTGTGGGTGCTGGTCCGGCTGGGTTGTTCGCGGCGTTACGGGCTATTGAGCTGGGCATCAAGCCCATTGTGGTGGAGCGCGGCAAAGACGTGCGCACCCGCCGCCGCGACCTAGCGGCTCTCAACAAGCAACAGCTCGTTAACCCCGATTCCAACTACTGCTTTGGCGAAGGCGGCGCGGGCACCTACTCCGACGGCAAGCTCTACACCCGCTCCACCAAGCGCGGCGACGTGCAGCGCATCCTGCGCCTGTTGGTGCAGCACGGCGCTACCCCCGATATTCTGGTCGATGCCCACCCCCACATCGGCACCAACAAGCTGCCGGCCGTGGTAGCCGCCCTGCGCGACTCGGTGCGGCAGGCTGGCGGCGAGGTGCGGTTTGATACGCGGGTAGACGATTTGGTGCTGACTGGCAACCACCTGCGCGGCGTCGTCACGGCCAATGGCGAGGAACTGCTGGCCGATGCCGTGATTTTGGCCACCGGCCACTCGGCCCGCGACATTTACGAACTGCTGCACCGCCGCGGTGTGCTCGTCGAGGCCAAGCCCTTTGCCCTGGGCGTGCGCGTGGAGCACCAGCAGCAGCTCATCGACCGCGCCCAGTACCGCCTCCCCGACCGTGGCCTGTTGCCCGCGGCTTCCTACGCCTTGGTGCACCAAACACAGGGCCAAGGTGGGCAGCGGGGCGTATTTTCGTTCTGCATGTGCCCCGGTGGTTTTATTGTACCCGCCGCCACTGCCCCCGGCGAGGTGGTAGTCAACGGCATGAGCCCCAGCCGCCGCGACTCGCAATATGCCAATTCCGGCATCGTGACGGCCGTGGAGCTGGAGGATATGGACGTGCGCCAGCACGGTGCGCTGGCTGGCCTGCGCTTGCAACAGCAAATAGAGCAACGCGCCTGCCAGCTGGCCGGCAATACCCAGGTAGCCCCCGCCCAGCGCCTGGCCGACTTCCTAAAAGGTAAAATTTCAGTGGACCTACTAGAAACCTCCTACCAGCCTGGCCTGGTATCGGTGCCCATGGACAAGGTGTTGGGCAAGAACCTGGCGGGCCGGCTGCGGCAGGGCTTCGAGAACTTCGGGCGTAAGATTCCGGGCTATGCCACCAACGCCGCGCAGATTGTGGGGGTAGAGAGCCGCACGTCGTCACCGGTGCGCATTCCCCGCGACCGGGACACCTTGCAGCACCCGGTGGTGCGAGGCTTGTTTCCGTGCGGCGAGGGCGCGGGCTACGCCGGCGGCATCGTATCGGCCGCCATGGACGGCGAGCGGTGCGCAGAGGCAGTTAGTGGGAGCTTAGCGCTTTAATTGGAGCAAATACCTGGCTGGTTTGGCTGTTGGAATAAGGTGTTGTTTAACCGACAACACCTTTTTGCTTTGTAGATGTTAATGAACAAATTAGGATAAACCGCTGACTTCTACCTAAGCTAAGCGAAAACGACCAAGTCAGCCTTTATAGCAGGAATCAACCCCGTGAGAGTAGCTTCCTGTTTCTTATGGCAACGTGTCGTCGCTGCTGCCTACTGCCACGCTTACTACGTATAAGTGCCTGTATGAAACCGAATTCCCTACCTGCTTTTTACGCTGCGTGTGCTCCAAGTTCGGAGTCCGCAGTAGGCGTCTTGCCGCCGCCCGATATGGAACAGGGGGTAGGGCATTTCAACGTATTCCCGTTGGCAGACCTCCGCGGAGCACCCCCGATGACGTTTAACCGGCGGTCCTACTACAAAATCACGCTCTGCCGGGGGCGTAGCCAAGTAGAGTGTGCCGATCAGGCCCCGCACGTCGGCAATAACACTTTGTTTCTGGTGACGCCGCGCGTACCCTATCGGTGGTTGCCGCTCACCGAGGATTTTACGGGCTATAGCTGCCTCTTCGATGACGCCTTTCTGCTACCCGCCCGCACCGGGGTGGTACTGGCAGAGCTACCCATTTTTCAGCCTGGGGCCTACCCCGTGTGGGATGTAACCGAGGCCGATTGCGCAGTACTTGAAGCTATTTTCGAGAAGATGGCCCGCGAACTCACGTCCGGCTACGCCTACAAGCACGACCTGTTGCGCACCTATCTCTGGGAGCTGATTCACTTAGTGCAGAAGCTACAGCCGGCCCCCGCCCCGCTGGCTACCCACAGCGCCGCCGAACGGGTAGCCACCCAATTCACGGAGCTACTGGAAGGGCAGTTTCCGCGCCAAAGCCCGCAACCACCGCTTCGCCTACGCACCGCCATGGACTATGCCGATCAATTGGCCGTGCACGTCAACCACCTCAACCGCGTGCTGAAGGAGATGACGGGCCACACGACCACCGCCCTCATCAGCCGCCGATTAACGCAGGAAGCCAAACTTTTGCTAAAGCAAACCGCCTGGAGTATTTCAGAAATTGCCGACAGCCTGGGCTTTACCGACGTAGCGCATTTTTGCACCTTTTTCAAGCGTCAGGCCAGCCAAACGCCAGGAGACTTCCGGCGCTTGGCCGTATTTGGGGTGTAGTTATCGGGCGTCAACTTGTATGGCGCATTTGAAATTGCGCTGCCATGTTTGAAATCTACAACAGATGGGTTGACTGACGAAGTTTGCCCCTAAGCTACTGCCCGGACCTTTGTGGGGTACTTACTCGCCTCCTTATTAAGTAGGAGGCTAAACCCACAACTGACATGGAAAACAAGAAAATTGCGCTGGTGACGGGCGGCAACAAAGGCATTGGCTTCGAAATAGTGCGGGGACTATTGCAGGCAGGCTGCCAGGTGTACCTATGAGCCCGCGAGGCCACCAAAGGTGAGCAAGCCGCAGCGGAACTGGCTGCCGAAGGCGATGTTCGCTTCCTCGAAGTAGACCTAGCCAACCAAGCAACGCTCGACGCGGCTGCGGCGCGCCTACAACGCGAGACAGGCCACCTCGACATCCTGGTGAACAACGCGGGCATTAATGTGCCCGGCGACGGCTCACCGGGCACCGCCGATGTGCGCAGCGTAGCGCAAGTGCTACAAACCAATTTTTTGGGTACACTGGCCGTCACTCAAACGTTTTTGCCGCTGGTGAAGCAGGCCGCGGCGGGGCGCATCGTCAACGTGTCAAGCCCGCTGGGCTCGCTCACCATCGTGGGGCAGCACGATTGGGCCCTGCTAGGGTACTCGGCCTCAAAGGCTGCGCTGAATATGCTCACCGTGCAGCTGGCCTACGAACTACGGGCCACGGCCATCAAGGTGAATTCAGCCGCTCCCGGCTATACGGCCACCGACTTGAATGGCTTTGAGGGAACTGACACGCCCGCGCAGGGGGCGGCAGAGGCCATCCGGCTGGCCCTGCTGCCAGCCGATGGCCCCACCGGCACGGCATCCTCTTCCACTGGCGTCTTGCCTTGGTAAGGGTTTGCTGCTAAGCGGTATTGCTATGAATTTGCTTACCGCCTAGCCACCATCACCGAATCAACCTGCGTGAACCCGAGTCGGAGGTTTTCTCCTATTTGTTTAACAACACCTTTATTTACCCGTATTCCTTGAACGTTCAGCCTAATGACCTTCAAGTAAAAATCTAATTTCCTAAGACCCCAAGACTCTATTTATGAAAAAGACCGTTGTTATCGGGGCCAGTGATAACCCCGCCCGTTATTCGTTTCGGGCCGTGAACATGCTTAAGAACCATGGCCATGAGGTAGTGCCCGTCGGCATTCGCAAAGGCCAGGTGGCCGGACTCGATATTCACACCGACCGCCCCGCCGAAGACGCCGTGGACACCGTGACGCTCTACGTAGGGCCCCATAACCAGCCCAGTTGGTACGACTACATTCTGGACCTCAAGCCTAAACGCATCATCTTCAACCCCGGCACCGAGAACGAGGAGCTGGAAAAGATGGCTCAGGCCAAGGGCATCCGGACCGAAGAAGCCTGCACGCTGGTGATGCTGTCGATAGGCAATTACTAAGCTTGCATGACAGAGACAAACGTAGCGTTTGGGATAGCACGCGTATAAATCCAGCGCTTCCCGACCTAAGGTTTCTTTCTGCCAACTTCGTAAAGAAGACGCTACCTACCCCAGCACAGTGCTGGGGTAGGTAGCGTCTTCTTTTTGACATCACATCTAAAGCAATAATGCACACGCTATTACGCCACTACCAGTCCGTACTTGGCCATGATTTCCTGCACCCGCGCTGGGTCGGGTGGGCTGCCCGCTTGCAGCAGCGCGCCTAGCTCCCGGAAATACGCCGGGCCGATAAGGGCCGGGGTCAGTACGGTGAGTAGGGTAGCCGTTTCGGAGCCTACGTTGGCATGGTGATGCACTACGCCGCGCGGGATGAAGCACGAGTCGCCTGGCTCTAGCGTGCGGCTCTGGCCGGCTACCGTAGTGGTCATGCTCCCAGCTAGGCCGTACACCATTTCGTCTACGTCTTGGTGGTAGTGCGGGGCGGGCACTTTTGCTCCGGGTGGCACCGAAAACTCAAACACCACCAGGCGCTGGTCGGTATCATCGCCATCCAGCAGAAAGCGCAGCTCCAGCGCGCCTACCTGAACAATTTCCTTGGGTTCTTTCATAGCATTGTGAATAAGATACTTGTGCGCGACGTACGATGTCGTGCAGGTTGAAAAGTAGCCGCCAACGGCAGCATGCCTACCCTGCTTCGACAGCCTAATGATATCCATGATCTTTTTGCTTTTGGCAAATACTCTAAAATTTTCTTTGCCGTCAGGCAACCGTTACTCCCCATCGCCCATCTACCTTCCCAAACACGCTTGCTATCGCCCTAGACCTCTACCCCAACACCCGTGACTGACGCCGACCTCATTGCCGCTTGCCGCCAGGGCAACAGCCGCGCCCAAAAACTGCTCTACGAGCGGTTTGCGGGGCTGATGCTCTCCGTGTGCCTGCGCTACCTGCGGCACCGCGAGGATGCCGAAGAAGTGATGATTGGCGGCTTTGTGAAGGTGTTTCGGGCGTTGGACCAGTACCGGCACGAAGGCTCGTTTGAGGGCTGGATCCGGCGGATTATGGTGAATGAGGCCCTCGGCCAACTGCGCCGCAAGGAGCCCCTGCACTTGGCCATCGACGACGTGCCCAGCACCGCCGCCGTGACGCCCGCCACCGCTGATACCCAGCTCCAGGCCGATGATATGCTGGCCCTGCTGGCTGAGCTGCCCGCCGGCTACCGTACGGTGTTCAACCTGTACGCGCTGGAGGGCTATTCCCACCCCGAAATTGCCGAGCTGCTGGGCATTTCGGAAGGCACCAGCAAATCGCAGCTGAGTAAGGCGCGGGCCATGTTGCAGCGCCGCCTAACCGTGGCCAACGCTACGGCCATTTCTACCACCCCACCAAAAGAATACTATGCAACCGGAAGATATTGATCAACTGTTTCGGGACCGGCTCCAGGGCCACGCCCCTACCCCGCCCGACCATCTATGGGCTCAACTGGAAGAAGAGCTTCAACCCGCTAAGAAGCGCCCAGCCATGTGGTTATATTCCGCCGCCGCGGTAGTAGCCCTACTACTGGCAGTAGGGCTGGGCTGGCTGCTGCAAGCCCCCGGCACCACCGATATGGCGGGCCGACTGGCTACCACGGCACCCGCCGTTTCCGCTCCGAAAAAAGATTTACCTACCCAGGCAACTACTCCCCAGGACCTCGCATCTACCTCTTCAGAAGCCCCGGTTGCTACCGCCCCCAGTGCTTCGGCAGCGCAACCGGCGCTGTCTGCCAGCCACTCCGCGGCGGCTTCCCGCATGGTTGCGGCTACTACTACTTCTGCTCGCCCGGCGCCGGCTGCCGTGGCAACGCTTGCTACCCCCAAAGCGCGTCCGGAGCGCCTGGAAGTGGCAGCTCCGGAAGTAGCCGTGGCGGCCGTGCCGGCCACGCTGACCACCACGCAAGTGCCTACCCGCCCCATTGAGGTGGAAGTGGTGCGTGAAGTGGCAGCGCCGGTGCTGGCCGCGGCCCAAACCCCGGCTTCGGCTCCGCAGCAGCGTACCCGCCTGGGTGCCGTGCTGCGCCAGGCCCGCAATGCCGTAGTTGGCGACCCGGTGGATCTACAGCAAGTAGGCCTACCCGAAACCCTGACGGTGCAGGCCCGCGTGGCCGGCCATCAGCTCAACAAAACGATTCAACTCTAACGCTCCTACACCATGAAACGCGTTACTTCCCTGCTAGCTGCCGCCGCGCTGCTGGCCCTGGCCGCGCCTTGCTCGGCCCGTGCTACCGACCTTTTCTCCGCTCGCTCGCTCCGCCCTACCCCCGTTCTCAACGACGATACCATCATTGTACGGCTCCCCAACCAAGCCGTGATGACGCTTTATGTGAAAAACAAAGCCCAGCTGCGCCAGTTGCAGAACTACAAGCTCGACTCGCTGATGACGGTGCTGAACGGCTATATCAGCCAGGCCGAGGCAGCCGGCAAAAACTCTTCGTCGGGTGAAGTGACGACGGAGTTCTACCCTGCTAAAGACCACCCTGGCGCCGGCGTGCCCGAGCAAATCCGCATCACGGTGCGCAACGAGGATGCGCAAGGCAAGCCCCAGAAACCCACCGCCGAGCGCGTAGACGTGACCCTGGGCCGCGTGGGCAACATCAGAGTAGAAGAAAACAAGGACGAGCACGGCAACGGCCACGTGTCCATCCACATCGATAACGACGGCAAGAAGGAAGTAGACCGCGACTCGTTGCGCCTGGCGCGGCGGCAGCGCGAGGCCAACCGCAGCAGCCAGAGTGCCTTCGGGATGGATTTGGGCTTGAATGCGCTGGTCAATAAAAGCAACTACAGCAGCGGGCAGCCCATTGATCTGCGGCCTTTTGGTTCGCGCTACGTGAGCCTGTACTGGCGCTACGCCCAGCGCCTGGGCAGCAAAGGCTCGCCCATGTACCTGCTGCTGGGCCCCGAGTTTTCCTTCAACAACTTCATGCTCGATAATGATACCCGATTTGTATCGAACACGAGCTTGGTAAGCGGCCAACCCAACTACACAACGGTAGAGCGGGTAGGCTACAACCTGGAAAAAAGCAAGTTGGCCATGTCTAGCGTCAACCTACCCGTGATGCTGCAAGCAAATCTGCGCGACAAAGAGTACCACAAAACGTTCCGGCTGGCAGCCGGTGGCTTCGTGGGCTACCGCCTGGGCACGCACACCAAGCTGAAGTACGACCAGGATGGTGACACGCGGAAAGATAAGGACCGCGGCAGCTACAATCTGGAGGATTTCCAGTACGGGCTACAGGGCAGCATCGGCTTCCGTAAGGTAGACCTGTTTGCCAAGTACCACCTCAACCAGCTCTTCAAGGACAACCGCGGCCCCCAGGCCCAGAGTCTGAGCTTCGGCGTCTCGTTTTTCGGGATTGATTAAGGAGTAGGAAAACCTAAAAAGGCCGTCATACTGAGCGCAAGCGTAGCATGACGGCCTTTTTTCGTAACGCCTCAGTCAATTCCCTACCCCGCCCGGAAGAAATTGTCCAGCAGGATGGCTGCTGAAATGGCCACGTTTAGGCTCTCGGCTTGGCCACGCCCAGGGATGTGCAGGCGCTTGGTGAGGCACTGCTCCACAGCCGGCGTGAGACCGTGGCTTTCGCTGCCCATCACCAGCACGCCTTGGGGCTGCAACCGGAGGTGGTGCACATTATCGCCGTGCAGGTCGGCGCCGTAAACGGGCATCTCGGGGGGTAGGGAAGCGAGCCACTGGGGCAGGTCGCGCTGCCAGACGGGCACGCGGGTGAACGAGCCCATGGTAGCGGCCACCGTTTTGGGGCTCCACGGGTCGGCGCAGGTATCGGAGCATACTACGCCGGGCAGGCCGTACCAGTCGGCCAGGCGGATGAGGGTGCCCAGGTTGCCGGGGTCGCGCACTTCGTCGAGCGCCAAGAGCAAGCCGGGCACTGTGGGCAAAGGCGACTCCTGGGGTAGGCGGGCTACGGCCAGCGCCGTTTGGTTGGTAGCCAGCGTGCCCAGTCGGGTCAGTTCCTCCGCCGATACCACCTCCACGGGTACCTGAGGCGGGAATGGCGAAATTTTTGCCGCAAACTCTGCCGTCACGAACAACCGTTCGGTCAGAAGTGTAGAACTTAGCAGCTCCAGAACGCTTTTGCCTCCTTCTACCAGAAAAGCGCCGTGCCGCAACCGGTATTTTTTTTGGTGCAGGGCGTGCACATATTTCGCTACTGCTTTTGAAACCATCGTTATTCGTTAATACGCTTGGGGCCAGCCAGCTCTGGCGGCGCCTATTGCTCGTGTGCTGGCTGCTGCTGGCCCTGGTTGGCTGCGCACCTACCAAGCTGCTGCCGCCCGGCCAGAACTTGCTGAATGAGATTGAGTTGAAGGGGGTAGACAAGGCCGACGCCGAGCGCATGCAAACGCTCTATCAGCAGCAGCCCAATTCCCGCTTTCCCATCCCAAAGCTACTCATCTATCAGCTGGGGACGAATTTTTATGATTCGACAAAGGTCCGGCGTAAGCTCAACGAGGACCTGGAGCGCTACAACCAACTCATTGCTGAGGCCCGACCCGACTCGGTGGAGGTAGCCAAGCTCACGCAGAAGCGGGAGCGGCGCAACCGCCGCTTTCAGCAGAAGCTAGAAAAGGGCAACTCCATTATGCGCATTGGCGAGCCCCCGGTACTCTACGATACGGCCCTCACGCGCCAAACGGTCACGCAGCTCGATATCTTCCTGAAATCCAAGGGCTTCTTCCGCAGCAGCGTATACGCCACCGACACGGTGGAGGACCGCCGCGTGACCGTAACCTACCACGTGCACGAGGGCCTACCCTTTCACTACACCCAGCTCAATTACACCATCCCCGACACGGCCGTGGAGCGGCGGGTACTAGCTTCCCGCCCACAGTCGCTGCTGCATGTGGGCGACCAGTACGACGAGGAAGTGATTGGGCAGGAGCGCACCCGGCTTGAAACGTTGCTGAAAAACGCAGGCTACTACGACTTTCGGGAACAATACATCACCCTGGAAGCCGATACCAGCTTTGCGCCGACCACCGTGCGCCTGCGCACCTTCGTTGCCGATCCAGCACCCGGCCAATCGCACCGCCTGTATACCATTGAGCGCGTGAGCTTTATTTCCGATGCCGGCATTGTCCGCTTCGGGGTAGCGCGCGACACTATCGTGCGCGACTCGGTGAAGTTTTTAGCCTACGAGCACAAAATTCGCCCGCGTATTTTGGATAATAAGCTGGAAGTACGTCCCGGTGACCATTACAGCCTGGCCAACACGCTGCTCACGCAGCGGCAGTTGGGTACGCTGGATATGTTCCGTTTCAACACGGTGAATTACCGCCGCCTACCCCGCCAGTCGAACACACTAGCCGACTCGGTACAAGGCCAGCTGGCGGCCATTGTGAATGCCTCACCAGCCAAAAAATTTCAGGAAACCACCGAGTTTGGCGGCACCTATGTGAGCGGCTTAGTAGGGCCTTTTGCCAACGTGCGCTTGCGCGTGCGTAACCCGTTTGGCGGAGCTGAGGTGTTGGAATTTGGTATCCGTTCGGGCTTCGAGGGGCAGTATAACATTGCCAGTACCGACGATGAAACCAGCGGTAACCCAGATGCGGTACTCACGACCCAAATTGGCGGCAACGTGAACCTGGTGATTCCGCAGTTCATTATTCCCTTCCGACCCCAGCGCTACCTGGTACAATATAATCCACGTACGCGCATCAACGCTTCGTATACCTTCGTTAGCCGGCCGCAGTACACACGCACCAACGCCGAGGCTACGTACGACTATATCTGGCAGCGCTCTGAGTTTCACCAGTACGTATTCACGCCTGCTGATTTGAGCATCGTGAATACGCCCTTTAACTCAATTGATCCAGCGTTCTTAGCAAACTTACAAGAGCTATCAAACCAAGGTTTTCCGCTAATCCAGAGCTTTACGCGGCAGTTGGTACCCAGCATCAACTTCACTTCCCTCTACAACTCCAACGATTTTAATGAAACCCGCGACGCCCGCTACTTGCGGTTGTATGCGGAGGTAGGCGGCCTCACGCGTAAGATTTATCAGACGGTTTTTCCGGACCTGAACGTATTCAACTTCGCCCGTTTCAGCGCGGATTATCGTCGCTATATCAAGCTGGATTCAAAATCGTATTTCGTTTACCGCTTCAATGTGGGCGCGGCACGGGCTCTTACCCCTACCACCTACTACCCACCCGGCTCTGATGAGCAACAAACTGGTCTGATTATCCCCTATGATAAATTTGTGTTTGCTGGGGGCAGTTCCAGTGTACGGGCCTGGGCACCGCGCCGCTTAGGCCCAGGCTCCTTCTCTACCTTGATCAACGGCAAGCAAAACCTAGCACAAGAACAACCCGGCGAGTTGTTGTTAGAAGGCAACGTAGAATACCGTTTTCCGCTGTATAGCTTTATTAATGGTGCTGTATTCACAGATTTTGGTAACGTCTGGCTATTGCATGCCGACGTGTCTCGCATTGAAAAAAATCCGGATTATAAAAACGCTCAGTTTGCGTTCAACCGCTTTTACAAAGAGTTTGCCGTGGGCTCGGGCTTTGGTCTGCGTTTCGACTTCACCTTCCTTATTCTGCGCCTCGATATAGCCACCAAAGTCTACGACCCCACTTACCCCGGCAACCGATGGGTGATTCGCAACTTCGGCTTCGGCGCCCGCCAAACAGCGTTTAACCTGGGTATTGGCTATCCGTTCTAATGAGTGAGTGAGTGAGTGAGTGAGTGAGTGAGTGAGTGAGTGAGTACAAAACGGCTGTCATCCTTCGTAAGCGCAGGATGACAGTCGTTTTGTACTCACTCCTCGCTACCACCCCAGCAACTCGCCCAGCGTTTTAGCTACCTTCTCAGCGTTGGGAAGCATTTGGTTTTCCAACGCTACATTCAGCGGAATAGCGGGAAGGTTGGCAGCACCCAGGGTAAACACCGGCGCGTCGAGGTGCTGGAAGCAGGTGCGCTGGATGCGGCCTGCGAGGCTTTCGGCGAAGGAGTTGAGCAGGGGCTCTTCGGTGAGCACCAGCACTTTGCTGTGCTGGCGCACTGCCCGTTCCACAGCCTCATAGTCGAGGGGATTGAGCGTGCGCAGGTCCAGAATTTCGACGCGGCCGGGAAACTGCTGGCTGGCGGCTTTGGTCCAGTACACGCCCATACCGTAGGTGATGACCACGCAGGTAGCGCCTCGGCGCGTCTGCTCAGGGTCAGCGGGTTGGGCAATGGCGGCCTGGCCCAGGGGTAGCACGTAGCCGATAGCAGGTTCGGGAGTACGGGCATCTTCAGTACCCGGTACTTTGCTCCAATACAAGCCTTTGTGCTCCAGCAGCACCACCGGATTGGGGTCAAGGAAGGCGGCGCGCAGCAGGCCCTTCATATCGGCGGCGTTGCTGGGATAGACTACCTTAATGCCCCGGATGTTCAGCAACGTGCTTTCCACCGAACCCGAGTGGTAGGGGCCGCCCCCACCATAGGCACCCACCGGCACCCGAATAAGGCTCTGCACCGGAAACTGACCATTGGATAGGTAGCACGATTTCGACAGCTCTTCCACCAGTTGATTCAGGCCCGGCCAGATGTAGTCGGCAAACTGAATTTCGACAATAGCCTTCGCCCCTACGGCCGACATGCCGGCCGTGCTGCCCACAATATAGGCCTCCTGAATGGGCGTATTGAATACCCGCGCCGCGCCGTGCTTCTGGGCCAGCAGCGCCGCCTCCCGAAACACACCACCCAAGGCGCCGCCCACATCCTGCCCGTAGAATAACGCCTCCGGAAACTCCCGCAAAATATCGTCTACGGCGTGCAGGGCGGCGTCTACCATCGTCACTTTCTCGGCGCCGGCGGGGCTCCGCTCGCCGGCTTCCTCGGTCACGGCGGGCGGGGCAAACTCGTGGTCGGCGAAGGTAGCGGGGTCGGGGTCGGCGGCTTGCAGGGCACGCTGGTAGTCGGTGGCTACTGTGGTGCGGGCCTGGGCGGCGAGGTCGTCCAACTCCGCTTCGGTGGCCAGGCCCATATCCAGCAGCTGGCGGTGCAGGCGCGGTAGGGGGTCGTGGGGTTCGTGCTGGGCCAGGTTGTCGCCGCGGTATTTCTCGCGCCGCACGCCGCTGGTGTGGTGGGCCAGCAATGGGCACGTGGCGTGCACCAGCACTGGCCCGCGGGTGTCGCGGGCGTGGGCAAAAGCGGCGGCCAGCCCAGCGTAGGAAACGGCAAAATCAGCGCCGTCGATCTTTAGGCGATGTAGGCCTTTGAAGCCAGCGGCAAACTCGTAGGCATTCATGGCGCGCATCTCGCGGCCAGTAGCCGAAATGCCCCAGTCGTTGTCCTGCACCAGAAAAATAATGGGTAACTGGTGCAGCACGGCCATTTGCAGGGCCTCACTCACCTCGCCCTCCGTCATGGCCCCATCGCCGATGGAGCACAGCACCACGGGGCGCTGGTCGGCGGTTTTCAACAGGCCCTGGCTTTCCAGATACTTGATACCGTGCGCCATGCCGGTGGCCGGAATGGCCTGCATACCCGTTGCCGAGCTTTGGTGCGGAATAACGGGAAAACCCTCCCTGCGTAGCGACGGATGCCCGTAATACGTACGCCCACCCGAAAAGGGGTCATCGCGCTTGGCCAGCAGTTGCAGCATCAGCTCGTAGGGCGCCAGGCCCAGGCCCAGCAGCAAGGCATCGTCGCGGTAGTAGGGGGCGGCGTAGTCGGTGGGGCGCAGGTGGAAGGCGGCGGCCAGTTGCACGGCCTCGTGGCCGCGGGCGGTGGCGTGCACGTAGCGGGCCGTTACGGCCTTGTTTTCTTCATAAAGACGCGCCAGCTCGGCGGCCGTGTGCATCAGGCGGTAGGCGCGCATCTGGGTATCCGGGCGGGGAACGGTGAACGGGGAAGCAGGGTCGGAAAACGGGGCGGGCTGGGTGGTCATGCAGGTGGGGTAGGAAAAAGCGAAAGTACGGCTTTGGGCGAAAAGTGCCTGCGGGGCAGGTTTTGTACGTATTTTTGCCGGCTCAAGCGGCACGTTTCTTCGCGTCGCGTTCTTTTGGCTCAATCCACCGCGCTTTTGTCTGCTTCTCCCCTCGTTTCCCCTACCCCTGCCACCCCTACTTTTCGCGCCACCGTGGAAAGCTGGATGCGTGATTTCCAGGACCGCCTGTGCCGGCAGTTGGAGCAGGCCGACGGCACCGGCGAGTTCCTGACCGATGCCTGGCAGCACCACCAGAGTGGCGGTGGCCGCACCCGCGTGCTCACCGAGGGCGCGGTGCTGGAAAAAGCCGGTGTAGCGTTTTCGGCGGTGGCCGGCGAGATGAGCGCCCAGGCGGCCCAACTGCTACACATGCCCAACCCGGCGTTTTTCGCCACGGGCGTGTCGGTGGTGCTGCACCCGCGCAGCCCCCGCGTGCCCATTGCCCACATGAACGTGCGCTACTTCGAGGCCGGCGACGGGCAGGCGTGGTTCGGCGGCGGCCTCGACCTAACCCCGATTTACGTGGACGAAGCGCAGGCCCGCTGGTTTCACGAACAGATACAGGCCGTGTGCCAGCGCCACGAGGTGGCCTCCT
The DNA here is from genome assembly GCF_014217645.1 of Hymenobacter sp. NBH84. Lineage (NCBI taxonomy): Bacteria > Pseudomonadati > Bacteroidota > Cytophagia > Cytophagales > Hymenobacteraceae > Hymenobacter > Hymenobacter sp. NBH84. Next base: position 1,800,052 of record NZ_CP043644.1, read on the forward strand.
ACCCCCGTTTCAAGCAGTGGGCCGACGACTACTTTTTCCTACCCCACCGCCAGGAAACGCGCGGCGTGGGCGGCATCTTCTTTGACCGCCTCACGGTGGGCAAAGATGGCTCAGCCGACGCGCTGTTTGCCTTCGTGCAGGACGTGGGCAACCTGTTCGGCCCTACCTACACCGAGCTGATGCGCCAGAACCAGGCCCTACCTTATGGCTCGGCCGAAACACAGTGGCAACTAGTGCGCCGCGCCCGCTACGCCGAGTTCAACTTGGCTTTTGACCGGGGTACGCGCTTCGGCCTGGAAACCGGTGGCCGCACCGAGAGCATTCTGATGAGTATGCCGCCCCGCGCCGAGTGGCACTACAACCGTGTGCCCGCGCCCGGCTCGCCGGAGGCTGCTACCCTCGCTTGGCTGCGTAAGGGTGTCGATTGGGTTTCTTCTACCCCAAACGCCGATTCCCTTGCTTGAACAGCTGCGCGCCTTAGACCGGTGGCTGATTATCGCCATCAACCTGCACCACTCGCCCGCGCTGGATAAGTGGATGGTGTTTTTTTCGGAACGCTTCGTGTGGTTTCCAGCGTACTTTGTGCTGGTGGTGGTGCTGGGCTACCTTTACCAGCGCCGTGCCCTGCTGCTGCTGCCGCTGCTGGGCCTGAGCGTGGCGCTGGCCGATGTGATTTCCAGCCGTTTGTTTAAGCCCTACTTTGCCCGCCTGCGTCCCTGCCATGACCCGCAGGTATCGACTACCTTAAACCTGGTGAACGGCTGCGGCGGGCAGTTTGGCTTTTTGTCGTCGCATGCGGCCAACTCGTTTGCGCTGGTAATTTTTCTGTGGCTGGTGCTACCTGCACGCTACCGCCTGGCCAAGTGGCTCACGCTGGCCTGGGCCGTGGTGGTGTGTTACAGCCGCATCTACCTGGGCGCCCACTACCCTTCCGATGTGGTGGCCGGCGCCACGCTGGGTAGTCTCACGGCCTGGGGCTGCGCCGAGCTATATAAATGGGGCGCGGCGCGGTGGTGGCCGCATACTATGGTCCGAACCAGGTAGAGCCTTAGGGGCCGCACGCGCTTGTTCACAGTGCGGCCCCTACGCCCGCTCGCGGAGAAACCGGGTGATTATCAACCGCATCTTTATTGTTTCCTCTGACTTCTGCTTATCTTCTGCCCCTTCCTTTGGCACGATAGGCATGACGAAAACACTTTTTTGGCTACTGCTGCTTTTGAGCGTAGCGGCCCCTTCCCACGCGCAACAACCGGAGCGCACACTCTGGCAAGTAGGCAAAGCCGATCAATCGGGGGCAGAATTTGCCCTGGCGCCGGCTGGTTTTCGCAAGTTTGTGGGCCAGGATTTTGGCTACGAAGACAAGTGCTTTTTCATTGGGGCTTCCAAGGAAAAGCAGGATTTCCCGTACGTGCTGCCGGGGCCGGTAGACACGTGGGGCGGCACCTGGAGTACCGCCGGCTGGCGCACGAACCAAGTGAATCTGCTATTTACCTTGAAAAAGCTACCCGCTACAGGTAGCTACAAACTCGTCATTCGATTAGCGGATTATGCTAAAACGTTTTTGCCTTTGCTACAAATCAGCATCAACGGGCAGGAAGAACGAATACAACTAAGCGCCGCGGGGTACGACGTGCGCCAACAGCGCCGGCCCACGATGACCGAAAGCCCCGCTGATACGGCCTCTATCAGCGGTAATCTGGTCAAGGCCACTCCCAAAATCATCGAAATTCCGCTAGATAAAGGCGTTCTGCAAGCAGGTGGCAACCAAGTGACTATCACCGTTACGGAAGGCTCGTGGATTCTTTTCGATCAGGTGAGTTTGCTTGGTCCATCGGGCGTGACGGTGCAACGCCCCCAACAGCTTTTTTGTGCGCGCTGTAACGCCTGCTCCGTACGAGCTGGCTGCCGATGGGCAGCGTCGGCAGCCGCTGCTGGTGAATGTGCAGCACGTGGCGGGCACGCCTACCCTAAGCGTACAGCTGGACGGCCAAACCATTTTCAGAGAGCCAGTAGAAAAGGGCGCGTACGAGTTTGAAGCCCCGATGCCCACCGTAACCGTTCCTACCCAAAGTAAATACAGGATTCTGGAAAACGGGAAAGTGGTGCAGGAAGGCGTGGTGCAGCGGGCACCTCAGCAAGAGCAAACCCTGGCCGACTACGTGGATACCCGCATGGGCACGGCCCACTCCCGGTGGATGATTGCGCCGGGGCCGTGGATGCCGTTTAGCATGGTGAAGATGAGCCCCGACAACCAGAACAGCGGTTGGCAAGCGGGCTACCAGCCTACCTATGAAAGCGTGGGCACCTTCAGCCACATCCACGAGTGGACGATGGCCGGCCTCGGCATGTTTGCCACCAACGGCAAGCTCCAAACCAACATTGGCGATGAGCTGCGGCCCACATCAGGCTACCGCTCGCGCATCGACAAGAAAACGGAAAAGGCACCTATTGGCTACTACGCGGTGCAGTTGGCCGATTATGGCATTAAGGCGGAAGTGACGGCTACCACCCGCTGCGGGTTCGAGCGGTTCACGTTTCCCGCCGACCGCGACAGCGCCCGCGTGCTGCTCGACTTTCACATTCCATCGGAGTACGACTATCAGCTGAAAGAAGTGCAGGTGAAGCAAGTGAGTGCAACCCGCCTCGAAGGCAGCATTCATCAGTTTTCGCCCGGCGTGTGGAGCAACGATGCCTCCCAGGACTACACGCTGCATTTTGTGGTTGAGTTCGATCAGCCGATCAAGCGGCTCGGCGGCTGGCGCAACAACCAGATTCAATACGGCACCACCTTCACTGGCAAAGACTTGAAAGACGCCGGCTTGTTTGCCGAGTTCGACGCCAAGCAGCACCCCGTGGTGCAGGTGCGGTCCGGCATATCGCTGGTGAGCGTTGCCAATGCCGCTCAGAATCTGCAAACCGAAGTGACGGCGCCGTTCGGCTGGCGCTTCGAGGCCGTCCGCCAGCACCAGCTCGATACGTGGAACGAGCTGTTCAACCGCGTGCAGATCACCACCACCAACCGGCTGGAAAAGACGCGATTCTATAACGCCCTGTACCGGTCCATTTGCAGTCGCAATACTTGGAGCGACACCAACGGCGACTGGCGCGGCACCGACGGTCAGGTGCACCGCCTACCCCACCCCGCCGCCGACGTGGCATTGGGCTGCGATGCGTTCTGGAACACTTTCTGGAATCTGAACCAGGTCTGGAATCTCGTCACGCCGGAGTGGAGCAGCCGGTGGGTACGCTCGCAACTGGCCATGTATGACGCCTACGGCTGGCTGGCGAAGGGTCCGGCCGGCATGAATTACATTCCGGTGATGGTGGCCGAGCACGAAATTCCGCAGATGGTGGCCGCCTACCAGATGGGCATTCGGGATTTCGACGCGAACAAGGTGCTGGCGGCCGCGGTGAAAATGCAGACCACCCCAGCCCAAAAGGTGTTCACGGGCTTTGCCGGCAACCGCGACCTGGTGGCCTACGAGCGCTACCACTACGTGCCCTCCGACAAAGGCCGCTTTTCCAACTCGTTGGAGTATTCCTTCGACGATTGGACGGTAGGGCAACTGGCCAAGTCGCTCAACCAACCTGGTATCTATCAGAAATTTAACGACCGCGGCTACTGGTGGCAAAACACGATAGACAGCGCCGGCTACAGCCACACGAAACTCAGCAACGACACCTGGACGAAAGCGTTTGACCCGTTTCGCAGCGGCGCCAACGAAGAATACGTGGAGGGCAACGCCTGGCAGCTCACGTTTTTCGTGCCGCAGGATGTGCCCGCGTTGATCAAGCGAGTAGGTAGACAAACCTTTATCGACCGGCTGGAATGGGGCTTTCGCGAAAGTGAGCCGTGGCGCTACAATGGCCTGAACGACCAATACTGGAACTACCCCGTGGTGCAGGGCAACCAGCAATCCATGCACTTTGCCTTTTTGTTCAACTGGGCGGGCAAGCCGTGGTCTACCCAGAAATGGAGCCGCTCAATTCTGGAGCGCTACTACGGCTACGGCGTGGGCAACGCCTACCTCGGTGACGAGGACCAGGGCCAGATGAGCGCGTGGCTGGTGATGGCGGCTCTAGGGTTGTTTCAGACCGATGGCGGCACCAACGCCGCGCCGATTTACGAAATCGGTAGCCCGCTGTATTCCAAAGTTGATATTGATCTGGGGCAGCGTTTTGGGCGAGGCCACAAATTCACTATCGAAGCCAAGGGTGCCTCCCGTCGCAACCTCTACGTGCAGGCGGCCATGCTCAATGGCAAGCCGTTGCAGTCCTTTCAGTTTCCGGCGGCGGAGCTATTGAAAGGCAGCTCATTGGTTCTCGTGATGGGTCCTCATCCCAACGAACAGTGGGGAGTAACACCGGCTAAATGAGCATTATATAGTAAAGCGAGCAAGTTATTTTGATCGTTTACTGTCAAAACGATCATATTATTCTTAATATAGCAGCGACAAAATCACCGCTAATCGGTCGGCATCATACGTCGGCACGCGATGACACTAGACCGCGCATCAGCTTTAAGGGTGTAATGCGCGGCCCTGCACTACCCCTGTTGCTGCCTTCTATGCGCTCTTCCAACTACGATAAGTTTCCCTTTGTGCCGGTCGCCGCGAGGCCAGAAGCTTGCCAAACCGACTGGCCGGCTATTACTGAAGCACTGCGAGTGGCCCTACCCGCCGCGCCTACTGCCCCCGACCAACCCCTGGTGCTCGCCGTGGAATGCTACCCCGGCACCGACCTCAAGCAACTCCAACAAGAACTCGTACAGGCCTTACAGCCAGCGCAGTGCTTGGTAGCCGACGACTTCTACCGTTCGCCCGCCGACATCGACGCCATGGTGGCCGGCCCGCTCACCGACGACCCCGTTTTCGGCCGACTCAATGGCCTGACGGTGACCGACTTTTTTGACCCGTCGAAACTTCAGGCGGCGCAAGCGGCACTGGCTTCGGCAGCGGGTCAGTTGGTGGTAATTGTAGGAACCGGGGCCACTTTGGTATGCCCTACCCCCGCTATTGTAGTCTATGCCGACCTGGCCCGCTGGGAGATTCAACTGCGGCAGCGGCGCGGCGAGATTGCCAACCTGGGCAGCGACAACTTCACCGAAAAAGCCAGCTTGAAGTACAAGCGGGCGTATTTTGTGGATTGGCGGGCGGCCGACCGCCTGAAAAAGCAAGTCCTACCCCGCGCCGACTTCCTGCTCGACACCAACGACCCTACCCTACCCAAGCTCATCACTGGCGCCGACCTGCAAGCCGGGCTGGCGGCCGCCGTGCGGCGGCCGTTCCGGGTGGTGCCGTTTTTTGACCCCGGTGTGTGGGGTGGGCAGTGGCTGCGCGAAGTTTGCGACCTACCCGACGGCCCGCCCAACTACGCCTGGGGCTTCGACTGCGTGCCCGAGGAAAACTCGCTGCTACTGGGCTTCGGCGACGCACGCGTGGAAATCCCGAGCCTCGACCTCGTGTTTGCCCACCCCCGCGAGCTGCTAGGCGAGGCCGTGCACGGGCGCTTCGGTACTGAGTTTCCCATCCGCTTCGACTTTCTCGATACCATGGGTGGCGGCAACCTCTCCTTACAAGTGCACCCGCTCACAGAGTACGCCTTCGACAAGTTTGGCCTAGCCTACACCCAGGATGAAAGCTACTACATGCTGGATGCTGAGCCGGGCGCGGTAGTGTACTTGGGGATGAAGGAAAACGCTGATTTCCCGGCCATGCTGGCTGATTTGCAGCGCGCCCAAGACGACAGCTCGGCACCTTTTCCCGCAGCCAAATACATCAACGAGTTTCCAGCCAAGAAGCACGACCATTTTCTAATTCCGGCGGGCACCATTCACTGTTCGGGCGCTAATGGGATGGTGCTGGAAATTTCGGCTACCCCCTACATCTTCACCTTCAAGCTGTGGGACTGGGACCGGCTGGGCCTCGATGGCCGCCCCCGGCCCATTCACCTCACCCACGGCGCGGCCAACATTCAGCCCGACCGTACCACTACGTGGGTGGAGCAGAACTTGGTAAACCACCTAGAGCCCGTAGCCAGCGGCCACGGCTGGCGGGAGGAGCGCACCGGCCTGCACGAGCGCGAATTCATTGAGACGCGCCGCCACTGGTTTACGGATGTTGTGCCCCACCACACCCACGGCGGCGTGCAGGTGCTCAACCTGGTGCAGGGTACGGAGGCTATTGTCGAAAGCCCAACGAATGTCTTCGAGCCCTTTGTGGTGCACTACGCCGAGACGTTTATCGTGCCCGCGGCGGTAGGCGCCTACACCATTCGACCCCACGGCGCGGCCGTCGGGACGGAGTGCGCTACCCTGAAGGCCTACGTGCGGACCTAGAGCGAATTTGAGGTTTCCAGCTACAATGCTGTGTCTGTTAGGCTTCTATCCCCAGCTCCCCCAGAAGAGGAATGCCAGCTGAATAGTGAAAGGGAAATCTTTTACAATTTCACCTTTCATATTTTCACCTCTAACGCTACTCACTGTGTCTGACTTACAAACTTCTGACAACGCCGCTACAACCCGTGCGCAAACCATTGTCGAAAAGATGCTCCATACCGGCACCGTAGTCGTGGAGGAGCTGGCCGCGCAATTTGGTGTGTCGGTGGCCACCATACGGCGCGACCTGACGGAGCTGGAGCAGCAGGGCTGGCTGCGACGCACGCACGGCGGCGCGGTGCCCCGGGAGCCGCTGCTCTACGAACCGTTTCGCTACAACTCCAGCTTTCACGAGCAGATTGACCGCAACCTTTCCGAGAAGCGCCGCATTGGATTGGCCGCCGCGGGCCTTATCCAAACGGGCGAAATGATTTCCCTCACGGCCGGCACCACTACCACGCAGGTAACGCGCAGCCTGCGGCCGGGGTCCAACGTGACGGTCATCACCAATACCGTGAATGTAGCCATGGAGCTAAGCCACCGCGACGACGTGCGCGTGTTCGTGACGGGCGGCTTCCTAACGGGTAGCTGGTTTTCGGTGGTAGGGCCCGCTACGGTGCAGGCGCTCAGCCAATTCTTTGTGGATAAGCTCTTTATCGGTGTCAATGGCATCGACGCCCAGAAGGGACTAACCTCCCTGCACCCCGAAGAAGCCGCCGTGATTCAGGTGATGGTGCGCCAGGCGAAACGCTGCATTGTGGTGGCTGACCACACCAAGCTCGGCACGGTGGCAACGTCGCTTATCTGCCCCGCTACGGATGTGCACCAAATCATCACTGATACCGGCGCGACCGAGGCCCAGGTGGCGCCTTTCCGCGCGCTAGGAATAGACGTGCTGCTGGTGTGAGGCGCCCGGTCTCCGTGCGCTACCTGCCTACCCTGCTCGCTGCCTATTTAGAAAGGTAGGCGGCCGGCCTCTACGAATACGCTTATTTATCGGCAGAGCGCCGCTTTACCCTAGTCCTTACCCTAACCTACCCACCATCTGATGCTTACACCCGCTGCCCCAGGCCCTACTCCTCGCCATGCTGCTGATGGCCCAGCCGGTAGTGCTGGCTACGTGTACCTGATTGCCACCGTAGCGGCGCTGGGCGGCTTGCTGTTTGGCTTCGATACGGCCATCATCAACGGCGCCCTAGTCTTTTTGAAGAAGGACTTTGGCCTGACGGATGCGCAAACCGAGCTGGCGGCCAGCGCTATTTTGTTTGGGGCCGTGGCTGGCGCCGCCGTGGCCGGTTGGCTTACCGACCGCTACGGCCGTCGTCGCTTGCTGTTTGGGGCCGCTATGCTGTTCACGCTGTCGGCGCTGGCGGCGGCGATACCGCGCACGCTCACCGAGTTTGTGGTGGCGCGGCTGGCCGGCGGCCTCGCCATCGGGGTAGCCTCGCTGTTGGTGCCGCTCTACATCGCCGAAATTGCGCCGGCTCGTATTCGCGGCAAGCTGGTGACATTGAATCAGTTGGCTATTGTGACAGGCATTCTATTGGCCTATGTGGCCAGCTACTACCTAGCCGATTTAGGGTTAGCGTCGTGGCGCTGGATGTTTGCGTCGGCGGCGGCGCCGTCGCTGCTGTTTATGCTCACGCTGCTGCTGGTACCCGAGAGTCCGCGCTGGTTGTTGGGTAGGGGCCGCGAGGCCGAGGCGCTGGGTACGCTCACCCGCCTCAACGGCCCGGTGGCCGCGGCTGCCGAAGCCGAGGAAATTCAGGCTGCCCTAGTGGCCGAGCGCGGCGAAGATGCCAACCTGTACCAGCCGCGCCTGCGCCAGCCGCTACGGATTGCGGTGGTGCTGGCCGTATTGCAGCAAATCACAGGCATCAACACTATTCTCTACTACGGCTCCATCATTTTCACCGAGTACAACGGGCAAAGCGCCTCGTCGGCCATTGGGGCAAATGCGCTTATTGGAGGCATCAACTTCGCAGGTACGGTCGTGGCGCTGTTCGTGATTGACCGGGTAGGGCGCAAGCCGCTGTTGCTTTTTGCCTCGGGGGGCATGGCGCTAGCGCTGGGTGCATTGGTGGTAGCCTTGCAGCTGCACGCACCGGGCACGCTGTTGCTGGGGCTGATTATGCTCTACGTGGCCTGCTTTGCGGTGGGCCTGGGGCCAGGCGTTTGGGTGGTCATCACCGAAATTTTCCCGAATGCGGTGCGGGGCCGGGCCGCCTCCCTGGCCACGGTGGCCCTCTGGATAGCCTGCACGCTTATCTCCTACACTTTCCTGTCGCTGGTGAAGGTGGCCGGCTTGGGCGGTGCTTTTGGGCTCTACGCGGTGCTGTCGGCCTTCACCTTCTTTTTTGTGTGGCGGGCCGTGCCCGAAACCAAGGGCCGGACCCTGGAAGAAATCGAGCGCAGCTGGCAGTAGCAAAACAGCTCAGACCTCGTCCTACCTCATCCCATCTTTTATCATCCTTCTATGAAACTGTCTTTCTCCGCTGGCATTTTGCCCTTGGCATTGCTGCTAACGATAAGTGAGGCCAGCGCGCAAAACGTGCTGAAGTACGTGAACCCTAACATTGGCACGGCGCACAGCCGGTGGTTTTTCTACACCCCGGCGGCCGTGCCCTACGGCATGGCCAAGCTGGCGCCTTCCACCAACGGCCACTACGGCAATAAGTCGGGCTGGGAAGCCGTGGGCTACGACACCCGTCAGAACTCCATCGAGGGCTTCGTGCATTTCCACGAGTGGCAGGTAGGCGGCGTGAGCTTCATGCCCACCACAGGCGAGCTGCGCGTGAAGCCCGGCGACCTCGACAAACCCGCCAGCGGCTACCGCTCGCGCTTCGACCGCAAAAATCAGGTGGCCGAGCCCGGCTACTACAAAGTCCTGCTCGACGACTACAACGTCACGGCCGAGGTGACGGCCACCAAGCGGGTAGGCTTCCACCGTTACACCTTCCCCAAAAACGATCAGGCCCATATCATCCTCGACATCGGCAACACGCAGGGCGAGAGCGGGGAAGTGACCGACGCCAGCATTCGGATGGTGGACGCTACGCACGTGGAGGGCTTCGTGAGCACCTACCCCAAGTATGTGAAAACCTACGACCCCGAGGGCAAGGTGAACATGTATTTCTACGGCGAAATCAGCAAGCAGCCGGCGAGCGTGGAGGCCTTTACGGCCGCAGGCACGCAGGGCAAGAAAAATGAAGCCACCGGCAAAGGCGCGGGCTTAGTGCTGAACTACCAAACCGCTGCGCAGGAAAAAATCGAAATGAAGGTAGGACTCTCCTATACTTCCATTGCCAATGCCAAGGCCAACCTGCAAGCCGAAGCCCGCACCCTGACCTTTGACCAGGCCCGCACCGCCGCGCAGGCAACCTGGCAGCGCGAGTTGGGCAAACTAGCAGTAGAAGGCCCCAATGAGCAGGACAAGACCAAGTTCTACACCGGCCTCTTTCACGCCCTGCTAGGCCGCGGCATTGCCAGCGACGTGAACGGCGACTACCCCCGCCATGGCGGCAAAACAGGTAAGCTGGTGACTAGCGGCCGCGGCCCCAAGCCTGAGTATATTAATACCGACGCCATTTGGGGCGGCTACTGGAACATCACGCAGTTGTGGGCGCTGTCCTACCCCGAGTGGTACGGTAGCTTCGTGAACACCCAACTCCAACTCTATCGCGACCGGGGCTGGTTTGCCGATGGCTTGGCCAACAGCCAGTACGTATCGGGGGTAGGCACCAACTTCGTGGGCCTAGCCATTGCCGCCGCCTACCAGACTGGCATCCGCAACTACGACGTGAATCTGGCCTATCAGGCCGTGCGGGCCAACGAATTGAACTGGCGCAACCGCCCGTTTGGCTCGGGCAAGATGGACGTGAAGGCCTTTACCCAATACGGTTACGTGCCCTTCAAGGAGGAATACAAAGAGTATAAAGGTGAGTGGTACAAGACGGATTCTACGGGCGCCTACTTCGCCAACTCACACACACTGGAGTATAGCTATAGTGCCTTTGCCGCCGCGCAAATGGCGAAATCTTTGGGCAAAAAGGATGATTACGAGCGCCTGATTAAGCTCTCCAACGGCTGGAAAGAGATTTTGAACCCGCAGAACAAGCTCATGCAGCCCAAGCTGGCCAACGGCACGTTCGTAAGCAATTTCAAGCCGTACGAGCCGTGGCGCGGCTTCCAGGAGGGCAACGCCATGCAGTACACCTTCTACGTGCCGCAAAACCCCGCGGGCCTGATTGATGCCATGGGCCGCGAAAAGTTCAACAACCGCCTCGACAGCATCTTCACGGCCTCGGCCAAAACGGACTTTGGGGGCGGCAAAGAAATCGATGCCTTTGCTGGTGTCAACGCCATCTACAACCACGGCAACCAGCCCTGCCTGCACATCAGCTGGCTGTTCAACTTCTCGGGCAAGCCCTGGCTGACGCAGAAATGGACCCGCCAGATTTGCGAGGATTTTTACGGCACCGAGCCCATCCACGGCTACGGCTACGGGCAGGATGAGGACCAGGGCCAGTTAGGCTCGTGGTACGTCATCACCGCGCTGGGCTTGTTTGATGTGAAGGGCTTCACTGATGCCCGCCCCATTGTGGAGTTGGGTAGCCCTATTTTCAGCAAGGCTACCATTGAGTTGGGCAACCAGAAAAAGCTCATCATTGAGGCCAAAAACACCTCCAAGGAAAACGTGTACGTGCAGTCGGCCACGATGAATGGCAAGCCGCTCAACAACTGTTGGCTGTACCGCGACGAGCTGATGCAGGGCGGCAAGCTGGTATTTACGATGGGTAGCAAACCCAACACAACCTGGGGTACCAAGACCCCGCCGCCTTCGGCGCAGTAGGGCCTTACTACCTTTGCACAGGGCATCCGCGGCCTACGCTCAGTTGAGCGTAGGCCGCGTTATCTTTTACTGGCACCGCTCTCGCTTGGCTATGCCAAGCGAGAGTGGTGGAATTTTCTTACTATTACTATACATGACTATTTTTTATTGGCATAGAAAGGATATATTCCACTTGGGATTAATAAGTCTATTCTCTTTTTTAAATCATTAAGCATATATCTATGACGAATAACAGCAATAAGCCAATTCAATCCACCCATAAATATTATTACAAAAACACTTAAAGCGATATTTTTAGTTAAAGCTTCTACTAATCCAGCAAAAACAAGTGCTGAAAGAAGTAGAAAATACATATATATTTTATATGAAATAAAAGTTTTACCTTCTTTTGAAAGTATATAAAATTCTCCTTTATCTATTGCCGACATAATGTTATTGCGCGACCTCCATTTTAATAAACGCGATTTGAATTCAAGGCCATTCTCCCATATTATTATATCATCTGCTGTTTTTTTCTCAATAAATTCCTTTACATATTTTAATACTGATTCATACTCATCCAAAGTTATATTCCTAGTGAGTTGAACACTATAACTTATAGAAAATGGAAACATATAAGTGCTAACTTAACAAATAATTTTTCTAATCTTTATTTACCCAGCAGCTTCGCTATGTACTTGCCTACGATGTCAAACTCCAGATTTACCCGGTCGCCGGGGCGCAGGTCCTGGAAGGTAGTGTGCTCGTAGGTGTAAGGAATGATGGCCACCGAAAAACCATCGTCGGCGCTATCGAAGCACGTGAGGCTGGTACCGTTGATGCAGATAGAGCCTTTTTCGACGGTGACGCGGCCGGGGCCAGGCGCGTGGCGGAAGCGGTAGCGCCAGCTGCCGTTCTGGTCCTCCACCGACTCGCACTCAGCTGTTAGGTCCACATGGCCTTGCACGATGTGACCGTCGAAACGGCCGTTGGCCGAGAGGCAGCGCTCCAGGTTCACGCGGCGGCCGGGCTGCCAGTTGGCTAGATTGGTTTTTTGCAGCGTCTCGTCGATAGCTGTGACAGTGTGCGTGCCAGCCACGGCATCTACGGCCACTACCGTCAGACACACGCCGTCGTGGGCCACGCTCTGGTCGATTTGCAGCTCCTCGGCAAAGGGCGATTCAACCGTAAAATGGATATTGGCTGCCTCGCGCCGCACGGCGGCAATGGTGCCCAGGGCTTCAATGATTCCGGTAAACACGTTTTTGATGTGCTGATTGGTGATGTGCTACTGTGTGGAATGAGAACAGATGATGAGACAGAACGTTTGGATTGATACGCCTATTTCAGCGTTTCACCCCCCTATCAAAAATCATTTCCCCCTACCCTCCACAATAATTTTAAGTGTGTAGAGGAGCACGCGCAGGTCCATAGCCAGGCTCATATTTTCGATGTAGAGAATATCGAACTTGAGGCGCTCTATCATCTGCGGGACGGTTTCGGCGTAGCCGTACTTCACTTGGCCCAGGGAGGTGAGGCCGGGGCGCACGCGGTGCAGGTGGCGATAGTGGGGCGCTATCTTGGCAATCTGCTCAATGTAATACCGCCGTTCGGGGCGGGGACCTACCACGCTCATATCCCCTTTCAACACGTTCCAGAACTGGGGCAGCTCGTCGAGGCGCACCTTGCGCATGAAACGCCCCCAGCGCGTAATGCGCGGGTCATGATCAGAGCTGAGGGCGGGGCCCATTTTCTCGGCGTCTACCACCATCGAGCGGAATTTATAGATCCGAAACGGCTCTCCATTGCGTCCAATGCGTTCCTGCGCGTAAAACACTGGTCCCGTAGAGGTTAGCTTCACCATCAGGGCCGTGAATAGGTAGATAGGCCAGGCCAGCAGCAGAAAGCTGATGGCCAAGCCTATGTCGCCGCTACGTTTGAGCACCGCTTGCCACACGGGCAACAGATCATGCTTGATCTCGATGAGCGGCGTCCCGAACAAGTGATTTACTTTCACCGAACCCAGCAACATCTGGTAAAGGTCGGGTAGCACGCTAATGCGCACGGGCACGCCTTGCAGAAGCGTTAGAATATCCTGAATCAGGCGGTGCTCGGAAGGCTCAATGGCAATAACCACCTGTTCGATCTTCTGCTCCGCGATGATGCTGACCAGCTCCTGGTAGGAGCCTACGCTCGGCAGCTCGGCGGCCAAGCGCGCATCGGGCTCCTCACCTACTTGCGCAAACCCCACCAGTCGCAGCCCCAGGTGCTGGCCCGTCCGGCGCAGGTCGTGGTAGGTGTCGTGGGCCAGCGCCTGCGCCCCTACCAGCAGAGTATTGAAGGAGATGATGCCGCTGCGCACCAGCCGCTGCACGCTCGATACAGCCCAGGTACGCAACACCGCCGTGAGCACAAAATGCAACAGAAAATAAACCGTAATGGTCTTATAATACAGCTGGTAACTATTAACCCCTTCGTCGTCGAGTAGCAGCGCGAAGAAGATAACCATGGCACCCGCCACCGACACGCGCCCCAATCGGATGACCTCCGTAAGGCGGGATTTGCGAAAAATATCGCGGTATTCGCCGATGAGCGCGTATAGAATGGTCCAGAAGGAGGCAATGAGCAGTGCTGAACCAAATAAGTACAACCACACTCCGGCTGTAAGATGGTAGCCTGTGCTGCTTTCGTTCAGTAAGTACTTGCGTATCAGGAAGAAGCAGATCCAGGCCAGCAGCGCCGCGCCGAAGTCGGCGGCCACCAGTTTAAGCTTCTGCAAAGTTCGGAGCAAGGGGAAGAAAGGAAAAGGTGAGGCGGAAAAAGCGGTTTTGTGGGGTCGAAACCGTAGTTTCGCAGCCCGTGCCGCCAGCCTGGCCCTGCGGGCTGGCCGGGCACAAAGGTAGGGCATACACTGGAACCCGCTACATCGCCCGGCCTCTTCCTTCCGCTATGGACTCCGACAGCTACCGGCACCGTGGCCAGCGACGCGCCCTCGCGGCCGAGCTGCGCCGCAAAGGCATTCACGACGAGCAAGTGCTCACGGCCATGCTGGCCGTGCCGCGCCATCAGTTTTTTGACCCTGCGTTTCAGGCCCACGCCTACCAGGACAAGGCCTTCCCCATCGGCGAAGGCCAGACCATCTCGCAGCCCTATACGGTGGCCTACCAGACGCAGCTGCTGCGCTTGGCGCCCACCGACCGGGTGCTGGAAATTGGCACTGGCTCGGGCTACCAGTGCTGCGTGCTGCTCCAGCTCACCTCCCAGGTGTTCAGCATTGAGTACAACCAAGTGCTGTTTGAGCGCACGCGCCGCCGCCTGGCCACCATGCACCAGCCGGCCCACCTGTTCTGCGGCGATGGCTCGCTGGGCCTACCCGCCCACGCTCCCTTCGACAAGATTCTCGTAACGGCCGGCTCGCCTACTATCCCGCGCCCCCTGCTGCGCCAGCTGCGGGTAGGCGGCGCACTGGTCATTCCCGTAGGCGACGCGCAAAGCCAGCGGATGTTGCGCGTGGTGCGCGAGAGCGGGGAAGAATTCGTGCGCGAGGAATTCGAGACCTTCCGCTTCGTGCCCCTGCTGGGTAGAGCCGGCTGGGAGGGGTAGGCGATGAGATGGTGAGTAACTATACGGCTGTCATCCTGAGCACAGCGAAGGACCTTCTCACGTGTGAACAAGTCGTAATAACGAGTATCGTTCACACGTGAGAAGGTCCTTCGCTGTGCTCAGGATGACAGCCCCACCCTTTTCCCTATTTCATCAACTGCCCAATGAAGAGAATGGCGTTGGAGGACTTTTCTCGGATTATAAATAGAAAAGGTCGATTAATCCACAATTCGGTCGGTGAACCAATACTATTATTCACCATGCCTACGGCCGTAGCAGCAGCGGCTTCAGTGCCCTCCTCATCTACCTCTACAAAGGTTTTATGCAGTACTTTACCAATAGCTAAATTACTGCGCCCTTCCAGCATCTTGCTGAAATTGGCTCTGTTGCCAAACGCCTCGTCCATACCAAGCTGTGTCAGCACCTCTTTGAGGTCTACTTCATACTCCAGCTTGAACTTAGGTAGGTGCAGCGGCAGACTCATGGTATCAGCGCGGGACAGGTAGGCGGCGAGCTTGGCACTGCTGAGGGTGGCAGTGAGGTCGGCCAGCGTGCGCGTGGCGGTGGGTTGCAGCAGCGTCAGGCTGTACTGGCGGTTGCCGTAGGGCAGGTCGATGAGCTGCATATCGGCGTCGGCGGCGTACAGGTAGCGGCCTTTTGTCAGCGCCATAAAGTCCCGGGAGATAGTGCTGCCGTCTTCCAGGTAGAAAGACGCTTTCTTCGTTTCTTTCTTATCGAAGGTATACGTCCAGGTGCCTTTAAAGTAGAGCGCATTCACCAAGTACAAGGCATCGTCGCTCGTGGTCTGCTTGATTAGGTCCTTGATTCTGCCGTTGGTTTTGCTTTCCACCCACTCGTTAATCGTGTTTTTTGTGCTGCTTTCGGCGAAGTTCACCCCCTGCACCTTGGCGTCGAAATACGTTTGGCTGAGCTGCACGAAGGGCGCTTGCAGCTTGTACTGCTGGGCATACCAGAGCGAGTTGGCCGCGGCGAAGTTCACCTTTTTGTCTACCCCTTGCAGCAGCGCAAACAGGCTTTTGTACGACTGGCTGATTTCCTCGTTGGTGGCAGTTGGCGCGTAGCCCAGCGTTTGGCGCATAGCCTCCTTGGTCGTTCCATCGGCGCCGTTGTAGGTCATGGTGAGGGCCGCGGAGATGCTTAGGGGCGAGATGAACAGGTTTTCGCCTCCTTCACTCTTGCGCAGCGCAGCAAAGCTGCGGAAGGCGAAATCGTTGGCGCTACCAACGGTTTGCGACTCCTGCGCCGTGAGGGGCCGCACGTTGGGCGCGTTGTCAGGCGAAACGTCGCCGTCGGTTTGGCACCCGGCCAGCAGCGCGGCGCTAAGTAGAACCAGCACCTTCGTTTTTGTAAATAGCTTTTGCATACTGCCTTACTTATCTGAAATAGAAAAACACTGTCTTCGGACAAACTTTCATTGAAGAGTCTGCCGGCTGGTAATTAGTTGCATAGAGTTGTGCCTATATTGTTGGCATCTCCATCTCATTATTCCTTTCTATGCTGACCCGTACTATTCTTCTCGCATTCCTGGGCTTGAGTCTGGCTACCCCTACCCTTGCGCAACAGGCGCAGCCGAGCCGCGTCACTGGCAACATCAAAGGCTTAGGCAACAAACCCGTAGTGTTTTTCTACGAACACAACGGCCACCAGCTACACGACACCGTGCGTGCGGTGAATGACCGCTTTACCTACACCGCCTACCCCAGCGACGACGGCACCGTCAACATGAAACTCGTACCGTGGTACTTTACATCCATTTGGAACGAGCCGGGCCGGATAACCGTCACAGGTGATATAGCCAGTGTGGAACGAATAGCCGTTACAGGCACGCCGGAAAACAATTGGAGCACGCAGTATTACCAGCGCAGCGGATGGAAACTGCAGCAACGTATGGAGGCTCACCCAGACTCGGCGAAAGCCTTACAGACGCTGGACGGGAAATTTGCCCGAGCGTTCATCCAAGCCCACCCACAGGCCCGCACGAGTGCTGACTTGCTCTATTCGCAAGCCAGGGTAGTAAACGACCAGCCTGTAGAAACGTACGAGCAGCTGCTGCGCGGTTTGTCGCCCGCGGTGCGCGCCAGCGTGCAGGGGCAAGCCGCGGCCAGTCGTGTAGCCTCCTTGCGCAATCGGCCGCAGGTGGGCCTCCCGGCACCCAACTTCACCATGCCCGATACGGCCGGAGTGGCCGTGTCGCTGGATAAATTCAAGGGGCAATATGTGCTGCTCGATTTCTGGGGCCACTGGTGCGGCCCGTGCATCCAATCGATGCCGCACCTGAAGGAATTGCAAGCCCGGTATGCTTCCCAATTGGCCGTAGTGGGCATTGGAATGGAACATAAAGATGATAAGAGCAATTGGCTAAACGCTATCCGCAAGCACCAGTTGCGCTGGACGCAGCTTTCGGAGCTGAATACCGACAAGGGCGTGATCGAGCAGTATGATATCAACGCGTTTCCTACCTACATGCTGCTCGACAAGCAAGGCATAGTACTGGTAAAGAGCAACGATTTAGCGGCGGTTGAGGAGAAGTTGAAAGCACTTGCTCCAATGCCATAGCGGCTGTTTTACCGCTTTCCTGCCAACATACCCGGCGCGGCTGCCTATCTTTGCGGCTCTTTTCGCCTACTCTCGCCTACCCCCAATGCGCAAGCAAAAACCCGTTAAAGAATCCTTCGTGAGCATGACCGAGCTGGTGCTGCCCAACGACACCAACACGCTCAACAACCTGATGGGTGGCCGCATGATGCACCTGATGGACATTGCCGCCGCCGTATCGGCACAGCGCCACAGCAACCGCATTGTGGTCACGGCCTCGGTGGATAACGTGTCGTTTCGGGAGGGAATCCGGCTGGGTAGCGTGGTGACGCTGGAGGCGCAGGTGACGCGCGCGTTCAGCTCCTCGATGGAGGTACATATTGACGTGTGGGCCGAGGATATTCCCAGCGGCACCAAAGTGAAATCCAACGAGGCCTTTTTCACCTTTGTGGCCGTGGATCAGTCGGGCCGCCCTATCGACGTGCCCGATGCCCTCCCTGAAACGCCCGAGGAAATGCGCCTCTTCGACGGGGCCCTCCAGCGCCGGCAGTTACGCCTGGTACTGGCCGGCCGCATGCAACCCTCGGATGCTACAGAGCTGAAGGCCTTATTTGACCTGTAAATCATGAATCACGACGCGGCTCTGGCTTTTTATCAGCAGTTCTACGCCGACCTCACACTCTATGTAGTGCCCGAGGTAGGGGAAGAGAAGGCTGCGCCAATAGCAAAAGCTGCCGCACCACAGCCGGCGCAGGCACCTACCCCAGCGCCGGCTACGCCCGTGCCGCCTACCCCACTAGCTGCCGCGCCAGTACCACCGCCCGCCACGCCGCTGGTTGCAGCCCCAACACCGCCCGTAAGCCGCCCGGCTGCTTCGGTGCCGCCCGTTACGCCACTAATAAGCCGTCCACCGGTTACGGTGCCCAGTAGTGCCCCAACCCCACCGCCTGCGCCCCCTGTTACCAGAATTGCGCCGCTGGCTGCCCCCGCTCCGCCCCAGCGCACGGCTCCTCCACTCACCCAAACGCCTTTCTCTACCCTAGGCAGCAACGCCCGCGGCATCGTGATTCTGGTGCGCCTGGATGCGGTGAAGTTTCAGCGCCTACCCCGGCACGTGTTCCTGAACAACGTGCTGAAGGCCATCGGGCAAATTGTGGAAGACACGGTGCTCATCAACGTGGAATCGCACTTGCCGGTGGCCCTGAGCACGTTGCGCACCAAGCTGGAGGCCAAGCAGATTATCGGCTTCGGCAAAAACCTGCTCGACGTGGCCGTGCACAAAACTCAGCTCTACGAGCCTGTCATTTTGGTCGGCGACGCCGCCTACCTCCCCGCTGCCGAACTAGATGTGATTGAGGAAGACCAAGGCCGTAAAAAGCTGCTCTGGAACGCCATGAAACGCATGTTCCTGTAGGGGCCGTTGTACGCGCCCATCGTTGCTGACGACTGCATATCGTTGACAAAAACACAAAAACGCCCGCTGAACGAATTCAGCGGGCGTTTTTTATGCAACGTTAGGCGGCTGTAAGCCGCCCCTACTTCATCACCTGGGCCAGCTTAGCTTCCAGCGCCGGGCCGCGCAGATTTTTGCCGATGATGCGACCCTGCGGGTCAAGCAGATACGACTGCGGAATTGCCTCAATCTTATAGGTTTGCGCCGCCGCGCTCTGCCAGTACTGCAAATCTGATACGTGCGTCCAAGTCAGGTTGTCTTTGGCAATGGCGTTCACCCACTTGTCGCGGCTTTGGTCCAGCGACACGCTGTAGACGGTAAAGCCTTTGTCCTTGTATTTCTGATAGGCGCGCACCACGTTTGGGTTTTCCTGGCGGCAGGGGCCGCACCACGAGGCCCAGAAATCCAGCAGCACGTACTTGCCGCGCAGGCTGCTCAGGGGTACCACGTTGCCCTCTGGGGTAGGCAGTTTGATGTCGGGTGCTACAGCGCCGGTGGCGGTAGCGCGAGAGGCATCCACCTTGGTGGTCAGCGCCTTAGCATAGCGCGACTCGGGGTCGGCAGCTTTCAGAGCCGTGGCCACGGTATCGGCCAGACCAAAGTTATCATCCGGGTTCAGCACAGCCGTCAGCACAAAGCCCGACACCACGGAGCCCGGATGCTGGCGTACCAAACGGCGCACACCTGCTTGCCCACGCTCTTGGATTTGCTGGGCTTCCTGCTGAATCGCGGCCACCGAATCGGCCTGGCCTGCCTGCCGGGCCTGTACGAAGCGTTGCTCCAGGCGGTCCATGCTGGTTTTGTTCATCTGCAACGCGTTGCTCACTTGCTGCAACAGCTCCGAGTCGGGCGAGCCCTGCACGGTGTAGCTGTTGTTGAGCTTGCTGGCATCGCCGCGTAGCGTGAGTTTGGTTTGATTGTCGAGCGCTACCAAGGCTTGGTTGGTGTCGTCTACCTTCACCTGATAAATGCTAGGCGCCGGGGTGGTACCCGTGAAGGTGAAGCGCCCTTTCTCGTCAATAGTAGCTGTATCGCGCGAAACGAGCTGATTATCTTCCAATTCAGCTAAATACACTTTGGCGCCTGACGTGGCGTTCGTTAACTCGCCGTTGATTTGATAACCAATGCTATTTCCAGCGTTAGAGGTAGGCGAAGTAGCTTTGTTACAGGCGTTTGCCATACCAAGCAGGGCACCAAACAGCAACAGACTTTTCATGGGAGGGTGGTTCATTCGAGGAAAGCGGGGTCAAAACGCCAAGGCGTTTAAATAGAATTGACGGAAAAGACAGCGTTTGCGGCCGCAAGTTGCGGATTTTGGACGGAATCCACGGCTTTTGGCGCGTCCTTCGTTTGCTACAACCCAAATCAGCCGCGCAGGTTCCCGAAGTGGGTCAATCCAACGGAATATAGCTGGCAATGCGCGAGCCTAAGGTATGCCCATGCAGATTGCGGGCCAGCACCCTACCCTCCGGATCAAGCAGTAGGTTGAAGGGCAGTGTAGTCACCCCAAAGGCCCGCGCTACTGCGCTTTGCTCGCCCTCGGCCGCCCGCACTTGCACGCCGGGCAGGCTGTCTGTCGCCAGCGCACGGCGCCACTTTGCAGCCTCCTCGTCCAGCGACACGCCGTAGTAAGCCAGCCCCCGCCCGCGAAACAGCCGGTGGATTTTCTGTAGCTCCGGGCTGTGGTGCTCTTCACGGCAGGGGCCACACCACGAAGCCCAGAAATCCAGCAATACATATTGCCCGCGCAGGCTGCTTAGCTTCACCGTTTTGCCATTGGCGGTGGGTAGGGCTATTTCTGGCACCTGCGTACCGGGCGCGGTGAGGCGGTAGGCGCATTGCCATTGATAGAGTCCGAACGCAGCCCGGCTGGAGTCGCCAGCAAGCCGGAAGCGCGTGGTTATAGAGTCCAGAAAATCGTCGGGCGCACCAGCGGCGCTTAGGTCCCATACCACACTCGGAGCGAGGTAGGACGTAGCATAGCGGCGCACAATACGGGGTTTCTCGGCGGGCGTTGCCCGAGTCAGCGCTTGCATAAAGTCAGCTTCTGGCGAGCCTTGCCAGTGCGCACCGCCTGCATCAGTGGTCAGCGTCAGGTGGGCGTGGTTGTCGAGCGGTACGAGAAAGATGCGGGCATCGGCGCCGGGCACGCGCAGCACCAGCCGGTAGAGGCCTGGCGCGGGTACTTGTCCTCGCAGCGTAAAACGGCCGTTGGCATCGAGGGCCGCTGAATCCAGCCGCGTCGTACTACCTACCTGCTGCTCCAGCACTACACGGCTCTGCGGTGCCGTGGGTCGAATGCTCCCCTGAATTTCATAGCCTGTAGCCGATGCCTCAGATGGCGCTTGGGTAGCTGGTCGGCAGCTTAGCAGTAGGAGCCCAGAAAGCAGTAATAGAGAAATACGCATGGAGCATCCATTGAAAAAGAAGAAAAACGCCTGTCATCCTGCGCTTGCGAAGGACCTTATCACGCTAGAACGAGTCGTTGTTACGGTAATCGTTCTGCCGTGATAAGGTCCTTCGCAAGCGCAGGATGACAGGCGTTTTTCTATAAACCTAATACTTAACTACTCATTTACTCGCAGCTTACGCGTCCAGCGCCTTGCGCAGGAGCTGGTTGGCCATTTTGGGGTCGGCTTTGCCACCGGTGAGCTTCATCAACTCGCCCATAAACATGCCCGTCAGCGACTTTTTACCCGCTTTGTACTCGGCTACCTTGGCCGGGTTGGCGGCCAGCACCTGCTGAATTTGGGCTTCCAGCGCCCCAGCGTCCGACTGCTGCAACAGACCCAGTTGCTCAGCGGCGCCGGTTACGTTGGCCGTGGGGTGCTCCAGCAGGTAGGGAAACAGCTGCTTGGAAGCCACCGAGTGGTTTACTTTGCCTTCATCAATCAGCTCAATGATGCCAGCCAGGTGCTGCGCCGTGAGCGGGAACTCAGCCATGGGTAGGGCACGCTCGTTGAGGTAGGCCTTTACCGGACCGGTCACCCAGTTGGCGGCAGCTTTGGCGTTGGGCGTTAGGCGGGTGAGCTCGTCGAAGAACAAGGCCACGTCCTTTTCGGCCGTCAGCACGTTGGCGTCGTAATCCGAGAGGCTCAGCTCGCCCGTGAAGCGGGCGTAGAGCTGCTGGGGCAATGCCGGCAAGCTGGCCTGGATGCGGTGCAGCCACTCATCGTCGATGACTACCGGGGGTAGGTCGGGCTCGGGGAAGTAGCGGTAGTCGTTCATCGTTTCCTTGCTCCGCTGGCCGTTGGTGATGCCGCTGGCCGCGTCGAAACCGCGGGTTTCGCTGATGATTTCCTCACCGGCTTCCAACAGGGCAATCTGCCGCTCAATCTCGTAGTCGATGGCGCGCTGCACGTTGCGGAAGGAGTTCATATTCTTCACTTCCACCTTCATCCCGAACTTGTCGGCGCCTTTCAGCATCACCGATACGTTGGCGTCGCAGCGCAGAGAGCCTTCTTCCATGTTGCCGTCGCACACTTCCAGGTACTCCACCAGCTTCTTGATTTCGGCCAGGTAGGCGTAGGCTTCGTCGGCGGTGCGCAGGTCCGGCTCGCTCACAATCTCAATGAGCGGCACGCCGGCGCGGTTCAAATCCACCAGCGTCTCTACCTCGCCCGCCAAGTGCATAGACTTGCCCGCGTCTTCCTCCATGTGAATGCGCGTGATGCCAATGCGCTTCGGCTCGGCGCCCGTCACCCGAATATCCACGTGGCCGCCGGTGCAGATCGGGGTTTTATCCTGCGTGATCTGGTAGCCCTTGGGAAGGTCGGGGTAGAAGTAGTTTTTGCGAGCAAACAGGTTGTCGCGCGTGATCTGGCAGCTGGTGGCGAGACCCATTTTCATGGCGTACTCCACGGCCGTGTAGTTCACCTTGGGCAGCGTGCCGGGGTGACCCAACGTAATCACACTCAGGTTGTTGTTCGGCATAGCGCCGTACTCGTTTTCATCCGAGGAGTACATCTTGCTGTGCGTGAGCAGCTGCGCGTGTACTTCGAGGCCGATGACCGGCTGGTATTTGGCTTTGATGCTTTCGTCCATAGTAAGGTGCAAGTTAAACATAGAAGCCATAATCGGTCGGCTACGTTGGTCATTAACTTCACCCGCGTACTACACAAGGCATTCTCAGTTTAATTAGCAGAAATACGCTTTTTGATCTTCTTGTCTTGAATAGCAAATGTAACGGGCACCGTGAAACTCACATTAACTGGGTTGCCGTCCTGATAACCGGGTTCCCATGCTGGTAGGCTAGCAATAACTCGGGCCGCTTCATTATCAATAGAAGGGTGTATGCCTTGTTTAATACGTACATCGCGCACAACTCCTAGTGTATCTACGTAAAAATCAATGAATACCTTACCCTGAATATTTCTTCTTAAAGCTTCTGCAGGGTAGCGCAGATTCTTACCTATAAATTGAAGCATTCCATTAAAGCCACCTAAAGGTGGTGAAGGCATCTTTTCGAACGCGTAGAATGCAACAGGTTTCCCAGCAGTATCAAAACATTCGCCGCTTACACTTTCCCCTTCTTTATATACCTCGCGGCGCTTTAATGTGCCGTTTGCGTGATAAGAAACAAGCTCACCATCCCACTTACCATGGGTGACGCGCGCACGGCGTCGCAGTTGGCCGCTTTCGTACCACATTTCGCTTATTCCATGCACGGTATGCAGACGGATGTTTTCACATTCACTACGCCATTTTAACTGGCCGTTGCCATAATAGCCTTGCACAACACCCCTGATACTATCTTGATAAATTGACTCACTCCATTCAACTGCGCCTTCAGTGGAAGGCAGCTTCTTACCGTCTGCATCAAAGTATTCCTTGACTGTATGCGGCTCATTATTTATTTGAGCAGCGGCATGATAACTACTAAAGCACCCAACTATTAGTAAAGAAAAAAACACGTAAAACTTCTTCATTTAAAAACGATTTTAAAATAGTTGTGCATACAAACGCGGGGCTGAACACTCTAAATAGGTGTTCAGCCCCGCGTTTGTATGCACAACTATTACGCCAGTGCCTACCCTACCAGCTCCTCGGCTTTGCCGATAGCCGCCGCCAACCCGGCAACGTTCTTTCCACCAGCCGTAGCGAAGAACGGCTGGCCGCCACCGCCACCCTGAATTTCCTTGGCCAGCGTGCCAATCAGGGTTTTGGCGTTGAGCTTACCGACTTTAGCGATTTCGTCGTCCAGAATTACGGCTAATTGGGGCTTACCGTCGATGTCGGCGCCGAGGACGGCTACGAGGTTGGGCACTACCTGGCGCAGGTCGTAGGCGAGCTTCTTGAGGGCATCGGCAGAGCGGGCGGGCACCTGCGCAGCAATGAGCTGCACGCCGCCTACTGCTTTCGCTTGCGAAGCTAGCTGATCTTTCAACTGACCAAGTTGCTGATTTTCGGCTTGTTCCAACTGCTTGCGCAAGGCAATATTTTCCTCGCCTACCTTTTGCAGGCTAGGAAGCAAGTGCTGAGGATTTCCCAGTAATTCGCGCACCTGACGCAGCAAATCTAGCTGCTGATCCACGTAGGCCTCGGCAGCGTCGGCCGTTACGGCCTCGATGCGGCGTACGCCCGCGCCTACCGCCGACTCGCTCGTGATTTTGAAGAAGCCGATTTCGCCGGTGGCGCGCACGTGAATGCCGCCGCACAGCTCTACTGAGTACTCTTTATCGAAGGTGATGACGCGCACAAAGTCGCCGTACTTCTCCCCAAACAGGGCCATAGCGCCCAGCGTTTTAGCTTCGGCAATGGGCACGTTGCGGCGCTCGTCCAGCGGAATTTGCTGACGGATGCGCTCGTTCACGATCTGCTCAATTTCGCGCAGCTGCTCGTCGGTTACCTTGGTGAAGTGCGAGAAGTCGAAGCGCAGGAGCTTGTCGTTTACCAGGGAGCCTTTCTGCTGCACGTGCTCACCCAGCACGCGGCGCAGGGCAGCTTGCAGCAAGTGTGTGGCCGTGTGGTTTTTGCGAATCAGAGCGCGACGGCTACTGTCGATGCGGGCCGTGAACTCACCTTCCAAGTCCTCGGGTAGGGGCAACTCCAGCACGGTGTGCACGATGAGGTCATTTTCCTTGCGCGTGTCAATCACGCGTACCCGCGACAGGCCGCCTTCCAGGTAGCCCGTGTCGCCTACCTGCCCGCCCGACTCGGCGTAGAACGGCGTTTGGTCGAGCACTACGTGGTACTCGGTTTTGCCTTTTTGCGTCACTTTGCGGTAGCGCAGCAGGCGGGCGGAGGCTTCCTCCACGTCGTAGCCCACAAATACGGGCAGCTCGCCGTTGTCGGAGTTCA
Organism: Hymenobacter sp. NBH84; assembly: GCF_014217645.1. NCBI lineage: Bacteria > Pseudomonadati > Bacteroidota > Cytophagia > Cytophagales > Hymenobacteraceae > Hymenobacter > Hymenobacter sp. NBH84. The sequence continues at coordinate 1,825,171 of NZ_CP043644.1, forward strand.
CTACTACCCAGTCGCTCTGCTCGCTTTCCTGAGCATTGCGCGAGCGGTTTTTCTGGGCTTCCAGTTCCTTCTGAAAACCGGCCTCGTCTACCGTCAGGCCCTTTTCGCGGGCGATGAGGGCCGTGAGGTCAAGTGGGAAGCCAAACGTATCAGACAGTTCGAAAGCCGTTTTGCCGTCGATGGTGTTGCCTTGGCTTTTGAAGCCTTCTTCCAGCGCGTCAATGCGGCGCAGGCCGTTTTCCAGCGTTTTCAGGAAGCTGATTTCCTCTTCCTCAATCACGCGCTGCACAAACTGCTGCTGCGCTTTCAGCTCAGGGAAGATACTAGCCATCTGATCGGCCAACACCGGCACCAGCTTATACAGGAAGGGCTGCTTCTGATTGAGCGACGAAAACGCGTAGCGCACGGCACGGCGCAGGATGCGGCGAATCACGTAGCCAGCCTTCACGTTGCTGGGCAGCTGGCCGTCGGCAATGGTGAAGCTGATGGCGCGGATGTGGTCGGCAATGACGCGGATGGCGATGTCCGTTTTCTCGTTTTCCGTGGCGGGCTGGTCATTCACGGTGGCCGGGGCAGTGCCGTGGTACTCTACACCGGCTTCCCTGGCAATGAACTGAATCAGCGGCTGGAATACGTCGGTGTCGTAGTTCGACTTCACGCCCGACACGGCCATCATCAGGCGCTCAAAGCCCATGCCGGTATCCACGTGCTGCGCGGGCAGCTTGACGAGCGACTTATCGGCCAGACGCTGGAACTCCATGAACACGTTGTTCCAGATTTCCACTACCTGCGGGTGGTCGGCATTCACTAGCTCACGGCCGGGCTTTTGGGCTACCTCGTCGTCGGAGCGCAGGTCGATGTGGATTTCGGTGCAGGGGCCGCAGGGGCCGGTATCGCCCATCTCCCAGAAGTTGTCCTTCTTGTTGCCGGGCAGGATGCGGTCCTCGGTGGTGTACTGGCGCCACAGGTTCTGCGTTTCGGTGTCGGCGGCCAGTTGGTCGCCCTCGTCGCCCTGGAAGTAGGTGACGTAGAGGCGGTCTTTGGGCAGCTTATACACGTCAGTCAGCAGTTCCCAGGCCCAGGCAATGGCTTCAGTTTTGAAATAGTCACCAAACGACCAGTTGCCCAGCATCTCGAACAGGGTGTGGTGGTAGGTGTCGTAGCCTACCTCCTCCAGGTCGTTGTGCTTGCCCGATACGCGCAGGCACTTCTGGGTGTCGGCCACGCGCTTGTAGGGGGCGGGCTTGTTGCCGAGGAAGTAATCCTTGAACGGGGCCATGCCCGAGTTGACGAACAGCAGGGTAGGGTCGTCTTTGAGCACCAGCGGCGCTGAGGGCACAATGTGGTGGCCTTTGGAGGCAAAGAAGTCGAGAAACTGCTGGCGAACGTGCGAAGCCTTGGGGAGTGACATAGGGAAGGAACGCCGGGTTTCGGCCCGGCAAATCGTGAGGGTTCGTGGTACGCAGGCCGCTTTGTGGTTGATAGCGGCCCGTTTTTTGGTAGTTTGCAGCTTTGCGAAAAGCCGTTCTGGCAAAGTTAGCAAATGTAGGGGCGCGTTGCACGCGCCCGTCGTTGCTGCCGATGCCAATGGCCTTTTCCGTCGTGCCACGACGGGCGCATGCAACGCGCCCCTACCCCCGACCAATGCCGTACAAAGAGCGCGAGATCAAGAAAGAATATTACACCATTGGCGAGGTGGCGCGCATGTTCGAGGTGGCGCCCTCGCTGATTCGGTTCTGGGAAACGGAGTTTGAGGACCTCAGCCCGCGCAAAAACCGCAAGGGCAACCGCCTCTACACGCCCCAGGACATTGAGACGTTCCGCACCATTTACCACCTGGTAAAAGAGCGCGGCTACACCATCCCCGGCGCCCGCGACCTGATGCGCCAGCGCGGCCCCCAACTCAAGGAACGCATGGAAGTGGCGCACTCGCTGGAGAAGGTGCGTGGGTTTCTGGTGGAACTGCGCAAACAGTTGGATGGACTTGGGAAGAATCCTACGTCTGCCTCACCCTCCAATCCCCTCTCCGAAAAGGAGATGGGAGACTAGAGCAAGTTTTAAAAGCTAGCTCCCCTCCTTGAAAAAGGAGGGGTTGGGGGTATTCCAATCGTTGCACTGTTTATAGCTCTATTTTTATTTCTAACTGTAGCAGAACCACCCCCAACCCCTCCTTGGAAAAAGGAGGGGAGCTAATACTAGTACTAAAAACTAGCTGCTAATCCTCCCTCTTCTTTTCGGAGAGGAGGTTAGGGGTGAGAATTACCACATGCACGACGATATCCTCCTCCACGAAGTCGCCCTGACGCTGTTTCCCGGTATTGGGCCGCAGCTTACGCGACAGCTGATGAGCTACGGCAGCTCCGCCAAAAACGTGCTGCACCTGCCGCCGGGCAAGCTGCGTAAGGTTCCGGGGGTAGGGCCAAAAGCCGTGGCCACGCTCACTGGCGCGGAGCGTACTACAGCTCTGCGCCGGGCCGAGGAAACCCTGCGCCGCGCCGAGAAGGAGGGCGTGCAGTTGCTGTTCTACACCAGCAAGCAGTTTCCGAAGCGCCTCAAGCAGCTACCCGACGCTCCTACCCTCCTCTACTATCAGGGCACTGCCGACTTGAACACGCCTAAAACAGTTGGTATTGTGGGCACGCGCCAAGCCACCGATTACGGCCGCGAGCAAACCGAGAAGCTAGTGCTGGGCTTCGTACCGCATCAACCCCTGGTAATAAGCGGCTTAGCCTATGGTATCGACATCTTTGCCCACCGCGCTGCCTTGCAGGAAGGCTTGGAAACAGTAGGCGTGATGGCCACTGGGCTGGACATACTCTACCCCCCTGCCCACCGCAAAACTGCCGAGAAGATGCGCACGCAGGGCGGTTTACTCACAGAGTTTCCCTTCGGCACCCAGCCCGATAAGTACAACTTCCCCGCACGGAACCGCATTATTGCTGGGCTTTCTGATGGCACGGTGGTGGTAGAAGCGGCCCGCAAAGGCGGTGCGCTCATCACCGCCGAGCTGGCCATCAGCTACGATCGTGAGGTACTGGCCCTACCCGGCCCCTTAGGTAGCCCCGCCTCCGCCGGCTGCCACGACCTCATCAAGGCCCACAAAGCCGCGCTCTACGCCGAACCCAAAGACCTGGAAGAATTGCTGAATTGGGATGCCGCCCTGCACCAGTCGGGCAAGTTTCAGGCTGCTCCTACCTACTCGCCCCACGATTTCACGGCGGAGGAATTCAAGCTTATCGAGCTACTTGTAGTGCTCAAAGAAGAGTTGCTGGATAACCTAAGTTGGAAAGCGCAGTTGCCTGTAAACCAGGTTGCCACGCTGTTGCTGGGGTTGGAGTTTAGAGGGATAGTGAAAGCGCTGCCAGGCAAAAAATTTGTGCTCACATAGGAACAACTGAGCGGAAGAGTGACTGAGTGATGGTGTAGATTATCCATATTGTGCAGCCAAAACAGCCACTCAGTCACTCGCCCGTGCTGCTCTACAACGACCACCTGCTACCCGCGGCCGACCTCGCCCTGCCCCTACCCAACCGCGGGCTACAGTTCAACGACGGCTTTTTCGAAACGCTGGTCTGGGCCGCCGATACCGTGCGCTACCTGTCGCACCACCTACGGCGGATGCGGGCAGCGGCTGTTGCGCTGCATCTGCCGCTGCCGCCCGCCCTGGCCGACGCCCCTTCCCTTGTAGCCACCATGCGGCGCGTGACGGCTGCCAATTCGCTAACCGAGGCCCGGGTGCGGATACAGCTTTGGCGCGGTGGCGGTGGTCTGTACTCCCCGCCGCCCGCTGCCCCTACCGAGTACCTCGTTGCGGCCCTACCCTTTCAGCCCAACGACCAGCCGATCAATCAGGCTGGCTTTGCTCGGGAGACGCACACGTTTCATACGCCGCTATCGTTTTGCAAGGGGCCGCACGCGCTCTACTACGTACGGGCCGGATTGGAGCGGCAAACGCGCGGCCTGGATGAACTGCTGTTGCTGGACGCCACTGGGCACGTGGCAGAAGCCGTATCGGCGGCGGTGTTTTGGGTGCGAGAAGGGCAGCTATACACACCCGCTCTGGCAACGGGCTGCGTGGCGGGAGTACGCCGGGCGCATCTGCTGGCTGTGGCTCACCAACAGGGCCTACCCTGCCAGGAAGGCTTATTCACTCCCGATCAACTACTAGCCGCCGAAGCCGTTTTTACGGCCAACGTAGCCGGAATACGCCCCATAGAGCGTTTAGAGGGCAGTACGTTCGCTTCAGCAATGCATCCGTTGCTAGGGGCACTCCGCCAGTGGGAAACCGACGAAACTAGCTAGTAAGCTACCTTACAGACTTCAGGTACAAGGCGAATCAGTAGCCGGCGGCAAGTCGAACCGGGTAGGGAGAGTACCGCTGGAACGACAGCGTAATTGGAGCCAGCTGGCTTCGAACTCGGCCAAATCTGCCTCCGTGACTTCGTTGATGCGTAAAATGTCGGCACGGGGCCGCTCATTCGCATCCAGAGCGTACAAAGCTATCCAGGCGCGGTACTGGCGGGGCAGACCGCTTGGTCCACCCTCATGCCCCATCGTAGCACCAGAAGAAAAATTAGGAATAACCCACATGAATGGCAGATACGAAATCCACCGCAATATTGGATTTTATTTTTGAAGTATAAATTTCAAAAACATCAACATGCCCAGTAATTGCTCACGGCATATATTTTTCAACATATTCAACAATATAATTACATACCATATATAATTATATTAATAAAACATAATTTGCGTATCGTAGAAATAATATAATTTTTCAAATTTTATTGCAATGAGAAACTAGCACTGAGCTCCTCCTCCGATGTGCTAGACGCCGGCTCGAATTTTAGCATCCGAAATACGCGTTGGGCTTCGTTGGCCAGGGCGTCCATAGCGGCGGGGGGCATGTTGGTGTTATAGCCCGGAATGGGGCGCGGCTCCACTGCTACTACCGATGTACGACTCACGTGCCCATCGGGTGCTATTTGCAGCCGAATGAGCACGTTACCCTGGGCACCTGCCATGGCGGCGGCGGTCGGATAACGGCTGTTGTTCGCGAAGAACTCCACCGACGTGTTATCCTCTTCCAACGGTTTGTGCGCCTTCATGCGCTGCGTCAGGCCGCGCTTAATGAGCCTAGACTGCTCTACCTTAGGAACCTCTATGGCAACGGTATCCCGCACTACGGGTGTAGGCTTGGGCTTGGAAGCCGGCCGTTTGCGCCGGGGGGTTATAGGGGCAGGTGGATCGGCCGTCCAAGTATTAAAGTTCTGGGCTTTCGCCTCGGCCGTGGCCAGTAGCGTCAGCAAGCAAATAACCGGGTAGTAGAACCATTTTTTCATCGCACTAGACTGCATTGAACTTTATAATATGCTCGAACGACCAATTATCATTAGTCGTTCTCACAGAGCGCAACATAAAACTGCACGCAAGTGGTGCCCCCTTTGCTGCAATTTTATCTTGTTTTATGCCTAAAAATACAAAGTTTACGGCAAACTATGGCCTTCCGAACCACCATTATCGCATCTTCTACCACCCGTCTGAAATGCCTACTGGATAACGTAGCGTACGGGTACGTCTTCTTGGGTGGTGCCTGCGGCGGGCTCAAAATGCAGCCCCCACAGCAGATCTGCGGCACCTTGGCGCATGGCAGCCTTACCCGCCGCCGCAGACGCTTCTTTGCCGGTAGGCGCCTGCCGAATATCTGCACTCAGCACCTCCGAATCAATCACATCCCCGGCCGAGTTGACGTTGAGGCGCACCAGCACCTGCCCCGATAGTCCTGCCTGCAAGGCTGTGGCGGGGTAGCGCAAGTGCTGCCACGCGTAGCGATAAAACTCTGCATCGGGGGCACTATAGGCGCTGGCCCGTACGCGTTGCCCCAACCCACGCCGTAAGGGCTTGGAGTAGGCTGCCACAGCAGGCGGCGTACGCCGGACCGGCTCGGGGGTGGCAGTAACTACTGGCAGCGTGGCATCGGCAGTGGCCGCAGCCCGCTTACCCGACTTACGAATGGGTGTATCGGTAGGACTGCTGGTGCCACCTTCCCAACGGTTGAAGGACATTTGCGCGTAACCGGCCTGGGCCAGTAATACCAGCGCGCCTACTGGCAACCAACGCTGGGCACGGGTCTTAAGGGAGTAAAGGTTAGTTGTTGTCATATCCTGAGCAGCACGTTAACGAGATGAAATAGGAATTTACCCATTCTACTCCATTAACGCTGCAAAGTTACCGCCCGGTATGCTCGACCAAATATTACACGGCCACCGACGCCTTAATAGCGGGCCAGGGGTCGTAGTTTTCCAGCTTGAAATCGTTGTACTGAAAGCCGAAAATGTCCGTTACCTCCGGGTTCAGACGCATCTGGGGTAGCGGGCGCGGCGTGCGGGTGAGCTGCTCGCGGGCCTGCTCCAAGTGGTTGCTATACAAGTGAGTGTCGCCGCCGGTCCAGATGAAGTCGCCGGGTTGCAGGCCCGCTACCTGCGCCAGCATGAGCGTGAGCAGGGCGTAGCTGGCAATGTTGAAGGGCACACCCAGGAACACGTCGGCCGAGCGCTGGTAGAGCTGGCAGGAAAGTTTGCCATCGGCCACGTAGAATTGGAAGAGGGCATGGCAGGGCTGGAGCTTCATATCGGGCAGGTCGGCCACGTTCCAGGCCGAGACCAAGATGCGGCGCGAGTCGGGCTGCTCGCGCAGCAGGCGCACTACTTCGCTGATCTGGTCGATGGTTTCGCCGTTGGGGGCGGCCCAGCTGCGCCACTGTTTGCCGTACACGGGGCCTAGCTCGCCGTTGGCGTCGGCCCACTCGTCCCAGATTTTCACGCCGTGCTCTTTGAGGTAGGCAATGTTGGTATCGCCCTGCAAAAACCACAATAGCTCGTGAATGATACTTTTTAGGTGCACCTTTTTAGTGGTCACCAGGGGGAAGCCCTCCTGCAAGTTGAAGCGCATCTGGTAGCCAAATACCGAGAGCGTGCCGGTGCCGGTACGGTCGGTTTTTTGGGTGCCGTGGTCGAGAATGTGCTGGAGGAGGGTGTGGTATTGGTGCATGGGGAATGATTCGGGGCAACAAGAAAGCCTTGTAGAAGCTTCAGTGTTTTCAACACGTTGGGGCCAAAAATAAAGAAAACCTGCCGGCACGGACAGGTTTTCTTTATAAGAAACTGACAACCAATAGAATTAACCAGCAGGCACTTCTGTTAATTTCGATTCGTATCGTTGAACAGTTGCTCGAATCCGGGAAGCAAGTCCATACAGATCATCTAGTGAACTAATATCAACCCGTTCGCCACCTTCTACATCGAATACAGTTACAAACTTCTTGCTGCTATTAAAGTGTAATCGACAGATTGGCTTACGGTTATTATCATCGAGCAGAATACCACAATACGATTGCACATCACGCATTACCACTCGATTGACTGGCACTGTCTTACGCAGAATGGCCCGGACAATCATAAAGCCTTCTGTTTCTTCCACTGTCGTTACAATATCCCTATCCTTTGTTTCGACTTCGGGGGCTGTCTCAGCTACTTTCGGCTCTACAATAGCTATTGCAGGCAAATCAGTTGTCAGCAATGGTTGCCCGGTGTCAAGCATAGCTGACCGTAGCCGAGAAGTTATTTTATCGTTGAGAAACTGATGGAAAGAGCGATGCACCAGTATAGCAAACTGCTCTTTTAATTTGGGTGTCAGTACACCATCATATACCTGTTTCGAGACGAAATTTATGAAGTCGGGCGAGGGTTGTGTGAATTGTTCATCGAAGTATTTTTTGAAAGCCCGCATATATTTTAAATTATATGCAGCGAAAAGCATGTCTTCTATGCTGAATGAGGCCTTACTCAGTTTCTTAATTTCAGCAACGTCATTTTCTTGAAAATTAAACAGATCAAATTCCATGAACGGACGCTCATCCATTTTATTCGGCTGTTCCAAGTCAGTGAACAGCTTATAAGTAGTGCCATTCGTTAGCACTGCAATGCGAGCCTCTGTTACATGGAAGTAGCGAAACAATTGACTAGCGTGATTAATACTTAAATCACCGCTTACTGGCTTGCATTCGACAAGGATAATAGGCTTACCATCACGCATAATGGCATAATCTATCTTCTCACCTTTTTTAGTACCGATGTCACAAACAAATTCCGGTACTACCTCAGTCGGATCAAAGACGTTGTATCCTAACGCATTGATAAAGGGCATAACCAATGCGTTTTTTGTGGCCTCTTCCGTTTGAATGTGGCCAATCTGTTTTTGCGCTCGTGCAGCTAGATTGGTAAGTTGGTCAATAAGCTCCATGTATCGATTTTATAAAAATTGTAAGATTCTGAAATCTAATATTCTTATGTAAACTCTCCAAATAAAAGTCACATCCTAATGACTAAATCAATTCCCTATGTTATTTAAGGTTATCCATCAAAGGTAAAACCTCTCGCCAAGCCTCAGTTTCAGCATAGTGCTTTATCACACTGCAACGCTCTTTCAGAAAATGAGTCAGGTAGCGTTTCATAAACAACGTATCTACCGCTTTTCCTACCCATCCCAACGGAGAAGCAAACTCGAATACATCACGCATGAGCGTAGTATTGCCCTGCTTCTCGAAATGATGCTCGTGGCGCATGCGCTGAAAAGCACCTTGCTGCATCTCGTCGCAGAAGTAAATGGGGGTTTCCAGTTCGGTTACTTTACTGGTTAAAGTTTGCCAAATACCAAAGTGCTGTGCCCGAAATGTGACCGTATCGCCAAGCTGCAATATTCCGCTTCGTACACCAGCCACAATGCTTTCCTTTGTTTGTTGAGTTGATACCGTATGCAGATCAACGCTCAAAGCCAACAAGAAGCAGCGTTTTTGAGGCGCCTGGATTACTGTCTCTATTTTTATAAGCGGCATTCTTACTTCACTGAGAATTTGTAATTCAGCTTTTCTTTCGTCTGCCTACCCCCGGCATCAGCACTACACAACATAGGATATACCAAGGGCTTTTCATTTCTAAATAGAATAGCTCGCGGAAACAAATAGCAAAAAACAACGGTTGGCCTTCGGCGGTCCTTAAGGTAAGCAGAACGCTGCGTACTCGTTCCTGCTTGAGCCGCCCTCCTACCCTATGCCTACTCGCCGATTTGCCTACCCTATCCTGCTGGCCCTGTTTCTCCTCACGGGCCTAGCGGGTTACTTTGCCGCCCAGCTGCGTTTCAACTACAATTTCAACGATTTCTACCCCGCCGGCGACCCAGACCTAGCCTATTACGAGCAGTACGCCCAGCGCTTCGGTAACGACAACGACTACGTGCTGCTGGGCCTGGAAGCCCCCGCGGGCAAGACTGTTTTCGACCCGCAGTTTCTGGTGCGCGTCGATTCGCTGACGCAGTTTGTGCGGCGGCGGCCCCACGTGGTCAGCGTCACGTCGCCTACCACCGCCACCAACCCCGTGGTGGAAGGGCTGGGCGTGTTCAACATTCCCTATTTCCACCCCGGCGACCCAGACCCGGCGCGGCGGGCGCAGGACTCGGCCACCGTGTACCGCACGCCGGGGCTGGTGGGCAACCTGATTTCGCCGGATGCCCGCGCCGCTACCGTGCTGCTGCAAACCTCGCCCAACCTCGCCAAGCCGCCCGGCGACTCGCTGCTAGCGGCCGTGCGCCGGGAGCTGACGCGCCAGGGCTTCGCGGAAACCGACTACCACCTAGCCGGCAAAATGGTGGCGCAATCCGTGTTTGTGGACCGCTTGCAGGTGGAGTTGGCGCTATTCATGTCGCTGTCGGTCATTCTGGTGACGGCCCTGCTGTGGTTTACCTTCCGGACGTGGTGGGGCGTGGTGCTACCCTTAGTGGTGGTGCTGGGCGCCATTGTGTGGGGTCTGGGTGCGATGGGTGCGGCCGGTATCAGCATTGATTTGATGACGGCCCTGCTGCCAGTGATGCTGTTCGTGGTGGGCATGTCCGATACCATCCACATCATCACGCGCTACGTGACGGAGTTGGGCTACGGCACCGAGAAACGGGCCGCGCTGTGGGTCACCTTGAAAGAATCGGGCTTTGGGTCGGGGCTGTCGGCGCTGACCACCAGCATCGGCTTTTTCACGCTGATGACCAGCACCATCCGGCCGATTTATAACTTCGGGCTGTTTACGGGCATTTCCGTGCTGCTCACGTTTGTGCTCAGCTTCACGCTTTTACCCGCCATGCTGCTGTTGCTGCGCAAACCCCAGTTGCGGGTGCCGCGCCAGGAAGGCCGCAGCTGGGACGGCGTGCTGGGCCGCCTGTTCCGGCAGGTACTGGCGCGGCGGCAGCTGGTAGTGGCTGTGAGTGCCGTGGTATTGATTGCCTCGGTGGCGTCGGCCTCGCGCATCCGCATCAACTCGGCGCTGCTGGATGATTTGTCGCAAAACGACCCGGTGAAGCAAGATTTCCGGTTTTTTGAACGGCAGTTCGCCGGCGTGCGGCCTTTTGAAATGGCCCTTACGCCAGCGACGGGCGGTTCGGTGCTCACCCTACCCGTATTGCGCCAGACCGAGCAGATCGAGACCTACCTCCAACGCACCTACGGCCTGCGTTTCGTGGCCTCGCCCGTAACGCTGGTGAAATCGGTGCGCAAAGCCCTGAACGGCGGTGACATAGCCGAGTACCGCCTACCCGACTCCGACGCCGAGTTGCAACGCCTGCTGCGCCGGGCCAAGCCGTTTCGGAAGAAGCCCGAGTTCCAGGCGCTGGTCCTACCCGATGGCTCGGAGGGTAGGCTAACCGGCCGCATGCCCGACGTGGGCAGCCTGCGCGCTGGCGCCCTCAACGCCGACCTGCGCCAGTTTCTGCGTCAGCGCATTGACTCCACCATCGTGCAAACCCGCCTCACCGGCTCGGCCAACCTCATCGACAAAAACAATGAGAACCTGTCTTTGAACATGATAACCGGCATGAGCATCGACATTCTGATGGTGACGCTGATTGTGCTGACCCTGTTCCGCTCCATTCGCATGACGCTGATTGTGCTGATTCCCAACCTAGTACCCATCCTGATAGTAGCGGGCGTGATGGGCGTAGCCGGCGTGAGCATGAAGGTGAGCACCAGCATCATCTTCACCATTGCCTTCGGTATTGCCGTGGACGATACCATTCACTTTATCAGCAAGTTGAAACTGGTGTTGCTGAAAGAAGACAGCCTGTTCCGGGCCGTACGCAAAACCTACCTCATGGCCGGCAAGGCGGTCATTGTCACGTCGTTGATTCTGGTAGGCGGCTTCTCTACCCTAATTTTCTCGTCGTTCGACGGCACGTTCTACGTGGGCCTGCTCATTGGCCTCACGCTCCTGTTTGGGGTAGTGGCTGAGTTGACATTGCTGCCCATTCTGATTCTGTGGTTCTACCGCCACCAGCCCGCCGCTGTACGCGAGGCGGTACCGGTTTCGTAGGATTAGAAGGCATTTGAGTCAAACACTGAATGGTGTAGAGACGCATACTTGCGTCTCGTCGTTGAATAACTCGCGTCAGCATCGTTTTAGCAAACAACATCAGCAACGACGAGACGCAAGTATGCATCTCTACACCCCAAGTACCTTTTCAGCTAGCTTAAACAGTCTCTCAGATAGTAGAGACACACAATATTGTATCTCATCGTTGCCTTGAAACGCTTACCCCGTCATGCTGAGCGCAGCCGAAGCATGACATTTGTCATCAACACAAGCGTCTTTTAAAAAGATGAGGTCCCACCGGCAACTTCTAATGCAACATCCTGCCGCCTGGCCGGTCTCATGCTTTGATGACCGATTTGCCTACCCTTCCCGCAACCGACCAGCAGCTAGTGAAGCAAGTGCTGGGTGGCAACACTGCGGCGTTTGGGCAGATTGTGCAGCGCACAGAAGGGCTGGTTACACAGTTGGTATTCAAGATGATCCGGCACCCTGCCGACCGCCCGGATATTGCGCAGGAGGTGTATCTGAAGGTGTATAAAAACCTGGCAGGGTTTAAGTTTCAGGCAAAGCTCTCCACGTGGGTCGGCCAAATCACATACAACACGTGCCTGCACTACCTGGAAAAGAAGCAGCTGGTGCTGGTAGACCCTGCGGAACCCACCCCGGATGCGGCAGCAGAGGAAGGACGCCGAGCCCCGCCCCCGCTTGTAGCCGACTCAGATTACGACCCCGAAACAGCCCTTTTCAGCCACGACTTAGCCGATATCTTGGGCACGGCCATCGAGCAGCTACCCCCACTCTACCGCACCCTGATTTCCTTGTACCATCAGCAGGAACTGAGCTACGAGGAAATTGCACAGATCACCTCCCTGCCAGATGGTACTGTGAAAAACTACCTCTTCCGAGCACGAAAACAGCTGAAACAGCACCTACTAGCCCGCTACCAACGCGACGACTTATGACAAGCCCCCATCTTTCTGAACGCGCCCTCCAAGAGGCCGCGGAGTCGCTGGCCCTGCTGCCGGCTACCCAGGCGGCTCACCTGCGCGGCTGCCACCAGTGCCAGGACCAGGTTGCGACCTACCAGCACCTATTTGTGGCAACGACCCGCCTACCCCAACCGGCTTTCACTTTTGACCTCACGGCCAGCGTCTTGGCGCAGCTACCTAGGCCCCGCCCCGCTTTCCCGTGGGTGCTCTGCTGGGTGGCGGTTCCTGTAGTGGGGGTTGTCGGCGCGTTTCTGGCGTTGTTTGGTGGCACGCTGATGCAGGTTTTTCAGGATATGGCTACCCTATTGGGAGGTGGGCTATTGGTAGTAGTAGGGTTCCTTATGGCCGGCCAATGTGTGGAGTTACTGGCCCAATACCGTCGGCAAATGCGCCTACTGTCTTTTTCGTAATGCTTTGCAACATGAACGGCTTTGGCCGGTCTCATGCAGTACCACCCCACGGCCCAACTTATGAAAGGTTTTTTGTTGCTTTTGCTTTTCTACTTGATTACGAAGGGAGCTTCGGCCCAAAGTACGCTGTTGCCTCTTGACGACAATGCGTTGGAACTCGCGCGCCGGGTTGTGCTGCCGATCTTCGGGTTTTACCTGCTTTGTAGCTTCGTACTAGCCGCTATCAAACTGATTATGAACTACCTGCTGAAGCGGCAAATTTTGGGGGCGGCTGTTTCAGAAAGCGTTGTGGAACGCCTGCTTCCTGGCCCTCAGGACGAGCAAAACAAGGTAGTGAAGTGGATTGCGCTGCTTCTGAGCAGCGGTGCGGGGCTTACAGTATGCAGCTTATTCCTACCCTTGGGCATTCACTCCATCATCATCCTGCTTTTCAGCACGGCTTTCGGGTTTCTGGCTTACTACCTTTTCCTGCGTCGTCAAACGAAGTAATCCGCACGACACCTTTCTGCTTTCTCCAGCATCTCCGTCCGCAAGCATAGCGGTAGGAAAGTGGGTGCTGTTGCCTCTCCTGCTTCCCTTTTCTTCGTCACGTTAACTACTCACTTGTATGAAACAGTCGGTACACTTAGCTCTTTGTACTATGTATTACATGGTAACTTGCATTACAAAATACGTTTATAGTCAGACACTTACTAAATGTATCGGAAAAATTGTGACGCAGTTACGGCGTCCGTTTTCCTGCTGCGTACAGGCTGCGTGCTCGGGCAAGTGGCGTTTTTGGTGGCTGATGTTGGCAGTCGTTTGCCTAGTGCCGAGCACAGCATCTGCTCAAGTTTCGGGTGGCATATCGGGCACGCTATTGGACCGAAGCACACGTCAACCGCTTCCTTTTGCCAACGTCTTGCTGTTGCGATTACCGGACTCTACTCTAGCCGGAAACACTCAAACGGCTGATAACGGTACTTTTGCCTTAGTGAGCGTTCCGTTGGGCCGCTACGTACTGCGGGCAGAGGCACTAGGCTACCAGACTACTCGCCGGAGCATCACGCTGACTGCGACTACCCCGGTACTCCGTCTGGGCGAATGGCTGGCCGCTCCGATGGTGGTGCAGCTTGACGGGGTGGTAGTGCAGGGCGAAAAGGCTGTGCTCGTTGAAGACCTGGACAAGAAGATTATCAACGTAGACAAAGACCTGAACAGCGTGGGCGGCACGGCGGCCGATGTGCTGCAAAAGGTGCCTTCTGTGGCGGTAGATGAAAACGGGCAGGTCAGCCTGCGGGGCAACACGAGCGTTACGCTCTACCTCGACGGCAAGCCCGCGCCCAGCAGCCTGCGCCTCGACCAGCTGCCCGCCAGCCGCCTCGAAACCATTGAGGTTATCACCAATCCGGGGGCGCGGTACTCGGCCCAGGGCGCGGGCGGCATCATCAACTTAGTGCAGAAAAAGCAACTTAAAGACAGTTGGAACGGGGAGGCGCAGGTCACGGCGGGCACCCGCGACAAGTACAGCGCCTCGCTCAACCTTGGCCGTAAGGCGGGCAAATTCAATTTTTACAGCAACGTAAATGGGCTCAATAATGAGTTCCGTGGCAGCTCGGCCTTGCAGCAGGTGGCTACAGCCGAGGGCCGCACCACTGGCACCGATCAGACCGGCCGCGCCGTCCGCCACCAAGTCAATAAAGCGCTTCGCTTAGGCGTGGACTACGCCTGGCGCCCGGAGCAAACGCTGACGCTGACCGCCGAATTCTATAAGAACGACTTACACCAAACCAACCATTTCGCTACCCAACTCACGCGCGATACTGACCCGACGATTATCCTACAAAATCAAAATCCGGAAGTCGACGACCTGTATACCATGCGTGTGGGCAGCAACTACCGGCATACCTGGGCTGCCTACCCTGGCCGCGAGCTAACGGCCAGCGCTACCTATACCTTGGATGGCGGCACCGTGACTACGGAGCAACGTGTGCTGGACGGCCCCGCCAGCTACACCCGGCAGGCGCGTCGGCAGTTCCTCGATGTGACCATCCACCTACCCTCGGCGCAGATAGACTACGTGCACCCCCTGGACGACAAACGCCGCTGGGGAGCGGGCGTAAAAACCGACGTGATGGTGACGCCCGGCACGGCTGAGTATACGGTGCAGCCAGTACCCGGCGCAGAATTTATTCGGCAAGAGGCGAATTCGTACCGCTACCACTACCAGCAAGTGATTCCGCAGGCCTACGGCTCGTATCAGCAGAAAAAACGACCATTGGGACTATCAAGTGGGGTTGCGAGCTGAGTTTACCGGGCTACAGGCCCGGGTACTGCCCATGGGCTCAACCAGCCAACGCATCTTCAACCTATTCCCCTCCGCCACAGTGGCGCGTACCCTACCCCACCACGAGCAGCGCCTCCAGCTCAGCTACTCGCGCCGCCTGAATCGACCCAACTTTCTGCAAATCGTGGCCTTACCTATTTACACTGATGCGCGCAACTACATGGTGGGCAACCCCGCCCTGCGCCCCGAGTACGTGCATGTGGCAGAGCTGGGCCATCAGGTGGCGTGGCAGCATACTACCCTCAACACCACGCTGTTTGGACGCTTCGCCAATCAAGCCATTCAGAGCCTGCGCACGGTTGACACGCTGGCGACCCGCCTCAGCGGCCAGCCCGACTTCATCACCCGCACCAGCTACGCCAACCTGGGCCGCACGACTAGCTACGGGCTGGAACTCTCGCTAACGCAGCCCGTGACTACTTGGTGGAAGCTCATTGCCAACGGCTCCTTTTACCGCAACCAGGTAGCCAGCTACACCGGCACTGGCACCCGCGCCAACTTCACCGGCACGGCGTATCTGCTGAATACGTTCAGCCCGACCAAAACGCTGGCCGTGCAGCTTAGCGGCAACTACCGCGCACCGTTGGTGGTGCCGCAAGGCCGCCTGCTGGCCGTGTATGGGGTAGATGTAGCCCTGCGCCAGCGCCTGTTCCACGACCGGGCGGCCCTCACACTGCGTGTCAGCGACCTGTTCGACACGCGGCGCCAGTACACTCGGCTGGCCGCCGCAGACCTCACTACCAATCTGCAAACCAAGTACGAAACCCGCGTGGGCTACCTGGGCTTCACCTGGTTTTTAGGCACCAGCAAGCCCGCCAGCTCTATCGACAACCAACCCAAGGGAGATACGGGTGGTTTTGGTGGGTAGTGAGTGACAAAGCTATTTTTCGCCTTATCCTCCTGAGCATGTGGCGCATCAAGCCAGTGTCGAAGGACCTTCTCACGCGTGAACGACAAACGTAACAACGACTCGTTCCTGCGTGAGAAGGTCTTTCGACACTGGCTTGATGCGCCACATGCTCAGGAGGACAGACTTTAACAGACTACACTATTTCCACTTTTGGGCGATGCTGATGGCTGTTTCCAGCATGTGGGGCGCCCACTGCTCTAGCTGCCAGTCGGTATGGGCGAGGGCGGAGGCGCGCAGGCGCTGTTGCGCTTCTTCGTAGGAAGTGGCCGTTTCCAGAATCTGCGAGAGTTGGCGCTGCTGTGCGTGGAGGGCTTCGTCGTGGGCGGCCGGGCCGGTGGGTAGGGCTGCTGGCGGCTGGAATGCGTTGGGCTGATGGCTGGGCACACGGCGCCGTCCGGCTTCTACGATGGTAGCCATCCGTTGGAAATCCTGCCGGAATTGGTGTTGGCTGGCCTCGGTGCGGAGGCCGGTGCCGAGTTGCTCCAGCACTACGTACTTCAGCTGCGGGCACTGGGATATTGTGCGTTCCAGCAGAGCAAATACCTCATCGGGCACGGCCTCGTCGTGGGTGTCGCGCCGGATTTGCCTACCCTGCTCCACCCGCGAATCTTCCCAGCTGCCGCCCGAAATGTGGATTTCCCCGCACCCGATGCAGCGGGTAGAGCGCCAGCAACGAATCGGTAGACAAATCAAAATTATGCAGCTGACAGTACAGGTTGTGCAGGTCCAGAATCAGGAAGCCGTTGACGGGCGCCAGCAGCTTCTCCAGAAACTCACCGTGGCGTTGCACTTCCTCCAGGGAGTAGGCAAAAGCTAGATTTTCCAGCCCTACTGGGCACTGGCAGGCGTCCGCTATGCGCAGAAGGCGGTCTTGACCCAGACGCAGGATAGCGGCCGTGTAGGGCACGGGCAGAGGCGCGCCGGTATGGAAGTTTTGCCCCGTAAAGGAGCCGAAATGCTCCGTGATATGATCGAAGTGAAACCGCGCCGCGAGCAGGCGCAGCTGCTCCAACCACTGCGCCTGCTCGGGCGTCCAGCGGCCCGAGAGCAGTGAAAAGTACACGCCGTGTCCAATCAGCCGGCCCTGCTCGCCGTAGGCAGTCAGCAGCTCGGCAAACCAATTAGGCAGCTGCCGGCCGTCAAACAGGGTGTCAAACGACCACTCCACGGCTTCTACCTGGCCTGCTTCGAGCAGCGGCAAGGCTGCGGCCAGAAGGTGGTCGTCCAGATTGCAGGCAATAGCCGATAAGATGCTCGGCAAGGCGGGTACGGCAGCCATAGTTTCTGGCGCGTTGCTTAGCCCAGGCCACACGCGGGGCAGTAGACGGGCGTTTTTTTTCTCGCTACCCTTTGCTACTTTTTCACCTTTCGGTGCGGGCTCGTCGCCTTTTGTGCAGGCAGTAGTTTGCGCCGTGATGCCGACCAAAACGGCTCCGAGTAAAGCTTTCGACAATTTCATAATGATCTGTGAATGAATGGAAAGATGGGATACAGTAGCTAGAGCCTCGCCGATTGGGCAGCGGTTGCATATCGATCATAAAAAATAAAATTTCTCGTACGTCTAAGGCGGCTTACTAGACGCAGCACCCGCGCAACGCAACTTTTCAAGACCTTTGCCCCCATGAAACTTCTGCTGCTGCTTCTACTCCAAACCGCACCCGAGCAAAACACCGACCCAATCCCCCGCCTGATTCAGGAGCGGGAAGCGCTGGTGCGGCAGTACGAAGCTGCTAACTCCCAGCGCAATGCGTTTCTAGCCAACAAGCCCAGCAAGCGGGACTTAGAAGAAGTGGTAGCCGCCCTGAAAGGCATCATCCGCAAGGACACCGAGATTGTGCAGGCTGTGAAGGACGATGCCCTGCGCCAGACCGCCGGTCTGGTGGCCGAGCGCCAGCAGGTGCAGCAGCAGGCCAGCGTGGCCCAAAGCGACCAAAGCACCACCCAGGAGCGGTTCTACGACCTGCAACGCCAGATTACGAACTTGGAAGAGCGCGAGCGGCAGCACCAGAAGAAACTGGCCGAAGCCCAGACGCTGGCCAACGAAGTCGACCAGAGCCGCACCACCCGCGACCTACTCACGGCGGGGCTGGCCGTGCTGAGCGTGGGGTTGCTGGTGTACGTAGGGCGCCTGCGCGGCCAGCGCCGTGCACCGGCTAAGCGCAAGCGGTAGGCGTCCCTGTTATGCTGGTTCCCGCCGCGCGCTACCTCACGTACACCGAGGCCGTTGTACTCTACAACGAGCTGCTACAGGCCGATATCGTGGTGCTGGTGAAGGCCCACGGTCCGCCCTCCCTACCCTACGGCGAGGGGATGTACTACCAGTTGCTGATTGAGGAAGCGTTGGTGGAAACAGCCCAGCCCTTGCTCACCAATTTTGAGCAGGAGCGCACCGCACCGAAATTACCGCGTTGTCCACGTTGCGGCAGCCTGGCCGTAGCCCCTGCCGAGCGCGTAGCGTGGTGGCGCCAATTGCTGTATGTGGGCACCACGCCTATGCGGTGCGCCACCTGCCAAAACGTGTTTGCCGGGTAGAGCCAGCTTAGCACAGCCAGGACTTCCGCCTGAGTCGAGTGCCGATCGGAAGTTCTGACAGCATAAATCCCTTTTTATCAATCATACCCGCGTTGCATTAATAAAAATATAAGGTAGCAGTGCATTTCACTGAAATAGTTGCGTAATCGGCAATGCTTTTCTAAAATTGACGCAACGGCGTGGGCAGTTATTCGTCCATTCGTCAAGTAGCTTTCTTTCTTGCACGAAGCAGCGAGGTTTTTCCATCTGATTCTGTAAGCAGGCAGATTGTGCATCACACTCGCAGCATCAGCCGCTAGGAACCTGCCCAAGAAAGCACCCAAAGCACTATCAGTTCGCACCAAACCACTACCCTATCGAATGAAGCGTACTCCTTTCTTTGTGGCCGCCCTGCTGGCGGCCAGCCATATTGCACCGGCCCAAAACCAAGGCGGCACCTCCTCTACACGCGCTGAAGCGAAGCCCGCTGCTACCATTGCTTCTATTACCCAGGGTGCCAAGAAACAAGATGGCTATTTTCCGTTTTACTACGACGAGAAAACCGGCAAAGTCTACCTTGAGCTGGACAAGTTCGACCAGGAGTTTCTCTATTTCAGCTCCCTACCTGACGGCGTAGGCATGGGCGGCCCCGAGCGGGGCGGCGCTTCCTCGGCCATTGCCAAGTTTTTGCGGGTAGGCCCCAAGGTGATGCTGGTGGCGCCCAACTACAGCTACCGCGCCTCCCGCGGCGGCGATGAGCAGCGAGCCGTGGAAAGCGCCTTTGCCAAATCGGTGCTGTGGGGCTTTACGCCGGTGGCTGTGGAGGGCAACAAAGTACTGCTTGACCTGACGCCCTTCCTGGTGCGCGACAGCCAGAAAATAGGCGACCAGCTGGGCCGGCGCAGCTTTGCGGGCCTGCGCGGTGGCAACGCTGGCGGTGGGGCCTCGGCCGGCTATCGGCTGGATGAGTCGCGCTCGGCTGTGAACCCCGAAGCCACCAAGAACTTTCCCAAAAACACCGAGTTCGACGCGCTGATTACCTTCACGGGCGGCCCCAACGGCGGCCAGGGCTACGGTCGCAGCATCGCGCCCGACCCCAACGCCGTGACCGTGCGCATGCACCAGGCCTTCGTGGAGTTGCCCGACGACAAGTACCACCCACGCAAATTCGACCCGCGCTCGGGGTTTTTCCAGTTTTCCTACCTCGACTTTTCGGCGCCCATGACCGAGCCGCTGGAAAAGCGCTTCTCGCGCCGGCACCGCTTAGAGAAGAAGAACCCCGGAGCCAAAGTGAGCGAGCCAGTGGAGCCCATTGTGTACTACGTGGACCGCGGCGCCCCGCCGGACATCAAGAAGGCGCTCATCGAAGGCGGCGCGTGGTGGAACCAGGCCTTTGAAGCGGCCGGCTACAAGAATGCCTTCTTGGTGAAGGAGTTGCCCCAGGACGCCGACCCCATGGACATTCGCTACAACGTGGTGAACTGGGTGGACCGCGCCGGCAACCCGCGGGCTTTCTCCTTCGGCTCGTCCTACATCGACCCGCGCACGGGCGAAATCATCAAGGGTGTGGTCACGTTGGGCTCCGACCGCCACCGCCAGGACTACCTCATTGCCGAGGGCCTGTTGCAGCCTTATAAAAACGGCAAGAAAGTGTCGCCGGAGCTGGAGCAGATGGCGCTGGCCCGCATCCGGCAGCTGTCGGCCCACGAAATTGGCCACACCCTGGGGCTGTACCACAATTTCACCTCCTCGGGCACCCAGGACCGCGGCTCGGTGATGGACTACCCCTTCCCGCGCTTCTCGCTGAAATCGGACGGTACGATTGACGTGTCGGATGCCTACGCCAAGGGCATTGGCAGCTGGGACAAGCGCGCTATTTTGTGGGGCTACCAGGACTTCACGAAAGGCACCGACGAGGACAAAGCGCTCGACCAGATTCTGGTGGAAACCCTGAAGCAGGGCCACATTTTCATCCCTGACATCGGCGGTTACGTGCACCCCGAGTCGCACCAGTGGGACGACGGCAGCAACGCCGTAACCCAGCTCGACAAGCTGATGAAGGTGCGCCGCCACGTGCTCGACAACTTCTCTACCAACGCCATTCCCGACAACGCCCCCATGGCCACGCTGGAAGAGGTGCTGGTGCCCATGTACTTGCTGCACCGCTACCAGGTAGAGGCCGCGGCGAAGTCGCTGGGTGGCTTGTACTTCACCCACGCCGTGAAAAACGACGGCCAGGTGGTGACCCGCATGGTAGAGCCCGCCGAGCAGTGGCGCGCCTTCGATGCCCTGATGGCTACCGTGTCGCCGGAGGCGCTGATGCTGCCGGAGAAGCTGCTGCAACAGCTGCCGCCCCGCCCGGCGGGCTACCCCAGCAGCATGGAAACCTTCGCCGGCCACACTGGCCCTACCTTCGACCCCATAGCCGCCGCCGAAGCGGCGGCGGCGCCTACCATCTTGTCGCTGCTGAATCCGGAGCGTGCTACCCGCCTGGTGGAGTACCACGCCCGCGACAGCAAGCAGCCGGGCTTCATGCCAGTGGTCGATAAACTACTGATTCAGACCTGGAAAGCACCTCTAGCCTCCGGCTACAAAGGTGAGTTACAGGTGCTGGTGAATAACCTCACGCTGAAAAGCCTACTCCAGCTTGCCGCCGACCCGCAGGTAGCCGAAAGCGTGCGCGGCGAAAGCCTAGCCGAAATCGACGGCCTCAAGCAGTGGATGACTGGCAAGCTAGCCAGCGCCGAGCCCCGGCAGAAAGCTAATTTGCTATTCGGCCTCTCCCAGATCAATACCTTTACCACCGACCCCAACAAGTTCACCGTACCCGCCCCCCTGGACATGCCCCCCGGCGCCCCCATCGGCATGCCCGGCCTGGACTTTTTGGGCGATGACGTAGCGTATTAAGAAGCCTTACGCACGCACTCGGCTGTGCCGAGTGCGTGCGTAAGCCCCAGCAGCTTTGCTGCGCGCGTCTGCCACGCCTGCGCAACCCCAGGTCCTGTTGGACCTCGCTCAGCAAGGCACTCAGCCCGTTGCAGCAGTAGCCCAGAAGATGAATTCGACCTGGAACGCGGGCTACGGGAGTTACTGGACATGTAGTGGCAGTATGGATGGCGTGGGGCTATGCCCCGCGTCATCACTCACGCATTCACATCTCATTCTCACATGCGCAGTAGTGTCTTTCAAGACCATGTAAGCTACAACCAAGTGCGAATACCCATCTCTCCCTACCTTGGCATCTATGACTTCCACCTATCCTTTTTTGATTAATGACCTGGAGGACCACGCCACGCCGGGCCGCCAGGAACACATTGTAGCAGATCTTACGGACCTGGACGATTACTACAATGTATTCGAGAAATACGGTTTCAGCGGCAGCGGTGCCAGTTGGGCCGAACACATCGAGACCGTTCTGGAGGAATACGCGCCTGCTTTACTTGACCACGTAGAGCTGCTGGGCCAGGGCGAAACATTTGAGGCCTATACCGATGGGCCTGCTGCCACTGAGCAGTTTATGCAACTGATTTATCCCATTTTTGGCGACTTAGGCAGCCTTAGTAAGTACTTAAGCCAAGCCGACCCCGCCGACTTTTTCGAGTAAGAAGTGACCCTGATGCCTACCTCACCTGCTACCCGTTGACAACTCGTCCGCGGCTCCGAAGCCGATGCCCAAAACCCCTTACCCTTTGAGGCTGATATAAGGACGTGGACAATGTGCTGACTGAGCCGGAAGGGCGTAAAGCCGCCCTGCCGGCGTCACGGTCGTCGCCTTGCTCGCCCGCGCCGACGATGGCGCCCCCAGCTTCGACCGACGCGTGGCCGAGCAATTTGCCGCGTTGGATATTCCTTTGTTTGCTTGCAACCCGGCCAAGTTTCCGGAGTTGATGGCGGCCATTCAAGGACAAAGTTTAACCTCTCTGGTACTTGCTTTTAGCAAATGAGGACACTACACAAAATGCGTAGGTTGACATTGTCTGGGCTGTTTTCTCACAAAATAAATAGGTCTTCCGTGGTGTAAAATAGTTACACCACGGAAGACCTATTCAGTATACATGCTATCTATTCAGAAACAGGAGAATAGCAGCCTTCGTCCGTTGACGTTCTAGTCTACGAACTGTCGGCGCAGCTTTTCGCTGGCATCGCGCAGGCCTGCGCCCCACGAGCCGGCCGTCGCTTCGGCAAACAGATCCTTGCCGGGAATGCCCAGGCGCCAGCGTACCACTTTATTGGTTTCGGGGTTGCTACCGTCTTCGCGCAGGTACACGTCGGCGGCTACGATATCCTGCCGGAAACGCATCACGCGGCGCAGCTCGCTTTCTACTTGGTCTACTATTGCCGAGGTTTCTTGAAAACCAACGGTTTGCAAATCCATTTTTACGTTATCAATATTATACTCCATGGTGGTTGGGTTGGGGTTGAGAATAGGGTAGCACCACGTGCTTACGCACGCTTGGCCCTACTTCTTTCTGTTGCGTACGCTCGTCTGAGAGGCGCAGTAGCGGCGCCCTTACAGACGAGCTCTTACTTGACTTAACGCAGTAGGCGGCTATTGGTTTTCGTTTATTTAGTACCCTACTACGCCTTTATGGCACTACCTATCGTTGCGTAGGCAGTAACTTTACTACCGATGCGGTGCGGTACTTACCACCACTTTCATCATAGACTATTCGTCTTATCTTCAGACACATACTAATCTTCGGCTCCTGCTATGGCTTCTTCTATTCCTACCTATTCGCTCCACTATTTTTCCAACCCTGCTGATAAGCCAGCTGAAGTATTTTTTCTGGATGAGCACACGCATTCGGCTGGTCCGCCGCTGAACGCCCCCTACCGCGGCAACTACTACAAGATTGGCATATGCTTGCGCGGTACGCTGGAGTTGAAGGCAAATCTGGAGACTTACTCCATCGAACCGAATTGCCTGATGCTCATCACGCCACACGTAATTAAAGAATGGGCGCAGCTATCCGACGACCACGACAGCCTGTCTGTATTCTTCACCAAGGAGTTTATCACCAGCCACAACAGTGTGCAGGCCGACAGTTTCCATTTTCTGGAGAACATTACCCGGCACGTACTACCGCTGTCGGAGGCGGAGGCCACCACCATCACGGCTTCGTTGCGTTTTCTACAGCAGAAATTTCCTACCCCGCACCCCTACCGAGAGCAGGTAATTAAAAACCTGATTAATAGCTTACTATACGAAGTTATTGCCATCTACGACCAGCATCACGCGGTGCTACAATCCACCCAAACGCGTGGTCAGCAGCTGACTTCTGCGTTTAAAAACTTGGTAAATGCCCATAGCGCGGTAGAGCGTAGCGTGAAATTTTATGCCGACCAACTGTGCATCACGCCCAAGCACCTCACCGAAACTGTGCGGGAAATCACCGGCAAAACCGCCAGCGACTGGATAGAACAAGCCGTGCTGCTGGAAGCCAAAGCCTTGCTGCAAAATCAGCAGCTATCGGTGGCGCAGATTTCCGAGTTGCTGCATTTCACGGATCAGTCGGCCTTTAGTCGGTTTTTCCGGAAAAGCCTTGGCTTTTCGCCTACCGCGTACAAACAGGCTGGCTAGCGGTGCTTTCCGACTTTTGGCCCAATACTACCGCCATTTAGCTCTTTTGCCTGCCTACTTTAGGCGGCACCTTTGCAGTACAAACATCACCTAATGTACTGTATATGATTCTCATCACTGGTGCTACCGGCCACATCGGCACGGCCGTTATTCAACAACTCCTGACCAAAATTGACGCCAATCAGGTGGCGGGCCTAGTGCGCGACGCTGCCAAAGCCACCCACCTGCAAGAGCTGGGCATCGACATTCGCCTGGGCGACTACGACAACCCGGCTGCTCTGGAACGCGCCATGCAAGGCATCGACAAAGTGCTGCTTGTATCGGGTGGAGGCGACGACCACGGCCTGCAACAGCACTACAACGTGGTAGATGCCGCCAAAAAAGCCGGCGTATCGTGCATTGCCTACACCGGCCGCGCCCTACAAGACCGCGACACCCTGGCCAACGACTTGATGGTGCGGCACTTCCAAACGGAAGACTACATCAAGGCCAGTGGGTTACACTACGTGCTGTTCCGCAACATTCTGTACATGGATACGCTGCCGCAGTTTGTGGGGCCTGCCGTGTTTGCGTCGGGCATTCACCTGCCCGCTGGCGAGGGTAGGGTTTCTTTTGCCCTGCGTAGCGACATGGGCGAAGCCATTGCCAACGTATTGGCCGAAGGCGACTGCGAAAATCGCACCTACACGTTTACCAACACCGAAACGTATTCTTTCGCCGATGTGGCCGCCGCGCTCAGTGAGCTATCGGGCAAAGAGGTGCGCTATACGGCCCTCGACGATGAGACTTTTGCGGCGCAGATGAAAGCCCGCAACGTACCCGAAACCGTTACTCGATTTGTCCTCGGTTTCATGACCGACATCAAGCATGGTCAGGAATCAGCAGTCAGTAATGAGTTGCAACAGGTACTTGGCCGCAAGCCGACTGCACTGAAAGAAGGACTGAAAACGTTGTTTAGCTTGTAAAACAGAAGGCCCTAGAACCGTACGGTTCTAGGGCCTTCTGTTTTATCAATAAATCTACTGAACTACAGCAACTTGTCCAGCGTAATGGGCAGCTCGCGCACGCGCTTGCCGGTGGCATGGTATATGGCGTTGCCAATGGCCGCCGCTACCCCCACAATCCCGATTTCACCCAGGCCTTTGGCACCCAGTGGGTTCACAATGTCGTCGTGCTCTTCTACGAAAATCACGTCGATGTTGTGGATATCGGCGTTGACTGCTACGTGGTATTCGGCCAGGTTGTGGTTCATGAAGCGGCCGAAGTGGTGGTCGAGCACGCTTTCTTCTTCCAGCGCCATGCTGATGCCCCATACTACGCCACCCAAGATCTGGCTGCGGGCCGTCTTGGGGCTGATAACGCGGCCGCCAGCAATGGCGCTTACCACGCGGCGCACGCAAATCTGGCCGAGGTCCTCATCAACCTCCACCTCCACGAACACCGCCGAGTGCGTGTTGCGGGCGTATTGCATCTGCTTGAGCATGTTGGGCATGGTGGTGGTTTCTTCCTCAATGAAGTTCACCTCGCCAGCGCGCATGGCCTCTACAATGGAAACACCCGAGGAGTAGTCGCCCTTCAGCTGCACCTTGCCGTCCACAAACTCTACCTCATCGAAGCTAGCGCCCGACAGCGGAGAGTCTTTCACGTCTTTGGCCATGCTGAACACCTTCTTCGCTACAGCTTCGCAGGCTTCTTTCACAGCTGAGCCCACGGAGGCTACCGTCCAAGAGCCGCCTTCCAGCGGCGCTACGGGCAAGGTCGTATCGCCCAGCTTGAAGGTCACGGCATCGAGGGGCAGGCCCAGGGTTTCGGCGGCAATCATGGTCATGGCCGTGTAGGTGCCCGTGCCAATATCGGAAGTGGAACTACCTACTACTAGCTTGCCGTCTACCGACAGGTTGGCTTTGGCAGCCGATTTCTGCTGCTGCGCGTCCCACATACCGGTAGCCACACCCCAGCCGATGAGCTTGGTACCCTCGCGCATAGAGCGTGGTTGTGCGGGCCGTTTGGCCCAGCCAAACTTAGCGGCACCCTGGGCGTAGCAAGCGCGCAATTCTTTACTAGAGAAGGGCTTTCCTTCGAATTCGTTCTTCTCGGCGTAGTTTTTCAGACGCAGTTCCAGCGGGTCGATGCCTACTTTGTAAGACAGCTCATCAATGGCTGTTTCGAAGGCGGCGATGCCCGTTACGGAGCCCGGCGCGCGCATGTCCAGGGGCGTATAGGTGTCTAGGTTGCGTAGGTAGTAGCCCAGCTCTACGTTGTCGCAGTGGTAGAGCATGCCGGCCCAGTTTACCACTACCTCGGTATATTCCTCAAAACGAGAGGTTTCGCCCAGGGCTTCGTGCTTGATTGCTTGCAGCATGCCGTCCTTGGTAGCGCCCAACGATACGGTTTGCAACGTGGCCGGACGGTGCCCGAACGAGAACATTTGCTGGCGCGTGAGCACTACGCGCACCGAGCGGTTTAGCTCCCGCGCCGCCATCACGGCCAGGTATAGCTGATACTGCGGCCGCAGGCCCGAACCAAAACCACCACCCATGAAAGGGTTAATCACGCGAGCTTCTTCCTTGCTTAGCCCGAAGATCTTGGTGATGTATTTTTGGCTGTTGGCAACACCCTGCGTCTTGTCGTATATTTTCAGCTTGCCGTCTTCCTCTACAATCACCGTGGAGGCAAACATCTCCATCGGGTTGTGGTGCTCGGGCATGTGGAAGTATTCTGCCTCAAACTGCACCTCGGCGTTTTTGTAAGCTTTGGCAGCGTTGCCCCGGCTTTTAGGTGGTGTGAAGCCTGTTTTGCCGGTAGGCGCCTTGTGGCCTTTGGGCTTTTGGCGCAGGTTGGTTTCCGGCGTTTCGGCCTTATACTCCACCTTCACCAGCGACGCGGCGTAGCGGGCCACCTCAAATGAGTCGGCCACCACCAAGCCAATGGGCTGCATGCTGAACTGAATTTCGGCACTGTACAGCGGCTTAAACTTGTCGCCTACCGGCGAGTCGTCGTCCTTGAACTTGCGGTCAAAGTAGGCCGGGCGGGGGGCGTTTTCGTGGGTGAACACCTGCAACACGCCGGGTAGGCTGAGCGCGTCGGAGGCGTCAATCTTGGTGATTTTCCCTTTTGCGATGTCGCTGGAAATCACGTAGCCGTAGGTCAGGCCGGGGGTGTTGAACTCGGCGGCGTACTTCGCCTCGCCGGTTACTTTGGCGCGACCGTCCACGCGGCTGGTGGAGCGGCCAATATAGGTAGTAGCAGCCATTTAGTGTTGTCCGTTAGCGGCCATGGTCAGCGCGCGCACAATGGCACGCTTAGCCAGTTCAATTTTGAATGTATTGGAGCCGTAGCCCTTCGCGCCCTCCAGCAAGGAGGCGGCCACGCGCTCAAAGTTCACCTTCGTCGCGGCCTGGCCTTTTAGCAGGTCCTCGGCCTCGGGCTTGCGCCAGGGCTTGTGGGCCACCCCACCCAAGGCCACGCGGGCTTCCTTGATGGTGTCGCCGTCCATATCCAGCGCCGCCGCCACCGATACCAGCGCGAAGGCATACGAAGCCCGGTCGCGCAGCTTGAGGTAGGTGAAGTTCTTGGCAAACCGCTCTCCATCGGCCGGCAGGTCGATGCTGGTCACGATTTCATCAGGCTTCAGGTTGTTGTCGCGCTCTGGCTCGTTGCCGGGTAGGCGGTGAAAATCGGCAAACTCCACGGTTCGCTCGCCGGTGGCGCCGGTCACATTCACAGTGGCTTTCAGCGCGGCCAGGGCTACGCACATATCCGAGGGGTGGGTAGCAATGCAGCTTTCGCTGGTGCCCAAGATCCCGCATACGCGGTTGTAGCCGGTAATAGCCGAGCAGCCCGAGCCGGGCTCGCGCTTGTTGCAAGGCGTAGCCAGATCGTAGAAATAGTAGCAACGGGTGCGCTGAAACAGGTTGCCGCCGTCGGTGGCCATGTTGCGCAGTTGGGCTGAAGCACCAGCCAGAATGGCCTTGCTCAGCAGGGGGTAGCGCTCCTCCACTCGCTCGTCGTAGGCGGTGTTGGCGTTGGTGGCGAGGGCACCCAGGCGCAGGCCCTTGTCAGTGTCCTCAATCTGGTTGAGGGGTAGGCGCGTGAGGTCTACCAGGCGGGTAGGACGCTCCACGTTTTCCTTCATCAAGTCCAGCAGGTTGGTGCCGCCGGCGATGAACTTGGCCGTGTGGTTGGTCGAAACTTCGCGTGCGGCCGTCTCAACGGCCTGGGCGCGGGTATATGAAAAGCTGTTCATCGCAGGATTACTGGTTGGGTTGGCACTTGTGCAGAGCTTCTTCTACGGCGGCTACAATGCCCACGTAGGCGCCGCAGCGGCAGATATTACCGCTCATCAGTTCCCGGATGTCATCGGCCGTTTTGGCTTTGCCTTCATTGATAAGACCCACTGCCGAGCAGATTTGCCCTGGTGTGCAGTAGCCACACTGGAAAGCGTCGTGCTCAATAAAGGCTTCCTGCACGGGGTGCAGCTCGTCGCCCTTGGCCAGACCCTCTACCGTCGTGATTTCGGAGCCGTCTTTCATCACGGCCAGGGTAAGGCAGGAGTTGATGCGGGTGCCATCTACGAGCACCGTGCAGGCGCCGCACTGTCCATGGTCGCAGCCTTTTTTGGTGCCGGTCAGGTCCAGGTATTCGCGCAGCAAATCGAGCAGCGAGGTCCAGGGCGCAACTTGCAGGCGCTTGGTCACGCCGTTGATGGTCAGGGTGATTTGCTCGAGTGGCGGCAGGGCCACCGCCACATCCCCGACGGGTTCTTGAGTTACTTTCGTGCTCATAGAGCAATAGGTTTTAGGTGAGTGGATAGGAGTGCACGTCTACGCCGAGGCCGGAAAGAGGAAGTATTCTATACGTTTTCCTACCGCCTTGCATACTTTGAAGAGCATGGCAAAAGCTACCATGTTTACCAGTTTCCAAGCATGCGCGTGATTTTGGATTCTCTGCCTACGCCAATTATTTTAGCTTTGTTAACTAGACTGATTCTATAAAGAGCTGCGTATCATCTTGATACACCGTTATATACAACCGCACATAACCTTATTTCAACCTTAACAGCTGATTTAATAAGGTAGTAGTTAGCGTCTTAAGGTTATTACTTGCTATGCCATCTATAAGCTTCCCCACATCCTTGCCGCAGACAACGCCAGCCAAAATTTTACAGCACTATTTCGTTTATACTCTGCCGAGTATTTATCGCCGTTGTGCTACGTTGAAAAAACAGCGTATCAGCCGGCTGCGTATGATGCAGAAACACAACGCTTTCAGTACTGAACTCCAATTAGGCGCGTAGTCCCACGCGGGTTCCCTTTTCTGAACATTGCCTACAACGCAACGTCAGCACCACCAACACGCCCATGAACTTATCTGCATCCATACTATTGAAAATCAGCTTAGCAACGGGCCTGCTTTTTCCCGCGCACGCCCCCATCCAGCAGGATACAGTGCCGGTGACGGTAGTCATTACCAACTTGGTCTCACCTACCTCCACTATCACGCTCAACTTTTACAATTCCTCTGAGTCGTTCCTGAAATCGGGTAAGGCTGCTTTGCATAAGAAAATAGTGCCCCAGCAGCAAAACACCGTGCAGTTTCAGGTAGAGCTAGAATCGGGCGAATGGGCCATTGCCTTGTCGCAGGACGTGAACGACAACGGCAAAATGGACCGCAACTTTTTGGGTATTCCCACCGAGCCGTACGCGTTTTCCAACAACGTGCGCCCCCGCTTCAAAGCTCCCGATTTTGAGGAATGCATGTTTGTAGCTGAGGGTGAAAGCCAGACCGTAGCCATTCGGTTAGAGAAGTAGTGTGCCCTACCCTTCCGGTAAGGCTACGTACGGTTGGCTGCAACTACAGCGCATAATTCCGACCTTCGGCCACCAATTTTCCGTTTTCGTTGTTAGCAACGGAATACTTAATCTCCTACCCTGTTGGCTGAACAACCTATTTATACAGACCCTTACGCCCTCGAGAAAGAATTGCGCCACACCCAGGCTTTGCTGAAACTAGAGCAGCAGGAAGACCTGGAGCAGTTCAAGATCAAAAGCGCCAAAACCACCATTGCCGAGCGCCAGCAGCGCGGCCTGACGTGGTACCCCGTGAAGATTACCCAGGAAGATATTGGCTTCGGCGGCAAGCTGGTGCTGGAGCTGGAACGCCCGGCGGGCCAAAACGGCCTGCACCTGTTTCAGGTGGGGAAGAATGCTGCGCTGTTCGGCAACATTCCCAACCGCGCCGGCTCCGACCGCCCTACCCTCAACGGAGTCATTACCAGCGTAAAGCGCAATAAAATCCTCCTCGCCACCAATAAGGAAGACCTACCCGACTGGGTGGACGATGGCAAATTGGGCGTAGACCTCACCTTTGACGAGGTGAGCTACCGCGAGATGGAGTACGCGCTGGGCAAGGTGATGGGCGCTTACGAATCGCGCCTGGCCGAGCTACGCGACGTACTGTTGGGCGCCCGCCCCGCCCGCTTCCGCCCCGATAGCGAGGTGCAGCCCTACTACCCTTCGCCCCTGAATGACTCCCAGCTCGCGGCCGTGCGCCACGTGCTGGCGGCCCAGGATGTAGCCATCATTCACGGACCGCCCGGCACCGGCAAAACCACCACGCTAGTACAAGCCATTCTGGAAACCATCCGGCGCGAGCGGCGGGTGCTGGTGTGCGCGCCCAGCAATACGGCTGTAGACTTGCTGACCGAAAAGCTAGCTGAGCGCGGCGTGAACGTGATTCGGATGGGCAACCCTTCGCGAGTGTCGGATTTGCTGTTGCAGCACACGCTGGATGCGCAAATTATGGCGCATAAGAGCTATCCGGAGCTGAAATCGATGCGGCAGACGGCGGAGCAGTACCGCGAAATGGCCAGCAAGTTTAAGCGCCATTTTGGCTGGGAGGAGCGTGAGCAGCGCCGCGTGCTCAAGCAGCAAGCCCACGATTTGTTGCAGGAGTCGGACCAGTTGGAGCGCTACATCACGGAGGATTTGCTGGAGCAGGTGCAGGTGATTACCTGCACGCTGGTGGGCGCCAGCAACCGCGCCATTCGCCACCTCACCTACGAAACGGTGTTTATCGACGAGGCCGCGCAGGCGCTAGAGCCGGGCTGCTGGATTCCCATTGGCAAGGCCAACCGCGTGGTGCTGGCCGGCGACCATCAGCAACTACCCCCTACCGTAAAAAGCGAAAAGGCCGGCGCCCTGCGCGAAACGCTGTTCGAAAAGTGCATCAAGCGCCAGCCCGATACGGCCCGCATGCTGACGGTACAGTACCGCATGCACGAGCTGATTATGGAGTTCAGCTCGGAGCAGTTCTACGACGGCAAGCTGATTGCCCACGACACCGTAGCCCATGCCGACCTCTCGGCCTACGACCTGCGCTTTGCGCCCGACGTGGCCGTGGAGTTTCTGGATACGGCCGGCTTCGGCTTCCTGGAGCTAGGCATTGCCGAAAGTCGCTCGGTGGCGAATCCAGAAGAAGCTGACTTGTTGCTCAAGCGCTTATCGGAACTACTAGCCGTGTACGCACCCGAAGAACACCAGGAGGACTTGCTAACGGTGGGCGTGATTGCGCCCTACCGTGCCCAGATCAACTACCTGAAAGACGCGGTGGAAGATCTGCCTGAGCTAGCCGAGATGCTCACGCACCGCCTGCTCAGCATCGGCACCGTAGATTCCTTCCAAGGCCAGGAGCGCGACATCATCTGCATCACCATGACGCGCAGCAACAGCCAGGGCGACATCGGTTTCCTCTCCGACATCCGCCGCATGAACGTGGGCATGACCCGCGCCCGCAAGAAGCTGCTCATCGTGGGTGACTCCAGTACGCTTGGGTCGCATCCGTTCTATAAGGCCTTTCTGGACTACACGGAGCTGATTGGGGCGTACCGTACGGCGTGGGAAATGCAGTAGGCACCCCACCCCCTAGCCCCCTCCCCTCCGGGAGAGGGGGAACTAACTTTTAGCTTTAGCTCTAAAAAAAACTAGCCCCTACTTCATTATTGAGGTAGAGGCTAGTTTTTTTAGAGCTAGTTCCCCTCTCCCGGAGGGGAGGGGGCTAGGGGGTGGGGTACTTACGCCGCCCCGTGGGGCATCTTATCCACCGGCTTCGGCGGAGCATACTTAGCATGAAGCGGCTTCATTTGGCCGTTCAGCTCGTGGCCTTCCACTTGCACGCCCAAGCCGGCCGATACGCCTTTGCCTAGCTTCTCGTCTACCTTGAACCAGAGTTTCAGCTGGCGCTCGATGATTTCCTTACGCTTGGGGCCTTCGATGCCGTCCATGTGGGCCACGATATTCTTGATGGTGTCGTCCTGGGCCTTTTCCGTCATCAGGCGGAACAGGTCGCCAGGCTGGGTGTAGTGGTCGTCGTCGCCGGGGGCGTTGCGGTCGTAGCGACGCACTTCGGTGGCCTCTACCGGGTAGGCAAACTCCTGCACGCTCTTGTCCTCGGTGGGGCCGTTGAAGGAGTTAGGGAAGTAGTTGGGGCCGGAGCCGCCGTTGTTGCCCAGAGCCATGGCCCCATCGCGGTGGTAGTTGTTGTGGCTGGCTACCTTGGGCGCGTTGGCGGGTAGGAACTCGTAGTTCACGCCCACGCGGTAACGATGCGCGTCGGCGTAGCTCAACAGGCGGGTTTGCAGCATCTTATCCGGCGAGAAGCTGATACCGTCTACCACGTTGGAGGGTGAGTAGGCGGCCTGCTCCACAAAGGCGTGATAGTTCTCGGGGATGCGGTTCAGCTCCATCACCCCTACCTCCTGCAACGGAAAATCGGCGTGGGGCCACACTTTGGTCACGTCAAACGAGTTCCACTTGTAGGTAGCGGCCTGCTCGTCGGGCATGGTTTGGATGAACATCTTCCATTTCGGGAAATTACCCTGCGTGATGGCGTCGGAGAGGTCGTTGGCCGAGAAATCGGGGTCGAGGCCAGCCATTTCGATGGCTTCGGCGTCGGTGAAGTTCTTGATGCCCTGCTGGGTCAGGAAGTGAAATTTCACCCATGTGCGCACGTTATCAGCATTGAACATCGAGAACGTGTGCGACGAGTAGCCGTGCATGTGGCGGATGCCGTAGGGCGTGCCCCGGTCACTCATCAGAATCAGCACTTGATGCAGGCTTTCCGGCATCAGGCTCCAAAAGTCCCACATCATGGTTTTGCTACGCATGTTGGTGCGTGGGTCGCGCTTCTGCGAGTGGATAAAGTCGGGAAACTTCAGGCCATCCTTCACAAAAAACACCGGCGTGTTGTTGCCTACCAAGTCCCAGTTGCCGCCCTCCGTGTAGAACTTCAGCGCAAAGCCGCGTGGGTCGCGGTTGGTATCGGCCGAGCCCCGTTCGCCGGCCACCGTGCTAAAGCGCGTCAGCATCTCGCAGGTATTGCCCACTTTGCTGAACAGCTTGGCGCGGGTGTACTTCGTGATGTCATGCGTCACGGTGAAGGTACCGAAAGCCCCTACCCCCTTGGCGTGCACCACGCGCTCGGGAATCCGCTCGCGGTTGAAGTGCGCCAGGCGCTCGAAGGCAATGTAATCTTCCTGCAACACCGGCCCGCGTCGGCCCGCCGTGATGGAGTTCTGAATGTCGCTGACCGGGCGGCCGGCGTCGGTGGTGATGTGCTGACCGTTGCTCAGGTCAGCGGGTTGGGGCGTATTGGGGGTGTCGAACTTCGGTGGGCTTTTGGCCATAGTATTGAAAAGGTTAAGTAGGCAATGCGTGCGTTAGCAGCCGCTTAGTGGGTAGGCAGAAGACGCGACTTGCTTCCGGTTGAGCTTGTCTACGCAGAAACGGCGTTGCGCAACGTTGATTTCCTAATTTCTTTTCTTAAAAAAACGTCCCCCACCCTAACGGGCAGAGGACGCAAGCAATATCGACTCCTACTAAGCTACGGCAGATCGATATACGCTTCCGTATGCGGGGCGTCGGATTTGGTGTTTACGAAGTGCTTCACCGGGTTGTCGTAGTTGGAGATGTACAGGCGGTTGCCTTTCAGCAGCACCTCCGCCGGCTGGTCGATTTTGCCGCCGGCGCCGTCGGTGTCGGGGTTTTGGGCCAGCGTGGTCACGTTGTTAGTTTTCAGGTCGATGACAAAAATAGCGTTCTGCCGGGCGCCCGTGATGTAGGCTTTATCCGTCTTGCGGTCAATAATGAAACCGTCGATGCAGGTGATTTTGTCACCCTTCAGAGGTAGGGCTTCCTGCTGGGCCAGCGTGCCGTCAGGCTTGAGCGTCATCTTGTAGAACGTGCCGTCGCCAAACGAGCCAGTGTACAGGTTGCCCTGGCTATCGTAATCGATACCGTCGGCACCGTTGTCGACGCCGGTTTCGTTCACGGTGGTCGTGAACATAGCCAGCACGTGCGGGTCCTTGGTTTTGGGTTTGAGGTGAATCAGTCCTTTTTTCAACTCATTGAGGGTGAACATCATCACGGCACTACCCTTGTCGTTTTCGGGCATGTCCCACTGGCTGTCGGTTACATAGAGCGTGTTGCCTTTCCAGACTATACCATTCGCCAGCCGGAAGCTGTCGACAGCGGTTTCAATCGTGCCGGGCCGCCCGTTTTTCATATTGATACGCATCAGCCGCGACACGTACTTTTTGCTGTTTTCGTACTGATTCTCCGCGTAGTACACATTGCCATCGGGGCCGTACGCCAGGTCCATTGGCGCGGCTTTTTTAGTGGTCGGCTCCACGGGCAGGTTGGTGGCGAAGGGCTTATAGGAATTGCCGGTGATTTCCAGGATAGTGGCCGGGTAGCTGTTGTTGGCTAGGTTAGGCACCGACAACAGCAGCGTACGCCCATTGGGGCTCAGAGCCAGGCCGTCGGGCGTGTTGTGCTCGTTGGGCAGCGTAAAGAGCAACTGGGGGTTGCCCACCGTGGGGATGGTACCCGCGGGCACGCCCATGGTATCGGCGGCGGGGGTAGCGGCAGTGGCCGTAGAGTCGGCGGCCGTGGTAGCGGTGGTTTCGTTGGTGGTAGTGCCGGACTGGCATGCCGCCAACCAAGCGCCGCTTAGTAGCAGCACCGATAGTGTGGTAGGTTTCATCGTGAGGAGGGGAAAAGCGAAAGAATTAGCGGTGTGGCCGTGCAAAAAGTCAGGACCATATCCGTTGCGAAATGTGTTTCTTAACGCAGGGCATGTAAGGCCGTTAGCCCAATGCCAAAATCTTACTCCCGGCTTATACCACGCCTATTTGCTGCTAATCACCGACGTTTTCGGGTCATTTCCGTAACTAGCAGGAGTAACTCTTCTCTCCCAACCCCACTTGCTATGACCCAGATCAGCCCCCAGAAAGTCGTTTCTATCACCTATAACCTGAGCGTAACCGACGAAAACGGCGAAAAGCGCCTAGTAGAATCGGCCGAGGCGGATGCGCCGATGGTGTTCCTGTTCGGTATGAGCGGCCTACCCGAAGAATTCGAAAACCAGCTCAGCGGCAAGCAGTCCGGCGACTCGTTCAGCTTCTCGCTCACCCCTGAGCAAGCCTACGGCGACTACGACCAGCAGGCCGTGGTGGAGATTCCGAAACAGGTATTCGAAATCGACGGCCAGGTGGACGCCGATATGCTGCAAGAAGGTAACTACCTCCCCATGGCCGACAACGAAGGCAACCACATGCAAGGCAAAGTGGTAAGCATCGGCGACGAGGTAGTACAAATGGACTTCAACCACCCCCTCGCCGGCATGGTGATGCACTTCGACGGCAACGTAGCCGACGTGCGCGACGCTACCCCCGAGGAAATGGACCACGGCCACGTACACGGCGACGGTGGACACGACCACTAGTCTTTTGCTATTGATTAAGAATGAGAACGGGGCCATATGGCCCCGTTTTTTTGTGTGTCATCCTGAGCTTGCGAAGGACCTTCTGGCGGTTGAACGAGTCGTTGGTACACTTGTCGTTCAACTGGCAGAAGGTCCTTTGCAAGCTCAGGATGACATCTATTTCGCTTATCAATTCAACTTCTAACAGTTCCCACATACGCCCGCACCTGCGGCCAGAACTCCCGAAAATCCGCTTCATATGCTGCATAGTGGCGCTGCAACTCCGCCACGGCGGTTTCCATACCGGAGCCGGGGGAGGCGCGGCGGCTCAGGCCCCGGAGCGACTGCCCTACCCCTTCAAAATCGGCGTAGCGCAGGAGCCAGTTGTCGCGCACGAGGTAGGGTAGGAATTGCTGCACGCGGGCTGGCATTTCGGCCTGGCGGGATAGGAGCAGGGCAAACACGCGCTGGGTGAAGTCCAGCAGCGGTTCGGCGGAAAACTCTGGGAAGTTTCGGGCCAGGAAATGGTCGAAAAACACGTCGGAGACCACGCCGGCGTACTTGCCGTAGCCGGCCTCGCGCAAGCGGGCGGTGGTGCGGCGCACCACGGGGTGCTGATCGGTGTAGGTGTCGATGAGGCGGTGGAGGCGGATGCCGCGCTGCACGCCGGGTAGGTAGGCTTCGAGTTGGCGGCCGGGCACCGAGTCAGCAATGAAGTTGCCGAGAAGCAGGTCGGGGTCGGCGGGGTCGGAGAGGTAGAGGTGAGCCAGGAAGTTCATAGGGGTAGGGCAAGGTACAGCAAAAGCGGCAGCAGTGGCGCCGGGCACAACCCGCACCGAAGCCGGGCCGTATCTGAAGGGGCGCCCCGGCCAACTGGCTACGGTGCCGCACCATTCTTTCAAGACACCTAAACTCCCCTACCATGTCGCACGAAACGCACGTTCTGCACGACGTTCAGAAGCTATTCGATAAAATCAAAGACGTAAAAATTGCCATGCTCACAACGACTGCCGAAGACGACCAGTCGTTGCGTAGCCGCCCCATGGGCACCCTCAAGCCTGGGGACGACGGCTCCTTGTATTTCTTCACCGATAAAGACGACGCCAAGGTATACGAGGTAAAAAAAGACAGCCACGTAAACCTGAGCTACGCCGACCCAAGCAGCGACGTATACGTATCCGTCTCGGGCCGTGCCAACGCCTACCGCGACCAAGCCAAAATCGACGAGCTATGGTCGGAAGATCTAAAGGCTTGGTTCCCAGAAGGCAAGAACGACCCCAACATCATGATTCTGAAAGTAGACGTGGACAAAGGCGAGTACTGGGATACGCCTAGCGGCCTGCTTTCCCGCGCCTACGCCTACGCACGAGCCGTAGTAGCCGGCAAGAAAAACGACTCTGATGACGTGAACGAGCACGCCAAGGTAGATGTGAAATAGTCTAGCGTTGCTGACTTTTGCTGAAAGGCCGGAAGCAATTCCGGCCTTTTTTGTTGGTTTGTCATTCCGAGCGCAGCGAGAAATCTGAACTACGGATTCGCTCGGATTAAGCAGATTACACGGATTTTGTAGATCCGTTCTGTTCTACTGGAATCGTCAGGAAGTTATGCTTCATCGCGTATAAATCATCCACAAAATCCGCGTCATTCGTTTAATCCGAGCGAATCCGTGGTTCAGACACCTTCTTCCTTGTCCCTCACTACCTTTTCCGTCATCACCCTACAACCCGGCACGGCGCGTTGGGGTCTGGCCCAGATGGGCACCGCGCAGGCGCCTCTAAAACGTGCGGTCGGCCTGCGCTTTTTCAAGCTCGCCGGCACGGGCGCCGATGGCGGCTTTGGAGTCTGGCCCAATCTGCAACGTTACGTACTGATGGCTGCGTGGGAATCAGCCGAGGCGGCTGAGGCTTTTTTTGCTACCCACCCGCAGTGGAAGGCCTATCAGGAGCGTAGCACCGAAATATGGACTGCCCGCCTGCAACCGCTGAAAGCCCACGGCCTGTGGGACGGCGTACAGCCATTTGACGTAGCCACCACCGAAATGCCTGATTTGGACGGACCTGTGGCGGTGCTCACGCGGGCCTCCATTCGCCTGCGCAAAACGCCGCGCTTCTGGCGCTACGTGGCCCCTACCAGCGCGGCCGTGGCCCATGCGCCCGGCGTGGTGGCATCTATTGGGTTGGGCGAACTGCCCATTGTGCGGCAGGCCACATTCAGCATGTGGGAATCGGCCAGGGCAATGCAGCAGTACGCCTACCGCGACGCCACACACAAGGAGGTGATTCGGCGGACGCGCCAGGAGCAGTGGTACGGCGAGGAGCTGTTTGCGCGGTTTCGGGTGCTGAGCAGCGAGGGCACCTGGGACGGGCGCACGGTGTAGGGCGCGTCGCACGCGCCCCTACAGCCAAATTC
The DNA here is from genome assembly GCF_014217645.1 of Hymenobacter sp. NBH84. Lineage (NCBI taxonomy): Bacteria > Pseudomonadati > Bacteroidota > Cytophagia > Cytophagales > Hymenobacteraceae > Hymenobacter > Hymenobacter sp. NBH84. Next base: position 1,863,475 of record NZ_CP043644.1, read on the forward strand.
CGTAATTTCGCCCTTCAGTACTTAGCAGCAACCCAACCTACCATGCCCGGTTATCATCCGCAGGATATCGAAAAGAAGTGGCAGAATTTCTGGCACAACCACCACACGTTCAAGGCTGAAAATCAATCAGATAAGCCGCATTATTACGTACTGGACATGTTTCCCTACCCCTCGGGGGCGGGGCTGCATGTGGGGCACCCGCTGGGCTACATTGCCTCCGATATCGTGTCGCGCTACAAGCGGTTGCAGGGTTTCAACGTACTGCACCCCATGGGTTTCGACTCCTTTGGCCTACCCGCCGAGCAATACGCCATCCAAACGGGCCAACACCCGGCCCTAACCACGGAGAAGAACATCGAGACCTATATTCGGCAACTCAACTCTCTGGGTTTCAGCTACGACTGGACGCGTGAGGTACGCACCTCTGACCCCAGCTACTACAAGTGGACGCAGTGGATTTTCATTCAGCTGTTCAATAACTGGTACAACCTCGCGGCCGACCGCGCCGAATCGGTGGATACGCTGATTGCGCAGTTTGAGCAGAACGGCACCACTGGCATTCAGGCTGCCGGCGACGATGAGGAACGCCCGCGCTTCACGGCTGCGCAGTGGCAGGCAAAGTCGGAGCCGGAGCGCATGGCTGCGCTCCTACCCTACCGTTTGGCCTATCAGTCAGATACCTACGTAAACTGGTGCCCCCAATTGGGCACGGTGCTCAGCAACGATGAGGTGAAAGACGGCCTCTCGGAACGCGGAGGGTTCCCCGTGGAACGTCGCCTGATGCCGCAGTGGAACCTGCGCATCACCGCCTACGCCGACCGCCTGCTCCAGGGCCTCGACACCATCGACTGGCCCGAGGCCGTGAAGGAAATGCAGCGCAACTGGATTGGCCGCTCCATTGGGGCCGAGGTAGCGTTTCCGCTAGCCGAAGCGCAGGATCAGGTTATTAAGGTGTACACGACCCGCGTGGACACTATCTACGGCGTGACGTTCCTAGTGTTAGCACCTGAGCACGAGCTGGTAGCCCAGCTGACTACCCCCGAGCAGCAGCAAGCGGTGCAGGACTACATCGATGCGGCCAAGCGCCGCTCGGAGCGCGACCGGATGGCCGACGTGAAGACGGTTTCGGGTGTGTTTACGGGCAGCTACTGCCTCAACCCTATCAGCGGCGAGCAGGTGCCCATCTGGCTGGCCGACTACGTGCTGGCGGGCTACGGCACCGGTGCCGTGATGGCCGTGCCCAGCGGCGACCAGCGCGACTACCTCTTCGCTAAGCACTTCAACTTGCCCATCGTGCCGGTGCTTGATACGCAACAGATTGACGAAGAAGCTGATAACACCAAGGAAGGCCACTACATCAACTCCGAGCTGATCAACGGCCTCACGTATAAGGATGCGACCACCAAGCTCATTGCTGCGCTCGAAGAAAAGAACCTGGGCAAAGGCAAGGTAAACTACCGCATCCGCGACGCTATTTTCGGTCGGCAGCGCTACTGGGGCGAGCCCATTCCGATTTACTATAAGGACGGCACCGCCTACCCCCTGCCCGAGTCGGAGCTTCCCTTGGTATTGCCCGAAATCGACGAGTACAAGCCCACCGAAACCGGCGAGCCGCCCCTGGGCCGCGCCAAAGACTGGAAATACGAGGGCAAGTATGAGTACGAGCTCAGCACCATGCCCGGCTGGGCCGGCTCCTCGTGGTACTACCTCCGCTACATGGACCCCACCAACGACGGCCGCTTTGTGGGCAAAGAGGCTGAGGCCTACTGGCACAACGTGGACCTCTACATGGGCGGCGCCGAACACGCCACTGGCCACTTGCTCTACTCCCGTTTCTGGTATCTATTCCTGAAGGATTTGGGTTTGGTTTCGGCTGGTGAACCGTTCCAAAAGCTGATCAACCAGGGGATGATTTTGGGGCGGTCAAACTTTGTATATCGTATTAATGGCACTAATACGTTTGTCACTTCTGATAAGCGTAAAGAACACGATACTACCGCCTTGCACGTCGACGTCAACTTTGTCGACAATGACATACTCGACATCGAAGCCTTCAAGAACTGGCGCGAGGAGTACGCTAACGCTGAGTTTATCCTCGAAGATAACGGCACCTACGTCTGCGGCGCGGAGGTAGAGAAAATGTCGAAGTCGAAGCACAACGTGGTTAACCCCGACGACCTCATCGGCAAGTTTGGCGCCGACGCCCTGCGCCTCTACGAGATGTTCCTCGGCCCGTTAGAGCAGTTCAAGCCGTGGAATACCAGCGGTATGAGCGGCGTTTCGGGCTTTTTGAAGAAGCTGTGGCGTCTGTTCCACCCCGAGGATGGTACTCTGGCTGTGACGGACGAGGCGCCTACCCCGCAGGAGTTGAAGGCCTTGCACAAGGCCATTCGCAAAGCTGAGGAAGACATTGAGAAGTTCTCCTTCAACACGTCGGTCAGCACGTTTATGATTTGCGTGAACGAGCTGACGGCCCTGCGCTGCCACAAGCGCGCCGTGCTGGAGCCACTACTGCTCATTGTGTCGCCCTACGCACCTCACTTGGCCGAGGAGCTGTGGCAGGAGCTGGGCCACGAGGCGGGCAGTGTGAGCTACGCCAGCTTCCCCGAGTTCAAGGAAGAATACCTGGTAGAAGACTCGGTGAATTACCCAGTAGCTATCAACGGCAAGGTGCGCGAGCAACTGCAATTCCCGGCTACGGCCACGGCCAAGGAGATTGAGGACGCCGTGCTCGGCTCTGATTTTCTCGCCCGTTTCGGCGATGGCAAAGCTGCCAAGAAGGTGATTGTCGTACCCGGTCGTATGGTGAACGTGGTGGTGTAAGTTTTTACGCCCTGGGGCTGAACTCCTCGGCTACAGATAATGACCCATGCAGAAGCCCATCTGAGCACTCAGATGGGCTTCTTTTCTGATGAATTTGCGGCCACCTTTGCGGCCGTTTTAGCAAGTACAATCCGTGATGAACGCAACCGAGCAAGAAGAGCGCGAATACCTGGAAGAAATCAAGGAGAAGCTGACGCTGGCCATCCGACGAGTGGATGAGGCCGTGAAGCAGTTTTCCAGCGAGCTGCGGCAGAAAAAGCAGTATATCCACGAGCACCAGTCGGGTATGGACGACGCGGATATGGTGGCCGCTGGCCAGTCCATCGACCGCATGGCGTTTACCGGCGAGGCCGCGGTGTCCCGTAAGCGCAAGCTCTTCAAGCTCATCCAGTCGCCGTATTTTGGAAGATTAGATTTCGCGCCGCAGGGCAAAGCAGGGGAGCCTGTCTACATCGGCGTGCATTCTTTCTTTGATGAGCAGCACCGTCAGAACCTGATCTACGATTGGCGCGCGCCTATTTCCTCCCTATTCTACGATTATGAGTTGGGCGACGCCGCCTACCCTACCCCCAAGGGCGAAGTGCAGGGCACCATCGAGCGGAAACGGCAGTACAAAATCCGCGATGGTCGCCTGGAATTCCTGCTCGACAGCGGCGTGAACATCCACGACGACGTGCTGCAACAGGAGCTGGCCAAGTCTTCGGATGACAAAATGAAGACCATCGTAGCCACCATTCAGCGCGACCAGAACGCGGTGATTCGCAACGAAACCGCGCCGGTGATGATTATTCAGGGCGTGGCCGGCTCGGGCAAAACCTCCATTGCCCTGCACCGGTTGGCGTTCCTACTCTACCGCTACCGCGAAACCATTGCGGCCAAGGACATCCTCATCATCTCGCCCAACAAGGTCTTTGCCGACTACATTTCCAACGTGCTACCCGAGTTGGGCGAGGAGCACATTCCCGAGCTGGGCATGGAGGAGCTGGCCGCCGACCTGCTCGACAGCCGGTACTCGTTCCAGACGTTCTTCGAGCAGGTAGCGGCGTTGCTGGACAAGCACGACTCCGCCTTCATCGAACGCATCCAGTTCAAATCGTCGTTTGAGTTCCTGAGCAAGCTGAACCAGTACCTGATTCATGTGGAGAACAACTACTTCGCGGCGCGGGAGTTGCGGGTGGGTAGCACGGTGGTGCCGGCTGCGGTTATTCAGCAAAAGTTTAAGGCCTACCACCGGGTGCCGCTCCTGAAACGCTTTGCGCAGGTGGCGCAGGATATCCGCACCTACGTGCGCGACGCCACCGGCCGCAAGCTCACGGGTAGGGAGAAATCCATCATTGGTGAAGCCCTTCCCCGCTTGTTTCGCTTCAACAACGTGCTGGACTTCTACCGGGATTTCTACCAGTGGATGGGCCGCCCCGAGTTGCTGAAGCTCGACCACCACCGCCTGCACCTGGAATACGCCGATGTGTTTGCTCTCATCTACCTCCGCCTGCGCCTGGAAGGCATTCCCGCCTACGAACACGTGAAGCACCTACTCATAGATGAGATGCAGGACTACACGCCCATGCAGTACGCCGTGCTGTCGCGCTTGTTCCGGTGCCGTAAAACGATTCTGGGAGACGTGAGCCAAACGGTGAATCCGTACAGCGCCTCCTCGGCCGAAACCATTGAGCGCGTTTTTCCACAGGCCGAGGTAATGAAGCTGCACCGCAGCTACCGCTCTACCTTGGAAATTACCGCCTTTGCGCAGCGCATCACGCCCAATCCCGATATCATTCCGCTGGAGCGACACGGTCCGGAGCCACAACTGATACGTTGCAATAGTCACAGCGAGGAACTGGCGGCTATTCAGCAGGCAGTAATCGATTTCAACGGCTCGGGGTATCATTCACTGGGCATCATTTGCAAAACGCAACGGCAGGCCGAAGAAGTATATCAGGCACTGCAAGCGTCTGATGTACAACTGCTCACGCCGGAGTCTACCACCTTTCGGGAAGGTATTATCCTGACATCGGCGCACCTGGCAAAAGGGCTTGAGTTTGATGCGGTGTTGGTGCCCTTTGCCTCTGCTCGGCAGTATAAAACGGAGGTTGATAAGCGGATGCTCTACGTGGCGTGCACCCGGGCCATGCACCAACTCACACTGACGTATACCGGGGAGCTTACCGGCTTATTGTCAGCTTGAAGCGCATGAGGTAATCTCATCGTTGCCTGTCATGCTTCGACAAGCTCAGCATGACGGGCAACGACTGCAACGATAAGACACATAATCTTGTATCTCTACCCACTGCGCCAACGAGTCGCTTTTTCCGTATACGCCCGTGGCCGGACGGCTGGCACGTGCCGGCTGGGTGCTGGCCGTATAGCATCTTATGAGCAAGAAACAACAACCGACGGGCCCGCGCATTCTGGTGACGGGCGGTGCCGGCAAACTGGGCAAGGCCTGCGTAGCCGATCTATTAGCCCACAACTACGATGTATTTGTAGTCGACACGGTGCCTGCCGAGGGCGTGCCGGGCATCATTGCCGACTTGGCCGACTTTGGCCAGACGCTGGACGCGCTGTCTTCCGTGGGGCATGAAATTCATGCCGGCGTGGCCCCGAAGGCTTTCGATGCCATTGTGCACCTGGCGGCCTACCCTACCCCCCGGCAATACCCTGATGCCCACTTGTTTCAGAACAACATCATGGGTACTTACAACGTCTTCGAGGCGGCGCGGCGGCTGGGCATTCACCAGGTCATCTGGGCATCCAGCGAAACCACGCTTGGGGAGCCGTTCGATGAAGCCGCGCCCTACGCCCCGGTAGACGAGGACTACCCTCTGCGCGCTAAGAGCGCCTACGCCCTGGCCAAGGTGCTGATGGAAGACATGGCCCGCCAGTTCTGCTACCAGACGCCCGATATGAAACTCGTGGGCCTGCGCTTCTCCAACGTAATGGAACCCAGCGACTACGCCAAGTTCCCGTCTTTCAACGACGACCCCGAAGAGCGCAAGTGGAACATGTGGTCGTACATTGACGCCCGCGACGGCTCCCAGGCCATTCGCAAAGCCATTGAGTGGCAGGCCACTGGTATGCACGCCTTCATCATTGCCAACGCCGACACGGTGATGACCACGCCCTCGGCCGAGCTGATGGCTACCACCTTCCCTACCGTGCCGGTACGGAAAGAGTTGGCCGAGCACGAAACCCTGCTTTCGATTGAGAAAGCACGCCGTGTGTTGGGTTACGAACCCGAGTTCAGCTGGCGTGAGGCCAAGTCGCGGCAAGGGTAGACCTTGCGCGCCTCCGGGCTACCTACAACGGCCATGAAGCCCTACCCTTACTGCGAGACTAAGTCGCGGCAGAGGTAGGGCTTCATTCGGTTAGCGAAATGGTGAGCTACAGTTGCGGCCAGGGGTCTTGGAAGGCGCCGCCGCGCTGCCAGCGCTGCACTTCTTCGGGGGTGCACAGGCAGCCTTCCAGCTCCTGCCGGATTTGTGCCTCGGGCATGTCCTGCCCAATAAAAACCAGTTCGTTGAGGCGGTCCTGAAACTGCGGGCTCCAGCGTTGCAGAATAACGTCGCGGTTTTCCTGGAACACCGGGTGCTGCTCCGGGTTGGGCACGGCGGCCCACCAGGAGCCGGCACTTTCGGCCCGGAGCGAGCCGCCGGCCTGGCCCCAGTTCAGGGCATCGTTGGGGCGGGAGGCCAGCCAGAACAGGCCCTTGCTGCGGATGATGCCCGGGTGCCACTGCTCGCTGATATACTGCCAGAAGCGCACCGGGTGGAACGGCCGCGCCTCGCGGAACACAAACGAGCGGATGCCATATTCCTCGGTTTCGGGCGTGTGGTGGGCCTTATCTAGTTCTTCCTGCCAGCCAATCGTCTGCTCGGCTGCTTCCAGGTTGAACAGGCCCGTGTTAAGAATATCGGCGGGCGCTACCTTGCCAAACGAGGCGGATACAATGCGGGCGGCGGGGTTGAGCTTATGTAGAATGGCCGTCATCTCACCTAGCTGCTGCGTGCTCACCTGGTCGGCTTTGTTGAGCACGAGTACGTTGGCAAACTCCACCTGCTCGGTCAGGAGATTCACAATGGTGCGCTGGTCGTGCGGGTCGGCGTCGTGCAGGTGGCGGTCGGGTAGGCGGTCCATACTGCCGAAGTCGCGGGCGAAGTTGAGCGCGTCGACCACCGTTACCAACGTGTCGAGGCGCGCGAAGCGGCTCAGGTCCAGCGTGCCGTCTTCGCTCACAAAGCTGAAGGTCTGGGCCACGGGCAGTGGCTCCGAGATGCCCGTGCTTTCGATGAGCAGGTAGTCGAAGCGGTTTTCGCGGGCCAGCTTTTCCACCTCCAGCATCAGGTCTTCGCGCAGGGTGCAGCAGATGCAGCCATTGCTCATTTCCACCAGCTTTTCCTCGGTGCGCGAGAGGCCACCCTCGCGGGCTACCTGGTTGGCATCCACGTTCACCTCGCTCATGTCATTCACAATCACGGCCACTTTCAGGCCGGCGCGGTTGTGCAGGATGTGGTTGAGCAGCGTGGTTTTGCCGGCTCCCAGAAAGCCGCTGAGCACGGTAACGGGAAGCTTGCGGGGTAGGGAATCGGAAAGGGGCGAGTGCATCATACAACAAAGAGGAAAAAGGTCATGGAGCAGCGGCAGCAGCAAACCAGGGCACTCGCGCAACGGTCGGTATGCATCGTCGTGTTGCAGCCGTTCGGTACACAAGGCCACCCGGTTTCGTCCAGCAAACATACAGCCCGTTATCCTTATTTGCAACATTGTTGCAAATAAGGATAACGGGCTGTATGTTTTTCTATCAGGGAAAACTACTGAAGCCGGCTTTTATTTCTTGAGCAACCGGGCCACCACCGGCGACACTTGCTGGTAGATAGCCGTTTTGGCGCGCTCATCAATGTAGCCGCCCGAGTGAACGTATTGCAGCACGCCCTGTTGGTCGAAAACCAGGGTCAGGGGAAAGCCAGCCGCCGTGGCTAAGAAGGTGTCGGCGTAGCGCTTACCGTCGGCCACGTGCTGAAATTCGAAAGGCTGCTTTACCAGGAAATCATCGACGATGCGCTGCTTCGAGTCCGTTCCGAAGGCCACAAACGCTACTTCCTGGCCTTTATACTGCTCTACTAGGTCATTCAGAGCCGGCAACTCGGCAAGGCAAGGCTTGCAGCCAATAAACCAGAAGTTCATGACCACTACCTTACCATTCAACGCCTGCTTGCTGAGTGGCCGGCCTTGTACATCCTGCGCCGTGAAGTCAGGCATTGCACAGCCTACCAGGCGCTTCAATTCATCGGACGGCGCAAACCGCAGGGAATCCCGCTCCTTGTCGGTCTTCGCTGTGGCCAAGGCCTTGCGCGAGGAAGCCACTATTTTCTCCTGGTAGTTCTCGAAGCAGATGGTTTGGGAATAGCCCTCTGTGCCAAACAGCAGCAGGGCCAGCGCAAGCAGAATACTTAAGTTCATAGAGCCTTTTGTACTAAATTCTTTTATCTATCGCACGTCAAATGTATAGTAAAACTATTAATGCATCAATGTTTCATATTAAAACAAGGGGTAATCCTGCATAATGTACATTATGATGCAGCCTACAAAATACCTTCTTGTTTTTTTCGACATATCGTTGCACACAACAGACAGCTTATACAAAGTCCGTTTTTCTTGCAAGTACTATGCAAATGCCTTCGCCGCGTACAACTCTACCCTACCCCATTACCCAATTAAGTCTAAGCCTCGCACATAGCGTGGTTCAGTGGTAGTAAACCTCTGTAATCAATTACTTGCCCTCCTTTTGCTTGGCTTCTAACGGAAGCGTCCGCAGAACTACCTGCGCTTAGGAGGCTGCGTGCTCCTGTAGAATAGCTGTGCGCTGCGCTTTGGGTAGGGAAGCCAGCACCAGATCATAGGAATGATCAATCCACTGGTGCAACTGCGAGTAACTAGCCCCGGTGCCAATCAGCACGGTGTTCCAGTGCTTTTTATTCATGTGGTAGCCGGGCAGCACGTAGTCGTACTGCTCGCGTAGCTCCACGGCGCGGGCTGGGTCGCACTTCAGGTTGACGCTGGCGAAGGTTTCGATGGGCGTGAGGGCAAACACTTTACCCCCTACCTTGAATACAAGCGTTTCGGGGCCGAAGGGCAACTCTTCCGTCACGCCGGCTTTGAGAAGGCAATAGTCGCGGAATTCCTCAATGTTCACGATGAGAAAGGTAGCAGGGCGCACGCTGCATACGCCCGTTGGCCGGGCTGAGTGCGCGCAGGTAGAAAACGGAAAAAACCAACAACAAAAAGGGCGCATACTATGCGCCCCTACTACACTATTAGCGGATAAACCAGCGGTAAAGCAACACGATCAAACCAACCAGAAACATCGCCATGCTCACTTTATTAATGAAGTGCATGGTACGCAGGTTGAAGTTGGTCTTACGGTTTGGGTCGTTCTTACGGAAGAAATAACCGAATACCGGACTGAAGTCAAACAAGCCTTTCGTACGCATAGAAGTTTGGGTATTGGGTACGGCAAGATAACACTACCCCGACCGGAATGATTTAGTTTACCCAAACTTTTACGCCTCTTTCTCTTCCATGAAAGCTTTTCTACCCGCCTTTGCGCTTCTATGCGCCAGTGCCCCAGCCGTAGCGCAACAAAGCACCACCGCCGAAACGGCCGCCGTGAAGCAAACCATCCAAACGTTCTTTGAGGGCATGCGCAAAGGCGACAGCACCCTGGTGCGCAGCACCATCGCACCGGGGGCCGTGTTTCATACCATCAGCAGCCGCAGCGGCGCTACGCAGGTGCAGCCCGAAAACCCAGCGGACTTTCTGAAAGCAGTGGGCACACCCCACCAGCAGGTGTGGGATGAGCGCATCACCTTCGATAAAGTTCTCGTTGATGCCAACCTGGCCAGCGTCTGGACGCCCTATGAGTTCTACCTAGGTAACACCTTCAGCCACTGCGGCTACAACTCATTTCAACTGGTGAAGCTGGCCGCTGGCTGGAAAATCGCGCACATCATCGACACGCGGCGGAAAGAAAGGTGCAAGTAATGCGCTGAGAACCGTGCTGGCGCACGCCTGTAACGTGCAGGACAAAGGCGTTTCTTACACCCGCTGGAAAGCACACGTGTCTGACGCCACCGCGTGCTGCTGGCAACTTGAGAAGCAACTTTACTTAACTTCTTCATCAAAACTTCATGTTGTTTGAATGCCTACCCTCAGGTCTGCCCGCCTCGGCAGCAACTCAACAGTAATACCATACATATTCCTTATTATCTGATACTTATTTTATAATCAGGTACAGGATAGTAGTACCAATCCGCTTAACTTCTCCCGATACCAGTCTTCTGCTACGGTTCTGCTTGATTTGCCTTTGCTCTTTAAGCGCATAACCCAGAGAAATTCAGCACGTTACAACCGGATACACGTCGGTAGCAGCCAGATGGCTGCTGGACGAAGAGTGTCTTGTGTAACCCCTTCATTTGCGCTATGAATCTTTGGAAGAAATTTACCTTTGCATTGGCAGTTTCGGCAGGTAGCCTGGTTGGTTGCAGCGATGATAGCAACGACCTGGACACGATGATACCGGAAAACGAAAAAGAGCCTACCACGGCTCAGATTCAGGGCTTCGTGTTCTACCCCGCGCTGACCTCGGCCACCGAAGCAAACGTGCAGCAGCTGAAAGTGCCGGCTGGCTTTGCAGTCAATAAGTTTGCGGAAGGAGTAGGCAAGCCCCGCATTATTGCCGTAGACGATGCGGGCCATGTGTACGTATCGGACCGGGCTTCGGGCACCGTTACGCTCCTGCAAGACACCAACAACGACGGCAAAGCCGACATCCAGAAGATAGTAGCTACCATCCGGCAGGCGCATGGCCTAGCCATACAGGGCGGTAGGCTCTACGTGATGTCGGTGAATGAGCTGTACTCCACCGATATCAACATGGCCGACGGCACACTGGGCCGGCCCCAACTGCTACTGAGCGACCTACCCGACGGCGGGCAGCACCCCAACCGTACGCTGGCTTTCGGCCCCGATGGCAAGCTGTATATGTCGGTAGGTAGTACCTGCAACTCCTGCCCCGAGCCGAACCCGGAAAACGCGACCATGCTGGTAGCCAATGCCGACGGCTCGGACCGGCGCATCTTTGCCAAGGGTCTGCGCAACACCATTGGCTTCGGCTGGCACCCGCAAACCAAGGAGTTCTGGGGCATGGACCACGGCATTGATTGGCTGGGCGACGACGAGCAGCAGGAAGAACTCAACAAAATTACCGACGGCGCCGACTACGGTTGGCCCTACATCTATGGCGCAGGCAACTACAACCCCAGCGACCGGCCATCGGGCACCACCTACGCCGAGTACGCCAAGCGCACCACTAACCCTACCCTCAGCTATCAGGCACACTCCGCTCCTATGGCCATGGTGTTCTACACCGGCACGCAGTTCCCACAGGAGTACCAGAACGATGCTTTCGTAGCCATGCGCGGCTCCTGGAACCGTAGCTCGCCGGTGGGCTACAAAGTGGTGCGGGTACATTTCGAAAACGGCCAGCCCACCCGGTTTGATGATTTCTTATCCGGCTTCCTGGTGAATAGTAGGAACTCCCACTTCGGCCGCCTAGTAGGCCTGGCCGTAAACCGCGACGGCTCGCTACTGGTATCTGACGACACGAACGGAGTTATTTACCGCGTGGCGCGGCAGTAGCCCCGCCTACCCTCCTTCAAAGAAAAGAGCGCCCTGCGGGGCGCTCTTTTCTTTTTATTCCTTGGCCAGCTGCACGATATCGGGCACTTCCAGCACGTGCTTGGGGTAGCCGCGCTGAGCCACATGCCGCATGGCCTGCCCTACCTCCTTCAGCGTCGAGATATACTTCGGAAACAGCCGCCGCAGCACGGGATAGAGCCACCCAATAAATTTGTAGTAGCCTTTCACTCGCTGCTGCCCCGGCGTGGCGCGCATAAAGGCCGGCCGAAACATATAGGCGTCTTTGAAGCCCAGCTGAAGCAGCGCATTTTCAGTTTCACCCTTCACGCGCGCCCACATCTGACGACCAGTAGGGTTGGTGCCCGCGCCGGAGACAAAGCAAAACGTAAGGCCGGGGTTGCGAGGGAGTAGGGTTTGGGCGAAGTGCAGGGTCAGGTCGTAAGTAAGACGGCGGTACTCCGGCTCCTTCATCCCCACCGACGACACGCCCAGGCAGAAAAAGCAGGCGTCGTAACCCACCAGTTGGTCTTGAATATCAGTAAGGTCGTGGAAATCCTCATGCAATATCTCCCGCAGCTTGGGGTGCTTCATGCCGCTGGCCCGGCGGCTCACGGATAGCACCTGCTCTACCTCCGGGTGGTGCAGGCACTCAATCAGGACGCCCTCGCCTACCATGCCGGTAGCGCCCGTTAAGATGACGCGTAGTTTCATGAGTGGGTAGACGCGGGAGCGGCGGTTATGTTTTAGGGCGTACCGATTTCACTCTAATCATTTCTGCTGCGATGAATATCTCCGCACCATAGGACGTTGTATTCTGCCACTGTACTAAGCCAGCTTCTTTAGACAACTCGACATTAAAGATGACATTCTGATGGTTAAATCCATCAAGCTCACTAACATGCACTCTTAGAAATTCTAAGTCTACTACACCGCAGTTTACTGACTCATTCCACTTTTCACAGACGTATAGCTGCATTAGAATAGTAGACCATCCTGCTTGCACGTCCCTAGTAAAGCACACGCTTATGATTTCTGCATCATGAAATGATGGCCAATGGCCAAAGTACTCAGTAATCAGATGGACGTTCTCTATTTCCGCAACTACAGACATACTGCTTAGTAGAGGGGCTCTTACACCCCTACCGGCTCCTCCACCAATACCGGCTCAATCCACCGTCCGTCTTCGCGCATGAGTTCAATCAACTCATCCACGGCGCGTTCTTCCGGCACCGATTTCTTGATGACTTCCTGGCCGCGGTAGAGGGCAATTTTGCCTTTTCCTACCCCCACGTAGCCGTAGTCGGCGTCGGCCATTTCGCCGGGGCCGTTTACGATGCAGCCCATGATGCCGATTTTTACGCCCTTGAGGTGGTCGGTGCGCTTGCGAATCATGGCGGTGGTTTCCTGGAGGTCGAACAGGGTACGGCCGCAGCTAGGGCAGCTGATGTACTCCGTCTTGCTCATGCGAGTGCGGGCCGCTTGTAAGATACCGAAGCTCAACTGGTTGAGCTGATCGAGGGTCTGGAGCCACTCGGTTTTCGGGCGTTCGGGCAGCAGTTCGGTGCTGAGCAATACGCCGTCGCCGAGGCCATCGAGAAGCAGACCGCCTACGTCGGTGGCGGCGTAGAGCTGGGTTTGCTCGGCGGTGAGTTGGGGGAACTGGCGCTGGATGATGACCGGGTTGTTGACCTCCTTATTCAGCAACTCAAAGAACGCCCGCCGGATTTCTGGCATGGCGTGGGCGTTGTCGGTGCGCAGGATGAGCACGGCCGTATGGTCCTGGCGCAGCTGGTTCAGCAGGTCGAGCGTGAGGGTCGCCAACTCGCAGCGCACGAAGTTTAGCGCCTGATGTCTCACCGTGGCCGCGGCATACTCCTGAGGCGTGAGCAGCGGGTAGTGCTCGTGCCGACGGCCGGCATCCAACCAGGCCGCATAGTCCACGATTTCCTTCAGGCCATTGGGCAGCATAAACGGCACCGGACGCTGACCCGAGTAGAGGTAGTCGGCCCCCAGGTCGCTCATTTGGAACTTGTCGAGGAAAGCCGAATACAGGTGCCCGGCGGCGCGTAAATCAGCGTACTCTACCGAGGGTAGGCGCGAGAAATCCACCACTACGCGGGGCACGTTTTGGCTACCCAGATTCCCTACCTCACGCGTTTGGCGGCGGTGGTATTGAAATGGGTCGATGGGGATAGTATAACTGTTGGCTGATGGCTGTTGACTGTTAGCTTCGTCTGACGAGAAGCTATCAGCTAACGGCTCTGAGCTAACAGCTACAATAGGCTTGGCTTCCTCGGCGCGGTGCGTGTAGCGGTCAATCAGAGCTTTGGCTACAGGTGCTTCGGCTTCGGGGGCCTCGGTGAGCGACACGCGCACGGTGTCGCCGAGGCCGTCTTCTAGTAGTGTCCCGATGCCCACGGCGCTTTTGATGCGGCCGTCTTCGGCTTCGCCGGCCTCGGTCACGCCCAGGTGTAGGGGGTAGGGCTGTAGGCCTTCCTCGTCGAGCTTCTGCACCAGCAGGCGGTAAGCCTGCACCATCACCTGCGTGTTGCTAGCCTTCATCGACAGCACCACGTCGTAGTAGTTCTCCTCCTCGCAGAGCCGCAAAAACTCCAACGCCGACTCTACCATGCCCAGCGGCGTATCGCCATAACGACTTAATATTCTGTCGGATAACGAGCCGTGGTTGGTACCAATGCGCATGGCGGTGCCGTACTGCTTGCAAATTTGCACCAGCGGCCGGAACCGCTCCCGAATGCGCTCTACCTCAGCGGCGTAGCTGGCATCGGTATACTCAATGAGGTCGAATTTCTTTTTGTCGGCGTAGTTGCCGGGGTTCACGCGCACTTTCTCCACGATGCGGGCCGCCAGCTCGGCGGCGTTGGGCGTGAAGTGAATGTCGGCAATGAGGGGCACGTTGCAGCCGCGCTTGCGCAGCTCCTTCTTGATTTCCAGCAGGTTCTGCGCCTCTTTCACGCTAGGCGCCGTGATGCGCACGTACTCGCAGCCGGCCTCTACCATGCGTAGGGTTTGCTCCACCGAGCCCAGCGTATCCATGGTATCCACGGTGGTCATGCTCTGCACCCGAATGGGGTTCAGGCCGCCCATTGGCAGGTCGCCAATTTTGACTTCGCGGCTGAGGCGGCGCTTATATTCGGTGAGGCTGGGGCAATACGTCTTATTCATAATAGGAAAACCGGCGCGAAAGGGCGAAAGTTGCGAGTAGGACAAAGGTACAAGTTATAGGCTCTGGTCCGATGCCGAAGGTAGCCGACTGGTATACCTGAGTGCAATCCTGACAGGGCTCAGAGCCCTATCAGGATTGCCGGCAAACAGCACAACGATATAGGTCAGGCACCTTTGGTCTTGAAACGACCGAAAGGACGGAACAAAAGCCGCGCCTTTTCATTTAGCATCTCATGAAACTCCCGCAACTTCTCCTCGGCAGCCTGCTGCTCGCCCCTACCCTTGCCACGGCTCAAACAGTGCAGCCTGTCAAATACACTGATCTGGCAAAGCGCCTCGACCAGCCCAGCGACACCACTTACGTGGTCAACTTCTGGGCTACCTGGTGCGCCCCCTGCATCAAGGAGCTGCCCAACTTCGAGCAGCTGAACGCCGAGTATGCTAGCAAAAAAGTGAAGGTGCTGTTGGTGAGTATGGATACGCCTACCCTACTCGATAAGAAGGTAGTACCCTTCGTGCAGAAGCGTGGACTGAAATCGGAGGTGCTGCTGATGAACGAGCCGGACCCCAACGCGTGGCTGACTAAGCTGGATAAGAAGTGGTCGGGCGCTATTCCGTACACGCTGATTGTCAACACTAAAAAAAATCAGCGCATCACCTTTGAGAAGGAATTGACTCAAGCTGAGCTGATCGCGGCTGTGCAGAAAGCGCTGTAGGCAGCTTATAAACTCTGTCATCCTGAGCAGCGCGAAGGACCTTCTGCCCGCAGAACGAGTCGTTTTTACGATAGTCGTTTACGCGGCAGAAGGTCCTTCGCGCTGCTCAGGAGGACAGACGGTTTCTACGTCCTCTACTCTCCCATCTCCTCAAACACCTGCCCCAGTGTGCTGATGCGAATGCCGGGCGTCGTGTCCTGGGCGGCGGCGCGCATAGCTTGCGCCACCGTGCGGCCGTGGTAGGGCCGATACTGATGCAGCCCCGGCAACTTGCTGAACAGCAGCGATAGTACTACCCCTACCTTCTCGCCCAGGCGCGCCTCGTCGCGCGGACCGGCCAGGATACCCGGCTGCAAAATCCGGATGCGCTGAAACGGCAGCTTCTCCACATCACGCTCCAGCTCGCCCTTCATGCGGGAGTAAAACACAAAGGCATCGGGGTCAGCGCCGGCGGAAGAAATGAGCACGTAAGCGGGCACGCCATTGCGGGCCGCGGCGGCAGCGGCTTCGTATTGATACGTGTAATCTACTTTATACTGCGCCTCCTGGCTGCCGGCCTGCTTGAGGGTAGTACCCAGAGACGAGAACAGCACGTCGCCGCGCAGCAGGTCGTGCCACTCGGCGGGCCGGTCGAAATCGATCAGGTGCTCCTCCAGCTTATCAGGATTGGAGTAGCCGGTAGGGCGGCGCGTGAAGACGTGAATCTTGTCGTACTGGTCGTCGGAGAGCAGCTGGCGCAGCAGGTAGTCGCCCACCAAGCCGGTGGCGCCGATTACTAAGGCAGTTTTCATGAGGTACTTTGCGTGACGTAAGGATTGCCTTAGCGTACGCTGATAGCTGCCGAACTGTTCTTACGGCCCAACCAAGCGCACGAAAAAAGGCTTCCGCGTGCGCAGAAGCCTTTTTTCAATTCAGCAGAGCCGTTGCAACGCGCTTAGCGCATGTCAGCGGCTTCGCCCTTGCCTTTGATGGTGCCTTTTTTGGCGTTGGCTTTCACCTTACCATCCTCGGTTTTCATCTTGGCCTTTTTGTCGTTGGCCTTCACTTTGGCGTCGGCGTCTTTGTCCTTGGCCTTCAGTTTATCTTCTTTGACCTTCACTTTATCGCCTTGCATTGTGCCTTGCATGGGGGCGGTTTGGGCCACGGCTGCACTGAGCGACAGGGAAAACAGACTAGCGGCAAACAGCAGCTTTTTCATGGGGAGAGAGGATTAGATTAAATACGACAGCAACATAAAGGGCGCTTCCTGAAGAACAGATGAGCTTAGCGCATCTGCTGCGGCATGGTCTTCATCATATCACCCTTCACGCGGGCTTTGTCTTTTTTGCGGTTGATTTTCGCCTTGCCATCGTCGGTTTTGATCTTGGCGTGCTTCTTATTCATTTTCACCTTAGTGGTATCGCTCTGCATGGGGGCAGTTTGCGCCAACGCCAGTTCCCCGGCACCCAGCAGCAACGAACATACAGCAGCAAGAAACAGTGACTTTTTCATGTCAATCGGCTTTACAGATGAAACGGCCCAAGAAACCTTTGGCCGGTAAACGAGGCTTGTACGGCGGCAGCTAGCCCGATGTTGTTACCTTGGGGTTTCGTTTAGCGCCTCTCCCGCATGACTGCCATCCGCTTTTCGGCCTCGCGCCGCCAGTTTCTACGCACCGCCGGCCTGGGCCTGGCGGGCATCCCCCTGCTCTCCTGTGCTGCCTCGCTCCCCGGCGGCAGCAATGATGAGCAGCTGCTGTACGTGGGCACCAACGCCGGGGCCGATGCCGAGAGTATTTTCCTGTATCGCCTCAATGGCACCACTGGCGCCCTCACGCGCGTGCGCGGCTACCGGGCCGGCGCCAACCCTACCTACCTCACGCTGGACAAAAAACGCCGCTACCTCTACGCCGTGAACGAAACCACGGAGTATGAAGGCCAGCCCAGCGGGGGCGTCAGCGCCTTTGCCCTACCCCGCCGCCCCACCGAGGGCGACCTGACGCTGCTCAGCCGGCAGGCCTCGCGGGGCGGGGCCCCTTGTTATATCAGCCTCGATGCGCCCGAGAAACTGGTGCTGGTGGCCAACTACGTGGGCGGCAATGTGGCCGCCTTGCCCGTGCAGCCCAACGGCGGCATCGGCCCGGCTACCCTCTTCGATCAGCACCAGGGCAAAGGGCCGCACGCCAACCAGACCACGCCCCACGCCCACTGCTTCCTCCCCGACCCGGCTGGCCGCTTTGCTTTTTCCGTTGATTTGGGCACAGATACCGTGTATGGCTACCCGCTGGCCGATGCCCGCCTGGGCCAACTACGGCCCACGGTGGCGTTTCGCACAAAACCAGGCGCCGGCCCGCGCCACCTGATTTTCACGCCCGACGGCCGCCGCGCCTATCTCATCAGCGAGCTAAACTCCACCATGACAGCCCTAACGTACGACGCGACCCAGGGCACGTTCCAGGAAATCGAGGTAGTATCCACGCTGCCGGCCGATTTCACCGGCGAGAGCTACTGCGCCGACGTACATCTCTCGCCCGACGGCCGGTTTCTGTACGGCTCCAACCGCGGCCACAACAGCATCGTGGTGTTTGCCGTGGACCAGGGTAGCGGCCGCCTCAGGCCGGTGCAGCACGAGTCGGTGCTCGGCAACTGGCCTCGCAACTTCACCCTCACCCCCGATGGCCAGATGCTGCTGGTAGCCAATCAGCGCAGCAACAACATCGTCTCCTTCCGCATTGATAAATCGACGGGCCGTCTCACGCCCACCGGGCAATCCGCAGAAGTGCCTACCCCTATGTGCTTGGTGATGCGGTAGGTATATATGATGGATAGAGGAAAAAAGGTGTCATCCTGAGCGCAGCGAAGGACCTTCTCACGCTAGAACGACAGTCATAACAACGACTCGTCAAACGTGAGAAGGTCCTTCGCAAGCTCAGGATGACACCTTTTCTCTGTATCCCTTATACTACTTCCCAGCCATTACGCTGATGGCGTAGCCGCCGCCGGGGGCGCAGTACTGCTTCAGCTTGGTTTTGCTGGTGACAGTCATCTTGCGAATTTGGTAGGCCTGCGGGTTCTTCTCATAGTGCGCATTTTTGGCGTCGGCGTAAATCGTGGCGGTGTATTTTTTGCCGGGGTCGAGGAAGGCGAAATTGATGCTGGACGTACGGCCGTTTTCATCGCACGAGCTGCCTACAAACCAGTTGTTTGTACCTTTGGCTTTACGAGCGATGGTCACATAGTCGCCAGGCTCGGCTTCCAGCACTTTCGTGTCGTCCCAATCCACGGCCACGTCTTCAATAAACTGAAACGCGTCGAGGAACTTGTTGTAGGTTTCGGGTAGGTCGGCGGCCATTTGCAACGGGCTGTACATGGTTACATACAAAGCCAGTTGGCGGGCCAGGGTGCTGTGCACGAAGGAGTTGTTCTGCGGATTATAGGCACTCACCTTAGTCTGAAAGATGCCCGGTGTATAATCCATCGGGCCGCCAATGAGGCGGGTGAAGGGCAGAATGGTAGTGTGGTCGGCGTTGTTGCCGCCAAAGGCCTCGTACTCGGTGCCGCGAGCGGCTTCGTTGCCAATCAGGTTGGGGTAGGTGCGGGATAGGCCGGTAGGGCGCACGGCCTCGTGGCCGTTTACCATAATGTGGTGCTCAGCGGCTTTTTCCAGCACGTAGTTATAGTGATTCACCGTCCACTGCCCGTAGTGATACTCGCCGCGGGGCAGGATGTCGCCTACGTAGCCGGTTTTCACGGCGTCGTAACCATGCTTGTTCATGAACTGAAAGGCCGAGTCGAGGTGGCGCTCGTAGTTGCGCACCGAGCCGCTGGTTTCGTGGTGCATGATGATCTTGATGCCCTTGCCTTTGGCGTAGCGGTGCAGTTCCTCCACATCAAAGTCGGGGTAGGGCGTCACGAAGTCGAACACGTAATCCTTGCTCTTGCCAAACCAGTCTTCCCAGCCCGTGTTCCAACCTTCTACCAGCACGGCGTCGAGGTGGTGCTGGGCCGCAAAGTCGATGTACTCCTTCACGTGGGCCGTGTTGGCGGCGTGGGTGCCGTTGGGCTTCACCTTGCTGTAGTCAATGCTGTCGAGCTTGATGTTGTCCATGTTGGTGTAGGCCCAGGTGCTCTTGCCCGTAATCATCTCCCACCACACGCCTACGTACTTGGTAGGCTTGATCCAAGACGTGTCCTTGAACCGGGTAGGCTCGTTAAGGTTCAGCACCAGCTTGGATTCCAGAATATCACCGGCCCGGTCGCTCACTAGTACGGTGCGCCAAGGCGAGAGGCAGGGCGTTTGCAGGTAGCCCTTGTTGCCCTGCGCGTCGGGCGTGAGGTGCGAAGTCAGCACCATGTTCTTGTCGTCGAGCTCCAGCGACATGCACGAATAATCAACCAGCGCCGCTTCGTGGATGTTGATGTACAGCCCATCTTTGCTTTTGAGCATGAGCGGCGTTTGCACGCCGGTAGGCGAAAACGGCGTTTGGGAGGCGTTGGGCGTGGTGGCTGCCTTCATCAGCCCGCGCACCTCCGAGAGCTTGGAGGTAACGGTGCTGTACTCCTGCGTGTCGTAGTCGCCGGGCAACCAGAAGGCCTTGTGGTCGCCGGCCAGGGCAAACTGCGTCTTTTCCTCCTTCACCACAAAATACCCCAGGTTGGGCTGGCGCGGAAACTCGTAGCGGAATCCCAGGCCGTCATCAAACACCCGGAAGCGCACCAGCACGGTGCGCTGGGTAGCGGCCTGCGTGAGTGTCACGGCCAGTTCGTTGTAGTGGTTGCGAATGGTTTTCACCTCGCCCCACACCGGTTGCCAGCTTTGGTTGATGGCGGCGCTTTTGGTGCTGGCCACAGCAAATCCATCGGTTAGGGACGGTGCATCTTTCAGCTCCAGCCCTAATGTGCTGGTTTTGATGACGTCACGTCCTTTGTAGGTGAGGTGGTAGGTAGGTACGCCCCCGTTTTGCAGGGAGAAATCGAGGATAAGTTGACCGTTGGGCGATTTTATGGTTTCGGCTAGAGCAGCGGGCCCCAGCAGAAATAGTGTAAGCCAGACAATGGCTTGCCCTACCCGGCGAGCAAGAGGCAGGGTGTAACAGGAATGTGGCATTGGGAATTAATTGGATTTAGCCCGGCAAGTTACCACTCAATCTATTGTTAACACAATTTTTCCGATATGCTCGCTGGACTCCATTAGCTCGTGTGCCTGTTGAGCTTCGGCCAAGGCAAAGGTGCGGTAGATAACCGGCCGAAATTGCCCTGCCGCTAGTAGCGGCCACACATGGCGCTCTACAGCGGCGGCCAAGCGGGCTTTAAACTCAGTGGAGCGAGGCCGCAACGTACTCCCCGTAATGGTAAGGCGGCGCTGCATCACCTCCAGCGCGTTGAACTCGCTCTGCGCGCCCTGCATGGCATTGATGAACACCAGCCGACCATCGGGCCGGAGCAAGCGCAGGTTTTTGGCCGTGTAGTCGCCACCAATCATATCCAGTACCACATCTACCCCACCAGCGGCGTGCAGCACTTGCTCAAAGTCTTCTTCTTTATAGTTGATGGCCCACTCGGCACCCAGTGCCCGCACGGCGTCGCACTTGGCTTCTGTACCGGCCGTAGCCGCCACCCGGCTACCCAACGCGTGCGCCAGCTGCACGGCCGTGATGCCAATGCCGCTGCTACCCCCATGCACCAGCAGGGTTTCGCCGGGTTGCAGCGCACCGCGCTCAAACACGTTGTGCCACACCGTAAACACGGTTTCAGGTAGGGAAGCGGCTTCGGCAGGGCTCCACCCAGCGGGCAGGGGTAGGCAATGGCCGGCATCCACGGCGGCGTACTCGGCATAGCCGCCGGCCGGCAGCAGGGCACATACGGCGTCGCCGGGCTGCCAGCGGGTTACGTCGGCGCCGCACTCCGTTATAGTGCCCGCTATTTCCAGGCCCGGCACCATGCCCGCCACGTCGCCGGCGCCGGCGTATTTGCCCTGGCGCATCAGCACATCGGGGCGGTTGACGCCGGCGGCCTGCACCCGCACCAATACCTGGTGCGCAGCGGGGGTAGGCGTAGGCGCCTGCTGAAGTTGTAGTTTTTCGGGACCGCCAGCGGCGGTAATCACAATGGCTTGCATAGCACGGGAGGGTAGGAAAGACGAATCGTTTCACCCTTGTACCGCAACCACGAAATCAACGTTGGTATAAAGCGAAAAAACGGCCTACTAAGCCGTTTTTCACTGTTACTACCTTTCATTGGAACTCTTATGCCTCGCCCAGACGCTGGCGCAGTTCCTGCACCTGATGCTCCAGCTCTAGCGTGCGGAAGGTAATTTTAGCCTCCAGATCGGAGTAGGAACGCTCTACCTGCTCCTGCAATTGTTTTTGCTCGGTCACATCCGTATTGGTACCAAACCAGCGCAGCACCTTGCCGTTCTCATCGCGCAGCGGCACGGCCCGCGATAAAAACCAACGGTACTCGCCCTCCTTGCTCCGAATAGGGAAGGTATCCTGCCAGGAATCCTCTGATTCAAAGGCACGGCTCAAGCGCTCCGTAATGCCGTCTACATAGTTGGCATGCATAACGGTCTGCCAGCCCCAGCCCTGCATCTGCTCCAGGGTAGTGCCCGTGTACTCGTACCACCGCTCGTTGTACCAAAAGATATGACCATTGGGCTCTGCCATCCAGGCCATTTGTGGAATAGCATTGGCCAGCGTCGTGAGTTCCTGCTCGCGCTGGCGCAGTTGCTCTTCCTTCTCTTTCTGTCCTTGAATATCCGTGCAGGTACCAAACCAACGCACGATGGTGCCTTCGGCATTGCGCTGGGGCAGGGCCTGCCCCAGAAACCAGCGGTAGCCGCCTTGCTTCGACAAAAACCGGTACTCAATCTCGTAGAACTCGCCCGTGCGCAGCGAGTGGCTCCACCGGTCACGGGCACGCTGCCGGTCGTCGGGGTGCAGCAGGTTGTTCCACATTTCGGTGCCCTTGCTGGCTTCTACATCGTAGCCCGTGAAATCAATCCAGTGCTGATTGAAGTAGGTGTGATACCCTTCCGGATCGGTAATCCAGACCAACTGCGGAATTACCTCAGCCAGAAAGAGAAACTGAGCGTTTTCCTGATCAGCCGAGTGCGAAATGGCGGCGTGGGCAGCATCATCCATACGAAGACAGGTGTAGAGGTTAATAAAGCGGTTACGGGCGCGTGAGTTGTAATTCCATTCCTGACAGGAAATACAGGTTCAAACGGCTTTCCCGCCCATCGGGCGAGCGGCGCATGCGCGTAATCAGGGCGCGAGTATCTTCTTGGGGCAGCGTTAGTTGCAGGTAGGGGCGCTGCAACAACTCGTCGCGCTGCACGGCCCACGAGCCGGTTTTCTCCTGCTGCGGCGCTTCCACCTTCAGCATGCCCGGCGACAGCAGAAAGCGCGTGGCCAGGGCCAGTGCGCTATCGGGTGCCGTGCGGTTCAGCACCCGGTCTGCTACCCGCCACTCGCCGGCCAGGTATTCATCAGGCAGTTGCTGTAAATTGATATCCAGGAGAAAAGCGGGCATAAATGGAAAAACGCACTACGTAAGAATCTACAAAAATAGCATCTTCCCAGCAGCTTTGCTACGTACAAAGACAACTTCTTCCGTCCTATTTTATATGGGGCTTAGGAAGCAAAACTAATTAGAGGGGCTGTTGACGAAGCAATTTAAGTAAGAGTTTGTACAGGTCTTCGTGGCGATGATTGAAGCGAAACTCGGCCTCTTTCAAGTGTAGTAAAAACGTATGGTTGGGCACGCCCTTGAAGCGTTGCAGATGGGCTTTGGCAAAGCTCCAAAATGATTCAATCCCGTTGATATGCGAGGCTCCCTGGACAAACTCGTTCTGCCCATGATGCACCCGAAAATGACGGTCGTAGCCCACGTCCACCAAGCCATCATAGCCGCGCCAGCCATCGGTGTTGACCATCGCCGTGACATCAATCTTACCCCGAATAATAGCTTGCAGGGTCTTTTTCGAGCAATCCGGGACGATTTCCGTGTATACCTGAGCCCCGCGTTTGAACAGGCCAAAGACAATGGTTTTACCCCCCGCTCCCCGGCCCCGTTTGCCGCGTACGCGCCGCGGGCCGAAGTAGCTCTCGTCCAGTTCGACGGCCCCGTCCAGGTCAGCCGGCACCGGGCTGCAAGCTAGCAGCCGGTGGCGCAGGCGCAGGTATATGTCGTTGACCGCGCGTACGCTCAGACCCGTCAGCCGGGCCGCGTCCGAAGCCGTCAAATCCAGCGCGAAAAGACGCAACAAGTAGCGAAATTTGACCTCGGAAATTTTGCTGCACTTATAATAGCGGTTAGTTTGCTGCATAACAGGAAGTTATGCCCCATTCCTCGCTTTTTGCTTCCTAAGCCCCTTTATATTTCGCATGAATACCTCTGCTCTGTTGCCCCGCCTCCTGCAAGCTGCCAAATCTACCAGTCTGGCAGCCTGGCAAACGGGCCAGCTTTTCCGTCGGGCCGTAGCCACGGCGCTTACCGCAGTACACGATGTACTACAGGCAGAAATTCAGAAAGGCAATATGCAGCTGGTCAGCGACTTTGTTACCAGCAAGGCGCTTCCGGCCGCGCGGGCGCTGCTACTGGAGCGCATGGCCGCACGGGTGCTAGTGCGCCTGGGGCTACGCGGGGCGCTGGCCTCCAACGTTGTAGGCTGGGTGCTCCCCCTGGTGCTGGAGCAGCTGATACAGGCCGGCCACAAAACTGGCTTTTTCCATAAAGTACAAAGCAACACCACCATCCTCGATGCACTAAGCCGCCTCGATGAACTGAAACAGGCCGCCTGGAAGCGTCTGGTGCCCGACGCCGACAGCGGTGCCGAAGTGCTACCCGATGACGCGCCAACTCCCCTCCTACTGTCGGAGTCTACGTCTAATTCTCCTACTGCATAGCCTCTCTTATTTGTTCTACTCTTTACGTATGCCACGGACTATGCGACTTAGCCTTTCTCCTTATCGTGCTATCCATCATCTATATTATCTAAATCAGACAAAGAAATAGGACTTTTTTTCTTTGAGAAGTGCGTTTGGCTTGTGTTTTGAGTGAATTTTCACAGGCATGTTGTACTTGACCGTTATCGTTAGCGGCAAACACTAATGTCTGCAATACTCTCATACCGTCCCTTTTATTCGTTTCCGGGTATGCCTCGTACGCTACTTTCCGCTCTTTTACTTAGTGCGCTTTTCTTTGCTTGCCCAATAGCACAGGCGCAGCAGCAACCTGTTGATGCATTTGCTACTGCTCCCACCGCCGATGGCTTGCAGCAACTAGACCGCACGTATGGATTTCGGGATGTAACATTTGAAACGCCTATCTCTGCCTTCCGCAACCTGGTGCTGGTGGATGCCACCGGTCACACCAAAATATACCGTCGCACAACCGACTCGTACCAAATCGGACAGGCGCAGGCCGCCAGCATTCTCTACTACTTTTATAAAGGCAAGCTCATTACGGTACGTCTCACAACCCAGGGCGACGCCAACAGCCGGGGTATGCTGGAGGCTTTTTCTGATTTATATGGCCCTGGCTATCAAGCCAACGACCACGTAGAGAAACACGTCTGGCAGGGCGAAAAAGCGTACCTGGGCTATGAACAGAACACGCTGACCAACAACGCCACCGTCTATATATGGAGCAATGCCCTAGTGGAACAACGGCGCAGAGAAGAATTGAAGGCTGCTCCTAAAGCTACCCCGCCCCGGCAAGTACTAAAAACGTCACGTCGATAGCCCGGTTTTCCGCTATTTTCACTCCTAACTATTTGCTTCACTCCTACCCTCTATGCATCGTAACGAATGGAAACCGGAGCACACCAGTTTGTCAAAAAACCACTGGCAATTATTATTTATTGGCTTCATCCTGCTCTTGTTTAGCCTGATAGCCTTACTCTGCACTCCCTAACTGTCTCTCTGGTACTTACCCAACGGCCTTTCCTACTTCTGAGCAGGAAAGGCCGTTTTTTATTTACGAGGCGAATCGCATTTAGAGGAGGCATCCAATTTTCTGATTTAGCCTTGTTCTCAATTCTGCTAGCCTTTTTGGTTTGCCGTTATATTTGTACGCTTCCCCTAATCGAGTGCTAGTGGTGAGTAAAGAAAGGCGTAACTTTGACCTCCTCCTATTTATCGGACCGCTCGAAAGGGGAGGATCAGGTATTCTGAAGCTCGACCGTAGTGGCAGCAGCCACTACTTGATCAGGTGTTGAATTTTGTAGCGAACTGTGCGGTCGGAAGCCTTTGTACTCCTGCCGCCAGTGCTCGATTTTCTTCTGGGCGTCAGCCAGCGCCAGAAACCAGTGCACGTTTAGACACTCCTCCCGGAAGCTACTGTTAAACGACTTACTATACGGGTTATCGGTCGGTTTAGCCGGTCGGGAGAAGTCCAGCGTGACGTGCTGGTCATAGGCCCAGCGGTCGAGCGCCTTGCTGATAAACTCACTGCCATTGTCGACCTGAATGCGCTCGGGTACGACGCCCAATTGCTGCTGTAAGCGGGTCATGACGGCTACGACGTCTTCGCCCTTAAGCGATTGCCCAACGTGAATGGCCAGGCATTGACGACTAAAGTTATCGACTATTGTTAAGGCCCGGATTTTACGGCCGTCAAAGAGGTTATCCGCCACAAAATCTATGCTCCAGCTTTGATGTGGACGCTGGAGTGCGACCCGCTCTAACCGGTGGGCGGCGGCCCGACTGCGCTTAGGTCGTTTACTGCGTAAGTTCAAGCCCTCCAGGCAGTACAGCCGATGAACGCGCTTATGGTTGTCTGCCCAGCCTTCGCGACGTAGCAACGTGAACAGGCGTTGACAACTGTAGCGGATACGCACGTGCGCCAACTCCCGCAACCGTTGGCGCAGCACGGTGTCGTCGCGGCGGTGAGCTTTGTAGGACCAGCTGGAGCGCTGCAACACCAACACCCGACAGGCACGACGAGCGGAGATGCGGTAGGCGTCGATTAGGTGCTGAGCCGCGGGTCGACGCTGCTTGGGGCCTCAGAACTTTTTTTTGAGTACGTCCTGCAGCATCTGCTTGTCCAGGCTCAGGTCGGCCACAAGTTGTTTCAGGTGCAGATTCTCTTCTTCTAACTGCTTCAGCCGGCGTAGCTCGGGCACGCTCAGCCCGCCTTATTTCTTCTTCCAGTTGTAGTAGGTTGCCTCGCTGATGCCCATCTTCCGGCACACCTCCGCGACGGCCACGCCGGTGTCGGCCTAGCGGAGCGCAAACACGATTTGCGCCTCGGTAAACTTGGTCTTCTTCATGGCAATTGTCTCTTGGTTTTAAGGTACGACAAGTGCCTGATTGCTCTACTTTAGCGTGGCCCAGTTTTACGGGACGAGGTCAATGCCTATGTATACTAGCTTGCTACGGGGTAGCAAGCTAGTATACATAGGCATTGACCTTTCCGCGCCAGGGTACAGATGCTGGCCACGGGCCACACCACCGAGAAGAGTTTCAACTGCTACCTGGACATCGACGAGCAGGAGCGAGCTGGTGCAGGCCTACCGCAAGACGGCCTGCCAAGTGGCGTAAGGAGCCCCCAGTGGGATAGCTTGGTTACACATGAAACATGAAAACGCGGCGTATGAGGCGATTCAGTATAATCCATTGTAGCAGGGTCCAAAAAAGGCACTCCAACCGGAAGCATCACATATGCTTTGCAGCATTGTAGGGCACTTTTACCCTCAAATAGGTGGCATAACACCCTCATTTTTGATATATTTAGCCACTGTATTGGGGGAAATTTGCAAGGTTTTTGTATCGTTTGATTGGAAACGCCAGTGGCTTTTAGGGCTTGTACCTGCTCAATAATACTAATACTTTTCGTCGGGGCACCAAGTACAGTGCCCTTCGCTAACGTCTTCGCCAAGCCTGCTTTGGTTCGTTCGCTCAGGCGCACGCGCTCCTGCTTGGCAATGGTAGCCAGGATACTGATGATAGCATCCTTAAATATCCCAGTGTTATCTAGGTACTGCTCGGTGAAGCTCTTGAACTGCACACCCGAAACGGATAGGTTTTGCAGGTAGCCCAGCGTCTCGGCTACTCCTTCCCTACTGAATCGGTCCAGAGCCCGAAGTAGTACCACATCGAAACGGCGCTGGTGAGCATCCTGGAAGAGTTGCTTGAAGGCTGGCCAGTCGGCCTTGGCTTTAGACTCCTGGTCGGTGTACTCTTTATATACAGAATAGCCGAGGCGCTCAGCAAAGCCCCGCAGCTCACGCAGCTGGTTCTCGGTGTCTTGGCCCTTATCACGCGTGCTCACACGAGCGTAGATAGCCACTCTCATCGCAATTAACCTTCTATTTTTCTGATAATACGCTGCCCCCAAACCTGTCCTGGCTTTTCAATAAAGAAGTAGGTAAGCGTTGACAGTAATACCGTGATAAGCAGTGTCATACCTAAAAATAACGCATAATTCAACAAGCCTCGCCCTAAAATAAATGGAGGTAACACATTCTCTAAGAAAATGATGACTAATGCATGCGTTAGGTAAAGACTATAACTTACTTTACCTAAGTAAATCATAACCTTATTTACTACAAGTTTCACTGGATTTAGGAACAGCGCGAAGATGAAGGGCATATATAGTAGCGTATAGGTCGATATAAACGAAGGAATTATTCCATCCGTCGAAAACGTCTGCAACGGCCCGTTGATAAATAGCAACGCGAATAGAGTAAGAATCGGCCATGCTAATCTGCGCCTATTCAATAACTGATCGTCCAGAGCAGAGTTTTGATACGCCCTAATAAGAAAATACAAAAGAATACCAAGCGCGAAAATGGGTACCTGTGACGGAAAAAACTGGTAAAGAAACGCGTTCCATAAACCACTTTTCGTCATCTCAGCCGATACAAACCGTGGTATAATATGGGCCACAGAGAATATAGTCGCTTTCGCAAAGATTAACCCGAACACTAAAAACCACATTGCATGGTAGACACTTTTTACCCAGCGGTATAACAAAGGAACAAATAGGTAAAACAGCATTTCTGTGCCAATAGACCAGCCATTATGCACAATAGAGCTAATCCAATAAGGATGCAGCCCCAACGTGAAAGTGAGGTTAGCAACAATAGCTAACAGTCCTACTTTTGAACTGGGATCATTCGGATTTTGCAGTCCAGTACCATTCAGCAGCAAGGATACGAGAACCAGCACATAAAACAGTGGGGCAATCCGAAAAAACCGGCGCAGGTAAAAGTTACATATAGGATTCTTTTCATTAGTATTTTTTCTATTATAGTAAGATAAGAATAGCGTAAAAGCACTTAGCATAAAGAAAAGCGGAACACCGCCTGCGCCCATAAGCAGGAAGGCGTTAATCTTATCGCTTAAATACGCCCTAGGAACGTGGTGCACTATAATGCCCAGTGCAGCGACGCCCCTCAATGCGTCAATGTATGCGTACTTTTTTGGCTCTGAATCACTACCTGTATATGCAGATTTTTCTATGTTTTGAGCACTAGATTCTAGCGTTGTAAGAGTTACTACCATCCTCAATATTTAAACGTTGTAATGATTTATTCAACACTTCCAAAAATCCTTCCAACAATCACTTCTTTATTGGATAGTTAAGACACCTCCAAAAAACGGTAAGAAAAACGCCTCCAAAAAACCGCGTTTTTGTAGGCGTGAGCAGGGTCTGAAAAGCCCTCCAATATTCGACCGTTTTTTGGATACAAACATTACACTTCATCAGTAGGAATACACCAGCTACTTGACTCTCTCTGGCTTCAGGTACGAGAGGATAGCTATACTTCGAAATCCTTGTTGAAGCGCAGAGATGTTATTACTGTTACTAATACCAAGTGGTGACGCGTATTCACACCCCACATGCTTGATATTAGACGAAATTAGTATGCGCTCAGTGTACCATTTTATAAGACAAAGCATGCTCCATTCATGAACATGGATGACGAGTTACTTATTTTTTATCTTTATAACCCTAATGAGTTTATTCCTAACCTTTTTTCTGAAGTTATTGAGTATAGATATAAACCAGCAAACAGTATAACTGTATACAGAATTCAAAAATATTCCATATTGCATGAAAGCATATTCACGTTTATTTGTAAATTTATCTATATGAAAATAAATACTAGATTTATATATCAAAAAGTGAAAAATACTCAATTCATTCCCATCATCTATCAAACATCCATCTTTCCATATCACTTTGCTTTGTAATTTTTCTGTGATAATATTTGCATATTTCACAGACAAATTATGTTTATCAGAACTAGAAATAATATGTGACATACTTTCGACTTCACTAACAAAGTCAGACAAATTATACCCTAACCATAATTTATCAATTACATTACTAGCTTCATCGAATAAGAACACCTCGTCTTCCAACAGAACCTTTTTTAAATCTTTACTTTTTGTAAATAACATAGTAGCATTTTTTGTATTTTTATAAACAGAAAATGCACCAGACATATACTGATGATGGCTAGATATTATATCATACTTATGAAGTAAATCAGGAGTTATACATTTTGATAAATCACCAAAAATAATATCAATATCACAATACCCCCAATGACTATATTGGCGTAAATAATCTTCATAAATAAGACCATACATTGGTTTAAAATCACATATCTTATACGAAGATTTGATGTTGATATGTAGTCCAATCTTCTTACTAGATAATCTATTAAAATTACTAAGGCTCGACGAAATAAAAATAATATTGTCATATTGTTGATAATGACAATAATCGGCATCTGTAAAAATAATAAAATCTATTTCCGTATTATATCCACATGATTGTAAAAAATAACTAAAATAAGGCGGAAACTCACCAAAATAGTTAATAATTAACGCCAACTTGTATTTTTGTCTTCCTTGCATACTTAATATAGTTAATATGCTATATTGCGCGTGAGCAAGCGCAATACACTTAGCACACGTTATGTCTTCTATTTAATTGCTGCTTGTACTACCTAATATATTGAGATGATGCAAGTCGTTTTGGCTGTAGTACCTAACTAATTCTACTACTACACAATAGGTACCGCACGGGTGAGTACAGCATATATAGGCAACACATACACAGTACTTCTCAATACTGATGAGTAGTAGAACCTGCATAATTATTTTTTTGCAGCCATCTCACTATTGATCCGTTCAGGCAATGAAGAAAAAATAGACATAGTGTTTATTAGGTTCTCTTCTATGTATAAAAATAAATATTTTATAAATAACACTATACTAACTATTTCAAATGACTCCTCTATAACTACCTCAACAAGATAAATACCAGCATCCAAATTTTTTGAATACAAACTAATAAACCCTCCTATTAGTTCTGCTCCAAAAGCAGCTGACACATACATTGCACCTGCTATAATAAATCTATTCCTTGTCTTAGCAGGCAAATACAACAGAAACTTAAAATAAAATAAAAGTAAAATCAATGTGGCTATGAACCCTAAAATAGCAATCGAAAAATTTATTCTGGCACTAATATTTAAATAATGCAGAGGTACATTTGCTAAAAACTCATGAATACTTGCGCTTTCATCTATAGATAAAAATAAAAATCCTATTGATAAGCCATACCAATGTCGCCAATAACTATTCTCTATACTCTTGCACTCCTGCGCAATAAACGATAGAATTGTAGCACTAAACAATAAAATAAACGAGGAATAATATGACGTTATTGTTGACTCTAAATCCATATTAAAAAATGGAATTATTCCTAATGCAGTTTTATACGGAGTATATGTAAGTAAAATAGCAACTACAATCCCCATAATTATTAGCAGCATTGCTATAAATGCGAGAACGTTTACTATATAATTAGTATTAACTCTAATTTTTAATTTCATTTCCGACATATGAGAGCAGTTATACTTTCTATAAATTATCCTATTTTACTAATTAGCGTAAACAAAATAGTAGCTATCTACTAAACGTTACGAGTAAAGGATAATTTGTAAAAAGATTTTATCTCTTTTTTAACACAAAGGTAACACAATAATAATGAATCAAATTTTAGGCTTGCTAAGCTCATAACCATCCATTCAAGAGTCTAATAGACAGCTATTTGATTAATATTTCCTCTTACTCAGAAAAGGGCCAAATCATCTAATTCGACATTAATTTTCTTTTACCAGCTTATGTAGGTAGGTAATACAAGCACTTTCACCACGTAATGGTTACTGCTGATAGCACTTGAAACGGGAGTTCGTGAGAGTTTAAATCGTTTTCAATAGAGAACTTTGTTTTGAACACCTACTCAGCTACGGATACCATTCTGTTGATTTACCTTCTTATAGGTATCGTAGTCTTTGTCGAATTCGTAAAGATTGTTCACTACCTGCAGCTCACGCACCCAAGTCGTCATCTGCTCGTTTTGCCGGCGCTGCTCAGTGAGTAGGTCGGTGAGCAGCTGCACGAGGTGGCCCTGCTCTCTTGCTACGGTGCTCGGCGCTGCCAGTACCACGTCGTCCGAGGTAGGCCCACCATCCAGGTAGCCGCGCACCCGGCGGGCCCCCAGATACTGCTCCATCTGGATCACTTGCGGATCCTGCCGCAGCCAGGCTGGGATGACGTACTCGTTCTCGTGTACCACGCCGGCGACGGCGAAACCATCGGAGTCGACCAGCTTGCCGTTGCTGCCTACCTGCAGCCCTACCTCACGCCCCATGCCAGCAGCACTGGTGGCGCCACCGGTGCGAAAGCCCAGCACCTTGGCCGTCGCGACGCCGGCACTCACCGTCGAGGCCGCGTTTGCGCCAATCGTGTAGGCGGTACCCAGGCCAATGGAAGCCGGCGGGAACAGTGCCGAAATCTTGGCGCCGGCCTCGGCGTTGGTCGCAAACTGCTTGCTCAGCCCAATACCAATTTACGCAATGGCCACCGCCTTCTGCGCGGCAATGGCCGCTTTGTAGATACCGCTCTTCTTGCCGAAGGCTTCGCCCAGAAACGCTACTTCCTCGGTGGTGAGTAGGTTCTTGGCAGCCCCTACCAGCATCTCAAACTTCACCAGCTCGTTATCTAGGGCTTTTTTCTTGGTGATATAGGCCGCCTCTTCCTTCAGCTTGGCAGCAGTGGCCTTGGCGTACTCGGCCGACTCCACGCCCCCTTTCTCCTGCAGCAGGGCCAGTTCGCGCTCGGCCGCTGCCTTTTTCACCGCGTAAATGACATCCTGGTAGGTTTGCTCATTCAGCACGCTGTTGGCCAGCGTCCTCGTTCATGTTCATGAACATGGGCACGTTGCGGTAGCGCTTCACCGTCTGGTGAGCCATCGACTCCACGTAGTCGCAGAACGCTTTCGGGTCGGTGGGGATGGTACCCAGAATCATCGGCTCGGTGCGGCCAGCGCCGGCAAAGTCGTTGATCTGCTTGCGAATGCCGTCCACAGCCGTGCCAGCAGCGCCGGGGGCTTGGCCGTTGGGCTCCACGCGCACACCCAGGTATACTTCGTTCAGCTCGTAGTCTCCTGGATCTGGGGCAAGGCGTGCACCTCAATGAACCAGCGCACGAAGGGCTAGGTCTTGCGGTCCAGGCCGTCACCGGCCAGGAAACCCAGCCACGTGGCCTCCAGATCGTCCGGCGTCTCCTCCAGGTCGGCCTTCAGGCGGAAGTTCTTGATGACGATGGGCAGCGCCTCCAGGGCACCCAGCGGCGTCCAGTTCTTGTGTAAGGGCTGCAGGATGCCGCCCAGGCGCGTCTGCGAGGCTTGGTAGATGGTGTCGTCGGTCACGCGCCGGCGTGAACAGCAGCGACGTCACGGCCGGACGGAACAGCAGCTGCACCAGGCGGGTAGCGTTCTGCCCGTTGTTGAGGTAGTACGCCCCCAACTCGGTGATAATATTCGCAATAGTCATTGCAGTACTCGTATAGAGAGTTAAAAATGAAGCAGTTGAAAGCAATGATGCGGGAGGCCTGGCGCGCCTAATTGGCGGCCGCGAACAGCGGGTTGTTGTCCAGGGCCTGGTTGTGGGGCAGCTCGTCGATCAGCTTCTGGCTGGCGTCGACATCGGGCGTCTCCACATCGCTCTTACCGTCTTTGCGCACGGCGCTGGTGGCCGTATCGCCCTTCATGGCACCGTACTCCTTGGCCTTGGCTTCGAAGTCGTCGCGCTGTGCTACTAGGGCGGCGATATCCGTGGCGCCGGCAGCGGCGGGGGCATCGTTGTTGGCCTTGATGGTGGCCTGAGCGGTGGTGAGCTGCCGGGCAGTCTCATAGGTTTGCTCTGGGCCTCGGTGATGAGGGCAGCGCCAGTGATGCCAGCGGCAACCAGTTCCTAGTTAGCAGCGGCAGCGGCTTCGGCCGTCACGGTTTCTTGGGCGACCACGGCGAACATAGCTGCGCCCAGCGTCACGTTGTTTTTTCTTGCTGAAAAGCGACACGGTATTAGTAGTTGAAATGGTGGCGGATTGGACCAAACTGGTGCCGGTGGTGCCGGCTTCCTCTGCCAGCTGCGCAACCAGGTTCACGGCGTCGTCGAGCGTGCCGAGTACGTCGCCCAGACCGTCTTGCCGGCGCGGTTGGCGCGCACGGTGCTCAGGAGCACCTCGTTCAGTGGATCCAGTAGCTCCTGCTGGATCGGTTCGGCGTTGCCGGCAATGAGCTGATCGAAGGCGGCATTCTTGTTGGTGGAGGCCGTGGCATTGGCCCCTACCTGCTTGATGCCCAGCTTCTCGTAGAAGCCTCTGAAGTCCAGGAACTCGGTCTTGGTACCGATGCTACCGATCATGGCCGTGCGGCCGCCGACGACGATGCCGCCGTTGGCGCTGGAGCCGGCCCAGTAGCCAGCTGAGCACATCTGCTCAGCGTAGCTCACAAGGGCTTCTGTGTGCCGGCAATGATGTTGGCGAACGACTCCAGGCCTATGGTGCTGCCACCGGGTGTGCACCACACGGCCACGTGGCCGATGATGTTCTCGTGCGCGTCGGCCGCTTGGATGCGCTGGCCAATGGTGCGTGTGCCCATGCCGGTGAACCACGAGTCCTCGGGCAGCATCACGCCGGCAATGGTATGGATGGCTACCGAGCCGGCGGCCACCTCATTGAGCGCACCGTAGCCGATAATGCCCAGGCCCGCGTCGTGCGGGGTGAGGGCGTAGCAGGCGGCTACCGGCTCTTTCTTGTCCTCGTTCTCGAAGCTCGAAGCCTGGAGCTGCCCGGTGAGCACCTGCACGGCCAGGACATTAAAGGTTTGCATGGCCGCTCCTTCCAGCAGGAACGCACCATGCAGCATAGCAGATAGAAGGGTATTGATTCGCATCACTTTAGGTAAGAAGTGATGCAAAACTGCCGGTAGCGGAGGCTGGCAAAAAGGACACAAAAAAGCCGCCTGCTTACAAAGCAGGCGGCTAGGAGAATGGCCGCTTTGTGCTACCTTCTATTATTCTAGGGGCTTAGGAAGCAAAAAGCGAGGAATGGGGCATAACTTCCTGTTATGCAGCAAACTAACCGCTATTATAAGTGCAGCAAAATTTCCGAGGTCAAATTTCGCTACTTGTTGCGTCTTTTCGCGCTGGATTTGACGGCTTCGGACGCGGCCCGGCTGACGGGTCTGAGCGTACGCGCGGTCAACGACATATACCTGCGCCTGCGCCACCGGCTGCTAGCTTGCAGCCCGGTGCCGGCTGACCTGGACGGGGCCGTCGAACTGGACGAGAGCTACTTCGGCCCGCGGCGCGTACGCGGCAAACGGGGCCGGGGAGCGGGGGGTAAAACCATTGTCTTTGGCCTGTTCAAACGCGGGGCTCAGGTATACACGGAAATCGTCCCGGATTGCTCGAAAAAGACCCTGCAAGCTATTATTCGGGGTAAGATTGATGTCACGGCGATGGTCAACACCGATGGCTGGCGCGGCTATGATGGCTTGGTGGACGTGGGCTACGACCGTCATTTTCGGGTGCATCATGGGCAGAACGAGTTTGTCCAGGGAGCCTCGCATATCAACGGGATTGAATCATTTTGGAGCTTTGCCAAAGCCCATCTGCAACGCTTCAAGGGCGTGCCCAACCATACGTTTTTACTACACTTGAAAGAGGCCGAGTTTCGCTTCAATCATCGCCACGAAGACCTGTACAAACTCTTACTTAAATTGCTTCGTCAACAGCCCCTCTAATTAGTTTTGCTTCCTAAGCCCCTATTCTAATACGAGCAGCTTTCTAGCTATTTTATATAGGCTGCCTGTGCGAAGCTTACCTGTATTCAACCAAGTTGTGAGATCAAATGCCTGCATAGATACTGCAAACTGCAACAGACCATCGGTGGTATAATGCGGCACAACTACAGCGGACTTAATTCCTTCTTGCGACTCTTTCAGCAGGGTAAGCTTCTTCGGATAAGGCAACTGGTCGAATTGCTGTACAAGCTCTGCTGTAGCGCCGTCCTTGCTACCGTCAAACTTCGCAATTAAATTATCCCACACAATGCGAGCGCAGCGCCGTGCCCACTTCTCGCGGGCTTCTTGCTCTGAGTGATAATGCAGGAATTGAATTTCTACATCTCCTCCCACCAGTCCGATCGGATGCGGCTTGATTGCGCGGTGTTGGTTGACGGCTTCATGGCGCGATACTGCCACGAACACGACGTTTCCATCCAAGTAGCGCTGAGGGTTTTCAAGCAAGCGCAGATAATCTTCGGCTACTAGATACAGGCCGATACAGGGTGTATTCCACAGCAGATTATAAAACTTATATACTTCTGCTCCCCAGCAGTCATTTGATATGAGTGTAAAGTGGCGATTGCGCAAAAGAGCCCGCTGCAGCAGGCGGCCCGCTCGGGTTCGGAAGGTATAGAGGGCCATAGGGGTATGAGCGTATAAATAAGTGCACTAGCCAAGACGTATGCCTATCTGATCTAACCAAACCTATTGTGAGTAATAAAGTTTTAATTGCGGACAAAGAACTTCCAAGCCAGGTAGCTGAGCATACCCAGCACAGCAGCCAGCAGTAAGAGAAAAACGATAGCGGGCAGTTCGAGCATTACTTAAATCGGCTGGGCTCCGCATCAGCGTCGCGTATATATTGCTCGCAGAAGGGCCGCAATAGCTGGTCAAACAGCTTGCGCAGGAAAAAACGGTTGGAGCATCAGCGGCTCCGGCTTTTCCTCTAAATAACCCGGCCAGTCGCCTAAGCCATTTTCCAGTAGGGGCAGCGCCTCGGTTTCGCCAGTAACATAGTTGATAGCCGTCGTGCTCGTGAGCTGCCGGTAGCGCATGACACCGGTTTCGGGGTCCACGGCGCGGCTTCTTTATGCAATAAGAATATCGCTACGCTTCACGTGTTCTAAGCGTTCTGCTTTCGTGCCGTCTGCATGGGCAGCATACGCGTCCAGTGATAGCGGCATACGAACGGTACTGGAACCATCTGGATGATGGTATATAGCAAACTTCTCATTGCAGGCGACCTGCTGGTAAGTGGTGGCGCTGCGCGTGTAATCGATTACGTCCACCTCAACGGGTTGGTTATGGTAGGCTACAAGCATTATTTTACAGTAAGTAGGATTTCATTTTCACTTCTTCTTCCACTGATAGCGTACGGTTATAGACCAGCACTTCGCGAAACGCTACGGTACCATACCTGCCTAATTCAAATGTCTTGATAGGCAATGGGTAGGCGTTGCTGGTAAACTGTGTTAATTGGTCTTTATTGGCGGAGAGAGAGCCAGCAGTACCCCCACCGCCTAGCGTAGCATACAGCACCATTTTACCTCTCCCTCGAACAGATGAGCCTTCTCCGTAGCCAGAGCCTGCGTATATCTTCAGGCGGTACTACTGCCACCAAGTCCGGTATAAATCATCAAGGCCAGATTATCCTGGTAGGAACTAATTGCACGGATGAAACTAACGTCGTAACTCGCTTTTGAGTAGGTGTTTATGTCGCAATCCAGCAAGGCTATAATGGTGAGGGGAAAACCTATGTCGTAGGCAAGTGCCCCCACCAGTTGCGCACCGTTCACCAGCTCAACATACGTTTCGCTGTTTTTTGTCACTAGCGCCCCCGCTCCGCTTAGCGCGGGCATAGACGTATTTAG
Source organism: Hymenobacter sp. NBH84 (assembly GCF_014217645.1). NCBI lineage: Bacteria > Pseudomonadati > Bacteroidota > Cytophagia > Cytophagales > Hymenobacteraceae > Hymenobacter > Hymenobacter sp. NBH84. The sequence goes on from NZ_CP043644.1 coordinate 1,900,903, forward strand.
TATGGAATTGCGCTACGTCAGCGTACCACCTGCGCTTGTTGCGTTCTGGCTGGGTAGCTCATAGTGGCCAATAAGCCCATCTTTTACAACCTTTTGTGGGGAGGACATGGCGGGCGTCAGGGTTGATGCTGCCAGCCCCGCAAAAAACATTCTTCTTAGGCTCATCCCAGTACGGTTATATAGTAGTCGATCGTGCTGTCGGCCGCCACGCAAAACGAATACACATGCCCTTCTCCCGCCGTGAATACGGCGCTGGTTAGCTTGGTAAAGCCAGCGCCGGGTATGGCAGGCTCCGTAGCGCTAACGCCTAATTTGATCCGCACCACCCGCCCTACTTTCGCCCCCGTCACGTCCACTGTGAAGGTGGTGTTCACGGGCGCGTATTCGGCGTGCTTGGCGAACGTTACTACGGTGGTTGTGCGGGGTCTCTACTTCGTACTTTGCGGCTGCCTGGGCGGCCGTTTCATAGGCGCTCAGGTCGGTCGGGGTGCCCGCATTACTCTCGCCTCCGGTGTTGGTATTCTGATAGGCCACCTCACTGGCCAGCCCCGACTGCCATTGGCCGCGGTAGCGCACATTGTAGAAATACAGCTACCGTGTCCGTGGGTACTGAAACGAGCTGCACACTGGTATCCTGACAAACCAGTTCGCAATTGTGCTACCGGATGAGGTTATATTGCTTATCAACTGTTGCGGGCGTACTTACCCAGGCAAATACAGGTGTGTTGACCGTCTCAATGCGCGTGTTGTTGCGTAGCGTGAGCTGTGCACAACGGTTGTAGTTGTTATATATTACGCGCTCTGGACTCAAAATAGATGGTGTTCGCGGGCGCGTACGCCTGCACGTTATTCAGCACGTAGGCGTAGAGGCCGAGCTGGCTGGCGTTCTGAAAGCCATTATGGATAATGTTGCCCTCGTGGCGCAAATTGCGCAGCACCAGCGTCGCGCCGTCAATCGGGCCGTACCAATTGACGAGCTCCTTGAGCGTCCCGCCTTCGATGGTCACCGTACGGGCCGCATACGAACCGGTATGCACGTATGCATTGCGCACGGTCCACACGGTGGTACACGAAAGGCGGACGTGCAGGCTTTTCTCGAACAGCACATCATCGGTGGTAGAGCCAAACTCGCCGCCGCCAAACGTGATTACATCCCCTGCCGCTGCCTGTTGTTGGGCCAGGTAGAAACTATCGTAGTACCGACGACGGCCGTCGAAGGCAGATAGCACCTCAATCCGACCAACGGACACGGCACAATCGAATAATAGCCTCCAGTTTGGGCCGGCAGTCGGCACCGCGTAGGCCTCCATGTCGCGCAACGACAGCCAACGCTGCTGGCCTATCCAGTAGGCCCAATTGCGCTTCACTTGCTGGAACTGGTAGGGAATATATGCCCCCGTCCTGGTAGCCCAACTCAGGAAAATCCAGCAGCTGCCGCCACTGCGGTCCTGCCACTGGCGCGGTGCTCACGCTACCGGCCTCCAGCACTTGCCACAGGCCTGTTCCCGAGCGAAACACGTCTCCTTTGGTCACGAGCAGGGTATCAGGCGCCGTGGGCACCACTAAGGGGCCCCGGTAGTTCCACGCGGTATCGGCCAGGCCGAACGTGTTGGCCGTGTCGAGTGCGAACTCGCGCTGATCCGCCTCGCCAATCTCGAAGTTGTCATTGTCGCGGAAGCGCGTCTGCCACTTCAGCTTATAAGCAGGGAGGGGTTGCTTTGCCGTAGATACGGCAAAGCAACCCCTCCCCTACGCCTCGAAAAAGGACTATACTATCTCGTAGCCGAGCTTAAAGCCGGATTTGAGGACGATAGACTTGCCCGCCGGCACCGTGGCCAGCAACTGCCCGCTGGCCGTGCGCAACTGCACCGAGCCATCACCGCTACCCTGCAGCTCGCCGAGCTCTAGCCCGCGCTCCGATACGAGCCACGAGCCCAGGGAGGGCCGCGCCACGCGCGGCGTCTCCCCTTGCAGTGTCCAGTCGTAGCCGTTGCGGCGGCTCTCCGTACCGGCTGAGTAGGAGTAGCTCAGCTCCAGTGGCTCAGCGGGCGTGCCTACGAGCTGCACCTGGCCGTTCAGGCGCGGTACAGGGCCACGTACTGGCCGGCCGGCAGCGGCTCCAGGCCCGTGGCCAGCGTGGCGCGGAATAGCGCCCGTGAGCTTCTGCGCCTGCACGGTTCCCTGGCGCGGGAGGGTCTTCGGTTTCTGGTCGTAGCTCAGCGAGCCGCACGTGCTCAGCAGCTGGTACCGAGTAGCGCCCTCTATCAGGTCGAGGGCGGCGATGCGCAGCTCGCCCAAGGCGGGCCACGAGCGGAAGTTGCGGGCCGGCGTGTACCACACCGCGGCCAGGCCGCCAATGTTGTCTTCGCCGGCTGCCGCGTTGTAGAGATTGCGCGGGCCGAAAGGGTCGAATGCGAAGGCCATTTAGCGTGCGAAGAGCGTGAGCGGCGTCTGCATAAGTTTCTGACGCAGAGCCAATACGTCGGCGTAGCGGGACAAACCCACCGGTTTGTGAGACAAATCCACCGATTCCTGGGACAAAACCACCTTTTCGCGGGACATTTTTCCTACCGATTTCGGGCGCTTATTTTTCAGCTCCTTCACGTTCACGTTGCGCTGCACGGCCTTGCGCAGGGTCTCGAACTGGATGTCTTCTTCCAACAGGTCGTAGCCGGCCATGAAGTCGAGGATGACCTCGCGGATGGTGGTGCGCCGGTTCACGAAGTTGCGGATTCAGGTGTAGAGCTCCTCCTTCAGGGTCTCGTCCACAAAGTCGTTGAACTGGAAGATGGAGTAGTCGGTCAACTCCGTCAGCCCGTACTGGTGCACGGGGAAGTTGCGCAGGTCCACCTGCAGCGTCTGGGTGCAGCCCTCGCGGCTGCCCGCGTGCCAGAGCTTGCCCTTCACCTGGCGGCGCAGCAAGTGAAACAGAATCTTGCCGAAGCGCCCGCTGGGGTTCAGCACGTAGGGCTCCACGCCCAGGTGCAATAGCAGGTACTTGCGCACGTGGGGCTTCACGGGAAAATCCAGGGTCTTTAGCATCGGTCTGTCTTTGAAAGATTCAAACCTAGCCAAGTAGCGAAAAGCGGGAAAGGACGGGCGCTGGGGACCGCCAAGGAGTATTGACTGGGTAAGGGTAGCGGCACTACCTCTCGAAATTATACAGGAATCATATACTCTACAATATAGCTAATTACCAAAGCTATACCAAACCTCTGTCCTTACCCCTGCGCGGTAGGCCCCTAGCTGCCGATCAGCCTCTGGCCAGGTACTCCTGCATCGACTCCGTATCGAGTATACCCGAGCAGACATCGGCCCGAAATTCCAGCTCCCGATCAACCAGGCGACATAGCAGCTCATCCTCCTTCCGACTGCTGCGCAGGCCACGCAGATCGAAGGCGCTCATGGTTTCAAACTGTCCTTTAACAACTTGCGTATCGTAGAGAATCATATCATAGGGAGAAATAAGAGGTGAGACGTTGCGCCTTCTGGTCGATTTTGCCCAGCAGGTTCCAGAGCGCCAGGCGCTGGGCACTGCCCGGACCCTCGTCAGGCAATTCACCGGCCAAATAGAGCGTGCGCAGCAGCAACAACTCATCGAACTCCAGCTGCCACGTGCGCGGCCTGTGCTGGAAGCAGCGTTTCATCCCATACCTGAGCCAGGTGCCGGTGAACATCTTGCTTAGGCGCGTGAGCAGGCGGGTGGCCGGCTTGAGGCGCAGGGCCTCGTCGGTGCTCAGACCGCGCGCGCTGCTTTGCTGCGCCAGGTGGTAGAGGTAGTGCTCCAGCGACTGTTTCAGCGCCAGCGCCTCATGCCGCTCAACATCAATTCTCTGGTCGAGGTGGCGCAGGTTCATGGCCTCCATCATGGCCTTGGGATCGGTAGCGTGTAGACATGGAGGTTTTCCAGGATGTGCTGCGCGGCCACCATGCGGGGCTCCCGCTCCTGCTCACGGCCATAGGAGAACCAGCGGGTGCGCTCCTGCATCTGCTGTAGGTCGTTGCGGAGCGCGTACTCCGTGAAGAAGCTCGTGTAGAACCTGACCCACGAGGTGGTTTCAGCGTCTAGCTCGGTCATTGCTCGAATAGGTCGAACTGTGTGCCGGGCCGCGGGGCCGGGCGCTCGATGAAAAAGAGTTGGTCCGTGGAGCCCGCCCGCTGCCAGGTGCCATCCGGCTGCTGCTCAAAGTCGTTTAGGTAGGCCGTGGCCCGGCCCACGCCGGGGCGCAGGTCCTCGCACAATAGGTGCAGGCGCCGGCCCTCGGCCGTGAGCTGGCGGATGCGGTAGGGCCCGGTGCTGTAGCTGGTGCGGATTACGTCGCCCTCGCGCAGTATCATCTGTTCCAGCTGCCGCGCTCCTTGCGCAGGATTTCGGGCCGGCCGGGGGCCTGGTTGTCGTAGATGATGGCGCGGGCCACCTTCGCCCCCATCTTGTCGATCATCTTCACCAGGCCGCGCAGGCCGTAGTCGCGCGGGTCCTGCACCTCGTAGCGGCCGCTGCTGTCGAAGCTGTAGTAGTCGCACTGGCCGGGCGTGCCGAGCGCGATATGGCCCGCGCCGAGGTGGCCAGCCTACGCCAGCAGCTAGAGCTCGCATAAGCCCTGGTTGCCGCGAAGGAGGAAATGCTGGTGCTGCTGCGGGGTAGCCGAAATCGGGAGAATTAGACCACACTAACAGTTTTTTACAACCCTTTATGATTAAAAAGTTACTTATCGGCTTTGCCGTAGTATGTGTACTCATCGGCATTTTCAAACCCAAAGAGGAAATGAGCTTCGCTCCGAAAGTCTTTGCAAACAGCCTAGGCATGTTCATTACCAATACTGACAAGTTCGCTTTAAAGCCTGTAAGCGGCAAGGCAGTATTCTTCCTCAAAGTAGCCGCGCTGGATACTGCTCATCGTTTGGGTCTGCGGTGGTACCAGTTCGCCACTAAAGAGGGCGGGGCCTACCCACACAAACTCATGCAAGCGGAGAAGGTGACTGTCGAGGTGATGGGACCAGATAGCATATCTGCTGAAGCTACCTTTGACATTGATCCTAACGCCATTTGATAATTGAACGCTAAATATGCTCACTCAGCTAAGTGGAAAGTAGCCCTAAAAGCCGCCGATATCGAAGCTACTGCGCGGTGGGCATAATCGGTCGAATTAATTAATTAATTAATTAATAACAACTAATTTTCCGAATATTTGTATCATGTACATTGAAAAGGTTTTAAGTTTAAATAATGGGTGGGATTTTCTTAACAAGAATAAAGAGGCAGAATTATTAGAGGTTGAGCAAGCGCTTCTTTTACTAAACGAAAGTGTGTTAAAAGAAGCCATAGAGGGTATTACAGAAGAAGACGGCGACAAAGATGAGGATGTAGAGTACATAGGCTATTAAAAATAAATGACAACTTACACGTATTTATAATAAAATACCTTCCCAGACTTGTCGCTTTTATTAGCTTGATATCTATATTTTTATATTTCACTAAGCTTTATCAAGCCAATATCAGCAATGTAAAATACTATCAAAACGAAACAACTAGTATTGAAATAAAATTAGCAGCTATTCATACATCTATCGAGTTTGGAGATCAAGCCACAACTAATAATATAAATATAACCTACGCTAACACAGAGAGGAATTATTCAAATAACAAAGGCGAAAAAGAGGGCAATAGCCCAGACATAATTACTACTTACTCCGATAATGTTAAGGAAATTTTAGAAAAGTTAACAAAACGGACATCTACCATAGGAATTGATTAGCACATTATAAACTAACTAATGTGGATTTAACTTAACATAACTCGTCCTAACCCCCAATTAACGTAGCGCCAAAATGCAGAAGCTCATGCTGGCTTCTGCATTTTGGCGCTACGGAAGTTCACCGCAGGACAAAACTCAACATGAGGCCTTCTCTTATTCATCTTATTTTCCACTGATAGAAAGAGAACTTCCGGTATTGCAGGCTCCTGCTATTAGGCTACCAAATGTCACCTATTCTGCTGGCAGCTGCCGCTGAAAATGAAGCCTCAGCAACGTATCAATCTTCTCACGGTTAAGCGGTTTGCTAGCGAGTCCGGCAATCGGTAAATCATCGATGCGCTCTAAATCGCGCGAATCCATCGACGTGGTGAGCACGATAACTTTGGTGGCGTCCTGCTGCGCTTGCGGCAGGCGCTGGTAGGCTTCCAAAAACGCAATGCCCCCCATCCCCGGCATTGCCAAGTCGAGCAGCAGCAAGGTGGGTACGTAAGGCGGCTGCTGGGTAAGAAGCTCAAGTGCCTGCTCCCCGCTCGTGGCCACGCGGATATCGTGGCTTACCTGCAACTTGGTAAGCAGGGTCTCATGGATGAAATTGGTGGTATCGTCGTCATCAACGAGCAGAATATGCGGGAGTTTTTCCATGGGTATAGAGTGGCGACGTTACGCGCGCCGCGGTAACGTCACTGTAAAGGTTGAGCCAACGCCGAGCTGGCTGTCTACCGTGATGGTACCGCCTGCGTTTTCGACTGTTCGCTTAATTAAATAAAGGCCTACGCCCGAGCCCTCCACGTGCGTGTGCAGGCGCCTGAACATGGTAAACAACTGGGCTTGCTGCGCCTCACTTAGGCCCAGACCATTATCTTGTACTTCGACCACTAGGCGCGTCGGCAGGCACTGGGCGCGCACCTGCACGCGTAGCTCGCGGTCGGGAGCACGGTACTTCACGGCATTGCTCAGCAGGTTGAAGAACACACTGCGCATACTCTTCACCGGGAAATGAATGCTGGGGCAGTCTTCTACCGCAATGTGAAGGTCGGCGTGGCTGCTTTCCAGTAGCGGCAGCAAGTCCAGACGAACCTCTTCCAGAATACTAGCCAAGTGCAGCGTCTCCGGCCTCTGTAGCTGCCGAGTAGCTTGCAGCCGCGACACCTCCGTTAGGTGCTCTACGGTCTTTTGAAAGCGCGCGATGGAATTGTCTATCATGCCGACCAGACGCGGCACCATGGGCTCCTGCGCTTCGGTGGGCAAATACTCCCGCAGAGCGTCGATTAGCCCCTCAATGTTGGCAATGGGCGATTTCAAATCGTGCGAGGCCGCGTAGACAAACGTGTCCAGATCCGTGTTGATGTGCTGCAGCTGCGTATTCGACCCGAGCAGTTCTTCATTCGTCGCCTGCAGTTCCTCGTTGATGGCCGCTAGCTCCTCGTTGAGTTGCTGTACCCGTTCCTGCGCTGCTTCCGTTTGCTGGCGCGCGAGCATTTGCTCCGTCACATCCACGGCAAATACCAAGATGCTCACCGTACTCCCCTGCTTATCGGTGAGCGGTTCGTAGACGAAGTTCAGATACTGCAACTCTTGCTGCCCAGTAGCTGCGTTATAGAGATAGATGGGCACTTCCTGCCCAATGTAGGGCATACCAGTGGCGTATACTTGATCCAGTATGCTGATAAACCCCTGCTTTACTGCTTCGGGCAACACCTCTTCCACAGGCAAATTCAGCTCGACGCGGCCGGCGGAAAGCTGGTGGAATAGCTCGTTGAAGAACGTGAAGCGGTGCTCCGGGCCCGTGAGGGTCGCAATGTAGGCCGGCACATTGCTCAGAATCTGACTTAGGAGCGCCTGTTGCTCCGTCAGCTGACGCGTGCGCTCCCCCACGCGGGCTTCCAACTCGTAGTTGAGCTGTTCGACCTGCTGACGCGCGCGCACCTGCTGCGTCACTTCATTGGCTACCACCATCGCCCCATTGATGCTACCATCGGCGGCGTACATGGGTACGTACACAAAGTCCCAGTACACAGTCTCCCGTTGACCGTTCCGATCGTGCTGCGCTTCCATGGCGCGGGCCACGTGGGGCACGCCGGTCGCCATCACGCCGTCAAGTAGCTCTTCATAGCCCATACCGGCTACCTCCGGCAAGGCTTCAAATAAGCCCTTGCCGAGGAGCTGGTCCCGAGTGCGTCCCCAGAGCCGGGCCACCGTGGAATTGGCCAGCTCAATGATATAATTCGGTCCCCGGTACACGGCAATGGCTATTGGGGCTTGTTCAAACACGCGCTCTAGCTCGCCTCGTTGGCGCTCCGCCTCGGCACGGGCGGCCTTTTCCCGAGTCTGACTTTCACGCAGGGCATCTTCTACGGCCGTGCGGGGCCGGTCATTGTTATCGGTAAAGTTGACGACCAACACCTGCTCGTAGCGCTGTGCAACGAGCATGAAATAGCCATCCAGCCCGTCGTGCTGGTATATATGTTGCCAACGCGTGACCTCGCCCGAGAGAAAGGCCTCGCAGTAGAACTTAAACACGCCCTCCTCTTTAGTCGCAGGAAAAAGCGTCAGCAATGACTCACGCGGGTGCTCAGGTAGGCGTAACTGCTTTTTTGCCAACGAATTGAGTGCTACATAGGCAAAGTCAACAATGGTGTCGCTGTCTGCAGCGTAGCAGGGGCGCAGCAGCATAACACCGGTTTGTGCTGTTTCCATCAGCACCCGTGATAAGCCTTCTAGGTGAGCACTATCGTTTGGCAGAGCCGACGCAGATAAATCAGACATAGTAGGGGGAGCATACACGACGAGGCGTACGAAGGTAACATATGCTTCTTTTTGTATGTGCAGAATTGCGCACAATCTGTTGCCCACTGCTATGGGAAGGCTCGTGTTTTATAAGTAGAGGCCGCTTCTGCTTATACTTGCCCGCATGGAAGTTACCCGCGAGTTACAAAAGGATAAACTCAACAAAAAGGGCCTCGCTCCTATTCAGCTTACCTTTTATTGGGAAGGCAAGCGCCTGCGCCTAGCCTCGGGCGAGCGGTACCAGCCCGAGCACTGGAACCCCAAAACCTCGTTGGTGCGCGACAAGCCCGGCGCCTACGCCGAGCAGCGCAACCTGGTGCTCCAGCACTGGACCGAGGCCGCCCACAACGCCCACCGCGACGCGGCCGTGCGCGGCCAGCGCCTCACCGCCCCGCAGATGGAAGCCGAGATTCGCCGGTGCTACCTGCTGCTAGCTGGCGACACGGACAAGCAGCCCGACGCCCCCGGCCTACCCCTGCTCGACCCACCGGCCCCTGATCTGCTCACCACCATGCAGCAGTGGATCGAGCACCAGCAGAGCAAAGTCTCGCTGCGCAGTGGCAAGCCGTTGGAAAAGAAGACCATCAGCGCCCTGCTGCGCACGCGCCGCGAGCTGGAAGAGTTCAGCGAGCAGGCGCGCTACCCGCTCACCTTCGCGGGCATGAACCACGAGTTCTACGCCAAATTTCAGCGCTACGTGCTCACCACGCGCGGGCACAGCTCAACACCCTGAGCGCGCACGTGAAGCGCCTGAAGGCCTTTCTGCACTGGAGCGAGCGGCAGTACATTCCCGTCAACCGCCGCTACCAGGATTTCGAGGCGCCCGAGCGCTACCGCGGTGTGGATGCCCTCACCGAGAACGAGCTGCTGCGCCTAGCCGCCGTGGACCTCACCACGCCCCAGGTGCGCGCCTACGTGGCCGAGCACTTCGAACAGGCCGAGCGCGCGCTGCCCGGCGGCCGCCCCATCGTCACCCTCGACGAGCACCACCAGCGCCTGCAGCACGTGCGCGACAAGGTGCTACTCTGCTGCTACCTGGGCCTGCGCCTGGGCGACGCCAACCGCCTGGCCCCCGAGCACCTGGCCGGCGAAGTGGTCCGCATTCACGCCAACAAGACCGGCGTGCTCTGCGTCATCCCCTACTTCGACGACGACGTGTTCCGGCCCGTGGCTCTTATCGAGCAGTACGCCCCGCTGGGTCTGGCCACCTGCCTACCCTACATGCGCGAGATCTACGACTATCTGCCCCACGTGCAGCACTTGGCGGGGCTCACCCGCATTCCGCTCTCCACGCGCCTAGGCCGCAAGACCTTCGCCACGCTGAAGATTTACCAGGGCATTCCCAAATCGCAGGTGATGCTGGCCACCGGCCACACCACCGAGAAGAGCTTCAACCACTATTTGGGCATCGACGAGCAGGAGCTGGTACAAGCCTACCGCAAGACTGCCCGCCGGGTGGCCTGATGGAGTCCCAATGGGTGGCGTAAATACCCCAAAAAGGGTGGCGTAACGGGTGGCGTAACCGCGCTATAAGTTGTTTTTGGCTGCTATACGCCGCAAACGAAAACTCCCCATACGTGGCGTATGAGGCGATTCGGTATAATCCCTTATAGCAGGGTCAAAAAAAAAGGCGCCCCACCCGGAACGCCCTTTTCGAAACCAAAACCGAAGAAAATTCCCACCCAACTTCGGTTTGGTTCTGTGCTGCTGATATTAGTGCCGGAACAAAAGTTCGCGGTACTTCACCAGCGGCCAGTCCTCATCGGCCACCATCAGCTCTAGCTTATCGGTAGAGCGGCGGATGGTGTCGAAATGTGCTTTCACTGTATCGCAGTAGGCAATAGCCCGTGCGTGCGTATCTTCCAGCTTGTTGGCTACTTTGCGGCTGTTAGTCATCGCATCCACCTCAGTTTTGATAGTGCTGATGTGGCGCGAAATAGCTTTGATGGTGTCTACCGTCACCTGCGAGTGCTCGTCGTCGAGGCCCAGTTCGCGCAGGCCGCGTACATTCTCGATCAGTTTAGTCTGGTATGCTACGGCCGTCGGGATGATGTGGTTGATGGCCAAGTCACCCATCGTGCGGCCTTCAATCTGAATCTTCTTGATGTACTCCTCCAGCAGAATCTCGTGGCGAGCGTGCAGCTCTACCGTCGAGAAGATGCCGTGACGGGCAAACAACGCTTCGGCATCGGCGGTTACCAGGGCGTCCAGCGCCTGGGGCGTGGTGCGCACGTTGGGCAGACCGCGACGAGCGGCTTCATCTTCCCACTCCTGCGAGTAGCCGTTGCCCTCGAAGCGAATGGCTTTCGAGGAAATCACGTATTCGCGCAGTACGTCTACAATGGCAACTTCCTTCTTTTTGCCTTGCTCAATCAACTCGTCTACTGATTTTTTGAACTCAATCAGCTGATCGGCTACCACGGCGTTCAGGGTAGTCATGGCTGAGGAGCAGTTGGCCGAAGAACCTACCGCCCGCAGCTCAAACTTGTTGCCGGTGAAGGCGAAGGGCGACGTACGGTTCCGGTCGGTGTTATCGAGCAGGATAGCTGGAATCTTGTCGATACCCAGTTTCAGGTAGATATTGTCGCCTTTGTCGAGCGGCACCTTGGCCGTGCGCTCCAGCTCGTCGAGTACTGAGTCCAGCATCGAGCCTACGAATACCGACATGATGGCCGGCGGGGCTTCGTTGGCACCCAGGCGGTGGTCGTTGCTGGCCGAGGCGATGCTGGCGCGCAACAGTGCACCGTGGGTGTGTACGGCCTTAATTACGTTGACGAAGAACGTCAGGAATTGCAGGTTTTCTTTGGGCTTGCGACCGGGGGCGAGCAGGTTAACGCCCGTATCGGTGCTCATTGCCCAGTTGTTGTGCTTGCCCGAGCCGTTTACACCAGCAAATGGCTTCTCGTGTAGGAGCACTTTCAGATCGTGCTTCTCGGCCACCCGATCCATGATGTCCATCAGGAGCTGGTTGTGGTCGACGGCGAGGTTGGCATCTTCGAAGGTAGGCGCGCACTCAAACTGGTTGGGGGCTACCTCGTTGTGACGGGTACGCAGCGGAATGCCCAGCTTGTTGGCTTCCTCCTCAAAGTCCAGCATGAAGGCGTGCACCCGGCTCGGGATAGAGCCAAAGTAGTGGTCTTCAAGCTGCTGGCCCTTGGCCGGCGCGTGGCCGAATAACGTACGGCCGGTCAGCACCAGGTCGGGGCGGGCGTTAAACAGCGCTTTATCTACCAGGAAGTATTCCTGTTCGATGCCCAGTGTGGTGTTTACGCGCTGTACGTCCTTGTCGAAATACTGGCAAACATCTACAGCAGCCTTTTCCAGGGCAGCCAGCGACTTCAGCAGCGGGGCCTTATAGTCGAGTGCTTCACCGGTGTAGGCCACGAAAATCGTGGGGATGCAGAGCGTTTTGGCACCAGCTGTTTCGATGATGAAGGCAGGCGAGGTAGGGTCCCAAGCGGTATAGCCGCGGGCCTCGAAGGTATTGCGGATGCCGCCGTTGGGGAACGACGAAGCATCGGGCTCCTGCTGTACCAGCGCCGAGCCTTTGAAATTCTCAATTGGCCGCCCGTCGGAGTTCAGATCGAAAAACGAGTCGTGCTTCTCGGCAGTGGAACCTGTAAGTGGCTGAAACCAGTGCGTGTAGTGCGTAGCACCCTTAGCCATAGCCCAGGTCTTCATAGCTGCTGCTACGGCATCGGCTACGGAGCGCTCTACGGCAGCACCCTGTTTGATGGCATTCTGAAGCTTCTTGAAATACTCGCCGGGCATGTTTGCCCGCATTGCATCCAGATTAAAGACGTTTTTACCGAAGTTATCGGAACGGCGCTCGGCGGAAGTGAAGACCGGCAGCGGCTGACGCGTGTCAGCTAATTCAAGAGCTTTGAAACGAAGAATGGCCATGTAAGAAGTTAAACAGGATACGTTTGGCTGATGACGGGTGGTGTTAGCAAAGGTAAAGCAGCATTTTTCTAAATACCAAACCTATACCCCCTTATTTTTTCACCCCTTTTTCAGAAAAATCCTCACTTATTTCCACAGGCACCATAAAAAATACCCCACCTACCAACTAAAACGTTTGAAATATAAATCGGTACCCAACATGTGCTTTCTCTTATATATATCCGGAAACGTTTGCGGTTATTTCACTGGGCAAAATATTTTCTAAAGGCTCCCATTATTTTTCCTTCAAGCCATTGCCAGCAAATACAATAGCTCGCTTTTGAGGCTTAGCACAGCCCATACTTTTCTATTGTAGTAAGCATCCAACGCTCGGCGCGCTACTTTTGCGCTGTGAATACTACCCGTTTTGCATTTCAGCCCCGTTACTTTCTGTTCTGGCTACTTTTTTTCGTTGTTGCCAAGGTTCTTTTTCTGCTTTATCAGTGGAGTGACACTACTTCGCTATCGCTAAGCACCATTGCCCAGGTTTTTGGCTATGGTTTGCGGCTGGATGCCTCAGCCACGGCGTATGTGTGTCTCCTACCCTTTGCGCTGCTTACGCTGGGCAGCCTATTAGGACCTGCCTTTCCGCAGGAGCGCCTTGTGCGTGGCTTCTCGGCGGTGGCGGGTGTCGTCGTATCGTTCTTGTCAGTAGCCGATTTGGCCTTATATAAAGCCTGGGGGTTTCGGCTTGATACCACGCCGCTACAATATATAGACACCCCCGGCGAGATGGCAGCTTCTGCCGCTTCGGCTCCTCTGCTGTTACTGACGACCTTATTCGCAGCCCTGCTCGTGGTAGGCTGGCTCCTATATAAAGGAGTGGTAGGCCGACTGGCTCCCCTACCCCCGCACGATGGCCGGGGACGAGCCGCATTGATTGGCCTATTATATATGCTGCTGCTGATCGTGCCACTGCGGGGTGGCGTGCAGCAGATTCCGATAAATCAAAGCGACGTATACTTCGCGCCGCAACTGTTTGCCAATCACGCGGCCGTGAATGTGCCCTGGAACGTGATGAACTCGCTGTTCCTCCAAAATGCTGGGCCCAATCCGTATCACTTCATGCCTGATACCACGGCTGCTCGCCGGGTTGCGGCGCTGTACCGGCCAGACGTTACCATGTTGCCGCCGCCTACCCTGCTGCGCACGCAACGGCCCAACCTGCTGTTTATTATTCTGGAAAGTTTCACGGCCAAGCTGGTAGGCAGCATGGGTGGCGAGGCCGGCGTGACGCCTACCCTGGACAGCCTGAGCCGCACGGGCGTACGGTTTAGCCACATCTATGCGGCCGGCGACCGGAGCCAGAAGGGTTTGGTGGCGCTGCTCTCGGGCTACCCCAACCAGCCTACCACTAGCATTATTAAGTATCCGCGCAAAACCGAGCGGCTGCCCCAGCTGGTAGGCTCCTTGCAGGCGGCCGGGTATTCCTCGCACTATTATTATGGTGGCGAGCTGGCTTTTGCCAATATGAAGAGCTACCTGGTCGCTGGCGGCTACGATGCGCTGACGGAACGTGCCGACTTCCAGCCCGATGAGCAGAATTCGAAGTGGGGCGCCCACGACCACGTGCTGTTCCAGCGCATCCTCACCGATTTGGAGCACCAGCGGCAGCCCTTCTTCGTGACGGCCTTCACGCTCAGCAGCCACGAGCCGTTTGATGTGCCCATGCGCCCGCGCTTTCCCGGCACCAATGAGGCCAACCTGTTCCGCAACTCCGTGTACTACACCGACCACGTGCTAGGCCAATTTCTGCACACGGCCCGCCAGCAGCCGTGGTGGGACAATACGCTGGTGGTACTGGTAGCCGACCACGGCCACCCGCAGCCCGGCAACACCCCTAATTACGCCCCGGAGAAGTTTCATATTCCGTTGGTGTTAACGGGCGGCGCCCTGCTTCCCGCCGCGCAGGGAAAAACCATTGATGTAATGGGCTCGCAGACAGACGTAGCGGCCACGCTGCTGGGACAACTGGGACTACCAGCAGCCCCCTACTCTTTCAGCCGCGACCTGCTACGCCTGGCGGCGCGCTCCTTTGCGTTCTACTGCTTCACCGACGGCTTCGGCCTGCTCACTCCACAGGACACCGTGCTATATGACAACGTGGGCCGTCGTGTGATTTACAAAACGCCCGGCACCGCAGCTTCGCAGGTACAGTTGGGGCAGGCCTATGAGCAGGTGTCGTTCGAGAATTTTTTGCGCAAATAGCAGGTCCTATAACGCTTCCTTCTTACCTCCATTATTCCATTCAGCGCCTGCGTCGTATCTTTGCGGCTTGCTTATGGAAACCAGGAAAGTTGCCTTTTACACGCTGGGCTGCAAGCTCAATTTCTCCGAGACTTCCGCCATTGGGCGACAGTTTGAAGAGTATGGCTTCGAGAAAGTAGCCTTTGAGGACGCGGCCGATATTTACGTTATCAATACCTGCTCGGTCACGGACCATGCCGACCGCAAATGCCGCAAGGTGGTGAAAGAAGCCCTCAAGCACAATCCCGAGGCTTTCGTGACCATTGTAGGCTGCTACGCGCAGCTCAAGCCGCAGGAAATTGCCGAGATTCCCGGCGTGCACGCCGTGTTGGGCGCCGCCGAAAAATTTCGGCTGGTGGAAACGCTCGCCGGTTTTGAGAAGCCTACCACCGGGCCGGGGCGCGTGTACGCTTCGCCCATCAGCGAGGCCACCGAGTTTCACGCGGCCCACAGCTACGGCGACCGGACGCGCACGTTCCTGAAGGTGCAGGACGGCTGCGACTACTCTTGCTCGTTCTGCACCATCCCGCTGGCGCGGGGCCACAGCCGCTCCGATTCGGTGCAGAGCGTAGTGGAGCGCGTGGAAAAGCTGGCCGCTACCGGCGTGAAGGAAATCGTGCTGACGGGTGTGAACCTGGGCGACTTTGGCCTGCAAGGTCCGGAACGCGAGCGGCGGGAGGACTTCTACGACTTGGTGCGGGCATTGGATGAGGTGGAAGGCATCAACCGCTTCCGCATTAGCTCCTGCGAGCCCAACCTGCTGTCCGATGAGATTATCCGGTTTGTGGCGCAGTCGAAGCGGTTTGCGCCGCACTTCCATATTCCGCTGCAATCGGGCTCCAATAAGGTTCTGGGCCTGATGCGCCGCCGCTACCGCCGCGAGTTGTACCAGGAGCGCGTGCGCCTAATCAAGGAAGTGATGCCCCACGCCTGTATTGGGGTAGACGTGATTGTGGGCTTTCCTGGCGAAACGGAGGCTGACTTCCTCGACACGTACCAGTTTTTGAATGAACTGGATGTGAGTTATTTGCACGTGTTTCCGTACTCGGAGCGGGCCAATACCTTGGCGCCTACCCTACCCGGCCGGGTGCAGGACCGCACCCGCCACGAGCGTACCACGCAGCTGCGTAGTCTGTCGGAGAAGAAAAAGCGCTTCTTCTACGAGCAGCACGCGGGTCAGGAAGCCGAAGTGCTGTTTGAGGACGACGTGACCAACGGCCAAATGGAGGGCTTCACGCCCAACTATATTCGCGTGACGGCTAAGTACGACCCGTTGCTGGTGGGCGAGCTAAAGCGCCTGCGCCTCACGGCCGTCACTTCCCAAAATTTAATGGAAGCAGAGGAATTGGGGATAGAGGTTTTTCAGCACTAGCCCATCCAACCTGCTAAAACGCGGCAAGGCGCGGGGTCATTGGCAATTACTGCCGTGGCTCCGCGCCTTATCACGTTTTGTGTAGCAGAAGCAACGGTTTGTGTTGTATCAGCGCCGGGCCACACCCCGACCTTTGTCGCACATCGGCCGTTATAGGTCAGCACCCTACCTCACTATTGTCTCTATGAACCTCACCGATTTTCGCACAGTGGGCCGATCCGGCCTGCTGGTTAGTCCGCTTACCTTGGGCACCATGACGTTTGGCACGCCGCGTTGGGGCTCCTCTGATGAGGTATCGCGGGCTATTTTTGATGCGTATGTTGATGCCGGCGGCAACTCCATTGACACGGCTAATGTGTACGCCAAAGGCCGCAGCGAGGAGTTGGTAGGCAGCTACATAGCCGAACGCGGCCTGCGCGACCAACTGGTACTGGCCACCAAGTTCGCTTTCAACACCGCGCCCGGCAATCCACACGCCGGCGGCAACGGCCGCAAAAACATCTATCAGGCGCTGGAAGCCTCGCTGCGCCGCCTTCAAACCGACTATATTGATCTGTATTGGCTGCACGTATGGGATATGGTGACGCCCGTGGAGGAAGTGCTGCAAACGCTGGGCGACCTGGTGCGCGCCGGCAAAATCCGCTATTTCGGCTTTTCTGATGTTCCGGCGTGGTATGCCGCCAAAGCCGCCACGCTGGCGCAGACGCACGCCGTGCCCGGCCCCATCGCCATGCAACTGGAGTATTCACTCGTGGAGCGGCATATCGAACAGGAGCACGTGCCCGCCGCCCGCGAGTGTGGCTTGGGCGTTCTACCCTGGAGCCCGCTGGCAGCTGGCTTTCTGGCCGGCAAATACCAGCGCAACGACGCCGGCACGACCGGCGAAGGCCGACTAAGCGGCAGCAATCCGTTTGGCGATTCCAAGTTCACGGACCACAACTGGCGCGTGCTCGACGCTCTGCGGGCAGTGGCGGCGCAAGTTGGCCGGCCGCTGGCCCAGGTAGCGCTGGCTTGGGCCACGGCGCAACCCGGCATTACGTCGCTGATTCTGGGTGCCAGCAGGCAAGAACAGCTACACGACAACCTGGCTTCACTGGCCATCACACTCACCCCCGACCAGCTCCGGCAGTTAAACGAAGCCAGCGCCCTACCCCCGGCCTTTCCCTACGGCATCTTCACGCCGACCGTAAACAAGAGCATTTTCGGTGGCAATTCTGTGCAGGGTTGGCAGTAGCTTTTATTTGGATTTCAGGCTATTACCCTACTACCAACGGAATCTGTTAGCGCGACAGTTTCCGTCGGTAGTTGTGCATTCTACCTCACCGTGTAGCATGGAATGGTAGGGCTTGCACTACTGCACTGAAAATCGAAATTCAGCCGGCGTGAGGCCGGTTTTGCTTTTGAATAGCCGACTGAAATACTGCGGATACTCGAAGCCCAGCTGAAAGGCTGTTTCGTTGATACTTAGAGAAGTGGACAGTAGTATGCGCTTGGCTTTTTCGATCAAGGCCTGGTGAATGTGCTGCTGGGTGCTTTGCCCGGTGAGGGTGCGGAGCATGTCGCTGAGGTAGGCCGGCGATACGTGCAGGGCATCGGCGAAGTACTGCACGGTAGGCAGCGGCTGCTCGCCGTCGTCCTGGGCAAAGTAGGCCGTCAGTAATGCCTCGAAGCGGCTGAGCAGGTCGTGCTCGGCGGTGCGGCGGGTGAGGAACTGACGGTGGTAGAAGCGGTTGGCGTAGCTCAGCAGCACATCAAGCTGCGACACCAGCACATCCTGACTAAAGGCATCAATAGGTTGTTCGCATTCTCGCCGTATCCCGTCAATTAGCCCAGCCAACGCACTTTCCTCGTGGGCCGCGAGGTGCAAAGCCTCGTGCACCTGGTAGGAAAAAAAGCCGTAGCTGGTGATTTTCTTCCCCAGCGGATACTTCGCCAGCAAATCAGGGTGAAAGACCAGCATCCAGCCGCTCAGCGCCGAAATATCCAAACCGTCGTTGCCTTCGCAGAGCTGGCCGGGCGCATAGAACCCCAGCACCCCGTTGCTGAAATCGTAGCTCTGCCGGCCGTATTGCATCTGACCGCGCAGGTCTTTCTTTAGGGCAATGATGTAGAGCTGCCGCAACGCCGGCGTAGTGGGCGGCGTGAGGTGGCGCGTTTTCTCCAAGTCGATTACCGTTAATAACGGGTGCACCGGCTCGGGAAACCCAAAGTGTCGCGTAAAGTCGGATACGGACGCCAGCAACTGAAATTCTCTACCAGTAGGCTTCATAAGTCAGATAAAAGTAGAATCGATAGACTGAGTTGCTCAGCACTGCTCACCAAGAAAGAATGCTGGAGTCAGGCAACGTAGAAAGGCACTCGTTGGCATCTCTACCAAACTGGAAGCTGCGTTGACATTACTAAAATGCCAACGCAGCCGCAATGTTTTCCAGGCTGGGCGTATTGCCCGTTGTTTCTCTTATAGCCCCTCTGGGTAGGCCGCGCCGGCCGCACTACCTACTGGCATGATGGCTTCTATCTCAGCTAATTCATGCTGGGTTAGCTCGATGCTGGCGGCGGCCACGTTCTGCTCCAAGTACTTGCGGCGCTTGGTGCCCGGAATCACTACTACATCTTGGGCCAGCACCCAAGCCAAGGCGAGTTGCGCAGCCGTGACGCCTTTTGCCTGAGCCAAAGCTTGCAGCTTCTCTACCAACTCCAGGTTTTTGTAGAAGTTTTCACCCTGATAGCGCGGGAAGAAACGGCGCGAGTCGTTGGGCTCGAAGTCGTCGGGCGTTTTGATATCGCCGGACAAAAAGCCCCTACCCAATGGCGAGTAGGCCACAAAGCCAATGCCCAGTTCGCGCGCCGCCTGCAACGTGCCCTTTTCTTCTACTCCACGGTCGAAGAGCGAATATTCTGTTTCCAGCGCCGAAATAGGGTGCACTTGGTGCGCTCGGCGCAGAATGTCGGCGTCTACCTCGCTTAGCCCCAGGTAGCGCACCTTGCCTTCCTCTACCAGCCGGCTCATAGCGCCTACGGTATCCTCAATGGGCGTATTCGGGTCGAGGCGGTGCAAGTAGTAGAGGTCTACGTAGTCGGTGCCCAGGTTGCGCAAGGAGCGTTCAATGGACTTGCGCACGTATTCGGGGCGGCCGTTATAGCCGCCAGTCCAGTTCTCCTGATCGTCTACCTCGAAACCGAACTTCGTGGCGACGATATACTTATCGCGCTGGCCAGCCAGGGCTTTGCTGATCAGCCGTTCGTTGAGCATGGGACCGTATAAGTCGGCGGTGTCTAGCATGTTTACGCCCAGCTCCAGGGCGCGGTGCAGGGTTACCAGGCTTTCCTGCTCATCGGCTTCGCCGTATACGCTCATGCCGTTGATGCCACCCGTCATGCCCATGCAGCCCAACCCTTCGACGGGCACTTCCAACCCCTGGCTACCCAGGGCTACTCGTTTGATACTGCTCATGATGTTATACCTAAATGTTGAACTATCTTTTTGCTCTACAAAGGTCTGGCATCTACTAAGCGTTGAGTGTATACAAATTGCGGAGAATGCTACACAAAACGCAGCAGCATAGTACAGTTCATAAAAAAAGCACCGGTAGGTACCGGTGCTTCTTAGTTGATTAGGTGGGTAGCAACCCTAGCTGAGCTGCCGCTGCATCAGTTCCATCATTTGTTGCATCATGCGCTGCTGCTCCTGTAAATGCTGATTGCGCATCTCGGCCATAGCCAACTGATGCGCCATTTGCTGCGTGTAAAGGGCCGTTTGCCAGCTTGCATCGGAAGCGGCCGGAGCAGCCGGCATAGCAGCCGGAGCAGCTACAACGGGCGCTGGCGCTGGGGGTAACGAAGCAATTGGCGGCGTCGGGGCGGGCGCTACTGGCTCAGGCGCTGCTGGTGCTGGAGCAGGCGCTTGCACTACCGGCTCGGGGGCCACTGGGGCAGGCGCCGGTGTTGGTGTGGCCGCTACGGGTGTTGGCGCGGGTAATTCTTCTACGGGTGCCGGTGCGGTAGCAGCTACCGGAGGAGTAGCCACAAGCTGCGCTGCTTCGGCGGGAGCCACAGTGGTGGCAAACATAGTCCCTTCTCCTTGCATCAACCAATCTTTCGATACCGCTGGGTACGTCTCAAATATTTTACACAAAAGGTCAAATCCCGGCTTATTCCGCTCGTCTACAAGGTGTTGAATCACCGTTGCCGTTTTATCCAAAGACATAGCAAAGGCATTTTTGGAAATACCCAATTGTGCTATCAGCTGGCTGATTCGTTGCCCTACCGTGCTATTTGTGGCCATGTACGCTACCTTCTGTGAAAGCACAAATATATACATGTTTTTACATATCCATAATAACAACATTTGTATAATAGTATTTCACACGAAGATAGAGGAGCTGAAAAAGGGAGGTAAAAGAGTATCGCCGAACGATTGAACTCCTTTTACCTCCCTTTTCAACTCCTCTAATTCCGTGTGAAATCGGAATAGAGTAAAAACCTACTCGTAGCGAAGCGACTCGATGGGGTCGAGCTTGGCGGCTTTGCTGGCGGGGTAGTAGCCCGAGGCCAGCCCGACACTCACGCAGATAAGCAGGCCTAGCATAATCCAGACCCAGGGCACCAGGAAACCGCCGCCACCCACAAACAGCATTACGCCGTTGCCCATGGCCACGCCCAGCGCTACGCCCAAGGCACCTCCCAGCAGGCAAATCACAATGGCTTCCATTAGAAACTGTTGCCGAATCTGGCGGGAGGTAGCGCCCAAGGCCTTACGGATACCAATTTCACGAGTGCGCTCCGTCACAGATACCATCATGATATTCATGAGGGCAATGCTGGCGCCGAGCAGCGTGATGAATCCTACCAGAAAGCCCCCGATACGGATATTACCCGACAGCTCATCCAGCTTGGCAGCCAGCGAGTCGCTGCGCTCTATCTCAAAGGAATCGGGCTGGCCCAGGGCGTCGTGGCGCACGGCGCGCATGGAGCCGGTAGCCAGGCCGGTGAGGTAGGTGAGGTTATTGGGGTCAGGGGTAGCGGTTTTGATTTCGTAGTTCAGGGCCTGCTGACGGGGCATCTGGTTGCCGGTTTCCAGCGGAATCAGCACGGTGCGGTCGGCGCCACCGCCGCCCATGGTGCTGCCGCTTTTTTCCAGCTGGCCTACCACCAGAAAGCGGCGCCCCATCAGGTACACATACTCCCCTATCGGGCTCTGGCTCGGGAACAGCTTATCCTTGATTTCCTGCCCTACAATGGCCACGTTGGCGCCGCTTTCCAGTTCAGACGCCGAGAAGCTGCGGCCTGCCAGTAGGTTGTAGCTCTGAATCAACAGGTAGTTATCGTCGCCGGCCACTACGCGCATGTTGGGGTTGGTTTTCTCGCTACCCGCCTTCACCTCCACTGCTCCCGAAATAAAAGCCGAGATGCCCACCCGGCCTTCGTCGCCGATCTGCTGCTTGTACTGCCGGGCCTGCAAATAGGTGATAACCGGGTAGACTTTTTCCTGCACCCCCCCACGCCGGGAGCGATTATTATATCCTTTAGCACTGATTTCAAATGAGTTAGCCCCCAGACTAGCAAACGTCTGGCTCAGCGAGAACTTCATGGCGTCAATAGCCGTCAGAATACCAACCAGCGCCATAATGCCGATGCTCACGATGAGGGCCGTGAGGATGGTACGCAGCAGATTGCTCCGGATGGAACGGAACGCCTCCTTTATGTTTTCTAAAAAGTGCATGGCCAAACGTGGTGCAGCTACCCAGCAACGGGTCGGGTAGTAGGTAGTGCAAGGTAGGCGCTTTCGGCACAACTCCCGCCCCGTTTCGCTACATTTGTTTAGATGCGATATCAGCGGATATCGCGGCCAACGAGCCGAATAATTGGCATAGTACACGGGCTTTTATCTCGTTTTCCGGACTGAGCGCGTTGTTCTTTTTTCGCGGTTTTTAGTTGCTTATTCTATGTTGTCGAAGCGTTTACTTTCTCTCCTGCTGCTGGCTGTCCTCTGGGTAGGCACACCCGTGGCGGCTTGGGCCAACCATATTCTCATCCCGATGGATGAGGCCCAGAAAGAACACCTAAAGGCGTATGGTATTGCCTACTGGCTGCTGGGCAAACAGGTGGAAGTGGACTGGCTGCTGAATTACCGAGGCGGGGCCTTTGCCTTCGACGCGGTGGCTGGCGCCGAAAACGAGCTGGCCGTGCGCGGCGTCACGTACCAGGTGATTTCGGAGGCGCAGTACACTGGCGTGCTCAGCCAGATTGCCGACCCCAATGCCAACATGGACATCATGAAGCTGGAGAAGGTGCCCAAGATTGCGGTGTATACGCCCAAAGGTAAGCAGCCCTGGGACGACGCCGTGACGCTGGTGCTGGCCTACGCCGAAATTCCCTACACCCAGATTTACGACGACGAAGTGCTGCGCGGCGACCTGCCCAAGTACGATTGGCTGCACATTCACCACGAAGACTTTACGGGCGAGTATGGTAAGTTTTTCCGCAATTACCGCTTCCGCCCCTGGTACCAGCAGCAGCAGCGCGACTCGGAAGCCGCGGCCAAGCGCAACGGTTTTGCCAAAGTGAGTGAGATGAAGGGTGCCGTGGTGACCAAAATGCAGGCCTTTATTGCCGGCGGCGGCTTTATGTTTGCCATGTGCGGCGCTACCGACACCTACGATATTGCCCTGGCCGGCCTGGGCGTAGACATGGTAGAGAGCATGTACGACGGCGACGCGTCCGACCCGCAGGCCCAGCAGAAACTAAACTTCAACCGCACGCTGGCCTTCCAGAATTTCCAGATTGTGCGCGACCCATACGAGTACGAATTCTCCAACATCGACATGCAGCCCGCCGAGCGGGGCGTGTACGAGGGCAACGACTACTTCCAGCTGTTTACGTTCTCGGCCAAGTACGACCCCGTGCCCACCATGCTCACCCAGGACCACGAGAAGGTGATAAAGGGCTTTATGGGCCAGACAACCGCCTTCCGAAAGTCCCTCATCAAGCCCGATGTAGTAGTAATGGGCGAAAACAAGGCTTCCGGCGAAGTGCGCTACATGCACGGCACCCTGGGCAAAGGCACCTGGACGTTTTACGGCGGCCACGACCCCGAAGACTACCAACACATGGTAGAGGAAGAGCCCACCGACCTCGCCCTGCACCCTAACTCCCCCGGTTACCGCCTGATTCTCAACAACGTGCTTTTCCCGGCCGCAAAGAAAAAGAAGCAGAAGACCTAATAACAGTACTGTCATCCTTCGCAAGCTTAGGATGACAGTACTGTTATATTCGCCTTGACTTTCTTTGCCCTACCTCCAAAACCCTTCAACCCTATGACCAGCCGGCGAAATTTCGTTAAAAACAGCGTAGTAGCGGGCCTTTCAGCCACCTTATTGCCCAGCGTAGCCACCGCTGCCGTGCCCGCAGTCGCTCCCAAAACCCGTTGGAAACATTGGGTATGGACCAATCCCGACGCCAAAGACACCGAGCAGCAACTGGCTGAGCGCTACCGCAAGTATTACGAAGCAGGCGTACGCGGCATCTTTTTCGAGGCCGACAGCGAAAAGCATTGCCGCGCCGCTAAAGCCCAGAAGCTGGAGGCCCACCGCTGGATTTGGACCATGAACCGCGGCGAAAAGTCCTTGCTGCAAGCCCACCCCGAGTGGTACGCCGTGAGCCGCACGGGCAAGTCCTGCGCTACCCACCCGCCCTATGTAGACTACTACCGCTGGCTGTGCCCCTCGCGCGAGGAGGTGAAAAAGTACCTCGAAGACGACTACGCTGCCGCTCTCAAAAAGGACTACGTGGACGGCGTGCACCTCGATTACGTACGGTTCTGCGACGTAATCCTACCCGTGAATCTGTGGGACAAGTACAACATTGTGCAGACCAGCGAGTTGCCGGAGTACGATTTCTGCTACTGCTCGGTCTGCAAAGCCGCCTATAAGGCCGAGCACGGCATTGATATCGACACGGTGCAGTACCCGGAGGCCAGCCCCTCGTGGCGCCTGTTTCGCTACCAGCGTGTGAACCGGGTGGTAGAGCGACTGATGAAGGTGGCCCAGCAATACAAGAAGCCCATGACGGCCGCCGTGTTCCCTACCCCCGATATTGCTCACCGCAACGTGAAGCAGGACTGGGTGAACTGGAACATCAGCGGCGTGTGCCCCATGATCTACCACGGTTTCTACAAGGAAAACGTGGCCTGGATTGGGCAGGCCGTGGCTGAAGGCGTGCAGGCCCTAAACGGAAAATTTCCACTGTACGCCGGTCTATTTCTACCCGATTTTAAAAACAATCAGGAAGTACAGCAAGGCATTACCAACGCGCTTCGCAACGGCGCGGCCGGCGTATCGTTGTTCGGCGACGTGTCGGATGGGGCGTTGCTGGCGCTGAAAACAGCTTCGGCGCAGGTAAGCACGGCGCAGTAGCGTTTTCTTTGCTTTATAGACAAGAAAAAGCCGTCATGCTGAGCGGAGTCGAAGCATCTCTACTGGTAGTAATCACTCACGGTAGAGATGCTTCGACTCCGCTCAGCATGACGGCCTTTCAAAGTAGCTTATTTCACCTCCTTGAATAGCGGCGCGTGAATTTTGCGCAGCGTTTTCACCGGAATTTTGATGACCTCCCGGTCATACGTCAGCAGGCCGTTTACCTCGCCTTCTACGTCGGTGGTTTGAGTGTAGACGGCGGCAGAAAGTGCCCGATTTTGATAGTAATCGATGATTTTGGCGTATTTCTTCCGGTAGGCTTCTTCCACGGTTTTGGCGTCGTGATAGGTCTGGTAGCCCCAGTTGCGCATCTCGGGGTTCCAGAGGTGGCCTTCGATGGGCCAGCCGATGCCGCCAAACTCCCCTATTACTACGGCGCGGTTAGGCTTAGCCTCTGGGGCGCGGGGCTCCTCCTCGTAGGTGTGAATATCGAAAAAGTCGCCGGCACCCCGGTCGTTCCAGCCGCTCACGGCATTTACCAGGCGGCTCGGGTCGAGCTTCTGCGTTTGGGCAGCCAGGCGCTGGTTGTCGTACTCGCCCCAGCCCTCGTTGTGCACCACCCACGTCACGATGCTGGGGTGGTTGTAGAGGCGGTCTATCATGCGGTGCAGCTCCAGTTCAAATTGCTCTTTGGCCAGCGAGCGACGCAGCGGTTCCTGCTGCACGCCGTTGTGGTCGTTTTGCGAGGTATGATCCAGGAAGCCGGAGGGCATGTCCTGCCAAATCAAGATTCCCAACCGGTCGGCCTGGTAATAGTAGCGGTCGGGCTCTACTTTGATGTGCTTGCGCAACATGTTGAAGCCGGATTGTTTCAGAAAGTCTATCTCGAAAATCATGGCCTCATCCGAAGGCGGCGTGAGCAGCCCGGCTGGCCACCAACCCTGGTCAAGCGGACCGTTCTGAAACACAAACTTATCGTTAAGCAGCAGCACCGGCTGCCCCTGTACCGGCCCCGGCCCCAGCGAAATCTTGCGCATGGCAAAGTAGCCCGTCACTACATCTGTAGGCGTGCCTACCACAGAGGCCTTGGCGTAGGCGTCGGCTAAGGCCCGGCCGCCGCGGGGGCGCTGGTTGCGGGCCATGTCGCCGAAGGGGTCTTCCACGGTCACTAGCTCCGTCCTCACATCATACAAAAACGGTTTGTCGGGCGACCAGAGCTTGGGTTTGGCGATGGTGAGGTAGGCCACCTGCCCTACCTTAACCACTGTGCTAGCCACCGTTTTCTTCCCATCCATGGCCGTGACGCGGATGGCGCTGGTGTAATTTCTTTCGCTAACCGGGCGGTGCAGGAGCGCCTCCACGCGCAGGCGGCTGGAGTCTACCTCGGGCGTCAGGCGCACCTCTTCGAGGTAGCCGGCGGTGGGCACTGGCTCCATCCACACCGTTTGCCAGATACCCGACACGGGTGTGTACCAAATGCCTTCGGGGTTGGTGACCTGCTTGCCGCGGGGCTGCTCGCCGGTGGAGCTGGGGTCCGTCACGCCCAGCACGAGCTCATTGTCGCCTTCAGTCTTTAGAAAATCTGTAATGTCGAAGCTAAATGGGTCAGAACCACCAGTGTGGCTGCCCACCAGTCCGCCGTTCAGCCACAGGCTGCATTCATAATCTACAGCTCCAAAATGCAGCAGTATTCGCTGGCCCTGCCACTGCGTGGGTACTTGCAGGAAGCGGCGGTACCAAAGGCGCTGCTCGGGGCGCAGGGGTTTGGTTACGCCCGAAAGGGTTGATTCCACGCAGAAGGGCACCAGAATCTTCCCTTCAAACGAGGTAGGCGCAGGCACCGTTTGGGTGGTGATGGCGTAGTCCCACTGCCCGTTCAGGTTCTGCCACTGCGGGCGCACCAGTTGGGGGCGCGGGTACTCGCGCCAGGCGTCGTCGGGGGTTACTTTCTTCTCCCATCGGCTCATAATGGGCGCCTTGCGCACCTCGGGGGTGGTAGTGGCTGGCGCCTGCGCCCGAGCGTTGGGCGCCGCGCCGAGCAAGGCCGCGCCGAGGCTGGCGAGTAAACTAATGCGTTTTAAGTGCATCATGCATGTAGGGTTTTGGTGAGTGGAAGCGCGGAATAGCCGGTGAGCCGTAAGCCGTAGTATAGCATATCCGTTTGAAACTACACGATATACCCGGCTTGCCTAAGGACTGCCTTCTACCCTAAAGGCTGCTTACTTCCTCCGTACTGCGTACCTACTCTTTCCCCTACCCTATCTAACTCTACAGTAGCCTGCTACCTGCTCTTGCCAGTTAGTGCATTCGGTCGTCGCGCACGGGCAAGTTGGTCACAATATCGCCTTCAATTTTCAGCAGCTCCTGCAAGCGGATGTCTACGTCTTTGGGGTCGCAGTATTCTTTGGCCAGGTCCACGTAGCTCACAAAGTGGCCGGCTTCCGACACCATCAATTCATAGTAAAACTGGCTCAGCTCGGGGTCGGGAATGTGTTTCCAGAGCAGCTTGAACCGCTCACAACTGCGGGCTTCAATGAGGGCCGATACCAGAAGCTGGTCCATGAGCTGCCGCTCGCGGGCGCCGCCCTTGCGCACGTGCGTCATCAACTGCACCACGTACTCGTCGCGGCGGGGGCGGCCCAGTTGGTGGCCACGCTTGCGCAACTCTTCCAGCACCCGCTCGAAGTGGCTCCACTCTTCAGCCACCAGCAGCGTCAGTTCGTCCACCAACCGCGTTTTCTCGGGATACTTCACAATCAGTGAAATGCCGGTGCTGGCCGCCTTCTGCTCGCAATAGGCGTGGTCGACGAGAATATCTTCGATGTTTTTGCTGGCAATATCCACCCACCGCGGGTCGGTATTCAGCTTGAGCTTGAGGATGGTTTTTTCTTTCATGAGGTCTTGGGGTCTTAGATTTTGAAGGGCGTAGTCGATGGTTAACAAGTAAAGAATATCAACTAAGACCCCAAGACCCTAATTAAAGAACTGCCAGCGGATGCCGAACTGGATGCGGCGCTGCTGGGCCGTGTAATAGGGCGTGGTGAAGTAGCCGTTGCCGGCCAGGCCCTGATTGAGGTAGGCCACTTTCACAAACACACCTACCGTTTTCACATCGGCGGCCAGAAACACGTTGATGACCGGGTAGTTGCGAATCTCGAAGCTGTTTTGCAGATAAAACTGCTGGGTGCTGGGGCTGTACTGATACGCCCGGTAGCTTGACTGGTAGTACATCTCAGCCCCAATCTGCCCAAACAGCGCCTTACGGAAAATCTCGTTCTGATAGTATACCCGCGACAGCGACACTAGCGTTGGAATACGAATCGGGTCGTTGCTGCCAGTTCCCTGGCCGCCGGCCGTGAAAGTGCCCTGATTGTCGAAGTGGAACTTGCCGTAGTTGAAACGGTGTCGGGCTGTGAGGGTGTATAGCTGTTGCCCCGTGCTAATCTGCACCGGCCGGCCATCCGTACCATAATATACTATATCATTGATATTGATAAGTGAACCGGATGCGTCCAGTTGGTGAATGCCCACCCGTTGCGAAGCCAATACAGTTAATTGGTTGACTTTGGTATTATTGAAACCAGTGTTTTGCCAGTTGAAGTGGTTGCCGCTGAAACGCTGCTGCGTGAGCGTAGGCGCATAACTAATACTTAGCACCTCACCCGTGAGTGGCCCTAGACGCGCCCGGCCACGCAACCTATATTCTCCACTAGCCAATAGATATTCGGCTTCTGTGTCAATCGCAAATAATTTGTAATTGAACGCTGCATTACCACCTACGAACACCTGTCCTACCAGCGGCACCTCACCCCGGTAAATGTCCCAAGGCTTCAGTACGCGAACATCGGCGGGGATGCTGGTACTAGGCAGCGGCACTTGCGGCGAGCGGCCCGCCGAGTCGGTGCCAGTCAGAGTAGAAAACAGGCTTTCCATGCGGAGGCTGATGTCGCGGCGACGGGCGTACACGCGATACTCCACTAAAGACTCTTTCCAGACCGTAGTACCCAGAAAGCCCAGCGTATTTTCCACCTGATGATAGGTAGCAATGTCGTTGGTTTTGGTGAGATTGAGGAAGGTATTGGGGTAGCCTGGATATTCCGGCCGGCCGCCTACGCGTACAATACCATTGTCGTAGAAGCGGTTGCGCTGTGAACTGTAATCCAGCACGTGAAAGGCCGTGAGGCCTTGCCCCAGCAGCCGGTAGGTGTGCGCTAGGTGCACGTTGTTACGCTCCTCCTCGTTGGCGGCGGTGGCACCACCAGCAGCTGTCTGCAACCAAACTGTTTGCGTACTGGGTTGTAGGAACAATAACCCATTTCTAACCAAGGAATCGGCTGCTGCCGAGTCACTATTACGCCGGATGCCGCCCTGCTCAATGGCGCGGTGCCGGGCCGTTGTCACGTTGAACAGGCCGTGGTACCGGTCGTTGGGCGATTGATAACGCATGAATACCAGCACGTTGGTGTGGCGCACCAAGTCGTTGCGGCCCGTTACGTCGGCCAGGGTTTTGGTCGACGTAAATCGTTCGTATACCGCGCCTACGTTGAAGTACTTCTTCACACTGCGTGCGTACGAAAGCCGGAACGTCGACTCGCCAGTACTACCCAGATTGAACTGAAAATACGAGTAGGGCGAGCGGGTATCGTAGTAGGGAATGGTAGCCGGATTGATGGCGTACTTATCGAATACGTTGCGCCCCAGACGGTTACCTAGCTGCGTGTTGGTCTGCCACAACAGCGGCCGGGTGGCAGTGCCCAGGTTGCCCAGGTCCTGCTGAAACGTGCTGTCGTGCAGCCAGTAGCGCTGCTGGGGTAGGCGTGTGAGAGTGGTATCCACCATCACTGGCGTGATGGTATCGCGCAGCACATCGGCCTCCCGGATGATGAACGTGGTCTTAGGCCCGTAGAGCACCTTGGTAGAGTCGTCTACAATCTGGGCGCTGGCGGCCAAGGGTAACAGCAATACCAGCGTAGTCAGTAGGCCCAACCAGCTCCCCCGATTCGGCGGCAACGATAACCACCGGCGCAGCAGCCGGCTCACAAGCAGGAAACGAAACAAATCAGACAACAGCGTGGGGCTGAAAAATAGGTGTCAGCAGTGCCAGCAAACGGCTTTCGCCATCGGCCAAGAACTGCACGTCAATCGGAATATAAAATAAAGGCCAGTTGGCTACTACCGCCCGCAACGCGGGCACTTGTAGACGGGCTGCATCTTTCTGCGTGGTGAAAACGCTAACACCCGGCCGTAATTGCGCAGCTACCTGCCGAAGCTCCGTTTCGCTGAACAAATGGTGGTCGGCAAAAGCCGCGTGGCTTACAATCTGGTACCCCGCCGTCTCCAAATATGTGCGTAACGGCGCCGGATTGGCAATGCCCGTCAGCAGCACTATATACTGGCTTTCAACTTCTTGCGGTTGATTTACAGCCACCGGAGCGCCGTATTGATACGCTGAGAACAAGACCGGTACCTGGGGCTGGGCATAGCGTCGCACGCGCCGCGCAATATCCTGCTGCTGGTCGGCGCTGAGGTGAGGGTCGCACTTCGTTACAATCACGGCGTCAGCCCGATGGGCGCCAGCGCGGCTTTCGCGCAAGCGTCCGGCCGGCAGCACGTAGCCCTCGTAAAACGGGCGCTGCTGCTCGGTGAGCAATAGGTTGAGGGTAGGGCACACGCGGTGGTGCTGGTAGGCATCATCGAGGACCACGGCGGTAGGTGGCTGGGGTAGCGCCAGTAGTTGTCGAATGCCGGCGCATCGGTCTTCACTCACGGCCACGGGTACTTGTCCCGCGAAATCTTGCTCATACTGCCGGGGCTCATCGCCAATGGTTTGGGCGGTGTCGGAGGGGGTAGCGAGGCGGTAGCCGCGGGTCTGGCGGCCATAGCCCCGGCTCAGAATAGCGGGGTGCTGACCGTGCCGAAGCAGCTGGCGCGTCAGCCAGACCACGTGGGGCGTTTTGCCGGTGCCGCCTACCCGCAGGTTGCCGACGTTTAACACAGGTATCGGAAACTGCTCGCTTTTCTTGATTCCTTTGGTGTACAACCAGTTGCGCACGTGCATTACCCCGGCGTAGAGCCAGGCAACAGGCAGCAGCAAGAGGATCAGCAGCGTGGGCATCAACAACGGGGGATGAACGGGCCAGCAAAAGTAGCGGGAAAAGCGCAGCAAACCCGACCATCGACGGTGAATAGGTCGTAGGAAAGCGTAACCCCTATTCTGCCCATGTCTAGTTTCGCCGACCGCCTGCTATCGTTTCTTACCGCGTTTCCGCTACCCGCCGCACCATTACCCGACAATGTGGTAGCGGTGAGCCCCTACCAGCAGCCCGAGCCGCTGCGGCTGCTTACGCAGTTTGCCCAGCGCTATTACGCTAGCAACCGCCCGCGCGTAGCGCTGCTGGGCATCAACCCCGGCCGGCTGGGCAATGGCCGCACTGGCGTGGCTTTCACCGACCCTACTGCCCTCTCGGCCTGGGGCATAGCTAACGATCTGCCGCGCCGCCGCGAACCGAGTAGCGAGTTTGTGCAGGCTGTGATTGTAGCAATGGGCGGGCCGCAGGTGTTCTACGAACATTTTTTTCTTGGCTCACTCTACCCTTTAGTACTATTGAAAAACGACTTAAACTATAATTTCTACGACTCGCCGGCCGTGACGCAGGCTTTGTGGCCCAACATCCAGCACTCCCTGCAACAAATGACTACGGAAGTAGGGCTGGCCCGCCACGCCGCCGTGTGCCTGGGCCGCCGCAACGGGCAGTACTTTCAGCGACTCAATGATGAATTACAGTTGTTTGACACCCTGCACATCCTCGACCACCCGCGCTACCTCATGCAGTATAAGCGCCGGGCACTGGCCGACAACGTAGCGCGGTACGTAGATGTATTAGGCCACCTCTTACTCTAATATACTAACCACAAAAAAGGCGGTCCAACGACCGCCTTTTTTGTGGTTAGTATAGCTAACGTCTCACTCAAGCTTTTGAACTGGTGTGAAAATAAATTCTCCTGTTCCAGCAGCTCGCACCCCAATACGGGCGTATACGATTCCTTTATTCGAGGCTGGTACGGAAACCGAGAAGCTTAAATCTTGATTTAAATTAGCCAGAGCAGCACCACTCTTCGCGTTCTGCGCTGTATTGTTAACGTTATCTACAAACTGAGTCCGACTTATAAATAGCGTAACCTGGTCGATATTTCTCGTGGAAACCTCTTGTTTTACCCGGCATGTAGCCGTTACAGTGGATCCGCTTCTTTGAATAGATGGATTTTGAATAGTGAAGTATGGTTGTACAGGTACATCTAGTACTGTATTACCACGCACCTGCACCTCAATGGTATCCGTATTATCCACCCAAGGACCATTGCCGCGGGTACGTACCATCTGGTAGTCGCCATCAAAGAGCGTGGCAGTGAAAGTACCATCCTGATCGACGAAGATTGGGAACTTTTCGAAGAACTGATATCCTGGCTGCCACAACTCCAGCATAGTTGATCTGTTGCCTAAGTCCTGCGAGGAATTAGATCGAACCCCCACAACTTGATCCTGATATACAATTCGACCACTAAGCGTAGAGCTTGGTGGGTCAACATTGTCTTTGGCGCAGCTTGCCAGCAAAACAGCGCCAGCTAGTAGGCTATACAATAGTGCTTTCATGAGTAGGCCTTATTGGAAGGGGTTACGAACAAGTTTAGGATTATTATTGAGTACGCCTTGGTCAATAGCTGAATAATAATTGCCCAAGCGGAAGTTACGCGGCGCACGGAAACGTGGTGCTTGCAACTTCAAAAACACATACTTACCATCGCGGGAGTCGCCAGGCCGCACAATGCGATAGGGATACAACGCATACAGCACAGCATTGGGGTTGGCGCTGTTACCGTTCCATAAAACGTGAGCCCGCCGCCAGCGCCTTAGGTCCCACACTCGGTGGTCTTCAAAAGCTAATTCTACCCGGCGCTCGTTCTCTAGCCGTAAGCGAGTGAGCGAGGTCAGGCTATTGGCAGGAAAGCCGGCCCGTTGCCGAACCCGGTTTACATACGTTAGTGCCTCGGCCTCATTTCCCAATTCCAAAGCCGCTTCCGAAGCGTTAAGTAGCACTTCGCCCAGGCGGAAACGAACCCACCATGTGTCACTCAGTACGCCGCGTGTACTAGCCTTTGGTGTTGCGTCAATGTATTTACGCAGGTAGAATCCTGTGTTGGAAACTTCTACCTCCGAGCGCTGCGGCCCCGAGCTACCCGTTAGTAATTTATTGTCACCATTGGGATAGGTAGGCGGACCGTATGTGCTTGCTAGACCACCTTCTAAGGTGTTATAGGAACTACCGTTCCAGACCATCACACCCGCCTGAATCTGCACTTCACGCCCGGCAAACGTAGTACCGGGATAAATAACCGTGCCGTAGAGACGTGCGTCTTTATTGGCAAAAGGTGCGCTCAGATTATCGTAGTAAATGAAATCGGAGTTATCCGCCGTACGAGTTTTTATTTCGCCTGATGTTCCATCCAGATATTCATATGCCTCTACCAGATTCAGTGCAGGAGTTATAATGGAAGAGGATAAGTTGTCTTCCCGAATACCGCGAGGAATGTTATCATAGGTAAACCCGTGCCGCCGGTCTCTGGCTACTAGAAAGTCTTTCGCCAGAATTACTTCCGGATTAGATGTTTTTCGGGTGATGGCATCGTAAAAGTTCTCGCCCAGATTCGGGTTCGTGGTATACAACTGGTAGGGACCGGCTAATACTTCTTTGGATGCATCTAGCGATTTTTGATAATATTCTCTTGCCCGACTAGCAGGGATACCTACTTCTCCACCAGGTGTTTGAATATTCAGCCCCGACTCTGCATTGTATTTGGCAATAGAAGCGGCATACAGCATCGCACGGCTCTTGAGCGCCATAGCCGCGTACCGGTTAGCCCGTGTGTTACTACCGTCGTTGCCAATATCGTTTTTGATAGCATCCAGCTCACTAGCCACGAAATCGTATACAGCAGCCTCTGTATCGCGAGGTTTTTGCAGCGGTGAGGGGTCGCCACTGAAGTCGTAAATCAATTGCTGCGTAACCAGTGGAACACCGCCTTCGCGTTTCACCATCTCAAAGTACATGTAGGCTCGCAAAAAGCGAAACTCTGCTTTGAATTGGTTTTTCTGCGCCTCAGGTAGCGTCGTGCTATACTTATCAATGTTCTCTAGCGCTAAGTTGATATCGCGAATCAGGCCATAATCCCAGTTAAACCACCGGCCGTAGCCATAATCAACTAGGTTATTAGACCCATCGCCACCGCCCGACCACGTAGCCTCGTCGTACGCCGCAAATTGCTCCCAGCCAGCATCTATCTGGGAATGAGCCGGCAGGCGGTCGTAGTTGTTAGCGAGCAGACTAGTAATCAGCGTAGCATCATTCCAGATCTGCTCATCCAGCACAATGTTAGGTGGGTCTCGCTCCAAAAAGTCCTTTTCACAGGCAGAAAGGCTTAGGAGTAGTCCGGCACTAAGTGCAAGTGTTTTATAGGTAAGTTGCATGATGAAATAGGAAGGTTAGAAGCCGATAGAGAAACCCGCGTTGTAGAGGCGCTGGGGCGGATATACCAAGCCACCGTTATTCGAAATTTCTGGGTCTAGATCAAACTCCTTTAGGTTGTCAAATGAGTAGAGATTGGTACCGTTGATGTACACGCGCAACGATCCTACCCCAAATCGCTCCAGGAAAGGCTTACCAACTGTATAGGCCAGTTCCAGATTGCGCACGCGCAGATACCGCACGTTGGTGAGCCAGTAGTCGCTGCGGCGGTTGTAGTTCGGGTGGCCGCCATCATCGCGCCGGATAGCCGGAAACTTACCTGGAATCCAGGGGCTGTCGTTATTAAAGGGGTCTTCGCGGTGCCACCGATCCTCGAAGAGGTAGTTGGGCGACGTGCCGTTGTTCTGAAAAGGAATGCGCTGCTCTACCTCGCGGCGGTAGGTTTGCATGCCAGCCCCTACCAAATCGAAGTTGAGCGAGAAGCCTTTGTAGCCTAGACTGGTATTAAGCGCGTAGGTGAAGTAGGGTGTTGCTCCTTCCGTATAGCCGATAGGCCGTTCGTCGAGGTAGTTAATAACCCCATCATTATTCACATCCTTGTAAATCAGATCACCTGGCAGCTGGTTGCGGTTGCCTTGCCCATCATTGTTGACTGTGTACTCAGCAATTTGCTGTTCCGACTGGAATTGACCAATCACCTGGTAGCCCCAGTTGAGGTATGCCCACCGGTCGTTAATCGAGCTACGATATTCTTCCCAGGAATTACCAAAACGAGGCTTGTATTGCTTCAAATCCCGGTTGCGCGCCATAGTAGCGTGCGCACTCACTGTATATGTGAAGTCATTTACAGCGCTGGAGTACGTTATAATACCTTCCATTCCGCGCACAGCGTCGGAATTAAGGTTTTCTGGGGGCAACGGATAGCCTACCTCGTTGGGCAGCAGTACGTCGTAGCGGCCAGCAAGCAACCCTTTACGACGGCGCTCGAAGATATCGAACTGTCCTGTTAGCTTACCTTCCAAGAAACCAGCATCTATACCAATATTTGCCGTTTGGTTTGTCACCCACGACAGCGTAGTAATGGGAGGATTACGCGGGTCGATACCAATTACGTAGCTACCATTGAAGATGGAGCTACGATCAGGAAATTGATAGCCACCAACGTAGCTGAAGCGGTCTACAATAAAGTTATTGTTGATAACATCGCTACCCGTACGGCCATAGCTACCGCGCAGCTTCAGTTCACTCAGCACATTTCCAACCCGTTCTTTGATGAAAGGCTCTTCGGTGATGCGCCATCCAAGCGAAGCGCCGGGGAAGAAACCATAGCGGCTACCCTCCCGAAACAGAAAAGAACCATCATAGCGACCTAATACTTCGACCAGATACTTCTGCTTATAGTTATAGTTAACGCGACCAATATAGCCTGCCCGTGCCTGCTCCCGAATGGCATCATCTAGGTTGCGGGCGTTGGCGAATAATAGCAGTGGAATGGTGTTGTTGGGCGGTACTGTATTGAGGCCATACTCTCGGTCGTCTGTGTCGTAACGCTCATACGCCGCTACAGCCGCTACCCCATGGTCGCCAAACGTTTTATTATAATTTAACTGAAACTGCCCATATCGGTCGATAACGTTTCGGGTCCGTCTTTCACGATAGGGGTTTTGGTTACCGAACGAAGGATTAGTTTCGTAGGTATCCGTGGCTGCATTATAGCGATAAGCGTTGTAGGTGTATTCAAAACCGTTTGCAATGCGGTTGGCCAAGCTGTAAGACCCAATTACCTTCGCAGTCAAACCAAAATCAAAGTCATACTGGGCTGTTAGGTTAACCTTGCCGGCCCGCCAGTAGTCCTGAAAATATCCCGTAACGTCTTCCGTATACGTGGCCGGATTCACGTTAACGTTGTGTGTCTGATTGATGTAATTGGGGTTATCATTGGCATAAGGCCGCTCAGTAGGCCACATACTGAACACGCTCAGCAACGGATTAAAATAGTCGTCTCCCCCAGGTACTCCCAGTGTGTAGCGGTCTTCCACACGCCCGGAAATCTGCGTGCCAATGGTTAGTCGCTTCGTGATATTTGCGTCTATATTGGCCTGTAAGTTGGTCCGCTTGAAATGGAAATCCCGAATGAGAGCATCTTGACTTAAATGGGAGCCCGACACATAGAACCGGATATTATCTGAGCCGCCTGATATACTACCATTGATATAAGTCTGCGGTACATTCGGTCGAAATATCATTTTATAGTAGTCGAAGTTTTCGTAGCCAGGAGCACCCGTACGCCATTTCTCCAACACTTCCGGGGTAATATTTTCGCCTTTTACCGGCTCATTAATTGCACCCCTATTTTGGTTCTGGCCTGCTTCGGCCAATGCCCGTACGTGCTGGTAAGCAGTGGCTGGATGCGGAAAGCGAGTAAAATTTTGCAAACCGTAGTAGCCAGATATATTAACGGTTGGTTTACCTTTTGTGCCCCGCTTCGTCGTCACTAACACAACACCATTAGCAGCACGAAGCCCATAAATAGCAGCCGAAGCATCTTTTAGAATCGAGATGTTCTCAATATCATTCTGCCCTAAGTTGTTGAATTGACCTTCATCAGCTACTACGCCGTCGATAACAAACAACGGACTACCCATATTACGGATCTGAATATTGGTGCCTCCGCCAGGGCGCGCGTCGGGCTGGCGGGCCGAAATACCGGGCACCCTACCTACGAGTGCACTAGAGGTAGTGGTAGCTGGCGTGCGAGTTAGCTGAGTAGAGTTAGTAGTACTAATGGCTCCCGTTACCGTGGCCCTGGACTGCGTACCATACCCTACCACCACTACTTCGCCCAGTGACTTCTGGTCGGCGCCTAATTGAATATTGAGGCGCGCACCGGCAGCTGCAGCTATTTCCTGAGTTTGATAGCCAATGAACGAGACTACCAGCGTCGAGCCCTCTGGTACCACCAAGCTGAAATTACCGTCTGCGTCGGTTTGAGCACCATTGGCAGTTCCTTTCTGCACTACGTTCACGCCAGGAATGGCATCCCCCTTCGTGTCTACTACCCGTCCTTGCACTGTAATATCAGCTGGTGTAGCAACAACAAGTGGTGTAATAACGGTTACAGCATTCGTAGGGAGTGCGTACGTCGGTTGATTCGACGTTAGTCCAAGTGCTGTGCATAGCACAATCGGCACGATAGCATGTTTGGACTGCACTACGCTGCGTTGCCGCTTATTGCGTATTCGATTATCCATAATTCTGTAAGTTGTTTTGGTAGAAAGGTAAGCTTGTGAGTAGGATGAAAAGGGAAGGCTGTTATCAGTTCATAGGCTGTGGGAGTAAAGGTTAAAATTGAGTTTTTATCTATGCAAACGTTTGCAATTCTTTTGCGTAAAAACCGATTGCTATTTGCGTTGAGAGAGCTCTAAAATATTGTCGTGAAAACCCTTTCAATAGAATCATTGTAATTAGTCGTATTTCTAAAGCTCTTTACAGGAGCTAATTATATTGAATTACCACAAGAAAAAGTATTCATTAGAGCAAAAAATCATCAACTATTCATCTTTACCTGCTTTGCGAGGCATAAAGGCAGAAAATATATAGCCGCTACACAAACGTTTGCGTCAATTGTAAACAGGAATCGTTTGCGAGAGTCCCATCAAATTGGCTGTACCTATTGATCAAAAGCAGTGCTTCGCCAGCCAGAATAATACAGTCAATGTTTCGCTAGTTTTGCGCATTACTTCTTGCTCTATGCCTACCCTTTCCGACCTCATGCGCGTGCTAGAGCATGCTGCTCCTCTTGCCTACCAAGAATCTTACGACAACGCAGGGCTGCAATGCGGCAACCCACAAATGGAAATCACGGGCGTGTTGATTGCCCTCGACTGCACTCTGGCGGTAGTAGATGAAGCACTAGCGCGGGGCTGCAATGTGGTTGTAGCACACCACCCGCTCATCTTTAAGCCGCTGAAACGCCTGACCGGCGCCAATGAAGTGGAGCAAACGCTACTAAAGGCTATTAAGCATGATATAGCCCTTTACGCTGCCCACACTAACCTCGACAACGTGCGCCACGGCGTCAACCGCAAGCTGGCCGACAAGCTCGGCCTGCAAAACCTGCGCATTCTTGATCCTAAATTCGGCACACTGGGCAAGCTTGTCACCTACGTACCGCCTACCCACACCGACGCCGTTTTGCAGGCCCTGTATGATGCTGGTGCCGGCCAGGTAGGCAACTACTCCCAGTGTAGCTTCCGCACGGATGGCACGGGCACCTACACGCCTAGTGCCGACACGAACCCATTTCAGGGCACGCCCGGCCAACCTGAAACGGCCCAGGAGCAACGTGTGGAAGTGCTCCTACCCTTGCACTTGCAAGGCGCAGCCCTGCGGGCGCTACGGCAGGCACATCCTTATGAGGAAGTAGCCTACGAGCTGATAAAGCTGGAAAATGTGCACCAGGATGTAGGCAGCGGTATGGTAGGCGAACTGCCTGAGCCGCTGCCACCGCAGGAGTTCCGAGCACGGCTGCGGGCAGCACTGGGCGTGCCAGTGGTGAAATACACCGAGTTTGCGCAGCCTATTAAAACAGTAGCCTTGTGTGGCGGCGCGGGCAGCTTCCTTACCGGCAAAGCCAGGGCAGCCGGCGCACAGGCCTACGTAACCGGCGATTTGAAATATCACGAGTATTTTGCCGCCGAAGGCCAGTTGATGCTGTGCGATGTGGGCCACTACGAAAGTGAGCAGTTTACCAGCGAGATTTTCCGAGACTTGCTTACGAGCGCATTTACCCGTAAATTTGCGGTCTTAATTGCTGAGACCCTGACCAACCCCGTTCGATATGATTTCTAATACCTCCGCGGATACCCCCGTTGCTAGTAAGCTGGAAGCGTTGTTGAATTTGCAGCGTATTGATTCGCAGCTCGATGAAATTCGGCGTGTGCGGGGCGATTTGCCCGAAGAAGTACGGGATTTGGAGGACGAAATTGCTGGCTACGAAGTACGCGTAAGCAAGTTTGACGAAGAAATCTCGGGCCTGAACGACCAGATCAAACAGCGCAAGCAAAACGCCAAGGATGCCGACGGCCTTATTCGCAAGTATGAGGACCAGCAGCAAAACGTGCGCAATAACCGTGAGTACGAGGCTATTGCCAAGGAAATTGAGCTGCAAAAGCTGGAAATTCAGATTTCGGAAAAGAAAATTAAGGAAGCTCAGTATCAGATTGAGCAGAAAAACACCGAAATCAGCGGCACCAAGCAGCGCCTCGATGAGCGACGCAAGGACCTCGACAACAAGCAAGCTGAGCTGCAAACCATTGTAGGGGAAAGCGAAGCCGACGAGAAGAAGCTAATGGACGAGCGCGGTGAGGCTACCCAGCCCATCGAAGAGCGCCTGCTGACGGCCTACACCCGTATTCGCGGCAACGTGCGCAACGGCTTGGCCGTGGTGCCCGTGAAGCGCGATGCCTGTGGTGGCTGCTTCAACACGGTGCCCCCACAGCGCCAAGCCGACATCATGTCGCATAAAAAAATCATTGTGTGCGAGCACTGCGGCCGGATTCTGGCTGATGTAGCGGCCCGCGCTGAATAAGTTTTCAGTTGTATTTTGAAAAGGAACGGCCCCTGGGTCGTTCCTTTTTTGCTATATGAGGTGTTGGTTTTTCGCCCTGCTTACTCAACCCATAGTCACGCATGTGCTGCTCGCGGCATTACTTCTTGCCGCGCACGTCGGCGTGGGTGCCTCTTCGCGGGAAACGCCGCGTACCCTCACACCCACTGCTGCCCGCGCCTACGCTGAACTGCTGAAGCTGCGCCCCGCTACGGCCCGCGTCCTGCTACGCAACGAATCCGCCACGGCTGCCGGAACCCTGCTGGTGCAGGACTGCATCGACTTTGCGGAACTATTGGTATCGCAGGATGCCAGGCGTTACGCGGCCACCGTGGCCGCGCAGGATCAGCGACTGGCTTTGTTGGAAAAGCAGGCCGGTGCCCTGCCCGACTACGCCCGTGCCGAAATTCGGCTGCACCAAGCGGCGGCGCAGGTCACGTTTGGGCACGAGATTCGGGGGGCGTGGAGCCTGCGGCAGGCTTATCAGCAGATGCAGGCCGTGGCCCAACGCTACCCCGCCTATCTGCCGGCCCGCAAAACGCTGGGGATGCTTCAGTTCTTTATTGGCTCATTACCCGAAAACTACCGCTGGTTTCTGAAGCTACTGGGCCTGCCGGGTAGCGTGGAAACGGGCTTGCGCAACCTGACGGCCGCCGCCCGCTCGTCCCATGATTTTCAGTTTGAGTCGCGCCTGATTCTAGCGCTGCTCCGCGAAACGTATCTGAAAGACGGCGAAGCGACAGCCCAGCAGTTTGAGCAACTAGCCGCACAACAATCTGACAACTTACTGCTCAGCTATTTAACGGTTAGTCAGCGCAAAAAACTGCACCACACGGCGGCGGCGCTGGCCGCCTACCGGGGCCGCCCTACCGGCGCGGCTTACCTCCCCCTGCCCTATCTGCACCACATGGCCGCCGACCTACTGTTGTATCAGGGCCAATACGCGGCGTCAGAAACTGAAAATCAACAATTTCTGCGTGAATATCGTGGCCAGCACTACCGCAAGGATGCG
The DNA here is from genome assembly GCF_014217645.1 of Hymenobacter sp. NBH84. NCBI lineage: Bacteria > Pseudomonadati > Bacteroidota > Cytophagia > Cytophagales > Hymenobacteraceae > Hymenobacter > Hymenobacter sp. NBH84. Next base: position 1,941,561 of record NZ_CP043644.1, read on the forward strand.
TACTTTAAGCTTTATCTGGCCGCTTGGCTGGGCAGCAACCAAACGGCCGCCACGCAGTACCGTCGGCAGATTGACGCGCAGGGCCGCGACGTGCTGGAGGAAGACCACTATGCGCAGCGTTTCTACGACGACGCCCTACCCCTCCACCGCATCCTCACCCGCGCCCGCCTGCAAACCGACGGCGGCTACTACCCCGAGGCACTCGCCACGCTACGCACCTTTGTTCTCACGCCCACTACTCCCCTGCGCGACCGACTAGAATGGCCTTACCGTCAAGCCCGCGCTTGGCATTTACACGGTCAGCCCGACTCGGCCCGCCGTTATTATGCGCGCACGATTGCCTTGGCGGGCACAGCCCCTTACTACTTCGCACCGCAATCGGCCCTTCAGCTAGGCTATCTGTATCAGACTGATAGGAAAGAAGATACGGCGCGTTCGTATTTTCAAAAGGCGCTCAGCTACCCTAAGCACGAGTATAAAAATAGCACCGATACCAAAGCAAAAGTGGCCCTGGCGGCGTTGGCTCAGTAAAGCATTCACACTATTCTACCCCGTTTTGCCTGCATCTTTGCTTTGTGCTGACTATCTCTTACTCTGAGCTACCACCCGATTTTCGGGCGCAAGCCTTACAATGGGCGGCGCAGTATCGCTATTGCGCTTATTACGAGCCCAACCACCACTTGTCCTACCCCAATGGGCCGTTTGAACGGCTGCTGGGCGTGGCTGATTCAGCTACGGGTTCTCCTACCTGTCTAGATGAGTTGCGCCTTTGGATGCAGCAAAAGCCCCCTGCCGGGCCGCGCTTCGGCATTCTGACCTATGAGCTAAAAAATGAGATAGAGGCTCTGCACAGCCACAATTTTACTGGCCTGGAGTGGCCCACGCTGCATTTCTTCACGCCCCAAACTTGGCTGCATTGGCGCGAAGATGCGCTGGAGATTCATGGTGATACCGACGAGGTACTGGCGGCTATTCTGGACACCGTTCCGCCTAACCCAGCCGCGCCCCGCGTGGCCACCATGCGCCCGCGCCTACCCAAAGCCGACTATACAGCAGCCGTAGAGGCCGTGCGCGAAGACATTTTGAATGGGGAAGTGTACGAGCTGAACCTGTGCATGGAGTTTTTCGCGGAGGACGTTGTGCTCGACCCCGTGGCTACGTTTCTGCGCCTGAACGAAGCCTCGCCAATGCCATTTGCGGGCTTCTATAAGTTAGCAGACCACTACCTGCTCTGCGCCTCGCCCGAGCGATTTTTGTCTCAGCATGAGTCGGTTATCCTTTCTCAACCCATTAAAGGCACCATTCGGCGCGGTACTACCCCAACCGAGGACGAGCAGCAACGCTACCAGCTATTGCACAACGAAAAAGAGCGCGCTGAGAACCTCATGATTGTGGACTTGGTGCGCAACGATCTGGCCCGCGTAGCACAAACCGGCTCGGTGCGGGTGCCGGAACTGTTCGGCCTCTACCCCTTCCGCCATGTGTGGCAGATGATTTCGACCATAGAAGCCGAGTTGCGCCCCGACGCAGACTTGGTAGACATCTTGCGCGCTACCTTCCCTATGGGCTCTATGACCGGCGCCCCCAAGATACGGGCCATGCAGCTCATCGAGCAGTACGAGCGCACCCGCCGCGGCCTCTACAGCGGCTGCCTCGGCTACGCTTGGCCCAATAGCTCGTTCGAGTTCAACGTGGTCATCCGCTCCCTGCAATACCGCGCCGACACGGGCTACCTCTCGTTTCAAGTCGGCTCGGCTATTACGTATGATTCGGTGCCCGAGCAGGAATACGCCGAGTGTCTGCTGAAAGCCAAGGCCATGCTGGAAGTACTAGGCGCGGAAGTGAGTGAGAGCGTTGAGAATAGGAAGGCAGAAGAGTAATAAGACTGGGAAGCAGAAGGTTGAAAGACGAGAGGGTAAGCAGGAAGTCTGTCATCCTGAGCGGAGCGAAGGACCTTACGCCAGTTGAACGACAATCATAACAACGACTCGTTCTGACGTGATAAGGTCCTTCGCTCCGCTCAGGATGACAGAGCTCCTACCCTCTCTCCCTCTTACCCCTATACCTTCCCTCAACGCCCTCCCCATTCAACCCCTGCTGAAACGCCTCTAAAAACTGACCCACGTGGTAGCCATCAGCAAGACCGTGGTGGACGTTGACGGCCACGGGCAGCCAGATGCGGCCGTTTTCCTCGTACGTTTGGCCGTATGAAATCTTGGGGCAGCTGTCGGGGTGGCGGAAGTTGCGGGCGTGGGTAAGGCTGCTGAAACGCACCCACGGAATGGCCGAGCAGTGCAGTACGTCGGGTCGACCAGTGGTGTCGTTGAGCCGAAGGCCGGTGCTGGCCTGTACGGCCGCTATTTCGGCGGTAGCGGCGGTTACAAAATCGGGTAGCTCGTCGTGCGCTTCAATAAAGGAGAAGCCAAATGTATGGTCGGCTCGGCCGATGGTGGCGGAGGCGTGCACCCGGTCGTATTGGTACACTTGCCCGTCTTCAATGCGCGTCTTGAACTCTGGTACTTGATTGGCAGCCTGTAAGGAGTGGTAGAGGTAATACAGGAAAAACGACACGCCCAGACGTTTCGCTTCAGCCCGCGCCTGGGTACAGTCAACCGGTGCTACCAAGCCAAAAAAGGGCTCATCGAAGGTGGAAAAGAAGGCAAAATGCTCCCGGCGGTTCCAGGAAGCCAGATCAACGAGATGTTTCATGGGCGGCAAGTTCGGTAACTTCGCGGCTTTTCTAGCCTCTCTACTGCTCCCTTATGTCTGCTTCCTATTTGGTTGCTTTTGATGCCGACGACACCCTTTGGCCCAATCAGCCGCATTTTGACCGGGTAGAGACCCGTTTGTTTGAGATTATGGCGCACTGCGGCGACGTAGCCTACATCAGCACCCACCTCAACGCCGTGCAGCGCCGCAACATGCAGTTGTTTGGCTATGGCGCCAAGTCGTTCATGCTTTCCATGATCGAAACGGCCATTCAACTAACCAACGGTGCCGTCACGGGCCACGACATCCAACAGATTCTAGACATGGGCAAAGACTTACTGCGCTTTCCCATTGAGCCCCTACCCGGCGTAGTGGAAGTTCTCACGGAGCTACGTCGGCGCGGCCACCGCCTGCTCCTGCTCACAAAAGGCGACCTGTTTGATCAGGAAAGCAAAATTGCCCGCTCCGGCCTGGGCGAGCTATTCGACCATGTGGAGGTAGTCAGCGAGAAAGACGAGGCCACGTACCGCCGCCTCCTGACGCGCTATAACGCAACGGTTGAGGAGTTTGTGATGATTGGTAATTCGCTGAAGTCGGATATTCTGCCTGTGGCGCGGCTGGGTTTCCAGGCCGTACACGTCCCCTACCACACCAACTGGATTTTTGAGCACGTCGACCCAGCTTTGCTGGAAGGTATTGCTTTCGAGCAGGTTGAAGATATTCGCGCCGTGTTGGAATTGGTGAGATAGTGAATGGAAAACAGTTGTCATCCTAAGCAGAGCGGAGGACATTATCACGTGAGAACAAGTCATTATTACGTGAGAAAGATGCTCGTAATAATGACTTGTTCTCACGTGATAATGTCCTTCGCTCTGCTCAGGATGACACGCGTTTCTACATCGACGCATCAACAATCAGCATACCACCACCTCTGCCATTCTGTCATTTCTGCGGTAAAAACCTTACCTTTGACGCTCCCAAAATGTGAAGCTGAAGCTGCGCGCCTCCATGTCTCAACCGCTGATTACCCTCGATTTTCTTGATACGCCTACCTTCGATACGCCGTCGGTAGACGCCACCACGCATGCCCACGAGCCCACGGAGGCCGTGCGCGTGAGCCCGGCCACCCGCACCGGCCGGCAGCGCAAGCTCTACATCGAGAGCTACGGCTGCCAGATGAACTTCTCCGACTCTGAAATCGTGTCGAGCATTCTGTTCAACGAGGGCTTCGACACCACCGACGATCTGGCCGGCGCCGACCTAGTGCTGCTTAATACCTGCTCCATCCGCGAGAAGGCTGAGCAAACGGTACGTATGCGCCTCAAGCAAATCAACTCGCACAAAAAGCGCCGTCCAGGCATGTTAGTAGGCGTGTTGGGCTGCATGGCCGAGCGCCTGAAAACCAAATTTTTAGAGGAGGAGAAAATTGTAGACCTAGTAGTTGGCCCCGACGCCTACCGCGACCTACCCCAACTGATTTCACAGGTCGACGGGGGCCAGAAGGCCGTGAACGTACTACTGAGCCGCGAGGAAACCTACGCCGATATCACGCCCGTGCGCCTGAACAGCAACGGCGTCACGGCATTCATTAGCATCATGCGCGGCTGCGACAACATGTGCTCGTTCTGCGTGGTACCCTTCACCCGTGGCCGCGAGCGCAGCCGCGATACGCACAGCATCGTACAAGAGGCCCGTGACTTGGTAGCAGCTGGCTACAAAGAAGTTACGCTGCTCGGCCAGAATGTAGATTCCTATAAGTGGGCCAGCGAAGATGGCGCCGAGCGCGTCAACTTTGCCCAGCTGTTGGAGCGTGTGGCTCTGGTAAGCCCCGAGTTGCGCGTGCGCTTCTCCACCTCCCACCCCAAAGACATCACCGACGAGGTGCTGCACACGATGGCGCGGCACGAGAACATCTGCAAGTATATTCACCTACCTGCCCAGAGCGGCAACTCGCGGGTGCTGGCGCTAATGAACCGCACCTACGACCGGCCCTGGTACGAGGAACGCGTGCAGGCCATCCGCCGCATCCTTGGCGACGACTGTGCCATCTCCACCGATATGATTGCCGGCTTCTGCTCCGAAACCGAGGAAGAGCACCAAGATACCCTGACGCTCATCGACTTCGCGCAGTACGACATGGGCTACAACTTCTTCTACTCGGAGCGCCCCGGCACGCTAGCCGCCCGCAAGCTGGCAGACGACATTCCGTTGGAAACCAAGAAGCGCCGCTTGCAGGAAATCATTGACCGGCAGCAGCTACACGCCCGCGCCCGCTACGCCCGCATGGTAGGCCGCGTGCATAAAGTATTGGTAGAGAACACCTCCAAGCGCTCCAAAGAGCACCTGAGCGGCCGCAACAGCCAGAACCAGGTGGTTATCTTCCCAAAAGGCAGCTTCCAGAAAGGCGATTACGTGAACGTATTCGTGAGCAGCACGACCGGCGGGGCACTATTGGGAGAAGCGGTATAGAGTAATGGATGTATCAGCAAGCGTCATGCTACGCTTGCTGATACATCCATTTACACGCCAAATAGAACACTCCGCTTTTCGTCTACTCTACGAAAACCTACCACGACCTTGACACCATCTGAGATTCAAAGTATAAAGTTGCGCTTCGGTATTATCGGTAATGCGCCGGCGCTGAACTACGCCATTCAGGTGGCGGCGCAGGTAGCGCCTACCGATATGACGGTGCTGATAACGGGCGAGAGCGGCTCCGGTAAGGAGTCCTTTTCCAAGATTATTCACGCGCTGTCGCCCCGCAAGCATGGGCAGTTTATTGCCATCAACTGCGGCGCTATTCCCGAGGGGACCATCGATTCGGAGCTATTTGGGCATGAAAAAGGCTCTTTCACCGGTGCCAATGAGGCTCGCAAGGGCTATTTTGAGGTGACCAACGGCGGCACCATCTTTCTCGACGAAATTGGGGAAATGCCGCTGGGTACGCAGGCCCGTCTGTTGCGCGTCCTGGAAAACGGCGATTTTATTCGGGTAGGCTCTTCCAAAGTGCAGAAAACCGATGTACGCGTAGTAGCCGCTACCAACGTGAACCTGCTGGAAGCCGTGCGCAACGGCCGCTTCCGCGAAGACCTCTACTACCGCCTCAACACGGTGCCCATCACCGTACCGCCCCTGCGCGAGCGGGGCGACGACATCTACCTGCTGTTCCGCAAGTTTGCCACCGATTTCGCCGACCGCTACCGCGTGAAGCCCATTTCGCTGTCGCCGGAGGCTGTGCGGGAATTGCAGCGCTACCGCTTTCCCGGCAACATTCGCCAGCTTAAGAACGTGGCCGAGCAGATGTCGGTGCTGGAAATGGAGCGCGAGGTGGATGCTACCCACCTGCGCCAGTACCTGCCCCAGGAGCAGAGCAGCAACTTGCCCATGCTGCTGAGCGCGGCGGGTCCGGCCACCGACGGCGCGGGTAACGCCTACTCCGAGCGCGACTTATTATATAAGGTGCTCTTCGACATGCGCCGCGACATGACCGACCTGAAGAAGTTGGTGCTGGACCTGGCTGCCGGTCAGCGGCCCCAGGAAGCGCAGGAACTGTTGCGCCAAAACAGCCACCTGTTTACGAACCTTAACGTGGCACCCTACGAGGGAGGCCGCCTGAACGCCCGCCCCGATACGGCCGGCGCTTCGTCGGATTACTTCATGCACCCTGAGGTAGAAGACGCCACCGAATACGAAGAAGAGGAGCAGCGCGTTGAAGATATTCCGCACGAGACGGAAGAGGAAACCCTTTCCCTAGAAGCCAAGGAAAAGGAGATGATTATCAAAGCGTTAAAAAAGCACAACAACAAGCGTAAGTACGCCGCCCACGACCTGGGCATCTCCGAGCGCACGTTGTACCGCAAGCTCAAACAATATGATTTGGAACAAGCGTAGGTTTTCTGAGCTGTTAGCTGTTAGCCATTGGCTGTTAGCCTTTAATTTCCTGAATAGGAAGTACAAAAAAGCTATCAGCTATCAGCTACTAGCTATGAGCGTAATCTTAAGTGGTTGCTCGGTTTATTCCTTCACCGGTACCAACATTGATCCGTCGGTGAAGACTATGTCCATTGCTACCTTCCAAAACAACTCCAGTAATGGCCCTTCGGCGCTGTCGCAGCAGTTTACAGAAGATTTCAAGGATTACTTTCAGCGCAACACGCCGCTCAAGATACAGCAGCGCGATGGTGACTTACAGATTGAAGGTCAGATTATTGCCTACGATTTTGCCCCGGCCGCTATTCAGCGTGAGGGCAACGTGGACCAAGCCGGCGTGAACCGCCTTACCATCCAGGTACGGGTGAAATTCATCAATACCAAGGACGATACGCAGAGCTTCGAGCAAACCTTCCAGAGCAACGGCGACTTTCCCGCATCGCAGTCCATTGTCGCAATCAACAGCGACCCATCCTCTATCCGCAGAATTACCACCAACATCATCACCGACGTATTCAACAAGTCGGTGGCCAACTGGTGATATAGGACTGTTGCAGAATGTCATTTCGACCGTAGGGAGAAATCTCGCGTGCAACAGTAATTTCTGACGATTGAGTTAGCATCGCACGTGAGATTTTTTTCTTATAGTCGAAATGACGTTCTGCGATAGTTACTCTTAACACTTAACGCTTTAAAAGATGACTCGCGCGTCGCTGCTGCATATTCTGGACCATGTCGGCTCTATATCGGAAGCCGAAAATCAGGAGCTGGTGCAGCTGGCTACGGCCTTTCCTTATTGCCAGACCGCTCACTTACTGCTCGCCAAAGCCGCGCACGACAAGGGTAGTATGCTGGCCAGCCAGCGCTTGCGTCGGGCGGCTACCTACGCCGCCGACCGCCAGTTGCTGCGCTTGCTCATTGAGCAACCCGACGTGCTGCTACCTGCTGCTACTTCAGCACTTGCTTCTGTGCAATCAGTTCAGCTAGCCGTTCCTGAGCTACCCCTGGCCGAAATGCCAACGACGGAAGAACAGCCGGTAGCTTCCGTACTTGTTGAGGTACCCGCTGAGCCAGTTGAGGAGGAAGTTTTGGTTGCTGCCGAGACTGATGTCCCCGCTTCGGACTCAAATGAAGTATTTGCTACTTCATTGCCAGCGCTTGGCGATTCTCCGCCAGCCTTAGATATTGCAGCCGAGCCGGAAGCTGAGCTAGTGGAGCAAACGGATGAGGTAGTGCCTACTGCTGAGGAAATAACAGAAGCTGAAGCCGTTACGAAAACTGCGAAGGAAGTTACCCACGAAGCCGCCGTTCCTGTTGTAGTAGAAGACTTACTGCCCGCCACGGCACCGCCCATTCGGCCGCCGGCCGACGCGGGGTCCTCGCGCTTTGAGTTTGGCTTGGCCGATTCAAGGCTACCAGCCCCAGCCGTTTATGAGCTATTCGACGACACGCCCGCTACCGAGACTCCTACCCCACCTACGCGTACCGCAGCCAGTCCGCCATTCTACGCCGACCCTAGCATTGGCTACGGCTTAGACCTGGGTAGCCGCTTGGGCACCAGCCTGCAACCGCACGACACCTACACCACCGACTTACCGCACACTGGCTTCTTCCTCCCCGATGCGCTGCTCTTAGATCATGTGGCAGCACAACAGCCGGCCCCGCGTAAAACCCTGGCTATCATCGACCAATTCCTCAAAAACCAGCCTCGTTTAAAAGCGCCAGCCGTGGTACCACCCGCTGAGGAACAAACCGATTTATCGGTACCCAGCACCAGCGCTACCCCCGCGCTGGCCTCAGAGAGTCTGGCAAAAATTATGGTGAAGCAGGGCAAAACCTCCAAGGCCATTGAAATATATGAGCGCCTGATGGTGCGGCAGCCGGAAAAAAAGGCGTACTTTGCCGACCAAATTGCACAACTGAAATCTTCGGAATAGTATGTATTACGCACTGCTTGTTCTTGTCTTTATCGTTTGCTTGCTGCTGGCGCTGGTGGTTCTGGCCCAGAACCCCAAGGGCGGCGGACTCTCCAGCCAGTTTGGTGCGGGCGGTACGGCCCAGCTTATGGGCGTGAAACGCACCGGCGACCTGCTGGAAAAACTAACCTGGGGCTTTGCTATTGCCCTGATGGTTTTGTCGCTGGGTAGCCACATGCTGGCTAGCGGTGGCGGCAATGGTCCCGTTCGCAGCATCAACCAGCAGCGCGCCCTCGAAACGCCTACCCTACCCTCAGCGCCCGCCATCCCTGGCACGGGCGCCACACCGGCCCCGGCCGGCGCACCAGCTCAGCAACCAGCTGCGCCGGCCCCGGTTACTCCCGCCCCCGCTCCAGCCGCAGAGTAATCACTCCACACGTATCGAACCTGACTATAAAACCAGCCGCTTTTCTGAAAAGCGGCTGGTTTTTTTATGGCATTCGTGCATCTCGCCGAGAAGACACAGTGCCATCACAACCACCGCCACCCTGCCACGTATGGCAGTCCTGACAGGCTAAAAAGCCCGAAAATCAAGTTTGGGCGTTCATTCTGTCAGGTTTTGGTGGGCTGGCATAAGAAGTGTTCCTCTACCAGCACCCCTTAGTTTTACATTCACTTTCACCCAAAACAACCAATATGTCACTAAGCATTAAACCGCTGGCTGACCGCGTTATCATCGCGCCGGCCGCTGCCGAGGAAAAGACCAAATCTGGCATCATCATCCCCGACACGGCCAAGGAGAAGCCCCAGCGCGGCGAAGTAGTAGCCGTAGGCGAAGGCAAAGTGGCCGACAATGGCACTGCCATTAAGCCCCAGGTAAGCGTGGGCGACCAGGTGCTGTATGGCAAATATGCCGGCACTGAAATCACTGTAGAAGGCAAAGACTACCTCATTATGAAGGAGTCGGACATTTTTGCCGTTCTGTAAGTCGACACCCCTTTCCTTTCTTTTTTGCAGTAATTCCCCCTCAATACCAAGATGGCTAAGAACATCCAATTTGATACCGAAGGCCGCGACCGTCTGAAGCGCGGCGTGGATAAACTGGCGAATGCCGTGAAAGTAACCCTGGGCCCCAAAGGCCGCAACGTGGTTATTGACAAGAAATTTGGCGCCCCCACCATCACCAAAGATGGTGTAACCGTAGCCAAAGAAATTGAGTTGAAAGATCCCATCGAAAACATGGGCGCTCAACTGGTGAAAGAAGTAGCCAGCAAAACTGCCGACCAGGCTGGTGATGGCACGACCACTGCTACCGTTCTGGCCCAGGCTATCTACACGGCTGGCTCGAAGAACGTAGCTGCCGGTGCTAACCCGATGGACCTGAAGCGTGGTATCGACAAGGCGGTGAAAGCCGTTGTGGAGAACCTGAAGTCGCAGTCGAAGAAAATTGAGAATTCGTCGGAAATCGCGCAGGTTGGCACTATTTCGGCCAACAACGACGCGGAAATCGGTAAGATGATTGCCGACGCGATGGACAAAGTAGGCAAGGAAGGCGTTATTACGGTAGAAGAAGCGCGTGGCACTGAAACCGAAGTGAAAACGGTGGAAGGCATGCAGTTTGACCGTGGTTACCTGTCGCCCTACTTCGTAACCAACCCGGAGAAGATGGAAGCGGAGTTTGAAAACCCCTTCGTTCTGATCTACGACAAGAAAGTGAGCACCATGAAAGAGCTGCTGCCCGTACTGGAGCAGGTAGTTCAGACGGGTAAGCCGCTGGTTATCATCTCGGAAGACGTAGACGGTGAGGCGCTGGCTACGCTGGTAGTAAACAAGCTGCGCGGCTCGCTGAAAATTGCTGCCGTGAAAGCTCCTGGCTTCGGCGACCGTCGTAAGGCGATGCTGGAAGACATTGCTGTTCTGACGGGCGGTACGGTTATCAGCGAAGAGCGTGGCTACAAGCTCGACAGCGCTACGCTAGAGTACTTGGGTCAGGCTGAGAAGATCATCATCGACAAAGACAACACGACGATTGTCAATGGCCGCGGTGATAAGGAGACCATTACGGCTCGCGTAAACGAAATCAAAGCCCAAATCGGCACCACTACGTCCGACTACGACAAGGAGAAGCTGCAAGAGCGCTTGGCCAAGCTGTCGGGTGGTGTGGCTATCCTCTACATCGGTGCTTCTACGGAGGTAGAGATGAAGGAGAAGAAAGACCGCGTAGACGATGCCCTGCACGCTACTCGCGCCGCCGTTGAGGAAGGCGTGGTACCCGGCGGTGGTGTAGCATTGGTACGTGCTTTGGATGCTCTGGAAGCAGTTGACACCGTTAACAGCGACGAGCGTACCGGCGTGAACATTATCCGCACGGCCCTCGAAGCTCCCCTGCGCACCATTGTGGCTAACGCCGGTGGCGAAGGCTCGGTAGTAGTACAGAAAGTGCGCGACGGCAAAGGTGACTACGGTTACAACGCCCGCGAAGACCGGTACGAGAACCTGGTAGCCGCTGGTATCCTAGACCCCACCAAAGTAACGCGTCTGGCCCTGGAAAACGCAGCCAGCATTGCTGGCCTGCTGTTGACCACGGAAGCAGTTATCACCGACGAGCCTGAGGAAGACAAAGGCGGTGCTGGCGGCGGTGCCGCTGGTATGGGCGGCATGGGTGGCATGGGCGGCATGATGTAATCATCGCAGATTGTCGCTGATTCGGCAGATTTCGCTGAATCGGATGCTTATAGAAACGGCCCCGCAACGTTGGTTGCGGGGCCGTTTTCTGTTGAATTAACGCTCGTGTGTCATCCTGAGCGGAGCGAAGGACCTTCTCACGGTAGAACGACTATCGCACCAATGACTCGTTCTACCGTGAGAAGGTCCTTCGCTCCGCTCAGGATGACACACGAGCGTTAATTCAACAGAAAGCCCCGACGCAGTTCTTGCATCGGGGCTTTCTGTTACGTGTAGCGGGTAGGTTATTTCGCTACTACCGGCTCTTCCATCATGCGTGCGAGGCGACGGTAGAGGAAAAACAGAATGATAGACGCGGCGGCCGACAGGGCCACGAAAATCATGAAGAACTGGTAGAGGTTGGTGATTTCGATACCCAGGAACGTAGGCCACTGATAGGGCACTTCCAGGCTTTGCAGCTTTTCAACAACGGTGGCGCTGGCTTGCTGTGCGCCATTGAGGATGGCGGGAAGGTCGATGCCTTCTTGGGCAGCTTTGGCAAACTCGCCGGGGCCGGGAGGATACAAGCCGCTGAGCACGCCAGCCAGCTTGTTGCCGGCAGCAGTGGCTAGGAACCACACAGCCATCAGCAACGAAGCAAAGCGGGCAGGCGCCAGCTTGTTCACCAACGCCAACCCGATGGGCGACAGGCACAACTCGCCGAATGTATGCAGCATGTACATGGTAATCAGCCAGAACATGCTCACTTTGGTGCTAGCTTCTACCCCTTTCACCCCGAAGGCAATGATGAGGTAGCCCACAGCCAGCAGCATTAGACCGATGGACATTTTGAGGGGCGAAGACGGTTCGATACCGCGCTTGCCCATGAACGTCCAAATCACTGCAAAAATAGGCGCAAAGATGATGATAAACAGTGCGTTAGCCGACTGAAAGTAAGAAGCTGGCACAACGTAGGAACCCAGGTTCCGGTCCGTTTGCTCGTCGGCAAAGAACGTGAGGGAAGCCCCGGCTTGCTCGAAGGCGCCCCAAAAGAATATCACGAAGAAGCTCAGGATCAGGATAACGTAGATTTTCTCCTTTTCCCTACCCGTCAGCGACGAGTCGGACAGGATGAGCAAGGGCATCACAATCATTGACGCAAACACCAGCGCTCCAATCCAGTCGTAATTCATGAGCCAGGCAATGACGCCATAGACTACCGCGAATATCCCTATAAACGCGAGGATGCGCCCAGAGCTAAGGCCGGTTTTGGCCGGTTGTGCAACAGTAGTAGCCCGCACTGGCCCGTCGGTCTGCACTGGCACTACTGGTGAGTGCTCTACGGTGCGCTCAGGCTTGGCGCCCAACGGAGCACCTTCGGCCGTCACAACGTATTTGTTTTTGAATAGCTCAAACGTCAGCGAGCCGATGAGCATGCCAATACCAGCGGCCAAAAAGCCCCACTTAAAGTCCTCGGGATTACCCGTATTACCCAGCGTACCGCACACCAGCGGCGAGAAAAACGCGCCCAGGTTGATACCCATGTAGAAAATGGTGTAGGCCGAGTCGATGCGCTTGTCGCCCACGGGATAGAGCGAGCCTACCATGGATGATATGTTGGGCTTAAAAAATCCGTTACCGAAGATCAGCAGGCCCAGACCCAGGTAAAAAAGCGGCATTGCCACACTGGTTGATTGGTAGCTGCTGGCGCTGAAAAACAGGCTAAACTGCCCAATAGCCATCATTAAGCCGCCAATCAGGATGGAGCGGCGGTTGCCCCAATAGCGGTCGGCCATATAGCCGCCCAGCAGAGGCGTCAGGTACACGAGGCTGGTGTAGTTGCCATAAATCAGCGAGGAAAATTCCTTGTTGAAAACCAGCGCCTGGGTCATGTACAGAATGAGCAGGGCGCGCATGCCGTAGTAGCTGAAACGCTCCCACATCTCCGTCATAAACAGGATGTAGAGGCCCTTCGGGTGACTGGCCTGCGAGGGTTGTCCCTGCGCAGCAGTAGCAGTTTGCATGAAGAGAAAGTAAAGTGGACAGAAAACAGAACGCCCGCGGCCGGAGCCAAACGGGGGTTGGTAAAGCTACAAAACTTTCCCTACTGCGCCGCAGAGGCAACCCGTACGGCTTTCCGCCGACTTTGCCACGTTGCTTTCGCCAACGAGGTAGCGTTTTAAGCACTAGCTTTGTAACTGCATCACGTTTTCTTTTCTTTTTCTTATGCGCAAACGCATTCTGCCGCTGCTTTTTCTACTGCTTGTTCCGTTTAGCTTCTGCCTCGCTTGGGGCGTGGAAGGCCATCGGGCTGTAGGCCGCCTAGCCGAGCACCACCTCTCCCGCAAAGCCCAACGTGAGATAAAGGCCCTCCTCGGCACCGAGACGGTAACGCTGGTGAGCACCTGGCCCGACGAAATTCTCTACCCCCCTACCCCCGAGTATAAAGGCACTGGTCCCTGGCACTACGTGAACACACCTAGCGGCCTCAACCACGATCAGTACATCGAGAACCTGAAAAGCCAAACGATTCCAAACGCCTACAAAGCGCTTCAGGATAACCTTGCCATTCTGAAGGATAAGCACAAGCCCAAAGCGGAGCGCGCTGTGGCGCTGAAATTCGTCATTCACTTAGTGGGCGACGTGCACCAGCCCTTGCATGCGGGCCGGCTAGAGGACAGGGGCGGCAACAGCATCAAGCTTACCTACCGCGGCAAGGAGACCAATCTGCACAGCCTTTGGGACAGCGGCCTGCTTGATTATCAGGGCCTGAGCTACTCTGAGATGGGCCAGCAGTACGACCACGTGCCAGCTCGCCTGCGCCGCCAGTGGCAGCATGATGATATGACCCAGTGGCTCTACGAGTCGTACCAACTCTGCGAACAGATTTATGGCGAAGCTGCCCAGAACCCAACCTACGGCTGGGCCTATTTTCCCGAGCATGGCCCGCAGGTAAAACAACGCATTCAGCAGGCCGGCATCCGGTTGGCAGGCGTACTGAACGAGGCATTGAAATAGAAGTTGAGATAGTCAGCTTTCCAGCAGAAAGGCCCCGCCAACGAATTGGCGGGGCCTTCTTATTAGGAACTAAAGCGTCTTTGCACCTAAACTGGCGTCACAGTCGGACCAGATTCTGGCATAGCCGGACTATGCTTGGTAGCACTTGCAGCCGTAGCGTTACGGGCACTTTTCGTACTACGCTGCGGGGTAGACGCCTTGCTATCTTTATTCCGGCCTCTTGCCAGCGCGGCTACTGCCACGCCAGCGCCGGCTACAATGGCAGCCGTAATAGCTGGGTGCAGACGAGCTTGCGTGTAGGTGCTCACCTCGCGAGTATGGCCGGGATAATTTCCGCGTTCTTTCAGTTCCCCTACCCCTTGGTATAGGCCACTTTTGTGGTTCTGGCGAGCAGGCTGGTCGGATTTAGACATTTCCGAGAAGCTCGTTTCCATAAACTTGTCCAGCAGGGTAGGCGTCCATTCTTCCATGCCCTTAAAGAGCTTGCTGGCACCGCCTACTTCCACGTTGCGCGCTGGTGCAACGGCGCATTTGAGAATGGCGCGCGCCACAGTTTCGGGAGCATAGGCAGGCGGGGCGTGCTTGGGCACCTTGTCCATGTAATTTTTGGCGTGCAGCGGGTAGGGCGTGTCGATAGCTGCGGGCTGGATGAGTGTGACCGATACCGGAGCGTCTTCCATTTGCAACTCCATGCGCAGACCATCGGTGAACCCCTTCACGGCGTGCTTGCTGGAACTGTACATGGTTTGCAGGACGGCCGTCACATCCGACAGTACGCTACCCACGTTGATGAGGGCGCCGCCCTGCTGCTTCAGATGCTTCACTGCCTCCAACGAGCCGTATACCAGTCCCCAGAAGTTAATCTCAAACAGTTGCCGCATATCCTCCACCGACTGCTCTTCCACTTTACCATACATGGAGACGCCGGCATTATTTATCCAAGTATCGAAACCGCCGAACTGCTCCTTGGCTACCTGTGCAATGCGCTGTGCCTCTTCTTGTTTGCTCACATCGGCTACCAAGTAGGTTGCCTGTGCGTTCTGGCTTTTCAGCTCGCTGGTAAGCTGACGCAGAGCATCTTCGCTACGGGCTACCAGCACTAATTTGGCGCCTTCTTTGGCAGCCATACGCGCCGTAACAAGGCCAATGCCCGACGAAGCGCCAGTGATAACGATAACTTGTTCTTTCAGTTTTTTTAGGTTGACTTTCATATTCGGTTGTGGGTGTTAGGTAGAGTGTATTGGTTTAGTATGTACGGCAAGTCGGTAGTACAATGTTATGTTGAGGTTCTATTTGCGTAGACAGCTTGCGCCGCAACGCCCGGCATTTCGCCGTAGATTTGCCGTATGCCACATACCTTCTATGCTCCTGACCTCACCCTACCCGCCTACACCCTACCCGAAGACGAAAGCAAACACGCAGTACGCGTACTGCGTCTCGGCGCGGGTGATGCGGTGTCACTGGTGAACGGCCAAGGCAGCGTATTTCAGGCAGAGGTGACGGACGCCAACCCCAAACGCTGCCAACTGCGCATCACCAGCGAAACCCAGGTGCCACGCCGGGACTACGCCGTGCACCTGGCTGTGGCCTCCACCAAAAAACCTCGACCGTATGGAGTGGCTGGTGGAAAAAGCCACCGAAATCGGTGTCGACCGCATCACGTTTCTGCGCTGTACCCGCTCCGAGCGGCGCGAGCTGAAGCTGGACCGGCTAGAGAAAATTGCTGTGAGTGCTCTCAAGCAATCCGGGCAAGCATGGCTGCCCCAACTCGACCAGCTAACGGACTTCGCCCGCGTGCTCCCTACCCTCGCCCCGGCTACTACCTTCATTGCCCACCTCGCCGACGATGAGCGCATGGAGCTGGCCCACGTGGCAGGCAACGCGCCTACCTGCTGCATCCTCATTGGCCCCGAAGGTGACTTTACGCCCGAGGAAATTGTTGCGGCCCGTCAGTTGGGTATCCGACCGGTGGCGCTGGGCCTCACGCGCCTACGCACCGAAACGGCCGCACTAGCCGCCGTCCATACTGTGCACGTTGTTAAATTACTGCCAGGTTGAACGGCTTACACGAAGCGTTACGTTACCTCTGCGGGAATATTTAGTAGAATAATGCTCAAGAACTTACTGCTCGCGCTGCTTTGCGTCCTACCCCTACTGGCTGCTGCGCCCGTGGCACCCAGCTTCAAAATTGCCAAGCTGCACTACGGCGGCGGGGGCGACTGGTACGCCAACAAAACCAGCTTACCCAACCTGATTCGCTTCTGCAACCAGACGCTCAAAACCAACATTGCGCCTGACGAAGCCACCGTGGAGCTGGACTCGCCGGAACTGCTCACCTACCCTTTCCTCCACATGACGGGCCACGGCAATGTGGCTTTCACGGAGGCGGAGGCCAAAAACCTGCGGCGCTACCTGATGGGCGGCGGCTTCCTGCACATCGACGACAATTACGGCCTCGACAAGTTCATCCGCCCTGAGATGAAGAAGGTGTTTCCTGAGCTGGAGTTCGTGGAACTGCCCTTCTCCCACCCCGTCTACCACCAGAAATTCGATTTTCCGAAGGGCCTACCCAAAGTGCATGAGCACGACGGCAAGCGTCCGCAAGGCTTTGGCCTGCTCTACAAAGGGCGCCTAGTATGCTTCTACAGCTTCGAGTGCGACTTGGGCAACGGGTGGGAAGACCTGGGCACCTACCCTGAAGACACGCCCGCCGTGCACGAATCAGCCCTGAAAATGGGCGCTAACTTGGTGACGTATGCGCTTACGCAGGAGTAGAAAGGACCGTTCTGCTCTATCGAATACAATGAAGCGGTAGCGATACTTCAGCAAGCTCGACGGAGTAACTGACAATCTTTTTGTAAGCTGATCCTCAATTAATTCCTAAAATTTCCGGCGCAGGACTTCACTCAGTACAAAGGCTGCTCGCATATCGGCAGCACTGCGGAGCGTGTCGCGCACCGTACGCCGAGTAGAGTTTGTGGTATTGACTGGCCGGTTGTAGGCATTCGGGATAGTGGTGGTTGCGCGCGGCAAGGTAGCGGCGCGGCGTGCACGCGGCGCAACTTCTTGATTGGCACGAGCCGTGGCTTTTGCTTCCAGAGAAACCTGCTTTACCTCGGTGCGCTCCAAGCTACGGGGCTGGGGAGTGGTTTCAGGGGGTAGTGGCCGGCCCGCGGGCGTGGTCGGCGCTGACGACTGTTGCTGGGGTGAGGGAGTAGGTGCCGGCTGATTCTGCGCCTGCATCTGCTTTAATAGCTCTTTAAACGAAGTATCGGGTAGGCTGGGCACCTTGGGGCGGGGCCGCTCCTGACTTTCGCGGGCCGTAGTTTCAATGGCTTTCTGCACCATGCGCCAGATGAAAACCCCTAGCCCAGCCAGGATAACGAGG
Organism: Hymenobacter sp. NBH84; assembly: GCF_014217645.1. Classification (NCBI taxonomy): domain Bacteria; kingdom Pseudomonadati; phylum Bacteroidota; class Cytophagia; order Cytophagales; family Hymenobacteraceae; genus Hymenobacter; species Hymenobacter sp. NBH84. The sequence continues at coordinate 1,959,186 of NZ_CP043644.1, forward strand.
AATATTTGCAGCTTTTCCATAGGAACCAGGGTGGGAGGATGCGTGAGCGTGTGTAGTACCGTACGGAATACACACGCTCAGCAGCGAACTTCAAGGTACGTATATCTACGTTGCAAAGCGGCCACGTAGCGACTGTAGGCCAGTTGTGCGGTTAGCGCCGCGTATCACAACAAACCTATAACGCTTGGCAGCTTGCTATTCACCATTTCCTACCTAACGGATACCCTGCGCCGGGAAGCGGCCCTGCTTGGTACGGTAGAAGGCTTTGATTTCCTCTAGGTCCTTTTCATAATCACCGGTAGGCCAGAAGGCAGGGCCTACGCCGGCTTCTTTGTTTTTATAATCGAGGTAGCCGAGCAGGATGGGCACACCGGCACCTACGGCAGCATGGTAAAAGCCTTTGCGCCACTTGGGTTGGTACTTGCGCGTGCCCTCGGGCGTAATGAGAATCACCAGTTCATCGCGCTCGTTGAAGAGTTGCACCATGCCATCTACGAGGCTGTTGTTGCGGCTACGGTCTACGGCCAGGCCGCCCAGGGAGCGAACCAACGCGCCGAGCACAGGAATGGTAGTCCACTCCTTTTTGATGGTCAGCTTCACGTCCACATCCATCAGGAAGAAGGCGGCGCGGGCAAACATAAAGTCCCAGTTGCTGGTGTGGGGCGCGGCAATCATCATGCTTTTTTTGATGCCAGGCGGTACTTGCGGCCCTAGGTGCCAGCCAGTTATCCAAAACCAGAATTTCGAGAACAGATACCAGAACGTAGACGTTTTGCGGGCGGCCATAGAATAAAAAGAGGAAGCAACCCCAAAAAATGGGGCAGCAAGAAAAACAGTCGTCAAAACTAGAAAAAATAACGCGCTACCCCAGCAAGGCCGCTAATTCCTTGGCCTTGTCCATGGTGTGGCGGTAGCCAATGTTGAATAGCGTTTGGGCCTGTCGGTACTGCAAGGTCCGATAAGTACGCAGTTCTTCAGGCTCCAGCAGCAGGTCGCAGCGCTGCTTGCTAGCCATGGTATTGGTGCTGATGGCCAAGTGTAGCACCCGCTCAATCAGGCTACGAAACGTGGTGATGCGCGCCGCCCGGTTGCTGGGGTTGCAGTTAATGCCTACCACCGGCATTTCCCTACCCTCCACCGCACTCACGGGCAAGTTGTTCAGCAGGCCGCCATCCACCAGCTGCCTACCCTGGTATTCCACTGGCCGGTACACGATAGGCACCGCCGCCGACGCCAACAACGGCGGAATCAGCGGCCCCTCCGAAAACTCCACCGATACGCCTTCCGTCAGGTCGGTTGTTACTAGCGTGAGGGGTATACGCAGGTCGGCGAAGTTGGCATTGACACCTAAATGACTGATAAACAGTTGCTCTACGGCCGTTAGATGCAACAAGCCGTAGCGACTTAGCGCCAAGCGTGTGAGCCGGGCAATATTGACGCTGGTGAGCATGCGCAGAATCTCGGCCGGCGCAAAGCCCGCTGCATAAAACGTCCCCGCAATGGCACCCGACGATACGCCGGCCATTCGTCCAATCGGTAGTTCCAGCGTGTCTAGCGCCGCTAGCACGCCCAAATGCGCAATGCCCCGCGCCCCGCCACCCGATAAGGCTAGTGCCAGCATGTGGTGAAATGGTGAGATAGTGAACTAGTCAATTTTGCAGCTTTAACGGTTAGAAATGGGCAAGCGTTAACTTATTCTCACTCATTTCATCGTGCAGTCCCTACCCTACCGGCCTACAACTCATCCAGCCGGAACGTGTCGGCCACGCGCACGCCTTTTTCCGTTAGCTGCACGGTGCAGGCTTCCACCGTAGGGTCATGCTCTAGCAGCAGCACCCAGTTTTCCTCGGCGGCATGGCGCAATATCTGTTCTTTTTCGCTGAGCGTGACTAGGGGGCGCATGTCGTAGCTCATCACGTAGGGCAGCGGAATGTGGGCCACGCTGGGCAATAGATCAGCCATGTAGGCCACGGTGCGGCCCTTATATTCCAGCACGGGCACCATCATTTTCTCGGTATGCCCATCGGCAAAAATGATTTCCCGGAAGGCCGGCAGTGCACCGGGTACGCCTTGGGTAGGGTCCACGAATTGCAGGTGGCCACTTTCCTGGATGGGCAAAATATTTTCCTTAAGAAAGCTGGCCTTTTCGCGGGCGTTGGGTGTCACGGCCCAATCCCAGTGAGCCTCGTTGCTCCAATAGGTAGCATTGGGGCAGGCCAGCACCAGCTTGTCGTCGGGGGTGCGCACTACAGCGCCGCCGCAGTGGTCGAAGTGCAGATGCGTCAGAAAAACGTCGGTGATATCAGCCGCGGTGAAGCCTTTCTCGCGCAGGGAGCTTTCCAACGTCGCGTCGCCGTGCGGGTGAAAGTGGCTCCGGAATTTGGCGTCCTGCTTGTTGCCCATGCCCGTATCCACCAAAATCAGGCGGTTGCCGTCTTCTACCAATAAGCAACGCATGGCCCAGGTGCAGAGGTTGTTGGCATCTGGTGGGTTCAGCTTTTCCCACATCGTGCGCGGCACCACGCCAAACATGGCGCCGCCGTCGAGTTTGAAAAAGCCGGTATCAATCGTGTGTAAGGTCATGGGTAGGAGGTTGAGTGGGTAGGCGTAAATAACTAAAAAAATGTCATCCTGAGCAGTGCGAAAGACCTTCTCACGTTAGAACGAGTCGTTGTTACGCCTGTCGTTCTTGCGTAAGAAGGTCCTTCGCGCTGCTCAGGATGACACTTCTGTTATACGCTATGTACTTGGATCCTACTCCACTACCACGCCCATCGCCGAGAACTTGTCGATCCGCTGGCTGATTCGCTCCTCGTGCGGAATAGCTTCCAGCTCGTCGAGGGTTTTGAGTAAGGTTTTCTTGAGGGTAGCAATCATCTTATCGGGGGCGATGTGGGCGCCGCCCAGGGGCTCTTTAATGATGCCATCGATGAGCTTGTTTCCCAGCATGTCGGTGGCCGTGAGTTTGAGGGCCTCGGCTGCCTGCTCCTTGTAGTTCCAGGAGCGCCACAAGATGCTAGAGCACGACTCGGGCGAAATCACTGAATACCAGGTGTTTTCCAGCATCATCACCCTATCGCCGATGGCAATACCCAAGGCTCCGCCCGAGGCACCTTCGCCGATGATGACGCAGATAACGGGCACCTTCAGCAGGAACATTTCCTTGAGGTTGCGGGCAATGGCCTCACCTTGGCCCCGCTCCTCAGCTTCCAGGCCAGGGAAAGCGCCGGGCGTGTCGATGAGGGTGATAATGGGCTTGTTGAACTTCTCAGCCAGCTTCATCAGGCGCAGCGCCTTACGGTAGCCCTCGGGGTTGGGCATGCCGAAGTTGCGGAACTGACGCTGCTTGGTATTATGCCCCTTCTGTTGTCCGATAAACATCACGGAGCGACCACCCAGCTCAGCAAAACCGCCTACCATGGCCTTGTCGTCGGCCACGGTCCGGTCGCCGTGTAGCTCAATGAATTTGTCGGTCATGCCCTCAATATACTCTAGGGTATAAGGGCGGTCGGGGTGGCGCGAGAGCTGCACGCGCTGCCAGCGGGTGAGGTTGGCGTAGGTTTCCTTTTTGAGGGCCTTTATTTTAGCTTCCAGGGCGGCTACCGCCTCCGATACATCTACCTGGCTGTCGTCGGCCAGTTGTTGCATTTCGCGGAGCTTGCCTTCGAGGGCAGCAATGGGTTGTTCGAAATCGAGGAGCATTGCAGAGGAAAGAATGCGCGGGTTGCGGAAAAAGAATAGAAGACAAAGGTAAGCGAAACCTATGCATCGACCCTAAATCAACTTTGGGAAACATGAAGCAAAAAATAATCTGCCTGACAAACAGCGATAAACGCCGGCGAAGGCACTTTTTTTGCGCAAAATGCGCGTCGGGGTTTGACAATGTCCGTCATCCCCCTACCTTTGCATCACTTTAACGGAAAGACAGACGGTTTTTCAGCACACAAAGTATTCTGGTTCGGTAGTTCAGTTGGTTAGAATGCCGCCCTGTCACGGCGGAGGTCGCGGGTTCGAGTCCCGTCCGGACCGCTCTTGTGAGCCCAGAGAAACAGCGAGTTGCTCCGTTAAAGTTAGAAGGTTCGGTAGTTCAGTTGGTTAGAATGCCGCCCTGTCACGGCGGAGGTCGCGGGTTCGAGTCCCGTCCGGACCGCTCTTCTAGAAAAAGCCCCTGCATCTGATGATGCAGGGGCTTTTTTACGTTTCGGCTAGTTCATACTGCATTTACTAAGGTAGGCTTGGATGTATCGTTCAGCCCAACGCCTTTCCCTACTCTATCCGAAACCAATCCACATCTAGGCTACCGGCGTCGTTGGTCTGGCCGGGGCGGAGGGCAAACAGGCCCATTTTGGCTCCAATCCAGCGGCCTTCCCGCGCCTGAAACTCAGTGCCTACCGGCTGAAACGTGGTGCCATCGGTGCTGTAGCTGAACTGGCACTTAGCGCCAGAGCGTACAGCTACGCGTAGGTACACGGGCTGACCAGTGGGCAGCGTAGCCACGGGCGTCGCCGTGGTTTCGGGCGTTAGCTTATCGGCATTGCGGCAAACGGTCTGACCGACGCGGAGCTGGCCATTTTCGTTGGTCAGCGACAGGTAGGCGTAGTCCAGTCCCATCATCACCAGCCCTACCTTCTCCCCTTCCAAGCGCGGCGTGAAGGTGACTTTGGTGGTCGTAGTAAAGGTTTCGGCGGGTAGCTTTTGCAGCAGCAGATTCGGCACCTGCCAGAAGTTCTTGAAATCGGCCGGCACCGGCACCGTATAGAGGCGCAGCTGGCTTTGTGCGGGCATCGGGAAAGCCCAACCATCCTGCGGGTTGGCGTGCCACTGCCACTGCAAGCCCAGCTCGGGTGCGTCGAACTCATCGGAGGTAGCAGGCGTAGCTAGCGGCTGCGCTTTGCCCTTGATAGTTGGCTTTTTGTGCGTCAAAACGGGCTGGCCGGTGCCGTCGCCATCGGGGTCGTCGCCGATGATGGGCCAGTCGTTTTGCCAGCGCATGGGCTGCAAGTGCACCACCCGGCCGTAGGCGCCCTGGTCCTGAAAGTGCAGAAACCAGTCCTGGCCGGTGTTGGTATCGACCCAAGCGCCCTGGTGCGGGCCGTTGATGGTCGTGTTGCCCTGGGCCAGCACAATGCGGTCTTCGTACGGACCAAACACATTTTTAGAGCGCATCACCAATTGCCAACCCGGCGTGACGCCCCCACCCGGCGCAAAAATGTAGTAGTAGCCGTTGCGCTTGTAGAACTTGGGGCCTTCTAGGGTAGGATGTTTGGTGTGGCCGTCGAACACCAATACCTCATCACCAAGTAGTTGCAGGCCGTCGGCCGACATCTCGCTTACAGCCAGCACACTCTTAAAGCCTGCCCGCGAGCCGGCGAAGGCGTGCACGAGGTAGGCGCGGCCGTTGTCGTCCCAAAGGGGGCAAGGGTCAATCCAGCCTTTGGCTTCTTTCACCAGAATAGGCGGCTCCCAGGGGCCGGCCGGGTGCTGGGCGCGGGTCACGAAGATACCCAGGTCGGGGTCGGGGTAGTAGATGTAGTAGAGGCCTTTGTGGTAGCGAATGGCCGGTGCCCACACCCCCCCGCCGTGTTGGGGCTTCTGGAAACGCTCAGCGGGCTGTTGCTCACCGAACACCGCGCTGACCAACGTCCAATTTACCAGATCTTTGGAATGCAAAATCTGCAAGCCAGGCACGCTGTTGAAGCTCGACGATACGAGGTAATAGTCCTCCCCTACCCGGATAGCGTCGGGGTCGGAGTAGTCGGCGTAGAGCACCGGGTTTTTGTAGGTACCATTACCTAGGTCGGGCACCCATACCTTGGAGAGGATACTGGTTTGCGCCAAGGAGAGCGAGGGTAGGAAAAGGAGTAGAAAGAATAGGTTGCGCATCAACAAGTTGCACTTATTATATAGTAAGAACTTCATGCTGAGCCTGTTGAAGCATCTCGCGTGCTGGCGTCTAATTAATAAATCAACATCAGCACGCGAGATGCTTCAACAGGCTCAGCATGAAGTTCAACGCGTAGGACAAAATCAACTACTTCTGCCGCAGCAGCCATTCTGCCAGGTTTTTACCAGCGTCGAAATTCTGATACACGGCCTGAATCTTGCGACCATCCACGTACTCGTTGTACAGCCATGGGTCGCCCACGGCGAAGACGGTACCCTTCCCTACCTTGGCCGTAGCGATGATAACGTTACGGCCCTGCGTTACGCTGGCCTTGGCTGGCCCCGACAATCCCAGCGGCGCTAACTCTTTGATGTAAGCCGCGCGGGCATTTTTGAAGATAGCATTGCCGGCCGGTATATCCACGCGGCCCTGCTCAAACTGGCTGCCCTTCACCATGTTGACATTTTGGGGTAGGAACTGGATGCCGAAGTTTTTCGCCAGTTCGTTGAAGTGCGGAATCTCACAGTTCGACGTGTCGTTGGCCATCAGCACGAGCGTGCCGCCGGCTTTCACCCAGTTCGTTATGATCTTGCTATCAGCAGGTTGCACGAAGTTAGGCTGGGGCGTTTCCTTCTTGGTATCGGGGTCAACGATGATGTAGACGTCTACACCTTTGAGGGCAGCGGGGGTAGGCGCCGTGGGTACCGATACGGTGCGGGCACCCAGCTCCCGGAACTGATTGCCCCACAGCCAGAAGCCGCCGTGCGTGCGGTCTTCCCAGGTGTAGTGCCACTGTTCCTGTTGCCCTGTCAGCGGGTTCTGGCGCAGTTCATGGTTGTAGTAGTAGTCCAGCCCCACAGTTTTGCCCTGGCCCACGCTGTTTTCGCGGGCAATTTCCATTTCCACGCTCGCCAGAATGAACGGCCCTACCCCCTTCAGGTCGTTTTTGCGCAGGGGTTCGGAGAGGTAGTACTCGTAGCTACCGTCGCGGTAAGGGTTACCGCCGAGGCCGCCTACGCTCACGGTGCCATTGAACGCCAGCGCGTTGTTTTCCGTCGAAACGAAGGTTTTCAGCAGGCCGTCGTAGCCTTTTTGGGCGGTTTGCAGGTATTTCTTATCGAGGTAGCCCATGCGCACGCCCTTAGCCAGCGCGTACACAAACATGCTGCTACCCGAGGCCTCGGCATAGTTGCCCTTACGGCTGGCCTGGTCTACCACCAGCGACCAGGTACCGGTTTTGGCATCCTGATACCTCGCCAGCACCGGCGCTAGTCGCTGCACGTCCTTGATAAGCTGAGCGCGTTGCGGGTGGTCTTTGGGGAAGTAATCGAGCACATCGACCAGCGCCATGGCGTACCAGCCCATGCCCCGGTCCCAGAAATTGGGCGACTGTCCGGTCTGCTTGTTAGCCCACTTTTGCTCCCGGCTTTCGTCGTAGCCGTGGTAGAGCAGGCCAGTTTTGGGGTCTACCAGATTCTTTTCAATCAGCGCAAACTGTTTGGCTACGTCGTCAAAACCCTCGGGCTGGTTGAACACCTGGCTGTACTCGGCGTAGAACGGCTCGGCCATATACAGGCCATCGAGCCACATCTGATTGGGATACACCTTTTTATGCCAGAATCCGCCCGCTTTGGTGCGCGGCTGCCCTTCAATTTGCTGGTGCAGCAGCTGAGCGGCCTTCTGGTATTTATCGGTTTTCTTGGGTAGGGAAACCTGGCTCAGCAGCAGCAGGGCATGGCCGGTAGCTAGGTTGTCGAGGTTGTAGTCGGTGGGTTTGTAGGTGCGGATGCTGCCGTCGGGCTGCACAAACTGGTCGAGGTCTTTCTGAATGTAGGTGAAGTACTTGCCGTCGCCGGAGCGCTGCCAGACGCGTTCTAATGCCTTCAGCATCAGGCCCTGCTCGTAGTCCCAGCGGGCCGTTTTGCGGTTGCCAATCACAATAGAATCGGGATACCAGGAGATGAACGCATCGGCCATACGCTGCGACATGGGCGGCGCGGAGGCAGGCGTTTGGGCAACGCTTGCGACCGAGGTCAGTAGCAAGCCAGAAAGAAGAAGGCGGAGAAAAGACATATCAGGAAAAGTAAATTTTAGCAGCAGCGAGGCCGGGCGGTTGTCATTCCGAACGGAGTGAGGAATCTGAGTGAGAAGCTATAACGTGCTTACTCAGATTCCTCACTCCGTTCGGAATGACAAGCAAACAACGTCAGCAACGACGCCCACCACCCTAGTTGCGACTACAGTCGCAACATCCCCTCCTCGGCTGAGGAAGGGAGTTTCGTTCTGACGACTATCGTTTTGATACCGTGATGACTTTCTTCGACACTTTTTGGCCCAGCTCCACGTCTTTCTTGGCAGCTTTGGTATCGGTGTTGGTGAGGCGTACGCCCTTGGTCCGGTCGCCGCTGAGGCGCACCAGCAGGTCGGCGCTGTTGGCGTATTGCAAGTTGTCTACCAACACGTTGCGGCTATTCTGGATTTCCATTACGGGCTTGGTATCCTTGCTCAGCAAAGCCACGTTTTTCAGCGTAACGCCTTCGGCCTCCTGGCACACCATGCCTTTTTCGCTTTCCAGCACCGTGTTCTGAATCAGGATGTTCTTGATGCTCATTTCGGGTAGGCCCCGAATCAGAATACCGGTTTCGGCGCCCTTGCACACCACGTTGTTGATGGTGAAGTCGCGGAACTGCGGGGTGCCCTCGTTCAGCGGTTCAGCCTTGATTTCAGGTAGGGCTTCGGCTTCGCCGTTGGCGGGCACCGGGTCCTTGGCCGCGTAGTACATATCAAACAGGATGGCCTGCCCGGCAATGTCAGTCATGGCCACGCCGTCGACGTAGATTTTCTCCACTACGCCGCCCCTACCCCGCGTGGTCTTGAAGCGCAGGCCTACATCGGTGCCGATGAAGGAGCAGTTGTAGACAAACAAGTTGCGCGCCCCGCCCGACATCTCCGAGCCAATCACGAAGCCGCCGTGGGCGTGGTAGACTTTGCAATTGCGAAACACGAAGTTCTCGGTGGGCACGCCGCGCTTGCGGCCCTGCTCGTTTTTGCCCGATTTGATGCAGATACCATCGTCGCCCACGTCGAAAGTGCAGTCCTCTACCAGCCCATTCCGGCAGGATTCCAGGTCCAGGGCATCCGTATTCTGGCCGTACCAGGGATTTTTGGCCGTCACGCGGCGGATGGTCACGTCCTCGCACAAGAGCGGGTGGATGGTCCAGGCCGGCGAGTTTTGGATGGTGAAATCTTCCAGCAACACCTGTTTGCAGCGTTGCAGGCTGAGCATATTGGGCCGCAGAAAGTCTTTAATATCCGCAAAATCGGCCGTTGTCGTTTTGCCCGGCTTGATGACGCCCGGCTCCGGCATGGTAGAGGCTTTCAGGGCCTGTTCCGAGGGGTACCAGTAGTCCTTTTTCTCATTCAGGGCGCCACCCGAGGCCACCAGCTTTTTCCACTGTCCGGCCGTCAGCTTGTCTTTTTTCACGGGGCGCCACGCGTCGCCGTTGCCGTCGAACACGCCCGGGCCGGTGATGGCCACGTTGGTGAGGTCCATGCCCGAAATGGGCGACTGGTTGCGCACGGCGTCTACCCCTTCCCAGTTGGTTTTGATGAGTGGGTACTGGCTCTTATCAGTCGTGAACTGCACCAGCGCACCTTTGGCTAAGTGCAGGTTCACGTTGTCTTTCAACTCGATAGGTCCCGTTAGCCACAGGCCGGCCGGTACCAACACTACCCCTTTCTTCTGGCTGGCGGCGGCTATAGCCTGCTGAAATGCCTTGGTGTTCAGCATCTGGCCATCTGCCTTGCCGCCGTAGTTGAGCAGGCTCACTGTATCGGCCGAGAACTGAGTAGACTTCACGGTGAAGGTAGGGCGGACCTGCCCGGTGGCGGGCGCCGCTCCGGCCAGCACAGCAGCTACGGAGAGTAGAAAGGGGAATTGATACGTCATTATCTGGGAATTTAGTGTGCGAAAGAAGGCGAAAAAACTAGGTGGTTTCCATGCCGAGCAGCTCATCTACCAGCGAGTAGGACCCGGTGAAAAGAGGCGTGCGCTGATGAAAGTGCGTGGGCATCAGGTCCATCACCCGGCCCAGGCCGGGGCCAGCTTCTGCCCTACCCCCCGCTTGCTCAATCACGAAAGCCAGCGGAAACGACTCGTAGAGCAGGCGCAGCTTGCCATCGGGGTTTTTCTGGGTGGGCGGGTAGAGGTAGATGCCCCCTACCAGCAGGTTGCGGTGATAGTCGGCCACCAAGGAGCCCACGTAGCGGCCACTGCACCGGCGCTCCTTGCAGCGCGAGAGGTAGTCGCGCACGTACTCAGGGTAGTCGTGCCAGTTGCCCTCGTTGCAGGAGAAGATACTCCCGGTTTCCGGAATGAGCATGCGCGGATGCGAGAGGAAAAACTCACCCAAAGAGCTTTCGTAGGTGAAGCCCGCCACGCCGTGTCCGGTGGTGTACACCAGCATGGTGCTGGAACCGTACAAGATATAGCCTGCCGCCACCTGTCGGCGCCCGCCCTGCAAGAAATCGGCCTCTGTGGCCGGCGCACCGTAGGGCGACACGCGGCGGTAGATGCTGAAAATAGTGCCGATGCTCACGTTCACATCAATGTTAGACGAGCCATCCAGCGGGTCGATGGCTACCACGTACTTGCCCTGCACGTTGCCGGTATGCACAATCCCGTCTTCCTCTTCGGAAAGCACCGCGCAGGCTTGACCGCCGTTGGTAAGCGCTCGAATGAAGCGAATATTCGCTACCACGTCTAGCTTTTGCTGCTGCTCGCCCTGCACGTTCTGCTGCCCAAAGGCACCCGCTACTTCCGCCAGCCCCGCCCGATTAATCTCCCGGCTCACGATTTTCCCGGCCAGAGCAATATCGCGCAGCAACTGCGACAGCTCCCCGGTGGCGTACGGAAACTCGCTCTGGGTACGCATGATGTAGCGCTCCAGAGTGGTGCCCACGGGCTGGGCGATGGTATCTTCTAGCGGACGATGACTCATGATAAGTAGATTAGAAATGTTGACTAGCGGCAGCGGTTACTTAGGCTGCTTCTGCGACTGCCACAGGACCACTTGCCAGCCTTTCTTGGGATCTTTGATCTGTACCACCACGTACTTAAGGTGGGCCAGATTGGGGTTGGCCTTGGCCGTGGGGGGTAAGGTAATGGTGATGGTACCGTTCACCACGGCCGCTTGCCCATTGTTGTAGGCGCGCACGTTCAGGGCTTCCACGTCGATTTTCTCGTACTGACTTTTGCCGTCGCGGATGCTCTGGATGTAGTCCGATTTGCCGTTTTGCTTGCCGCTAGCGTGGGTGTAGATGAGGTCGTCGGCGAAGACTTTTTCCAGAAAGGCGTAGTCCTTTTTCACCTGGACATCAAAGCGTTGGCGCTCCAGGCGCTCTACCTCCTGCGCGGCGGCTTTGTCTTTGGCAGTGGGGGTTTGGGCAAAGGCCACCCCTACCCCACCCAGCAGGAGGAGCAAAAAAATCGTTATTATTTTCATGGTTATGTGGTTACAGCTTTTGATATAGTTGGCTCACCCAGGTTCACCGGCTCCATGCGCGGCACAAACAGGTGCATCACCACCCAGGCCAGCAGGTAGGCCGAGCCGCAAATCAAGAAGATGATATTGTAGCCGCCGTTGATGTTACCGGCCGCTTTGTAGGTGTCGAGCAGATAGCCGATGAGCAGCGGAAACAGGATGCCGCCCACCGAGCCGGCCATGCTGCCGATGCCCACAATAGAGCTGACAGCCTTTTTGGGGAACATATCCGAGGCCACGGTGAAGATGTTGGCGCTCCAAGCCTGGTGCGCGGCGGCGGCCAGGCTAATCAGGGCCACGGCTGGCCAGATACTGGTAGCGTAGCGCGCCAGCATGATGGGCACTACCAGCAGGGCAAAGACCAGCATGGCAGTTTTGCGAGCCTTATACACGCTCCAGCCCCGCTTGATGAGGTAGGAAGAAAAGTACCCGCCACCGATGCTGCCTACCGTCGTCAGAGTATACACAACCACTAAGGGTAGGCTAGGCTTTTTCAGGTCCAGATCGAAGGTAGTAGCGAAGTAGGATGGCAGCCAGAACAGGAAAAACCACCAAATGGGGTCCGTGAGCATCTTGCCGAATACGAAGGCCCAGGTCTGGCGTACGCTCAGCAGCCGGCCCCACGAAATGGTTTTGCCATGGTCGCCCTCGGCGGCTTCCGGCTCGTTGTCGCTGTGGATGTAGGCGTATTCCTCGGCCGACAGCTTGGGCTGCTTAGACGGAATCTGGTAGGATATCCACCAGAAAATTAGCCATATAAAGCCAATGCCACCAGTAATCAGAAAGGCTTCTTCCCAGCCGTAGCTCCCCAGAATCCAGGGCACCATGATGGGCGCTACTACGGCCCCAATGTTGGCGCCGGAGTTGAAAACGCCCGTAGCCAGAGCGCGCTCCTTCTTCGGGAACCACTCGGCTACGGTTTTAATGGCGGCCGGAAAGTTGCCGGCTTCACCCAGACCCAGCGCGGCGCGGGCTACCCCAAACCCCAGTGTGCTGGAGGCAAAGGCGTGGGCAATGGCCGCTCCGCTCCAGGCAATAATAGAAATGATGTACCCTTTCTTGGTGCCGATGAAGTCGATGATGCGCCCAAAGGCTAGCAGCCCAATAGCATAGGCCGCCGAAAAAGCCATGACAATGTAGCTGTAGCTGCTCTCCGTCCAGTTGAACTGGGTTTCGAGGGTAGGCTTCAACAGGCCAATTACCTGGCGGTCGAGGTAGTTGATGCTAGTGGCGAAGAACAGCAGCGCCACAACGGTCCAGCGGTAGGTTCCGAGTTTTTTCTCCATGAGTCTACTGCTGAGCGCGTTGCTGAATAAATTGAACCAGACCGGCCACCTTAGCGGTCAGGGCCTCGGCGCCCGCATCGCCCTTAAAGAGCTGAGAGCCAATACCCACAGCTTGCACGCCCGCGCCCAGCCACTCGCCAATACTTTCCTCGGTGGGCTCTACTCCGCCGGTCACCATCAGGGGCACATCGGGCAGGGGGCCGCGCACGGCCTTGATGTAGCTGGGGCCCACGGTGTTACCGGGAAACACCTTCACCACATCGGCACCCAGTTGGTGGGCACGGTAGATTTCGTTCAAGGTCATGGCACCGGGCAGCCAGGCCACGTCGGCGTGTTTGCACGCGTGCGCCACCGACTCAGTGGTGACGGGCTGCACCACGAAATCGGCGCCGGCCTGAATGAAGCGCTGGGCTTCCTCCCCCTCATAAATCGTCCCGATGCCCAGTAACATTTCCGGGCAGTTGGTCTGCACAAACGATTGCAACTGTGTAAATACATCGAAGGCCTGCGCGCCCCGATTGGTGAATTCAAAGACACGGATACCGCCGTTGTAGCAGGCTTGCACAATCTGCTGGGCGTGCGCTACATCGGGGTGATAAAAGACTGGAACCAGCGGGTGCGCCAGTAACTGTTTTAATGCATCTGCACGTGAAAATCGAGCCATAAGGGAGGTAGGGTAGAAATGAGAAAAGAGCGAATACAGCGCCTATCTGGTTCTAAGCGCTAAGTGGAAAGAGCGGTGAGTAGCTATGCGCTATTCAGTATCACCCTGCAAATCAGTTTGATACCTAACTAGTAAGAACCTTACCGGAGCAGTCGTCCCGTCACGTTGCCTTGCACAATGTGCTCCACCTCCGCGGCCGTCACCAGATTGATGTCGCCAACGATGGTGTGCTTGAGGGCCGAGGCCGCCGTAGCAAAGCCTAGCGCCCGCGCCGGGTCCTGATCGAAGTGCAGCCAGCCGTAGATGAAGCCCGAGATGAACGAGTCGCCGCCGCCGATACGGTCTATCACGGGCACAATATCATAGGGTGCGGTTTCGTGGTAGGCGCCTTGGTCGTAGAGTAGGCCGCGGATACGCTCGTGGGAGGCGCTCTGCGTTTCGCGGCGGGTAGCAATTACCTGTTTGATCTGCGGGAAACGCTGTTGCAGCTGCTCGCACATGCTCACGAAGCGGTCTTCCCTACCTTCCTCGGGCCGGATGCCGAACAAGTCCTCGGCGTCGCCTTCGGTGCACACTACCACGTCGCAGCCGGCTACCAGCTCGGGCATCACGTCCTGTGCTTTCTGGCCGTACTGCCACAGGTTGCGGCGGTAGTTCACGTCGGCCGACACAGTGATGCCCAGGCGGCGAGCGGCCTGAATAGCCTCGCGGGTAGCCTGAGCCGCGCTGGCCGAAATAGCGGGCGTAATGCCCGTCCAGTGCAGCCACTGGGCGTCTTTCAGGATTTCATCCCAGTTGAACCACGCGGGGTCAAGGTTCGCAAAGGCCGAATCGGCGCGGTCGTACACGATTTTGCTACCGCGCAACGAGGCCCCTACCTCCAGGAAGTACAGCCCCAACCGCTGCCCACGAAACACGCAGGAGTGCATATCTACGCCCAGGCGCTGGAAGTGCTGGGCAGCAGCGCGGCCCAGGTCATTGTCGGGAAAGCAGCCGGCGTGAGCGGCGGGCTGGCCTAGTTGGGCCAGCGCGGCGGCCACGTTGGCATCGCCCCCGCCGTAGGTAACGTCCAGGCTAGCGGCCTGCGTGAGGCGGAGGTTGAGCGGCGGCGACAACCGCATCATGATTTCGCCGAAAGTTACGACTTGTTTCAAAAGAGATGGATTGAATGCGTGTTGTTGGTTACTAGTAACTTGAGTTGGTGAACATCTGTCATCCTGAGCTTGCGAAGGACCTTCTCACGTCAGCACGTCCATCTTACCAACGACCCATTCTGCGGGCATAAGGTCCTTCGCAAGCTCAGGATGACAGACGTACTGCACGCCCTACGCCGTTTCGGCGGCCACCTTCTCCTCTACCGGCGTGAAGCCGAAGTAGGTGCTGGCGTTGCCGTAGCAGATGTTGCTGACCATTTCGCCTAGCCAGTTCATGTTGTCGGGCAGCTCGCCGTTTTCCACGTCGTTGCCAAGCAGGTTGCACAGCACCCGGCGGAAATACTCGTGGCGGGGGTAGGACAAAAAGCTGCGCGAATCGGTGAGCATGCCTACAAAGCGGCTCAGCAGGCCCATGTTCGACAGGGCGTTGATCTGCCGCTCCATGCCGTCTTTCTGATCCAAGAACCACCAGCCCGAGCCGAACTGCATCTTACCGGCCACCGAGCCGTCGTTGAAGTTGCCGATCATGGTGGCAATCAGCTCATTGTCGGCGGGGTTCAGATTGTAGATGATGGTTTTGGCGAGCTTGTCCTGGGTATCCAGCCGGTCAAAGAACTTCGACAGGGCCACGCCTTGCGGGAAGTCGCCAATAGAATCCCAGCCCGTATCAGGGCCGAGCTGGCGCAGCTTACGGGCGTTGTTGTTGCGCAGCGCCCCGATGTGGTATTGTTGGGTCCAGCCTTTTTCCCAGTCCATCTCGGCCAGCAGCACCAGCATTTTGGACTTAAATTTCAAGACTTCAGCGGAATCCAGCGTCTCACCGCCGCGTACTTTCTTGAAAATTGTGTCGATTTCCTCCTCGGTATAGTCAGCAGCGTAGAGTTGCTCCAAGCCGTGGTCGGAGAGCTTGCCGCCCATCTCAGCAAAGAAGTCGTGGCGCTGGAGCAGCGCTTTTTCCAAATCGGCAAACGCCTGAATGTCAACGCTTGCGGCCGCGCCCAGCTTATCGAGGTAGGCGTTGTAGGCCTCCGCATCTTCCGGCGACATCGCCTTATCAGCCCGGAAGGTAGGTAGCACCTGCACCTCAAAATCCGAGTCGCGAATGGCTTGGTGGTGCTCCAGCGAATCGGCAGGGTCGTCGGTGGTGCACACTACCCGCACATTCATCTTGCGCAGCAGGTTGCGCACCGAGTATTCGGGCGTGCGCAGTTTCTGGGAGCACTCGTCGTAGATGCGGCGGGCACTGTCTTTGTCCAGCAGCTCGTGCACGTCGAAGTAGCGTTGCAGTTCCAGGTGCGTCCAGTGGTAAAGCGGATTGCGGGCGGTATAGGGCACGGTTTCGGCCCACTTCTCAAACTTTTCCCAGTCCGAGGCGTCGCCCGTGATGTAGCGTTCGTCTACGCCGTTGGCCCGCATGGCGCGCCACTTGTAATGGTCGCCGTAGAGCCAGATCTGCGTCAGATTCTCAAACTGCCGGTCTTCGGCAATCTGGTCGGGGGGCAGGTGGCAGTGGTAATCGATGATGGGTTGGTGCTCGGCGTGCACGTGGTAGAGCTGCCGGGCGGTTTCCGTTTGCAACAGAAAATCCGGACCAAGGAAGGGCTTTTTCATGCTGAGTTACTGGGTTAGGCAGTGGGTAGGAAAGCGGTGGTTAGCCGGTTGGTTTTTTTGGGGTTGAACGTCATGCTGAGCTTGTCGAAGCATCTCTACCGTGAGTAATCTAGTTGCTATCAGACGAAGCGGTAGAGATGCTTCGGCAGGCTCAGCATGACGTTCTTTTTATGTTTGGAATACTCATTATATCTGTTCAACTAAACAACGTCAGCAACGACTTCAACCACCCCAGCGGCGAGTAAACTCGCCGCGTCCCCTCCTCATCTGAGGAGGGGAGCTTGTCGTTCTTTTATCCTTTATCTTACAAGGAAACCCCTCGTTTCCAAGGGATAAAGTCAGTTTGATCGTGGCGGACGGCGGCTACCTCCTCCCCGCTTGCCACGCGGATGACGTACTCCAGGATTCGTTCGCCGGCTTGCTCGATAGTTTCCTCGCCGTCAATCACGGTGCCGGTGTTCACATCGATGATGTCGGGCATGCGCTTGGCCAGGGGTGTATTGGTCGCAATCTTGATAACCGGCGCGATGGGGTTGCCGGTGGGCGTACCCAGGCCGGTGGTAAATAGCACCACGTTGGCCCCCGACCCTACCTCAGCCGTCGTAGACTCCACGTCGTTGCCGGGAGTGCAGAGCAGGTTCAAGCCGGGCTGGGTCACCAGCTCGGGGTAGTCGAGCACGGCTACCACGGGCGAGGAGCCGCCCTTGCGCGCCGCCCCGGCCGATTTCATCGCGTCGGTTATCAGGCCGTCGCGGATGTTGCCGGGCGAGGGATTCATATCGAAGCCAGAGCCCACGGCCACGGCCGCGTCGCCGTAGGCTTTCATCAGCGAGCTGAAACGCTGCGCCGTTTCCTGGTTCACCGAGCGGTCCAAGATTTCCTGCTCCACGCCGCACAGCTCCGGAAACTCGGCCAGAATAACCGAGCCGCCCAGCGCCACCAGCATATCCGACACGTGCCCCACCGCGGGGTTGGCCGAAATGCCCGAGAAGCCATCGGAGCCGCCGCACTCCAGCCCTATGCACAACTTGCTGAGTGGGGCCGGCTGGCGGTGCTGCTGGTTGGCCAGCATCAGGCCAGTAAACGTTTGGCGCAGCGCCGCGCTGATCATGTTTTCTTCAGTGCCCATCTTTTGCTGCTCCATCATATAGAGCGGCTTGCTGAACTGCGGGCTGCGCTTGTTGATTTCGTCCTGCAACATGGTCACCTGGGCATTCTGACAGCCCAAGCTGAGGATGGTGGCGCCGGCCACGTTGGGGTGAGTGATGTAGCCGGCCAGCAAGCCGCACAGCGACTGCGCATCCTGCCGGATGCCGCCGCAGCCGCCTTCGTGGGTCAGGAACCGGATACCGTCCACATTCGGAAACAGGCGGGCTTTCTGGCGGCTGCTTTCGGCGGCCTGCAAGTCCACGCTCAGGATTTCTTCCACCGATTTGCCGGCCTGCATCAACGCAATCAGCTCCTGGGTCTGGGGCTGATACGACTTCTGGCGAGCGTAGCCCAGGTCCTTTACCAGGGCGTCTTCCAGCACTTGGATGTTGCGGTTTTCGCAGAATACCATGGGTATCACCAGCCAGTAGTTGGCGGTGCCTACCTTGCCATCGGCACGATGGTAGCCCAGGAAGGTGCGGTCCTGCCAGCGGCTCACGTCGGGTGCCTGCCAGGCGGGGCGCTGGCCGCTTTCGGCATAGGCATCGGTGGCATGGTGCAGGTTGGCGGTGGTGAGGCGGCCGCCTACCCCAATGGCCGAGGCAGCCTTACCCACCAGCACCCCATACATGGTAACGGGGTCGCCGGAGGCGAGGGGTTGCAGAGCCAGCTTGTGCTTGGCCGGAATGGCTTCGGTGGTGGTAACGGTGGTGCCGTCCCAGGTTACGGGTGTGCCGGCGGGTAGGTCCGTGAGGGCTACCAGTACGTTGTCGGCCGGATGAATTTTGGCAACTAAATGCTTCATAATTATTTAGCTCACAGCAGCTTTTGAAATAAAGCACGCTTTCACGGCAGCATGGCCGCCCACTTCCAGCAGCTGGTGCAGGAAGTAGGTGACGCGGTTGGCAAACCCTGGCAGTTGGGTGAGGTCGTGCTCCCAGAGGGTTTCGTTGGCGAGTACCTCATGGACTACTTCCGCTGGCTCGTCGGCGTGCTTTTCCCAAAGATTGGCAAAATAACCGGCCTGCGAGTCCTCAATCGAATAACTTTCGCCGTGCAGCTCGCCGTGCCACTTGCCATTATGCTGCTCGGTAGCCCGCATAAACAGCAGGTAGGCCGCAAAGCCCAGCGCCACGTACTGCGGCACTTTGCCAAACCGCTCGTAGTAGTGCAGCAAGTCGGCCAGCACGCGCATGCGCAGCTTGGCCGAGTAGTTGAGCGTGATGGCCAACCAGCGGTGCTCGATGTAGGGGTTGCGGAAACGGTCGAGCACTTGCATGGCAAAGCGCTGGGCAATTTTCTCATCCACGGGGTAGGGAATGCCGGGCAGCAGGTCGGCCAGCATCAGGTTGGAGATGAAACCGGCCATGGCCTTATCTTCCATAGCGGCGCGCACGGTAGCAAAACCGCTCAGAAAGGCTAGGCCGCAGCTCAGGGTGTGCGTGCCATTCAGCAGGCGCAGCTTCAACTCCCGGAACTGGTTGATGTCGGGCTGGATGAATATGCCCTTGTCGGTGCTGTGAAACGACAGCACTTCCCGTACTCGCGCATCGCCCTCAATAGCCCACAGCAGGTAGGCTTCCGACATGGTCAGCAGGTCGTCCTGGTAGCCCAGTTCCTCAGTTAGTTGCTGATGAGCGTCCGCATCGGGTAGGCCCGGCACAATCCGGTCTACCAGGGAGTTGCAGCAGGTATTGGCGGTTTCCAGCCAGTCAATAAACTCGCTTTCGAGCTGGTTGCGGTGGGCCAGCTCCAGCAGAATCTTCTCCAGCTGCGTGCCGTTTGCCGGAATCAGCTCGGTGGGCACAATCACCAGGCCTTTGCTGGGGTCGTTACCGAATGCCTGCCAGCGGGTGTAGAGCACGGCCAGCAGCTTGCCCGGAAACGAGCTGGGGGCGGTGTCCTGCCGGATATCGTCGGGGGCAAACTGAATGCCTACCTCCGTAGTATTAGAAATGACTACTTGCAGCTCCGGCGCAGCGGCAAAGGCCAACACTTCGGCCCATTGGCTCTTGGCCGACAGCACTCGGCTGATGGCCGCGCACACCACGTTGCGCTCAATCGTTTCTTCGTCCTCTATCCCTCGAATACCAACGGTATACAACCCATCCTGCCGCTCAAACGCTGTGATGTCGCCGCCGTCGGTGGATTTCACTACTACAATACGGCCATTGAACACGCCTTTCTGGTTGGCCTTGTTGATGAGGTAGTCAGGTAGGCCGCGCAACAGCACGCCGGTACCGAACTGCAATACTTTCTCGGGCAACGCAAACAGGGAGGCCTGGGGCATTTCTACGGCAACCGGTGCATCTCCGGCGACCAGACGTTGCGACAGATTTCTCATATAAAGCAGACTAAAAGAGTATACAATTGGAAGGTTAGTTGGCCCACTGTTTTTCCCACTTCGGGTACTCCCGATTCAGGAGCTTGGCGGGCCAGGTGCCAGCGTAGCCGTAGCCCACGCGCCGCTCGTTCTCAATCTCGGCCAGCGAGTAGTGCACTTGGCTGTCGCGGCCTACATAGATGGGACGGTTGGTGTCGAGGTCGTAGAAGCGCGCCCAGATGGTAGAGCCCGCCTCGGGTACAATCAGCCGGTCGCGGCCACTGGGTTGCTTGGGGTCGGTCACGTCACGGATGGCGTAGCCCTCCAGCTTCACCTTGTTCAGCCACGCTACGGCGGCTTTAATGGACTTTTTAATTTCCGGCGAAGGGTTTTTGATGTCCATTAGAAATTTCACAATGGCCACGGTTTCATCACCGCTGAGCGAAGCCAGCTCGAAGGCGCGGGCCTTGGCGGGTTGCAGGGTTTTCTCGTCGTACTGCGCAGCCCAGGCCGTAAGCTGGCCGTGCTGCACGTATTGGGTTTTTAGGATGCAGTCAATACCGCGGGCCACGGCCTTGCGGGCGGGCTCCACCAGGCCCTGGTCCAGCAGGGTATAGTCGCCGCGCTGCTCGGCTAGGTCACGCAGCACCTGCATCGCCTGAATCATGGCGTTGTCGTTGTAGGTGATCTGGTGGCGGTAGTTGCTGTGGTCGGGGTAGTACTGCGGAAAACCGCCGTTGGCGTACTGCATTTTCAACAGGTAGCGAATGCCATCTTCGGCGGCGCGGCGGTAGGCCAGGTTGCCAGTCCGCTTGGCGGCCTCCACCAGGTATCGGATTTCGCGGGTAGTAGCGTTGTTGTCGATGGTAGGGTCGTTGCGCCCTTTATCGTCCAGGATGGAGGCTTTCTGCGCGGCCGTCAGGGGGTGGTCATACTTCACTTTCACGTCGCCCACAGCCTTGGGCCAGCCGCCTACGCTACGCTGATAGAGCAACATACGCTCGGCTACGGAGTCTTTTTCTACGACCACCACGGGCGGCGCGGGTAGGGCGGGTGCTTTCGGGTCCACGTTCCAACGGCCGCCAAAGGTCCAGTTGGGCGTTATTTGTTTGATGGTCGGGCTACCCTCAGCCGCAGCCAGATTGTCGGCCATCCAGGCGTAGTTGCCGCCTCGGCGGCGGGCGTTGGCGTAGTACACGCGCCGGCCCCACTGCTTGGCCCCCGGCCCTGACTCAGCCCAGTAAATATCAGCATCGGCCATATTCTTGGGGAAGCGGCAGCCGATCAGGTAAAACTGCGCCTCGCGGTGAAATCGGCCCAGCTTGAAGTTGTCGTCGCCCTCGAAGCGGCAGTTCACCAGCACCGTTTTCGAATCTTTGTTTGCCGAGCCGTCGTGCCAGATGGCCGCGCTCCTGTTGTGGCAGATAAAGCGGCAGTTTTCGGCGTAGGCCCAGCCGCGGGGGCAGTAGAAATCCACTCCGCCTTCCAGGGTACAGTCCTTGAAGTAGTACAAGCCGGCTTCCACGTCCCAGGGGCTCACAGTATCGCCACCCAGGGCTCGGAACGTGCAGTTCTTCACTACCAAGCGGGTAGTGCCAGGGAAGGTACGCAGGGCCATTTGGTGGCCGGTTTTGCTGATTTTCTTCTGCCCGCTGGCATCGGCGGGACAGTCGATGGTGATGTCGCCCGCGGCGTTGAAGCCGTAGCTATTTACAACGGTGAGCTTCTCCAGCGTCACGTCGGGGGAATTGCGCAGGTTGAGGGTAGCCACGCCCCAGTCATCGAGGTTGCCCTCGCAGCGGTAAGCGTCGCGGGCCTGGCTCACAGTAATCACCACGCCTTTTTCGCTCTGCCCGAGCAGGGTCACGTGGTCTTTGCCGTCGAGGTAGACCTTCTCGGGGTAGGTGCCGTTTTTGATATAGACTACCCGCTGCTGTTCGGCGTGGGCGCTCAGGCTGTTTAGGGCGGCTTGGATGGTTCGGAAATCTCCCGAACCATCCTGCGCTACCCTAACCGTCGGCGCATAAGCGAGGGAATTTCTTCCCCCGATTACTCCTGTAACCAGCAGGAGCAATACTGTAAAAAATCGAGTCATTCGTTGTGGTCTGTTGTGCATGGCCCTACCCTTCCAACGGTTGTAAGAAGTCTTCCCGCAGGGGGTTGAACACGTCCAGCAGCACCCCCGCCTCGCGGCATACCACGCCGTGGCGCACGTTGGAGGGCGCGTAGAACGTGTCGCCGGTGCGTAGCACTTGGGTATGCTCCCCTACCGTGGCCTCAAACACGCCACTCTCCACATAGCTGATCTGCACGTGGGGGTGCTGGTGCGGGGCGCCTACCCCCCCAGCCTCAAAGGCTACCTTCACCAGCATCAGCTCCGGGCCGTAGGTGAGCACCTGCCGGCGCAGGCCGCCGCCCAGGTCTTGCCAGGTAGTAGTATAGGTAGTGAAAGGGGAAGTATTCATGAAAAGAGGGACAACAAACGGAAGAAAAAGTAGTCAGGCACAGTGTGGGCAATGTCCTGCACTGTCCTGCTCCCGCCAACAACCGAAGCTAGCGGAAGCAAAAATCAGTTGGTTAGTAGCCGAAGTTCTGCACCAGGGCCGGGTTGGTATCAATAGCCGTTTGTGGAATAGGCACCAACTCTTTGCCTTTGTTTGGCTGGTATTCAGCCGCCACGTTATTGATAAATGTTGTGGCACTTGAACCTACCAGTCCCTGCCGCCAGTTGAGGCGGGTTATTGTGGTTCCAGCCACCACCGGCGGTTTATCCGGCGTGGGTCGGTAGAAGGAGTTCAGGAATTGCACCTCTCCATTTATTACTCTGTAGTACATGTACTGTGGAACATTCGCGTAGGCGCCCGTGCCGGTTTCGGCCTGCATAGCCCGCAGCGTGGCCTTGGTTTCGGCAATCTTTGTAGCCAGCAGATTCCAGCGTAGCAAGTCGTATTTTCGGATACCTTCGCCCCCAAACTCCAGGTAGCGTTCCTTCACAATCGCATTGAAGAAACCTTCTTTGTCGCTGGGAGTAGTACCTATGTTGGTACCCAAACCTCGCTTGCGCACTTCTTCGAAGGCAGCTTTGGCAGCTGCCGTCGGGCCATTCAGCTCGTTTTCAGCCTCAGCAAACATCAGCAATACGTCGGCGAAGCGGATCAGAGGCCAGTTGTAGCCCAGGTTCTGCGCGTTTCCAGGTAGCAGCGGCACACGCCAGTCGCGGCGGAACTTGCCATCGGTCAAGCGCAGAATTTCAGTGGCTTTCTGTTGATCGTTGCTCTCAATGGTATACTTGGTCACGTTCAGGTCGCGGCGCGTATCCGTAGAGTCGAACGCATAGAAGTAGTTGGGCAGCGCCGTGACAGCACCACTGGTGGTACCAAACTTAGGCGAGTTGTTAAGACGTGGGCCATTGTAAGTACCCAGTTTGCTATCAGAGGTGCTATTACCTCCTCCAGAACCTACCTGAAACAGAATCTCAGTTGTTTCCAACGTACGTGCATTGATAGCGCGCCACACGTCCTCTGCTTTGGGCAGCAGCGTGTGTTGATCACGACGGGCCATTAGTTGAGCGCACTCGTCGTGGGCAATCTGGTAGTATTGCTGGTAATTGGAGCCGCGCTCCATCTGCCCATTTTGGCGCTCGGAATAGCCGCCACGGTACAGTGCTATGCGGGCCCGCAAGGCCTTGGCAGCCCCTTTGGTGATACGCTCGTCCTTGGCGCCAATCTCCGTACGCCAGGGCAGCAGATCCTCCGCTTGCAACAAGTCAGCGAGGAGCTGCTCGTAAATCTCGTCGCGGTTGGTCTTGGGAATGTTGAAGTTCTGGCCTGCTACCGACGGTTCGAAGGGTGCTGGCACGTCGCCCCAGTTGCGAATCAGCTCCAGGTAGTACTGTGCCCGTAGCACCAATACCTCGCCATGCAGACGCTTGACGGCAGCCATATCCGTGGCCGAGCCGCTGGTGTACTGCGCCATCTGCGGAATGTACTTGATGCAGATGTTCGCCCGCTCAATACCCTGGTACAGGTTGTCCCAAGGGCGGGAAATCTCGCTATTGGTCGGAATGGCGCCGTAGCGGGAGATGCCTCGGCGACCAGCGTCAGAAGCGCCGGGGCTACTGAGCATCTCGTCCGTATCGAAGGGGTAGTACATGTTTAGGCGAATGCCATAGCCCTGGTCGCCCGAAAGGGGGTCGTACACCCCCAGAACGGTGCTGGTGGCGCTGCTGACACTGCTAAAAATATCCTCTGGCGAATAGAGGGCTGCCGGCGTCACATCGAGGTAGTCCTGGCAGGAAACTACCCCCAAAGAGCCCATTAGAGTGGCTGCAAGAATGGCAGGACGAAGTATATGTTTCATGATTCTAGGACAGATCTGTGGGAATTACTAAAGCGAAAGGTTCACGCCGAACAGGAAGGCGCGGCTGCGGGGGTAGGCAGCGTAGTCAACGCCCGGCGTCAGCGGCGTAGCGCGGCGGGTGTTCACCTCCGGATCGTAGCCCGAGTACTTAGTGAACGTGTAGAGATTGTTCAGCGTCACGTAAAAGCGCAACTGCGTGAGTTTGGCCCGCTCAACCAGCGCCTTCGGCAGTGTGTAGCCGAGCGTAACGTTGTTGATGCGCAGGAACGAACCATCTTCAATAGCCCAAGAGTGCGCCAGCAACTGACGCGGGGGCGACCAGATCTTGGCATTCTGGTTCACGGCATCCAGCGTAGCTAGATCGGTGATGTTTTGGCCGCTGGCGTCAATCGTGCGGTAGCGGTCGGCCAGGATGCCCAACCCGTTGCTCTGTGTGTTTTGCGCCAGGAAGGAGGTGAACTCAATTTTGTTGGCGTTGTACACATCATTGCCATACACGAAGTTCAGGAAGATGCTGGCATCGAAATTCTTGTAGGAAAACTGCTGGTTCAGACCACCCGTAAACTTAGGGTTGGCGTTGCCTATTACCGTGCGGTCCTGCTCATTCACCACGCCGTCTTTGTTGAGGTCCTTCAGACGTAGCGAGCCCGGCGCAATGGCGGCACCAATTACCCCCTGGTCGCTTGCCACATCGTTCCTAGGTACCCACCTTCCGTTGGTGTAGCCTTCAAACTGGTCGGTGGTGTACCAGCCATCGGTTACGTAACCGTACATAAGCCCCACCGGCTGTCCTACCCGCACCAAGTAGTCGGAAGAAATAGCGGTGCTTGCCCAGCCCGAATACTGCGGTGGTAGTGCCTGTAGCGGCCCGAGGCTTTCTACCCGGCCCCGGTTGAACGACATATTGGCGCTGGTGGTCCAGGTAAAGTTCTTGGTTTGCACCGCCGTGGCGGTAGCCTGCAACTCCAGACCGCGGTTCGAGGTAGCCCCTACGTTGACCAGCTGCGAAGGGTAGCCCGAGGAAGAGGGAATCGACAGATTAATCAGCAAGTCGCGGGTTTTGTTGTAGTACACATCGGCCGTAAGCTGCACCCGGTTGTTGAACAGGCTCAGGTCGAGGCCCGCGTTGCTGGAGGCAGTAGTTTCCCACTTCAGGTTGGGATTAGCCAGTGAGGTAGCCGAAGTAGCGGGCAGCACAATTCCTCCTAGAGCGTACTGCGCATTGCCTGGTGTGAAAGAGGAGAAATAAAGACCGTCGCCGATGCGGTTGTTACCGGCCAAACCGTAGCTCAGGCGCAGCTTCAGATCCGAAATGGTGGAGGTATAATTCTGCATGAATGACTCGCGCGAAATCCGCCACGCCGCTGAAGCAGCCGGGAAGTAGCCTACCCGGTTGCGGCCGGGCGCAAACTTCGATGAGCCGTCGGCCCGGAACGTGAACGTCAGCAGGTACTTATCGTCGTAGCTGTAGTTCAGGCGGCCAAAGCCCGAGAGCAACCGCGAGTTGATGGGCTGGTCAGTGGAGGGGTAGGGCTGTGTGTAGCCCGTGGGCGGCACACCCTGGTTGATGTTATTGATGGCCTTGTCGGCCGTAATTTCCAGGGGTAGGAAGTTGGTCTGAATATTTTGCGAAGTTTGCAGCTGCTGGTAAATTTCTTCCCCCAACAACGCATCGAAAGCGTGTTTGCCTTTGGTGAGGGAATACGTCAGTACGTTTGAGTTATTAATCGTACCCAGCACACTCGTCGCAATGGAGGCAAAGGGCAGGTTAGCGTAGTTGCTGCTGCGGATACTGGGCGAGAACTGACCGTTAAAAGATTCGATGCGACGGTTGGTATTATCGTACCCCACCGTGGAGCGGAACTGCAGCGTTTTGGTGAAGTTATAGCTGGCGTAGCCGCTGAGGTTGATCAGCAAACGCTTATCCTGGCGGTACTCGTTGTCGATGGCCAGAATGGGATTCACCAGCTGCCCCGAGTTGTTATACAAATCGTCGTCGAAGATTAGGTCGGCGGGGTTTATAGCAGTGGTACCCGTCGTCTCTAATGGCACGTAGGTAACCGCGTTGCGCAAGCGCGAGGTAGTGGTAGCGCCGTTGGTAGAAGTGCCCGAACCCTTCACTACCTGGTTATTGAAACGCGTATTAAAGCCAATGCGGAACTTATCGGTGGCTTTGTGGTCGAAGCGAAAGTTTACCAGCTTGCGGTTGTAGTCGGAACCATACTGAATACCCTTCTCCTCGTTATCTGTCAGGCTAATAGAGTAGGTAGTGCTCTTGCTACCACCCGAAACCGTCAGGTTGTGTGTCTGCTGGAAAGCGCGGCGGCCAAACACCCGATCCTGCCAGTCGAGGAAGGGCGAATTACGCAGCAGGTTCAGTGTATCGCTGGTGAAGTTGGAGCTGCCAAAGCGGGTCCTGAATCCGCTCAGGTAGCTAGCCCCCGACAGTGCTGAGCGCTCGTAAGCGTAGTCGAGGTACTCCGCCGGATTCAGAACATCCAATGTTTTGGTGATGGTGCGGACGCCAGCAAAGCCAGTGTAGGACACCGTTGTTTTGCCCTCGCGGCCATTTTTGGTCGTGATAATTACTACGCCGTTGGCACCGCGGGCGCCGTAGATAGCCGTAGCCGAGGCATCCTTCAGGACGTCAACGGAGGCAATATCCTGCGGAGAAAGTACCGATAAGGCGTTTTCCACCTGCACCCCGTCCACCACGTACAGCGGCGAGTTGTCTTGTGTGATAGAACCGCCACCCCGTACCCGGATCCGCACATCGGAACCCGGCTGGCCTTC
Source organism: Hymenobacter sp. NBH84 (assembly GCF_014217645.1). Lineage (NCBI taxonomy): Bacteria > Pseudomonadati > Bacteroidota > Cytophagia > Cytophagales > Hymenobacteraceae > Hymenobacter > Hymenobacter sp. NBH84. The sequence goes on from NZ_CP043644.1 coordinate 1,985,952, forward strand.
GGAAGCCGTAACCTGCACCCCGGCCAAGCGGCCGGCTAATGCATCAGCGGCCGAGTTAACGGGTATATCTTTGATTTGCTGCGCACTAACCGACGACACGGACCCTGTTACGTCGCGGCGCTGCACGGCCTGGTAGCCGATTACCACCACGTCGTCGAGGGCCTTGGAGTCCTCGCGCAACTCTACGGTGATGCTGCTGCGCGTGCCCACCGTCACGTCTTGCGATACAAACCCGATGTAGCTTAGGCGAATCTTAGCAGCGGGTCCGGCTACTGTCAGTACAAAACGTCCTTCGCCGTCGGTGGTAGCACCGTTGGTGGTACCTACTTCCACTACCGTTACGCCAGGTAAGGCCTCAGCCTTATCCGCCGAGCGTACCACGCCCGTTACCTGTCGTTGCTGGGCTACAGCCAGCGACACTATCCCCAGCAGTAGCCAGAGCGACAGTAGATATTTTTTCATGAAACCAGAATGTATAAGAGTAGGAATTGGAGTGATGCGCGAAAATTTGCCTACCATGCTAGTGCAACTTTGCGTGAGCCGTTGCAGTAAAAATGGCCTTGGCACTGGCCCTGAAGCGGAGTAAACGATTTCGTACCTATTCTGAGAAGCAGTGATATTTTTTTTGAGATTGGGTGCATAACCCGGCTCTTTAAGATTACATTGCAGCATCAAGGAAAGAAAACGCTTGCGAGCATTTATTACCGCAAACGTTGCCGGGAACGATGTCAAAGCGAGTTGTTGTTATGCAATAAGTTGTTAGATTTGCTCCCGAAGCCTTTTTCCCGCTCCTCTACCCCTACCCTCAATCCCATCTACCCCTCTCCTTAAAATTGCATTTTAGAAGTATAGTTTACTTTGAGTACCGTCACTATAAAGGATATCGCCCGCGCTCTGAACATCTCAACTTCCACGGTTTCGCGGGCGTTGCGGGGTAGCTACGAGATAAATCAGGAGACGAAAGAGCTGGTGCTGGAGTATGCCGAGCGGCTGAACTATCGCCCCAACCCCATTGCGCTCAGCCTGAAGGAAAATCGTAGTCGGGCCATTGGCGTGATTGTGCCGCAGATTGCCAATTACTTCTTTTCGCAGGCCATCAACGGCATTGAGGCCATTGCCTACAACCGGGGCTACCACGTCATTATCTTCCAAAGTCAGGAGTCGTACGAGCGGGAAGCGGCCAACATGCAGCAGGCCATGGACCGGAAGGTAGACGGCTTGCTGATCTCGCTATCCAGCGAAACCTCCGATGTATCGCACCTGCGGGCGTTGCAGGAGCAGGGCCTACCCATTGTACAATTCGACCGGGTATCGCACGAGCTAGATACTACGCGCATTGTGGCCGATAACTTTGGTGGGGCCTTTGCTGCCACCGAACACTTAATTAAAGCTGGTCGTCAGCGTATTGCTCACCTTACTATTCCGCCGTGGTTGAGCATCACGAAGGAACGCCTGGCCGGCTACCGTGCCGCCCTGGAGCAATACGGCCTACCCTACGATGAGGCTCTGGTACGCTACGGCAGCTTCGGGCAGGACGAAACCGGGCCGATGGTGGACGAGCTATTGGCCCTCCCTACCCCACCCGACGCCTTTTTCACAGCCAGCGACCGGTTGGCGCTGGGCTGCCTGGCGTCGCTGCATCAGCGCCGCATCGCCATTCCCGACGACGTATCGCTGATTGGCTTCACGAATCTCAACGCTGCCGACCTTCTAAACCCGGCGCTCAGCACCGTCGTGCAGCCTGCCCAGGAAATCGGGCAGGTAGCCGTAGAGCGCCTAATTGAACTGATTGAAAAGAAACAAAAAGCTGCCCCACCCTCTACCGTCAAAATTCCCACGCGCTTGATTGTCCGAGAATCCACCCGGTCGGTCGTCCACTCGTAAGTCGCCGGCCCGCTGCTCCCACCCCGGCCTGGCCAGGCACGCCTTACGACTAAAAGCCTCCCGATTCCACCCGGGAGGCTTTTCATTTTTAAAAAGGCCGCACCGTGTTATTTCTTATTCCCTGGGGATCTGGCACGCAATTTTCTACTCTTATCAGAGTTCTATTCTTTGTTACTCTCATCATACTCTCTCTGCTCGCATGTACAAAGCCCTGCTGCTCGTTTTCGCCTTGTTTTTGCTAAGTGGGCTTCAGCCTGCTGAGGCCACTAATCCCGGCACGCGCTATGCCCGGGCCAAAGCAAAAGGCCGCGTATACACGCACCGCCCGAGCTACAAAGTGTACAGAGGCTTCCGGAAGGGAAATCGTAAGGGCCTGAAATTCTTCCACAAGAAACGCAGCCACAAGCTCCGCTCCACAGTGCGCGCCCGCCGCTTCTAGTACCGTCATAGGCATAGCCATACGATAAGGCAGGGCGCCCAACGCGAGAGACACTTCTCGCGCTGGGCGCCCTACCTTATTATATGGTTACTTATGGTGTGGAAATGCAATATCGTCTATCTCGCCGTTGCTGATGGCGTTTATGCGAATGATGCTGTCGCAAGTCGTTTAACGACAAGGCAACATATTGTGCCTCTATGCCGGGTGCTGACGCATAGTGTACCACGCCCGCCGCGTTTGAATCAGCAGTTGCTCGACTGCTTCTCTGTTGGGCGTTTCGGGTAGCGTGGAGGTAGCAAAGGCGGTATTTACCCGTTCTACCAACGTTTCGGCTTCGGTTACCAATTGCTCGTACTCAAACTCGCCGCGGCGGATTTGTAGGAGGAAGTCCCGGTCGGGGCGGCGGACGTGCAGGCGGCCTTCGGTGGCAATTTCCTCGGCCATGCGCAGCAGCCGGAACACGTGGAGCATGTTTTTAGCGTCGTAGTTTTTGCCGTGCTGCACGGTGTTTTGGTAGCGCTCGGGGTTGCGCTTCTGCTCCCATTCCTTGTACTCGCGGTACACGCGGCAGTAGGTGCTATAGCCGTTACGGTTGAAGCTGAGGTAGGCCGCCGGCACCTCCCCTTTCGGCACGGCCGAGAGCTGCACGTCCTGCGAGGTATCGGGGTCGCGCACCAGACCGCGGTAGCCGTGGCGCTGGTCGGGAGTTTCGTCTACGAATAGGGCATACAAGTCGGTGAGGTGTGGTACATTGGCCAAGCCACACTGACTGGCCCCGTAGCCGCGCCGTTCCAGCCAGATGGCTACCGGCTGCGCGCCTGCACCCACCGTCACGTAGCAGAAATCCAGCACTGATTTGCGGCTAGGCGGCTCAGAATGGTTGATTTTCTTGTTCAGTCCTTTCGCCTTCCTGATCTGCGCTACGGCGTATTCGGCAAAGCTCTGGCGACACAGCTTCGAGAGGAAATCTTCGGCTCGAAACGCTACAAACAGCGGGTGCCTATACACCACGCAGTCCTCGGGAGTACCGAGCAGCTCTAGCACGGTAGGGTTGTTCTTGAGCAGCAGTTCCACGAAGCGGCGCAGCTCGTAAAATACCTCGTCGTTGGTATCATTAGCCACCTGCGGCACGTAGTCGAGGCCGTAGAACTCGGTTTCGGGTAGGATGAACACGCCTTTCAGATCGGTGTCGGAGTGCGGCAGGTGGGTACCGTAGGCGCGGCTGCCGCTGATGGCTTCGAAGAGAAGCAGGCCGCGTTGGCGCAGGTCGAGAATAGTCATGGGCGGGTGTAGAGACACGTATTCGCGTCTCGTCGTTGCTGATGTTATTTAATTAGAGCGGGCTGTTCTGGTGGAAAACGGCGGCGTGGTTCTACCATAAATCCGTCCGGTCGTTCTGACGCCGAGACGCGAATATGCGTCCCTACATAGTGCCCGCGTCCGGTAGCCACGCCCGAAACAGCACGTCTAGCGCCGCCGTGGGGTCAGGCTGGCGAGTGACGGGTAGAGTTTCGCGGGCGGCTAGGGTAGCTTCGTACTCAGCTTGCAGATATTCGACTAGCATGGCCGGACGGGGCACAGTGGTTTTGTCGTCGGCGGTGGCTTTGCGGGCGAGTAGCTCGTCTACTACGCTGTGCAGCGCGGCTGGCAATAGCTCACGGAGCGGCCGGAACTCCATCGGCGGCACCTCATCAGGGCGTTGCCGAATCCAACTCGCAGCCAGCGTGGAGCACAGAGCGTAGAATAGGCTTTTCAAGCGTACATGCTGGCTGGTCAGATCGTCCTCTACCCCGCGCCGCATCAGGCCCAGGTAATGATGTAGCCCGGCCCGCGGGTTCCAGCACGCCGGCAGCAAGGGGCCCAGCGCCTCCCGAAATCCAGGCGCCTACCGGTACACCACCGGCGACTGTAGCCACTCGAACAAGGCCGCGTTGCCGCCGCGCAGCAGCTTCAAGGCCTTGCGCAGCTCCCAGCCGGCTAGGTCCAGCTCGTTGTCCACGGGGAAGTTGAGCGTGTCGGGGCCGGCGTCGAGGGTCAGGTACCAGTCGGGCGAGTGGCTGTAGAGAAAGCGCACGTCGTAGTCAGAATCCGGCGAGGGGAAGCCCCAGGCCCGGCTACCCGACTCGCAGGCATAGAGGATGCGGATGTGGTGGGTGGCTTCGAGTTGGTGGAGGGCAGTTTGGATGCGGGCGTGCATGAGCCAGAAAGAAAAAATAGTGAAGTGATGAGCTTTCTGCTGCAGATCTTGCGGGTAGCCGCTACATACCTACAACCGCGGGTCCACGGCCTCGCTTTCTAGTGCCAGCACGCCGAAAACACACTGGTGCACAGCCCGCAGCGGCTGGCCGGCCACGAAACGCTCCAAACCTTCCACACCGAGGGTGAACTCGCGCAGGGCCAAGTTGCGCTTGGACTTCACGTTTCGCTCGCGCAGGCGCTCCAGGTTGCCGGGCAGGAGGTAGTCGGGGCCGTAGATGATGCGCAGGTACTCGCGGCCGCGGCACTTGAGGGCAGGTTGGATGAGGCCTTTTTTAGTGGTCGAAATGAAGTCATAGGGCTTTACGACCATGCCTTCGCCGCCGCTGGCCGTGAGGTCGAGCCACCATTGGGTAGCGGCTTCTACGTCGGCACTATCTTGCAGATGCACCACGCGGTAGGGCGTGGCACGGAGCAGGCTTTCATCGGCCAGACACATCGCGCGCAGGGTTTCCATATGCCAAGCGTGGTCCTTGTCGAAGTAGGTGCGGCCCTCGGTAGCGAGCAGGTGGAAGGGCGCCAGGCGCAGGTCGGCGAGGCTCTCCACGGGCCAGCAGTAGCGGCGGTAGGCATCGGCGTAGTGGTCGGCGGCGGTGCGGCGGGCCGAAGTGCGGGCCAGCAGGGCTTCTACCCCATCGAGGCCGCGGGTGGCAGCTTGCGCCAGGGCGGCTTCGGCCAGAGGTAGGGCGGCAGTAGCGGCGGCCGCCACGGCGGCGTACTGCGTCTTAATCAACTCCTGCGCCTTGGCCGACCAGGGTAGCAGCTCGGCATCTAGGCACACCCAATCGGTCTGGAACCGTTCCCAGAAGCCACTTGCCGTGAGGGCATCCTGCAAGCGTGTAAGGAAGGCTTCTTCCAGGGCTTCGTTGGTGAAGAAGTTACGGCCGGTGCGGGTGTAGCACTTGCCCGGCCCCTCGCCTACCACCCCAAAGCGGCGCCGGGCGGCGTCTTCACTGCGCGCCAGCACCACCACCACGCGGCTGCCCATGTGCTTTTCCTCGCACACCACCCGCTCCAGGCCCTGACGGCGGAAGTAGTCGAAGGCTTCGGCGGGGTGCTCCAGCATATCGGGCAACGCCGAGGTTTCGGTGGGCGACATGGTAGGCGGTAGGTACAGCAACCACTTTGGGTTTAGGGCAAAGCGCGACATCACCTCCAGCGCCGCCACCGCGTTTTCCTCCCGAATCGTGACGGAAGGCAGCAACCGCGTCTGGATGATCTGCTTACCCATCACATCGCGGATGTCAAGCAGGTCGTCGCTTTCCTGTTGCGCTGTTAGCAGCTGGCTATCAGCTGATAGCTCGTCGTTCGAGTTCGTTTTAGAAGAGGCTAACGGCTGAGAGCCGACAGCTATCAGCGGACGCACCGGCTCGCAGTACACTTGTTGCGCCGGCACCGATACCAGTTCACGCTCGGGGTAGCGCAGGGCAGTGAGGCGGCCACCGAATACGCAGCCGGTATCAATGTCGATGGTGTTGTTGAGCCACTCAGGCGCGGGCACGGGGGTGTGGCCGTACACCACCGTGGCGCGGCCGCGGTACTCAGCGGCCCAGTTGTAGCGCACGGGCAGACCAAACTCGTCGATTTCGCCGGTGGTTTCGCCAAACAGCGCAAAGGCCCGCACGGCCCCCGAGCCCCTACCCTGCATTTCCTCGCGCATGCCAGCGTGGGCTACCACCAGCTTGCCGCCGTCCAGCACATAATGGCTCACCAGCCCATCCAAAAACTGGCGCACCTGCGCTTTAAATGTATCCGTCTCCGAGGCCAACTGGGCCACGGTTTCGGCAAAGCCGTGCTGTTCGTTCACGTTTTTGCCGTTGAGGTAGCGCAGCAGCTTGATGTCATGGTTGCCGGGCACGCACAGGGCCAGGCCGTGCTGCACCATGCGCATCACCAGCCGCAGCACCTGCGGCGAGGCCGGCCCCCGATCTACCAAGTCGCCCAAAAACAGGGCACGGCGACCGGCCGGCGCCGTCACGCGCACGCCTAAATCCCGCGCATCGGTCACCGGTTCTTCCTCTACTACATAGCCCAGTTCCGTGAGCAGCAGCACCAACTCGTGGTAGCAGCCGTGCACGTCGCCGATGATGTCGAACGGGCCGGTGTCCTGCTTGCGGTTATTGTAGAGCGGATCGCGCACAATAGCCTGCACGCCGTCAATTTCCTCGGGGCCGCGCAGGTGGTAGATGTGGCGGAATCCCTCCTGCCGGAGCGTCTTGAGGCTTCGGCGCAGCTGCTGACGTTGCTGGGGCACTACGTGGCGGCCCAGGTGCTGGCGCTCGGCCCGCTGGCGGTTGCGGTCCTCAGCCACGCGGTCGGGCACGTCGAGGATGATGGCGGTGGGTAGCACATGGTAATCGCGGGCCAGCTGCACGAGGGTTTTGCGGGCTTCGGGCTGCACGTTGGTGGCGTCTACCACCGTCAGCAGACCGCGCTTCAGGCGCAGCCCTACCAGGTAGTGCAGCAAGGCAAAGGCATCTGACGTAGCCGCCTGGTTGTTCTCATTATCGGACACCAAAGCCCGACACCGGTCCGACGATACAATTTCCGTGGGCTGAAATAAGCGATGCGCAAACGTACTTTTGCCTGCTCCTGAGGTGCCGATGAGCAAAACCAGGGAGAGCTCGGGGAGCTTAAGGGTATCTTGGGGCATATAGAGGACAAAAGGAAATAGAGACAGACGGCGCCTTGGCAACAGGTCATTATCCGTTTATCACCTGAATAGAATGACAATTCACGGGTTACTCTCGACGCTCAAAGCTAATCTGAGTCAAACAGATATCACACTGTATCCTGGCGCGAGTAAGCAACTGATTCAACAATTTGAGCAGGAAATGAGCTTGACTCTCCCAGCTGATTTCAAAGCGTTTTACTCGTTTTGCAATGGCTTTGAATCAGCCGAGGATATGTTTCGAATTATTCCGCTTGAAGAAATACTTGAGCAGAAGCGGGAGTTTGAGCCTCAACAGTTTTATGTAGCCGAGTATTTGACTTATTGTGATATATGGGAGGTTGAGCTAACTTCTCAATCTTCTGGCTATCAGATTCACCATATGAATGTTACTCTGACCGATTCGCTTGCAACTTTTATTGATCGATTTCTACGAGATGGAGTTTATACAAAGAATGGCGGCTTATTAGATTGGCCGGACGAGGTTCAAGGCCGTAAATCTTAGTGATAGAAGTTCGTGCCTTCCCTACAAACCTATGGCCGCTACGCGGCCGGAGACGGCACTATCATTAGCCTGTAATCCAACCAACTCTCTTACCCTACCTCAAATACAGCCAGCTGCGACGGGGCTCCTACCTCCGCCTCTGCCGGGCCCAATGGCTCCAGGCGCACGCGGTAGCCGTGGCGCTCGGCCACACCTTCGGCCCAGGTGGTGAACTGCGCCCGCGTCCACTCAAAGCGATGGTCGTGGTGGCGGAAGTCGCCGGCGGAGAGGGATTCGTATCGCTGGTTGTAGTCGGCGTTGGGGGTGGTGACGAGCACGGCGCCGGGGCGGGCGCGGGCAAATACCACTTCTTCAAATGCCGCCAGCCGGCTTTCATCGAGGTGCTCGATGACTTCAACCACCGCCGCCGCGTCGTAGCCGGCCAGGCGCGGGTCGTGGTAGAGCAGGGAGCCTTGTGTGAGCGTGAGCCGCTCGCGCTGGCGCGGGGGCATTTCGGCCACGTGCAGGCGCTGCTGGGCCCGCTCCAGCTCCCGCCACGACACGTCCATTGCCAGAATGTGCTCGATTTTTGGGTTTTTCAGCAGCCGGCGCACCAGCTTACCTTCCCCGCAACCCAAATCCAGCACCCTCGTGGCGCCAATCCCCTTGATTTCCTCCGCCACGCGGTCCAGGCGCAGATCGTGCAGGTTTTGCTTGGCGGCGGTTTCAGCGGGCGCGGTAGCAGTTTCCGCAGCTTCTACAGTAGCATTTGCTTCAGTGAGTGGCTCCAGTTCCGGCGCATCGTCCGAGGCCTCGGCATCCAGGGCTAGTAGCCGTCTAAGGGTAGGGTTGACAAACTCGGCAAAGCGCAGGTAGCGCCGCGTAATAAACTCCCGGTCGGGGTGCTGGGGCAGCCACTCGGCCCCGCGGCGCAGCAGTTTTTCGGCTTCGTCCTGACTTATCCAGTAGTGCTTGTCGCCACGGTCGAGCACCGGAATGAGCACGTAAAGGTGGCTCAGCAGGTCGCGCAGACGCAGGGCCGAGTGGCGCAGGCGTAGCGTGTGGTAGCGGCTGGCGCCCCACTGCGGCACGGTCGGGTCGAGCGGATGCTCCTCCACTTCTATCTCGTAGCCCAAGGGCGCAAACAGGCGGCGGAGTTGCTCGGTGCTAGTGGCGGGTAGGGCCGCCACGGTGGCTTCCAGCGGCAACAAAACGTCGGGCAGCTCGGGGCGGTCCTTGCAGGTGCCGTTCATGGCCGTGTTGAACGCTTTAGCCAGGGCCGTGCTCAGAAACGATGACGCAGCATAAGGCCGGTCGTTGACGTACTGCTCCAGGGCAAAGCCCTCGCCGGCCGGCCCCCGGTGGTTGCGCACCAGCGCGATGGGGTCGATATCGAGCAGCAGGGCGGCGGTGCAACGCTCGGCCGTGGCTTCGGGGTAGAACACGTGCGCCTGCCCATAGGCAATATCCACCGACTGCAAGCGGGCGGGATTCTTATATAATAGATAGCCCAGATCAGTAGCAGGCTGGTGGGTGGTAGTAATTGTAAGGAGCATATCATTATATGATAGAATGGCGAAGTGCCAATATTACAAGAACGGGTATTTTTATTACAAGCACATTCACTGGGGCATTTTACAGCTACAGGACACGCATCAGGCACTCAATTTGCTCTTTTCTAATTTTGCCCATGCTATATGGGCTGCTTACCGCTTTCTCTTTATCCTTTTTCATGAAGCAGTTTTTCTTTCTATTCGCTTTATTCCTAAGCTTTGAAGCTTCTGCCCAAATGCTACCGGGCACGCCGCGCAAAAAATACCTACGTCCTAAGAAAGACGAAGAATGTGCTTACGTTCTCAACGTCACCAAAAACACCGATGAGGAAGCTGAAGTAACGGCCTCCGTCACGCGTCTAGCCTATCGTCCCTACGCCGAGCTGCTCACAGAAATCACGGAACTGCGCCGAATAAATAACTGGGCCGATAGCACCTACCAACGCAAGTTTCAGGCTTTACCGGCTGGTGGAATGCTGGTAGTTACTATGTATCGGCGCGGCGCACAGAACGCCGACCCGGCTCTGCTCAGCGTTACCGCTCGTGATAAAGCTGGCAAAGAATTGCTAGCCGTACCTTCTTTACCAGAAGGGCAAGGTCGTTTTTGGAATCGTGACTTATATATGAGTAAACGAAGTATACCATTTGTTAAAATCAATGATCAACAGACGGTATATGTGACACTTAACGATGCAAAGCTCAAGCAAGACTTTGAGTATGTAGTAAACACCCAATAATAAAGTAGATTTTGATCTGACAATAAAATCCCGTGTCACCTAATCCATCAGGTAACACGGGATTTCGGTTTTTATACAAATGTTGTACGAAATAAATATAAAATTTTATATATCCTTTTGTTTAAACAATTGGTACCATTGTGTTGCCAGTAGTGTTTTCGCGTCCAGAGGCTTTTCCTTATATAATTCCTCTGCTGTCAACTCCACGAGTTCGAGGTGTTCATTTTCGCTGGCGACACCACCGCCAGTTCCTGTTTGCTTGCTGACTTCGGCGTAGTAGATATAGTGCCGCTCGGCTGAGTTACCGGGAGAAGCATACACTTCGGCAATAGGTATCAGTGCATCAACGGGGTAACCTAGCTCCTCTTGTATTTCGCGGCGCAGCGCTTCTTCGGGATTTTTATCCTCTGGGTCTATCATGCCCGCTACGATTTCCAGCACGTCGGCCTCGGCGCCTACCCGATACTGCTGCACCAGCAGAAACTTTTCCTTTTGCGTGTCGAAAACCAACGCGGCCACGGCCTGCCCAGGCTCAAAACGCTCTCGTTGCAATTCTTTGTCGCCGTCCTGCACTGTTAGCTTGCTGAGCTTGTAGTGACCATCGTAAGCGATTTTTCGATCAGTTATTTTCATGGAAGGCAAAAAAAACGGTTCGTGAAAGATTATCAGCCAATACGAACAAAAACGGCCGGTAGCTTGTCGTGTTGCGGTAGATACGGCGGCAATGCCCGCAGCTTTCTACCTCTTGCTGTCGATAGCAGGCTGCTAATCAAGCACAACGCTCGCTTTCCTGTTACCGCTTGCACCCGCATTGGTGGTCTGGCTCTGCCTGATTTTCTGGTGCGCACCAATTTCTACCGCAAACCTTCCGACCTTTGCGGGCTCTATTCACGCGCTGGCCTGAGGCCAGTGGCCCGTTAACGGGCATTTTCCTACTTTTTTTAATGTCCTTCGACGAACTCAATCTGATTGACCCCATCCTGCGCGCTTTGCACGAGGAAGGGTATACGACGCCTACCCCTATTCAGGCGCAGGCAATTCCGCAGGTGCTGGAAGGCCACGACCTACTGGGTGTGGCTCAAACCGGTACCGGCAAAACAGCCGCCTTTACAGTTCCTATTCTTCAGATTCTGCACCAAACGGCACAGGTAGCGCAGCATTCGCACTCCCGCATTCGCTGCCTGGTACTCACGCCTACCCGCGAATTGGCCATCCAGATCGGGGAAAGTTTTGGGGCGTATGGCCGCCACCTGAAGCTGCGCCACACGGTTATCTTTGGCGGGGTAGGCCAGCTGCCCCAAACGCAGGCGCTACGGCGCGGCGTGGAGGTGCTGATTGCTACCCCCGGCCGCCTGCTCGACCTCATGAATCAGGGCTACGTGGACCTACGTCACCTCGACGTGTTTGTGTTAGATGAGGCCGACCGCATGCTGGACATGGGCTTTATCCATGACATCAAGCGTATTCTACCTAAGTTGCCAGCCAAGCGGCAAACGCTGTTTTTCTCGGCTACCATGCCGGGTCAGATTCAAGAGCTGGCCAACTCGCTGCTGCGCCCCAACCCGGTGAAGGTAGCCGTAACGCCCGTTTCGAGCACCGCCGACACGGTATCGCAGGCTGTGTATTTAGTGGAGAAAAACGATAAGCCCGCCTTGCTGGAACACGTGCTGGCCGATAAAAACATCCGCCGCGTGCTGGTATTTACCCGCACCAAACATGGCGCCGACCGCGTGGTGAAGACGCTGGCAAAGGCCAATATTCCGGCCGAAGCCATCCACGGCAACAAGTCGCAGAACCATCGGCAACGGGCGCTCAGCAACTTCAAGGCCGGCACTACCCGCGTGCTGGTAGCCACTGATATTGCCGCCCGCGGCATCGACGTGGATGAGCTGACGCACGTTGTCAACTACGAAATGCCCAACGAGCCTGAAACCTACGTGCACCGCATTGGGCGCACGGGCCGGGCCGGCGCCGATGGCATGGCGCTGTCGTTTGTGGAAGAAGAGGAACGCGCCTACCTACAGGACATCCAGCGCCTGATTAAGCGTCAGATTGACGTGGTGTTCGAGCATCCTTATAAGACCAACAGTGTGGAACCCGTGATGCTGCACAGCGGCAAAAACATTCAGCGGCCCAAAGGTCCGGCGGGGCGTCCGCCGCGGCCCGGCCGGGGCGGTAGCGGCCAAGGCGGGCGCTCTGGTGGGCAAGGACAAGGTTCGGCTGGCCGCACTGCCGGGCCTAGCGCCAGTGGCTCCTCTCGCCCTGCTACGGGCGGCAATCGGCCCGCAACGGCAGGCAGCAGCGGTGGCGGTGGCAACCGTCGTCGCTTCCGAGGCGACAGCGGCGGGCAGCGCTAAGCTCGTCAGGTTCCTACCCCACTAGAGCATAAAAAACCCGAACGTCTGGAGGCGTTCGGGTTTTTTATGCTCTAGTGGGGTCAAAAGGAAACAAAAAATCCGGCTATCGGCTTATATTTCCGAACACTCTTTTTCTATTTCTGTATGGCTATCAGCACTCTTCCCGTCATTCAGGCGTTGCGCGCCACGGCACAGCGTCTGGCCACGCAAGCGCCCTACCAGTGGGGCCACATGGGTAGCTGCAACTGCGGCCACCTAGCGCAGACTATCACCCACCTCACCAAAGCCGAAATCCATAGCCGGGCTATGCAGCGCTACGGCGACTGGGAGCGGCAGCTCATCGACTATTGCCCTTCCAGCGGCCTACCCATCGATGATACCATCGACGAAATGCTGGCAGCGGGCTTCACCCGCCAGGACCTCGCGCATCTAGAGCGCCTTGCCGATCCGGTTATTCGCGGTGCCTTACCCCTGGAACGGCGCAACGCACTGCGCCACAACCAGCGCGACGATGTAGTACTCTACCTCCGCACCTGGGCCGACCTATTGGAGCAGCCATTGCTACAGGCCATCACACTGCCTACGCTGTTGCCTATTCCTGCTTTGGCTCCGGTTAGCGCTTATTAGTAAACGTCCTACCACCTACTATACAGAAGCCCCGCCGGAGTCGATCCGGCGGGGCTTTTTGTATAACAGCCAACTCTGCCGATAAAGGCAGATAAAAGATAGGTTAGTAGTTTACGTTGCTGCGTTGCGCCTCACGGTACATTTCGGGGCGGTGGCTGCGCTTGTAGGCAGCATCAGCATCGGGGTCTTTCTCAGGATCGGGCTGTTGCGCGCAAGAAGAAGCAAATAGCAGCGTGGCGCTGGCAGCAAGCAGAAGAAACAGGCGAGACGTTTTCATAGCCCAAAGGTAAGCATCAACGCGAATAACGCCAAGCCGGACTTTCTCACGCTTATCAGCTTTTGTTTTGAGTTGATGTCCAACCAGCACTAGTGCTACTTATTACAAAAGTCAACAGTCACTTATTCTCCGCCGCTTCTTGATGAAAGCCTGCTGTTGGTCACTGGTCAACAAATGTCCTTCCTGTTGACCTACCATGACCCTTCCTAAAGTCATGTTACTTTTGTTAAGTTGAAATGGGACAGCTAATAATAAAAAACACCTACTAACAGCTTTGGCCAAATAAAACGAGTAGGATTTATTGTTTTAACAAGCCAATCTAACTGTCAAGGATTTTAGCACTGTTACTATGCATTTCACCGAGGAACCACCAACCTAATCTATATAACTATTTCAATATTAAATAAGACTACATACTAACGCATAAACAATAAAGCCACACTTCCGCATAAGTATGTTAAGTATCTGAAAAATAACAAAATATAAATGCATATAATCATTCTGTTAGCTGAGCTTACTTAGCAAATCAGCACCAGACACAACCAATTTTGCCAACGCATTGAAACACTTGCAAGCATCTTATAGCACACCACAACCATTTACTGGTATAGAGAAGAAATAGCCAGCCTGCCAAATTGGATTATTGCAATTACGAGCGTTCAACAACATCCTTGCCACATCAGAACTCTTATTTGCTAAGAAGCATAAATAGCACAAGTTACTTCTCCGGTTGGTAGTCCGTGAACGTACCATCCTGATAGAAGATAATTATGCGTCGAATAGCCTTATTAGTAGGCGCAGCGGCTAGTGCGGCGGGTAGCGTAGTAACTTCTAAAGCTGCCGGTGCAACTGGTGCAGGCGGTGTAATCGATAGCTCAGGGGTAGTGGGCACCTGGGCGGCAACAGTGCTTTCTTCACGCTCAGGAGCGCTTATTTGCGGGGACGGAGCGCTTGTAGGCTCTTTTTTGGGCTTTACAGCCTGACTGCTGGGCTCCGATGGAACCAGGGCGGCTGCACGCTGCTTTTTCTTACTGGGGCTTGCTACGATCGTAGGAACGGTCTCCGACGTATTAGTAGCAGTTGCTTCGGCTGGCGCAGATGCCATCATAGGGCCTTCTCCTTTCAGCAGCCAAGGCAGTGCTAAGTCAGGGAAAGCATCCATTATTTTCTGCATCACCTCCAGGCTGGGCTTATTTCGCCCATTTAGGATGTGGCTGACTACGGGCCGGCCGATACCAATAGTATCCGCGAACTGCGTAGGAGACAGTGCGCGTGTAGCCAGAATCTGCCGGATGCGTTCAATCATACCAAAGCTGCAAGAATAGTGTAGTGTTAGCTTCACAAATGTACGCAACCCACGTGTTTGCGCTAGCAAGATGCTCTACCTATCCTCTTCCTTATCTTGATTACATATGTATTTACAAGAGTAATCTGTAGTTTACATATGTATTTACAAGAGTAATCTACATGTTCCCCCTATTTAATTGCCGTCCTTATTTTATTAGTAGCAGATGTAGCTATTGCCATTGAATAGTTACCGTGGTTACATGCAAAAAGCCGACTGACGCTATGCGCGCAGTCGGCTTTGAGGTAAACTGTAATAACTTCTTTCTCCCTTCGGCGGCCCGCAAACTAATCGTTCTTGCGTCCAGGTACTCTAAGCTGAAACGAATCTGTCAGAGGGCTTATCAGCTTTATTGAGCCCTGCAACGATAGAGAAGGTTCAACTGAAGATGAAGCTATCCAAAGACCCTAGTTGAAGTATTCTTTCGCTAGGTTCTTGTCGTGTCCGTAGATGTCGTCGCGGAAATTCAGGTGGCCGGCATCGTCTACCCACGCCGTGAAATACACCAAGTATACAGGCAGTTTTTCGGGTAGGGTGATGTACTTTTCCTGCCGCTCTCCGATAGTACTTAGAATAGTATTTTCATCGTAGCCAGGCTTGTTGCGCAGCAGGTAAGTGGCCAGCTTAATGGGCTCGGCTACGCGCACACAGCCGTGGCTGAAGTTACGCTTGGTCTGGCTGAACAGCTCGTCGTGGGGCGTGTCGTGGAGGTAGATATCGTTGGAGTTAGGGAAGATAAACTTCACGTCACCCAGGTCATTTTTGGGACCGGGACGGCGGCGCAACGTGTACTTCCAGTTCGCCTGCGTGAGGTTCGCCCAGTCCACCGTAGTAGGGTCGATGGGAGTAGCTTTGGCACCCCAACCCTTCACCACTTCCATATCCAAACGGTCGAGGTAGGCCTGCGGATTAGCCACCAGTTTCGGACGCATTTCTTTATCGATGATGCTGAACGGCACGTTCCAATAGGGGGCCAATACCACGTACTCCACCTTGTCGCTGAAGACCGGCGTTGCGTTCAAAGTCTTGCCCACAATGACATTCATGTTCATCACTTCCTTGCCTTCCTCCACTACATGTAGCTTGTAGTCCGGGATGTTTACGAGCAGATAATTTTGCTCGAAACGCTTCGGAATCCAGCGCCAGCGCTCCATGTTCAGCACGATCTGATCGATGCGTTTGTCGAGCGGTATGTTGAGCAAGCGCAGGGTTTCTCCGCCTACAACACCATCGGTCCGCTGCCCAGTTTGCTGCTGAAACTTCTTCACGGCAGCCACCAACTCGCTGTCGTATTGCTGGGCGGCGGGCGCCGGCGCGGGGCCATTGGATGGTCCATTGTTGGCTACCGTCTGCACAGGCGTAGCAACGCCTTGAGCAGGCGTGCCCGGCTCATCGAGCAGGCGACGGCGCAGCAACGCCACGGCCGGTGACGTATCGCCTGGCTTCAGCTTGGTGCCTGCCGGCAGGGTAGGCCAGCCGCCGTTTCGCTGGATAGTGCGGTACTCAGCTAGCGCCTTTTTCAACCGGTCGTATTCAGGGTGCAGAGGCTCGAACTCGTAGTAGGGATACGTGCTTTCGCGCTCTTGCAAAATGGTCATGAGGGCCTTGTGCAACTTGATTTTATTGCGTTTCACGTCCCAATCAATGTTTTTAACTTCTCGGGGATTTACAGTTCCTCGATAGAAATCGGAGGCCCAGGTGAAGTAAGTACCCGATAAAGCCACGTCGATTTGCTTCTCCAGGCTGTTGCGCTGGGTGGTATCACCACGGGCTTTATCTAGCTCAGCAAAGAGCTTATCGAAGTTTTTGATCTTGTATTTCTGCGGATCTAAGCCTTCATCGCCGGCTTGATTGATGACCTCAAGTAGCTTCTTGGCCTGCGGTACTACCTCGTGGTTTTTAAACCAGCCCAGGCGGTAGTCGCGGGCTTTGTAAAACTTCTTGGCCCAGTCGAGCTGACTTTTGAAGGCGGGTTCGGCCAGCATCTGGCGCGCCACATACACGCTATCGAGCGTGGGCTGCGGGCCCTGGTTGCCGGTGAGTACGCCGGGTAGCGCCTCCTGAACTTTCGCCTTCTGCTCCTGGCTGCAGCTGGTAGCCGACGCCAAGAGCGTCAGGCCGCAAAGCCAGCAGAGCAGTGTGGTCAGGAAAGCGGAGTGAAACAGTGATTTCATGAATTCGGTGAAGTGGAAGAAATGATAGCAGCTCCGTCAGATGCCAAGGAATTATTATTCCCGACCATCGGATGCGGCGCGTGCCCGTTCTACTCCAAACGCTACCGTAGGGTTATTGCGTTCCGAGGCAGGGCTCATCTCATCAACATGCAAGGTAGGAGTTTTGTCTCACCCACGCACATCTTCAGTCTACAATTGGGCAGGCCCTCCGGATGAGTAGGTCGTCTCACTGAGCGTCGGGGGGGGGTGTTGCGGCACGTGTGGCGCTCAGTTGTTCTTCCGCATTTTAATGGTAGCCTTCCGTCTCTGCTTGGCGCGCCAGTCGTATACCCTACCCGTACTCACGCCACGCGGCCCAACAACCATTGGACTGTCGGCCGCTTTCTATTTCTTTTATGACTTCTTTCGTTCCCGCTCTTTCCGACTCGCACAGCTATGCCCGTTTGGGCGAGGTAGGCGTTCGTCATTTACAGTTACAGCTGCGTGTTGATTTTGCTAGTCGTACCCTGGCGGGTCATGCTACCTGGCAGCTCCACAATCCAGCCGGCGCCACCGAGCTCTACCTTGACACCCGCGACCTGCTGGTGGAGGCCGTGCTACTCGGCGGCCCCGAGGGTAAGCCTACTCCCTTCAGCCTAGCTCCCACCGATCCGGTGCTGGGACAGGCACTGCGCATTACCCTAGAGCCAACCACCGAGCACGTGACCATCCGCTACCGCACCACGCCGGGCGCGGCGGCCTTGCAGTGGCTGACGCCCGAGCAAACGGCCGGGCGCGAGCAGCCGTTTCTGTTCACCCAGTCGCAGGCCATTCTGGCGCGCACCTGGCTGCCGTGCCAAGACTCGCCGGGTGTGCGCTTCACCTACGAGGCGCACATTGAAACGCCCGCCCACCTGCTGGCCCTAATGAGCGCCACCGATAATCCGCAGCAGCTTGATGCGGCCGGGCGCTATCAGTTTCGGCAGCCCTACCCTATTCCGGCCTACCTCATGGCGCTGGCCGTCGGCGACCTGGCCTTTGCGCCGCTAAGTGAGCGCACTGGCATCTACGCTGAACCGGCTACTCTACCCCTAGCCACGCACGAGTTTGTGGACCTAGAAAAAATGGTAGCCGCCGCCGAGGATTTGTATGGCCCCTACCGCTGGGGTCGATACGATTTGTTGACACTTCCGCCTTCTTTCCCATTTGGTGGTATGGAAAATCCATGTTTAACATTTGTTACACCCACGATTTTAGCCGGGGACCGAAGCCTAACTAGTTTGGTGGCTCACGAGCTAG
Organism: Hymenobacter sp. NBH84; assembly: GCF_014217645.1. Taxonomy (NCBI): domain Bacteria; kingdom Pseudomonadati; phylum Bacteroidota; class Cytophagia; order Cytophagales; family Hymenobacteraceae; genus Hymenobacter; species Hymenobacter sp. NBH84. The sequence goes on from NZ_CP043644.1 coordinate 2,004,034, forward strand.
CGCATTCGTGGTCGGGCAATCTAGTTACCAACGCCACGTGGGACGATTTCTGGCTAAATGAGGGCTTTACGGTGTATTTCGAGCGGCGTATTATGGAGCAGCTATATGGCCGCACGTATGCCGATATGTTGCAAGTATTAGGCTTTACCGATTTGCAGCATACCCTCGTAGAGCTAGGCCCTACTAGTGCAGACACGCACTTGCGTCTGCACCTGACCGGGCGCGACCCCGACGAGGGCATGACCGAAATTGCCTACGAAAAGGGCGACTACTTTTTGCTCACCTTAGAGCACTTGGTAGGCCGCCCGCGCCTCGACTCCTTTATTAAGGAGTACTTCACTCGCCACAGCTTTCAGTCCATGGATACAGCGAGCTTCATAACTTATCTGCGGCAAGCGTTGTTAGACCAAGAGCCCGGACTAGAAGAGAAGCTTCAGCTCGATGCCTGGATAAACGGTCCGGGTGTGCCGGGGGTGGCGCCGCCCGTAGCCTCCGCCCGCTTCGATGCAGTAGATGCCGCCCGGCAACAATGGATGGAGGGCAAAGCGGCTCCTACCCTATCCACTGCCGACTGGAGCAGCCACGAGTGGGTACACTTCCTGCAAGGTCTCCCCCACTCCCTGACGCACGCCCAACTGGCAGAGTTGGACAACACCTTCGACCTTACCCATTCCGGCAACGCCGAAATCCTGGCGGCGTGGTTCCCGTTGGCGCTGGCCGCCGGCTACTCCCCGGCCGACGCGGCCCTGCACCAATTTCTGGTGCGCGTGGGTCGGCGCAAGTTTCTGGTGCCGCTCTACCGGGCAGTGCTGGCTACCCCCGGCGGCCAGGAGCGCGCCCGGCAAATTTATGCGGAGGCACGGCCCAACTACCACGCCGTAGCCACTAACACCCTCGATGCGCTGCTTAGATAACCCTAAACCAGGCATCATTACTCCGGCCCGATGCTTGCAGCCTGGACCGGTGCGTTGTATTTTGTGAGTTGATAAAAAAACAGTCGTAACGTTGAACAATCAAAAACCCCTCGGTAAGCTGATTGCCATCGGTGGCAACGAAGATAAAGGCACCTACTCCAGCGCTAGTGTGCGCAAAAAGTATTACCTCAACTTTTTTGAGCTAGGCATTCTGCGCCGTGTGGTGCAGGAGTCGGGCAAGGAGGACCCGCGCATAGAGGTAGTGACCACGGCCTCCATGATTCCGGAAGAAATCGGCAAGATCTACGTTTCCTCGTTCGGCATGCTGAACTGCCGCAACGTGGGCGTGATGGATATCCGTACGCCCGAGCACGCCCGCATCCCCATGTACCTGGAGCGTCTGCGCCGCGCCGATGTGGTGATGTTCAGCGGTGGCAACCAGTCGCGGTTGCGCGAGATGTTTGGGGAAGGCGAGTTCCTGGAAATCCTGAACGCCCGCTACCACCGCGAGTCGAACTTTGTGGTGGCCGGCACCAGCGCCGGGGCCATGGCCATGTCGAAGATTATGATTCGGGGCGGCTCTGTGCCGGATGCGCTGATGAAGGGCGCCGTGAAAATCGGCAGCGGCCTGGGCCTGATCGACGACGTGGTGATTGACTCGCACTTCGTGAAGCGCGGCCGCTTCGGCCGGCTCATCGAAGCCGTGAGCCTGCACCCCAAGCTCATCGGCATTGGGCTGGGTGAAGACACGGGCGTGCTCATCACCGGCGGCAACATCATCGAGACTATCGGCTCCAACCTGGTCATCATCATGGATGGCCATACCATTCAGCACAACAATGCGGCCGTCGTTAAAAAAAGGCGCGGCGCTATCCGTGGAGAACATGACGATGCACGTGCTGGCCAAAGGCAACGTGTACGATATCGACGAGCGAAAATTCTACGCCGGCAAAACCAACTTTGCCGAAACGGTGACTGTCGAGCAGCCGGGACAGGTGTAGGAGTTCTTAAGCTTATCTATGAAGGAAGAGCCGCCTTTCTAAATCTAATTTAGAAGGGCGGCTCTCTTTATCCATTAGATTTTGTAATCTATCTATTGATGTGCAACAATCGGGGTAGGCGGAAATGAAATAGATAGCCGTTTACCTGATGGCAACACGAAGCTAAAAGATCCACTTACCGTACGACTGCTAGGATCATAGACCGACCGTCCCGTGGCCTGTGTAGCATCTTCTTTTTCAGTACTCACCTTCACGGTATTGGTTTCATTGCGGGACACGGAACCAGTGCTAGCTGTAAAATATGCTCGTAACCTACCTTCAACGGCTAAGTCACCTGATACTACTAATACAGGTTCTTTGCCATAATGAACTTGTTCAATTCTGCCTCGACCTAAAGGAAAAGCTAACAGACCAGGTTGTTGTACTGTAAGACGTACAGGCGGCCAGTGGCGCTCGGCTTCCACCTCCTGCCTTAGGTGCCAGTTCCAGCCCAAGGACACGAAGAATACAAGTAATATCGCCCCCAAGGCCCAGCATACTACATTCTTTAAAGCTTGTGGTGCCCAATCACTCCAGAAGAATGCCTTTAATATTACCCAAGGGAGAACCACAAAATTCATCAGCCCACCGGCCACGATAAAGAGAAATAGTAATAGAATACCTAATCCATAAATGTAACCTTCTATCATAAGGGGAGGTAGCTGAACTGCCCGATCTATTCTTATATTATGAGTATATGAGCAAAAATTACACTGCTATATACAATAAGGAGTAGCCACCAATAACAACCCGTTGCAGCCATCCACTCCTTATTATATATAGTTCCTACCCTTCGTCGCCGTAGACACCTATATATATAGGAGTGGTATCGGTTAGGCTGGCGCGGTACATGCCTTCGGAGTTGAAGGGTAGGGCCACGTGGCCGGCGGAGTCTACTGCTACTAGGCCGCCTTCGCCGCCTACCGGGGCCAGCTTGTCGTGTACTACGATGCGGCAGGCTTCGGCCAGGCTCAGGCCGCGGTACTCCATCAGACAGGCAATGTCGTGGGCCACTACGGCACGCAGGAAATACTCGCCGTGGCCGGTGCAGCTGATGGCGCAGGTGCGGTCGTCGGCCCAAGTGCCGCTGCCGATGATGGGCGAGTCGCCGATGCGGGAGTAGCGCTTGTTGGTCATGCCGCCGGTGCTGGTGGCGGCGGCCAGGTGGCCGTGCTGGTCGCGGGCCACGGCGCCCACGGTGCCCATTTTCTTTTTGGGGTCTTCGTTGGGTAGCTGGGCCTGGGAGTGGTCGAGGCGCATGCGGCCTTCCTGCAACGCCTCCTGCAACTGGTCGTAGCGGTGCTGGGTGAAGAAGTACTCGGCGGGTTGAGTAGGTAGGTTGTGCTGGCGGGCCAGCTCATCGGCACCGGGGTAGGCCAGCAGCACGTGGTCGGTGTGCTCCATCACGAGGCGGGCAGCCCGAATGGGGTTTTGCACGGCGCGCACGCCGGCCACGGCGCCGGCCAGGCCGGTGCGACCATCCATAATAGACGCGTCCATTTCGTGGTGGCCCTCGTGGGTGAACACGGCCCCACGGCCGGCGTTGAACAGGGGGCAGTCTTCGAGGCGGCGCACGGCTTGCTCCACGGCGTCGAGGGCGGAACCGTGGCGGCGGAGTACATCGGCGCCGGCTTCGAGGGCTTCTTGCAGGGCGGCGCGGTAGGCGCGCTCGGCCTCGGCAGTCATGGAGGTGCGGGCAATGGTGCCGGCGCCACCGTGCAGGGCCAGCGCCCAGGTATTAGACATAAGCAGACGAAAAACAGTGGGAGAAATCGGCCGAAAAGTACGCAAACTATCCTACCCATTCCCGGCTTCTACCCCGTACAAGATACCCGCCCAACGTGGCCGCCGTCGGTTTTTTTTCGTACGTTTGATTAACTGTTTTCACATTCCCTAATATTCTGTTTTATGGCTTACGATGCTACCGGCCGCCTGCACGAGATTTTCGACGAGCAACAGGTGAGCGAGAAATTCCGCAAGCGCGAGTTCGTACTGGAGGTTATAGATGGTCAGTACCCTGAGCATATCAAGTTTCAACTGGTGCAAGACAAAACCGCGCTCATCGACCCCTACAAAATCGGTGACGAGATTAAAGTGACCTTCAACCTGCGTGGTCGTGGTTTCAATAAAAACGGCCAGATGTTGTACTTCACCAACCTGGAAGCGTGGCGTTTAGAGGCTGCTTCGGGTGGTGCTTCGGCTCCGGCCGCTGGTGGTGGCTACTCGCAGCCAGCTGCTGCGCCTCGCGCCGCTGCTCCTGCCCAGCAAAACCAAAACCCCAACCTGCGGGCGCAACCCGCTGCCCCCATCGCCGGCGACGACGACAACGACCTGCCTTTCTAATTTTAAACTGTTAGCTGATGGCTGCTAGCTATTGGCTTGTCGTTTAAATTTCCAGTAGGCTTGCCTACAAGAAAAAGCCACTTTCCGACCGGAAAGTGGCTTTTTCTCGTTTCATACTTACAGAAGGCTAGCAGCCATCAGCTACTAGCAAATAGCGTAAGAAAATGCTGCAAGAATTAATCAAGCAAGGCGAAGGCGAGCGGTTGGAATTCAAGAAGAAGACTACCCACCCCACGCGTATTTCCCGCACGCTGGCGTCGTTGGCCAACACGCACGGCGGGCAGGTGTTGGTAGGCGTCGACGACGACGGGCGCGTGGTGGGCGTGCGCGATGCGGAGGAGGAAATCTACGTGTTGCGGCAAGCAGCCGAGCACTTCGTGGATCCGCCGCTTACCGATTTGCGCTTTCGGGAGGTAGAGGAAGACGACCGAATCGTGCTGATTGTAACGGTTCCGGAAAGTCCGCACAAGCCGCACCGTGCCCAGGTAGCCGATGGCGACTGGCGCAGCTATGTGCGTGTGCGAGATGAAAGCGTGCAAGCCAGCAACCTCACCGAGAAGGTGTTAGAACGAAGTGAGCCAAGCACGGGCGTGGAGTGGATGCCACTAAACAAAGAGGAGTCGGCCGTACTGGATTACCTACGCACGCACACGCGCATCACGCTGCCGCAGTATATGAAACTGCTAAATATCGGGAAGCGACGGGCCTTTCGCACCCTCATCAAACTCACGCTCCACGGCTACATCCGCCACCACGACAAGGAGCGGGAGCCGTATTATACACTGTGAAATAGCGAAGTTGTGAATGCAAAAAATCGTCTGTCATCCTGAGCTTGCGAAGGACCTTCTGCCCGTTGGACGAGTCGTTGTTACGATGGTCGTTCTAGCGTGAGAAGGTCCTTCGCAAGCTCAGGATGACAGACGGCTTTTTGCATTCACAATTTCACCGCTACTCTGCCCGGTCGCGGAGCTTTTTCTTTTCGTCTTTAGCAGCCTTTTTTTCCTTGGTGGTTTTGGCAGGCTCCTTTTTTTTCTCTTTGCGGGCGTCTTGTGCTTTGGCCATGGTACACTGGGTTAGGGGTGGCAGAATCAGGTTAAGTTTCTCCCTTAACGCGGAGAAATATGCCCTTGTTGTGCGCAAAGTAGGGCTTTACGGCAACAGTGGCAAGTATCGCTCGCGCAGGATGTGCAGGTGATGCGCCTCGTGGCCAGGAATGGCAAACAGCAGTGCCCGCACACTTACGGGGCCGCTGGCCGTGAAGCCTACTCTATCTAGCTGTGCGGGCGTGAACGAGCGAAACAGCGCCAGCGTGGCGCTCCGCACGGCGGCATATTCCGATAAAATATCAGCCAGGGGCCGGTTATTGGCACCGGCCTCGGGGGCGTAGGCGTCCTGGTCGAAGCCGGGTAGGGTTTGTTGCTCGCCGCGGGCAAAGCACAGGGCGCGGTAGGCAAATACTCTTTCGGAATCCAGCACGTGCAGCAACATCTCCTTAATGCTCCATTTGCCAGGGTCGTAGTTGGTAAGGGCTTGCTCGTCGGTGAGTTGGCCCATCACCTGTTGCACCTCGCGGAGCTGCTGCTCCATTTGCACCAACGGGTTGGCACCCATCGGCACGCGGGGAATGTATGAGGCATCGAAATACGCTGGGTACTGCCCCGGCTGTGGCCGTTGGATAACGGGCTGCATGGGAAAATCGGCGAGGCTAGCGGCTTCTGGATAGGGCGGTAGGGTAGGCGGCTGCGGCCGCAGCCGGCGGCGGTGCCGCGCCAAGCGGCTGGGGCTACCCCACACCCGGCGGCTGCCCAGCAGTTCTTCCGATGTCAGCCACCCCCGTATCTCCGCTGGCCCGAAGGCCCATTGCAAAAAAATCGGGGAGGATGCGGCCCCACGTGACTTGGTTGTGCCGGCCGTCTACTACCTCCACATAGCGTACCTCTCGGTTAGAGTGCAAGCCATGTTGTTCCAGTTCCATCATCAAGTCCAACGTGTCTTCAATAGCGTCGATGATGCCATTGTTGTTGCGGTCGTTGGTTTCGTCGAGGGTACCGGTTTGCAGCCAGAATTGCTGACCGGGCGCAGGCTGCCCCTCGCGCACGAGCAGGTGCATCAGGCGGTCGGCGTCGGTGTAGCCTTGGTCGAGGGCGCGGCGGCGCCACCAAAACGAGCCCGAGAATACGCCCGCCCGCAACGCGGCCTCGGGGTGGTGCCACACAAAATCGAAGGCCGCCAGCCCGCTGAGAGAGAAGCCCGCCACTACTACCTCCGCCGGATTGGCACTCACGTGGTAGCGCGCCTGGGCATAGGGAAGCATTTCGGTGAGCAGAAACTCGGTGTAATGCTTGGCGCGGCTGCCCCGCCCCAGGTAGTCGGCGTAGGCGGCGGTGCCGTACTCCTGCACCCTTACACCCGCCTGAATGGCTACCAGCACAAATGGCCGCACCGCCCGGTGGCGGTAGAGCGCATTGAGCGTAGCCGGCAAGTGCAGGCGGCGCAGGTCCTGCCCGTCGTTGAGGTAGAGCACAGGGTAGGGCGCGGGCGCGGCAGCATCATAGCTGGGCGGCAACACCACATCGAAGCGCACAGTGCGGCGCAGGGCTCGCGAGGCGAGGCGCAGACGGCGAACCACCGTGACAGCCGTGTTTTGCGTAGGAAGAGGAACGGGCTGATTCATTCGCCGGGGAATAGCTTCACGAACGATTTTAAGGTCGCAAGGTACTTTATTCCGCTTCCATGCCGTAGATTACCCGGAGAAATGAAAGTTTATAGCTGAATATTTCTGATCTCCCATTTCACAACTCTCTCTTTCCGTGCAGGAAACCTACCGTCCCTTCTACTCACACGCGCTTGGTCACGACGTTGAAATGCTGGTTTTCGGCGAGCATGGCTACCCCGTTATCGTCTTCCCAACCTCTGGTGGGCGCTATTATCAGGCCAAGGATTTTGGCTTGGTAGAAGCTGCTGCTTCGTTGATCGACAGTGGTAAAATACGCCTCTACTGCGTTGATAGCGTGGATGGCTACAGCTGGTATGGGCAACACCTGCCACCCCAGGAGCGCCTGCACAACCACATCCGCTACGACCAAATGCTGACCGAGGAGCTGGTACCACAGCTGCAACGCGAAAACAACGTGGCCAAAGTAGCGGTGGCCGGGTGCAGCTTTGGCGGCTACCACGCCCTCAACTTTGCCTTCCGCCACCCAGCGCAGATCAGTTACATGTTCTCCATGGGCGCCAAGTTTGACATCAGCAATTTCTTGGGCGGCTACCACAACGACGACCTCTACTATAACAACCCACCAGCCTACATACCCGCCGCGCAGGACGACAATTTCTACCAGATAGGCATTGTGCTGGGCTCGGCCGTAGACGACTTTTGTAAGCAGGGCAACATCGAAATGTCGGAAATCCTGAACCGCAAGGGTATCCGCCACTGGCTCGACATCCGCCCCTACGGCACCCACGACTGGCCTGTGTGGCGCGACATGTTCCCGGAATATTTAGCACAAATTGAAGCGTAAAACTCCCTTTTTAAACGTCATTTCGACCAGCGGAAGAAGTCTCGCTTGGTGAGAATTCCTATCTTTCATCAGCACGCGAGATTTCTCGACAAGCTCGGAATGGCGTTCTGACGGGCTAGAGGCCCTACTTAATCAAGACCCTAACCCCCTAAAACACTATGAAAAAAATTGGCATTCTTTTCGGCCGGGAAAACAGCTTTCCGCAGGCATTCGTTGACCGCGTAAATGAGAAAGCGCCCAGTGGCATACAGGCCGAGTTTGTGCAGATTGGCCTAGTTGAGCAAAGCGTTCCAACCGATTACGCTGTCATTATCGACCGGATTTCGCAGGACGTGCCCTTCTACCGCGCCTACCTCAAAAATGCTGCGCTGGGCGGCACGGCTGTCGTCAACAACCCGTTCTGGTGGTCGGCCGACGAGAAGTTTTTCAACAATGCGCTGGCTGTACAACTGGGTGTGCCGGTGCCCAAAACCTTGCTCCTACCCTCCAAAAACCGCCCCGACGACACCTCAGATCAGTCGTTCCGCAACCTGAACTGGATGGACTGGGACGCCGCGTTTGAGAAGCTGGGCTGGCCCGTATTCATGAAGCCTCACTCGGGTGGCGGCTGGAAAAACGTGTACAAGCTCGACAATCCCGAGCAGTTTTTCAGCGCCTACAACGAAACCGGCCAGCTGGTGATGTTGCTCCAGGAAGCGGTGGAGTTTACCGATTATTTCCGCTGCTACTGCATTGGTGGTAAGGATGTGCGCATCATGCCTTACGAGCCCCGCAACGAGTTCCATCAGCGCTACGCCACCGAGATGAAAACCACGGGCGCCGCGGGCAAAAAGCTGCTGGCTACCATGAAAGACTATGTATTGAAGCTCAACCAGGGCCTTGGCTACGATTTCAACACGGTAGAGTTTGCTGTGCGCGACGGTATTCCGTTGGCTATTGACTTCGGCAACCCTGCCCCCGATGCGGATATCAATTCTGTGGGCCAGGAGAACTTTGAGTGGGTTGTGGAAACCGCGGCCAACATGGCCATCAAGCGTGCTCAAGCCCAAAAGCCCGGCAAGGATAACCTTACTTGGGGCACATTTGTACACCCAACGGCAGGCGCGGCACCAGCTAAGAAACCTGCTGCTCCGAAGAAGGTAACGGCTACTGCTAAGAAAGAAAGCTAAGAGCGAGAGTTAGAATTTCCCTCTTTTTTAAGGAGGGGTGCCCGCAGGGCGAGGTGGTAAAACCGCAAGAACGAAAGCTAGAGTTAGTCCTTTTAGCTTTCTAGTTCTAGTATTGTTCAACGACTTTACCACCCCGCCCTGCGGGCACCCCTCCTTTTTTGAGTGGAACTAGCTTAGGCATCTTATAGCCTAGGCTTCCAACTTCCCTAAAACCCTACCCTAACTACCACCCTATTCGTTCATTTCTAATCTATTATCATCATGGGTAAGCCGGTTTTCACCCTCGGAATTGAGGAAGAGTTTCAGACGATTGATCCGGAAACGCGCGACCTTCGCTCCCACATGTCGCAGATTGTGGAGGGGGGCAAGATGATTTTGCAGGAACAGGTGAAGGCCGAAATGCACCAGTCGGTGGTGGAGGTAGGCACTACGGTATGCAACAATATTGAAGAGGCCCGCCACCAGGTAACGCACCTGCGCCGCCAGGTGATTGAACTGGCCGACCGGGTAGGGCTGCAAATTGCGGCCGCGGGCACGCACCCGTTTTCGCGCTGGCAGGACCAGCCCATTACGGTAGATGCCCGCTACGACAAAATTGTAGAGGAATTACAGGATGCCGCCCGCTCCAACCTGGTGTTTGGCATGCACGTGCACGTGGGCGTAGAAACCCGCGAGTTGGGCGTATACATGATGAACGCCCTGCGCTATTTCTTACCCCACATCTTCGCGCTAAGTACCAACTCGCCCTTCTGGGAAGGCCGCGAAACCGGTTATAAATCCTTCAGAACTAAGGTATTCGAGCGTTTCCCGCGTACGGGCATTCCTGAGCACTTTGGCAGCGCCAGCGAGTACGATGCCTACATCAACCTGCTCATCAAGACGGGCTGTATTGATAATGGCAAGAAGATCTGGTGGGACTTGCGTCTGCATCCGTTCTTCAACACCATCGAGTACCGCGTGTGCGATATGATGCTGCGCGTGGACGAAGCCGTGGCCATGGCTGCACTCATGCAGGCGCTAGTAGCGAAGGTGTATAAGCTGATGATCAGCAACCTAACTTTCCGACAATACCGCAAGGCCCTCATCAACGAAAACAAATGGCGCGCCGCCCGCTACGGCCTCGACGGCAAGCTCATCGATTTTGGCAAGCAGGAAGAATTACCCACTCGCAATCTGATTCAGGAGCTGCTGGACTTTGTGGACGACGTGCTGGATGAGCTGGGTAGCCGCCACGAGGTAGAGTACATCCACAAAATGATGGAAATGGGTACCGGCGCCGACCGCCAATTAAAGGTATTCCGCGAGACTGGTGACCTGAAGAAAGTCGTTGATTTCATTGTGCAGGAAACCTCTTACGGTTTGTAATGTTCTACCTGTCAGGCTTCCCCGTTGGAACCTGAGGCAGGTTCGGCCACATCTTTGCTGTTGCTCTGCTTTTTTGCCATTATTCCCGGCTTGCAAGTCGGGCAGTTGCTACCGCATGAAATCATTGAAAATTGCCGTTCTGGATATGTACAACAATTTCCCGAATCAGGGAATGCGCTGTATTCTGAAGATCTTACACCAGTTGCAAGCCGAGGTGGCCGTGCCCGTCACCTACGACGTGTTTAACGTGCGCGCCGAGGTGGCGCTGCCGGGCCTCGACTACGATATCTACCTCTCATCGGGCGGGCCCGGCTCACCCCTACCCTCCGACGAGCCTTGGGAAACACCCTACTTTGCGCTCATCGACCAATTGCTGGCCTGGAACCGCACGCACGAGCAGAAAAAGTACGTGTTGCTGATTTGTCACTCTTTCCAGCTGGTGAGCCGCCACTTGCAGGTAGGCGAGCTGAGCGCCCGTAAGTCTACCTCCTTCGGCATCTTCCCAATGCACATGACCGAGGCCGGCCAGCAAGACCCTTTGCTGGGCCTGTTGCCTGACCCGTTCATGGCCGTCGACTCGCGCGATTTTCAAGTGACGAATCCCGATGAGGACCACTTGCGGCGGTTGGGCGTGCAGGTGCTGGCGATGGAAAAAGACCGGCCTCACGTGCCTTTCGACCGGGCCATTATGGCTCTGCGCTTCACGCCGGAGATGGTAGGCACCCAGTTTCACCCCGAAGCCGATGGCGAAGGCATGCTACACTACATGCTGACTACAGAGCGTCGCCAGCAGGTGATTGACACGCACGGTCAGCAGAAATACGACGATATGGTGCGTCTGCTCCAAGACCCCGAAGCCATTGAGTTGACTGAACGCATTCTGGTGCCGGCCTTTTTGCGACAATCTATAGCGGCGCTTACGGCTGTTGATCAGCCGGTTACCTTGTAAATACAGGAACGTCATGCTGAGCTTGTCGAAGCATCTCTACCGCTTCGTTTCATTCAACAGAAATTACTCACGGTAGAGATGCTTCGACAAGCTCAGCATGACGTTCTATTGTCCCTATCTTACCCCAACCCCTCCCCCGCATGATTCCTGAATTTCGCCAGACGTATAACGCGGCTTTCACGCCGCAACGGTTTCAGGAGCTGATCGACTCCGTGGATCAGGAGCTGCCGGGACAATTGGATTTTCGAGTAGCGGAAACGCCGGTGTTCATACCTTCTGTGCTGCGCGACAAGCTGTTGCAGGCGGGCGAGGATATTATTGATGTGCTGGTAGCGCCCAATTTCAAGGAACGCACCGAAGCGGCCGTGCCGCCAGCCCAGCGCGTACCCCACGAAGACGCGCACACCCAATTTCTGGCTATCGACTTTGCTGTGTGCCGTGATGCGCAAGGCGAACTGGAGCCGCAGCTGATTGAGCTGCAAGGTTTTCCATCGCTCTATGTGTTTCAGGACTATCTGGCCCACACGTTTCGGAAGTTTTTTCCGGTACCCGATTCGGTGACGCACTTGTTTGGTGGGCTGAGTTCGGCAGATTACTTGGCGGCGCTGCGGGAGCTGATTGTGGGCGACGAAAACCCGGAAAACGTAGTACTACTAGAGCTATTTCCGGACAAGCAGAAAACCCGCATCGACTTTGCCCTCACCAAGCGTGAGCTGGGGGTAGAAGCCGTGTGCATCACCGACGTACGCAAAGACGGCCGACAGCTGTACTATGAAAAAGACGGCCGCCGCATCGACATCAAGCGCATCTACAACCGCCTGATTTTCGACGAGCTGCTGCGCTATCCCGACCTGCCGTTGGAGTTCCGCCTCACCGACGAGGATGTGGACGTGACCTGGGTAGGGCACCCCAACTGGTTTTTCCGCATCAGCAAATACACGTTGCCGCTGCTGCACAGCCCGTTTGTGCCGTCCAGCCACTACCTGCACGAGCTAACCGCCTACCCCACCGATCTGGAAAACTACGTCCTCAAGCCCCTGTTTTCCTTTGCTGGAGCCGGTGTGAAGCTGCACGTGACGCCCGCCGAGCTGGATGCCATCGAGGACAAGCATAACTACCTCTTGCAGCGTAAAGTAGCCTACGAGCCTGTGGTGCGAGCCGATGATGGCGAGCTGGTGAAGTGTGAAATCCGCTTGCTGTACAACTGGCCCGAAAACGCGCCCCGCCCGGTGCTACTCACCAACCTGGCCCGCCTCAGCCGCGGCGCCATGATTGGCGTGGACTTCAATAAGAACAAGGATTGGGTAGGCGGCACGGTGGGCCTATTTGCCCAATAGCCTATTGCATACTACTGCGAGCCATTGACGCCGCTTCCTTTGGGGAGCGGCGTTTCTGTGTTATTCACTAGCTAACAATTGCTTACACCCACGCATAGGCAAGCTGCCAAGTAATATTCTATTTAATAATACTATCTTAACATATCGCCGCGCCTAGCGTGGGTACTTTTACGTGTCTCTTTTGTAACTAATCCGTTTTTTCATGAAACACTCTTTACTTACTATACGAAGCGCTGTTGTAGCCTTTACCATGCTGTGTGGTATACAAGGTGCATCAGCTCAGATAACACTAACCGGCAGTTCATTCACTGAGAATTTCGACCAGATTGGCACTGGTCTGCCCGCAGGCTTCAGCGTACGCACGGGTGCCAAAGCCGGAGCTCTGGGCGAAGCGGCAACGCTTACCACCGCCGCAACGGCGTGGAATAATACCAGCGGAGCCTTTAAAAACTTCGCTTCCGCCACGGGATTAACCTCTGCTGCGGACCCTACCGCGCAAAGTGCCTCCACCAACCGGGCGCTCGGTGTACGGCAGACTGGCTCGTTTGCGGATGGCAGCACGAATGCCGGCCCGGCTTTCGTTTTCCAAGTTGCCAATACCAGCGCCCGCACAGGCTTCAAACTAAATTTCCTGTTGCAGTCGTTGGATGCTACCTCTACCCGTACCACTACCTGGCGAGTAGACTATGCTACGGGGGCCACACCTACAGCCTTCACACCAGTAGGGGCCACGTTCACAACCGGGAATAGCACCTTTAGCAGTACGCCCGTCGCCGTTGACTTTGGTAATCAACTCGATAATATTAACGATGTTGTCTGGATTCGGATTGTAGCACCAGATCCAACCACAGGGTCTAACAACCGGCCTACCTCGGCCATCGATGATTTCTCACTGACCTGGAATACGCCGGCACCCGACGCGCCTACCCTTACTGTATCGCCTAACAGCCTGAGCTTTGGCCGCGTCAACCTGGCAGCTACTTCTGCCACCAGCAGCTACACGCTCACGGGGGCCAACCTCACGGGCGCTACTACTGTTACGGCCCCTAGCGGCTTCAGCGTTTCCAAAACCGCTACCGGCACGTTTGGCTCTACCCTGAGCTATGCTGCGGCTGAGCTGGCGACGGCCCAAATGGTGTACGTGCGCTTTGCGCCGACCGTGGCTGGTCCCGTATCGGGCACGATTACCAATACCTCGGCTGGTGCCGCCGACCAAACCGTGGCGGTAACCGGTACGGGCATCGACCCCAACAACCTGGTTTTCAATTTTGATGAATGTACGGCCGCACTGGGTGGCTGGGCGCAGTATAGCGTGACCGGCGCGCAAACCTGGGCCTGCACGCCCTTTGGGCACGATGCCACTGATGCCACCGGCAAAGCCAGCAAGCCTAACGGTATACAGATCAATGGCTTCGCAAGCAACACGAATGTTCCGAACGAGGACTGGTTTATCTCCCCGGCCTTCAATACATCTACATTTGCCTACCCCCTCCTCTCGTTCTGGAGCCGGGCAGCTTTCAATGGCCCTCCTTTGAAACTACGAGTTTCGACTAACTATTCTGGCACAGGTAACCCGCTAGCTACCGGCGTAACCTGGACGGATCTGGATGTGAGCTTCCCCGCCATTGGTTCTGATACTTGGACGCAAACCGCTGGTGTAGACCTGAGTGAGTATAAAGGCCAGACGACGTATGTGGCCTTCATATATACTTCTTCAGATGAGGAAAGTGCCCGCTGGACGCTGGATGACATCAGCCTGACGAACTCGGCTACTCCGCCCGCCCCCTTGCTGACCATGACGACCCGCAGCCTGGATTTCGGCTACGTGGCGGCGAATGCTACGGCCACGCAAACCTTCACGGTAACACCCCGCAACCTAACGGCGCCCTTCACGGTGACGGCCACCGGCGCCGCTTTCCAGGTGTCGAAAGATGGCACTACGTTCGGCAGCTCTGCTACCTATACGGTAGAAGAAGCTAATAACCAGACAAAAACCCTGACGGTGCGTTTCCGCCCCACGCAAAACCAGCAGAGCTACACGGGTAGCCTGGCCCTGGCTTCTACAAATGCGCCCTCGGTTACAGTCACCTTATCGGGCAATACCTACAACACAGCCAACACGCTGGAAGTGGTGAACTGGAACGTGGAGTGGTTTGGCTCGACGCAAAACGGCCCGAGCAACAAAGACCAGCAGCAAGCCAATGTGCGCACCATTCTTAACTCGCTGAAGGCCGACATCTACGGGCTAGTGGAGGTAGTAGACACGGCTCGCCTGGGCACCATTGTGCGGCAACTGCCGGGCGGTGGCTACACCTACCGCGTATCGGACTTTGGCTCGTATACCGATAATGCGCAGGATCCCGACTATGCCAGCGCGCAGAAACTGGCCTTTGTGTATAACACCACTCTTTTCAAAAATGTAGCTATTTCGTCGCTGTTCCGCTGCACGCAGGCCGAGAACTGCCCCGAGTTCAACTACTGGTCGTCGGGCCGCTTCCCCTACCTGCTCGATGCCGACGTAACGCTGAACGGCGCTACCCAGCATTTCACCTTCGTCCTGATTCATGCCAAAGCCAACACCAGCCCAACATCTACCTCGTATGAGCGGCGGAAAAACGCTGCCGATGGCCTGAAGGCAGCGCTGGATGCCAACTACAAGGGAAAGAACGTTATCATCTTGGGTGATTTCAACGACGACCTCGATCAAACCATCACAACGGGCCTTTCAACCACCGCTACGTCGTACAGCGCCTTTACGACCGACGTAGCCAACTACACGGCTCTGACACTACCCCTAAGCCTGGCCGGCCAACGCTCTACGGTAGGCTACAACGATGTAATTGACCACGTTGTCATTACCAAAGCCACAGAGCCGCTGGTGGTGCCCAACTCGACCGAGATTTTGACGAGCGTAGCCAACCTAGTGACCAACTATGGCAACACCACCACAGACCACTACCCCGTGCAGACGCGCTACACCTTCGGGGTAACGACGCCCACCAAGCAGGCCTTGGCCAACCGCCAGTTTGAAGTATACCCCAACCCGGTAACCAACGCCATCCGCCTGAACCTGCCCGAGCAAACGGCCAAAACGCTGCAATTGCGCGTGCTGGCCGTAGATGGTCGCCAGGTAGCCACGGGTACTGGCTCGTTGGAGCAATTGAATCAGCAACTGAATCAAGGTCTGGGTCAGCTGAAAGCCGGGATGTACGTCATTCAAGTGAATAGTGGCACGCAGACCTACGTGAAGCGCTTTATCAAGCAGTAACGCCGCCTCGCGCTCCTGCTGCACAGAAAGCCCGCCGATTTCGGCGGGCTTTTTTGCGTTTCGGGCCTGACACAACGGCAACCGGAGGGGTTACGTACATCCCTTCGTACTCTCATTTTCTTACTCTATCCCAATGTCCTCACTTACCGAAAAAGGTTTTGGCATCGCCAAAAACGCCATCTTTTCCGCCTTCATGGGGCGTGCTACCCGAATGCTGGGCAAGCCCTTCCTAGTAGCTACCGCCCTGCACGACGTAGCAAAAAAGCTCGACGACCAAGACAGTAAAAAAGGTCCTATCCAACAGGTAATCGACGTGGGCCGGCTGCTGATTCGGTTGGTAACGTCTTATATCAACGGCTCTTACCGCCAGATTTCCACTTCCACTATCGTGTCGGGGCTGGCGGTGCTGCTCTACGTGTTGTCGCCGATTGACTTGGTGCCCGACGCCCTACCCATTTTGGGCTTCCTGGATGATGCCGCCCTGATTGCCTGGTTTATGGACCGCTTCCGGGTGGAGCTGGAGCACTTCCAGAGCTGGGAAGAAGCCTCGGCCAAAGTAGCCGAAGATGCCCAAGCACCGGCCCGTCCCAACAAGGAGCTACCCGCCGTAGCGGAGTTGGGTCACTCATAAATCAATAGACTTGTTCCTGAACAAGTCTAGTAGCTAATTGCTGGTCATCAGTATTCCAACAAACCTACGCACGCCTGTCTTTCGTCGTGCTTCATGCGACGAGAGACAGGCGTAGGTTTGTTGGAATAGCTGAAAAACGCAACTACATCTTCACTTCTGCTCAACTCCGTCAACGCCTTGGAGGGCTGATTCTGCCCTGTTATCATCCGGGCGCTTGATAACGCTGAAGGTGCCGTCGGTTTCGAGTACCACGGCAGTCACTTTTTCCATCGACAGTCCCCCCTCTTTGCGCACGGCCGAGCGCACTTCGTCGTGCGTTACACGCTCGTCGTGCATTGCGCTGTCCAGAAAATTGCCTTCGTGAAACAACAAGCGCGGCTCCGATTTTACCAGCTTACGCACCGTTTTAGAGCGCACCGACAGCCACGATACAACAAATTGCAGTGCCAGTAGCGTACCAATGCCAACTATGCCTTCCACTAGCCGTGTGCTTTTTGACAATGCTACCGAAGCCAGGCTGGAACCCAAAGCAACAGTTACGATCATATCAAAGGCATTCATTTTGGCTAGTGTACGCTTACCCGTGATGCGAATCAGCAGGATGATGGCTACGTACACAAGAACAGCCATTATTACCGTGCGGCCTACGCCGGCCCAACCGTTAAAAAACATACCTAGTGGAAGTAAGACAGTAGAAGTAATTATTCTGCTTGTTCTACGCAAAATTTGCTGCTTCGACGGTCTTTTTTGAATAAACAGGTGAAGCGTTTACCTGTGAAACGAGCTATAAAAGCCCTTCAAAAATTGTATTTTGGGCTTTCGTTCACCCAATTTTTGTTCATGCCCATTACCAATCGGCTGGCGCTGCTGGCCCTTACCTTCCTTTTCTTCCTACCCTCCGCCCGTGCCGATGAAGGCATGTGGCTTCCCTTACTGCTCAAGCAGCTCAACGAAGCTGATATGCAGAAAAAAGGCCTCAAGCTGACGGCCGAAGACATTTACAGCGTCAACAGAGGCAGCCTGAAAGACGCCGTGGTACAGTTTGGCGGCGGCTGCACCGGCGAAATCATTTCCGATCAGGGCCTGCTGCTCACCAACCACCACTGCGGCTACAGCTCCATCCAGAGCCATTCGTCGGTCGAAAAAGACTACCTTACCAACGGTTACTGGGCTATGTCGCCCAGCGAGGAGCTGCCCAACCAGGGCCTCACCGCTACCTTCATCGTGCGCATGGAGGACGTGACCAAGCAAGTGCTGCAAGACGTGCCTGCCACCGGTATTTCAGAAGATGCCCGCGAGCGACTGGTGCAGCAGCACAGCCAGCAGGTGGCCCAGGCGGCCGTGCAAGGCACTCACTACCGCACCTTTGTGCGGCCTATGTTCGGCGGCAACGAGTACTATCTCTTTGTGACCGAGGTGTTTGAAGATGTGCGCCTGGTAGGCGCCCCACCGAGCAGCATCGGCAAGTTTGGCGGCGACACCGACAACTGGATGTGGCCCCGCCACACCGGCGACTTTTCCCTGTTCCGCATCTACGCCGGCCCTGACAACAAGCCGGCCCCCTACTCGCCCCAGAACAAGCCCTTTAAGCCCCGGCACCATTTGCCCATCTCGCTCGGCGGCATCAAGCCCGGCGACTTCACACTGGTGTTTGGCTTTCCCGGCCGCACCAACGAGTATCTGACTTCGTGGGGGGTAGACGAAATCTACTCCCTCTCGGACCCGGCCAAGGTGCAGGTGCGCGACACCAAGCTGCGAATTCTGGACGCCGACATGAAGGCTTCGAATAAAGTGCGGATTCAGTACGCCGCCAAGTATGCCTCGCTGGCCAACTACTGGAAGAAGTGGCAAGGCGAGATGCGCGGCCTGAAGCGCCTGGATGCCGTGGCGCGCAAGCAGGAGCAGGAAGCCCGCTTTCAGCAGTGGACCACCCAGGGCGATATCGCCCGCCGCGCCGCCTACGCCAACTTGTTGCCGGAGTTTGAGAAAAACTACCGCGCCGAGCGTGACGTGTCGCTGGCACGCGACTACGTGACAGAAGCCGCCTTGGGCGTGGAACTAATGCTGTATGCCAATAGCCTGCTGGCCGTGGTGGATATCAAAAACGCCGCCGACCGCACCGCCGCCGTGCAGAAACTCAAAACCGGCGTAAATGGCTTCTTCCGGAATTACAGCAAATCTACCGATCAGAAAGTAGCGGCGGCATTGCTGGCGCTGTACGCCGAGAATACGCCGTCTACCCTGCTACCCGATTACGTGAAGACGTTGCAGAAGCAGTATCCGGGTAAAAACGGTTGGACCGCCTACGCCGACTATCTCTACAGCAAATCCCGACTGACGACGCCGGAAAGCGCTAACGCTGTGCTCGATGAGGTAGCTAAAGGCAACGTGGCAGCCCTCACCAACGACCCGGCCTATCAGCTAGCTAGCGCCATCGTGACGAACTACCGGGCCAACATCCTGCCGCCCTACCAAATTGCCAACGACAACATCACGCTATTGTCGCGCACCTACATTGCCGGCCTGCGCCAAATGCAGACCGACAAAACGTTCTACCCCGACGCCAACTCTACCCTACGCGTGGCCTACGGCCAGGTAGCCGGCTACGAGCCCCGCGATGGCGTGAAGTACGAGTACTACACGACCCTCGACGGTATCATGGAAAAGGCTGACCCCACCAATCCTGATTTCCAGGTGCCGGCCCGCCTCGTGGAGTTGTACCAGAAGAAAGAATACGGACTCTACGCCGTAGACGGCACCGTGCCGGTGGCCTTCATTGCCACCAACCACACCACGGGCGGCAACTCCGGTTCGCCCGTTATCAACGGCCGCGGCGAGCTAATCGGCACCAACTTCGACCGCAACTGGGAAGGCACCATGTCCGACATCATGTTCGACCCCGACCAGGTGCGCAACATCACCCTCGATGTGCGCTACATGCTGTTTGTAGTGGATAAATACGCCGGCGCCACACGCCTCATTCAGGAAATGACGCTGGTAGGCAAACCGGAAGCCAACGGCAAACCAGCGAAGGAAGCGAAAGTGAAGAGGGGCAAGCGCAAACAAAAAGCGTAGAGCCAGTAGTAGAGAACAACCTCTTGTACCCTACCCCTACCTACAAAGAGACGTCAGCTACTGACGTCTCTTTTTTGTGTTTATTGACCAAGAATATATTTCCGCTTTATGCTCTCGCTTTCTCACAGCCACAGATACTGCTGGTTTTTCCTACTTGGCTTTCTGTTGTGCAGCGCACAACCACTGCTAGCTCAACCTACACCTCCTCCTACCCTCCTGCGCCCCGCCGCCGTCTTCGATGGTGAAACGCTACACCCTGGCTGGCAGGTGCTAGTAGAAGGCGACCGAATTACAGCAGTTGGCCCTAGCCTGCCTACACCTGCCGGCGGCCGTACGCTGGATCTACCGGGCCTTACCCTTCTGCCGGGTCTGATAGAAGGCCACTCCCATTTGTTGCTGCACCCTTACAACGAAACCCCGTGGAACGACCAAGTGCTGCTGGAGTCGCAGGCGTTGCGGGTGGCGCGGGCTACGGCTCACGCTCAACGCACGCTGCTGGCCGGCTTCACCACCGCCCGCGACTTGGGCACAGAGGGCGCCGACTACGCCGATGTAGGCATCAAACAAGCTATTGATCAAGATATTATTCCCGGCCCGCGGCTGCTGGTGGCCACACGGGCGCTGGTAGCAACTGGCAGCTACGGCCCCAAGCTCTCCACCGACGTAGAAGTACCCCAGGGCGCCCAAGAAGCCGACGGCCCCGAGGGTGTGATGCGGGCCGTGCGCGAGCAAATCGGGCGCGGCGCCGACATCATCAAAGTATACGCCGACTACCGTTGGGGCAAAGGCGAACCGGCCCGCCCTACCTTCTCGCAGGAGGAGCTGAACCTGATTGTGCAAACGGCCAACGCCGCCGGCCGGCCTGTGGTGGCGCACTCCTCTACCCCCGAAGGCATGCGCCGCGCCACGCTGGCCGGCGTGCAAACCATTGAGCACGGCGACGGTGGCACGCTGGAAGTTTTCAAACTGATGAAGCAGCGCGGCGTAGCACTTTGCCCCACCGTAGCGGCCGGCGATGCTATTGCCCAATACCAGGGCTGGCGCAAAGGCCAGGGCGCTCTACCCGAACGCGTCCAGCAAAAACACACTAGCATGGAAGCCGCCCTGAAAAGCGGCGTCACGCTGGCGTTTGGCAGCGACGTGGGCGTATTTCCGCACGGCGACAACGTGCGCGAGGCCGAGCTACTGGTGCAGGACTACGGCCTCACGCCCCTGACCGTGTTGCGCCAAGCCACCAGCGGCAACGCTCGCATCTTCGGCTTAGTTGATCGGGGCCGCATCCAGACTGGCTTATTGGCTGACCTAGTGGCAGTGCAAGGCGACCCTACCCACGACGTGACGGCCCTGCGGCAGGTGCGGCTAGTGATGAAGGGCGGTGTGTTGTATAAGTTGTATAAACAGCCATAAAACTAATCTGTCATCAAAACTAATCTGTCATCCTGAGCTTGCGAAGGACCTTCTCACGCTAGAACGACCATCGTACCAACGACTCGTTCATGCGTGAGAAGGTCCTTCGCAAGCTCAGGATGACAGAGTAAATAGGCTGCTAATGAGTTAGTCTACGGACGTTCAATACCCAACTTACCTAGCTCCTGCGCGTGCAGGTCGTAGATGACGCGCAGGTCGTTGCCGTGCTTTTCGGCGTCTACGCCTATGCTGATGTTGTTGGTGTGGAAGCGGTGCAGGTGGCTGATGTGGGGCGAAAGAAGGGGCAGGTGGCCGGCCAGCAGAAAGCGCACATACAGTTCCAAGTCTTCGGCCATTTCAATGTCTTCGCTGTAGCCGCCCACCCGATCAAACAGCTCGTGCGAGTAGCACACGTTGCCTTGGATGAAGTTTTCGGCCCGAAAAATGGCCCGCAGCATGTCTGTGGGCGTGTCAAATTTCCAGGCGTAGTAGTCTTCGCGCAGC
This sequence comes from Hymenobacter sp. NBH84, assembly GCF_014217645.1. Classification (NCBI taxonomy): domain Bacteria; kingdom Pseudomonadati; phylum Bacteroidota; class Cytophagia; order Cytophagales; family Hymenobacteraceae; genus Hymenobacter; species Hymenobacter sp. NBH84. Next base: position 2,025,557 of record NZ_CP043644.1, read on the forward strand.
ATGTAGCGACGTTCCTCGTCCATGCGCAGGAAGTCGGCTACCAGCCACGGGCGGTCGGGGTTCTGCTGGATGAGGTCGGCGTAGTGGTAGAGGTTGCGTTGCAGCATCACGTCGTCGTCGTCGAGGGGCACCAGCCAGCCGCCGGGCTGCGCCTCGCGGATGATCTGGTTGCGGGCAGGGCCAGGCAGCATTTTTTCGGGCTGCTTCCAGTAGCGCAGCGGCGGGCCATCCTGAGCGGCTAGCTCCTCCAGGTAGGACGCGGTGTCGTCGTCGCTGGCTAACTCGTTGATCAGGTGCTCGTAGGAAAAATCGATGGGGGCCGAAACGGTAGCGCGTACGCTTTCAATGGCCTCGGGCAAATACTGCCGACGGTTGCGGGTCGGGGTGATGATGGAGAAGTGCATGCCTTCCTATTCTACAATTGCCGCTAAAAAGTTGCGTCAATCCAGCTGAAAGCCAACTTTCTCGAAATAGTACCGTTTACCCGACTTAGCATTATCTGCTTCACTGTATGCCCAAGTTCATCGTCACACTCTCCCTACCCCCTCACTTTTCCGAGGATTTTATAGAGTTGATTCCCAGTCACCGCGCCCACGTGAGCCAGCTATTGGATGAGAGTGTGCTGGAAAACTACGCCATCAGCGCCGACTACCGGCACGGCTGGCTTACCATCAACGGGGAAACGGAGGCCGAGGCGCGGGCTGTGTTGGAGCAGTTGCCTTTGTACCCTTATTTCTGGCAAATTGAAGTGCACGAGCTATTCGTGTTCGATAGCAATACGTTTCGGTTTCCGCGCATTAGCCTCAACTAGCCAGCGGGCTATTCGGCGCGGTTTGTGCATGAGGGCGACTGCTAACGTCTTCCTATTTTTCCTATGATGCGTACTATTCGGCTGGTTACGCTGGCCGTTGTTTTGCTGACTTCTTCGCTAGCCGCTGCCCCGGTTCCTACTGATAAGATTTCTACCGAGCAGCTGTTGAGCCGCCTTAGCTCCGCCATCGACAACCTCAAGACGCTGCGTTGCACGGTGCGGGCTAAGGAGCGGGTAGAAGGCAAATACGTAACGGCGCAATCGTCTTTGAAGCTCACCAGCAGCCCGCTACGGGTATATCTGCGCAATCAAAAAGGCATTGAGGCCCTGTGGGTGACAGGCCAAAACAGCGGCGACGCCTGGGTCTACCCCAACAGCTTTCCCTACGTGACGCTCAACCTGGACCCCAACGGCACCCTCATGCGCCGCGACCAGCACCACAGCCTGCTCGACGCCGGTTTTGGCAGCATTTCCGATATCATCCGCGGTTCAACTCAACGCCAGGACCACGCCTTCGAGCGCTCCTTTCGCTACACCGGCGACACCCTAGTGGCCGGCCGGCCGTGCCACGTACTGCTTTCCAATTTCCCGCAGTTTCGGTACGTATCCTACACGCCCGCCAAAGCTGAAACGCTGACGCAGATTGCCAATAAGTTTGGTTGCGGCGAGTTTCGGATTGTGGAGCGCAACGGCCTGTCGTACGAAAAACCCGTGTCGGCCGGCAAAACCATTCAAGTGCCCAACGGCTACGGCCGTCGCACCACCGTCTGCGTCGATCAGAAGCTTATGCTGCCGCTTGTGGTAGAAGTGCTGGACGACAAAGGCTTGTTTGAGCGGTTCGAGTTTTCGAACATTATCGCCAACCAGCCTATTGCGGCGGAGGAGTTTGCGAAGGGATATAAGGGGTATAAACTATAATCACGGATTAAGGCGGATTTTTCGGATTACACGGATTTTGTGGACGATTGCACAGTGTAGTCGGAGCTGTTTAATTTTTCTGAGTTACCCATCAAAAAAGCGCTTGCCATTTGGCAAGCGCTTTTTGTTTGAAATCGTCTACAAAATCCGTGTAATCCGAAAAATCCGCAGGAATCCGAGGTCTAGCGGCGCATTTTCTTCTCAATCTCGTCCCACATGGGGGCTGGAATGGCTTCCAGCTTGTTGAACTCGCCGGCGCCGTTGAGCCACTCGCCGCCGTCGAGGGTGACTACCTCACCATTCATGTAGGCCGCGAAGTCCGATACCATGTAGGCGGCTAGGTTGGCCAATTCCTGGTGGTCGCCTACCCGCTTGAGGGGCACCGAGGCAGCGGGGTCGAGTTTGGACGCTAGCGGCTCGGGGAAGAGGCGGCTCCAGGCACCTTCCGTCGGAAATGGGCCGGGCGCAATGGCGTTGGAACGAATACCGTACTTGGCCCACTCCACAGCCAGCGAGCGGGTGAGGGCCAGGACGCCCCCTTTCGCCGCCGCCGAGGGCACCACGTAGGCTGAGCCCACGGAGGCGTACGTCGTTACGATGTTGAGGATGGTGCCGGGGCGCTGGTCGGCAATCCAGCGCTTGCCGAAGGCCAACGTGCAGTTGTAGCTGCCTTTCAGCACAATGTCTACAATCACATCAAACGCCTTGTGGCTCAGGCGCTCGGTAGGCGAAATAAAGTTGCCGGCGGCGTTGTTTAGGAGTATATCGACGGCCCCAAACGTGTCAATGGTTTGTTGGAGCATGCGCTCTACCTCGTCGTATTTGCGCACATCGCACTGCACGGCCAGCACCTGGCCACCGGTCTGCTCGCGCAGTTCGGCGGCGGTTTTTTCCAGCACATCCAGCTTGCGCGAGGTGATGGTGACGTTGGCGCCGAGTTGTAGAAAATAGGTGGTCATGGCCCGGCCCAGGCCGGTGCCGCCGCCTGTCACCACAATGGTTTTGCCTTGCAGGGCGTTGTCGCGGAGCATGGGTTGGGAGTAGGCTGGCATAGGAGGTGGATTTTTAAAGGTGAAGCAGCAAGGATGCAAGAACGGGATTTGTCGGATTTGCCCAAGATGTATGCCGGCTAAGAATTTTTCTTCACCTTTAGCCCCGCATGGCTCCTACTCCTACCCCCCTACAACCCCTAATTGCCGTATTGGGCTGCGGCTGGCTCGGCCTACCCCTGGCTCAGGCGCTGGTGGAAGAAGGCTATGCCGTGGCTGGCTCCACCACCACGCCCGGCCGACTCCTGAAAATGCGCGACGCGGGCATTACGCCCTACCTGCTGGAGCTGGGCCCTACCCTTACCGCCACCGACCAAGACACGCTACACACGATGCTCACCGGCGCGCGGGTATTGGTACTGAACGTGCCACCCAGCGCCGCCAAAGGACACTACGTGGAGCTGCTACAGCCCGTATACCAAGCTGCCATTGGCTGCGGCGTGCGCCACGTGTTGTTTGTGAGCAGCACCGGTGTGTATGCCGACGAGCCCCGCACCATGACTGAGACCGACGCCCTGGCCGCCCCCGACGCCAACTCGGAATTGCTGCGGGCGGAGAGCCTGTTTACCGCTCCCGATGCACCTTTCGCCACCACCGTGGTGCGCCTGGCCGGCCTGATTGGCCCCCGACGCGCGCCTGGCCGCTTCCTGGCGGGCCGTACCGGTCTGCCCAAGCCTCAGGCCCCCGTCAACCTCATCCACCTCACCGATTGTCTGGGCATTCTCGGCCGCATTATCCGCCAGCGCGCCTGGGGGCGTACTTTCAATGCCAGCGCGGCACACCACCCTACCCGGCAGGAGTTCTACACCGCCGCCGCGGCTCATCTGGAACTCGCGCCCCCTACCTTCGCGGAGGAAGAAACCCTGGGCAAGTGCATCGACAGCGAATTGCTGCGTCAGGAAACCGGCTATATGTTTCAGTTTGATGACCTGAACGAGGCCATGAAGCACTGCTAGTGCATTGGCTGTGCCGCTTAGCGAGCAACACACCGTAGTGCTTTCGCGCCGGTTTTCAGTCCCCTACCTTGTATCTTTGCGCTTGTGAACGATAAAGAGGTAGTAGCTATTTTGGGCGGCGGTGCGGCTGGTTTTTTTGGGGCCATTGCCTGTGCCGAAGCCAACCCGCACTTGCGTGTTTATCTGATTGAAAAAACCGGCAAGCTGCTGAGCAAAGTGCGTATTTCGGGAGGTGGGCGCTGCAACGTGACGCACGCCGCCGACACGCCCGCGCAGTTGGTACAGCACTACCCCCGCGGGGCCAAGCAGCTCAAGGAACCCTTCAAGCAGTTCGGCGCCGTAGATACCGTGCGCTGGTTTGAGCGCCGCGGCGTGCGCCTCAAGACCGAAGCCGACGGCCGCATGTTTCCGGTCACGGATTCGTCGGAAACCATTGTCCAGGCCCTGCTCACGGCAGCCGATAAAGCGGGTGTCCGCATCCTCACGCACACCACCGCCGAGTATATTACTACTCTACCTACGGGTGGCTTTCGATTGCACCTCACGGGCACCCACGCGCAGGAATTAGAGGTAGCGCGCCTGCTGATTGCCACCGGCGGCGCCCCCAAAGCGGCCCAATACGACTGGCTGCGGGCGTTGGGGCACACCATTGCCGAGCCGGTGCCGTCGCTGTTTACGTTCAACGTGCCGGAGTCGCCGTTGCGGGACCTGCCGGGCGTGAGCGTGCCCCACGCCCGCGTGCGCATTGCCGGCGAAAAGCTGGAATACGAAGGTCCTATCTTGGTGACGCACTGGGGCGTGAGCGGGCCGGCTGTGCTGAAGCTCTCAGCCTGGGGCGCCCGTCGCCTGCACGAACTGGCGCATCGCCACACGGCCCTGGTTAGCTGGCTTCCTACCCACACCGAGGACTCGCTGCGCCAGTGGCTACTGGATTTTCGGGGGCAGCATGGCAAAAAGCTGGTGGCTTCCAATCCGCTCTTCGGCCTACCCCAGCGGCTGTGGCGCACGCTCACGGAGCAGGCGGGCATTGGTGCAGAAGTGAAGTGGAATGAGTTGCCTATTAAGTCGCAGAACCGCCTCATCGAAGGGCTGTTGCGTACTGCCCTACCCGTGCAGGGCAAAACCACTTACAAGGATGAGTTTGTGACCTGTGGCGGCGTGGTGCTCGGCGAAGTGGACATGAAAACCATGCAGAGCCGCCGCGTGCCGGGCCTGTATTTCGCCGGCGAGGTGCTGGACATCGACGGTATTACCGGCGGCTTCAATTTCCAAGCTGCCTGGACTACGGGTTACCTGGCCGGTCGGGCCATGGCCGATGCGCCTACCGTCTAGCTGGCTGCTTTGCGGTCCATCACCAAGCTCACCAGCAAAGCATGAGGTAGAGTAACCACGGAAGCCACCACCAGCGCCAGGCTAACCAGTGCATCGGAAGTGGAAAGCCGGGCGGCAAATAGCACGTACAGCACGGCCAGCGCTACTAGGCTGATGAGTAGAATAGGCAGCGAGCGGCGCACGAAAAACCCTATTTCGCGCATTAGCTCCCAACCTTTTGCGCGTCTACTACTTATAGGCGCCGTGTAGCCCAGCAGCGGATTGAGGCGTAGCACGTGCTGTAAGCTGTGCCAGAAGCAGAAGTACACTCCTACCGCCAGCAACGGCGGCAGGACCACAAACAGCCCTATGAGCAGCAACACCTCTAGCATGTCAATTCGCCAGCGGTTTGCTTCGTTCAGCTTGGCATACCCTACCCACAGGCCCAGATGACCCAGCAGCACAACCCACCCGGCGCCTTGCGCCGCGCTAGCAAATACTGCTGCCGTCACCAACTGGCCGCCTGTGAAGTACAGTAAGCTGTTGATGATGTGCAGCATCTCGGCAGGCCAGGCAAAAGCCGGGATGACAAACAACAGCGTGCCGCGCAGTACGCTATGCGCTACCCATAGCGCCGGCCGCTGGGGTTGCGTGGGCGCATCGGCGGAGCCCCAGTGCCAGATAGTGAGCAGGAAAAAGAACAAGACAGCCGCACTCGGCCACAGCCACCACCCTACCACCACTACCGCTGCCAAAGCCAGGTAGCTCACCAGAAAACGCACCAGATACAGCCACCACGCCTTGCCCCGCACGGGATGGTAGGCTGGCAATACCAGTTGGTCGCAGGCGCCGTGGGCCAACCCTAGCAGCGCTAATCCCAGCAGCAACACCGGTCCTAGTAGGATAGCGGCGGTGGCTGGAGCCAACAGACCTACTCCCATTGCCACCACCACCGCCCCGTAGGAATACAACATGTGCGGTGCAAAACTGGTGGCGATGGGAGCAGAAGCTTTCATAAGGCAGGCGTTATCCTGCTGTATACGCTCTGTTACGCCGCGTGGTGATGGGCGGGCTTACGCGGGGCTAAATCGCGCAGATAATTTAGGTCGAGAATGCTGAAGCCTACCTTGGAGAAGAAGGGTACCACTACAAACAAAACGGTTTCGGTAGTTTGGCTGATTATGCCCAGGCCTGAGGGCCCAACAGCCCAGATGGTAGGGTAGCAGATCCACAGAACGGTTAGGAAGCCAGCTAGTTTGGTATATATACCTCCCAGTTCTGCATCGCTGTTGATGGCAATCTGCCGCAGCTTAGTCCAGATCAGATACAGCACGCACAGGAAGGCTCCTACCCCGCAGATGTACCATAGGAGCCGCGCCGTGCTGTTTTCTGATAAATCAGCAAACAGCCCGCACACAATCATGACCACATCGGCGGCCACCAAGCCAAACAGCAGGTTGAGTTTGCGCTCCTGCTTCGGTATGTAGAACATGGCCGTGAAAGCCAGCGCCAGCAGCAATAGCGGCGTGCTCACTACCCAGTCGATATAACGGGCGTAGTGGGTGATTTGCCCTGCCACTTCCGTTTTGCCCTGGCCCAGACCCATGGCCATATATGCCAGCGCCGACCAAATCGGAATCATCATGGCAATACTGTATTCGTATTGCGGGACGCCTTTGGGGTTACGACTCCAGACCCAGAACAGAAGTGCGCCGCCTACCATAGAGGCGACATATAGCCAGTGGAGTAGTGTTTGTGTTTCCATCGGGAGAGAAAGTAAAAATGGGGAATACTACTTTTTACTTTTCTCCTACTTTTTAAGTTCTTTTTAATCTGCCACTTAGCTAGGTTAATTCGAGCTAGTGTTTCGACGGGTAGCGCTACCGTAGCTGCCTAGCGAAATAGTACTCAACTCTTTCTGAAAAATACCTAGATGTAGGTATGTCTTTCTAAAAGACAAAAAAATAGTATTAAGTGTCAATTAATACACTTTTCACTAGTGCCTTATACGAGGTGCTTTACCCGACACTTCATGCTGAAACACGTACTCAAAGGCAGCTGTTTGTGGCTGTGCGCCGCGGCGAGTCAGCCGGTTGCCGCACAGATGCTTTTCAACAGCGCACACGGTAATTTTGCCGGTTTGAACGAAGCCAATTGGAACCCAGCTGCTATTGCTGATAGCCGTTTGAGCTTCGAGTTCCGCCTGCTGGCCGTAGACGGGCACGCGACTAACTCGGCCTACCGCTACACCGGCCCCTGGCGCCTGGGCAATCTAAACGAGTCGTTTTCTTTATCGGCCCGCGACCTGACCTTGCAGGAAAACAGCCGCCCCAAGCTGGTTAGCGTGGGGCTGAACGTGCGCGGGCCGGGCGTTATGCTCCGCCTGAGTCCGCGCCACAGCATTGCCCTCAGCGTAGGGGCACGGGCCGCACTGCAAGGCAACCAAGTGTCGCAGGAGTTGGTGCGTAGCGCCGTTGATCAATTTGAAACGGCGGGTGCGTATACCAACAACACGGCTAATTTCAACATCAACGCCTTTTCGGAGTGGAATGCCACCTACGCTCGCGTACTACTGGACCAGCAAACCCACGTGCTGAAAGCGGGCATCACGGTGAAGCGGTTGATGGGCATCGGCTCGGCCTACCTCCAATCCAAACAGTTCGACTACACAACCACGCCCGCTAACCGCAACACCCAACTGGCCGATACGGTGGTACACCTCGACCGGCTCGATGGCTCCTTCGCCTACTCCAACCCCGACGCGTTTCGTGATCTGGATGCGGGCACCGTACGGCGCTGGCTGACACCCGGCAGCTCGCCGGGCGCGGGCTGGGGCCTGGATGTGGGGGTGGTGTACGAATACCGCCCTAATTCGGAACAATACCGCTACCAGGATAAAAAAGGGGCGTGGCAAACGGACTACGGCCACAATAAGTACCGCTACCGTCTGGCGGTGGCCCTCACGGATATAGGCAGCATTCGCTACCGTAAGCAGGCCGTGGTGTATAATGATATTCGGCGTACCAACCTGGGCATCAATAGCCAAGACATCAATGATATTACGCTGGACAACTACAATGAGCAGCTGGAAAAAATCTTCCAGATTCAGCCACAGAACCGTGGCAATGCATTTCGGGCGGCCCTACCCACTACGCTGAATGTAGATCTGGACTATCACCTTCTCTGGAAATTATATGCCAATGCTTCTCTCAGCCAGGGCCTGCGTGGGCGCTATGCGGTAGGCATGCGACGCTTTTCTTACGCGGCCCTCACGCCCCGGCTGGAAATGCGCTGGCTGGAGGTAGCCATGCCGCTTTCCCTCACCAATAGCTACCAGGATTTTGCCTACGGCTTGGTGCTACGCGCTGGCCCTCTGACTATTGGCTCCAACAACCTACCTGCGCTATTTCGCTCTACCCAGCCTTACGGGGCCAACCTTTTTGGTGAGCTGACCCTAGCCCTAGCTAATAAGCGCCATAAGCTCAGGACTCCTGCGGCCAATCCATAAACAGAAGCTTGGCTGGTGCCGATGTGGAAAGGAAACGGATTGTAGTGGCTTCGGCGCAACCCTGCACGCGAATAGCTAGTACAAAGACACACAATACATTCTCCCTACCACCTAAAAACGAACCAACGATTATGGACACTAAAGCAGCCCAATCCGAACTGAACGAACTCATTGCTACCCTGAAAGAAGGCCAGAAAGGCTATGCGGAAGCAATGACCGACGTAGAAGACGCAGATCTGAAAGACCTCTTCAAGAAATATGCTGCCCAGCGCGCCAGCTACATCACGGAGCTGGAAGACCAGATGTACAAGCTGGACCTGAAGGTAGACACCAACGAAGGCAACAATACCGTAGCCGGCACCGTGCACCGCGCTTTCATCAACCTGAAAGGCTTAGTAACCGGCAAAGACCGTCACAGCATTCTGGCTGAGTGCGAGCGTGGCGAAGACTACGCCAAAGAAGCTTACGAGAAAGCCAAGAAGTTTGATGGCCTACCCGCCGAGCTGAAATCGGTAATCGACAAGCAAGCTGAAGGCGTACTAAAAGCCCACAACGAAATCCGCGACCTGCGCGACGCTTCCAAATAAGCATCGCAGATGTTGCCGATTAGATGCATCGCACAGCTTCTTGTGTACATTCATTCTACTCGCAAAAACAAAAAAGCCGCTGACATATCAGCGGCTTTTTTTATTGGTCAATTGTTAGCTCAGCGTTGCAGATTGATTGAATCAATGTAATTCCATCAATCTGCAACATCTGCGATGCTATTCGTCAAAGCTTTGGTTGTCGCGGCGTGGCTTGTAGCCACCTTCGCGGTTGCCGCCGTAGCTGCCACCACCCCGGTTGCCACCGTAGCTGCTGCCACCACCGTCGCGGTTGCCTTTGTAGCCACCTCCTTCGCGGTTGCCGCCGTAGCTACCACCGCCGCGGTTCCCACCATAGCTGCTACCGCCTTCGCGCCGGTCGCCGCCATAGCTACCACCGCCGCGGTTGTTGCCGTAGCTGCGGTTGCCAAAGGCACCGTCACGACGGTCGCCGCCGCCACCGTAGCCGCCCGTGCGACGCGGACGGTCGCCGCCGCCGAAACCGCCGCGGCCACCTTCCTGCTGGGCATCACCTTCCTGACGCGGCGTAGCCACGTTGAAAGATACTGGCCGGCCGTTGATGTTGGTACGACCCAGAGCGCCGGTCACTTCTTCCGTAAACTCGGAGGGCACTTCTACAAAGCTGAACTTATCGTAGAGCGAGATGTCGCCTACCTTACCAGCGGTAAGGGAAGTATTCTCGGCAATCAGGTCCACAATGTCACGTGGGTGAATGCGGTCTTTCTTACCCATCGTTACGAACAAACGCGTGTAGCCAGCGCGTGGTGCACCGTGGGCGCGGGTAGCGTCGAGGCTTTCCTGCGCACGCTTGTCCTCCTTCATTGTCATTTTGAGCAGGGCAGCGGCAATGTCTAGCGACGTAATGCCTTCTTCGCTATCCTGATCGATCAGACGCTGCACGCGGGCAATGTACTTGTCGAGGTTGCCCTTCTCCACCACTTCCTTAATCGACTCCAGCATGAGGGTGGTTTTCACCTCCGACACATCCTCGAATGAAGGTACGCGCTCCTGCTTGATGGTAGCCTTGGTGAAGCGCATAATGTCGCGCAGCTTGTAGATGTCGCGGCCACTCACGAAGGTGAAGGCGCGACCCGACTTGCCAGCGCGGCCCGTACGGCCGATGCGGTGCACATAGTATTCCTCGTCGGCGGGCAGGTCGTAGTTCACTACGGCTTCCACGTTGTCCACGTCGATACCGCGGGCGGCCACGTCGGTAGCCACCAGGATTTCCAGCGTGCCTTTGCGGAATTTATCGAGCGTGTTCTGGCGCTGCTGCTGGCTCATGTCGCCGTGCAAACCGTCAGCGAAGTAGCCTTTGGCCTGCAAATCAGCCACGATGTCGTCTACCATGCGCTTCGTGTTCGCGAAAACGATGGTCGACTTCAGGTTGTACATGTCTACCAAGCGGGTCAGCACATCCTTTTTCTGAGGGCCGCGCACCTCGTAGTAGCTCTGCTCGATGTTCGTAACGGTCATCTCCTGATGGTTGACCTTCACGATTTGCGGGTCGCGCTGGTAGCGCTTGGTCAAGTCCATGATGGGCTTGCTCATGGTAGCCGAGAAAAACACCGTCTGGCGCTCCTCAGGCATTTTCTTCAGCACCGTCTCGATGTCGTCGCGGAAGCCCATGTCCAGCATTTCGTCGGCCTCATCAAGAATAATCATCTTGCAGTGGTCGAGTTTGAGCGTGCCGCGCTCCAAGTGGTCCATTACACGACCAGGCGTACCAATTACAATCTGCACGCCGCGCTCCAGGGCGCGGAACTGCCGGTCGTAGCTGGAGCCACCGTAAATCGGCACTACGGCCAGACCACGCTTGTACTTACCTAGTTTCTGAATTTCGCCCGAAACCTGTACGGCCAGCTCGCGGGTAGGGCACAGCACCAGGGCCTGCACCTCACGCGAGTCGGTGTCTACTTTTTCGATGGCGGGGATGGCGAAGGCAGCCGTTTTGCCGGTACCCGTCTGGGCCTGGCCAATTACGTCTTTGCCTTCGAGCAGTACCGGAATGGCAGCTGTTTGGATAGGAGATGCTTCTTCGTAGCCTACTTCCGTAATGGCACGCTGCATTTCCTCGGAGAGCGAAAGCTCTTCAAATTTTACTTTTTCCATGTCTAATGTTAGATGGAGTGGAGAGAATAGCTCTGAAAACAGCGAATTCAGCGACGCTCCTCTCCCACTCTCACAACAACGACAAGTGACGGAAGCAACTACGGAAGATACAGGCGGCCAATCTATTTAGCTTAGCTAAGGGCCACACAAGCTGTGCGGAACCGGGCCGTTCTCAATGCGGGTGCAAAGGTAAGGGAAAAAATTGTCTGAACCACGGATTCTTGCGAATTTTTCGGATGACACGGATTTTGTAGGTGATAAAAACGATTGTCATCCTGAGCTTGCGAAGGACCTTATCACGCAGGAACGATTATCGTAGCAACGACTTGTTCTAACGTAACGTCCTTCGCTCTGCTCAGGATGACAATCGTTTTTATCACCTACAAAATCCGTGTCATCCGAAAAATCCGCAAGAATCCGTGGTTAAGACAAAAAAAAGCACGCCCTGGGGCGTGCTTTTCAAACTCGTGCAAAGTAAGCTAGCCCTTAGAGGAGCTGAACTTTCACAGCGTTCGGGCCTTTTTTGCCTTGCGCTACTTCGTATTGTACCTTGTCGTTTTCACGGATTTCATTTACCAGCAGGTCGCTGATGTGAACGAAAATGTCTTGACCATTTTCGTCGTTTTTGATGAAGCCAAAGCCTTTGGCGTCATTGAAGAATTTTACGGTTCCGGTTGCCATTGTACTACTTACTACGGGGTTAAAAAAAGAGTCTCTTTAAGCAAATGCAGCTACTGAAAACTGCTGAAACTCTAGGCATCTGGCAGGCTAACAAAGTCACATCCTCTTAAGTTGAGCCAAATATACACCATTCGGCGGACTTCAGCTATCAACAGCATCATTTACGGGTTTTTCCCTACTTGCGTTGTATTTGTACCTACTTAATATGCCTACCCCCCACAACCACCCTGCCTTCCGCTTTACCCATGAGATTGTAGTACTCGCCTCGGCCATAGACGAGCTACACCACGCCAACAACGTAGAATACGTGCGCTGGGTGCAGGATACGGCCACCGCACACTGGTTGGCTGCCTTCCCCGTGGGCGAGCGGGAGCATTATATATGGGTAGTACGGGAGCATCATATACGTTACCACCGTCCCGCCCTGCTCCACGACCGACTACGCTGCACCACCTGGATTGGTGAAATCCGCGGGGCGCAGTGCCAGCGCTTCGTGCGCATCGAGCGGGCCGAAGATGGTGTGCTCCTCTGCGAAGCCGAAACGCAGTGGGTACTGCTAGACCCGCAGACGCAACGCCCGAAGCGGGTGGAGGCGGAGGTAGAGCGGCGGCTGTGGGAGCCAGTGGGGTAGAAAAGCAGTTAGTATTCCGAGATACGGTCGGGTAGCGCCTGTTTCTACGTTACTTTTGTATACCGTCTGTTTAGCTACTATGCCACCCACCTTCCGCATCTACTCTTCTTCTGCCGGTTCTGGCAAAACCTACCAGCTTACCAAAGAATATTTAAAGCTGGCGCTCGGTGCCGAAGACGCGGCGTACTTCAAAAGCATTCTGGCCATCACCTTCACCAACGATGCGGCGGGCGAGATGAAGGAGCGTATTATTGGGGCCTTGCGGCGCTTCGCCTACCCCAACGCCAGCGGCAAAGAAGATACGCTGCTGCGCGATATAGCTACCGAGCTGGCCGTGGAAGGCAAACTACCGCTCCGCGCCGACACGCCCCAGGAGCAACAACAGGAGCTGCGGCGGCGGGCAGCAGCCACGTTCCGGTTGGTGCTCTATCACTACGCCGATTTCGCGGTGAGCACCATCGACTCGTTTGTGCAGCGTATAGTGCAAGCCTTTACGCGGGAGTTGGGGTTGCCCGCGGCCTTCGAGGTAGAGCTGGATGGCGAAGCCGTACTGCAAAGCGCCGTGGCCTTGCTACTGGACAAAGTGAATCGCGACCCTAACAGCAAGCTATTGGCCCGTTCTCTGGCCGACTATGCCCTGAGCAAGGCAGAGGAAGGCCGGAGCTGGAATACCCTACCCGAGGAGCTGGTGCAGTTTGGGCAATTCCTGCTCTCCGAGCCGGTGCACGAGGCCGTGGCGCAGTTGCAGCAGCTCACGTTGCAGGACTACCGTCGCCTGCACGAAAACCTGCGCAAGCGGCGGGAGGAAATTGAGCAAGAGTTTCGGGCGGTGAGTATGCGGGCGCTGGCGGCGCTGGATGCCGCCGGCGTAACGGAAGCGGACCTCTACCAAGGAAAGAGCGGCATTATTGGCTATGTGACGCGCTGGGAAGAACGCCTCCTACCCGACAAAGAAGCTAACAGCTACGTGCGGGCGACCGTGGAGCAGGATAAATGGTACAGCGGCAAAGTGAAAACCGCCGCCGACAAGCAGCGTGTGGATGCCGCAAAACCCGACCTTACGGCAGCCTACCAAGAGTTGGAGGACTTGCGCGCCCGCCTCCTACCCGACTATCTGCTGGTGTTGGGCATGATGCCCTACATCTTCCACGTATCACTGCTGAGTGAACTGAACAAGGCCGTGGACCAGCTCAGCCGAGAGCGAAATGTGGTCCTGATTGCTGAGTTCAACCGGCGTATTGCCAACATCGTGCTCCGCGAGCCGGTGCCGTTTCTGTACGAGCGCCTAGGCGAACGGTATCAGCACCTGCTGATCGATGAGTTTCAGGACACCTCTGTATTGCAGTGGAATAACCTGCTGCCGCTGGTAGAAAACGCTGTGGCCAACGGTAATCTTTCCCTGGCCGTGGGCGACGCGAAACAGGCCATTTACCGCTGGCGGGGCGGCGAGATGGAGCAGATTCTGCGCCTCTATAAAAACGAAACCGAGCACCTCTATGGCCGTGTGGCCAACGAAGAGTTGCGCGACCTGCTGCAAAGCCGCTACTACACGCTGGACGGGGCATTGCAGGCGAAAAACTTGAATACTAATTACCGCTCGGCTCCGGAAATCATTTCGTTTAACAATGATTTTTTTGGGCATATCAGCGACACGCATCCGCAGCTGCCGCTGGTGCAAAGTATTTATGATGAGGATTTTCGGCAGGAGGCGCCGCATCGGTTGCCAGCCTCTCAGTCTGCGGAAAACGAAGGGGGTGAGGCTATCGTCGAACTCCTTCTAACCCACGACGATGCCCCTCACCCTACCCTACCCGAGCAGCTGCTGAGCTATGACGAAAGCACGCTCTACCTCACGCTGCAACTCGTAGAAGAAGCACTGCAACAGGGCTTCCGGCAGCAGGATGTAGCCGTGTTGTGTCGCCGTCGCGATCAGAGTCGCCGGGTAGCGAAGTTCTTAAAAGAGCGTGGCTACGACATTATTTCCGCCGACTCTCTTTCTCTGGAATTTGCGGAGGTGGTGAACTTGCTGGTGGCGGTGTACCGCGTGCTGAACCAGCCGGCCGATACGCTGGCCAAAGCGGAAGCTTTGTTGCTGGTAGACAAAGTGGTGCGCGGTTTGGCACCTACCCCGGTCCGTGCCCGACACATTGCCGAGGTAGCCAATGTGCCCGATGCCCTACCCTTTTTCGACGAGCTGCGGGCCCTAGGCTTCGATTTGCAGGAGCGCGAAACCGGCAACTTGGGCCTCTACGAATTGACGGAACGCCTGATTAGCACGTTTGGCCTGCTGGCCCGCGAGGGGGAAAGCGAATACCTGTTCCGGTTTCTGGATTTGACGCTGGAGTTCAGCCTGCGCCACGGCAACAACCTCAACAACTTCCTAGCCTACTGGCAGCAGAAAAAAAGCGCGCTGAGCATCAACGCGCCGGCCGGGCGCGATGCCATTACCATCACTACTGTGCACAAGGCCAAGGGCTTGGCTTATGGGGTAGTGATTGTGCCCTTCGCCGATTGGAGCCTGACGCCTCATCGCAACACCCTACTCTGGGGCCGCCTACCCGACGAGGCCAAACCCATGGCCGAGATGCCCCCTGTGGCCGTGGTGCCCCAGGTGCAGGCTTTGCAGCGCACGGCCCTGGCCGGACAGTACGCCGAGGAGCTGGAAAAAACTTTTCTCGAAGGACTGAATATGCTGTACGTGGCCCTCACGCGCCCGAAGCATCGCCTCTACCTCATCAGTCGCCAGCCTAAAAAGAAAGCCGGTAGTAAAGCGGAAGATCCGGAAATCGACCTCACCGAATCCGCCAAAAACGTGGCCGAACTGCTGCACCGCTACCTCATGGCGCAGGGCGAGTACGACGCCGAGCAACTTCGTTATTCACTGGCAGTAAATAAGTTGTCCGTCGTGGATGATGAGCTACCAGCTCACACCAAACAACTTTCCGCTAATAGGCCGGTAGCGAATACCGCGCAGCACTCAATGGGTAACTGGCAACTCACCAACCTCAGCAGTACGCCCTGGGAAGAACGCTTGCGCCTGCGCCGACACGCCAATACGGTTTTCGACTTTGATGCCCAACAGGTGCAGCAGGAGTGGAACCGCAAGCTGCACTACGCCCTGCGCCGCACCCTATACGCCGCCGACGTAGACCGCGTGGCGGGTCAGTTGGTGGCCGAGGGGCTTATCAGCACCAAAGAGCGGCCAGAGCTGCTTGAGAAACTGCACCAGGTGGTAGAGCATTCGCAACTGGCGCACTATTTCAGCGCGGCGGTGCAGCCCGAAACGGAGCGCGAGATTCTGGTAGGTGGCACCCGGCGCCAGGAATACAAGCCCGACCGGGTGGTGTTCGACGCAGCCCAGCCCAACCGCGTGACGCTGCTTGACTTTAAAGTGCCGCCGCCCGAGCCGCGCCACCGCCACCAGCTGGCTCGCTACGCAGACCTGTTCCGGCAGTTGGGCTTCACCGATGTACAGTGCGTGTTATACTACTTCGATACGCAGGAAATAGTGACGTTTTAGCGCGCTGTGGCCGGCCGAATTCTACGCGGCCGGCCACTTTGCCTACCTTCGCGGCGCACTCTCCTCTCCGTTGTTATGGCTGCTTCTACTCATCGCCCAGCTGCGCTGGGCTTTATCTTCGTGACGCTGCTGCTCGATGTGGTGGGCATTGGCATCATCATCCCTGTCATGCCGAAGCTGATTGAGCAACTGAGTCACGGCACCCTAAGCGACGCGGCCCGCATTGGCGGCTGGATGACGTTTGCTTACTCGGGCATGCAATTCCTGTTTGCGCCGGTGCTGGGCAACCTCTCCGACCGCTATGGGCGGCGGCCAGTGCTGCTGTTCTCGTTGCTCGGCTTCGGGCTCGACTACCTGTTTCTAGCCTTCGCGCCCAGCATTACGTGGCTGTTTGTAGGGCGCGTTATTTCGGGCATCACGGGGGCCAGTTTCACCACGGCCTCGGCCTACATTGCCGACATCAGCACACCCGAGAAACGGGCGCAGAACTTTGGTCTGGTGGGCGCCGCGTTTGGGGTAGGCTTTATCCTGGGCCCTACCATTGGCGGGGCGTTAGGTCAATTTGGCGCCCGCATCCCTTTTCTGACGGCTGCGGCCTTGTCGTTGCTGAACTGGCTCTACGGCTACTTCATCCTGCCCGAATCCCTACCCCTGGACCAACGCCGACCCTTCGAGCTACGCCGGGCCAATCCTGTCGGTTCCCTTCTCAGCCTCAAGCGTTACCCCGTCATTGCCGGGCTGGTAGGCTCCCTGATTTTTCTGTACGTCGCCAGCCACGCCACGCAGAGCACCTGGCCTTATTATACCATGCTGAAGTTCAACTGGAACGAGGCCTGGGTAGGCTATTCGCTGGGGTTCATTGGGTTGCTCACGGCCATTGTGCAGGGTGGCCTTATTCGGGTGGTGAATCCTCGATTGGGCAACAAGCGCTCCGTGTATGTAGGCTTCTCGCTCTACCTGGTGGGCTTCGTGTTGTTTGCTTTTGCGCCTAAAACCTGGATGCTGTTTGCCGCTATGGTGCCGTATTGTATGGGCGGTATTGCCGGACCCGCTTTGCAGGGCATCATCTCGGGGCAGGTGCCGGGCAACCAGCAGGGCGAGCTACAAGGCGGCCTTACCAGCCTGATCAGCGCTACTGCCATCGTGGGGCCGCCCTTCATGACCAATCTTTTCTACTACTTCACCAGTCCGAAGGCGCCGGTGCAGTTTCCGGGGGCACCCTTTTTGGCTGGGGCTTTCTTAGTGCTAATCAGCGTACTATTAGCTGCTCGTTCATTGGCTACCTATGTGCAGCCTACCCATGAGCCCGCGCCTGAGATAGTCATAGGGCACTAGGGGAAGGAGGTTACAGCGGTTGCCGTTTACCCCACCCCCGGCCCCTCCCCTCCGGGAGAGGGGTGCCAGACGAGGGGTATTCCAGAACGCACCCCTCTCCCGGAGGGGAGGGGCCGGGGGTGGGGTCATGCCGTTTTCTTACCGCCAAACAGGTTCTTAGCAGCCTTCACCGCTTCTGGCATTGCCAACGCCAATGCCGCCATCGCTGCCACCGATGAAGCTTGGCAGTAGAAGCACAGGGCTTTATTTTCTTTCCATTCTTCCCGCGCTAAGGAAAGGTTAGTTACCACATCTACCACTGTTTTCACGCCCATTGCTACGGGTAGCCACGGCGTAGTAGTGGCCCGCTCCATGCCCCCGGCGGCGGCCAGAGTAGCCGTGAGGGCGCCGGTTATCATCATGGGCGCGGCATCGGGCGTGTCGAGGCGCTTGTAGCCGTAGTCGGAGGCGTCTACTTTATCGGAGTCGAAGATATCCAGGGGCGGATCGGGCAGGTGCTTGATGATGCCGGTCTGGTAGAGGGTCACGATTTGGCCGGCGGCCACCGTCACCAGCGACAGACCAATGATCCAGCGGCGGCGCTTCAGATCGGGGCTCTGGCCGTTGCGCAACTCGTGGCTTAGTTGGGTAGGATTCATAAGGAAAAACTAGGGTAAACGTTCTATCCACAGTACGCGCCGAAGGGGGTTTAGTTAAGCCCCAGCCCAAACCGCTTTCCTGAGCGGCGGTATCTTTTCGTTGTGTTTCAGAGTATCTTGTGCTAAAGCCTTTTCTCGTTATGGAAGCTGATGTTACCCTTCTCGTCAACGGTCGGCAGCACACGGTGCGCGTCGATCCGGCCACGCCCCTACTCTACGTACTGCGCGACCAATTGCAGCTCAACGGCCCCAAGTTTGGCTGCGGATTGATGCAGTGCGGCGCCTGCATGGTGATGCTCGACGACGTGGCCTGGCCAAGCTGTCAGCTGCCCGTGCACGACGTAACGGGCGGCATCCGCATCACTACCCTCGAAGGCTTAGTGAAGCCCGATGGCACCCTGCACCCCGTGCAACAGGCCTTTGTAGACGAGCAGGCCGCCCAGTGCGGCTTCTGCCTCAACGGCATGGTGATGTCGACGGTGGCGACCCTGCAGCAGTACCCGCAGGCCGACGAAGAGACCATCCGCAACGGCATGATGCGCGTGCTCTGCCGCTGCTGCGTGCAGCACCGCGCCATCCGAGCCGCGCAGAAGGTAGTGACAGCCAATAAAAAACCGTGATTTTGATGTATCGCAGCGAAGAACGTCAGCTGCGAGAACGTCATTTCGACCAGCGGGAGAAATCTCGCCTGCTCCTGGTAATTTCTTGACGATTGGATTAGCACTGCACGCGAGATTTCTCCCGCTGGTCGAAATGACGTTCTATTTATATCCTCTGTTTTTATTCCACCCTACCCTACTATGCCTACCTCCCGCCGTCACTTCCTCCAAACCACTGGCTGCCTCACCATTGGTTTTTCCCTGCTTGGCCCTACATGGGCAAAGGCCGCTACTGAAGCCGCCGACGAGCTACCTGGCAGCCTTGGCGACTACCCCCGCATCGATTCCTGGCTGGAGGTGCTGGCCGATGGCCGCGTGCGGGTGCTGACGGGTAAGATTGAGCTGGGTCAAGGCATTCGGATAGCCGTAGCACAAATGGCTGCGGAAGAACTGAACCTGCCTCTGAACCGTGTGGAGGTAGTTCTGGCCGAAACCGGCCGTACGCCCAATGAGGGCTACACCGCTGGCAGCGGTTCCATTGAAAACAGCGCCACAGCTGTGCGCTACGCCGCTGCTGCCGCCCGCCAGAAGCTGTTGACGCTAGCTGCTACCCAGTTGCAGGCGCGGGCATTTCAACTGAAAACGCAAAACGGCATGGTGACAGCACCCAACGGCCAGACGCGCACCTTTGCTCAACTCCTTAGCGGCCAGCAGCTCACCGACGAAGTGCGCTTACCCGTAGTCCTCAAGCCCAAAGCCGAGTATCAATATGTAGGCAAGGCAGTGCCGCGCCCCGAAATAGAGCGCATGGTGCGCGCCCAGGAATACTACGTGCAGGATCTACGCTTTCCGGGCATGTTGCACGCCCGCGTGCTGCGGCCGTTCAACTACGACTCCAAGCTGGTTCAGTTTGATGAGAAAGAGCTGAAGCGCGCCGTGCCAGGCTTGGCGAAGGCCGTGGTGAACGGCAGCTTCGTGGGCCTGCTGGCCGAGCGCGAGTACGACGCCAAGTTAGCGCAGGATTGGGGCAAGCTGCACGTCCGCTGGACGGAGGGCAGGGCGCTGCCGGCCGGGCAGCCGCTGAAAGATTACCTCCGTACCCTGCCCAACACGCCTAAGCGCGTGCAGGACAAGGGCACGCCCACCGATGCCCCTACCCTGCGCGCTAGCTACTACAAGCCCTACCTCATGCACGGCTCCATCGGGCCGAGTTGCGCCGTGGCCCGCTACGACGACACCCAGCGCCGCCTGGAGGTGTGGACGCACAGCCAGGGCGTGTACCCTCTGCGCGAAGCG
This sequence comes from Hymenobacter sp. NBH84, assembly GCF_014217645.1. NCBI lineage: Bacteria > Pseudomonadati > Bacteroidota > Cytophagia > Cytophagales > Hymenobacteraceae > Hymenobacter > Hymenobacter sp. NBH84. The sequence continues at coordinate 2,045,527 of NZ_CP043644.1, forward strand.
CTGGCCGACCTGCTGAAGATGCCCACCGATAACATCCACGTGAAAGGCGTGCCTGGCTCGGGCTGCTACGGCCACAACGGCGCCGACGATGTGGCCGCCGATGCGGCGCTGCTGGCTGTGGCCACGCCCGGCCGCCACGTGCGCGTGCAGTGGGCCCGCGAGGACGAGCACTGCTGGGAACCCTACGGCTCGGCCATGATGCTGGACTTGGCTGCCCGCCTCGACCCCGCCACCGGCCGCCTCACGCATTGGCACCAGCAAGTCTGGACCGACACGCACAGCAACCGCCCCGGCGGCAATGCCGATAAACTCCTACCCGCCCAGTACTTGGCCCAGCCGCGCCGCCCGGTAGACAACGGAGCCACCGACCCCAGCGCGGGTGGTTACCGCAACGCCGACCCGCTATACGACATCCCCAACCTGCGCGTGGACGCGTATTTCTTCCAGGGGCCGCTGCGCGTGTCGGCCCTGCGCGGCCTGGGCGCGTACGGCAATGTGTTTGCTATTGAATCCTTTATGGATGAGCTGGCTGAGAAATCCGGCCTCGACGCCTGGGATTTTCGGCTGCGCAACTTGCAGGACAAGCGGGCCATTGCCGTGGTAGAGCGCGCCCGCGCTATTGCTCGCCAGCAGCAAACGGGCGAAAACGAGGGCCTGGGGTTTGCGTTTGCGCAGTACAAAAACAAAGCGGCCTACGTGGCGGTGGTGGCCAAAGTCAGCATTCACGAGGAGGGTACGCCCTATCGTCCGCAATTATGGGCCGTGATTGATGCGGGCGAGGTTATCAACCTTGATGGCCTGAAAAACCAGACGGAAGGTGGTATGATTCAGTCAGCTAGTTGGGCGCTGATGGAGGAAGTGAAGTTTGACCGGCACCAAGTGCGCAGCCGTCACTGGGAGGCCTACCCCATCTTTCACTTCGACGAGATTCCGTACGTGGATGTGACGGTAATCGACCGGCCCACCGAGCCGCCGTTGGGTGCGGGCGAGGCCGCGCAAGGCCCTACGGCCGCGGCGCTGGCTAATGCCGTGTACCGCGCCACCGGCAAACGCGTGCGCGAATTGCCCCTACGACCCGAAAAACTGACACGTAAAGCGTAACTTTCTCGCTTAACGAGCATTGACTTGTCGTTTTCTTCCATAAACGAATATAAAAATGTACCTTCACTTATAAGTCCCGATTTTTTCATTCAGTTGCTTATGAATCGTTCTGGCCTTCTGCAATACTCTCTCTGGCCGGATACTGCCTTGCTCGATGCAGTGCAGACGGGCAATGAAGGTGCGTTTGAGGAAGTGTATAAGCGCTACTGCTACCGGCTCTTCACGATGGCCTACCGCAAGCTTAAGAGTAGGGAGGTGGCCGAGGAGCTGGTGCAGGACCTATTTGCCACCCTTTGGACCAAGCGCGCCGAGGGGCATATTCAGCATCTGGAATCCTACCTGTTCTCGGCCCTGCGCTACCGTATTATCAATTATGTGAAGTCGCAACGGGTGCGGGATGGGTACGCGCTATACTGCCGCATAGCACAGTCAGACGCAACCCATAACACCGAGGAGCAGTTGGCGCAACAAGACCTAAACACTGCCCTGAAAGCCAGCCTTGACCGCCTACCTGAAAAGTCGCGGGAGGTGTTTCGGTTGAGTCGCCTGGAGCACCACACGGTACCCGAAATTTCCGGCCGCCTGCATCTATCGGAGAAGGCCATCGAGTACCACATCACCAAGTCGCTGAAGCTGCTGCGCGGCTACTTACAGGATTTTTTGCTGGTTACCTGGCCCTTATTAGTTTGGTTTACCAAAATTTAAACCGCTGTATTATATATACTTAGTGATTATTCACTGTTATTTTTCAAAAAAACACAACCTTATTTTAGGGGTACCGAGCAGTTTGTTGACTTAGTAGATAGAAGCACTACTCTACTCTTGCCCGAAATCGTGACGGAAGCCGAATTTCAACTGCTACTACAACGCTACCTCGATGGCCTCTGCACGCCCCAGGAACGGGTAGCAGTGGAGCAGTGGTACGACCGCCTGGAAGAATCGGAGGGGATGCAGTTGCCCGGACAGAACCAGGAAGCAGTGGAAGACGCCATCTGGCATCGATTAGCTACCCAGAACATTCCGGTGGCCGCCGAGGCAAAAGTGGTGCGGCACCCCGCCGCTTGGTGGCAGGCCCCTACCCTGCGCATAGCCGCGGCCCTGGTGCTAGTTGCCGTAGCATTGGCCCTACTCTGGCCCGCCGTGCGCCGCACCTGGGCTCCTGAAGCTCCCATTGCCGTGACCGTAACCAATGGCTGGACGAAGCAAACCAACACTTCGCAACATCCTCTGGCCGTGCGCCTACCCGATAATAGCCGCGTTACGCTGCATCCTGGTAGCAGCCTGCGCTACCAGGATGCGTTGGCCGGTGCCCGGCGGGAGGTGCACTTGGTAGGCGAAGCCTATTTTCAGGTTAGCAAAAATCCCCAGCGGCCCTTTCTGGTGTTCACCAACCAGGTGGTAACCACAGTATTAGGCACCAGCTTTCGGGTGAAAGCCTATCACAATGCGGCGCAGGCATCGGTGTCGGTGCGCGAGGGCAAGGTGGCCGTGCAAACCCGTGCAGATGCCGATTTGTCGGCTACGCCCAAGCGCCCGGCAGCAGCGGGTGTACTGTTGCTACCCAATCAGCAGGCGGTATACTCCGCGGCCAAACGGCAATTTACGAAGGAGTTAGTGTCGCAACCGGCCGTGCTGGTGCCGCAGCCCTTCGAGTTTGAAGAGCGCCCGGTGGCGGAAGTTCTCGCTGCCCTGGAAAAAGCCTACGGCGTTGATATTGTGTACGACCGGGCCACCCTAGCGCACTGCACGGTGAGCATCACGTTCTACAACGAGCCCCTGTTTGGCAAGCTCAATTTGCTATGCAAGTCATTGGGTGCCAATTACTCAATTTCTGATGCACAGATTCTACTCCACAGCAACGGCTGCCAGCTAGCACCGGCCAGCTAGCACTTTGTCTAGTACGTTTTCACTTTCATTTTTTCCAACACATGCTCCCTTACCCTCACCGCTAACCCCCACCTACCTACCCATTTTCACTATTCCTATGAAAAATTCTGTACACCTTCCACCATTGGTCGGGTATTGCTTACGCGTGCTGCTGTTGCTGGCAGTGCTGGGCGGCGGACTGCCCGGCCGGGCAATTGCCCATTCGCAGCCTATGCAGGCGGTGCTCGAGAAAAAAATCACGCTGAAAGTTGAAGCGCAAACCATTAAGGCTACCCTAAGCCAGATTGCGCGACACTACAACGTGCGCTTTGTGTATAGCCAACAATTGGTGAAAGCCGAGCGCAAAGTGAGCTTACGCGTGCAGGACGAGCCCCTGTCTGCGGTGCTCGACGAGCTGCTGGCTCCCCTCAAAATTCAGTATGATGTGGATGAGGACCGCGTGGTATTGCGCGTGCTTTCTAAGCCCACATCTGCAATCGATTCCAACGTAGGCAATACCCGTGCAAACGTTTCCGCGTCTAAAGCACCGCCCGTATTGGGGCGCGTGGTAGATGCCAACGGGGCCGGGCTGCCGGGCGTTTCGGTGGTGGTGAAGGGTACTACTACCGGCACCAGCACCGACGCAGAAGGCAACTTCTCGCTGCAAGCCCCCGAGGGTAGCACCCTCACGTTCAGCTTTGTAGGCTATGTGCGCCAGGAAGTAGCCGTGGCCGATGCCGGCGGCAACCTCACCATCACGCTCCGCGAGGACGTGAAAGCGCTGGAAGAAGTAGTGGTGGTAGGCTACGGCACCCAGCAGAAGGCGGAGGTGACCGGTGCCTTGAACACGGTATCGGCAAAGGCGCTGGAAAACCGACCGGTAACCAACGTGTCGCAGGCGTTGCAGGGCACTGCGCCCAACCTGACCATCCAGCAGAGCAGCGCCGAGCCGGGCGCGGGCCTCAACATCAACATCCGGGGGGTAGGCACGCTGGGCAACTCCTCACCGCTGATCATTGTGGACGGCATTGCTGGCTCACTTAACTCTCTCAACCCCAACGATATTGAGAGCGTTACGGTGCTGAAAGACGCTGCCTCGGCGGCCATCTACGGTTCGCGGGGTGCTAATGGCGTGTTGCTGGTGACCACCAAGAAAGGCGCCCTCAACCAAAAGCCCGTGGTGACCTACAATACCCTCGTGGGCTTGCAGACGCCTACCTTCCTGCGCCGGCCGGTAACGGGCCTGGAGTTTATGCAGCTCAAGAACGAGGCCCTGATCAACTCGGGCCAATCCCCGCAGTTCTCGCCTCAGCAGATCCGCGAACAGGTTGCCCGGGGTGATAATGAGTGGTATCTGGACGCAGTGCTGAAAAAGCAGGCGTTGCAGCAAAACCACAACCTGAGTCTGAGCGGTGGCTCAGGCAAGACACGCTACTTGGTGTCGCTGGGCTACGTGGACCAAAACAGCCTGTTTGTGGGCGACAACTACGGTTACAAGCGCCTGAACGCCCGCCTGAACCTGAATACGCAGGTGACGGATAAGCTGTCGGTAGGCGCTATTCTGGCCTATGCGCGCGTGAACAGAAAAGAGCACGCCTACGGCACCGACTGGATTATTGGCGACGCCGTGCGCATTCCCGTTATCTACCCCGTGCAAGATTCGGCTGGCAACTATTTGACGGCCCCTACCTCTACTGCTAACCCCGTGAACCGCTTGCGCAATGGCGGCCAGCGCACTTTTGCCGACGACAACGGCTACGCAAACCTGAATGCGGAGTACGAAATCATCAAAGGCCTGAAACTACGTGGCCTAGTGGGCGGCGACCTGTGGAACTACCGCATGGACGAGTTTCGGCGCAGCTTGCAGTACGTGACCCCCGACGGCTCGCCTACTTCTGGTGGCGACGGCAACAACGCCGTTACGAATCGCACGCAGCGTACCCTGCTCACCAACTACCAGACTACTCTTAATTACGAGCACCTGTTTGCCGACAAGCACGATGTGAAGGCATTGGTAGGCTATTCCAGTGAGCATTTCAACGATGACCGATCTGGTATTGCTGTTATCAACATCCCCGGCAACGACTTCGGGGTGATTAGCAACGGCACCACCTACACCGGCATTTCGGACCCCAGTGGCGGCTTCCACCCCAACGGCACCTACGGCAACAACGAGCAGTGGGCGCTGAACTCGGTATTTGGGCGCTTGAACTATGCTTTTGCCGGCAAATACCTCATCGAGGGTAGCTTCCGCTACGATGGCTCGTCGCGCTTTGCCAGCGACAAGCGTTGGGGCTTCTTCCCGTCGGTGTCGGTAGGCTGGCGGCCCCTGGAAGAAAACTTCCTGGACTTCCTGCAACCCATGTTTAGCGACCTGAAAGTGCGTGGCTCTATCGGGCAACTCGGCAACCAGAACATTGGTCTGTATCGCTACTTGAGCACGATTAGCACGGCACCGGGCGCGTATGCATTCGGCAACCAGCCGGTAGCCGGCGTCAATTTCAACACTGCTAACCGCGACATCACCTGGGAAACGGCTACCATGGGCAACGTGGGGGTAGACGTAGCCTTTCTACAGAATGCCCTGTCGGTTAGCTTTGACTACTTCGACAAGCGTACCAACGACATTCTGATTGACCTGCCCGTGGCCGGAGCTTTTGGGGCTGGTGCCCCTACCCAGAACGCGGCTAGCGTGCAGAACCAGGGCTGGGAAGTATCGGCGACCTACCGCCTGAATACCGCCCGCGGTTTCAACCAGACCCTGACGCTGAACGCAGCCGATACCCGCAACCTGGTACGGGACACGAAGGGCGTGGAAACCATCCGGGGTGGCGACGCCACCAACATCATCCGCGAGGGCTACCCCATCAACTCCTACTTCGGCTACCGCACCGACGGGTTTTACCAGAACACGGAAGAAATTGCCAATGGCCCCAAGCCAGCCTTTGTGACGCCTGGTAGCCTGCGCCCCGGCGACATCCGCTACGTGGACCGCAACGGCGACGGCGTGATCAACCAGGATGACCGCTACGTGCTGGGCAATCCATTTCCGCGCCTGACGTTTGGCGCGAACTACACGGCCACCTACAAGGGCTTCGACCTGGTGGTGTTTGTGCAAGGGGTAGGCCGTCGTAATCTGTACATCCGTGGTGAGGGTGTGGAAGCGTTCCACAACAACTGGGAGAACGTGTACAAGCAGCACCTCGACCGGTGGACGCCTACCAACACCGATGCCTCCTACCCTCGCTTGACCGTGGGCACAGCCTCTACCAACAACAACCAGGGCTCCAACTACTGGCTGCGCAACGGAGCCTACGCTCGCCTCAAAAACGTGCAGTTGGGCTACACCCTACCCTCAGCTCTTACCTCCAAAGCAGGTATTCAGCAGCTGCGTGTGTTTGTATCGGGCCAGGACTTGTTCACCATCACGCACTTGCGTGACATCGGCTTCGACCCCGAAATCTCGGAGTTCAGCGAGAGCGTGGGCCTGGGCGGTGGCGTAGGCAGCAGCGGCCGCGTGTACCCCAGCGTACGCGTAACCACGCTGGGCCTCACGGTTTCTTTCTAACGATCCAACAGTATGACCATGAATCGCATATTTCGCTATAGTTTTTTGCTGGGCCTTGGACTGAGCTTTGCCGCTTGCCAGGACCTAGACCTACCCCCTACCGACCGCCCCACCGACGCCACGTTCTGGACGCAGCCCAGCGACGCAGCCAACGTGCTCAACTCTTGCTACGCCGGCCTCTACCCGAGCGAGTACTTCTTCTTCAACGAAGCCCTCTCCGACAACGCGTATAACAAGAGCGATGTAGACGGCTCCAACGTGCGCAACGTGGCCGAGGGCGCTTACGGCACTAACCAGGCGCGCATCACCAACGAGTGGGGCTACCACTACGGCGGCATTCGCGCCTGCAACCGCCTGCTGACGAACATCGACAAGATTACGTCGCTCGACGCAGGCCTGAAGGCCCGCTACATTGCGGAGGCGCAGGCCATCCGGGCGTTCCACTATTTTCAGTTGATGACCTGGTACGGCGCCGTGCCCCTCATCACCACCGAGCTGAGCGTGTCTGAGGCCAACAGCGTGACCCGCACGCCCCGCCCCGAGGTACTGGATTTTGTGCTGAAAGAGCTGGATGCCGCCGCCGCCGTTCTACCCGTGAACACGGCTTATGGAGCCGAGGACAAAGGCCGCTTCACGAAGGGCGGCGCTATGGCCCTGAAAGCCCGCGTCCTGCTGTATGAAGGCGACCGTTGGGCCGATGTAGTGGCCATCACGACGCAGCTGATGAGCGGCTCGATGGGTACCTACACGTTGTTCCCGAGCTACATGGGCATATTTGCGCCGAGCAATGAGAACAACAACGAGGACATGCTGGATTTGCAGTATGCCTTCCCCACGCGCACGCACTCGGTACAGCGGCAATTTATTCCGCGTACTGAGGGCAAGCTGGTGACGTCTATTGCCCCTACCCAGGAGCTAGTGAATAGCTACCTGATGGCCAACGGCAAGACCATCAACGAAGCCGGCTCGGGCTACAACGAGGCCACGCCCTACCAGGGCCGCGACCCGCGCTTCATGGCTACGCTGGTGTATGACGGCTACACGTGGCGTCGTCCCGATAACTCGACCATCGTTATCCGCACTTTCCCCGGTACCGGCGACAACTCTATAGACCGCCAGGACGCCAGCCCGACTGGCTACTACTCCTCGAAATACTTCGACCCCACGTCTGACGCCAACCTGAACTCGGGCCTGAACCTGATCCTGATTCGCTACGCCGACGTGCTGCTGATGCACGCGGAGGCGAAGAACGAGCTGGGTCAGTTCACGGCTGCCGACTGGGACAACACCATCGGGGCGCTGCGGCGCCGGGCGGGCTTCACCGATGCCGCGGCCCTCACCTTCCCCGGCGGCGACAAAGCTAGCTTGCAAGCTACCATCCGCCGTGAGCGGCGCGTGGAACTGGCGATGGAAGGCCTGCGCATCTTCGACCTCCGCCGCTGGCGCACGGCCGAAACCGTACTCAACGGCTTCGCCCACGGCATCAAAGCCGGCGACCCGAACGTGGACAACGGCTATATCCGCGTAGACCAGCGCACCTTCGATCCGGCCCGCCACTACCTCTGGCCCATTCCTCAGCGCGAGCGGGACATCAACGGCAACCTGGAGCAAAACCCAGGCTGGTAGGCCCAAATGACGAAGTGATTAGGATAGAACATCATGCTGCTCTATTTAGGACGTTATTCCGAGCAGCATGACGTTCTTATCAAGAAATAAACAACGAACAATCAACAACTACTCATAATGAAAACCCATCCCATACTGCTTCTTTTCTTCCTTTTCCTGACCGGCATCCTCTCGGCCTGCAACGACGACGATAACGCGCTGGACGAGACCATTACGCCGGTATCGAACTTGATTTCGCCCGTGAACAACGCCTTCATACGCCTCGACCCGCCTTCCAACGCGGCCGTGACGTTTGAGTGGGGCCAGGCTCGCGCCGCCGACGGCACGGTGGTGCTCTACGAGTTGGTGTTTGACAAGGAAGGCGGCGACTTCTCGAAGCCCGTGTACAGCATTGCGTCGGGCACCAATGGTCTGGACACCAGACTGGTGCTCAGCCACGGCGACCTGAACCGCATTGCCGACATTGCCGGTATCAAGTCGCAGCAGCAGGGCAAGCTGATCTGGACGGTGAATGCCTCGAAAGGCCTGAACGTGCAGAAAGGCACCGAGACGCGGACGATGACGCTGGAGCGGCCCGCGGGCTTCTCTGCCCTACCCCCGGCGCTCTACCTTACGGGCTCGGGCACGGAGGCTGGCGCCAACATGAGCCAGGCCATCCAGTTCAAGAGCATCTCGGCTGGTGTGTTTGAGCTGTATTCCCGCCTGAGCGCCGGCGACGTGAAGCTGATTGACCAAACCAGCGGCACACCCACTACCTACGCCATCGACGGCAACAAGCTAGTAGAAGGCGACCAGGGCACCAGCCCCACCACCACGCCTAAAGTGTACCGTATCCGTCTGGATTTCAACAACGCCGCCGCTACCCTTACCGAAATCGAGTCGGTAGGTCTGTGGTTTGCACCCCAAAGCAAGATCCTGGTAGAGTTGCCCTACGTGGGTAAAGGTGTGTGGAAAGTGGAGAATACGCCCATCGAGTTCTTCCAGGAAAGCTGGGGCCGGGATGAGCGCTACAAATTCCGGTTCACAGAGAAAAACGCGGCCGGCGCTACCACCCAACAGTTCTACGGCAGCACCAACTCCGACAACCAGCGCGCCACCGCTAGCACACCAGCTGCTTATTATTACCTGATACCTGTAACGGCCGCGTCGTACGACTACACCTACAAGTTCCAGACGGAGGCCGACATGAAGAGCGTGGACGTGACCGTGCGCATGCAGCCCGACGGCCCCTACACGCACCAGATTACCGTGCGCTAATGCGGATGTTGAGCGAGTAGACGGTGCGAGGTGCGACAAGCGGCATAGCTGATAGACCTTCTCGCCATCTGCTCGCTCAAAATTCACTTCTCCTAAGCAACTGAACGATATGATCTTGACTTCTTGGCATTCCCGCCTGGGTAGCTGCGCCCTGCTGGGCCTGTTACTGACCGCCTGTAAAGACCCCGTAGACGATTACGTGGCCCCACCCACTGCCCCGCCCGTGGTGGCCACAGCCAACTGGTCGGCCCGCGCCGACTCGGCGCAGGCCGCGTTGCAGCAGAACTTCTACGTCGCCAACGACAACTACTATCGGCAAAACAACGCCGGCCAAAACAATTTCAACTACTGGTGGCAAGCGCACGGCCTCGATATACTGATCGACGGCTTTCAGCGCACCAGCAGCGCCGACTACCTTACCCGTATGCGGCAGTTGATACAGGGGGCGAAAGCCAAAAACGGCAACACCTACCTCAACGAGTTCTACGACGACATGGAGTGGCATGCGCTGGCCTGCCTGCGCGCCTACGAGGTGACCAGGGAAGCGGAGTACAAAAACATTGCTACTCTGCTCTGGAACGACATTAAGCTGGGCTGGAACGAGCAGCAGGGCGGTGGCATTGCGTGGAAAAAAACGCAGCGCAGCTACAAAAACACGCCCGCCAACGCTCCCGCCGCCATTCTGGCCGCCCGTCTCTACATGCTCGACCGCAACCCCGATGACCTGGAGTGGGCTAAAAAGATTTATGCCTGGCAGAAAGCCACCCTGGTAGATCCTGCCAATGGGGAAGTGTGGGACGGGGTCAACCGGGAGAACAACAACCAGATTGACAAGAACTGGCTTTTCACCTACAATCAGGGCACCTTTATAGGAGCGGGCGTGGCGCTGTACCGCGCCACCCAGCAAACCTCCTACCTCGATGATGCCAACCGCACGGCCGCCTACGTGCTCAACAACACCCAGCTCTCGCCGGGTGGTATTATGAAGGATGAAGGTGGCGGCGACGGTGGCTTGTTCAAAGGTGTTTTGGTGCGCTACCTAACCATTTTGGCTACTGAGCCGGCCGTGAGTGCCACCAACCGGGCCAACTACGTGTCCTTTCTGAAGTTCAACGGCGAAAGCCTCTATTCCAAAGGCACGCGCCGGCCGCAATATATCTTCAACACTAACTGGACTACCCTACCCGGTACCACCGTGGACGGCTCTACTGAAATGAGCGGCGTGATGATGCTGGAAGCGCTGGCCGATTTGCAGTCCCGCAACGTGCTGTAAAGGAGTTTGTCTCCTTAATTGTAAAACTCTTAACCCTGACAGGATTTCAAGCCCCTGTCAGGGTTATTATTACCCCCAAACTCATGCTGAAACGACCTAGCTATTGCCTTCTTCTTTCTGCGCTGGCCGTCTTCTCCTGCACCAAAACCACCCCGCCCGCCGGCACTGCCAACGGCGGACGTAGTGAGAAGTTGGGCAGCCATCTGCAATACGCCAACCCCTTTATGGGGACGGGGCCGCTGAACGACCCCAAAGACATGGGCTACACCACGCCCCCAGACTGGCGCGGCGCGTGGGCCGGGTTGGTGTTTCCGGGCAGTTCCCTACCCAATGCCATGGTGCAGCTGAGCCCCATCACGGAGTTTCATACCGGCGCGGGCTACGACTACGAGGACTCGGTGATTGTGGCATTTGCGCACACCAACAAAGGCCACTGGAACCTGTGCCACCTACCGGTGCTACCCGTAACGGGGGGCGCCAATGCAAAGGGCGATTATTCCTCGCGCTTCGACAAGAAAACCGAATCGGCCTCGCCGGGCTACTACGGCGTAATGCTGCAGGACTACGGCGTGCAGGTGGAGCTGACTTCTACCCTACGGGCCGGGTTTCACCGGTACCGGTTTGCGCAGAAGGACAACCGCAGCATCGTGTTCAAGCTGGCGCAGTCCAACGAGCGGGTAACCAATTGGGCGATGGAAAAGGTAGGCGACGCGGCCGTGCAGGGTTTTCAGGAAACCGGTCGGCAAACGGTGTTTTTCTACGGAATGCTCAGCGAGAATATCCAAAACCTGGATGTGCGCGGACCGGGCACAAAGGATGGCCTGGCCGTGCTACACTTGCCCGATGGCGGCAAAAAACCGGTGGAGCTGCGCGTCGGCATCTCGTTCGTGAGCATCGAGAATGCCAAGCAAAACCTGGCGCAAGAAATCGGTAGCCGCTCGTTTGAGCAGGTGCGCCGCGCTGCCGCCGACACTTGGGAAACCATGCTGGCGCGGGTAGACGTGAAGGGCGGTACGCCCAAGCAGAAGGAAATGTTCTACAGCTGCCTGTACCGCTCCTTCCTGTGGCCGGCCCTGCGCAGCGACCTGAACGGCGAGTACCGCGACACGAAAGGCAACGTGGTGAAAGCCGACTTCAACTACTACACCGAGCCGTCGTTGTGGGACACCTACCGCAACAAGGACGTGCTGATGAGCATGCTCGCGCCCGAGGCCAGTACGGATGTCATTAAGTCGTTGCACGACGTGGGCAAGAAGACCGGCTTCATTCCTACCTTCTTCCACGGCGACCATGGCGCGGCCTTTATCGCGGGCGCCTACCAGCGCGGCCTCACCAATTTTGATGTGCAGGACGTGTACCGCCTACTTCTGCGCAACGCCAATGTGGAAGGCGGCACGCGCCCCCACATCAAGGAATACATCGAGAAAGGCTACATCGCTACCGAAGAAGCGCCTAACCCCCAGGTGGAAACCAAGGGCAAAGCCGGCGTGTCGAAAACGTTGGAATACGCTTTCGACGACTACGCCGTGGCGCAGTTGGCAAAAATTCTGAAAGACACTGCCAACTACCGCACCCTCATGGCGCGCTCGAAGAATTACCGCAACGTCTTCGACTCCGGCACCAATTTCATGCGCGGCCGCTTGGCCAACGGGCAGTGGGTGAAGAACTTCAACCCAGAGTATCCCTACTACGAGTACATGTACCGCGAGGCCAACGCCTGGCAGGTGTCGTTTTTCGCCCCCCACGATATGCCGGGTTTGGTGAAGCTATACGGCGGCCCACAGGCTTTCGAGGCCAAACTGGATTCGCTGTTTACGGTGCCTTGGAACCCGAGCTATATTGCTCGCAACGTATCGGGCTTCATTGGGCAGTACTGCCACGGCAACCAGCCCGACCACGAAACGCCTTTCTCTTATTACTTTATCGACAAACCCGAGAAGTCGCAACGCCGCCTCGACGAGATTATGGAACGCTTCTACGGCATGGGCAAAAACCAGCTGGGCTACTCCGGCATGGACGACGCCGGCGAGATGTCGGCCTGGTACGTGTTCAGCTCCACGGGCCTCTACCCCTTCTCGGCGGCCGATGCGCGCTACATCGTGAGCGTGCCGGTATTCGAGGAGGTGCAGTGGCACATGCCCGGCGGTAAAACCTTGACGGTGAAGCACACCGGCACGGGCCGCAACCTGCGCAGCATTCAGGTGAACGGGACCGCCAACCAAGGGTATTTTGTACCTTATGCGCTATTCCGCGACGGCGGCGAAGTAGCGGTTATTACACAATAATCAACTATAGTTAAAGCTAGACTAGGCTAGAATTCCCCTCCTTAAAAAAGGAAGGGAGTTAGTCTAGCTTTCTAACTGTAGCTTCCATCTGTCCCGCACCTTACCCTAACCATCTTTCAACCCTACTATGCGCAAACTTCCCTTGTTCGGCTTTGCTCTATTGCTAAGTCAAACCCTACCTATCCACCACTTACTGGCGCAAACTAAGCCAACCTCAGTTCTTAGTCCTGACAAGAAGCTTCAGGTAGAACTATTCTTGACGCAAGGTCAGCTGCAATACCGTGTAGTGTACAAGGGCAAAGCAGTCGTTGAGCCCTCGACGCTTGGCTTGCAGGTAGATCAGCAGAAAATCGGCGAAGGCCGTGCGTTCGGTGCTGTAAAGCGCACGTCGGTTAACGAAACCTACCCGTGGCGCGGCGTACACAGCAAAGCCGTGAACCAGTACAACCAGGCTATTGTGCCGGTGCAGGGAAGCGGTAATACGTCCGGGTTTCAAGTGGAAACGCGCGTGTTCAACGATGGTGTGGCGCTGCGTTACGTGGTCAACAAAACCGGCGCCAGTACTACCACGGCCGATGATACCCGCTTCACCCTACCTGCGGGTAGCATCGTGTGGAGCCAGCCCGATATCGGCAACTACGAAGGTAAGTATCAAAAGCAGCGCATCGAAGACGTACCGGCTGGCCAGAAAGCCGGGCCACCGCTCACGGTGCAGCTACCCAACAAGCAGGGTTATGTGGCCATTACCGAGGGTGGCCTAACCGACTTTGCGGGCATGTCGCTAGTGGCGGAGGGGCAGCGCGTGTTCAAGGCCCATCTGACCGGCGACACGAAGAAAACCGGCTCCGTCGAAACGCCCTGGCGCATCATCGAGGTAGGGTCCGACCTGAACACGCTGGTGAACTGCGACATTGTGCACAACGTGTCGCCCAAACCCGATCCGAAACTGTTTCCGCAGGGGCTGGCTACTAGCTGGATTAAACCGGGCAAGAGCGTGTGGTCGTGGCTGGCCGGCAACGGCGGCGTGACGTTCGAGAACATGAAGCGTTTTTCGCAGTGGGCCGGGCAGCTAGGCATTCAATATAACTTGGTAGATGAAGGCTGGTCGCGCTGGAACGATGGCGGCAAAGACCCGTGGGCGTTGCTGCAAGAGTTGGTGACGTATTCTGACGCCCAAAAGGTAAAGGTGTGGGTATGGAAAGCCTACCCCGACCACGACGGCACCCCCGGCCTGAAAGATCCTACTGCCCGCAAAGCCTTCTTTAAGCGCTGCAAGGACACAGGCGTAGTAGGACTAAAAATCGACTTCTTCGACACTGAGTCGCAGGAGATTATCGACTTTTACCAGGCTGCTCTACACGATGCCGCCGAATTACAGCTGATGCTGGACTTTCACGGCGCCAATAAGCCCACTGGCGAGTCGCGCACCTGGCCCAATGAGCTGTCGCGCGAGGGTGTTCGGGGCCTGGAAAACGCAACCGTGTGGCCGGCCCATAATGCTACCCTACCCTTCACACGCTACCTGGCCGGCCACGGCGACTACACTCCCCTCACTTTCCGCGACATTGGCAAAGGCACTACGTTCGCCCACCAAATGGCTTCGCTGGCCACGTTCACCTCGCCCTTTCTGTGCGTAGCCGCCAACCCCGAAGACATGCTGGCCAGCAAAGCCAAAGACCTGATTGTGAACATGCCCACCGTGTGGGACGAAACGATTGTGTTGCCAGCCAGTGAAATAGGTACTCTCTCCCTGTTGGCGCGCCGCAGCGGCACCACTTGGTACCTTGCCGCCCTGAACGGCGAAAAAGCCCAGTCCGTCGCTGTTGATCTGGGTTTTCTTGGCACGGGCAGCTACCAGGCCGCTACATTAGCCGATGAAGCCGGTAACCCAAAGGCAGATGCTATCCAAAAGAGCAGCGTCAGCAAGAAAAGTAAGCTGACGCTCAAGCTAGTGGAGGGCGGCGGCTACCTTGGTCGGTTTACCAAGGAGTAGCCCGGCTGCTACCGGTATCAGTTAAAAAGCAGTGCCCCTCCTTGAGAAAGGAGGGGCACTGCTTTTTAATCTAACTTTATTACGAGCTACTTCGTCAGCCACCCGTTCATATCCAACCAGTTACGTAGCCGCTCCGCCCAATCGTCCTTTGTTGTGCGGTTATAGAAGCCGTAGCCGTGGCCACCTTTGGGGTAGAGGTGCATTTCTACGGGCACCTTGTGGTGCAGGCAGGCTTGGTAGAACAGCAGGCTATTTTGCACCGGTACTACCCCGTCGTCCTCGGAGTGTACTAGGAAGGTAGGCGGCGTTTGGGCCGATACCTGCAACTCGTTGGAATACAGCTTTATTTGCTCAGTCGAAGCATTTTTACCCACCAGATTATCCCGTGAGCCGCCATGCGTTAGGCTATCGGCAAACGTGATAACGGGGTAGGCCAGAATCAGAAAATCGGGGCGCACGGAGGTAGGGCCAGGCTTGTTTCCTACTGGCTTCGCGAAGTGCGTACCGGCTGTGCTAGCCAGGTGCCCACCAGCCGAGAAACCCGCTACCCCAATGCGGTTGGGGTTGATGTTGAACTTGGCAGCCTGCTCACGCACCATCCGAATGGCCTGCTGCACATCCAGCAACGGCGCAATGCTTCTGTCAGGTTGGGTACGGTCGTCGGGCAGGCGGTATTTCAGCACAAACACCGTGATACCCATGGCGTTCAGTTTCTCGGCTACCTGGTAGCCCTCGTTCACCATCGACAAGATACCGTAGCCACCGCCAGGGCATACCACCACGGCGGTGCCGTTGGCTTTGTCGGCCGGCGCAGGGTAGACCAGCAGCTTGGGCTGTACCACCTGCCGCACAAACTCGCCGCCGTCGGGGCGCTTCTCGGCGGTTTCGGTGACGCTTTTATTGGGCTTGGAGTTGGGAATAGTGCCGGTATAGAGCGGTAGGATTTGCTGCTGGGCAGCGAGCGGCGCAGCGGAAGCCGCGAGGAAGAACGTAGCGAGGAGGAATTTTTTCATGGTGTGAGGGTTGACGGAGTAGCGTACCTTTAAGTTGCCGTTTGCTGCACCAAGTATATGCCTTCTACCCGATCTACTGCTACTTTTCCCGAAAATACCACCGCGCCACCCACTGCGCGGCCCCTGCCCTTCCTCGCCCAGGCCGCCCGCGACCTGCTGGCGCGCTACCCCGGCGGGGAGTTGTCGGATGTGGTGGTGGTAGTGCCCACGCGCCGGGCGGTGGTGTATTTGAAGAACGAACTGTCTCTGGCCGCCGAGGTAGGCCAGGCCGTGTGGAGCCCGCGCATCGCGGCCATGGAAGACTATATGGTAGAGCTGGCGGGCGTGCAGGTAGAGGAACCCATTGCCCTGCAACTCTTGCTGTTCGACATCCTGCGCGACATCGACGCCCGCCTGGATTTCGACCAGTTCGTGGGGTGGTCGGGGTTGCTGGTGCAGGACTTTTCCAACCTCGATCAGAACCTGGCCAACCCGAAAAAAGTCTTTGAATACCTCACCCAGGCCAAAGCCCTGGAGCGCTGGGATTTGTCGCTCACGCCCGCCGAGGACAGCACCACGGCTGCCTACTTCCGTTTTTGGGATGATCTGGAGAAGGTGTACTGGCGCCTGCGCCGGCGCATGGAACACGACCACCTTGCCTACCCCGGCTTGGCCTACCGCCTGGCTGCCCGCCGCGTGAAGAACCGTTTGGAAGCCGGCGAAGCGCTACCTCAGCATGTATTCCTAGGACTTGGCACCTTATCGAAGTCCGAAGAAAAACTGATTCAGCGTCTGCGCAAAGCCGGTCGGGCCGAGGTGCTGTTTGATGGCGACGCATTTTACCTGGAAACCGACTCGCCCAACCGCGCCGGCCAGCACTTGCGCCGCTACCGCAAGCTGTGGGATTTGCCAGCCGAAGCCTTTGGCGGCGTACCCGGCCACGGGCTACCGGAGCTGCTGCGCGGCCTACCCCGCCAGGTGCAGTTTGTGGGCGTGGCTAATTCCTCCATGCAAGGCAAGGTAGCCGGGCAGCTGCTGGCCGAATCGCGCCGCCTCGACCCCAAGGCCAAGGTAGCCGTGGTGCTGCCCGACGAAACCCTGCTCCTACCCGTGCTTCACGGCTTGCCCCTCGATGCCGTGCCCGAGTACAACGTGACCATGGGCCTGAGCTTCCAGAGCACCCCCCTGTTCAACCTAGTCGATTTGCTGTTTGAGGTGCACCTCACCGGCATCCGGGAGGGCTCGCAGGAAACGGGCTACGGCGTGCCGCGCTACCATCATTTGGCCGTGCAAAAGCTGCTCACGCACCCGTTTCTGCGGCGCTATCAGCACTGGCTCGATCAGCAGCCCGAGCAGCCCCACCACCTGCTCGACCAGATTTGCCAGCAGATTGTCAAGCGCCAGGCCGTGCTGCTACCCGCCACCGAGCTACTGGAAATGGGCCAGCAACACCCGCTCATTGAGGCGCTGTTTGCCACCTGGGACACCTGCGACGACATCATTGCCGCCTGCTACACACTCATCGACCTACTCAAGAAGGCCTACCAGGATCAGCACTCGGCCATTGAGGCGGAGTATCTGTACCTGTTTTTTACGCTGGTGAAGCGGCTCGATTCGGTGTTCGACTGCCGGGAGCAGCGGCTGTCGGTGCGCTCGTTCCGGCGCTTCCTCTACGAGCAGATGGCCCGCACTCGTCTACCCTTCTCCGGCGAGCCCATTGCCGACGTACAGGTAATGGGTCTGCTGGAAACCAGGGCCTTGGACTTCGACCATATCATCATTCTGAGCTGTAACGAGCGGGTGCTGCCGGCCCCCAAAAATCACGCGTCGCTGTTTCCCTACGACGTGCTCACGCAGTTCAACATGCCTACTTACGCCGACCACGAAGCGGCCACCGCCTACCAGTTCTGGCGCCTCTTGCAGCGCGCCCGCCGCGTAGACCTACTGCACGTGCTACCCGGCGCCGACGGCAGCCGCACCGGCGAGCGAAGCCGCTTTCTATTGCAGATAGAGAACGACTTACGTCTGCAAAACTCCCGAATGGAGCTGCGCGATGTGACGGTGGAAACGGCACCTTCTTCCCTACCCTCGCCAGCAAAAGAAATACCCATAGGCACTGAAATAGTAGAAACGGCCCTTGGCGACCTCACCCTTGCTAAAGACCCCGAAATGCTGACCGCTCTACGCGGCGCGTTGGAGCGCGGCTTGTCGCCCTCAGCGCTCAACCAGTTCGTGGGCTGCTCGTTGCAGTTTTATTTCTCCCGCATTGCGCGGTTTCAGGAGGCCGAGGAGGTAGAGGAAACGCTGGGAGCCGATGGGTTTGGAACGGCGGTGCACGCGGCGCTGGAAAAGCTGTTGCAGCCTTTTGCACAGGGGCAGCGCCTGCTCACGGCCGAGGATATTCCAGGGCTCATCAAACAGGCCGATAAAGAGGTGGCCCGCGCCCTGCGCCGCGAGGAAAAAGAGCGCCACGCCCGCGCCGACGAAGGCCTAAACTACGTGCTGGGCCAGGTAGCCGTACAGCTAGTGCGGCGTTACTTCGAGAGCCTACTCACGCAGCCAGGCGCCCTACCCTTGCAGATTCATGGGTTGGAGCAGCAGCTGTTTGCCACGGTATTCGTGCCTATGCCCGACGGCGAAAAGCTGCCAGTGCGCCTCATCGGCTACGCCGACCGCCTCGACCGCCTACCCAATGGCAGCCTGCGAGTGGTAGACTACAAAACCGGTATGGTGCAGGGCTTCGAACTGAAGCTGCAAAAAGCCAAAGAGCCTGCCTCTGCGGCCGTAGAACGCTTACTGATGGAGGCTAGCTCGGGCGCGGAGAAGGTGCGTCAGCTCTGGCTCTACCGCTTTATGTTAGAAGCCGAGGGCCAGCCGGCCGCCGACGCGGCCATCCTCTCCATGCGCAATCTACCTGGCGGCCTGCTCACGGCCGATATGTCGTTTCTGACGGAGGACGGCCAGTCGTTTCGCCAGGCCAGCGAGGAGCTGCTGGGGCAACTGGTGCACCGCATTCTCGACCCGCTAGAGCCTATCCGCAAAACCGACGACCTAGATAGGTGCCAGTATTGCGCCTACCGGGGCATTTGCGCGCGGTAGCTAGAATGACCGTTCTCGGTATTCTACTTTATCTAGGAAACTGTTTCAGTTGCTTGTTGAACGGTGTAGAGACGCATACTTGCGTCTCGTCGTTGAACGGTTCCGCACGCACGACACAAGCGA
The DNA here is from genome assembly GCF_014217645.1 of Hymenobacter sp. NBH84. Taxonomy (NCBI): domain Bacteria; kingdom Pseudomonadati; phylum Bacteroidota; class Cytophagia; order Cytophagales; family Hymenobacteraceae; genus Hymenobacter; species Hymenobacter sp. NBH84. The sequence goes on from NZ_CP043644.1 coordinate 2,064,710, forward strand.
CGAGACGCAAGTATGCGTCTCTACACCGTTTCGGTGACTCTTTCAGTTAATTTAAATAGCTTCTACTTCAATAAAAACTCCTACCCCATGAAAGACCAATTCATGCAAGCCGCCATCGATGAGGCCCGCGCTGGCCGGAAAGAAGGCGGTATTCCGATTGGCTCCGCGCTGCGCCGCGGCGACGAACTAGTGGCCAGCGGCCACAACAAGCGTGTGCAGGAGGGCAACCCCATCCTGCACGGCGAGATGGACTGCCTCAACAATGCCGGCCGCCAGCGCACCTACCGCGACACGGTGCTCTACACCACTCTCATGCCCTGCTACATGTGCGCCGGCACCATCGTGCAGTTCAAGATTCCGAAGGTAGTGGTAGGCGAAGCGCAGACCTTCGGCGAGTCGCTGGAGTTTTTGCAGTCGCACGGCGTGGAGGTGGAAATCCTCAACCTGCCCGAGTGCGTGGAGATGATGCAGGAGTTCATCGAAGCCGAGCCTACCCTCTGGAATGAGGATATTATGGAGGAGTAAGTGGTGAGGTGGTGAGTTTGTGAATAGAAAATACGGCTGTCATCCTGAGCTTGCGAAGGACCTTATCACGGTAGAACGACAAGCGTACCAACGACTCGTTCAACTGGCAGAAGGTCCTTCGCTCCGCTCAGGATGACAGACGCTTTTATTCACTCACCACCTCACAACTGCCACACCATGCCCAAACCAGGCGCGTTGTATTGCCAAGTAGGCGAAAAGCTCATGCCTTTAGGCAGGATGGGCTTGCGGCCCCAGCGGTTGCGGTGCGTGAGGTAGCCCACGTGCGCCGATAAGATGCCAATGCCGGCTCCCGCCACCACATCGCTCTGCCAGTGCTTGCTATTAATCATGCGTAGCGCGGCCACGCTGGTGGCAATGGTATAGGCGCCAATGCCATACCATTGGCTTTTGTGCCGAAACTCATTGTGCACGATACTGGCCGCCAAAAACGCCTGCGCTGTATGCCCCGAGGGGAAAGACAGCATATCGGAATTATCAGGCCGGCGAATTTTAGTGAGGTTTTTCAGCGCAAACACACTGCTGAGCATGATGGCCTCGCTCTTAAGAATTACCAAGCCGATGTTCAGGTTATCGTCGCGCGACTCGACGCCGGCCAGCAGCACGGCGCCCAGCTCCAGGTAGGGTGCCACAAGCAAGATATCGTCGGCGCGGGTGCGGAAGGTAGGGAACAGCTTGTGAATGTCGCGGTTGGCTTGGTAGCTACTATAGAAGCCGTTGCCGTTGATGGTAGTGGCGCCGTAGGTAATCAGAATGGCCGGAATGATGCTTGCCCGCACCAGCTTGCCCTTGTACCACGGCGGCCGCGCGGCTGGCGGGGTTGGAATGCCATTGGGGTTTTCGTAGGGGCGGGTGATAGTATCAGCGGGCGTAATGGGCGCCGGCGTAACCTGGCCTAGGGTAGGCGTAACAACAGAAAGCCACAGAGCAAAGCCGACCAGACCGCGGGAGAGAAAAGTGCGCATGCGTAAAGAGTAGAATCAGAAATATGTGCGGTTATCGTCCACTGCATTACCCGTGCAGCACCACCTTAAACGGTGTTTTTAAGGAAAGTCTGCTTAGATACGCCCACTTATTACCAAATTGTTACGCGTTATTTCACTTAAGCAGCAAATACTCTGGGCATTAGCCGATTGCATTTTTTGATTTTTGTTGCAAAAACCTTTTCTAGTGCTGCTGCTGTATCTGACGGGCGGTGTACGCAGTTGGGTATGCACTAGCGCTTTAAGTATTTATACCTGAAAATCAATTATTTATACATACCTTCACCCATGACACAAGCCTATTTAAGTGCCCTGGGTTTTGAACCTCTGGACAACCATTCCCGCACCACGCAACGGAGCCCCAACGACGATTCTTGGCGCTGCATGCACACCCACGCTGCGCAGGATGGCACCCACGTCTACCTCGAGCACCCTTACTTGATTAACCGTTGCCGCCTCAGCCTGTCGGCAGCTCCTTTGGATCAGGCCAACGTATTGGCCGACCTAAGCCTGGACGATAAGCCGGGTCTGGAAGCTGCTCTGGCAGCATATTTTGCACTCCACGGCGGGGTAGGCCCCCTTATTAAGCCCCTTTCATCTACTCCCTTGCGCCCCTACCGCCGTCGGCTGTAGACTGCGTATCCGACACTGGCGCTAAACGATTTGGGGTAGTAGCTGGTTAGGAAAGAGGATGAATGGCAGCGTTACCAGCGTGGCCGGTTAGCAACTAACGGCCGGTTTTCGTAGGTTTGACGCTCCCACGAATTCTTTTTTCATTGCCTCTATATTTTGCCCTATGGCCGACCAAACCCTAACCAAGCTGCGCGCTGGTGTGCTCCACGGCGACGAAGTACAGTCGTTGTTCCAATACGCCAAGGATAATGCCTTCGCCCTACCCGCCGTCAACGTGACGGGTAGCAACACTGTGAACGGCGTGCTGGAAGCCGCCCACGAAGTGAATTCGCCCGTTATCGTGCAGTTCTCAAACGGTGGCGCGCAGTTCTTCGCTGGCAAGTACGTGTCTAACTCCGATCAGCGTGCCAGCATTGCCGGTGCCATTTCGGGTGCCCAGCACGTGCACCAAATGGCTGCCCTCTACGATGTGCCTGTGATTCTGCACACCGACCACGCCGCTAAGAAACTCCTACCCTGGATCGACGGCCTATTGGCTGCCGGCGAAAAGCATTTCCAGACGCACGGCCAGCCACTCTACAGCTCGCACATGCTGGACTTGTCGGAGGAGCCCATCGAGGAGAACATCGAAATCTGCAAGCGCTACCTGGAGCGCATGGATAAGCTGGGCATGACCCTGGAAATTGAGTTGGGCGTAACCGGCGGCGAAGAAGACGGCGTGGATAACTCTGACGTGGACTCGTCCAAGCTCTACACCCAGCCTTCGGAAGTGGCCTACGCTTACGAGGAGCTGAGCAAGGTAAGCCCCCGCTTTACCATTGCGGCGGCGTTCGGCAACGTGCACGGCGTATACAAGCCCGGCAACGTGAAGCTGCAACCCATCATCCTGAAAAACTCGCAGGATTACGTGCAGGAGCACTTCAAAACCGGCCCGCAACCCATCAACTTTGTATTCCACGGCGGTTCGGGTTCTTCGCGCGAGGAAATCCGCGAGGCCATCAGCTACGGCGCTGTGAAGATGAACCTCGACACCGACCTGCAATGGGCGTTCTGGCAGGGCATCCGCGACTACTATGTGAAGAACGAAGACTTCCTACAAGGCCAGATCGGTAACTCCACCGGTCCCGACTCGCCCAACAAGAAGTACTACGACCCACGCGTGTGGCTGCGCTCCGCCGAAACCACCTTCGTAGAGCGTCTTAAGCACGCGTTTGAGGATTTGAACGCCATCAACCGCCGCCCCTAGTTTCTAGGTTTCGGTTTTTATCTGACTGCCCGGTTGTCCTGCTTATTGAAGCACAGGCAGCCGGGCAGTTGACGTTTATGTTGATGCACGGCGTAGAGACACAAATTGTTGCATCTCTACTTCGCGCCAACTTTAACGAATGTTTGTTAGTTGAAGTATCTTTAGGCCACTGCGCAAGCAGCACTGGTTCTATGTAGTTATCATCTCCGCCTCGTTGCATGAGCAAACGCACGAACTCCGCCAAGCGCCAGCTGATTCTGGACGAGGCAGCCAAGTTATTCAAGCTGAAGGGCTTTGGCGGCACCTCTATGCGCGATTTGGCAGCGCAGGTAGGCATGGAGGCCGCCAGTATGTACAACCACATCAAGTCTAAAGACGAGATTCTGGAGCTGATCTGCTTTCACGTTTCCGATACCTACATCCGACAGCTCACGGAGGTAGAGCAGATGGCAGCCACGTACGTGGAGAAAATCCGGGCGCTGATTGGCCGTCATATTCAGCTGATGATTGAGGACGGCGCGGCCGTGTCCGTCGGCAACAACGATTGGAAATACCTCACCGGCGACACGCTGGAAGCCTTCAAAACGGCCCGCAAACGCTACGAGAAAGGCTTTGCCGCGCTCATCGAGCAGGGCATAGCCGCCGGCGAGCTGCAACCCGTCAACGTGTCGGTGGCGCTGTTCACCATTCTATCAGCAGTGCGCTGGGTGGAGTTGTGGTACCGCCCCGGCCGCGATGTGACACCCGAAGAGCTGGAGGAAAACATCATGACGATTCTGCTGAATGGATTGGCTAGATGAATCGTGAGTCCGCCTACTATGCATTGTCATCCTGAGCTTGCGAAGGACCTTATGCCAGTAGAATGACCAGCATAACATCGACTTGTTCACGCGTGATAAGGTCCTTCGCAAGCTCAGGATGACAAACTAAAAACTAAGGAAAATGCCCCGCTTCCATACCCTTAAAATCAAGCACATCACTCGCGAGACGCCTGACTGCGTGGCCCTCACGCTGGACGTGCCCGCCGAGCTACGGGCAACGTTCCAGTACCGCCCGGGACAATATCTCACGTTTCGGCGGGAGGTAGGCGGCGAGGAAATTCGGCGCTCCTACTCACTGTGCAGCAGCCCCTTAGACGAGGAGTGGCGCGTAGCAGTGAAGAAAGTACCCGGCGGGCGGTTCTCGCAGCTAGCCGTGGAAGAACTGCGGGCCGGCGACGCGGTGGAGGTGATGCCCCCGGCCGGCAGCTTTGGGCCGGCTACCCTACTTGCTACCCAAACCCGGCACTACGTGGCGTTTGCCGCGGGCAGCGGCATTACGCCCATCCTAAGCATCATCAAAACGGTGCTGCTCACGGAGCCCCAAAGCCGCGTGACGCTGGTGTACGGCAACCGGGGCCGCAACAGTATTATCTTCAAGGAAGCTATTGAGGCGCTGAAGAATACGTTCTTACAGCGCCTGCGTGTCTACCACGTCCTCAGCCGCGAACAGGGCGATACAGACCTATTCTTTGGCCACCTCGATCAGGCAAAAGTACAGCAGTTCCTGACCACACTCATTCCGCCTAGCCTCATCGACCAGTGCTTTATCTGCGGCCCCGAGCAGATGATTCAAGACGTGCGCGCTGCCTTGTCGGAGGCTGGCGTGGCGCCCGAGAAGGTGCATTTTGAGCTATTCGGGACCAGTACACCTAGGCCTACCACTGCTGCCCCTACCCCACCGCCCGGCCACGACGACCAGCAGAGCCATGTAACGGTGCAGCTCGACGGCCACACGCACGTGCTGCCAATGTCGTACTACGGCAATACCATCCTGGACGAGCTGCTGGCTACCGGCGTAGATGCGCCCTACTCCTGCAAAAACGGCATGTGCAGCACCTGCCGCGCCCGCATCACAACCGGCCAGGTAGAAATGGACGTAAACTACTCACTATCTGACATCGAAGTGGCAAAAGGCTACGTGCTCACGTGCCAGGCCCGACCGGTTTCGGCAGAGGTCCAGGTGGATTTTGACCAGTAAGTGATATGCTCTGTCATTCCGAGCGGAGCGAGGAATCTGAATTTGATATGAGAGGAAACCCTAATGGCTGACTCAGATTCCTCGCTCCGCTCAGAATGACAGAGCATTTAAATTCCCTACCTTTAACTAACAAATGTTAGTTAACCATTGTTAGAAAACTATGGAAACGCTAGAACTCACCCAGGAAGAACAGTTTCAAGCCCGTATCGACGCCGATGAGCGCATTGAGCCGAAGGATTGGATGCCCGATGCTTACCGTAAAACCTTGATTCGGCAGATTTCTCAACACGCTCATTCTGAGTTGGTAGGCATGCTGCCGGAGGGTAACTGGATTACGCGGGCGCCTTCCCTGAAACGCAAGGCCATTTTGCTGGCGAAGGTACAGGACGAAGCCGGCCACGGCCTCTACCTCTACTCGGCTGCCGAAACCCTGGGCGCCTCCCGCGACCAGATGCTGGCCGACCTGCACTCGGGTAAGGCCAAGTATTCCAGCATTTTCAACTACCCTACCCTCAGCTGGGCCGATATTGGCTGCGTGGGTTGGCTGGTAGATGGCGCCGCCATTCTGAACCAGGTGCCGCTGTGCCGCACTTCCTACGGCCCCTACGCCCGCGCCATGGTGCGCGTTTGCAAAGAGGAGAGCTTTCACCAGCGTCAGGGCTTCGAGATTATGCAGACCTTGTGTGAGGGTGCGCCCGAGCAAAAAGCTATGGCCCAAGAAGCTTTCAACCGTTGGTGGTGGCCTACCCTGATGATGTTCGGGCCGAAAGACGCGGAGTCGCCTAACACCGAGCGCTCGATGCAGTGGCGTATCAAGCGCTTCACCAACGACGAGCTGCGCCAGAAATTCGTGGATATGATGGTGCCTCAGGCCGAGTTTCTGGGTCTTATGGTTCCCGACAAGGACTTGCACTGGAACGAAGACAAAAAGGCCTACGATTTCGGCGAAGTAGATTGGGACGAGTTCTGGCAGGTGGTGAAGGGCAACGGTCTCTGTAACCACGACCGGCTGCAAGCCCGTGTGCAGGCCCACGAAGACGGCGCCTGGGTGCGCGAAGCCGCCCTGGCACATGCCAAGAAAAGAACGGAGAAAGCTATTAGTTGATGGCTGTTAGCTACTAGCTCTATCTTGGTTTGTACACGTGGCTAACAGTTAATAGCCATCAGCTAACAGCTTAATAAAATGACACAATCTGAATGGCCCCTGTGGGAAGTCTTTATCCGCAGCAAGCAGGGCCTCGACCACAAACACGTGGGTAGCCTGCACGCCGCCGACGCCGCTATGGCCATGCAAAACGCTCGCGACGTGTACACGCGCCGCCTCGAAGGCGTGAGTATCTGGGTGGTAGAGTCGCGTCACATCCACGCTTCTAACCCCGATGATGCGGCTGCCTTTTTCGATCCGGCGGCGGATAAAGTGTATCGGCACCCTACCTTCTTCGAGGTCCCGGACTCCATCAAACATATGTAAATCTGTAGGTTATGCAATCTGCTTCAACTACCACCCAACCCCTACCCACGTACCCGCCCGAAGTGCACGCGGCCTTGCTGACCTACCTGGTGCAGCTGGCCGATACGAGCCTGGTGCTAGGCCACCGCTTGTCGGAGTGGTGCGGGCACGGGCCGGTGTTGGAACAGGACTTGGCTCTGGCTAACATTGCGCTAGACTTGCTGGGCGAAACCCGCAGCCTCTATCAGTACGCCGCCGAACTGGAGGGCCAAGGCCGCACCGAGGACGACCTCGCGTTTCTGCGCCCAGCTACCGAATACCGCAACCCCCTGCTAGTGGAGCAGCCCAACGGCGACTTCGCCGCTACCATTGTGCGGCAGTTCCTCTTCGACAACTTCCACTACCATGTGTTGCAACAGCTTCAGCGCTACCCCGATGAGCGGCTGGCTGCCATCGCCGAAAAATCGGTGAAGGAGGCTGCGTATCATTTGAAGTGGAGTTCGGAATGGGTGATTCGGCTGGGCGATGGCACGGAGGAAAGCCGTCAGCGCATTGAAAAAGCCCTGCGCACCCTCTGGCGCTACGCCGACGAGTTGACCACCCCTACCCCCGCCGAGCACACCCTGCAAACCGCCGGCCTCCTCCCCGACTACGCATCCCTACTGCCAGCCATGCAGGCGCACACGGCCCACGTATTCGCGGAGGCCACCCTACCCCTGCCCGAGGGCGTAGTGATGCAGCAGGGCGGCAAACTGGGCCGCCATTCCGAGCACCTAGGCTACTTACTGGCTGAATTGCAGTACATGCAACGCGCCTACCCCGGCATGACCTGGTAGTATTTTTAGCTGCTAGCTATTGGCTGTTAGCTGATAGCTTCTCTTAACTCACCTAATCGTGCATAAACTAACAGCCACAACGCCGCAACAGCTAGCAGCTAACAGCCAACCGCTAACAGCCAAAAAGCTATGGCAGTTGCTGGAAGAGGTATCGGACCCCGAGGTGCCGGTGCTCAGCATCCTCGATTTGGGTATTGTGCGCGATGTAGTGGTTGAGGATGAGCACGCAACCATCACCATTACGCCTACCTACTCGGGCTGCCCGGCCATGAATGCCATTGCCACCGACATTCGGCTGCGGCTGCTGGCTGAGGGGTTTTCTAATGTGACGATTCATACCCAGCTGCGCCCCGCCTGGACCACAGATTGGATGAGCGCCGCCGGTCGTCAGAAGCTGGAGGACTACGGCATTGCGCCGCCCGTAGACGGCACCGCCACGGGCCATATGCTCAACCTATTCGGGGCCGATACGGCCGTGCGCTGCCCGCTCTGCAAGTCCGATAACACGCATCTAGTCAGCCAGTTTGGCTCCACGGCTTGCAAAGCCCTCTACCAGTGCAACGACTGCCGCGAGCCGTTCGATTACTTCAAATGCCACGCGTAGACTTTCCCCTTACTTTTCTTTATGAGTGATTCCCTCCATTTCTCCCTCAATGCCGGCGTAGCCACGCTGCGCCTCAACCGCCCCGATGTGTTCAACAGCATCAACAAGCCGCTGGCGTTGGCCTTGCAGGACCAGTTGCAAGCGTGCCAGCAAGACGAAAGCGTGCGCGCCGTGGTGCTCACGGGCACCGGCCGGGCGTTTTGTGCCGGGCAGGACTTGGCGGAAATCACCGGGCCAGACCGCCCCGAGGTGTCGGAGATTGTGGAGCGACACTACAACCCCATTGTGGAGCTGATTCGCAATTTGGAGAAGCCGGTGGTGGCCGCCGTGAACGGCGTGGCAGCCGGCGCGGGCGCCAACCTGGCCCTAGCCTGTGATGTGGTAGTAGCCAAAGAATCGGCTTCGTTTATTCAGGCTTTTAGCAAGATAGGCTTGATACCAGACAGCGGCGGCACGTATTTCCTATCCCGCCTGGTGGGTCAGCAGCGCGCCTCAGCCCTCATGATGCTCGGCGACAAGGTAGGCGCTGCCGAGGCCGTGCAGATGGGCATGATCTACAAAGCCTTTGCCGATGATGCCTTCGACGAGGAGGTAACGAAGCTCACCCAGAAACTGGCGGCCCTACCTACCCGCGCCCTCGCTTACACCAAGCAACTGCTGAACCTCAGCTCCACCAACGACCTCACCCAACAGCTCCGCGCCGAGGCTGACTATCAACTCCGCGCCGGCCACACCGCCGATTATCAGGAGGGCGTAGCCGCCTTCATGGAAAAGCGTCAGCCGGTGTTTAAGGGACAGTAAAAGCCATTAAAACGTCATTCGACCAGCGGGAGAAATCTCGCGTGTCACAGTAACCTTCGTTGTCAGAAATTACTAGCAAACGAGATTTCTCCCGCTGGTCGGAATGACTACGTACTGTATTATACTATACAACCATGACCATTGGCATTATCGGCAGCGGCGCGATGGGCGCGGGTATTGCGCAAGTAGCAGCCACCGCCGGACACCCCGTCTGGCTGCTCGACCAAAACCAGACGGCGCTACAACAGGCCGCCCAACGCATTCGGCAGAGCCTGGATAAGCTAGCCGAGAAAGGCAAGCTGACAGTGGAAGACGCCGCCGCGGCCTTCACCCGTATCCAGTTCACCGAAAAGCAGGCGAATTTTGCGGATTGCGGCTTGGTGCTGGAAGCCATTGTGGAAGACTTGACCGCAAAACAGCAGGTTTTCCAGGAGATAGAGAGCGTAGTGAGTGTCGACTGCTTATTGGCTACAAATACGTCTTCCCTATCCATTACCTCCATTGCTGCCGCTTGCCAACATCCAGAGCGGTTTGTGGGCATTCATTTCTTCAACCCGGCCCCGCTGATGCAGCTAGTGGAAGTGGTGCCGGCCGTGCAAACCCGCTCTGGCCTGGCCGACGAGGTGCGCGCCTTGGTGCAGAGCTGGGGCAAGCGCCCCGTGCTGGTGCAGGACACGCCAGGCTTCATCGTGAACCGCGTGGCACGCCCGTTTTACGGCGAGGCCATCCGGCTGCTGGAAGAAGGTGTGGCCGACGCGGCTACCATCGACTGGGCCATGACCGAGCTAGGCGGCTTCCGCATGGGGCCGTTTGCGCTGACGGACTTCATCGGGCACGACGTGAACTACCGCGTGACAGAATCCGTCTGGACGGCCTTTTTCTACGACCCACGCTACCGACCTTCGCTCACGCAAAAACGGCTGCTGGAAGCCGGCTACTACGGCCGTAAATCGGGCCGCGGTTTCTACGACTATGCACCCGGTGCCCCTACCCCCTCGCCTACCCGAGACGAAGCCCTGGGCCAAGCCATTCTTCACCGCATACTGGCCATGCTCATCAACGAGGCCGCTGATGCCCTGCACCTGCGCGTAGCCACCGCCCCCGACTTGGAAGTAGCCATGACCACCGGTGTCAACTACCCACAAGGCCTGCTGGCCTGGGCCGATGCGCTGGGCCTGCCGCGCGTCCTGCACATCCTCGACGACCTCTACCACGAGTACCACGAGGAACGCTACCGTGCCAGTCCGCTCCTGCGCCGCATGGCGCAAGCCAGGCAAACGTTCTTTCCAACAGAAGCCGGGGCTACGCTGTAGCCAGCAGCCGGTTTTAGTTCTCGATCTAAACCTTCCCACCCTATGCCTACCCAACTCGAAAACTACGCTCTTGGCCGCTGGATGGCCGGCACCGGCGAGCAGCAGGAATTATATGATGCCAGCACCGGCGAGGTAGTGGCCATTGCCAACGGCGAAGGTCTTGACTATGCGGCTATGTTCGACTATGCCCGCCGCACCGGCAATAAGGCGTTGCGCAAGATGACCTTCCACGAGCGAGGCCGCATGCTGAAGGCTTTGGCTTTTCACCTCGACAGTAAAAAAGAGGATTTTTATACGTTGAGCTACCGCTCCGGCGCTACCCGCGCCGACAGCTGGATTGACATTGAGGGCGGCATCGGCAACCTGTTTGCCAATGCTTCGCTGCGCCGCAAGTTTCCCGACAAGCCGTTCTACGTAGAGTCGGACCCCATTGCGCTGTCGAAGGGCGGCAACTTCATTGGGCATCACTTGTTGGTGCCGAAGGAGGGCGTAGCGGTGCACATCAATGCCTACAATTTCCCCATCTGGGGCATGTTGGAGAAGATTGCCGTGAATTTGCTGGCCGGTATGCCGGCTATTGTGAAGCCCGCCGTGCCGACGGCCTACCTCACTGAGGCTGTGGTGCGCGAAATCATTGCTTCTAAAATACTACCCGAAGGCGCGCTGCAACTGGTTTGCGGCTCGGGCGAGGGCATTCTCGACCATGTGACCTACCAGGATGTAGTCACGTTTACCGGGTCGGCTGAGACTGGACGTAAGCTGCGCGCCCATTCGCGTATCATCCAGGAAGCAGTGCCGTTTACGATGGAAGCCGACTCGCTGAACGCCGCTGTGCTGGGTCCTGATGCCGTACCAGGTACGGCAGAGTTTGACTTGTTTATCAAGGAAGTACGCCGCGAAATGACGGCCAAAACCGGGCAGAAATGCACTGCCATCCGCCGCATTGTGGTGCCTGAAAACCTGGTGGAAGACGTACAGATTGCCTTGGGTAAAGCGCTGGCGCAGACCACCATTGGGCACCCGCAGGCCGAGGGTGTGCGCATGGGCGCGCTGGCCGGCCGGGCGCAGGTGCAACGCCTGCGCGAACAGGTGCAGCGCCTGGCCCAAAATACACCCATCGTGTACGGCGACCTGGACCAGGTGGCCGTAATTGGGGGCGACTGCCAGGTAGGCGCATTTGTGTCGCCTATCGTGATGCTGAACCCAGAGCCGTTCCGGTTTACGGATACGCACGAGGTAGAGGCCTTCGGGCCGGTGGCTACCCTCATGCCCTACCATGATATAGACGAAGCCATTGCGCTGGCCAATCTGGGCAAAGGCTCGCTGGTGTGCTCCGTGGCGACCAACGACCCGGCCGTGGCGCAGGAGTTTGTGCTGGGCGCGGCCACCCACCACGGCCGTATTCTGGTCTTGAACGAGGAAATGGCGAAGGAAAGCACTGGGCACGGCTCGCCCCTACCCTTGCTTATCCACGGCGGACCGGGTAGGGCTGGCGGCGGGCAGGAAATGGGCGGCATCCGGGGCGTAGAACACTTTATGCAGCGCGTGGCTATTCAAGGCTCCCCGTCGATGATTACGACTATTACGGATGTGTATCAGCCCAAAGCCAAGCAGATAGAGCGCGACAAGCACCCGTTTCAGCACTATTTCGAGGAGTTGGAAATCGGGCAGACGTATACTACCCATCGCCACACCGTAACGGAAGCCGACATCACCAACTTCGCCCAGGTATCCGGAGACAATTTCTATGCTCACGTGGACGCTACCTCCCTGGAAGGCACGCTCTTTACGGGTCGCGTGGCGCACGGCTACTACATCCTGAGCAAGGCGGCCGGCATGTTTGTAGACCCGCGCAAAGGGCCGGTACTGCTCAATTATGGGCTGGATGAGTGCCGCTTCACAAAGCCCGTTTACCCCGGCACTACCATTGGCGTGCAGCTCACGGTGAAGGAGAAAATAGCCCAGGAGAAGCGCGACGATGACGACGTGGCCAAAGGCATTGTGCGCTGGCTGGTGACGGTGACCGACGAAACCGACGAAACCGTGGCCGTAGCTACGATTCTGACGATGGTCAAAAAGAAAAACCAGGACTAGATTTCTCGCAGTGTTTCGCAATGTTGGCGCGGTGTTTCGCAGTGTGCTGACGCCAAAGCACTGCGAAACACTGCGCAACTCTCTGCGCAACACTGCGAGAAACCTACCCATGAACGACATTCTAATTGCCGGCAAAGTTGAAGCCTCAACCGACGCCCAGGGCATCAGCACCATCTCCTTTTTTCATCCCAGCCACAATTCCCTACCTGGCGCTCTGCTCACGCAGTTGGCCGAAACCATTACATCTGTAGGGCAAGAGCCTGCCACAAAAGTCATTATCCTGCGGAGCGAAGGTGACCGGACTTTCTGCGCCGGCGCCAGCTTCGACGAGCTGCTGGCTATTGAGAACGAAGCGCAGGGGCTAACGTTTTTCTCGGGTTTCGCGAAGGTGATAAACGCCTGCCGCACCTGCCCCAAAATCATTATCGGGCGGGTGCAGGGCAAGGCCATTGGCGGCGGGGTAGGCGTGGCCGCCGCCACCGACTACTGTTTTGCCACCCAACAAGCGGCCGTGAAGCTAAGCGAATTGATCATTGGCATCGGGCCATTTGTGGTGGGGCCGGCCGTGGAGCGCAAAATCGGGAATGCCGCCTTTGCGCAATTGGCCCTGGATGCCACCGAGTTCCGCAGCGCCGAATGGGCCCAGGAAAAAGGGCTCTACGCTACCCTCACCGATTCCATTGAAGCGCTGGATGCCGCCGTAGCGGCTTTTGCCGCCAAGTTGGTTGGCTACCATCCCGAGGCCTTGGCGGAGTTGAAGCGGGTGCTCTGGCACGGCACTGAAAACTGGGATACGCTTCTGGCTGAGCGAGCTGCCATCAGCGGGCGGCTTGCGCTATCGGATTTCACGCGCAACGCCATTCAGCAGTTCAAAACCAGGTAGGGTTTACTGTTCTGCCTAACACATTGCCCCGACCCCGCGTAGAGTACACCATGTCTCTGCCCCGCTGGTCGGGGCTTTTTGTGTAGTTACTCTTCCCTACCTTCTATGCTGCATGATATGCAACGGGTACTGGCCACCTACTGGAAACAGTTCCTGTACCTGTCTCCCAAACTCATTATTGCGCTGCTTATCGTGGTGGTCGCCCTGGTAGTCGCCAACCGCGCCAGCAAGTTGCTCGGTGCGCGGGTGCGCAACCACTCCGACGACTTACTGCTAGCCGATTTTCTCATTCAATTCAGCAAGTGGGTGCTGGTACTAGCTGGTTTCCTGCTGGCCCTGCAAGTTATCGGCTTCTCGGGGGTAGTAACGGGGCTGCTGAGCGCGGCCGGACTATCGGCATTCATTGTAGGTTTTGCGTTCAAGGACATTGCCGAGAACTTTCTGGCCGGTGTGATTCTGGCCTTCAACCGCCCCTTCCAAATTCATGACACTGTGGAAGTGAAGGGTTTGCAGGGCCACGTAGAAGCCCTCAACCTACGCACCACCATCATTAGAACTTTTGACGGCAAGCACATTTACTTACCCAATTCAGTGGTGCTAAAGGAGCCTCTCACCAATTTCACCCGCAACGGCAGCATACGGCAGGACTTCTTGCTCAGCGTAGACTACGGCCAAGATGCCGGGCCAGAAAAGGTGATGGCCCTGATTTTGAAAAAAGTACAAAATACGCAGGGCGTGCAAAACCAGGAACCGCGCACGCCTTATGTGCTGCAAGAGAAAGGCACCGGCACTACCGTCGACCTACGCGTGTACTTCTGGACGTTCTCCGAGGATTACCGCCGCGTGGTATTGGAGCTGAAAAGCAATCTAATGCAGGAAACACGCGCCGCCTTACAAGCCGCTGGCTACGCCCTACCCAATGCCACGCAGTAGTGCGTAGTGAAAATAACGTCTTATAATGAGCGTTAGCCAGTTCCTTGGCTCATTATTGAGTTATTTCATGCGTCATTCACCTTGCGGCGCGGATATTGCCGGCTTTTCATGTCCTTTGCAGTTATAGGATGACCCTGCTTATTTTTTTCTGTTTCCATGCCTAAAAGTCGTCTGCACCGATTGCTGCGGCCGTTACTGATGTGGCGCGTACGCCACATCAACGACCGGCTCTATCTCATTATCCTCAGCATTCTGGTAGGCGTTCTGGCGGGTCTGGCGGCGGTAGTGCTCAAGAACTCCATTCATTTCTCCCAGCACTTAATATTCAAGTGGGTGCCCGAGCAGTATGTGGTATTTGCCCGCTCGCTCTACCCCATTATCGGTATTTCGTTGTCGGTGCTATTTACGCGCTGGTTTTTGGGCGGTACACTTAGCCGGGGCATCACGCCCATCATCTACAACATTTCCCGGCAGAGCAGCATCATCCCGCGCAGCAAGCTCTATTCGCAGATTGTAACTGCCTTTTTCACGGTCACATTTGGTGGCTCGGCGGGTACGGAGGCTCCTATTTCCGTGACGGGCGCGGCCATTGGCTCCAACATGGCGCGACTGCTGCACATTGGGCGGCGCGAACGGCGCCTACTGGTAGGCTGCGGCGCGGCCGCCGGGGTAGCCGCCATCTTCAACAGCCCCATTGCGGGTGTGCTGTTTGCCGTAGAGGCCATTCTGTCGGAGCTATCGGCGCCGTTTTTTATTCCCCTGCTGATTTCCTCGGCCACGGCTACCGTGGTGTCGAAAGCCTTGTACGCCGGCCAGCCGTTTGTGCTGATTACCACCAGCTGGCCCGTAGAGGCTATTCCCTACTACCTCATGTTGGCCTTGTTCACGGCCTTGCTGTCGGTGTACATGATCCGGGTGTACTTCATGGCCGATAAGTTTTGGGAAAAGCAGACCGGAACGTTTCGTAAGGTGCTGATGGGCGGCACGCTGTTGGGCATTCTAGTCTTTATCTTCCCGCCGCTCTACGGCGAGGGCTACGAGATGGTGCAATTTCTACTCAACGGCCATCCCGAGCGCATCATCGACGGCTCGTTGTTCTCCGTGTATGGCGACCAAAGCGTGTGGCTGATCTTAGCCGTGGCCATTGGTAGCGTGCTGTTTAAGGTATTTGCTACCACCTTTACCTTTGGGGCAGGCGGCAACGGGGGCATGTTCGGTTCCTCGCTGTTTGTGGGCGCCATGGCGGGCTTCGTGTATGCTCGTTTCCTGAATATGAGCGGTGTGCATCCGGTGCCGGAAGTGCACTTCATTGCCCTGGGTATGGCAGGCATGCTGGCCGGGGTAGTGCACGCGCCGCTGTCGGCCATCTTCCTCATTGCCGAAATCACGGGTGGTTACGCGCTGTTTGTACCCTTGATGGTCGTGACTTCGTGTTCCTACCTGGTAGCCAAGTACTTCGAACCCTACTCCGTGTACACGCGCAAGCTGGTGAAGCAGGGCGTGGTGATGCACCAGGACCGCGACCGGGGCCTGCTCTCACAGCTAGACCTGCGCGCCCTCCTGCAAACCGACTTCATCCCGGTACACCCCGACGATACGCTGGGCGAGCTGGTGAACGTGTTCCGCCACGCCACCCGAAATATCTTCCCAGTGCTCGACAAAGACAACCAACTACTTGGAATCGTATCGCTTGACTCTGTGCGCGATGCCCTGTTCGACGACGAGCACTACACTACTACCCACGTGCACGAGCTGATGCGCGAGCCCGCCGCCATCATCCACGCTTCCGACAGCATCCTGGACACGCTACACCTGCTTGAAGACCACGATGCTTACGCCCTACCCGTGCTCAGTTCCGAGGGCCGCTATATAGGCTTTATCCTGCGCGCCTCCATCCTAGCCGGCTACCGCCGCCAGCTTCTACGCGAGGTGGACTAGGTAGTGAGAGTATTAAATGGTGAAGTTGTGCATGTCAAAGCGCCTGTCATCCTGAGCGCAGCGAAGGATCTTATCACGCATGAACGACTATCGTAACAACGACTTGTTCAATGTGATAAGGTCCTTCGCTGCGCTCAGGATGACAGGCGCTTTGACATGCACAACTTCACCATTTAATACTCTCCCAACTCCGGTTGCTTGGGCGTAATCAGCAGGCCTACCATCATCAGGACGCCCGTAAGGAGGATAACCACGAACAGGATGCTCTCGCTGACTTCGCCGATGAAGTGCTGGGGCGGAATACTGTAGAACAACAAAATGGTAATCAGACCTTTGGGGGCAATAAACAGCTCCGGCATCAGGTCGGTTTTGGCCACGTAGCGCAAGAAGATGTAGCGGATCAGGGTAAGGATAGCTACGATGAGGATGCCCTGTTCTAGCAATGTGATGTTGATGATGCTGTTCAGATTGATAGAGAAACCGAACAGCAGGAAGAAGAACGTACGAATCAGAAAGGCCGACTCGCCGGTGATGTTCTTGAATTGGTGCAGGTCGTTGGCTAGGCGCTCAGGGTGGAACCACTCACGCAGTTTGCCCTTCAGGAATAACTCAGCATTATTCACGGCCAGACCAAAGGCCAGCACCAGCACCAGCGACGACAAGTGCAGCTCCTTGGCCAAACTGTAAAGCAGAATTAAGAAGGCGAAAATCAGGAAAAACTTGATGTGCAGCGTGATGCGCGACAGCAAGAACGTGAGTACCGCCGTGCTAACCACGGCCACAATGAGTACCGCAATAACATCGCGCGAGAAGGTGAGAATGGACGCCCCTTGCGCGAAATTATCCTGAATGGCAAAGTTGAAAAACAGGATGCCCATGATGTCGGAGAACGTACTCTCATAGATGATAAACTCCTGTTTTTCGCCCGCCAGGCTGGCTACACTAGGAATGGCCACCGCGCTACTCACCACGGCCAGCGGCACGGCGTTGATCAGGCAGCTCTGGAACGGCCCACCCACGTAGAGCTGCAACAGCCACGCAATAGCGACTGATTGCACCACCAGCATAATAGCGGCGGCTATAAAAGAACGCCGAATAAGGGGGGCTTTGTCGCGGCTGAGCTTGAGGTCGAGCGCACCTTCCAGCACAATCATAATCAAGCCGATAATCCCGAATATCTCCAGCACGACCTTCGGAATGCCCAACCCGAAATCGGTATATTCTGCTACCTGCTTCAGGGCAATGCCCGTGAGCAGCAGCATCAGTACCGACGGAATTTTAGTGGCCCGGGCGGCCAGGTTGAACAAGTAAGAAAGAATGACGGCTATACTTAAGCCAATCAGAATAGTGTATGAACCCATACAGAAAAGTAAATCCAACAGTAGCTGCCTATACGGCAATCTGCGCTGCAAAGCCGAAACTTACGCTATTTCGCGTACACTGACGATATAGCTGGCCACCGGCCGTATCTTGCGCCGATAAACCCGGATAGTTGCCGGATGGTTTTGCTTTGTTGATTATCACCATGCCTGCTACCGTTGCCATTGTGGGGGGCGGCCCCGCCGGCCTGCTAGCGGCCTGGCAGCTAGCCGAAGCGGGCCACGCCGTTGCGCTCTATGAGGCGCAAGCTACCATAGGCCGCAAGTTTTTGGTGGCCGGCCACGGCGGCTTCAATCTTAGCAACAGCGAGCCACCGTCCGCGTTTGCTACCCGCTACGGCACGCGCCACCCCGAGTTTGCGCGCTACCTGCACCTGTTTTCGCCAGCTGAGCTACGCCGTTTGCTGGCCGAGTTGGGTATCGACACCTTTGTGGGCACTAGCGGGCGCGTGTTTCCTACCCCCAACCACAAGCCCGCCCACGTGCTGCGGGCGTGGCTGGACCGGCTACGGGCACTGGGCGTGCAGCTGCACACGCGGCACCGCTGGCTAGGCTTCGGCGATGCTCCCGGCGCGCACCACCTGCGTAACGAGGCCACGGGGGAAGACTTCATCGTCCGGCCCGATGCTACCCTGCTGGCCCTGGGCGGTGCCAGTTGGGCCAAAACCGGCTCCGACGGCCGTTGGCTGCCTCTGCTCCTGGCAGCCGGGGTGGAGTGCGTGCCCTTTGCGCCGGCCAATTGCGGGGCGGAGGTGGCATGGTCGGCTTTTTTCCGGGAGAAGGTAGGGCGCCAGCCGCTCAAAAACATTGTGCTGTGCTGTGGCACTCACACTGTGCGTGGCGAGCTACTCCTCACCGACTATGGCGTGGAGGGCACGCCCGTCTACGCCCTCACGCCCTACCTGCGGGCCATGCAAGCCGCGGGCGAACCACCCCTGCTGCATCTGCACCTCAAGCCCGACCTGCCGGACGCGCGACTCCGGCAGCACCTGGCCCGCCGACCCGGCGGAGCTTCGCTGGCCTCCTTTCTGAGTAAGACGTTGCGCCTGGGGCCGCCCGTGCCTACACTGCTGCGCGAGCTGGCTCCGGCCGGACCGCTCCCTACTACGCCCGATGGCCTTTTTTCCCTACTCACGTCCCTGCCCCTACCCATCACCGGCCTGCGCCCTCTCGATGAGGCCATCAGTACGGCCGGAGGCGTGGCTTGGGAAGCAATAGATGAGCACCTGATGTTGCGCCACCAGCCGGGCACCTTCGTGGCCGGCGAAATGCTGGACTGGGAAGCCCCCACCGGCGGCTATCTGCTGCAAGGCTGCTTCAGCACCGGCGCCTGGGCCGCGAAGGGTATACAGGAGTTTTTGAGGGTATGAGGGTAAGGAGGTGTGAGGGTAGAGGGCGTGTGAGGTTTGGATGGTAAAACATGTGTCATCCTGAGCGCAGCGAAGGACCTTATGACGGTCGAACGACAGACGTATTAACGACTCGTTCTACTGTGATAAGGTCCTTCGCTGCGCTCAGGATGACACATGTTTTACCGCTTCTATGCTCTACCCTCCTACTCCCCCTACCCTCAAAAACCTCTACCCTTTCTTCACCGCTGCTTGCGCCAGAATTTGCTTGGCTTCGTCTACGAGTTGCTGGCCGGGGTTGAGCTGGCGACGTGCGATGAGGGCGAATAGCACGAAAAAAGAAACAATGGGAAGGAAGCAGCCCAGGGCGAACCATAGCCAGAACGAACGGCCGTAGCTGTAAGCGCAGTATCCCGTAGTGAGGGGTAGGAACATAATGGCGCACAGACCACCTAACAGTAAATCAACCAGCATACGGGCGGGGGTAACGGTGGACGACTTCTTCCCGAAGATACAAGATACCCCAATGTTTCCCAAACCCACTGGTGTTCTCTATTGCCAGGTTTCGCCCGACTACTAGCCCGCTTTTTCCGTATACCCCTCTATTCTCTCCCGACCCGCCCTACCCTATGTGGGAACATCAAAGCTTATTTCGCGTCTCGGCCCAGCTTTCAGCCGATGGCGTTTTCAACCTGCTCGACCGTAATCTGAAGCCCGAAGTGCTGCTACTGGGTCTGGCCTCCGCCAAAGAGGCCGACGACCCCGGCGCCATTGTGATAGAGCCTGCCAAGCACCGCTATGCCCCCCAGCGCTTTGCCGGGGTGAAAGAATACGCGGCCTCCCTGGAGCCCGAAGGCCCCCGCGAGGTGGTCTACCACCTGCACCCTCTCGACCACGACCGTTACGAAAAAGCCCGCTGGTATGAGCTCTTACGCCGCTCCACCGAGCATACGCTTGCGCAACTGGTAGAGCAGCAGCAGGAAAACCGGGTGAACTTCTGCTCAGCCCCCATCAACGTGCACGGGTACTTGGTGTTTGTGGTGTTGCAGCTATCTGCTGAAGCTTACAACAGCTACTATATGTTGCCGCCAGTACCAGGCGGGCGGTCCAACTCCCTGCTCGATGCTGTGGTGCAGGAGTTTTTGCACGATTGTGGCCGAGCCCTGCGCGAAACAGAGAATGATGAGGACCACCCCATTCTCGACCGCGACTACAACGAGGTGTTACGCGCCGCTGGTCGCCGCTTTATGCTGCGCGCCGCCGCTGGCACCCACGGCCTCTACGATGCTTGCAATGGCGTAGCCGCCCTGCGCCACGAGGGCGACGAAGGCGTGGGCACCATGCTAGTAGGCCGTCGTCATCACCCGGCTATCAAGCCAGTGCTGACGCTGGACGCCCCTATTCCCCTGCGCGACCATCGCTCTATCCGTAAGCTATTGGAAATGAGCGAAGACCGCGCTTCGCTGGTAAGCGATGCCACCGATGTCTTTGGTCTGGGCTATCTGGTAGACACCGACGACCCACAATACGAGCCGGTGTTCACTGTGCATTTCACCCGCCACTATAGCTGGGAGCTGAGCCACGACGGCAACGTAATGATGCGCGTAGTGTCGAACACGCCTCGCCTACCCCAGGGCACCGTGGCCCAGGACAACTTTGGTCGTGTGGTGCAGCTTGTGTTTCCGCACCTGGAAACGGAGGGTGTAGACCGCCTCTGGCTGCTCACCCAAAAGGCTACCAACCAGCCCAATGGCACCATCCTGCTGATTTCGGAGGGCGCGGCGCAGGAAGCGGCCCGCCTCACACGGCAGTGCTTTCAAGTGGCGCCCCGCCTGATGACACCCGGCTTGCTGCGCCTGGTCACCAACATCGACGGGGCCGTGGTTATCGACCCGGCCGGCACCTGCTACGGCATCGGGGCCATCCTTGATGGCCTCGCCACGGCCAAAGGCGATTCTTCGCGCGGCTCACGCTACAATTCAGCCCTGCGTTACGTAGAATCCAGTCAGTATCCTTGCCTAGCCATTGTGGTTAGTGAAGATGGCTGGATTGATCTGCTGCCCACGAAAAAGTAAAGCTACAAGGTGATGAAGTGTGTTTAATTCTTTGTCACTCACGGCTTACTACTCACCATTTCACCACTCTCCTTATGCCTACTACCCCTACTTCGCCCCGCACGCCTACCCTCGTTGAAGATGATCGTCTGGTATGGGTAGAACGCATAGCCCGTTTGATGGACAGCCAGTTTCGGATGCCCGGCACTCGCTTCCGCTTTGGTCTAGACCCCGTATTGGGCCTCCTACCCATCGTCGGGGATTTATCAACCTTTGCCATATCTACCGTCTTGCTTGTGACCATGATGCGTCACGGCGCGAAGGGTAGTGTCGTAGTGCGTATGGTCCTCAACGTGCTATTCGATACCATCGTCGGCGCTATTCCTATCCTCGGCAATGTCTTTGACTTCGCCTATAAAGCCAATGACCGCAATGTGCGCTTGCTAAGGGAGCACTATGTAGAAGGCAAATACCAAGGCAGCGGCAAAGGATTGATTGCGTTGGTGCTTATTGGTATGCTCCTGTTTTTCGGTCTGCTTGCTTGGGGTCTCTTTGTGCTGTTCACTTGGCTATGGCATGCTATACAAGGTGCTTAGCCTTGTAAGAATATAGAGCATATAAATAACGTATATTCCTAGTTTATAGCTTTTTATATAGTTTTGCTTTATATCTTCTTACTCAACAGTAGCAAAATATAATCATATTTATTGTATATTTATCTATTATTATTATTTTTATATTATATAGTATAAATATGATAAATTATCTAATTTTGCTAGTAATTAACTAGCGTAATGAAACATACCGCGTACGATCTGATAGTAGTTGGGACAGGATTTGCTTCCACCTTCTTTTTACAACAGTACCTTGCGAAGCGACCTGCTACGGAAAAAATCCTGGTGTTGGAGCGAGGCCACGCAGTGCCTTGGGCAGAGCGCGTGAAGGAAAAACAAGGCGAACAAACATCTTATATCGGCCGCAATCCTGAGTGCCAGGAGACCTTTATAAATGCCCAGCCCCGTAAAGATTGGCTGTTTACTGTGGGCTATGGTGGCAGTTCCAACTGTTGGTACGGTTGTACACCTCGGTTCCTCCCTAATGATTTCCAAATGAAAACTTTGTATGGCGTCGGCAACGACTGGCCCATACAATACAACGAACTGGACCCCTACTACGAGCAGGTAGAAGACCTGATGGCCATTTCCGGCCCAGCCGAAACACCATTTCCCCGCCGTAAACCTTACGCGCAGCCTCCACACTTATTTACGGAGGTCGATAAAATCTTGCACAAAAAGTACGGCAAGCTTTATATCAACCAGCCCACCGCCCGCGCCCGTATTCCTATGAATGGCCGCAACCCCTGTTGTGCCAACGGCGTGTGCAGCGTATGTCCTGTAAATGCCAAATTCACCGTCGACAACTCCAACTTCGGCACGTACGATGATCCACGTGTAGAGCTATTGACGGGTGCACAGGTGTATGGTTTGGAGTTGGTGCAAGATCGTGTTCGGAAGGTGAGCTTTCGCCAAAACGACCGCGACTACCATGTAGCCGGCGAAGTAGTAGCGTTGGGTACTAATGCGCTGTTTAATGCCAATATCCTGCTCAACTCTGGCGATACCAACGCCCATACGGGGCGCGGCCTGGGCGAGCAACTAGGCCTACAGGCGAACGTCTACCTCGATAATCTGGAATGCGTAGGGGGTAGCACCTGGGTGAACGCCAACGGCTATATGCTCTACGACGGTGACCATCGCCGGGAGGCAGCGGCCTGTCTAATGGAGTCTAGCAACACACCCTTTTTCCGACCTGAAAGGGGGAAATGGCGCCATATGGCCAGTTTTCGGATGATATTTGAGGATATGCCCACTGCTGAAAACTACGTAACCACTACGGCCGACATCATGAAGCCAATGGTGCACTTTGGTGGTCCTTCCGACTATGCTTTGCGTGGAATCGAGCGCATGAAACAACAGTTGCCTCAGGTGCTGTCATGTCTGCCCGTCGAGAAAATTATGTACGAAGACCCTTATTCTTCCGAAGCGCATATCCTGGGTACTACCCGTATGGGCGTCACTGCCCAAGATGGCGTAGTAGACAAACACTTACGTCACCACCAGTATCGCAATTTATTTGTATTGGGCAGCGGTAGTTTTCCCACCTATACGCCTGCCAATCCTACACTTACCCTATCGGCCCTGTCGCTTCACGCTGCCGACCAGTCTTTCTAACGACGATTTATTTGAACGACCGTAATACTCCCACCATATGTTACGCAGAAAATTTTTAAAAACAGTAGGATTGGGCGTCGGTGCCGTAACGCTACCTAGTCTTGGCGCCTATGCTGTACCGCTGCATGACGCCACAGCTGGCGTTATTTTGCATCAATTCAACTTTTTGCAATTGGATAAGCAAGGAGTTGCGCGGTTTGTGCAAGACTATTACAAAATCAACAAGAATGCTACTTTGATGATAAAATTAAAAATGAGACTATATTATTTACTTAGGACTAATGCACAACAGTCGCAGCTGGTGCATTCTATCAGCACGTCATATTTATTATCTACCGATTTTTTCCAGCATAAAATGGATGAAAGCAGACTCATACAATACCAAGGCATTTATGATGTTTATAGAACACCCTGTGCTCATCCTTTTACTGCGTTATATTATCCACCAGCTGTTTAAATAATATTTTCTTCAGCTTATTTAAGTCGAGTTAACACTACTAGTATCGTTACATGTATAAGGTAACCCAGGCGGAACTGCGCCCACAACACAGCGGGCTTAGCTCCTTATTCTCCGGTTCTATAGCTACGCCCGAGCAGCCGGCTACTGATGCCACGCGCTACGCCATTTTCTGCGCATTATGGGCCGTTGCTACGCTCTTTCACATGGCGCAGTCCCGTATTTACACCAGCCAGCTGCATTACGTACTTCTAACGCTCGCTGCCTTCGTCGTGCTGAGCAAACCATCTTCTGTCGTCCGGCTGCTGGCGCTTATTGAGTTGCAGCTGTACGAAGTCTTTTTTAGTCTACCTGCCATTAGCAACCACTGGCTTTTCACCACTTTCGTGAATCTAACTATTCTACAGGCCCTGCTGTGGGTAGTAATCAAGAAGCGCAGCTTGCAAGTAGATAGAGCAGCTTTTCTACGGGCTTTTGCACCTGCTGTGCGGTTAGAGTTACTCGTTCTCTACTTCTTTGTTGTGCTCCACAAGCTCAATTGGGCTTTCTTCTCACCTAGTGCTAGCTGCGCTGCTGTGCTGTATAAAGCCCAACACGCAGAAGCCCTCCTGCCGAACTCACCTGCATTTATATTAGCCAATATCTACTTAACTATTGCGATTGAAACATTAATTCCGTTACTACTTATTTTTAGAAAAACGCGCAATATCGGTTTAGTAGTTGGTCTTGTATTTCATTGCGTCATTGCCTTTAATTCCTACAATGGTTTCTATGATTTCTCATCCATGATTTTTGCCGCTTATTTTTTATTCACTGGTTATAATTTTAGTACTACTATACATCGTCTCTATAAAAACTCAATTAATTCTTGGTTCGCATTTAAACAACGTTTTTCTCAGTTTACACTGTCTCACACTTTGCTATGGACTGCGCTTTTCGTATTTCTACTGTGTGGCATTAAAATAATCAGTAAAATTTCTACTGATTATTTTCAGATAATATGGGGCGCCTATAGTTTCTTATATATACTACTCTTTCTTCTTTCTCTATATAAAGCGCGGCAGTATTTCCCTACGCGCCTTTTTACGTTACCCAACGCGTTCTTTTGCCTCCTTCCGTTACTGGTTTTCCTGAATGGTATCAGTCCGTATATCGGCCTGAAAACAGAATCTTCATTCGCCATGTTTTCCAACCTGCGCACAGAAGGGGGCATCACCAATCACCTGTTTATTCCGGTGAGTGCACAGATATTCGACTTTCAGAAAGACATGATTGAGGTAGTAGCCTCGTCGGACACTGAGTTGCAACGAATTGCCGACGAAGGCAAGCTGATAACATTCTTTCAGTTGAAAAATCGGGTGGCTGATGTGCGGCCAGCGCGGGTGGAGTACATTCGCAACGGGCAGCGCCGCACGTTTGAGCTGACCTCGGCCGCGCCCAACGATGAGCTGCTGCACAAAAGCCCGTCGTTGCTGCGCAAGTTTATGCGCTTCCGCATGATCAACAAGGTAGATCCGCAGCCCTGCCAGCACTAGCTCGCTACCGCACGTGGGCGCCGTCGTGGATTTCTACTACCCGAACGGTTGCCTTTGCACAACCTACATTTTGGTGCCATACCTTATTTCACAGGCCCTACCCCACTAGTAGTCTGCACGATGGGCTGGATGGAGCCATCCTTGTTGTAGTGCATTTCATCCACGCAGATGGAGCGGCGGTAACTGCCGCCAGTGGGCAAGGAGCCGTTGTGGTAAAAAAAATAGCTCTTGCCCTTGTAGTCGATGATGCCGGGGTGAGTCGTGAAGCTGTTGGGCACGTTTTCCTGGATGATGCCGCGATAGGTCCAGGGACCGGTGGCGCTGGGGGCCGTGCAATACTCTATCATCTCAGGCTTGGTACCGGCGCTGGCATACACAAGGTAGTAGAGCTTTTTACGCTTGTACAGCCAGGGCCCTTCGATGTAGTTTTTGGGCGTGAAGGTATTGATGGGGCCAGCCAGCTCAGTCATGTTATCCTTGATCTTCACCCACTTGCAACTGCCATTGCCCCAGTACATATATACCTGCTTGTCGTCGTCCACAAAAACCGTGGGGTCAATGTCGTCCCAGGCATGCGGCTTGTCCTTGGTCATCTCGTTCACGATGAGCGCCTTACCAATGGCGTCCTTGAACGGCCCGGTAGGCCTATCCGACATGGCTACGCCGATGGCCGCGCCACCCTGGCTGTTGTCGTCCTTCTTATGGAACGTGGATACAAACCAGTAGAACTTGCCCTTATGGTACACGCACTGCGCCGCGTAGGCATCGCCGGTGGCCCAGGCAAAGGTGCGGGGCGAGAGGTGCGTGCCGTAGTCTTTCCAGTGCACCATGTCGGTGGTGGAATAGATGCGCCAGTCCGGCATTTTGTAGTTGGTTTCCTGCACCGAAGCCGTATCGTGGCCGGTGTATAGAAACAGCGTGTCGCGGTACACAAGTGGGGCGGGGTCGGCCGTGAATACATCTTTAATAATCGGGTTCTGCGCCTGCGAAGGTAGGTAGGCCCCAAGGGCTAGTAGGGCGACAAGCAAGGTCTTTTTCATAGGGCTAGGAATGGGCTGAGTAGGAAAGAACCGCAGAGCTACTGGGCTTTTAGGGAATAGGTTTTGCCGGCTTCGGTGGGAAAATCATACACAAACGACGGGGCCAGCGTGGGCCGCCTAGGGGTAGTTTTGGAGTAAACCAGGGGCGGCTTAACGGCTATGTTTTGGTAAAACGGGTTGGGGTTTTCGCCCTGCGCTTCCCGCAGCGTCAAGCCGCTAGCAGCCGCTATAGAGCTATGCACCCGTATGCGGCAGTTGCCTCCTAGCTTCGAAGTGATGCGCGCACGAGTAATCTTGCCCTTGTCCCAGGCCAGGTCCACTACGTAGCCGCCGCGGGCTACCAAGCCAGTTACTTCGCCCGTAGGCCAGGCGTCGGGTAAGGCAGGTAAAATGTCAATAGCTTCATCGTAGCTCTGCACAAACAATTCGGCTAGCCCAGCAGTGCAGCCGAAGTTGCCGTCAATCTGAAACGGCGGGTGGGCGTCCAGCAGGTTCGGGTAAGTGCCACCGCCCTCTCCCGTGTTGCCACCCGCGCCGGAGCGCAGCCGCAGCTGATCGGTGAGCAGCTTGTAGGCGTGGTTACCATCCTGCATGCGCGCCCAGAAGTTCACCTTCCACCCCATCGACCAGCCCGTAGACACATCGCCGCGCTGAGTGAGCGTCACGCGGGCAGCCTCAAACAGCTCCGGGGTGCGGTAGGGCGAAATTTGTCCGCTCGGAAACAGGCCGTAGAGGTGGGAAATGTGGCGGTGCTGGTCCTGGGGGTTGTCTACGTCTTGCAGCCACTCCTGCACCTGCCCATGCTGGCCAATCTGTATGGGCGGCAGCCGCTCGCGCAAGCGGCGCAGACTATCCGCAAACGGCATATCCAACTGCAGCAGCTCGGCGGCCCGGATGGTTTTCGAGAACAGGTCAAGCACCAACTGATTGTCCATGGTGGTGCCAGCAACAAGGGCAATCTGCTTGCCTTGAAGTGAATACGTATTTTCAGGCGACACCGAAGGAGCTACCACCAGCCAGTGATGGGTCGGCTCCTCCTGCAGAGCATCAACGAAGTACGTGGCCGCGCCCTTCAGCACAGGGTAGTAGGTGCGCAGAAAACCTAGGTCGCCAGTGAACTGGTAATGGTCCCAGAGGTGCTGGCTCAGCCAGGCGCCGCCCATGGGCCAGAGGCCGTACTGCGGCGGGTCAACTTGGCCCGTGATGCGCCAGATATCGGTGTTGTGGTGCAGGGCCCAGCCGCGGGCCCCATACATCTGGCGGGCGGTCTGCTGACCGGTCACGCTCAGGTCTTTGATCATCCCGAACAGCGGCTCGTGCAGCTCGGTCAGGTTGGTGACTTCGGCGGGCCAGTAGTTCATTTCGGTGTTGATGTTCACCGTGTACTTGCTGTCCCAGGGTCCCTTGAGCTGGTCGTTCCAGATGCCTTGCAGGTTGGCGGGCTGCCCACCCGGCTGCGAGGAGCTAATGAGTAGGTAGCGGCCGTACTGAAAATACAAAGCCGCCAGCGCGGGGTCATTGCCCTGGGCAAAACCAGTCAGACGCTGGGGCGTGGGCAGCTGGGCAGCAGGCGTCACGCCCAGGTTCAGCGTCACGCGGTTGAAGTAGCGCTGGTAGGCTGCTACGTGGTCGGCCAGGGCTTGCTTGTAGGACTTGCGCACGGCAGTGGCAAGGTAGGCTGCGGCCCGCGCGGCCGGGTCGCCGCTTACATCATGGTAATTGTTGAAGTTGGTGCCGATAGAAATGTAAAGCGTAGCGCTGTTGGCTCCATCCAAACGAATACCCGCGTCGGTGGCTTGCAAGGTGCCGCCCTCGGCCACAACCTGCACCCGCGTCTGGAAACGCACCTTCCCCTCCTGCCCTTCATGCTCACTTCCGCGACCATCCAGCACCAACTGGTTTTGCTCGGCGTGCCGGGTGTGCTGCATGGGGCTTTCCTCACTGATCAGGCAACTGATGCGGCCCGGCTTGCTAGCCGTGAGTCGCACGATTAGCACCTGATCGGACAGGGAGCTGAACATTTCGCGCCGGTAGGCCACCCCGCCTACCTCGTAGCTCACCGAGGCCACGGCCCGGCCGATGTCCAGGTCGCGCTGGTAGTGGGTGGCGTTGTCGTGGCCTGGGAAGTCGAGGTACACGTTTGAGGCCGTTTGGTAGGGCATGCCGCTGTTGCCAGCGGGCTGCATCTGGGCTTGCGCCTGGGCCTGCGCCTCCACCAGTTGTCCGGCCAGCAGTTGCTCACGGAGCTGGCGCACCACCGGCAGCGCATCAGCCTTCACGTTGTTGTTGGGCCCACCACCCCAAATAGTCTCCTCATTCAGCTGCAACCGCTCGCGCTGGGGCCCGCCAAACACCATGGCCCCCAGGCGGCCATTGCCGAGGGGTAGGGCCTCATTCCAGTTGGCGGCTGGTTTGTCGTACCACAGTCGTAGCGGGGTAGGCTTGGGCTTGCCCACCGCCGTCCCAAGAGTACCTGCCCAGCAGAGTAGCATCAGAAAGGCCTGCGCTGGCCCTCGGAGTATTTTCATAGGTAGGTGGATGGGACGCTAACTTCCTAAGAAAGTGAGGGTTGGAATGGGTTTTATAGACTTATTCAGGCCATCATGCTTCATCTGGCGTCCGCTTGTCGAACATCTCTCCCGCTTTGCAAGGATGATGTAGAGACGCATACTTGCGTCTCCCGCGTGCTGATATTGTTTAGCTAGCGGTCCTAGGCCAGTCGTTCAACAAGGAGACGCAAGTATGCGTCTCTACATCGTCCTTGCAAAGCGGGAGAGATGCTTCGATAAGCGGACGCCAGATGAAGCATGACGGTCTTCTAAGACTTCTTAGCTGCGGCTAGCTGCTTAAAACAGCTTTTGGGCAAACTGATACAAATCGTGGCGCCACACGGGCCAGGTGTGGCCGCCGGGGTACTCGCTGTACACGTACTTGATGCCCAACTCGTCCATTTTGGCGCGCATCACTTTGTTGTTGGCGTAGGCAATGTCTTCAGGCCCGCCCATCGAGAGCCACAGCTGCTTGAGGTTGGTGTTGATGGTGCCCGCGTTGGCCTTCATATAAGCATACTGCGGGTCCGACAAAGCCGCGTTATTGGCAAAGAAGCCCGAGCTGAACACGCCGAGGTAACTGAACATGTCGGTGTTTTTTATGCCCGCGTACAGCGTCTGTAGGCCACCCATCGACAGGCCCGCCAATGCCCGATTCTGAGCGCCGGGCGCTACGCGGTAGTTGCTCTCCACCACCGGCAGCACAGTTTGCTTGAGCTCGTCTTCAAAGCGCTTTAGCGTAGGCTCGCCGAAGCCAGCTAGGCCGCCGGGGCCACCCATGTTGCCGTCGAGCATCACCACGAGCATGGGCTTGGCTTTTTTGTCGGCAATCAGGTTATCCAGAATCACGTTGGTTTTGCCTTGCTTGGCCCAGCCGGTCTCGTCTTCGCCACCGCCGTGCAGCAGGTACAGCACCGGGTATTTAGCGGCCGTGTTGGCATCGTAGCCGGCGGGCGTATACACGAAAAACCGCCGCCATGAGTTGGTGACTTTGGAGAAGTACCGCCGCTCCCGCACCTCGCCGTGGGGCACGTCACGCAGAGCGTAGAAGCCGGTGCCGCG
Organism: Hymenobacter sp. NBH84; assembly: GCF_014217645.1. Classification (NCBI taxonomy): domain Bacteria; kingdom Pseudomonadati; phylum Bacteroidota; class Cytophagia; order Cytophagales; family Hymenobacteraceae; genus Hymenobacter; species Hymenobacter sp. NBH84. The sequence continues at coordinate 2,094,642 of NZ_CP043644.1, forward strand.
GCCCGGTATTTCAATGCCGCTGGCCATGCGCCCCATGCCGTAGAAGGTGTCGCTGGCGGGGTCGGCAATAGGTAAGTCGTCGAGCACCAGAGAGTAGTAGTGCAGGCCGCGGCTCAGGGTATCAGTGGTGACGGTCCAGGTGCCCGTGCTGTCCTTCACCATGTCGTACTTACGCCCTAGGTCCAGCTGGGCCTTTTGCACGCCAGGGGCTTTCAGGCGAAATACGGCGCGGTTGTCGGGCAGAATCTGGGGGTACTTAGCGTTGCGCACGTTGGTGGAGGCCGGCGCGCCCAGTACCGTGTAGGTGGGCAGCGCGGCTACATCCACGGGCTTAAACAGCTGCTGCGAGAACATATAAAGCCCGTTTTTCCAGACTTTGAAGTCGTGCCCACCGGCTTCCAGGTAGTACACGTGCGGCACGTTGTGCTCGTAGAGGTAGTCGTGGGTGCGCTGGCTAATGGGCAGCAGGCCGTCCTGGTCGCCGCACGAAATCCAGAGGAGCTTGAGCTGCTTTTTAGCTTTCGCCGGGTCGGGTACCAGCTGCTCGGGCTGCTTGGTATTCGGGGCCGATGAAAAGCCCCCTACCCAGGCAAACTTATCGAGGTGGCCTAGCCCAAAGTTCAACGACTGCCCCCCGCCCATCGACAGGCCGGCAATGGCCCGGTCCTCGCGATTTTTGAGGGCCGGGTAGTGCTTTTCGATGTAGGGAATGAGGTCGGTGAGTAGGTCTTGCTCGAAGTTGGCGAAGGCGGCTACCTTATCCGGCCCGTAGATATTGCCCACGGGCCGGTCGTCCTTCATAGCCCGGCCGTTGGGCATTACTACCAGCATGGGCTTGAGCTTGCCGGCCGCGTACAGATTATCCAGAATTACCTGCGGGCGGCCGCCTTTGAGCCACTCCTTCTCGTCGCCGCCAATGCCGTGCAGCAGGTAGAGCACTGGGTATTTCTTTTTCTTGGAATAGCCCGGCGGCGTGTACACCAGCGCCTTGCGCACCGTGCCCACGGTTTTGGAGGTATAGCTAATGCTGTCCAGCTTACCGGTGGCAATGCCGGCAGCGGGCTGGTCAAAGCCCCTAGGGGCTTCCATGATGGTTTTTTGAGCTAAGGCGCTACCAGTGCTCAGTAGCATAACACTCAGAATGGCGGGGACTATATTTCTCATACCTCGGGAAGAGGCCTAGCAGGCCAGGTAATAGGTGGGAATATCAGATGGTTTGCAAGCGCACGGCTTCGTTACCCCTCAGTCAAATTTGACCCAGTCAATGGCTACGGGCGTGTTTGTTTTGGAGGACACAACTAGCGTATGGGTACCGGGCTTAAAGGCCGATAAGGGCGCTTTCACCTCCTGCCATTTGCTACCCTTGGGCACGGTTACTTGGGCTAGCACCGGACCGGTGGCTCCATCGGCGCGCAGTTGCACCGTAGCGCCGGCAGCCGCCATTGTGCGGAGCGTCACCGTCTTGAGCGCCTGTTTGCCAAAGGCTACCCCGTTGTATTGCACCCAGCCCTGGTTGTTGGCAAACACCGTTTTCCAGCCCTGGAACTTGTTGGCCGTATCCAGGAAGGCGATGGTAGCGCCGCTGCTGCTCAGGCGGCTGTAGCGGTCCAACTGAATTTTCTGCTTGGCATCGGTGAGGCCCACGCCACGCAGGGTAGGAATTACTTTGCGAATGGCGCCATCGGGCTCGAAAAACAGGCTGTCGATGCGCACCGAGCGGTTTTTGTCGAAGTTGGGCGACAAGTCGTTGTGGTGGTAGAATAAGTACCACTGATTTTTAAGCTCCAACAGGGAGTGGTGGTTGGTCCAGCAGCCCGTCGGCGACTCATCCATAATCACGCCTTTCACTATGAACGGACCTAAGGGGCTTGTGCTGGTGGCGTATTCGAGGCGCTCGGTTTTGTTGGCCACGTGCGGATAAGTCAGGTAGTACGTGCCGTTGCGCTTGGATAGGTAGGGCCCCTCCTTCAAGCCTTTGGTCGGCAGCTCGCCCAGCGTCACGGGCTCGGAGGCTAGCTCCAGCATGTTCTCCTTCAGCTTGGCGCCGTAAATGTTGCCCTGCGACCAATACAGGTAGGCTTGCCCATCTTGGTCGATAAACACGTTGGGGTCGATGCCGCGCACGCCCTTGATGGGCATCGGCTGCGGCACAAACGGCCCGGTAGGCTTATCGGCCACGGCCACCCCAATGGTGAAGCCCTTGTTGATGGTCGTGTCCTTGGGGGTGGTCGGGAAGTAGAAGTAGTACTTGCCGTTGCGCGCAATGCAGTCGGGTGCCCACATGCTGTAGCTGTCGGGCTTCACCCAAGGCACCTTGTTTTGCGTGACGATGACGCCATGGTCGGTCCAATCGGTGAGGTTAGTCGAGGAAAACACGTGGTAGTCTTCCATCACAAACCAGCCGGCCCGTCCCCGGCCGGGCGCGGCCGGAATATCGTGCGAGGGGTACACGTACACCCGCCCATTGAACGCGCGCGCCGTGGGGTCTGCGGTAAATTGGTTGGTAATAATCGGGTTTTGCGCCTGGGCCGCGCCGCCCACAAGGCAGGCTAGGCCAGTTAGGATATAGGATAGTTTGTGTTTCAGCATCGAGGGTAGGATTTTCAGATAGAGTGTGAAGTCAAAAGAGGCCGTCATGCTTCGGCTGCGCTCAGCATGACCGTTGGGTAAAAGCTACTTAGCACTGGTAAGTGTCTCCGCAATTCGGAAGTAGTCGAAATCGGCGTAGCCGCCCGCCTGCTTCGTGGCGTAATTGAACAGCCCGAACCGGTAGCCCATGAAGTGGGGCAGCGTGTAAGCCATCTTGAGCGGGCCGCCAATGGCTTTCCACATTTTGCCATCGAGGCTGTAGTAGAAGGTCGCCACGTCCTTGCGCTCGGTGAAGTCGCATTCCGCCTTGAAGTACACTGTGTTCTGCATCAGCGGCAGGCGTTGCAGCTCCACGGGTTTCTCCGATTCGGCGCTAACCATGACGATGGACTTCTTGCCGTTGCGCGACTCCACTCCTACCAGGCCGTAGCGCTTTTGCAGCAGGGCTAGGCCAGCAAAATCACCATCCTTAAGGTGCGATACATCTAGAGCCGTAGTGCCGGCGCAAGTCGGGCCGATGGTGCGCTGGGTGAGGGTGTTGCGGGCCAGCAGGAAGGTGGTATCCGTGCGGCCAGTTTTGAGGCGTAGGTAGCCAGGGCGGTCAGTCAGCGACCAGAGGGAGTTTTCGGGGTTGTGGTTCCACTGCCACACCAGCGGCAAGGCAGGCTCGCCCTTGCGCCGGCTAAACTCATCCGAGGCTACAATGCCCGGAATCAGGCCTTTGCTGGCGGGTAGGGCCAGCGTCTGAGGTACTTTGCCGGTCGGACTACCTAGCACCGGCCAGCCGTCAGTCCACGTCACGGGCACCAGGTACGGGATGCGGCCTACGGCGCCGTAGTCGCGGAACAGGTAGGAAAACCACCGCCCATCGGGCGTGTCGATGAGGCCGCCCTGGGCCACGCCTAGGTCTTGCAGCGCCACCCGCCCTTCGTAGGGACCGGTGAGCTTGTCGGCCCGGTGCACCACCACGGTGCGCATACCACCCTTGGGCCAGGTGATGTTGAAGAGGTAGTACTTGCCCTTGATCTTAAACAGTTGCGAACCTTCGGCGGGTAGGCCTAGGTTGGGGCCGGCTGGGGTGCTGGCGTTTTCGATCAGCACCTGCTCGGTAGCGCCGGGCTTCACGCCAGAGGCGTCGGCCTTCAGCTCAATCAACTGCAGCTTACCGGCGCCATATACTAGGTACACACGGCCATCATCATCAAAAAACAGGGAATGGTCGTGGTAGCTCGGCTTAAACGACACGGCTTTCCAGGGACCCTTCTCGATGTTCTTGGTGGAATAGATGTAGGTCTTGCCCGTGGTCTGGGCGAAGGTCGAGACGTAGTAGGTGCCCTGGTGAAACCGCAGGCTGCTGGCCCACGAGCCGCGGCCGTACGTGCTCTTGCCGTTGCGCAGCGTCAGCTCATCCTGGTTGCCCAGCGTGTCGGAGGCGTAGCTCACCAAGTGCCAGTTCACCAGGTCTTTCGACTTCATGATGGGCACGCCCGGCGTCATGTGCATGGTCGTACTACTCATGTAGTAGGTATCCCCCACCCGTATCATCGACAGGTCCGGCACATCGGCGAAGATGACAGGGTTTTGCGCCTGCTTTACCTGCGCCGCCAGCGGGGTCACTACCGCAGAGGCGAAGAACACCCCAATAGCTAAAACACTCCGTTTCAAAGAATAAGGCATAGACCACGAACGCTGAGGTGAGTAGAGAATCGGATTTAAGCAGGCTTGATAGCCTGGTATTTGCCGCTCAGGTGCAGCAGGCTAAACAGGTACAGCAGGCCGTCGTAGTAGGGGTCAAAGTACCCGTCTTCATAGGGGGCCAGCTTGGCATTCCAGAGCGCGTGCACAAAGGCCAGGTCCCGGTCTTGGTGCATAAGCGAGGCCGAGGCGCTAGTGGCCACTAGGCCTAGGGAGTGCCGCAATTTCTTGACGTCGCCGGCCTGTAGAATAAACTCGGGCCGTGAGCCATCCACGTTGAACTGGTCCTCGAAGGTGTTCACCCCCTTGCCGCGCAAAAACCCTTGGAAGCGCCGAGCATACTGCTCCTGCCAGGCCTTGTCCTTGCCAAACCACACGTAGTCCATGGCAATGTTCATGGGCACCCGCCACGAGTCGTAGCGGAAGGCGGGCGGCGCCCACTTGGTCGCGTGGGGCTTGCCGCTAAACTCGGTGTAGTCGTAGTTGAGGGCCGTGGGAGCGGCGCAGGCACGGTGCAGAAACGCCCGCGCCGTATCGGCGCATGCCCGGTAAAACGGCTCGTGCCCGTCCTTGGCGTAAGTGGCCCACACTTCCAGAAAGGCCGGCACATGGTAGGATGGGTCCGTCCAGTTGTACATGTCCCCTACCGGCACAAAGGTGATTTGCTTGTGCTCGGTATTGAAAAGGTTACGCACGCCGCCGGTGCCATCCTTTTTCCACGAGGCATCCAGGATGCGGCGGGCCTCTTGGTAGTAGTTGATGCCGGTGTTGTTGCCCCAACGGTTGGCGGCAAACAGCAGGCTAGTGACGAAGTACAGCTCGCCATCGGAGGCGGGCCCCTCCGAATTGAGCTTCATCGTGGTGGTGCTGAAACTCCAGGCGAAGTAGCCTTCCAGCGGGCCGCTCTGGTGCTGCAAGTTCTTCTTCGACCAGCGCCAGAGGCGGTCAAACACCTGCTTTTTGTTCATCTGCACGGCCACCATCATGCCATACGACATGCCTTCGGTGCGGGCATCGTGGTTTTTCACATCCGACACGTAGGCCATCGAGTCGCCTACCTCGAAATACACCTTGTTGGGCCCTTCAAACACGTCGTGGTAGGCCTGCGCTACTTTCTGGTCGATGGCGGCTTGGCTGTAGCCTGCCTCCCGCAGCAAATTCGGGTACTTGCCCGTGTAAAAAGCCCCTTTTTGCGTAGTGGGCGCCTGTTTGGGTTTGGAGGTGCGCTGGGCCGCCGCGCTACCTAGGCCAGCACATTGCAAGCCTAGCAGCAGCAAGCCAACCCGGCTGCGGTGAAGGAAAGAAAAGCGTGCGTTCATAGAGATAAGGCAAATGAGCGGCCGTGCGGCGCTTCGCACGGGCTGACCGTTTGGTAGATGGTAGGGAGACGAGGCCGATCAGTGGCCTAGGGCTGCACCACGAAGCCGCCCCGCGCGGGCAACGTCACGCTGACGGTGCTGCCCGCCACGGCCCGCGTGCTGAAGCTGCGGTTGGTGTCGCCGTCGGTGATGAGCGTGCCGTTTTTGAGGCCTAGCTTGCCGAGGTCAACCTGAATGGTTTTGGGTGCGTCGGTGGCGTTGATGCCGGCCACATACCACCCGCCGCCGGGGGCCTGCCGGGCCAGCACCGCATACTCGCCGGGGAAGCCGTCCATCAGCTTCACGTCAGCCCAGCGCGGCGGTAGCTTCTTCACGAAATCCTGCACGTAAGCGGGCTGCGCGGCCATGCCCTCGGGCACCTCGGCATAGTGCTGAATACCCGACTGAAACAGCACCGACAACGCCAGCTCAAAGGCATTGGACGTGCGACGCTCCTTGCCGCGTATCTCCGAAAAGGCCATGGGCGTGAAGTCCATTGGGCCCACGGCGTTGCGGGTGAAGGGCAGTGTAGCGCAGTGGGTGGCCTCCTGATCGGTGTTGCGCTGGTCGAAGGTCAGGAACTCGAAGCCCTTCACGGCCTCCATCGTCATCAGGTTGGGGTAAGTCCGGTTCCAGCCCCGCGGGATGGTCGTGCCGTGAAAGTTGACCAGAAGGCCAGCCTGGGCAGCATCCGTCAGGATATCCTGGTAGTAGTTCATAAACGACTGCCCATCGCCTCCGAAGAAGTCGATTTTTACCCCGGCCACGCCCATCTGCTTGATGCGCGCAAACTCCTTGCGTCGGCTTTCGGGTTCAAACAGCACGTTAGCGGGCGTTTGCGGAGCCTGGTTCCAGTGGCCGTTCGAGTTGTACCACACCAGCAGGCCTACGTTTTTGGAGCGCGCGTACTGAGCCAGCTCCTGGGTTTTGTCGTAGCCGATTTGCTTGTCCCAGAGGGCATCCACGAGGCAGTAGCGCCAGCCCATAGTAGCGGCGTAATCGATGAAGCGGCGCTGCACGTCGTAGGTGGTGTTTTGGTCCCCCATCAGCACCCACGACCACGACGATTTGCCGGGCGCCTCGGTGAGCACCGGCGTTGTAGCGGGCGCGCTCAGGTCCGTCGTCAGCGTCGATTCCACGATGGGCGCCAGCGAATTTCCTACTACCACCACGCGCCAGGGCGTACTCCACGGCAAGCTGCTTTCGGGCAGCAGGGCCGCGTCGGGCGTCGTTTTTTCGGGAGCCTGCGGAAAGGCCACGGCATACTCGGCATCGGGCGACTCGTGGGCCAGGTGGGTGCCGGCGTAGGTGCGGCCCATGCCGGCCTCGGTCAGCAGCACCCAGTGCCCGGCGGTTTGAAACAAGGCCGGAAACGACCACCCTTGCCCGATGGTAGAAGGCGTACCGGCCGCGATGCCGCGCTGGTAGTTTTCCTCATACGAGGGCTGCGTGTTTGCAAATCCCGTCTGGGCTTTGGCGTGTGGGTGCAGCCAGCCTTTAGCACTAGTCGGCAAATGAAAGGAAGTGGCTTCGGCCGTGATGTGCTGTACTTCCTTACTAGGTCCCTCTAGCACATACTGAAACGCTACCCCATCATTCGACACCTGAAACACCACGCTGAGCTGCGGCGCCCCGGCCGCCCCCATAAAGTGCAGCACGCGCCGGTTGGCCCGGTAGCGGCAGTTGGCGCGCTTGTCGGTGGCCAGCTGGTAGTCGTCGGCCACAGCGGTTTGCTTGTCGGCTTTCGTGAGTTTGAGGCCCTGCGTGAGGTCGGCGCTGGCAAGGCGGAGGCCCAGGCGCGAGGGTCGTAGCAGCTCGGCCTGGCGGTAGCGCACAGCGTAGGTAGGCTGGCCTTGGGCCGTTACATCTACCGTCACCTGCACGGCCCCGTCGGGGCTACTAATCTGGATGGGCTTAGCGGCCTGGGCAGCAGCAAGGGGTAGCACGAGCAAGCAAATAACTGAGTATAAGCGCATAGAGAAAGGAAGGTGGAAGCGTAGCTAGCGGACCGCGTCTTATTTCTTGTACATGGGGTCGTGGCCCTCGTACTTCAGCCACTTGAAGGAGGCCGTATTGGTGGTGGGCTGCCCGGCCGAGGTGCCATACATACCGTAGAGGCAGCCAATGAAGCCACCCGCCACCTGCGTGCTCAAGAAGCGCGCATCCACCTTGTCTTTCAACAGTGTATACTTTTTGCCGTCCTCTGAAAAGCGGAAGCTATAGGTATCACCGTCGGCGTTGATGCGCAGCTGCACTTTGCCGGTCGCCGCTTTCAAAGGCGCTTTCGCCAGCAGTTCGGTGTTCTTCGCGTCGGCCGTGCTCTTGAGCAGCTGCACAACGGGCTTGCCATTCTCCACCGACTTGCAGAGGTAGTAGAAGTGCTTCTCATCTTGGAATACCACCAATCCCGCCGTTTCGTTAGCTGCCTTGGCCGCAAACGTCAGTTCGGTTTCGGCGCTGCCGTACATGTGCTGCTGGCGCTTGCCGATGAAGGCCGGGTTGCCAGTTTCGGCCACTGTTTCCGGCTTCAATTTCAATGTCAGGCCGTTGGCTTTGCTCAGCGAAAAATTCGTGCTGTCTACGGTGCGCATAAACAGTAGCGCGGGGTCGAGTTGCTTCTCGAAGGTGAGCGTGTAAGCGAAGTTGCCGCTCTGGGGTAGGGCGCCTTTCTGCTTTACCTCGGGGAAGTTGGCTTTGTAGGAATACTGCACTCCGTTGGGGCCAGGCACCGTTACCGGCCACTCATCCTTCCACTCCACAGGCACGATAAACGTTTCGCGGCCCGTGTTATAGAAGTTGTCCTCGTAGGGTCGCACAGCCAGGAAAATAGCATACGTCTTGCCATCGGGTCCTTCTACAAACTGCGCGTGACCAGCCGAAGTGATAGGGTCTTTGCGGTCTTTGGGCAGTTCGCGCTGCGAGAGAATGGGGTTCTTCTCATAAGGCACAAACGGCCCCAGGGCCGTCTTGCCGCGGAACACTACCTCGGTGTGGTTGACCGACGTACCACCCTCGGCCGCGTAGAGGTAGTACCAGTCGCCCCGCTTCATCAAGTGCGGTCCTTCAATCCAGACGGGCTTTTTGCTGAGGTCTACTCCCCCATTCACCACTATTTTGGCTTCACCCACGGTTTTTAACGTCTGCGGGTTCAGCTCAATAATCTTGATGGAGCGATGCCCATCGTACAGGGGCGTGCCGGGCGGGTCGCTGTTGTAGATAACATAGGCTTTGTCGCCCTCAAAGTACAGGGAAGGGTCGATGCCGCGCACCTCGGGCAGGAACACTGGGTCGCTCCACGGGCCCGCTGGGTTTTTGGCCGTCACCACGAAGTTGCCCTTGTGGTCGATCAGCGTACACGTCACGTAGAACGTGCCGTTGTGGTGCTCAATGGCCGGCGCAAACAGCCCACGGGTCATCCGGTCGCCCATGAAAGTCATTTGCGAAGGCCGGTCTATCACGTTACCTACCTGCTTCCAGTTTTTGAGGTCCTGGCTGTGCATCACCGGAATGCCGGGAAAGTAGGAAAACGTTGAATTCACTAGGTAGTAGTCCTTGCCTACCTTGGTAATACTAGGGTCGGGGTAGAAGCCGGTCAGGATAGGATTGACTAACTCAATCGATTGTGCAGAAGAAACAGCGTTTTGTAGCAGTAGCGCTGCTAGGGCAGTGATGAATAGTCTCGGACGCTTTGGTAACATAGTATCGGGTTCGGATGGCGATGATGTTTCGAATTGTTTAGCAGAAGGAGTAGCTGGCGGTAAGTAGGACGTTAGTTAAGCAGCCGTACGTCGTAGACGCCGCCCGCCGTGGAGCCCGCTGCCGCCTCAAATTTCACCGTAAGGGTAGTAGGGGCGTTGGCGCGACGCAGAGATTCGGGTAGGGCGTACTCCACATCGTAGAAGTCGCTTTTTTGATTGCCCGTGAGCGTTACCTGAGTCAGCGGCGCACCGTTGACCAGAATGGTGAACTGCCGATTTCGGTCGCCGCCGGAGTAAGTGACGCGCAGCGCACGCGCGGCCCGGTTAGGATTGCGCAGCTGGTAGCTGAACCAGCCTGTAGCGTGCCGCCAGTGGCGGTTGCTGTGAATGCCCGTCTCCGAACGGTCGCTTTGGAAATTGTGGTCCGACTCGGGCTGTTGCTCACCGGGCGTTACCTGGTCGATAGTACGGGCTTCCAGGGCGCGTTTTTCGGCGTCGCGGCGGCGGATTTCTTCCTTACGGGCGGCCAAGCCTTCGGGCGTTGTCACGGGCCAATACACCATGTAGCGCGCATCCTGAATCTGGTAGAACGGCACTAGCTGCACGTTGCGGTACTTATCGGAGTTGATGAGGCCAGCAGCACTGAATGTCAGCGACTTGCCAGCTACAGGCTTGATACCTTCGGCCACATTCGGGCTGGTAGAGACAAGCAGTGGGGCATCCTCCACGGGGTAGAGCGGACCGCTTGCCACGTGCGCCATGCGTTTGCTGTCGGCGTGCAAGCCGGCCAGATCGGTGGTGTCTGTGACGGCGGCCAGCACCAGCGGCCCGTGCACAAACGACACCCAGGGCGAGTGGTCGGGCATGTACTCGGCGGTGGTGTGCATGGGTAGAGCCACCGTCACCACATCGCCCGAACGCCACTTGCGCGTTACGGTAGCGTAGCCCGGCTCGGCGGTGGTAGGCGTCACGGCTTTGCCATTTACCTGAATGGTTAGTTGGCCGGCCGGCACCCAGTTGGGTTGCCGGATGCTGAGGGCAAAGGTGCGCGGCTTTTTCAGCTGCAATTGCAGTTGCGAGCGTTCCTCAAAGGGAAACTTCGTCTGCTGGGTTAGGATGAGTCCCTGCTCGGCCCAGGCAAGGCGCGAGGGCACAAACAGATTCACCAATAGCTCCTGCTGGTTGCGGTGCGCATACACCAGCTCGCCGTACTTGCCGTGGTTTTCCAGCCCCGAACCCACGCAGCACCAGAAGCTTTCCTGCGGCTGCGAATACACGCGGTAGTGGCGCGGGCGCATGGGCGTGAAGTACACGAAGCCGCCCTCCTCGGGGTGTTGCGTGGAAAGAATGTGGTTGTACATAGCCCGCTCGTAGTAGTCGAGGTAGCGGGTAGATGCGCTGCGCAGGTACAGCTGTTTGCTGAGCTTGAGCATGTTATAGGTGTTGCACGTCTCCGGTCCTTCCGTGCTTTCGAGCATGGAGGAGAAGTTATCAACCGGGTTGAAGTGCTCACTCACACTGTTGCCCCCAATCGATACGGTGCGGTTTTCCACCACGGTTTTCCAGAAAAACGTGGCTGCGTTGGACCAGGTAGGGTTGCCACCAGCTTCTGCCACGCGCTCAAACCCAATAACTTTCGGAATCTGCGTATTGGCGTGCATGCCGCTGAGTACATCTTGGCTAGCCAGCAGCGGTTCTAGCACGGCCTGATGCGAGAAGCGCTGGGCCAGCTTCAGGTACTTTGCGTCGCCGGTGATGCTGGCTACGTCAGCAAATACTTCGTTCAGGCCGCCGTGCTCACTGCGCAGCATGTCCTGAATTTGGGCATCGGTGAGGTTGGCCGTAAGGTCCAGGCACCAATCCGTCAGCTTGATCAGCATGTCTTTGGCCTTGGCGTTGCCGCCAATCAGGTAGGCGTCGCGCAGGCCGGCGTAGGTTTTGTGCAGGTTGTAAAGCGGCACCCACTTATCATTCAGCCCAAAGCTGTTGGCTTTGATGTTGCCGGCTTTCACCTGCTGCCACATAGCCTTGCCGCCCGGCACGCCCCCAAGGTAGCCGTTGCCGTTTTTCTGCTGGCAGCGGTCTAGCTCGTCCATCATGTAGGTGAGGCGCTGCTGCACTTGCGCGTCGCCGGTGGCGGCATACATAAGCGCCAGCGCCGAGAGGTAGTGCCCCCCAATATGGCCGTCGAGGCCGGTGTTTTCCCAGTTGCCGTAGCGCTCCGCTTTTGGCTGAATGCCGGCCTCGGTCTGGTAGGGGGCCAGCAGCCGGTTAGGGTCGAGGGCCAGTATGTAAGCCTTATCGGTTTGCTGCGCCTGCTGAAATGGGCTGTCCAGCAGCTGCACCGCCGAGAGGGGAAAACTTTGCAAGACCGTGCTTTGCCCGTGGCCGAGCAGGGGCAGCAAGCAAGCGGAAAGAAGTAGAAAACGATGCGTCATGATAAACAATGCTCTGGTTGTATGCGCTAAAGAGAGTCCGGTGCCGAAAAGGTAACGAAATAGAGCACGCCATGCGGGGTAGCACTAGCGCTGCCCCACGCTGTTTTTCGTTGCCGCAGGAGCTGGCTTGGTACCCGTAGCACTTTCCGGCGGACCCAGATAGCTGGGCTTCAGTCCGCCGCAGTCTACCACCAGCTTTTCCAGCACCACGCCCGGATCAACGCGCCAGAACTTCAGCATGTGCTTGCCGGGCGTGGCAAGGGTGTGCTGAGTGGTTTTCAGGATGATATTCTCGGCCACAGCTTTTTCCCAGGGGCGGTTGCCGTTGTCGGCTACCATGCCCGTGTGCAGATTCACGATTTGCGGGGCTTCGTCGTCGAACGACACAGCGTAACGCAGCCCCTCGCCACCCGTAAAGTTCAAGGTAGGCGCCAGGTAGGCTTGTACAGTGACGGGGCCGGCCGTAGAAAGCTGCATCTGATATTCCAGATGTGGACTGTTGCCGCCAGGTTGCGTAATGGGCGCCGTCGTTGGATATGTGCTGATGCCGCCCAGCGTGCGCCCCAGGTCCGGAATAGTTTGCCATTTCGCCTGGCTACCATCCACAGCCTTGCTGTAGTGCGGTGCCTCTACGGACACGTAGCCATCAGCCTCCACGAAGGCCGCGCCCGACGCGGGTTGCGGCTGCGGTTTCTGCACGGCCGCGGCAACAGATAGCGCTGGCGCCGTAGCCGCCGTTGCGGCAATGGTTTGCACCTCCGGCATTTTGTCGGCCTTCTCGTCGTGCCAGGCCTTATAGCCGATGTGCATCTGGTCCATCATGTGGTTCCATTTGCCGCTGGCAATGGCGTTGTAGCGCTTCGAAATCTCGGCGTCTTTCTCAAACAGCGCCTTGGCCTTGGCTGCCAACTCGTTGGCGTTGGCTCGGTTATGCTGGGCGGCTTCATGGTTTAGGGCCACGGTGTAGTACAACTCGTTCAGGTTGGCGCAGGCCAGCACGGGGTGTAGCACCAGCTCGAAGTAGGCATCTTGCGCTGCGGCGGGAAGTTGCCGGCCAATGGTTTCGGCCTGGGCCAGTAGTTGGTTGTAGTCGGCTACCACGGTGGCAAACTCGCTGTAGTTGATCAGGCTGTAGGTGTTCTGACTCAGCAGCTCGGGCTTGCGGCGGGCGTTGTATTTGGCGTATTTGGCCAGAATATCGGCAATGCCCGCGGCGTGCTTTTCGCCAAACTGCTGGGCGGCCCACTGTCGAGTGTATTCGCCTACCTCGTCGGCTTTTATATTGTCGGGGTTCCAGGCATAGTCGAGGAAGAAGCTGATAGGCAACTCCATCGGCTTTAGGTCACCCACGTTTACCACCCAAATCTGGTTTGCGCCGTACTCGTGGGCCAGTTGCATTTGCTCGCGGATGCGTGGCAGCGGGTTCGTGTTCAACCACTTGTAGTTGCGCGGGCCACCCACATAGTCGAAGTGGTAGTAGATGCCGTAGCCGCCGGCGCGGGGCTTCTCGCCCAGTTTGGGCAGTTTGCGCAGGTTGCCCCAGTTGTCATCGCACAAGAGCAAGGTCACGTCGTCGGGCACGCGCATTCCTTTATCGTAGTAGTCTTGCACTTCTTTGTAGAGCGCCCACAGCTGGGGCGTCTGCTCGGCGGGCTTGCCAGTTACATCAGCAATAATCTGGCGCTGATCGGCCACGATTTTCTCCAGCAGGGCAATATTGCTACCCTCGCTCATCGGCTCGTCGCCGTCGCCGCGCATGCCAATGGTCACTACGTTTTCGCGGGTGCCCATGCGCTGCATGCCACCGCGCCAGAACTCGCGCAGCACGTCGGCGTTGGTCTGGTAGTTCCAGGGGCCTTTGCCATAGCGGCGCCACTCGTCGTGGGCGCGAGTGAGGGGTTCGTGGTGGGAGGTGCCCATCACAATACCGTACTCGTCGGCCAGCACGGGGTTTTGCGGGTCGTCGTCGTTGAAGGCGTTGCCCCACATGGCAGGCCAGAGGTAGTTACCTTTCAGGCGTAGGATCAGCTCAAACATGTGGGTGTACATCTTTGAGTTGAAGCCGCCAAACTTCTCCTTCGTCCAGCCCGACATGGCCGGCGCCTCGTCGTTGATGAAGATGCCGCGGTATTTCACCTTCGGTTCGCCCTGCGTGTGCCTACCCGCCGCCACATACAAGGCCTTTTGGGGCTTGGTTGGCACATCGGCCCACCAGTACCACGGCGATACCCCCATCTGCTCCGACAAATCGTAGATGCCGTAGATGGTGCCGCGTTTGTCGCTACCGGCAATCACCAGGGCGCGGTCTACGCCGGGCATCGGCTTGTCAACTATTTGTTCCACAAACACTTCCCACTTGCCCACTACCCCCGACACGTCGAGCTTCTTGTCGCGCACCAATTGGTCAATGAGCGGGCTCTTGCCGATGGTCCCAATCAGTACCACTTCCCTACCCTTCGGCGCCTGGTCGGTGGTGAGGGTAGGCGTCACGCTGGTCACGCGGTGGATGTCGGCCTGCAAATCTTTAGCCGCTCGCAGCACGCCTGGCCAGTCCTGAGCGCTGGCGTAGAGTGGCGCGGCTTTGCCGCCAGCTTCCAGCGCGAAACTGCCCTTTTGCTTTTTCGACGTGACGTAGGAAGTGCCATCAAGGGCTTGAGCGGGCTGCGTGGCACCGAGCGTCAGGCCGGTAACAAGCAGCAAGATGAAGCGCCGGGGAATAGATAAAGAAGGCATAGTAGGTGGGTTAACGCGCGGGTAGGAAACAGGGTAGTAGGGGCGCGTTGCACGCGCCCGTCGTTGCACATGGCAGGTAGGGAAGTTGACCACAACGCCCACGAAAATGAGCTGTGGTGCAACGCGCCCCTACCGCGCAGCCTGCACCACAGCCCGGAAGGCGGGCTTGGTCTGGTACTGACGGTCGAACAGCAGCGGGTAGCTGGTGCGGCCTTTGATGGGCCAATCGTTCAGCCAAGAATCGGCATCCGTCACGCCCCAGAGGGTGATGCGGTCAATCACGTCGCGGTGCTTCCGGAACAACGCAAATAGGTCGGCATATCGTTTCGTGAGTTGCTGCTGCACCGAGTCGGGTAGGCCGGTGGTGTAGACGTTGTACTTGGCATCGGCACCGAAGGTCTCGGCAATGTCGGCGCCTTGGCGGCGGCTGGGGTTCGGCAGCACATCAATATCCAGCTCCGTGAAGTTGACGTGCACACCCAGCTTCGCGAAGGCCACAATACTTTCCTCCACCTGCGCAATGGTAGGCTTGGTGAGGCCGTAGTGGCCCTGCATGCCGATGGCCGTTACCTTGATGCCCTTGGCCTGCAAGCCTTTCACAAGTTTAATCACGCCTTCCCGCTTTTCAGGACGGTAGAGGCTATAATCGTTGTAATAGAGCTCAGCCTTGGGGTCGGCTTTGTGGGCGTACTCAAAAGCTTTGGCGGCGAAATCTTCGCCCAGGATTTCCAGCCACTTGGTCTTGCGCAGGTCGCCCTGCTGGTCGTCGATGGCCTCATTCACTACGTCCCAACCGCCAATCTTGCCTTTGTAGCGGCCCACTACGGTGTTGATGTGGTCCTCCAGACGTTTCAGCAGCACCTCGCGGCTAGCGGGTTGGCCGTTCTCGCCCTCAAAGACCCAATTGGGCGTTTGCTGATGCCATAGTAACGTGTGGCCTACAATGAACATCTTGTTCTGTTGGCCAAAGGCCACGTAGTCGTCGGCAGGCTTGAAGTTGTACTTGTCGGGCTGCGGGTGCACCGGACCCCACTTCAGCAGGTTTTCGGGGCTGATGGTGTTGAATTGCTGCTTGATCAGGGCCGTAGCCTGGGCGTCTTGTCCGCCGATTTGGCGGTAGTTGAGCGCTGCCCCCACGTAGAAATCCTTCTTATAAGCATCTTTCAGGGTCGGCTCCGATTTCTGCACAAATCCCAGGCAGAAGCCAGCCAAACCGAGATACAATAGGCTGCTTTTAGTTTTCATTGGAAAGTCGATAAGGAAGATCGTAACAGGACATACCGCCCCGCGCCTACCCCCTTGTGGGGTGGCGGGAATACATACATGGAAAAAATGCTCCCCCCGGTTCGTTGCTAGGCAGCCAACCAGGGAGAGCATTTCATCTTTTCAGCTTAAATATATTGGTTGATCAGGCTTTCCAACCACTCCTGCTTGCCGCTGCGAGGGGTAGGCTCGCCGTGCTCGAAGGCCAGACGACGCAAGTCTTCTAAGGTCAGCTCGCCGCGCTCGAAGGCCGCGCCCGCACCCGAATCGAACGAGGCGTAACGCTCCGTGCGGAATTTCTTGTAGGCCGACTTCTCCAGAATGTCGTTGGCAATCACCAGCGAGCGGGCGAAGGCGTCCATACCGGCAATGTGGGCAATGAAGATGTCCTCCAGGTCGGTGGAGTTGCGGCGGGTTTTGGCGTCGAAGTTGATGCCGCCGTGCTTGAAGCCCCCGGCCTCCAGAATCACCAGCATCGACTCAGCCAGCTCGTTCAGGTTGTTGGGGAACTGGTCGGTGTCCCAGCCGTTCTGGTAGTCGCCGCGGTTGGCGTCCATCGAGCCCAGCATGTTGGCGTCGGCGGCCACTTGCAACTCGTGCTGGAACGTGTGCCCAGCTAGGGTAGCGTGGTTCACTTCCAGGTTCAGCATGAAATCATCTTCCAGGCCATACTCTTTCAGGAAGCCGATTACCGTGGCGGCGTCGAAGTCGTACTGGTGCTTGGTAGGCTCAGCGGGCTTAGGCTCGATGAAGAACTTGCCGGTGAAGCCCTGCTTGCGGGCGTAGTCGCGGGCCGTAGCCAGGAAACGGCCCATGTGCGCCAGCTCGCGCTTCATGTTGGTGTTGAGCAGGGTCATGTAGCCCTCGCGGCCACCCCAGAACACGTAGTTTTCACCGCCCAAAGCGATAGTCGCGTCCAGCGAGTTTTTCACCTGGGTAGCGGCATAGGTCAGCACCGAAAAGTCGGGGTTGGTGCTGGCGCCGTTCATGTAGCGCGGGTTCGAAAATACGTTGGCCGTGCCCCATAGCAGCTTCACACCAGTTTCCTGCTGCTTCTGCTTGGCGTAGCCCACGATGGCTTGCAGGTTGCTTTCGTACTCTTTCAGGGAAGACGCCTCGTCCACCAAATCCACGTCGTGGAAGCAGTAGTAAGGCGTGCCCAGCTTGGTGAAAAACTCGAAAGCAGCGTCCATCTTATCGTGAGCGCGGCCCAGGATATCACCCTTGGCATCCCAGCCAAACTCTTTGGTGCCAGGACCAAACGGGTCGCCGCCAGTGCCGGTGAAGGTATGCCAGTAAGCCACAGCGAAGCGCAGGTGCTCCTTCATGGTTTTGCCGGCTACCACACGGTTCTCATCGTACCATTTGAACGCCAATGGGTTGTCCGACTCGCGGCCTTCGTACTTGATAACGTCTATGCCTTTGAAATGCTCCGTCTTAGTTAGCGTGTTGCTCGACATGGTGGGAAATGGTTGAAGTTGAAAGAATCTGTTGGGTAAGCGCCTGGTGCCACCGGGCATAGGCTTCCTGATATTGGGTTTGTAACTCGGAGGTAGGCGCCAGCGTGAGAATACGCTCCAGGCCCACAAAGGCGTCGGCGGGCGAGGCGTAGAGTCCCACTCCTACCCCAGCGCCGCGGGCTGCACCCTGGGCGGCGTCGGTGTTAAACAGTTCCAGTGTTACGTTAGCCGTATTCACAAAGGCCTCCCGAAACACCGGACTCAGGAACATATTGGCGTTGCCGGCGCGCACGGTGTGCACCTGCACACCCGCCGCCCGCATAATGTCAATGCCGTAGTTGAGCGCGTACACGATGCCTTCCTGCGCGGCGCGCAGTACGTGGGTACGATCGTGGCGCGTAAGGCTGAGGCCCAGCAGCTCGGCAGTGGTCGGTTCGTTTTCGAGGATGCGCTCGGCGCCATTGCCGAAGGGTAGAAACAGCAGCTCCTCGGCCCCTACCGGCGCTTGGGCAGCCAAGCGGTTCATCTCATCATAAGGCAGCTCGCCCACAATTTTGCGCAGCCAGCTATTGAGAATACCCGTGCCGTTCATGCACATCAGCATGCCGTTGCGGGGCTGATCGGGCTGGCTGTTCACGTGCACAAAAGCATTCACGCGAGAGCGGGAGTCTACCACCGGCTGGTCGCTGATGCCGTAGACCACGCCCGAGGTGCCGGCCGTAGCGGCAATTTCGCCGGGCTGCAACACGTTCAGGGAGAAGGCATTGTTGGGCTGGTCGCCGGCGCGGTAACTCACGGGTGTTCCGGGTGCCAGGCCTAGCTCTTGGGCGGCTTCGGGCGTCAGGCGGCCCTGCTCGGCAAAGGTATCTACCAAGGTAGGTAGCAAGTCATGGTCGAGACCGTAGTAGTCGAGCAGCTCTTGCGCTACCGCCTGCTCGCGGAAGTTCCAGAACACGCCTTCCGACAGACCCGACACGGTGGTTTGCAGCTCACCCGTCATCTGAAAGGCGATATAGTCGCCGGGCAGCTGGATTTTGTAGATTTGCGCGTATACCTCCGGCTCGTTATCGTGCACCCACTTCAGCTTAGACGCCGTAAAGTTGCCGGGCGAGTTGAGGAAATTTTGCAGGCAATATTCTTCGCCCAAGGCCTCGAAGGCCGCATTGCCGTAGTCCACGGCGCGGCTGTCGCACCAGATGATGGCGGGGCGCAAGACCTTGCCGGCCTTATCCATCAGCACTAACCCATGCATCTGGTAGGTGATGCCGATGCCTGCTACCTGCGTCGCATCGAAACCGTAGCTGGCCTTCAACTCCTGAGTGGCGTTGATGGCTTCCTGCCACCAGCGCTCAGGACGCTGCTCGGCCCAGCCCGCCTGCACGGCCAGGATTTCCATTTCCTGCCGGGGTGAGGTGGCGCTGGCCAGGCACTTACCCGTGTCGGCATTCAGGAGCGCAACTTTCACCGACGAGCTGCCGATATCATACCCAAGCAGGTAGTTCATAGAAGGAAAAGGTAGGGTTAATATTCTCGAAATATACACCCGCACTAAGCAGGATACCAGTCTGAAAACCGCTTAAACGAAGCGTAAAAGCCTTTTTTATATCGGAACCGTTTTCGAAAACGGTTCCGATAGCTGCAATAAACCTATTTTTTTCTTGTATGGTCTACGGAGTTCATCCTGCTTTGAACACCATCTTGTTACCGTACGACGACTGTAGCCACGGTTGGCGCGCTGGCCCCTAGCGCCTGGCTGCGCTTGCCGGGGAGGGCGCCACCCACCGAAATCGTAACGGGTCCGTTGGCGGCTACTGTTTTGCCTTGGGCGTTAACCAAGGCCAGTTGTTCGGGCGTGAGTGTAAACTTCACAGTGGCGCTGGCACCCGGTTCCAGGCGCACGCGGCGGAAGTTCTTCAGCGCAAACAGCGGCACTTGCTGCCCGGCGCGGGACGGATGCGTTACGTAGAGCTGCACCACTTCCTCGCCGGCCATTTTACCTGCATTGCGCACAGTAGCTTCCACCTCCACGGGCTTATTCTTGGCTGCTTTCTTGGGCAGCTTCAGCCCACCATACTCGAATTTGCCGTAGCTCAGCCCGAAACCAAAGGGATACAACGGCTCCTGCGTCATGTAGCGGTAGGTGCGGCCCTGCATTGAGTAGTTTTCGTAGGCAGGCAGTTGCTCCAGAGATTTGGGGAAGGTGATGGGCAGCTTGCCTGAGGGCGCTACCTTGCCAAACACTACGTCGGCAATGGCGTTGCCGCCTTCCTCGCCGGGGTACCAGGCCAGCACCACGGCATCGGCCAGCTCATGCACTTCGGCCAGATTCATGGGCGAGCCGCCTGTCACGATGGCCACGATGGGCTTGTCGTTGTTTTTGCGCAGGCCGCGCAAGAAATCAATCTGGTTTTTGGGCAGGTTGTAGTCGAGTCGGTCGCCAAATGAGGGCGAGGCAATGGATTCGCCTTCTTCCCCTTCCAACAGGCCGTTGATACCCAGCACCACAAACGTAGCATCCACGGTGCGGGCCGTGCCGCTCACCCAGTCCACACCGTTTTGGTTAGGTCGGTCAAGCAGGGCGCCGGGGCGGTACTGCATCTGGCTGGCCGGGCTTACGCCGGCCACCAAGCCTTCCAGAATGGTGCTCATCGATGGGTTCACGCCATAGTAATTGCCCAGCAGCGCGTCGAGGTTGGCGGCGTTGGGGCCGGTCACGAAGTACTTGGGCAAGTCGTTGCGCAGGGGCAGCACGCCGTTGTTTTTGAGCAGCACAATGGACTTCTGGGCCGCCTCGCGGGCAAGGGCGCGGTGCTTGGCGCTGTTGATGGTCTCGGCACCCAGCTTGTCGTAGGGGCTGCTACCCTGCGGATCAAACAATCCCAGCTTGAACCGGGTGCGCAGCAGAATAGCCAGCGAGCTGTCCATTTTCGCTTCGGTGGTGAGTCCCTTCTGCACCGCTTCGGGTAGGGAGGGGTACACACTGCCACAGTTCAGGTTTACGCCCCGCTCCAGGGCTAGGGCGGCGGCTTCGGCGGGCGTTTTCACCACTTTGTGGCCTTGGTAGAAATCCACCAATGCCCAGCAGTCGCTCACAAGGTGGCCCTTAAACTGCCACTGGCCACGCAGCACGTCTT
Source organism: Hymenobacter sp. NBH84 (assembly GCF_014217645.1). Lineage (NCBI taxonomy): Bacteria > Pseudomonadati > Bacteroidota > Cytophagia > Cytophagales > Hymenobacteraceae > Hymenobacter > Hymenobacter sp. NBH84. The sequence continues at coordinate 2,115,010 of NZ_CP043644.1, forward strand.
GCAGCAGGTAGCTGTTGCCGCAGCATGGCTCGCCGTTGGTGGCGTTGTAGGCGCACATCACGGCTTCTACCTTGGCATTGACTAGCTGGTGAAACGCAGGCAGATAGGTTTCCCACAAATCCTGGGGCGAGGCCTGGGCGTTGAACTCGTGGCGCAGTTTCTCGGGGCCGCTGTGCACGGCAAAGTGCTTGGCGCAGGCAGCAGTTTTGAGGTAGCGCGGGTCGTTGCCCTGCAAGCCTTGCACAAAGGCCACGCCCATCCGACCAGTCAGAGTAGGGTCTTCGCCGTACGTCTCCTGTCCCCTACCCCAGCGCGGGTCACGGAAGATATTGATGTTGGGCGTCCAGAAGGTGAGGCCACTGTACTGCTGGCGGTAGCCCTTGGCTACGGCCACGTTGTACATGGCCCGCGCCTCGTCGGATATAGCGGTGGATACGCGTTGGGCTAGGTCCTCATCGAAGGTAGCGCCCAGCCCGATGGCTTGCGGAAACACCGTGGCCGCGCCGGCCCGCCCTACTCCGTGCAGGGCCTCGTTCCACCAGTTATACGCCGGGATGTTCAGCCGCTCAATGGCCTTGCTGTTGTACATCATCTGATCGGCCTTCTCTTCCAGCGTGAGCTTGCTGATTAGGTCGTTGACGCGGGTGTTCAGCGGCTGCTTGGGGTCTAGGTAGAGGGCCGTGGTCGACTGCTGTGCCTGGGTACTGAGGCTTAGGCCCGCCAGCAATAGGCTCGTTAGAAAGCGTTTAGAATTAGAAATCATCGGTGCGGAATGTAGAAGCGGGAAGGCCTTCTTTGTTGGCTAAGTTGGCGTTTTCGGGGTTGTCGGCCCAGGCGTAGCGTACGGCTACGGGGTCTTGCACTTGGTCGCTCCACACGACCACTTTATTGCCTTCAATGCGCGCCTGCGCCCAATGAAATTGGTGGTCGGCTCCAGCTACGGCAAAGCCCTCCAACGGCCCTTTGCCCTGGGCAACCAGCCCGCTGCCTACCCCCGAAAACGTAAGGGTAGCCTTGTTGCCGTTTTTCTGCATCGACTGATAGAGAGGACCCGAGGCCACCACGTTCTTGTCACCATAGGCTACCTTTTGAGCGGCCAAAGCCAAGCGGTGCCCTACAGGCTGCTTGGTTACAGGGTGAATGTCGTTCCACTCGCCCAGACCTAGCGTCACGGCCATACCCGTGTTGGGCACTTCAAGCAGGCGGCGTTGAATGTCACGAATCATAGCCCAACCGCTTTCACCGGGCTCCTTCTTGGCGGCATTGAAGTTGGGTAACTGCACGAAGAGGAAAGGCAAATTGGGCTGCTGCAAGTGCTGGCGCCAGTCGGCAATCAGGCTGTTCATCAGGGTCTGGTAGTCCTGCGTACGGCCAGCATTCGATTCGCCCTGGTACCACAGAATGCCTTTGATAGCGTAGGGCGTTACGGGGGCAATCATGCCGTTGTACAATCCACCGGGCTGGTACTGAAAGGTGGTGCTACCGGGTGCGGGCGACATGGTAGCGCCTACCTTGTACTGCCAGGGGCCGCGCAAATCCAGCGTCTGGCCGCCAGCCATCAAGCGGTACTCCTTATCGAGGGTGAAGCCCCCGCGCCCACCGTTGCTGACCAGGCGCACCACAATCAGGTTCTTGCCAGGTTTCAATACACCCGGCCCAAAATCGTATTTGCGGGGCGGGTACTGGTAGCCGGTAGTGCCTACCAGTTGCCCATTGATATAGGTAGAGTCGGCATCCACCAGCGTACCCAGTTCCAGGCGAGCGGGCTTGCCCACCATGCTGGCCGGTACGTCCACTTCCTTCCGGAACCAGAGCACACCGTTCACGGGTCCCAACGGGGTTTGGTTGGCCCAGTAGCCGGGCACGTTCATCGTGGCCCAGTCGGCGGCGTTGTAGCTGGGGTCCGACCATTTGGTTTGGCCGGGCGCTTCGCCCTGGTCGGCTTTGTAGAGGCGCTGCTGCCAGTCGCGGCCCGCAGCCTGGTCGCGCTGCTGGATGCTGGCTACTAGGGTGCTGTCCTTGTACTTTTCGGCGGCTTGCTGATAGGTAGGGAATTGCTTGAGGGCGTCGGAGCTCAGCCAGGCTTCGGCCGGCGAACCACCTACGGCATCTTTGATAATACCGATAGGCACCTTGTACTTAGCGTACAGATCCTTGGCGAAAAAGTAGGCCACGGCCGAGTAGTCGCCAATGGTTTGCGGCGTTACGGGTACCCAACTGCCGCCTTTCAGGTCGGCCTTGGGGCCGGTGAAGGCGTAGCTCATCGGCACGTTGAACTGGCGGATGCGCGGGTTGTTGGCGGTGGCTACCTCCTCGGGGTACTTGTCGCGCACGCGGGTCATAGTGGTTTCCATGTTCGATTGACCCGAGCACAGCCACACGTCCCCAAGCAGAATGTCGCTTACTTTCAGCTGGTTGCTGGCCGTCAGGGTCATGTCGTAAGGGCCACCGGCTTTCATGGCGGGTAGGCTCACGCGCCACTGCCCCTTGGTATCGGCAGTGGCGCGGTAGGTTTTACCCTGAAAAGTGATGGTGACCTTCTCCCCCGCTGCGGCCCAGCCCCAGATGGTGATGGGTTTCTCGCGCTGTAGTACCATGCCATTACTCACGAGCTTTGGCAGGCGAATTTGGCTGAATGCTGCCGGGGCGGGCAGCACGCAGGTACAGGAAAACAATACTACTTTTAGAAAGGAATTCATGCGTCAGTGTTTGAATACGCTTGCTCGCAGCTAATCCGCAGTTGCCAGGGACGACCGTAGCAACCGATAATCTCAATACCTAAAAAGACGGGCTCGCGCTTCCTCACACGTACCAGCAACTTGCCGTGCGTGCTACTATACAGTTTACTATCCTTCTGCGCACACAACGCCTCAGAGAAAAAAGAAAAGATTGGCTGCCCAAGACGGGCAGCCAATCTTTTGCATCAGCCTATTGGTAGCTGGGGTTTTGGTAAGCGGCTTTTGCCTCTGCCGGCATGTCTAATGCATCAAGCTGCCCCTGCGGAATGGGGCGTAGGTAGTGGTAGGGTTGGATGGTCCGCGTGACGGTAGCAGGCGTATGGTCGCCGTAGTTGTTGCCCGCAATACGGTAGGTACCAGCCAGCTCGTTCCATTTCTGGGTGCGCACCAGATCAAACCAACGGTAGCCTTCGCCGTAGTACTCGCGCGAGCGTTCGGCCAGGATGTAGTTAATGTCTATAGCGGTTGGGGTAGCCGCTACCATGGCAGCGCTATTATCCTGCACTTTGGGCACGTTGCCGTTATTGTCGAAACGCCACTTGCCGGCCCGGGCCCGAATCACATTGATCAATTCGCGGGCGCTCTTATCTGTTTTAGGAGTTGCTCCTTTCACGGCTGCTTCGGCAGCTACGAAGTATAGCTCAGAGAACTTGGCGATGTTGAACGGACGCGTGCTGGCGGCATTGGGTTGTCCTAAGCCCGTACCGTTATCCGTGCGGTAAGGACCAAGTTTCCACAGCCCCGGATAAACAATTCGACTGATACCATTGGGGGCAATTACCCAATCGGCACGGCCGGGTAGTACGCCTGCGCCTACCCCACTGCCACCGGCCCCGCTGGGGTAGGTAATAGCAGTAGCCGGATCGGCATTCAGGAACGTCAGGATGGCATCGCCCTGGTTTACCGGCAGCTTGTTAGCATTATACAAAGTCGCTTCCGGAACGCCCGTTCCTTTCAGCCAGTTGCCGCGGTATACTGTCGTAAACGTACCATCGTAGCGCGAATCGTTGGTTTTGTCGGCAAAGGTGGTGGCAACAGCGCCGATGGTAGGAGCCATCCGAACCCAAGGACGCCCCAACGGCTGCACGGCTTCCCGCTGCACGGAAGACGCATTGCCGGTGCCGGTTGCATCTGAAGTTTTAAAGCTTCTAATGGCGGTGTAGTTCCAGGTCAGCATCCAGCCGGCAAAGTTATCAGGGGCCCCACCGCTACCAAAGCTTAAACTGCTTCCGTTGTATTGCTCGCTGGATTCGGTGTGGTCGGCGTACAACATCGTTTCCGCATTGCGGTCATTCGTGCCCACGTTCACGTCATAGTACGTAGGCAGCAAACGATATGGCCCTGGGTTATCAATACCCTCGGTGGCCACATTATAAGCCTCTTGGTAATACCACTGGGCGTTTTTGCCGTTCGGATCTACCCGCTGCGCGGCCGGATACGTCGGAATATTGTTCGGGTTTTCCAGCCACCAGGCATACGTCAGGTAGGCTTTGGCCAGGTAGAGACGGGCAACCGTTTTGGTTACGCCGCCCGTAACCCGCGGATTAGCCGGCAAATCAGCAATAGCCTTCAACAGATCCGGGAAAACCGCTTTAGTATAGACTTCGGGTACCGTGTTACGGACTGAGGTTCTAATCGGGTTGGTGTTAAACTCCAGTTCTCCCGAACCTAAATCCAATGGCACCCCACCAAAAGTTTGTACCAACAGGAAGTAGTCGAAGGCCCGGAAGAATCGTGCTTCAGCCACCAAGGCCGGCGAAACGGTACCCACGGCGGAAGCATTTTGAATAATGCCGCTAGCCGTATTGATGTTAGGGAATGCCGCATACCATACTCGGTCAGCACGGCTGTTGTTGGCATTCAGTACCGCTCTGCCCGAGAAGTCCATGGCCAGAAAGTTCTCGTCAGCGCTTTGCCCGTAGGTTACTTCGTCCGTTCCGGTTTCGGTAGTGTTGTAATAGTAGGCATCCCCGTAGATGTAGCGTAGGTGAGCGTATAAGGATGTCACCCCTCCGCTAACGCCTCGTTCGGTTTGAAAGAAGCCCGGCTCATAGATACTTCTGGGCTGTTCGTCCAAAATATCCTCACACCCGGTCGCAGACATCGATATCACGGCTGCGCCAATCAGAAATTTTATAGTAGAGCGTTTCATGTCTGATTTTCTTAGAAAGTAAGGTTAAGGCCTGCCAGATAGGTGCGGGTGGCAGGCGCATTGGTACCCAAGGTCAGGATGCGGCTCAGGTTGCCGCTATAAGGCACGGCCGCGTTCTGGTCGCCGAACGAGTTGGTTTCCGGATCCATGCCCGACTCACGCTTGTAGGGCGAGAAGAATACGAAGGGGTTCTGAGCCGTCACGTAAAAACGCATTCTGCTCACGCCCTTGTTTTGCAACCAGCTGATATTATCGAAGTTATAGCCGAGGGTGATGGTGCGAATCTTCATATATGAGGCATCGAAGTAGCCCAGTGTGCTGCCGTATTTTGGATTGTCGCCGCTTCTAGGGCCAGCTGGGTTGGGGTATTTGGCATCCGTATTTTCAGGCGTCCAGTAATCCACCTTCACGTTTCCGCGACGACCAGTCAGCATGTTCAGGTAACCTGCCGAGCCGTAAATGGTACTGTTGAGCAGACCACCGTTTTGGAAGGCAGCCACTGCGCTCAGATCAAAGCCTTTGTAGGCAACCCGGGTATTAAATCCTCCCTGAAATTTGGGGTTAGTATCCAGAATCTGCCGGTCGGCTGCGCCAATGGCGCGGGTAGGAGTGCCATCCGCATTGTAGTCACCGGTATATTTTACCTTGATCATCCCTGCGGCTCCGCCGGGCTCCAGAATGTCCCGATATGGCTCTTCTTGCTGCCAGAGCCCTACTTTCTCATAGTCAAACACTACGTTGATTGGCTTGCCTACAAACCACCAGTTTCCCTCGTCCCGGGTTCGCTCGCCGGCCAGCGCCGTAATCTTGTTGCGGTTGGCGTACATGTTGACACCCGCTTCCCAGGTCCAGCCGTTGAGATTTTCCAGGATTACCCCGTTCAACGAAAGTTCAATGCCTTTATTCTGGGTGGAGCCCACGTTGGCCGTGTAGCTCCCTACGCCTGAGGTCGGCGGCAATCCTACACTAAGCAGTAGGTTTTCGGTTTTAGTAACGTAGTACTCAACCGTACCGGAAAGACGGTTGTTCAGGACCGCAAAATCCACCCCGTAGTTCCAGGTTTTCGAGTACTCCCAGCCCAATTTTGAGTTAGGCAACTGGGTTACAAATAGGCCGGTCTGGTAGTTGGTAGGGCCAAAGTTGTAGGGGCGGGTTGACAGCAGGCCCAAGGTAGCGTACGGTAAAACCGCCTGGTTTGACGTGACGCCGTAGCCAGCCCGGAATTTCAGCAGATTTATGGCCGTCACATCCTGCATGAACGACTCGCGGGCTACGTTCCAGCCTACTGATACAGCGGGATAGGTATTCCATTGGTAGCCCGGCGAGAGGCGCGAGGAACCGTCCGAACGAACCGTAGCCGACAGTAGATACCGGTCGTCGTAGGAATACATCACGCGGCCCATATAAGACAACAAACCAAATTTTTGGTACTGCTGGTCACCAGGGTTTACCGTGATTAAATCGGGCGTCGTCAGCCCCAGGTTGTAGAACTGGAAGGCGTCAGAAGGAATATCCCGGGCATTAATCTGCGACCGGTTAAACACGTTATTGGAAGCCGAGTATAGGGCCACCGCATTTATATTATGCTTGCCAGCAAAAGTGCGGTCGTAGGTCAGCAGGTTTTCGACGGTATAATCGGTCGTAACGGAGTTGCTAACCGAGGCCGTAGAAGGGTTAGTAGGATTGTCGGAGCCGATACCCTGCCCGGTATAAGAGCCACCCTGGCTCTGGCGGTAGTTTACCCCCAAATTGAGGCGATACTTCAATCCTTCTACTCCCGGAATCTTAAACTCCCCGTATATGGAGTTGTAGCTGGCTAGGCTTCGCGTTTGGCTCAACCATCTATCTTTATTAGCCTCTACGACATCTCTGGTATACACCCATTGGTTATCTGCCACCATGCTAATAACTCTTTTTAAAGAGCCGTCGGCGTTGTACGGATTGGCAATGGGGGTTGAGTTCAATGTACCGTATATGCCTACGTTGGAGCCTTCTGTTAGGCTATAGCTATTGTTTACTGTGAAACCCAACCGGACATATTTACCCACGCCCTGGTCTAGTCCTCCACGTACCGTATAGCGGGTGTACTGCTGGGTAGGGATTACGCCTTCTTCCTGGTAATAGCCCGCGTTGAAGTTGTACCGCCCATTCTGCGTGCCGCCGGAAATCCCCACGTTCTGGTTGATCTGCATCCCAGTTCGATAGAGCTTGTCCTGCCAATCGGTATCCACGTCAGGCGACTCATCCAGGCCGTACTGAACAGCGCCGGTGGCGGGGTTGGAGTACAGGCCCGCAGCCCGGCGAAGCTCCACAAACTCGGGCCCATTCATCATGGGGTATTTGGCGAAGAGTGTTTTCGCGCCCACAAACCCATCGTACACTACTTGCGCCTTCTGCCCAACTTTGCCCCGCTTGGTGGTTACCAGTACCACGCCGTTGGCTCCGCGCGAGCCGTAGATAGCGGTGGCCGAGGCATCTTTCAGAATGTCAACGCTCTGGATGTCGTTGGGGTTGATGTCGCCGATAGAGCCCGGGAACGGGATGCCGTCCAGTACGATCAGCGGATCATTACTAGCAGTAAGGGACCGTACCCCGCGGATGCGAATCTGCGTGGCAGCGCCCGGCTGCGAGGAGGTCTGCGAGAACTGCACACCCGGCAACCGGCCTTGCAGAGCCTGTGAGATGTTGGCCGAGGGCACTTCACGCAGATTTTCACCGCTGATAGAAGCCACTGAACCCGTTACGGCTTCTGCGCGCTGAGTACCATACCCCACCACTACTACCTCATCCAGCGCCTTGGTATCAGTTGCCAGCTTGATGTTCACAGTGGCGCCCGAAACAACTGCTTCCTGGCTTACATAACCGATAGCGCTGAATACCAGCGTGCTCCCAGCAGGAACCGACAGCGTATACTCCCCACTGCTATTGGTTGAGACGCCATTGGTGGTACCTTTTTGCAGAACCGTAACGCCTGGAATACCTTCGTTGCTATCTGCCCCGACAACCTGGCCGGAAACTGTTTGTGAGGCTTGCGCCATCACCTGCGCAGTCGGTAGAAACAGACTAACAGTGGGTAGTCCTACGGCCGCAAACAGCGGCAAACTCAGGCCTAAGACCGTTTTTCGTAATGGTGAATGCATGGTGGTAGGAATTTGGAAAAACATTAAAAACTAGAACCCAATAGAATTGCCGCCATCCACGGGCAGCGAGGCGCCGGTGATGTAGCGGGCCGCGTCGGAGGCCAGGAACACAGCGGCATTACCAATGTCCTCGGGCTGGCCAAACTTGCCCATGGGCGTGCGGCGCATGGCCCGGTCGCGGCGGTCGGGGTCGTTGTTCATGGCGGTGCGGCTCATGGCTGTTTCGATGAAGCCGGGTGCAATGGCATTCACCCGCACCCCAGCGCCTGAAAATTCCGAGGCCAGCACTTTTACCATCCCTTCCAAACCTGCCTTGGAGGCTGCATAGGCGGCTACTCGGTCGATGCCGTAGTAGGCGGCCATGGAGGAAATCATCAGAATTACGCCGCGCTGGCGGGCCATCATGCGGCGGGCGCACACGCGGGTGAGGGCAAATACCGCGTTCAAATTGGTGTGCACAATGCGGTCAAATTCCTCGTCGGTTACTTCCAGCGCGGGCTTCTTCATGTTGATACCGGCGTTGTTGACGAGGATATCCAGCGGGCCGTGCGCCGCCTCAATCTGCTCCACCAGTTCCTCCAGCGAAGTCCGCTCCGTCACGTCGTTTACCATGTAAGCGGCCCGTTCGCCCAAGCCGGCTACAGCCTCCTTCAGGACTTCCTCGCGGCGGCCGGTAATCACCACAGTAGCGCCGGCCGTGAGCATGCAGCGGGCTATTTCTAGCCCAATGCCGCTGCCACCGCCCGTAATAAGGGCCAGGCGGCCTTCCAGGGAGAAAACGTTATGCGGCTGCGCCGTCGGGTGCGACGCGTGGCCGTTAGAAGCAGGAGAAACCAAATGCGTGTTCATGTACCAGGAAGCCAGGCAATTGAAAATGAGAAAAATAACTAGCGAAGTTGATAGGTATCAACTTGTTCTTTAATGTCGGCTAGGGTGCGGGTGGGCGGCGGCAGGCCCGGCGGCAGCGGCCGGCGCGCTATGGATTGGAAGTAGAGCACGCAGGCATCGCGCCACCACAGGGCCTCGCGCTGCTGCACGTGCAGGCGAGCCGTCACGTCGGCGTGCAGGGCGGGGTCCACGGCGGGTTGCACCTGCGCCCACTGTTGCTGCATCCACTGCACCGAGTCAGCGCCGGTGTAGTAGCGAGTAGTGAGCTCGTTCCAAAGGGTGCGGCCGGTACTGAGTTTATAGTCCCAGGGCACGTGGTGAAACCAGAGCAGGTAGTTGAGCGGGCAGGTAGCCAACGTGCCCCATTGCTGCTGCACGGGCGGGTAGTAGAGGCTGAGGGCATTGCTACCCTGGGCGGTACGGTCGAAACCCAGGCCCTCGGCGTCGGCCCGGTGGTAGTACACGGCGGTCCAGTCGGGGCGGGCACTCTTGGCCAACCAGGGCTCGGGACCATAGTGCAACGTCTGCCCCATGATGTGGTGCAGGCCCATCGGCGTAGTATAGCGCACGTAAATGCTGCGCGACTGTTCCAGCAACGCCACAATGGTAGCAGCGGCCTTGGGTTCTTGGGTCAGCGTCATTTGCGTCCACTCTTGCGCAATAGCCTTAGCAGGTAGTGTATGGTCCCAGGCCAGGCGCCCGAAAGCGTACCAGTTGGCTTGGCCCATGGGGTGGCCCGTCCAGTTGCGGTCAGCGCCGATGTTGGCTACCCCGGCAATACCGCTGATGCGGTGCTGGTCTAAGCTGCCGTCTACCACCTTAGCCACTGTCGAGCCCGGTCCTTTAGCGTGGGTATCAGCTTCCAAGCATTCTTTGATCAGGGGAGCGAGGTACACTAGGTGGGTAGCAAAGCCCAGGTATTCCTGCGTAAGCTGCACTTCCAGCACCAGCGGGGTGCGGGGCATCTTGCCAAAAAGTGGGTGAAACGGCTCCCGCGCCTGAAAATCAATCGGCCCGTTTTTCACCTGCACTAGCACCTTGGGGTTGAACTGCCCATCCAATGGCTGAAATTCCTGGTAGGCTTCCTTGAAACGGTCGCCGCTCCCGTCGGCCTTGTAGACGAAAGCGCGCCACATCACAATGCCGTCGTGTTGGCCCAGGGCTTCGGCCAGCATGTTGGCGCCTTGGGCGTGGTTGCGGCCGTAGTCCTGCGGGCCTGGTTCGCCTTCAGAATTCGCCTTCACCACGAAGCCCCCAAAATCAGGCACGGCCCGGTAGATTTCGTCCATTTTGGCCGCCCACCAGCGCTTCACCTGTGGGTCCAATGGGTCGGAGGTGGGAAGGCCACCCAGTACTTTGGGCGCCGCCCAAAACACCGACAGATACACCCGAATACCATAGGGCCGCATTACGCCGGCCAGGGCGGCTACTTTGCGCAGGTACTCGGCCGTGAGCAGGCGGGGGCTGGCATTTACGTTGTTGAGCACTACCCCATTAATGCCAATAGAGGCATTGGCGCGGGCGTAGTCTTGGTAGCGTGGGTCGAGCACCTCGGGCAGTTCCTGCCATTTCCAGATGCTGGAGCCTGCATAGCCGCGCTCCACAGTGCCGTTGGGGTTATCCCAGTGATTGAGAAGGCGGTATTGAATTTTCGGCTGACTGCTCAGGTTGATGCCTGCCAGCGACTGACCGGTTTGCAAGTGACGCAGCAGCGCAAAGCTCCCGTAGAGCACACCCGCATCGGTAGGGCCGCTGATGCGGATGTTGCCGTCTTGGGTGGTTACCCGGTAGCCCTCACGGCCTAAGGCGGGGTCGGGGGCTACGGTTAGCAGAATCCCACCTTTGCCGCGCGCCTCCCCTACTGGCACCGCCTGCCCCAGCAGCGCTTGCAAACCCGTTTGCAGCTCGCGAGCAGCGGTTTGCAGGGTAGCCGACGCGTTAGCCGGCACAGCAATGAAGCGGGCATTGCGCAACGCCGCCTTACGCTGACTGGCCTCTGGCAACTGGTCGTACTTCAGCCACAGCCGGTAGCCATCGTCGGCGAGGCCACGGTGAGCGAGTAGACTTAGCAGCAGAAACAGAAGGTAGCGGTACGGCATACGAGGAGCGAATTGGTCAGCTACTCAGCCGGCCATCCTTGTGTCTTTTTATTTTGAAAATCAGCTAGTTATTTATTGTCAGCGCGCATCAACGGAGAGCATGGCAAGCGTCGATTTCTCTGCGGCGGCTTGGTCCGACAAGCTGCGGCGGATACCTAGCTCCAACCCGCGCAACTCGGCCAAGCCACGCAAGCGGCCAATAGCCGAGTAGCCAGGATAGGTGCGCTTTTCCAGGTCGTCGAGCATCTGGTGGCCGTGGTCGGGGCGCATGGGGAGGGTGGTTTTTTCTTCACCAGCAGCTTTCCGACGCAGTTCTTCTTCTACCAGCGCCCGCACCACAGCATACATATCCACGTCGCCGGTGAGGTGGTCGGCTTCGTGGAAGTTGCGCGGGTTTTCCTCACGCTTGGTGGAGCGCAGGTGCACAAAGTGGATGCGGTGCCCCAGGCGTTGTATCATGCCGGGCAGGTCGTTATCAGTGCGTATGCCCAGCGAGCCCGTGCAAAACGTGATGCCGTTGGCAGGCACGTCGCAGGCCGCGAGCAGGGCCGTGAGGTCGGCCTCGGTGCTCACCACACGGGGTAGACCCAGTAAGGGGTAGGGCGGGTCATCGGGGTGGATACACAGGCCGATGCCTAGTTCCTCGGCCACGGGAGCCACGGCCCGCACGAAGTAGTGCAGGTTCTCGCGCAGCGCAGCCGCGTCGATGGCAGCGTATTCGTTCAGTAAGGATTGAAACTGGTGCAGTTCAAACGCTTCCTCCGAGCCGGGCAGGCCCAGCAGCACTACGTTGGTGAGGAGTTGTACTTCCTCCGTTGTCATGGACGCAAACTGTTGGCGGGCGGCTTCGGCCACGGTGGGCTCGTAGTCGGCCTCGGCACCGGGACGGCGCAGAATGCACAAGTCGAACAAAGCAAAGTCCTGCCACACAAAGCGTAGCGCCCGCGAGCCGTCGGGCATGGGGTAGCTTAGGTTGGTGCGCGACCAGTCCAGCACGGGCATAAAGTTGTAGCACACCGTGCGGATACCACAGGCCGCCAAGTTGCGCAACGATTCCTGATAGGCGGCAATGTACTGGTCGCGGGTGGGGCGACCTTTCTTGATGTCCTCGTGTACGGGCAGGCTCTCCACCACCGCCCAGTGCAGGGGTGTCTGCTTGTCGTTGTCGGCTTCAATGAGTTGCTGACGCTCCTGAATAGCCTCTACGCTCCACACTGCGCCTACTGGCATTTGGTGCAGTGCTGTTACCACTCCCGCGCAGCCTGCCTGCCGCAAAGCAGCCAACGAAACCGGATCTTGCGGACCGAACCAACGCATGGTTTGCAACATGACCTTTACTTGTTATAATACAATTTTAAGACACATTACAGCTTTAGGCAGACGTATGAAGGCCTACGTTACTCTATTGCTTTTGTGCCTTAATTTCTGTCGAAGTTAACCATACAATCGTCTCCGCAAACGTTACAGTAACCCTCCAAATGACTGTTTGCATAAATAAAACTATCGTAAACGTTTTCGAAAACGGTTCCGATAGGTATTTTTTTCGTTACTTCGTCAAAAAAATATTTGTAGTTTATCTTTGAATAATGAAACGACTATTCCTGTGCGTTTATTTGTTTGATACTACTTCCCTTTCCCAAAATACCATTCAACTATGATGAAGTGTACCAAGTGCGGCTTAGCCGATTCTGTGATGCGGGCTGGGTTTATTCGGGGCCGCCAGCGTTACTTCTGCAAAGCCTGCGACTATCACTTCACTGATGCCGCCTCGGCCCCTCCTACCCCACCGCGCAAGCGCCACCAGACTACCATCAGCGATGTGGCCAAAGTGCTGGGCGTGGCGCCCTCCACCGTATCGCGGGCCATGAACGGACACACCGACATCAATGCCAACACGCGCCAAGCCATTCTGGAGGTAGCCCGCCAACTCGACTACCAGCCCAACTTATTGGCGCAGAGTCTGAAAAGCAGCGAAACCAATACTATTGGCGTGGTGATACCCGATATTGAACGGCCGTTTTTTGCTACGGCTGTCAGCGGTATTCAGCAAGTAGCAGCCGAGGCGGGCTACCGCGTGATGATCTGCCAGTCGAAGGAATCGTATCAAATGGAGGTGAGCAACGTGCAGGCGTTGGTAGCTAGCCGGGTAGACGGTCTGCTGATCTGCCATTCCCGCGAAACGGAAAATTTCGACCATGTGAAGCCGCCCGCCAGCCGGGGCATTCCGGTGGTGCATTTCGATAGAGTCAGCGACGAGATAGATAGCGCCAAAGTGATTCTGGACGACTGGCACGCCGCCTTTGTGCTCACGGAGCACCTAATTGAGCAGGGCTGCAGGCGCATTGCCATTCTGGCCGGACCTGCGTCGCTGCTCATCAGTCAGCAGCGGGAGGCGGGCTACCTCAGCGCCTTGCAGAAACACGGCCTGCCGATACTCGACGAATTACGCGCCCACATCAACTTCCGGTCTGAGGCAGCCGAAGCAGCCTTGGCTACCTGGCTGGTCCTACCCGAACCGCCGGACGCCATCTTCGCCATCAATTACACCAACGCCTTCGATCTGATTCTGGCCCTGAAACAGCGCAACCTCCGCGTGCCGCAAGACGTGGCCATTGTGGGCTTCGGCGACGAGTTTCTGGCGGCCCTTATCGAGCCAGGCCTCACCACCATCGACCTGCACCCCTACCGCATCGGGCAACAAGCGGCCCGTCTGTTCTTGGAGCAGGTACAGCAAAAGGAAAACTTCCAGCCCCGCACCTTCGTCATTGCCGGCGATTTAGTAGTGCGACAGTCGTCGTTGAAGAGGAGTTCTTAGGGGGTAGTAGGGTAGGAAGAAGATGTGTCATCCTGAGCACAGCGAAGGACCTTATGCCAGTTGAACGAGTCGTTGCTACGTCAATCGTTCTGCTGCCATAAGGTCCTTCGCTGTGCTCAGGATGACATATTTTCTTCCTACCCTACTACCCTAACTTACTCCCAACCGCCGCCCAGGGCGCGGTAGAGGTCTATGAGGAGCAGGAACTGCTCGCGACGGGTTTTGGTGATGTTCAACTCCGCCTCCAGCACGTTGCGCTGGGCCGTAATTACTTCGAGGTAAGATGAGTAATTCACGCCGTAGAGGTCGTTGGAGATGTCAACAGCTTTGTTGAGGGCTTCCACTTCTTGCTGCTGTAACTCGTACATGCGCTGGTAGTTCTCAATGCCTTTCAGGTTGGTTACCACTTCCTCAAAGCCGGTTTGCACGGCTTTTTGATACTCATAGTAGGCTGTGCGTTGCTCGGCGGCGCTACGGGCATAATCGGCGCGGAGGGGGGCGCGATTCAGGATGGGGCCTGTGAGGCCCCCCAACAGGCCATAGGCCAAAGAGCTAGGATTCAGCAATACGGAGGTGCGGTAGGCATTAAAGCCTACGTAGGGCGTGAGCACCAGCGAGGGTAGGAAGGCAGCGCGGGCGGCGGCCACGTCGGCTTTGGCCGCCGTTAGCTCCAGCTCGGCCTGCTGTACATCGGGGCGACGCAGGAGCATGGTAGCGGGCACACCGGCGGCCACGCTGGCGGGCAGGGGCTGCACGCCAATAGGCTCGCCGCGGGTGATGGGCTGCGGGTAGCGCCCCAGCAAGCGGTTCAGCTCATTCTCGGCGGCTACCACGCGCTGCCGGGCTTCGTATTGTAGGCTGCGTGTACGCAGGAGCTGAGCAATAAACTGCTGCACAGCTAGCTCCGTGGCGCGGCCACCGGCCTTTTGGATCTTCACAATCTCCACGGCGCGCTCCTGCAATGCCCGGTTTTTGCCTAGCACTACTAGCTCGTTATCGAGAGCCAACAGGGTGTAGTAGAGGCGAGCTACTTCGGCCACCAAGGCCGTTTGCACGAACTGACGACCTTTTTCGGTGGCTAGCACGCGCAGGAAGGCGGCGCGGCGGCGGTTGCGTAGCTTACCCCAGATATCTAATTCCCAAGCGCTACGCAGGCCCAGAAAGAAATCGGGGGTAGGGTTTGGGATAAGGCGACGACCATCAATGTTAGGCGACAGGTTGGTGTCGTAGTTGCCGGTGCCGTTGAGGGTGTATTTGCCGTAGCGCTCCACCCCGGCCGATGCCACACCTGTGATGGCCGGCAGCAGAGCACCGCGCGTAATAAACACGTTGGCACGCGCTGCCTCTACACGTTGCATGGCAATGCCCAGATCCGGGTTGGAGCGAATAGCGGTATCGAGCAACGCAACCAGGTTGGGGTCAGCAAAGAAGTGCTGCCACTGCTGGTTGGCCATGCTCACCGTATCGGTGACGCTGGTAGTATCCGTGACGGTGCCGAAGGTAGTGGGGATGGGGGTAGCACGGGGCATGGTCACCGGGCCTACCGAGCGGCAGCTACCAGCTAGCAACAGTGCCAGACTAGCAGCCAAGGGTAGGAAACGGCGGGTCATAGAAGATGGGTTCATGCAGGTATGGAGGAGAGAAGGCAGCGGCAGCGACGGTCTTCTGCTGGGCGTATGGTTTGGGTTGTTGGAGGCTAGTAGCTAGGCAGTGAATAAAACCAGAAGTTAGAAGCCAAGGCCTAGGGTTAGTTTCCCTCCTTTTCAAGGAAGGGTGCCCGCAGGGCGGGGTGGTAAAACTGTTAGAACGATGCTAAGCCTAGTAAGTCAAAGAGTAGATAAAACTAATCCTAGATATCGTTCTGATGACTTTTACCACGCCCTACCCCCTCCTTGAAAAAGGAGGGGAATTTGTTCTAACTTCTCAAAGCATTAAGCTATAGCGTGGGCGGTTTCTTCGGCTACAGGTTCCACTGGGCTGTGCTTGTCTTCCACAGGCTCTTTCTTCTCCCGCGAAAACAGCACGTACAGCCCCGGAATCAGAATTACCCCCACCAGCGTGCCGATGAGCATACCACCCGCTGCCGCCGTACCAATACTGCGGTTGCCGAGGGCACCGGCGCCGGTGGCAATCGTGAGCGGCAGCAGACCGGCAATGAAGGCGAAGGAGGTCATCAGGATGGGGCGTAGGCGGGAGTAGCCGCCTTCCACGGCCGCATCCAGGATAGATGCGCCTTGCTTGCGGCGCAGCACCGCAAACTCGATGATGAGGATGGCGTTTTTACCCAGCAAACCAATCAGCATTACCAGCGACACCTGGGCGTAGATGTTGTTTTCCAGCCCCAGCAATTTCAGGAACAAGAACGCCCCGAAAATACCGGCCGGCAAGCTCAGAATAACCGGCAGCGGCAGCAGGAAACTTTCGTACTGAGCGGCTAGCAGCAGGTACACAAACAGGAGCACCACCGCAAACACATACAGGGCCTGGTCGCCGGACAGTACCTGCTCGCGCGTCATACCCGACCACTCGTAGGTGTAGCCGCGGGGCAGTTCCTCGGCGGCTACCCGCGCTACGGTGTTAATCACGTCGCCGGAGGAGAAGCCGTTGGCGGCGTCGCCGTTCAGCATGGCCGAGGTATACATGTTATAGCGCGTAAGCTGCTCAGGGCCGTATACACGCTCCAAACGAACGAAGGTGGAGTAGGGCACCATCTCGCCCCGGTTGTTTTTCACGTACATCTTCAGCACGTCCTCGGGCTTGGTACGGAAGCTAGGTGCAGCCTGCACCATCACCTTATACATCTGCCCGAAGCGGATAAAGTTAGAGGCGTAGAACGAGCCCATCAGCGTTTGCAGCGTGCTCATGGCTTTATCAATGGTCACGCCTTTTTTGGCGGCCTGCTCCTGGTCTACGTGAATAAGGTACTGCGGGAAGCTGGCGTCGAAGCTGGTGAAGGCCGAGCCCACAGCGGGCGTCTTTTGCAGGGCCGCAATAAACTCGTTCGAGACACGGGCGGTCTGTTGCAGGTCGCCGCGACCGGTGCGGTCCAAAAGGCGCAGCTCGAAGCCGCTGGAGTTACCGAAGCCCGGCACCGTGGGCGGGGGTAGAAACTGAATATCGGCGTCTTTGAGGTGGCGGGTTTTCTCCTCCAGAATGGCAATCAGGTCCTGCACCGACTCCTTGCGGTCGTCCCAGGTTTTCAGGTTGATCATGCCCATGCCGTACGACGAGCCAGCTACCTCCGTAGTCAGGCTATACCCGGCCAGCGTCGATACCGACTCTACCGGCTCCAACTTCGCGGCGATGCGCTGTACCTCGTCGAGTATTTTTTCCGTGCGCTCCACGGTAGCGCCGGGCGGCGTGGTCACGTTCACGTAAATCATACCCTGGTCCTCGGTTGGGATGAAGCCGGTGGGTAGGATGGTGGTGATGCCGTATGTGGCGACAAAGAATACCAGCATCAGCCCAATGGTTACTACGCGGCGGTTGGCCACCACGCGCACCAGCTTCTGGTAGCGCAGGGCCAGGCCCTCGTAGTAGCGGTTGAACCCGCCGAAGAAGCGACCCAGCAGACCTTTTTGCTCACCCTCGGGGGCATGACGCAGCAACAGCGCACACAGAGCCGGCGTGAGCGTGAGGGCGTTGATACCCGAAATCACAATGGAAAACGCTAGCGTGAGCGAGAACTGGCGGTAGAACACACCCACCGGACCATCCATGAATGATACCGGCACGAACACCGCCGACATCACCAGCGTGATGGCGATAATAGCGCCGCCAATCTCGTGCATGGCCGCAAACGTGGCCTCCTTCGGACTCATGTGGTCCTCGGTCATCTTCACGTGCACGGCCTCCACCACCACAATGGCGTTATCGACCACAATACCAATGGCCAGCACTAGCGCAAACAGCGTGAGCAGGTTGATACTAAAGTCCAGCAGCTGCATGAAAAACAGCGTACCAATGAGCGCAACCGGCACGGCCAGGGCCGAAATGAGGGTAGAGCGCCAGTCTTGCAGGAAGATGAACACCACTAGGAACACCAGCACAAACGCCTCCACCAGCGTGCGCAGCACCTCGTGAATACTGGCATCGAGGAAGCGCGACACGTCGTAGGCAATGTTGTAGGTCATGCCGGGCGGGAAGCTCGTGCCTTTCAGCTCGGCCATGCGCTTCTTCACGTTTTCGATTACCTCCGAAGCGTTGGAACCGGGACGTTGCTTGAGCATGATGGCCGCCGAGGGCCGCCCGTCAATCTTGGAGGTCATGCCGTAGTTCAGCGAGCCGAACTCGATGCGGGCCACGTCCTTGAGGCGCAGCACCGAGCCATCGGGGGTAGCGCGCACCACAATGTTTTCGTACTGCTTGGGCTCGAACAGCTTACCCGTGTAGCGTAGCACGTATTGTAGTTCCTGGCCGGCCTCGCCCGAGCTTTCGCCCGATTTGCCGGGGGCCGCCTCCACGTTTTGCGCCCGGATGGCCTCAATCACCTCGTCGGCCGATACGTTCAGGGCCACCATGCGGTCGGGCCGCAGCCACACTCGCATGGAGTACTCACGCGAGCCCATGATTTCGGCGAATCCTACCCCGTCAATCCGCTTCAGCTCCTGCAACACGTTGATATCGGCGAAGTTGTAAATAAACCTCTCCCCCACCGCCTTATCATCGCTCATGATGTTGAGGTAGAGCAGCATACTGTTCACCTCTTTCTCGGTACTTACACCCGCCTTAATTACCTCTTCCGGCAGTTCGTCAATCACCGTCTGCACGCGGTTTTGCACGTTCACGGCCGCCAGGTCGGGGTCGGTGCCTACCTGGAAGAACACGGTGATGAGCGTGATGCCGCTGTTGGTACTCACTGAGGTGAGGTAGGACATGCCCGGCACGCCGTTGATGGCGCGTTCCAGGGGCGTGGCTACTGCTTTGGTACACACCTCCGCGTTGGCACCGGTGTAGCGCGCCGTCACCGTCACCGATGGGGGCACGATGTCGGGAAACTGCGTGATGGGCAGCTGAATCAGGGCCAGCAGGCCCAGAAACACGATAACCAACGAAATAACCAGCGACAGTACCGGCCGGCGAATGAATATGTCGAACATAGAGGAGGGTAGGAATGCTTAGGTGAGGTAGTGGGTGGGAGGCTGGAAACTAGGGCTAAAAGCTAGGCTAGTTCCCCTCCTTAACAGAGGAGGGGAGTTCGTTCTAACTACTGAGCTTCAGCCAGCAGCGTTTTCATAGTCACGGGTCGGGACTGAATGGTATTGCCGTCGCGCAGGTCCTGCACGCCTTCGTACACAATTCGTTCACCGGCTTTCAGACCCGATTTCACTACATAGAAGTCCGACAAACGGGCTTGGGGTGTGAACGACTGCTGCTTGATCTTGCCATTTTGTCCCACCACAAACACGTAGTTTTTATCCTGCGTCTCAAACACGGCGCGTTGCGGAACCAGCAACGCGTCTTTCACCTCGTTCTGAAGGCGCACCCGGCCGCTGGCATTGTGCTTCAGCAGCCCTTCGGGGTTGGGAAAACGCGCCCGGAAGGCAATAGAGCCAGTAGTTTCCTCAAACTCGCCTTCCATGGTTTCAATGCGGCCGCCGTGGCGGTAGGGCGTGCCGTCGGCCAGCACCAGCGTCACGCTATCGTGGCCAGACTTCTTGGTGCGCTGGCGGGTTTTTGCGTACTCCAGGTATTCATTTTCAGCCACATTGAAGTAGGCGTACACAGCGCCCAGGTCCGATACGCTGGTCAGCAACGTACCATTGTCGACGAGGCTACCCGTTTTCAGCGGAATCCGATCGATGATGCCATCGAAGGGCGCTTTGATAAGCGTGTAGGACAAGTTGAAGTTGGCATTGGCCTGTGTGGCCCGCGCCTCCCGCACCATCGCCTGTGCCGCTCTCAGTTTGGCCTGGGCCACATCCAGCTCCGAGGAAGCAATGATGTTTTTCTTCACCAGCATCTGCACGCGGTTCAGCTCCAGCTCTGCTACCTGTTCCTGGGCTTGGGCGTTGCGCACGTTGGCCGCCGAGCTAGCCAGGCGCTCTTTGTACTCGCTCGCATTGATGCGGAACAAGGGTTGGCCTTTCTTCACAACCTGGCCTTCATCCACGTAAATGTGCTCCAGAAAACCAGGTACCCGCGCCCGCACATCCACGTTGCGCACTGCTTCAATATCGGCCACGTAATCGTGGTGGAGCACGGTGTCGCGGGGGGCGAGTTGCACTACCGGCACCTCCGGCACATCCGATTTGTTGGTATCGGCCTGGCTTTTTTCAGAGCAGCTACCTAGCGTAGCAGCAGCCAACGGTAAAACAAACCAGAAAAACTGGCGGAAAGAGGAATCCGAAAGAGACACGGAGAGAAAGTAAAAAGGTGTAGGAGGATTGATTCACAAACAAAAAAGCGGCTCGTAGTCATCTGAGACCAGAGGCAGCAGCCGTTGCCGGCAACTTGCTGGCGGCTTCACTTACCAGTAAACTGTCCTTACGTAGATGCTCGGCCTGACAGCGAGCCAACATGGCACGCGTGAGGCGTAGTTCTTCAATGGCATTGGGCACGCTGGGCAACTCCTCGTCTTCATCTTCGTCGTCGGAACCCAGCCAGCCTACCCAGGCGGTGTCGTTCTGCGGCAGCACGAGGTAGCAATTCAGCCCCGTTGACAGCAGCAGGGCTCCCAACAGCAGCCAAATCAGCATGATGTGCCGGCTATCTTGTTGCATTCGGTTTTCGGGCTTGTGTACTACAAAGCAACCGCTGCGACGTTAGAGCCGTCTTAGAATAACATTAGAAAAGATTAAAAAAGACCGCAACCGAGATAAAGTGGCTGGTCTATCTAGGGCGCGACGTTGCGCCGAGCGCACGGCGCCGGAACAGTTCTACCGCGAATAATCCCTCCTACAGTAGAGCGGATTTCAGCGTATCGTGTCGCATAATTATACCAGCCAAATCAGTTTTTAGCGGTCCGCTTGCTGATTCAGTCGGCCGTAACGCTACGCACAGCTCGCCAGCCGGTATTTTCTGTTTTTCGGTAGACTCAGATAGGAAAGAATCGAGATAAAGGCGCGGCGCTACCGGCTCCGGCTGGCGCCGCGGCTACCGCTGGATTTGCCTTTAGCCGGTTTGCCGGCCCCCTTGGCCGGGCGCTTGGCGTCGCCCTGGGGGCCGCTTTTCGGGCCGGTCGATTTACCGGGTCGGGGGCCGGCCTTGTCGGTAGGCCGACCGGAGGCGACGCTGCGGCCGGCCGTAACCAGCCGCTTGGGCTTCGCGCCAGGCCGCGTAGTGTCTTTGTCGAGCCAGGTGCCGGCAGGAAGGGACTTGGCTTTGCGAGGAGCGTCGTCACGCAGGGAGGGGTCGAAGGCGGGACGCACGATATCGGCCCGGCCGATGGTCGGGCGATTTGTTTTGGGGCCCGAACGGTCGCCCCACTGATCGGCCGTGGATACGACTTTGCGGCGGCGCGGCGTGCGGCCATCGTCGGTGCCTTTCGAGTCTTCAATCATCTCAAACAGCACCTTCAGCTCCTTTTCGCGTAGTTCGCGCCATTCGCCGGGGCCCAGGCCCTTGATGCTGATGTTCATGACGCGGATGCGCTCCAACTGCACCACTTCGTAGCCGAAATATTCGCACATGCGCCGAATCTGGCGGTTCATGCCCTGTATCAGCGTCAGCCGAAAAATGTAGGGCGTTTCCTTCACCACCTTGCATTTCTGGGTCATCACGCCCAAAATGGGCACTCCATTTTGCATGGCTTCCAGAAAATCATCCTTGATGGGCTTGTCTACCATCACGATGTATTCCTTCTCGTGCTGGTTGCCGGCGCGCAGGATTTTGTTGACGATGTCGCCGTTGCTGGTCAGCAGCAGCAGGCCCTGCGACTCCTTATCGAGGCGGCCGATGGGGAAGATGCGCACCGTGTGCTTAATGGCTCGGATGACGTTGTCCTTCACGCCCAAATCAGTGGTCGTGACGATGCCGGGGGGTTTGTTGTAGGCCAGGTACACCGCCTCCTCCTCGGGCCGGGGCTCGATGTGGACACCGTTCACCACTACCCGGTCGCGGCTCGTTACCTGGTCGCCGATGGCGGCGCGCTTGCCGTTCACCGTCACGTTGCCTTGCTCGATGTGGCGGTCGGCTTCGCGGCGCGAGCACACGCCACTTTCGCTGATGTATTTATTGAGTCGGGTTGCCATAGTAGTAGAGCGTAACGCGGGGTGCGGGGTACTTAGACCAGCGATAAAAAAAGCAGTGACCAGCCCGCTGCGGGTCGGCTGCCGGCAAAGATACGGCTAACCTCGCAGGGCATTTCGATTGAAGTAAGGAATCTAGCGTGGATTTCAGCGTGGCGCATGCGGTAACCACACAGGTCAAACTAGTTTTGGCGACTCCTACCCTACCTCCTGCATGGCGGCCAGCAGCACCGTAGCCGTGGTACCCGCGCCGGGCTCTGACGCCAGCGTGAGCTGCCCGCCGTGGCGCTGCACAATCTTGCGGGTGATGGGTAGGCCCAGGCCGTGGCCGGGCATGTGGCGGCCACTTTCACCACGATACAACGGCTCAAACACGTGCGTCAGCTCGGCTGGGCTCATGCCTTTTCCAGCATCAGTGATGGTGAGGCGCAGAGTAGCAGAATCGGCGTAGCCCAGGGTACTACTCACAGCGCCCGCCGAGTATTTGCAAGCATTATCCAATAGGTTGAACACCACAGTGGTCAGCAATTGAGCGTTGCCCAGCACCATAAACGGGTCTTCTACCTCTTCAGGCAAATCGTCGAAATCCAGGCGGATGGTACGGGTAGGGTACTTGGTCTTGCACAGCGTCAGGGCCTGGGTCACGCATTCATCCAGGCGTACGGGCTCCCTTCGGAACGCCGTGTCATCGGCCTTGGCTAGGGCCAGCAGGTCGTTGGTGAGGGCAATGAGGCGGCGAATTTCCTCCATCGCCGACGCGGTACTCTGGCGGGCTTCGCTCAGGTCGTGGTCGTAGGCCAAGGAGGTTTCCAGCGTGCCCAGCAGGTTGGCCAGGGGCGTGCGCAGCTCGTGCGAGGCGTGCGACAAGAAGCTTTTCTGCGATTCGAAAGCTTGCTCCAGCCCGCTCAACATCTCGTTGAAGGTGATGGCCAGCTGTGCGATTTCGTCGCGGCGGTTGCCCTCGGCCACGCGCCGGCTCAGGTTGGAGGCCGTGATGCGCTTTACCTGCCGCACCACGCGGGCAATGGGGCGTAGGGCCTGGTCGGTGAAGTACCAGCCGGCCAGAATAATCAGCACCAGCGCACCCAGATTGCCTACCAGCAGCAGCAGCCGCAGCTTGGCAAATTCCCGCGCCCCAAACACATCCTGCCCCACCAGCAACACGCGGTAGCTCCGGCCCTGATGTTGATACAGTATCCCTACCCCCTCGCGCCCGCCCAGCTGAAAGTGCGCTGGGCGTGTGCTTCTAATTTGATTGAGATACACAGAATCGGGTAGGGGGCGCAGTGACTTGCCTAGCCCGTATACCAGCTGATTCTGCTCGTCGTAGATGCCGATGTATTCCTGGTGCATGGTCAGCAGGTCGGCGCGGCGGAAAGTGCGCAGCACGGCCGTATCCAGGTTGGCCCGCCGGATGAGCAGCCGCGCCGCCAGCACCGCCTTTCCCTCCAGACGATGGTAGTAGCGCTGCTCCCGCGAAAACGAACTGAAGTAGTAAATAAACGCCGACAGCGCCAGCTGAATGCCTACCACCAGCAGCGTAAAGCGCAACAACAGCTTATTCCGAATCAGCAAAGGAGAAGTGGTGAAATTGTGAGCGGTGAAGTTGTAAGATGATGAATTGTCTGGTCATACTGAGCGTAGGCACAGCCGGAGTCGGAGTATCTCTACTGATAGTAATTCCCGATGACAGCAGCGAAGCGGTAGAGATGCTTCGACAGGCTCAGCATGACAAGACAACTTCACTCCCTACCCTTCCCGCATCACGTAGCCCATGCCTACCATCGTATGAATGAGCTTGATAGGGTAGCCTTTGTCGAGCTTTTTACGCAGGTAGCTCACGTACACATCAATGACGTTGGTGTTGGTGTCGAAGTTCAGTTCCCACACCTTCTCGGCAATATCCACCCGCGAAATCACCTTGCCACGATTCAGCAGCAGATATTCCAGCAGGGCATACTCCTTGGTAGTCAGCTCGATGCGCTGGCCGCCGCGGGTCACGATTTTCGATTCTAGGTTTAGTTCCAGGTCGGCAATGCGCAGTATCCGCTGCACGGTGCTGGCCTCGGTGGCGCGGCGCGTGAGCACGCGGGTGCGCAGCAGCAGTTCCTTGAACTCGAAGGGTTTCACGAGGTAGTCGTCGGCGCCGGCCTCGAACCCCAGCACCTTGTCGTCGAGGCTATCGAGGGCGGTGAGCAGCAGCACGGGCACCGTGGGGTGCAGCTGCCGACTCAGGCGGCACAGCTCCAGCCCATTGAGGTAGGGCAGGTTCACGTCCAGAATCACCAGCGCGTAGCTGTTCTGCCGCAGCAGCGACTGGCCCACGCGCCCATCATAGGCCACTTCAATATCGTAGCCTTCATTGGCAAAGCCTTTCTGGATAAAAGAGGCCAGCTTGGGTTCGTCTTCGACGAGCAGCAGTTTCATGGGGCAAAGATATGAGGGTATGGGGGAAGGTATGGGGGTGTGAGTGGGGTAGGTCGTCTGTCATCCTGAGCGCAGCGAAGGACCTTATCACGTGAGAACGAGTCGTTGTTGAGTCAGTCGTTCAACTGGCACAAGGTCCTTCGCTACGCTCAGGATGACAGACAACCTAGCCTCACACCTCTACACCCTCACACCCTCTTACCCTGACACCCTCCTACCCTCACACCTCCCTACCCTTCTCCCCCGCTCCTTTGTACCTTTGCCCGCGTGAGAACGTCCACTTTCCTATTGGGGCTGCTGACGCTGGCCGCCCTACCCGCCTGTCTGTCGCTGGAAAGCGACAAGCAAAAAGAAGAAGCCGCCGAAAAAGCCGTGCTGAGCAAGCACGACGAGGCCATGGCCCAAACCACCGGCCCGGTGTACGAGCTGCGCCAGCAGTTGCAACAGCAGCCCGGCCCCGACACCGCCCGCACGGGCCGGCAGGTGCGCAGCCTGCTCCGCGCCGAAGCCGCCATGACCGGCTGGATGCACCAGTACCGCCGCCCGGCCGACTCCACTGACCACGAGCGAAAGTTGCAGTATTATGCCCAGCAGCAGCACAAAATCGACTCCGTGGCTGTTCTCATTTCCAGTAGCCTCGACTCGGCCCGGCAAGTGCTGGCCGCCGGCGCGGCGCCTACCCCTAGTTCTGCTCAATGATTCGTTTTGCCCTGCGCCGTGCCCTCGGCCCGTTGTTTTTTGGCCTCGGCAGCCTCGCACTGCTACCCGCCTGCTCGTCGTCTTCCGCTGATCAGCAAACTGCCCAGTTGCCCTACATTGGGGAGCGGGAAGTGGTGCCCAGCCCCACCGGCGGCCCCGCCGATACGGTGTACGCCACCATCCCTACCTTCCACCTCACCGATCAGGCCGGGCAGCCCGTCACCAACGCTACGTTCGAGGACAAGGTCTACATCACCGACTTTTTCTTTGCTACCTGCCCCAGCATTTGCCCCAAAATGCAGAGCGAACTGCTGCGCGTGTACGAAAAGTATAAAGACAACCCACGCGTGGTGTTCCTGTCGCACACCATCGACCCGGCCCACGACTCTATTCCTGTGCTGCGCGACTATGCCGAGCGCCTGGGCGTGACCGACGCCTCGCGCTGGCACTTCGCCACCGCTCCCCACGATACGGTGTTTGCGCTGGCCCGCGCCTACATGACGGGCGCTCAGGTAGACAAAGAAGCCCCCGGCGGCTTTGCCCACACCGGCGCTTTTGCCTTGGTAGACCCCAACCGCCACGTGCGCGGCATCTACGACGGCCTGAACAAGGACGAGGTAGACCGTTTAATCAAGGAAATTCCGGTGTTGTTACAGGAAGTAAGCGCTACCCCGGCCACCGCTACTGCTAAGCAGCCGTGAGGAGCTGGTGGCTGCGCGGCGCGGCGGGTCTGGCAGTGGCTAGCTTGCTGGTCAGCTGTTTTTCCAACCGCCAGAATGAGGGCGAGAAGCTCTACGTCACGCACTGCGCCAGCTGCCACGGCGAGCAGGGCGAGGGGCTGCGCCGCCTGATTCCGCCCCTGGCCGGCGCCGACTACCTCCGCCAGCAGCGCGCCGTCCTACCCTGCCTGATCCGCAAGGGGCAGCAAGGCCCGATTGTAGTCAATGGGGTGACCTTCAACCAGGTGATGCCCGGCCACGACGACCTCACTGACTCGCAGATTACCAATATTCTCAACTTTGTGCAGCAGCAGTGGGGCAATCAAAATCAGACGTACACCATCCGGGAGGTGTCGGAGCTGCTGGATGCTTGCCACGGCAGCGACGGCCAGTAATTGGCCGCGCCACTGCATAAATTTGCCCCAAATTGCCTAGCTTGGCCTTCCTAAGTTGTCAGATATTAGTTGTCAATTGTTGGTTTTAAACTAAATCGTTGACTGACAACTATCAACTGCTCCCTAACAACTTTTCTTATTCCTTTGCTTCGTTATTGATTCCTTTCCTATGGGTCTGTTTGACTTTCTGAAACCTAAAAACGAGCCGACTTCCACTCCTACACCGTCGGCAACGCCTACCCCCTCTACCCCCGAGCAGCCCGCTACCCCTGGTGGCCCTCGCTACAAAGGCTCCAATTATACTTCGCCGCCGCAAGCCGGTGTGCCAGCACCGCCGCCCATGCCCCCTATGCCTCCTATGCAGGAGCCATATATTCCGCCCATGCCGCCTATGCCTGACTTTGAGCCCACCAACGTGCTGGAGGAATTGCTGATGCGCGCCGCCGCCGAGCCTAGTGCACGCCCCATTTTCTACCGGGCGCTGTTACAGGAAGAAGTGGTAGTAGTACTGCACCCCAAAGAAGGCCTGGAGCCCGGCGAAGTGACGCCCACCGAAGGCATGGAAATTCAGTTGCAAGTGCTGAACGACGGCAAGATTCCGGTATTTACGTCGCTGGAGCGCGTGAGTGACGGCGCCGTGGAACAGGAGACGATTTCCTACCTGCGCCTGCGCGGCATCGACCTGTTTCAGATGGTGCAAGGTGCCGATTGTGCCCTCAACCCCTTCTCGCCAGTAGGCAAGCTGCTACCCGCCGCCGAGCTGGCCGATTTGCTGGCTGGCAACCTCACCAATATTCCTGGCGAGGGCGAAGGCCAGGAAATGCAGGTGATGCTGGGCCCACCCCACGAGTCGACGGCTGGCCTGGCGGAGGCCGTGCGTACCTACTGCGCCACCAACCCTGACATTGAAGCCGCCTACCTAGCCCAGATGCAGATTCAGGGCTCACCAGAGCCACCGCGCCTGCTGCTGGCTTTCCACTCCACCGCCGCCAACCCCGATTTCCTACAGGAATTCGGCCCCACGCTGCAAGAGCACCTCACCAACCAGCCCCAGCTGGACATGATGCTCATCGACCCCGCTTCAGGCGAGCCCATTAACCAGTACTTCCTGCAAAGCGAGCCGATTTATCAGAAGTAAGTAGGATACATAAAGGCCGTCATGCTGAGCGGAGTCGAAGCATCTCTATTGTGAGTAATCAATTTACTACCTGTAGAGATGCTTCGACAAGCTCAGCATGACGGCCTGTTTTTTACTTTAAGGATGTAAGTCCTCTACTCCTTAGCCCTCCAACTCCTTCAGAGCCTTCTTCTGCAACAGGCGCTGGTAGATTGGCCGGGCACTGAAATACAGGATAAGGCCCAGCGGCACCGCGGCCAGCAGCCACAGCAGCAACGCGCCCAACTCGGCGCGCCACAGCAGCGTGAAGGCACCACCCAGATCATGCGTGAATAGATAACGCACGCGGCCCATCGTCAGCGTTTGGGCGTTGGCGCCCAGCAGCGGCGCCCCAAACCGCAGCAGCGGCAGCATAAACAGCAGTTGCAGCGGGCTCATTAGGTGACTGATGAGCAGCATGGCGGCCACATTCAGACGCAGGCGTACGGCCGCCAGCGTGCCCAACAACGTGGTGGCGCCCAGCACCGGCACAATGCCAATGGCTACCCCTACGGCTGTGGTGAGGGCCAATTGGTGCGGAGTAAGCCCTTGTTTGAGAATATTTTGCAAAGGCAATAGCACCCGGCGGCGCAGCCAAGAAGGCGGCGATGAAGAGGGCGGTAGCGGGGCGGCGGGTTC
Source organism: Hymenobacter sp. NBH84 (assembly GCF_014217645.1). Taxonomy (NCBI): domain Bacteria; kingdom Pseudomonadati; phylum Bacteroidota; class Cytophagia; order Cytophagales; family Hymenobacteraceae; genus Hymenobacter; species Hymenobacter sp. NBH84. The sequence continues at coordinate 2,143,066 of NZ_CP043644.1, forward strand.
AACCAAAACAAGGCAGGTTTTTGAGGCATTGATAGACGACGGGCATCCCCGCGTTGTATCTTCGCAGTCCGCTCCGGCGCTACTTGGCCAGCGAATCAATCAGGGAATGACAAAAGTACGCGTGCCAGGCCAGCCTCGGTCAAAAGAGTGGAAGGATTTCTTCGTGCTACTGCGCCGTGCCAGTCGGATGCTGTCGGCCAATGACCCACTGCGGCTAGGGGCGGCCACGGCGTTTTTCACCACGTTTGCCCTACCCCCTATCGTCATCATCCTGATTCAGGTGCTGGGGTCGCTCTATTCCAAATCTATTGTGCGGCAGATGCTGCTCACCAAAGTGGCCGATTTGCTGGGCGCTTCGGCCGCAGGGCTGGTACAGCAGATTTTGCAAAACGTGACTAACGTGGAGCGCAGCCGCACCGTGACGTGGTTGGGTTTCGCGTTCCTGCTATTCATCGCCACTACGCTGTTTGTCGTTATTCAGCACTCCCTCAACCAGCTCTGGAGCATCCGGCCGGAGAATGGGTTTTCGCCGTTTTCCAATCTCCTGAAAGAGCGAGGCCGCTCGTTACGTGTGTTGCTGGCCACAGCGGGCCTTTCCATGCTGGCATTTCTGGTAGACGCGCTGCTCTCGCTATTTGCCCACTCGCTCGTCGATTTCAATGCTTCTTTCGGCTATTATGTAGTTCAAACGCTCAACCGACTGGCGTCTTTGCTGATTCTGGTGGCGTGGTTTGCCTTCACCTTCCGCACGCTTAGTCTGGCCATTGTTTCGTGGCGAGCCGTGCTGCCCGGCGCCGTACTCACGGCCATACTTATTGATTTGGGCGAATTTATCTTAGGCTATTTGTTGGTGCCGCGCAATCTTGGTCCTATTTACGGGCCGGCATCCAGCATTGTGCTGGTGCTACTCTTCGTATTCTACTGCGCCATGATTTTCTATTTCGGCGCCTGCTTCACGAAAGTCTATGCCCACTACATCGGCCACGACATCAAGCCCAAACGCCACGCCGTACGCTACCGGCTGGTGAATTTAGCTGAGGAGGAAGAGGAGAGCCAGGGGTGAAGTGGTTAGGTTGTAAATCAAGAAAGCGTCTGTCATCCTGCGCGCAGCGAAGGACCTTATGACAGTAGAACGACAAGTGTAACAACGACTCGTCCTAACGTGATAAGGTCCTTTGCTGCGCGCAGCATGACAGACGCTTTGTCTATCTATTCACTCATAAATTCACCACTATTCCATCTGCTGACGCTGCATGAACTCCTGCGTTTTCACATCGTCTTTGCGCACGTACGGACTGATAATCACGCGCGTACCGCTTTGATAGGTAAAGAAGCGGTACACCCAGTTGGCCATCACCACCAGCTTGCTGCGGAAACCGATGAGGTAGAAAATGTGCACGAATAGCCACGCGGCCCAGGCCATAAAGCCGCTCAGGTGCTTACCGCCGGGTAGATCGGCCACGGCGCGGTTGCGGCCCGTGATGGCTAGAGAGCCTTTATCGAAGTAGGAAAATGGCTCTAGTATCTCACCTCGGCGTAGGCGGTGCAGGTTTTTGGCCAGGTGCACGCCCTGCTGAATGGCAGGTTGCGCCACGCCAGGGTGGCCATTTGGCCATCTCTCGCTCCGCATCAGGGCAATGTCGCCGATAGCGAATACGTCGGAGAAGCCCTGCACTTGGTTGAACAAGTTGACCACGTAACGGCCGCGCTCCAACGTTTCCTTGGGCATGCCCTCTACTGTGGCCCCCGTCACGCCGGCGGCCCAAATCAGCGTCCGTGCCCGGATTTCTTCTCCGTTTTTCAGCTTCACCACCTGCCCGTCGTAGTTTTCTACCAGCGTATTGGTCTTCACAATCACGCCTAGTTCCTTCAGGTCCTCGTGCGTGTGGGCGCTGGACACAGGCGACATGGGTGGTAGCACGCGGTCCAGGCCCTCTACCAGGTAGATGTGCATCTGGCTGAAATCCAAGCCGGGATAGTCTTCTGGCAGCACGTGGGCGCGCATTTCGGCAATGGAGCCGGCCATTTCTACGCCCGTAGGGCCGGCGCCTACCACCACCACGTTCAGCAGCTGCTCGCGCACGGTGGGGTCGCTGGTCATGTTGGCTTGCTCGAACGCCTGCAATAGCTGGCTGCGCAGGCTCACAGCATCCGACACCTGCTTGAGGGGGAAGGCGAATTGCTTCACCTGGTCGTTGCCGAAGTAGTTGGTGCGCGTGCCAGTGGCAATTACCAGGTAGTCATAGCTCAACTCGCCTACCAGGGTCGTCACGGTTTTGGCCGTTGGGTCGACGTTGGTTACCCGCACTGGGCGGAAGTGAAAGTCGGGGTAGTCTTTATCGAACAGCTTGCGGATGGGCTCGGCAATCGTTTCGGGCTCCAGGCGGGCCGTAGCCACCTGATAGAGCAACGGCCAGAAACCGAAGTAGTTCAGCTTGCTGAACATCACAACTTGGAACTCGTGTCCGGCCAGCTTTTTAGCCAAATTGACGCCTCCAAAGCCACTACCAATAATGACAACGCGGGGCTTTTTAGTGGCCGGAATATTCAGAGAAAGGGTTTCGGGAGTTATCATACAGCGAGAGGGAAAGGATAGCGAGAGAACCAAACAGGGAGAATAGGCCGTCGCCTTCAGATATTAACTGCAAAAACGCCCCTGTGGTTTAGGTAACTTCTGCCCACCGTTGGGCTTATGCCCGCACTTCCGCCGCTAGGGGTTACCTTTACGGTTTCGTTTCTACTCGCATGACTGCTACCCCCGCGCCCACCCCTACCTTCGCCGACCTCGGCCTCGCCCCTACCCTGCTGCAAGCCCTCGACGAGCTACAGTTTGCGGCCCCTACCCCCGTGCAGGCGCAGGTGCTGCCCCTGGCCCTCGATGGGCAGGATGTGGCCGGACAGGCACCCACCGGCTCGGGCAAAACGGCGGCCTACGGCCTAGCCGTGCTTCAGCAGGTTGATGTGCAGCAGGATACGGTGCAGATCATTGTGCTGGTGCCTGCCCGCGAACTGGCCCTGCAAGTGCGCGACGCGCTTAAGAAGCTAGGAAAATATTTGCCCAACCTGCGCGTGGCGGCGTTCTACGGCGGCCACGCCTTTCGGGAAGAAACGGCTTCGCTGAAGCAGGCCCCGCACGTGGTAGTGGCCACGCCTGGCCGCCTGCTCGACCACTTTGAGCGGCGTACCATTATACCCAATCAGCTGAAATCGTTGGTGTTGGATGAGGCGGATAAGCTGTTGGAGCTGGGTTTTCAGGATGAGTTGGTAGAAATTGTGAAGCGCCTACCCCGGCGCCGGCAAACGCTGCTTTTCTCGGCTACGATGTCGGAGAAAGTGGTAGAGCTGATTCGCAAGAACCTGACCCGCCCCCGCGTAGTGAATGCCGGCGAAGACACCGCCGAGCTACCCGAAAACCTGACTCTGTTCGGCCACGTGGGCACCGCCGAGCAGAAGCCCGCCGCCCTCTACCACCTCTTGCAGCGCCCCGACACGGGCCGTGCCCTGGTGTTCTGCAACACCCGCGAGCGGTGCCAGGAACTCACGCGCTTCCTGCAAGGCCGTGGCATTGCGGCCGAAACCCTGCACGGTAAAATGCCCCAACCCGAGCGCGACAAGGCCCTGCTAAAGCTCCGCAACGGCTCCAGCCAGGTGCTGGTAGCCACCGACGTAGCTGCCCGTGGCCTCGACGTGACAGCCCTCGACAGCGTAATTCAATACGATGCTCCTGACAAGGCCGACAGCTTCCAGCACCGGGCCGGACGCACGGCGCGGGCTGGTGCCGCGGGCACAGCGCACTTGCTGGCTACCCCCAAGGAGCAGGCGCACGTGCAGAAATGGCCTGTGGCCGAAACCATCAAGTGGCAGCCCATCAAGGCCGGTAAGCTACCTGATGCCCTACCCAAAGCCCCACGCCCCGAGAACGTGACCCTGCACGTATCGGCGGGCAAAAAGGATAGAGTTAGCGCCCACGACCTAGTAGGCGCTTTCGTGAACGTGGGCGGCGTAGCCCGCGAGCAAGTCGGCCACATCGAGGTGTTCGATTATTACAGCTACGTAGCCGTACCGCGCCAGCAAGCCCAGGAAGTAGTCGAGCGCTTGGCCGGCGCCAAGGTGAAAGGCAAGAAAGTGCGGGTGTCGGTAGTGGCGTAACTTGGGCTAGGCGGGCGGCGCGGTGTAGGGGCGGCTTGCAGCCGCCCACCGTTCGGGCAGTTGTTATGTTGAAGCCCAACAAGCTCTCTACTTAACTTAAGCTACTATAAGCCAAATATTTATTTTAGTATGAAGCTCGTTCATCCCCTTCACCTCATCGGCTTGCTTTTCGCCGGCGTTAGCTTCGGAATCAGTTTAGGAGCTGGCCTTGCTACTGCTGAAACAGGTGCGGTGCTGTCTTCAACAGCCTATCTACCGCTGACTATCAGTGGCGGATTGATTATGTTTTTGCTGCAACAGGCTTTCCACAAGCAAAAGCCTATTGCATAGTATGGGCTTTTGCATACACTATGAAGCTGTTTAGGAAGTAGGGCCTTACTAAAAAAGGCCCCACGAGACGGCGAAGTTTGGGGTGCGCCCTACCTTATTATTACCCGCCTTCATGGGAGTCCTGTTCGAAGAATAGGAGTACCCACTGGATCCTGCCTCATCTGCTGGTACCGCCGCGCCGATCTGGCCGAGGTCGTGGGGCAATCTGCGATAAACTAAAGACCGGCTGCACCTGTTCGACACCCCAGGTATGTGAGCAGGAGGTCGGGGCCGCTCAGGATACAAATGGTGGCGGGAGCCTCCAGAAACAGCCGTTGCAGGCGTAGGCGTTGGTCTTCCCGCTCGCGCTGGGCGTACATCTGCTCGGTCACATCGTAGGGGTAGGTCAAGAAGCCGTCAATCTGCCCAGCCTTATTATAACTGACTGGGTAGGTGAGGTCACAGTAAATACCCCTAGGAGCCATCTCGTGCGGCTGCTTGGTGGCCATCACCCGCCGCAACGAAGCGCGCACGTTGACTTCGGGCGTTTCGGGGTTGTCGGGAAAGACGTCGAAGATGTGCTGCCCTATGATCAGTATCCCGCTGGGTGAGGATAGCGGCTAGGTCGTCGTCGCTGGCCCCCACAATTACCAAGTCCGGGAAATGTATAAAACAGGCGTGCTCTTCTGTTTGCTTCTGTCGGAGTAGCCTTCTTCCTAAGCTCTGCAACAAATCCTTGCTTGGCACAAACCGTCTACTTGTACTGCTTATCCAAAACTACCTTCTTATCCGAGAACTGTGAGCAGTACACGATGGGATATGCTCCTATCTCAAAGTAAATTTGCTGGTCAACAACCTGCTCGATTGTACGCTGAGTATGGTACCCTGGCTGCGCAACGACCTCTACTACTAGGTTTCCTAGCTGGGTATCAATGGCTGTTTGTCGGCCAGCTATACGTTGTTAAGCACACTGTTGCGCGGATTTTACAGTTCACGCACGGCCATCTCTCCTTTTATGCTGCAAGCTGAAAACCTAACCAAACGCTACGGCACGCACCTGGCCCTCGACCATCTCAACCTGGCTATTCCGTCCGGCGAGGTGTACTGTTTGCTCGGCTCCAACGGGGCCGGCAAGTCCACGACCATTAATATCTTTCTGGGCTTTATGCCGGCCAGCAGTGGGCGGGCGCTGATTGACGGGCTGGAGGTAGCGGTGAACAACCACGCGACGCGCAACCTGGTGGCCTACATTCCCGAAATCGTGAATCTGTACCCAACGCTGACCGGCTTGGAGAACCTAGCATTTTTCAGTGGGCTCTCCGGCTTCCGCTACTCCCACACCGAGCTAACGGATTTTACCCGCACGGCGGGCCTGCAAGCAGAGGCCCTGGACCAGCGAGTTAGCGGCTACAGCAAGGGCATGCGCCAGAAGGTGGGCATTGCCATTGCCTTGGCCAAGCAGGCCAAAGCGCTGTTTCTAGATGAGCCTACCTCCGGCCTGGACCCGCACGCCAGCAACGAGTTTGCTCAGGTGATCCGCCGCCTTAGCCAGCAGGGCGTGTGCACGCTTATGGCGACCCATGACCTGCTGATGGCCAAGGAGCTGGGTCACCGCATCGGCATCATGCACCAGGGCCGTCTGCGCCAGGAGCTGCGCGCCGACCAGGTAGACTACGCCGAGCTGACCAACCTCTACCTCGCCACCGTTAATCAACCAGCCTAAATGCTGCGCTTACTCATCGGCAAAGAACTGCGCGAGCTGCGGCGCACCACCAACGCCACCTGGCTGCTGGTCGGGCTGGCGCTATTGGTGGGGCTGGCCCTCTACAACGGGTATGCGTACTACACCACGCGCAGCGCCTTTCTGCGCCAGTCGCAGCAAACTACGTACGCGCAGTTTATTGCGCAGGGCGACAAGAATCCGCACCTGGGGGCGCATTTCGGCTTCTATGCCTACAAGCCCACGGCCGACTTAGCCCTGCTCGACAACGGGGTAGAAGACTACACCGGCAACTCGTTTTACCTGGAGCCCCACAAGCGCGGCGAGGTGAAGTTTCGGGAGGTGAGCGACGCAACGGCCCTGCGCAGCTTCGGCTTTCTGAACGTGGGTTACTTTGCCCAGTTGTTGCTGCCGTTGTTCATTTTTCTACTCACCCACAACCTGTTTTCCAAGGAATGGGAAAACGGCACCATTAAGCTCATGCTCAGTGCACGCGTGAGCACTGTGCAGCTATTGGCGGGTAAGTTGCTGGCGGCGGGGGTAGTCGTGGGGGCCGTGCTGCTGCTGCTGGCACTGGGGCCGCTGGGGCTGTTGGCCTGGCACCTCGGGCCGGGCGGGCTGGCGCCGCTGCTCCCTACCTACGCCTGCTATGTGGCCGGGCTGGTGCTGTACGCGGCGCTGCTCACGGTGCTGGGCGGGGCGGTGTCGCTGCTCACGCGCAACTCGGCCTTGTCGCTGGTGGTGCTGGCCGGCTGCTGGCTGCTGGGCGTGTTTCTCGTGCCGCGACTGACGGGTGAGTTGGCCCGGCGCACGCATCCTGCCACCACGGCCGTCGAATTTGATGACTACACCTTTCACGATATGCAGTACGGCGTCGGCCATGAGGGGACGAAAGACGAACGCCGCGCCGCGTTGGCTGACAGCGTGATGGCCTATTACGGTGTCAAGCGGCTGGAAGACTTACCCGTCTACTTTATCCCCATCACCATTGAGGCGGCCGAGGAATCGGACGGGCGGGTGATGGACCGGGCCTACGCCGCCATTGAGCGCAACGAAGCCCGGCAAAACCGGCTGGTGCAGCTAAGCGCCTTGCTCTCGCCCTTCTTGGCATTCCGCGAGCTGTCGCTTCACCTCACCGCCACCGACCTGGATACCCACCGCGACTTTGCCGCCCAAGCCGAAGCCCACCGCCGACGCGTAGGCCGCATTGTGGATGCGTTCTACCAGAAAAACACCGTGGCAGGCAACACCTTTTGGCGCACGGTGCCCCAGTTTGCCTACGCGGCGCCTGGCCTAGGCTGGCGGCTGCGCCATGCCACTGGGCCCGTGCTGCTGTTGCTGGGCTGGAGTGCGGCAGCGGTCAGTCTGCTCGTGCTAGCTAAAAAAATCAGCTTATAGCCAGTGGCTGCTACCTGTTCGCTTCTTTCGAACGGGTCGTCAATCGCAGCTTATCGCTACAAGCCAATCGCTCATCGCTTTGTATGTCTGCTTCTTTATTCCGGGTGCTGTGGCGCCACGAGCTTACCTGCCTGTACCGCAACCGGGTGCTGGTCGTTCTTTTTTCGCTGGTGCTGGTGGTGCTGCTGGCCGCGCTGTGGGCCGGCAGCAGCCAATGGCACACCCAACAACGCACATTAGGCCGCATCCGGGCGCACCGCCACGAGATGCAAGACAGCTTGGTGCAGCGCATCCGGCGCGTGGAAGCGCACGGCATGCACTACCCTGGCTTCATCTGGGACGACCCCACATTCGCCTACAACACGGCCCGTAACGAAGGCCCGCAGTATGCCGCGAAGGTGCCCTTTGCGCTGCAAGCCTTGGTGACGGGCCAGAGCGGGGTGCAGCCCTTCTACTATAAAGTCTACATCACCAAAAAGCAGCAGCTGGTGCACGAGAGCGAGATTGACAACAGCTACCTGCAATTCGTGGGCACCTTCGATTTTGCGTTTGTCGTGGTGTATTTGCTGCCGCTGCTCCTGATTGTGTTCACCTACAACGTGGTATCGAGTGAGCGGGAACAGGGTACGTGGGTGCTGCTCAAAACCAGCAACCAGTCCATTGCCCAGCTCACCCTGGCCCGGCTCGGGATTCGCTACGGGCTCTTTACGCTGTTTTTCTGGGCCATTGTCGCGCCGGTATTAGCCGGGCTCGTTGGTCCGACTTTCCTGGCGACCAGCAACTGGTGGTGGCTGGTGGCGGCCGTGTCGCTGTATTTCGCCTTTTGGGTGGCGCTGGCGCTGCTGGTCAATAGTTTTTCGCTGAGCTCTAATCTGAATGCGCTGACGCTCATCTTCCTCTGGCTGGTGCTGGGTCTGCTGGTGCCGGCGCTGTTGCAGTTTGGCCTCGACCGGGCCTACCCCATCCCGAGCCGCATTGCCATTACCACCGCCGAACGCGCCGCCATCAATCGCTACTTCGAGCGCGATGGGCAGACGCTGACCCAGGAGGTGTTCAGCAGCCCGCGCACGCTCATTCGGCAGGCTTCGGTGGTGACGCCAGGCATGGTGTACGGCTACGGCGTCATCGTGTATAAAAGCCAGGAAATCAAGGATGCGGCCACCCAGCAGGCCGAGCGCCAGCTCTACAGCCAGATCGAACAACAGCAAGTGGCCTTGCGTGGCTGGCAGCTCACGAGCCCAGCCTTACTCCTGCAGGAAACCCTATCGGCGCTGGCGGGCACGCACTGGCAGCAGTTCCATCACTTCAGCCGCGACGTGGATGCTTTCCGCTACCGCACCCAGCGTTTCTTTTACCCCAAAATGGCCCAGGAAAGCACCTACCGCACCTTCACAGTAGCCGACGCCGAGGCCATCCCGCAGTTTCAGCCCCGTGTGTATGCCGACTACCATTGGCTACCGATTGGCCCGTCGTGGCTGCTATACTTGGGGCTTACCGCCGTCGTGCTGGGGGTGGGCTATCGGCGGTTGCTGCACGCGACATGGTAGGTGGTCTACCCTGTGCGGCGCCGAGGCGAGCCAGCGTTGTAGCCCGGTCATAGCGTAGTGAAGCAGGCTCCACCATAATCACCCTCTAGTTTACCTCGCGGAAAATCGGGTAGCGCAGCGGGTAGGGATGGCCCGGCCCAGCGTGCGCATAAAGCCAGGTGAGCCGAGCGTCCGGATCGGCGGCGAAGGTAGGCTCGGCACGGAGCTTGGCTTCAAATTCTGCTTTCAGCTTCGGTTCGGTGGCCAGCAAACGTTCACCCAGCGCGGCCAGCACGAAGGCGTCCGTGTTTGGGGCAGGCGACAGCATTTCGGGGAAGAATCCCCAGGCCAGGAACGAGTCCTGGCTTTCCGGCTCCAGCAAGGCGGCCGCTAGCAGCCCATTGGGCTGGTCGGCGGGCACGCGCACGCTCCCTGCCGGCATCACCTGCTCACTTTGCTCGTGCACGAAGGTGGCCGTTATCGGCACGCGCCCTTCGCTGGGCTGCAACAGCTTGGGGTCGACGAGCTGCACCTGGTCGAGTTGCAGCGTCCGCGGGGCGGTCAGCGTCTCGAACGCAATGCCGTGCAGGCGCAGCCGGTCCAGCACCTCCGTGTGGGCGGCGGGCACCCACCAGGCCTTGGGCAACTGCACCGTCTCGGTGGGCTGCTGCCCGATGATGGGCATGCGGAAGGTAATCGGCCGGCCGAGCCAGCGCTGCTCCAGCCGCCCCGATGCCGGCGACTGGTACCACTCAAAGGCTACCCCCTTGAACTTGTCGATCCAGCCGATGGGTTGCGGCGCGGGCTTCCAGCGCGTGAGCAGTTCGGTAGGACGGCTTGCGCGGTCCTGGGCCTTGGCGGCAGCAATCCGTTCGGCATCGTCCGCCGCAATCTTCAGCGCGGCTTCTAGCAGCACGTAGGTGCCCAGCACGCGCTGGCGGTAGGGCTTGAGCATGTGGTTCTCGACCAACACAGTAGGCACACTGATAAAGTCGCCGTAGCCGGTGGAGTAGCGGGGACCTTCGGGGCTGTAGCGGATACCTTTGGTTGGCTCGCGCGTGTCGATGGGGCTGGGGTACTTGATGGGGGTGTGGCCTGCCTTAGTCAGCGCCTGCGTCACGGCCGGGCCGAAACGTCCGTCCAGCCAGTCGGCCGTGGCGCGGTGGCGCGCATACGTGCCCCAACCCGCGTAGGTGAAGGTCACATCGTACTGCATGTCGAAGCCTTCGCTGACGTGGCAATCAATGTAGAGAATGGGGTCTAACTGCCGGAGCAACCCAATCATGGCGCGCGATTCGGGCGCATCTAATTTGCCGTAGTCGCGGTTCAGGTCGATATTGCGGGCGTTAGCATCGCGTCCTTTTTCGGCGGGGCCACGCACGTGCACAAAGTTCCATGGGCTCATCTGCTCATGGCCGTCGATGTTGTAGATCGGCACGAACACCAAATCGACCTGGTCGAGCAGATCAGCTTTCCCGCGCAACGCGATGTCGCGCAGCAGCATCAGGCCGGCATCCTTGCCGTCAATCTCGCCCGAGTGGATACCCGCCTGCACCAGTACTACCGGCTTGGCAACGCCGCCTTTGCTGGCGCGCACGTACAGCAGGTCGCGGCCTTCCCCCGTGCGGCCGAAGGTGTGCATCGCCAGCAAAGGAGAAGCCGCATCGAGCCGCTCCAGCCAAGACCGAACCTCGGCGTAGCGCGGCGTAGTCTGAAAATTAGCTGCCTCGGCCGGCGTAATCCACGGGTCGTTTGGCTTCGCAATTAGCCGCTCGCTCTTGCCGGACCACGGCAGAACGGGAGGCAAGTCCAACACATTCTGCGCTATCATCTGCATTGGCTCCAAGCAAATCAACGCCGCGACGAGGGCTGTCGTACGGCAACTTATGGTATTCGTCATCTTGTAAAAGGGTTGTCAGGCAACGTGTTGGCCGTTGAGTAACGGTAGAACATGTGTGGTTGCCAACAGCTATTAGGGTTGTTTCACACGGTTACACCACTCACCGTCTCTCGTTCTTGCCTAGTCGCTGCATCAGAGCCGGCTTCTTCCATGGTGCGATGGTCTGCCTCCATTTGCTGATGGTCGGCGACTAGTTGCTCGTGCGTGCTGGTTGCGGCGGCGGCTTCGGTAGTACCAGCGGCCGTAGTCGATTCGGTGCTGGGTTGGCAGCTGCTCAAGCTCAGCGCCACACCAACTAGCGCGGCTGGCAGTGCCGGATAAAAAGACGTAAAGTGTTTCATGCAGATAGGTTTGCAGTGACGAATTACCGCATCAATATTTCCTTTACAATGAAAGGGGGTAGGAGCAGCTAACGCATAATTCCCTACCGCTCCTACCCTACTTTAGCTACCTACAGTCTGCTAAACCACGGAAGTCATCCTTGAAACGCAGTTCTATCGCAGTCGACAAATGGCCTTCCTCAACGCAGACGTTGGTAGTACGTTTGCCGAAATACCTGTTGCGTCGGCTGCCAAATGGGATGTTCCAGGCGTAGCTCCCGGCGGGTGAGTTTTACAATGCGCTGCCCGTCAAGAGCTGAGATGGGCTGCGCATTGAGCGTACTAACGCGCAGCAGACCTTGCCGAATGGTATAGCTACCCTCCTCTTGCAGGGTAGGTTGGCCGGCGCGACTCAGCTCGTAACGGTAGGTACTATCGGGAAAGAACGTGACCAGGGCGGTTTGCTCACCGCTTTTCAAGGCCGCGTTGGTGTCGCCCACGGGGCTATCCATTAGCCTGTCCTGTAGAGAATCCGGCAACGGGCGACGGGCTTCGAAGTAGATCTGTCGCATCGCCCAGCGTCCAACCAGCGTTGGTGGGGTTGGAGCAGCGGTTCCACTCAGCAAAAAAGACAACAGCAGCGAATACATAGCAACCAAATAACAGCCAGCGCGTGTATCAGCCAGCCGCAGGCGCTGGCACCACAGCGCAACGACGGCACTGGCGAAGGTTCAACAGGTGCATGCCCACTAATCCCAGTGAGGCGGCGTACTGCACTAATTCCAGCCACGGCCAGCGGTCGGCCAGCAGCACGGTAACGGCAAACAACGCAAAGCAAGACCACAGGCTCAGGCGGAGCCAGCGCGCGGTTAGCTGCCACGTGGCTCCCATCACCAGCACGCCACTCAGCACTAGAAACAGCGTGTCCCAATGCGAGGAAAGCGCGGCGCTTTGGGTGCCGCTCCACCAGGCTAGCAACAAGGGACCAGCCGCACAGTGCAGCAGACAAAGCGTCGCATTCACGATGCCCCCGTAATCGGCCCACACCCGAGATAAGGAAGGTTTCATGTGGCAAATATAGGCCTTTATTCCTTATTTTGCATCTTAGTTGCATATCAAGGCAGCGCGTTATATTCTACCCAACACTTCTCATAGCTTGCTAGCGCGCAAGAACGGCAGGCACATTTGAAACAACACTGCACTGGGGTAATCTAGTAAAAATGGGCAGTGCGCTAAGATAGGCTGACTCGGAAGTCGTGCTCGAATTACTCTGGTGAACGGTAGCCCAGGGCGGCGTGGCGGCGTCCGGCGTTGTAGTAGACGATAGAATAACTGACTTCCAGCCGGGCTTCGGTCAGGCTAGGAAAGCTACCGCCATTGAGCAATTCGGTTTTCAGCCGGCTCCAGATGGACTCGATGTGGAAGTTATCGTAGCAATTGCTTCATCGGCTCATGCTGAACGGGACTTGGTGGCGAGCCAGTAGATCCTGAAAACGGGTAGCCATGTACTGACCGACGAAGCACCACGTAAGTCGGAGTGCACAATGAATCCGGGCATTGTGTAACGCACGCCCCAGCCAACGATCTTGCGTGAGCAGCGGTGAATGGTTTTCGTGTATCTTTCTATTCTGCTATGCCTATCTCGCCTACCCCGCACCAGCTCCTATTCATTTGCAGCCAGAACCGCTGGCGCAGCCTCACGGCCGAGCGCCTGTTTGACGACCACCCACACTACCAGGCCCGCTCGGCGGGCACGGAGCCGGGGGCCAGGGTGCGCGTCACGGCCGGGCACCTGGGCTGGGCCGACGTGGTCTTTGTGATGGAAAAGAAGCACACCGACATTTTGCGGCAGAAGTTTGCAACGGAACTGGAAGGCAAGCAAATTATCAACCTGCGTATTCCCGATAAATTTCAGTTTCTGGATGCCGTACTTCAGGATTTACTCCGCGAGCGGCTGGCAGAGCACCTACCTGCTTTTACAGCAGGTAGCAATTAGTAGCAAGCCGTTCCAAAAAGCTACCCTCCGCAAAGCCTTGGCAGGGCTTAGGAGCCCTGCTAGGGTTGGTAGATGCAACTGGTTCTAGCGCAAGATCTTGCCCCGATTATCCCAGTGGCTCGACTTCACTTCCAAACTATTGGGCTGGCGCTTGATGGTCCGCGTGTATCGCTCGCCCGCTATCAACCCATCGGGGCGGCGCTTGCCGAAAAACAAGGTTACCGGCTCGCCGTGCTCATTGGTTATAAAGGTGATATCGTAGCCTTTGAAAACGTCGTCGATGCTGGTCGATGGTTCGTATGTCTTGCTTAGCTTCTTATCTAACTCGCGGTGTAGTGGCATGGGATAGGTAGGGTTGGTGGAGTGCCTGTGTACGCACGCTTATTTTTCGGCAGATAAGCGAGCATGCTTTTTCAGTAGTTTTACCAGGGGCGCCCTCCGTATTTTCTGCCAGCTGTGCGTCTTGTGTCCCGTTGCTGCGCTGCCTTGACGCTTTATTCGTTGCGGTCTACCAACCTTCGTGCGGGATGTCCGTTAGCAACGGGCTATGAATTACGTACTCTTCGCGGCCTTCGTGGCTGGGGTTATCTTTCTGTTTTACCGCTACGCCACCCGCGACAGCCGCATACGAGCCGCCGCGCTGGCGCAAGAGTTTCCGGACGACTGGCGCCAGATTCTTACCGAGCGTATTGCCTTTTATCTGTCGCTAACCAAAGACGACAAGCTTCGTTTCGAGCGTAAAATTCAGGTGTTTCTGGCCCAAACCAGTGTACGGGGCATTCAAACGGAGGTAGACGATACCACGCGCCTGCTGGTAGCCGCCTCGGCCGTTATCCCAACCTTTGGTTTTCCGGAATGGGAGTACGGCAACCTGGGCGAAGTATTGATTGTGCCCGATGCCTGGCAAAGCCCCGACGACCCCAGCAAGGAAGTGAAGCCCCTGGCCGGCACGCTGTTGGGCTCGGTGCGCGGCTTTCAGGGCGCACACTATATGCACTTATCCAAAGCCTCATTGGAGCAAGGATTTGCCGATACCATCGACAAGCAGAACGTGGGCATTCACGAGTTTGCGCACATGCTGGACCAGGCCGACGGCGTGATTGATGGTGTGCCCAAGCTGGCCCTACCCACCGAGTTGCTGAAACCCTGGACCGAGGTGATGCACCGCGAAATGGAAGCCATCCGGGCCGGCCACTCCGAAATTAACGACTACGCCGCCACCAACGAAGCCGAGTTCTTCGCCGTCGTTACGGAGTATTTCTTCGAGAAACCAGAGAAGCTACAGGAGCACCACCCCGAGCTGTACCAATTGCTGATGCGAGCGTTTCGGCAGAACCCCAAGAAGCGCTTCCTGCGCTTTGCCACCGATCCGCGCGAGTGGATTCGGAGCCTGCGTAGCCGTCACAAAAAATTTGGCCGCAACTCGCCTTGCCCCTGCGGTAGTGGCAAGAAGTATAAAGACTGTCATTTGCAGCAAGAGCAGCAAGCTGCATAGGCCGCTCGTTCGACTACGCGTTGAACGTCATTTCGAACTTGTCGAGAAATGACGTTCACTGTATTTACTACCGCTCCTTACTTCCTGCGGCTTTTTCGAAACGCTCGGGGTACTTGGCGTGGTTGGTGCCCATGAGCCGGTCCCACCAGTTAAAATAGAGGCCGTAGTTGCACTTTACCAGTTGGTGGTGCATGTTGTGGTGCGTGCTGGTATTGTGTAAGCGGCCCCAGCGGCTGCGCAAAAAGTGTTGAGGGTAGGGCTCGTAGCCCAGGTGGCCCAGCACGTTCATACCCATCTGGTACACCATGAAAATGCCCAGCGTGAGCGGGTGAATGGGTAGGACAAACACCAGCAGTGGCACGATGCCCGCTTCAATCACGGCCTCCAGCGGGTGAAACGAAAATGACGCCCACGGCGACGGATTGTGCGAGAGGTGATGCACCCGGTGCACGTGCCGAAACACCGCCGGAATGTGCATGAAGCGGTGCGTCCAATAGAAATAGGTGTCGTGCGCTACAATGGCTACTAATAGGCTGAAGACGAAGTAAAGCCAGCCGTAGTCGCTTATCTTACTGTACATGAGCGTGTAGCCATGTTGCTTCGCCACAAAGATGCTTACGCCTACCATCGCAAAAATCAGGCAGGTGAGCAGAGAGTATTTGATTTCCGTATCGATGTGCTTGCGCTCGGGAAACTTGGGCTGAATACGGCGGTGCTGCCACTTCTCGCGGCGCCACACCCAGAAAACCGCGTAGGCCACGCCCGCGAACACGAGGTAGCGCACGGTAACCAACACCAGACTGGAAAGATAATGGCTACCAGCAGCGGCAGCCGTGGAAGAGAAAAACAACATATGACGATGATAAGATGCTGCGTGTATAACGTGCAAGCCGGCGAAAAATGTGCCTGATCCTACCACAAAACTACTTCAACCAGAAACATGATCAACTAGGTTATCAGGTGCAGACGGCATGAGGCCATGAGGCATGCGACTCGCGCCGGTTTGTTGGGTAGGGAGTAGCTTTGCGCTGACTTTGCCCCTACCCTCCCCTATGCAGCACGTCCTCGACAACCCAATTTGGAATGCCTTGTGCACCGGCAGTGCACACCTTGCCGTAGGCAACGAGCAGGCCCGTTACGTGCAGAAGGAAGCCGGGGCGTTTGCGGGTCTGCGCGAGTACTCGGCCAGCGCCTTCGCCGATTTGCACGACCTGACCCCGGCCGGCACGGCCACCGTACTGTTCACGGCCGGCGAGGTAGCCATTCCGGACAACTGGAAGATACTGGTGCAGAAGGATTTGCTACAACTCGTGTACGAACACCCTACCCCCCCGGCTTTAGACAGCACCGATGTGGTACCGCTGCAACAGCCGCATATTTCTGCCATGATAGCACTCACGGCCCAAACCAACCCCGGCCCGTTTCTTCAGCGCACCATCGAGTTTGGCGAATACCACGGCATTTTTGAGGGCAATGAGTTGGTGGCCATGGCAGGCGAACGACTACAACCCACACCCTACACCGAATTGAGCGCCGTTTGCACGCACCCTGCGCACCTGGGCAAAGGCTACGCCGCCCGCCTCCTGCAACACCAGATGCACCGCATACTGGCAGCGGGGCGGGTGCCATTTTTACATGTGCTCCCCGAAAACACCCGCGCCCGCGCCGTATACGAGCGCCTCGGCTTCCAAACCCGCCGACAGTTGCAGATTTACGTGCTCGAAAAGCTGGTGGGGTAGTTTGTACGACTGTTCCTTTCGTACCCCTTGGGTGACGGGGTAGGGTTGCTGCGCCGTGGTAGGCTTGGGATTTTGCTGCGTTTTTCGTCGTTTCTTTGCAGTGTTATGAAGAAGTCTTATTTACCTCTGCTTACAGCGGCTCTACTTACCGCCTGCGCCCCTACCGCCAAAACGCCCGCCGTTTCTACCGATTCATCTGCTTCAGCCCCTACGGCAGCACCTCAGGCTGCTGCGCCGGCCAGTTGGCAACAGCAGGCACAGGAGTTTCTGACCGCCTACTCTGCTGAATACCAGAAACTCTACACGCAATCGTCGGAAGCCGAGTGGCGCTCCAACACCCACATCGTGCCCGGCGATACCACCAACGCTGCCGCCACGGCCCGCGCCAACGAGCGCATGGCCGCTTTTGCGGGCAGCACCGAGAATATCAACCGCCTGCGCGAACTATTAGAGCACAAGCAGGACCTCACACCTATCCAGGTGAAGCAGTTGGAAACGGCCTTGTACAACGCCGCCAACTCGCCTCAAACTGCTGCCGACGTGGTGAAGCGCCGCATCAAGGCCGAAACCCAGCAAACGGAAAAGCTCTACGGTTTCGACTACAAATACCAGGGTAAGTCGGTGACGACGAACGATCTGGACGAGCTATTGCGCAAAGAAAAGAACCCGCAGAAGCGCCAGCAGATTTGGGAAGCCAGCAAGGCCATCGGCCCTACCCTGAAACCCGGCCTGCTCAGCCTGCGCGACCTGCGCAACCAGACCGTGCAGGCCCTGGGCTACCCCGACTACTTCACCTACCAGGCTTCCGACTACGGCATGAACCGGGAGGAGATGATGGCGCTGGTGCGCAAAATCAACCAGGAGCTGCGCCCGCTCTACCGCGAGTTGCACACCTACGCCCGCTACGAGCTGGCCAAGCAGTACGGCGTGCAGCAGGTGCCCGACTACCTACCCGCCTCCTGGCTGCCTAACCGCTGGGGGCAGGACTGGAGCAGCATGGTAGACGTGAAAGGTCTTAACTTGGACCCCGTGCTCGCCAAAAAAGGCGCCGAGTGGCAGGTGCAACAGGCCGAGCGTTTCTACCAGAGCCTGGGCTTTCAGGCGTTGCCTCCGGTGTTTTGGGAGAAATCGAGCCTCTACCCCCTACCCAAAGGTGCCGACTACAAGAAGAACAACCACGCCTCGGCCTGGCACATGAACCTGGAACAGGACGTGCGCAGTCTGATGAGCGTGGAAGCCAACACCGAGTGGTACGAAACCACCCACCATGAGCTAGGCCACATTTATTACTACCTCACCTATACCAACCCCGAGGTACCAGTGCTGTTGCGCCAGGGCGCCAACCGTGCCTACCACGAGGCCATGGGTAGCCTGATGGGCCTGGCCGCTCGCCAAAAGCCTTTCCTGGCGGGTTTGGGGCTGATTGACCCCAAAGTGAAAACCAACGACATGCAGGCGCTCCTGAAAGAGGCCCTGGGCTCGGTGGTGTTCATTCCGTTTGCCTCGGGCGTGATGAGCGAGTGGGAAAACAGCTTCTACGCCGACAACCTCCCCGCCGACCAACTCAACGCCAAGTGGTGGGCACTTAGCAAGCAGTACCAAGGCATTGTGCCCCCTACTCCCCGCGGCGAGAACTACCTTGACCCGGCCACCAAAACTCACATCAACGACGACCCCGCGCAGTACTACGACTACGCTCTGTCGTACGTCATCCTGTTTCAGCTGCACGACCACATTGCCAAGCAGATCTTACACCAAGACCCGCACGCCACCAACTACTACGGCAGCAAGGAGGTAGGCGCTTTCCTGGCCGACATCATGCGCCCCGGTTCCAGCAAAGATTGGCGCTTGGTGCTGAAAGAGAAAACCGGCGAGGACCTCTCGGCCCGCGCTATGGTGGAATATTTCCAGCCACTGATGGCCTACCTCAAGGAGCAGAACAAGGGTAGGAAGTACACGATGTAACTTATCTGCAACAACTAAAAAAGCCTGCTTTTACAGCAGGCTTTTTTAATTAATACACTACTGATTTACAGCAACTTATTATCCAACACTACATCCATATTCGATAGCCGCTGCTTGATCACCTGCGCTATTTCGTCGTCTTCCAGATTGATACCTTGCGTGCGAGTAGCCAAGTAGCGCGCCAGCGCGAAATTATCGTCTAGTTGCGTTTCCAGCTCGCGCTGAGCTTTTTCCCAGCCGTCTGGGTTGTTGGCGTCCAGGTAGCGGCCGCGCAGCTCAATGGTTTTGCTGACCAGCCGCGCCAGTGCCTGAAGCAGCTCCGATTCGGCAGTTGAAAATACTCGGTGCTCACGGCCAATAACCGCCAGCACGCCAATTTTTATGCCTTCTGTAGTGAGCAGGGCGGTGCCTGCATAGAAGTGCAGGCCCAGCGCCTCGGCGGTGGCGGGGTTCACTAGGTCGCAACTTTCGCGGGTGTAGTCGGAGAAAAATACGGGCGTATCCTGCAAGATGGCCGCCGAGCACATGCTGTCGGGGCGGGCCAGGGAGGTGATGCCGGCCGGTGCGCCTACGCTGGCTTTAAACCATACGCGTTCTTCATCAACCAGTGAAATCAGCGAAATAGGCAGGTTAAACAAGCGCGCCGTCAGGGCCACGTAGTCGTCGAAGATCTTCTCCGGCGTGGTATTCACAATCTGATACTGATGTAGCACCCGCAGGCGCATGGCATCATTATCGGGAATCAAGGACTGGGGAAACAATGCACTCACGCTGGCAGGGTAGCTCGACTTTAAGATGAGCTTGTTAGTTAACGAATTGTGTGGTGTTACGTTTGGCCCAACAGAAAATTATGTTGATCCGCAGAGATAATAGGCACACAACTTACTAATCACAAGCGCTTTACACTACCTCAACTATTCAAAAACGGCATCTCCCTTGATGCCAACAGACTACAGGATGAATGGGCTTAGCGGAAGCGGCGTCGCAGTTATAACATTCGTTGCAACAGCACACAGCTGAGGCAAACGACGGCCTCGTACATCTAGCAACATAACCGTAGCGCGGATTGCAACGCCCGCGCTACGGTTGCTTTTTAGTAATTCGCCTCTGCAGCTGGCAAATCAATCAGGATAAACTGAGCGTCTTTTTCGGCGCGAATGTGGAGCACGTTCTCGTCGGTCAGGCGAGCCTGGTCGTTTGGACCAATTTCGGAGCCGTTGATGTAAATGGTGCCTTCCTTCACGTACACAAAGGTATTGCGGATGGGAAACGTTTTGAATTCGATTTCCTTTTCCTCCCGCAGATTGGCCCAGTATACGGTGCTGTTGGAGTTCATATACACCACATCTTCCAGCACGCGCTGCCCCGTTACGAGGGGCACCAGCTCGTTTTTGTGACTCAGGAAATCAATGTCCTTTTGCTCGTAGCTGGGCGAGAGGCCCTTTTGATTAGGCAGAAACCACAACTGATAGATGTGCAGCGACTTATCGGTGCGGTTCATCTCGGAGTGGGCAATGCCGGTGCCGGCTGTCATGCGCTGCACCTCGCCCTTGCGAATGGTGGTTTTGTTGCCCATCGTATCCTCGTGGGTCACCTCACCCTGCAATACCAGCGTCACAATTTCCATTTCGGAGTGCGGGTGCTGGGGAAAGCCCGAGTGCGGCTGTACTACATCGTCGTTGAACACCCGCAATGGCCCGAAATGCATGTTATTCGGGTCGTAATAGTCTGCGAAGCTGAACAGGAAGTGGCTGTTCAGCCAGGCAACCGGTGCAGCGTGGTGGCGTTCGATGGCAGGAATATATTTCAGCATGAGCGTAGAAATCAAGTCAAATGTTGCCCAAACATACGTAGCGCGCCCCTGGTAAGTTGAAATAGATGGCTAAGCCACTTCCTACCCATATGCCAAAAAGCCCCGCCAGCGGTATAGCTGGCGGGGCTTCTGGTCTTTTTTCCTGTCATTCCGAGCATAGCAAGGAATAACAATAAGGCTATGCTTTTTTTCAGCGTGCTTACTTGCTGCTGCAAATCCAGCACGATGCTGGCCAGGCGGGTAAGCGACAGGTCGGCAATAGGGAACGTGCTGCTGATGTACGCCTTGGCTTCCCAGATTTCCACCACATCCTCTACGCTAATTTCGTAGGGCGAGTACACGGGGTTATCGGAGTGCAGGGCCAGCATGGCGCCGTCTTTGAGGCGGTTGAACACGCGTTTGAACACGATGCCTTCCTTGGAGCTAACCACGATGCACGGCGTGCCGTCTTTCAACGTTAGCCAGTCATCTACATAGCGGCCCACAATCACGGTGCCGGAGGCAATGGGGAGCATGGAGTCACCGGCAATTTCGAAGGCGCGGTAAGTACCGCCCGTGCCCAGCATGGGGAGGCGAAACTTGGGCAGTTCTTCGAGGTACTCGGGGTCGGCGTAGCCATTGAGGTAGCCAGCGGCAGCCTTTTGGGGTACCAACTCGATGTTTTCGTTTTCCTCTTTATCAACGGTAAGCGCTAGTACCCGCAGCGCGCCGCCGGGGCGGGTAGGCGTGGGGTCGCTGCTTTTCTGGGCTTGCAATTGCAGAATGGCGGCCTTGGCGTTTTTCTTCTTGCTGAAGTCAGTTGTCACCAGCGCGTCGAGCGTGATGCCGAACAGGCGGGCCATGTTCACCAGCGTCAGAAGCTTAGGCTCGGCACGGCCTTCTTCGTAGGCGCCCACCAGGGAGCGTTTGATACCTAATTTTTCGGCCATCTGGGCCTGCGTTAGGCCAAGTTCGCGCCGCCAGAATTTTAAGTTCGTGTTGATCATCGGGGTAGGGAGCCGGAGAAATGGCTGCATCGGTAAAAAGCACCGGCTCACGAAAGTACGAACGCGCTTACGCGAATACTAATTCAATTAGCTAAATTTTTTGCTATTATTTTTTGATCTTTCTCTCGCTTGTCTGCAAAATGGCTTGCTGGTACCCGGTTTTCCGCAGTAGTATCTTCTTCTGTGCTAAACATTTGCTCATTGCCCGCGCTTTCGGAATCGTATTGCCTGAACGTACTATCCTGAAGTACCTTCCTATTTTCGCCGTATTCTTTGTTCTACAAGCCTTTTCATCCACTGTATGTCAACGCCTTCTCCTGCTGGTTTCAACCCGCTATTCCCGGTATTTTTGAAACTGGAGCAGTTTCGGGTGCTGTTGGTGGGTGGCGGCAACGTGGGCCTGGAAAAGCTGACGGCCATTCTGCGCAGCAGTCCGGCCACGGCCGTGATGGTAGTCGCCACTTGGATTTCTCCTGAGTTACGTGCCCTGGCGGCGCCCTACCCCCGCATTCAACTACACGAACGACCCTTCGCCGAGACTGATCTAGAAAACCACGATTTCGTCTTTGCCGCCACCGACGATCCGGCCCTGCACCGCCGCATCAAAGCCGCCGCCACGGCCCGAGGCCTGCTCACCAACGTAGCCGACACGCCCGCCGAGTGCGACTTCTACCTCTCCTCGGTAGTGCAAAAGGGCGACCTAAAAATTGCTATTTCCACCAATGGCAAGTCGCCCACGGTGGCTAAGCGCCTGCGCGCCATGCTGGAAGAAACCCTACCTGAAGAACTGGACACGGTGCTGCAACAAATGACCGTCATCCGCGGGCAAATCCAAGGCGACTTTGCTGCTAAAGTGAAGTCATTGAATGCCGTAACGGCTGAGCTAACCGGCGGCCCCGCTTACGAGTCGCCGGCCACACGGCGTTGGCGCTATGTGGCTACCGGCTCCTTGCTGGCACTGGGCGCGGTGGTAGCGGCGGCGTGGCGGAAGCGGTAGGCTGTTCTAAGCAGAATAACCGTCATGCTTCGACAGGCAGACGCCAAATCAAGCATGACGGTTTAAACTATAATTACTCCCCTACTCCCCGCGCAACTTCTTGTTATACGCCGAGGCTAGCCGTAGCGTGAAATAATCATACTTCTCGCGCAGGTGGTCGAACAGGTCGCGGAGCATGGGCGCGCCGCCGAGCTGGTCGATGCCAAGCTGGATTTCCGCAAACTGATCGGGCGTGAAAAAGTCTTGCAGGCGCAGGTCGAGGCCCTTGGTGTAGGCCGTGAACAGATGCCCTTGGATGGTAGACAAGGCCATGTTGCGGCGCTCGGCAATAGCCTCGGGGCTTAGGCCCATGCGGTGCAGCTGGAAAGTAGCCTGCTGGGTGTCGTTGGGGCCGTCGCTTTCTTTGCTCTCGCGGCGGCGCGGGCGACTACCCACAGTATCATCGGAATCGATGGAGTCCTCGGCATCGTCGGGGCTGGGCACACCGCCGTGCGCCAGGATTTCGCGGATAAACGCCTCGCCATAGTTCTCGAACTTCTTCATGCCTACCCCCGAAATGCCCAGCATGGCTGTGCGCGTCACGGGCTTTTCTACCGCCATTTCCTGAAGCGTGGTATCAGTGAAGATAACGTAGGGCGGCACGTTTTGCTCGTCGGCAATTCGCTTGCGCAGGGCGCGCAGGGCCTCGAACAGCCGCGCCTCGGGCGTGGCAGCCACGGGCGTTGCTTCGCGGGGAGCTTTCTTGCCCTTCACGGCCTTCTCGGCAGGTTTGAACTGCTTCATGGACACTTGGCGCTGGCCTTGCAGGACCTCCTTACCCAACTCATTTATTTTCAGTGCGTAGCCTTCCTCGTAGGCAATGTAGATTAAGCCATCGTTCAGCATCTGATGGATGTAGCTGTACCAGTCGAGGTAGGGCAAGTCAGCGCCGGCCCCGTAGGTTTTGATCTGGTCGTAGCCGCCGCTGAGTACGGCTTGGTTGCGCATGCCGCGCAGCACATCGATGAGCAGGCCAATGCTGGCCCGCTCGCGCATGCGCACCACCGCCGACAAGGCCTTTTGGGCCAGCAGCGTACCATCGAAGGTAGTGGGCGGGTTGCGGCAAATGTCGCAGTTACCGCAGTCCTGGGGTAGGGTTTCGCTGAAGTAGTTGAGCAGGATTTTACGGCGGCAGGAAGCTGCTTCGGCAAACTGCTGCATGCGCTCCAGCTTGGTGAGATTGAGCTGCGTGAGCTTCGGGTCGTCCTTGGAGAGCATGTCGCGCAGGCTCATCACGTCGCCGAAGCTGTAGAACAGCACAGCTGTGGCGGGGGCGCCATCACGACCGGCGCGGCCTATTTCCTGGTAATAGCCCTCAATGTTCTTGGGTAGGTTGTAGTGAATCACCCAGCGCACGTTGCTCTTGTCGATGCCCATGCCGAAGGCGATGGTGGCTACAATCACCTGCAAATCGTCGCGCAAGAAGGCCTCTTGCACGCTGGCGCGCTGGTTAGGCGTGAGGCCAGCGTGGTAGTGGTTGGCCCGAATGCCTTTTTCCTTGAGCTTGCCGGCCACCGTTTCGCACTGCTTGCGCGAGAGGCAGTAAATAATGCCCGCCTCGCCGGGGCGGCGCTCAATAAATTCCAGCACGCCCCCTACCCTGTTCTGGCCCGGCCGCACAATGAGGTTGATATTCGGCCTATCGAAGCTTGACAGAAACACCTGCGGCTGATTCAGGCGCAGCTGCTGCTGGATGTCGCGTTGCGTGAGGCGGTCGGCAGTGGCGGTGAGAGCAATGATGGGCACCTGCGGAAACTGCTCACGCAGCACGCGCAACTGCGTGTACTCGGGCCGGAAATCGTGCCCCCACGACGAGATGCAGTGTGCCTCGTCGATGGCAAACATGCTCACTTTGAGACGCTGCA
This sequence comes from Hymenobacter sp. NBH84, assembly GCF_014217645.1. NCBI lineage: Bacteria > Pseudomonadati > Bacteroidota > Cytophagia > Cytophagales > Hymenobacteraceae > Hymenobacter > Hymenobacter sp. NBH84. The sequence goes on from NZ_CP043644.1 coordinate 2,167,283, forward strand.
AGAAGGTCAGGAAGCCTTCCGACAAAAGCTTTTCCGGCGAGACGTAGAGCAGTTTCAGCGCGCCATTGTAACAGTCAGAGGTGATGCTTTGCTGCTCACTCAGGCCTACGCTGCTGTTGATGTAGGCCGCCGGAATGCCGTTGGCTTTCAGGGCTTCTACCTGGTCTTTCATCAGGGCAATCAGCGGCGACACCACCACGCACACACCCGCCTGCACCACGGCCGGCACTTGGAAACACACCGATTTGCCGCCGCCCGTGGGCATCAGCACCACCGTATCCTGTCCGCCCAAAATCGACTCAATAATATCGCCCTGCATGGGCCGAAATTGGTCGTAGCCATAATACTGCTTCAGCACACGGCGGGCTGAGTCGAGGGTAGGGGCGAGCGGTTCGGGTGTGAATAGCATTGGGTAAAAATACGGCGATTTGGCGGGAATTGCAGCTTTCATAAACCGCATAGGCGCGGAAATCGTGCACACATCTTCCACAATTCTACACCGGCTCCCCGCTCCTACCCTGCGTATACCTAGAAGCGCAGGGCAGTTAGCTCTGCTGTATTTCATTCAACTAAATCTCCTCTCCTATGGGCCATGTTCCTGCCTCCGTTGCTAATCTGCAAAAAAACCAAGCCGTACTCGACGCACTCAGCCGCTGCATCGTGGCCTGCGAAATGTGCGCCGATGCCTGCCTGCACGAAGACAATATCCAGATGATGGTGCCCTGCGTTGAGCTGGACCGCGACTGCGCCGATATCTGCCGCCTCACCGCCGCTTTCATCGCCCGCAGCTCCGACCACGCCAAGCACGTCATCAAGGAATGCATCGAAATCTGCCAGAAGTGCGCCGACGAGTGCGGCCAGCACAAAGACGACCACTGCCAGCACTGCGCGCAAGCTTGCCAGGCCTGCGTAGATGCCTGCAAGCAGTATGCTGCTGCGTAGGTTTTCCTTGTTATCCTGAGCAGAGCAAAGGACCTTATCACGCTAAAACAACGGTCATATCAACGACTCGTTCCCGCGTGATAAGGTCCTTCGCTGCGTTCAGGATGACAGAGATTCTACACCGCCATTCGATGGCACAAAGCTTCGATATCCTCCCGCCGCGCCAGCACCTGTAGCCACTCAGCGGGAATAGCAGCTTCACCATAATACAAACCAGCTAAACCGCCCACAACGGCACCCGTCGTGTCGGTATCGTCGCCGAGGTTGACAGCAGCCAGCACAGTTTCGGCGTACGTTTCGTGGCGCAACAGGCACCACAGCGCCGCTTCCAGCGTATGCAACACGTAGCCGCCGCTATTGATGTCTTGTATCGGTAAGTTGGGTAGGCGGCCGCTCAGTATATTCTGAAAGCGCTGTATCTCCTGAGCTGGAATATGCAACGCTTGAAGCTGCGCAGGAGCCTCTTTGCACAGGCCAAGGTAGGCCGCAGCGGGCGTTGAGCCAGCACGCAGATGCGCCGCCATTTCCAGGTACAGCAGGCACGCTACAGCGGAGCGTACATGTCCGTGTGTGATGGCTGACACTTCCGAAATCAGCTGGAAGCGGTTTTGTAGTAACGTTTCCGGTTGATAGAACGCCAGCGGCAGAATACGCATCAGCACCCCGTTGCCGTTGCTGTATTCGTCGGTACCGCCCGCGAAAAGCATGTCTTTATTGGTGCGCAGCCGTTGCAGCGCCTCCCGCGTGGTGATGCCAATGTCGAACACGCGGCCGTGCGGCGTCCAGAAGTTTTCGTAGTACCAGTTGACACTATTCTGGGCAACCTTCTGCACCGTGAAACCGTCAGCAATAGCTTCAGCTAAGCAAAATGTCAGGGAGGCATCGTCGGACCAAGTACCAGCAGGCTGGTGGTGAGTACCGTAGGCCCGCATCGTTACTACTGGGTCGAGCCTGCGACGGGCACGGCTTTCAAACTCTACGGGCACACCCAGCGCATCGCCTACGGCCAGACCTAATAAAGCTGCTCTTACTTGAGATTCAAGGGTCGATATTTTCAACATAACGCTTATTGCAAATCGTTTATGGCATTTTTCTTCATCTGTCATCCTGAGCTTGCGAAGGACCTTCTCACGCTATAACGATACTAGCAACAAAGACTCGTTTCAACGTAACAAGGTCCTTCGCTCCGCTCAGGATGACAGATGAAGAAGAGGCAAGTCTACAAATAAACAGCGCCAGCCCTCTTTGTAGAAGGCTGGCGCTGTTTTATAAGGTAGTAGCAGAAATGCTAAAAATCCGGGGTAGGCACGGGCGTGGGCGGCAGCGGGTGGCCGGTTTGGCCAGCAGGCTGCTCAGCCATGGGCGTAACGTTGATAGCTTGTACGGAACGGATTTCGGGTACAGCTTTCTTTACCGATTCTTCCACGCCGGCTTTCAGCGTCATCGGCGACATGGGGCAGGTGCCGCAGGCGCCCAGCAACTCCAGTTGCAACACCATGTCGTCGGTGATGTCCAACACGCGTACGTTGCCTCCGTCGGCGGCCAGGTAGGGACGGATGCCGTCCAGGGCCTGCTCGATGCGCGGCAACAGCGGATGGTCAGCAATGGTGGGGGTATGCGTCATACTAGATATACAAGTGGGCGGTTCGCGAAGTTCGAAAAAATATTCGGATACCGGATTAGGAGTTCATTTGCACCACGTTGGTGCGCGGCGCCACGGCGTTGCGTATGCTCACCTGGCGGGCCAGCTCCTCGGCCAACTGCTCGAAGGTAGCGGCCACCGGAGTGCCTTCCTGCAAAATGGCGGGCGTACCCTGGTCACCGTTTTCGCGGATGCTCTGCACCAGCGGAATCTGGCCCAGCAGGGCCACGCCGTGCTTATCGGCCAGGGCCGCGCCGCCACCTTCACCAAAGATGAAGTACTTGTTGTCGGGCAGCTCGGCAGGCGTAAACCACGCCATGTTCTCCACTACGCCCAGCACGGGCACGTTGATTTGGGGTAGGCGGAACATCTGCAAGCCCTTCTCGGCATCGGCCAGCGCCACTTTTTGCGGCGTAGTCACGATGAGCGAGCCAGTGACAGGCACCGTTTGCACCATGGTCAGGTGAATGTCGGAGGTGCCGGGGGGCATGTCGAGCAGCAGGTAGTCCAGCTCGCCCCAATCCACTTCCGTGATGAACTGCTTGAGCGCCGACGAGGCCATCGGCCCGCGCCACACAATGGCCGACTCAGCCGGGGCCAGGAAGCCAATGCTCATCAACTTTACGCCAAATTTTTCGATGGGCTGAATCAGGTTACGGCCGTCCGGACCCTGGAAAACGTGCGGGCGAGCATCTTCCACCCCAAACATCAAGGGCATGCTGGGGCCAGAAATATCGGCGTCGACCAGGCCTACCCGGGCGCCGGTGCGGGCCAGGGCCAGGGCCAGGTTGGCCGTTACGGTGCTCTTCCCTACCCCACCTTTGCCCGAGGCAATGGCAATGATATTCTTCACGCCGGGCAGGATGTCGCGGTTCTGGCGCATGGTGGTCACGCGCGAGGTCAGGTTGACAGTCACCTGCGCGTCTTTGTCCACCATAGTATGCACGGCGCGCACGCAAGCGTTGTGAATCAGCTCTTTAAGCGGACAAGCGGGGGTAGTAAGTACCACGGTGAACGACACATTTTTGCCGTCTACCTGCACATCCTCCACCATGTTGAGGGTCACGAGGTCTTTGCCCAAATCCGGTTCTTCGACGTAGCTGAGGGCTTTCAGGACGTCTTCGGTAGTAATAGCCATAGGTAGGAGTGTTTCCGAGGTGTAAAGATAACCCAGAAACACGGGCGGAAGTTACCGACGGGTGACGCCCTACCTTTTTACGGAACTCAGGCAACCCCAAACGGCAACCACGCATCTACCCTTTCAATCGCCAACCTATACACCCTTCTTCGCCATGAAACTTTTCGCACTCACCCTCTGGATGCTGGGTCTGCTCGCTGGCTTTGCTGCCGCGCAAAGCAAACAAGACCGTCCGCTCGCTGCTTTCACCCAACTGGAGGCTAGCGGGGCCACCACTATTTACTTAACCCAGGGGCCACAGACGAGCGTGGTAGTGGAAGCACCCGAAGAAGCTCAATCGTACATTAAAACGGAAGTGCGCAACGGCGTACTGCGCATCTACCGCGAAAGTGAGGGTATGACGGCTACACTGCGTAACCTGCTGAACAACGAAAAAAACGGAGTGAAAATCTACGTCACTTGTCCCAGCCTGACGGCCCTGAAACTGAGCGGCGCCACCGATGTGAAAGGCAGAACGCCCTTTACAGCCGACAACTTCGCCATTCAAGCCAGCGGCGCCAGCGACGTAACCTTGCAGCTCAACGCCAAAACCCTGAACGTGCAGGCCTCCGGTGCCAGCGACGTGTACCTCACCGGCCAGGTAGAGCGCCAGCAGGTGCAGATCAGCGGTAGCAGCGACTACCACGCCGCCAAGCTAGTCAGCGAGCAAGCTACCGTACAAGCCAGCGGCAGCAGCGACGCCTACGTGTCGGCCGTGCGGCTGTCGTCGCGGGCGTCGGGTAGCAGCGATATTCACAACCGCAAGTAAGTTGCCGGACGGCGCCCGGAACACCAGGCAACGCGTCCGTATACAAGGCTTCGCGGCGGCTCAGGGTGAGCCGCCGCGAAGCCTTGTTATCTTTGCTCCCTATGGCCCGCATTCCCAAAGAAACCGTCGATCAGATCATCCACCACGCCGACATTGTGGAGGTGGTAGGAGATTTTGTACCCCTGAAGAAGAAAGGCCAGAATATGTGGGCGTGCTGCCCGTTTCACTACGAGAAGTCGCCGAGCTTTTCGGTGGCGCCGGCCAAGGGACTGTACAAGTGCTTTGGGTGCGGCAAGGCCGGCGGCGTGGTGCAGTTCATCATGGACATTGAGGGCACCAGCTACGTAGAGGCCCTGAAGTATCTGGCCAAGAAGTATGGCATTGATGTTCAGGAGGAAGAAAAAACGCCCGAGCAGCAATTAGCGCAGAACGAGAAGGATTCGCAGTACATCATTTCGAGCTGGGCCAAAGACCACTACCACAAGCTGCTGCTGAAATCGGATGAGGGCCAGGGTATTGGGTTGAGCTACCTGCGCCAGCGCGGCCTCAATCAGACTACGATTACCACCTTCGAGCTGGGCTACTCCCTCGACCAGTGGGACGACTTACTAAAAACTGCCGAGCAGGCCGGCTACGACCGCAAGTACCTGGAAAAGACCGGCCTCGTGGTGACCCGCACCGACGACGCGGGCCAGGATACCGGGCGCCGCTACGACCGATTCCGGGGGCGCGTGATGTTCCCGATTCATAATATTTCGGGGCGCGTGGTGGGATTTGGGGCGCGCACGCTCAAACCCAACGACAAGACGGCCAAGTACCTGAACTCGCCGGAGTCGGAGATTTATCATAAGTCGGACATCCTCTACGGGCTGTACCAGGCGCGGCAGGCCATCCGGACGGAGGAAGTGTGCTACCTGGTAGAAGGCTACCTCGACGTGCTGAGCCTGCACCAGGGTGGCATCAAGAACGTGGTGGCGTCGTCGGGCACCTCGCTCACTGATGGGCAGATTCGCCTCATCAAGCGCTATTCCGACAACGTAACAGTGCTGTACGATGGCGACGCGGCCGGTATCAAAGCCTCCTTGCGCGGGGTAGACATGTTGCTGGAAGGCGGCCTGAACGTGCGCGTGGTGCTATTCCCCGACGGCGACGACCCCGACAGCTACATCCGCAAGGTAGGCGACCAGCGCTTTCAGGAACACCTCGACCAGCAGAGCCAGGACTTCATCAGCTTCAAAACCAAACTAGTAGCCCGCGAGGCAGCGCAAGACCCGGTGAAGAAAGCCGAGGCTATCCGCGACGTGCTTCAGAGCATTGCCAAAGTACCCGACCCCATTAAGCGGCAGGTATTTTTGCAGCAGACCAGCGCCGCGTTCAGCATTGATGAGCAAGTGCTGATTACGGAGTACAACAAGCTGGTGCGCACCGCCTCGGGCAAGGCCGCCGGGGGCGCCAGCCCGGCCCCGGCTTCACCGGCCCTCCCTACCCCTGGCCGGCAGCAACCCGCCGCCCCGGCTCGGCCTCTTTCGGAAGAAGAGGAAGCCGAGATGCTCATGTATGGCGCTACCCCCGAGGAACTGGGCAGCGCTGCACCTACGCAAGAGGTAGAGCTGGTAGAAGACGTGCTGGCCGTGTGCGAGCGGGAAATTGTGCGCCTACTACTACTCTATGCGCCCCAACTGCTGCAACCCGAAGTAACCGTGGCTCACTACATACTGGCGCAACTGGAAGAAACGCCCCTACGCACGCCCATCTACGCCGACCTTTTGCACCTGTGCCAGGAAGAGATGAATGAGGGCCGTTGGCCCGACGTGCGCCACTTCATCCAGCACAGCCGCGGCGACATTCGGGCCTTGGTGAGCGACCTTGCCACTGAAAAGTACGAGCTAAGCCCCAACTGGAGCACCCACCAGATTTACGTACCCCGTGAGTTGGATCAGTTGCAAATTGCCTGCGACAACGCCCTGCTGCGCCTGAAAAAAGAAACCGTGCAGCGGGAGTTGGACCAGTTGCAACAAGAGCTGCGCGATGCCACCGACCCGGCCGCCGTCGATAAGATTCTGGAAGCCCTAATGCTCTACAAGCGCCTTGATAATGAGCTAGCTAGCCACTTAGGCACCGTTATTCCACGTCGGGCCTGATGCAAAGGCTACTTCCCCTGCTTCGCATACGCTTTTCGGGCGTTGCTCAGCCCATAAGGAATACTACATCAGGGCCTTTTGTGGCATGTCACAATTTGATTGAGTTCGGGCCGAGAAGGACTTTCGCTTCTTTGTAGCTTTGTGCGCCCATCCTACTCTTCTACCTTGCATATCCTGCAACTTTGTCCGCGTGTTCCTTTCCCACCCCACGATGGGGGTGCTATTGCCATGTACGATGTGGTAGCCGGGTTGGCACAGGCAGGGCACCGCGTAACGGTGCTAGCCGCCAATACACCCAAGCACGCCCAGCACGCCGACGTGCTGGACCACCTCGGCCCCAACGTACGGCTGGTACCAGTATCCATTGATACGCGCATGCGGCCTACGCATGCCCTACGCAATCTGCTCACGAGCAAGCTGCCCTATACCGTAGAGCGTTTTGTAAATCCATCTCTGGATGAGCAACTTACGCATATTCTACAAACCGAAAGTATTGATATTGTGCAGGTAGAAGGCACGTTTGTGGCGTGGTATATTGACACTATTCGCCGTATTGCGCCACATGTGCCAGTGGTGCTACGTGCGCACAACGTAGAATATACTATCTGGCAGATGCTGGCCAGCCGCGAGCACCACTTCGCCAAGGCTTGGTACCTACGCCACTTGGCCCGACGCTTAGAGCAGTTTGAACGGCAATACCTTCCTCGTTTCGACGCCGTGGCAGCTATTACGGAACCCGACCGCCGTCGCCTGCTGGCGCTAGGCTGCCCCGAACCCGTAGCCTTCATTCCGGCTGGCGTGAATGCTACCCGGCTGGCACCCGACCCCACCATACAGCCACAACCCCGTACAGCATTTATCATTGGCTCCCACGAATGGTTGCCCAACCGGGAAGGTGTGGAGTGGTTTCTGACTAATATCTGGCCCCAGGTGCACGAACAACTTCCCGAGTTGGAATTGCACTTGGCTGGCAGGGCTATTCCACCACACATTCAGCAACGCCACGGCCGCGATAATATTCACGTACATGGTTTTGTGGAGTCGGCGGCTCACTTCATGCAACAGTACGAGCTCATGCTGGTGCCCCTGCTCTCGGGCGGCGGCATGCGCATCAAGATTATTGAAGGTATGGCGCTGGGCAAGTGTATTCTGAGCACTGGCCTGGGCTCCGAGGGTATTGCTGTGCGCGAAGGACACGACATTTTACTTTGCGATGAGCCGCAAGTGTGGGTGGCGCGGCTGAGGGCCTACTACCAAGGTGAACTGCCCTACCAACAGATTGGCTATGAAGCTCAACGTACCATTGCCCGCCTATACGACAACCGCCGGGTAATCGAGCGTTTCCTGCAATTATATAGTAATCTAGGCAGCCTACGCGAAAGCGCGTAAGTTTGCGGCGTATGAAGCTGCTGGTTTTGCTGTCTCGTTTTCCCTACCCCCTCGACAAAGGCGATAAGCTGCGCGCCTTTTATCAGTTGCGGGAGCTGGCGCATCGCCACACCATCTGCCTGCTGGCTCTCACCGATGAGGACGTGCCAACGGCATCCCACGCACAGGTAGCCTCCTTTTGTGCAGGTGGCATACATGTGCACCGCTTGCGCCGCCCCAATATAGCCCGCGGCCTAGCCATTGCGCTGGCTACTGCCCTACCCCTGCAAATCGGGTATTTTCAGGATGCGACAGCACAACGGCTGCTTACTCAGCTGCTCCATACCTTCCGGCCCGACCACGTGTACTGTCAGCTGATTCGGATGGCGGAGTACCTGCGCCCCCATCACCAGCAGTGGCCCTGCACGCTCGACTACATGGATGTGTTTTCGGCTGGGGTAGCGCGCCGGGCGGCACGGGCGCCGCGCTGGCAACGCCCTGTGCTCCAGCTAGAGGCGCAGCGTTTGCGGCGCTACGAGGCATTGGTTTTCGATTGGTTTCGCGCACATAGCATCATCTCTGACCAAGACCGCCAGCTCATCGACCACCCCCAACGCCAGCAAATTCGGGTAGTGCTAAATGGCATCGACACCACGTATTTCCAGCCTACAGAAGCCCCTAAGGAATATGAGTTGTTATTCTGTGGCAACATGGCCTACCCGCCAAACATAGATGCAGCCGTATTCCTGGCCGAAGAAATCCTGCCGTTAGTGCGCCAACAACACCCCCATGCCCGGCTTCTGATTGCGGGTACTACCCCCACCGCACGCGTGCAGACACTCGCTACGGAGGGCGTCACCATCAGTGGCTGGCTGCCCGATATCCGGACTGCTTACGCGAGTGCCCGCGTGTTTGTGGCACCTATGCGCACAGGCACTGGCCTACAGAATAAGTTACTGGAAGCTATGGCAATGCGCCTACCCTGCGTTACAACCACACTGGCCAATGCGGCACTGCGCGGCACTCCCGATGAGCAGGTATTAATTGGCGATACTGCCATTACCTTGGCCACACATATTATAAAGCTTCTCTCCTACCCCACAGCGGCCGCTACCCTCGCCGAGCAAGGTCTCCAGTTTGTAAGCACTCATTACAATTGGAGCGCTTCCACTACCCGCCTAGAGGAAATCATGCACCTGCATACCGCGGCGGACGTGGTAACTTCCCCTGCCGATTCTCCAGCGCCTACGCCGTAACTTCGCGGCCTGCTACTGGTTGTAGAGTAGCTGACTGCTCATTTTTCGAATATTATCCCGATGCTTGATTCCATAGAAGATGCCATTGCCGATATCCGCGCCGGCAAGGTAGTCGTTGTTGTCGATGACGAAGACCGCGAAAACGAGGGCGATTTTATCTGCGCCGCCCGTTGCGCTACCCCCGAGGTTATCAATTTTATGGCCACCCACGGCCGCGGGTTGGTATGCGCGCCCATCACCGAAGCTCGCTGCAACGAATTGGAGTTGGATTTGATGGTAGGCCGCAACACGGCCCTGCATGCTACCCCCTTCACCGTCAGCATCGACCTGCTCAAGAACGGCGTCACCACTGGCATTTCGGCTTCCGACCGGAGCAAGACCATTCTAGCCCTCATCGACCCCGAAACTAAGCCGGAGGACCTGGGCAAGCCCGGCCATATTTTCCCTTTGAAAGCCCGCAAAGAAGGCGTACTGCGTCGCGCTGGTCACACCGAAGCCGCCGTAGACCTGGCCCGCTTGGCAGGCTTCGAACCGGCGGGCGTGTTGGTAGAAATCTTGCGGGAAGACGGCGAAATGGCCCGCCTGCCGGAGCTGCGCCAAGTGGCCGACAAGTGGGATCTGAAATTGATTTCGGTGCAGGACCTCATTAAGTACCGTCTTGAAAAGGAAAGCCTCATCACCCGCGAAATCTCCGTGAAGATGCCCACCGATTGGGGCGACTTCGACCTCATTGCCTACACCCAGCGCTCCACTGGCGCCCAGCACTTGGCGCTGGTGAAAGGAGATATTGCTGGCCCCGAGCCGGTACTGGTGCGTGTGCACAGCTCTTGTGTTACCGGCGACATCTTCGGGAGCTGCCGTTGCGACTGCGGCCCCCAGCTGCACCAGGCCATGCAGCAGATTGAGCGTGAAGGTAGGGGTATCATCGTCTACATGAACCAGGAAGGCCGAGGCATCGGCCTGCTTAATAAGCTGAAAGCCTACAAACTACAGGAACAAGGCCGCGACACGGTAGAGGCTAACCTGGAATTAGGCTTTAAGATGGATGAGCGCGACTACGGGGTAGGCGCTTCCATCCTGCGTGATTTGGGTATTTCGCAGATGCGCCTGCTCACCAACAATCCACGTAAGCGCACTGGTTTGGCTGCGTACGGCCTCGAAGTAGTAGATACGGTGCCGATTGAAATTGCGCCTAATGAACACAACCAGCGCTACCTCACCACCAAGCGCGACAAGCTGGGCCACACAATTTTGAGTCAGCTGCTGTCGGAGCAACCTGGCTCACCTTCTGCCGAATAGTAGCTTTACCCTGTCGTATAGCCGGGTATCCGGTGTTCTTAAACTGTCTTGTTTAAGAACACCGGATACCCGGCTTCGTGTTGTGGAATGAAGGTAACACGGAGATTGTTGTGAGATTTTACTATGCTTACGCTTATGAAAAGTCCTGCTCCTTTCTTCATTTTCCTACTAGGCTGGCTGTGGCTGGGTCCGGCGCAGGCCCAGCAGCAAGGCTTGGTTCAGCAATTCACGGATAGCTCTATTCTATTAGCGGATGGCGACACATTAGAGGGTCCGCTTACCCTCAACCGCCGCGAGGATGTAGTGCAGATTCAGCTTGGCGATGGCTCGGTGCGCACTCTATCGGCCGTAGCCGTGCAGAGCTTCGCCGTAAAGGGCGAGCAGATTGACCGTCGTCGTAATCCGTATTACTACGACGACTTTTACGATGCCCGCGCTGGCTATTACTACGGCAATCCTTTTTATAGCACCCGTCCACTACGGCGCCGCCAGGAGCGCTCTGATACTAGCCTAGTTCGGATTTTTCGGGTGTATCGTTGGAATCGTGGCAATGACTATAGCGACTTCAAGTCGCCGGGCTTCTTTGAGCAACTGAGCAACGGCCCTACCCTACTCCTTCGCCGGGAATCGTTGGTACAGCGCGCCGCCAATTATAATTCGCCGTATGGATACGGTGCCTACCGTGGAGGATATCCCTACGGTGCAGGTATTCCCGCAACGCAATTCTATACAGACATCAAAGATGATTTCTATCTGGGTCTCCCGGATGGGCGTATTATCGCGCTACGGAATCCTAAAAAGGATTTACTCAATGCCTTTCGTCAACAGCAGCGCCAAATAGAGGCATATGCGAAGGTGAATCATTTGGAGTACACTAATGCCCGCGAGCTGGCCTATATCGTGAACTATGCAAACTCACTTGCTGCTGCCAATAACTAGTACAAATCTCTAGTCTACGTAACTATTGTATAGCGTTTATAGTGAGCCGTAACTGTAACAAAATGCACACCGATTGTGCTCGAATACACTGGTAGCTTTGAGACAACAACCAATTCCTCATTAGCTGTTACCGTTACAGAAACTGGAGCGGGCCAATCAGGATCCGGGATTTCCCGGGGCGTAAAATGGAATGTTTGCGTAGTAGCGTCGAACGTAAACTTTTCGGGCGCGGCCTGCATGACATATCCGGCCTTGGTATTATCCGCAGATGTGCTGTATGGATTAACGTACGGCCGCTGCCACCACTGCACGAAGAGATGTCCCATAATGCCCCCTGTATATTGCTGCTGCGCATTCAGGATACGTATCTCAACGTCTGCGTTAGCTAGATAGGCTTCTTCGGCTAATAAGTCAGTAGAAAACAAACCGTCGTTGTTACTATCTACCGCTTCGGAACTACTGGCACTCAATAATTTATATTTTCCGTGCAGCTTCTCGTGCAGAATGGCGGTATCTTCTGGCTCGACATCAGCTTTCTGGCAGCTAGTAGCTCCAAGCATAGCCATGCATATAGCTGCAATAAAACACTGTTTCATAAGGTAGTTATGGGAATAAGAATTAGCAGGAATAAGTAAAAACGAAAGGTAGGAATTTCCTACTACCTAGTCAACGAGTAGCGCCCTACCCTGCCAACGTGCTATGGGGTAGCGTAAGTAGGCTGCTTCATAATGAGGAGAGTTGCGGTAGACCCATTCCAATTGGGCCTGGCCATTAGAAGCAAACTCTGCGTTTTCTTTTTTGAGCTTTTCCAAGCGTTGACGCAACTCGGGTTGCTGGCGCAGTAACTCAGCCGCTAAATCCTCAAATACATAATCAGAGAAGTGCTCCTTCTGCTGTAGGATACTATCGAAGAAGCCCCATGCAAAAAAGGAATCCGTAGCCTGTGGTTCAAGCATCTCCACTAAATACCGGGCTGCTGGTTGATTGAGTTGGGCTACGTAGTCGCCACGAAGGAAATGTACGGTTTGTGGCTGTGCGGTTACCTGCACCTGCGAGTGTAGGTAGTGCCCTTCATATGGTCGTGAGCTGGTTTTATAATCGTCGATGTGGTAGAACTCGGCCGTTAGGGTGGTGTCTTGGCGCAGACGCTGAAGCTGCACCCCAGCCCGCTGCAACCGTTCCACTACCTCACCCCAGGCCTGTGGAATAAGGTAGGCCGCTGGCCGACGCACCGTGGTAGTGGCCCGGAAGCTATTATAGAAGGGTATAGGCTTCGTGTACGGCTCCTGTTGGTTATAGTAAAGACGTGGCTGCCCACTCACTTCGCTTGGTTTCAGGTGGCCGAGGTAACCACGAAACGTAAACGTTTCGGCGCGAGTAGTATCGAGCTGCCAAGCCAGTGGAAACTCTTGCTGCGTAGCCATTTGCTGTGCAGCCGCAGTGCGTGCCTGTGCTAAGGCACCATCCTGTGCTTGAATAGTTTGCAGCAGCACTGCCATAAAATCGTAGGTAGCCCGCACACGGGGCGCAAAGGCCTTTAGCATGTGGGTTTCTGTTACAAAGCCGATGGTGTTGAACAGCGCCGCGTAGCCCGTGGAATACCGCGGCGTTTCCAGGAAGCCAACCAGTCCGCGGGCGTCGGGCGTGCGGCCCAGGAAGTCTACATAGGGCGTCAGGGGCCACTGCCGCTGGTCCATGCCTTGGTACAGAGCGGGTAGCAACTGAGCAGTCAGATACTGGCTGAGCGCAGGGTGTAGCTTGTCCTTTTGTGTTGGTATCAGCGTCATGGTGTACTGATAATCGGCGCCATTAGACGTGTGGTTGTCTAGAAAAATATCGGGCTGCCAACGGCGAAACAGCTCCGCAAAGGCGCGGGCGTTGCGCGAGTCCTGCTTCACGTAGTCGCGGTTCAGATCGAGGTTGCGTGCGTTGCCCCGAAAACCATAGCTTTCGGGGCCGTTCTGATTCACGCGCGTGGTGCTATTGCGATTCAGCGCCCCACCTACATTATATATAGGTATAAGCACTACGGTCGTATTGCGCAACAGCTGGCGTAACGCTGGCTTTTGTACCAAGTCGCGGGCTAGCATCATGCTTGCGTCGATACCTTCCGGCTCACCAGGATGAATACCGTTCTGAATCAACACTACTCGGTGGCCCTGCCGACGAGCAGTAGCCGGATCGGCCTTGCCACCGCCCGTCGAAATCACCACCTCATGCAGCGGCCGTCCCGAGTCAGTCTCGCCAACTTCGCGTACGGTGATTTCCTTGTAGGCTTTATCGAGGCGCTGGTAGTAGGCAATGCACTGGGCATACGTGGCCGTTGTGTTGCCGCTGCTACGCTCAAACGGCGTACTCCAATCGGCGGGCGGTGTGGCGGGTGAAGACGCGAGAAGCAGCGCGGAAAGAACCAGTGGCAACATAGAAGTGAAATCAGTGACGGCGTGAAGCTAGGAAAAAGTACCCCTTCCCTACTCTGGGCGTGCCGCTTTGCGGGAGCCTTGGTACAGCTCGTACTTTAGTAATCGGCATTCAATCGGCCCGTTGTAGAGTGGCACGCGGCGAGAGGTTTTCAGGCCGATGCGCTTGGCTGCTTCCAGGTTGCCGGTGAAGATATAGGCATCGTAGCCCTGGAAGCCGGCTTTGAGCGTGTCGCCAATGGTTTTGTAAAGGGCCTCCATCTCCGATTCCTGCCCGATCCGCTCCCCGTAGGGCGGGTTCATGATGACAATGCCGGGCGCTTCTTTGGCGGGGGCTTTAGCTTCGGCCACGTCGCGCACACCCAGGCGAATGAAATCCTCCAGATCGGCGGCGTCCACGTTTTCGCGGGCCAGTTCGATGTACTCGCGGGAAATATCGGAGCCGGCGAGGTAGGCCTGCGGCTCCTCCAGGCGCATCTGGCGGGCGTCCAGCTGCACCGATTCCCAGAGCGCCGCCTCGAAATCGGGCCAATTCTCGAAGCCAAACTTACCTTGGTGGTAGAGGCCCGGCGCAATGCGCTGGGCAATGAGCGCAGCCTCGGTAAGTAGTGTTCCCGAGCCACACATAGGGTCGATGAGCGTTTTTTTACCGTCCCAGCCCGTGAGCAGCAGCAGGCCGGCAGCCAATACTTCGTTGAGCGGGGCCACGTTAGTTTGCTGGCGGTAGCCGCGCCGATGCAGCGAGTCGCCGGCCGCGTCGAGGCTCAGGGTCACCTCGTTTTCCAGCATGTGCAGGTGCAGGCGGATATCGGGGTTCTTCACGTCCACGCTGGGACGCTGGCCGGTGCGGTTGCGGAACTGGTCCACAATGGCATCTTTGGTGAGCTGGGCCACGAACAGCGAGTGCTCGAACGACGACTTATTAACTACGGCCGTAATGGCGAAGGTTTGGTCGGCCCCGATAAACTCCTGCCAGTCGATGCGGCCTACCTCGCGGTAGAGAGCTTTCTCGTCGCGGGCGTAGAAGCCGGCGAAGGGCACCAGAATCCGCATGGCGGTACGGCACCATAGCACGGCTTCGTAGAGCAGCTGCTTGTCGCCGCTAAACTCCACGGCCCGCTGCCCTACCTTTTCGATGTGGGCACCCAGCTGGTACAGCTCATCGGCCAGTATCTCTTCGAGGCCAAATTGGGTGGTGGCAGTCATTGGAAAGGGGCGGGAGCGGCGGTTGGCCATAGGGCAAAAGAAATAAGTGAAAGCGCAAAGGTCGGGAGTAGCGCGAACTTTGTACCTCGCATATCGTTGGGAGCTAAAATCAGAGCTACCCTCGCCTCAAGCTAGTTCTAATTCTAGCTATAGCTCTACTCATCCTACCCAATCACTTGCGCTTCCCCATGCGGCCCTCTTTCCTTTTCGACCCTAACAAGAGTAGCCTTTTTTACATGGCGCTGTTTCTAGTGCTGATCGGGGCAGGGCTGGCGGCGTCTAATCTGTTAGGTTCCCACTACTCTATTATTGGTAGTGTGGCGTCCTTTCTAGCCCTGTTCGTGGCGTTTCAGAGCTGGAAAGCGGCCGACAATGCCTCCCGCAAAACCGACGAGGCCCTACAAAAAATGCAGCAGATCAGTCAGGAAACGCAGCAGCTAGTGGAGCGCAGCAACGCGGTGGAAGGCCATATAGACAAGGCCGTGACGACCATCAGCGACGCTACCCGCCAGCTCTACCATGGCTTTCAGCCGATTATGACCGAAATCCGCAAGTTTCTGGACGATGCCAAGAGTAGCGAATACGTGGCCATACTCACCGATTCGGCCTCCATTGGCACTTTCTACTCCCGCCACCACCAGCCTCCGCTCAACCCACGCGAGACACAGGCCCTCACCGACCGCATTCAGGCGCTGCTGGTAGACCGTGCCCGCGATGCCCGCGAGTTCTATATGGCTACCCTCACCACCGAAGAAACCTCGGAGCTATTCCCGCCCACCAAAGAAGCTAACACGCTGTTTCACAGCTATACACAGGGCGTGTGGCAGCAATTTCACCCCGAATTGCAAATCACAGCCGCCGAGTGGAACGAACACCGCCAAGCGCATTACCGGGTGTTGCACGCCGTAGAGCAAGCCTTCCAGGAAACCGCTGCGCAGCACACCGATCAAACCCAGGCGCAACTACCGCCGCACTATGCTACCTCGGTGCTGCCGCTACAGCTATTTATCCGCGCCGATGCACAGGCCAACGAGCCGTTCCGCGCCCTAGTGGTGTTTCTGGGCCAGTATAACCTCGACCGGGTAGCCGACGCCCGCGCTATGCAAACCGCCGACCCTGAACTGGTGCGCACCTTCATCAGCATGTTCGAGTCGCTGACGGGGCAGGATGACATGCCCGCTTATCGGGAGCTGCGGCGGCGCGTGCCGCTGTAACGGGTGGTATTCCGAGTGAAGCAGAAGTATTCTTAACAAAATATCACTACTCCTAATATCTATTGACGTTATGCTAATAGTGTACGAAGTATACAAAAGCTACTAAAGTGGCGTTCATAAAGATTTAGGAGTGAGCAATTACAACTACCATGAATTTTCCGAAGACTGCTAGTGATGTAAAACATGAAATCTTACTTTCTTCGGATAAGTCTAAAGAATTTGGTGACCTGCGAATTAGACAGCTAATACACATTTTATCAGAAGTAGAACCTGAAGTAATTGTGGAGGGTGTCGTTCAGATTTTTGAGAATGGAGGTCGAACTGACAGGTATTCGCAGGAGCAAGAATTTGCGGGAAAGATTCTAGAAACCATTAATCCCAAGTCTTGCAAAGACTTAAAAGAAGTTCTCCTAAGAGTTTTAAAAAATTGGGATAAGAGTGTTGAACAGCTTCCCTTTTGGTTGAGAGATAACTACGGCATAGGCAAACTGGAAGAGACCTTTGCTAAATTAGATTTGAATGAAATCGAAGCAGGCAAGCTGAACACCATTAGATGGTGGTTGCACATGAACAAAACCAGCGCTTAACTTTATATGCCCAATCTAACCCGCTTCCTCGACGCCCAAAAATCCGACTACCAAACTGCCTTATCCGAAATAAAAAACGGACGAAAGCGCAGCCATTGGATGTGGTATATTTTTCCACAGATACAAGGCTTAGGCTTCAGCGAAACGTCGAAATTCTACGCTATACAAGACGCAGCAGAAGCCGAGGCGTATCTCTCTCACCCTGTTTTGGGAAGCAGATTATTGGAAATCAGCAATGCATTGCTGAAGCTCAGTGCCAGCAATGCAACCAGCGTTTTTGGCAGCCCCGATGATCTGAAGCTGAAATCTTCTATGACGCTGTTTGCTTCCCTACCCAAGACTAATCCGGTTTTTCAGGACGTACTGGACAAGTTTTTCAACGGCGCTCAGGACAACAAAACGCAGCGGCTCCTTCACGGATAAGACTAGCTATAGCACCACAGCCACAGTGTTTGCGGCAAGCCCCACATAGTAGAGGAGTTACCCCTAAATTCCGTAACATTACTCCCGGCCCGCAAGGGCCGTTCTGTTGTTTCGTCGCTTATTCTTGCCTGCATGGCTGCTCCCATTACTACCTCCTCGCCTACCGCCGCTGCGGCCACTACGGGCAGCTACTTCGTGCCTATGGCCGCCATGACGGCCTTGTTCTTCCTCTTTGGGGCCGTCACGAACTTCAACGACGTGCTGATGCCCTACCTCAAAGACGTGTGCCAGCTCACCGACTTTGAGTCGACGGCAGTACAGTCGGCGTTTTTTGGGGCGTATTTTCTGATGTCGTTGCCGGCGGGGCGCATCTTGGAGAAGGTAGGCTATAAGCGCGGTATTGTGCTGGGGCTGCTGATTATGGCCTGCGGGGCGTTGCTGTTTATTCCGGCCGCTAATACGCAGGCGTTTGGACTGTTTTTGGCGGGCCTGGCGGCGCTGGGCGCGGGCGTGACGCTGCTGCAAGTAGCGGCCAACCCCTACGTGGCGGTACTGGGGCCGGCGCGGCAGGCCGCCAGCCGGGTGAGCATTGTGGGCGTGGCCAATAACCTGGGCGGCACCCTGTCGCCGCTGGTGGGCGGGCTGTTGCTGTTTGGCGGCTCGGCGGTGCTGAAGGCCCGGCTGGCGGCCTTACCTACCGCCCAGCGCCTGGCCGAAGAATCGGCGCTGGTGAAAACGCCCTACCTGGGTTTGGCTATTTTCCTAGTGGTGCTGGCAGGCGTGTTTTTTCTGCTGAAGCTGCCTGAAATCGACAGCATTCCGGTGGATGAAACCGAAGCTGTGGCGGCGCCAGTGGCCGGCCGTCGCTCGGCGCTGGATTTTCGCCATTTGGTGCTGGGCATTGGGGCTATTTTCCTGTACGTGGGTGTAGAAGTAGGCCTAGGCTCTTTCTTGATTCGCTACGGCGAGTCGCACGGCATAACGCAGCTGAGCAGCTTCACGCAGCAGTTGGTACGCGGCCTGAGCGCGGCTACGGGCTGGGCAGCTGCCCTGTTCGGCCAGGCTCCCGATCCGATTGACACTACCGCTGGCTTCACCAAAGCGGTGGGAGCCGTGCTGGTGGCCTCCTACTGGTTTGGGTCGATGGTAGGGCGCATTGTGGGCATTCCGCTGCTGCGCCGCTTCAACGACCGTTTTCTATTGGTAGGGGTGTGCACCATGGGGGTAGGACTGGTGCTCGCGTCGGTGCTCATGGCCGGCGAAACGGCCCTGTGGCTGATTGTGCTATGCGGCCTGATGAACTCCATTATATGGCCGGTTATCTTCCCGCTGGCTATCAAAGGGTTGGGGGCATTCACCAAACAAGGTTCGTCTTACCTGATTATGGCCATTGTGGGTGGCGCTATCATTCCGCCCCTCATGGGCTTCATTGCTACCAGCGGCGGCGGGCTACGCATCGCCTTCATCATACCTGCGCTGTGCTACGCCTACTTGCTGTTCTATGCAGTGAGTGGCTACCGGGTGCGGTAGCGCGCAACGTAGCGTTGCCAAGGGGCTGTTTGGTAGTAGAGACGCATACTTGCGTATCATCAGCCGCGCCGTGTAGCCGGAATCGTTCAATGACGGGATGCAAGGATGCGTCTTATCAGCCGCGTTGTGTGGCCGAAATCGTTTAACGACGAGACGCAAGTATGCGTCTCTACACCGTTCTGGAAACCTTTTTAGCTAGCTTCTAAATGCTAGCGCACGTTTGGATAAAGCGCCGGTTCGCGTTACGGCTTATCTTTGCGCTATGCGTACTCCTACCCTCGAAACCAACGTTTCTCTTCGCCCTTACAACACCTTCGGCATTGATGCTCACGCCCGGCTGTTTGCTCGCTTTGCCAGCACGGAGGAGCTGCGGGCGCTGCTGCAACTACCCGACGTGCAACAAGCGGAGAAGCTCATTCTCGGTGGCGGGAGCAACCTGCTTTTCACCAAGGACTTCGAGGGGGTGGTGCTCAAAAACGAGATTCGCGGGCTAGAGATTACGGAGGAAGATACGGCCAGCGGCACGGCGCTGGTGCGGGCCGGAGCGGGCGAGTCGTGGCACGGGCTGGTGCAGTTTGCCTTGGATCAGGACCTGAGTGGGATTGAGAATCTGTCGCTGATTCCGGGCACGGTGGGCGCCGCACCGCTGCAAAACATTGGGGCCTACGGTGCCGAGTTGCAGGATACCTTTGAGTACCTGGAAGCCATGGAAATCAGCACCGGCGCGGTGCGTACGTTCGACCGGGCTGCCTGCGGCTTCGGCTACCGCGAAAGCGTGTTCAAAGGTCCGCTGAAAAACCAGTTTATTGTGACCAGCGTGGTATTTCGCCTGCTGCGCGAGGCTCGGCTCAACGTTAGCTACGGGGCCATTGCTACTACCTTGCAGGACATGGGCATCGACACGGACCCTACCCCCCGCCAAGTGAGCGAGGCGATTATTAGCATCCGCCGCAGCAAGCTCCCCGACCCTGCCGAAATCGGCAACGCCGGCTCGTTCTTCAAAAACCCCGAACTCTCCCAGCACAAATACGACGAGTTGAAAGCCGCCTACCCCGACCTGCCCGGCTACCCCGTGCCCGGCGGCGTGAAGGTGCCCGCAGCCTGGCTGATTGAGCACAGCGGCTGGAAAGGCCACCGCCGCGGCGACTACGGCGTGCACGACCGGCAGGCGCTGGTGCTGGTAAACCACGGCGCGGCACGCGGCGCCGATATTCAAGCGCTGGCGTATGAGATTATTGCGTCGGTGCGGGCCAAGTTTGGCGTGGAGCTGCACCCCGAGGTGAATATCATGTAGCAGAAGTCCCTGCTGGTAACCCTGGAGCGGCAACTTACGTGTCTACTGTCAAGCTCCTACCAACTGCCCGCTATGCTGCTGGCAGGTTACCAGTGCGTATTTCTATGAATTTTTCTATTGCCTGGCAGAAGATAAATGCCATGGGCAGGGATTTTATGGCCCTGCTACCCAACCTGATTCTGGGGATTGTTGTCTTCGTTATCTTCCTGTTTATTGCCAGCGGCGTCCGGTCGCTGGTTCGGAAAGTGACGGCCAGCCGCCAGCAAAGCCAAAGCCTGACGCTGCTACTAAGCCGGCTGGCCTACGTGTTTATGCTGATTGTTGGCATTCTGGTCACGTTCACCGTCATGATTCCCAGCTTCACCCCTACCACGCTCATCAGCGCGCTGGGGGTAGGCGGCGTGGCCATTGGCTTTGCGTTCAAAGACATCTTCCAGAATTTCCTGGCGGGTATTCTGCTTCTGCTTACCGAACCGTTCAAAATCAACGACCAGATTAAATACAAAGATTTTGAGGGCACTGTCGAAACCATTCAGACCCGCGCCACCACAATCAAAACCTACGATGGCCGTCGGGTAGTGATTCCAAACGCCGAACTTTTTATCAACTCCGTAACCGTAAACACGGCCTACGAAAAGCGCCGCCTGCAATACGACGTAGGCATTGGCTACGGCGACGACATTGCCAAGGCGCGCCAACTGATGCTGGAGGCCATGCGCGAGGTAGAAGGCGTGCTTTCTGACCCGGCCCCAGAAGCCTTAGTGGTAGATTTGGCCGACAGTACCGTGAACCTGCGCGCTCGTTGGTGGATCAACCCACCCCGCCGCTCCGACTACATGGAATCGATGGACGGCGTGTTGGAGGCCATCAAAAACAAGTTGGTGCTCAATGGCATCGACCTGCCTTTCCCTACCCAGCAAATCCTGCTGCACGACCAGACCGAAGAAACCGACGGTGACCGGCGCGCCCAGCGCGAAGGCTGGCCCGCCGGCAACGGCGACGTGCCCCGCCCTGCCCGCGTGGTGGAGCAAGAGGCGCGAGAGCAAGCAGCGGCTACCCAACCCGCTGCGGAAGAAAAGCCCGCGTAAGAACCGGGAATTACCTCAACCAAAAGGCCCCACGCTTCCTGTAAGCGTGGGGCCTTTTGGTTGAGATAGAACGTCATGCTGAGCTTGCCGAAGCATCTCGCGTGCTACACTAATCCCAAACGTCAGGAAATTACCGGGAGCACGCGAGATACTTCAACTCCGCTACGTCACTTGCTTGATGCGCAACATTCTCATCATGAAGGTGTTACGTATTTTCCTACCCGTTTACTTCAACACGGCCAGCGTTACGCCGTCGCCGCCGCGGTCGGCGTGCTCGTCGCCCACAGTGGCAATGCTGCGCACGGAGCGGAGGTAGTCGCGCACCACTTGGCGCAAGATGCCATTGCCACGGCCGTGCAACACCTTGATTTCGGGGATGCCGAACATCACGGCGTCGTCTACGAAGGCCATTACTTTGTGCAGAGCGTCCTCGGCCCGCTCGCCGCGTAGGTCGAGGGTAGGGCTGAAATCGGCCATGCGACCCGTGAGGTCCATGCCCGCGCCGGCACCGGAGTACACGGCTTTTTCGGCCTTCTTCTCCCGCTCGCGCACTTCGGCCCGGCTCAGCTTTTCGAGCTGGCTCACCTTCACGAAGGTTTTCATCCCACCGAATAGCACCTCGGCGTTTTTGCCTTTCACCCCGATGATTTCGCCGTGGCCTTCCTGCCCCAGCAGAGCTACCCGGTCGCCGGCCTTTAGGGTAGCGGCGTCGGCCATTTCTCGGGTAGGGCGAGGCTTGGGCGGCTCGATTTGTAGCTTTTCGCGCACAAACGTATCGAGCTTTTGGCGAGCCTCCTTGGTCTGCTCCTTCTCGGCCTGCGAGCGGCGGATTTCGGTGATAGTCGCCTCAATCTGCTGATTGGTGTCTTTCAGCAGCGCTTTGGCTTTCTGCTTGGCGTCGCGCAGTACGTCGAGCTGGGTTTCTTCGAGGTAGCGCTTCAGGTCCTGATATTCCTGAGCCGCTTTCTTCAGGCGGCGCTCCTGCTTCGTGGCTTCGGCGGTACGCTGCTCCAACTCGGTTTTCTCTTTTTCGAGGCCTTCGAGCAGGCGGTCGTAGCGGATTTTATCCTTGCCTACCAGCTGGGTAGCGCGCTCCACAATCTGCTTGGGCAACCCAATTTTGCGCGCAATCTCGATGGCAAACGACGAGCCCGGCTTACCGATTTCCAGGCGGTAGAGCGGTTGCAGCTGCTCGGGGTCGTAGCGCATGGCGCCGTTTACGATGCCCGCGGTGCGCTCAGCGAAGTTCTTGAGGTTAGTGTAGTGGGTGGTGACTACCCCAAACGCCCGCACCTGATTGAGTTGATTTAGCACGGCTTCGGCAATGGCGCCGCCCAATACGGGCTCAGTACCGGTACCAAATTCGTCAATCAGGATTAGGCTGCGCTTGCCGGCAAACAGCAGAAACTGCTTCATGTTCAGCAAGTGCGAAGAGTACGTGCTCAGGTCGTTTTCCAGGCTCTGCTCGTCGCCGATGTCCAGAAACACGTCCTCAAACACGCCCGCCTCGGAGGTGCCATCGGCCGGAATCAGCAGCCCGCATTGCAGCATGTACTGCACCAGCCCTACCGTCTTCATGGCCACGGACTTACCCCCGGCATTCGGCCCCGAAATCAGCAGAATCCGCTGCTCCGGCGTCAGGTCGATATCCAGCGGCACCACCTCGCGGGGCGCCTCCTGCGGCTCGTCACTGTTGCGTTTCTTCTTACTCTGCTCCTGAAACGCGAGGTACAGCAGCGGGTGGCGCACCGTGCGCCACTGCATGAGCGGGCGCGGATGCAGGGTAGGCAGCGTGGCCTCCAGGCGCTGCGCCAAGCGGGCTTTGGCTCGAATGAAATCAATCAGCCCCAGGTACTGGTAGGCCTTGCGCAGGTCGGGAATGTGCGGGCGGAGCTGGTCGGTGAGCGAGGTCAAGATGCGAATCAGCTCGCGCTGGTAGGCATTGTCTAGGTCCTTGATGTCGTTGTTCAGCTCGAACACCGCTTCCGGCTCGATATACACCGTCTGGCCCGTCGCCGATTCATCGTGGATTAGGCCTTTCACGCGGCGCTTGTGCTCGGCTAGCACCGGCAGCACCAAGCGCCCACCCCGAATGGTCGGCTCAGCCCCATCGGGCACCCAGCCTTGCTCGCGGGCGTGGCGCAACACGCCCGCAATCTGCTTACGCAGCATTCCCTGGCGATTGATCAGCTCCTGGCGTAGCTGGAACAGCAGCGGCGAAGCATTATCGCGCACGTGGCCGTCGTCGTCCACTACCTTGTCTAAGGTAGCCAGCAGGTTGCGGTCTACCTGCACCCCGATGCCCAGCAGGCGTAGGGTAGGATATAGCCCCTCCTCGGCGTGCACAAAAAATACCAGCGCCTCCCGAATAGTCCGCAACGACATTTTGATGGCGAAAAACGCCGTTACATCAAGGTAGGCGCCGGGCAGGTTGGCGCGCACCAAGTGCGGGTGCACATCGTGGTAGTGCTGACCGGGAAAATCGGCGCCCGATTGCAACAGCTGGCGAAATTCGTCGGTTTGCTGGAGCAGCTTCAGCAGCTGATCGTGCTTGGTCTGAAACTGCATTTTGGCCACAAACTGCCGGCCCAATGGGCTCAGGCAGAAGGAGTCCAGTAGCTCCCGCAGCTGCGAGAAGCCTATTTTATGTTCGAAGTTATTCGGAAAAATCAATAGTAAAGTGCGCGTTGCGATTTTGATAGAACGTACAAAGATAAACACCGATGCATGGCAGAAAGATTCGCTTTGCACGATATATAGCGTGGTTTTTACGGCGACGCAGCTGGGTAGGGCACAACGTTTCTTCCGGACGGGCCGTGTACCGGTCAGCTCTTTCATAAGTGCATCGTCACCACGATGCAGCACAAAGCAAAAGGCCAGTGCATTAGCACTGGCCTTTTATTCATATAACTACCTGGCAGCAAGCAACTACAGTTTGTCGCCGCGGTATTCGTATTTATTAAATATCTGCCCGACGGCTGTGTACACTTTGTTTTTGTCTTTATCAAAAGCGTTACCGTTAGTTAGACCAGAAGCATAGCCCTGCCACACTTCTACACTTTTGTTGCGGTCAATCATCTGTACCAAGATACTACCCCGATCCAGTTTCACTTGGTTGCGTGTATTATAGGCGTAGGTTTCGTTGGCACCCCAGTAACCGGTGCCTAGATTTTCGTTGGATCTGATTTCAGTAGGCTGGTCGAATACCCGAAAGTTCAGCAGCAGGTCGCCGCCGCTAGGCGAGTACGTGTAGCCCCGCGAAACCATTTCATGGTCCACGGCGTCGCGCACCATAGCTTTGAATACCAAGTCGTTGAGAAAGTACACCGTATTGGCCTCATCGCGCACCTGCGAGGCCCAGGAATACGTTTTGTACTTCGTGAAATCTACAGCGTCGGAGTTATCAGTAGTAGACACGCTACTGTACGGGGTAGCAGTTTGGTTGGCATCGCCACGTTCGTCGCTACCTACTACTACTGCCGATTCGGAACCGGAGCAGCCAGCTATACCGGCGGCTAATCCACAAGCGAGGAATAAAGAAGTTATTTTCATGATTTTCAGCGTTTTTGTGAAAAAATATCTATACTTTATTTACGCTGAGCAATCTATATCGTTTAAAATATGACAATATTTTATAATATTTCAACGGAATTATACCATTATAATTAGACGCTATTTTGCCTTCTGAAGCAGAAGCTATATATGCTGTTTATCGCATTATAATGGCTGTTACCAGCACTTAACGGCGATGAGATTATTCAAGCAATTGCCTGCTATAAAGCTGCTCGTTGCTTGTTTGCTAGCTTTTCTTCCACACCTAGTCCAAATAGCGCAAAATCGTACTTCACGGGGTCTTTTGGGTCGAATGTGCGTAGGTGAGTCGTGAGGTCTTCGGCAGCTTGCCAATCTACAAGGGTGCGCGTCATGAGGCCCAGGCGGCGGGCAATGCGCTCTACGTGCACGTCGCAGGGGCAAATAAGGTCGGCAGGCGCGAGGCGCGTCCAAAGACCAAAATCCACGCCACGCGCGTCGGGGCGCACCATCCAGCGCAGGTACATATTCACGCGTTTGCAAGCCGAACCGCGGGCCGGAGTAGCCACGTGCTTGCGGGTGCGCTGAGGTGCGTCATCAAGGCTGAAGAATAGATTGTGAAAATTTTGTAACCGCTCCTTTTGCGTGGCGCCGTGCAAAAACGCATCCTCCAACGACGCGTGCTGCTGGTAGTACCACCGCAGCCAGTGCACGAAATACAGCAGGTCCGTATCGCAGAACGTGCGGTGACAAAAGCCCAGCAGCTGCTTCAGGTCCTCGTCGGAGTGATGCAACACGAACTGGTGGGGAGCGTCGTCCATGCGGCGCAGCAGCTCGCTGGTTTTGCTGATGATAGTTTTGCGCTGCCCCCAGGCTAGCAGCGCCGCAAACAGCCCACTGATTTCAATATCCTGCTTCTGCGTGAAACGGTGCGGCAGGCTGATGGGGTCGTTGTCGATGAAAGCGGGCTGGTCGTAGCGGTCGTAGTGCTCCTCCAGAAAATCCCGCAGTTGGGCGGTGTTCATGTAATAATAGACTGACTGAGAGCCTGTTTGAGTTAAATACAAACGTATAGAGACGCATACTTGCGTCTCATTGCATGCGCCATATCCACGAAATCGTTCAACGATGAGACGCAAGTATGCGTCTCTACACCCTGTCAACGGCCCACCGATTTAACGCAAACAGATTCTGAGTGATTAAGAAGCCTTCTTGAGCATGCACTCAGTTACTCTCCCACTCAATCACTCTTTACGGCACGTAGGAAGTTTCGACGCGGAAGCGCTGGTCGGGGGTGACGAGGCGCTGCACGGCGCGGGGTGAGAGGCGCACCAGCATATTGGCGTTGTCGCCAGTGTCGGGCAGGTGGCCGATGACGCGCACGTACACCGACTGGCCATTCATAATGTTGCGCACTTGCATAATGGTGCCCACCGGCGCGGTTTTGTGTAGGGCTAAGTACTTCTCGGTGGTAGAGCCTTCGATGATGGCAGCTAAGCCGCTTTCGCGCACGCGGCTCACAATTTCGCTGGCGTGCTCGGGGGCCCGTTCCTCCTCGGGGCCGTCAGTGGTGGCGGTTTCAGTGGGCGCCGGCGCTAGAGTTTCCTTCGGGCGGTTGCGGTCGGGGTCTTCGGGGCGGGGCGCGGCAGCAGCGGCCGGTGGCGCTACCACCGTTGGCGCGGGCCGGGTAGGCGCCGGCTTGGCCGCAGCCACGCTGCCAGCGGCGGCCGGCACAATAATCAGCGTCTGGTTGGCATTCACGACACCCGACGCGGGCAGGCGGTTCAGCCGAATCAGCTCCGTAGTGCTCACCCCGTAGCGTTGGGCAATGGAAAACAGCGTCTGGCCTGGCTTCACGGTATACACGTGGTTGCCGCGAGCGTCGGTGGGTAGGGCACGAGCAGCAGGCGTTGCGGCAGAGGATGCAGCAGCCGTGGCGCGGGTAGCAGGAGCAGGCGTGAGTACCACGCGGGTGCGGGGCACCAGCACCACCTGGCCTTTCACCAAGGCACCCTGCAACTGTGGGTTGGCCTCTACAATGCTTTCCACCGTCACCTTGTAACGTCGCGACAAGCCATACAGCGTTTCGCCGGCGGTTACCAGGTGCTTGATCAGCATTTTGTTGCCCCGGTATTCAACCCCAATAGAATCGGGCAGCGCGGCCGGCGGCAATGTAGTGGCACAAACAGCACGGCTTGCACCTACAAGTAGCACCAACAAAAAGGAAAGACGAATCATAACAACTATATCGTGGAAAAGAGCACCGGGCAACCTCACGCTCCAGCCCACGCTTTTTACCCGTAATAAGGCCGAAAGATAAAGATTAATCTCCGCACAGTACCATTCTATGGTAGGAAACGCGGGCGGAAAGGTGCTTATTTTGCGTCGTTTCTGATTTTCTCTACCCTCCCGCCCATGCTACACGCCATTGGTATCATTCCGGCCCGCTATGCTTCTACCCGCCTACCCGGCAAGCCACTGATTGACCTGGGTGGTCAGTCCATGATTCAGCGGGTGGTGAACCAGGCCCGGCAAGCCCACCTGAGCCGCGTGGTAGTAGCCACCGACGATGCCCGCATCCACCAGCACGTGCTGGATTTTGGGGGTGAAGCCGTGCTGACTTCCTCCGACCATCCCAGCGGCACCGACCGCGTGTACGAAGCCTACCAGCAGCTGGGCGAAACGGCCGACTGCGTAGTGAATATTCAGGGCGACGAGCCGTTTATTCATCCCGCGCAAATCAACCTGTTGCTGGATTTGTTTGCCGATGCGGAAACGCAAATTGGCACGCTGGTGAAACATGTGGTGAGCGAGGAGGAACTACGCAGCCCGCACTTGCCCAAAGTGGTGCTGAATACGCGAGGCGAAGCGCTGTACTTCAGCCGCCACCCCCTACCCTACCAGCGCCAGCACAACCCCGCCGACTGGCTGGCTTACCACCACTACCTGCGCCACATTGGCCTCTACGCCTACCGCCCCGCCGTGCTGGCCGAGCTAACTCGCCTACCCCCTTCCCCCCTCGAAATAGCCGAGAGCCTAGAGCAACTGCGGTGGCTGGAACACGGCTACCGCATCCGCACTGCTGAAACTGAGTTGGCTACCCTGGGCATCGACACGCCGGAAGATGTAATTCGCGCCTTAGCACAGATTTTAGGAGAATAAGAAAGTAGAA
Organism: Hymenobacter sp. NBH84; assembly: GCF_014217645.1. Classification (NCBI taxonomy): domain Bacteria; kingdom Pseudomonadati; phylum Bacteroidota; class Cytophagia; order Cytophagales; family Hymenobacteraceae; genus Hymenobacter; species Hymenobacter sp. NBH84. Next base: position 2,195,281 of record NZ_CP043644.1, read on the forward strand.
CTGTCCTCCTGAGCTCGCGAAAGACCTTCTTACGCTAGAACGGGTCGTTGGTACTTGTGCGCTTGTCGTACAGATGTGAGAAGGTCCTTCGCAAGCTCAGGATGACATATTTTCAGCTCACACCTTCCTACCCTCCTTCGCTCCCCGATGCTTGGGCGGCTACTTTCTTTTCCTGCTCAGAAGCGCTTTCCTCTTTCATCTCAATAGATAGGAAATAGTTGAGGGCAGTACGGATAACGGCAATGGCGCCTAGCTTACCGATTTGTTCCCAGCCGGGCGCAATGGCGGTACTCAGCACGTCGGCGCCTAGCTCAAACTCCAGGGCTACGGCCAGGTAGCGAGCCAGCATCAAGCGGATGGCGTTGAAGTTGGCCGTTTGTCGCCGCAGGAGAGCCAACACAAACTGGCTGCCTGCTATGAGCACGCCCAGCGCAATAATAGCTGCTCCAATGGCCTCTACGGCCAGCTTGATCCATTGTACGGCAGCAATTACGGAGCCTTCGACTCCCAGACTTTCGGGGGTAGCAATCATTGTGGTTGGGTAAGGGCCGCGGCGGCAGCAGAAGACGTACGGGTAAGGCGGCGCAACAGCCAAACTGAACCCCGTTGCAGAGCCACGAGCACCAGAATCAGCCCCACGGCAGCCCCGAATAGCAACAGGTTATCGGCCTTTTGCCCCTGAAAGGCGAAGCTGAGAGCCGTGGATACGGCCGGCGGGTGCACTGCGTCCAGCACCACCATCAGCCCGATAACCGTAAGCATGGCCAGTGCAGCGGGGAGGTAGCCCGGCCCCAGCCACGCGTAGAAGCCAAAACCTGCCAGCGCTGCCGCGCACTGCGAGAGCAGCAGCGTACGGCCGCTGTTGGTGGCGTGCTCGGGGTCGAGGTAGATAAGAAAAGCACTGGAAGCCAAAGAGGCAAACAGCAGCCGCTGGTGGCTATATACCTCCACCAAGGCCAGTACCGCCAGCACTGTAGCCGTGGGTAGCAAGGCTAACAGCAGCTCGGCGCGCACGCTCAGACGCTTGCGGCCTACGCCACGGGACGGTGCATCGGCAAGCGGAGCGGTTGATTGTTGAGAGGGAGCAGAGGGGGGCATACTGGCTTATGCATACGCCCACGGGCAAGGCTGGTTTAGCCGCCTGCCTTTTTTGCCTTGTAGCCGGTAGCTAGTAGCACAGCCATCACTTTATCGCGAAAGTCGCCCTGGATGAGGATTTCGCCGTCTTTGGCATTGCCGCCTACCCCGCACTTTGTTTTCAGCAGTTTGCCCAGGGTTTGCAGGTCGGCATCAGTACCTACGAAGCCGGTTACGAGTGTGACTTGTTTGCCGGCACGGGCTTTTTTGTCGAGCTGCACGCGCAGATTTTGCTGCTGGGGCGGCAGCGTCGTTACTACAGCTTCGTCATTGTATTGATAAGCAAAATCGGCGTTGGTGGAATACACAACTCCTTCAGGTCTCTTCTTGTCGGCTTTCATAGGGTGAAGTTATGAAATGGGAAAGTAGTGCGTTTGATGTTCTGGCTGCACGGTTTGGGAAAATGGCGTAGTTCGTGCAACCAAAATATCAAACGCACCACTACATTATTTTCAAACAGCCACTTCCAGCGCCAATGGCGTCAGCTCCACGGCAAAGTGGATGGCTTCTCCTTTATAATCGCCATCTACGTGGAAGCCGAGCGGCTGGGCGGCTTCTACCCGTACCTGCTGCGCGGTGTGGTATACGGCAGCGCTCGAGGTAGGCAGATTGCCCAGCGCCAGCCCTACCCCCACGCGCACGGCCCGCAACAAGGGTAGCGCATCAATGAGGCATAGATCCAGTAGACCATCCTGGATGTTGGCATTCGGGGCGATGTAGGCATTGTTGCCGTACTGCGCGGCGTTGGCAAAGGCCAGCACATAGCAGTTGGTTTGCAGCACGTTATCGGCAAAATGCACCTGTACCGGCGTGGGCTGGTAGTGGCGGTATTCGTGCAGGGCTACCTTCACGTAGGTAGCCAGCCCGCGGGTGCCGGCCACGGCAAAGCACTTACTCACGTGCGCGTCGAACCCTACCCCCGCCGTGCAGAAAAACTGGTGCCCATTGATGCAGCCCACGTCAATACGTTGAAATTCCGGCGCATTCAGGCGCTTAATGGCCGCCGACAGCCCCAGCGGCACGTGCAGGTGGCGAGCCAGGCCGTTGCCGGAACCGCGGGGCAAGATGCCCAGTGCAGCCCCCGTACCCAGCAGCCCCCGTCCTACCTCGTTCACCGTGCCATCGCCCCCCACGGCCACTACCACCCGGCAGCCGGCTTCGGCAGCTTCGCGGGCCAGCAGCACGGCGTGGCCGGCATACTCGGTGTGACGCACTTCGTAGGTCACCCGCGCCGGGTCGAGGTAGCGCGCCAGCAGGCCCGCCACATCTTGCCGACGATTGGTGCCGGACATTGGATTCAAAATAAAACAGATGCGCAAGGTGGTGAGTAGTGAGTTTGAACGATTGGGTAGTGGTAAGGGAATTCGTTTGGCGCTCAAAAGTCGACAAATCTATTTTTATGCTACAACAAAAAAGCGGCCTACCCGGTGTGGGTAGGCCGCTCTTTGATGCACTGTAAGCGGAGCTTAGCCCTGCATTTTCACACCGAGCTTCTCGATGAGGTCAGCGGTGCGCGAGCTGTAGCCGATTTCGTTGTCGTACCAGCCTACCACTTTCACCAGCGTGCCGTTGGCAGCCGTCAGTTGCGAGTCGAAGATGCACGAGTGCGTGTTGCCTACGATGTCGATGCTTACCAGCGGATCGGTGCTGTACTCCAGGATGCCTTTCAGCGGACCTTCGGCAGCCGTTTTGATGGCTTCGTTGATCTGCTCTTTGGTCACTTCCTTCTTCAGAATTACCGTTAGATCGGTGGTAGAGCCGTCTGGAATAGGCACGCGCATGGCGATACCATCGAGCTTGCCTTTCAGCTGGGGCAGTACCAGACCTACGGCCTTGGCGGCGCCGGTGCTGGTAGGAATGATGCTATACGCAGCAGCGCGGGCACGACGCAGGTCTTTGTGCGGCGCGTCTTGCAGGTTCTGGTCCGAGGTGTAGGCGTGCACCGTGGTGATGTAGCCCTTCTCAATGCCAAACGCATCATCCAGTACCTTAGCCATAGGGGCCAGGCAGTTGGTGGTGCAGCTAGCGTTGGAGAGAATGGTCTCGTCGCCGGTCAGGATGTCTTCGTTTACGCCCAGTACTACCGTCGGGATGTTGCCGGTAGCTGGAGCCGAAATCACTACTTTCTTCGCGCCAGCCGTCAGGTGCTGGCCAGCACCTGCCTCGTCTACGAAGCGGCCAGTCGATTCCAGCACTACATCAATACCCATGTCGCCCCAGGGCAACAGCTTGGGGTCGCGCTCGGCCAAGGCCGTAATGCGCTGACCGTTCACGGTCAGGCTGTCCTCGTCGTACGATATGTCGCCGTCGAAGCGGCCGTGCAGCGAGTCGTACTTGAGCAGGTGGGCGAGCGTTTTGTTATCGGTCAGGTCGTTGATGGCAACCACCTCCACGTTGTCGCGCTTGAGCAGCGACCGGAACGTGAGGCGGCCAATGCGGCCAAATCCGTTGATGGCGACTTTAATCTTAGCCATAGCAGGAAAAAGGGGTTAATCGGCCCACACAAGTGCGGGTCGGGTTTAGGGTTAGGCGAGGCGAAGGTAAAGGGCCTCCTTAACTTCGCCAAATTAACCCGCCAGATAGGACAAGTGTTTCGGAAGTGCTTCCGCGCTGGCAGGTAAGTGTCCTCTAGTACGTACAGAAGGCGGTCCGTAGCTATTCCATTTTCAATGATGAGGTAAAAACGAAAAATTTTCTACCTGTAAATCAATCTATTTGCCAGCGGACACACTTTTTTTTCGCGTCAGATATTGCGCTGAAGCTTCCCTACGCTACTTTTGCAGCACCAAAGCGCATCAGGGTTTCGTTATCTGGTCCGTTCGTCTAGGGGTTAGGACAGTAGATTTTCATTCTACCAACAGGGGTTCGATTCCCCTACGGACTACTCCCCCGCTTTGCAAGGCCTTCTGCTCCTCAGCAGAAGGCCTTTTTTGTTGCGGTGTTTGCGACTTGTAAGCAGCCCTATGGCACAGCTGAAATATATTCTCGGGATTTTTACTACACGTTTTTCATGAGCAAAGGTATGCTGTCTACGCGGGAGGCCGACCGGAAACGCAAGTTTCCCAGCGAAGCCGCGATTCTCCATTTTCTCTGCACCAACGGGTAGGACGTGCTACCCAATGGCTCCGTCACAAACTCGGCTACCAGCAACACCTACTTTCGGTATATGCTGAAGCACCGCCAGCCGTTTAGCAGCGCCAGCCCTGGCTTTCAGCAGCTTAACAAGGCCCGGAAAGCCTACTGAAAATGCAGCAATAAGCCCTTGCAATATTTTTTTCTGCGTCCTACTTGCATTCTTATTATCTAGTATTACCTTTGCAGCACCAAAGCGCATCAGGGTTTCGTTATCTGGTCCGTTCGTCTAGGGGTTAGGACAGTAGATTTTCATTCTACCAACAGGGGTTCGATTCCCCTACGGACTACTTCCCCGCTTTGCAAGGCCTTCTGCTCCCCAGCAGAAGGCCTTTTTTATTGCTCAAACAAGGTATTTTTACTGACTGCAACTGTGTATTTACTGACTACAGTGCTACCAGTTCTGCCAATAGTATTTTTTACAGCTACCCTAATTACGTAGTTGTTACTAAGTCACTTACGGGTTTATACGATTGAATCTTTCTACACTATTCGGCAATTTTGCTACTCGTTCTATCCTCCCCTTTCCACTATTCTTATGGCTCACAATCCTAAATTCGGTCCCTTTGCCCAGACGCCGCAACAGCGGGCGCACGTGCTTCGGCAAATGCTGATTGTGCGGGAAAATATGGGGCTCAAAACGCCAGCTCGCGCTCAGGCCCTATATCAACGGTACGTGGCTGGCGAATTGAGTTGGCAGGAAGTCTGCGACTTGCTGGCTGCGCCCAGCGCTCTACCCTCACCCGTGCCCTTCGGCTCCGACCGTCAGTTGCTTTAAGCATTCTTTAGCCTGGGAACGGCGCAGCAGCTAGCTTGCCCGGTACCAAGGGTAGGAACACCGTGATATCCGTACCTTGTTCTGCTCCCGATTCGACGTTCAGGGTACCGTTCAGCAAGCGCACCCGGTCGCGAATGGCACTCAGCCCCAAGCCATCGAAGGAGGGTTGCTGCGCATCGAAGCCCTGGCCGTTGTCGCGGGCCTGGAGGATGAGGTAGCCGTGTTCCTCGCGTAGGTGTAAACTTGCCTGCGTGGCCTGGGCATGCTTCACGATGTTGTTGGTCAGCTCCTGCGCCATCCGGTACACAGCAATTTGCAGGTTTTTGGGGATGCTGGTTGGTAGGGTCTGCACGTGGCAGCATAGCTGCAAGGCTGGGCTGCTGCAAATCTGGCAGATATCCCTCATAGCAGCCTCCAGGCCAAAGTCTTCCAGCGTGGTGGGCACCAACTGGTGCGACAACGTACGGGCCTGCTTGATGGCGCTGGATAACAGTTGCTCTATCTTCGCTTTCACTTGCTGCGAAACTTGGTCGTCCCCTACCTGAATATGGTCGAGGTGCAGCTTGGCGGCGTACAGCGACTGCCCCAGCCCGTTGTGCAACGACTCCGCAATGCGACGCTTCTCAACTTCCTGGGCGTTCAGCACGGCATCGGCGAGGCGCTGCTGCTGGGTAGCCCGCTCGGCTTCCGCCAGCTTGCGGTCTGTAATGTCGCGCCAGCTGGCGTGCACCAACGCGCTACCCACTTCTTCAGGAATACTGGTAAGAAGCACTTCCTCCCAAAACGGCTCGCCGTTGGCCCGCAGGCGGCACCACTCAAACTGCAAGGAGCCGCGCAGCAGCGTTTCTTCCCAATACTGATTGGCCAGGGAGTAGGACCGCAGGCCATTAGGCTGCTTCTCGGGCGAGAAGGCCGAGGCATGCTGGCCAAGTAAGGCTTTTCTATCGGGTAGCTGCAACAGGCGCAGGACGCTGTCGTTGCAGTCCACAAACCGATTGTCGCGCAGCAGCAGCATACCGTCTTCGCTCAGCTCGAAGAGCGTTCGGAACCGCTTTTCGCTGATGGTCAATGCTTGCTGCGCCTGGTATTGCTCCGTTACATCAAACAAAGCCAGGCGGCAGCATAGCTCAGATAGGTCCGCAGACGTGGCCATGCCTTCCAGGCGGGCATAAAACAAAATGTTGTCGACACGGCGCATGGGCAGCGTCAGGGTCTGCCGATGTCCGGTGCTGAGTAGACGTTGCAGAAATTCTACGAATGGCTCCCGGCTGCTCATTTCCACAAACAGCACTAAGCGCCGCCCCAGCAACTGCTGCCTTGGGGCGCCCAATAGCTGGCTGGCGCGCAGGTTTAGCTGTTGCAGTTGCCCATTGGCGGCGATGGTGCAGTAGCCAATGGGCGCAAACTCGTATAGATCAATGTACTGTGCACGGCTTTTTTCGGCTTCCATTTGGGCCAGCAGCAGTTCTTCGTACTGCATTTCCAGCTCAATCTGGTGCACTTGCAACTCCTGCACCAGTTGCCGCACTTCGGCCGGCGTATCAACTGGTGTGGGCTGCGTAACCAGATAGCGGCGCTGCTCGGTGCGCTGGCGCAGGCTCTCCAGCGCTGCCTTAGCGCGGGAAACATCTTGAGGTTGCTCTCCTTCTTCAAGCCTTCCCATACAACAAGCCGGTTATAGATAATGAATTTGGTAGATAGTGGGGGTAGGAACAGAGCCGGAGTGTAGTTGAAAAAGCCAGGCAGCCGCTTTCTGTGCTGCTGAAGATATACGGGCTTTTCCTACCCTATAAAGAACCAATAGGTACGCAACCTGGCGCGGCGGCGCGGCTTAGGGAGTGGTATCCTCTGCTATGCTTTTCACGCCTAGCAACACCTGGTTGGTAGGCTGCTCCAAGTGCAGCAGGCGCCGACCATACAGCACCACTTGCCGCCGCCCTACCTCTGGCAGTGCCATATCCAGTGTCAAGTCGTTGAACTCCATTTGGTCCGATTCAGGATCGAGCAGCTGGTGCAGCTGGTGGCGCAGGGCGGGCTTGTCCCAGGCGCCGCCATTGAGGCTAACCAGTGGTTTGCCCGGCAGCTCGCTGGCCTGCTCCCGAAATGCCTCGGCAAACGAGCGGCTGGCCGTTAGCACCCGCAGCTGTTTGTCGAGCGTGAGCTGGGGCTCGCGCACGGCCTCGTGAATGCTGGCCGCAAAGCGGGCACTTTCCTGTAGCTGCTTCTCCATTTGCTTCAGGCTGGTGATTTCCGTGAAGGTGATGACGGCGCCGCTGATGTAGTTGTCGAGGGTACGGTAGGGCAAAATGCGCATGGTGTACCACTGCCCGTTTACGGCCTGAATGTTGGCCTCTTGGCTGGTGAGGCGGCTGAGCACTTGCTGCACATCGCGAACGAGGTGCTCGTAGCGCAGGTTGGAAGCAAAGTGCATTAGAGGCCTACCCACGTCGCTGGGCATCAGGTTGACGATGCGGCTTACAGGCGGCGTGAAGCGCTTCACCAGCATGTCGTTATCGAGGAAGATAATGGCAATTTCGGTGGCATCGAGCAGGTTTTTCATGTCGTTGGCCGACTGCGTTAGCTCCTCCGTGCGCGCCATGTACTGCATGTTCAGGGTCAGCAGTTCCTCGTTCAGGCTCTGCATTTCCTCCTTGTTGGTCATGGCCTCCTCGTTGGTGCTTTGCAGTTCCTCGTTGGCCGATTGCAGCTCTTCGTTGGTGCTTTTCAGCTCTTCCAAGCTGCTTTCCATCTCCTCAATGGTGGTTTGGAGGCGGTGCTTGGTGTATTGCAGTTCCTTTTCGAGGGCCGAGGCGACGTCGTTGCGCTGCTCAAGGGAACCACTCTGCTTGCCCAGGCGCAAGCGGCGGGGGGTAGGCTGATCTTCAAACACCACCAGCAGCAAGCCCGCCAGGTTGTCGGTCTCGCCCAGGTGCCGCACCGATAGGCGCAGCACCTGCTGGCCCGTATCCGTGCGCACCCGCACGTTGTCGACCACCACATCCTCGCGCGACTGGGTAGCCCGGAACACGGCCCCACTGATTTCAAAGTTCAGCTCCTCGCGGGCCATCTCGAACAGGTTCATGCCGCTCAGGCCGGGGGCAGGCTCCAGGTATTTGCCCGTGCGGCCATTCACGTACAGGATTTCACCCTTGCTGTTGATAACCACTGCCGGCGGCGCGTACGTGCGCAGCAGCTCTTTCTGAATAAGGGAGGCAAAAGGTCCACCATCGCGGCGGGCAGAAGAAGAAGCAGGAACTAGCACGGGCGGTACGGGCAAAGCCATGGGATGGCTTGATAGAGAAAACGGGAAATTGGCAAGCCGCGGCAACGACGCGGCCGTTTCGGTGCGGCGCGAAATCTTCCACTTCACATCCAGGGGTTGAAACAAATCCTGAAAGCCCGTGATGTTTTCGCTCGGCCCTAGGAACAGAATGCCGTTGGGGTTGAGCGCATAGTGAAACACGGGCAGCAGGTTTTTTTGCAGTTCCCCGCTCAGGTAAATCAGCAGGTTGCGGCAACACAGCAGGTCCAGCTTCGTGAAGGGCGCGTCTTTGTTGATGTTGTGCAGGGCAAACACCACTAAATCGCGCACCTCCTTGCGAATCTGGTAGTGGCCGTCGACCTTCTGAAAAAAGCGCTCCAAGCGTTCCGGGCTCACATCGGCTACGATGTTCTCGGGGTAGAGCCCAGTGCGGGCAAAGTCGATGCTCTCGGCGCTGATATCGGTGGCAAAAATCTGAATCTTAAGGTAGCGGCTGGGGTCCACCGCGTCCAGGCATTCGAGCAGCAGCATGGCCAGCGAGTAGGCCTCCTCGCCGGTAGAGCAGCCGGGCGCCCACACGCGTATGGTGCTATCGGTTTCTTTGCGCTGCAACACGGGCCGCAGATGCGTTTTCAGGTGCTCGAAGGCCTCGTGGTCGCGGAAGAACTTGGTGACGCCAATCAGTAATTCTCGAAACAGCTGCTCTACCTCGTGGGGGTTTTCCTGCAAATAGCGCACGTAGTGGGTGAATTCCTTGATCTGGTGCGCGTTCATGCGCCGCTCGATGCGCCGAAACACCGTGTTGCGCTTGTAGTAGCTGAAGTCGTGCCCGGTTTGGGAGCGAATCAGCAGGAAGATTTTTTGCAGGGCGTGGGCCGGTTTGCTATTGGCGTCGTCCCGATTTTCGCTGAGACGGGGCGGGCGCCCCAGCAGGGGCCGCTCTACGTAGTCGAGCAGCTTAGCGGGCATCATTTCCGGCGCCAGCACAAAGTCTACAAACTCGGTGGCCATGGCGGCGCGGGGCATCGAGTCGTACGCTGCCGTTTCGGGGTCCTGCACCATCACCATCCCAAAGTTCTCCATCACCAGCTTCAGGCCCAGGCTACCATCGGAGCCCATGCCGGAGAAGATGATGCACACCGCCCGCTCGCGTACGTCTTTGGCCAGGCTCTGCAAGAAAAAGTCGATGGGTAGGCGGCGCCCCGGCGCTTGGGTGGGCTTAAGCAGGTACAGAATGCCGTGCAGCAGGCTCAGGTCGTGGTTGGACGGAATCACGTACACGTGGTTGGGCCGCACCCGCATGCCGTCTTTCGCTTCCATAACGGGCATGGTGGTGAAGTGCTGCATCACCTGCGCCATCTCCCCCTCCTGTGTGGGCGACAAGTGCGTGACCACCACGTAGGCCAGGCCCGTATGCGAGGGCAAATGCTGAAAAAACTGTTTGAATGCCTCCAGAGAGCCCGCCGCCCCCCCCAGCGCCACCACCGTAAACCGGTCTTCCTCGTGGCGGACAGGCGCGACGCCTACCCCCAACGGCTCCTGAATCAGATGAGCCGGCGTAGCATCAGTTGTGGCCTCCTCCACGGGTTGGGCAGCTGGGCCACTGTGCTGTTGCTTGGAAGGCTGTTTAGATGAACTCATACACAATCAGAAGGGAATAGAAGAAGGAAATAAGCAGAACAGTAAACGCGTTCCAGGGCACAGAATCGACAAATTTCAATTAAAAATAAGTTAATTCGACATAGCCCGCTTGTGGTTTTGGTGCGTAGTATACAACCGCCCTGCGCCTGGCGTTCTATCTTAACCTTTTACGTTTTCCGTGGCTGCTCCTTCTTATCTTATTGTTATTGGCACTTCCGCCGGTGGTATGCCGGCTCTCACGCGCCTAGTAGCGCAACTTCCTGCTACGCTTCCAGCAGCCGTATTGGTAGTGCAACACCTGGCCCCCGACTCGACGGGCCAGCCCCTGGTGCACAGGCTGTCCATGCACACCTCCCTGCACTGCCAGCTGGCAGTAGACCAAACGCCTTTGCAAGCAGGTACCCTCTACCTGGCCCCGCCCGACCGGCACCTGCTCACGCACGAAGACCGCATACTGGTTACCAAAGGCCCGCACGAAAACAACTACCGCCCGGCCGCCGATGCGCTATTTCGCTCGGCCGCCGTGGCCTTCGACTCGTACGTGATTGGCGTGGTCCTAACGGGTATGCTGCACGATGGTACCGCTGGCCTCGACTTTGTGAAGCGTTGCGGCGGCATTGCCGTGGTGCAAGACCCCGCCGACGCCGAGTTTGCCAGCATGCCCGAAAGCGCCCTGCGCCACGTGGCCGTAGATTACGTGGTGCCCGTCAGCCAGATGGGGGCACTGCTGATGGATTTGGTAGGTCAGCAGGTCAGTAAACCGGAGCATCGCCCACACATTCCGCACGACTTACAACTAGAAGCGGCTATTGCCGAGCGTGTTATGGGTACAGTAGACGAAGTTAGTGAGATTGGGCACCAAGTACCCCTCACGTGTCCCGGCTGCGGTGGTAACCTGTGGAAAGTGAACGAAGGCAGCGTGCTGCGCTTTCGTTGCCACACTGGCCACGCCTACACCGCTGAGTCCTTGCTCGAATCTTCGCAGCAGGAAATGGAGGAAACGCTGTGGGTGGCCTTGCGCATGATGGAAGAGCGCAAAAACCTACTCAGCAATATGGCCAGCCGCGGCGAAGGGTACTGGAGCGCCCAGCAGGAAGAACGCATCGAAGAAATAAAACGCCACATCAACCGGCTGCGCGAATTTTTGCTGAGCGGTAGTGAAAATACTAGTTCAGCTGCGAGAAAAGTATAGTCTACTGCTGTGGCTATAAGCAGCATTTGCAACGTGTTGCAGAATACACTCATCTTTAACAACTACTACTGAACTACTTAGATATATTCATTTCAAGTATATAAAGTAAGCTGTGAGCGTATTTTTCATCTTTTTAGATAGCAGCGTCATTAAAAATTTGTCTTTCAACCATTCAGCATAACCATTACACACATTGACGTAATAATAAAAAACAAGAGAAGAAACGCAGGCGCAATCTTGTGCAAACCATATCATTCATACATCTATTAATTAATTTATTTTTTATTATTACCACTCAGGAACTAACACTATATTTGTCACGTAACATTTACAACACGTTAATTTAAACTCACAACTTAACTCATAATGGCAACCATGGATATTGCCCGCCTGCAGGAAATTGTTGATAATGCCGCCACCAACGAGCAATTACTCAATCAGATTCGCAAAAACGTTACGAAAGTAAATTCGCTGCTAGAAGAGCTAAACGAAATGCTACAGCCTGGCTACACGCCTACCGCCAAGGAGCGTAAGCCTCGTGCCGAAGGTGCCCGCAAGCCTGGCCGCCCGCGCAAAGCCGAAACTGCCGAGTAATTTATCCGGCCCCTGTTTTTGAAAGTCCGATTAGCTGCCGCTAATCGGACTTTTATTTTTAGTGCTACTGGTTCATCTACCCCAAGCTACACTTCGCTACATCTGTACCACAGCAATTAACTCATGAAATGCGGGTTACTTGCTTGTGTACTCTGACAGCAGGATATTCTATACCGCGTAAGGACAATAGTATTTTTCTCTATTGAAAAAATGTTGACAGATTTTCAATGCTCTACTCATGTACAGCACATCACCCCTAAAAATCAATAGTCTTCTTTACCTACGACCACTGGAATAACTGCACCACACAGAACAGTCGTGCAGCAAAGCACAGCACGATAGTATTATTGACGATTACAGTAGTACTATAGTAATTTCTGTTGTATTCTGTGAGTAGCAATAAGATCAGCCATTATACCAAAAAACAGAATTACTGCGGTGTTGACTTGTGCCTGATGACCTTACCCTAACCTATCGTTTGTAATAATCGTTATTCCCATTCGGTAATAAACAATTCTACTCCGTACTACTTATTACTTGAATGCCTACTCTTTCTTTCACCAAGCTTTCTTTCTATGTCGCGTACTATTATTGTTTCTAACCGTTTGCCTACCAAAGTACAGCGCACCGACGACGATCTGGCTTTTACACCCAGTGAAGGCGGATTGGCGACGGGGCTGGGCTCTATTTACCGGGCCGAGGGCAACGTCTGGATCGGCTGGCCCGGCCTGGTAGCAGACGACGAAACGGAGCGGCAGCAGATTACCACCAAACTACAGGCCGACAGCATGCAGCCGGTCTTCCTGAACGACGACGAAATAAAGGGTTTTTACGAGGGGTTCAGCAACGAAACGCTGTGGCCTACCTTCCACTACTTCAGCCAGTATGCCGTGTACAATGAGCAGCACTGGGAGACGTATGTGGCCGTGAATCAGAAATTCTGCGACGCCGTGCTGGAAGCAGCCGGCGACGATGATACCATTTGGGTACACGACTACCAACTGCTGCTACTGCCGCAAATGCTACGCAAGGCCCGGCCGCATAGCACCATTGGCTTTTTCCTGCATATTCCGTTTCCGTCGTATGAGTTGCTGCGCGCCCTACCCTGGCGCACGCAATTGCTGGAAGGCATGCTGGGCGCTGATCTGATTGGTTTCCACACCTTTGGCTACATGCGTCACTTCCTCAGCTCAGTGTCGCAGCTACTGGGCTACCCCAGCCAGAACGGCCGCTTAGAGTTGAAGAATCGTACGGTGCTGATTGATGCTTTCCCGATGGGCATTGATTATGAGCGCTACGCTAATGCCGCGGCCTCGGAGGTGGCGCAGGAGCACGAGCAAAACTACCTGGCGGCCCTACCCAACGCCCGCATCATTCTATCCATCGACCGGCTCGACTACACCAAGGGCATTGCCCAGCGACTGCGGGCCTTTGAACTGCTGCTCCAGCGCTACCCCGAATGGCAGGGCCGCGCTACGCTGATTATGCTGGTAGTGCCCTCGCGCGACCAGGTAGCGCAATATCAGGAGTTGAAGGAGGAGATTGACGAGTTGGTGGGCCGCATCAATGCTGACTACCGCACCATCACCTGGAACCCGATTCATTATTTCTACCGCTCCCTACCCCTGGAAGAGCTAACGGCCCTGTACCGCATGGCGGAGGTAGCCCTGGTAACGCCCATCCGCGACGGGATGAACTTGGTATCCAAGGAGTTTATTGCCAGCAAGGCCGACCGTAGCGGTGTGCTGATCCTGAGTGAGCGGGCCGGCGCCGCCCGCGAGCTGTCCGACGCCCTGCTCATCAACCCCTCCGACATGAACCAGCTAGCCGAAGCCATGCATGAGGCGCTGGAAATGCCCGAGGAGGAGCAGAAAATGCGCCTAGCCAATATGCAGGCCTTGGTGCAGCACTACAACGTTTACCACTGGACGGAGCTGTTTATGAATCGTCTGGCGTATACTAAAATCAAACAGATGACCCTCGCCACAGAAATGCTGGATGCGACGGAAGCCACCACGCTCCGCCAACAATATACTACCGCTTCGCAACGCCTGCTGCTGCTCGACTACGACGGCACGCTGGCGCCCTTCCACCCCAACCCGCAGAAGGCGGCGCCCTCGGCGGAAATACTGGAAACCCTGACTACGCTGAGCGCCGACCCACACAACCGCGTGGTGATTATCAGCGGGCGCGACCGGCAGACGCTGCAGAAATGGCTGGGCCATTTGCCCGTCGATTTCATTGCCGAGCACGGCGTGTGGCTGCGGGCCGCGGGCCAGGACTGGACGCTGTTTCAGCCCATGCGCAACGACTGGATGAAGGAAATTCGCCCTACCCTGGAGCTGTATGTGAGCCGCACGGCGGGGTCGTTTATTGAAGACAAAGACTTCTCGCTGGTGTGGCACTACCGCCGCGCCGATGCCGAGCTAGCTGCCGTGCGCGTGCGCGAGCTTATCAGCCACCTCAGCTTCCTGACCAGCAACAGCGACCTGCAAGTGTTGGAGGGCAACAAAGTGATTGAGATTAAGGCTGCCGGTCTCAACAAAGGTACCGCCGCCGCCCGTTGGGTGGCCACCTACCAGCCCGACTTCATCCTGGCCATCGGCGACGACCGCACCGACGAGGATACCTTTGGCGCGATGCCCAAAGATGCTTTCACTATTAAGGTAGGCCGCAACAGCCGCTCGTTGGCGCGCTTCCACGTGCCCGGCACCACAGAGGTGCAGGAGCTACTGCAAAGCCTGGCAGAGGTGAGCGTGCCGCAGTAGTATTACTGTAAAAAAGCTGTTGGCCGTTAGCTAATAGCTGTTAGCTTCTCTAAGAGATAGAAAGCTAACAGCTATCAGCTAACGGCCAACAGCTTTTTTATAACCCTACAAGAAGTTCGGGCGGTCCAGCTTTTTGGAGATACGGTAGGCGGCGTTTACCAAGCCCACGTGGCTGTAAGCCTGCGGGAAGTTGCCCCACTGCGAGCCGGTTTTGGCGTCTACGTCTTCGGAAAGCAGGCCCAGATGGTTGGTGTACTTGAGCAGCTTTTCGAACTCGCGTATGGCTTCATCAAGACGGCCGACGGCGGCCAGGGCTTCTACGTACCAGAAAGAGCAAATCAGGAACGTGGTTTCGGGCGTGCCGAAGTCGTCGGCGTGGCGGTAGCGATAGAACAAGCCTTCAGGCGTCATCAGCTCCTTTTCCAACTCTACCAAGTGCTGGCGGGCTTTTTCGGAAGCTGGGTCGAGGTAGCCCATCAGGATCAACTGCATAGTGCTGGCATCGAGGTGGGGCGAGCCGATGGCGTTGGTGTATACGCCGCGCTGCTGGTTGTAGCACTGTTCAATTTTATCAGCAGCCTCGTCCATCAACTCCTGCGCCATACGCTGGATTTCAGGGTTCTGGAAGTAGCTGGCTACTTTGCACGCCGCGTGGCTACCCGCCCAATGGAACAGGTAAGTGTAGGCGTGGTACTGCGACAATGTGCGGAACTCCCACAGCCCGGCGTCGGGCTGGTTCATGGTTTGCCGAATCAGGCGCAGGGCGTCGTAGATCAGCTTTTCGGTGTGGGTGCGTTCAAAATCGATGAAGCGCCGGTCTACGTAGAGCGGCAGCAGCGCAACCAGCACTTGCCCATACACGTCGTTCTGAATGTGCGTGTAGGCATCGTTGCCGATACGTACGGGGCGGTTGCCAAGGTAGCCCTCTAGGTCCAGTTCCTCCTCAATCAGCTTGGAAGCCCCGCTGATGCTGTAGAGCGGCTGGTACTTGTCTTCTACCTTGGTCGAGATATTGGCGATGTAGTGGAAGTAGCGCTCCATCTCCTCGAAGTGACCAATGTTGTTGAAGGCCGTGAGGATATAATAGGTGTCGCGCATCCAGCAGAAGCGGTAGTCCCAGTTGCGGCCCGAGCCAGGCGCTTCGGGTAGGGAGGTAGTAGTGGCCGCAATAATAGCGCCCGTGTCCTCGTACTGGTGCAGCTTTAGGGCTAGCGCTGAGCGAATTACGGCTGCTTGATGGAACGTGCCAATGCTCATGCTCTTCACCCACTTGCGCCAGTACTGGGTGGTTTCGCGCAGAAACCGTTCGGCGGTGCTTTCCAAGGGTGCTTCCAGCGGAGCGCCGTAGGTGAGCACTAGATAAAACGTGTCGTTCAGGACAAAATCCTGGTCATCGAGCACGTAGGTAAGTGGAATGTTGGTAGTGAGACGAATTTCTTCCTCCAAGCCCAGAAACGCAATGTGGTTGGAGCTGCGGCGGCGGCTGAGTGCCTGCTCGCCGTACTGCCCTACCGGCTGGCAGCGCACCCGCACGCGGGGCGTACCCTGCAAGGGCTCCACCTTCCGCACAAACATCAGGGGCTTGTAGTTACGTTCGTACTGCGTGAAGCGCGGGGCAAAGTCCGTGACGCGGTAGCGGCCGTCAGGGGTTTCAATCTCGGTGCACAGCACGTTGGTGTTGTCGAGGTAGTACTGGTTGCTCCGAAACTCCCCCTCGGCGGGCCGGATGCTGTACTCACCGCCTTTGTGGGAGTCAAGCAGACTACCAAACACAAAGCTGCTATCGAAGCGCGGCCAGCACAGCCAGCGCACGGCCGTATCAGTTCCAATCAGGCCCAGGAAGGCGCAGTTGCCAATCAGGCCCATGTTGTAAGTATGGGTGCGGGAGGTAGGGGGAGGTGTGGTCATTCGGGAAAGTGAAAGGAATGGCCCGGCCACTATGGCAGGTACCTAGTGCTTTTCTAATACCGTGCAGGCTAGTGTTGGGTTGCGCAATGCGGCATTCTTACCATGCTACAGCAGTAAATCTTAGGCAATGAGCATAAAAAAGACGGCTGCAAAGCAGCCGTCTTTTCTACGTATTTATAAGGATTGGTCCTTGATTCTAGCGACGTGGGTCACCGGCAGGACGGTCGTTGTTGTTCAACTTCTCTACGTCTACTTCCGTCTTGCGCACAGTGTCGTGGATGGTTTCTTCACGCTCGGTTACTTCTTTGCCCAGCGTTACTTCTTCCACTACGCGGGCTTCTTTGCCCACTACAGCGCGCTCGGCGCTTTCGGTTACTTCGATATTACCTTCTTTGAAAGCTTCAAAGTCAGCTTCCGAAGCAGGACGGTCTACCGGCTTGCGGTTTACGTTCACATGCTCCTCACGCAGACGCACACTGGCTTCCACGGG
This sequence comes from Hymenobacter sp. NBH84, assembly GCF_014217645.1. Classification (NCBI taxonomy): domain Bacteria; kingdom Pseudomonadati; phylum Bacteroidota; class Cytophagia; order Cytophagales; family Hymenobacteraceae; genus Hymenobacter; species Hymenobacter sp. NBH84. The sequence goes on from NZ_CP043644.1 coordinate 2,212,183, forward strand.
GCGCTCGATGATGCGGCTACGCAGACGGGCACCGCCCGTTTGCTCCACGCGCTTACCTACTTGTAAGTTTTCCTCGATTACCTTCGCCGACACCTGATCATTGGTGTTTTGGTTGGTTGCGTTGGCGTTGGCATTCGCGTTGTTTGCGTTTGCATTCGTAGCCTTGCCCTTATAACCCGACTGCTCGGCACGCTCGTTCACGTCAACAGCGCCGCAACGGTCCAGAATTTCGGCGGCTTGGCGGGCGTTTTCGTCGGAGTGAGCATGTACGGTTACCAACGAGCCGCTTTCGCGGGCTGCATGAGCATAGCGATTAGCGTTGTCGTCATCATCGCTGAACAGATTGCTGAAGAAGTCGCCGATGCTGTCGGTGGAGCTTTCTTCGGTGCGGTTGGTATTACTGCGGTACCGGCCACGATTTACATCATTAGTATCGGTTGTATCGTCGTTACGCGAGGCTACGTCTACATGGTCTAGGCTGAAGCCAGCACTAGCAAGTTGTTGAGCAGCAGATTTTGCCTGGTCGGCGGTATCGAACATTCCAATTACGGTATGAGTCATTTTTTTAGGGGTTAGGTGGTGGTTAAGTATGAGAGAATGTTACTGATCAGGAGAAGCGTCAGTTGCTTCGTTGGCGGGGTAGCGTTCCACGTTCACTTCCTCGTGACGTAGCGTTACGGTTTCCGTTTCACGGGTTTCCACTTGTTGTTTCAGAATGTGTAGTTCTTCTACAATCAGTAGACGTTTCATCACGATTTCGCGTACTACTGGTACAATGAGTGTATTGCCCTCGTATCGCGGTGTGGGAGGGGCCACGCCATCGGCCACAAACTGGTTGACGGCGACGCGCTCTACCTGCACTTCCTCGTGGCGTAGGATGACGTCTACATCCTCCTGGTGCTCGTGTACGGTTTTGGATAACCGCACCCGACCACTTTCCACTACCTCGCGGTGAATCACCGCCCTCTCCTCTATTATGGGGACTTTCGCTGACGAAAGTGGCGGCTGATTAGCAAGGTCGTTGGTAGGCATTGGCAACAGGCTTTTAACCTGGATCAGATTCTAAACTATCTGTCTTATCTTACGCGACCTCTCCTATTAAGTTATTGAAAATCAATTTACTGTTGAGTATACAGCTCTTTTTATTGATATAATTATTCTTATATATAGCCTATTCTTCTTTGGCTTGCTATCTGCCCCTATACACACCGTATCAGTCCGTTTGGTCTCTCTTCAAGGGTAGGCTAGAAGTTGGAGAAAATGACTGCGCTCCGTGGGCTTTTATGGACAATAAAAAGTTGAAATTAACTCAATGTGCAAGCCTGCCTTTCCAGTAGGAACCGGCATGTAGAGGGGTAACAAGCCGAATTTTCTGCGCGAATCGGCCTCGTGGCCCTACCTTTGCTTGCGCTTCGGCGCTTGCTTTGTTTGTTCGCCTCTGTTCTGCTGCCCGTGCTATTGCCTACTTTGTTGCGTCGTGCCCTACGGGGCACAGGTTGGTTGTCGTTTTTTGTGCTATTGTGGTTGTTTCCTTCTCGTAGCTGGGCCCAGCAGCCTACCAGCCCGGCCCCGGTACCGGATGTGCCAGCCTCTACCCCTGCCCCTACTTATCGCACCAGCCAAGCACCGGCCCCAACGACAGTTAGCCCTGCGGCCACCCGTAGCGCCACGCTGCTACGCGAGTTGCTGCTGCGCACCGACACCACCAACTACGCCCTCAGCCGCAACATGATTGCCGTGCAGGGCGAGCTGAACCTGTATTTCTACTATCGTCAGGAAGACGAAACGGCCGAAATTATGGCCTATCCTGTGCGCATGAACCCCAGTGCGCCGTTGCGCCTGGTGCGCTCCGCCGACTTCCAGCAGCTGGATTCGCTCACACCGGTCAACAACGAGTACTATCGCACCAAAATTCGCTTCAAGGCCTTGACCGGGGTGCGCTACCTCAGCCTCACTTTTGCCCAGGCCAACCTCGACAGCCTGCGCGGCCCGCAGTTCACCCAAACGGTGCAGCTGCTGCCTGTCACTCGCACTTCCCTCGACTTCCGCCCTACCGATACGGAGCTGTTTGTGGGCGAGGAGAAGGTGTTCGACCTGACCAGCAACAACGTGAAAAACGTGCGCGCCACCGGTGAGTGGACCCACGGCCAGGACATCGACTACCGCATAGCGCAGGAAAATGGCGGCCTGAAGCTGCACGTGCTGCCCAACGTAACGGGCACGCGCAGCATCACGCTGCGCATGCAAACCGAGCGGCCCTTTCTGATTGAGAATGGTCGAAAGCTGAGCTATTCCCTACCTCCTATCCGGCAGGAATTCACGGTGAAGAGCAGCCGCTTACGGTTCCTGAGCGTCGACAAAAAAGAAATTACGCTGGATGAAAGCTCCCGCCGCAAAGGCGTAGAAATCATCCTCGACAACGGCCGCACCTTCGACCTGAAGCACACCTACCGGGTAGAAGATCAGGAAGAAGCCGGCGGGGCACTCGTTGCTGAAATTTTCACGCGCCAGTACCTTTCCAACGACCGGGTGCTGTGCTGGCTGCGCGTATACAACACCCACCGCCAAACGGACAGCTACTTATATATAAAGGACGGTGACCAGCCCAAATACATCACCAACCTCAACATTTCGCCCAAAACCACCATTACTACGGTGAGCGTGCGGCACCGCGGCGGCGACTGGACCACCAACACCAACGTGAATCCCGGCGAAACGGTAGATGTACGCCTAGAGGGCGAGTCGCTGCTGAAGGCGCCTTTTCGCTTCGAGGATGTGCGCGTGGTTCCCTCCGACTCATCGGTGCGCTCGGAGTCGGCGGTGATTTACCGCTTGCAGGTGCCCGTTGGGATTGATAAGAAGCGCGTGGCCATTTACAACGGCAATGAAAACACGGGCCAGGGCCTGAACGTGCGCGAGTTTCAGCGCCCTCACCCGCTGGACTTCGTGAAGGTGACGTTTGGGGAGGCAGCGCGCCCCGTTACGACCCTCAACGGCCCCATCCTCTACCCCCGTACCGTGCGCGACGTGGTGTTTTCCTTCGATGCCAACGCCATCGACGCTGACCAGCAGCTGTATGGGAAGCAGTACCTCACGTTTCAGATCAGAACCCAGGACGCCAAAGGCAACCTGATTGAGATGCGCACCATTGAAAACGTGGTGGTGTGTCCCGGCGACAACTCCTTGCGGGCCGCTTTCTACCGCGACCCGCAGTGCCAGGTCGGCAACATCAACCTCAACAGCCTGCTCTCCCGCAAAACCTACGACCTCGACGATTGGGCGCACATCTACGTAACCGTGCAGCACGTGGCCAGCCAGTACGGCGACAAGGGCTACTCGCAAACGCTAGACCTAGTGTTGCAGCGTAGGGTGAAGTTTGACATCGACATTAGCTTCCCGGCCGGTTTGCTTACCAAGCAAATAAATGGCAACGGCGAGAACAACAACTATACAGCCTTTAGCGGCATCAGCCTAGCCACGCTGGCCCAACTAACGTTTTACAATCCCAATAAAATCAACAAGCCCCGCCCTTATAAAGTAGGTGCAGGTTTCGTAGCACTCAATGCATTCAACCTGAGTCCTACTAGCAATGCCAACCGCGACTTGGGTATTGTAGTGCTCGGCTCGGTCTACCCGACCCGCAGCGACGCTAAGCTTACGTTCCCACTCTATCTTGGCGGAGGCTACTTAGTAAATGGCGGGAAATTGTTCTTCCTCTTTGGGCCGGGTATCGGCGTGCGCTTATAGCCCTACTACCTATCATACAGCGGGGCGCTTTCCGGATGGGAGGCGCCCCGCTGTATTTTGGTTGATTTTTCTGTAAAAAAGGCTCCCCAGGGCAGGAAAAGTAAACGAAAAAGGTAGCGTTCTGCGTTGTATAGATAGAAGCCGATATGTCTGCCAAATAGGATTTTATGGCGTATTATTTGCCTTCTGTTATCAGCCACTCAGAACTCACTTCCATGTCCTACGCCTTTTTCCGCCGCTTGGCGGGTCTTTTCTTGGTGCTGGGGGCTCTGTTGCCCAGCACTTCCTACGCCCAATCCTCCACCGGTCAGCGCGACGTGCTGCGCGATATCACCTCGGTAGTAGGCCTGAAACCGCGTTTCGAGTTGCAGGCTACCTCGGAGGTAGACAATGCCGCGGCCGTGGTCTACAATGGCCAGCGCTACCTATTGTATAATCCGCAGTTTGTGGCAGCCGTAAACCGCGCCGGCCGCACCGACTGGGCCGGCACCAGCATTCTGGCCCATGAAATGGGGCACCACCTCAACGGTCATACCCTCACGAGCCGCGGCTCTAACCCCGCCGACGAGCTGGAGGCCGATGAGTTTTCGGGCTTTGTGTTGCGCAAGATGGGCGCCAGCCTGGCCCAAGCGCAGGCCGCTATGGCGGTGATATCGGACGAGCATGGCTCCGCAACCCACCCTGGCCGTAGCCAACGCCTCGCGGCCATCAGCCGGGGCTGGCAGCAGTCGAACACCCAGATTGCGGCCAGTACGCGTACTACGGCTCCTTCGTCCGCGCCGGCCGTATTGCGTCCGCAGACTACGGCGCCTGCCGTGGCCCGCAACGTAGCTAACCGCACCGCCATTGTGGGCAAGCTTACTTTCCGCGACGCTCCGGATGAGCCCTTCTACCTCACCGACCGCCTGAACGTGGTGCACGTAGAGCCCGGCACCCGCACCGCCGAAGTAGTGGGCCGCATCACTCGCTCCGACGACGAGGACTTCCCCCTGATCCTGGTTGATTCCAAGCAGCGCCGCCTATACATCGATACTTCTGGAGCGGTGTACAACCCCAACGGCCGCTTGGTAGCGATGCTCACCGACGCTTCGTAAGCAAAAAGAAGGCGTAGCAGGAAATACAAAGAGCCAACCGCGTGCGGTTGGCTCTTTTGCGTTGTAAGGGCGCGTTGCACGCGTCTGTTGCTTCATATTCAACTGACTTGGCATTGAAAACTTGGTTTTTCCCACCAAAACAGACGCAACGATGGGCGCGCGTAACGCTCCTCTACTGATTCTACGAGGAATACACGTCTACAGTACGCGGTGAGGCCACGGCGTTTTCGCCGCGCACCCATTGCAGGGCTACCATTTTTTCGTCGGGGTTGAAGTGCTTCACATCGCTGGGCGTGATGACGGAGCTGAGCGCCGCCCCGGCTTTCACCAATGTATTGTCGTTGCTGACCACAGCCACGCGGTTGAAACTGGTGAAGTGCTTTACATCTTCTTTCAACTCTTCCCAGAGCGCTTTCAAAGTCACATCTTCAATGCCCTGGTATTCAAGGTAGGCGTTCACCTTACCGTACTGCTGTACCTTTTTTTCGAGGGTAGGCACCACGCCTTGGTAGTCGGCTTTGGTGAGCGTGCCACCGATATAAAGGGCCAGCAGGTTTTCATCGGGATAATCAACTGCGCGAAACATAAGCGAATTCGTTAAAAGTGGAGGGGCTACTTTTTACGCTTTCCCTACCCCTGGGTTCCGCTGGCCGTTGGCTTTTCACTGGCCGTGACGGGCACTGGCTGGCATTTGGGGCAGTAGTAGGTAGCCCGACCACCCACGTATTTCTTCTCAATTTCGGTGCGCGGGTGGCGCGGGCAAAACCGGTGCTTGTCGGTACCCGGCGTGGCCGAGTCGTCCCACTCGCGCGCATGAATCAGGAACGACGCCGGGAAGTTGCGGTACGTGGCCTCCTGCTGGATAGCCGTTTTCAGCACCAGTTGAATGGACGCGTGCAGGGCTTTGAACTCCTTCTCGGTAAGCGTATTGCACAGCCGTTCGGGGTTGATTTTAGCCTGAAACAGCACCTCATCCACAATCCAGTTGCCCAAGCCGGCAGTGATGCGCTGGTCGAGTAGAGCAGGCTTCAGCAGCGTTTTCTTTTTGCTGAGCGCCGCTTGCAGCTGCTCAGAAGTGATATCGAGCGCATCGGGACCAAGCTTTTTCAGCTTCTGGTATTCGGCCACACTGCCGGCCAGCCGGATCCGGCCGAATTTGCGCGGGTCTACAAAGGCGATGCGCATGCCGTCGGCCAGGTGTAGGGCCACGCGGGTGAAGCGCGGGGCGTCGGGGTCGTCGCGGTAGGCGCCCACGTCGCCGGTCATGCCAAAGTGCAAGGCCAGCACAGTGTCGTTGTCGAGTTCGAGAAAGCAGTTTTTGCCCAAGCGACGCGTGGCCATTACCTGCCTACCCACCAGGTAGCGCCGCAGCGTGTCCTCATCGGTGGTGAGCACATGGGCGTCGCGCACTTCTACTGCCGTAATGGGTTGATGTAGAATAAGGTCATCCAGAAACCGGCGGTAGGTTTCGACTTCGGGTAATTCGGGCACGGGTGGGAAGGGGTGAGTGGTGGAATAGTGAGTAAGGAACGCGCTGCCGTACGGTGGAGTTTCGTGGGCGGCAGGCGTTTCTGTGCTACCCCCTTTGCACGCTACCCATTAGCACCAACGTATCGCCTACCTGGTAGGGCGTGGTGGCATCTACTTCTACCCTTACCACTTCCTCTCCTACCCTCACGCGCAAGGTTTGGCCGTTAGCCGAAGGCTCGGCGGCTACTACGGTGCCGGTCAGCCGGAAGGCAGGTGTTGCGTCAGCGCCGGGCAGTATTGCCGATGGTACACCGTCGCGCACTACCTTGCCTCCGTCTAGCTCCACAGCACGAGTAGCCAGCCGGGTTATTTCGGCGTAATCGTGGCTTACGAGCAAGGTAGTGAGCTGAAACCGCTGGTGTGCCGCCGCCAATGCCTCTTGCAGCCGCAGGCGGGTAGGCACGTCCAGGGCCGCCAAGGGCTCATCGAGCAGAAGCAGGCGGGGCTGCCGCGCCAGCGCCCGCGCCAGGGCCACGCGCTGCTGCTGCCCCCCTGAAAGCTGCTGCGGCCGCTGCCGGGCCAGCTCGCCCAGGTCCATTAGTTCCAACAGCTCGCCTACCAACGCCTTGCCCGACGCATCGGGTAGGGCAAACTCCAGATTCTGGCGCACCGTCATATTCGGAAACAGCGCGTAATCCTGAAACACGAAGCCAATGCTGCGGCGCTGGGGTGGCATCCAGATACCGCTTTGCTGGTCGTACCACACCTCATTTCCTATCCGCAAATAGCCGCTGGCCGGCCGGCTCAGGCCTGCCAGCAAGCGCAACAGCGTGGTTTTGCCGGCGCCAGACGCGCCGTAGATGGCCACCAGCTCACCGGCTGCCACGGACAGGCGCACATCTAGCAGCGCCGGACCGTGCGCGGTTTGCAGGGGTTTGGTGAGGTGCAGATCAATCACAATAGTCGGCTGGCAGAGCGTTTGGTGAAAGCGGCCAGCAGCAATAGCCCCGCAAAGGACAGTCCTACCAACACCAGCGCGTAGTGGTTGGCGCGGGCGTAGTCGAGGCTTTCGGCGGCGTCGTAGATGGCGATGGAAGCAACCCGCGTCTGGCCCGGAATGTTGCCGCCAATCATCAACACTACCCCAAACTCGCCCACGGTATGCGCAAACGTCAGTACCGAAGCACTCAGCAACGCTGGCCGGATATTGGGTAGCAACACCCGCCACAAGGTCGTCAGCCGCGACTTGCCCAGCGTGTACGCGGCCTCCCGCAACGAGCGGGGCACATTGTGCAAGGCGGCCTGCACTGGCTGCACCATAAAGGGTAGGCTATATACCAACGACCCAATTAGAATGCCGCCAAACGTGAAGTTCAGCTCTAGTCCCAGCGTGTGCACCAGGAAGTGTCCTACCCCACTATCGGCGCTGAAAGCCAGCAACAGGTAAAACCCAATCACCGTGGGCGGCAGCACCAGCGGCAAACTCACCAGCGCCTCTACCACCGCCTTGCCTCGAAACCGGGCATACGCCAACCAGTAGGCTAATGGCACGCCCAGCAGCAAGAGCAGCAGGGTAGTGAGAGCGGCCAGCTTGGCGGTGAGCAGTAGGGTTTGGGAGAAGTCAGACAAAGTGGAAGCAGTATTCTTTTATGTTTTCTTAGGTTGTCATCCTGAGCAGAGCGAAGGACCTTCTCACGTTGGAGTTACTAATGAACGACTTCGTTCTGCCGTGGGAAGGTCCTTCGCTCCGCTCAGGATGACAGATAAATATGACGGACGACTTTCAAGGCTCCTACCCTACTCAAACCCATACCGCTTCAGCGCGGCTTTGGCCGAGGCGCTGCTGATAAACGCCGTGAACGAAGCTGCCGCCGGATTGCCGGCGGCTCGCTTTATCACCACATACGCCTGCTCCAAAGGCGTGTGCGCGTCAGCAGGAATGAGGTAGTAGTGCCCTTGTCGGCGTAGCTGCGGACTACGGGCCAACGACAAGGCGAGTATACCTGCGTCGGCGGCGCCGGTAGTGGCGTATTGGGCCGTTTGGCTGATGTTTTCGCCCAGCACCAAGCGCGGTTTCAGCTTATCGTACAGGCCGTAGTGTTGCAGAGCCTCCTGCGCCTTCTGGCCGTAGGGGGCGTGGGCGGGGTTGGCCATGGCAATTTTGTGGATGGCTGGGTTCAGTAAGATATTCATACCCTGCGGGCGTGGATCGAGCTTTTTGCTCCACACCACCAGCCGGCCGGTAGCGTAGCGTTGGGGCGCGCTGGCCGTGAGGCCCTGCTGGTACAGCTTGCGAGGGTAGTTGCTATCAGCGGAGAAGTAGATATCGAACGGGGCGCCGTGACTGAGCTGCTGGTAGAATTTGCCCGAGGAGCCGTACACCACCTTCACTTGCTGTTGTGGCTGTTGGCGGCGGTAGATGGTGAGCAGCGAATCCATCACGTACTGCAAATCGGAGGCGGCGGCAATGGTAAGGGGCGCTGCTGACTGGGGCGGAGTAGCGCCTACCAGGCACAGCAGCAGCAACAGCGCAGGCAACGCGAGATGCAAACGGAACATTATACGTAGAAGCGGGGTGGTGTGCGAGAACGAGCGTTGTATACGCAAAGGTATAACGATGAATCTAGTTTTTCGGCTGCGCTTCTGCCCGTCAGCCCCAGGTTTTATTCATCGTTTACACGATTTTTTCCGTACTAAGTAGTAACGTCTCTGGGCGCAACCAGCCCCCAAGGCTACTGGCAACGATGCCGGTTACGCTTCTTTTGCACCTAAATTTCTTTCAATCTTTCCGTATCATGCCCGAAAACCAACAATCCCTGGACCAGCTGAGCGTCAATACCCTACGTCTGTTATCCGTTGATATGGTGCAGGAGGCCAACTCCGGCCACCCCGGCTTGCCACTGGGTGCCGCTCCCATGGCTTATGTGCTGTGGTCGCGCTTCCTGCGCTTCAACCCCCAAGACCCCGAGTGGCCCAACCGCGACCGGTTTGTATTGTCGGCCGGGCATGGTTCGGCGCTGCTGTACAGCATGTTGCACCTCTACGGCTACGATTTGCCGATGTCGGAGCTGAAACGCTTCCGGCAGATGGGCTCCAAAACGCCCGGCCACCCCGAGTCGAACCTGACGGCGGGCGTGGAAGTAACCACCGGACCATTGGGCCAGGGCTTTGCCAACGGCTTAGGCATGGCCATGACGGAGGCTTTTCAGGCCGCCACCTACAACAAGTCCGGCCACAATGTAGTCGACCATTATACTTACGTATTGGTGAGCGACGGCGACCTGATGGAAGGCATTGCCTCGGAGGCCGCATCGCTGGCGGGTCACCTCAAGCTGGGCAAGATGATTTATCTGTACGACGATAACAGCATTTCGCTCGATGGTCCTACTAGCCTCGCTTACACCGAGGACCCTATGGCCCGCTTCGACGCCTATGGCTGGCACACCCAGACGGTAGGCGACGGCAACGACCTGGACGCCATTGAGGCTGCTATTCGCGAAGCCCAAAACGAAACGGACCGTCCGTCGATTATTGCCGTGAAGACGATTATCGGCTTCGGCTCGCCGCTGGAAGGCACGAATAAGTCGCACGGCTCGCCCCTCGGCCCTGAAAACGTGCGCAAAACCAAGGAGTTCCTGGGCTGGAATCCGGACGAGAAGTTCTTTGTGCCTGATGAGGTGAAGCAACACTTGCTGGAACCCGGCCAGCGCGGCGCCAAGCTGCAACAGGAATGGAACGAGCAGTTTGCTGCGTATAAAAAGGAATTTGAGGCCGAGGCAAAGGCGTTTGAAACCGCTTTCAGCCACGACCTACCCCAGGGTTGGGATGCCGAACTGCCCGTGTTCAAGCCCGCCGATGGCCCCTTGGCTACCCGTCAGGCTTCGGGTAAAGCCCTTACGGCTCTCAAAAAGAGCGTGCCCTACCTGTTTGGCGGTTCCGCCGACCTAGCCTCGTCCAACGAAATGTCGACTAAGGGCGAGGATAGCTTCCAGCCGGGCCGCTATGAGGACAGCAACATCTGGTTTGGGGTGCGCGAGCACGCCATGGGCGGTGCCCTCAACGGCATGGCCCGCCACGGTGGCGTGCGTCCCTACGGCGGCACGTTCCTGAACTTCTCCGACTATATGCGCGGCTCTATCCGCCTCACGGCGCTGGCCCAGTCCACGGCCACGTTCGTGTTCACCCACGACAGCATTGGCCTAGGTGAAGACGGCCCTACCCACCAGCCGGTGGAGCAGGTAATCGGCCTGCGCACGGTGCCCAATCTAATTGTGTTGCGTCCCGCCGACGCCAACGAAACCGTGGAATCGTGGCGCATTGCGCTCACCCAGGCCGAAACGCCGGTAGCGCTTATCCTCTCCCGTCAGAAACTGCCGGTGCTGGACCAGGAAACGATGGGTTCAGCCCGCGAAGGCGTGGCTAAAGGCGCCTACATCCTGAAAGACGCCGACAACGGCCAACCAGAGCTAATTTTGATTGGTACCGGCTCAGAAGTGTCGCTGGCCCTGGAAGCCCAGGAGAAGCTGACGCAGGAAGGCGTGGCCGTGCGCGTGGTAAGTATGCCCTCGTGGGAGTTGTTTGAGCTGGAAGAAGCTGAATATCAGCACAAAGTCCTACCCCCTGCCGTGCGCAAGCGCATTGCCATTGAGGCCGGCTCACCCATTGGCTGGCACAAATACGTGACTGACGAAGGCACGACCATCAGTATGAACCGCTTCGGCGAATCGGGCCCCGGCGAGGAAGTGATGGCCGAATTTGGCTTCAGCGTAGAAAACGTTGTGAAGCAAGCCCGCGAGTTGTTGAAAGGCAACGACGTGGGTATTGAGAAGAAGGAAGTGCTGAAGTAATCTGTCATTCCGAACGCAGTGAGGAATCTGAGGGAAACAGCTACTTGCTACTCAGATTCCTCACTACGTTCGGAATGACAACTCTTCTGCCCTACCTCGGCAACGGTTTCGGTATTCTCCCTCTTAAATCCGTTAGCCTGAATATTTGGTTTTCCCTAGCTTAGCGCCGCGAACTGTCCTAACACATTTCCGGCCGGGGCTCCGGCCCCAGCTTCTACCCATTTTTTATGAACGCACTCAACAAAATCCGCGAATTCGACCAAAGCATCTGGTTGGACTTCATCCGTCGCAAAATCCTTATCAACGGTGAGCTGGTAAAGCGCATCAAGGAAGAAGATTTGCGTGGCGTGACGTCGAACCCGGCTATTTTCGAGAAAGCCATTGGCGGCAGCGACGACTACGATACCACCATCCGGGCCCTAGCCCTGCAAGGCAAATCGGCCGACGACATCTACGCTGAACTGGCCGTGGCCGACGTGCAGCACGCCTGCGACCTGTTCCGCCCCCTCTACGACAGCCACGATAACTCCGGCGACGGCTACGTGAGCCTGGAGGTAGGCCCCAACCTCATCAACGATACCGAGGGCACCATTGAGGAAGGCCTGCGCTTCTGGAAAGCCGTAGACCGCCCCAACGTGATGATTAAGGTGCCGGCTACCCTCGAAGGCCTGCCCGCCATCCGCAAGCTCATTTCGGAAGGCGTGAACGTGAACGTGACGCTCATTTTTGGGCTGGAGCGCTACGAGGCCGTAGCCGAAGCCTACATCTCGGGCCTGGAAGACCGCGTGAAAGCCGGCGGCGCCATCGACAACATCAATTCCGTAGCTAGCTTCTTCCTCTCGCGCATCGATGTGCTGCTGGATCCCGTGCTAGAGAAAATGGTGGAAGAAGGCGGCGAGAAGGCCAAGCTGGCCGAGCCCCTGGTGGGCGAGGTAGCTCTGGCCAGCGCCAAGAAGGCTTACCAGCTCTACAAAGGCATTTTTGCCGGACCACGTTGGGAAGCCCTCAAGGAGAAAGGTGCCAACTCGCAGCGCCTGTTGTGGGCCAGCACCGGCAACAAAAACCCCAAGTACGACGACCTGCGCTACGTAGACGGCCTCATTGGTCCGGAAACGGTGAACACCATTCCGGTGGAAACCCTGGACCTGTTCCGCGAGAAAGGCAAAGTAGCCAACACGCTGGAAACCAACCTCGACCAAGTAGACGAAGTGCTGAACGCCCTACCCAAGCTGGGCATCGACTTGAAAGAGCGTACCCAATTCCTGGAGGAAGACGGCGGCAAGAAGTTCAAGGAACCCTTCGCTAAGCTGATCGACTCGATTGAGAAAAAGCGCGTGCAAGCCCTGGACTTGCAGCCGGTAGAAGCTGAGATGCAACTAGGCGAGTACCAGCAAGAGGTAGACGCCAAGATTGAGGAGTACAAGAAGTCGGAGTTCATCACGGGTTTCTGGAACAAGCAGGCCGATCTGTGGACGCAAGACGCTAAAGGTCAAGAGAGCATCCGCAGCTACATGGGCTGGCTGCGCGTAGCCGAAACCATGATAGACGAGGTAGGCCGCCTGGAGCAGTTTGCGCAGGAAGCCAAGGCCGACGGCTTCACCCACGTAGTGGTAATGGGCATGGGCGGCAGCACCATGGCCCCCATCGTGTTCGAGAAGTCGTTCCCGAAAGGTGAAAACGGCCTCGACGTGCTGATTCTGGACACCACCAACCCTGGTACAGTACAAGAGATTGAAAAGGCTGTACCGCTGGAAAACACGCTGTTCATCGTAGCTAGCAAATCGGGCACTACGGCCGAGCCGCTGGCGTTCGGCGACTATTTCTACGAGAAGGTGAAAGCCGTAAAAGGCGATAAAGCCGGCGAAAACTTCATCGGCATCACCGACCCCGGCTCCCCGTTCATCGAAACGGCCAAGGAGCTGGGCTACCGCAAGGTGTTTTTGAACTTCCCCGAGGTAGGCGGCCGTTTCTCGGCCCTCACGTTCTTCGGTTTGGTACCGGCTGCGCTCTACGGCATCAACGTGGGCGAGTTGTTGGCCCGCGCCGTTATCATGATGCGTGCCTGCGGTGCTTACGGCCCCAGCGACAACAACCCTGGCTTGCAGTTAGGCGCCGCTCTGGGCGTGCTATCTACTAAAGGCCGCGACAAGCTCACGCTAGTGGTACCCAAGTCGCTCAGCGACCTGGGCCTGTGGCTGGAGCAATTGCTGGCTGAAAGCACTGGCAAAGAAGGCAAAGGCATTCTGCCGGTTGCCGGCGAGCACCTGGGTAAGCCCGAGGTGTACGGCCAGGACCGCGTGTTTGTGTACGTGGGCTACGAAAACGAAGCCGATGAAGATAACACGCAGAAGCTGAAGACGCTGCAAGAGGCCGGCCACCCGGTTATCACTATCCGCATGAGGGATGCCCTGGACCTGGGTGCCGAATTCTTCCGTTGGGAAGCCGCTACGGCCATTGCCGGCGCGGTGCTGGGCATCAACCCCTTCGACCAGCCCAACGTGCAAGCCGCCAAAACGGCTACCGACAAGATTATGAAGGAGGTAGCCGAAAAAGGCAGCCTGCCGGAGCAGGAAAAAGCCCTGTCGGAAGGCGGGCTGGATTACTACTCATCGGTATCGGGTAGCTCGGCTAAGGAGCTAGTGCAGCAGTTCTTCGCGCAAGCGAAGGCCGGCGACTACGTATCCATCCAAGCCTACCTCACAGAATCGGCAGCGGTGAATGAGGAGACGACGGAGTTACGTCAGAAGATTCAGGACAAGCTACACGTGGCTACCACGTTTGGCTACGGTCCGCGCTTCCTGCACTCTACCGGTCAGTACCACAAGGGCGGCCCCAACACAGGCCTGTTCCTGCAACTGACGGCGGGCCACCCGCAGGATTTGCCCCTGCCCGGCCGTTCCTACTCCTTCGGCACCCTGCAAGATGCACAAGCGCAAGGCGACCTGGAAGCCCTGCAAAGCGCCGACCGCCGTACCCTGCACGTGCACCTCGGCAACGATGCCGCCGCTGGGTTGAAAACACTGCTGGCGGCTTTCTAAAACAGGTTTTCAGTTGAATAGAGAAGAAGCCAGCGGTGTATGCCGCTGGCTTCTTTTTGTTTACTTTCTTTAGACTGTCATGCTGAGCTTGACGAAGCATGACAGTCTTTTATCAAATGATTTTCTCATGACTCCTTCTGATTCCCCTACCCTCACAGTCGCCCAAAACTTGGCCGAACAACTCAGCACTACCGTCACTGCCCGCACCGTATACGGTGAGCCTGTAGAACGCAACGGCACCACCGTGATTCCCGTGGCGCGGGTATGCTACGGTTTTGGTGGCGGCGGGGGCGGCCGCCTTCCCGAAGCAGCTGGCTCCGGTGGCGGCGGTGGCGTGGTCGTCACGCCTGTTGGGTATATCGAGATGAAGGAAGGCACTACCCGCTTCCGGCCGATTCGCAGTTCTACAGCTTCCATCATTGCCGTGAGCGGGGTCGTAGCATGGGCGCTGCTGCGGAGCCTGCCGAAGCTGTGGCGGTAGTGGCGTTGAAGGTAGCCAGACTTATTGGACTCGCCTCGAAATAGTGACACTTTTTAGCTCGCTCATCTATTGTAACCAGTCTAGTAATTCTCTCTTAAACAGTACTTAAACACCAAGCTTCTATCGACGTCTGCCGGTCGGACGCCGTAGGCATCCGACCGGCAGACGACTCGGGACTAAGCCCTTTTATTAATCATTACTGCGCTACCTTTCGTGCTACTTATAATGACCAGTGGCGCCACTTCACCATCTACGCCCTGGTAGCTACCCTATCCTCTTATGTGGACTTCTACCCGCAAGCGCTTACGCCGCTTGGAAGCGGCCTGGCAACAGCCGGCTGCGCACACTCCTCGTATTCCCCTAGTGGCCCGCTACTACAACCATGTGCAGCACGAGCCCGCCTACCACCGCCTACCCGACCAAACCTGGGCCGACCTGAACGGCGACGCGCTCTTCGGTCTGCTCGATGCCACTGTGAGCCCGGTAGGCGAGCAATGCCTCTACCACCGCCTGCGCAGCCCGCTCGCCGATGAGGCTGCCCTACAGGAGTTTGACGCCGCCGCGACCCTGTTGGCGCAGCAACCCGCAGCCCGCGGGCAAGCCCTACTCGCCCTCGACCAGCTGACGGCCCCAGAGGCGTACTACCTGGTTGATTTGCTGGGCGATGAGCCCCTGCCCGCGTTGCCCAACGTACGCTTCGCGGCGCTGCTCGCGCTGGGGCTGTTGACCACGTTGCTCGGGGGCTTTTGGCTGCCCGTGCTTTGGTTGGGCACGCTTGCGTTTGGTTGCTTCAATGCGGTGTTTCACCTTCGGCATCGCGCCCGGATTCAGCTCTATGTTCGTCCGCTGCTGCAACTGGGCCGCTTGCACCGGGCAGGGCGAGAGTTGCAGCGGGCAGCCCTACCCCTACGGCCGCTGCAACTGCTGGCCGCGCCCCTGGCCCGATTGGGAGGTGTTTTGCGGCAAGCGGCTTTCTTTCAGGTAGAGGATAATATGGGGCTGCTGGAACTGCTCAAGATGCTGCTGCTAGTTGACCAGCTGTTGTATGCCCGCTGCCGGGTGGCTATACAGCGGCAGGCGCCCGCCATTCGAGCTGTCTTTGAGGCCGTGGGCTATGTAGATAGCGCCTTGGCGGTGGCCAGCTTCCGCCAGCGCCATGCCACCTGCGTGCCGCACTTTGGGCCGACCACCGCGGGCATCCAATTGCAAGGCGGCTACCACCCGCTGGTGCCAGGGTGCGTGCCTAACGACCTAACCCTAAACGAATTCGGCGTACTGCTTACCGGCTCGAATATGGCGGGCAAAACCACCTTCATGCGCACGCTGGGCATAAACGCCTTACTGGCCCAAACAATAGCCACATGCCCCGCCACTGCCTACCGCGCCCCTTTTTGCCGGGTACTCACCAGCCTCAACCTGGCCGACAGCCTGTCCACGGGCAAAAGCTATTATTTGGTCGAGGCCGAAACCATGCGGCAGTTGCTGCTGGCCTGCGACGCGGCCCCCGGCAGCTACTTACTGCTGCTGGATGAGCTGTTCAAAGGCACAAACACGCAGGAGCGCATCGCTGCCAACAAGGCTGTGCTAGAATACTTGCAGCCCCGCAGCTGGGTAGTGGCAGCCACCCACGACGGGGAGCTGGGCACGCTTTTGCAGTCGTGCTTTATTGAGTACCACTTTTGCGAAACCGTCACGGAGGATGACTGGTATTTCGACTACCGCCTCAAGGTTGGGCCGCTCACCACGCGCAATGCCATTCGGTTGTTGGCTCGCCTGCATTATCCGGCGCAGGTGGTAGCGGCGGCGCAGGCGCTCAGCGCCTCCTTGGCTACGCGGGTGCAGCCGAATAGCACGCACCTGACCACGCCGGCAGAAGCCAGTGCTGTAGCCGATTCTGCCAGCTACGAGGAGAATTTGTTAAGCTAGAGAGTTCTTTACATCAACATTACCCTACACCGAGCTCATTCTTAGTATTTTACCACCTTGGCGGCGGTGTGGTCGGCACGCCTGTTAGCTATATCGAACTGAGAGACAGCACTACTTACTTCCGGCCTATCCGTGGCTCCACGGCTTCCATTATTGCTATGAGCTGAGTAGTAAAGTGGGCGCTGGTGCGGAACCTATGGCGGAAAACATAAACCACTGTTCGCGTCAGAGCTGAGTAATGCCTACTTAAGACTGGGCTTCACACGAATAGGCATCATGCCGGGCCGGCTCGAACGGCGGAAAGCGGCCGTATCTTTAATAACAGTAAGATTTTTAGAAGCCGCTTTTCTATTGGTGCGCGGTTGATCGGCAATGGTTGTCTTAGCCTTCGGTTTTGCAGCCGGCGTTGTTTGTGCGGCGGCTGATAGCGAAAGGCACAACAAAGTGCCGCCTACAAGAAGCATGGATAGGGTTTTCATAGTATTATCTTAGTTTATTTAGGGCTTCGACCGTGCCGAGTGAGTGCGTAAGCATGGCTACCACTGCGGAGCCTGCCAAAACTATACAGGTAGTTATATTGAAGTAAGGCTTACCCGATACTTCTAACTTTCACAGGATCGGAACACGTATCCGGCCATCATTTGGCTGGCTCGAACGCAGGAAGGTAGCTGTATCTCTAATAACAGCCAGATTTTTAGAAGGCGCTTTCTTAGTGGTGCGCGGTTGAGAAGATGTAGTTGTTTTAACCTTAGGTTTCGGAGCTGTTTGAGCAGCAGCCGAAACCGAGATGTAAAGCAGCGTAGCGCTAGCAAGGAGAATCGAGATGGTTTTCATGCGTTTGGCTTGGTTCGTTGATGGAATATACGGAAACTACTCAGGTCCTCAACATAACGGGTTGAAGGCCTGAGTAGTTTGCACTGCTCAACTTCTTGCGCTACCCTTCCTACTTCTCCACTTCCTGCGTCACGGTTTAACTCAGCCCAGCACGTCGGCGGGTGGATTGTGGAGGCTGAATAAAGCCCATGAGGGAATAGTTACTGCCTACCTATTGCCTTATCAGGCGCAGGGCGTGCTGACCAGTTCGCACCATATATACCCCCGCGGCGCTGCCAGCCGGCAGCCGTAGCTGGGCCGAGCCGGCTGCATCGGCGGTGCTCGTGTGCACCAGGCGGCCCATAGAGTCATACACGCTCACCGCTGCTCCGGGTAGCGCACCCGTTAGTGTGGTAGCCTCACTGGTTGGGTTTGGAAACAAAGCCAGCTCCAGCTGCCCACTGACAACTAGGGTGCGCACGGGCGAAAAGTGGGTGGTACCATCGTGGTCTACCTGCCGCAGGCGGTAGTATATCAGCGCTGGTCCGTAGCGAGCCAACTCTGGGTCCAGCAGTTGATACTCGTGGGGTAGGCTGCTCGTGCCGTGCCCAGACACCTGGCCAATACGCCGAAACGCGTACCCATCCTCGCTCACTTCTACCTCAAATCGGTCGTTGTTCACCTCCGAGGCGGTGCTCCACCGCAACAGCGCCGCGGTGCCGCGGCGCTCGGCCGTGAAGCGCACCAGCTCCACAGGTAGGGGCTGATTGGAGCTGCTAAGGGTAAGCATGCCCAGCTGCCCAACGCTGGCCGTAAACGAACGGGCACTGACGCTAACCGGCGCACCCTGCGGCGCCCACGGGCCCGTGCCTTGTTCGGCACGCCAGAGCTGCGCCGTGGTCGGCAGCGTCAGTCCGTGGTCGTCGTCGGCCACCCAACTCACCTTCACAGTGGCCGGAGTAGCCGGGTCGAGCGGCTGGGTAGCCTCCACCTGCCACATTCGGTCGATGCCCTGGTTGGTGCCGCTCCCGCTCTGCCCGTAGCTGACCCCGCCTACTTGCAAACCCGCCGTACGCGTTACTGTCACGGTGCCTAGGTTCTGGCTGTTGGTAGTGAGCGTGAAGCCGTTGGTGAAGTCCACGGTGCCATTTACCGCTGTTCGCTTCACTTGCAGACGGCCCTGCACGTACCGGCCGTCGGCCTCGCCCTCCACGCGGGCGCCGTTGGGGATCAGCAGGGTAGCACTACCCTGGGTGCGCAGCAAACCCTGCGTGAGCGTGAGCTGGGTGCCGATGGTAAGGTCGGCCGGCAGTAGCAGGCGATTATTGCCAGCGCCACCGGTGTTGGCCACCGTCAGCTTGTCCACCGTAGCGGAGCCGGGCGAGAATGTCTGGTCCTGGCTACCACTAAACAGCAGCAGGCCTGGCGAAGTCAGCGTGCCGGTGTTGAGTAGGTCGCCCGTAAGCTGCACGGTGCCGGCGTTGGTGAGGGTAGCCCCGCTGGCCTGCTGCACGCCGCCCACTACGTAGAGCGTGGCGCCGCTTTGCACGGTCAGGCTGCTACCGGCGGTGGTCGTGAGGGTTTGGGCGGCGGCGGTGCCTGCCGTGAGTCCTAGCAGCAGACCCGCCATTGAAATGAATTGTTGCATAACGATGACGGGTTAGGGTAGGTACACGGTAAAGCTGAAACCTCGCTCGGCCGCCTGGCCGTTGGCGTTGGTTGTCGTCACGTCGATACTACCCGACTCGGTGGCCGTGTAGGTGGCAAAGCCGGGGTTAGCACCATAGAGCGTGAGGTTGACCACGGCGGCGCTGAGGACGGTAGTACCCAGGCCGCTGGCGGGAGTGAAACGGATGCGGTAAGTGTTGCTGCCGGGCGTGTGGTTCACGGAATAATTGTCGGTAGAGCCGTAGGCATTGCCCGCGCTGCCGATAGAACCGTAGGCCTGCACCAGCATGTTGTGGCTGCCGGTGGCGGGCGTGAGCACGGCGAAGGTTTGCACGTTGGTGCTGGCTAGCACTGTAGCGGCCTGGATGGCGTCGGTGGCCGTTAGGTTGGTGGCGCGGGTGGCGCCGTTCACGTCGAGGGTAGCAGCGGGCGTATTGGTGCCAATGCCCACCTGGCCGCTGCTGCTGATACTCAGGCCACTGCCGCCGCCGTTGCCGACGAGCTGGTAGCTGGCCAGGTTCAGGTTTTGCACGGCCGTGTGGTTGCCGAGGTTATCAGAGTTGGTAGGCAGCACCGCCGACTGGGTGCTGATGTTGCCGCTGGGGTCGAAGGCCAGCACCGAGGGCGCCGCTATCTGGACCGCGTATACGCTATACCCGCCGCTCGTAGAACCAGAAAGGTAAGCGTAGCGGCCGATAATGTCTACGTCATAAACGCGGGTGGGAATGGGTATCGAAACGAGGTCCTGCGGAGCAGCGGGGCTACCGCTTACGTTGAGTATGTGGAGGTGGACGTGGTCGATATTTATCTGATAGAGCATTCCGCCCAACGCGCCCATTTTCTCCACCAAGCGCGGGCTCGTGACGCTCAAGGGGCCCGTGGTGCGCAGGGACGTGGGATTACCCGGCGCGGCCAGTTGGTATAGTGAATAGGGGTACCCCCCGATGTGGGCGTACAGCGTATTGGTCTGCTCGTCGGCGGCCAGCTGCACGGGGCGGACTTCCCCTTGGCTATTGGGCACGTCCAGCATGTTCAGCAGCGTGGGATTGGCCGGGTCGGTCAGGTCATAGGTCAGCAGCTTAATGGTTGGGCTAAGACCGGGGAAGTAGCCCACGTAATACAGGTAGTTGCCAGACACTGCTATGTCCATATACGCCGTTCTGGAGGCCCCGGGCGGCCGGTTGATGACGGTGCGCCGGAAGGCGAAGGTGGTGGGTGTGGTGAGCTGGTACACGTCCAGCGTATCGGTAAAGTTGAAGACGTAGGCGTAGCCGTTGGCTACAACTAGCCGTTTTCCCCGATTGGGGACTATGGCCGACGGCGGGCCCGCCAGCGTGGGCTGGGTGGGCCGCGCCATGTCGTACACGCGCACTTCTTTGTTGCCCAGCAGGTAGAGGTAGCGGTCATCGGCTGCCTCATCGGTGTAGTACGTGTTGTTGCCCAGGGGTATTGGGGATAGCACGGGCGCGGGCAGCAACTGCGAGCTGGCTCCCAGGCCCGCCAGCCCGCCCAGCGTATCGCCCACCGTGAGCGTGCCATCGGGCTTCACCGAGAGCAGGCGGCCGTTGCGGCCGGGGTTGCTCAGGCCCCGCACGCGCAGGTTGCCGTTCACGTCGAGGGTTTGGGTTGGTGCGTTGGTGCTGATGCCAATGTGCTGGGCCAGAGCCGCGGTGCCGCTCAGCAGCAGGCTCACTAGCAACAGCCCCATTCGCCACCATAAGAGGGTAGAAGGTGTAGTCATATCAGAAAAAAGCGTGGATAGAAGGAAAAGGTAGGGCTGAGGTTAAGGTAGAAACACGCTGAAGGTGAAGTCCCGGTCGGTCAGCGTCCCACTGGGGTTGCGGGTGTACACGTCGATGTAGGGGTTGGTAGTGGAGGCGGTGAACGTAACGAACCCCGGGGTGCCCACTAGCGCGGCCAAAAAGGCGGCCGCCTGCAGATTGCCCGTCGCCAGCGGGCCGGCCGTGAACGTGAGGCGGTAGGTGCCCGCGCCGGTGCGCATCACCGAGTAATTGTCGCTGCCGCTGCTCGCCGTATTGCTCCCGATGACGATTACCTGGCCGGTAGCCGCCGCCAGGCACGGGTGCGCGCCGGTAACGGGGGCCAGCAGGCTGGGCGTGCTTAGGCTGGCAGTGGCCGTAAGCGTCGGCGTGGCGAGGGTGCCCGTCACCGCCATATTGGTGGTACGCAACGTCCCACCCACGTCGAGGCGGAAGTTGTTGCTGGGGGCCGTCAGCACGCCTACTCGCCCGCCCGCGTCGAGGCGCAGGCCCTGACTACCGCCGTTCCCCACGAGCTGGAAGCCCGCTAGGTTCAGGTTTTGGGTGGCGCGGTGGTTGCCCAGGTTGTCGGCGGGTGGCAGCACCGGCGCCACGCTGGCCACGTTGCCGGCCGCGTCGAGGCCCACCAGGGCTGGGGCCGCCACCCGCACCGCCACCAGCTCGTAGCTGCTGGCATCGTCCGTGAGCAGGTAGGCGTATTCGCCGGCCACGGCCAGGTCGCGCACCTTCTTGGGCAGGCGCACCACGCCCAGCGCCGCGGGCTGCGAGGGGTCGGCCGGGCTGGCTTCGTCGTACACGTCGAGGGTGGGCGGGGTGGTGGCGTTGTTGGCTCCGTAGAGGATACCGCCCACCACCGCCACCCCTCCCTCGAATGTAGGTAGGCTCGGCGCCGTAGCCGGAGCCGTGGCAACCAGCACAGGGGTAGGCGCCGTCGGCGTGGCCAGGGCGTACACCTGCAAAGCCCCTGCATCGGGCGCTACCAGCAGGCGGCCGCGGCTTTCGTCGGCCGCCAGCTGCACCCGGCCAGTTAGGCCCAGCGGCAGCGTGGCCACGGACGTAGGCTGGCCGGTGCTCAACTCAAGAACGCGCACCACGGTGTTGCTGGAATTGCTGAAGCAGGCCGCTACGTAGAGGTAGCGACCCGCCACTACAGCGTCATAGATAGCGGTGCTGGTGGTGCCGGCCGGAGCCAGGGGCAGGTTGTACTGGGCGAAGAGCGCCAAGGTGGAGCCGTTGGAGATGGTGAATTTGTCCAGCCCCGCTGTAGAGGCCGCGTATAGGGTATTGCCGCTGGCAGCCAGCGCGCCTACCGTACCGCTCATCGACGAATTGATGCCCGTGTAGACGGGTAAGGTGGGAGTAGCCTGCGCGTCGTAGACTTTGAACTGGTCGCCGCCGGCCACGAACAGGTAGCGCCCGGCCGCCGCCACCCGCGTGTAGGCCGTGCCGCTGGCAGGGCCTATCGTCACTGGGTTGGTGCCGGCCACCTGGGCATACAGCCCCAGGCCCGCCGTAGCTGCCAGTGGCTCACTCAGGCCCAGCGTACCATCAGACAAGGCCACCAGCAGCTGGTTGCCACTGGGCGGCGTGAGGGTACGCACGCGCAGGGTGCTGTCGACGTCGAGCGTCTGGGTCGGGTTGAGGGTGCCGATACCGACCCGCTCCTGCTGGGCCCACGCTGGTCGGTGGCCCAGTAGCAGGACTACCAGGGGTATCAGGAATACTTTTTTCATGTAGTAAGCGTGCTAATCGTTGCGGAAAGAATGAGGGTAGGCGCTGAGACGCGGAACACGGGCGAATCAGCGGGCGGCGGGGGCCGGCGCTGACGGCGGGGCCTCGCCCAGAAGCCGGGCCAGTTGGGCTTGCAGCGTGAGTAGGGCGGCGTGGTCGGCCTGCTGATCGGCCAGGCGGGCGCGCAGCTCCGTGAGCTTGGCCTGCTGCTGGTCGAGCTGGCGCTGCTGCTCCTTGAGGGCCTCCACCAGCACGGCCGTCAGCTGGCTGTAATTCACGGATTTGTAGCCTTGGTTATCGGTACTCACCAGCTCGGGATACACTTTTTCCAGCTCCTGCGCCAGAAAACCCACCTGCTCGCCCGCATTGCCGCCGCGGGCCAGCCCGAGCGCGTTGAGGCGGTAGCGCACCCCGCGTAGCTGCTGCACCCCGGCCAAGGCCCCGGTAATCGGGCGTACCTGCGTTTTAAAGCGCTGGTCGGACGAGATGATAACCCCCGTGGCGTAGATGCTGCCGCCCACGTCGAGGCGGTAGGTAGGGTTGGTCTGGTTGATGCCCACGTTGCCCTGGCCGCTGGGTTCGAGCAACAGGTTGCCGGCTGTGTTTTCGATGATGCTAGCCGAATTGCCACCGTTGAGCGGGCGCACAATCAGGTTGGAGCCGCGGTGCTCAAGCTTGAGCGAGGCGGCGGCCGTGGATGCAGGCAACTGCACCTCAAGCTGGGCAGAAGGCGAGCTGGTGCCAATGCCCACTAGGTCGCTCCCCACCGTTGTGCTTACCATAGTGCCCTGCTTGCGCCAAGGGCTGTTCACGAAGTTGCGCACGTCCAGGGCCGGGGCGGGGTAGCTGGCGTAGAGCGGCGTGATGGTCACGTACCCATCGCCCGACTGCACGCCCGGCGTCATCGTCACATTGCTGATGCCCAGCTCGGAGGTTGATGGCGCGGCGTAGGAACTGCCACCGCCCCCGCCGCTGCCATACTCCTGGTAAGCGTATTGGGTTCGGTAGTTAGCTCCGCCTCCCCCGCCGTAGTAGCCGCCGCCGCCCCCACCTCCACCCCCAATACCACCCTCGCCCAGCACACCGTCGTTCCCTACCCAGTAGGGATTATCGTTGGTCGCGCCTTTTCCGCCCGCCGTCTGGCTACCGCCTTTCCCCCGGTAAGGGCACCGTGGTAGAGCCCCGTAGCCCCGGTCTGGTTGCCGCCGCTGCCGCCTGCTTCGCCCCCGGTTGAGTTTAGGTAGTAGCCACCGCCACCGCCGCCGCCGGCCACCAGCACCCGGTTGGCCAGCGCCGTACCACCCACGCGCAGGTCGCTGGCCCCGCCACCGCCGCCCGCAACGCCAGACATCGTACTAGCGCCGCCGTTGAAGCCGCCGCTGCCTCCATTGTCGGTGGTACGGAGAATTATGCCGCCGCCACCTTGCTTTATCGGCCCTTGGACCCCACTCCTACCCACCACGGCGTACAGTACCTGCCCTGGCTTCACGCTGAGCTGCGCCTGTACCAGGCCACCCCGCCCACCATTGCCAACGGAGCTGCCGCCGCTTGCTCCGGCCAGCTCCACCCGCAGGCTGGTAACGCCGGCTGGTACGGTGTACGTGTAGGTACCTCCAGTCGGTACACTCGTATTATCGGCCGCTACCGCCACCGACTCACGCCACTGCTTGCCGTCGTAATAGTTCAGCTGGCCGCTGGTTGTGTTGAAAATGCTGAGGCCGGCCGCCGGGTTGGTAATGGCGTTGCGTTGCTCCACGGTCATGCGCGGCGGCAAAAAGCCTTTGCTCGTTGACGTCAGGTCGAGGGCAGCGGAGGCGGCGGGCGTAGCGGTTCCGATGCCCACGCTGCCGCCCGTCTGCCCCAGGGTAGGGCCGGCCAGCAGGCTCAGCAGCAGTAATAGGCAGGCTTGTAGTAGAGTGTGTTTCATATCGTGATAGGTGAAGTGTGGAAGTGCGGAAGAGAAATGGCTGCGACGGTTGCCGGGCTAGCGGACGGCGGCGCGGTCGGCGGCAGCTTCCAGGGCCCGCAGGCGCTGCTCGAAGGCGGTTGTGCTGGTATCGGCGCGCTGCTGTTGCAGGCGTAGCTGCGCCTGCAGCACCTCGTTTTGGGCCGCCAGCTCCCGGATTGCCTCCAGCAGCACGGGCGTGAGCTGGGCGTAGTTGACGGCCTTATAACCCTGCGCATCCGTGCTCACCAGCTCCGGATAGACCTGCTCCACCTCTTGTGCCAGCAAGCCTACCTGCTCGGCCCCGGCTACCCCGCCGTGGGCCACGCCCAGCGCGTTCCAGCGGTAGCGCACCCCGTGCAACGCCAGCACTCCGGCCAGGGCCCCGGTTAGCGGCCGCACCTGCTGCTTGAAACGCACATCAGAAGGCGACACGTTGTTGCCGCGAATGGTGCCGGCCACATCCAGCATGTAGGCCGGGCTGCTCGTACCGATGCCCACGTTACCATCAGCACGCACGCGCAGCAGCGTCGTACCCGTGGCGTTCTGCGTGCTTCCCCGGCTCACGTCCAGGACTGCGGTACCGGCCGAGGCCGAGGCCACCTTCACGGCCAGCGCCCCACCACCGGCCCCACTCGTGTTGCCGTTGTAGAAGGCGGCCGTGTAGCCCTGCTCGGGACTGCTCCACGTCAGCGAAGGGCTGCTCACGCCGAAGCCGTCGCTGCCCACCACGTTGTCGGCCGTGTTGCTGAGCTGCGAATACGGCGCCGTAGTGCCGATGCCCACGCGCACGGCGTTGCGGCCCGTGCCACCTAGCACCAGCGAGTTGCTCTGGCTGACCTGGGCTTGGTTGCCGATAGCCCCGGCGTTGGTCAGGTCGCCTGTGGTAGGGCCGGCCAGGTAGCCGAAGGCCCAGTTATTACTGCCCGTTGTGTTGTAGAAGCCGCTCCGGTAGCCGCTGAACTCGTTGAAGTTACCAGTCGTGTTATAATAGCCGCTCTGGTAGCCAATAAACTGGTTGTAATTGCCGGTCGTGCTAGCCTGCCCGGCCTGGTAGCCAATAAACTGGTTGTAGTAGCCGGCCGTATTGGCTTGCCCGGCCTGGTAGCCCAGGTACAAATTCTCGCCTGGCGTGTGTTGGCCTACATTCAGGCCTCCATCGGCGCGTACGCCTACCCCCCGCACGCCGGCCGGCAGCTCGGCCCCATTGCCCACCAGCGCATTGCCTTGCAGGTTCACGGTGGTGGTGGCTACCCCGTTGCCCAGGTTGTCGCCGCTGCTGCTGCGCGTCTGGTCGGGCAGGTAGCGCCAGCCCGCGGTACTACCGGCGTAGTAGTAGAAGCCTACCCGCGGGCTGGTCTGAAACACGAGCAGACCCGTGGCCGGGGCCGCGATGCGCACGCGCTGCGTCGAGTCCAGGCGCGGGATGAGCAGGCCCTTGTTCGGGGCCGACAAGTCGAGCACGGCCGAGGCGTCCGGAGTGGCAGTGCCGATGCCCACGCTACCGCCCGTCTGCGCCTGCGTGGTGAGGGCCGCCGCGTGTAGCAGCACAAACAACAGCAGCCGGCAAGGGGTAGGGAGGAGAAGTGCTTTCATGGTTGCAAAGCACGCGTCCTACTTTATATGGCGAAAGTACATCTTGATGTACCTGCCGGGCGGGTTTAGCCGCGGCGCACGTTGCGGGCCAGTAGTTCGCCTTTGCTGTTGATGTGCAGTTTGGCGTACACGCTTTTGATGTGGCGGCGTACGGTGTTGAGGCTGATGCCGAGCTGGTCGGCAATCAGCTTGTAGCTCAGGCCCTGCTCGATAGCGCGCACCACTTGCAGCTCGCGGGCCGAGAGCACCTGCGTGGGGTCGGGGGCGGGCTGGAAGTATTTCACCACCTCGCGGGCCACGGCCGGGCTCATGCTGCTGCCGCCCTCGGCCACGGCCAGCAGGCCTGCCTTGAGGTCGGGCAGCGGGGTGGTTTTTAGAAAGAAGCCCACCGCCCCGGCGCACAGCCCCTGAAACACGCGGGCCGGGTCGCCCATAGTAGCTGTGAGGAGTACTACTTCAGTCTGAGGTAGACGCTGCTTGATCAGGGCCACGCCCTCGATGCCCGAGCGGCCGGGCAGGCCAATATCGGAGAGCACCAGCCGGGGCGGGGTAGCCTCCTGCCCGACTTTTTCCAGGAATTCCTCCACCGAGCCCACCACCAGCGTGCAACTAAACTCGGGCTGGGCGCAGAGGTAGGTTTCCAGCCCCCGACGCACGGCCGGCAGGTCTTCGATGATGGCGAGGGTCAACGGCATAGCCATAAAGAACGGTAGAAATTTAGGGTTGAAATACCACGAAGCAGAAGCCCTGGCCGGTGAGCGTGCCGCCTGCATTGTAGGTGCGCATCAGCAACTTTCCAGTGCTGCTACCACCCGCGAAGCTAACGAAGCCCGGCCCGTTGTAAAGCGTCAGCGACCCGGACCGGCCGGGGCTTACTCGGCCTGGGTAATGGTGTAGTGTATCCGTACGCTGCCCACGCTCAGGTTGGCGCTGTTGGTAGGAAAGCGCACCAGCAGGAAGTAGCTGTACATGGTGTTATCGACTACCCCTCTCACCGGTAAGTTGATGGTTTGGTAATCGGCGTTGTCCACCGACGATAAGGCCCCTAGCGTAATCTGGGTGCTGGCCGTGAAGTCGGCCGCTTGCAGGGACACGGTCAGGGAGCTGCTGGCATTGGTATCGCGCAAAAACACGTCGTAGCTGGTAATAGCAGCTCCCTGGGGCAGATGTACCGGGGCTTCAAACACCCCTTCCCCACTGCTCAGGAAAAAGGTACGCAGCACGCCATCCTGCCGCGCTGCCCCGCCGCTCTGCGCTGTAAAGTCGGCCCGGCTCAGGTGCAGGACGTAGGCTTTGGGCGCGGCATAGGCGAAGGCACTAGTGGCGGGCACCGTTATGCTGCCCTGGGTGCTGAGCGGGCCAGCGGTACTGGCGCTGCCATCGGCGTTCAGGACCAGGGCATCTGTAAGCGTGCCGGCATGGGTGGTGCGCAGGGTCAGGCCCAAGTTGGTGCTGGTTGTGGGACTAGGCACGCGGGCCTGCACATAGGCCACCGGATCGGCGCTGCTGTACGGGGCCAGGTACAGGTGGCCGGGCAGGTACACGCTCTGGAGTCTGCTGTTGGCGGGGTCCCGCACCAGGTACGTGTCGCCGGCGCTTGCCACGTCTAACGGCCCGCGCGGGGCAGTGCTACCCGTACCGATGCCCACGTGGCCGACGCTGCTGACGGCCAGGCCCGCTGTGCCACCGTTGCCCACCAGCTGGTGGGCGCCCAGGTTCAGGTTACGGGTGGCGGTGTGGCTGCCTAGGTTGTCGCCGCCACGGGCCTTATCAGCCAGAAACAGCCAGCCGGCCGCACCGCCGTAGTAGTAGAATCCCAGGCGCGGCGCGGTCTGGAACACGAGCAGGCCCGTGGCCGGATTGGCAATGCCCACACGTGCGGCCGAATCCAGCCGGGGCACGAGTAGCCCCTTGTTCGCCGCCGACAGCTCCAGCACGGCCGAGCCATCAGGCGCACTCGTGCCGATGCCCACGCCGCCGGTTTGGGCCGTAGCGGCCAGCGGGGCCAACAGCGCGACGAGCAGGTAGGGATGTTTCATGTCTGCAAAGCACGGCCCTACCCCCATACGGCGTAAGTACATCTTGATGTACCAGTGGTGGAGGGGTAGGAGGTTGGTAGAGTAAGAGTCTGGAAGTTGCTACTAGTTGAATGAGCTTACACTCCCTAAGCCCCTATCCCATACCCTCTCAAACCTCGGGACAGGGCGCAGGCAGGTCAGGAATGTTGACCCAAAACCTCTACCCTCCTACCCTCCCAACCTACCCCACCGGCACGCGCACCCACACGCCCCAGCCCGGGTGGCCCGGCACGGCGCCGTAGCCCGCGTTGCAACTACCGCCTACCGCCTCGGCCCGGGCAGCCATGTTGCGCAGGCCGTGGCCGCTGGCCCGCGGCGCCCGAACCGGGGCGGGGGCATCGTCGGCCACCGTTAGCACCAGCTCGGCTTCCGCGGCAGCCAGCGTCACGCTTACTTGCTGGGCCAGTGGGGCATGCTTGGCCACGTTGTGCAGGGCTTCTTTGAAAATCAGATACAGGGCGCGGCGCGTTTCCATGGGTAGCTGCGGCGGTAGCTGGGCCGCGTCGGCTGTGAAGAGCAGGGTCCGTTCGCCACTGCCCAACAGCTCGTAGGCGTAGTCGCGCATGCGGTCGAGCAGGCTGCTGGTCGTGTCGTTGTGGGCATCGTAGCCCCACACCACGTCTTGCAGCTGGGCGGCGGCGGCGCGGCTGGCCGTAGCCACTTCTTGCAGCTGCACCTGCTGCTCGGCGGGCGAGTAGAGGCCGGCTCCCAGTAGGTTGGTTTGCATCGAAATCTGCGTCAGCAAGCCCCCTACCTCATCGTGCAAATCGGCCGAGAGCCGGGTGCGCAAGGCCAGCTCCTGGCGCAACTGGCGGCGGCGGTAGGCACTCAGCAGCAGCCCCGCGCCTGCCAGTAGCAGCACTGCCCCCAGCACCAATACCAACAGCAGCCGCTGCTGGCGCAGGCGCAGCAGTTCGCCCTCGTGGCGTAGGGCATTTACCTGGGCCTCAGCCTCGTCGGTTTCGTACGCGGCCCGCATCAGCTCCGTGAGTTGCTGATTGTCGCGGGCCCGTACGGAGTCTAGCACGGCTTGCTGGCGCACCAGGGCGGCGTAGGCAGCCGGGTAGTCGTGGCGGGCCAGGGCGGCGCGGCGGCGCACCTCCCAGCCCTCAGCCCGCAGGGGCAGCGTGGTGCCGGGGGCCACTTCGGCACGCCGGGCCGCCTGCTCGGCGGCCGGCCACTGGCCCCGCCGCCCCCTGAACTCGGCCAGCGCCATCAGGGCTGGGGCCAGCGTCCCCGCTGCCCCACGAGCCTGCTGGGCCGCCACGGCCCGCATTAGATAGTACTGGGCCGAGTCGAGCTGGCCGCGCTGCTCATAGGTCTTGCCCAACAGCAGCCAGGCAGCGGGCAGGTAGTTGGCTAAGTGGCTGCGCCGGGCCAGCCGCTCCGAGCGCCGGAAGCAGGCCAGCGCTGCCGCCAGGCTATCGGGCTGGGCCAGCAGCGCCTCGCCCAAGAACTGCCAGGAGGAGGCCAGCCCCATCGTGTCGAGGTCGGCCGCTTCCAGGGCCATGCCCCGGCGCAGGTAGCGGGCCGACTCGCGCCAGCGACCCTGCCGCAGGTATACCCGCCCCAGATTACCTAGTGTGGCGGCCGCGGGACCAGTACCCGCCGGCAACCCCTCGGCCCGCCGCAACGAACGGAAAAAGCAGGCTGCCGCCGAATCGAGCTGGCTTTGCCGGGCGTAAATCAGGCCCGTGGAGTTTAGCAGCTGTGCCTGCAGCTCGCGGTTGGTGGGGTCCAGGCGGCCAGCTTCGCTGTATAGCACCAGGGCCCGGCCGGGCTGGCCCAGGTCGCCCAGGGCCATGCCCAAGTGGTAGCGGGTCTCGGCCTGCAGCCGGGCTGGGGCACCGATGAGTTGTTGCCCAGCGCGCTGCAGTAGCGGCAGCGCCAGCGCCGGCCGGCCAGCCTGGCGGTAATAGTCGCCGCGCAAATCCAGTGCTTGCCCGGCAATATGAGGCTGATGGGTGCGGTGAGCGGCGCGCTCAGCCGCACGTGCGTATCCTACCACCCCGGCCGAGTCGAACGGTCCCATATAAGCCTGTGCTACCCGCAGCAACGCCGCGGCAGCGGGAGGACTGGTGGCCGATACTACGGCACGCAAACTATCTGGAACCGGCGGAAGCGGCACGGTTTGGCTGAAACCAACAATTGGGTATAGCAGCAACAGGATGATCCAGCAGAAACCAAATGGATACCGTTGCGCCATACAGGCAAAGAAACAAAACAACCGCGCTTTTCACCTATGTCAGTAGGAAATACATCCGCGACATATTGCCACTCAGCAAAGCACCTATAGGCACCAGCACGCGGCCTGCCGACAGTCGCTATTTATCTCTTTAACAGCCTATTGCCTGTTTTTTCTGAAGCAGATACAGAATAGACTTGTTCTTGAAGAATACGTCTAATGCCCTTGTCTTTGTATAGGTCAGTGTATCAAAACGCTGAAACGAGGCTCCAACGTGATTCATGCAAAACCACGTGGAGCCTCGTTTCACAAAACACAGTCTAATCAGCAACAATATCCTATACCTCGTTATTTTCCTCCTCCGCTTCTTGTGTCAGCGTAGTTATCCAAGAGCGCGTGATGTCCGATTCCAGTTCGCTGCCGCGGCGGCGCACGTCGCCTAGGTCGCCGGCGGGGTCGGGGAGGGTTTGGTTGACCCAGCCCAGCACGTCGGCGGCGAGGCCGGGAAACAGACCGTGGAAAGTAGCCAGCAATTTGGCGGGTAGGCCCAGAATCAGCTCGGCGTCGCCGCGGCGGCAGGCATTCCAGATCTGGCGGGCCGCTGTTTCGGCATTCATGGAAATGGCGGGTAGCGAGTCGGCAATCATAAACCAGGCGTACTCCTTGCGGTGCTGGCCCTTCACAATAGCGTGGCGGGGGCTGCCCGTCCGCATCAGGCCGGGGCATACGGTGGTTACCTTGATGCCGTGCTGAGTTAACTCACTACGGAAGCCTTCGGAAAGCCCGACCAGCGCGAATTTGCTGGCGCTGTAGGGTATCAGGTGCGGCACGGCTACTTTGCCACCCAGGGAAGCAATGTTCACAATGCGGCCTTCGCCCCGGCGGCGCATATCGGGTAGTACGGCCTGCATGGCATGCAGAGGCGCCCAAAAGTGCGTATTCATCGAGTCCTGAAAGTCGCGCTCGTCCAGGTTGTCGAGCGGACCGGTGGAGATGATGCCGGCGTTGTTGATCAGCACATCAATCGGCCCAAGCTGCCCTTGCACTTCCGTGACGAGCGTACGCACGGCTACGGGGTCGGTGAGGTCGCGCACCAGGGCAATTACTTCCCCGCCGTCGGCGGTCAGCTCACGTTGGGCGCGTTCCAGCTCGTCAGCATCACGGGCGCAGATGGCTACTTTGGCGCCTTCGGCTACGGCCTGGCGGGCCAGCAGCAGGCCTAGCCCACGCGAGCCGCCCGTGATGAGCACCACGCGGTTGCGCAGCTCGTAGCTGCCCCGGCGGTTAGTATACAACGTGGCAGCGGCCAACAGGGCGCCCGCACCTAGGGCGGTCAGCCAATTCGTTCGGGTTTCTCGCTTCATAATAGAAAGCTGTATGCAAAGTACGCCCAAAAGGTTACGCCCGACGCGCACAGATTCTGCGGTGCCGGGCATCAAAACAACCGGTCGTGTGTTGGGCTAAGCCAGATAGTCTGGCACTATCTTTAGAGGAAGTAGCACAGGCGGCGTGCTTACGCCCAGCCCACCTTTCGCTTTCTGCCGTAGTTTTGCATTCGATATGAAATCAACCTCCCTGCTTTTATCGGTCTTTTTGCTGGCCGCACCTGCTACCCTGCTGGCGCAAAACACCAAACCATTGCCCAGCAAAACCAACACGTCGGCCGCCTCAACCGCCACGCCGTTGCTTAACGAAACCCAGCTCACGGAGCGCGCCACTAGCCTCACCGTCAATATGCAAAAAGGTCTGGGCCTGAATCCGCAGCAGGTAGAGAAAGTACAGAAAATCAACCTTACCAGCATTCGGGCCGTGGAAACCGCCCGCGCCCAGTACCGCCGCGACCTGCGCAAGATGGCCGGCGTAGTGGAAGACGTAAGTCAGTCGCGCCTGGCCGCGCTGAAGGACGTTCTCTCTCCTACCCAGTTTGACCGCTACCAGCGCAAGCGCGAAGAGAAAATGGGCGTGCCCAGCGGCAGCGCCGCCCAAGGCAACCCTGCCCCTGGCCTACCCGGCGGTTACGGTGAATAATACTCAGCGCGGCATAAACCAATGCAGGTAGCCGCAGTAGTCGCACTCGTAGCAGATGGCGCGGGGGTCTATAGCAAAGCTTTCGTGCAGGCGCACTTGCCGCCGCCAGAACTCATGGTGCTCACAAATCTGGCATTTCAGCACTCGTCCACGAATTTCGACAGAGGTAGGCGTAGGGTTTAATAGGTCTCCGAGGAAGCTCATAGCAGATAAGGTTAGTTGAGTGTAATGTAAGACTGTTTACATCAAAGCAATCTGCCCTCATCCCCCAAACGTCTCCCAAGCCAGCTTCAGAATCACGCCGCTGACCACTACCAGAAACAGCACCCGCACGAAGCCTACCCCTTTTTTCAGGGCAAGGCGAGAACCTAGGGTGGCACCCAGCATATTGCAGGCAGCCATGGGTAAGGCCACGCGGTAGATGATTTGGCCAGTGAAGGCAAAGTAGGCAAGGCTGGTGAAGTTGGTGGCGGCATTCACCATTTTGGCTGAGCCGGAGGCCGTGAGAAAGTCGTAGCCGAACAGGCCCACGAACGTGAATAGCAGCATACTGCCCATGCCCGGCCCGAAAAAGCCATCGTAGAAGCCTAGCCCTACTCCCACCAGCACACCGTAGAGCAGCTCGCGCTGGTGCGAAAGACGCGGGGCGTGCAGCTGCCCAAAATCCTTGCGCCAGAAGGTGTAGATGGCAATAACCACCAGCAACCCCAGCACCAACGGCCGCACCAAATCTTGCGGCAAGTGGCTCACGGCCCGCGCCCCCAGCAGCGCAAAAGCGCCTGCCGTGCCTGCTGCCAGCCCTACCACTCGCCACCGAATGGGCACCTGCCCGGCATAGCGGCGCAGGGCAATCAGCGTACCCATCATCGACGACACTTTACCGGTACCCAGCACCGTGGGCACCGGCACGCCGGGTAGCAGCAGAAGCATGGCGGGCGTCTGAATCAGGCCGCCCCCGCCCACGATGGAATCAATGAAACCGGCCAGAAAGGCAAACCCGCACAGCAGGGCAATGGTACTTGTGGCAATCATGCGGGCGAAGATAGAGTTGATTAGCTGATAGCTCGAACAAAAGCTATTAGCTATTAGCCATCAGCTAATAGCTTCACTCTACCAACCTCCACGCACCGGGCGCGTACCTCTGCGGGAATCCTACCCTCCCCCGTATGACGGAGACCCTCTCCCACCGCGAAAAACTCCTGACGCTGGCCGGCGTGCTGCTGGCCATGTTCCTCGGCGCACTCGATCAAACTATTGTATCTACGGCCCTACCCCGCATCGTAGAAGACCTCAACGGCCTGGAGCGCTTCACGTGGGTGGCCACGGCCTACCTGGTGGCCAGCACTACGCTGGTGCCCATCTACGGCAAGCTGGCTGATATGTATCCGCGCCGTACGCTGGAAATCACGGTAGTCATTATTTTTCTGATCGGCTCGGTGCTGTGCGGATTGGCGGGCGAGTTTGGCCCCCTACCTCTGCTGGGCGACGGGATGAACCAGCTGGTCATTTTTCGGGGGATTCAGGGACTGGGCGGTGCGGGGCTGTTTGCGCTGGCGTTCATCATCATTGCCGACTTGTTTCCGCCGGCCGAGCGGGGCAAATACCAGGGGTACACGGGGGCCGTATTCGGCACGTCGTCGGTGCTGGGGCCCTTTCTGGGCGGCTTGCTTACCGACCACGGCACCGGCTGGATTCCAGGTGTGGCGGGCTGGCGCTTGGTGTTCTACGTGAACCTGCCGCTGGGCGCGCTGGCCCTGTGGTTTATTCTGACCTATATGCCCAAGCTGGCTCCGCAGGAAACCGGCAAACGCCTCGACTACCTGGCGGCCCTACTACTTCTGACGGGCTTGGTACCGCTGGTTATTGCCCTACAACTCAACAAGGCTACCTACGGCTGGACCTCTCCCCTCACGCTAGGGCTGCTGGTAGGGGCCGTTGTATCCCTCACGCTGTTTGTACTCCGGTCGTTACGCTCCGACAATCCTATCCTGGCCTTCAGCCTGTTTGAAAATCCGGTATTTCGAGCAGCCAATGTGGCTATTTTTCTGTTAGGCGGGGCATTTTTGGGACTGGTGATTTTTGTGCCGCTGTTTATGGTGAACGTGCTGGGCGTATCGGCCACCAAGGCCGGTATCAGCCTGATTCCGCAGTCGTTGGGGGTCGTGACAGGCTCGGTGGTGGCCGGGCAGATGGTGTCGCGCTTCGGGCATTATAAGCGTTGGATGCTGGGGGGCGGCGTAGTATTGCTCGCGGGTCTGAGCCTACTTGCCACCATGCCCGCGGATGTGTCTTATACCCGCGTGCTGGTCTACCTCGCCATCTGTGGTATCGGGTTAGGCCCTACCATGCCGCTCTACACACTGGCTATTCAGAATGCCGTGGAGCCGCCACTAATGGGTCAGGCTACCTCTGCTAGCCAGTTTTTCCGGCAGATTGGCGGCGCCATTACCACAGCCCTACTGGGTACGGTGCTCACGCTCACGCTGACCGAGGCCCTACCCGCCACGGCACAAACAGCCGCCGGCGCCGCCTCCCGCACAGCCGCTACCACCACCGATAGCCCTACCCTGTCGCCGGAGCTAGCCAGCGCACCTACCGCCGCCGGCCCAACGCCGGTAGTACGTGCAGCATTTTCCAAAGCCATTCACCGGGTATACCTGGTGGTGATTGCACTGGCTGCGCTGGGCTGGGCAGCCACATGGTTTGTGCCCGAAAGGCCCCTCCGCAAAACCAATGAGGTGAGTGAGCCGGCACTGGCCGAGTAGAACTTTGGGTAGGGCTAATTGTTAGTAAGTTCGATAGAGAAACTCTCATCCTGCGCTTGCGAAGGACCTTATCACGTTGACCAATAGGTGCTGATGACTCGTTCTGCCGTGATAAGATCCTTCGCAAGCGCAGGATGACAGACGTTTCCCTGACAACTATTCCCTAACAACTGACGACTATCTTATATGAAAACGCCTTCTTCTATCCATCTGAGCGTGCTCGACCAGTCGCCGGTGCGGCAGGGCGGCACGGCCCGGCAGGCTCTACTCGAAACGGTGCAGCTGGCCCAGCACGCCGAGGCCCTGGGCTACACTCGCTTCTGGGTGTCGGAGCACCATAATTCGGAGTCGCTGGCGGGCACTACTCCCGAGGTGCTCATGGCCCATTTGGCGGGTCAGACCAAGCACATTCGTATTGGTTCGGGTGGGGTAATGCTGCCGCATTACTCGGCCCTGAAGGTGGCCGAAAACTTTCGCCTGCTCGAAGGCCTGTTCCCCAATCGCATTGACCTGGGAATAGGTAGGGCACCTGGTGCCGACCGCCTCACGGCGCAGGTGCTCAACCCCAGCAATCAGTTCAGCGAACAGGATTTCATCGAGCAACTCATGGACCTGGACCGCTACCTCACTGACCGCGCCGACCCGGAAACCATCCAAACCAAAATCAAAGCCGCCCCGCTGATTGATACCGTGCCCGAGCTGTGGCTGTTGAGCAGCAGCGGGCAAAGCGGGCTGTTTGCGGCCTACTTGGGCATGGCCTTCACCTTTGCGCACTTCATCAACCCTCACGGTGGCCCCGAGGCGGTGCAGCAATACCGCGAGAAGTTCCGGCCTTCCACGCGCCTACCCAAGTCCGCAGCCAGCATGGCCATCTTCGTGCTCTGCGCTGATACGGAGGAGAAAGCTCAGGAGC
This sequence comes from Hymenobacter sp. NBH84, assembly GCF_014217645.1. Classification (NCBI taxonomy): domain Bacteria; kingdom Pseudomonadati; phylum Bacteroidota; class Cytophagia; order Cytophagales; family Hymenobacteraceae; genus Hymenobacter; species Hymenobacter sp. NBH84. The sequence goes on from NZ_CP043644.1 coordinate 2,248,289, forward strand.
TGGAAGACACGCTGGCCCTGCAAATGACCCTGCTCGAAACCGGCTCGCGCGGCCCTACCCCGCCCTACGCTACCGTGCGCGATTACCCCCTGGCGCCCGCCCAGCGCGCCCGTCTGGAGTACAACCGCCAGCGCATGGTGAGCGGCACACCCCTTCAGGTGAAAATGCAGCTGGAAAAGCTGGCCGCCGAATACGGCGTAGACGAAATCATGGCCGTTACCATCACCTATGATTTTCAGGATCGGCTCCGCTCGTATGAGTTGCTGGCGGAGGCGTTTGCGTTGCAGCCGGTGGTCGATGCTGAGCAGGTAGAAGCATAACATTTCTGGCACCACAACAGAAACGGACCGGTGAAAACATCGGTCCGTTTCTGTATTCACACTATTATCGTATCCTCTCCTTTATAACGACCTTTTCACTTCAAATGTATAACTAGTGCTACCCGCAAGGCCATTGGCCGAAAGGCCTTGCACAACTACGCGGTAGGTACCAGGCTGGTCAGAGGTGTAAAACTCCACTTGCTGTTTGCCATCAGGTCCCGTCACCACCTCCGGATTCCAGTACAGCAGGTTCCGGAAATCAGGCAGGCGACTCTGCTTAGCTTGGTTAGTATCGTAACGCGGGGCATAGAACTCGCGGGGGATTTGCAGGCCCTCGTAGGTTTGCAGCAGGGCGCGGGCATCGAGGGGTAGGCCCTGCAAGTCGCCTTTATACGTGGAGTAGCTCACTAAACCATTATACGTCAGCTGCCCCTGTATGTACTGGCTGGTGATAACGTCTACTTGCTTCACCTTCAGCGGGTCCAGGGCCATGACGGTATTTAGGTTGAAGATGGGTACGCCGTCGAGCAATACCATTGGATCATCCTTGAACACATCGTCGGTTGTCTTATTATAAAGCATAAAATGAAACCGTCCCCGGCGGTTGCGCACCGTCACACCGCGCACATATTCGCGCATCACCTCCTCCATCGTTTTGAAGCGGGTGTATTCGTCGAGCCGGTAGGAATAGTCGGGGTGGCCGTAGAAGGTCGCCGTATCGGGCAAGGGATACTGCGTACGGATCTGGCGGTCAGGATAATAAGCGGTCAGCAGTTGCCGCTGTAGGTAACGCTGAGTTAGCACATTTTCGCTGATGCCGAGCCGAGTAAGGGCAAACGCAGTGGTGGGCAGGTAGGCACTGGAATAGGGGCTTTGCAGCGTCACGTAGTACGCACTATCTACCTCATTATTGGGCTGCACTACTAGCTCCCGCGGTCCATAGAAATCTTTTAACTCGAACAATATTGTTCCATCAGGCCGGCTCACGTCGTTGTAGAGCCGCCCCGCCTTACCGGGGCTAGCTAAGTAAACAGGCACTTGGCCGCGGGGCGCATTAGTACCACGCGTGAACACGGTGCCCCGCACAAGCGGGCCATGCAACTCGGGCGCATAAGTGGGAAGCGGTGCCACAGGCGCCAGTACATCGGCCCAGGCAAAGCGCTGCCAGCCCTGGGTCAGCATCAAGTTATCGGCGGCGGTAGCAGCGTCGGGGGCAGCGGAGAGATAAAAAGAAGGCTGCTCCACATGCCCGCGCAAGTCGGAAGTCAGCCAGAGGTAGGGCACAAGGGCCGGCGCGGCTTCAATAGACGTCAGCGAGTCTAGGTGGTACACGGCCACTGATAGGTTTGCGGGCATAGCCTGACCCTGCGGGGTGGCTGTGCGCAAGGCTAACTCCACCCGCTGGCGGGTGCTGTAAGCTACCGCCGTCTGGGCTTGTATTGTTAGCTGAGCCGGTGCTTTGAAATAAAGCCGCTCACAGACAGGTTGCTGGTTGGCTGTGAATACCGTGAAATGAGTGATGCCATCGGCCAGTGCCTGCTTGCTCACCACAAACTCGGCGGCCCCATCTACCAGCGGCTGTTTGCTAAGCACTGGTGGCAGTTGCCGGGTATGCTGTAGCAGTAGCACCGGGGCCGAAACAGTTGGCGCAGCCCGCACCACTAGCCGCAGTTGGGTCGGGGTTTCGTCGAGGAGGCGGAGCGTGTAGCCGGTAGGCTGCGCGGCAGGCAATGGGCGGCGCAATACCTCGCCGCTATGTAGCGTGAGCACGGCGGTATAGGCAGCCGAGCCAAGCACCGGCGTAAACTCGAAGCTACCCATACCAAAGCGTAGGGTAGTAAATTCGGCTACTTGCTGCCCCACTTGGTCCACTACCACGCCACGGGCAGCCACCCCCTGGCCCTGCCGGTCGGTTAGCTTGAAGCCTATTTTGCTGGGTAGGCCCTGCACCAGCTGTCCTCCCTCCGGAAAAAACTGCGCGTCGTAATTAGCGGCAGTCAGACCAACGGGCAACGCACCAGCCGAGGAGCGAACAGCCGCCAGAATATCCACCGGCGCATTGAAAAAATAGGCGGGGTCGAAGTTCTGCATCCAGTGGGTATAGGCCCGCACGTGGTAGCGGCCCGTGCCCAGCGTGTCGGGTAGGCTGAAAGCGCCGTGGCCGCGGCCGCCACGCAACGCGATACGACCTTGCGCTACGGGCTGGTTGTCAGCGTTTAGCACCTCTACGTAGGCCACCGTGCTCAGGGGTAGCGGCCGGTGGTGGGCGCCGTCTACCACGTAGAGCTTGTACCACATAGTTTCGCCGGCCAGGTAGGCGCTGCGGTCGGTGTGCAGGTATACCTTCTCCACCAGCGTGCGGGTGTGGTAGGCAGCCAGTTGCTGGTCTATTGCCGGCACCTGCGCCCGCACCCGGCCGCTGGTCAGCAGCAGGGCCAGCAGCAGCCAGCAGCCAGTAAACAAATTGTTGTATTGCCGCGTCATAGGTGCCATGCGCTATTGCCAGAAAGAGGGCCGGACGTTGGTGCCCGACAGGCGGCAGTCGATACAGACAGCGCCGGCTCCTAGGTAGGAGCCCGCCCTGGGCTCCCCAGCCTCTAGTCGTCTGATCGGCAGCGGATTGCCGCCGTTGAAACGCCGTACATCATCTATCGTATCGGGCGTGGTGCACTGCTCGGCCAAGCCTGCCGACGGCCGCCATTCCCTCGGCAGCTCACCCCGGCTGATAAAGATTCTTTTCTGCGTTTCGGCCCCCACGCCCACGTAGCCAATCACTGGCTCGTCGGCGTTGGCGAGGGCGTGCATGTTGCCGGTGAGCTGCACGGGCAGCGGCCCAAAAATACTACCGATGTCTTCCGTGTTCTTTTTCAACAGCGTCAGGTAGTCATATTCCTCCTTGCTCTGGACCCGCTGCTTCACCAGAATACTGTATTTGTAGTACAGCTTCACTGATGACCTGGGCACCACCGTAATGGCGTGCCGCCGGATTGTATTTTCGCTGAGCGTGGTGGTGCTCAACACGTTTATTTTCGTGGAGTTAGCCGTTGCCCAGCAGCGGTATACGTCTTCCGTGCGGGGCACTATCCTACCGTTCTTGTATTCGATATCGGTGAGGAAAGCCGAGGTAAACTCCCACGTTTCCACAAAATCCCAGCGGTAAAACGGCGGGACGTTGGCCGCAGCGTGGGCGTCCACATAAATGCTTGCCCCATCGCCATCGGCGGTCCAATAGAGGTTGTCGATGGGGGGCGTGGTGAGGACGGGTTGCAAATCGGAGGCATATTCTGGCCCGGCGGCGGTGCGCAGGTGCAGGCGGTATTTCTTTGCCGGGTCCAGCATCAGCGGGGCCGAGGCGTAGGTACCGGGACTGGTTTCCGGCAACGTCTGCCGCTGCCCGGCGGCGTCCTCAATAAACACCGTTGCCTTGGTTTCCGGCGGCGGCGCGGCGGTTGTGGTCAGGCTGGCCGTGCGCGAAAGTTTGATGGTGGTGATGCCCTGGCTGTTGATGAAGCCATCCACCACGAGCAGCGCCGTTTGGGCGGCCGTCACCGGGGGGGTGTATTCCTCCAAACAACCCACCAGAAACAGCATCAGCAGGAAACCAAGCAGCTTCCACCCGCCATTTTTCGCGTGTCGCATATAGCGCTAGAATTTAAAGTTATAGGTAACCGTAGGAATCGGCTGGCCGAAAATCGACAGCTTATAGCCTTTGATAGCACCGCCTACCGACTTGAAATAGATGGAATAGGGATTTTGCCGGCCCGTCAGGTTGTACACGCCCACCGTCCAGGAGCTGTGGGCCAGCTTCCGGATTTTGTGGTTGCCCTCAATATTCAACCCCATATCCACCCGGTAGTAATCCGGCACGCGGTAGGCGTTGCGGTCGGAGTAGTACACGCGTGTGGTGCTGCCGTACGTGTATTTGGCCAGCGGCAGCGTAATGGGCCGGCCCGTGTTGTAGGTGAAGTTCAGGGAGGTGCTGAAGCGCTTATTGAACCGGTAATTGCCTACCAGGCTCACGTCGTGGGGCTTGTCGAAGTTGCTGGGGTAGTAGCGCCCGCCATTGATGGTTTCGTCCTGCGCCGCGCCTTTCACCTGCACCAGCGTGCGGGAATAGGTGTAGCTCAGCCAGCCGTTGAGCTTGCCGCGCGTTTTGCGAAGTAGAAACTCGGCGCCGTAGGCTTTGCCGCGGGCATTCACAATATCGGTTTCAATGTGCGGATTGAGCAGCAGCAGCGCCCCGCTTTTGTAGTCCACCACGTCGTGCAGCTTTTTGTAGTACACCTCCACCGACGTTTCAATCAGGTTCTGCTTGAAGTTGCGGTAGTACCCCAGGGCCAGCTGGTCGCCGCGCTGGGGGCGCACGTTGGCGTCGCTGAGCTTCCACACGTCGGTTGGCGACATGGTGGTCGTATTCGAGAGCATGTGGATGTACTGGCGGGTGCGGTTGTAGCTGGCTTTCACCGAGGAATTCTCGTCCAGCACGTAGCGCGCCGACGCCCGGTACTCGGGGCCGTGGTAGGTAGCCAGCACCTTGTTGGCAGCGTAGGCCACCGTGTCAGTGATGGTGGCCTCGTTGCGCGATACGCCTTCTTGGTAACGGTACACACTGCGCGGTCCTAGGGCATTATAGAGCGAATAGCGCAGCCCCAGCTCCACCGACAGCCGCGGCGAAAGTGTAATCTTATCGGCCGCGTAGATGGCGCTTTCCAGGGCCTTCTCCCGTCCTAATACCTGCGGCGCCACCAGCGACTCGTCCCCGGCTGGCAGCAGGCGGCCCGGCTCCACCTGGTAGAGTAAGGAGCTTAGGCCAGCGCTCAGCGTGTGCCGGTCATTAAGCAAATAGTTGGCATCGGCCTGCCCGCCAATCTGTAGTAGATTGTAACTCAAATTTGAGTTCAGCGCTGGGTTACCGTTTGTACTGATATCATAGTGGTAGCGGCTGTAGGTTCCCGCAACTGCGGTCGTCAGCCGTTCACTTACTATGTGCGTCCACTTCAGGCTAGCGGCCTGATTGGTATATTGATAGACGGTGTCGGAAGCCAACCGAAACCGGTCTTTGCTCATATAACCACTGAAAGATAAACTATTAGAAGGGCTGAATTCGTGCCGCAGTTGGGCGTTCAGATCGTAGAAGGAAGCCGAGCTGCTGTTAAATTCTTTCTGTGGTAGCTGGCGCATCAACCAGTCGGAGTAAGTACTGCGCCCACCTACCAAAAAGGTCGTTTTGTCGCTGCCAATAGGTCCTTCCAGCGTCAGGCGGCTGGTGAGCAAGCCGATGCCACCAGCGCCCTTCAGCTTTTGCCCGTTACCGCCACGCGACGTAATATCCAGCACCGACGACAATCGCCCACCGAAACGAGCAGGAATGGCCGCTTTATGTAGCTCCACGTTGTCGACCACATCGGGGTTGAAAGCCGAGAAAAAACCGAATAGGTGCGAAGGATTATACACGGTAGCACCATTCAGGAGCACGAGGTTCTGGTCGGCCGAGCCGCCGCGTACGTTCAATCCGGTATTACCCTCCCCTACCGACTTCACCCCCGGCAGCGTGAGCAGCACGCGCAGCACATCGGCCTCGCCCAGGGCGGTAGGTACTTGGCGAATGGTTTTAATATCGAGCTTTTCCACGCCCATCTGCGTGCTCACCACGTTCTTGTCGCGGTCGGCCTCCACGCGCACTTCAGCCAGGGTCATGGTACCGCTGCCCATCTCCACGTTCAGGCGGCCATCGCCGCGCAGTAGTACCTGGCGCTTGCTGGCCCGCAGGCCCAGACCTTTGACCCAGAGCGTATAGCGGCCATTGGGCAGTGTAAGGGCGTAGTGGCCGCGGGCGTCGGTGGCAGTGCTAGCCAGCGAGGGGTCTACGTACACGGCTACTCCTGGTATTGGATCGGTAGTACCCACGAAGTACACAAAGCCCGAGATAGTGCTGGTTTCGCCTTGGCCACCTCCTCGCCCAATTTCGTAAAGGCGGCGCTCCAGCGCCGCGAAGTACGCCGGCCCGTAGCGGTCTTGGTCTACTGCCGCCAAGGTAGCGGCAACGGACGCGGGCACCTTAGTGCGCGGGTCTGGCAGCTGCGTAGCAATACCTGTTTCCTTGGTAATGAAAATATTATGCGCATCATCAATGGCAAACCGTAGCCCCGTATCGCGCAAGGCTGAAGCCAGCACTGCGGGCAGTTGCTGCGCTGTAGCCTGCACCGTCACGCGCAGGTTTCCGATTTGCCGCTCGTCATAGTAGAAATGATAGTCCGACTGCGCTTCTACCGCCTGCACCAGATTCCCGAAAAATGTATTGTTCAGGTCGAGGGTGATGGGCACTGCCGGGCGGGCGGTTTGCGCCAACAAGCACGGAGCATAAATCAATAGCAAGAATAGCAATACGTAATTATTTTTCATTCTTCTGACTTATAAAATCGTATTTAAATATTTTACCCCTAACAATATCCAAGCTTCTTTATCTTCTCTAAAAATCAACTTTTTTTCACGTAAATAGGTAACTAGCACTTTCCTATTTTCAGGCCGAAGCCTAAATAAATCCTTCTTCGTTTTAACAGGTTTGGCTTGATTCTTCTCGATAACATAAAATTTATCTTTTAGTAAATAATAGGGTAATTCGCGTCTGTCCTTTACTTGGTCCTGCCGTTGTTTCTGACGCTTGGCCACTACCTGCAGCGGCCCAGTGGGCAGTAGTATATCGTAGAAGCCGGTTGCCAGACCGGCAGGCCGGGTGCTATCGGCCGCGAAACGGTGGAAAACGTGCCCGCCTAGCGTAAAATCGGTAATACGGGCCGTATCCAGCAGGAAACGCAGTGGACTTTCCGGATACTGCATCACCAGCTGGTCGGCCTGAATGTCGTAGAGTAGGCGCACACCGGCCACGGCTAAACCATCGTACACGATGCTACCCTGCCCGGCAGAATCGATCTGAAAATAAGGGTAGTGTTGCTTGTCATATCCCAGAAATACCGAATATTCAGGGCCGATAAAAACAGTTTTTCGCACGTTTATTCTGTCGTAATAAACTGTTTTTGCATAGGTTATAGAAGAATTTTCGACCACAGAATCCACAAGTATTTTTTGAGCAAATAGATCAACAGTACAGCTGCCGATAATCGCAAAAAAAATACACAGCATGCGCAGTATATTCATATCAATAACACGTTAAAAAATAATTTATACAGCCATTTTTATGCTAACGCGATACGCACGGCTCATTGCCCACAAATACGCGATACAAGATAGTGTTATTCTTCAGTTTGCCTAGCAGCCCGCGCCGCGACTCATACTTTTGCTGCTCACCCCTTGTTCTTACGAATAACTCAACCTTCTCCCCTACCCTCACTCCTGTTGCCGTCCTCCTTACCCGCTACGCGGCTACTCCGCAACTTGAGCTACCCAGCACTTATCTAATGAAATTCTAATAGCAGCCCCCTTATAGCTGTAGTACTTTTGCCGGTATACTATCTTCCCTTTTCATGTCCCAACCAGCTCCCACGCCGACCCCTCCTACTGGCTTTTCTGCCCTGCTAGCCCGCATCGCCAGTGAGTGGTTTTTATTAGGTCTAGCTGGCGTGGTGTTGCTTGCCTACCTTTTTCCAAATGCTGGCAGCGACGCCAGTCCCCTACCCTGGCACACCATCAAAACGGTGGGCGTGAGCATCATTTTCTTTGCGTATGGTCTGCGCCTGAGCCCGGCCAAGCTGAAAACCGGCATGCGCAACTGGCAGCTTCACTTGGTTACGCAGCTAACTACCTTCGCGCTTTTTCCGCTGCTGGCGCTGGCCGTACGGCCCTTTTTCACGGGTGCAGAGGGCGCGTTGCTTTGGCAAAGCATCTTCTTCCTGTGTGCCCTGCCCAGCACAGTTTCTACCTCGGTGGTGATGGTGAGCATTGCGCAGGGCAACATTCCGGCGGCTATTTTCAACGCCACGCTGTCGGGGTTGCTGGGCATTGCACTGACCCCACTGCTTACCGGACTGGTGCTGCAAACCAGCGCCACTGGCATTCCGCTGCAAGAGCTGATACTGGATTTGGTCGGGCAGGTGATTGTGCCCGTGGCGGCCGGCGTGCTGCTGAATCGCTGGCTGGGCGCCTTTGCCGAGCGCAATGGCAAGCTGCTGCGCATTTCCGATCAGGTGATTATCCTACTGATCGTCTTTACAGCATTTTGCGAATCCTTTGCCGAGGGCGTGTTCAGTAGCTATGCCTTGCAAGATGTAGTGGGCCTAAGCTTGGGTATGGTAGGGTTGTACTTCGCCGTATTTGGAATTGTATGGGGAGTGAGTGGCCTATTGGGTTTTCCGCGCGAAGACCGGATTACGGCCGTTTTTTGCGGTTCTAAAAAATCATTGGTTCACGGCAGCGTATTCGCCAGCCTGCTGTTTCCGGGGGCGGCTGCCGGGGCCTTATTGCTTCCGCTGATGCTATATCACGCGTTGCAAATCATTGTGGCGAGTACCATGGCGCAGCGCATGGGGAAACGAGCAGTCATTTCCGTCGTGTGAACACAAAGAGCGTGTAACACGCATCGCGTGCAGTAGTAGCCAAATTGCTCTTGTCAGAGACTCTATTTTGTATCGTTATAGCTACCTCTAACTTCAAAAAATTTAATTTTTATCTAATAACGAGTGCTTTATTACGCGGTGAAACATGATTTTCAGTAGATCTATCAGTTCGCGCACAATTTTTGGTTACGCCTCGCGCTTACCTACTGTTTTTGGTCGACCGATTTTTCTATTCGCTTTCTCATGCGCAAACTTTTCCTTACGCTATTAGTATCCCTGACGCTTGTAAGTATTGCCTCTGCACAAACGCCAGCCAAAGACTTATACACCGCAGTTCTCAAGAATAAGTCGGCTGAGGTAGAAGCGCTGCTTACCAGCGGGGCCGATGCCAACGCTTCCGTAGAGATGGTACCGGGTTTCCCGACCACCTATCTGATTATCGCAGCCGGGCAAAACCACCTCGATATTGTGAAAAGCCTGCTCCAACACAAGGCTTCGGTAAACAAAGCAGATAACTTTCGGAATACGCCCCTAATGGCTGCTGCCGCCAAAGGCCATGTTCAGGTAGTGCAACTATTGCTCGCTAGCGGCGCCGACGCCAAGATGCAGGACGACGACGGCAAGAACGCCTTGGCACTCGCCAAAGAGGGCAACCACGCTGCCGTAGTTGCCCTCCTCGAACCCAAAACCAAGTAGCGCTAGGGTGCTACGCCGGCCGGCCTACCACTGCCGGTTGCCCAATAGCCGCTGACCGTGCACTAGAACGCCGATTGCTTTTCTGCCGCTTGTTCAGCCAGATAATTACCCCCGTAATGGGTAGGCTGGTGGCGATTAAGCAAACCAGAAAATACAGAATCTTGGAAAAGGTGCCTGCTACCTCGCCCGTGTGCAGGGGTTTGATGAGGATAGTCAGTTGCTCATTGAAGGGCTTGGCGGCGAAGATATCGGCCTTGAGCACGGTGCCGCTATACTGGTCCAGCGTGAGGCGGTCGGTGCCAGCCAGGGCAAAGAAGCCCGTTTTTGTTTTTTGAACACTAGCCGAGCCTTCCGGGCCTTTGGGTAGGGTTAGGCGTACATCGCCGGGGTAGGCCAACTGGCGGTTAGCCAGGGCCAGGTAGTCGTCGGCGGAGAGGGTGCGACCAGCGGCGGCGGGCACGGCCGAAGGCAGTGGCTTCTCGCCCCTTCCTCCAAATACTTTGGCGCCCAACAAGCTGCTTAGGCCATCGCGGTACCACTCAAACGACCAGCACAGGCCCGTCAGCGACATCACTGTGAGCAGGCCCAGCGCGTAGAATCCCAGTGTATTATGCAGATCGTGGTTGAGGCGCTTACGGCTTGCGTTGGTTTTAATGACGAAGCCGGGCCGCCACATTTTCCATTTGCTCCACTGCTTTAGCTTAGCCGGCGCCCACAACACCAGCCCGGTTAGCTGCAACACCACAAAAATCAGTGTGGCAGTTCCTACCAGTATCTGGCCCACGCCCCCTTCAATCAGCAGCCAGCGGTGCAGGCCCATCACGCCCATAAAGAACTTGGACAGGCCGGTTTCGGTGTTGCCTTGCACGGCGGCGGTGTAGGGATTCACGAGCAGCGTCTGCGAGTCCTGGTTGCCGCGCTTGCCGCCTTTGCCACCCCGGCCCTCCTTGCCGCCGCCCCGGTGACCTCCATGGCCGGGCTTACCCCCGGCTTGTTGCTCCGCCTTTTCCTCGGCTTGCTGGCGCGCCAGGGCTTTCCGGGTAGTCAGCGAGAAGGCCCAGGCCCGCTCAGAGTCGGCGGGAATGCTTAGGGCTACCACTTTGCTGGCTGGGTAGGCTTGCTCCAGGCGGCTTACCAGAGTAGAGGCCGGCAGCGGCTGCCCGGCGGCGGGCGGAGTTACATGGTAGGCATCTGCCTCCACGGCCTGTGTAATTTCGGTGCGGAAGGTATAGAGGGTGCCGCTCAGACACACAATGAACAGGATAAGGCCGCTACCTACCCCCAACCATAGGTGAATGTCTAGGATAAACTTGCGTAGCGTGTAACCACTTTTCTCAGTTGTCACGGGAAACGGAATGAAGGGTAGGAAATGAATAAGGAAGAAGGCGACGCTAATTTAGATTAATTATAAATTAAATCGCTACGTGTGGGATCCATCTTTTCTGCATACCCGCTCTTCATGGGTCAAGCGTTTCATTATTCAATTTTACCTCTTATTTAGAAATAATAAAAATAGACTAAGGCTTATTTGTTTTAATTCTAATTTGGAAGTTGCTTTGCCAATATTTTGAATCATTACAAATAAGGTATGGCAACACGTCTCCTCTTCCTCCCTTTGTTTTTTGGCATTGCGTTCCCTGTGGATACTTTGGCGCAGTCTATACCGCGTACGGCAGCTCGCCAAGTGCAACAAGAAAACGGAACGCTAACCGGCCAGATACGGCTAGCCGACGGGCAAGCCGCGGAGTCGGTGGCAGTGCTTGTGCAGGGCACCTCGCTGGGCACGAATACGGATGCAGACGGGCGTTTTCGCTTGCAGGCGCCTGCGGGCTGGCTGACGGTAGCTGTTACCCACGTAGGCTATGTAACTCAACTACTGACGGTGGAAGTGAAAGCCGGTCAGGCCATTGCGATGGCCCCACTAACGCTGGCAAAAGACCAACGCCAGCTTTCGGAGGTGACTGTGACGGGCAACCGCACCATCAACGAAAAGCCCGTGGCCGTGGGCAAGCTGCCGGTGCGCCCGCTGGATTTGCCCCAGAGCATCGTCACCATCGACCAGCAGGTGCTGGAGCAGCAGCAGGTGCTGCGCCTGAGCGACGCGCTGGCCAACGTGAGTGGCGTGTATGTGATGGGTACCACCGGCGGCACTCAGGAAGAACTGGCCAGCCGGGGCTTCTCGATGGGTAGCAGCAACACCTTCAAAAATGGCGTGCGCTACAACAACGGCGCGCTGCCGGAAGCCACGGCTTTGGAAAGCTTCGAGGTGATGAAGGGTAGCAACGCTATTCTGTACGGCAACGTGGCGGCTGGCGGTATTATCAATCTAGTCACCAAAAAGCCCCGTTTCGAGCAGGGCGGGCAGGTAGGGATGCGCGTGGGTAGCTACGATTTCTACAAGCCGTTTGTGGATGTGTACGGCGCCGTGAACAGCTCCGAGCACGTGGCTTACCGGGTGAACGCCACCTACGAAAACGCCCGCAGCTTCCGCCAGGGCGTGTCGTCGAACCGCTTCTACGTGAATCCATCGCTGCTTTTCAAGGTAGGCGAGAAAACGGATTTGCTGGTGGAAGGCGACTACCTCCACGACGAGCGCACCCCTGACTACGGCATTGGCACCATCAACTACCGCATTGTGGACGTGCCGCGCAGCCGGTTCTTAGGATCCAAATGGGCGTATAACAACACCGACCAGACCAGCCTCACCACTACCCTCACCCACCGCCTTTCCGACCGCTGGCAAGTGCGCCTGATTGGCGGCTACCAAGCCTACGACAACGACCAGCGCAGCACTTCCCGTCCCATTGGAGTGCTCGAAAACGGCGACTGGAGCCGCAACGCCCAAGGCAGCCAGACTATGCAGGACTACTTTCTGGGTGAGCTGAACGTAACGGGTAAGTTCAAAACGTTCTTCCTCAGCCACGCTGTGCTGGTAGGCATGGATGCCGATAAGTACAACACCACTACGCCCTCCTATACGGCCGTAGCCTACGACAAAATCAATATCCTGGACTTGGATAAGTACACGCAGCGTGGCGACCTGCCGGCCCTATCGCTGGCCTCGCGTAATAATACTCCCATCCGGCGGGTAGGGGCCTACGTGCAGGATTTGATCAGCGTGGACGAAAAAGTGAAGATACTGGCCGGCGTGCGCTATACGTATCAGGAAACCGGTACGAAGTCGCTGTCATACAAGGACTACTCCGTGACGCAGAGCAAGCGCTACGACGACGCTTTTTCGCCGCGCCTGGGCCTGGTGTATCAGCCCATCAAGACCAGCTCCATCTTTGCTTCCTACTCCAACTCGTTTGTGCTGAACTCGGGTATTAGTCAAACTGGCGGTGCGCTGCCACCGTCCACCCTCAATCAGTTTGAGGTAGGTGTGAAAAACGACCTGTTCAACGGAGCCGTATCGGCCAACGTGACGGCCTACCACATCGTGAACGACGGACAGGTACAGACCATTCTGCAAAACAGCCCGCGCTTTAATCCAGATTTTCCCAATGCTCAAGAATTGGCGGGTGAAGTGACCAGCAAGGGCTTAGAAGTGGACATTCTTAGCAAGCCCTATAAAGGCTGGTCGCTGATTGGGGGCTATAGCTACAACCACACCTCCTACACCAAGAGCAACATCTACGAGGTAGGAAGCCTGCTGCGCTACAACCCCAACCACACGGCCAACATGAGCGTGTTCTACACCCTCGACCACTCCACGCTGCGCGGGCTGCAAGCGGGTTTCACGGCTTATTATGTGGGCGAGCGGCAGGCGGGCCGCAACACCCGCCTGGTTGGCAGCAACGGCCAGCCCATCAACGACACGTTTCAGCTGATTCCGCTGCCTGGCTACACGCAGTTTGATGCGTCGGTGGGCTATGCCTACCAGCGCCTCACGCTGCGCCTGAAGCTCTCCAACCTGCTCGATAAGCTTAGCTACAACGCTCACGACGATAACAGCATCAACCCCATTGCGCCACGCCAAATGGCCGCTACGCTCACGTATCAACTGTAAAAAAAGGTTGGGGTAGATCAGCGAAAAAAGCTGAATCGTAGGAAGCCAACACTTTAACCGGGGCTGCGTTAAGCGAATACTATTTGCTTCACGCAGCTCCCGCTTATGTCCACCTCCACTTCTGGCCTGCTCGCTACCCTCCGGCGCCATTGGACCTACTATGTAGCGGAAGCAGCCGGAGCGGCCACGTTTATCATTGTGGCGTCGTGCGCGGCGGTGGTGGTGCAACACCCTACCTCGCCAGTGCGGCAGTGGCTGGGCGACAATGAGTTGCTGCGCCACGTGGTACTGGGCCTACCCATTGGCCTAGCCGTGGCCCTCATGACGTATAGTGCCTGGGGGCAGCGCTCGGGGGCGCACCTCAACCCGGCCGTCACGCTGGCGTTCTGGCAGTTAGGTAGCCTCAGCGCCACCGATACGTTTTGGTACGTGGTGTTTCAGTTTGCGGGCGCTCTGACCGGCGGCTTCCTGATGGAGCAGGTACTGGCGCCTTGGTATACTCACCCAGACATCAAGCAAAACGTGACGGTGCCCGGCGACTGGGGCGTGGGTGTGGCACTGCTGGCCGAAGCCGCTATTTCGGCCTTTTTCATGTTTGTGCTGCTCTGGGCGCTGCACTCCGAGCAGCGGCGCAAGTATGCCGGCTGGCTGCTGGCCGGCTTGCTGGCCCTCTACATTGCCTTCGAAACGCCGCTTTCAGGGATGAGCCTGAACCCCGCCCGGTCGCTGGGCACAGCCGTAGCGGCTGGCAATTTCACGGGGCTGTGGGTGTATTTTGTGGCGCCCATTGCCTCTATGTGGCTGGTGGCGGTGCTCTTTCAGCGCTATTACCACGGCGCGACATTTGAATGCGCCGTTTTGGCCGGCTGCGCCACCCCCGCCGAAGCCGGTCCGTATGCCCGGCAACAGCCCCAGTTCCCCGATCCGCAGGGCGACAAGTAGCTGCTGGTTCTCCTCCCCTATCTACCCGCTTGGGCTAGAACAGGCAGTACAGTGACGTGACCTAATGCCTCTCTACATTACGCAAACGGCCTCCGTTTTTACCTTACAGAGTAAAGTAAAAACGGAGGCCGTTTGCTGAATAATTCTGCTGTTTACTTACCGTAAACGCCCGTCAGGAACGTTTTCAAGTCGGTGGGGCGGCGGCCTAGCAGTTGCTCCAGGGTAGGGCTGCTGAGGTTGAACTCATCGGCCGCCATGGCTTTTGATAAGCCGACCATCATCATCACTACGGGTTCGGGCACGTGGTGCTCGCGCATGCCGGCGGCCAGGGCTTCCGGCGTAATGGGCACATACTGCACGGGCTGACCGGCAACCTCGCTCAGCGTAGCCGCAACATCCTGGAAGGAATAGGCCGGTGCGGGCGCCAGGTCGTAGGTCTGGTTGTCGTGGCCGGAGGTAGCCAAGATGGCGGCCGTGGCCTCGGCCAGGTCCTGGCGGAGCGCGTAGCTCACCTTACCCTCGCCGGCCGCAGCGTAGAGCTGGCCGCTGGGTAGGGCGTTTTCCCCGATCATCATAGGTAGGATGTCCAGGTACAGCGTATTGCGTAGCAGCGTGTATGTCAGCCCCGACTCTTTAAGGTAGGCCTCGGTGGCCACGTGGCTGGGCGAGGCGCCGAAGTGCGAATCGGCCGAAGGATTGATAACGCTGGTATACAGCACGTGGCGCACGCCCGCTGCTTTGGCCGCGTCAATCACGTTTTTGTGCTGCTGCAAGCGGTTTTCCAAGTCGTCACCAGAAATCAGCAGCACCTTCTCCGCGCCTTGAAAGGCAACTTGCAGCGTGGCGGGGTCGTTGTAGTCGCCCTGTCGCACCTGCACGCCCTGGGCACTCAGGTCGGTGGCTTTTTGCGGGTCTCGCACCAACGCAATCAGTTGGTTGGCAGGAACTTTAGACAATAGAGCGTTGAGGGTAGCCTGGCCGAGGTGGCCGGTAGCTCCGGTGATGGCAATCATGGGCTTGGTTCTTTTAAATACAATAGTTACTTTTAGTAACCCAAAGCTAGCAGGTGTGTTTATCGTCTGCAAGAAGGCATTTTCTTATTCCTTAGGCACATGCACGTAACTATCACTGATAATCAGCCCCTTGTTTTTCGAGCTGAGGCGCAAAAAATTTTGCAAGATGCCCAAACGGCCGCCAGCATTTGCCCCGTGCGCCACGTCCTCGACCGTATCGGCGATAAATGGTCGTTGCTCTGCATCCTGCACCTGGGCGCCACCGACACGCTGCGCTTCAACGAGTTGCGCAAGCAAATCGGCGACGTATCGCAGCGCATGCTTACCGTCACGCTTCGCTCCCTGGAAGCCGATGGGCTAGTGCAGCGCCACGTATACGCCGAGGTGCCGCCCCGCGTGGAGTATCAGCTCACGCCGCTGGGCCACAGCTTGCTTGTTGCCTTCTCGGGCCTGGGCACCTGGGCCAATGCGCACGCGCAGGAGGTAGCCCAGGCCCGGCAGGCGTTTGCGGCGCGGGAAAAGACGGAGAGGTAGAAACCCAGCCAACAACCCGCGTTCTTCGTTCTACCTCCTCGCCTACGCCGCTTCTATTTCTGCTACGGCCTGCGCTACCAGTGTAGCCGCAAGCGCCGCATTGGGGCGGCCGGCCTGGCGCCGCTGAATCTGGCGGAGCAGGCCAATCAGCCGCTTGTAATCCAGGTAGGGTTTGAAGCCTACCGTCAGGTCTTTGATGCGGGTGATGCCTTCGGTCAGGGCGGTAGGGTCGTCGAGGCGGCCTAGGATTTCGCCCAGGCCGGGCAGCATGTCCAGACGGTTTATGGGGGTAGCGGCGTCGTACTTTTTCCGCATCAGGGGCCATTGCGCCAGCGTGCCTACCTGGCCGTATACCTGCACCAGGGCTACTGTGAGGGCACCCGTATTGTCGGCTTCCAAAGCCAACGCGCGGGTCAGAGCCAGCTTCGGATTCAGCGGCAACAGCCCTTGCAGCGCCGCCCCCTGCACCCGGTACGACGGACTTTCTAAAGCCTGCGCAAACAGCGGGGCATACCGTTTCTCCTTGAGCGAACCCAACGCCAGCAGCGCCGCCGCCCGCACCTGCACCGACGAATCGATTGTAGCGAGCTGTAGCAGCGCGGGCGTAGCCGCTTTACGCAAACCCGCCTGCTGGAGCGCCAGGGATTCGATAGCAAACTGGCGCAGCACCGGCGACTGATCGGCCAGGCCCGCTACCAGTAGCTGTTGGGCCACTGGCTGGGTAACCTGCGTTTGGGCGGCCGCCAGGGCTTCGCGACGGTCGAGGTAGCGCGGGGCGTGGTGGAACTGGTAGGCGTACGCGGCCAGCGGCTTGTTGTCGGTTTTCTGCCAGACCAGCACCTTTTCGGCGTCCACGTTCACCAAATCCGGCTTGCTGGCCGACGGAAAGCGGAAGGTTTCGGTGGCCGCCCGCACGGTAATGTGGTGGCGCGTGGGCTGGCCATTCGCGTATACATCCACGGCCAGCGGCAGTTGAAAGGCCGGTCCCGGCTGGGTTTGCCTGATGGTGACTTGCTGCTCCTTCCGAGCCGCATCCCAGGCGTAGTCAATCGTGACAATGGGGTGACCGGCGCGGTAGTACCACTGGTTGAAAAACCAGTTCAGATCCTGCCCCGATGCCTCTTCCAGGGCCAGCCGCAGCTGCTGGGCCTCGCCGGTTCCGAAAGCGTTTTGGGTCAGGTAGCGCTGTAAGCCCTTAAAAAACACTTCTTCCCCCAGGTAGCTACGCAGCATGTTCAGGATGCTACCGCCCTTTTGGTAGCTCACCCCGTCGAACATGTCTTCCTTGTCGGCGTAGGTGAAGCGCACGAGCGGCTTGGCATAGTTGCCGGCGCTGCTCAGGTAGTTGCGCAGGCTGCGGTCGGCCTGGGCGGCGCCAGCATCGGGGCCGTGGGCGTGCTCGGCCCACAGCACCTCCGAGAAATTGGCAAACGACTCGTTCATGGTCAGGTTGCTCCAGCTTTCGGCCGTCACGTAGTCGCCAAACCACTGATGAAACAGCTCGTGGGCTATTTCGCGCTCCACATCGGCGTACTCCCAGTCCAGCTGCTCGCGGGCGGTGCCCTGGGCGTGCGGCCCAAACAACGAGGCCGTGGTATTTTCCATCGCCCCACTCACGTAGTCGCGCACCACCACCTGGGCGTACTTCTGCCACGGAAACTCCACGCCCAAACGCTTAGAAAAAAACTCCAGCATGGGGGGCGTCTGCCCGAAAATGGCGCGGGCCTGCGCGGCGTACCGCGGCTCCAAGTAGTAGCTCACCTCCTTGCCGCGCCAGGTATCGGTGGTTTTTTGGAAGTCGCCCACAGCCAGCATAAATAGGTAGGGCGCGTGGGGCTGCGCCATTTTCCAAGTGTCGCGGCGCAGGCCGGGGCCGGCAGGCACCTGGCTCACCAGCAGGCCGTTGCTGAGGGTAGCGTACTTAGCGGGCACCGTCAGACTGATTTCGGAGGTAGACTTCTGGTTGGGCTTGTCGATGGTTGGGAACCAGGCCGAATTGGCTTCCGTCTCGCCCTGCGTCCAGATTTGCACAGGCTTGCCGGCCTCCGCGCTGTCGGGGTTGATGAAGTAGAGGCCCTTGGCATCTCGAATAGCCGCCGAGCCCTTCGCGTGCAGCTCGTCGGGTTTGGCCGTGTACTCGATGTAGATGGTATACGCCTCCCCCGCCGGCACCATTCGCCCCAACCGAATCAGCAATTGCCGCTGGTTGTAGTCGTATGGCAGGGGCTGCGGCACATCCCCCTTCATCAAGGCCACTGCCTGAATATCCATGCCCTGCGCATCCAACCGCAGCGAGTCGGTGGCGTAGGCGTGCGGCTTTAGCGTTAGCCATTCTTTGCCGTAGGCGTAGCGCTTGGCGTAGTCGAACCGCAGGTCCAGCCGCGTGTGCACCAGTTCGTTGACTTTGCGAGGCGTGGCGCGATACACGGTATCAGTCGGTTGCTGGGCAACCGCCGGGGTAGCAACGGCAAAGGCGAGCAGCAGCAGAAGTAGATTTCGCATCAGGTGCACAAGATGAATAGACTTGTGCTATGGTAGATGTACGGCCGGCGCAGAGGGTTGCCTGTCCACTCGGGTAGCCAGCACTAGAACGCCGCCCCTACCCTACCACAAACGTGCGCATGCTCATCCCACCAAAGCTCACCTCCTCGAAGGCGTGCCGGATATCGTCGTCGGCTTCGGCTAGGGCCAGGCTGTAGAGCATCGGGATGTAGTGGTCGGGGGTAGGCACGGCGAGGGAACCGGCGGCGCCGGCCTGCTGGTAGTGTGCCAGCGCCAACAGGTCGCGCTGATCGATTTTCTGCTTGGCCCAGGCGTCAAACTCCGCGGCCCAGGCGTGGGGCGCGGGGTTGTTGTGCAGGAAGTGGGGCATGCTCTGACGGAGGTTGTGCACAATGTTGCCGCTGCCTACCACCAGCACCCCGCGCCGGCGCAGAAATTGGAGCTGCCGGGCCAGCTCGGCGTGGAAGGTGAGCGGCCGGCCGTAGTCAATGCTGAGCTGAAACACCGGAATATCTGCCTCCGGAAACAAGTGGTGCAGCACCGTCCAGGTGCCGTGGTCGAGGCCCCACTCGTCGGTGGGGTGGGCGTCGGGTAGGGCGGCCAGCACCTCCTGGGCCACGTCAGGTGCGCCGGGCGCGGGGTATTGCATGGCAAACAGCTCGTCGGGAAAGCCGCCGAAGTCGTGGATGGTTTCGGGCCGCTCGTTCACGGCCACGTAGGTGCCGCGCGTGAGCCAATGCGCCGACACCACCAGCACCGCCCGCGGCGGTTGCCGGTTTCGGATATCCCTACCCAGCTGGTGCAGGGTTTGGGTGAAGGGGTTATCGGCCAGCGCGTTCATGGGCGAGCCGTGCCCCACGAAAAGCACCGGCATTTTATCGGTTTTCTGAAACGCGGAAGCGGTTTTGTGGAGGTCTTGCAGAGAGTTCATAGCAAAGGCGAAGGGGTGGTAGCGCTGGGTTTTCCGGGAATCTTACTACTATCCGAGGGCAGCGTTGACTTGCAACAACAGTACCGCGTCCGTAGCAGCAGAACCCTAATTATAGGGTAGGAACAAGGCCAGCTATTTCACTTAAGATAACAATCTAATGAGGCAAACTGCGCAAAATCATTCAGCCATTACCTCAGGCGAGGCGCCCCAGCCCAGCGGCCGTCGGGTTGGTACGCCTCGCCTGAGGTAATGGCTAGACGGCCACGCTATCTAGGCCTTTTTGCAGGGCTTGGGCCTGAAATTCGGGTAGCTTCACGCCCTCGGCGCGGGCTACGGTTATGTCGGTCATACCCAGGAACCCGAGCATCCAGCGTAGGTAGGGCGTAGCAAAATCGTAGGGCTGCATGGGTCCCTCGGAGTAGATGCCGCCACTGGCTACGGCCAGGTACACCCGCTTATCCGTTATCAGTCCCTCCGGGCCGGTAGGCGTGTAGCGGAACGTGATGCCCGCCCGCGTCAGGTGGTCGAGCCACGATTTCAGCGACGAAGCAATGGAGAAGTTATAAAACGGCACTCCAATGACCAGCACATCGGCAGCGAGTACCTCCGCAATGGCCTCATCGGAGTGGCGCACGGCCTGCTGCTGCTCCGTCGAACGCGCCTCAACCGGTGTGAAATAGGCTTGCAGATGGGCTTCTTCCAGGTGAGGAAACGGATTCTTAGCCAGGTTGCGTACTACCACGGAGCTACCAGGATGCGCCGCGCGTAGCTTGTCGATAATTCCCTGGCTGAGTTGGGTGCTGTACGACTCGGCCCCGCGGGCGCTGGAAATAATTTGCAGGATCTGCATAGGAAAAAAGGTAAAATGAGGAAGAAAAAACGATGCGAAAACGGGCAGCATCTACCCACCCTGTTTCGACGTACCACTGGTACTCTGGTTTCCTCAAGTAATCAGCTACCCTTTTGTTTGCTCTCCGTAGAAGTTGCAGATTACGCCCTCGTAACCTGATTTCCGGTAGGTAATCAGCTGTTTTTCTTCCAAATCACAATTTTTCTTTACTCTACTATGCTCAAGCATAACGCCGCGGAATGCACCCACACCATAGAAGGATTACGTAGCGCGCTGACCGTGTTCAGCGGCAAATGGAAGCTGCAAATAATCGTAGCGCTGCTCTCAGGTGTGCATCACTTCCGGGGCCTGGAGCGCAGTATTCCGGGTATCTCCACGAAAGTGCTGGCCAAGGAGCTCAAGGACTTAGAAGCCCACCAGCTCCTTGCGCGCACGGTGCATCCCGGCCCGCCGGTTGTAGTCGAATACCAAGCGCTGCCCTATGCCAGCACGCTTGAGCCCGTTATCAGCATCCTAAAAGACTGGGGAAATGCGCATCAGCTTCGATTAGATGCTGCCTCGGCTGCCCATACACAGGAAGTATAGGCTAGGCAAGCCGAGTGGGAATGGTATGTATCCTGTACCCTACCCTTTCGACAGCTCCCCCGCCCGGCGCTCGGCCGCGCTAATTCCCCCAATCAGCGCCCCCGCCAAATCCCGCTCCCCGAATACCGTGAGGGCCGCCTCCGTGGTGCCGCCCTTCGAGGCTACGGCCTTAATCAACTCATCCAGCGACTTTTCGGAGTTGTTGAGCAAGTGGAAGGAGCCCAACATCGTTTGCTTCACCAACTGCGCGGCCAAGGCCTCGTCGAAGCCCAGCTGGCGGCCGGCCTCAATCATGGCCCGCACAATGTAGAAGAAGTAGGCCGGGCCGCTGCCGCTCACGGCTGTGGCGGCGTCGAGCAGGTTTTCCTGCTCTAGAAACACGGCCCGCCCGGTGGAGTTAATCAGGTTTTCCACCTGCCGGATTTGCCGCACCGTCAGGCCCTCGGCGGCGGCGTAGGCCGTCATGCCCAGCCCGATGAGAGCCGGCGTGTTGGGCATGGCCCGAATGATGAGCGGATGCGCCAGCTCCTGCTGCAACCGCGCAATGGGAATGCCGGCCATGATGGACAGCACCATCTGATGGGGCTGTACCACATCGCGCAGTTCCCGCGCTACCGCGCTGAAGTCCTGGGGCTTCACGGCCACAATGATTAGGTCATACTGGCCTACCTCCTGCGTGATACCCAACAGTACGCGCCCGGCCTGCCTACCCTCCAGCTCCGTCTGCCGGGCCGGGCTCTTAGCCACCAGCAGCATGTTTTCGGGCTTCACCAGGTTGTTTTGCAGGAAGGATTTGGCGTAGGCCATGCCCATGTTGCCGCATCCAATAATTGCTACGCGCATTGCTGTGAGGGTAGAAGGTTGAAAGCTCTTTTGTCATCCTGAGCACAGCGAAGGACCTTATCACAGTAGAACGACAAGCGTTAGAATTACTATCTGACGCTTGTCGTTCTACTGTGATAAGGTCCTTCGCTGTGCTCAGGATGACAAGGTTTTATTCTTAAAACGGCGGGTCTTCGTTGCCGAAGTTGCTGCGGGGGAAGGCCTGCGGGGGCGGCGTGTCATTGTTGATGCGCGAGCCCAGACGAATGGTGTTTGGGGCAAAGGCACTCGGGTCCTCGTCGAAGGTGCTGGTAGGGAAGGCGCCGGGATTGTAGTCGCCGCCACCCTCGAAGCCGCCTACCCCGTCGAGGTCGGCAAACTTGGTGAAGCGACCGATAAACTTGAGCTGCACCGTTTCTAGGGAGCCGTTCCGGTGCTTGGCAATGATTACCTCGCCCATGCCCTGGGTAGGGTTGCCCATTTCGTCTTCCGTAATCTTGTAGTATTCCGGGCGATACAGGAACACCACCATGTCGGCGTCCTGCTCGATAGAACCAGATTCACGCAGGTCACTCAGCTGCGGTTTCTTATCGCCGCCGCGGGTTTCTACGGAGCGTGAGAGCTGCGACAGCGCCAGCACGGGTACGTTCAGCTCTTTGGCTATTCCCTTGAGTGCCCGCGAGATAGAGGCAATTTCCTGTTCGCGGTTGCCGGCGCCCTTACCCCCATCCGAGTTGCCCGTCATCAACTGCAAGTAGTCAATGATGATCATCTGGATGTCGTGGTGGGCTTTGAGGCGGCGGCACTTGGTGCGCAGCTCGCGGATGCTGAGCGCGGGCGTATCGTCGATAAAAATCGGCGCCGACGACAGCGAGGAAATCTTGTGGTTGAGCTGCGCCCACTCGTAGTCGGCCAGGTTCCCCTTTTTGATCTTCTCCGAATCCAGCTCCGCCTCCGCCGAAATCAGACGATTCACGAGCTGAATGGACGACATTTCCAGCGAGAAAATGGCCACCGGCTTCTTGTGGTCCACGGCCGCGTTGCGCATGGCTGATACCACGAAAGCAGTTTTGCCCATGCCTGGCCTAGCTGCAATAATCACTAAGTCAGAGGGTTGCCAGCCGCTCGTCACACGGTCTAGGGCTGAGAAGCCGGAGGGCACGCCGGTGAGACCGTCCTTCTGGTTTTTCTTTTCTTCCAGCTCTTTGATGGCCTTGCCCATCAAGGAACGCATGTCGTCAAAGTTTTTGCGGATGTTGGATTCCGACACTTCAAACAACGCCTGCTCGGTGGCATCCAGCAGGTTGAACACGTCGGTGGTATCCTCAAACGCGTCGCGGTGGATTTCGCTGGCAATGCGAATCAGCTCGCGCTTGATGGCGTTTTCGGTGATGATGCGGGCGTGGTATTCAATGTTGGCCGCCGAGTTCACCTTGAAAGTAAGGTTGGCCACGTAGTGCGTGCCACCAGCCATTTCCAGCTCGCCCAACTCCTTCAGCTCCTGGTTGACGGTGAGCAGGTCAATGGGTTCTGACTTATCAAACAGGCTCAGAATAGCCTTGAAAATGCTCTGGTGGCGGTCGTCGTAGAAGCTTTGGGGCTTCAGGATGTCGATAACGGTGGTGAGGGCGTCCTTTTCCAGCATGAGCGCGCCGAGAACGGCTGCTTCCAGCTCGCGGGCCTGGGGGGGCAATTTGCCGGCAGGCGCAGCCATCGACATAGCCGGCGGGCGGCTGGTCCAGGCGGCTTTGGCCCGCGAGGCCGATTGTTTCAGGCGGTCATCCATCCGGTCATTCATTGGGTTGAGGGAAATACAAGGTAAGCAGAACTGGAGTAGCAGCCGGCGACTGCACCAAAAAATGTTCAGTCGGCCGTGCCCGGCGCACACCCGGCCAGGCCAGGCAAAAGGGGTACAAAACTAACGGCTAACGCGAAGAAAACACGTGTGGGAAATACAGTTTCTTTTACTATGTTACATGGTGTGTGTCGACCAGACAGCAGGACCATTTGCCTGTTTGGGTGGGTAGGCGACAGCACGCCACGCCTACCCACTCAATAACCGGCCGGCTCTGGTTGCGTCCCTCCCTAACCTCTACTCCGGCTGGTATGTTCTATCTGCCTACCTTTGCCGCCCATTCGCTTGCATCGTTTCGCTTACTCAATGCCCGCTACCCCTTCCTCTTTTCAGCGCCTTCATCTGATTGCTACCGGCGGCAGCATCATGCACAATCTGGCCCTGGCCCTGCACCAGCGCGGTACCCACGTCACGGGCTCCGACGACGAGATATTTGAGCCCGCCAAAAGTCGCCTGCAAGCTGCCGGGCTGCTGCCGGCCGAAGAAGGCTGGTTCCCGGAGAAAATCACCGCCGACCTCGACGCCGTGATTGTGGGCATGCACGCCCGTCCCGACAACCCCGAGCTGCTGCGCGCTCAGGAGCTGGGCCTACGCGTGTACTCGTTTCCGGAGTTCATCTACGAGGCCAGCAAGGACAAGCAGCGCATCGTGATTGGCGGCTCGCACGGCAAAACCAGCATTACTTCGCTGATTCTGCACGTATTGCGCTACCACCAGCGCAAGTTCGACTACGCCGTGGGCGCCCAGTTGGCGGGCTTCGATCTGATGGTGCAGCTGACGGAAGATGCGCCCATTATCATCATTGAGGGCGACGAGTACCTGTCGTCGCCCATCGACCGGCGGCCAAAGTTCCACCTCTATCAGCATCACATCGGCGTGATTTCCGGCATCAGCTGGGACCACATCAATGTGTTTCCGACGGAGGAAATCTACCGCGAGCAGTTCCGAATCTTCGCGGAGATGACGCCCAAGGCCGGCACGCTCATCTACGACCAAGACGACGAGCAGGTGCAGCTCGTGACCGTACCTACCTCGCCCGACGTGAAGTACGTGGGCTACGGCCCGCACGAGCATGTGCTGCGCGATGGCAAAACCTACCTCCTCACCAAGCGCGATGAGCAGGTGCCTGTGCAGGTATTTGGCGCCCACAACCTGCGCAACATTTCGGCGGCCAAGGAGGTGTGCAAACAACTGGGCATCAAAGGCAAGGATTTTTACGAAGCCATTGCGACTTTCAAAGGCGCCGCACGCCGCCTGGAGCTGGTGCGCGAGGGCCAAGACTCAGTGGTGTACAAGGACTTTGCGCACTCGCCTAGCAAGCTGAAAGCCACGGCCACAGCCCTAAAACAGCAGTTCCCGAAGCGCCGGCTGGTAGCCTGCCTGGAATTGCACACCTTCAGCTCACTCAACCCAGCCTTCCTACCCCAGTACGCCCACACGTTCGATGCGCCCGATGTGGCGGTAGTCTACTTCAACCCGCACGTGCTGGAACACAAGCGCCTACCGGCCCTACCCCCCGAGGCCGTGCAACAGGCCTTCCAACGTCCCAATTTGCAGGTATTCACCGATAGCAAGGCCCTGGCCGATTTTCTGCATCAGCAAAACTGGCAGAACACCAACTTGCTGATGATGACCTCTGGCACATTTGATGGGCTGGATTTGGCAGCGCTGGCAACAGAGGTGGTTGATAAATAACAACAAGTGTGGCTGTGGCAAAACGCAGGCTTTATTACAGCCATTTTGTAGTCGGTGTACAGGTTGCGCTGGCGTGACCCCACCCCCAGCCCCTCCCCTCCGGGAGAGGGGTGCCAGACGAAGCTGATAGCCAATGGCTGTTAGCTAATAGCTCCATTAGAACGCACCCTTCTCCCGGAGGGGCTGGGGGTGGGGTCACGCCAGCGGGTACACGGCCTGCAAAACCGCTGTAGTAGTACACACTACTGCTCCCGTTTTTCGCCTCCACCCCTCGTGCCCGCACCTTAAAGGGCGGAACTAAGGGGAATCTAGAGCCCGCCGTGCCTGGTCGCCTCCTACCCCAGCACGGCGGGCTGCCACTCCTGTTCGCCGCAGCGTGTGCACTGGTGGGTAGGCACCTGTGCATTGGACTCCAGGTGGCCGCAGCTGCCGCAGGCAAACTGGCCCTCGACTTTCTGCTGCTCGTCCCGGAAAGCCGCGTCTTCTGTTGGCAGAATGGACAGGCCGGGCTGCGGCTCCGTGAACATTAGAACAGAGAAATCTCCGCTGGCCTCCTGGTAGGCCCGCTGCACCATACCCAGGTTACGAACACTTTCCTGCCGCAGCTTGGCCAGCATTTGCTCCCGTGACAACACGCTAGCCTGTAGCCCGTTTAGTTGCAAACGGCCATCCTGTACCAGAATCCGCACATCGTCTAGCACGACACTCTCGAATTTCTTGCTGCGGAGCGCCCACCACGCAATCAGACGTTGGTAGCCTACAATGATGGCCGCCACTACTACCACCGGCACCAGTCCCCGGTCGGGCGCCATGAGGGCAACGCCATTGGCAGCCGCCAACGACACCATGGCCACCATCTCGTTGCGGGTGAGCACCGAGCCCATGCGGGTACCCATCAAGCGCATACAGGCCAACAGGAGCAGGTAGATGAACACCACACGCAGAACGGCCTCGAGGTAGAAGCTGATTGGCACTTCGCCCACCAGGATGCGGAGCCAATCGGTGAGGTGAATGTCTTCTGGCTTCATAGTAGATCAGAGCTTACATACACCATTTGCCCAGTGCTGATGCCCACAGTGGGGGCACTGCCATGGTTTGTGGTCGGCCGCCTCGGGGTGGCCGCACTGCTGGCACACCTTCACGGTGTGGTCTGCGGGTTCGGCCTCCCGAATGGCCGGGTCTTTCTCGGGTAGGAGCGACAGCCCAGGGCGGGGAGGCTCCTGCGGGTAGATGCTGAACTTGCCATTGGCCTCCAGGTACACCCGCTTCACCTGTCCAAGCTGCTGCATATGGGCGGCGCGCAGGTAAGAAAACAACTGCTGCCGCGAGAGCCGGACGCGGTGCATGGCTTGCAGGTTCAGCACCCCATCGGCTACGATGATGTGCAGGTTGCCCTGGGTCAGCTGCTCGACGCGCCGAAACCGGTAGGCCAGCCAGTTGATGCCCCGGTACATGCCCACCATGCACGATAGCACCAGCATACCGTGCAGCAGGCCCCGGTTGGGCACCTGCATGGGCACCGACACGATGCCGCCCAGCATAATCATCACCGACAGCTCGGCCACGGAGAGCTGCGCGTTCATGCGCTTACCCAACACGCGCATGGCCAGCACCAGCACCACGTAGATGATAAGCGTGCGCACGACCACTTCCAACAGAAACTCAAACGGGGCCTGCCCCAGCAGAATTCGTTGCCAATCCGTTATCTGTATCTCCTCTTTCTTCATATTCTGCGTGAGGCTCTGCTCTTCCATCACCAGCCGGCAAGGGCGCTACCGCCGCTGCATCAGCGTACTGGCTCAGGTACTAGTGCAGTCAGTCCCCAATAACTATACTTTAACCACCAACGCTTTACTGCTTGGCGCGTCTAATAGTTATAGTCAAGCGTTTGCCTAAAGGAGTATTTCGCAGAAAACACTTACTAAGCAATCCTCTTTTTATCAATATTTTAAGACAATTCCCGCTGTGCGCACTAGGTACAAATTCGGAGTATACCAGAGAATGAACCTTGGAAGAATCCGTATTTTCTGTACCGCTGTATCTGGGTAGGCGCCGTTATATAGAGCATGCTACTATCCCGTCCTACCCTCGCTATGAATCCCGAACTCATGTTTGCCGATGTAGTGGTAGTACCACCCCACCCGGCTCTCCGCTTTGCTATTGGCTGCTCGCCAAGTATTCCTACCTACCCTGAGCTGGTACTGGAGGACGGCACGGGCGTGGTGGCCAGCTGGGTGGTGTCTCAACCACTACAGCAGGTAGCCAAGCACCCTGTCTTACTCTGGCGGTTAGCTACTGAGGATTCTACTCCTTCTTTACGGTCCCTGGAAACAGGTTCAGTCCAAGTGGTATTGGCTACCGCTGGCACTAACGCCAGTCTGCGCACCCAGCTGGCACGCGGCATGCTCCACCTCACCTCTGGCGGGCAGCAGCTCCGTGGCTACTACCGCCTGCACTGTTTGCCTACCGGCGGCGGGCAGCTATGGCAGCTTACGCCCGTGGGGCACGCAGGCAAGCAGGTAAACTGAGTCTGCGGGTGGCGTGCTCCCTTCTGGGGTAGGCCCACCGACCGAAAGCACTGGTATTCGTTGAAGAAAATACGCGTTTCCCCTGTTCCAAATCCGTGTTTTTGACGTCTCCTGCTGGCTTTTCGCACCGTACAACAAGCTGAGTCCGTCCTTACGGCAACCCGTATCGAAGGGCTGGGATGTGGCTGGCTACCACGCCGCTGTTGTCGTCCCCAACTGATTAGTGTGCACGCTCCTACCCGTTACAGCGGGTAGGAGCGTGTTTGCTGCCTACCTTTTCCTTGCTTTTCATTCATGTCTACCCATACCCCACGACCAAAGGGCCGCCTACTGGCTATTGGCGGCCACGAACAGCGCCACAAGGCCGATGAGCAGGCGCAGGACCACGATACATCGGCCGATTTTATTTTGCAGCGCTTTGTGGATGAGCTGCACGGCTCCCGCACCATCGTGGTTATCCCCACGGCGGCCGAAGACGCTGCCGCCGCTGCTCAGGACTACGTAGAGGTGTTTTCCTCGCTGGGAATTGAGCAAGTGGAAGTGCTCGACATCCAGAGCCGCGAGCAGGCCAACAGCCCCGAGTCGCTGGAGATTATCAATCGGGCCGACGGCGTGCTGTTCACCGGCGGCGACCAATTGCGCCTCACGGCCCTGCTTGGTGGCACCAAGCTGCTGCACTGCCTCACCGAGCGCTACCTCCACGAGCCTCTTCTCATTGCCGGCACCAGCGCCGGGGCCACGGCCATGAGCACGCCCATGATTTACCAGGGACGCAACGATGCCGGGTTTGTCAAGGACGAAATTCATGTCACCACGGGTCTGCAACTGCTGCGCGATGTGGCCATCGACACCCACTTTATTGCCCGTGGCCGCATGGTGCGTATGGCCCAGATTATTGCTACCAATCCCGGCTGCATTGGGCTGGGGCTGGAAGAAGATACGGCGGTGCTGATAAGCAAAGGCCGCGAGGTGGAGGTTATCGGCAATGGCATGGTGGTGGTGCTCGATGGGCACCACTGCACCGGCAACACCATCCCTGACATTGCGCCCGGCGAGGTCTTCTCCATCCGCGACCTGCGCCTGCACTTGCTTTCCAGGGGCCAGCGCTTCACGCTGCCGGATTTCAACGAGGCAGAATAAGGTCTTCTCTCCTACCCTGCCTATCGCTTTCGACTTATGTCCAGAACCATTATTATTTCCAACCGTTTACCCACCAAAGTACAGCGCGCGGCCACGGGCCTTACGTTTCAGCCCAGCGAAGGCGGGCTGGCCACGGGCCTGGGCTCCATCTACCGGGCCGAGGGCAACGTGTGGGTAGGCTGGCCCGGCCTCTCCGTAGACGACCCCGCCGAGCAGGACCACGTACGCGAGCAACTGAGCGCCGACAGCATGGCCCCGGTGTTTCTGACCGAAGCCGAAATCCGGGATTTCTACGAGGGCTTCAGCAACTCCACGCTCTGGCCTACCTTCCACTACTTCCCGCAGTATGCCACTTACGAGCAAGCGCACTGGGACGCCTACGTGGCCGTGAACGAGAAATTCTGTCAGGCCGTACTGGCGCTGGCCGGCCCCGACGACACCATCTGGGTGCACGACTACCAACTGCTGTTGCTACCCGAAATGCTGCGCCGCGAGCGGCCGGAGGCTACTATTGGCTTCTTCCTGCACATTCCGTTTCCCTCCTACGAGCTGCTGCGGGCCCTACCCTGGGGCACCGAGCTAGTGCGCGGCATGCGGCATGTTGGGCGCCGACCTCATCGGTTTCCACACCTTCGACTACATGCACCACTTCCTGAGCGCGGTGTCGCACCTGCTGGGGCTGCCCAACCACAACGGGCAGGTGGAAATGCCCGACCGTCCGGTGCTGGTCGATGCCTTTCCGATGGGCATTGACTACCAACGCTACGCCGACGCGGCCATTTCGGAGGCCGCGCAGCAGCACGAGCAGGCGTACCGGCAAGCACTGGGCGACGCGAAAGTGGTGCTGTCCATCGACCGGCTCGACTACTCCAAGGGCATTGCGCAGCGCCTACATGCCTTCGAGGCGCTGCTGGTGCGCTACCCCGAGTGGCGTGAGCGGGTGAATCTGCTGATGGTGGTGGTGCCCTCCCGCGACCAAGTGCCGCAATACGCTGCCCTCAAGGAAGAAATCGACGAGCTGGTGGGGCGCATCAATGCACAGTACCGCACCATCAGCTGGAATCCCATTCACTACTTCTACCGCTCGTTTCCCTTTGAGGAGCTATCGGCCTTGTACCGCCTGGCAGACGTGGCCCTGGTGACACCCGTACGCGACGGCATGAACTTGGTCGCCAAGGAGTTCATTGCCAGCAAAGCCGATCAGCGCGGGGTGCTTGTTCTAAGCGAGCGGGCCGGGGCGGCGCAGGAGCTGGCCGAGGCGTTGCTCATCAACCCGACCAACACCAACCAAGTGGTAGAAGCCCTGCGCGAAGCCCTACACCTACCCGACGAGGAGCAACAGACCCGCATGGCAGCCATGCAGCAGCTAGTGCGGCAGTACAATGTATTTGCTTGGACGCGGCTATTTATGGACCGACTGACCTATAGCAAAATCAAACAGCAAACTCTAGCCACCGATGTGCTCGATGCCCATGCCCAAAGCCAGCTGCGCCACGACTACCAAGTGGCCGAACGGCGCCTGTTGCTGCTGGACTACGATGGTACGCTGGTGCGCTTCCAACACAATCCGCAGCAGGCCCGCCCCGACCAAGAACTACTGGAGCTGCTGGGCAACCTGGCAGCCGATGCGCGTAATCAGGTAGTCGTTATCAGCGGGCGCGACCGGGCGACGCTGGACGACTGGCTGGGTCAATTGCCCATCGATTTTATTGCCGAGCACGGCGTGTGGCTGCGCCGGGCTGGCAGCAGGTGGCACTTGTTTCAGGAAGGTCTGCGCGCCGAGTGGAAGCGCGATATTCGGCCTATTCTGGAGCAGTATGTGGGCCGTACGCCGGGCGCCTTCATCGAAGAAAAAGACTACTCCTTGGTGTGGCACTACCGCCGCGCCGATGCCGGACTGGGTGCCTTGCGTGCCCGCGACCTGCTAAACCACCTCGCTTTTATGACGTCTAACACCGATTTGCACGTACTGGAAGGCAAGAAGGTGCTCGAAATCAAGAACGCTGGCATCCACAAAGGCACGGCCGCTGCTCAGTGGCTCGGACCCAAGCCCCCGCCTTTTGTGCTGGCCCTGGGCGACGACCGCACCGACGAGGACACCTTTGTGGCCCTACCCCCGGAAGCGTATACCCTGAAGGTAGGCCCCACGCCTCGCTCGCTGGCCCGCTATGCCGTGGCCAACGTGGCTACCGTGCGCCAGCTGCTAGGTAGCCTGCTGCAACCAGAGGTAGTAGACATGCAAACGGCTGTCAAGGTCTAGTGCTGTGCTTTTTGTATTCAGGTAGAACTTCTGCCCTTTCTGCACTCGCTCGGCTGTGCTAGCCCCAGCAGCTCTGCTGCGGGCGGCGGCATTATGTTAGACCGACTTCGTGCAGGTGCCGTTCGGCTTTCACTTTTCCTTATTGGCTTTGGCCAGCTCCTTCAGGTCCTTCACGGTGCCGGTGCTGTTGAAGCGCATGGTAGCGTCGCGGGCGCTGGCCTCGCCGGCCGCCACAGTGGCGGTGCCCGTGAGTTTATAGTCGGTTTTCTTGGCCTTGAAAAGAGACTTGAACAGCACCTTCGGCATCGACTTGGTGTCGAACCGAACGTGAATGGGCAGTAGCTCGATGCCCTTCTTGCGGAACGTAACGTTCTTGGTTTCCTGGCCCTTCACGTCGAGGTCGTCTTCTATCTGGAAACGATAGTTCACTTGCTCGACTGTAAATGGGAGGGATTCGTAATTCGTCACGCGTAGGTTTACCACTGCTTCGCCGTTTTTTAGGCCTAGCTTGGTCACGTCTACATCGGCTACCTCAATCTTAGGCAGTTTAGGAATGTATACGCGCTTGCGCACATCTACCGGAATCTGCTGAGGACCCACGCCAGGCAAATCGGCGTAGAGCACGGTGTGCATGTGCACCGTTACGCAGTCGCGCTGCGCTTCTTTGGCTTTGCGGGTTAGTTCGGGCAAATTCAACTCCAGCGGAAGCTCCAGGCGGTTGGTGGCATTTTTTTGGACCACAAGCGGTTGGCTTTTGTGGCCCTGCGCCAGTTGCTTCCCATCTACGCGGGTCACGTAGCGCAGGCTGTCGATGCGAAGCGTGAGGGGCGCGTGGTTATGCAGCTGCACCACCATTTGGCCCTTGATTTTTTCGCGGGTGACGTTGCTGATGTTGAGCGTCGGCTGCTCTAGGGTAGGCAGCAAGTCCTTGCCTTTATCAGTGGCGAAGTAGGCAACAACGCCGCCTACCAACAGTACCCCAACCAGCACAAGGAGGCCGGTGAGCACCGGGTGATGACGGGCAGCAGAAGAGGTGGCCATAGGAAAAGAAAGGGATACGGAAACGCGACAGTAGGCCCGATCAATCGATGGCGAGCGATGGAGAAGGCCTCTTGTAGTTGCCGGGCCTTGCACCTACTGGTTATACGCCCTGGCCTTTGTAGGCCACCATCCAGAAAATACGTAATTCGATCTGGCTAAATAGGGATTTTACACTAGGTGTTTTTCTCGTTGGCCACAGCCTCATGGGTTGCCGGCCGTGCAACGCAGCACGCCGTAGCCCTTCCCGCCCGTAGCGCGGCTTCGGCCAGCCTCGACGAGGGCAGAAAAAGTACTTATACGGCTCAGCTCGCCGAAAACTCAGCTTTTAGAGCCCGCGTATGACCAGGGCGCCCGCTGTATATTCACGCCTGCTATACCTCTCTTCACCTGAGGTCTGACACGTGCTACGGCGTACTACTTTCCTTCTTTCTTGTATTGATGCGACTGCCTGGCCAGTGAACTATCACTGGTCAAAGTCGTGAATTCGGTACTGCCTGTCGGGTGCCAAGTTGGTATGCTGACTACGCGCACCCGTTGCGCCTTCTTTTTCTATGAGCCCAGAACACTTACGATTAGCGGAAGATCACGCCGAAACAGCCGCCTGGAAGAAATTCGGGCCCTACCTAACGGAGCGACAATGGGGCACTGTGCGCGAAGACTACTCGTCTGATGGCAATGCCTGGAACTACATCACTCACGATATGGCCCGCCGCTACGCCTACCGTTGGGGCGAGGAAGGCCTCGGCGGCGTTAGCGACGCGCGGCAGCTACTGTGCCTGGGTGTGGGCCTCTGGAACGGCCAGGATGAGATGCTGAAGGAGCGCTTGTTTGGCCTCACCAACGGCGAGGGCAACCACGGCGAGGATGTGAAGGAGCTGTACTATTATCTCGACAGCACTCCTACCCACTCCTACATGCGGATGCTGTATAAGTATCCACAGCAGGCGTTTCCGTATGCACAGTTGCGTGCGCACAACGCGCAACGCACGCGGCAGGAGCCCGAATATGAACTGCTCGACACGGGCATCTTCGACGAAAGTCGCTACTTCGACGTGTTCATTGAATACGCCAAGGCGGGGCCGGAAGACCTGCTGCTGCAACTAACGGTGCATAACCGAGGCCCCGAAACGGCTAATTTGCACGTGTTGCCTCAGGCGTGGTTTCGGAACACCTGGGCCTTTGAGCACTACCGTCCCCGCCCGCAGCTACGCAGTACAGGGCCGGGTACCGTGCACCTAACGCACCCGGAGCTAGGAGAGTATCAGCTCTACTGTGACCAGACCCCGGCGCTGCTTTTTTGCGATAACGACACCAATGGCGTCCGCCTCTATAACAGGCCCGAGGAAGGAAAATTCTACAAAGACGGCATCAACGATTACTTGGTAGAGGGTAGGCAGGAGGCCATCAACACGGCGCAATACGGCACCAAAGTAGCGGCCCACTACCAGCTGACTGTAGCCGCTGGCCAGGCGCAGACCGTGCGGGTACGCCTGCGTAAAACGCCCCTCCCGGCTCCGTTTGCTGATTTCGATCAGGTAGTCGCCCAGCGCCGGCAGGAGGCCGATGCGTTCTACGCCACCCTACAACAGGGTATGGCCGACCCCGATGCCCGCAACGTGCAGCGACAGGCCTTTGCCGGCATGCTCTGGAGCAAGCAGTTCTACTACTACGACCTGAACCAGTGGCTCGACGGTGACCCCAAGTTTGTGGCGCCCCCGAGCGAGCGGCGCACGGGCCGCAATAATAACTGGCGCCACCTCTACAACGCCGACATCATCTCCATGCCCGACAAGTGGGAGTACCCCTGGTACGCGGCCTGGGATTTGGCTTTCCATTGCATCCCACTGGCCATGGTCGATGCCGAGTTTGCCAAGCAGCAGCTGCGCCTGCTCACCCGCGACTGGTACATGCACCCCAACGGCCAGCTGCCCGCCTACGAGTGGAACCTCTCCGATGCCAACCCACCCGTGCACGCCTGGGCTACCTGGCGCGTGTACCAGATGGATCAGATGCAGCGGAACGGCCACGGCGACACGGTCTTTCTGGAGGCTATGTTTCATAAGCTCAACCTAAATTTCTCGTGGTGGGTGAACCGGAAAGACCGCAACGGCCGCAACATCTTCGAGGGCGGCTTTTTGGGGCTGGATAACATTGGTGTGTTCGACCGCTCGGCGCCCCTACCCACTGGCGGCCACATCGAGCAGAGCGACGGCACCAGCTGGATGGCGATGTACGCACTGAATCTGATGCGCATTGCCCTGGAGCTGGCCCTCACCAACCCCGTGTACCAGGAAATGGCCAGCAAGTTTTTCGAGCATTTCCTCTACATCGTAGAAGCCATGACCAAAGGGGGCGACGGGCAGTTCAACCTCTGGGACGAGGAAGACAACTTTTATTACGATGTGCTGCACACCCCCGACGGCGTGCGTACCAAGCTAAAAGTACGCTCCATTGTGGGGCTGATTCCGCTGTTTGCCGTGGAAGTACTCGATGATACGTTGCTCAGCGCCCTACCCGAATTTGCGCAGCGTTTGCGCTGGCTGCTCCACAACCGTCCGCACCTGGCCGAGCTAGTGTCGCACTGGCAGGTGCCGGGCCAGGGCGCGCGGCATCGGCTGTCGTTGCTACGCAGCCACCGCCTCCGGTGTTTGCTCACCCGCATGCTGGATGAGCAGGAGTTCCTGTCGGAGTTTGGCATTCGGGCGTTGTCGCGTTACCACCAAGAGCAGCCCTACTACTTTCCCATGGCCGAGGCCAACTTCACTGTAGCCTATTTACCCGGCGAGTCGGATTCGGATATGTTTGGCGGCAACTCCAACTGGCGCGGCCCCATCTGGTTTCCGATTAATTATCTCCTTATTGAGTCACTGCAACGCTTCTACGCCTACTACGGCGATGCTTTCCAGGTGGAATACCCAACGGGCTCCGGCCACCACTGCACCCTGCAAGAAATTGCCAACGCCCTCACAGAACGCCTGAACAAGCTGTTTTTGCAGGATTCTACAGGGCGTCGGCCATCTTTTGGGACCAACGAGCGGCTGCAATATGACCCACACTTCCGCGACTACCCCCTATTCTACGAATACTTCCATGGCGACGACGGACGCGGCCTGGGTGCCAGCCACCAAACCGGCTGGACCGGGTTGCTGGCCTGCTTGCTCACTTCTCAGAGTCTGACGCGCATTTCTGCCGAGCAGGATGCCAAAGCCGGTGCCGTTCCCTAAAGCACCCGCTGCATCATCCCGCGGCCACCAGAATCTCCAGGCTCACGAAGCGCCCATCCTGAAACGAATACACGAGCTGGCTGCCCGCGGGCCCTACTACTAATTGGTCGTCGGGCTGCACGGTGAGTGTGGCGTTACCCTGCTCCGAGCCTTGGAGCTGGTACTGTATGCGAAGGGTTTGGCCAAGCAAAGTCTGTAGGTTAGCTAAGTCACTCATAAAATCGTACAGTTTTCGAAGGTTAATGTCTGCGATACATTCTGGATACGCACAGCGGTGCGTGGGTAGTGGCCGTTTGGGCTCGGCGGGTAGGGTAGGCTACAGTTGGCCTCACTAGCTGCTACACACTTTCTACGTAAGCTGTTAGCAGAGGATGGATGCAATTTTTTCGCAAATCAATCTTTGCTCTGAAACTAATGGCGGTACGCGCATTCCTCCAACCGAAAAAATCGGGCGTCGTACGTACGTCGCTCCTCTAAGATAAGAGCACCGCCAACAAGGGCTGTTGCAACTAGTGGTTACTAAGCGAATGCCGTAGCCAGGGCTTCGATACTGTAAAAGGACGATGAATTAGCAGTTTTCAATCCCTTGGCGGAATTCTCTAGTTCTACGCGCGCCCTACCCCTGGTAGCCACATGCTGGCGGCTTGAGGTACCAGGTGGAAAAACAAAAAGCTCCGTTTATCAACGGAGCTTCAGGAATGCACTATGGTTGCGCGGGGCTAGCGAACAAAGAAGCCTTTGGCGAGCCACGCCTCAACGTTCTGCGACCGAACAAAGCGCGTTTCCACATGACCCCAGGCGTCTACCTGATACATGACGGTTTTACCCGCTTCACGGGCGTGGAGTGCTGCCAGATGTTCTGCCGAAGAAAGAGGTGTGCTTGGCGATTCAACGGGCTTGCGTACCCGGGCGCGTTTAGTGGAGTCAGACATATCAGGACAACAGGAGCGTTACGAAAAGGTTCGTGTGTGGCAACGAGTATCTACCGACTTTCGCTCAACACAGTTGATTATAGCACGCTTTTTTTTAGAGCGCTTTGGGTTGCTGGGGTAAGCCTTGGCCGTGCTTTAAAAAAATAACCATCTGAAATCAAGAAGATTATATGTTTATTTTACAATCTATCAAGTCCGCGAAGGAGAGGTTTGTAGTTTGTGGCACCAGCAGGGTAGGCCTACTAAAAATACCATCAGACCACCGCCTCCGCACTGAGAATTTGATTTCTCCAACGAGGATTTACAAGATGCCCTGAGCCTTGATTTAGATGCGCTTTTTGCTTTTCGACAGGAGTTCTACCCTAAGCCATGCGTCTACCCCCAAGACCCAACTTACAGCTGAAGGAATAGAGGCACCAAATCAGCCCGAAACGCTTCCGCGTAGCGTAGTAAGCCGGAGGTTTTTTGCTCGTTTTTCCTCAATGCGTACGTTTGCCTCAACAGAAATTCTTGCTTAACATGCTTAAAGAATACGTAACAATACCGTAGCTTTGCATCGTGCTTCAACCAAAAAACTTGATGATGAAGCGCGGGGCCCTGCTCGGCGGGGAGCCGCGAGTAGGCCGCAAGGTCTTCGCCACCGTTGGTTTTCCCGATTTTGCTTCTGGTATTTCCGTTGTTTTTTCTGGGTGTTGCGCCGCCACCGTTTCGGATTTCGAAACGGTTTTTTTATGCCCAGTGCGTTCGTCGGCTGTCGCCCCGCCACCAATTTGTAGGGCATACCTTAAACGCTCCTACCCCCTACCCTACCCCCCTGAACACCAACACGCTCGCCCCCAACCGTGGTTGCTGCCGCTAATGCCTCAGCCCACACGCGAGTAGGTGGCTGCTCCATCATGGGTAGTAGCAGATAAGACTTCACCTTGTTCCTTTTAGTTAGACAACCTCACTTTTCCTCAACTCCGGTATGGCACGTAAAGACCTGCTCGACATCGCATCCCTTCACCGTGAGGAAATCGAGTTTTTGCTCGACCAATCCACGTCCTTTAAAAAATTGTTCACCCAATCGGTGAAGAAAATTCCTGCCCTCGATGGCAAGTCCGTGCTCATGCTATTCTATGAGGCCAGCACCCGGACGCACTCCTCCTTCGAGGTGGCCGCCAAACGCCTCTCGGCGGAGGTAACGAATTTCAACGTCGACCACTCCTCTATCACCAAAGGCGAGTCGGTGCGCGAGACAATCGAGACGCTCCAGGCCATGCGCACCGACTACATCGTCGTCCGCCACAGTCACCCCGGCCTACCCGGCATGATTGCCCGCCAAACCACGGCCTCAGTTATCAACGCCGGCGACGGGGCGCACGAGCACCCCACCCAGGCCCTGCTGGACGCCTTCACCATTCGGGAAAAATTCTCCGACCCTCGGGGCAAAAAAGTCCTCATTATCGGCGATATCCTCCACTCCCGCGTTGCGCGCTCTACCAGCACCCTGCTGCAAAAGCTGGGCGTTGAAGTCGCTTACCTGGGCCCAGGCTCGCTGGTACCCAAGTACGGCCCGGCAACCATCCCCCGCTTCACCGACTATGAAACGGCCATGGCCTGGGCGCCCGATGTGGTGTACCTGCTTCGCGTGCAGATGGAGCGCCAGGACGTGCAATTCTTCCCCAGCGTCCGCGAATACCACCGGGTTTACGGCATCACCACTGCCCGGCTGGCCGAAATCCGCGACCGGGGCCTCTACATCATGCACCCCGGTCCTGTGAACCGCGGGGTCGAGCTGTGCGACGCCGTGATGGATTACGAGCGCAGCCTCATCACCAACCAGGTCGAAAACGGCATCTCCATCCGCATGGCTGTGCTCGACTGGCTCACGCCGGGCGGGGAATTTCCGCGGCAGGAGTCGTATGCTGCGCAGCAGCGGGCTAGCTCGAAGCTAGTTATGCCCTAACCGCCAGACGCAACAGCTGACGCCGCTTTTTAACTTACATCTTCAACAACCCTAGCCGGTTTACAGAAATTATCACTTCATGCTTCTCCTTCAAAACGCCCGCATCGCCTCCGAAAATTCACCTGTGCTGCTCGAGGGCGATGTCCTGATTGTCGAAGGAAAAATTCAGGACATCGGCAGCAACCTAGCCATTCCCGAGGGCGTGCGTGTCATCGACGCACGCGGCCGGGTGCTTATGCCAGGTATGTTTGATGCGCACGTTCATTTTCGCGCCCCAGGGTTTGAGAACAAGGAAACCATTACTACGGGGAGCGAGGCCGCCATCAATGGCGGTATTACCGGCGTGGTGATGATGCCGAACACCCGCCCGGCCATCGACTCAGCGACAGTAGTAGCCACTGTGCTGGAAAATGCCAAGCACCGGTCGCGCATTCCGGTGTACACCTCCGGCTGCGTCACCAAGAACCGCGAGGGTAAGGAACTGGCTGAAATTGAAGGTATGCACCGACTCGGGGTAACCATGCTCACCGACGACGGGGACACCACCAACGACCCGGCAGTACTGTTGCGGGCCATGCAGTACGCCACTGAGTTTGGGATGTTTTTCGCCAGCCACTGCGAAGTACCCGAACTAGCCGGGCCGCGCGCCCTCAACGAAGGCGTGATGAGCTACCGGCTCGGCATCAAGGGCTCGCCGGCGTGCGCAGAGGAAATCATCATCGACCGCGACATTCGCCTGGCCCGGGCGGCGGGCGCGCATGTGCACATCCAGCACGTGTCGAGCAAGCTGGGTATGGAAACCATCCGCTGGTGGAAATCGCGTGGCGATGTGAAGGTGACGGCCGAAGTGGCCCCGCACCACCTGCTGTTCACCGATGAGCACATCGGCGACTACGACACCAACTACAAGATGAACCCGCCGCTACGCACGCAGGCGGATTGCGATGCCCTACTCGAAGGGCTCATCGAGGGCGTCTTCGATCTGATTGCCACAGACCACGCGCCGCACACGCCGTTTGAAAAAGCCCAGGATTTCATCAGCGCGCCCAACGGCATCACCGGCCTGGAAACGGCACTGGTGTCGCTGTATCACTTCTTCGTGCGGCCCGAAAAATTTGGGTGGGACCTGGTAGTGAAGCGCTATTCGGCGGAGCCGCGCCGTCTGATGGGCCTATCGGTACCCGCCATCGAAGTCGGCCAGGAAGCCAACTGCGTCTTGTTCGATACCGAAGCAGAAACGACCTTCACGCAGGAATTCATGAAGTCCAAATCTCAGAACACGCCCTTCATCGACCAGACGTTGAAAGGCCGGGTAGACCTGGTGATTTTGGGGACGGAAATTCTGCTGGAGCGCTGATAAGTAGAACGTCATGCTTGATCTGGCGTCCGCTTGTCGAAGCATCTCTACCGCTTCGTTACTCACATTCAGATGACGCAGTTGCATCCTCAAAATCACTACCTAGATGCGCTGCTCAGATTTACCTGAGCATTGGAAAACAAGCTGCGAAATTACCTAACTGCGAAAGGGAGCAGCCCTGAAACACTCAGTGTTTCTGACTTTCCAGTTAGCAGCATGGTACGCATTGAGTTAGAAGACGACTCAAAAGTTGAGTTCAGATATGCTTTTGCCATTGAAGCGCCTGAGTTCAAAGAAATAGCCGTTTTTACCGAACATTGCGGCCACCATCTGTTTCAGTTGCACGAGGGGATGACCCTTACAGCAGAGAAGCGGTAGAGATGCTTCGAATTCCCTCCGTTTCGCTTAGCACGACGACCAAATAATTTTGATGAATACACCTTCCTCCTCCAATAATCCCAAACCCTTGATCGGCGTAGTGATGGGTTCCAGCAGCGACTGGGACACCATGCAGCATGCCGTACAGATTCTCACGCAGTTTGGCGTGGCCCACGAAGCGCGTGTAGTATCGGCCCACCGCATGCCCGACGACCTGTTTGCCTACGCCGAACAAGCTGGCCCGCGCGGCTTGCAGGCCATTATTGCCGGCGCAGGGGGAGCTGCCCACCTGCCGGGCATGCTAGCCGCTAAAACTACAGTGCCTGTGCTGGGGGTGCCGGTGGCCAGTCGCCATTTGCAGGGGGTAGACTCGCTGCACAGCATCGTGCAAATGCCCAAAGGCATACCCGTGGCCACGTTTGCCATTGGTACTGCCGGGGCGGCCAATGCCGCGCTATTCGCGGTTAGCCTGCTGGCCCTGCACGACCCGGACCTGGCGACCAAGCTACAGGCGTTTCGCGCCGACCAAACCGAAGCTGCTCGTGCTATGACGTTGCCAGTATGAGCGAGGGAACTGATATGACAACCATGCCTCCTGTTTTTCCAGGTAGCGTAGACGCTGCGGGCCAGCGGGCTACCCTAGGTGTGCTGGGAGGTGGCCAACTGGGCCGAATGTTTGTGCACGCCGCCCAGCGCCTGGGCTACTTCACCGCCGTGCTGGAGCCCGACGCGCAAAGCCCGGCCGGGCTGGTGAGTCACCACCACATCCAGACTGGCTATGACGACCCGGCCGGGCTGGCGCAGTTGGCGCAGCTGTGCCAGGCCATCACCACCGAGTTTGAAAACGTGCCGGCCCAGGCCCTGCAAACGCTGGCGAAGACCCGCCCCGTGGCGCCGGGTGCGGCCGTGGTGGCCATTGCCCAAAACCGCATTGAGGAAAAGGCCCACTTCGCGGCCTGCGCTGACCTTTCGGGGGTGACCTGTGCGCCCTACGCGGTAATTAAAACGCCAGCCCAGCTACAAGCCGTCCAGAACGACCGGGCAGATTTGCTGCCCGGCATCCTGAAAACGGCGCGCATGGGCTACGACGGCAAAGGCCAGGTCCGCGTCAAGACCGCCGCTGAATTGGCTGCTGCCTGGGCGGAGCTGGGCGGTGTGGCCTGCGTGCTGGAAAAGATGCTGCCGCTCACCGCCGAGTGTTCGGTGCTGGTGGCGCGCGGCTGGGATGGACAGGTCGTTAGCTTCGCCCCACAGCGCAACGTGCACGTCGACGGCATTTTGGCCGTGACCCATGCCTACGAAGGCAACATGCCACCTGCCCTGGCCGATAAGGCCTGCGAGGCGGCCGTTTCCATCGCGCATCATCTCGGTTATGTCGGGGTGCTGTGCGTCGAGTTTTTTGTGGTGGAAGACGGCAGCGCGCACGGTGGCTTGGTAGTCAACGAAATGGCACCGCGTCCACACAACAGCGGCCACTATACCATAGACGCCTGCGATGCGTCGCAGTTTGACTTGCAAGTGCATGCCATGGCGGGCTTGCCCTTGCCGCAGCCGCGTCAGCATTCTCCGGCCATTATGCTCAACCTGTTGGGCGACGTGTGGTTTGATGCCAGTGGTCAACTGCGGGAGCCAGATTGGCAATCCGTGCTGAGTTTGCCGGGTACGCACCTGCACCTGTATGGCAAGTCGGAAGCGCGTGTAGGCCGCAAGATGGGCCACCTGACCATCACCGGCCCAGATGTCGCCAGTGTCAAAACTGTGGCGCGCCGTGCTGCCAGTCTGCTCAGCTTGCCGGGGCTAGAAGATATCTAGGCACTATTGTCTGAACTTGACTAAGTCAACCGAAGGCCGCAGGTCTTGTTAACTTCTGTCCGTCATTTTTAGACCACCTCAACGTTTAGCCTACCCGCTTGGCAAGTTGGCAGTAGTGAGTATGGACGGAGTCTGCTCAGAAAGCCAAAAACGAGTCACCTCTTATCGCGGTACCGCTTCTAGCGTTGCATTCTCCTATTAGAAAGTGCGCAGCAAGCAGGCTAAAAATAACAAGGGTCATCCTTCACTGCGAATAGGATGACCCTTGTTTTACTCTTCTGTCTTCACCTTCCTACCCCTGTCTGTTGTAATAAGTAGGGCCAAGGCCGTGAGCGAAAGGCGTAAAATCCATTTCCGACTAATCATTGGCGTACAAAGAAGGAGTTGCCGTTCTCCACACGTAAGTCGCAGCGGCCGCCACCGTTATTCTCGGCGCAGCTGGTACCCGTAATCTGACTGTTTTCGAAGTCGAAATAGCAGGTGCTACAGCCCACACTGGTGATGATGTAGCGGGCCGCATTGGAGGTCATATACAAGGAGTTGTCGGAGGATGTTTGCAGCGGAATGGCCATAGCTTGGAACATACCGTTGCGCAGCCCTAACCCTACCACGTAGTACACGGCCTTATCCTTGGGCGTGTCCTGCACCTTTCGGATCGTGACGCGGTCTACCACCGTGCCGTCGCCGAACTGCCGGATGAACTCGGTGGCTAGCTGGGCGCGAGGCACCACGTACTCCACGTTATCGTCCTTGGTGCTGGCCCAGGCCACCAGCTTGCTTTTGGCCTCCGTCCGGCGGCGACGGGCAATATCCTCCTCCGGATTATCGGAAGGAGGCGTGCCAAATTCCGGGAAGCTACGCTTAGAGGTTTCGCAAGCCGGCAGCAGAAGCAAGCTCAGCAGTGCAACACTGACTAGACGTAGCGGCAAACGGAGGAAATGGGGCATAAATATCAGATAGCTAATTAGCGGGCAGTGTAGTATTT
Organism: Hymenobacter sp. NBH84; assembly: GCF_014217645.1. Lineage (NCBI taxonomy): Bacteria > Pseudomonadati > Bacteroidota > Cytophagia > Cytophagales > Hymenobacteraceae > Hymenobacter > Hymenobacter sp. NBH84. The sequence continues at coordinate 2,291,158 of NZ_CP043644.1, forward strand.
CTGCGCTTCTGGCAATTCACGCTGAATAGCCGCGATGCGCGTGCCATTGGAGGGGTGAGTGGACAGAAACTCCGGCGGCGCAGCTTGGTTCTCGCGGGCATCCATGCGCTGCCAGAACGTGATGGCACCTTGTGGGTTATAACCAGCCATCGCCATAAAGATAAGACCCAGATGGTCAGCTTCTGATTCTTGATTGCGCCCGTAGCGCAGAATGCCCAAGCTGGTTGAGAGGCCAAAGGCCTGTGCTGCCAACTGCTGGGCCACAGGCGAACGGCCTGTGAGTGCCTCGCTAACCAAGCTGCCGCCCACTTGTTGGGCACGCTGCTGGCTCATGCGCTCAGAACCGTGCCGGGCTACGGCGTGGGCAATTTCGTGGCCCATTACTACGGCCAAGCCGTTTTCGTCCTGCGTGATGGGTAGGATACCAGTATACACCACCACCTTGCCACCGGGCATACACCAGGCGTTCTGCTGAGAATCGTCCTGAATCAGGTTGAACTCCCACTGATAGCCTGCTAGCTGTTCCGACTGGTTTTGCTGGCGAAAATACTGTTCTACGGCCTGCTGTATACGCTGGCCTACCCGCTTCACCATAGCAGCCTGCGCACCGCTGTTGACTACTTTGCTGGTATCCAGCACTTGTCTGTACTGTTGCTGAGCCAGGTTAATTATCTCACTTTCAGGAACTAGGCTAAGCTGACGACGCCCCGTAATAGGAACCGTTGAGCAGGCGCTCAGCACACAGAGGCTGGCAACCGTTATAAACTTCTTGAGCATCTCGCGAGTGGTTTTGGAGGGAAAGAGAAAAAGGGACAAGCAGAAGTACCTACCCAACCGACCCCAGTTAACATCGGAGCGACTAGTACGTATCAGCCTGTGGTGTGCTATACGACAGGCATTGGGTAAAATGTTCTCTTTCCGAGGTAACGAGGCCTTTTTGGGTTGCGCCCCGCGAAATAAGGGCTAATTTTGATGCTTTCCGTTGTGGTTTGCTGGCAACGCTGGTACTACCGCCGCAGCCACCCGACGCCCTACCTACCAGACTTTTCTACTCGCATGAAAATACTGTGCATCGGCCGCAATTACGCCGACCATATTGCCGAGCTGCAAAACGAAACACCTTCCGAACCCGTCATCTTCGCCAAGCCCGACACGGCCTTGCTCCAGCGCGGGATGCCCTTCTTCTACCCCGACTTTTCGCAGGACGTGCACCATGAACTGGAACTGGTGCTGCGCATCAGCAAAAACGGCAAGAACATCGAGGAGAAATTTGCGCATACGTATTACGATGCCATCGGCCTGGGCATCGATTTCACGGCCCGCGACCTGCAAAGCAAGCTCAAAGCCAAGGGCCTACCCTGGGAGCTGGCCAAGGGTTTCGATGGCTCCGCGCCGCTGGGCACGGTGTTCAAACCAGTAGGCGACTTTGCCGATCTGAAAAACATCAACTTCCGGCTGGAAGTGAACGGCGAAGTGCGTCAACGGGGCAACTCCAGCCTGATGCTGCACCCCTTCGACGCCATCATCAGCTACATCTCCCGCTTCATCACCCTAAAAATCGGCGATTTGATTTTCACCGGCACGCCCAGCGGCGTGGGTCCCGTGAAAATCGGCGACCGGCTGGCGGGCTTCATCGAGCAGGAACGCGTGCTGGATGTAGCGGTTAAATAATTTTTTGTGCGGTTGGGAGTTTAAGGGTGAAACTAAATTAGGAAGGAGCAAAACTCGTTGCCTATATAGCTGATACGCTAGCTTGTCATCCTGAGCTTGTGAAGGACCTTATCACGTCAAAACGATCATCGTACAAACGACTCGTGCCCACATAATAAGGTCCTTCGCAAGCTCAGGATGACGGCACAAACAGCGATTTTGCTACCTCCTTTCCCTTTTCAGAAAGCAGAGAAACCAGCTCCCAACTCCCGTCTTCTAGATTTCCTTTCCGAATGCTTACTTCTTTTTCCGGCTGGCGGCTGGGCGCAACGGTGGCTACTCTGCTGCTGACAACGCTGGGCCTGCGACCGGTCCCTTTTGCCGGCGAGGTGCCAGCGCCTGCAGCAGACGCGCCTACCTCGGCCGCACCCGATTCTTCGTCGGTGGTGGTACCCAGCCGAATGTTTACGCCTGTAGAAGTGCCCAAAGGGTACTTTCTGTTTCCCATTAAACCCGGCAAGCCCAACTTTCTGGCGGCCAGCATGGGCGAAATTCGCCCCAACCACTTTCACGGCGGCCTCGATATCAAGACCGATGGCCGGGTGGATTTGCCAGTATATTCCTCCGCCGATGGCTACATTTCGCGCCTGAAGCAGAGCAGTTTCGGCTACGGCAATGTGCTCTACATCACCCACCCCAACGGGCTGACAACGGTGTACGGTCACCTCAACCGTTTCCTCGGTCCCGTGGCCGACACGCTGCTGCGGCGTCAGTACCAAAAGCAGACCTACGAGCTGGAGCTGTTTTTCGATAAAGACCAGATTCCGGTGAAGCGGGGGCAAATAGTGGCGCTATCGGGCAATACGGGCGGCTCGGGTGGGCCGCACGTGCACTGGGAGGTGCGCACAGCCAAAGACAAGCAGCTGAATCCCTTGCAGTGGGGCGGCTTCCCCGAGATTCAGGACCACGTGCCGCCTACCCTGCTTTCCTTTGCTGTGGAGCCGCTCACCATCGATGCCCGCGTGCAGGGATTGTTTGAGAAGCGCGTGTTTCTACCCAAAACGCCTACCCCCAACGCCCCTTACACCCACCCCGATACCATTCAGGCCTACGGTACGGTAGGACTGCTGCTGCAAGCCGTGGATCGGTTTGATGGGGTGTGGAACAAGTACGGCCTGCAACACGTGGCCGTGACCGTGAACGGCCAGCCCCTGTACGAGCACCGCATCGACGGCGTGCCCTTCACGGAGTCGCGCCAGATTTCCGACCACATCGACTACGATTGGCAAAAAATGACTGGCCGCACGCTAGAAAAGCTATTTGTGGACGACGGCAATACCATTCCGCTCTATACCACTGGCCCCGGCAAGGGCACGCTGCGGGTGGAAGACGGGCAGCTTTACACCGTGGAAATCCGCATGCGCGACTCCTACGGCAACACCACGCCCGTGTCGTTTGTGCTGCGCGGGCAGCAGCCGGCTTACTTCAAAACCCGCTCGGCGGCCGTGAAACAGCCCAGCCTGCGCTACGATATCACCCGGAATATCCTGAAAGTACTGGTAGCCGACCCCGACACGGCCACCCAGGTAGGCAACCTCACGCTCACGCGCGGTGCCCGGCGCTTGCAACTGCGCCCCAGCTACGTGCAGCAAAGCCAAAACGTGTACCTCTACGACCTGCGCGCCGGCCTTCCCGATTCCCTACTATTTGGGAAAGTGCACCGTGCCTTCAACCGGCAAGCTCTGGTGCCCAGTGGTCGGGATTGGACCTTTGCCGACACTCATCTGAACCTGGCATTTGCCCCACGCACGTTGTTCGACACACTGTATCTACAGACCAGCTACCAACCACTGGCCGGCGGCACCTACACCGTGCAAAACCTGCGCACGCCCCTGCTGCAAGCCCTGCGCCTGACCCTGAAACCGGAGCAGGAAGTAACTGACAAAGCCCGCTCGGCGGTATACATGATCAACTCCAAAGGCGGCAAGATTTACCAGGGCGGCAAGTGGGCTGGCAACCAAATCACCACGCCCATCAAGACTTTCGGCATGTTTCGGGTGCTCACGGATACCATTGCCCCCTCGGCGCGGGTAATACGCAACACACCGGCCGGCCTCACCTTCGTGGTAGGCGACAACCTCTCGGGCCTGAGCAGCTACCGCTTACTGGTGAACGGGCAATGGCGCCTGTTGCGCTACGAGTATAAAAACGCTACCCTGTTTACGGTGAAGGAAGATACTCTTGGTCCGCCCTTGCACGGCGTCGCTGAGCTGCACTTGGAAGACCAGGCCGGCAACAAAAAAGTGATTCCGGTGAAGCTGAAATAAGACCTTCGACCGACTCTTTCGCAGCATCGCCCGTAGAAAGAGCTTCTTTTGACCTCAACCAACCCCTGCTATGTCTGCACGCCGTCCGATTATTGTAGGAGCCGTGGCTACCACCGTGGCCGCTGTGGCTGCTTTGTACGCCAAATCGCGCCGCCACGCGCCGCTGCCTACCGTCCCCTACGTCGATTTGCCGCGCTACGCGGGCAAGTGGTACGAAATTGCCCGCCTGCCTGCTTCCTTCGAGAAAGACTGCACCAGCGTGACGGCCCAGTACACCATCCGCCCCGATGGCGACGTGACGGTAGTGAACACCTGCCACAAACACACGCCCACGGGCAAAGTAAAAAAGGCCGAAGGCCTTGCCACCGTGGCCGACCCTACCACCAACGCCAAGCTGAAAGTGCAGTTTTTCTGGCCTTTCAAAGGTGATTACTGGATTCTGGCCCTCGACTCCGATTATCGCTACGCCATGGTAGGCGAGCCCAGCCGCGAGAACCTGTGGCTGCTGAGCCGCACCCCGCAACTGCCCGTCATCGTGCAGAACGAACTGGTACAGCGTGGCCAAGAACTAGGCTTCCCCGTCGAAAAGCTGATTTTCACGCAGCAGGCCCCACCTGCGTTTTAGAGTAGGCAGTTGTTCAATTAATCTGTCATCCTGAGCGCAGCGAAGGACCTTTTCATGTGAGAAGGTCCTTCGCTGCGCTCAGAATGACAGATGTTTTTTCTTTGCAATTTCACAGCTTCACAAACTTACCATTTCACTGCTATGGCCTTACAAGCCGGCGATACCGCCCCTGCCTTCACCGCTACCGACCAAGATGGCAATACCGTTAGTCTCTCCGATTTCCGGGGGAAAAAAGTGGCGCTCTACTTCTACCCCAAAGACGATACTCCTGGCTGCACGGCCCAGGCCTGCAACCTACGTGACCACCAGGAGGAGCTAACCGCCAAAAATGTGCAGGTGCTCGGCGTGAGCACCGACAGCGAAGCCTCCCACAAAAAATTCGCCCTGAAATACGATCTACCCTTTCCCCTACTTGCCGATACAGACAAGCAGTTGGTGGAAGCCTACGGCGTGTGGCAGGAAAAGAAAAATTACGGCCGCGCCTACATGGGTATCGTGCGCACTACCTTCCTTATTGATGAAGAAGGTGTGATTGAGAAGGTTATCACGAAGGTAGATACCAAGAATCACACCGAGCAGCTGGCTTAGGCTACGCTTTTTGCAGATACCCTGAGTAGAAGTTGGTTTGGATAGTAGTCGGGTTACCGCTTACTCATTAACGTAATCACCACCTATGCGAACCGCTCTACTCCTGCTTCTTTTACTCCTGCCGAAAAGCTGGGTGTCTGCTTGTACCATCGTTTCGGGTACAGACCGGAAGGGCCAGACGTGGGCCATGAATAATGAGGACTTTTTCCATACGTCTTCTAATTATGTGAACGTCTTTCCGGCCAAAGACAAGTACACATTGGGCTACATCACCCTCACGTACGGCTCGCCGGAGAGTAGCGTGCAAGGGGGCGTGAACGAAGCAGGTCTCTTCTTTGATATCAACGCATTGCCGCCACCGCAGCAGTACAAACTAAGCGTCGGCAGAAAGCCATTTCCTCACGGCAACATGCTGGAATACATGCTTCAGCATTGTAAATCGGTACCGGAATTTCTGGCTTTGTGGGACACGTACTATTTACCCGACTTGGGAGACCAAATCCATATTGCCGATAAGTATGGCAATCTGGCTGTTATTGCTCCTGATACTATCCTTCGGGCAACCAAGCAACTCACTTCCACGAATTTCAACGTGTGTGATACTGGTCCGCAAAAGCAGAATTGCTGGCGCTACCCTATTGCACAAAAATTGCTGGCGGAAGAAGGTGTCAGTCATGCAAGCCTCGTCAAGATTGCGGCTGCTACGTCCCAACGTGAGTTTACAACTTCAGTTTACACGAACATTCACAACTTATCGACCGGAGAAATCTGGTTCTATCTAGCCGAAGAATACCAAACGCCCTGGCATACGAGTGTAGCTACTTTGCTGAAGCAAGGCAAACAACACATCCTGCTGGCTAGTAGATTTCCGCAAAATGCTAGCCGACGCCTTGCTGCTCTTTTGAAAACGAAGAGTACGCCGCAAGCAGTTGGTCGCTTTTTGCAAGACAGCCAATTCAGTGCGAGCCAAAAAGAATCGCAGTTGCGCCTGGCGTTTTTAAATGACTTCTATGTTGACAAGGAGTTTGCTAGAGCAAACGTCCTTTTTCCTCTGTGGGAGCAGCATATGTACACCAATAAGCGCTTAGACAGTACAGAAGTACAGTTTACGAAAGCAGAGGTATTAGCCGTCAATGGCAGAAATAAAGAAGCCATTCAGGTGTTGGAGACGCTTAGAAAACCTAGTTGGAAAACCAGTGCGTTGCTGGCGAATCTTCGGGATACAGAAGAAGCCAACACCACAATTGAACTAAGTGGATATGCAGAAGCGAAGTCCGTTGTTGTAGAGGTTAAAGGAGACTATAATTTTTTCCGATTCATGCAAAAGACGCCTACTGGTTGGCGGTTACGGCTGAAATCAAATCGAGAAGAAGTGAAGTATTGCTTTTACATTGATGGCAAACGAGTTTTAAACCCTGCGCAGCCTGTATTACAGAATCAGGAAACGGTTAAAGGAGATTTCGCCTCTTTCAACACATTAAAGCTGTAAGCTGAACTCACAGGGGCAAACTTCTCACGTCCTATAGCATCCAAAGATTACTGAGTTGCTATCACAAACGATTGTGTTAGTAAAAACGGCATTAGCGGCCTAAAATCGACATTATTTGACCGTATTAGCAGCAAAGCAATCTGAAAATTTGGGAGTGTGGCAATCCTTGCTACCTTTACCGTCATACCTACTCTCACGTAATAATGACGCAGCCGATTGCCCCCGCGCCCCCGATTTCTCTGGAACCCAAATCCGTTCCCCAACTCAAGCAAATTGCCGCGCAGGTGCGGCGCGACATCGTGCGCATGGTGCACGCCGTTAGCTCAGGTCACCCCGGCGGCTCGCTGGGCTGCACCGATTTGCTGGTGGCCCTGTACTTCAAAGTGATGAAGCACAACCCTGAGTTTTCGATGGACGGCATCGGCGAAGACCTGTTTTTCCTGTCGAACGGCCACATTTCGGCTACCCTCTACTCGGTGCTGGCCCGCTCGGGCTACTTTCCGGTAAGTGAGCTGAACACCTTCCGCAAACTCGATTCGCGCTTGCAGGGCCACCCTACCACCGCTGAGCACCTGCCCGGCATTCGGATTGCCAGCGGCTCGCTGGGCCAGGGCCTGAGTGTGGCTACGGGCGCAGCCCAAGCCAAGAAGCTGAACAACGACGACCGCACTGTGTACGTGCTCATGGGCGACGGCGAGCTGGAAGAAGGCCAGGTGTGGGAAGCTGCTCTCTACGCTCCACACCACAAAGTAGACAACCTCATTGCCATCGTAGACCGCAACGGTCAGCAGATTGACGGCCCTACCGAGAAAATAGGCGGCCTGGGTGACCTACGCGCCAAGTTTGAAGCCTTTGGCTGGCAAGTGCTGGAAGCCGACGGCAACCAGTTTGAAACCTTGCTGCCGGCCCTGGAAGAAGCGAAGTCGCTGCTAGGCAACGGCAAGCCCGTAATGTTCCTAATGGACACCCAAATGGGCTTCGGCGTAGACTATATGATGGGTACGCACAAGTGGCACGGCACCGCACCCAACGACGAACAGTTGGAAAAAGCCTTGCAGCAGTTGCTAGTAGAAGAAGCTAGCGACTACTAATCACGGATTTTTCGGATTAGCCGGATTCATCGGATTTTATAGCCGATTGTGGTTGCTGCACAGATGATATGGCAGTAGCTCATCATTAACAAAACCGTCTGGCTCCCCCTCTCCCCGAAGAGAGGGGGCCGGGGGTGAGGTTTGCCGTATGCTGACACTAGGACGCGTATGTGGGGTTTTGTTGGGTAGTTTCCTACTACTCGCAGCCCCCCTGCGTGCCCAGGACACAAAGCCCCGCACCACGCGCATTCTGTTCCTGCTCGATGCCTCGGGCTCGATGAATGCGCCGTGGGAAGGCGGCCCGCGTATGGACGTCGCTAAGCGCCTGCTCGCCCGTATGGCCGATTCGTTGGATACCTACCCCAACTTGCAGCTGGCGTTGCGTGTGTACGGCCATCAGCACCTGGCAAAGGAGAACAACTGCGAGGACTCGCGGTTGGAAGTGCCGTTTGCCAGCAAAAATGCCCGCGCTATTCGCGAGAAGCTCAAGACCATCGAAGGCAAGGGCAACACGCCCATTACCTACTCTCTGCAACAGTCGGCCCAGGACTTCCCCACCGACCCCAACTCCCGCAACGTGCTCATCCTTATCACCGACGGCCTCGAATCCTGCAAGGGCGACCCCTGCGCTACGGCGCTGGCGTTGCAGCGCAAGCGGGTGTTCCTGAAGCCGTTTGTGATTGGCATTGGGGCTGAAAAGGAATTTGGCCGACAGCTCGAATGCCTGGGCCAGTACTACAACGCGGCCGATGTGGGCACCTTCCGCACGGTGCTCAACGATGTGATTGCCCAAACCCTGAGCAAAACCACCGTGGCCGTAAACCTCACCGATGAGCAGGGTAGGCCGGTGGAAAGCAACGTCAACCTCACGTTCATCAACAACGTGACGGAGCAGCCGGAGTACAACTACGTGCACTACCGCAACACCCAGGGCAAGCCCGACGTGCTGGATGTGGACGCCTTGCAGAGCTACGATTTGGTGATAAACACCGTGCCGCCAGTGGTGCAGCGCAACCTGCCCATCCGGCCCGGCAAAGCCAACGTGCTGACCTACAAAACGCCCCAGGGCACGCTGGCACTTCGCAATCCGTCGCTCACGCCCAACCCCTACGGCACTATGCAGGCCGTAGTGCGGGCGCAGGGCAACGCGGCCACGGTAGTGGCCCTGCCCTTCGGCGCAAAGCAAAAGCTGCTGGCCGGCAACTACGAAGTGGAACTGCTGACCCTACCCCGCCTGGTGCGCCGCATCACGGTGAAGCAGGGCCAAGAAACGGCCGTGACGTATGAGGCGCCCGGTACGCTCAACATCGTGTCGGATCTGAAAGGCTACGGCAGCATCTACCAGGTAAACCAGGACGACTCGCAAACGTGGGTATACACCCTCCCTAACGGTGGCAGCAGCCGGCTCAACCTACCCATGCAGCCGGGCAACTACCGCTTGGTGTTCCGCTCGGCCAACGCGCTGGGTAGCAAGTTTACCGACACGCGCAATTTTTCCATTCGCTCGGGGCAGGTTACCTCGGTTAGCATTTTTGGGAAATGACATACCTAAATCTATCCTCTTGGTCTGTCATCCTGAGCGCAGCGAAGGACCTTCTCACGTCTGAACGAAATCGTTCTGTAGTAATTCTAACGTGAGAAGGTCCCTCGCTGCGCTCAGGATGACAGACGAGGAGGACCACTGCTTTTACTCTCTACACTTCTCCTACACAATACATGAAAGACTTTCCCTACTCCGAATCAAAAGATACCCGCTCGGGCTTTGGCGCCGGCCTACAAGAACTCGGTAAAACCAACCCCAACGTAGTGGCCCTATGCGCCGACTTGGTAGGCTCACTGAAAATGGATGCCTTCATCAAGGACAACCCCGAGCGTTTCTTCCAGGTAGGCATTGCGGAGGCCAACATGATGGGCTTGGCTGCTGGTCTCACCATCGGCGGCAAGATTCCTTTCACGGGCACATTTGCCAACTTCTCCACGGGCCGCGTGTACGACCAGATTCGCCAGAGCATTGCGTATTCGCAGAAAAACGTAAAAATCTGCGCGTCGCACGCGGGCCTGACGCTGGGCGAAGATGGTGCTACCCACCAGATCTTGGAGGATATCGGCATGATGAAGATGCTGCCGCACATGACCGTTATCAACCCCTGCGACTACAACCAAACCAAAGCCGCCACCATCGCCATTGCCGACCACGAAGGTCCGGTGTACCTGCGCTTTGGTCGCCCCGTGGTGCCGGTGTTCACCCCCGCCGACCAGGAGTTTATCATTGGCAAAGCCGTGATGCTGAACGAAGGCACCGACGTGAGCATCTTCGCCACGGGCCACTTGGTATGGAAGGCCATTCTGGCCGGTAAGCTATTGGCGGAGAAAGGCATCAATGCCGAAATCATCAACATCCACACCATCAAGCCACTAGATGCGGAAGCCATCCTGAACTCGGTGCGCAAAACGCGCTGCGTCGTAACGGCCGAGGAGCACCAGCTCAACGGCGGCCTCGGCGACAGCGTGGCCCAGCTACTGGCCCGCGAAGAGCCCCTACCCCTGGAGATGGTCGGCGTAAACGACTCCTTCGGCGAAAGCGGCACTCCTGATCAGTTGATGGAAAAATACGGCCTTAACGAAGCGGCTATTGTAGCCGCCGTTGAAAAAGTAATGGCCCGCCGGAAGTAGAATTGTTGAGATATTAAAACAGAAGAAGCCCCAGTAGCATGTACCTGCTGGGGCTTCTTCTTTCATAGTAGTTCTGTGAACCATACGTCCTATGGCTAAAGCTCCGGGCTACGGGGCAGTTTCGTGTAACGTCCTACCCATCAGCCGAGATATTTAGCTTTGGGTCTCATAATTCATAAACCTGATATAAGTAGCTATGAATGCAAATAACCCTTGATTCGAGAATTCATATAGAAAACACTATACTAAAAACGCTCGTTTATATTTAAAACAATCAAAATAAATTTCAATTGCATATATTACAATCATAAGCAGATTAAAGACTGCTAACTATCCTACTTATCTCCAACGGATTATGCTGAACTTTTCTGCTGTGCTTTCCGGGAAGCAGCGCATTGGTTTGCTTTTAACAGCCTGCTGCCTGTTGCTCGTCCCTACCGCCTTTGGCCAAAACAAATACCAAGTGGCGGGCGAGGCTATTCTGGATAAGCTCAATACCAAGTTCTACAACGCCAGCAAGCAGTTGTACGTGGAGCAGATTGATGCCAACGAAAACATACTTGTGGAGCGCGGCGGCGCGAGCTACGTGTGGCCTGCGTCGCATATGCTGCGGGCGCTGCGGTATGGGTCCTTGGTGAATCCGGCGAAGTATACGGCGCGGCTCAAGTCCTACGCCTATGCCCTCGACCAATACCAGCAACATGGCAAGTACGCCTCCGACATTGTGCCCGGCGCCGATCCGCTGTACGATGATAACGCCATTATAGGGCTGGCGCTGATGGATGCCTATCAACAGGTGCTGCCCACCGAAAGCGGCCTCTACGACCGCTCCCTTATTGGTCTCAATTACTGCCTGAACGCGCGCGACGCAAACTGGGGTGTTCCGCAAAAAGAAGCAGAGCTGGGGTGGGGCAAGTTCTACTCGCAGGCCACGATTTTGCCGGCGCTTCACTGCGCACTAATCGCCAAAAACAGCTCCGACCCTACCTACCTGACCATAGCCAAACGCTACTACGACCTCATCAATGATGTAAGCTGGAAGTTGCGTGATGGCAATACAAACCTGCTGAATCAGTATTCTTTTACGCCAACGGCAGCTGGAGCCTGGTAGGGCACGGCGAAAACGGGGCGGGCTACCGCGCCTACCAAACCACGCCCAACATTCAATTAGCCCTCAAACTCTACCAGCTAACGGGCAGCATACGCTACCTCGACGACGCGAGAGTTATGGCCGATGCCTGCTTGAAGCAATGGTACACGCCGGGCAAGGGGGTAAGCGAAATCTCCTTCTGGGGCGGCAGCGACATCGTAGAAATGCTGGTGGATTTTTACGACGTAGACCACAACCCAAAGTGGCTCGCCGCGGCCCAAAACATAGTGGACTACCTGATAGAGTACGGCCGCGACCAGCTAGGCTACTACCCCGGCTCCTACAACGATGCGGATGGCACCTGGAATCTGGACCGCCGCTACATCTCCCCTAGTTCCATCCAGATGATGGGCCAAGCCTGTGCGGCAGCGGCCATCTTGCGGGTAGCGCAAGCCACCACTACGCCGCTTGCTACCGCCCGCCGTGCGACCAGCACCGACGAGCTACGGGTCTTCCCTAACCCGGCAACGGACTACCTCACGCTACAAGGCACCCAAAACATAGCAGGAGGAAAAGTTACGGTTGTTAACTCGCTGGGACAAACGGTTATGCTCGTCGATTCCTATGCGAAGAGACTAGATGTTTCCGCGCTGGCACTAGGCGTGTATACCCTTTGCTGGCTCAAAGGTGAACAGCGCCTGACCACACGATTTGTGAAACAAGTAAAGTAGCGCAACGAGAAGGTGCATGAATACTTGCACAACGAAGTGCAGTACGCGCCCAACTTTTTGTAGCCCTACAAGCTCACTTCCACTCGAATACATAACTCCCAGCTACCAACTCCACCTCTTCGCTCTTCACTGCCCTACCCTCCCGGTAGGGCTGCAAGCCCTCTACTACTGGTAGGCGCAGCGTAGCCGTAGCATTGGGCGGAACGGTCACGGTGTACTGCACGGCATGGCCGGTACGGGTCCAGGCGGAGCGGATGGTGCCCTGAGGCGCCTCGTGGCTAGCTTCGAAGTGTGCGAGGTTGGGCACGAAATGCGGGGTGAGCAGCACGTTACGGAAGCCGGGCTGGGCCGGGTCGGGGTGGATGCCGCCGAGGCCTTTGTAGAGCCAAGCGCCGATTTCACCGAACATGATGTGATTCAGGGAAATGTCGTGCTTGGCCTGGATGTTCCAATTTTCATACAGCGTCGTGGCGCCGTTCTTGATCCACCAGCCCCAGGAGGGGTAGGTCTCCTGGGCCGCAATACGGTAGGCCACGTCGGCGTAGCCATTCTCGCTGAGCGCATTTAGGATGGCTTTTTGGCCCAACAAGCCCACATTCAGGTGGTAGTTGTCGGTAGCTACTTGTTTAGCGAGGTTGGCGGCCACCTGCCCTTTGGCGGCTTCGGGCACCAAGTGCCAATAGAGCGGCATGCTCATCTCGGTTTGAGTGCCTTTGCCGTAGAGGCCCGTTTGCGGGTTGAGGTATTTCGCGTTGAAGGCTTGCTGGATAGCCGTCGCCAGCGCCTCGTACCGGGCCGCATCGGCTGTTTTGCCAAACAGCCGCGCCGCCTTCGCCATAATCGCCACATCGGCGTAGTAGTAGCAGGTGGAGGTGAACTCCACGGGCGGCTTGTCCGTGACGGGCACCCAGTCGCCCAAGCCCCAGGTGGTGAGGTGGGTAGGGCTGATTTCGGTGATGTGGTCCACGTAGCGACGCATGTTCTCGTAGCAGTCGGAGAGCAGCTTGCTGTCGCCATAGAACAGGTAGATGTTCCACGGAATCAGCACTACGCTGCTGGTCCAGTCGGGGCCGTTGCCCCACTCGTAGCCCCAGCCGTTGGTAGGCACTATGGAGGGTAGCACGCCGTTGGGCTGCTGCTCGTCGCGGTAGTCGGCCAGCCATTTCTCGTACACCGTAATGCCGTCGAAACTGTATAGGCCCGTTTCCAGGGCAATGTGCGAGTCGCCGGTCCAGCCGTTTTTCTCGCGCTGGGGGCAGTCGGTGGGGTAGCCAAACAGGTTGGAGAGGTAGGAGGCGTTGGTAGCTTGCCAGAGCTTATCCAGGGTAGGATTGGCGCTGGCAATGTGGCCCGCCATTGGCACGTCGCTGTGCTGAAAGTAGCTCGTCAGACTTTCCTTGGTGAGCGTCAGCGGGCGGCTGCTCGTCACCTCCACATATTGAAACCCTTTGTAGTTGAAGCGTGGCATAAAGCTTTCCCTACCCTTCCCGCTCAGAATAAAGATATCGGTCTGAAAAGGATCCGATTTATCCGTAGGGCGGTAGTGCTCGTCGATGTTTGATAGATCCACGTGGCCGTTGGGGTAGAGCCGCTCGCCGTGTTTCAGGTGAATTACGGTACCCGCCGGTCCTTGCACCGTCAGCCGGCTCACGCCAGCAATATTCCTACCCAGGTCGAACACGTAGGTGGTGTCGTTGAGGCGGTGCACGCTCTTGGGCGGTAGTTCTTCAGTGCTGCGGATGGGCCGCACGGCCTGCGCCACGATATTTCCCGAAGGCGCGGAGCGGTAGATGACCTCTTTCCAGGCTTTATCGTTGAACGCCACCGTATTCCAGCCGGGCTGCTCCTGGCGGGCGTCGTAGTGTTCGGCGGTGTATATGCTATTGAAGACGACGGGACTCAGAGCCGTTTTCCAGTCCTTGCCGGTCGAGATGGTTTCCACGCGGCCATCGGTGTAGGTGATGCGCACGTCCATGCAGAAGGTAGGGCGGGCGCGCCAGGGAGCTTTGTCAAAGTCCCACACGGCCGTAGATTGCAGGTTGTACCACCCATTGCCGAGCAGCACGCCCAGGGCATTTTGGCCAGTTTGCAGCAGCCGAGTGATGTCGTAGGTGACGTAGAGCGTGCGCCGGTCGAAGCGCGTGTACAGCGGGTCCATCACATGGTCGCCTACCCGTTTACCGTTCACCGACAGCTGATACAACCCCGCCGCCGCCACATACGCCCGCGCCGATTTAATACTGTTTTTTGCCTCAAACACCTTGCGGAAGTAGGGTGCGGGCCTGGTGTGCTGGTCGTGGGCGTCGGCTATCCAGGCGCCCTGCCAGTTGCGCTGATCCAGCATCCCGGTTTCGAAGCTGGTGATGGGGCTACTGGCCGGCTGTTTCTGATGGTCTTTCACCTCCACGCGCCAGTAATACCGCGTAAAGGGCTGCAACGTCGGCCCGGCGTACGTCACCAACGTAGTGCCCGATTTCACCACCCCTGAGTTCCAGACCGCCCCCCTACCCTGCGCCAACGCCACCGAATCGGTAGCCACCAGCACACGGTAGGCAGTTTGGCGGGCGCCCGGCCGCACATCTTGTAGCCGCCACGTGAAGCGCGGGGTAGGCGCGTCGAGGCCGAGGGGGCGCTCCAGGTATTCGCACTGCAAGCCGGTAACGGTAGCCGGCGAACTGGCGTACGCGGTCTGTAGAAGCAGGCAAAAGGCCAGCGTGGTTTTCAGCATGACAACGAACAGTGGGGCGCGCTGGATACTGGGGTGGTCCTCTACCTAGCTAGCGCCCGAACTTTTGATTTTTATTGATAAGCAAGCTCGAAAAAGCCAAAAACGGCCAGTTCTGTTTCACTGCCCTGGTGGAGTAGGCCGGGCCGGGGGCTACGGTCCCACGGGGGTAGGAAGTCGCCGTTGTAGAAGGAATTGCCCGTCAGAAGTTCGTTCCACTGCTTGCCGTTGCTCCGCCAGAAGAATCGGCACTGATACCCATTCTGCACCGCCATTTTCAGCTGTACCGGCTGGCTGGCCTTCACCGCGGCATCGCGCACTACTGTTCTTTTTTTGTCCTTCACCTCCCATACTTCCACCGTGTTGTTGCGGACGCCCACGCCCACTGCTTGGCCAGCGTCGCCGTAGAGGACCAGTCCCTTCAGGGCCGCATTGGGTTTGACTACCTCCGTGGTCAGGGTATACGAGCCGGCGAGTGGCCGAACGGTCAGGGCCGTGCCGGTCAGGTTATCGGCGGTAGGGCGGCCGGTCAGCGACAACGCCCCATTGGCTACCTGCCACGTGGGCTGACTGTGGCGAAAATCCCACTGCCAGGCATCGGCCAGCGTTTTTGCGGCAAACTCATCCCGGAAGTTTTGCACAGGAGCGGCAGCATTGCCCAGCGGCTGGATGGTCGGCCACCCCGTCGACTCGTTCCAGCGTACTTCGCCCAGCATGCCCTGCCGGCCGGTATACACGTCGGCGGTTTTGCTGTAGGCGTGGTATAGGTAGTAGTCTTTGCCTTCTTCGGAAGTCACGACGGTGCCGTGGCCAGTGCATTTCCACTCCTGGGTGGTGGCCAGAATGGGGTTACTGGCAGACCGGGTGTAGGGTCCGCGCAACGTGGCCGACCGGGCCACTTCCACCTGGTAGCTACAGTGTCGCCCACAACAATCTCCCAGCGAGTAGAACAGGTAATAATAGCCGCCGTGCTTTACCAGGCACTGGCCCTCCAATCCTTTTTTGGCATCGTCGCGAAGCAGCATAAATGGCTCGCCCTCCACCCGCAGCCCATCGGCCGAAAGCCGGCTACCCAGCAGCTCAATGGGGCGCTGGTCTAGCCCGTAGGCTTTCCAGGTGATATAGAGCTGGCCGTTTTCTTCCAGCACAAACGGGTCGATGGCCTCCTTGCCGTAGGCCAGCACAATGCCCCGGTCGGTGAAGCCCTGCGCCGGATTGGAGGAAGTAGCTACGCCGATGCAGGAGACATTGTCGCTCTTGCGGCGGGCTACGTAATACACGTAGTAGGTGCCGTTGCGGTAGAACAGCTCGGGCGCCCAAAAGGAAGCAGCGGCCCAGTCGGGCGTTTTGGGCAGCACGTAGCCCATGGGCTGCCAGTGCAGCAAATCGGTGGATTGGAACAGCGGAAAGTGCGGCGCCCACTCCGACGAAGTGCCCGTAGCGTAGTACACCTTCCCCTGCCGGATAATGGACGGATCGGCAAAGTCGCCGGGAATAACCGGGTTTTCCTGGCGCGGGCGGCTGTCTTTGTTGCTTATGCTGCTGGAACGTATTGGCCGTAAGGAGGCCATAGTTGCCTTTTGCAACAAGGAATAGCTAGCAGCATAGGAAATGCCAACCACGGCCAGCAGTGCAAGCAAGAAGAGATAGGTCCACTTTGCCGGGCTACCTAGATGGATATGTGCCATTTTCATTTAGCTAAATAGTCCCCGCAGTATAGCTAAATAAAAGGCATTCAAGCAGGCAGCCTGCCGTATAGCCGTTCGGAGGGCTCTTGCTGACGCCAGGCTTCATTGCTTGAAAGGGTAGCGCCGGGCTGCACGATTGCGCTTCCGCTACCTTGCTGCTGCGCGTTATCCGTTGGGTCTTCCCTACCCTTTTTCGCCCATTCCCTCTACCCGGAACTTTGGGGCCTCGTAGTCTTTTGGGAGGTAGTCGGTGGGAATGGTGGTTTGGTGGCCGTCGCGTACGGCGCGGTAGTGGGGCGACATAATTTCTACGCCAGCCGCGTTGAACTGGTCCTGAATGTTCTGGTGAATACGCGAGTAGAGCACGGCCTGCTTACTGGCCTCGCGGGTGTAGGCGTTCAATTGATAGCTCACGTAATAGTCGTCGAGGCTGGTTTGCAGCACAAAGGGCTTGGGCTCGGGCAGGACGCCTTCGGCTTGCAGTGCGGCGGTGATGAGCAACTGGTGCACCTGCTGCCACGGCACGTCGTAGCCGATGGTGACGGTGGTGTGCAGCACCAAGCCCAGCGTGGGCGCGGCGCTGGTGTAGTTGGTGGTGTAACTACTCATAATGGAGGAATTTGGGATGGTGATTTCCTCGTTTTTGATGGTGCGAATGCGCGTGACGAGCAGGTTTTTCTCGATGATGTCGCCCGTTACGTCCCCGATTTTCACCCGGTCGCCCAGTTTGTAAGCGCGCATGTAGGTGAGCACCAGCCCGGCCACAATGTTCGACAACGACCCCGCCGAACCAAACGTGAATAGGAAGCCCAGAAACACCGAAACACCTTTAAAGATAGGCGAATCGGAACCCGGTAGGTAGGGAAAGATAACAACCAGCAGAAAGGCGAAGATGAGTACCCGTACAATCTGGTAGGTAGGGTTGGCCCAATCGGGGTAGAAGCCCTGAATGGTGAGGTGCCCCTGGCGGATTTCTTCTTTCAGGAAGTACACGCCCTTCAAAATATACCGAAACACCGTGACGACCACCACAATCGTGATGAGGTTGGGCAGGTAGTTCCAGAGCGCCAGCAGCATTTTGCGCAGGGGCGTGATGACGTAGCCCAGCAGCGTATCGGCCACGTCCTGGGTGCCGGGGAAGATGCTGAACAGCACGGGCAGCACTAGGTAAATCACCAGAAAAATGACCACCCAGCGTAGCACGTTCACCAGCAGCAAGGCTGCATCCAGCTCGCGCCGGGGCGTAAACAGCTCGTAAGTGCCCAGCTTGATGCCCCCAAACCACGTGGTTTCGTGGTCTATAAGCTTGCGCTGCACCCAGCGAAAAAATTGATTGACGAAACGTATGGTAAAGTAGAACACCACCAATACCAACAGCGCCAACCCAATCTCTTTCAGTATATTATACAAGCTGTGCTCTTGCTTGTAGGCCGCTACCACCTCCACAATACGTGCCCGGTAGCGCACGGCCAGCGAGTCGCGGGAGGTGTCGAGCCAGAGGGCATCGTTGTCGGAAATGCTCTGTATCACCAGGGCGCCATACATCAGGTCGATGGTCTGCTCTGAGGGGTAGAGGCGCAGGGAATCGGGCCGGAAGAACACGTCGGACTCCAGGCGCTGCACTTTTTCGGCAATGAGATTGGCGCGCTCCTGCGGCGAAAATGGCCCCAGCTTGGTATACACGTAGAACAGTGTATCATCATGCGGCACTACGGGGTAGCCGCGGGCGTGGCGCTTCAGCGAGTCGATGTGCTGGCGGGCGCGCAAGTGGCGCAGCGAGTCGGCCCATTGCATGGTGCGTAGCTCTTGCACCAGCTCCCGCTCGCGGGTGCGGTCCTGGCCTTGGCCTTTCAGCGAGAGCAGCTCTTGCTGCAATTGCGCGAGGCGGTCGGTGTTTTGGCGCCGCAGCGAGTCGAGCTGCCGTAGCTGGCGCGTGTCGGTGCTGAGGGCCTGGGTACGCACGGAGTCGCGGCGGGTAGGCGCGGGCGCTTGAGCCACAGCCTGCTCTCCTACGCACAACACACTTATTATCAACAGGAAATAGCGCCAAAAGCGAATACTCATCTTTCTAAAACAAACTCATAAAACGTGAGGAATAAGCTGCAATACGGAGGCTTATCGTGCAATATACTTTGGTAGCTCTCAATACCACGCACCAGCAAGTCGGGGTGGCGGCCTTACCTTTGCGGCTCTCCATACCCAGACGGGAGCACTTGCTCCCTTGCCCTATTGCTGTTGCCGACGGCTACTTGCTGCGGCTCGCTCAGCTCGATTTCTATGCCAAAACTGTACTGCTTTTGCCTGTTGTTCCTGGCGGCTCTGCTGCTCGTGGCCCCAGCGGCCCGCGCCCAAAACCAACAACAGCGCGATACCACGCTCATTGTTTACAACAGTCAGTTGACGGGTGCTTTCAGCAAAGGTGGCGTCAACCGAGCGCTGTTGTCGACCACTCAGGCCCTCACCTTCACTAGGGGTCAGCACTATGGCCTGCCGCTGAATGGCAGCTTTATCTATGGTAAGCAGGATGGCTTGCTGCGGGAACGCGAACTGCTGCTCAATGCTACCCCCTACTACTACAAGGGCCGCTTCCGGGCCTATGCCATCGGGGGATTTGAGCGCAGTAACCTGCGCGGCATCACCGACCGCGTGCAGCTGGGCGCCGGGCCGGGCTGGGCTTTCTACTCCGATACGCTGGGGCGGGAAGTGTCGATCAGCAATTTGATTATTCGGGAGAAAACCAACTTCCAGGACGGTACCTTCAAGCTCACCGCTCGCAACTCAGTGCGCTTGAAAGTAGCGTATTCCATTAAAATTCTGACGGTTAGCTCTACCACCTTCTATCAGCCGTCTTTGGCTAACTTCAATAACTACCGTTTCAGCAACGTCTCCACGGCCGCCCTTAAGCTTACCAATCATCTAGCCTTCAACTTCAGCTACAATTACACCCACGAAAGCCAATACAGCGAAGGTAAAGTCCCTGATAACACGAATATTACCGTTGGTTTTTCTTACTCTACAAAGAGGTGAGCATTGAAAAGCATCTGTCATCCTGAGTGCAGCAAAGGACCTTATCGCGCTAGAACGATGCTCGCAACAACGACTCGTTCAGGCATATAAGGTCCTTCGCTGCATTCAGGATGGCAGATGGGAAGAGATGACAGTTCTATTTACTACTGCAACTTCACCACCCGCATACAATCCAGCATAGCTTGATTGACTTCGCCGTTCATGTTCTCATTGGCGGGCTCGAAGGTCAGGGTCAGTTGGGTCTTGCCTTTGGGTAGGCGCACCGGCAGCGGGTTGGTGTAGCCCCAGTTCGACCACTCGCCGGTGCCGCGCTGGGGTAGCACTACCGTGCCCAGTAGCTCGGCGCCGCGCCGCAGCGTGCGAATGGCGCATTTGTTTTGGGTGTTGACAGGGCCATTGCCGTTGGCATACCGAAAATCCACAGCGTACAGCCCAGCTTCGACCACGGTTACGGGAATGGTGAGCGTACGATTCTCCGTCTGGCTGATTTCCACAAAACCCTTGCCCGAGAACCCTTTGTAAGGTAGGGCCGACTTGGCAGCCACCATTTCTAGCTGCACCTGCTGGGACTGGCTACCCACCGGCAGCGGCTCGCTGGCAAACGACTCCAGCCCCGCCGCGCCTACCGCTACCACTTGGTACTCTGCATACTCACCAGCCGACACAGCAAAATGCGGCTCGGTGGTGCGGCCGGCCAACTGCCCGTTTTTCAGGAGTTGGTAGGCCGTGGCGCCCGGCACGGACGGCCACGTCAGTTGGTTGTTAGCGTAGGCAACCACGGGCGTTTCGGGCGAGAAGCGGTTGGCTACCCGCGCCACGGCCGCGGCTACGGGCGCTTGGCTGGTGAGCACGATACGGAGCTGGTGGCGACCGGTGAGGGTAGCCGGCACGGCGGCACCGGCCAGCGGCTGACCATCAAGGGTAATGCGTTGCACCTGGTTGCCGAAACCACTCATCTCCACGTCCAGCAGCGCCTGGCGGTACCGAAAGCCCGTGAGCGTGCGCGTACCTTGCAACGCCTGCGACACGAAGGGCTTAAACACCAGCCGATCAGCCTCAAACTGCATTCCAAACAGCACCTTATATACCAGGCTTAGGCTACCGGAGAGGCTCCAAAGCATGTTGCTGCTGTTGATCTGCGTACCGGCGAAGTCGCCATTTTCGGCCACAAAGTTTTCCTTGTTGGTCAGGAACAGCGCCGCGGGGCGGTAGATGGCGGCAATGCTTTCCATTACGGACGCCTCGTTGCCGGCCTTGGCGGCGGCCAGCGCCCAGTAGCTCTGCACAAAGGGCCACACGGCATTGTTGTGGTAGGGCGGGATGCCCGAAATCTGCGGGTAGATGCACGGAACGCCGAAAGGAACGGTAGGGGTTTTGCTCACCACCTGCTGCGCCTGCTCGCCTTCGGCCACGCCGAACAATACGCTCAACGCCTCGCCTAGCGCCTCGGCTTTGGGGGAAAGCGTGAGGAAATTGCGCCCGTACAGAAACTGGCCGTAGTAGCCTTTGTCGGGCTGCCATAGGTGCTGGTTGAGGCCCTGCTTGATGCGGGCGGCTAGTTGTTGGTGACGGGTAGCGGCGGCGGCATCGCCCAATTGTTGGGCCATGTGGGCGGCTACCACATTGGCTTGGTAGTGCACGGCGTTGGTGCCCAGGTTTTCACTCTGGTAGATGTCCACGGGCTGCATCCAGCGCGGGTAAGTCTGCTCGCGCCAGTCCAGAAACGACGACTCGCCGCGCACCAGCCCAGTGGCCGGGTCGTAGGCATTCTGCACGTCGTCTTCGATAGACTTCGTGATGATGGGATAGACCTTGCGCAGCCAGGCTTCGTCGCCGGTCACTTTGTAGATTTCCCAGGCGGCCACGGCCCACACCATGCGGTCGGTGGAGCAGGGGTAGGCACCGCCCGTGCCCGTGTCCTGAATGATGCGGCCCTCGGGCGTGACTTTGCGCAGGAGGCTGTTCATGGCCACTTTGGGCTGCAACGTGGCCTGTGCTAGTATAATGGAATAGCTGATGTCGCGGGTCCAAACGCCGGCCCACTCCTTGCCGGTGCGGAAGGTGCTGTCGGGCTCTACGGCGCGACAGGCTTCCTCCAGGGCCAGGTTATAGAGCGCGTCGCTAAGTGGGTAGTCGGAGTGGTACTGCGGAAAGTCGTCGGTGTTGATGGTTTGCTGCCAGCGGCCGGCCGTGGTTTTGGCGTTGGCGGGCGCGTTCAGCGTGAGCGTCACTTCGTAGATGCCGTCGCCGTCGGGGTCCTTCAGTTCCAACTCCGGCTTGTTTACCAGATTATCAAAATCCCAGCTCAGCGGCGCCACGCTACCCGCCACAAACACGTGCTTGAAGTCGGCTTGGTAGAGCTTATCGCCTTTGGCGGTGGTGTAGTATCCCTGCTGCTTGAACGCCGCCAGCACCGGCCGCATATCCAGCCGAATCTTCAGCGCAGTGTTGGGGGCCAGATAGGTGTTGACCGGCACCGGGGTAGGGTCCGTGAAATGCTGTCCGAAGGGTATCACGGGCGTTTCCAACGGCCCGTTCTGGCCTGCTTTCGGTACTGCTACCAGCATGTGGTTTCGCCCTACCGGCAGCTCGTTGTCTATGCCGTTGAGGCTGAATTTGAACTCAATGCGCGGATCTACGAATGCGTTGGCCGGACTCTGGTAGTTCGACACCAGCTCCGTGCGCGACAACGCCCTGGCTTCAAACTCGCCCTGCACCACGCGGTCAGGGTAGAGCGTGTAGGCCGCCGACTGCCACACGGCCGGCGCGGCAGCCAGGGTTTCGGACGTGGTAGCGGCGGCGGCAGGGGCCGTAGGTTTCTGCATGTGACAGGCAGGTAGCAAGGCGCCGGCCAGCAGTAGGCCGGCCGGCCAAAGCGAATGTTTCATGGAAATGGCAAATGCAGGATTGCGGGCGGGGTGAGCAGGCTCGTACTGACGGGCAAAAGTACGCACGCCGCTCCCTACCCCAACGGCGCGGGTGGCGGCCCCGAGGCCAGCAGCCCGGCCGGCACACTCAGCTCGCCGGTGTGCGGGTCGATCAGGCCGTTGCGCTCGTCTTCGATGTTGGTGGCCTGGGTGTACACGTCGCCGGCAATGGGGCGGGCGCGCAGCTCGTCCTTGAACAGCCGAATGCGCTCGGCGCGCTCGGCATCGTCCTGGGGGCCGCCGTAGTCGGGAAAGCCGAAGCCGCCCCACTCGCTTACCAGCAGCGGCACCTGGCGGCGGTAGAAAAATGGGTCGCCTACCACTAGGGGGAAAGCGGCCGTGCCTTCCAGTTCGCCGCGCACCAATCGGTCGAGCAGCTCGCGCCAGCGGTTGGCGTCGGGCGTGTAGAGGTGGGCCGTCAGCAGGTCCGACTTCAGCCTACCCAGGTAGGAAATGTGGTGCCAGCCGTCGTTGTCTACCACCAAAAACTGCGGGTGCGCCAGTTGCATGTAGTGGTACGTATCCACGATGTACTGCCGGGTTTTGCTGTTAGTGGCAATGTCCTGCGCGCCCCAATCCTCATTATACAAGCTCCAGATGATGATGGACGGGTGCGTTTCCATGAGCGCCACCATGCGTAGCAGCTCGGCGCGGTGGTTGCGCCGGCTACGCGTGGTGGAGCTGTGCGGACTAGGCACTTCCACCCATAGCAGCAGCCCCAGTTCGTCGGCCAGGTTATAAATGCGCGGGTCGACGCCGGCAATGTGCACGCGCACCAGGTTGCAACCCAGCTCCTTCATGGCGTAGAAATGGCGCTGCATCTCGGCGTAAGTGGCTGTGCCGGGCTGGTAGAGGATGCCGTCGAGGTAGATGCGCTCATTGTTCAGGTACACGTAGCAACCCCGCGCCTCAATCTTGCGCAGGCCGAAATACGCTTCTATCTGAGCCGCGTAGCCATTGGCATCAATGAGCTGGGCTACCAGCCGATAGAGATGGGGCGAGGCCGGCGACCATAGCTCGGCACCGGGCAGCTCCATCACCACGCGTTGCTCGCGCTGGCCCGCTTCCAAGAGCATCAAAAAATCGGAGGTAGCCAGTGGTTGCGCTTCATCCGAATCTTTCCCAAACACTTGCAAGCGAATCACATACTGCCCAGGGTCGTGGATGCGCAGGGTAAAGTTGAAGCGCACCAGTTGGTCTTCTACCACACTCACTACCCCCACGCGGGAGCGGAGGCGGTTGCGCTCCACCATTTCCAGCCACACCGAGCGCACCGCACCGGTGTAGGTTTGGTACCAGATACCGCCTCGCTTATACACGTGCGACTCCTGCTTGCCGCGGGGCGTTTCGGCATCCATGGTGTCGGCAATGCGCACGGTGAGGCGGTTGCTAAGGTGCAGGATTTCGTCGGGTAGCTCGTAGGAGAAAGACGTGTATTCGCCGTAGTGAATCTCTTCGCCTTCAATAGTTTGCAACGGGTGACCATTCAACCACACGCGGGTTTCGTAGCCGCAGGCGCCAAAGGTGAGCTGGAGCATGGAGCGCTCCTCCACTTCATCGCGCTCGGGCAGCACAAACTCGCGCTCATACCACACCACTACTTTGTCTTTCCAGGCAATGGGGCTGGGTTCTCCCTTGGCGGCGGCCATGTGCATTTCCACCGAGCCCGGCCACTGCGCCGTGTGCTGGTAGTCGTGGCCCAGGTGCCAACCATTGTGCAGACCATCGTCGTTGGTATCCACGGCAAACTTCCACTCTCCATCGAGCAGCTGGTGGTTGTTGAGGCGCAGCACGGCGCGGGGTAAGGGGTTGCCGGGGTCTTCGTCGGGGTAGGCAACAGGCGTTTTTTCGCCAGCAACGGCGGTATACTCTTCTTCTTCTTTGCTGGCCGATAGGCCGTAGTTGGAATGGGTGAGGTCCATGCAGGGGCGGGTTGATGACGGAAATGGGAGACGTATAGGTGAAACGCTAGCCGACCTCCGGTAGTACGACAGGCGCTGGCTTTTGGCTGCCCGTAGCGCCATTACGAACGTCCTTCCCTATTTCGCCCTGGGGCGCATGGCTCTCCCGAATTTGTTTTTCATAGGTCAATTAAACCCTACCCCACTCCCTGCGTCTAACCAGAACACATTCTATTTCGCCCTAACCCCGCTTCTGATTGGAAGACCAGGAGATACTCGCCAAGTTTGCTGATCCGGCCTCCCGAAATCTGGCCTTCAACCAGTTGGTGCGCAAGTACCAGCAGCGGGTGTATTGGCACGTGCGCAAAATGGTGGTAGACCATCAGGACGCCGACGACCTCACGCAGGACACCTTTGTGAAAGTGTGGAAGAACCTGGAGAATTTCCGGCAAGATGCCAGCCTCTTCACCTGGATTTACCGCATCGCCACCAACGAGTGCCTGAATTTCCTGTCGGCCAAGCGGCGCAAGTTTTTCCTACCTCTTAATGATGTGGGGGCCGAGTTGCTAGCCAAAGTGGAAGCCGACCCCGGCTTGCTCTCCGGCGACGAGGTAGAACAAAAGCTGCAAAAAGCTATTCTGCGCCTGCCCGACAAACAGCGCCTAGTATTCAACCTGAAATACTATGAGGACATGACCTATGAGCAGATGGCCGATGTCACGGGCACGTCGGTGGGAGCGTTGAAGGCCTCCTACCACCACGCTGTGAAGAAAATTGAGCAGTACGTTACCACTCAGTCTGTCAACGATTAAACCCTGCGGCTTGCGCCGCTTCTAATGCATATGAACACGCCTTTTCGTCTGGATGACCACCCGCGCCGGCCGTATCCGCTGGCGCCGCCCCCGGCCGGGTACTTCGAGCAGCTGCCGCGCCGCGTGATGGACCGCGTGCAGCCCACCGAAGCACCGGCCTTCAGCTGGCTAAGTCGCCTGCCCCTACCCCTGCGCACCGCGTTGGCCTCTACGCTGCTGCTGGGAGGTTTTGCGGCGTCGCTGGTGCTTAGCGTTACGCCTACCTCGGCGTCGGCTACCCTGGCCGCCGTGCCGCAGGAGGAGTTGGTGCAGTACCTGCTGGCCAACGACTCCCGCGTGACCCTGGCCGATTTGGCTGATTTGTCGGCCACCGCGCCTGCCACCGCCGCCAGCTACCTGCACGCCTCCCCCGACGAGCTGCAACGCGCCCTCGACGCCCAGCCCACCGATGATTCGTACTTATAAAAGCCTGATTTCTCCGCCATGCACCCGTTGTCTCCCTTTTTTCACCGTACCATTCGCCCATTGCTGCTCCTACTCTTGCTGGCCTTGAGCCTGCACGGCGTAGCGCAAACTGCCCCCAGCGGCCGTCTCAACCAGCTCGAAAACGCCCGCATTGCCTACCTTACCGAGAAGGTGTCCCTCACGCAGGAGCAGGCACAGCAGTTCTGGCCCATCTACAACGAGTACGCCACCAAGCGCCGCGACCTAAACCAACGCTCGCGCCAGCTCCGCACCACCCGCCCCGAAACCCTCAGCGACCAGCAACTCAAAGACAATCTCAATCAGGTATTGGCCTTACGCCAGCAGGAAGTAGACCTTGATAAAGACTACCTTCGACAGTTTCAGAAAGTCCTGAGCATCCGGCAAGTAAGCCAGCTCTACACCGCCGAGCGCCAGTTCACCCGCGAAGTATTACAGCGCGTAACCCGAAGCCGGAGAAGGTGAAAAAGGTGAAGTTGTGAATGTTAAAGCGTCTGTCATCCTGAATGCAGCGAAGGACCTTATGCCAGTTGAACGAGGTCGTTAATACGATTATCGTTCAACTGGCATAAGGTCCTTCGCTGCACTCAGGATGACAGACGCTTTAACATTCACAACTTCACAACTTCACCATTCGGTATCTTTGCGGGATGCTTACCCCTCGCCAGCTTTTCTTGCGCCACCAAGCGCAAACCTCCGATTTTCCGCTGCTGTTGGAGATTGAACGGGCCGAAGGCGTGTATATGTACGCCCCCGACGGCCGCCGCTACCTTGATCTGATTGCCGGTATTGGCGTCAGCAACGTGGGGCACCGCCACCCGCGCGTAGTGCAGGCCATTAAGGATCAGGCTGATAAGTTTCTGCACCTGATGGTGTACGGTGAGCTGGTGTCGGCGCCGCCGGCACTGCTGGCCGAGGCCCTGCACCAGACCCTACCCCAACAGCTCGATACCGTTTATTTCACCAACTCAGGCGCCGAGGCTGTGGAAGGTGCCCTCAAATTAGCCAAGCGCCACACCGGCCGCACCGAACTGGTGAGCTGCCACCGCGCCTACCACGGCTCTACACAGGGTGCTTTGTCGGTCACGGGGTCCGAGGAATTCAAGCGTAGCTACCGCCCCCTCCTACCCGATGTGCGCCACATCGAGCCCAACCACCTGCCCGATCTGGCGCTTATTACGGAGCGCACAGCGGCGGTTATCATCGAAACGGTGGCGGGCGAAGCGGGTGTGCGCGTGCCGGCCCCGGAGTACCTACCCGCCCTGCGCCAGCGCTGCACGGAGGTAGGCGCCCTGCTGATTCTGGATGAAATCCAATGCGGCTTTGGACGCACCGGTACCTTCTGGGCCTTCGAGCAGTTCGGCATCGAGCCTGATATTCTGCTTTGCGCCAAGGGTATGGGCGGCGGTATGCCTATCGGCGCCTTCATTTCCACGCAGGAGATTATGGCGGGCTTCAAGACCAACCCAATTCTGGGTCATTGCACCACGTTTGGCGGGCACCCAGTATCGTGCGCGGCCTCGTTGGCTACCCTGCGCGCTATTCAGGAGGAAAACCTACTGGCGGGCGTAGCCGAGAAAGCGGCGCGCTTTCGGGCGCAGCTCCAGCACCCGGCCATTCGGGAAGTGCGCGGCTGCGGCTTGCTGATGGCCGTGGAGTTCGAGTCGTTCGACGTGCTCAAGCCCATCATCGACCGCGCCCTGTTTCACGAAGGCATTCTCACCGACTGGTTCCTGTTCTGCGACAACTCTCTGCGCATCGCCCCGCCTCTCATCATCACCAACAACCAGATTGACGAGGCCTGCGCCGCGCTACTGCGGGCGGTGGAGTTTGTGGTGGGGTAATAAAAAATGTCATCCTGAACGCAGTGAAGGACCTTCTCACGCGAGAACGACTATCGTAACAACGACTCGTTTCTACGTGAGAAGGTCCTTCACTGTGTTCAGGATGACAGAGAATTACTTCCGCTTCCCAGATGCAATCAGTTTGCCTGGCTGTTCTGGCTCAGAAAGCTTTGGGTGTCTTCTTTGATTTGCTCGCGGGGTAGGCCGTCGCGCACGCCCATGGAGATTTTGCGCACCAATACGCCCACAATGGCTTGCCGGAAGCCCAACTTTCCGGCCATGCCTACGCAGAAGTCCATTTCGTTTTCGTCCACTACCCCATCGGCCAGCATCATGTCCACGAGGTCAAAAATCTGGTCGAAACGCTCGGAGTCGTTGTCGGGGATGATGAGTGCGCCGGTATTGGAATTTGCCACGATATCGCGCACTTCCCCGGCCCGCATGCCGTTTTTACGGCCCACCGACACGATAAAATTCATTTCCCGTTCGTCGATGTGTCCGTCTGCTTTAGCCAGTGCGGCTAGGTTCAGCAGATGGCTTTTCACTTTCTTGGTCTGCTCGTTTTCAAAAAAACCAAACATACTGGGCGGGGTTTAGAAATGACAAAAGGGCGGGCACGGCAACGAGCGTACATGACGCTGTAAGGCCAGCTTACAATGTCAGTAAGTTGTGAAAGTTAAAAGAAAGCTAAGATTCTTCCAATAGCTCCGCTTACGCAATTCAGAAAAAAAAGCTGGCTTACACACCCTGATTTTGTCTTTCCTTGCCCAGACGCTGTACTTTCCGTGCAGATTCACCAACTTTGCTGCCTCACTGCCACCCCTACGGGTAGCACAGAAGGAACATAATGATGAAACGTATTGCAGTTTTCACCAGCGGCGGTGACGCGCCCGGTATGAACGCCTGCATTCGGGCCGTGGTGCGCACGGCCGTTTACCACGGCATCGAAGTCTATGGAATCATGCGCGGCTACTCGGGTATGATCAAGGGCGAGTTCGTGAAGCTCGACTCGGCCTCCGTCTCCAACACAGTGCAGCGAGGCGGCACCATCCTCAAATCGGCTCGCAGCCAGAAATTCATGACCAAAGAAGGCCGTCAGCAGGCCTACGATCAACTCATGAACAACGGTATTGAAGGCCTGATTGCCATTGGTGGCAACGGTACCTTCACGGGCGCTACCCTCTTCGAGCAAGAGTTTGGCATTCCCACGGTAGGCGCGCCCGGTACGATTGATAACGACCTGTTCGGCACGGATTACACCATCGGCTACGATACGGCCGTGAACACGGCCCTAGAGGCCATCGACAAAATCCGCGACACGGCCGACTCGCATGACCGGTGCTTCTTTATTGAGGTGATGGGTCGCGACTCGGGCTACATTGCCATTCCGTGCGCCATTGGCGGCGGCGCCGAAATCGTGATGGTCCCGGAAACGCAAATGTCTACGGAAGCCGTGATTGACACGCTGCGCGAGGGGTGGAAGCGTTCCAAAACGTCCTTCATCGTGATTGTGGCCGAGGGAGAGGTAGAGGGCAACGTACACGAGGTAGCCAAGCGCGTGAAGGCGGCTATTCCGCAGCTCGATACCCGCGTCACCATCGTGGGGCACATTCAGCGCGGGGGCTCGCCCACCGCCGCCGACCGTTTGCTCAGCTCTCAGATCGGTATTGCAGCCGTAGAGGGCTTAGTCAACGGCATGCGCAACGTGATGGCCGGCATTGTGGATAAGAAGCTAGTTTACACTCCCTTCGCTGACACCATCAGCAAGAAAAAGCTTATCAACCAGAGCTTTATGCGGATGGTAGAGATTTTGAACTCGTAGCTAAACAGTCGCGTGTGCGACTTTTACTTACAAGCAACGCCTCCTACATGGAGGCGTTGCTTTTTTACTATATAGTAGTAACCTGTAGTCAACAATCCTTTATCTTGACCACCGTTCTTATACAAGTATTCTTATCGTTCGCATTCATGTTGATTTTTTACAAAGTAGCCGGCCTGGTGGCTGCGCTCTGTGTTTCATCGCTTTCTGCTGTTGCTCAACGTCCGGCCAGCATCCAACTGGGGGTAGGCTCTGCGCTGGTAGGCACCGGCGACTACAAGGCCCTGAAAGCTCATGTGGAATATGCCCCGCTCTTCGGGCGCCACCTAGGCACAGGTACGCGCCTGGCATTTATTGGTGGCAGCCGAGAGTCTGTTTCAACGGTGTACGACCCAATTCCACGGCCTGGCAGTACCGGTGTGAACGTGCCCTATGCCATGACCTACCAGGCTACCAATCTGGAACACGAATTTTACCTATATCCTTTTGGCAATAATAGGCAGGTGCTGTTTGCCGTAGGTGGCGGTGGCTACGTAGGCTATTCCAACCGCTATGGAGCACCTCAAACTCGTTGGGATGCAGGTTTGGGAGGCGCCGTTAACTATCTAGAACATGAACAGGGCGTACATGCTGGCTACATGCTCTCCCTGAACCTGGATGTAGCCCTTGGCATCGACCGCCAATGGTTGGCTGGCGGCAAAGCTTCTTTTCAGAATGATACGTTCGGTAATACGTTGGCCACGTTGCAGTTGAAGGTAGGGAGGCGCTTCTAGCCCTACCCTACTTCGGCTGGGTGCAGCCATTGGTACTGCGCATCGCGGCGGAGCCATGTGAGCTGGCGCTTAGCATAGTGGCGGGTGTTGCGCTTGAGCAGACGCACAGCCTCCGCCCAGTCGTAGGCGCCATCAAGGTAGCCGAAGATTTCCTGGTAGCCCACCGTTTGCAGGGCATTGTGCTGGCGGTAGGGTAGCACGCTTTCTACCTCGGCCAGCAGGCCCGCGGCCAGCATCTCATCCACGCGTTGGTCAATGCGCTGGTAGAGTTCCTCCCGCTCGCGGCTCAGCGCAATCTTCACCACGTCGAAGGGTCGTGCCACCTTGGTTTGCTGGCCGTGGAAGCTGGAAAAAGGCTGCCCAGTGCCCCGCGTCACCTCCAAAGCCCGCACTACGCGCTGCGGATTTTGCGGGTCGATGCGGGCGTGCGCCACTGGGTCGAGGCGGGCCAGCTCTGCTACCAGTGCAGGTAGGCCATGCGCCGCCAGCTCCTGCTGAATACCAACCCGCACGGTCGGGTCGATAGTAGGTAGGGCATCAAAGCCATCCGTTACGGCCTGCAAATACAGGCCCGAGCCGCCCGTCAGAATCACCACGCGGTGCCGCTGAAACAGCTGATCGAGCAGCGCCAAGCAATCAACTTCATACCGGCCAGCATTGTAGCTTTCCGTGATGCTATGCGAGTTGATGAAGTGGTGCGGTACGCCCTGCATCTCGGCCGGGGTAGGCTTGGCCGTGCCAATGCTCATCTCCCGAAAAAACTGCCGCGAGTCGGCCGACACGATTTCGGTGCCTAGCTGCTGAGCCAGTGCTACGCACAGCGCCGTTTTGCCCACGGCCGTGGGGCCAGCAATAACCAACAAGGTAGGGCGAGTGGCCGCAGCCAGCGAAGCAAGATCAAGCATAGAGAAGTAAAAAATCTGACCACCGCAGCAAGGACAATACAGTGTCTCGCAAAAATACGACGGTTTCAGCCTACCCATGGGTAGGCTGTGCTTCGTGGGCCGGCCACAAACCAGCATACAGCTGTAGTAGGTGCTGCTCTTCGTGCTGCCAGTTGAGTACCTGTCGCGCCTGCAAGCAGTTTTGCACCAACTGCTGGTAGCGGCCGGGCGCGTAGTGTAGCAGCTGGTTGAGCGCGTGCGCAATAGCCGCAGGCGTGAGGGCCACCACTTCGGCTACATCATACACATCGTTTAGCGCTCGGTACTCGGGGAAGTCTACTATCAGTTGTGGCACGCCCGCATGCAGATAGTCGAAGAACTTGTTGGCCAGCGAATAATAGTAGCTCAAGCCTTGCTTTTCGAGCAGCATAATACCTACGGCCGCCCTCTTCGTCACGGCTCGTAGCTCGTTGGGCAGCACGTAGCCTCGAAATTCTACCTTGCCCGAGGCCAGCAGCCCCAGCCGCTCGGCCCGCACCCGTAGCTCCGCCGATAAGTCGCCCTCACCACAAAGCACCAACCGCCCCTGCACGTGCGGCATGGCGTCTAATAGCGCCTCCAGGCCGCGCCCTACGTTTAGTGTGCCCTGGTAGAGAATATAGCTCTCGGGAGTCGGCAAATGTGCCTTTTTCTCTGCCACCGTAAGTTGGCTGATATTGCGAATTACAGCAAAAGGCCGGCCGTAGCGGGTCTCAAACACCCCTGCCAGCGCGGGCCCTACCGTGTAAGCCAACGTCGTGCGCGGCACAATAAACTCTTCCACCCACCGCCAGGCGCGCTGCACCGCGGGGCGACTCACCACCTCGGGCACTTCCGTAAATAGTTCGTGCGCGTCGTACACAAAGGGCTGCCCTCCCAGCCGGGCGCGCAGCCATACGGGCAAAGCCGTATCTAGGTCGATGGCGCACCAGGCGCTGGCCCGCTGCCGCAGCAGGTAGAGCAGCAGGCGTACGGTGAATTCCAGATAGAACAGCTTGCCCTTCGTGAACCAGCACCGCAGCCGGTGTTGTTGATATGGTTGTGATTGCAGCGGTTCCGACTGTTGCCAGGCGCGGCCTACCAGCGTTACATGGTAGCCCTGCCGGGCCAGACTACCACAGATCCGTTGCATCCGTTGGTCATAATTCAGATCGGTCGTAACGGCGAAGAGCAAAGAGCGCATACTCGAAAAGACGCTAGTTGCGCTTGTTGGATAAATTCCTGAGGAAGAAGCCTGAAAATTGAGTTATTTTTGACAAATTTAGGAAATTAGCCTGTTTTAATAAATACGCCTACTAGCTTACGGCCGCATTACCTGTCGCTCGGATTTTACTTTTCTAATGCCTACTCGCTCTCTGCCCGCTACTCCAGGTGCCACTGCCGCCGATGCTTTGTATCGGGCTTTATTTGAAGATGCGTACGATGCACTGCTGCTCTACGACGAGCGAGGCAAGCTAATCGACTGCAACCGGACGGCAGTCCACTTGCTGGGCACTACCCGCAACCACTTGCTCATGGCCGGTCTGATGAGCTTTACCCGTCCCCACGGCGGCACCAGCGGTGAAGATTTCTGGCAATCGGATATCATGCTGCGTGAAGCCGTGCTCGATACGGCCCGCACCGGCCAAACCTACGCTAAAACCTGGCATGGCCTGGGCACCAATCAATCTCGCCTCGATGGGTGGGTGACCCTGCACCGTATACCTACCCCAATGGGTGCTCATGTGCAGCTTACCCTGCGCGATATTACGCGGGCACCCCGGCCGGCCCAGCGCCTTCCTGACCAAGCGGGCCTGCTCGACCGTACTCGCCGCGAGCTGCGCGATGTGCTCAGCCGCACCGACCAAGCTTATGTACTCATTGATCCGGAAGGTAAAATTCTGGACGTCAACGAGTTTTTCCTCAACTTCACGGAGTACACCCGCGACGAGATTCTAGGTAAAAATTACCATGCTCTCTTTGTGCCAGCGGCCGAGCGCGACGCCCGGCGGCGGCACTTTGAGGTGGTTGTACGGGGCGAAAAGGAGGCAGACGATATGGAGCGGGTGATTCTGACCCGTTCCGGCAAGTCCCGGCAGGTGTTCTGGCACGCTGAGTTGGCCCGCGACCTGAGCGGCAACGTGACGGGTATGTTCTTCATCGGGCGCGACCGCACGGACCGCCACGTGACGGCCCGCGCCCTCAACGATAACCGCAACCGCCTCCAGGATTTCTTCGACAATGCCCACGACCTGATTCAGAATCTGAGCGTCGACAACCGGTTTTTGTCCGTGAACAAGGCCTGGCGCGAAAAGCTGGGCTACTCGGAGGAGGACCTACCCCAGCTCACGCTCAACGACGTGGTGCACCCCTATTATAAAGCCAAGCTGCTCTATCAGCTGCGCAATCTGTATAAGGGCGAGAAAGTCAATAAGTTGGAAACCGTTTTCCTGACGAAAAGCGGTAAGCCAGTGCATCTTATTGGTTCCATTTCCTGCGCCTGGCAGGAAGACGAGCCTGTGAGCACCCGCGCCATTCTGCACGACATCACCGACCGAATTAAGGCGGAGCGCTTGCAGAAGGTGTACTATAGCATTGCCAACCTGGCTATTAGCTCCAAAGACTTGCATGCGCTGTACGGGGCCATTCACCGGGAACTGAGCAAGATTATTGAAACCAACAACTTCTACATTGCCCTCTGCGACGACGCCCGCACGCAGTTGCAGTTTGTGTATTATGTAGACCAAAGCTCTTCTAACGAACAGCCCACCAAGGCGCGGCCGTTTTCGTCCGGGGTGTCGGAGTATATTATTCGCACGGGGCGGCCGCAATTTTTGCTGCGGGCCGAGTTGGAGGAGCTGATCGGCAACGGGTCCGTTACCGCCTACGGTGTGATACCGGAGGTAATGCTGTGTTCTCCCCTGAGCATTGGGGAGCGAATCATCGGCGTTATAGCCGTGCAGGACTACCACAAGGCCGATGCTTACGCGGTGGGCGACATTGAGATTCTGCACTTTATCTCCAACCAGGTAGCCCTGGCTATTGAGCGCAAGCGCAATGAGGTCCAGATCAATAAGCAGAATGCGCGCCTAAACGCTATTTTCGAGAGTGGCTCCCACCTGATGTGGTCCGTGGATACGCACTCGCGCCTGACGTCCTTCAACCGCAACTACGCTGCCTACTTCCTGCGCAACAACGGGGTGTACCCTACCCTCAACGTGAACCTGTGGCAGGCCGACCTTGCCATGGTAGCCGAAGAGGCCCGCGACTTGTTTGTAGAGAACTACAAGCTGGCCTTTGAGGGGCATCCGCAGCGCTTTGAGGTGCGCCTGCGCGACGCCCGCGGCCACGATACCTGGCGTGAAATCTACCTCAACCCGATTTACCTCGACGACGGCTCGTTTGAGGAAATATCGGGCATGGCCCACGACATCACCGAGACCAAGGCCTCGCAGCTGGAATTGGCGGCGCAGGAGGAGAAATTCCGCGCCATCTTCGAGTCGTTCCAGGATATTTACTACCGTACCGACGAGAACGGCCACGTCACGCTGGTGAGCCCATCGGTATATGAAGCCTTGGGCTACCAGCCCGAAGAGGCCATTGGCAAGCACCTACCCTCGCACTACGCCGACCCGGCCGATTACGACCGTTTACAGCAAGAAATCAAGGAAAAGGGCGTACTACGCAACTTTGAAACGTCCATCCGTCACAAAGACGGGCATTATGTGAGTATGCTCATCAATGCCCGTCCTGCGCCGGGGCAGACGGGCGGCACAGAGGGCATCGGGCGCGACATTACGGAACTGAAGCAGATTCAGGACGATTTGCGCCGCGCTAAGGACGAAGCCGAAACTGCCCTGGAAGCCAAAACGCAGTTCCTGGCTAACATGAGCCACGAGCTGCGCACGCCTATGAATGGTATCATTGGCATGATTGACCTGCTGCATCAGACGGTGACGTCGGAGGAGCAGGAAGACTACGTGGACACGTTGCGCAAATCGTCGGAAGCGCTGTTGGCCATTCTAAACGATATTCTGGACTTGTCCAAGATCCAAGCCGGCAAGCTACAGCTGCACGCCCACGGTCTGGACCTGTACTACACGCTGGACAAGATTCACTCGCTGTTTGCCAACCGTGCCAGCCAGAAGGACTTGCAGTTCACGTATCATGTGACGCCCCACACGCCGCGCTTCATCCTTACCGACGAAACGCGGTTGCTGCAAATCCTGTCCAACCTCACGTCCAACGCCATCAAGTTCACCAACCAAGGCACAGTCAGCATTGAGGTGTCGTCTATTGCCACCGATGGAGAGCGGCACACGCTGCGCTTTGCGGTGCAAGACTCGGGCATTGGCATTTCGGAGCAAGACGCCAAGCTGCTGTTCACCAACTTCACCCAACTGGATACTACCCCTACCAAAGCTTTTGGCGGCACGGGCTTGGGCTTGGCCATCAGTAAGCAGCTAGCCGATCTACTGGGCGGCGAGATTGGGGTCGATTCGCACGTGCGGGAAGGCAGCACGTTCTGGTTCACCATTCAGTGCGACGTTGCCCACAACGAGGAGGAAATTCTGCACCAGCGCACGATGGCCCGCGAGCGGACCCAGGAGGTAGTCCGCTTCGAGTCGGTGCCGCGGGTGCTGCTCGTCGACGACAACCCTATCAACCAGAAGGTAGCCTCGCGCCTGCTCGATAAGCTGGGTTGCCACGTAGAAATGGCTTCCGATGGCTTCGAGGCCATCAGCAAGGCCGACTCGCCCAAGAACCGCTACGACATCATCTTCATGGACATTCAGATGCCGGAGATGGATGGCGTGACGGCTATGCACGAAATCCGGCGTCGCCTGGGTAAACAGTGCCCGCCGGTGGTCGCCATGACGGCCTACTCCATGAAGGAGGATGCCGAGCGGTTCGTGCAGGAAGGAATGGACGACTACGTGTCGAAACCTGTGAAAACGCAGGACCTCTACACCGTGCTGCGCCGCTGGACTAGCACCACCGAGCGAGCCGTGCTGCCCACGCGTGATATGGGCACGGCCCTACCCCCCGCCGAGCCCGCCCCCACTACAGTGGACGCCACGCCCGCGCCCATACCCGTAACCGCCGAGGAGCTGGCGCCCGAAGAGCTGGAAGGCTGCATCGATGCCGAAGTAATCAACCAGTTGCGGCAGTTGGGCGGCGACGATTTCGCGGCCAGCCTCTACTCCGATTTTGAGACTGAGGCCGAGCAGCTACTTACCGAAGCCGGTAACCTGGTGAGTGCCGGGCGCTTCGAAGCTATTCTGCCGCACTTGCACCAGTTGAAGGGTACAGGCTTCACGCTGGGCATAAACCGGCTGGCCGAAGGTGCTAAAGAGCTGGAGCATGACCTCAAGAAAGGAGAAACGACCAACGTTGTTCAGGATTTTCAACGCCTACTGCGTTACTTTGCGCAGTTTAAGGCCGTATATCAGCAGGTCACGCAAGTGCCGTAACCGGCAAATCTGATCTTATCCATCACGTTTTCCCAACCTACATCTTCAACACAACTACCCGCATGGCTGATTCGAAAACTATTTTGATTGCGGAAGACAGCTCCGTTATTCTAAACCTCACCAAGAAAATACTCGAGCTGCAAAAGTACCGCATCATATCGGCAAAAAATGGGGGTGAAGTCATTAAGCAGGTTGAGAGCCAGCCGATTGACTGCATTCTGATGGACATTAATATTCCGGTGAAGGACGGTATGGAGTGCACCCGCGAAATCCGCCGCAACCCCGATTCGCGCATTGCACAAATCCCGGTTATTGCCATCACCGGCAACGCCAACAACTACTCGATGGAGCAGTTCCGCGAGGCTGGCGTAACCGACTACCTTCCCAAACCCCTTGACTTCGACGCGCTGGTGCGCGTGGTGAAGCAGCATGTGGGGTAGGGAATTAAGAATTAAGAATTAGAAATCTGAGGCATTGGGAGTGTATCAATGCCTGTTGATTTTACGCTCACTTCTTAATTTTTAATTCTTAATTCTTAATTGATAATGCAGATTACCTTTCTCGGCACGGGCACGTCGCAGGGGGTGCCCGTGATTGGGTGCCACTGCCCCGTGTGCCGTTCGGTGGACTACCGCGATAAGCGCCTGCGGGTGGCCGTGCACGTGCAGGTAGCGGGCAAAAGCATTGTGATTGACTCGGGGCCCGATTTTCGGCAACAGATGCTGCGCGAGCGGATTGAGCAGTTGGATGCCCTCGTATTCACCCACGAGCATAAAGACCACACCGCTGGCCTCGACGACATTCGCTCCTACAACTTCCTTCAGCAGCGCGACATGCCGCTCTACGCTGAGCCACGCGTGCTCAACCAGCTGCGGCAGGAGTTTGCCTACATCTTCGCGGAGAATAAGTACCCCGGTGTGCCCCGCGTGAAAACCATCCCGATTACCAGCGACACAGAGGTGTTTTTGGTGGAAGGCGTGCCGTTTCAGCCCATTCGAGCCCTGCACTACCGGCTGCCCGTGCTCGGTTACCGCATCGGCGACTTCACTTACATCACCGACGCCAACTATCTGACGGAAGAGGCACTGACCCAGGTGCGCGGCTCGCGGGTGATTGTACTCAACGCCCTGCGTCACGAAAAGCACATTTCGCATTTTTCATTGCCCGAGGCTCTGGAGCTATTGGAAGACCTGGCTCCTGAACAAGCCTACCTTACCCACATCAGTCACCAGTTAGGCCTGCACCACGAGGTAGAGGCAACGCTGCCGGACTTTGTGCGGCTGGCGTACGATGGGTTGCAGATAATGCTGGATTAGGACTGCTTTAGGGTATAGACTAAAGCATCAGCAGATCATTCTCACGAATACATTTATTTACTGTAGCAGTACAACGCCACCGTTCTATGAAGGTCATTAAGCTAGAGGATAAGTTTGCGCAATTCACCGATCAATGGAATCCGCGCATTATTGGAGAGTTGAACGACCAGCATATTAAAATCGCACGTGTGCAGGGCGAATTTATCTGGCATAATCATGCTCAGGAGGACGAGCTGTTCATGGTTGTGAAAGGCCGATTGTACATTGATTTCCGCGATGGTCAAACCGCCGAAATCAACCCCGGTGAGTTACTGGTAGTGCCTCGTGGCACAGATCATCGTCCGCATAGTGAAGGGGAAACTTGGATTATGATGATCGAGCCACAGTCAACGGTGAATACTGGTGATATAGAAAGTGAGCGGACTCGCCATACGCTGGAGCAGATCTAACGGCAATTCTATTGCATACCAATTACTACTTCCTGCGCCTACTTGCTCCTGCCCTAACCCAAGCGTTAGCGGGCTATCGGGTAGCTACGTGCTTCTCGCAGGAGAAAGATGAATTGGTACTTGGTCTAACCAACGGCGCGGCTGAGTTCTGGCTGAAAGCCCAACTATCGGCGGCGTTTCCGGCGCTGGCTCTGCCCGAGACGTTCCACCGCGCCCGGCAAAAACTCCGTGGATTTGCTACCCGATTTGTTGGGACGCGAGGTAGGCCAGGTGGATGTGCTGCCGCAGGACCGGATTCTGCAATTCACATTCACCGACGGCGCTACCCTGCTGCTAAAGCTATTCGGCCCCAGGCCCAACGCCATCTTCCGCCCTACCCTGGATGCGCCCGCCGAGCTGTTTCACCAGCGCTATACCGCCGACGCCGACATTCAGCCCCTACCCCCTACCGCGGCGCCGGACACCAGCACCCGCTCCCACGAGGCCGACCCACTCCGTCGCTACCCCGCCCTTAGCGACCTACCTGCCCGCTACTTGCGCGCCCACGGCTACGACGCCGCGCCCCTACCCCAGCGGGAGGAGTTAGTACAGGCTGTTATCCGGCAACTGGAACAGCCTGCGTACTTCTACATTGTGCTGCTGGATGGCCGTACGCGCTTGAGCCTACTGCCCCTCGGGGAGGTACTGCAAACCCTACCCGCCGCCGACCCTATTGCCGCCTTACGCGAGTTTGTACCGCTTTTCCTGAGTCGGCGGGCGTATGAGACGGAGATGCGCCAGGTGCGCCAGACGCTGGAGAAGCGCGCCGAGGAAGCCAGCACCAGCGCCCAGATGGCGCGCACGCGTCGCCATGCACTGGAGCATACCGCCGGCTACCGCCAAACTGCCGACCTGATTATGGCCCACTTAAGCCAGATTCCGGTTGGGGCGGCACAGGTGGAAGTCATTGATTTTTACCAGGATAATCAGCCGCGCATTATCAAGCTGAAGCCCACCGAAACGCCCCAGCGCACGGCTCAAAACCTCTACCGCAAAGCCAAAAACCAGCAAATCGAGCTGCAACAGCTCAGTCAACGCATCGAGCAGCGCGAAACCGAGGCTTTCTGGTGCCTGGAGCGGTTAGAAGAACTAGCTGGCTTGACTGATCTACGCACGCTCCGTACCTGGCGCAAGAAGCACGGCCTCGACCCGGCTACCCAAGCCAAAGTCACAAGCAACGAGTTGCCGTTTAAGGTGTTTACGGATAGCGGCTTTACGATTCTGGTGGGCCGCAACGCTCAAAACAACGACCTACTCACGCAGAAATATGCGCATAAAGACGACTTGTGGTTGCACGCCAAAGACGTGAGCGGCTCGCACGTGGTGATTCGGCATCGGTCGGGTCAGCCGGTTCCCGAGCCTGTGGTAGAACGTGCTGCCCAGTTGGCCGCGTGGTACTCGCGCCGCCAGCACGACTCGCTGTGTCCCGTTACCGTGACACCCAAGAAGTTTGTACGCAAGCCCAAAGGCGCCGCACCGGGCGCCGTAGTGGTAGAACGCGAGCGGGTGGTACTGGTAGTGCCCGGTAATCCGTTTGAGCGCGTAGGCGCGTAACCAGTAAGTAAGTGAAGCGCCCTTTCGCGTAGTTACAGATGCAAGCGGCTGGCTGCATACTACCTACAAACAAAAAGTCCGACCTATGTAGGTCGGACTTTATTGAAGTGCGCGCGGGGAGATTCGAACTCCCACACCCGAAGGCACCACCCCCTCAAGATGGCGTGTCTACCAGTTTCACCACGTGCGCAGTAGGCTAGAAAAACACAACTTCTGGGTCCAAAAGCAAGCTTCTGGCTTCGCTGAGGCGGCGAAGTGGGCACAAAAGTAGGAGGATGACATCGGTCATGCAAGTCCTGAGGCGTATTTTTCTCTTGTCGTATTGGTTAAACAGTAGTTTTCGGCTCATTATCAGCCTGCAACAGATTAATATTTTTTTTCGCACTACCTGTTTCTTTCATTATAAAGCGTTTTCAAACGCAATGTATAGCCGGCTAAGCAGCATGGCTCGCACATACTTACAAAAAAGGCCCCTAACCAATACTACTGGTCAGGGGCCTTTTTATAAGTGGGGTAGGACTATTCCGACTGGGTGAGCGGCGCTTCCACCAAATGCTCCGATACGAACCATACTTGCAGTTCGTTGGCGCGCAGTACGTCGCTGATTACCATATCGTTGGTGCCGTCGTCACCGGAATCATCGGCTTTCTTGGCAATGTCGTGGCACTGTCCCAGAATGATCTGGTGAGCTTCTAGCAGACGCGAGATCTGCACGGGCACTTCTTCCCGGTCGCGGGGTGGGCGTGGGATGCTAGTTAGCTCGGCAATGTCGGCAGCCATTGCTACGGCCACGCCGCCCAGAATCTGGATGCGTTCGGCAATAGTGTCTACTAGTTCGCTTTGCTCTTCGTAGTGCTTATCGAACAGCAAGTGCAGTTGGTAGAAGGTAGGACCTACTACCTGCCAATGGTGTTTCTTGTACATGTCGCGCAGGCTGCACGTGTCAGCTAGCAGCTGATTAAGCAGTTCCACGCTTTCGCGGCGAACATCCTCGCTCAGCCCAATGGGTAGGCGCTGCGATACGGTGCCGTACTTCTGGATAGGAGCCGGCGCATTTTGTTGTTGATTCAGGATAGGCTGTACGTTGACGGCCGGGTTAGGAGCTGCAACGGCGTTTTTTGCTCTCTTTTGCTTTTGCAGGAGCGGCTTTGGCGGCTACGGGAGCCTTTTTATTGGTGCTTGGAAGGGCCATGACAAGACAGTAAACAGTTTGGAAGGGTAGACCAATGCGTGGTAAACTACCTACGCATCCTGTGGCCGACCTGCCTCTATGTACGCACAATTACGGCCGGGGTTAACCTAATTTCATTGGGCAAAACCGTCTTGCCCCTATTTTACACATACAGAGACACGCACGCTGGCAATAGGTCCCGTATCTTGCCGCCGACGCCGTTTTCCTACATCTTCTACAGCTTTCCGCCCATGCCTTTTCCTTTCGTCGGAGACGATAAATCAACAATTGCCCGTTTGCTGAACACCCTACCCCAGGTGGGCCAGTTGGAGTGGATTGGCATTCGGCCGGTGCGCCGTGCGCCGATGGTGACCATGCAGGAAGCTACCGTGGAAACCGACCGCCACCTCTCCGGCGACCATGCCCGCCCCAAGCCCGGCGGCAAGCGGCAGATTACGCTTATTCAGGCCGAGCACCTACCCGCTGTGGCTGGCTACCTGGGACTGACGGAAGCCGTGGACCCGGCCCGGCTGCGCCCCAACCTAGTAGTGAGCGGCCTGAACCTGCTGGCGCTGAAAAACCGACAGGTACGCATTGGCGACGAGGTAGTGCTGGAAATTACGGGCGAGTGCCACCCCTGCTCACGAATGGAAGAAGAGCTGGGGCCGGGCGGCTACAACGCCATGCGCGGCCACGGCGGCCTCACGGCCCGCATTCTGCACGGCGGTACCATTCGGGTAGGCGATGCCGTGCAGGTAGTAGTGTAGCGCTTTTTCTGGTGGCAGAGGCTGAAGCTGCACGCGTCTGGTTACCGCGCCTACTTTTATGCCTGCCTAGCTCGCGCCCAGCTGTATTCTAATGAAAGCACTCCAACTTTACTGCATAGGTTGCTTCCCTTACTCATTCTCTTCATATGCCTGATATACACCTACCCAAGCAGTATGTTTTGTTTGACCATGATGGCGGGGTAGACGATTTTCTGTCGCTGCTCCTGCTCTTGCACATGCCCCACATTGAGCTGCTGGGCATTTCCGTAACGCCCGCCGACTGCTACCTGGAAACCGCCCTGCTGACCACGCACAAGCTGCTGGCGCTGGCCCAGCGCACGGATATTGAGGTAAGCGGCGGCAACTACCACGGCATAAATGCCTTCCCCTCCGACTGGCGGGCCAAGCCCAAGATTCTAAACGCGCTGCCGGATATGATTAACGTAGACACCCCAGGCGCGGCCCACTACGATGACAGCGTAAACTTTATCCGGCGCAAGCTGGCCACCGCGCCTGGCCCGGTTACGGTGCTGCTCACGGGGCCGTGCTCCAACCTGGTGCACGCGCTGGAACAGGACCCTACCCTGGCAGCCAAGGTGGGCGAGGTGGTCTGGATGGGTGGCGCGGTGGACGTTATCGGCAACGTGAAGACGTACAACCACAACGGCACCGCCGAGTGGAATGTATTCTGGGACCCGATTTCGGCGCACAAGCTGTTCCGGGCGGGGCTGCCCGTTACCATCGTGCCGCTAGATGCCACCAACCACGTGCCCGTCAGCTTCGATTTTCTGCAACAGCTGGCCCGGCAGTCGGACTACTTTTTCTCCAATCTGGCCGGACAGTTTTGGGCGACTACCATTGATACTATTCCGGCCTACGAGTACACCTACTTTATGTGGGACGTACTGACGACCAGCTACCTCGCTATTCCAGAGGCCTTTGACTTTGAAATGGTAGAGCTGGAAGCGACGCCCATGGGCGCCAGCGCCGGCAATACCCACCGCGCCCCCGGCTCGGGGCAATGGGTGAAAATGGCCGTAAACGTGCGAAAAGAAGATTTTTACGCTTATCTATTCCGACAGCTGCGGCAACCTCTGTGAACAGAGTACAGCTCAGCTGTCGTGGTCAAATCAGCTACCATGGTCAAAAGAAAGGTGAAACAGCATCTTTCTAATCTGTGACTAAAATGGCGTGAAGTTGGCTTGCCGGTCGAGCCGTAGTCAGTTTGCGCTATAGCTAAACCAGGAAGCGCATAAGTTCGTATTTTACAATGAACTAGGTTTTTTATAATTTTTGCTACTTCCTGGCGGTTACGCAGCAACTCTAACTGTGTTCTACGGCACACTGCTTTCTGCCTTATTGATACCTACTTGATAAGCTTCCGCTCTTTACCTCCTACCCTATGAATTCAAACACTTCTTCGCCCCTTACGCTTACAGCCTTAGCGCTGCTGCTGCTTTCCAGTGGGGTCATTCTTACCTCTTCCGTCTGTAACGCCACCACCCGATCATCTTCCCGCTCCTACCCCTGTGCTAAGCGCCTACTACACTGTCGGCGCCGCAGTCAGCGTGCGGTGTAGCACAGGTAGGTTCCGAAACACGATAATTGCGCAGCATTATCGT
The DNA here is from genome assembly GCF_014217645.1 of Hymenobacter sp. NBH84. Taxonomy (NCBI): domain Bacteria; kingdom Pseudomonadati; phylum Bacteroidota; class Cytophagia; order Cytophagales; family Hymenobacteraceae; genus Hymenobacter; species Hymenobacter sp. NBH84. Next base: position 2,334,715 of record NZ_CP043644.1, read on the forward strand.
ACGTTTTCATGTAGAACAACACACAAAAGGCACGGACACCTAGGTATCCGTGCCTTTTTCATGCTTTTACTAGCAAGGGTTACACGCCGCCTTCCATCCGCACGATGCGCGGTGTGAAGGTACCCAACACATCCACCAGATCGTGCTGGCTGGCCATCACGGCGTGGATGTCTTTGTAGGCCTGAGGGGCCTCGTCTACCCCGCCCCCAATCAGCTCGATGTGGTGCTGTTGCAGGTAGCGGCGCACGTCTGCTTCGCCTAGTTCCTGCTTGGCGCGGGTGCGCGACATGGCCCGCCCGGCCCCATGCGAGGCCGATGCCAGCGACGTTGCCTCACCCCTACCTCGCACAATGAAGCCGGGGGCCGTCATGGAGCCGGGGATGACGCCCAGCACACCCGCGCCGGCCGGCGTGGCGCCTTTGCGGTGCACCACTACCTCCTGCCCAGTGGCCAGACGTTCCTTCCAGGCAAAGTTGTGGTGGTTTTCCACTTTTGCCAGGGGCCGCTCGCCTAGGGCCTTAGCCAGGCGCTGATGAATCTGGTGATGGCACGCCGAGGCGTAGTCGCCGGCCAGGTTCATGGCAGCCCAGTACTCCTGGCCGGCTTCACTTTCCAGCGAGAGCCAGGCCAGGTGCTGCGCCTCGCTGGGCAGTTGGCACACGTCTTTGGCGAGTTTGGTGTAGTGGTTGGCGATGCTGGCGCCCAGCCCCCGCGAGCCGGAGTGCGACAACAGCCCCAGATACTGCCCCACCGGTACGCCCAGTTCGTTGGCGGGGTCGAGGATATCCACCATGCCCCACTCCACAAAGTGGTTGCCGCCGCCCGACGAGCCAATTTGGGTAGCCGCCGTGTCCAGTTTATTCCGCAGAAAACTGATTTCCTGGAATTCGGCGCGGTCGAGCACGGCGTGGTCCAGCTTCTGGCCGTGGCGGAATACGTCGCGGTTGCCGAAGCGGGTGTTGTCGATCAGCAGTTTGCGCAGCTCCTGCACGCGCTGCTCCAGGTGCTTGGGCGGCAGCGCAAACACCGACAGCGCCATCCGGCAGCCAATGTCCACGCCCACGGCGTAGGGAATCACAGCGTTATCGGTGGCCAGCACACCCCCGATGGGTAGGCCATAGCCGTGGTGGGCGTCGGGCATGAGGGCGCCGGCCACTGTCACGGGCAGCTTCATGGCCGTTTCCATCTGATGGATGGCGCCTTGGTCGATGTGCTCGGCCCCGAACAAGGCGTAGGGCTTGCGCTCGGCCAGGGCAATGTGGCGCGATGGGGGCGGCAGCAAGGCCGCCGCCGTGTGGCTCCAGTCGAGGTGGGTGAGGTAGTCGTTAGGGTTGGCGAGCAGGTGTTGCAACAAGGCCAGCTGCTCCGTGTGCGAAAGTTTTTTGAGGTGCTTGCGCTGCAATTGTGCCAGCGCGAGCCCAATGGCCCGACCTTCCGGAATCCCAGTTGGCGAAGGTCGTTGCCGCGTAGTTGTTGTGCCATTATGCTAAATGGTTGATTGTTGAATGGTTAACTGGTTGCTTACTGCTACCAGAGCAACGGGCGGTTCGCGCGTGGCTGATAGCCGACGTGATAGGTCGAAGTAGCGCGGACCTACGGCATCTGGTAGTAGGCAGTAAGAGGTAGGAAGGGTGAAAACGAATAGTCGTTTGGTATTTTCAGTACGAAGTATGACTACTCTACGACACCTTCCTTTCTCCTATCAAAACTGACAGGGCAACAAACGCATAGCCACCGTTAAACTGTGCTCTAACCAACTGAGCTACTGCCTCAAGAAGCAGGTGGGACTCGAACCCACGACCTCAGCGCCCCAAGCGAAGGAAGGCTATGCTACGGCACCTGTCAGATATAAACAAAAGCACCGGGGCAACAAGCGCGCAGCCTCCAGTCCTGCTCTGCCAGTTGAGCTACGATTGGCTAGTACCAACCGGCGGGATTCGAACCCGCAACCTGGGCATTAAGAGTGCGAAGTATGGCTACCCTACGGCACCCGATGCAAAAAGAATGTTGGGGCAACAAAGCGTGGAGCGAAAGACACAGCGCAAAACGCCGTTCTGCTCTACCCGCTGAGCTACTACTCCCGAAGAGCAGGCGGGACTCAAACCCGCGACCCGAAGTAACGCTCCGCTATGACACCCAACACGGTATTTTCTTTCTCCCCGTTAGCAAGGGCAACAGGCGGCGGGCGGCATTTTCTTTACTCCGCTGGGTAGCAGAGTCGGGAATCGAACCCGCAGGCGGTTGTAGGGGTTGCCCCTACTATGCCGAAGAAATAACCACGAAGTAGCGCCCATCTACGGCACCTTGCCTATAGAGTAGAAAGATGTTGTTTTAGCGTTTCATACAAGTGGATATGTATTAGGAGGGAGCGGCAGCCGCTTTAGTGTATCTGCCGCTCCCTGAGCCGCGTGTAGTTGATTTACAGAGTTATATTTTTTATTTCCGTTACGGCTGAGCCGCCGTTTTCCAGGGCTGCCAGCACATCGAACACCTTATCGGACCAGCCGGCGATGAGGGCTACCCCATCCTGCTCGCGCACTGCCAGCGGCGCCGTGCCGTGGCCGGCCAGGTCGAAGAGGTAGAGGCGGGCCTGCGGAGCCACCGCACGGCGGTAGGCGCGCCACTCGGCGGTCAGGGTATCGCCGTTGTGCTGGCTGTTCCAGAGCTGGCAGTCCGTGAAGATCATTACCTTCTCGACCACCTCTTGGCGCTGGCGTAGGTCTTGCACTACCAGGTGCCCGTTGGTGCTGTAACCTACCTCACCTTCGCGGCGGTAGAGCTCCTGCACGTTGCGCAGCACCGAGCCTTTGGGCAGGCTGATTCGCTTCCAGATATCTCCGAACATACCCGCCACCACGTGCTGACAGCGGCTTTGTAGCAACATGCCTAACACCAGTCCCACGTCGTAGAGCAGCACTTTGCTGCGCGCCGACACAGGCTGTTGCATAGAGCCCGACACGTCGCAGGCGATGACTACCCGCGTATTAGCATCGAAACCGCGCAGGTTGTGGGCCGAGTGGCTGATGGCCGTTTCCAGCGCTGCTAGCACCGCGGGCACGTGGCCGTTGCTGCTGCCGATGCCGATGGCCGCGGCCGCACGCCGGAGCAAACCTGCATCCAGGCCTACTACCTCGCGGTAGGCAGCCAGGAACCGGAAGGGCAACTGCTTGCTGCGCGCCACCGCTGTGCGGTCGGCGAGGGTAGCGCACACTTGCGCTACCGCCGCACCCGATACGTCGGCCTCCAGGATGTTGCGCAGGTTGCGCAGCAGAGCCATATAGCCCAGCTTGCCGCTGCCAATCAGCTCCTGCCACTTCTGCCGAAAGGCCGCTTGCCGTTCCTCATCCGTAGCAAACGCCTGCTGCCCCAGCGCCGACAACTCGGTTTCCCACGTGTAGGGAGTAGGCAGCTCGCCGCGTACCAGTTGGTCGAACAGGGCTTGCTGCTCGGGACTTTTGGCGGTGGGGTGCACCAGAAACAGGGCGTCGCGGAGGCGTACCTGGCCGGCGCGATCATATTTGGCCAGTTGGTAGCCGTCGAAACGGTTGAAGCTTAAGGCCAGACCTTTTTGCACCTGTTTGGAGAGGCGGTTCAGGGTTTTGGTGCCCTGGCGCTGGTTGGCGGCAGCATAATAGGCTAGCACCTCCGTAATTTCGTCGGCGCGCTGCACCACGCGAGCCACTAGGCGGCTCACGAGGTCGTTGCCGCGGTGCACCTGGGCCAGCTCTACGGCCAGCACCAAGGGTACCGAGCGCAGGTGCAGTTGCTCGCGGGCGTACACCGCCAACCGAGCCACAAACTGCGGGTCGTTCTGGGCAATTAGCTGGCGCAACCGCTGCAAGCGCGTGCCGGCCGATTCATAGAACTGGTTGCTGAGGGCCGCAGTAGCCACGGCAGCGTACAGCTCCAGCTGCGGTGTGAGTTGGTAAGCAGGCGCGCCTTCGTGGTTCACGGCAGTAGGCGCCGAGGGGTTGCTAGAGTGGGTATTGAATCGCATAGAAAGCAAATAATCAAAAGGTTAGCGCATCGCCGGTGGCATGCAGGATGTCTCCTAGTACTCGACACGACGAGCAGGTATTACCTACCGGCATCAAACAGATGCTTTGGTATCAGCAGGCGGGCTTCGGCGGCCCAGCGGGTCACCCACACATACTCGGTGTCGGTGATGCGGCGGTTGTATTTGCCGCGGGCTTGTATGATGGTGCGATTGGCCAGCACCTCCAGGGTAAGCGTGCGTACGCCATTGAGGGTGAGCGAGAAGATACCACACCGTCCGCGCCGGCAGGAGTTTAGGTAGGACGACACGCAATGGTGCAGAGTACTTCCTTCATCCATCAGTTCCCAGTAACTGCTTAGTTGCGTGATGCGCACCTGCCCCCTGTCACCACCCGTGAAGTTGGGCACGGGTAGCGGCTCCCAGGTGGAGGCAAATGTCTCCTGAGGGTGACGAGAATCGGGGCTGTTGCGCGCTCGGGCCAACTGGCGGTGCCACTTAGCCGTGTGGGCCAGCACCCCCGCCATCGACCTACCTTTCAGCGAGAAGCCGGGTTGAGCGGGCTCGTCGCCGATGCCTACCCGGCGCTTCTGGTGAATCCAGTCGCACACCGGCCCAAACTGATGCGGGTCAACCATCGGAGCAGCCGCAAAAAAATCGACTACGCGTAGATAAAACTCGTCGTCGCGGCTGATTCCACGCCCAAGGCGCGAGTCGAGCACTGGTCCTAGCCACGCCAACTGGTTGCGAGCGACCAGTTGAGCATAGCGCAACGCTTCCAGAAAAGTGTAGTTAGCTGGGGCTTGGCGCAGATGATGTTCCAGCTTTCGAGTGAGGGGTACCGGCAGCTTGTGAAACGTCCGGAGGGCGCCACCCCGCCCCAAATGCGTCGTCAGGTCGGCGATGTTGATACCATCATGCAGCCGATTGGCTGTCCAGGCATTCAGCACCCAGGTGGGTAGGTCGCCGTATTGGTCGAACAAGTGCCGCACCAGGCTTTCCAGCTGCCGAAACGGGTTGCGGCTGCGGGGTTGCCACTCGGCCAGTTCGCGGCAGCGCTGGGGGTAAAACCGAACCAGTGCGGCCAGCACAACGCTTAGCTCGGGGCGCCACAGTAGTTCGCTGCGCTTATAAGCTAGGGCTAAGAGTACTTTCCTGCACTGCTGCTGCTCCGCATTAGAACGGTTGTGCAGGCAATTGCGGTAGAATTCGACTAGCACCGAGCCAGCACCCAAGTGGGCCTCCACCACGGGCAACGACCCATTGAAGGAGCACAGGTACTCTACCTGCTGGGTAGCCGACCAGCGGCGCCAGTCGAGACGCCGCGAGGCTGCTAGAATAATTACTGCTTGTTCAGCTTGCCAGGCTTCGTGGGATAAGGGTTTGTAGCGGTTAGCCATCGGTCGGGGGTGCCCTCGCGGGGACGATTACCGAATAAAGAAGTAGGTGATGCGGCAGGCATAGAAGCCACCGGATAAAGCAGAAGTCGAAAAGCGTCGTACATAATAATTTGCGTAAAAAGGGTGCACAAAATCATTCGGCAATTTTTAATTAATTACCGTTACATATTTATCTAAAACAAGACAATATGTTACCTATCAGCTATTTTTTTAGCTGTTCACTCACAGGAAATATTTTTTTATTTATTACTCTTGGTGATTTATTACTACCTCTGGTAATAAATCACCAAGAGTAATTACCCGCGTTTTCGCGGGCAGCTATCGACTGATTTCCACGAGTTGCTATCGATGTAACAAGAGCGAACAGCTGCCGGGAAAGAGGGCGAAAGGAATTGGATAGGTAACATAACAGTAAGGTAGTTAGGAGTAAACTAGTAGGTAGAGATAAAACAAAACGCCCGAATCTGGTGGGATTCGGGCGTTTCGCACTGTGTAGTTTCTATCGGTGAAACCTCACGTTGTGGTATGCGCGCCGAACCCCGGCTGGATCTTGCTATCCAGCGAGCTTAATGGCATGGGGTATTGATTAAAATGGCGCTGCATGACGAGTGAAGTCGTTGGAATTATTTGTATTTTGTGCTTTGAACGTGTCAAAGGTAAGAAGGTTATTTTATAAATCAATAGTCAAATAAAAAATATTTTATAAATTTTATATTCGACTACTCCATGCTTAGTAATTCCAGTTTTACCCACGCTTATCTATCCTGAATATCGTATTAAAAGAGTGTCTTTTAATTGGCACCACTTTTTATTTATCGCGCATACATTATTGTGGTGTAGCGACGCATCGTCTCGTTGTTGAACAACAAACCCTACACAACGCAGGCAACGAGACGCAAGCATGCATCTGCACACGCCCAATATACATTGTGCAGGAATCTACAGTAACGCCAATAGCTCCATAACGAAACACCGCTGCGCGTCGCTACGTCTGTAGGTAGCCATGCCCCGCCTCGCTACCTCCGACCGCTACACGCTTGCCCTACCCCCTACCCATCGCTTTCCCATTGCGAAGTACGCCCTCATTCGGGAGCAGTTGTTATGGCAAGGCATCGCGCCGCCCGAGGATTTTTATGACCCCGGCCTGTGCGCCGAAGAGGACGTGCTGCGGGTGCACACACCAGACTACTGGGGCAAAGTGCGCGACCAACAGCTTTCCCCCGCGGAGGTGCGGCGGCTGGGCCTACCCCAAACGCCGCAGTTGGTGCTTCGCTCCCTCAGTAGCTCGGCGGGCACACTGCAATCGGCGCGGCACGCCCTGCGCGAAGGGGTGGCCCTGAACCTGGCCGGCGGCACCCACCACGCGTTTGCCGACCGAGGCGAGGGGTTTTGCGTGCTCAACGACCAGGCCATTGCCGCCGCCTACCTGCTGCACCACCAACTGGCCCGGCAGGTGCTCATCGTGGATCTGGACGTGCACCAGGGCGACGGCACGGCCAGCATTTTCCGTGATGAGTCGCGCGTGTTTACTTTCTCCATGCACGCCGGGGCCAACTATCCACTGCGCAAAGAGCAATCGGATCTGGACCTGCCCCTACCTCTAGGTACCACCGATACGGCTTATATCGACTTGCTCGGCCAAACCCTACCCCGCCTACTCGACGAGGTGCAGCCAGACTTCGTGTTTTACCAAGCCGGCGTAGATGTGCTGGCCACCGATAAACTGGGCAAGCTGGCCCTCACCAAAGCCGGCTGCCAGCGCCGCGACGAACTGGTATTGGGTCTGTGCCAACAACGCGGCCTACCCGTGGCCGTGAGCATGGGCGGCGGCTACTCCGAGCGCCTCGCCGATATTGTAGACGCGCATTGCAACACCTTTCGGGTGGCGTATGCGCTGTGGGGGTAGGGAGGCTTACCCCCGTGACCCCACCCCCGGCCCACACTCGCTTGATGCGCGACATCCTGCGAGTGTGGGCTGGGGGTGGGGTAATCGGCATATCTATTTAAGAACAGCTATGAAAACCACTTTACCTCATTCAAAGGCCCGCCTACTCCGTATTTCCCCGAACCATCCGGCCGGGTTGCGGCTTTATAGAGTAGTCTCGTTGAATTCATTGATTTAGTACCCGCGCATGTCGGCTCCGCTTTCTTTTACGCCTTCCAGTGGTCCGTTCACGGCCAATATGTTCACCCAGCAAGCCTTCCAGCGGGCGTTGGTGGAGGTAGAAAATCTGCGCGAGCAGCTGCGCCGGGCCGAAACGACGCAGGCAGAAGCCCGGCGCCGGTACTGGCAGCAGGTAGGCCCGCTGGCCGACGCCGTGGTGACGGCCCGCCAAGCGTTGTTTGCGCCGTTGGAAGATGCCTTGCTGTGGAACGCGTTCAGCCGGGACGAGGAGCGCCAAATTACGGAGCTGCTAGTAGCCAACGCCCAGGATTTGCAGGAGCGCTTTGGGATAGAAACCCTGGATATTTTACTAAAATACGCCCCTCCCCAGCAGTCCGAAACGGGGAAGGCTACCACGCCAGCCGCTGAGCCCGAACGCCCCCCGCGGCGGCAGACCAAAGCCGAGCGCGCCGCTGCCGCCGAGGCCCTACAAGCAGAGCAAGATCAGCAAAGCCTGCTGGTGAATGCCAAAACCGTGTATCGCCGCCTGGCCCGCGCCAACCACCCCGACCTAGAGCGCGACCCCGCCCGGGCCGCCGAAAAAACCACCCGCATGCAGCGCATCACGCAAGCCTACGAGGCCCACGACCTCTACACGCTGCTGCATTTGCTGGCCGAAGACGAAACCGAGCCCACCGACGACTCCCTACTTATCCGCTACACCGAAGCCCTGCGCCGCCAGCTCCACGACCTGCGCCAGCAGCTCAACGAAGTGAAGTTTGGCCCGTGGAGCTTCCTGGGGAGTACGCCTAAAAAGCAGGAGGCCGGCCTGCGCCAGCTCAAGCGCCAGCTGCGCACCGAAGCGGATTATCTGGCCCAGGTAGCCCGGCAACTGCACACGCCCACCGACCTGCGTGCGTTATTACGCGAGCTGGCCGCCACGCACGCTACCCTCTAACCATTGCGCTAGCTTCCTTACCTTGGCGCTTCGCACTGCTTTTTCTCTATGTTTCTTCCGCACCTACAAGACATCCTCGCGCACCCCCTACCCTCGCTGGCTATCGTAGGCAACTTGGTGATTATCGAGAGCTTACTGTCCATCGATAATGCTGCTGTGTTGGCTACTATGGTCAGCGACCTGCCCCGCGACCAGCGTGTGAAGGCACTACGCTACGGCATTTTTGGCGCCTACGTGTTCCGGGCGCTTTGCATTGTTTTTGCCTCGTTTCTGATTCAATTCTGGTTTTTGAAGCCCATTGGCGGCCTCTACCTGCTGTATCTTGCCTACGACCATTTCCGCAAGAAACCCACCGCAGAAGAGGACGAGGCAGAAACCGTCGAAAAGGAAAAGAGTTGGATATACCGCACCACCAAGCGCTTGCTGGGAGGCTTTTGGGCCACCGTGGCCCTTATCGAGCTAATGGACCTGGCTTTCTCTATCGACAACGTATTTGCCGTCGTGGCCTTCACCAACAATCTGATTCTGATTTGTGCGGGCGTGTTTATCGGCATTCTGGCCATGCGACTGGTGGCGCAGTCGTTCGTGGTGCTCATGGGCAAATACCCTTTTCTTGAAACGGCCGCGTTCCTCATCATCGTCATTTTGGGTCTGAAGCTATTGTTCTCTTTGTTTGAGCACTTCCTACCCCAACACCCCGTCAGCGAGTTTCTGGCCAGTACTGCCGCCGAGGTAGGCCTCACGGTCCTAACGGTCGCTATCTTCTTGGTACCCATCCTCACGTCCTGGCTGTTTGGCTTTCCTCACCACCAGGGCCAGACGCACAACGCCGAATAATTCCATTCCGCACAGAGTTAGAGGAGTAAAACAGGGAGTTAACAGGGAAGTTCAGTTATATGAACAGACCCCTGTTAACTCCCTGTTTTACTCCTTTAACTCTGTGCGAAACAACGTTCTCACGAGCCCTCAATGCGGGCCAGCAATTCTTCCACTTGACGCTCCAATACCTGCACCCGATCTTCTAGCAAGGTAGGCGTGTGCAAGTGCGTGGTAAACTGCGCTTTGATTTCCCAAATTTCCAGCGCTTGACTGAGCGCAAAATCCTGCGCAGGATAGTCGCGGTTGTCGGCTCGTAGTTTGAGCACATCGTTGGGTAGGCGCTCGGCAAGGCGGCGCACCAGCAGCCAGCTCTGTGTGACAAACGCATAGAGCCGCCCCACGTGCAGCACCGGCACAGCCTTGTCTACGCGGCAGCACAGCACCACATCCTGGTGGCGCAAGGTAGGCTGCATATCGGCCCCGCTGATTTCAAAAGCCCGCGTTACCGGCCCCAGCGTGTGCGGAAACGTGAGCGGCTGCAACCCATCGATAAAACTCTTATCGTGGTAGTTTACAATATATTCCAGTATGCGTCGGGCAGGCACCAGCGGCGTCAGCAGAGCTTGACGGTCGGCTTCGGAAGCGGCTTCTTCCACAGGAGCTTCCTTCAATGCTTCCTGAAAAATATCAAAATTGTAGAGCTCATTTACGGTTAGCTCTTTCGTTAGTAGCAAGTCTACTGATAAGCCAAAATGCTGAGCAATCTGGATCAGCGTCTCCATTTTCGGCTCCGATCTTCCTTCTTCGTAAGCCCCAACACTGGGCCGAGCTAGACCAAATAAATCAGCGAAAGCCGCCTGACTCAGCTTCTTAACAGTTCTTATTTTGCGGATGTTCTTTCCGATATAAGTCATGCGCGAAAAAATATTTATGCTCAAACTTTGAGCTTATCTTCAACTTTTAGTATTCTTGTAGCGTAAAGCTACTACAATACAACCAGAAGCATTTTTACAACTGCTATTTTTTTGAGCCTGGGCTACCACCAGAAAAATGTTCCGGTTTCCGGCGGTGGCTCTATCTGGTTAAGTTGCCAACGTTATGGATGCTTTTCCTTCTCTTGCTATGAAAAACTGCTACTTCCCTACCATCCAAAACTACCTGCTAGAGCTGGGCTTCGACATTCGCCGGGCCGTGGAAGCCGATGGCATCCTAGTGGTCGATAAGCCGGAGCTGGGCATTCGCAATCTGGTGATTGGCTGCGCCGATCCGCTGCTGCTGCTGGAGCAATACCTGCTGGAGCTGCCCGCGCCCTCGTGCGAGGTGTACCAGCAATTGCTCCAGAAAAACCGCGACATCATTCACGGCGCTTTTGCCCTGGATGAATCGGGCCGCAAGGTGATTTTCCGCGATACGCTGCAAATTGAAACCACTGGCCGGCAGGAGCTGGAAGCCGTGCTCAACTCGCTGGGTTTGCTGCTGAGCGAGTATTCGGAGGAGCTGATTGGCTTCGCGAAGGGCTGAGAATTTCTATCGTCCTGTAAGAGTCTCTGTCATCCTGAGCAGAGCGAAGGACCTTCTCACGAGAGAACGAGTCGTTGGTACGCCTGTCGGGCAGATGTGACAAGGTCCTTCTCTCTGCTCAGGATGACAAAGACACAGAGAATAAATCAATAGTCAACCTATTAAAAATCAACAACATGAACATTTTATCCCGCCTCTTCAAAATTGGGCAATCGGAAGCCCACGCCGCTGTCGACCAGCTCGAAAACCCCATTCACCTCACCGAGCAAGGCCTGCGCGACCTGCGCCAGGACCTCGACAAGAGCCTGCAAGCGCTGGCCGAGGTGAAAGCCATGGCCATCCGGGCGCGCAACGAGGGCGAAAAACTTCCGCTCCAAGGCCCTCGACTACGAAAACAAGGCTGTGCTCCTACTACAACGCGCACACAAGGGCGATTTGGACAGCGCCGAAGCCGACCGGCTAGCCGGCGAAGCCCTACTCAAGAAAGCCGAGAACGAAGCCCAAACCACCCGCGCTACCCAGGATCAGGAGCAGTTTGAGAAGTCGGCGGCGCAGCTGAGCGAGAACGTGCAGCAGCTCAAGCAGACCCTTTCGCAGTGGGAAAACGAGCTGAAGACCCTAAAGGCCCGTCAGACGGTGAGCACCGCCACCAAAACCATCAACAAACAGTTGGCTCAGCTCGATTCGTCGGGCACGGTGGCGCTGCTGGAGCGCATGAAGGAAAAGGTAGCCGTGGAAGAAGCACTAGCCGAATCGTACGGGCAAATCGCCAACGAAAGCAAAAGCATCGACGGCGAGATTGACAAAGCCCTGGCTGGCAGCAGCACCAGCCAAGCCGCCGCCGATGTGCAGGCGCTGAAGGCGAAACTGGGCCTCACGGAGTAGAAAAAAGGGCGACGTAATCTGTCTTAACAGCTAGCAAACCAACCATTTCCTTCTCATGACTACCACCGAAAAGTTTCTTTACTACGCCGCTTCGCTGATCGTTATTGTGGTGGTTGGATTGCGCCTGTTTCACCTGCTCGACCCCGGTTGGGGCATGATTGCGATACTACTCTGTAGCATTCTGACGAATAGGGTGTACGCCCAGTATGCGGGCCGGCTGGCCCAGCGCAACATAGAGTTGGAGGAGCAGCTAACTCAGCATCAACAGCTATAATTTTTACGCTTTCTATCGATGACTGCCAAAGAGAAGCTATTTCATTGGAGCGGTGCCGCTATACTGAGTGCTGTTATTCTTTCACACTGGTTTGGTTGGCTCGATTCCACTGCTGCGGTTCGACTATTTCCAGCGGGCCTCATATTATATACCATAGCCTTTGGTCGCTATACGCATCGCCTTCGTGCTGAGAATAACGAGTTAAAGCGGCAACTCTCTACTACCCCAATCTAACGTCTGAGTACAGAACGCAGCTTCTGCGCAAGTACCCTTTGGCTTTTTTCTTCCCTCGTCATGACTGAGCTACTACAAGCCGCCGTTTCGCCGCCCAACTTGGTCCCTACCGGGCTGCTGGTGTTCGTGCTGCTCTACTGGCTCACGGTTGTGGTAGGGCTGGTGCATATTGATGCGCTGGACGTGGACGTAGCCACCGACGCAGATGTTGACCTCGACGCACACACCGGGCTGCACCTGCACCACGGCGAGGTAGGGGTAGATTGGTTGAACAATGCCTTGGTCTTTTTCAACCTGGGCCGCGTGCCGCTGATGGTGTTTCTAAGCTTTGTGGCCCTACCCTTGTGGGCTGGCAGCATCCTGCTCAATTACTATACGCAGAATACTTTTTGGTTATTAGGTATAGTTTTCCTGCTTCCATTGCTCGTAGGAAGCCTTTTTCTGGCGAAGGTGCTTACCATGCCCTTCGTTAAACTCTTCGCGGCACTGGAAAAAGACCACGATGCCGACGGGCAACCGCTGGGCAAGATATGCACCGTGCTCCTATCCACCACGCACGAGCGCATGGGCCAAGCAGCGGTGCCGCAAACCAGCGGCGCGCCATTGGTACTCAACGTGCGCGCCGCCTCGGTCACCGAGCTACGCAAGGGTGACTCGGCCCTGGTCATCGACTTCGACGCGCAACGGCGCTGCTACCTCATTGAACCGTACGAAACTATCTGACCACCATCGCCATGTCTCCTACCCTACCCCACATGTTCGTTTCCAAAATCAGCTGGTGGTCGTTTGGGTCCATCTTGCTAGTACAATTGGTAATCAGTATGATGGCCATAGCCGACGGGGCATACGTCGTTCCGGTTTTCATACTGCCTTCTTTAGTCTTTATGATATGGCTGTTGCGGTCTACCTATTATGAGGTGCAGCCGCAGACGCAGATGCTACGCATTGTATCTGGGCCACTCACATGGCAGATACCGGTTACCAGCATCACCCGCATCAAGCCCTCGCACAACGTGCTTTCCTCGCCCGCGCTTTCACTTGACCGCTTGAAGATCTATTACAATCGCTACGACGAAATTCTAGTGTCGCCCCGCGATAAGGCGAATTTCATTGAAGTGCTGCGGCAAGTGAACCTACAGATTCAGGTAGGCTAGCACCATGCTTCATCGGTTGAAACGCTCTTGGCAATGGCTCAACGAGTCCGTGGCCGAATCTTTGGTAGAGGGCCTGTTGGATACCCTCTTTGATTAATCTTTTCCCCGAATTTATTTCCCTACTCTTACTCCCTACTTCTATGGTTGCTCAATTATCGTGGGCAGTGCTGCTCATTATCGGCTTTTTGCTGCTGGGCTTGTTCGCGCTGCTCGTCAAAATGTATCAAAAGGCCGTGCAGGGCGAGGCCCTTGTGCGCACCGGCCTCGGCGACACGAAGGTATCCTTCTCCGGCATCTTTGTGGTGCCCGTATTGCACAAGCTGGAGGTGATGGACATCACCTTGAAGACCATCGTCATCCAGCGGGCTGGTTCCGAAGGATTGGTGTGCAAAGACAACCTACGGGCTGATTTAAAGGTCAATTTCTACGTGCGTGTCAACAAGACGCACGACGACGTGGTACAGGTGGCGCAGAGCATCGGCACGCGCCGCGCTTCTGACCCAGCCGCGCTGGAAAACCTGTTCGATGCCAAGTTCTCAGAGGCATTGAAGACGGTAGGCAAGCAGTTCGATTTCATCGAATTATATAACTCCCGTGAGCAGTTCAAGCTGGAAATTCTGCGCATTATCGGCACTGACTTGAACGGTTACGTGCTCGACGACTGCGCCATCGACTACCTCGAGCAAACGCCGCTGGCCTCGCTCAACCAGGATAATATTCTGGATGCCGAGGGTATCAAGAAGATTGTGGCTTTGACTTCGGAGCAGAAAATCCAAGCCAACTCCATTGCCCGCGAGATGCAAAAAACCATCAAGAAGCAGGACGTGGAAGCCCAGGAAACCATTCTGCAACTTGATAAACAACTCGTTGAGAACCAGGAAAAGCAGAAGCGTGAAATTGCCAACATCAAGGCCCGAGAGCTGGCCGAAACCGAGAAGGTACAGCAAGAAGAAAAACTGAAATCGGAGCGCGCCCGCATCGCCACCGAGGAAGAGGTAGGCATTGCCCAGCAGAACCGCGACCGGCAGGTGCTGGTAGCCGAGCGCAACAAGCAGCGCACCGACGCCGTGGAAACTGAGCGCGTGGCCCAGGCTAAAGCCTTGGAAGCCAACGAGCGCGAGCGGATTGTGGCCCTGGCCCAGATTGAAAAGGAAAAGGCGCTGGAAGAAGAGAAAAAGAACATCCAGACGATTATCCGGGAGCGAATTGTGGTGGAAAAAGCCACGGTGCAGGAAGAAGAAAAGATCAAGGACACCCGCGCCCAGGCCCTGGCCGAGCGCGACAAGCTAGTAGCCCTCACGGCGGCCAAGCAGGAAACCGAAGCCGCTACGGTAGCCATGGTCGGCAACGCCGATATGGAGCGCCAGGCCGCCGAGTTCCGCGCTAAGCAGGCCCTGATTGACGCCGAAGCCGAGAAAGCCTCTGCCGAGTTCAAAGCCCAGGCTATCCGCACGCTAGCTGAAGCCGAAGCCAGCAAAGCCGCTGCAGTAGGCCTAGCCGAAGCGCAGGTGATGCAGGCCAAAGCTACTGCCCGCCAGAAAGAAGGCGAGTCGGAAGCCACCGTATTGCAACTGACCGCTACCGCCGAGGCGCAGGCCATTCAGGCCAAAGCCGGTGCGCAGGCCGAAGCCGACGAAAAGCTGGGTCTGGTAGCCGCCAAAATCAACCGCGAAAAAGGCCTCGCCGACGCCGACATCATTCAGGCCCGCGCCGACGCCGACCAGAAGAAGGGCTTGGCCGAAGCCGCCGTATCGGAGCAAAAATTTGCGGTGGAAGCCAAGGGCATCGAGGCCAAGGCCGACGCCATGAAGAAGCTCGACGGGGTAGGCAAAGACCACGAGGAATTCAAGCTGCGCCTCGACAAAGAGAAGTCGGTGGAGCTGGCCCAGATCAGCATCCAGAAAGACATTGCCGCTTCGCAAGCCGATGTGATTGGCGAGGCCCTCAAAGCCGCCAAAATCGACATCGTGGGCGGGGAAACGATGTTCTTCGACCAGATCATCGGCTCCATCACGAAGGGTAAAATGGTAGACCGCGCCGTGCACAACTCCGAGGTGCTAGGCACCGTGAAGGACGCTTTCTTCTCCCTCGACGGCAACGGCGGTGGCGACTTCAAAACCAACCTGCGCCGCTTCGTGGATCAGTTCGGCCTGAGCAGTGAGGACATGAAGAACCTGAGCGTCTCGGCGCTGCTGCTGAAGATGATGAACCAAGCTGGTGATGATGCCACGCGGGCGACGATTACGCAGCTGGCGGGCACGGCTACCGCGCTGGGGATTAGTGATAAGCCGGCGAAGATGCTGGAGTTGAAGTAAGGAATGCTACCCCAGCTAGAAACTAAAACTAAAATCTAGCTCCCCTCCTCAGATGAGGAGGGGTTGGGGGTGGTTGACCCACGCGTCTGAACGCCTATTAGTTTTAGTTTATAATTCTAGCTTTTCAACCACCCCTAACCTCTCCTTATTTAAAGGAGGGGAACTAGCTTCAGAGTTGTATACAACTATGCCTGATACGAACCATATCCATAATCTAGCCTATCAAAAATCTATTCGCCGCACACTCCGCAGCAACCTTACCCCCGCCGAAGCGCTACTCTGGAAAGGTCTTCAGCGCAGCCAGCTAGCTGGCCGCAAGTTTCGCCGCCAGCACGGTATCGGGCATTATGTCGTGGACTTCTACTGTCCAGCTGAAAAGCTGGTGGTAGAATTAGATGGCGCCGGTCATTTCACGGCTAGCGGCGAAGCGCAGGATATGGAGCGAGATATTTATTTAGGGAGCCTAGGCTTGAAAGTGTTGCGGTTCGAGAATAAGCTGGTGGTGCAGGATATTGACAGCATCCTAGCAGCTATTGAAGCAGCCTTTTAGAGTATCGTTCTACCATCATCAACCACCCCTAGCCCCTCCTCATCTGAGGAGGGGAACTAGTTTCTAGCCTTAGCTCTAGTGGAACAGATTACCCAACTCGAAACCGGCACCTACGAAATTCTGCGCAACCGCTTGCAAAAAAGCAGCACTGACCTGCGCCAGCGCCTCGACGCGCTCAACACCGAGCGCAAGCAGGTATTCGGGGCGGTGGATACGCGCCTGCTGGGTACCGGCCGCATCACCACGGAAAACAACTGCGTGCCCTGGGACATGGTGCCGGTGGGGCGGCGGTTTATTTTTGGCTACAACGTGACGCTGGGCCTCAAAACGGAGCCTGACCTGGCCGATGTATTCGGCGTGTATGCCTACCAGGACCACGAGTTCCGGCCGCTGGGGACGGACTTGTTGCAGAATCCGCAGTTTCTGGAGGAGTTCCGTAACCTGTACCGCTACTACAAGAACACCCAGTTTGTGAAGTTTGCGGTGCTAGGCGTGCATCTGTTTATGGTGTTTCGGGTAGGGAAAAGCGCCTCCGATGTGAAGACGTTTAAGTGGCTGATGCAGGGCGACACCCTCACCTACCTCGACAACCGCTCCGACCACGAGTACACCTTCCCGCCCCAGCACGAGTTCCAGTGGCAGCGCGCCACCCGCGATATGCAGCGCACGGGCAAGCACCCGCACGTGAGCATTGAGGACAAGGTGTTCGTGGAAACCATCGGCGGCGACTTGACCATCAAGGTAGAAGATAACACTGCCACCGGGCAGGGTATCTTGAGCGAGCCAGTAGACGACAAAGACCAGACGCTTGACGACTCGGAAATCTACTTTGCCGTGGTGGGCAACCTGATTCTGTTGAAAATTAGGCCCTACCAGGAGCAGCAGTACCGCTACTTCATTTTCAATCATAGGCTCAAAACCGCCCAGCGCCTCGATGCCCTCGCCGATGCCTGCGTGCTGCTACCCGACGGGCAAGGCCTGATTTTTCCGCACGGCTTCTACCTGCAAACCGGCGACAACAAGCTGTTCGACAACGGCTTGCGGGAGATGCTGTTTGAGAAGCGCGTGGTGTCGCCAAACGGTGAAGATTTCCTGTACGTGTTCTACAACAAAGACCACGGCACCTACCTGCTGCTGAGCTACAACCGCATTGCCCAGCGCGTGGATAACCCCATTGTGTGCCACGGCTACGCCCTGTTCGAGAATGGGGAGCTGTGCTACTTCCGGGCCGACGACGAGCCCAAGAAGCACCACGCGGTGCAGATCTGGCAGACGCCCTACACGGCCCCGGATTTCGAGCTACCCGTCACCTCCGATTCCTACCTCTACAAGCTGGGCAACAAGGAAATAGTGCGGGCCATGAGCGAGGTGCAGGAGGTGTTGACGCTAACCGGCAAGGACGACTCCTACGCCGGCCTCTACCTCGACCTGATCCGCCAGACCACGGCCCTCACCGACGCCTACCACTGGCTGCGCGAGCCTGCGGCCCAGGCCTTGGCTGAGCCGTTGGGCGACATTCGCCAGACGGCCACGGCGGCGGTGGAGGAGTTTGAGAAGGTGCAGAGCATCCGCAAAAACACCGCCCAGCAAACCCAAACCGTCTTCCAAAAGGCAGACGAGCTAACCAGCCGCATCCGCCGCTCGTCGCCCGATACCGTCACGGAATTCGTGCAGCTGCTGGGTGAACTGCGCGGGGTGCGGGGTGCGGTGATTTCGTTGAAAGAGCTGCGCTACGTGGAGCTGCCGGCCGTGGAACAACACGCCGCCGAGCTGGAAGAGTTGAGCAAGGAAGTGGCCACCCAAACCGTGGACTTCCTGCTCCGGCCTGATGCCCTCCTACCCTACGCCCAGCGCGTGCAGGCTATTGCCGACGGCGTGGAGCTGGTGCAGAAAACCGTGGAGGCCGACCAGCGCGAGCAGGAAGCCACCGCCGTGGCCCAGGAGCTGGAACTGCTGATTGAGGTAGTGAGCAACCTGCCCATCCCCGACCCTACCCAGACCACGGCCATCATCGACAACATCTCGACGGTGTACGCCCGCTTCAACCAGATTCGGGCTGCCCTGAAACGGCGGCGGCAGGCCCTGGCCGGCACTGAGGCCCAGGCCGAATTCACGGCCCAGCTCAAGCTGTTGGAACAGGCCCTCACCAACTACCTCGACCTGGCCGACACGCCCGCCAAATGCGACGAGTACCTGACCAAGCTCATGGTGCAACTCGAAGAATTGGAAGGTCGTTTCCCCGACTTCGACCAGTTTATCGAGCAGCTCACCACCCGGCGCGAGCAGGTAGTGGAAGCTTTCGAGGCGAAGAAAACGGCCCTGGTAGCCGCTCGTAACCAGCGCGCCACTGCCCTGCTGCAAAGTGCGGAGCGGCTGCTGAAAGCGGTGCAAAGCCGCCTCGCCCGCCTGGAATCGGTGGCGGACATTAATGGGTACTTTGCCGCCGATGTGATGGTGGAGAAGGTGCGCCAGACCGCCCAGGAGCTGCTTACCCTCGGCGATTCGGTGAAGGCCGACGACGTACAGAGCCGGCTGAAAACCCTGCGCGAAGACGCCGTACGCCAGCTCCGCGACCGGGCCGACCTGTTCGCCGATGGCGGCCAGACCCTCAAGTTCGGCCCCCACGCCTTCACTGTCAACACTCAGCCCCTGGAACTGACCGTAGTGCTGCGCGACGACGCCCTGCACTACCACCTCACGGGCACCAACTTTTTCCAGAAAATCACCGACCCTACCCTGCTGGCGGCCAAGCCCGTGTGGGAGCAAACGGTGGTATCGGAAAATCAGGACGTGTACCGGGCCGAGTTTCTGGCCTGGCGCATTCTGCAAGCGGCTCAGCGCCCTACCCCCGCCAACCCCGAAGCCGGTCGCCCGGCCGTGCTGTCGGTAACTGAGCTAGGCCGCCTCAGCAACGCGGAGCTATTGGCCTACGTGCAGCAGTTTATGGCTGCGCGCTACCAGGAAGGCTACCTCAAAGGCGTGCACGACCACGATGCGGCCCTGCTGCTCACGGCCCTGGTGCGCCTCGCCCGCACAGCCGGCCTGCTCCGCTACCCCGCCGACACCCGCGCCGCCGCGGCTTTCTACTGGCTGCGCTTCGCCGACCCCGACCAGCGCGCCCACTGGGAGCGGCAGTTGCAGGGCATCGGCGTGCTGCTGCAAGTCTTCCCCGATTCGCAGGAGTTCGACCAGTTGAAAGCCGAGCTGCAAGCCGCCGTGGAAACCTTCGCCCGCGAAAGCGGCCTGTTTACGCCAGACCAGGTAGCCGAAGCCGGCGACTACCTGTTTGCTTCGCTGACGCAGGTAAGTAGTGCTTCTTCAACGTCAGAACTGACTAAAAACCAAGAACCAACAACCAAAAACCACTTCATCATCTCCCAGGAAGCCGCCGAGCTGTACCAGCAGTTTCAGAAGCAGCTACAGGAGCGCCAGGCCACGGAGCTGTTTCAGCAGTCCATCGACCAGCTCCAGGACCAGCCGGTAGCGCAGTTCCAGCTGGTGCGGCAGTGGGTACAGGCAGTGGACCTCACCCCCCCAGCCCCCCTCTCCTCGGGGAGAGGGGGGAGCCAGACGTCAGCGGACGGTACTGGTGTATCACAACAAAGCTCGGCAAACGACTCGCGTCAGGCTCCCCCTCTCCCGGAGGGGAGGGGGCCGGGGGGTGGGGTCCTCGAAGCCACCGTCCTCCTACTCACCAGCACCTACGACCCCACTCGCGTCATCCACACGCCTACCCTCGAAACCCTCGAAGGCTTCCAGGGCACGCACCCGCGCCTCTCCGACGACCGTACCTACCTCCTCAACTTCCCCAACTTCCGTCGCCGGCTGCTGCACTACGACCGGGTGCTGGTGCCGCAGTTCGAGCAGTTTCAGGAACTGAAGAAGCAGCTCCTGGTGCGGGCCGCCCAGGACATGCGTCTGGAAGACTTCCGCCCGCGGGTACTCACGTCGTTTGTGCGCAATCAGCTGATTGATAAAGTGTACCTACCCCTTATTGGGGCCAACCTGGCCAAGCAGATCGGGACGGCGGGCGAGGGCAAGCGCACCGACCTGATGGGCCTGCTGCTGCTGATTTCACCGCCCGGCTACGGCAAGACTACCCTCATGGAGTACGTGGCCAATCGGTTGGGCCTCATCTTCATGAAGATCAACGGGCCGGCCATTGGGCATGCCGTGACGAGCGTAGACCCCGCCCAGGCGCCCAACGCCGGAGCGCGGCAGGAGCTGGAAAAGCTGAACCTGGCCTTCGAGATGGGCGACAACGTGATGATTTACGTGGACGACATTCAGCACTGCCACCCCGAGTTTTTGCAGAAGTTTATCTCGCTCTGCGACGCCCAGCGCAAGATTGAGGGCGTGTACGAGGGCCGCGCCCGCACCTACGACTTCCGCGGCCGCAAGGTGGCGGTGGTGATGGCCGGCAACCCCTACACCGAAAGCGGCGACGTATTTCAGCTGCCCGACATGCTGGCCAACCGCGCCGACATTTACAACCTCGGCGACATCCTGACCGCGGGCTCCGAGGAAGCCTTCCGCCTCTCCTACCTCGAAAACGCCCTCACCAGCAACGCCGCCCTCAGCCGCCTCGCCACCCAAAGCCCCCAGGACGTGCCCGCCCTCATCCGCCTCGCCGAAACCGGGCAGCAAGACGGCCTGAGCCTGGAGGGCAACCACTCGCCCGAGGAGCTGAACGAATACGTGGCGGTGCTGCAAAAGCTGCTACGCCTGCGCGACGTGGTGGCCCAGGTGAATGCCGCCTACATTGCCAGCGCCGCCCAGGCCGACGCCTACCGCACCGAGCCGCCCTTCAAGCTGCAAGGCTCCTACCGCAACATGAACAAGCTGGCCGAGAAAGTGCGCCCCGTGATGAACGACCAGGAAATAACGGACCTACTGGCCGCCCACTACGCCAGCGAAGCCCAGACCCTGACCAGCGCCACCGAAGCCAACCTACTCAAGCTGCGCGAGCTGCTGGGCTGGCTCACCCCCGCCGAGCAAACCCGCTGGCAGCAAATCAAAACCACCTTCCGCGACAACCTCCGCAACTCCGGCGCCGGCCAGCTTCTGCAGATGCTGGATAAATTGGAAAGCATTGCTGGCGGGTTGAGTGGAATTCGTGAGGTGTTGAAGAGAGAATAATATTAGCTTAGCCAATCAACTCTATACTCTTATAAACTTTACCAATCAAGCTCAATGGCTTCGAACAGATTTAAAGTAGATGCGAAAATAGCAGGATTACTAGGCGAGAATTATCGTTCATCAGAACACGCGCTTCGTGAATTAGTAGATAACTCATGGGATGCTGATGCGAAGAATGTCTGGATTTCTTTGCCCCCCTTCCTAACGCCAATTACTGATGATTTCAAAATCATCTTCATGGACGATGGCACAGGTATGACTCCAGAAGAAGTAAGGAGTGAATACATGACTATTGCTCGGAATCGTCGTGAGCGAAAAGGAGAGAACACATCTAATGGTAGGCTTGTGAAAGGCCGTAAAGGCATTGGGAAATTTGCTGGTCTATTCGTCGGTTCTACAATGCGTTTAGAAACAGTAGCAAGAGGCAAAAAAACCATTCTGACTATTGAAAAAGAAGAGTTATCAAGAGCCAAAAGGGATATTGAGGATATTGATTTGCCTATAGAAGAAGTTAACTGTGATGAAGAGGACGGAACAACTATTACTATATATAATATAAATCAAAATCTATTATACCCTAATTCAGAAAGGTTAAAATTAATATTAATTATGGAGTATGGTCGTCAGGACCATTTCAATATATATGTAAACAATGAAAGGCTTGACGTTACTGATGTTAAAGGTCAATCATTTGAATATAGAGATATTTTATCTGATCTAGGACCAGTCAATCTAAGATTTGTAATCAGTGATACTAGTCACAAATTACGACAACCAGGCATTTCTATACGCGTTGGCGGGAAGGCTGTAGGAAAGCCTATTTTCTTTGATGTTGATAAGAACAATCCTGATATACCTGGAAAGCTTTTAAAAAGATTATATGGTGAAGTAGAGGCTAATGATTTATTGAATTACGTAACAGCTGATTGGGGTGCAGTAATTGAAAATAGCCGTGCCTTTGTGGCTCTGCATACATTTGTTAGCGACAAAATAGAACAGGCTATCAGACATGAATTTAAAAATGAAATATCTCTAGCCAAAGCAAGAATACAAAAACAGATACATATAGAACTACAGAAGCTTCCAGAATACAAGAGAGAATATGCGAAGAAGGCATTAGATAAAGTAATAAACAACTTTTATACGCTTCCAGAAAATAAGCTAAGATCATTAATAAGCGTGCTTTTAGATACTATCGAGAAAGATGAATATTGGGAAGTCATAAAAGCTCTTGATGAAGCTCAACATGCCGATGTTTCAAGTTTTGCTGACGCACTGAATCTCTTTGGCTTAGTTGAAATGGCAATGATGTCTAAACAGACGGCATCTAGAATAAGCTTCCTATTAATGCTGCAAAAACTAGTAAATGACCCTAAAACAGAAGAGAAAGAAATTCATAAGGCGATTGAGAATAATCTTTGGATTCTAGGCCCAGAGTATTCTATCATGGCTTCTAATGTTACACTGAAAACTGTAATTAAAAGAATTACAGGCAAGAATCAGTATAATGGTCAGTATGCTCAAAATCGCCCTGATCTTCTATTAACCCAAAACGTTTTAGGGCATTATCTATTAATAGAATTCAAAAGGCCTTCTCATACGCTAAGTAGGAATGACATCGCACAAGCAGCTGATTACCGGCAGGAAATAACACCCTTTTTAACTGGCTCAGCTATCGATATTATAGTACTGGGTGGAAAGTCAAATATTAATTCTTTATATAGCCATGGCGATGGCATCAAAGTACTAACATTCAATGATGTAATTAGTAATGCTCATACATTACTAAATTGGCTTTTGTCTCAACTAAATCAAAATCCATCCCCTTTAACACGAGTTTAGCACAGTGTTAAAGGGCATGGATTTTGGCCCCAATATTAAAGGGTCTACCTTACTACCCTTCCCCATGGGCAAGCAATACCCCACCATTGATGACGGCATTCGGGCCTTTATCGAGCAGCAGCACGTGTTCTTCGTGGGCACGGCCGCCGCGGATGGTCGCGTCAATATCTCGCCCAAGGGCCAGGATACCTTGCGCGTGTTCGATGCCAACCGCGTGCCCTAGCTGAAGCGGCAACGGCTTCTCCGCCAGCAACACCATCGCCCCTGCCCAAGCCTGCCGCAACTTTCGCGGCCACGCCCCAAGGTAGACGCGCTTATGAAAGCCTGCGGCTTTCCGGTAACGACCAAAAAGGCCCGTTCTGCGCCGACCAAAAGGACCTCCGCCAACAAGAGCTGATTACGCTATTACTAAAAACGAAAGCGGCCCTGGCTACTACCGGAGCCGCTTTTGGCATTTGGGTTCAGCCCAACCTTTCGGCCTGCTCAGTAGTAAACCTTTGTATCGTTTCACTTCCAAACCCAGCTATGTCAACCTCCAATCCTACTTCCGCTAACTCTTCGCTCATTGATACTCTCCAGGTCCTCCGAGGCGGCGACCTGACGGCTCCCGCAGCCCTCAGCCAGCTTGAGAGTTGGACCCAAATGATCAACATCGGTGGCCCCGGTGCGCAAGGGGATATTTTTCTGGAGCTGCAAAACCTGCAGAAGTACATCGCCAGTAGCGACAGCGCCAACATCAGCCACACGCTTCAGCAATTGGGTTTACTCACCACCAAAGCAGCAGAAGAAGACGTTACGGAAGAAGTCAGCGACTTGCTACGTCAGCTCGGCGAGGTGCTCACAGCAGCCAGCACCTCGTTACCTCAGCAGGCGCAGTAACGCACTGGTGCCACTGGTTACTCCCCGACCGGCGCGAACTCGTAACTCGTGACCAGCGTTGGCCCACTTAACGCGAGTTTAGCGCAGCATAACTCGTAACCAGTCATGACGTGGAGGCTGCGCCTCTATAGCCGCCGCAACGGTCAGCCACTACCGCGCCGCCTGGAAAGCTCCGGGCGGCGCGGTTCGTTTTAACGTCATGCTTCATCTGGCGTCCGCTTGTCGAAGCATGATGGTCTGTTTCTATTACGATTACTTATGGCTAACCACTTATACGCTTCTTTGTTGAGCAAATCGGTTAGCAGTAGACAGAGCGTCTTTTTTATTACACAACGGCTAAGTTTGTCGCTCCGCCCTCATACGGGACTCGCGCTCCGTTTTTTTAACTTCTACAACATGAAGTTTTCCGTTGCTCTTTGGTTGTTAGCTGCCGTTGCCGCAAACCCCTACAACCAGGAAAAAAGCCCTGAAGCGGGCAACGTAGTGTATCACTCCGCTGACTTACGCATTGTGCAAGTCTCTCAGCACACCTTTGTTCACACCTCGTTTTTGAGTACAGAGAGTTTTGGAAAGGTTGCGTGCAACGGCCTCATTGTAAAAGATGGCAACGAAACCGTTGTCTTTGACACGCCGGCCAATGAGCAGGAGTCGAAAGAACTGATTGCGTGGATAAAAAAGGATCTTCACTGCCAGATAAAGGCCGTCATCCCCACGCATTTTCACGATGACTGCCTGGGAGGGTTGAAGGAGTTTGAGCGAAACAACATTCTCTCTTATGCCTACGAGAAGACAATTACTTATGCCCAGCAGCAGCAGTCTGCTGTTCCGCAACGCAGCTTCAGCAAGCGTCTGGCGCTACCCATTGGCACCACCAAAGTATACGCCGCTTTTTGGGGAGAAGGCCACACCAAAGACAACATCGTAGGCTATTTTCCGGACGATGAGGTCTTGTTTGGCGGGTGCTTGATCAAGGAATTGCAGGCAGGCAAAGGCAACCTCGCCGACGCCAATGTGCTGGCATGGCCAACAACGGTACAAACCCTTAAGAAAAAGTATCCGCACGTGAAGGTTGTCGTGCCGGGGCATGGCAACGTTGGGGACCGAACCCTATTCGACTACACAATTCAGTTGTTTCAGCAACCCTAACATACTACCTGTTGAAATTGGAGCGCCGCCATAGAAGATGCTTCCACTGGCTCTACTCGCGCCAGTGGAACCAGTGGAGGAGCTAAACTCGCACCAGATGGGGCCTCCCCCCCCGGCCCCTCGGTTTGTTACGACACCGTAACGGTACGCCCTACGGTGGTGGCCGTGCTTTCGGTGGCGAGGCTGCCCACGTATTTCCACGTCGAGGTGGCGTTGGTGGCCGTGAAGCTTACTTCCACGAAGCCCCTGTGCGAGGCGTCGAGGTAGTGCAAGTCGTTGATGAGGGCCGTGTTCAGCTGCTCGAAGGCGCCAATGGTAGCCGGATCGGAGCCCAGGAATGCCTCAAACCCCGGCGACGATACCGACGAGCAAGCAAACTCCATCCCTACCACCGTGCCGCTGCTAGTGCGCAGGTCGCTGTGCCAAGCGTTGTGCGTGTCGCCGGCCAGCGATACCAGCTTCTTGCCGCTGCCCACGGCCCCCAGAATGGCTTCCCGCTCGGCGGGGTAGCCGTCCCAGGCATCAAGGTTGTAGGGCAGCACTGTTTCTACGCGGGCCCGCTCGGTGGCCGTTACGGTAGGGTCGCTGGCCGCGATGCGCCTTTTGATGGCGAGCAGCTGGGCCGCTACGGTGGCGTATTGCGTCAGCAGGGCGGGGGTAGCACCGCTCGTGAGCTGGGCCACCAGCGGCAGCAGCTCGGCCGGAATATACATCTTACCCATCAGCACCTGCGAGCCTAGCACCTGCCATTTGGCTGTGCTGCCGGCTAGAGCTGCCGTCAGCCAGCTGCGTTGTTCCGTACCCAACATCGTGCGGGTCGGGTTCAGCCACGCCGACCCGAAGGCTGCCGCGTTGAAGGCGCCGGTGCTGCTAAAGTAGCTACCCAGGTTCAGCTGCTGGTTGCGGCCTACCAGGCGGGTGTCGAGCATCAGTAGGTTGGCCAAGCCGCCCAGGTCGAAACGGCGGTAGATTTTGGTTTTGTCGCTCACGCGGGCCGGCAGGTACTCGTGCCACACTTGCTGGGCAAACTGCTTGCGCTGCGCAAAGCTGCCCTCGTTGGCCTGGTGGTTTTCGGCCCCGTCGGTGTAGGCATCGTTGGTTACCTCGTGGTCGTCCCAGACCGCAATAAAAGGCTTGAGCTGATGCACGCGCTGCAACTGTTTGTCGGAGCGATATTGCCGGTAGCGCGTGCGGTAGTCGCTGAGCGACAGGATTTCGGTGGCCGGCAGGTGGGCGCGGTTGAGCGTAGCCGTGCTGCCGTTGGTGCCGTAGCCGCCCGCGCCATACTCGTATATGTAGTCGCCCAGGTGCACTACCGCATCGGCATCCGACTCGGCCACTGCGCCATACACGTTAAATAGTCCAGCCTGGTAGTTGGCGCACGACACCACCGCCAGCTTCACGCTGCTGGCTTGCCCGTTGCCGGGTAGCGTGCGGGTCTCACCCACCACCGATTCGGCGCGGGTTTGGTCGTTGCGGAAGCGGTAGTAATACTTCTTATACGCCGTCAGCGCCGGCACATCGGTCCACACGGTGTAGTCGTTGGCGGCCGTGGCGGTGAGGTTGCCCGAGGCTTTCACCGTGGCAAAGCCGCCGTCTTCGGCCACTTCCCAGCGGATGGTCGCGTCGCCGGTTTCATTGTCGGCCGGGGTGTAGCGGGTCCAGATGATGACGTTGCTCTGGCTGGGGTCGAAGCTGGCCACGCCTTCCCGGAAACCAAAGTCGCCGGTATAGTTTAGCAGGTCCTCGTTGTCGTCGTTGCAGCTGCTGAGTAGGGTTGGCAACAGCGCCACCCCGCCTGAAACCACAGCGGTATGTCTGATAAACTCCCGGCGGGTAATCGTTGTAGAAGTAGTTTTTTTGGCCATAGCAGCTGAAGAATTAGCACGGAAAGCCAAAAGTAGAAGCGGCGTATTATCAAATGATTAGTAGAGTATTATAGAATTTCTTACAGCGATAGAACGCACGCACTCGCGCGGCTGTGCCGAGGCAGCTCCGACCAGAAGGCGCGCACCAGCCCGCCGCGCCGAGGAGAGAGCGGCAGGACGGTTAAGCAACCAATACGGTAGGATTTCCTCCCTACCTCGCAGGCGCAAGCTGCATAGTGCTATCCTGCCGGGCAACGCCCACTCCGATAAGGAATAACAATCTGGTAACGATTCAGTAACCACTCCTACCCTACCCTGTCGAGTATCTTCGTAAAAACTACGGGCATGAACTTTCCACACGAAGAGAGTAGGCTGCTCGCGGCCGTAGCCACCGGTGACCGACGGGCCTTTACGCAGCTCTACAGCACGTATCTGCATGGGTTGCAGCGCTATATTTTTCTCTTCACGCGCTCCGAGGAAACGGCGCAGGAGTTGGCGCAGCAGGTATTTATTGCCATCTGGGAGCGGCGGGCGCAGCTGCCAGCCATTGCCAGCTTTCGGCAGTATCTGTACCGCGCCGCCAAGAATTTGGTGTACGACGAGGTGCGACAGCAGCAGCGGCAGCTCAGTGCCTACGCCGAGGTGCACGCGGCCGCTACCCCCTGCGGGCAGCCCGCCGATCAGGCACTCATCAACCAGCAATACCACGAGCAGGCTCAGGCCCTGATCCGGCAATTGCCCACCAAGCGCCGGCAGATTTTCCTGTTGCGTACCCAGGAAGAACTGTCGCTGGACGAAATTGCGCAGCGGCTGGATATCTCTAAATCGGTGGTGAAGAAGCAGCTGTACGCCGCCATCGACTACGTGAAGAAAAACCTACTGCTGCACAGCGATGCCGTGGTGCAGCTGGCTATCTGCGGGCTACTGCCGAGCGTTTTTTAAGAAGCTGTTTGCGTTAGTGATTGCACGGTGTAGAGACGCGTATTCGCGTCTTGCCGTCCGCGCCGTGTAGTTCAACGACGAGACGCTATGCGTCTCTACACCGTTCCAGCGGCCTTTTAGCTAAGGCAAACAGTCTCCTGGCAGTCGTTGTCGTTCTGGTGGGCGTTGTATACGCTTTAAACCAGCCCACACGGCATATTACCTTTTTGTGATCAAAGGGGCCGCGGGCCGCAGTTGTTCGTCTTAAGGGCGAAATCAGCTGTATGGACGCGCACCACTATCACGCCTTCCTGGAAAAATACGCGGCGGGCCGGCACACGGAGGCCGAGCACCTGGTCTTTCGGCAGTGGCTGCTGCACGCCACTCCGGCGCAGCTAGAGGAAGTGCTGGACCACTACGCCGCGTTGCAGCGCCACCGCCTACCCCAGCATCCGGCGCCGGCGGCCGTAGCCGCCTTAGAGGCCCGCCTGAATGCGCTGGCCCCTACCCCGGCACCTGCCGTAGCGCGCCGCCCGATGCGGTGGCTATCGGTAGCGGCTATGGTGGCCTTGCTGCTGGTGGCCGGCGCGGCATACTGGCTGCGGAGCGCCCGCCCAAGGCCTGCTGTGGCCTACCGGCAGCAGCACACGGCCGCTGGCCAGAGAGCCCGCCTGGTGCTGGCCGATGGCAGCGTGGTGCATCTCAACGGCAACAGCACTTTGTCCTACCCTGCCACTTTCGCGGGAAACACCCGGGAGGTGCAGCTGCGCGGCGAGGCGTATTTCGAAGTGGCCAAAGACCCGGCGCATCCCTTCATTATTCACAGTGGCCGGCTGCGCACCCGTGTGGTGGGTACCAGCTTCAACGTGTATGCCTACCCCCACGCCCGGCAGCAAGAAGTGACGGTGCTGACGGGCAAAGTGGTAGTACAGGACTCAGCCAGTACACGGGCCGTGACGCTGCGCCCCGCGCAAAAAGCGGTGCTGGCCGCGTCGGCGCTGACGGTGGAGCCGGCCCCTACCCCCGCCCAAAGCATTGCCTGGCAGCAAGGCCGTTTGGTGTTCGACCAAGCTGCGCTGCCCGAAATCGTGGACAAGCTGGGGCAGCGCTACGGCGTCCGCATCACGCTGAACTCGGAGCAACTGCTGCGGTGCCGGCTCACGGTGGAGTTTGGCCAGGAGCCGTTGACCGATGCGTTGGAAATTCTCTCCGCCCTTACGGGCAGCACTTATACACTTCAAGAACAGCACGTTATTCTACAGGGTGCGGGCTGTTGATTTGTTTTTCTCACCTGCTTACTCGCTTCAACCTTTTCCCTACCCCTAAAAAAAGAGCCGGACGTGCGGCAAACACGCCCGGCCCCTGGCCTGCCCCGGCAGCTACTGGACATAGCCGCCGCGGAATCATCTAAAAACAAACCTTTCAAAAGTATGCTGAAAAATTTCTACTCCCGCATGGGGGCGGCTCGGTGCGTCCTGACGCGACCGGTTTGCCTGGGCCTGCTGAGTCTGTCGCTGGTAGCGTGGACCTCGCCCGAGCAGGCACAACTCAATATTCATCAGCGGGTTAGCGTGCAGCTACAAGGCAAGACGCTGCGCCAGACCTTGCAGAAGCTCAGCACTGTGGCCCACGTGCCCATTGCCTACGCCAACACCCTACCCCTGGACCGCAAAGTGACGGTGGAGGCCACCAACGAGCAGCTCGACGACGTGCTGAACCGGGTGTTACAACCCTTGCAGTTGCGCTACCGCGTGGTGGCCGAGCGCATCCTGGTGGAGCCCTTACCCATCACCAAACCCACCAGCGCCGCCCCGGCCAGCGTGGTAGAAGGTACCGTGCTGGATGCCCAGGCGGGCGGCGGCCTTCCCGGCGTGAACGTGCTGGTGAAAGGCACCACCACCGGCACCGTGACGGATGCCCAGGGCCGCTACCAGCTGACGGTGCCCGACGGCGCGACCACGCTGGTGTATTCCTTCATTGGCTATCTGACGCAGGAAGTGGCGCTGGACAACCGCGCCACCGTCAACATCCGGCTGGCGCCCGATACCAAGTCCTTGGAGGAGGTGGTGGTGATCGGCTACGGCACCCAGAAAAAGGTGAACCTGACCGGGGCCGTGAGCAACATCAGCGCCACTGACATTGCCGACCGCCCCATCACCAACCCTACCTCGGCCCTGCAAGGCCTGATGCCGGGCGTGACGGTGGTCAACTCCTCGGCCCTACCGGGTAGTAACGGCAATTCCATTCGTATTCGGGGGATAGGCACGCTGGGCAATGCCAACCCGTTGGTGGTGATTGACGGCGTGCCGGGCGGCGACCTGGACATTCTGAATCCCAATGACATCGAGTCGATTTCGGTGCTGAAGGATGCGGCTTCGTCGTCTATCTACGGGGTGCGTGGGGCCAACGGAGTGATTTTGGTGACCACCAAGCGCGGCAAAGAAGGCGCGGCCCCGGCCCTTACCTACACCAACTACTTCGGCTTCCAGACGCCCACCGCCCTCCCCAAGACCCTGGGCTCGGTGGACTACATGACCCTGCTGAACGAGGCCCAGCGCAACGTGGGCCGGGTGCCTACCTACACCGACGCCGAAATAGAAACGGCCCGCAATGGCTCCGACCCCAACTACTTCGCCAACACCAACTGGATTGACGAGATATATAAGAAAAGCGCCCCCCAGCAAAACCACAACGTGAGCCTGAACGGCGGGGCCAAAAACCTGACTTACTACCTGTCCTACGGCAACCTCAAAGAGGGCGGCCTCATCACCGGCGACAACTACCAGGCCCGGCGCAACAACGTGCGCGTGCGCCTGAGCGCCACCCTGGCCGACCGCCTGGACCTGGACGCCAACCTGGGCTATATCAACCGCGAAGTGCAGGGCTCGTCGGAGGGTGTAGGGTCGAACTCGGGGCCGCTATACGCCACGTTGCAGATTCTGCCGCTGGTGCCGGTGCGCTTCACCACTGGGGGCTGGGGCTATATAGGTGGGCAGCGCAACCCCGTGGCTGTGACCACCGACGGCGGCACCAACAACTTCCGCTCCCAGGAGCTAACGGCCAACATGCGCGGCACCCTGCGTTTGTTCGACGGCTTCCGGCTGCGTGGGCAGTACGGGCTGGTGACGTACAGCTCCAAGCGCAATATTTTTTCCAAGACCATCAACTACTACAGCCCCCTCGATAACTCGCTGATTTATCAGACTAACGCCAAAAACACCATCAGCGGGGCCAATTACATGCGTACCTACCAGACCTTTATCGGGATGGCCGAGTACGAGAAGCGCTTTGCCGATCAGCACGACGTGAAGCTGCTGCTGGCTGCCTCGCAGGAATCGACGGTAGGGGAAGACCTAACGGCCAGCCGCCAATCGTTGCCGACGCAAAGCGTGGGTGCCATTAATTTGGGTACTGAAAATCAGCTGAATAACGGACAGGCCTACCAGAACGCGCTGCGTTCGGTGTTTGGCCGGGCCAACTACATTTTCAAGGACCGCTACCTGCTGGAAGGCAACTTCCGCTACGATGGCTCCTCACGCTTTTCGCCCGATGTGCGCTGGAACCTGTTCGGTTCGGGCTCTGTGGGCTGGATTTTCTCGGAGGAGGCCTTCTTCGCGGGGCTGCGGGACGTGGTGCCGCTGGCTAAAATCCGGGCGTCGTACGGCACCCAGGGCAACGACTTGGTAGGAAGCGACTATCCCTACCTGGCTACCATTGGGCCAGTGAGCACCATGCCTATCGGCAACCAGCAAACGCTGGGCTACGCTCAAACCGGCCTACCCAACACGCGCCTCACCTGGGAATCGGTGCAGAAAACCGATGTAGGTATTGACCTGGGCCTGCTGCGCAACCGTTTGACAGTGAGCGGGGACTATTTCATCAACCGCACCAACGATATTCTCTTGCGCGTGGCGCTGCCCGACGTGCTGGGCGCCACCGAGCCGTCGCAGAATGCCGGTAAGGTGGAAAACAAAGGCTGGGAAGTGCAGGCCAGCTGGCGCGACCAGGTAGGCGAGTTCTCCTACGGCCTGTCGGGCAACCTCTCCGACGTGCGCAACAAAGTAGTGAGCCTGGGCGGCACGCCGCCTACCTTCGGCGACCGGGTGCGCTTTCTGGATGAGCCCATCGACGCCTTCTACGGTCTGGTGGCCGACCGCATTGCGCAGACCTCCGACTTCGACCTCGACGCCGGCACCAACCGCTACACGCCGCGCTTCCCGGTACTTGCCGGCGACCCAGTGCAGCCCGGCGACCTGATTTACAAGGACTT
Source organism: Hymenobacter sp. NBH84 (assembly GCF_014217645.1). Classification (NCBI taxonomy): domain Bacteria; kingdom Pseudomonadati; phylum Bacteroidota; class Cytophagia; order Cytophagales; family Hymenobacteraceae; genus Hymenobacter; species Hymenobacter sp. NBH84. Next base: position 2,366,988 of record NZ_CP043644.1, read on the forward strand.
GAACGGCGACGGTGTGATTTCCCTTGACCAAGACCGGAAGGTGATTGGCAGCGCCATTCCGCGCTACACCTATGGCGTGCGGGCCAACGCCGCCTGGCACGGGATAGACGCCACCATCTTCTTTCAGGGGGTAGGCCAGGCCGATGGGTACATCTACGGGCCTGCCCGCCACGCTTACATCAGCGAGGGAAGTTTACCCCAGGAGATTCACCTGGACCGCTGGACGCCCGAGAACACCGGCAGCTCCTACCCGCGCCTCACTTATCAGCAGTCGCACAACCAGCGCCTGTCTACCTACTGGCTGGAAGATGCCAGCTACCTGCGCCTGAAAAACGTGCAGGTGGGCTACACCCTACCCGCCTCCCTCACGCAGCGGGTGCGCGTCAGCCGCCTACGCCTCTACGCCTCGGCCGATAACCTCTTCACGCGCTCGGATTTCTTCTACGGCTACGACCCCGAGTCGCCGGTGAGCCAGGGCGGCTTCTACCCCCAGGTGAAAACGGTGGTGTTCGGCCTCAACGTCACGCTTCAATAGTCTTTTCCTTCTTCTTGATATGAAACGTTTTGTAGTATACAGCCTACTGGGCCTGAGCTTATTAACCAGCGCCTGCCAGGATGATTTTCTGGACCGCGTGCCGCTGGATGAGCTGGTGGACGAAACCTACTGGGAAAACGAAGAACAGCTACGCCTGGCCACCGACGCCTGCTACGCCTACCTGAAAGCCAAGAACACGGTAGACATGGAGAATCTGGGCGATAACACCATCTGGCCTTCTGTCACGGACTACCAGCGCATTGCCAGCGGCAACTTCACCAACGACATTGGCGCCCTCAACAACGAGTGGACGGGTAGCTACGACGGTATTCGCCGCTGCAACGCCTTTCTGGCCAATTACCAGCGCGCCGAGGTGACCGACCCCGCCCGCAAGGAAGCCCTGGCCGCCGAAGTACGCGTGATTCGGGCCTACCTCTACAGCTACCTCACGGCCTTCTACGGCGACGCGCAGTTGGTGACGACCCCGCTGGAAATCGATGATCCGCTGGTGTACGGCACCCGCACGCCCCGCGCCGAGGTGGTTGACTTCATGCTGAAAGAGCTGGACGAAGCCGCGGCCGCCCTACCCGCCGCCATTCCTACGGGAGCCAATCTGGGCCGCATTAGCCGGGGCGCGGCATTGGCCCTGAAGGCCCGCGTGGCCCTGCAAAACCAGCGCTACGCCGCGGCCGAGCAGGCCGCCAAAGCCGTGATGGACCTGGGCGTGTACCAGCTCTACACTGCTGGCGGCACCGCCAACGCCTACCGCAACTTGTTCACCTACGCCGGCAAGCTGGCGGCCGGCGCCAACAAAGAAACCATCCTGGCCCGCACCCACCTGGCCGATATTTCCATGCACAACCTGAGCCGCGAGATTCAGGTGCCCGACCAGAACGCCCGCTGGAACCCCACTAAATCGTTGGTGGATAGCTATTTGTGTAGTGATGGCCTACCCATCGAGAAGTCGCCGCTGTATAAGGATACCACGTATGCCGACGTGTTCAAGAACCGCGACCCGCGCATGGTGCAAACCATCTTGCAGCCCGGCGCGGCCTGGGGCGGCCGCTTCGACGGCAACCCGCAGAACACCAACCCGGCCGTGTATACCACGCCCAAGTTCCGCTCCGACCGCCGCGGCTCGGTCACCATCACTGGCTACTACTTCACCAAGTACGTGGAGCTGAGCACGGTAGGGCAGGTTAGCCGCGACGCCAACGACATCCACCTGATTCGCCTGGCCGAGGTGCTGCTGATCTACGCCGAAGCCCGCCTGGAGCAAGGCAAGCTCACGCAAGCCGACGTGGACCTGACCATCAACAAGCTTCGCCAGCGCGTGGGCATGCGCAACATGAACCTCGCGGAGCTGACCACTAACGGCCTGGACGTGCGCACCGAGCTGCGCCGCGAGCGGCGCGTGGAGTTGGCCCTCGAAGGCCAGCGCTACTTCGACATCCTGCGCTGGCAGCAAGGCAACCTGCTGGCCGAAGACGTGAAGGGCATGAAGAAAGCCTGGGCACGCTCGGCCGCTGACGTTGCCAACCAGCCCACCGACGCCAACGGCTTCATCATCGTCAACCGCAACCGAACCTTCACGGCGCCGCGCAACTACCTGTGGCCCATGCCGCTGGTGCAGCTGGAGCGCAACCCAAACCTGGGCCAGAATCCTGGCTGGTAGTATGAAGAACCTATTTTCCTGCCTCCTGCCGCTACTGCTGGCGTGCAGCGCCACCAAATCGGCCGACCCAACACCTACCCCACTGGCCCCCGCGCCCGTGGCGCCGGCCCCTACCCTGCGCGTGATGAGCTACAATGTGCACCATTGCAGCCCGCCCAGCCGCCCCGGCGTCATCGACCTGCCGGCCATTGCGCGCACCATTGAGGCCCAACACCCCGATGTGGTGATGCTTCAGGAAATAGACGTGCACACCGGCCGCTCGGGCGCCGGCAGCCAACAGGCCCGCGAGCTGGCCGAGCAACTGCACATGCACGCCTACTTCGGCAGGGCCATTCCGCACGACGGCGGCGCCTATGGCGTGGCGCTGCTGTCGCGCTACCCATTGCAAGACACCATGGTGCACCGCCTGCCTACCCAGGACGGCACCAACGGTGAGCCGCGCGTACTGGCTGCGGCCACCATTTCCCTACCCTCGGGCCAGAAAATCCGCCTCGGCTGCACCCACTTCGACGCCCAGCGCACCGACCAGAACCGCCAGCTGCAAGCGGCGGAACTGGTGCGGTTGGCGCAGGCGGAGAAGCTGCCGTTCGTGGTAGCCGGCGACTTCAACGCGGAGGCCAGTTCGCCGGTGATGCAGCAGGTGGTTACCGCTCTCAAGCCTACCTGCCAGTCGTGCGCGCCTACCATCCCGGTGGTGACGCCCACCAAGGCTATCGACTTCATCACGTTCGCTCCGCAGGCCCGCTTTCAGGTGGTGAGCCACCAGGTAGTGGCCGAAACCTACGCGTCGGACCACCGCCCGGTGGTAGCCGAGCTGCGCTTTTCGAAGTAGGTATCAGCTACTGAAATACCTGCTCTTCAACCACTCACGCTGACAAAGGGCTGCCACGGTTCGGCAGCCCTTCTGTTTACGACTCGCTCCTACCTATGTCTATTCGTTTCCTGTTTCGCCTGCTGACTATCTGCCTGCTTTGGCCGAGTGCCGGCGCGCTGGCGCAATCCAACCCGGCTGACACCCTCCGCTTTGCCCTGATTACCGATACCCACATCGGCAAGGCTGGCAACGACAAGAGCCTGGCGCGCATTGTGGCCGATATCAACCGCAACCCGCGCATCCGCTTTGTGGTAGTGACGGGCGATGTGAGCGACTTCGGCCTCACCGATCAACTCCAACAAGCCAAAGCCCTGCTCGATCAGCTCAACAAGCCCTATTACTGCCTGCCCGGCAACCACGACACCGGCTGGTCGGCCAGCGGCGGACTGGCCTTCAACCAGTTGTGGCACGACCAGAAGTTTGTGGCCGATGTGCAGGGCGTGCGCCTCGTGGGCGTGAGCACCGGCCCGTATGGCCGCATGAGCCGGGGCTACGTGCCCCAGGACCAGCTGCGTTGGCTCGATAGCCTGGCCCGCGCCACGCCGCCTACCCAGCCGGTGCTGTTCTTCGCGCACTACCCCCTCAACGACCAACTGAGTAATGCGCCCGCCGTGCTGGCGCAGCTCCACCACTTCCGAACGCAGGCTATTTTCTGCGGCCACGGGCACGTGAACCAGGTGTTTGACTTCGGCGGCCTGCCCGGCGCCATGACCCGCACGGCGCAGCAGCGCGAAGGCAACGTGGCTTACAACGTGGTAGCCGTCACGCCCGACTCCGTGCATCTGCGCATGGTGCAGCCGGGGCAGCCGGCGCTGGCCCCATGGGCACGGTTTGCCGCGGGCCGGCCGCCCAGAGTAGCAACTCAAGCGGCAGCGCCCGTACTGCCTACCCCAGCCTACCCTTCGGGCAAAGCCATTTGGCACTACCAGGACCGCGGCAACTTGGTGGCCACGCCCGCCGTGTGGAAGAACTCGGTGTTGATCGGCAACTTGTTAGGCGAGTTCAAGTCGCTTTCCTTGCGTGATGCTACCCCCAACTGGACGTTTAAAAGTCGGCAGTCCATTTACTCTTCACCGGCCGTAGCAGGTCAGCGTGTAGTATTCGGCTCGGCCGATAGCACGATCTACTGCTTGCACGCCCGCACCGGCCGGGTACTGTGGCGGGTGAAAACCGGCGGGGCCGTGCTGGCTTCGCCCCTCATCGACCACAACACAGTCTATATCGGCAGTAGCGACTTGACCTTCCGTGCCCTTGATCTGGCTACCGGTAAGGTGCGCTGGGCGCACACCCAGCTGGCGGGCTTTCCGCCAGCTGCCCCGGCGCTGGCCGATGGAAAAATCGTATTTGGCAACTGGAATAAAACGCTCTACGCTCTGAACACCACCGATGGCACCCTGGCCTGGCAGTGGCGCAACGAGCAGCACAGCCACTACTACTCGCCGGCCATGTGCACGCCCGTTATCCAGCAAGGCGTCGTCTACACCGTAGCCCCCGACGAGCAGCTACACGGCTTCGACCTGCACACCGGCCAACCGGTAGCCGCTGATGGCCGCTGGCGCGTGCGTGAGTCGCTGGGCGGTGATGCGCAAGGCGGCCTACTCGTTGCCAAGACCATGCAGGACAGTGTGGTGGCCTGGCACACCCGCCCCGGCGCGGCACCCCAGCCGGCCTGGAGCCTGAATGCAGGCTTCGGGCAGGACTTTTCAGCTTCCATGCCGGTGGTGAGTGGCGAGTTGGTGGTATTCGGTACCACGTTTGGGCAGGTAGTTGCCGTAGACAAAACCACGCGGCAGGTACGCTGGCGGTATGCTCTGGGCGCAGATATGGTGAACACGCCCCGCCTCGTGCCGGGCCGCGGCGTGCTCGTTAGCAGCGCCGATGGTAAGCTGGCGCTACTAGCGCTGTAAGTGTCCTTATTTTAAGTAAGCATCAGATAATCAACACTTACCTATTGAAGATATTTAAGACGTTAGTTGCGTTTGAATAATCGTTTAGAGGATGTAGAGACGCATATGTGCGTCTCGTTGTCTGCGCCTCGTGGCCGAAACCGTTCAACGACGAGACGCAACTATGTGTCTCTACATCGTGCAACAACTAACGCAAACAGATTCTTAGAGTCTTCGCTGCCGCGCCAGTGACAAACCGATACTACGCCGCCTGATAAAACCTAGGGAACCTATTCGTCCTGCTACTATATCTATCGCTTCGTCGCTACTACCCACTCGTACAGCCTAAACCATTACCTTTGATTTTTACAACCATTGGTTATGGACCCCAACTCTCTCGAAGCCTTTTATACCAAGATTGCGGAGCAGGATAATGGGGACGCGGGCGTGATGCCGCCAGCGGATTTGCAACGGGAAATCGGCCATTTCAATGTGTTCAACGTGGCCGTGCTAATGCGGCGGCGTCACGAGCGGCCGCCGATGACCTTTGACCGGCGTGCCTTCTACAAAATCAGCCTGATTCAGGGCCGCAGCCGCATCGAATATGCCGATCAAGCCGTGGAGGTGGCGGGGCCGGCTCTGTGGTTTGCTACCTCGCGAGTGCCCTACCGCTGGCTTCCCCACGACCAGGACCAAACGGGGCATTTCTGCATCTTCACCGAAGAATTTCTACTTCCCGTGAAAGGTGCGCTGGCTGTGGAGGAACTGCCCGTTTTTCAACCGGGCGGTTGCCCGTTGCTACCCCTCAGCCCCGACGAACATGCTGCGTTGGCTCCTATTTTCGAGAAAATGGAGCGTGAGATGGCTTCCACGTATACCTACAAGTATGATCTGCTGCGCGCTTACTTATTGGAGCTGATTCATGCGGGACAGAAACTTCAGCCGGTTCCTATCCAAACGCCGGCCCACAACGCCTCGGCGCGAGTAGCAGCGCTGTTCACTGACCTGCTGGAGCGGCAGTTTCCGCTGGCTACCCCGCAGCAGCAGCTACCCCTGCGCACAGCCAAAGACTACGCCGACGCGCTGGCCGTGCACGTCAACCACCTCAACCGGGCACTTAAGGATACCACCGGCCACACCACGACCACCCTCATCAGCAACCGGGTAGCCCAAGAAGCCCGGATGCTGCTAAAACAAACCACCTGGACCGTCTCGGAAATTGCCGACAGCCTGGGCTTCGCCGATGTGGCGCACTTCTGCAACTTCTTCAAGCGCCAGACCGGGCTAGTGCCAGGGGCCTTTCGGGGGTAGAAGGGTAGGAAGAAAGAGGCCCATCAAAAAGCAGCCCGTCACGTCTCGACCAGTTCGACGTGACGGGCTGCTTTTTCTTAGAACGCCTTTCTCCTTTGTTTGAATTCTTCAGTAGATGGTTTGATCCGCGCAGACGTGCTACGCTCTGCTTGCCGGACTTTTGTGGAGTCATCAGCATCACACTTCACACAACCACACATATGCGCATTTTCGTTACCGGCGCTACGGGCTTCGTAGGCTCGGCCGTTGTACAGGAATTACTCGGCGCGGGCCACCAGGTGCTCGGCCTCGCCCGCTCCGAAGAAGCCGTTCAAGCCTTAACTGCTGCCGGTGCTCAGGCACACCGCGGCTCTCTCAACGACCTCGACAGCCTGCAACGCGCCGTCGCCGAAACCGATGGGGTCATTCACTGCGCGTTTATTCATGACTTTACGCAGTACGCCGCCGCGGCCGAAGCAGACCGCTGTGCCATAGAAGCCATGGGCGCTGCCCTGACGGGCTCAAACCGGCCCTTTATTGCTACGTCTGGCTTCGCTGGCCTCACACAGAACGGTGAGTTGCTGACCGAAGAGGATGCCCGTAACGCCAAGGTGCCCGCCATGCGCCACTCAGAAGACGCGGCGCTAGCGCTGGTGCCCCAGGGTGTGCGGGCGATGGTGGTACGCCTGGCCGCCTCGGTGCACGATGCCGGCGACCACGGCTTTGTGCCTACCCTCATCAGCATTGCCCGCGAAAAGGGCGAGGCGGCTTACGTGGGCGACGGCCACAACCGCTGGCCCGCCGTGCACCGCCTCGATGCGGCCCGGCTCTACCGGCTGGCGCTGGAAAAAGGCGTGGCAGGCGCCCGCTACCACGGCGTAGCCGACGAAGATATTCCGATACGGACCATTGCTGAAGTAATCGGCCGCCACTTGAGCGTGCCCGTTGTGAGTAAGTCGCCGGAAGAAGCTGGCGCACATTTCGGCTGGATGGCGGGCTTCGCGGGCCTCGACTTGGCTGCTTCCAGCGCCCTCACGCAGCAGCGCCTGGGCTGGCAGCCTACCCACAAATCCCTTCTGGCCGACCTGGAGCAGGGCGACTATTTCAGGCACTAAAAGTGAACAACCCGTTGTAATGAAAACGCCCCAGCATCCGCTGGGGCGTTTTCATTACAACTATATGCTATACGGCTATGGCAACCCGTTGCCGCCGGCCGCACCAAAAATCTGGCCTGTAGAATAGCTGGCCAATGGATCGGCGAGCTGCACGTAGATAGAGCCCAGCTCCGCCGGCTGGCCGGGGCGGCCCAGGGGCGTATCTTCGCCGAAGGTTTTCTGTTTCTCGGGCGTAGAGCCACCTTTGGCTACCTGCAAGGGCGTCCAGATGGGGCCAGGCGCTACGCCGTTCACGCGGATGCCCTTCGGCCCGAGCTGCTTGGCCAACGAGCGGACAAAGTTGGTGGTGGCCGCCTTGGTCAGGGCGTAGTCGAACAGGTTGGCCGAGGGGTCGGTGGCTTGCACGGAGGTAGTGCCGATGATGCTGGCGCCGGGCTTGAGGTGAGGTAGAGCCGCCTTCATCAGCCAGAACGGCGCGTAGATGTTGGTCTTGATGGTCCAGTCGAACTGCTCGGTGCTGATGTCGGCAATCGACTCGTGCGACTGTTGCCGGGCCGCGTTGCTCACCAGGATATCCAGGCCGCCGAGCTGGCGCACGGCGTCGTCTACCAGCTTCTTGCAAAAGGCCTCGTCGCGCAGGTCGCCGGGAATAGCTACGCCTTTCTGGCCCGCTTTCTTGATCAGGTCGATAACTTCCTTGGCGTCGGCTTCCTCGGCGGGTAGGTAGTTGATGGCCACATCGGCCCCTTCGCGAGCGTAGGCAATGGCGGCGGCGCGGCCCATGCCAGAGTCGCCGCCCGTGATGAGGGCTTTGAGGCCTTTCAGGCGGCCCGAACCTTTATAGCTGGTTTCGCCGTGGTCGGGGCGCGGCTCCATTTTGCTAGCCAAGGCTGGCCAGGGTTGCTCTTGCGCCTTGAAAGGCGGTTTGGGGTAGGCGGTAGTAGGATCTTTGAGGACAACGGGAGCAGCCTTATCGGTAGCGGTTGCTGCTTCGGCCGACAGCATCGGCGCCGCGGCAGCTACGGCCAGACTGGCGCCTAACCCACTGATTATCTGACGACGACTCAGTTTATTTTCTTCGTTCATAGCCCTTCAAACGGGCACCAGCGCCTTTGGGTTAGGCCACGAAGAGTGTAACTTTCGGCCTTTTCCACCCTACCGAGTGTGCTGCTGAGCGCTTTGGCCGAACAATACGGCTTGCTCAGCATGAGAGGGGCGTACTGGTAGGCTGCGTTGGCTGATTGTTCGGTAACAGGTAGGCAGCTCTGTAGCCCTAACTTCTACTGTGGCTTTTTTGTGGCCGTCATTCTGTATTCTTGTGGCGCTACCCTACCCTTCTATGGCTAATACCCTGCTGATTCATTGCCCGGACGCGCCGGGCCTCGTCTATAAGATTACTGGCGTGCTGTTTAGGCACGGCCTCAACATCCTGCGCAACGGCGAGTTTGTGGAGCGCCACGACAACCACTTCTTCATGCGCACAGAGTTTGCCGGCACTTTCGAAGCCGAGGCGCTGCAACAGGAGCTGCGGGCCGTGCTGCCGCCCACGGCGGTGTTGCGCCTTTCTGATAATTGCCCTAAGCGCATTGTGCTGCTGGCTACCCGCGAGTACCACTGCCTGGGCGAGCTGCTAGTGCGCCACGCCTTCGGGGAGCTGAATGCCGAGATTCTGGCCGTGGTGAGCAACCACGAGGTGCTGGGCACCCTCACGCAGCAGTTCGGCATTCCCTTCCATCACCTGCCTCACACCGACCGCACCCGCGAGGCCCACGAGGTCGAAGTGCTGGCCGTACTGGCCGGCTACCAACCCGATTTTGTAGTACTGGCCAAGTACATGCGGATTTTGTCGTCGGACTTTGTGGCGGCCTACCCCAACCGCCTCATCAACATTCACCATTCGTTCCTGCCCGCTTTCGTGGGGGCCAGTCCCTATGCGCAGGCCTACGAGCGGGGCGTGAAAATCATTGGGGCCACGGCGCACTTCGTCAACGAGCAGCTCGACCAAGGGCCCATCATTGCCCAAAGCGTCATCCCCATCGACCACACGCGCAGCGCCCAGGACATGGCCCAAGCCGGCCGCGACGTGGAGAAAATCGTGCTGGCCCGCTCCCTGCAACTGGTCTTCAACGAGCATGTGTTCGTGCACCGCAACAAAACCATCATCTTCGATTAATCTGACTTATTCAGTAGATAATACAGGCGTCATATACCTGCGCATTCCATAACAATCACTTAACAATCGGGACAAAATAGGGCAATCTAGCCGGGGGAGCTTTGCAGCATAATTCAAACCTATGCGGCACCCTCTTACTCTACTATTTTTTCTGCTGCTCAACCTGAGCAGCCTCGCAGCCCTGGCCCAAACGGGCACCGTTCGGGGCACTGTGAAGGACGCTACCACCCAAGAACCTCTGATTGGGGGCACGGTACACCTGGAAGGCACTACCCTAGGCGGCCCAACCGGGGTAGACGGTGATTTTATCTTGGAGAAAGTACCTGTTGGGGAGTATACCCTGGTAGTAACCTCGGTTTCCTATAAGCCCACCACGGTACAGAAAGTGGCAGTGGTAGCCGACAAAACGACGGTGATTACTACCACGTTGGAGTCGGACAACAAGCAGCTCAGCGAGGTAGTGGTGACGGGCGTGCGCCGCACCAACACCGAAATGGCCGTGATTACGGAAATCCGCCAGGCCAACGTGGTGGTAAGCGGTATTTCGTCGGAGCAGATTGTAAAAACCCAGGACCGCGACGCGGCCGAGGTAGTACGCCGCATTCCGGGCGTGACGATTGTCGACAACCGCTTCATCCAGATTCGGGGCCTGAGCGACCGATATAATACGGTGTGGCTGAACGACGTGACGGCCCCCAGCTCGGAAACTGACCGCAAGTCGTTTTCCTTTGATGTGGTGCCTAGCTCGCTGCTTGACCGCGTGCTGGTGTTCAAAGACCCCTCGCCGGAGCTGCCGGGCGATTTTGCCGGTGGCCTAGTGAAAGTGTACCTGCGCAAGCCCAATTTCAACGAGCGCCTGCTCACGGTGAACTACTCTTCGGGCTACCGCGACGGCACCACGGGCAAGAACTTCTACAGCGACAAAACCCAGGCCGGCGACGCCTTTGGCTTTGGCGCAGTGAAGCGCAGCCTGCCCGGCGGCTTCCCTACCCTGGGCACGGCCTACCAGCAATACGAGCGTGATTTCTACGCCCGCCAGCTCGAAAACACCTTCCCTATCTATAAGATGAAGGCCATGCCGGACATCCGCTTCAACGCGGCCTACATGGACCAGATCAACCTGAGCAACCTGAAGATTGGTAGCATCACGTCGGTGAACTACACCAACACCTTTACCAACTTCCAGATTGACCGCAACCTGTACGACGTATCGGGTGAGCGCACCGACCAGTTCAAGGACAACCAGTCCACCAACAGCATCCGTCTGGGCGCTATCCAGAACTTCAACGTGGTGCTGGACAACGGCGACCGGCTGGAGTTCCGCAACCTATTCAACCAACAGGGCCGCAACCAGGTGACCACCCGCCAGGGCTTCGACAACAACGGGCAGCAGGTGCGCAACAACTACCTGCTGGGCTACCAGGGTCGCACCACCTACACGGGTCAGCTGGCCGGTCAGCACTCCTTCAACAAGGAAAAAACGAAGCTGGACTGGGTAGGCGGCTACGGCTACTCCAGCCGCAACGAGCCCGACCTGCGCCGCGTGTCCTACCAGTCGATTCCGGCTACGACCGATGGCGGCGCGCCGACCGAAACCGTGCTAACGCCGGCTACCGGCCAGGTGGACGTGAACAACGCTGGCCGTCTCTACCAGAAGCTCAGCGAGCATAGCTACACCCTCAACGCCAACCTGAAGCACAACGTGGTAGTGGCCGACCGCACCGTGGAAATCGGCGCCGGCACCTACCTGGAGTACCGCAAGCGTGACTTCAACGCCCGCGCTTTTGGCTACTCGCTGAACACCAGCGGTATTCAGGGCCTGCGCAACGAGGCCGTGGGCAACATCTTCAACCCGCAGAACATTGGCTCGGACGGGTTCCGCATGGATGAGGACTTGAACTCGACCTACCGCTACAATGCCTCCAACGAGCTGGAAGCCGGCTATGTGTCGTTCAACATCCCACTCACTACCAAGCTGAAAGTGGTGACTGGCGCCCGCTACGAGCGCAACGTGCAATCCATTGCCACGGGCATCAACGGGCAGCCGGTAGAGCAGGACGTGACCACCAACTTCGTGCTGCCCTCGGCCAACTTCAGCTACAACTTCAACGAGAAAAACCTGGTGCGCCTGGCCTACGGTCGTAGCCTGAACCGCCCCGAGTTCCGCGAAGCCGCGCCGTTCTTCTTCTACGATTTCGACTTCAACGTGCTGAACTACGGCTCGTTGTACCTGAACCCCGACTCGCCCTTGAAGGTAGCCACCATCGACAACTTCGATATGCGCTATGAGCTGTACCCCAGCAGCGGCGAGCTGATCCACGTGGGCGCCTTCTACAAGCACTTCACGAACCCCATCGAGAACGTGGCCGTGCTGACCACCAACCTGGCGTACACCTTTGCCAACGCGCCCAGCGCCTACGCCTACGGGGTGGAAGTAGACATTAAAAAGAGCCTGAATTTCCTGGACGACGCCTTTGGCACCACGGGCCTGCGCAACCTGTCGGCCGTGTTCAACGCTTCGCTGATCAAAAGTGAAGTATCGCTGGGCCAAAACATTGTGGCTTGGGATAGGAACCGCGCCCTGCAAGGCCAGTCGCCCTACGTGTTCAACGGTGGCCTGTACTACCAGACGCCCGACAACAGCTGGCAGGTGTCGGCGCTGTACAACGTGTTTGGCCCGCGCATCCTGTTTGCCGGCAGCATCGACTACCCCGACGTGATTGAGTTGCCCCGCCACACCGTGGATTTGTCGCTCACCAAAACGATTACCGACCGCCTGACCCTGAACGCCGGTATTCAGGACCTGCTGAACCAGAAGGTGAACCTGGTGCAGGACTTCAACCGCGACAAGAAGTACTCCAGCGCTGATCCGTCGCTGACGGGCTACCGCCGCGGCACCTACTACACGCTGGGTCTGCGCTTCAACCTGGAGCCCCGCACGCGTCCGCTCACCCCAGTGCCGTAACCAACCTCTGCCTTCCCCTACTCCCTATTGCCCATTTTCATTTCACCCCATATGAAAAAGCATACTCGTTCCCTGGCCCTGGCGGCCGCCTTACTTGCTAGCCTCGCATCTTGCAGCAAGGAGGACACCACCCCCGCCCCCAACCAAACAGGCGGAGGCACCACTACCCCTACCACCCCCACCACGCCCAGCACTGGGCAATCGGTATCGGTAGATGCGCCCATCACGACCAACACCACCTGGACGGCTAGCAACAAGTACTTGCTGAAAGGCTATGTGTACGTGCAGTCGGGCGTGACGCTCACCATTGAGCCCGGCACCATCATCAAAGGCGACAAAGACACCAAAGGCGCTCTGATTATTGAGCCCGGCGCGAAGATTATGGCGATGGGCACCGCTGAGAAGCCCATTATCTTCACTTCCAACCAGCCCAAAGGCGCCCGCAACTACGGCGACTGGGGCGGCCTCATCATTGCTGGCAATGCCCCGGTGAATACGCTCACCGGTACCTCACAGCCCCAGATTGAGGGTGGCCCTCGCACGAAATATGGCGGAGACCAGAAAGCTGACAACTCTGGTACTCTGCAATACGTGCGCATCGAGTTTGGCGGCGTAGCCTTCTCGCCCGACAACGAGGTGAACGGCCTGACGCTGGCCGGCGTAGGCAGCGGCACTACCATCGACCACGTGCAGATTTCGTTCAGTGGCGACGACGCGTTTGAGTGGTTTGGTGGCACGGTGAATGCCAAATACCTGGTGTCGCACCGTACGTTTGACGACGACTTTGACACTGACAACGGTTTCGCTGGCAAGGTGCAGTTTGCCGTGTCGCTGCGCGACCCGCTGCAGGCTGACCAATCGGGCTCTAAGGCGTTTGAGTCGGACAACGACAGCAAGGCCACTCCGGCTACTCCCCAGACCTCGGCGGTATTCTCCAACGTGACGGCGGTTGGTCCCATCATCAATGCCAACGGAGCCAACTACAGCCCCCAGTACACGGCCGGTGCGCACATCCGTCGTAATTCGAGCATCAGCATTATGAACTCGATTATTATGGGCTATCCGACCAACGTACTCATCGACCACAACCTGACGGCCGGTAACGCCGCCGCGGGCAACCTTAAGTTCAAGAATAACCTTGTGGCGGGTAGCCTAACGGGCTCCAACTCCACGGCTGGCCAGCGTAGCATTATATTCGTTGGGGGTAGCGGTGGCGCCGGCAGCTTAACGGTAAACAACGTTATGGCCTCCGACTCCTCGGCTTGGGGCGCGGCAGTAGGGCCGCTCACCTGGCTGAAGGCCGGCGGCAACAAGCGTTATACTACTTCTGATAACGTGCAGTTGCTCAATCCTTTCAACCTAACGGCGCCAAGCTTTATCCCTCGTAGCGCTTCGCCCGCTACGGCCGCCACTGCCGCCGGCAGTGCCGCTGATTTCTCGGATAGCAAAGTGACGGACAGCTTTTTCACGAAAGTGAGCTACATCGGCGCCTTCTCGGGCACGGGCACCACTGCCGATAACTGGCTGACTGGCTGGACCAACTTCGACCCGCAAAACACGGATTACTAGCCTACTGCAAGCACGGCTTTTGCCGCGCCGACGCACACGCAAGACCGGGGCTGGCTACCAGCGCCGGTCTTGCTGTTTAGGGCCACTCCCGCACCTACTTTCTCTCCTTTCCTCTACCACTGATTATTCCGGCTACGTAGGGCCGGTACCGTATTTTGTCATCCCTATTCTCTGCCTCCGTGCTGCTGGAGCAGGTTCGGTTGGGGTTGCAGCAGGCATTGGCTACCCGTATCAGCGCGGGGCCGGCTGCCGGCGCAGCCCAGCAAACCTGGCAGTTGGGCGCTAGCGCCTGCTTTAGCGTAGTGGCCCTACCCCTGGTAGCCGACACCACCTGGACCGGCGCCCTCGACCGCCTCACACAGTCTGGCCCGCCCTTGTTGGTAGTGGCCGAGCGCATATCGCAACAGGCCCGTACGCATCTGCGGGCGCGGGGTATCTGCTACGCCGATGCGGCCGGCAACGCCTGGCTGCGGCACGCGGCAGGCCTACTCGTGGCCCTGCGCGGCTACCAGCAGGCAGCCCCAGCGCCGGCAGCAGTCCCCACGCCAACAGCACCTACCACCGCGCCCCCGGCCCGGCTGAACGTGGCCGGTATGCGCCTGGTATTTCATCTGTTGCGTACGCCGGCACTGGTGGCTTGTCCGGTGCGGGAAATTGCCAAAACCACCCGCTTTTCGCCCTCGGTGGTGGTGCGCACCCTGGCCTACTTGGAGGAGCATGCCCTGTGGTCGGCCGATCCTGCCGGGTGGGTAGCCCTGCGGCCGGCGGTGGTAGAGCACTGGGTAGGGTACTATGCCTCTACCCTGCGCAACCGTCTGAACCCGCAACGCTACCGGTGGCTGACGGCCGCCCCGCCCGACTGGCCCTACCCCCTACCCCCAGGGTGCGTCTGGAGCGGCGAGGCCGCCGCTCAACGGCTGCTGGGCATCTCCGCCGATCCACCGCCTTTGCTCACAATTTACAGCACGCTACCCCGTGCTCAACTGGCGCATCACCTACAACTGGTACCCTGCCAGCGGGGACCCGTAGAATTGCTGAATCCGTATTTTTCCCCGCTCTTGCCTGATCCAGAGCAGTGCGCCCCGCCGCTGGTGGTCTACGCCGATTTGCTGGCCAGCCCGGCGCCCCGCACTGCGGCGCTGGCCCAGCAGATTCGGCAGGCGGGGCTCTGGTAGTTGTCAGTAACGGTACGTGTGGGGCCGCGGAGCGGCTACAGGTTTGTAGTATTGTCTGATGTGGTCAGAACCAAGTGCCGCGTAGCAGTGCAAGAGTATCTTATACATCCTTGCACCGCTACGCGGCGCAGTCGGTTTTACGCTATACCTGCTACAAACCTATGGCCGCTCCGCAGCCCCACACGTACGTTATTGACAACTCCTAACTGACAACTACCAACTTCTTTTCATGCCTACCCCTCCTGCCCGCCCTAAGCTGCTGTTGTTCGACGTCAACGAAACCTTGCTCGATATGAGCAAGCTACAACAGGCCGTCAATCAGGAATTCAACTCTGAATTTGCGTTCAAACAGTGGTTTTCGCTGCTGCTTCAATACTCATTGGTAGACACTGTGACGCAAGCCTACCACGATTTCAAGCAGATTGGCGATGCGGCCCTGGATATGCTGGCCCAAAGCCTGGGGCAGCCTGCTCGCCCGGCTACTCGCAAGCAGGAGCTACTCACGCTCATCGCCGAGCTGCCACCCCACCCCGATGTAGTGGAAGGTCTGACCATGCTCCAACAAGCAGGCTTTCGGATGGTGACGCTCACCAACTCACCCGGCTCTACCCTGCGCAAGCAGATAGCGTATGCTGGCCTAACGTCCTTCTTCGAGCAGCTCTTGAGCATTGATGACGTGAAGCGCTACAAGCCTCATCCTGATACCTACCTCACTGCGTGCCAGCAGCTGGGGGTTGTCCCCGCCGATGCACTCCTGGTGGCAGCCCACGGCTGGGACACGGGCGGAGCCTTGCGGGCGGGTTTGCAGGCGGCTTTCGTTGCGCGGCCGGGTCAGGCTACGTACCCGCTGGCGCCCGCGCCCACCTACACTGGTCCTACCCTATCCGATATTGCCGGGCAACTGGTAGGGCATTAGTCGGGCCGGTTGAGCCAGCGCCGGAAGGCCAGCGTGCCTACTCCGTATGCTGCCACGTCCAGGGCATCGGCCACGGCTACTGCCGAGAAGTATGGTAATATGCCCTCAAACCACACCGACACAGCCAGCCAGGCGCCTAGAAGCCACGAGTCGGGGAGCACCAGCCGGCGGAACTGCGGGAACAGGTAGCGCTGTACGGCCAGCGTGAGGCTCAGCAGGATGGGCATAGCTAGCAGGTCGGCGCCGTGCGACGAGAGCCAGGACGGCATCGGGTAGTGCCACGCGTGGCGGTTGAGGTACAGCGCCGCGTAAAGCAACATGCTACCTAACAGCAAGGGCCGGCGTAGGTCAGGCCACGCGCCCACCCTAGCCCGCTACAAAGGTGATAACCGCAATAAAGAAGGCCAGAATAGCCCCAAATACTACCTGCCCGGCCCGGCCCATGCGCTTAAAAAACCGCACTATCACGTTGTCCTCCGACTGAATTTCCAACAGGGATGGCTCCTTTGGTTCGTTGGCTTTTCGGTTTTCTTCCGCAACGCGGCGTTGCGCCCGCGGGTCCAGGAATCCGCCGCAGTGCTCGCACCGGTCGTTGGGGCGCTGGTTCCACGCCGACCATTGCTGGCAGTGGGGGCATTTTTTGGTAAAAGAAGAGGAAGTAGTATCGGTCATATACCCTATGCATACGCGTGCCGTGGACCGTTGTGTTACACAACGCCCACATTGCCAATTTGCTGCACCACGGGAATACCCCGCCTTGCGGGCTGCCCTACCCCTCCCGGCTCAGCAGCTCCACGTGGGCCAAGTGGTGCCGGCCGTGCCAGCTATACTGCACCAAAGCCTGGTCGAGGGTGTAAGTGATGTCGTAGGCGGGATGGTAGAATGTGCGCTGCCATTGCTCCTCCGTGAGATGCCACAGCAGCGTAACCCAACGCGTATGCAATGCCTCCAGCAGCGCCAACGACACCGTAACGGGTGTGGCCGCCACATCGGGCAGCTCGGCCCAGGCGTTCAGGTCGAAGGGCTTGATAGTGGGGTTGTCCTCGGTGAGGGCCAGGCGGTAGCGCAGGTAGAAGTTCAGGTGCACGTCGGCCACGTGGTGAATGACCTGCCGGCCCGTCCAGCCGCCGGGGCGGTAGGGTTGCTCCAGGCGCACGCCCCCTGCCTGCCGGGCGGCGGCCGTGAGCTGAGCCGGCAGCGCGGCAATCTGCTCGATATAGGCGGCGCGCTCGGCGGGCGTCAGGGGCGTTTCGGGCCGGGCGGGGGCGCGGCCGATGGGGTATTGCAGGTCGGGGTGAGCGGTTTCCATAGCTACTAAACACGCCATCGGTTACAAGGTTAGCCTAAGCTGCTCGAACGATGTAGAGACGCATATTTGCTTCTCGCCGTTGAACGACATCGGCCACGCGGCGCGGACGACGAGACGCAAATATGCGTCTCTACGCTCGCTCCAACGCCCGCCGCAGGTAGGGCGCGGTCTTGCTGGCCCGTGCTTTCGCTACCTCGGCGGGCACCCCAGCAGCTACCAGCTGGCCACCCTCGTCCCCGGCACCAGGACCGATGTCGAGTACCCAGTCGCTGGCAGCGGCCACGCGCATGGTGTGCTCCACTACTACTACCGTGTTACCGGCGGTTACCAGCGCGTGCAGTTGCACCAGCAGGCGCTCCACGTCGGCGGGGTGCAGACCGGTGGTGGGCTCATCCAGCACGTACAGAGAGTGGCCGCGGGGCGGGCGTTGCAACTCGGTGGCGAGCTTGATGCGCTGGGCTTCGCCGCCCGATAACTCGGTGGCAGGCTGGCCGAGGCGCAGGTAGCCCAGCCCTACCTCGCGCAGCACCGTGAGGGCTCGCTGCACGGCGGGTTCTTCGTCAAAAAAGGCCCAGGCGTCGTCCACAGTCAGGTTCAGTACCTCGGCAATGTTCTTGTCTTTGTACTGAATTTCCAGCGTTTGGGCATTGTAGCGGGTGCCGTGACACACGGGGCAAGGCGAATACACGCTGGGCAGAAACAGCAGCTCCACCATCACGAAGCCCTCGCCGTGGCAGTTCTCGCAACGTCCTTTAGGCACATTGAAGGAAAACCGACCGGCATCGTAGCGACGCTTGCGGGCGGCGGGCGTGGCGGCAAACAGCTTCCGCACGTGGTCGAACAGGCCGGTGTAGGTAGCCATGTTGGAGCGCGGCGTGCGGCCGATGGGCTTCTGATCGACGCGCACCAAGCGGTTGATGTGCTCCATACCTTCGGTGATGTGCCCGCCGCTCACAGGCGAAGCCTCGGCCTCCAACGTGTCGCCTTCTTCCTCGGCGGCGGGTAGGGCCTGGCCCAGTGCCGCCCCCACCAGTTCCACCAGCGCCTGGCTCACCAAGCTCGATTTGCCCGACCCCGACACGCCCGTAACAGTCGTGAACACGCCCAGCGGAAACGCCACGTCCAGCCCGCGCAGGTTGTTGCGCGTGACGCCCGCCAGCCGAAGCCAGCCCTGGGCCGGGCGCGGCGCGGCGGTAGGCGCAGTGGCCTCGTCGGCAAACAAAAATTGGCGCGTTTGAGACGCCGCCACATCGGCCAGACCAGCGGGCGGACCGCTGTAGAGCACCTGCCCGCCCTGCTCGCCGGCAGCCGGCCCCACGTCCACCAGCCAATCGGCCTGCCGAATCACATCGAGATTATGCTCGACCACGAACAGCGAGTTGCCGGCGCTTTTCAGGCTAGCCAGCGCCGATAGCAGCGCTTCCGTATCGGCGGGGTGTAGGCCGGCGGAAGGCTCATCGAGCACATACACTACCCCAAACAGATTGGAATATAGCTGCGTAGCCAACCGCAGCCGTTGCAGCTCCCCCGGCGATAGGGTAGGCGTGCTGCGTTCCAGCGACAGGTAGCCCAGCCCCAGATCGAGCAGCACGCGCAGGCGCGCCACCAGATCCTGCGTGATGCGCTGGGCCACTACTGCCTGCTCGGGGTGGGCCGCGTCTTGGGCAGCGCGGCCGGGAGCGGTGCCCTCGGCGTAGGGTTGCAGCAGGGCGGCCACCCGTTGCAGAGGTAGGGCCGAGAAATCGGCAATATCGAGCCCGGCAAACGTGACGGCCAGGGCCTCTTGCCGCAGGCGCTTGCCGTGGCAGGTAGGGCACTCGGTGCCGCGCATAAACTGCAAGGCCCGCTTCTTCATCTGGGCGCTCTGGGTGTTGGCGAAGGAGTGAAACACGTGCCGTCGGGCGCTCGTGAAGGTGCCCATGTAGTTGGGCTCTTCCTTGCGCTTGAGGGCCCGTTGGGTTTGCTCGGGCGTGTAGCCGGGGTACACGGGCACCACCGGCTGCTCGTCGGTAAACAGAATCCAGTCGCGGTCTTGCTGGGGTAGCTCGCGCCAGGGACGGTCCACGTCGTAGCCCATCGACACCAAGATATCCCGCTGATTCTGGCCACCCCAGGCCGTGGGCCAGGCCGCAATGGCCCGCTCCCGAATGGTGAGCGAGGGGTCGGGCACCATGGTTTCTTCGGTGGCCTCGTAGATGCGGCCCAGGCCGTGGCAGGTAGGGCACGCGCCCTCGGGCGTATTGGCTGAGAAGCCTTCGGCGTACACAATGCCCTGCCCCGCCGGGTAGTCGCCGGCCCGCGAGTAGAGCATCCGCACCAGGTTGGAAAGCGTAGTAACAGAGCCCACCGAGGAACGCGTGGTGGGCGTGCCGCGCTGCTGCTGCAAGGCCACTGCCGGCGGCAGCCCGTCAATAGAATCAACGGCGGGCACGGCCATTTGGTGAAACAGCCGCCGCGCATACGGCGACACCGATTCCAGGTAGCGCCGCTGGGCCTCGGCGTACAGCGTCCCAAACGCCAGCGACGACTTCCCCGACCCCGACACGCCCGTAAACACCACCAGCGCATCGCGCGGAATATCCACGTCTACATGGCGCAGGTTGTGCTCCCGCGCCCCACGCACCCGCACGAAACCGGAAGAATTAGGAAGGGTAGGCTGCTTGGGGGTAGGCATGAGCGGAGGGATAGGTGATGCCCTACCCTTACTGTTTCCGCAGGCCTGGGGTTATGTAGTAGATACGGATGGCTCGGGGATGTGCCCCGTGTCATGTATTGGCAGGCCTCTGGCCTGCGACCGTTCGCGCCATTCGGGAAGTTTCGGCAGGTTGCTTAGGTAGCTCAGGCCAAAGCTCGTTCTGGCAGCGCAGGCCAGAGGCCTGCTAAGTAATAGACACGGGGCACATCCCCGCGCCATCCGTTTTACTTACCTACTCCCAACCGCCGCCCAGCGCCCGAATCAGCTGTACGGTGTAGCTCAACTCGTTGGCCTGGTTTTGCACCACCAGCCGGGCGGCTTCCAGCGTTTGGCGGTCGGCGTCTACTACTTCAAAGTAGCTGGTGAGGCCGGCGCGGTAGCGCTCCTTGGTAAGCAGGCCGGCCAGCCGGGCCGAGCGCAGGGCGCGCTGCTGCACCGTGAGCTGGGCGGCACTCTGCTGCACATTCGCCAGCGAAGTTTCCACTTCCTGAAATGCCACCAGCGCTGTTTGGCGGTACTGCGCGGCTTGCTCGTCGTACTGGCGTTCTACAATCTGCTGGTTAGCCCGCAAGCGGCCGCCGTTGAAAATCGGGATGGAGATGCCGCCGCCCACGTAGTAGGCGTAGCTGTCGGCTACCTTGGGCAGGTCACCCAACGCACTCGACAAGGGTCCTACAAAACCATTGAGTTGCACGGTGGGTAGGCGGGCTAGGCGGGCAGCATCGGCGCGGGCGTTGAGGGCGGCTAGCTGGCGCTCGGTGCGGCGCAAATCGGGGCGGCGGGCGAGTAGGGAGGCGGGCACGGCGGCCGGTACCCGCGGAATCAGCAGCGGGCCAGGACGCGGCACCAGGGCAAACTGGCTGGCTGGCTGGCCCGTGAGCGTGGCCAGGGCTGCTTCTAAGCCGGCGCGTTGGCGACGCACTTCCACAATGCCCGCGTCTACGTTGGCCAGTTCCGTTTCGGCGCGGCGCATGGCAATTTCGTTGTCGACGCCGGCCTGGTTGCGAGCTTGGGTGAGTTGCAGGCTTTCTACCCGGGCCTGGCGGGCGCTGTCCAGCACCAGCAGCTCAGCATCGAGGCCGCGCAGGTCGAAGTAGTAGCCGGCGGCATCGGCCGTGAGCGACAGTTGCACAGTGCGCAGATCTTCCTCGGAGGCTTGCTCGTCGGCCTCGGCAGCCTGTACGTTGCGGCGCAAGCGGCCCCATACGTCCACCTCGTAGCTCACATTCAAGGGTAGGTAAAATTGCGTTTGGTTGATAGCCTGCGGGCCATTGGTGCTGGCAATGGGCAGCGGCCGGTAGGCTGACAGCCGCTGCCGGTAGGCTTGCGGATTGAGCGCTACCACCGGCGAACGGTAGGAGTTCACCACCGTCACGTTGGCGCGGGCCTGCTCCACGCGGGCCACCGCAGCTTTCAGGCTGTAGTTGGCGGCCAGCACTTGCTGCTCCAGCCGTGCCAGCTCGTCATCCTGAAAAATGCTCCACCACGCTGGCACAGTTGGCTGCCGGGGTAGCTCGGCCGCGGCGGCACTAGCGGGTGCCGGGTTGGTTTGGGGCGCGGCAAAGGTGGTATCGGTGCTGTTTTTCCAGGTTGTGGGGGCCGTTACGCTGGGCGGCTGGTAGCGCGGTGCGCGCACGCAACTGGTTAGCAGCGTGCTCAGCAGCAGTATCAAGAGAGAATAATATCGCAACGAAAAACTCATGCAGGTGGATACTACTGGTTGACGGTCAGCTCTGAGCTGTTTCAGAAGCTGCTGCTCTGTATGTCTTTTTTCATCTGTCATCCTGAGCTTGCGAAGGACCTTCTCACGCCAGAACGAGTCGTTGTTACGCCAGTTGTTCTGTCGTGAGAAGGTCCTTCGCAAGCTCAGGATGACAGACGCTTCCCTCCTCCCCTACTTCCCAGCCGGCGACGACACGATGGGTCGATTGGGGTCGTAGAGCCGCTCGGGAGCGGCGGGCTGGGTAGGCGTAGCGGCTTTCTTCTCCACCTTGGCACGGCGGGCAGTCACGGTTTCGCCCTCCGTTAGCGTTTCGGCGGGGTTTACCACCAGCAGTTCGCCGCCTTTCAACCCACCAATCACCTCCACCTGCGCGCCGAAGTCGCGACCGGGCGTGATGTCTTGGTAGTGCACTTTCTCGTCCTGAATGACCACCACACGGGGCTGGGTGCCGCCCGGCACCAGCGTATTGGCGGAGATAAGGACGCTGGGCGCGGTGCGCGGCAGCTCGAAGCGCACCTGGGCAAAGATGCCCGGCCGCAGTTGCTGCTCACGGTTCGAGATTTTCACGATGGTTTCCAGCGTGCGCGTGCCCTCGCTCAGGGCACCGGCGTCGCGAGCGACGCGGCCGGCAAAGGTGCGGTTGGGAAATTCGGGCACGATGAGCTGGGTGATAAGGCCCGGCCGGATGGCGGTGGCGTAGTTCTGCGGCACATTCACGAAGGCGCGTAGCGTGTCGGTCTGCTCTACCTTAAACAGCTGGCTACCCGCCGCATTGCTCGGCGACACCAACGACCCTACCTCCACATTGCGCTGCGTGACGATGCCGCTGAATGGCGCCACCACCCGCCGGAAACCCTGCTGGGCCAGCAGGCCATTCACCACGGCCTGTTCGGCCGAAAACTGGGCCTTGGCCTGGTCTAGCTCCTGCTTGGAAATGGCGCCGGGCATGCTGATGCCCGTGAGGCGACGGTAGTTGCTCTGGGCCAGCGTGAGGTTGGCGCGGGCCTGAGCAATCTGCTGGTCCAGTTCGGGCGTGGCAATGAGGGCCAGCAACTGGCCGCGCTTCACCTTGGTACCAATATCGGTGTACCAGGCCTGCACGAAGCCGTTGGTGCGGGCAAACAGGTAGGTTTCGCGGTTGGAACGGGTGTCGGCGGGCAGGTCCAGGCGGATGGTATCGGGGGCTTGCTCGGCGGGCAGCACGCTCACAGTAGGCGTGGCGTTGGCTCCGCTTTGGGCTTCTTCTTTGCGCTCGTTATTTTGTTTGAGGCGGGGTAGCCACCCGATCAGCAGCAGTAGTGCAAACACGGCCACGGCTACCAGCACCACAACCCAAAACGTGCGCCGGCTCCGCGGCCGGGCCGGGGCAGCCTCTGCTGGTGGCGTAGCGGCGGGACGGTGGTCCACCTGGTTTTCGCCAAAGTGCGCGTGCTTACGCCGCGCCCGCTCCTCGCTGGAGAGGTGGGCGTTGGCGTCGTCGGTAATGAAATCCGTTTGTTCTTCGGGAGGAGTAGCCATAGGGTAGGCTGAAGCGCAAGAAGGTAGGGCGCGTGGTGAAATAGTTGGGAAGGACGACGAGATTAAGCGATTACCTGTTGCTGTTCAACTTCGGCTTCCGCCTCCGCATTCAGCTCTTTTTTCTTGAGGTAGCTAAACATAATCGGGACGAAAAACAGGGTAGTGACCGTGGCCAGCAGCAGGCCGCCAATCACGGCGCGGCCCAGCGGAGCGTTCTGCTCGCCGCCCTCGCCCATGCCTAGCGACATGGGTAGCAGGCCGATAATCATGGCCAGAGCCGTCATCAGCACCGGCCGCAGGCGCGTAAAGCCGGCATCCAGGGCCGCGTCGCGGGGCGAGAGGTCGGGGTCTTCCTCGCGCCGCTCGTTGGCAAACGTCACCAGCAGGATACTGTTGGCCGTGGCTACCCCGATGCACATAATAGCGCCCATCAGCGAGGGCACTGAGAAGGTGGTTTGCGTCACAAATAGCATCCACAGAATGCCCGACAACGCCCCCGGCAGCGCCATAATGATGATGAACGGGTCGAGCCACGATTGGAAGTTTACCACCATCAGCAAGTACACCAGCAGAATAGCGCCAATCAGCCCAATGCCCAGCCCGATAAACGAGGTGCGCATGCTGTCGATCTGCCCGCGCACCGTGATGGTGGTGCCTTTGGGTAGGTCTTGGCGGTATTTATCGAGGATTTTGGTCATGTCGGTATTCACACTACCCAGGTCGCGGCCTTCCACGCTGGCATACACGTCTACCACCCGCTGGATGTTGTAATCCGAAGCGAGGGCCGAGGTAGCGGTGCGACGGCTCGTAGTAAAGCTGCTCAGCAACTGCGGATTCGCTTGCCCGGCGCCAGTTACCCCAATGGTGTTCAACGCGTCCAGCGACGCCAGATCGCGCGGGGGCGTTTGCACGGCCACCGTGTAGTTCACGCCATTTTGAGGGTTCAGCCACTGGTTGGGCGTGGTTTGGGTGCTCGACGACAGGTTCACCAATACGTTGTTGGCAATATCGCGCTGAGCCAGGCCGGCCTGCTGGGCGCGCACCCGGTCCACGTCGAGGCGCATCTGGGGTAGGTCGAAGGCCTGGTAGATGAAAGCATCCACCACACCCGGCACGCGGCTCATGTCGGCCTTAATCTTGGCAGCAATCTTCTGGTTGGCCTCCACGTTTTTGCCCGTCACCTGAATGTCGATGGGCGCGGGTAGGCCGAAGTTGAGTGTCTGGTTCACGATGTCGGCTGGCTGGAAAAACACCGTTAGATCGGGCTGCTCTTTGTTGATGCGGCGCCGGATTTCGCGGATATACTCGGCCGTGGGGCCGTGTTCCTCCTTCATCGATACCAGAATTTCGCCGTCGCCGGCCCCAATCACGGGGTTGTCGCTCATCAGCAAATTCAGCGACACCACGGGTAGACCGATATTATCCAGAATCAGCTCCAGCTCGTCTTTCGGAATCACCGACCGGATGATCTGCTCCACCTGCGCAAAGCGGCGCTCGGTTTCCTCCAGGCGCGTGCCAGTGGGGGCGCGCACGTGCAGGCGCAGCTCGCCGGCATCTACCTTCGGGAAGAAGTTTTCGCCAATGAGCGGATACAGGCACCCCGAGCCCACAAACAGCACCACAAAGCACAGCACCACCGCCCGCCGGTTGTCCAGCGACCAGTCCAGCGCGTCGCGGTAGTGTGCCCGAAACTGCTCGAATCGGTGGTCGAAGGCTTTGTGCAGGCGCCATACCCAGCTTTCCTCTATGCTCTTAGCGGCCTTGCGCTCGGCTTCGGTGATGGGCTCTTCGGCTTCTTCCTCGGCCGTACCGCTGGGATGTTCGCGCTCGGCCTGCTCGCGGCGAAGCTGGTCTAGGCGAACCTCGGCTTCACTCACGGACTGGTGGTTGCGCACCGATTCGGTGGGCAGGTGGGCACCGCCCTCGGCGTGGTAAATGGGGAGTTCTTTGCGCAGCAGAAACTGCACCATAGTAGGCACCAGCGTGCGCGACAGCAGGTAGGAAGCCAGCATGGCGAATATCACGGCCAGCGCCAGCGGCGTGAAGATGTAGGACGCCACGCCCGCCAGGAAAAACACCGGCACAAACACAATGCAGATCGAGAGGGTAGCCACCAGCGCGGGGGTAGCAATCTGCTGGGCACCATCGAGAATGGAGCGTTTCAGCCCCTTGCGCAGGCCCATGTTGCGGTGAATGTTCTCGATTTCCACTGTGGCGTCGTCCACCAGCATCCCCACGGCCAGCGACAAGCCGCTCAACGTCATAATATTAAGCGTTTGCCCCAGCAGCTTCAGCACAATAATGCTGACCAGAATCGACAGTGGAATGCTGAGCGCGATGATGAGGGTAGAGCGCCAGGAACCCAGGAATAGCAGAATCATCAGGCCGGTGAGGGCCGCCGCAATGCACGCCTCCACCACCACGCCCTTGATGCTAGCACGCACGAAAAACGACTGGTCGAACAGCAGCTTCAGGTCGAGGCCTTCGGGAGCGTTAGCCAGCACTTTGGGTAGGGCTTCCTTGATGCCTTCGATTACGTCGAGAGTGCTGGCCCCGCCGCTTTTCATGATGGGCACGAAGGCCGTACGGCGGCCGTTCTGGCGCACAATGTTTTGCTGCACGGCCGCACCCTCGTGCACGAAGGCCACGTCGCGCACGTATACGGTGGCACCGTTCACCTGCCGGATGGGGAGGTCGTTGAGGGAGGCCACGGCCTCGGGGCTGCTGTTCAGGCGCACGTCGTACTCGCGGGTGCCCATTTTGGCCGTGCCGGCGGGTAGGATGATATTCTGGGAGGTAATGGCCGCCACTACATCGTTGGCCGACAGTCCTTTACCGGCCAGCGCCACGGGGTCGAGGTCCACCATCACCTGCTTGGGCTTGCCGCCGTTGGGTAGGAGCAGCGAGGCACCCTTCACAATGGCCAGCCCCGGCCGGATAAACGAGTTGTTGGCATCGTACAGGTCCGACTCGCCCAGCGTTTCCGACGACAAGCTGGCCTGGGCAATGGGCACGTTGGAGGCCGAGTAGCGGATGATGTTGGGCGGCGTGATGCCGGGCGGCATGATGCGCAGCAGCGTTTGGCAAATGGCGGTGAGCTGAGCCACGCCGGCGGCCGGATCGGAGCCCGGCTGGAAAAACACCTTGATAATCCCTACCCCCTTCAGGGATTGAGATTCCATGTGCTCAATGTTGTTGACGGTGGTAGTGTAGGCGCGCTGGTTGATCACCACCACGCGGCGGTTCATTTCCTCGGGGCTCATGCCCGCGTAGGTCCACACCACGCCCACCACCGGAATGTTCACCTCCGGGAAAATATCCACCGCCATGCTGCGGATAGTCATGATACCGCCCAGCAAAATCAGCAGGGCCATGACCACAAAGGTGTAAGGGCGCGCCAGCGCCAACCGAACTATCCACATACCGCACGCAGGGTTACTCGGGCGCCGCCGCCCAATGATCGGCTAAAGAACCGCCGGCCGGGCTGATGGTTGCACCGCAGACCTTGTATTCATGCGGCCTCGGGCAAACAGCAAATGCGTATGTTTAGAAAGGTTTTGTAGTAGAGACACAAGATCTTGTGTCTTGTTGTTGCTGATATGATTTATCCGAACGAGACTATTGTGAGTCGTTCGACAACGAGACACAAAATCTTGTGTCTTTACTGCGTACCATATCCACGGCACTCATTTCTTTCTCCCACCCTACCTCTCTCTGGTATGCCCCTCCCTACCCTCACGCGCCTCGGTTGCGGCTTGAGCCTCGTAGCAGCCGCCTTCGGCAGCGGCTGCACCGCCAGTCGTAATACGCCTACTATCAACCACATCGCCGTCTATGTATACGACCTCTCCAAGAGCGTGGCGTTCTACAAAGACGTGCTGCAACTACCCGAAATTCCAGAGCCGTTTCACGATGGCAAGCACGTGTGGCTCCGCCTTGGTCCGCACGCACAGCTGCACCTGATACAAGGTGCCACCAGCGTCATCGACCACGACAAAAATGCTCATCTGGCCTTCCATGTGAAGGACCTGGATGCGTTTGCCGCTCGTCTCACGCAGTTGCACATCCCCTACGGCAGCTGGACCGGCGAGGCCAACCAAACCACGCCCCGCCCCGACGGTATCAAGCAAGTCTACCTCAAAGACCCCGACGGCTTTTGGGTGGAAGTGAACGACGACCGGTTTTGAGACAATAGAACGCAAGCACGTCCTTCCGACCAGCGGGAGAAATCTCGCTGGTCGGAAGGACGTGCTTTGATCTTTACTAGAGAAGGGGCTTCTGCTTTTGGCCCGGCCGAATACCCTACTTGAAATACTTGCTATAAGCGGCCGGCATGGCAGCCAGTGGCTTAATCATAATGTCTTTATAGAAGACCTCGGCAGCTTCGCTCTGTAGCTGTATTTTACCGTGCGTCAAGGGGTTGCGCTGGCCGTTGGCGAGGTAGCCGGAGTTTTCGGCGGCCAGTACCACATGCCCGTTCACGAGGTGTACGCTCTGACCGTTCACGTTCAGCAGTTCCAGCTCCGTCCACTCGCCGTTGGGGGATTCGTAGTTGGCGGCGGCTTGGCAGAAGTTGCGTCCCTCTTTGCCCATGGTGAGCAACGGCGCAGCGGGCGTGAACTTCAGCGTATTTTCGGTGGTATTGTGAGTCGCGTGGATGTCGGCCGAGGAGTTGGCAATGCACCAATAATCCCCCATGGCATTGCCATCCCGGTACTCCGACACCTGAAATTCCTGGGCCAGCATCCAACTCCGCCAGTAGTCTACCCCGCATTCACCCTGGCTGTTGTAGAGGATGCCGCTATCGAGGGGCTCGTTCAGGCGGGGCACCCACTTCTTCTTGCCCCAGCGTACTTTCAGCTTCAAGTCGTAATTCTTGAAATCCTGCTTGGTGAACACGCAGCCATAAATTTCGCCGCTGATACGCAGCACCGGCTGCCCCTGCTCCATCACCACCGAAAACACGTTCGCCTCGTTCTTGTCGTACCCAATGGGCGTCAGGGCTTTTCCCTGCGCGTCGACGGGCTGCTGCCCTTTGTAACCGTTTTGGTGCCGGTAGCTTTCGTAGGTGCGCCACTTGCTCAGGTTTTTATCGAGCAGCGGCTCCCAACCTTTCTGCGGCTGGTCAAACGAAGTAGAGGGTAGCAGTAACGCAGCGGCAGAAGATAAGAGCACAAGGAATTTCATGGGCGGGAAGTTGGAGGTACAGGAAACGACCTGCGCAGTATAGCGCGGAAATTTGTTCCGTGCTATACTGCGCAGCAAGTAATCTATAGAATGAAGTTGCAGCCGCGGAAAACCTGCGCTGCTCGGCAAAGAAGGGGCTCTACCCTACAACCGCCCCATGCACGTTTGCAAGCTCTCGCGCCAGTGCGGAATGCTGATGTTCAAGGCCTTTTTTACGCTGCTTTTGTCCATCACGGAGTAGGCGGGGCGGGTGGCTTTGGTAGGATATTCGGCGGTGCGGATGGGCACCGTGCGCACGTCTACCTTGCCCAGCTCGAAGATAGCCACGGCGAAATCGTACCACGAGGTGAGGCCCTCGTTGCTGTAGTGGTAGATGCCGTACTGCTGGTTTTGCTGCTCGATGATGGTGAGCAGGCAGCCGGCCAGATCGATGGCGTAGGTAGGAGTGCCGGCCTGGTCCCAAATCACGCGCAACTCGTCCCGCTCGCGACCCAGGCGCAGCATGGTTTTCACGAAGTTGTTGGCGTATTCAGAATACAACCAGCTAGTGCGCAGAATGAAAAATTGCTGGGTGTGGGCGGCAATGGCCTGCTCGCCTTCCAACTTGGTGAGGCCATACACGCTGATGGGCTCGGCTGGGTCGGTTTCGGTTAGGGGCTCGTTGCCGGTGCCGGCAAACACAAAATCGGTAGAAACGTGCAGCAGCGTGGTGCCGTGCTGCGCGCACAGGCGGGCCAGGTTTTCGGCGCCGTCGCGGTTGACGCGGCGGGCTAGGTCTACCTCATCCTCGGCCTTGTCCACGGCCGTGTAGGCGGCGCAGTTGATGCAGTAGGCCGGCTTATGCTCGGCAAAAACAGCCTGCAAACCAGCTACATCCAGGATATCGGCTTGTTCTTCGGGTAAGAAAACGATGCCGGTAAGACCGCGCTCCTGCGCTACATGCTGCAAGCATTGCCCCAACTGACCGGAGGCACCAAAAATTACTGTTGTACTCATCTGAAGTAATAGCGTAGCGAATAGAGTTGCACCAGTGCAGCTCCGTTGGTCTGCAAATTAGAGGTTTTGAGGCAACATAGATGATACATTAATGGCGCGGGGCTGTGCCCCGTGTCTGTTATTCGCAGGCCTCTGGCCTGCCTTCACCCGAACAATGCCAAAGGCGCGAACAATTGCAGGCCAGAGGCCTGCGAATAACAGACACGGGGCACAGCCCCGCGCCATCGTTCTGATGCAGCTACGGTTTCTGCACGGGGCGCTTGTTGTCGATGGGCGTGAAGCGGGTTTCGCGGGGTTGCTTTTCGCTGAGGTAGCGCCAATAGCGCAGCGGTACGTGGCGGCGGTGCAGCTTCAGGTTGCGGCGCTCCGGGATGTTGGCGTGGTCGAAGTAGGTTTGCCAGAGCAGCCGAAACAGCGGCTCCCGCTCATCCAGCACCGTGGCCGACACGTCGGTGCGGCGCTGGGGGGTAGGCGCTTCAAACTGCACGATGTCGGTGCGGTGCAGGTCGTAGTAAAGGCCGTAGCCGCGGCGCCGGTCGAAGATTAGCCAGCGCTGGTCGGCGTAGCGCTTGGTGAAGTGGGGCGCAATAAGCGGTAGCACGTCAAAATCCGGCTCAATGGTGGCATGAAACAGCTCGTCTTGGGTTTTCTCGAAGCGCACGAAGGCTTCCATGCGGTGCTTTTCCCTACCCAATTGCTGACTGACGTGGGCAATGAGGCGCACGGTATCGTCGGCCAGGTTCTCGGACACGTCTACCCTACCCCGCGCCGCCACGGCCTGCTGCACGAAGCGGCAGATAAGTAGCTCCCGGTCGGGCCTCTCCGACAAGAACGTGTGGTAGAGCCGGCGCCGGGCCTCTTCGTTCATATACTTTAGCAGACCGTTCCACACCCGCGTGGCTTTTTCCTCACTGGTATCAATGGGTATGGCAGACGTAAACAGGCCACCCTGCACGCTCCCCGTGGGCTGCACGCTGTTGGGCACCGCCCGGCGCTCATACATTTCCAGCACCACCGTCAGCAGGCCGTCAAATGAACCGTCATACACGTAATCCAAGCTCATAATCCGTTGTTTAACATTCATAACAATACCATAAAGCACCCTATTCTATCTGATGAGCAACTATTCAGCTGCCTGAACCAGAAGGAATAAGAAACTCACAGGCGCTACTTATCGACTTTATTACGTATCCTGCACGGCTGGCGGGCTTCCTTTTACCGTTCAGCTTAGCAAAAGATTTTCTTCCAGCACGCTACTTTTGTATTTGTGGAAAAACTACCGTGTATTCTACTGGTCGACGACGATCCGGTAAACAACTTTCTGAACCAGCATCTGTTGGAAAATCTGGCAGTAGCCGACCAATTGCTGGTCGCTCAGAACGGACAGGAAGCTTTTACGCTTTTGCAACAGCATCATCAGCCGGAAGACCATGAGGCCTACCCTGCCCTGGTGCTCTTGGATGTGAACATGCCCGTCATGAACGGCTTGGAGTTTTTGCAGGCATACCGGCAACTGCCACCGGCCCAGCAGCAAGCCCTTGTGATTGTGATGCTCACCAACTCGTTGCAGCCCCAGGAGATTGCCCGCGCCCAGCAGCTACACGTAGCCGATTTCCTGAGTAAGCCGCTGACCCGCGAGAAGATAGACACCGTACTCCAAACGCATTTTCATTACACGTTACCCGTGGCTAGTACGCCCAATGCCTAACCGAGCTTTACGTACGGCTCGGCTGCTCTAAAAATTCTAGTAGGAGTTGGTTCACCCGTGCGGGCTCTTCGTGCTGCACCCAGTGGCTGGCCTCGGGCAAATAGAACAGCTCACCTTGCTCGCAATACGCCAAGCTCTGCTGCGCAAGCTCGGGTAGCAAAAAAGCATCTTTACTACCCCAAATAATGCGCACCGGCACCGTAATCGGGGTAGCGGAAGCTGCACCGTGTCGCTGGTAACGCACGGCCCGATACCAGTTCACCATGCCGCGCAACGCGTGCGACTGCGCCCAGGCAGCCTGATACGCGGCCATATCGTCGTGCCCGAAAGTGCCCGGCCGACTGGTGCCTTGCAGCGCCCGGCGCAAGGCTTTGTAGTGCCGACGGCGTAGCCACCACTCGGGCAGCCTGGGCAGTTGAAAGAAAAACACATACCAGCTTCTGCGGCGCTGCCGGCCGTTGTGCCGCAATGCCCGCGCCAGCACGGCCGGGTGGGGCACATTCAGCACCGCTACTCGCTCCACGAAGGTAGGCCGGTGGGTAGCCAGCCACCAGGCTACGGCCGCGCCCCAGTCGTGGCCCACGATGGTGGCTTTCTCCTTACCCGCTGCCGCCAGCAGACCCAGTACATCGGCGGCCAGTTCTTCTATGCGGTAGTCGCGAATG
Source organism: Hymenobacter sp. NBH84 (assembly GCF_014217645.1). NCBI lineage: Bacteria > Pseudomonadati > Bacteroidota > Cytophagia > Cytophagales > Hymenobacteraceae > Hymenobacter > Hymenobacter sp. NBH84. The sequence continues at coordinate 2,398,962 of NZ_CP043644.1, forward strand.
CGGGACGGCTTACTGCTGCGGTTATAGCCACGCTGATCGGGTGCCCACACGCGGTAGCCCGCCTCGGCCAGCGCCTGTAGTTGCTGCTGCCAGCCGTACCAGAAATCGGGGAAGCCGTGCAGCAGCACGACGAGCGGCCCTTCCATTGGTCCGCACTGCACCACGTGCAGCTGTTGCCCGTTGGTAGGCACGGTGTAGTGTTCCAGCAAGTAGGTCATACGACCCTATACCGCAATGGCCGCGGCAGGTTGCACTGCCCCTACCCTACGCAGCCTCCGGACGCTCCTGGTTTCCAGTCTGCGTCTGACTGGCCAAATATGCCGCCCGGCTTTGCTCGTGTAGTTGGCGCACCAGGGGCAGCAGCTCGCTCAACTTGCAGCAGCACGCCATGCGCGCTACTTTCATCTGTCGGACTTGGGCACGGTGTGACACGGTCATGTTTTTGATGTGCTGGTGATGGATGTGCTGATTATTGATGAGGTAAAGTACTGATGACTAATAAGGTGATGTGCTGATAATTGATGTGTTGATTTTCAATTATCAGCACATCACCTCATTAACCAGCCTGCGCGAACAGGTCGAGCTGCTGGGTGACAAGGGCCGAGCGGACGGAGCCCGCGCCGAACAGGATTTGCCGACGGATGCTTTGCTCGTCGTACTCACGCTTTTCCAGGGCCATGCCTTTGCAGGTGATGAAGTACTTGGCCCGCTTCAGCACTACCCCAAACTTGTGCAGGTTGTCGAGGGAAAGGGAGGTGAAGCGCCGCGCCGCCACAATGCGCTTGGCCGACTTGGCCCCAATGCCGGGCACACGCAGAATCAGTTGGTAGTCAGCCGTATTCACGTCCACCGGGAACATATGGCGGTTGCGCAGCGCCCAGGCCAGCTTGGGGTCTATTTCAAGGTCGAGGTAGGGATGTTCGGGGTCCAGGATTTCGTCGGCCTGGAAACCGTAGAAGCGTAGCAGCCAGTCGGTTTGGTAGAGGCGGTGCTCCCGAATGACGGGCGGCTGCGTGAGCTGGGGTAGGCGGGCATCATCGGTGATGGGGATGTAGCCGGAGTAGTACACGCGCTTCAGTCCATAGCCTTTATAGAGCGAGTCGGTGAGCTGAATGATCTGGTGGTCGTTTTCCGCCGAGGCGCCTACAATGAGCTGGGTGCTTTGGCCGGCCGAGGCAAACTGCGGCACTTTCTTGAACAGCGCCTTTTCCTCCTTATTCTGCACGATACCGTCCCGAATCTGGGCCATCGGCGTCAGGATTTCTTGGTAGTTTTTCTCCGGCGCCAGGTTCTGCAAGCTCATCTCCGAGGGCAGCTCAATGTTCACGCTGAGGCGGTCGGCATACAGGCCCGCCTCCTGAATCAGCTCCTCCGAAGCGCCCGGAATGGCCTTCACGTGGATGTAGCCGTTGAATTTGTGCTCGGTGCGCAGCTTCTTGATGATGCGCACCAGGCGCTCCATGGTATAGTCGGGCGAGGAGAAAATGCCGCTACTCAGAAACAGGCCTTCGATGTAGTTGCGGCGGTAGAAGTTCATGGTCAGGTCTACCACCTCGTCTACCGTAAAAGCGGCACGCTTCACGTCGTTGCTCTTGCGCGACACGCAGTAGGCGCAATCGAAAATGCAGTGGTTGGTAAGTAGAATCTTGAGCAGCGACACACAGCGGCCGTCCTCCGTGAACGAGTGGCAGATGCCCATGCCCTCGGCATTGCCCAGGCCTTTGTCCACGTTTTTGCGCTTGCCACCGCTGCTGGAGCACGATACATCGTACTTCGCCGCATCTGCCAAGATGCTTAGTTTTTCCTGGATTCGCTCGTTCATGTAAAAGTCTGCCTTTCGGCTCAAAAGTATTGATTCATTTGCAATAAACCAGATAATAGCTAAGCTAATTTTTTTAGAAATAGTTTCGTAACACAGACTTCTATTTTGTGCTAAGTAGACCGCCATTCCGAGCTGGTAGAGGAATCCGCATGCGTCGTTGACCGTCGTGCTCCATCTGGCGTCCGCTGGTCGAAGCATGACGGTCTGAATTTAAAATGTGGGCGGGCCGTTGCACGTAGCGCGCAATTAGTGGGGGCGGACTGCCGTTACGCGGCCGCTGTGCTAATCCACACCGTGCGCAATCCTCGTAACTTGCCAGTTGCCACCCGGCTGCTCTCTTCTTCTATGCGTTTCTGCGTTGCCTTTTTCAGCTTGTCATTGCCCTGGCGCTTTGCGCTGGTGGTAGGATGCTGGCTGTGGTGGGCAATGCCCGCGCGGGCGCAACAGCCGGTGCGGGTGCTCCCGCCCGACACCACCGAAATAGCGCAGCCCGACTCGTTGCGGCGGGGTTTTGATGAGGAGCGCCTGCTCAATGGCCTAAAGGCATATACCAAGCGCAAAACCATTGCCGGCAAGGCGGCGGCTCTGCTATTTCGCTTCACACCGCCCCGCGAAGACAAGGCGGGTCTCGATGCCCAACTGGTAGACCGGCAGTTTGCCAGGCACAACTTCAAGATTGTGCGCAACATCAACATCACGTCGCTGGATGCCTTTGGCTATAACATCAACGACGTAAACCGCACGCCGCGCAACTTTCTGGAGAAGGCCGGCAACAGCTTCCACATCAAAACGGCCCGCTCGCGGGTACGGCAGGTGCTGCTGTTTCGGCCCGGCCAAGAGCTAGACCCGTTGGATCTGGCCGAATCGGAACGCTTGCTGCGCCAGACCTCGGAGATTCTAGACGCTCGCGTGTTCGTGAATGAGGCCACCACTTCGGCCGACAGCGTGGATATTGAGGTCGTTACCAAAGACGTGTTCAGCATCAGCGGGGGCTTTCAGCTGCGCGACGTGGACGCGGCGGTTGTCGACCTGCGCGACATCAACTTTCTGGGCATGGGCCACCAGTTTCGCAACTCCTACCAGTACGGCCGCAGCACGCCCCAGAGCTGGTCGTACAAGGGCAGTTACCTGGTGCCGTTCCGCGACTTCCTGTACGGCCAGGTGCGCGTGCGCGACGAGTACCGCAACAAGGAACAAAGCCTCAGTCTAAACCGGAGCTTCTACTCCGTGAACACGCGCTATGCCTACGCCCTCAACATCGACCACTACAACGTAGACGCCACCCGCTACCCCGATACGCTGTACCGGGCGCTGCGCTTCTACCGGCAGGATATCTGGGTAGGCCGCTCCCTGCACCTGCCCAGCTACGATTTGGGCTACGACAACCCCGGCCGCCTAGTAGTGGCGGCGCGGGCCATCAACACCCGCATTATCAAGTCGCCCTACCCCGAGTACCGCACCAACACCCTGCTCTACGGCACACTGGGCTACACCGTGCGCCGTTATTACAAAGACAAATACCTGTTTGGCTTCGGCCGCACCGAGGACATTCCCACGGGTTCTATCTACAGCTTCACGACGGGCTATGAGCTGAACGCCAAGCAAAACCGGCACTATTACGGCATTCGGGCGGCATATGCGGGCTATAGTCCGCTGCGGGGCTACCTCTACCTCAATGCCGAGTTCAGCAGCTACCTGCTCCGCCCCCAAAACAACTGGCAGCAAGGCCAGCTCAACACCGAGTTGCTGTATTTCACGCCGCTCTACCGCACCGGTAACTTCCAGTGGCGCCACTTTTTCTGGAACCGCTCCACTTTAGGATTCAATCGGTTAGCCGAAGAAGCCCCCTTGGTTATTGATGGTAGCCGGGGCCTGCGGGGTTTCAACTCCAACCAAACCCTGCGTGGGCAAAGTCGCTTTATTCTGAACTACGAAGCCAACGTGTTTACGCCCCTTTCATTCCTGGGCTTCCGAGTAGCGGCGGTGGCTTTTGCAGATGCCGCCTGGCTTTCCGGCGGGGGCCAGACCATCCCGTTTGCCGATAAACCCTACATGGGGTTCGGCCTGGGTCTGCGCTTCCGCAACGAATACACGGTCCTGCGCACGTTCCAGTTCTTCCTAGGCTACTACCCCCGCGGCCAAGCCAGCGGCGACGGATTCCGGATTTTCCAATCCTCGCGCTCCTACTACGGCTTCAACGATTTCAGCATCGGCCAGCCTAGCATCACTACGTATCAGTAGGCTTTTAATTAAAAATTGAGAATTAAAAATTAAGAATTGACCTTTGTCTGCTAGCGTCGGGGCTATTTGGAATAGAACGCTCTAGGATGGCCTGCTTCCCAAAGTCTGACACCGATGCTCAAAACACGGTAGGACACCACACGCTTGTACCTGTTCAACCAGCGTAAGTCTACCCTCGAAAAGGCCTTCTGCCTTTTTAATTCTTCATTTCTAATTCTTACTTGACTACATGCTTTTAGGTGATTATAACGAACTCGAAGTAGCCCGCGAAGTTGACTTCGGCATGTACCTGATTTCCGACGATGGCGATATTCTGCTACCCGCCAAGTACATACCAACCGGCACCAGGGTAGGCGACACGGTGCGCGTATTTGTGTACCGCGACTCCGAGGACCGCCTGATTGCCACCAACTTAGAACCCTACGCGCTGGTCGGGCAGTTTGCTACCCTCACCGTGCGCGACGTGTCGGCGGTGGGCGCTTTCTTGGATTGGGGCCTCGAAAAGGACCTGCTGATTCCGCACAGCAACCTGCGCCGCACCCTGCGTCCCGGCGACCGTACCACGGTGTTCGTCTACCTCGATGAAACCACCGACCGCATTGTGGCCTCGGCCAAGTGGGAGTGGTTCCTCAGCGACCAGCCCTACCCCGGCAAAGCCGGCGACACCGCCGAGCTGCTCATTGCCGACGAAACCGACCTGGGCTACAAAGCCATTGTGGATGGCACCCACCAGGGCCTGCTCTACCACAACGAGGTGTTTAAGCCCCTGCGCCTCGGCGACGTGCACACCGGCTACGTGCGCCAAGTGCGCCCCGACGGCAAGCTCGACCTCACCATCCAGCGCCCCGGCTACGACGAAGCCCTAGCCGCCGCCGACGACCTGCTGGCCGCCCTCCGCAAAACTGGCTCTATTCCCCTCGGTGACAAAAGCGAGCCAGACGACATTTACCGCCGCCTGGGCATGAGCAAAAAGATATTCAAGAAGGCCTTAGGCAGCTTGTACAAGCAAGGCTTGGTGACGCTCGCGCCGCTGGAAACGCGGCTGGTGGGAGAGGAATAAGAATAGGAGGGCAAGAGAGTGTAAGGGTAGGAAGTATGTCATCCTGAGTGCAGCGAAGGACCTTATCACGCTAGAACGACAAGTGTAACAACGACTCGTTCAGACGTGAGAAGGTCCTTCGCTGCACTCAGGATGACAGACATCTTATTGTCTGCTACCCCCACACCCTCCTACCCTCCTACCCTATCCTTCCCCGCTGTACCCCCAGCTCCAACCCGCGCAGCTCGGCTAGGCCGCGGAGGCGGCCGATGGCAGAGTAGCCGGGGTTGGTTTTTTTGGCGAGGTCGTCGAGCATTTGGTGGCCGTGGTCGGGGCGCATGGGGAGCGTAACCCCACGCTGCTGCATCACCTCTACTAGCTCCTTCATTACCTGATACATATCCACGTCGCCTTCCAGGTGGTTGTCCTCGTAGAAGTCGCCGGCGGCGTTGCGGCGGGTGCTGCGCAGGTGGATGAAGTGAATGCGGTCGGCGAACTGGCGCACCATGGCAGGCAGGTCGTTTTCGGGGATGACGCCAAACGAACCAGTGCAGAAGCACAGGCCGTTGCTGGGCGAGGGCACGGCGGTGAATAGTGCCGCTACGTCGGCAGCGGTGCTTACTACCCGCGGTAGGCCCAAGATGGCGTACGGCGGGTCGTCGGGGTGAATGACGAGGCGCACGCCAGCTGCCTCGGCCACCGGCGCTACTTCGCTCAGAAAATGGATGAGGTGCTGCCGCAGCCGTGCCGCATCAATGCCCTGGTAGGCGTCTAGCGCCTCCTGAAACTGCGCCAAGGTGAAGCTTTCCTCGCTGCCAGGTAGGCCCGCAATGATGTTGCGCTGTACTTGCAGTTGCTCGGCCTCGCTCATGCCTGCCAGGCGCTGGCGGGCAGCCTCCAGCTCCGCGGCCGTATAGTCCTGCTCGGCGCCTTGGCGCTTCAGCAGCAGCGTGTCGAATGCCACAAAGGCGGCCCGCTCGAAGCGCAGCGCCCGCGAGCCGTCGGGCATGGGGTAGCTCAGGTCGGTGCGCGTCCAGTCCAGCACCGGCATAAAGTTGTAGGTGACGGTGCGAATCCCGCACGCCCCCAGGTTGCGCAGCGACTCCTTGTAATTTTCGATATACTGCTGATATCCTGCGACCTGGGTTTTAATAGCTTCATGTACCGGCACGCTTTCCACCACGCTCCACACCAGGCCGGCGGCCTCGATTTCGGCCTGCCGCTCCTGAATTTCAGCCACCGGCCACACCACGCCGTTGGGTAGGTGATGCAGCGCCGTGACGACGCCCGTGCAGCCTGCCTGCCGGATATCAGCCAAAGAAACGGGGTCAGAAGGACCAAACCAGCGCATGGTTTGCTCCAAGAAATAGGGTTGTTGGGGCATTACTGAATGTATGGATTTTTATAAGTGAAGCCCGTCATTCGTCCCTGCAAGAGAAGTGACGAGTTCTTTTCTAAGAAGCTGTTTGCACGGTGTAGAGACGCATAGTTGCGTCTCGTCGTTGGACGATTTCAGCCAATCGACGCGGACGACGAGACGCAACTATGCGTCTCTACACCGTGCAAACAGCCCCTACACGCCGCCAAAAATAGAGAAGCCGCCGTCCACGCAAATCATGGAGCCGGTCACGAACTTGGACGCGTCGCTGAGCAGCCACACTAGCGCGCCTTGCAGCTCGTCGGGGTGGCCGAAGCGCTGGAATGGCGTTTGGCGGATGACTTTTTCGCCGCGGGCGGTGAAGCTGCCGTCGGGGTTGGTGAGCAGGCTGCGGTTTTGTTCGGTAAGAAAGAAGCCGGGGGCCAAGGCGTTCATGCGCAGCCGGTCGCCGTAGCGGTTGGCCATTTCCACCGCAAACCACTGGTTGTAGCAGTCCACGGCCGCTTTACCCATGTTGTAGCCTAGCACTTTAGTGATGGCCCGCTTGGAGTTCATGGACGAAATGTTGACGATGCTGCCCGCGCCCGACTCGGCCAGCGCCGGGCCAAACACCTGGGTAGGCAGCACGGTGCCCCATACGTTCAGGTCCATCACGCGCTTCATGCCGGCCAGGTTCATCTTGAATACGTCCTCGGCGGGGTCCAGCACACCATCGGGGGCATTGCCGCCGGCGCCGTTCACCAAGCCATCAATTCGTCCAAACGTATCCATCACCTGCTGGCAGGCGGCTTGCAGCTCGGTTTCTTCCAACACATCGGCCACCAGGGCCACGGCCCTACCCCCTTGCTGCTGAATGGCTTCGGCGCGGGTCTGGGCCACCTCGGCGTTGCGCCCCAAGATGCCCACGGCGCCACCCGCCGCCACAATGCCTTTGATAAAGGCCTCACCCAAAATGCCGGTACCGCCGGTCACTACAATTACTTTGTCCCGCAGGGAAAATGAATCGGTCATGCAAGAACTGCTAAAATGATGATGCTCTATTAACTGTTTACGTTAACTAAAAGAGTCATTAGAACAGTGTAGAGACGCATATTTGCGTCTTGTCATCGAACAACACGTGTCAGCATCGTTATAGCGAACAACATCAGCAACGACGAGACGCAAGTATGCGTCTCTACACCGCTCCCTACCCTACACGTTATACTCAGGCTGCCACCGCTCGATGGTGCGGTTGTAGATGGCCTGATTGGCCATATGCACCGTGCAGGCCACTTTGGCGCCGGTGAAGACGTTGGAATCGGGTAGCTTCTTTTCGTGCACGGTGCGATGAAAATCGTTGAGCGCGTACCAGGAGCCATCTTTCAGCGGGCCGGTTTGGATGGGAATGCCGCCGTTTTTGTCCCAGGTGATTTTCGTGGCGCCGGTCACGCCATCTACGGTACCGTACTCCTTCAGCGTGTCTTTTTCAGGGTAGTATACGCCCTCATCAATGAGTAGCGAGATGGTGCCGCGGGTGCCTTTCAGCTTGAACAGGTAGCCGTCGTAGGCGTTGCCGCAGGTGGCCCCGAAGTTGCCAACCATGCCCTCCTTGGCGTAGCGGGCCATCACCTGCACGTTGTCGTAGGTTTCGCGGCCGTCTTTGTAGTAGTCGATGCCGCCGGTGCCAAACAGTTCGTCGGCGTGGGTGTTGAAGGCCCAGTTGATGAAGTCGATCTGGTGGGAAAGCAGCTCGGCGGCCAGTCCGCCGGAATACTCGCGGTACATACGCCAGTTGATTTTGCGCTCCAACCCCGGCTCGGGCACATGGCGGCGCCAGCTGCCGTTCCGGTCCCAGCGGCAGTCAATCTGCGTCACCTTGCCCAGGTAGCCCTTGTCAATCATTTCCTTCACCTTATAGTAGAGCGGCGAGTAGCGATACTGGTGCCCTACCTGCACCGTCTGATTGGGCCGCTGCCGGGCCAGCTGCACCAGCTCCAGCGCCTGCGGAATGTCGTAGGTCATGGTTTTCTCCAGGTACACCTGCTTGCCAGCCAGCAGGGCCGCTTTGGCTACCTCGAAATGCAAGTAGAGCGGCACGGCAATAATCACGGCCTCCACTTGGCGCGAGTCCAGCAGAGCGCGGTAGTCGAGGTAGGTTTTGGCCTTTGCAGCCGATTTCACCTTCAGGGCATTAGTAAGGCGGAAGGGCAACTCGTCGCACACGGCCGTTACCTCGTACTTGTCGGGCAGATCGTTGATGATCTTGAGCAGGCCCGTGCCCCGGTCGCCGCAACCAATTACGCCCACTTTGAGCTTGCCCGCCGCCGCGGGTGCGGCAAAGGCGCTCAGCATTTGGTTATGCAGCAGCAGGCCGCTGGTGAGCAGCCCGGTTTTCTTGAGAAAATCTCGGCGAAGGAAGTCAGTTGTCATGGGTGAAGCAGGAGTTTGGTAAAGCCTACAGTAGCCGTATCAGCCACGGCGCCATCGGGGCGCTGATAAATAAAATAAGCCTGAAGATCAGGATTTTGTCGCAGAAACGAGAGGGCGCGGTCCAGGCCCATGCCCATTAGGGCGTTGTCGTAGGCATCGGCCGTGAGGGCATCGGGGGCCACTACGGTCACGCTAATCAACTCATTACGAAATGGATACCCTGTTTTAGGATTGATGAGGTGCGCCGCCTGCTGCCCCCCTACCCGCCGAAACTTGCGGTAGTTGCCGGAGGTAGTGACGCCGCCCGCCGTGAGGTTAATTACCTGTTGCAACACGGGCAGTGCAAACGCACTGGTATCGGGCCGCTCGATGCCGATGCGCAGCAGCTCGCCGCCCGGCTGCCGGTGGCCCCGCACCCGCAGCTCACCGCCCAGCTCCACCACGTAGTCCCGAATGCCGTGGCGCTCCAGCAGGACCGCCAGCACATCCACGGTGTAGCCCTGGGCAATACCATTGAGGTCAAGATGCAGGGTAGGAACTTGCTTCAGGAGGGAGTCGCCGCGTAGCGTCAGCTTGTCGGACCCTACGCGGCGCAAGAGAGCCTGAATGGCGGCCGGGGTAGGCGCTCCGGCTGCGGGCTGGTGCCCGAAGCCCCAGGCCTGCACCAGCGGCTCCACGGTGGCGTCAAAGAGGCCATTAGTGGCGCGGTACACTTCCAGCGCCTTACGCACTACGCGTTGCAGGTGCTGATCGGCGCGCACGCCCCGCGGGGCTGCATTGAACTGGTTGATGAGGGAACCCGCCCGGTAGAGCGACAGCGAGGCGTCGATTTCTTCTAGCTGTTGGGTTACTTCAGCCTGCTTCACCACGCTATCAGCGGCGTAATACGTGAGGGTGTACGTAGTGCCCTGCGCATAGCCGTGCAAGTGAAACGCTTGCACTGGGGCCGGCGCCGGCGTCCATAGAGATACTATAACAGCAAGTAGAAGTTGAATAATCATATGCTAAAAAGAAGCAGCCGACAAGCTACAGCCCTTTAGCATAATTCCAGCTTTTTATGTTCAGTAATTACGAAAACGTTTGCATAGATTAATCTGCTATTTTTTTGAAGTGCTAATCCCTTTTTATAGGTTTACCAACACCACTAAGTGCCTCAGGCATACGATAATTAGTTGTATAAAGGGTTGAATTTGCGCGTCAATCTCGCAAACGTTAGCGCAAACGATTTAGCAATATCTATTCGATTATAACACTAGCAACTCTAGGGCACACACGTCTGCATACTTCAGGCTTTCGCTTGGCTTCCCTCTGTCCCACACCCTATTCCCTACCTATTATGACAACACCTTATACTAATTGCCTACCCAAGGCTATCCTGTTATTGTTACTGCTCCTGGCAGCAACGGTTACTAGGCTGGTAGCCCAACAGCCGGGCAACGCCATCAGCGGCAAGATCGTGGACGCAAAAGGGTCTGCACTGCCCGGCGTTACGGTGCAGGTGAAAGGCACAACCACTGGCACCAGCACCGGCCCCGACGGTACCTTTACGCTACAGGCCCCGCCTACCGCTACCGAGTTGGTTATTAGCTCGATTGGCTACACGCCGCAAACCGTGACCATCGGTAGTCGGCGGCAATTCAGCGTGACGTTGCAGGAGGATGTGAAGTCCCTGGACGACGTGGTGGTGGTAGGATACGGCACCCAAAAAAAGAGCCAGACCACAGGTGCAATTTCCTCGGTTACTTCCCGCGAAATCAGCGAGTTGCCCATATCCGATCCGCGCCGGGCGCTGCAAGGGCGGGCCGCCGGCGTGGACGTAACACAAGCGGGTAGCCGCCCCGGTCAGGGCGTTACGGTGCGCATTCGGGGTCGACGCTCCATCAATGCCAGCAACGAACCGCTGTACGTGGTAGACGGCATTCCGCTGGCCGCGGGCATCGACGACATCAACCCCAATGACATTGCCTCCATGGAGGTGCTGAAAGATGCATCGGCCACGGCTATTTACGGCTCGCGCGGGGCCAACGGCGTGGTGCTGGTGACGACGCGCCGGGGCACGGCTGGCAAAACGGTGGTGAGCTACGACGCCTACGGCGGCTTCTCGCAGGCCCTGGGCCGGGTGGATATTATGAACGGAGCAGAGTTTGCGGAAATGAAGCGGGAGTCGCGCCGGGCCGTGGGCAACTACGACGACTCCGACCCGGCCGCGGCGGACCGCCGCCTGTTCTCGGCCGTGGAGCTGGAAGGAATTGAGCAGGGCCGCAGCATCGACTACCCTTCCATGCTGCTGCGCACGGCGGGCATCCAGAGCCACCAGGTAGGGGTGCGGGGCGGCAGCGAGAAAACGCAATTTGCTGTTTCGGGTAACTTCTTCAAGGAAAACGGCATTCTGAAAACCACTGATTTCACGCGTTTTACGTTCCGCATCAACCTCGAACACCAGATCAACGACCACTTCCAGGTAGGTACTTCTACCCTGGGGGTATACAGCCTCAACAACGGCAACGACAGCCCCGTGTACGGAGGGGGACGCTTTAGTCCCTTTGGCGGGGCACTCAACGAAAATCCGCTGGGCAAGCCCTACGACGAGGACGGCAACCTCATTTTCTTACCTACCCCCGACGGCCTGCGCTCCAACCCCGCAGCCGAAGTAGTGCCGGGCGCCAACATTGTAGAAACCCGCACGGTGCGCCTGTTCAACAGCATTTATGCGAACTGGAAGATTACGGATGGGCTTCAATACCGCCTCAACTTCGGCCCCGACCTGACCAACGAGCGGTTTGGCAGCTTCACGGGGAGCAAAACCAACGCCCGCCGACTGGCACCGGCCACCGCCCGCACCGAGTACGGCCAACGCTTCAACTACACGCTAGAGAACATTCTGACCTACAACAAGACGTTCAAGGATGTGCACACGTTGGGCGTCACGGCCCTGCATTCCATCCAGCGCGACCGGTACGAGCGGGCCTTTATCGACGTGAACGGGGTGGCGGCCGAAACGCAGGAGTTCTACAACCTGGGCCAGGCCAGCACCTTCAACACGCCCGGTACCGACCTGCGTACCTGGACGTTGCAGTCCTTCATGGGCCGCGTGAACTACGACTTTAAGGGCCGCTACCTGCTCACGCTCACGGGCCGCTATGATGGTTCCTCCCGCTTCGGGGCCAACAACAAATACGGTTTCTTCCCATCGGTGGCACTGGGCTGGAATGCCAGCGACGAGGCCTTTCTGAAGAACGTGTCGTGGCTGGATCAACTGAAGGTGCGCGCCAGCTACGGCGTTATCGGCAACACGGGCATCGACCCCTACCAGACCCAGAGCCTGTTGTCGCGCACCACGTATGCCTTCGGCAACAATCCCGCCTACGGCTACCGGGTAGGCAGCCTCGGCAACTCCGACCTGCGCTGGGAAACCACCGCCACCGGCAACATCGGCCTGGATTTCAGCCTGTGGAAAGGTCGCCTGTCGGGCTCCCTGGAAGCTTACCAGGCCAATACCAGCGACCTGCTGCTCTACGACCAGCTGCCCATTTCCAACGGTTTTACGCAGGTGCTGCGCAACGTGGGCCGCACCCGCAACCGCGGCCTAGAAGCCACGGTGTCTACCGTCAACCTGAACACTGCTGGTGGTTTCCGCTGGTCGACGGACGTGCAGTTCACCCGCAACCGCGAAGCCATTCTGGAGCTGTTCAACGGCAAGGTAGACGATGTGGGCAGCGGGCGCTTTATCGGGCAGCCGATTACGGCGTATTTCGACTACGAGAAGATTGGTATTTGGCAGACCGACGAGGCCGACCAGGCCAAAGGCTTTGGGCAGGCGCCGGGCCAGATTAAAGTGAAAGACCAGAATGGCGACGGCCGCATTGATGCCAACGACCGTGTGGTGCTGGGCTCCCAGGTACCGAAGTGGTCGGGCGGCATCACCAACCGCTTCGAATTCAAGGGGTTCGACTTTTCGTTTTTTGTCTATGCGCGGGTAGGCAGCATGATACGCAGCGAGTTTCACACGGCGTACAACCGGCTAGCGGGCCGCTACAACAACCTGGATATCGATTACTGGACGCCCAACAACCCCACCAACGACTTCCCGCGGCCCAACGTGAACCAGGAAGAACCCATTTACGGCTCTACCCTCCAGTATTTCGACGGCACGTTTGTGAAGGTGCGTAACATCAACTTAGGCTACAACTTCACGCCGGCCGTGGTGCAGCGCCTGCACCTGAGTGGGCTGCGCCTGTACACCAGCATTCAACAGCCCTTCATTTTTGCCCCCTACCGCTCCAAATACAAGGGCATCGACCCCGAAGTGGACGATCAAGTGAATGCGGGCCAGATTCCGTCGGTGCGGCAAATCACCTTCGGCCTGAACGCCAAGCTCTAGGCCTTCCTACCCCTACCCTGCCGGCCGCGGTGCCATGCGGTAGTCTGTTCTTCAACTACTCCGACGTATTCTTATGAAATTCTTGACATACAGCAGGTTGCTTGCAGCCGCTATGATTCTGGCAGCTAGTTCCTCGTGCAATGATTTGCTGGAAGAGGAAATCATTTCGCAGGTAGGCTCCGAATACATTACTAGTCCGGCCGGCTTCAACGCGGCCACCCAGGCCGTGTACGCTTCCCTGCGCGACTACTACGGCCGCGAAAGCGGCATGACTATGACCGTGTTTGGCACCGACACCTACACCATGGGGTCGGATGGGGGCTACAAGTTTGTGAACCAGTACACGGCCCAGCTCGACGCCCGCACAGGCTACCTCAACGACATCTGGAACGCCTTCTACCTGGGCATCAACACGGCCAACGCGGTAGTGGCCCAGGCCCCGAACGTGACGGGCCTGGAAGAAGCCGTGAAAAAGCGCCGCGTGGCCGAGGTGAAGTTTTTGCGGGCGCACCACTATTTCGTTCTTGTGCAGATGTTTGGAGCGGTGCCGCTGGTGCTGGAGCAAAACAGCGTGGCCAACAAAGAGGCTTCGCGCACGCCGGTGCCCGAGGTGTACGCCGCCATTGTGAAGGACTTGCAGGAAGCCCTACCCGACCTCACCTCCACCACCGACTACGGCCGCGTGACCAAGGGTGCCTGCGAGCATCTGCTGGCCCGGGTGTACCTCACTAAAGCTACCTCCGAAGCCGCTGCCGCCGACGACTACGCCCAGGCCGCTACCTACGCCCAAAACGTCATCAAGAACTACTCCTATAAGTTGCTCCCCGACTTTGCCAACGTATTTGCGCAGGGCGCGGGCGAGGTGAACGACGAGGTGATTTTTGCGACCCAGTACACCTCCGACCCTACCACCAACGGCCCCGGTAACGAAACGCACATCCACTTTCTGATGGAGTACGACGTGGTGGCCGGCATGCAGCGCGACGTTTTCTACGGCCGCCCCTACAAGCGTTTCCGGCCGACCAACTACACGCTGAACACCATCTTTAAGGACCGCACCAACGACGCGCGCTACCAGAAAAGCTTCCGCAGCACCTACCTCAGCAACAAGCCCGGCACCTACACCAACCTCTTCGACAACACCAAAACGCGCGTTACCTACCAGCTCGGCGACACGGCCATTTACCTGCCCGGCGAGGAATGGTCGCGGGCCAAGCGCGCCAGCAAGCCCTACCAGGTGCTGGTGCCCAGCCTCTATAGTGCGCGCCTTTTCCCTACCCTCACTAAGTTTCTGGATGCCCTGCGGCCCGATTTGTCCTACCTGAACGGCAGCCGCGACTTCCTGATGTTCCGGCTGGCCGAAACCCACCTGATTGCGGCCGAAGCGCTGCTGAAACAAGGCAAGGTGAACGAGGCCCTACCCTATATCAACGCGGTGCGGCGGCGGGCAGCGTTTCCGGGCAAGGAGGCCGCCATGCAAATCACGGCCGATCAGCTGACGATGGAGTTTATGATGGAGGAGCGGGAGCGGGAGTTGCTGGGCGAGATGCTTCGGTGGTTTGACTTGAAGCGCTGGGGCAAGCTGGTAGAGCGCGTACGCCTCTACAACCCCGATGGCGCCCCCAACATCAAAGACTACCACGTGCTGCGGCCCATTCCGCAAAACCAGATTGACCGCACGGCGGGCGGCGCCAGCGCTTTCCCCCAAAATCCTGGCTATTAAGCAACCATTTGGCAGTCAGCGCTTCTATTGAGAAGAGCTGACTGCCAAATCTCTTAAAAAAGAGTAGCTTACTCCCACAACAAACCCATCCACTTCACTCTCCTACCCTTGAAACCAACAGTCTTTCTTACCACCTGCGCCGCTACTTTTCTACTGACCGCTTTTCATCACCCGCCGGCGCCCAAGGCCGCCGATACCTGGCAAAACCTGTTCGATGGTAAAACGCTGAAAGGCTGGAAAAAGCTGGCCGGCACTGCCGATTATAAGGTGGAAAACGGTGTCATTGTGGGCACTACCGTGATGAACTCCGGCAACACGTTTCTGGTGACCGAGAAGGAGTACGGTGACTTTGTGCTGGAGCTAGACATCAAGATGGAGAGCACCGACGGCAATTCCGGCGTGCAAACGCGCAGCCACTTTGATTCGCCCCAGCAAAAGGGCAAGGTGTACGGCCGCCAAGTGGAAATCGACCCAACGGCGCGGAGCTGGTCGGGCGGCATCTACGACGAAGCGCGCCGGCAGTGGCTCTACCCCCTAGATCTGCACCCCGAGGCTAAAACAGCCTATAAGGCCGGGCAGTACAACCACCTCAAGATTGAGTGCATTGGCAACGAGACCAAAACCTGGCTCAACAACACGCCCGTGGCCTACGTGGTAGACCCCATCGACCCCAAGGGCTTCATTGGCCTGCAGGTGCACGGCATCTCCGACAAGGCGCAGGAAGGCAGGAAAATCTACTTCAAAGATATCAAAATCAAGACTACCAACTTACAACCCACGCCCTTCCCGGCTAATGTGTATGTGGTGAATTTTGAGCCGAATACGCTCACCACCAGCGAGAAAAAAGGCGGCTGGAAGCTGTTGTTCGACGGCAAGACCAACAAGGGCTGGCACAGCGCCAAAGGCGGGGCTTTCCCGGCCCAGGGCTGGCAGGTGACGGATGGCACCATGACGGTGCTGTCGTCGGAGGGCAAGGAAGCGGCCAACGGCGGCGACATTGTGAGCGACGACCAGTACAGCGCCTTCGACCTGTCGTTTGAGTTCAAGCTGACGCCCGGCGCCAACAGCGGCGTGAAGTACTTCGTGACCTTGGACGAGAAAACGCAGGGCTCGGCCATCGGCCTGGAATACCAGGTCCTCGACGACGAGTTGCACCCCGATGCCAAGCTCGGCCGCGACGGCAACCGCACGCTGGCTTCGCTCTACGACCTGAAAAAGGCAGATAAGTCGCCGCGCTTTATTCACCCCATCGGCGAGTGGAACGTGGGCCGCGTGGTGGTCTACCCCAACAACCACGTGGAACACTACCTCAACGGCTCGAAGGTGCTGGAATACGAGCGCGGCTCCAAGGAATTCCGCGATTTGGTAGCCATCAGCAAATACAAGGTGTGGCCGAACTTCGGGGAGGCGCCCAAGGGCCACCTGCTGCTGCAAGACCACGGCAACCGTGTTTCCTTCCGCAGCATTAAGATCAAGGAATTGAAGTAGATTTTTTGAGTTGTTGGCTTTTAGCTATTAGCTGATAGCTTATAAAAGCAAAATCCAACGATCTAAAAATCTATTATTTATACATTTTCAGCTGGCAGCAGCTTCCCACAAAAAGCCAGCAGCTTCCAGCGATAAGCTAACAGCTAAAATCATGTCTACTCCCCGCCGTGTTTTTCTCCAACAATTAGCCGTTGCCGGTGCCGGCGCCATGCTGCCGCAGGTGGCATGGTCGGCCAGCAGCTACAAGCGCATCATCGGTGCCAACGACCGGGTGCGGGTAGGCGTCGTCGGCTTTTCCGACCGCCACCGCAACACCCACATGCCTTGCTTTCTGAACCACTACAAAGAGCTGAATTTCGACCTGGTAGGCGTATCCGATATTTGGAAGCGCCGCCGCGAAGAAGGAGCTGCCATGTGGAAGGAGAAAATGGGTCACAACGTGACGGCCTATCGCAACAACGAAGAAATGTATGCCAGCAAGGGCATTGACGCGGTGTTTATCGGCACCGCCGATTTCCAGCACGCCCTGCACACCATTGAGGCGGTGAAAGCCGGCTGCGACGCCTACGTGGAGAAGCCCTTCGCCGAGACGATGGAGGACAACCGCGCGGCCTTGAAGGCGGTGAAGGCCTCGAAGCAGATTATCCAGATTGGCTCACAGCGCCGCAGCGGCGACAACTACAAAGCGGCCGAGCAGTACATCAAATCGGGTAAGTTTGGGCCTATCACGATGGTGGAGCTGAGCTGGAACGTGAACCAGCCGGGCCGCTGGCGGCGGCCGGAGCTGGTGAGCGAACTGCGCCAGGAAGACATTGACTGGAAGCGCTACCTGATGAACCGCCCCAACGAAGCCTACGACCCGCGCAAGTACCTGGAATACCGCTTGTTCTGGCCCTACTCCTCGGGCCTACCCGGCCAGTGGATGTCGCACCAGATCGACACCGTGCACTGGTTTACGGGCCTGAAGCACCCGCGCAGCGTGGTGGCCAACGGCGGCATTTACATGTGGAAAGACGGCCGCCGCAACTGGGACACCATCACGTCTGTGTTCGACTACGGCCCCGAAAACGACCTGTCGCAGGGGTTTCAAGTGGCGTTTGCCTCGCGCATGCACAACGGCGACGAGCGCCCGGCCGAAATCTACTACTCCAACGGCGGCGAGCTGAACCTGATTACCAATAAGGTGTCGCCTACCGGCGGCCTCACCAAACGCCACGCCGAGGCCATGCACATGCAGCCTAACTTGTTGCAGGAGTTCAGCCTGTCGAACACCGAAGCGGCCGTTGCCTCGGCCAACACCGGCGGCGACGTGCTCACCTCCAACCACGTGCGCAACTGGATGGAGTGCATCCGCAGCCGCAAGGAAACCAATGCGCCCGTGGAGGCCGGCTACAGCCACTCCATTGCCAACATCATGACCACCGCGGCCAGCCACACCGGCCTGAAAGCCACCTTCGACGAGAAGACGCAGGAAGTGATGGTAGGCGGCAAGGTGTTTACGCTGTAACGAAATTGTGGCCCCGGCGTCCCAGGGCTGAAGCCCTGGGCTACGGAGTGGCTTTCTGTACTGCCGCGCTGATTAGCCCAGGGCTTCAGCCCTGGGACGCCGGGGCCGCAAAGCGGCTTGTGCTTCTCTGCTCTCTTTTAATTGCGTACCTAAATCAGCTTTTATGAGGACAGGCCTCACCTTATTACTACTTTGCTTGAGTGGCCTCGGTGCACACGCGCAAGCCCAACAGCAGCCCGTGCGGTTGGCCCGAAGCAGCAACGCCCAGAAGGTGGATGTATTTGTGGGTAAGCAGCTGTTTACCAGCTTTCTCTACCCCGACACACTGGAGAAGCCCGTGCTCTACCCCCTGCATGCGGCCAACGGCACGGTGGTTACCCGCGGCTTTCCCGTTTCGCCCCAGCCCGGCGACCCTACCGACCACCCGCACCACCTGGGTCTGTGGTTCAACTTTGAAAACGTGAACGGCCTGGATTTCTGGAACAATTCCTACGCTATTCCGGCCGAAAAGAAAGCCGGTTACGGCTGGATTCGGACGGATAAGATTCTGGAAACCACCAACGGCTCTACCGGCACCCTCGCCTACCACGCCAACTGGACCAACCAACAACGCGACGTGCTATTAGAGGAAACCACCCGCCTGGAGTTCAGCGGCACGGCCCAGCAGCGCATCATCGACCGCTACACCACGCTGAAAGCGAATACCACCGTCACCTTCACCGATGCCAAAGATGGCATGCTGGGCCTGCGGCTGGCCCACGCCCTGCAAATTCCAGAGACGAAAGACCAGAAGTTCACCGACGACAAAGGCAACGTGACCGTGGTGAAGGGCGGCACCGACAAAGTAGCCAACGGCAACTACCTCACCAGCACCGGCAAGCGCGGCAACGACGCCTGGAGCACCCGCGCCGCCTGGTGCATGGCCTACGGCAAAATGGGCAACGATTCCGTCAGCGTCGCCATCATCGACCACCCGGCCAACCCCAACTACCCTACCTTCTGGCACGCCCGAGGTTACGGCTTGTTTGCTGCCAACCCGCTGGGGGAAAAGGCTTTCACGAATGGAAAATCGGCTAAAAACTTACAGCTCAAAAAGGGTGAGTCGGTGAGTTTCCGCTACCGCGTTGTCATCAACAACGGGGCTAAAGTGTTGGCTTCAGCGCAATTAGACGAGGTAGCTACCAGCTTTGCCAAGAAGCGCGTGGCGATGCGTAAATAACCTAGGATACAAAGCTGCCGCGTAGAAGCATCTTTCTTGTATGCTCCCTACCCTTTCCATCACTTGTTACGTCAACGGCCTACCCAATTGGGTAGGCCGTTGACGTAGAGAGGTTCTTACTAAGCAGATTAGCCCTTATCCTTCCCCATAATCCAGTTTCGGGGAGAGATGTGAATAATGGCTATTTTTCGGGATGAATCCCGTTAATCTTAAACAGCTTGCTCAGGAATTAAATCTGTCCGTCTCAACAGTTTCGCGGGCGCTGAGCGACAGCTACGAGATAAGCGCGACCACCAAAGCCAAGGTACAGCAGCTGGCCCGACAGCTCGGGTACGAGCCCAACCCCTACGCTAGTAGCCTGCGCCGTCAGAAAAGCAAAACCATTGGCGTGGTAATTCCGGAAGTGGCCAATAACTTCTTTTCTCTGGCTATCAATGGCATTGAGGAAGTAGCCCGCGAGAATAACTACCACGTGCTCATCTACCTCACGCACGATGATGCCCAGCAGGAAGCCACCATTGTGCAGCATTTCGCGAGCGGCCGGGTAGATGGCATTCTGGCCTCTTTGGCAGGCGAAACGCAGGATTTCTCCCACTTCAGCAAATTGCAAGAGCGTCATATCCCAATGGTGTTTTTCGACCGAGTATGCGAGGAGTTTGCTACCGCTAAAATCACGACCGACGACTACCGCAGCGGCTACCAGGCCACCCAGCACCTGCTGGATACGGGCTGCCGCCACATCGCCCACTTGCTTATTTCCGACCACTTATCCATCGGGCAGAAGCGGCTGCAAGGCTACCTCGACGCCCTACAGGCCCACGGCCTCACGCCCGACCCGGCCCTGCTCTTGCGCGGCACCTCCAACAAAGACCGTAACCAAACCCTGATTCAGGAATTGCTACAGCAAAACTCGGCTATCGACGGTATCTTTGCTTCCGTAGAAACGCTGGCCATGAGCAGCTACCTGGCATGCCGGCACCTAGGCCGCCGCATTCCGGAAGACGTGAAGATCATCAGCTTTTCCAACCTGGAAATTGCCGATCTGCTCGACCCGCCCCTCACCACCATTGCCCAGCCGGCCTACGAAATGGGTAGGGAAGCAGCACGTATCCTGTTCAAATCCATTCTCAAGAACCGCCCCATTCTTCCTACTCAAAGTCAGGAGCTGAAGTCAACTCTGATACAACGCAAATCGACGGCAACCACATAACTACGTGACTACGCAACACGAAAAAGCCCCGGGCAACATCAGTTGCCCGGGGCTTTTTACTGCTTATCGGGTGCTTAGCGTACCCGGCCACGGCTGCCGCCTTGCACGCTACCTTGGCTGCGGCCCTGCATGCTATTGCTGCGAGGCGAGGCCTGGGGAGCACGGCGGTACGTGGTATTGGGTCGCACCTGGCTGCGGCTGCCCCGTACTACCCCACGTGGCGCCCGGCGCGGCGCAGGCGTTACGATTACCGTACGGTTGCGGTAGTAGGGTCGTGCGTAAGGGCGGTAGCCGTAGGCCCGGCCGTAGTATGGGTAGGCGCGACCGTAGTAAGGACCGGCACCGTAGTACGGGCCTACATCGCCGTAGCCATAACCAACACCGGCTGAGGTGGTGCAGCCGCTAAGCAAAGTACCAGCGGCGAACAGGAAAAGTAAAACGGGTATTTTCAGGAATTTTTTCATGGTATAATAGTGCAGCTCGTCAGGGACTTACCGCGTTTAAGTTGATAGTATACTTATTAGACGCCTGCCACCGCCAAAGGTTTAATCAGCCCTTACGAATAGTCCCTAAAACATCCTGACGACCACAAAAAAAGCCCGGCTATCTGCCGGGCTTTCGGGGTCTTGCTTGAAGCAAGAATTACTTTTTGGCGCTGTACTCGTCGTTGAGGTACTTCAGCACGGGCGCGGTAATGTCCAGCTCCTTGCGGGCGTAGGCAATGGCCCCACCAGGCGAGGAAATCAGGATCATGCGGTAGCCGTGCTCCTTGCCGTATTTCTCAATTTGCTTATCCACGCGGTCGAGCACGGTTTTGGTCATCTTGGCTTCTTCCTGGGCCGCCTGTTGCTGCAACTGCTGCTGCTTCTGACCTGCCTGGGCTTCCTGCTGTTGCAGGCTCTGCTCGGTGGCGGCGCGCTGCTCGTTGGTGAGCGTCTGGGCGGTTTGCTGATACTTCTGCACGGCTGCCTGGAAGTTGCGCACCAGGGCATCGTTTTGGGCCTGCCAGCCTTTGGCCTTGCCTTCGAAGTTCTTGCGGGCTACCTGCATTCCCTTGTAGCCTTCCAGCAGCTTGTTCGACTCTACGTAGGCCACTTTGTTGGTATCAGCACTAGCCACGGTGGCTACCTCGTCTACGGCCACATCAGCAGTAGAATCAGCCGCCATGGTCACCTTGGGGGTAGCGGCTACCGGGGCAGCAGCGGGGCGGGAGGAGAAGTGCAGGTAAAACAGAACGGCGACGGCCAGAACCAAAACGGCGTTGACAATGAGTTGAGTGGACTTATTCATTCGCAGAAAAAGGAGAATAGGTAGATCAGCCCGTTACGGGCGGAACAAAGAAACAGAAAAACCGCGGGTTATTTTAGCTGTGAGTTGGTAGTTGGTAATTGTCAGTCGCAGAAGACTGTCATCCTGAGCTTGCGAAGAACCTTCTGCCCGTTGAACGACCATCGTAACAACGACTCGTTCAACGGGCAGAAGGTTCTTCGCAAGCTCAGGATGACAGATGTTAACAACTAAACATCATTCACACAGCCGGGGCGGGGGCACCTGCGTCCTCGGTGGGACCGGGTGCTGGCTCCGTCAGGCCGATGTGCAGGAGCGCGTCGCCCTGGTTGACTACGGGCATATGGTTGAGCCCTACCACGTAGCCGCTCACCGGCGACTCCAAGCGCACGGCCATTTCGCCGTAGGGGTCGGTGATGATGCCGTAGACCTGGCCTTGCTCGATGTAGTCGCCCTTGCGCACCTGGCTGCGGAATAGGCCCGCAAAGCGTGCCCGCAGCCAGCGTCCGCGCCAGCATACAATGCTAGGCTGGATGGCTGGCGTGGCCTCTGCTACCATGCCCAGGTGGTGCAGCACACGGTAGGTACCGGCCACAGCCAGTTCAATTCCCGCCTCATCGAAGCGCAGCGACTCGCCGGTCTCATACACAATAATGGATTTGCCTAATCCAAACGCCGCTTCGCGCAGGGAACCGCGGCGCAGCTTGGCGTGCAGTGTGAAGGGAGCCGCAAACGTGCGGGCCAGCGTGGCGCTGGGCTCGTGGTCGAGCAGGCAGCGCACTTGCGGGTGGTTGCTGCGAGAGGCGCCACCAGTATGAAAATCAATACCGTAGTCGACCAGCGGCATGATTTCGCGCATGAAGCGGTGCGCTACCCGGCTGGCCAATGAGCCGCGTGGGTTGCCGGGAAACGAACGGTTTACGTCCTTGCCATCGGGCACTTCGCGCGAGAAGTTCAGGAAGCCGTAGATGTTGAGCAGCGGAATGGCAATGATGGTGCCCCGCAAAGGCCACAGCAAATCCTGCTGAATCAGGCGCCGGACGGTTTCCACGCCGTTCACTTCGTCGCCGTGCATACCAGCCATCAGCAATACCGTCGGCCCCGGCTCCTGCGACCGGAACACGTGCACCGGCACGTCGATGATGGTGCCCGAGGGTAGGCGGGAGATAACCAGGCGAGTCATCACCCGCTCGCCGGGTTGGATAGTGAGGCCGTTTAGCTGCAAGTAATTGAAATGATGCGTGGTACCTAGTTGTTGTATGACTGGAAGCAGGCTAGAGCTAAAAAGCTAGTTCCCCTCCTTTTCAAGGAGGGGTGCCCGCAGGGCGGGGTGGTTCGGCTAGAGCTAGAAAACTAGAAGCTAGTATCGTTCTGACGGTTTTACCACCCCGCCCTGCGGGCACCCCTCCTTGAAAAAGGAGGGGAACCAGCTTTTTAAATTCTAGCCTTCGCTACCCCCTACCCTTCGTCGGTTTCGGTGGCTTTGCGCTTTTTGGTGGTTTCGGCCCTCTTGCGCTTTTTCACCAGGTCTTCGGTGTAGGCAATGATTTTGCCGGCGATGTCGAGGCCGGTGGCTTTTTCGATGCCTTCCAAACCGGGCGAGGAGTTGACTTCCAGCACCAGTGGGCCGCGCTTGCTTTGCAGCATATCCACGCCCGCAATGCCCAGGCCCAGCGCTTTGGCAGCGGCCAGAGCAGCGGCCTTTTCGGCCCGGCTCAGCTTCACCAGCTTGCCGGTGCCGCCGCGGTGCAGGTTCGAGCGGAATTCGCCTTCCTTGCCTTGGCGCTTCATAGCGCCTACTACCTCGCCGTTCACCACAAAGGCGCGCAGGTCGGCGCCCTTGCTCTCAGCAATAAACTCCTGCACAATGATGCGCGCTTTCAGGTTGTGAAACGCCTCAATCACCGACTGCGCCGCCTTGGCCGACTCGGCCAGTACTACGCCCAGACCTTGCGTGCCTTCCAACAGCTTGATAATGACGGGGGCACCGCCCACGTGCTCAATCATGGTAGGCACGTCGGCGGAAAAGTTGGTGAAGGCCGTTTTGGGCATTCCTACCCCCGCCCGGCTCAGGATTTGCACCGAGCGCAGCTTGTCGCGCGAGCGCACAATGGCCTGGCTGCTCACGGCGGTAGCCACTTTCATCATCTCGAATTGCCGCACTACGGCCGTGCCGTAGAACGTGACAGAAGCTCCGATACGCGGAATAATGGCCTGAATATCATGCAGTCGCTCGCCCTTGTAAATAATACCCGGCGTCCCCTTTTCCAGTACCAGATTGCACTGCAAATGGTCTAGCACCAGCACCTCGTGGCCACGCTGCTGGGCGGCCTCTACCAAACGCTGGGTAGAGTATAGTTTCGGCTCGCGCGATAGAATCGCTAACTTCATTGATGACACAGAGGATGGGGCAGTCGACGGGTGGTTGTAAAAAGCGAATGGGGCGGGTGTGCGAATTCAGCTAATGTATCAGGAGGGGTTTTGCGTTGCAGCCGCTTTGTAGGAAACGTTGCGCCGGCCTACGTCCACTACAAAGCGCCCCTGCCGCAGCAGCGCACGGCCAATGAGAACAGGATACTTCATATCGGAACGGTCGGAAAGCGAAAATTCGGTGGCAAAATCCTCCCCGAACAGGCGGATTACCATGGCTACCACGTAACGCTCCTGCACATCGCCATTCGAGCTTCGGATGTCGCGCCGCGAGAACGTGGTAAATTCTAGCGGCCGGCCGTCAAAGTTAAGGTGCGACGGATCAAGAAGCAGCACGCGCAGCACAATTTGCCCATCGGCGCGGCGCTCCTCGTGGATGTCGGAGCAGTGGATGGCGCCCGTGTAGGCGCCGGTATCTACCTTGGCCTCTATGCCTTGCAGCCCAAACGCCGGAAAATCGACCAGCTCCCGCCGCCCTATAACCCGCTTCGGAATTCGCATCTTTTTCATTGAAGCGAAGGTAAGGGGTGGAAGGGGAAGTTGTGAGATTATGAAGTAAAAAGGCGTCTGTCATCCTGAGCGGAGCGAAGGACCTTCTCACGGCTAAACGAGTCGTCGGTACGCCCGTCGTTTACACGTAAAAAGGTCCTTCGCTGTGCTCAGGATGACAGACGCACTTTTTACTTCATAATTCCTTCTGTTGCCGTAGTAGCCGCTCGTATTTACGCTCCACTAGCCGGTCTCTACCCCACAAGCCATACACGCCTACCCCCTGCGCTACCAGTCCAATACCCCAGAAGAAGGTAGCCCACAGCGGCCACGGAATAGGATAGGAGCCGCGCCCTGTGAGGGCCCAGATGGTCCAGAGCAGGGAATTCACCCAGAAATAGGTAAACAGACTGGCCTTGAAACGGGCGCGGGCTTTGGCCTGGCGCCATAGTTGGGGGTCGCGGTTAATGGGTTCCATAGTAAAGAGGATAACGTGGTGAAACAGTGCATGAAAAGTAGCCGATTGCCTACCCGAGCACAATTCTTTCCTACCGAACCAGCAACTTTTTGGGCCGAACCGTCTTACAACAGGGATGAATGGCGCTGCCATCCTACCCTACTTACGCTTCCTGCTATGGCTATTACTGCTTCTAACTGGCGCCCCGACGCCCAAACCTTCGGCCGCATCCTGCTCTACCAGGGCGACATCACGCGGGTGGATACCGACGCCATTGTGAATGCCGCCAACTCTTCCCTGCTGGGTGGGGGCGGCGTAGATGGAGCCATCCATCGGGCCGGCGGGCCGGCCATTCTGGAGGAGTGCCGCCAGATTAGGGCGCGGCAGGGTGGCTGCCCTACCGGCGAAGCCGTACTTACAACGGGTGGCGCGCTGCCGGCCAGCTACGTGATTCACACGGTAGGGCCGGTGTGGAATGGCGGTACTAAGGGTGAAGCCGAGCTATTGGCCAATTGCTACCGCAACAGTCTGCGCCTAGCGGCCGAGAACCAGCTTACCAGCGTGGCGTTTCCGGGCATCAGCACCGGCATCTACGGTTACCCTAAGGCCGATGCGGCCCGCATTGCCGTGCGCGAGGTGCAGACCTTCCTGAAAGAAAATGAGCTGCCGGCTACCGTGGTATTTGTGGCCTACGACGAAGAGGCGCGCTGGGTGTACGAGCAGGAATTGCTGAAGTAGAGACGGCCTGACACTACCCTACTCTTCTTGAAGCACAGGCACAGCCGCTGGCCCGCACCGCACGTATGGGGTAGGTAAACTTCAACCCAACGCACCATGTTTGACCAAGTAGACTGGCATGCCATCTTTGTGCCCAACACACCTTTGCTCGAAATTGTCGTGCGGGGTACGCTTATCTACCTAGGGCTGTTTTTGTTGCTGCGCGTGGTGCTGAAGCGCGAGTCCGGCACGCTGGGTATCACCGACATGCTGTTTGTGGTGATGATTGCCGACGCCTCCCAGAATGGCATGGCCGGCGAGTACCGCTCCGTTACGGAAGGCATTCTCCTAGTGGGCGTTATTATTCTTTGGAGCTATTGCTTGAACTGGCTGGGTTTTCATTACCCTGTCTTTCAGCGACTGATAAAGCCCGACAAGCTTCTGCTGATTCGAAACGGGCAAATGCAAAAAGACAACATGCGCAAGGAGCTGATAACCCGCAGCGAGCTAATGAGCGAACTGCGCACCAACGGCTTGACAGACATATCCAGCATCAAAGAAGCCTACATGGAGCCTTCAGGGCGTATCAGCATCATTCGCTTTGAGGAGGAACAGAATCCACCCCCAGAGAAACCGCTGACTTAGCATCTTCCTGCTCCGGCGCCACGAGCCGCAGGCTGGCCGAGTTGATGCAGTAGCGCAGCCCGCCGGGCGCGGGGCCATCTGCAAACACATGGCCCAGGTGCCCCTGGCACACGTTGCAGCGCACCTCTACCCGCTGCATGTGGTGGCTGTGGTCGAAGCGGTACCAGATGGCATTTTTGTGGGCGGGCTGGGTGAAGCTGGGCCAACCCGAAATAGCGTGGTACTTGGTGGCAGCGCTGAACAGCAGACTATCGCACCCGGCGCACACATAATCACCCGGCTCGTAGGCTCGGCAGTAGGCGTTGCGGTAGGGCGGCTCGGTGGCCTGCTCCCGCAGCACCCGAAACTGCTCGGGTGGCAGCAACTGCGCCCACTCCGCCGCTGATTTTTCTACCCGGCGGGGCGGCTCGGGGTTGCCGTACCGGGCAAAGGTGACCACATCAAGCCAGCGCAGCATAAGCTCGGCGGTGGCTATTTGTCAAAAAACAGGTTGTAGACAATCCAGACCAAGGCGAGGACCGCCATGGCGTACCAGCCCCATTTGCTGTAGTTGTCGGGTTCCTGGGGGGCACCGCCGGTGCGGCGCCGCATCTTTAGTCCGGGAAGGTTCATGCGTGATACGAGAATAAGCGGGAAGGAAACTGTCCATCTTCATACGTAGGTGCCCCAGCAGATAGTTCGATTTGCCGGGGTAGGCGCAGTGCGGCGCTATCAACTACAGAAACCACATCTGCAGGCCAGGGTAAAAAACCGCTACCGCATCGCCCGGCGCAGCGGGGGGCGTGCTACTTTTGGCCGTGAAGCGGCTGCCTAGCAACTCCAATTCCGTTTCGTAGTAGCTACCGAAAAACCGTACGGCCTGCACGGTGGCCACGGTAGCTCCTTCGATAGCCGCGGTGGTCAGCTCCACCTGTTCGGGGCGTAGCAGTAGCTGTTTGCCTTTCGGTAGGCGGCGGCCGGCGGCTTTGGTGAGGGCGCGGGCTGCCGGGCCAGTCAGTAGGTGATAGTCGCCGAACAGGGAGGCGGTGTATTCGTCGGTGGGTTGCTGGTAGACGTGCACGGGTGGGCCTTGCTGCACCAGCTGCCCTGCTCGCAGCACCAGCAGCTCATCGGCCCAAGAAAGCGTGTCCAAGGGGTCGTGCGAGACGAGGGTGCAGGTGATGCTTAGTTGCTCGCCCAGGTCGCGTACTACGTCCTTCAGAATCTGCTTGTGCACGCGGTCGAGGTTGGAGTAGGGCTCGTCGAGGAGGAGTAGGCGCGGCGCGGCCAGCAGCAGACGGGCCAGAGCAATGCGCTGCCGCTCGCCGCCGGAGAGGTGGTCGGTGCGGCGCTGCATGAGGTGGTTGATGCGGCAAACTTCGTACAGATCGGCCGCGGCGTTGCCCCGGAGCTTGTTGGCGTAGCGCAGCACCTGCTCTACCCGCAAAAACTGCGGCAGCTCGAACTGCTGCGAGAGGTAGGCAATGCCGGCCTGGCCGGGAATCAACTTTTCAGCCGGACCACGCACCCGGCTACCCTCAAATAGCACGGTGCCCGCGGAGGGCTGCACCAGCCCGGCAATGGTTTGCAGCAGCGTGCTTTTGCCAGAGCCCGTTTCGCCGGCCACGGCCAGCTTCTGGAAGCGTTGTTGCGTGAAGCTAATGTCTTGCAACGCGAGGTTGCCCTGCTCCTCCAGCCGGATGTCTGATACAGTCAGTAAGCTCATTTGTAGTTATTCTGCCGGCCCAGTGTTGCGCCCCTGGGCTATGGAGTGGTTTGCGAGTTAGGTGCTTTTCGGGCCGAAGTACTCACTTATACCGGACTTCGGCACAGGTTAGGTGCCGCTGACTCTTATTCGCGTTGTGGGGCAAGCGCTGGTGCGAAGTGCAGGCAACGGTAGTCGCGTGCGGCACGTCCTTTACACATTTGCTACCTTCAGGCCTCATCCTACTCTTTTCCCTCCCCTCATGAAAACCCTACCCTTGCTTGCGCTGGCGTTTAGCCTACTCACTACGCCCCTGCTCGCGCAGCAAAACCCTGACTGGGCCAACCTGAAACGCTACGCGCCCGCCAACCAGCAGCTAAAAGCCCCCAACACTGGCACGCCCCGCGTGGTGCTGATGGGCAACTCCATCACCGACGCCTGGCCCCGCACCGACTCAGCCTTTTTTGCCGGCCGGCCCTACGAATACGTTGGGCGCGGCATTGGTGGACAGACCTCCCCACAAATGCTGTTGCGCTTCCGGCAGGATGTGCTAAATCTGCGCCCCACTGTGGTAGCTATTCTCGCAGGTGCCAACGACGTGGCCGAAAACACTGGGCCCTACGACCAACAGGCCACCCTAAACAACATCAAGTCGATGGCGGAACTGGCGCAGGCCAACGGGGTACGGGTGATTTTGTGCTCGGTGCTACCCGCCTATGATTTTCCGTGGCGCAAAGGCCTCACGCCCGCTCCTAAGATCATTGCTCTGAATGAGCAAATCAAAGCCTACGCCCAGCAGCACAACTTCGTGTACCTCGACTACCACATGGCTCTTGCCGACGAGCGCCAGGGCCTGCCTGCTAAATATGCCAACGACGGCGTGCACCCTACCCTGGCCGGCTACCGCGTGATGGAACCGCTGCTGAACCAGGCCGTGGCTAAGGCGCTAAAGCAAAAAAGCAAATAGCGCTACTCTGGACTGTGCTGTGGCAGCGTGGCCAGAATGGTTCGGTCGATATAAAACGTGCCGAACGGAATGACACAGGCCAGCAGTACTTTCCAGGTAGTCTCGCTGAACTTCCAGCGGTACTCCACCCCTACGCGCAAGGTGTTCAACACAAAGAGCAGAAACAACAGGCCGTGTATGGGGCCCAGCGTGCGCACCAGCGCCGGGTTGTTGTAGAGATGCTTGAGCGGTACGGCCACGCCTACCAACACGAGCAGCGAAATACCCTCTAACAGGCCCAACAAGCGCAACCGGCCCACAGGGCTTTTCAATGAAATACTCATGTGCAGAAAAACTTAAAAGCGGAAATAGGGCCGGCTCGCCAGGGGCGAGAAAGGCCATGGAATAGCCAGAAAAAGCAGTAGCAGCGCCGCCGTAAACCACAGCGCCATGGTGCGGAACTTCGCTGGGCTGGTAGGGCGACGCTTAGCCAACGACGAGCCAATGGTCAGGACCACAATAGCTACCGTCATCAGCACCACGTGCAGCAGCCCGAAGAACAAGGGTTGCTGCTCGTAGGTAGCATCGTGGCGGTGGGCCAGAAACTGACTGACCGTTGGGCTTTGAAAATAGAGCACGTAGCCCAGCATCAGCTGCACGTGGGCTATTGTTGCTGTGGTATGGCGGATTGTATTATCGAGCGGCGTGAAAGCGTGCTGCCCCGGCCACCCTCGGTACGACCGGTACAGGCCCAGCCCCAAACTCAGCAGCACCACCCAGCGAAACCAGGAGTGCAGCGTTAGAAAAAACAAGTACATCTTCTTGCATTGCGTACGACCGCAAAGGTCGGCGCCAGGGTGCCCACAGAGTAGGACAAACCACGCCGAAACTAGGACGTTGCCATCCTTTTGCGAAAGCCCAGCGGCGTTACGCCCTCGTGCTTTCTGAATAAGCGGCTGAAATACGAAGGATCGGCTACGCCTACCTCCTGCGCTATCTCGCTGATGGTTAGCTGGCTTTGATACAGCAGTACCTTGGCCTCCAGCACAATGGTCTGCTCAATCCAGCGAGCGGGCGACTTTCCCGTGGTTGTTCGCACTGCTTTGGCCAAGTGATTGGGCGTCACGTGCAGGCGCTCGGCGTACTCCCCTACCTGGTGCAGCTCGCGTAACGAAGTAGCCAGCAATTGCTTGAAGCAGTTGGTGAGCTGGGTAGCCGCCGTGGGGGTACCTGGTGAGCTAGCCGCGTAGGCACGGTTCAGCTCACTGAGCAGGGCCAGCAGGTAGGCCCGCAGCACATCGGGATATGTTAGCCGATGTTCTTGATATTCAACCAGCAACCGGTGCAGCAACTGACGCACGAAACCAGCTGTAGCAGTATCGAGCGACAGATAGGGCTTACCCCAGAATTGCAGAAACTCGTAGGTTACCCCTACTCCGCTGGCAGCGGTGCCCAGTAGAAAATCGGGGTGGAAGTGGCAGAGAAAGCCGGTGTTTATATCACCTGGGGCAAAGGAAAAAACCTGCCCCGCCCGCACAATCAACAGCTCACCTGCCTGGATAGTGTAAGAATCGGTGCCGACACGCATCGTGGCCGTACCAGAGGTGAGAAACAAACAGGAATGCGCTATGGCCCGCGTGGGCGGCACAGCCCGTGGAATGTGCTGGTACATCTGCTCCACTGGCACCACAAAAAATGCTTCCGAGCCGGTCGTCAGCAGGTATTCCAGAGGCGGATTGTGCGGCATGTGCCGCCGCAAAAATTCAGGAGAATCGGAGGTAGGAATAGGTGCTGGCTGTGCCATAGTAATGGGCTACCTGCGCGGTGATTCAGCAAATAGTAAATCCATCTTGCTTTAATACCTTCAGCAGAATGCCTTTAATAAGCATTTTATCAAAAATCCAGCAAGCTACCATTGGTCAGCGGACTATACCTGTAAACCAGCCAGCACCTGCTCTATCTCCACGAACAACGGCCGGGCCGAAACCTCTGGCTGTACGCAGCGCTGCTGCAAGATTGTGAGGGCTTCTACCGTCGCCGCCGTTTCGGCCGTGGCCTCGGCGTGGGTTAGTAGTTCTTCCAGCAGGCAGCCGAAGGCCCGTACCTCCAGCCGTTGCAAGGCAGGCGCCATGGCCGTACCCAAATTGAAGAAACAAGCCGCGCCGAAGTCGCCTAGCAGGCATTCGCCAGCAGTGGTATTCAGGATGTTGTGCGCGTACAGGTCGCCATGCAGGATGCCCTGGGCGTGCAAGTGGGCGGTGGCCGAGGCGATGCCGTGAGCTAGGCGCAGGGCGGCGGGTAGGCTGAACGTGGTGCCGGGGGCGTACACGTCGCGGGTGCAGGAAGCGAGGCTGGGCGGGCCAGCTAGGTTACCAAACGCGGGGTCAATCAGCTCCAGCACCAGCCCCTCGACCTGGGCGGGGTGGTGGCTGATCTTGCCTTCCACGGCAATCAGATTGGGATGCCGGCCGGCGCTGATGCACGCCGACATTTCGCTGTGCGGCAACCCGTCGCTGGTGACGGCGCCTTTGAACAGCTTTACGGCCACTGGCTGCGCTGCGCCCAACTCTTGTTGCCACTCGCCGCGGTAGATCACACCCGACGCACCCTCGCCCAGCTGTTGCTGTATGGTCAGCGCCTGCCACTCAATGCTGCGGATGGGGTGTTGGGCCACCACGCGGGCTTCTATCTCGTCACAGAAGGGGTTGCCGGCGTAGGCCAGCCAGCTCAGTCGGGGTAGCCTCAGCAGCCACGTGGGTAAGGCTGAGAAGCGGTTGGCGGCAATGCGCAACAGCTCTAGGTTGGTGCAAGCGGCCATGGTTTCGGGTAGCTCGGCGAGCTGGTTACCGGCCAGCATCAACTTTTGCAGCTCCCGGCAATTGCCCAGTTCTGGTGGCACGGCGGCCAGTTGGTTGTCCGTCAAGATCAGCCAGCGCAGCCGGGGCGGCAGGGCAGCGGCGGGCAATGTCTGAATCTGATTGGCTTTGAAGCCAATCATGCTCAGGTGGGGCAGTTGGCCCAGCACCTCCGGCACGGCGGTAAACAGGTTGTCGGAGCAAAAAAGCACGCGCAGCTTGTGCAGGCGCCCCAAGTCATGGGGTAGGGAAGACAGCTGGTTGCCGGAAAGATTCAGTATTTCCAGCGAGTCAGCCAGGTCGAAGATTTCGCGGGGAAACTCGGTGAGGCCACAGGAGAGGTCGAGGCGCTGGATGCCGGCAAGCTGGCCGGTGCGGAGTTGGTCGAGGGTGTGCATGGATAGGGAACTGGAAAGAAAGCACTGTCAAGCTACCAGTTCCCCAAACAATCGATCCAGCGTCGCATTGGGGTCGGTGCAGAGGCCGGGGTGCACGGCGGAGGTTTGCACGATGGTGCTGCGCATGGCCGTGAGCCAGCGGAAGCGCGAGGCCACCGGCAGCTGCCCAATGGGGCCACCCGCGCGGCGGCCGGCGCAGATACGCTCGAAGGCGTGCAGCCGGGCGTGCAGGTCGGCCAAGTCAAGACTCGGGCCGGCGAAGGCTTGCAGGCGCGTTTCGGGTACGGTGAAGCGCACTTGCAGGAAGCCTTGGGAGGCGCAATACAGGATAACGCCCACGTTCAGAAACTCTTCGCGCTCCACGCGGGGCACCACGCGCAGCACGGCGTACTCAAATAAGTGCTTGTCGGGCATGGTTGGCTTCCTGCACAAAGGTTTCGGATGCGGCCAGACGGGCAGTCAGGAACCGGACGTAATTCTCGCGCTGCTCGGCGGGCGGGGCGGTGGTGGAGGCATCAGCTAGGAGCCACTCTTCGGGCACCAGGTCTACGACCTGGCGGATGCGCTCGGGTGTGAGGCGGGCGCGGTACTCGGCATCCACGGCGGCTAGCTCGCTGGCCTGGGGTAGGAGCACGTGGTCTTTCACCTGTGCAAAGGTGCGCTGGCGGCCAGGCTGCGCCCAGTCGGGGCCGGTGTGGTGCACGTAGAGGGCCGCGCCGTGGTCGATCAGCCACAGTTCCTGGTGCCACATCAGCATATTGGTGTTGCGGGCGGTGCGGTCCACGTTCAGCGTGAGGGCATCCAGCCACACGATTTGCGAGGCCAAGTGCGGCGCTACTTGGTTCACCAGGGGGTCGAAGGTGACAGCGCCGGATAGGTAGTGCAGGCCTAGGTTCTGGCCCGTACTGAAGCGCAGCAGGTCCTGGATTTCCTCGTCGGGCTCAGTGCGGCCAAAGGCCTCATCAAGCTGGCAAAACACCAGCTCGGGCACGCGCAGGCCCAGGGTGCGGGCCAACTCGCCTACGATCAATTCAGCAATCAGGGCCTTTAGCCCCTGCCCCGCGCCCCGAAACTTAAGCACGTACAGGAAGCCGTCGTCGGCCTCTACCAGCGCGGGTAGGGAGCCGCCCTCGCGCAGCGGCGTCACGTAGCGCGTCACCTCCACGGTGCGCAGTTCGAGTTTGCTTTCCATTATGGGTGCATAGTTCGGGATTTATTGGGCAATGCCCGCAGGCGCAGGGCTTTTTGCTGGGCTACGGGCGCACCGATGGCGCGGGGCTTTGCCCCGTGTCAATTATTGGCAGGCCTCTGGCCTGCGTCGTTAGAACGACTTACCTGAACATCTCCAACGGCGCGAACTACTAGCAGGCCAGAGGCCTGCCAATAATCGGCACGGGGCACAGTCCTGCGCCATCATTTACTGCTGTTTGATGGTGCAGCCGGCCGCCCAAAATCGTTCAACGACGAGACGCAAGTATGCGTCTCTACACCGCTCTGGCAACCCGCAAGCAGGATATAGCATGAGACTGCTACCCTCCTACCCTCACGAACTGCACGAGAGCGTGGCGCTGCCGGGCTTGGTGCTGGCCCACTCGGGGCGCTTGGCGGCCAGGGCCTCGTGCTCGGGGTGTTCATCGTAGGGCGTGCGCAGGACGTGCTGCAAGGTGTTCAGCAACGACAGGTCGCCGGTTTCGGCGGCTTCGATGGCTTGCTGGGCGAGGTAGTTGCGCAGGACGTACTTGGGGTTGGCTTGCAGCATTTGCTCGCGGATGGCGGCGGGTGTTGCCGTTTCCTGGCGTAGGCGCGTCAGGTACTGACCTAGCCATTGTTGTAGCGGCTCGTGGGCGGGGCTACCGGGGGCGGTGTAGGTGGCAGCTTCCAGCAAATCCTGCACGGCTTGTTCCTCTGCGGCGCTGTTTTCCAAAAGCATGGGGGCTACGTACGAGAGTCCACGAAAAAACAACGTCATATCGGCCTCGGCGACGGTTAGGGCGTCGGGTAGGGCCGACAAGAGCTCTAAGTCGGTAGGCTGGGGCGTGAGACCGAGCTTGCGGAACAGCAGGGTGCGGTAGGTTTTGGTGAACGTGCCGGCGTAGCTATTGAGCGCCGGCGTTAGGTCATCGGCGCTGCCTACCAGGGGCACCAGGGCCTGGGCCAGCATCATCAGGTTCCAGAGGGCCACGCGGGGCTGCTGCCCGAAGGCATAACGACGTTGCCCGAAATCGGTGGTGTTGGGGGTCCAGTCGGGGTCGTAGGGTTCCAGCCAGCCGTAGGGGCCATAGTCGATGGTGAGGCCCAGAATAGACATGTTGTCAGTGTTCATCACGCCGTGCACGAAGCCCACGGTTTGCCAGTGCGCCACCATCACGGCCGTGCGCCGGCATATTTCCGCGAACCAGCTCAGGTACACTTCAGGCGAGGGCGCGCCTAGCTCGGGGTAGTGGTGCCGAATCACGTGGTCGGCCAACTCCCGCAGGTTGTCGATTTCGCCGGTGGCCGTGAGCAGCTGGAAGCTCCCGAACCGCACAAACGACGGCGCCACCCGCGCCACAATGGCGCCCGGCTCGGGCAGCGGGTTGCCCGAGTAGAACATGTCGCGCACCACCTCGTCGCCGGTACCTACCAGGCTGAGCGCCCGCGTAGTAGGCACACCCAGGTGGTACATGGCTTCGCTGCACAGAAACTCCCGCACCGAGGAACGCAGCACGGCCCGACCATCGGCGCGGCGCGAGTAGGGCGTGGGGCCGGCCCCTTTCAATTGCACTTCCCAACTGGTACCGTCTAGGGCCATCAGCTCGCCCAGGGAAATGGCGCGACCGTCGCCGAGCTGCCCGGCCCAGCTGCCAAACTGGTGCCCACCGTAGCGCGCGGCCACCGGTTGCATGCTGGGCGTAACCAAGTTGCCGGCTAGTGCTTCCACGGCAGGGCCACGCTCAGTCGGGCGCGTCAGACCCAGAAAATCAGCCAATTCATCGGACCAGGCCAGCAGGTGCGGGTCGTGCACGGGGGTAGGCGCCACGTGCGAGAAGTGGTAGCCGGGCACCTGGCGCGGGCCCAGGTCGCCGGCTGTATCGCCGCGCAGCTCCTCGGCAAAAGAGTTGCGAAACGAAGCCTGATCGACGGAAACAGTGGAATAAGACATATAGAAAGAGGCGCGAACCAGTTAGGAGGTGTTATCAGTGACCTGTCAGGTTTCGACAAACGGACGCCAGATGACGCGCAACAGGCTATAGGTACTGAAACACCTTCAACACCCAGCCGGCACGCAGGTTTCCAACGGCGCCCAATATTCCTTGAAAAATTACACCGTAACCGACTGTCCTGGCTGGCTCAGTCGGTGAAACTGAATGCCTTGCTCCGCAAAATGCGGCTCGTAGGTGTCGTAGCGCTGCTCCACAAAAAAGTCTTTCGCGTAGCCGTCGTGCACGGGTAGGATTTGCTGCGGCTCTAGCTGCCGGGCAAACTCAGCTACCCGTAGCTCGGTGAGGAAGGGCGCCATCACGGGCAAGATCAGCAGCTCTACCCGCTTGAACTTTTGCAGAATAGGAGAGAAAGAATCGGCGGGGTTCAGCACTTTGCCGTTGATGAAAAAGGCCAGCATCTGAGGCAACTCGCTGTCCAGAATAGGCTCGTGGGGCACACTCACGGCTTCCAGCTGAAAGGCGCCTACCTGCAAAGAACCGTCCTCCACCACTTGCACCTTCAAGCCGTAGGGCTTCAACTGATCGGCTACTTCCGGCGTCGATAGCACCGCGGCACCGCTTAGGCGCACGATTTCCTGGAGCGCTTTTACGTCGAGGTGGTCGGGGTGTTGGTGGGTGATGACGACGGTAGACACATTCTTAAACGTATCGGGCGTTACTGCCCCGTCGGCAAACGTGAACGTGCCAGGGTCAAAGAGCAACTGCTCGCCGTCTTGCTCCAACAGCAAACAGGAGTGGATGTATTTCGTGATTTTCATAGCGTAGGATGTAGATAAGGAGTGGCGAGATGCCTCACCACTAGACTTTTTATAAAGTCTTGGATCGACCAACGCGCCGGATTTGCGTTATTTTGCTTGTTCAATAGCTGGCAGCACCTCTACTTTCTACCCAGTCGTATCCTCTTTGGTTGTCCGCTGCTATCGATTCTTATTTGCTTGTTATGCCGACACCCGACTCCGCTGCCTTCTCTACTGCCAACCTGCAGCCGACCTTCTCTGCCGACGACTTGCTGGTGGGCCTGCTGGAAGTTTCGCATACCTGCATTCTGCTGTTGAAGCCAGTGTGGGCCGAAAATGCTACCCTTGTTGACTTCGAGTTTGTGCTGCTCAATACCATGGCGCAGCAGATGCTCCAGCTCCCGGCGCAGCCCACGGGCACGCAGCTAGGCCTCTACCCACAGAGTCGCCTCAATGGCGTGTTCGACTTTTACTGCCGCACCTTTCTCACACAGCAGCCCGGAAAGCATCACCTTGATTATCAAATTAATACTACTACTCCCTTCTACCTCTCGGCCCGCCGGGCCGGCGAGGGACTACTGGTGAGCTTTAGCAATAGCGTAACCTATAGCAGCACCAGCATTGAGGAAGCGCTGCGTGCAAGCCAGGCCCGCGAGCGGGCCGCCCTGGCCGATGCTGAAACCCAGCGCAGCCACTTGGAGCGGCTGTTTATGGAAGCCCCAGCCATGATTACCATTTTGGAGGGCCCCAACCATATTTTCAAACTGGTGAACCCCTTATACCAGCAACTGGTAGGACCGCGTGCCCTACTGGGCAAGCCCATTGCCCATGCCATGCCGGAGTTGCAGGGGCAGCCGATCTTTGATCTGCTCGACAAAGTGTACCAGACCGGTGAGCCGTTTCACGCCACTGAGATGCTGGTGCAGCTCGACCACGGCAACTCCGGCACGCTGGGGCACAACTACTACAACTTCATCTACCAGCCCACGCACAACCACAAGGGCGATATTGATGGTATTCAGGTATTTGCCTACGAGGTAACGGCGCAGGTAGTGGCCCGCCTCCGCATAGAAGCCAGCGAGCAGCAGCAACGCGTTCTAAACGAAGAACTGGCGGCCGCCAACGAAGAATTGCAGGCCGCCAATGAGGAAATCAGATCCAATAACGACGCACTATTCAGCGCGCAGCTGGCATTGCGCCGCCTCAACCAGGAGCTGGAAAGCCGGGTGCAGCACCGCACCCGCGAGCTACAGGCGGCCCAGGCCGAGGCCGAGCGGCAGCGCGCCCGTCTGGAGCGGCTGTTTATGCAGGCCCCCGGAGCTATCTGTATCCTGAATGGCCCCGAGCTGGTATACGAGCTGGTAAACCCGGCCTATCAGCGGTTTTTTCCGGGGCGCCGCCTGTTGGGCCTACCCATTTCGGAGGCCATTCCGGAGTTAACCCAGCAGTCTGTTTGGCAAATCTTGCAGCGCGTGTATCAGACGGGGGAGCCGTATGAAGGAAATGAATGGCTGATTCGGGCGGCGCGCACGGATGATGGGCCAATGGAAGATATCTATTTCAACTTCGTGTATCAGGCGCGTCACGGAGCCGACGGGACAATTGATGGCATTATGACATTTGCCTACGAGGTAACCGAACAGGTGGTAGCCCGCAACCAAATTGACGAGGCTAACCGCGAGTTGAGCACCACCAACCAGCAACTCACCCGCATCAACCAAGACCTCGACAACTTTGTATACACGGCCTCGCACGACCTCAAGCAGCCGGTTAATAACATGGCGGGCATCTTTGAGGAGCTGAAGCGCACGGCCACCTTCCACGACCCCGACGCGCCGCTGCTACTGGGTATGTTTGAGAGTGCCCTCACCCAGATTCATAGTACTGTGGGAGGCTTGGCCGAAATTGTGCAGGTAGAGCGCTACCACGGCCAGCTCTTCACCGACACGGTGCAGCTGCTACCGCTCACGCAGGCCATTATCCAGAGCATGCACCACCAGGTAGCTGCCTCCGGCGCCGTGTTTGCCCTTGAGTTCGACGAGGTACCTACCCTCGATTTTGCCCAACTCAGCCTGCAAAGCATCCTCTATAACCTGCTCAGCAACGCCCTGAAATATGCCCACCCCGACCGGCCGCCCCTCATTCGGGTAGCGACGGAACGTACGCCGGAAGGCATGCCCATATTGGTGGTGCAAGACAACGGCCTGGGCATGGACCTGGCCCGCTACGGCGCCGACCTGTTCCAGATGTTCCGCCGCTTCCACGACCACGTGCACGGCACCGGCGTGGGCCTCTACCTGGTGAACCGACTGGTAGAACAAGCCGGCGGCCGCATTGTAGTGGAAAGCACAGTAGGCGAGGGCACTACGTTCCGGGTGTATCTGGCAGGGAAATGAATTGTGAAGGTGTGAATGCAAAACGGCTGTCATCCTGAGCGCAGCGAAGGACCTTCTCACGATAGAACAACAGGCGTAACAACGACTCGTTCCAGCGTGAGAAGGTCCTTCGCTGCGCTCAGGATGACAGAACGAAAACTCACAATTTCACCATTTCACAACCTCACCATTTTATGAATAAAGCTCAGCTTCTCCGCCACTTCCGGTACAATCACAAACGGGTAGGGGTCGTGCTGACCCATGCTACGGTTGAGACTATTCATGGCGAACGTGAGGGGTAGCCACTGGCGCAGAATTTCGTCGAAATCCTGTAGCTGGTAGGGGTCTTGGATGGTGGCGCGCAGGTTGGCTTCGGTTTCGGCCTCTTGCGGGTTGATGCGCAGGCCGAAAGCGTGGGCGGTTTGCAGCGTGTCGGTGATGTGCAGGTAGTGCGCCCAGGTTTCGGCCCAATCCTCCCAGGGGTGCATAGTGGCGTAGGAGCTGATGTAGTGCTGGGGCCAGTCGGCGGGGGCGCCTTGGTCGTAGTGGCGTTGCAGGGCCTCGCCGTAGTCTTGGCGCTCGTCGCCGAACAGGCGGCGATACTCGGGCAGGTAGGGCGAGTCGGCCAAGAGCCGGTCCCAGTAGTAGTGCCCTACCTCGTGGCGGAAGTGGCCCAGCATGGTGCGGTACAGCTCCCCCATCGACTGCCGGGCCATTTCGCGCTCCACGTCGTCGGCCTCAGCTATATTTAAGGTGA
This sequence comes from Hymenobacter sp. NBH84, assembly GCF_014217645.1. Lineage (NCBI taxonomy): Bacteria > Pseudomonadati > Bacteroidota > Cytophagia > Cytophagales > Hymenobacteraceae > Hymenobacter > Hymenobacter sp. NBH84. The sequence continues at coordinate 2,438,359 of NZ_CP043644.1, forward strand.
TGAGCCCGTTGGCGTGGCCGGTCATTACTTTTTCGCCCTGCTGGCCGTCGGGGTTTTCGTCGGCTTTAAAGTCGAATTGCAGACCGGTTTCTGGCTCTACTCGCTTACTGACCACGGGCAGGCCCAGGCGCAGCAACGTGTACACCAGGCGGTGCTTGGCTGTTTCAATGGTACGCCAGCGCGTGAGGTACTCGGGCTTGCTGAGGTTGGGAATGGTGTGGTTTAGGTCGCAGGCCTGGCAGAACGTGTTGTCGCTGGTGGTGGGCACCAGCCAGTTGCACACGTCGTGGGCGTGGTTGGCGCAGTAGCGGTAGGTGCCGTGGGCAGGCTGGTCGTACAGCTCGAAGATGCCGGGCTGCTGCTCTACCAGCGGAAATAGCTGAAGCTGAGCCGCATCGAAACCTAGCACGTAGCCGCACTTTTCGCAGCGGTTGTTTTCGAAGTAGAGCAGGTGCCCGCAGTGGGTGCAGTGGAAGAGGCGCATAGGAGGGTAGGCGGCTAAGGGCTAGTTGGTTGCAAGTACCAGCCGGGTAGCGTGGCCTATCAAACGGAGAATATTTAGATAAGTTGAGGCGCCTTACTGTTTGTTATTTTCGTGGAATTATCGTCACTTTTTTATGAATATCTCTTTCCTTCGACGCACTTCCTTAGCGGTTTTTCAGTAGTTTGCCGTACTACCTGACGCGTGGGTGCCCTTTCGGCCGATTGTGCACTGCCCCTACCCTACCGCCTACCTATTCTGTGTATGAAGGACGATTCGCTACTAAAAGCCTACCAGGAACAGCCGCAGGTGTGGGACGAAATGTTTGGGGCCGACGGCATCAGGCCGGAGTATACCCACTTTGTGACGGCCATTGAGAACCTGCCCGCCTCCGAGATGACCCGCAAGGACGAGCTGGCCAAGAAGCTGTTTATGAGCCAGGGCATCACCTTCACGGTGTACAGCAGCGGCGAGGGCATCGAGAAGATATTTCCGTTTGATATTATCCCGCGCATCATTCAGCACCGGGAGTGGCTGCACATTGAGGCCGGCATCAAGCAGCGTCTCCGCGCCCTCAATATCTTCCTGAAAGACATTTACCATCAGCAGTTTATCCTGAAAGATGGGCTGATTCCGGCTTCGCTGGTGTACTCGTGTCCGCAGTTTTTGCGCGAGATGATGCACGTAGACGTGCCCCACGACATCTACACGCACATTGCGGGCGTGGATTTGATTCGGGACAACGACGGGCAGTTTTACGTGCTGGAAGACAACCTGCGCACGCCCTCGGGGGTGTCGTATATGCTGGAAAACCGCAGCATCACATACCGCATCTTCCCCGACCTGCTGCCCAAAAACAACGTGCAGCCAGTGAAGGACTACCCCGATCTGCTCTACCGCAACCTGTTGGCCCTCGCCGGCCGCCAGGATAGCGACGCCACGGTGGTGCTGCTCTCGCCGGGCATTTACAACTCGGCCTACTTTGAGCACAGCACGCTAGCCCGCCTTATGGGCATCCGGCTGGTAGAGGGCCGCGACCTGATTGTGCACAACCACTTCGTGTACATGAAAACCACCAAGGGCCTGCAACGCGTGGACGTGATTTACCGCCGCGTCGACGACGAGTTTCTGGATCCGCTGGCGTTCCGGCCCGATAGCGCCCTGGGCGTGTCGGGGCTGTACTGGGCCTACCGCAAGGGTAACGTGGCCATTGTAAATGCCATGGGCAACGGCGTAGCCGACGACAAGGCCGTGTACAGCTACGTGCCCGAGATGATTCGGTACTACCTCAACGAGGAGCCGATTCTGAAGACCGTGCCTACCTACCAAATGGCCGACCCCGACTTGCGCCAGCTGGTGTTCAGCCAGATGGATCGCATGGTGATTAAGCGTACCAACGAGTCGGGCGGGTACGGCATGCTGATTGGCAGCGCGGCCACCGAAGAGCAGATGGACGACTTCCGCAAGGCCATTCTGGAAGACCCGCGCAGCTTCATCGCCCAGCCCATCATCAGCCTGTCGTCTACGCCGTGCTACCTCAACGGCGTGCTCCAGCCCCGCCGCGTGGACCTGCGCCCGTTCGCGCTCTACGGCCCCTCCGGCATCGACATCGTGCCCGGCGGCCTCACCAGGGTAGCGTTGCAGGAAGGCTCTTTGGTGGTGAATTCCTCCCAGGGCGGCGGCAGCAAAGACACGTGGGTGCTTGGTGAGTAGGATTTGGCTGTTAGCTATTGGCTGATAGCTGTTAGCTTTCCTTCAACTCCTGCCACACTACTTTTTCAAATACGAGCTAGCAGCTAACAGCTTACAATATTATGCTTAGTCGCGTTGCGGATACGATTTACTGGTTGGCGCGCTACATGGAGCGCACGCAGTCGATGCTTCAGGTGATTCGCACGAATTACATTGCCTCTCAAAACGAAATCTATGATTTCAATTGGCGGCCGTTTTTGCAGCTCTACGGTGACCTTACGCCGGACGAGCTGGCGCAGCTGGACGGCCACTCTACCCCCATTCTGACGCACCTGGTGTTGGACCGCAACAACGGCGCCTCGGCCTACCGCAACATTTTGCAGGGCCGCGAGAATGCCCGCGCCGTGCAGGACCACATCACCAAAGAAGTGTGGCAGTCGCTCAACGACTTTTACCACGTTATCCGCGACCCGGAGGTAGGGCAGCAAATCACCCACGAAGACCCCATTTCGGGCCTGGATACACTGCTGCGACAGGCGCTGCTCTATGCCGGCACCGTGCAGCACACCATGCCCCGCGACGAGGGCTACGCCTACCTCGGCATCGGTAAGTGCCTGGAGCGCGCCATCCAGACCACCGACATTCTGCGCGTGCGGTGGGCCACCGTGAAGGAGTACGCCGTGCACCCACTCGATGCGCCGGCCCTGCGCTACCTGCTGTACTCGCTGGTGGGCTACGAGCAGTATATCAAGACGTATAAGGGCACGTTTAATACCGATAACGTGCTGCAATTCATTGTCTACAACACACAGTTTCCGCACGCGTTGCTCTACAGCCTCGATCAGTTGGCGTATTACTTCGGCCGCCTGCAACCCGAGAGCCTCCCCGAAAGCCACGCGCACGTTGCGTTTCTGATTGGCAAAGTGCGCACGGCCGTGCGCTACAGCCGCCTCTCGGCCCAAGAGCCCGAGCAGCTCACCAGCTTCCTGCTGCAAACCCGCCAACAGCTGCTGGACGTAGCCAGCGCGCTGAACACGTCTTATTTTGGGTATAACTAAATCTATTTAAGCCACTCGAAAAAGTCTGTCATCCTGAGCGGAGCGAAGGACCTTCTCACGTGAGAACGAGTCGTTGTTTCGATTGCCTTTCAACGTGAGAAGGTCCTTCGCTCCACTCAGGATGACAGACTTTCTACTTCCTACCCTCCTATCCCTACCCCCATGCCTGCCTATACCATCAAGCACCGCACCCGCTACGCCTACGCCGCGCCGGTTATTGACTGCGCCAACCAAGTGATGGTGTACCCCCTATCCGATGACCGGCTGGAGGTGAAGAAGCACGAGTTGATTATCTCACACGCCCCAGAGGTGGAGGTTTTCACCGATTATTTCGGCAACCAAGTGGGTGTGTTTTCGGTGATTGCCCCGCACTCGGAGCTGCTGATTGACTCGCTGGCGGAAGTGGTGACACATCCCATCCAATTCCCGATGGACGAGCAACCGGCCCCCGAGCAGTGGCAGCACCTGCGCGCCCTGCGCGGCGACGCCGAGTTCTTCGACTTCCTCACCCGGGAGCCCTCAGCCGCTACCGAAGCCATTCGCGCTACCCTGGATACCGTGGTGAACCGCACGGAGAAGCCGCTGAAAAATGCCTTGGTGCTGTCGGAATACGTCTACGACCACTTTGCATATCAGCAGGGCGTGACCAACGTGGAAACGCCCACCGAAGAAATCTGGCGGCTACAAGCTGGTGTCTGTCAGGATTTTGCGCACATCCTGTTGTTTATGCTACGCCTCTACGACATTCCGGCGCGCTACGTGAGCGGCTATATCTGTCCCAAGGACGAGGGCGTGCGCGGCACCGGCGCTACCCACGCCTGGGTGGAGGCTTACATTCCGTTCTACGGCTGGCTGGGCCTCGACCCTACCAACAACTGCATCGTGAATGATGGCCACGTGCGCATGGCCATTGGCCGCAATTTCATGGACTGCACCCCTGTGAAGGGCACCTACAAAGGCACCAGCGCCCACCGCCTGGAGGTGTCCGTGCACATCGAAAACGGCACGCCTCTGGCTGCCCCTACCCCCGTTGAGCCTATCTACATGCAGGAGGTAGCTGCGCCTATATCCCCCGTCAACTCCTACCGCAAGTATCTGGATTTGCAGCAACAGCAACAGCAACAGCAACAACAGTAGCAAAGGGGCTAATAACCAGAACGTCATGCTGAGCGTAGGCGCAGCCGTAGCCGAAGCATCTCTACCGTGAGTAATTCCTGCCGATTAGGATTACCATTGCGATAGAGATGCTTCGACTACGGCTGCGCCTACGCTCAGCATGACGTTCTTTTTTTTCGCCGTTCTGGTGACAGGCGCTTTCCCTACCCGCTAGAAATGCTTGAAGCCTTGCGCTTGCAGGGGCACTGCCTGGCCGGCTTTGGTGATGAGGTTGGCACCTTCGCTCTGGGGCACCATGTGGCCGATGATGGTGATATCGGGGTGGTTTTTGATTTTGTCGTGGTCGGCGAGGGGCACCGTGAAGAGTAACTCGTAGTCCTCGCCACCGTTGAGCATGCACATAATAGGGTCGAGGTTGAATTCCTCGGCTACTTCCAGGGTAGGGTTGGCGATGGGCAGATTTTCGGTGAAGATGCGTGCCCCTACCCCGCTGGCCTGGCACAGGTGCAGGGTTTCGGAGGCTAGCCCGTCCGAAATATCAATCATGCTAGTAGGCATGATGCCCAGCTCGCGCAGCTCGTAGATGATGTCCATGCGGGCCTCGGGCCGGAGCTGGCGCTGCACCACGTAGCTATACTTTTCCAGCTCAGGCTGAAACTCGGGGTCGGCTTGCCAGGCTTGTTTTTCGCGTTCCAGCACTTGCAGGCCCAGCAGGGCGCCGCCCAGGTCGCCGGTTACGCACAGCAAGTCGTTGGACTGGGCCCCGCTACGGCGCACGGCTTGGCCTTGGGCTACCTGGCCCAACACTGTTACGCTGATGGTGAGGCCGCCGCGGCTGGCGGTGGTGTCGCCGCCTACCAGATCCACATTGTAGGCCTCGCAGGCCAGGCGCATACCTTCGTACATTTCTTCAATGGCCTCCACGGAGTAGCGCGCGCCCACAGCAATACCCACTACAATCTGGGTAGGCGTGGCGTTCATGGCCGCCACATCCGACACATTCACCGCCACGGCCTTATAGCCCACGTGCTTCAGCGGGCAAAAGGTGAGGTCGAAATGCACGCCTTCTACCAGCAGATCGGTGCTGATAACAGTATCCTGCCCGGCAGTTGGGCTCAGAATCGCCGCGTCGTCGCCGATGCCGAGCGTAGTGCTGGGCTGACGTAGGGTAATGGTTTGCTGGAGGCGGTTGATCAGGCCAAACTCGCCGAGGGCGTTCAGGGGGGTAACGGAACTCATAGGGCAGAAATCTTGAAGAAGGTAGGGCCAGCCGTTTGGACATTGGATTGCCCAAACGGCCCACGCACTGGCAAAGGTAGCCACAACACGCGGCCGGACCAGGGCGTTTCCTTCTACGCAATGGCCGGCACCGGTGGCGCCCCGTGCCCTACCCTATTTCAACCCCGCCACCAGCTCGCGCCACGCGTCCTGCTCCGGAATACCCGGCTTGCGCTTCCCGAAAAACAGCAGCAGGTTGTTGCCCTGCGCATCAAATAGCTCCAGCGAGGTCACAATACCGTCGGTGGTAGGCTTTTGCACCACCCAGCTTTCGGCCACATCCTCGGCTTTGAGGTGTAGGTTGAAGTTTGGGTCGAGCACGTTCAGCCACGGCCCCATGGGCACAATGCGCTGCACGGGACCGGTATGAATCTGGATGCAGCCGCGGCTGCCCACAAACAACATAATGGGCAGTTGCGCCGCCGCGGCTGCATGTAGCGCTTGCGCTATGGCGTCGTTTCCTACCTGGCGCACCAGCTCGGGCGGCCCCAGGCGCAGGGCCTGCGTGCGCGTCACGCCGAATTTGCGCAGCAGCCCGAAAAACGCGTGCGTATCGGGTAGCGCCCGCCACGCCGCCCGAAAGCCTTCCACGTCGATGGTATCGTCGGCAGCCTCGGCGGCGGGGGTAGGCGCGGGCTCTACCGTCACGTCTGGCGACTGGTTTTCGGCTGTAAACTGGGTCACCAGCTCGTCGTAGGCAGCACCATTACTGTCTTCGAGGAGGTAGATTTTGTGCACGGCCTCGCCGTCGTTGGCAAAAAACTGAAGGCTGCGGCGACCGTCTTCGCTCACCGCGAAACCATGCTGCCAGTGCATCAGAAACAGGCGCAGGTCGATGTCTTCGCCCAGCACCAGACCCATGGGGCCATTTATCGATACGTCGAGGTAGGGACCTTTGCGCTCGTGTACCACGCTGTTGTTGCGGGTGAGGGCCATCACGCGGCCCAGGGTAGGCACTTGCTGAAGAATGTTCGAAAACTCGGCGCGCAGGCGCGTTACGGGCGCGTCGGGCTGGCCGGTGCACTGGGTCGCCAGCAGCTCCATTTCGCTCACGCCCAGGTCGTCGGCAGCATTGCGAATACGGTTTTTAGGATGTTGCTGGCGGTATTCGGCCCAGCGTTGGGCGAGGGTTTCAGTTGAAAACGTGATGGTTGACATAGGCAATGGTGAAGTTGTGAGTTTGTGAAGTTGTGAAGTATCGGCCTTTCCTGTCTTCGTGTGTCATCCTTCGCTCCGCTCAGGATGACACACGAAGACAGGGCTCATCCCCACCCTACCAATTCACCGTAGGGCACGGTACAATGAGCGGGCAATCGTGATGAGGATGCGGCACGAGCTGCACGGGCAAGTCGAAGCCGGCAAGGATGTTGGCAGCCGTCAGCACCTGGGCAGGCGGGCCGTAGGCCAACATCTTTCCTTGATGCAGCAACAGCACCTGATCGGCAAACTGCGCGGCCAGGTTCAGATCGTGGAGCACGGCCACTACCCCAAAGCCCTTGCCTACCAGCTCGCGGGCCACGGCCAGGGTGCGGTGCTGGTGGTGCAGGTCGAGGCCGGTGAGGGGCTCGTCGAGGAGTAGGTAGCCGGGGTCGGCCTCCCACACCTGGGCCAGCACCCGCGCCAACTGCACCCGCTGCTGCTCCCCACCCGAGAGCGTGGGGTAGCTGCGCTGGGCCATGTCGGTTAGGCCTACCATCGCCAGCGCCGCCCGCACCACAAAGTGGTCGTGGGCGCTAGGCTGCCCCCGGAAACGTGGGTAGCGGCCCATCATCACCAGTTCCTCCACCGAGAAAGCCAGCGCCAGCGTGTGCTGCTGCGTGAGTACCGCACGGTGCCGCGCCAGCTCGCCCGGCAGCTGACTTGCCAAGGGCTGTCCCCGAAACGAGACACTGCCGCCGCTGGGTAGCAAGTCGCCGCTGAGTAGGCGCAGCAGGGTAGATTTGCCCGCCCCATTGGCTCCTAGTATCACCATCAATTCGCCGGGGCGGGCGCGGAAGGAAACCTGTTGCAGCAGGATTTTTCTCCCGATTTGATAGCTTATATGTTGTACGTCGAACATGGGTAGGGATTTCAAAAATTGACGTTAACTAAGTCTATAACACTTGTATATTATAATGATTATCAACCAGTAACAGGACGTTATTTTTACTAACTAGTGCACGATGTAGAGACGCATATTTGCGTCTCGTCGTCCGCGCCGTATGGCCGAAATCGTTCAACGACGAGACGCAAGTATGCGTCTCTACATCGTGCAACAACCAATGCTAAAACAGCCGGCGCTTTTCGCGAAGCAGAATCACAATGAAAGCCGGCGTGCCCAGCAGGGCCGTTAGGATACCGATGGGCAGCTCGGTGGGGGCCGCTACGGTGCGCGCCAGCGTGTCGGCCAGCGTGAGTACCGCCGCGCCGCCCAACGCCGAGCCCAGCAGCACGCCCCGGTGGTCGGGGCCGGCCACTAAGCGGACCAAGTGCGGCACCACTAGTCCCAGAAAACCAATGGCACCCGCCACCGCCACCGACGTACCCACGGCCAGGGTGCTGAGCACGATGAGCTGACGCTTGAGCGAAGCTACTGGCAGGCCCAAGTGGGCGGCCGGGCCTTCGCCCAATGCCAACAGGTTCAGTTGTTTGCCTAAGCGGGGCAGCCACAGCAACGGCACCACCAGAAAAGGTAGGATACTCAGGATAACAGGCCACGAGGCGCCGCCCAGGCTGCCCAGCCCCCAAAACGTGATGCTGCGCAGTTGAGCATCGGTGGCCACGTAGGTGAGCAGGCCGGTGAGGGCACCCGCCAACGCGTTGATGGCAATGCCCGCCAGCAGCATGGTACTGACCACGGCCCTACCCCCTTCCTTCGAGAGCTGATACACAACCAGCGTGGTGCCACACGCGCCCACAAACGCCGCTACCGGCAGCAGATATAGCCCCAGCCACTCGCCTGCTGTCTGAAACAGTGTGGCTTGCAGCACAATGGTAGCCACCGCTGCCAACGACGCCCCCGCCGATACGCCAATTAGCCCCGGATCGGCCAGGGGGTTGCGGAACAGGCCTTGCATAGCCGCTCCTGCCAATCCCAGGCTAGCGCCTACCAGCACACCCAAACAAGCTCGCGGCAGCCGGATAGCCCACAGCACAGCCTCTTGTTGCGGCTCAAAACCAAGCGTTGTCGACATGCCCAGCTTCGCCAGGAAGATACCGAGCAGCGCCGTTGGGGCAATGCGCATGGCTCCGGCTCCTACACTTATTACCACAGCCGCTACCAGTAGCACCGCCGCGGCTAGCAGCATCAATCGGCGGCGGGTAGCCGTGCTGGTGCGGGTAGGCACGGTAGATACAGACGGAGCAGCGAGGGTAGGCATAGGAAAGGGTAGTAAGTGGAGTTGTTCTGGTGTGGGCCTCCCCCCGGCCCCCTCTTCGAAGAGAAGGGGTGCCAGACGTTAGCGGTTGGCTGCTGGCTAATGGCTCTTACTTTATCAAAAGCCACTAGCAAACCGCTAGCACCTTAATCGTTCGGCTCCCCTCTCCTTTTCGGAGAGGAGCCGGGGGGTGAGGCCCACACCAGAACAATGGCATCTATTTCGTCAAACGAGCCAGTTCGGCGGCCGCCTGGCCCAGGCGCGGCCCGAAGCCCGTGAGCAATTGGCCGTCCATCTCGATGATGTGGCCGGTGCGGCCGGCGGTGGTTTGGGCCACGCCGGGCACTTGCAGCAGGCCCGCTTTGCCGCCCAAGCTCTCCAGGCCGCTATCGAACAGCAGCAGGTAGTCGGGATTGGCGGCCACCAGGGCTTCGGCAGTGAGGGGCTTGAAGTCAGAGAAGCCAACAGCCGCATTTTGCCCACCGGCTAGCTGAATCACCTTTTCCACCGAGGTACCCTGCCCGGCCACCATCATGGTGCCTGTGCCGCGGGCGTACACAAACAGCACTTTGGGCGCTTTCGTGGGCTTTTGCACCTTCGTGAGGTCGGCGTCGAGCTTCTTGGTGAGAGCCGGCACTTGGGCCGTGGCGCCTAATAGAGAGGCTACCTCTTGCACCAGCTTCTTCGTGCCGGCCACCGAATACTCCTGCTTGAATAGCTGCACCGACACCCCCGCCGAGCGCAGCTGCGAGGCCACTTCCGGCTTTATCGACTCCGTAGTGCCCAGTATCAGGGTAGGGCGCAAGGCCAGCACACCTTCGGCCGAGATGCTGCGCGTGTGCCCTACCTTGGGCAGCTTGGCCAACGCGGCGGGGTAGGTGCTGGTCACGTCCACGCCTACCAAATCGGCTTGGTGGCCCAGGTCGCACACCATTTCGCTGATGGTGCCGCTCAGCGACACGATACGGGCAGGCGCGGCGGCCTGCCCCAGTTTGGTAGCGGCCAGCAGCAGAAGTAAGAAGAGCAGCTTCAAGATTTGCTTGGGCATAAAGGGTAGGGCTGATTGGTTGATGATTGAGTTGTGCCGGCACCAGGCAGGTAGGGTTAGCGCTCCATATCGCCGCACCTACCCACCTAGACCGGACTTTATTTCAGGTTGCGCGAGCCGTCGGGCTGGTACATATAGCGGAAGGTATAGCAGCCGCTGGGGCTGGCAGCGGTAGGCGTGGCGGGCGCGTCTTTGTAGTAGCTCACCACTTCCATCTTGGCATATTTGCCATCGGCAGTTTGCAGCATGATGACTTTGCCAGCAATGGGCGTAATAAGGTGCGTGGTAGAGTTGTAGCTGTACCAGCCATTGCCCGAGCCCGTCGGAATGGCCTTGCCGGTGTTGGTATCCTGCTTGTACCCCGTGGCGGGCGCTTCGGTGATTTCCGTAAACAGCCCATCCACCACCTGAGCGCTACCCTTGCCAGGGCCACTGGTGCCGCCGTTTACCAGAATAGTGGTACTGCGCACGGCAATGTCCCACTTCGTGGAAGCTGAGTCGGTGTAGGACACTTCTTTGCCAGTAGCCAGACTGTAGAAGGCGTAGTGCTTGGGCGTGGCGGGCTGGCCGGTGCTGGTGGTACCACCAGCGGCAGGCATTAGGTTGCTGGCGGTTTTCACTTCCAGCGCAGGCGCCACGGCATTGGTATCGTCTGAGTCGTCGGAGCAGGCGGTCAGGCCCAGGGTGGCCGTGGTCAGGGTCAGCAGGGCAAAACGGGAGAACAAAGCATTCATCAGAAAGCAGGGTATAGTGATTAGGAAAGAGAAATCGTTGAGATACCGTTACTTCGCCCCGATAGCCACTACCAGGCTGGCGTAGTACTGGCGGCCCGGCAGCGTGCTGATGTTGGCCGCGTCGGTGAAGTTGAGGGCGTTGTCGATGCCGGCTTGCACGGTGTAGCGCTGGTGCAGGGTTTTGCTGGCGGCCACGTTCCAGATCCAGTAGCCCGCTACGTATTCGTTGTCGGCGTCCAGAACCTGGTTGCCGTTGCGGTCCTGCAAGCCGTAGCGCCCCCGGTAGATACCGCGCAAGCTGGCCGAATAGCCGCGCCGCATGTCCTGATAAAACAGCTTCACATTGCCGGAGTGGCGCGAGCGGTTATACAGGCCACCGTAGTCGCCCACGGGCACCCGCTCGGTGGCGAGGGTAGTCGGGTCGCGGCGGTAGACTTCGCCGGCTTTCAGGCGTTCTACCACGTCCTTGTCCTTGGCAATCAGGTACTGATAACCACCGCTCAGCGTGAGACCCGGCAGCAGTGGGTAGCTGGCTTCCGCCTCCGCGCCCTGGGTATAGGCCCGGCTCACGTTGCGGTAAGAAAACACCGATTGCCCGTTGGTTTTTTGCGCCACGGCCGCCGTTTCAATCAGGTTTTCAAGGTCGTTGTGAAAGAAGTTCACCGTTAGGTTCAGCTTCTTGCCCGGCGTGAGCTGCACGCCCACATTGTATGCGCGGGAGCTTTCGGCGGTGAGGCCGCTGGCTTGGTCGAGCAGCGTTTGGTTGATGAGCAGTTCGCCCGTAGCCGCGTCGCGGGCAATCTGGTTTTGCTGCGCCAGCTGCGCCACCTTCTCCCCTACCTGGTGCGTACCGAACACGCTATACCCTACCACCGGATTGGAAAAGTTGAGGTAGAGCTGCCGAAAATCCGGCGCCCGAAAGCCCCTACCCGCCGAGCCGCGTACCGCCAGCCACGGCCGCACCTGGTAGCGTCCCGAAAGCTTGGGGCTGAGCTGCCCCTGGTATTGGCTGTGCCCATCGTAGCGGGCACCGGCCACCAGGTTCAGGCCCGGCACCGGCGACCAGTCGTCCTGCACGAAGCCGTAGCCCGAGCGCATCCGTTGGCGCTGGTCGTAGCGGGTGGCTTCCACGATTTCTGTGAGGAAGCCGCCGCCTACCGTAAGCAGGTGGCGCGGGTGCAGCTGCCAGTCGAGCTGCACCTCGGGACGGGTGAAGGTCTGGTGGAAATAGCTGGCGTCGTAGGGCGCGCCGGTGGCCGTGTAGGTGTAGTCTTCGCGGGTTTGGTAGCCGGCGTAGTAGAAGCGCGCCGTGCCAAAGAGCTTGTCGGAGAATGTGTGGGTCAGCACCGGATTCACGCTGTAATCCGTTTGCCGGCCCGCACTACGCACGTCGGCCGTAGTACCGTCTTCGCCCGTCACGGGCATGGTGCTTCGTTGATTTTCAATGAAATACCTTCCCGACACACTCAGGTTTGTGCGCTCCCCTACCTTGTAGGTGAGGCGCGACTGGCCTGTGTAGCTGGCAAAGGGCGGCACCGTGGCCGTGCCGCTTGCGGGTTGCAGGGTATAGCCTTGGGAGCTGTAGCGGTTGCCGAAAACCGTAAGGCCCAGCCGCTCGCCTTTGGTATTGAACGTACCGCTCAAATCGGTGGTCTGGTTGGAGCCGTAGCGTAGGCGCACATCGCCGCGGGTGCCGGGCTGGGGCTTTTGGGTGATGATGTTGACCACACCCGCCAGTGCCTCCGAGCCCCACAGCGCCGAGGCCGGCCCTTTCACTACCTCTATCCGCTCGATGTTGCCCACCGCCAGCCGCGACAACTCCAGCGTGCCGGCCGTGCGACCAATCAACGGCTCACCGTCCACCAGAATCAGCGTGTACTCGGGGTTCAGGCCTTGCAGCTGCACGCCCCGACCGTGGTCGGCTACTAGGGTAAGGCCGGTTTGCTCGCCCAGCACATCGTTGAGGCGCAACGAGCCCATAGCCTGAATCTGGGCCTTGCCTACTACTGTCACCGGAATCGGCACTTCGGTCAGGGACTTTTCGGTGCGGGTGGCTGTCACCACTACCTCATCCAAGGTGCGCCCCCGGAGCCGGGCCGTGTCTGCTGGTGCTACCGGCCGCTGGGCCAACGTGGCCAGCGGGGTAATCAGCAAAAGCAGACAAAGACGAGCGCAGGGCATAAAGAAAGAAGCAGTTGCGAATGCGGGTTGGATTCTCGGGACTATTCCGCCGAATAGCCCCGATGGTCACCAAACCACTGTTTAGAAGTATTCTAAACAGTGATGCAAAAGTATGCTTCAAAGTTTCAGATGCAAGTCTTATTTAGATTTTATTTAAATAAATAAGTATACAGTACATACAAAAGCCGGCCCGAAAGATCGAGCCGGCTAGGTAGTGCAGCGTAGCCTACAAGAGTGCTACGGCTACGGGCGTGTGTTTAACGAATCACGCTTCTCTATGGCGTCAATCAATTGACTGGCAGTAAATTCCTTACTCAGATTGATGTAGCCTGCAGGTGTAATACGGCGGCCATTGTTGGTAACGAAGGTAGGGCGCACGCGCATGGTCAGACGTACGGGCTGACGGTCGCGGTCTGCAAAGCCCAGCACTAGGTCGGCCAGAGCTTCACCCGACTCCTCCCTCAGAGCCTCGCGCAAATTACTTTCCACCGTGATGGGTGCCAGGGTAGTGCCACCGTTGGGCGCTACCTCAATCCGTTGCGTAGAGCGGCCTTTGGCTACCTGCTTACCGTCGATGAGGGCAATGTAATCCAGCTCATTCAGGGCAGCCATCTCAGCATTCGGATTGCGGATTTCTAGATTCACTAGCATGCGCAGGGGCAGGTTGCCGGCGGCATAGGCAGCGGCCAGACGGGCCTTGTCCACGGTGCTCAGGTCACTGAGCTGCCGGATTTGCATGATGTCGATGCCGGCCACGGTGGCTTGCTGCACCGATGCCAGGCGAATCTGGGCATTCTCGAATGCTTTGGCTTGCTGCACCTGTTCGGAGATGCCGCAGCCGGTGAAATTCAGGAGCAGAAGCAGGCTCAGAACGGCCAGCGGGAAACGGTGTTTGGTGGGGTAAGGTAAGCGCGACATATAGAGGGGCGAACGGGTGAGAGTTGACTAGCTATACCTGTTACAGTTTCAACGAGTTACTATTTAGCCTCTTGTAGTGGCTGAAAGGCTGTCGATCAGGAAATTTCACGCCTGCTATGCCTTGCGAATCCGTTCGCCCAAAAGCCCTTATCCAACCCGCTACACAGGTTTTCATACTGGCAAGGGGTTCCGAAATCACCCCCTAAAAACAAGCAACGCCCACCTTGCGCAAGGTGGGCGTTGTCGTCAGCAGTAGTTTGTGAGCAGTTAGAGCTTCGCCATTTCCTCGCGCACGAAATCGGCCAGACTGCGCAGGTATTCGGTGCTGAAATCAAAACGGATACCGGCCGCCTCGTAAATCTCGCCAATGGGCGCGGTGTAACCCAGCGCCAGCGCACGCTTGTACGCATCCAGGCCTTGCTGTGCGTCTTGGCGGTAGTTGCGCCACACGGCAATGGCGCCCAACTGAGCCATAGCGTACTCAATGTAGTAGAACGGCACTTCGTAGAGGTGCAGCTGCTTCTGCCAGAGGTAGGGCTTGTAGGTATCGAGGCCCTGCCAGCTCACGGTGCGCTGGTTGAACTCGTCGAATATCTCCTTCCAGCGCTGATGGCGCTCGGCTTCGGTATGCTGCGGGTGCTCGTACACCCAGTGCTGAAATTTGTCGATGGTGGCTACCCAGGGGAAGGTTTCCAGCACGCCTTCGAGATGGGTACGCTTGGCGCGGCGCAGCTCGTCGGGATTTGGGAAGAACTCGTCCCAGTAATCCATGCTCATCAGCTCCATGCTCATCGAAGCCAACTCGGCCACTTCGGATGGCGGGTGCTTGTCGGCCGAGAGGGGTAGGCGGCGCGTGAGGAAGGAATGCACCGCGTGGCCGCCTTCGTGCAGCAGCGTCACCACATCGCGCAGGGAGGCGGTGGCGTTCATGAAGATGAAGGGCACACCCGTTTCATCCAGCGGGTAGTTGTAGCCGCCCGGCGCTTTGCCCTTGCGCGACTCCAGGTCGAGGTGGCCCATCTGGCGCATGGTGCGCAGGCACTCACCCAGGAAGGGGTCGAGGCGCTGAAACACGGTAATGGTCTTTTCCAGTAGCTCCTCCCCTGTTTCGAAGGGTCGCAACGGTGCTTTGCCGGAAGTGTCCACGTCCAAGTCCCAGGGCCGTAGCTCGGGTAGGCCCAGGTCTTGCCGGCGCTCCAGGTCGAGGTCGTCGATGAGGGGCACCACGGTTTCACGGATGGCGCGGTGGAAGTCGAAGCAGTCCTCGGCCGTGTAGTCGAAGCGGCCCAGCGCCGCAAACATATAGTCGCGGAAGTTGGCGAAACCAGCATTGCGGGCCATCTGGTCGCGCAGGTCTACTAGCTCCGTGAAAAGTTGGTCGAGGGCTTTGGCATCCTGCAAGCGCCGCTCCTGAATGGCCTGATAGGCCGTTGCGCGCACGGTGCGGTCGGTGCTTTTGAGGTTGTCGGCAGCGCGGGGTAGGGTTATTTCCTCCCCATCCAGGGTCACCGTCATGG
The DNA here is from genome assembly GCF_014217645.1 of Hymenobacter sp. NBH84. Classification (NCBI taxonomy): domain Bacteria; kingdom Pseudomonadati; phylum Bacteroidota; class Cytophagia; order Cytophagales; family Hymenobacteraceae; genus Hymenobacter; species Hymenobacter sp. NBH84. The sequence goes on from NZ_CP043644.1 coordinate 2,453,738, forward strand.
CGCCTACCGTGGCCGCGTACTGTTGCTGCTTGGTGCTGATTTCGGTTTTCAGCGGAATGTTCTCGGCGCGGTAAATGTCCAGCGCCTGCCGCACCGAGCGCAGAAACACGCGGTAGCGGTCTTGGTTTAGCTCCGGCAGGTAGGGCGAGGCCATAAGCTTTTCGTTGAGGGCGTGGTCGTAGGGCGCGGCTTGCGGCTCCACTTCGTTCACGAAGAACTGAAATGCCTCGGCCCGCTCCTGGCTCTGCGTGTCCGACGTCATGCGGATATAGCGCCACGCCAGGTCCTCACTCAGCACCGATTCCAGCTCCGAGCGGTCGAGCAGCCAGTTTTCCAACTCCTCAGCCGAAGCAATGGTCCGGTCGCGCAACTCTTCGAAGTACGATTCCAGCGAGGCCCAGTCTGTTACCGCAAACGTCTCGGGCAGGTAACGGCGCGCGGGACGCTGCGTATCAGTTGCCAACTCATGTGCCGGCGCAGGAGCAATATTCATAGTAGGTATCTTATCGTGATTCGGAAGGGAAATAAGCCCGCAACGTTGGTCGCTAGGCTATCGGTATACAACCGAGAGGTAGGGTTACGGGTTTAGTCGCAAAGGGTAGGTTTTTCGGGCTGACGGGCAAACTCAAACATTGTGGCCACCTGCGACTTCGTGACGCGGTCGGTGGATAAGTCTAGCGCTTCCAGCTCGGCCTCGCGCACCCAGCGGGCGCCAGCGGTTTCCACATTCTTGTTGCCCAGCTCGCCGCCCACCACCTCGCACAGCACAAAGCACTTGTAGACGTACCAGGGCTGCGGCGGGTGGGCGTGCTGCTTTTTGTCGAACAGGGCCAACAGGCGCACGGCGCGCACGTGCAGGCCGGTTTCTTCCTCGGCTTCTTTCTCGGCTACTTCAAAGGGTGTCAGGCCCACATCGGCCCAGCCGCCGGGTAGGGTCCAGCGGTTGTGGTCCATTTTTTCCTGCACCATCAGCACCTCGTCGGTGCCCCGGAATGCTACTACCCGCACATCCACCTTAGGCGTCTGATAACCAGTTTCGGAGGTGAAAAAAGCCGTTACTTTTTCCAGCGGTTCATCCGTCAGCCCGGCTACCATCTGCACGCTCAATGCCCTGATTTCAGCGTATCGCTCCAGGTCGAAAGGGCTGTCTTTCGAGTATTCCAGGCCCGTTTGCGCCAGCGCCTGCAAGCGCTGGGCAACGGTCAGCCACGTGGTTGTATCCATAGTGGAAGGTAAGCAAATGCTAGCTCGACTGCTAATCTATTTCAATCACCACATCTTTGGTGAGCGGGTGCGCCACGCACACCAGCACGTAGCCTTTTTCCATTTCGGAATCTGACAGGCCTTCGCGCTCATCGAGGTGTACTTTGCCACTCAAACACTTGCCACGGCAGGCGGTGCACAGGCCTGCCTGGCAGGAGTAGGGTAGGTCGATATCCAAGTCCAGAGCTGCTTCCAGAATGGTCTGGTCGGGCGCTACGTCGAACTGGTACTCGCTGCCTTCGTACTGCACGGTTACTTTGCGGGTAGCCGAAGCGTCATCGTCGTCGGCCGTGGATACGTCGCCGTGGCCGTTGGGCTGGGCCGCGGCAGTTTCAGCCGACTCAGCAGCGGCCACAAAACTTTCGCGGTGAATCTGCGCGGCGGGTACGCCCAGCAAATCCAGGGCGGCACGAGCTTCCGCCATCATGCCCTCCGGTCCGCACATGTAGTACTCCGATTGTGCCGGGGCGCTGGCGTGGCGCTGCTCCAGAATACGCAGCAGCATGGTGCGGTTGAGGCGACCAGTGTACTGGTGCGGCTTGCCGCTGGCGGGCGTGTGCGGCTGGCTGTATACGTGCTCTACCTGCAAGCGCCCGCCCGACTGCGCCTCCAATTGGGCCAGTTGCTGCCGGAAAATCACCGATTCCTCGGTGCGGTTGCCGTATACCAGCAGCACACGACTCTGGGGCTCCTCGCGCAGCACGGCTTTCAACATGCTCATGAGGGGCGTGATGCCGCTGCCTGCACCAACCAATACTAAGGAGCGCGCTGCACTGGGGTTGGGCTGCAAGGCAAAGTTGCCCAGGGGTGCCATGGCTTCCAGCTGTTGCCCTACCCGCACCGTATCCAGCAAATAGTTGCTAACCAAGCCACCCGCTACGCGCTTCACCGTAACGGCCAGCCGTGGCGCCTCGGTGGGCGTACTGCTGAGCGAGTAGGCGCGGCGCTCTTTTTTGCCACCGGGGCCGCAGGGCAGAATCAGGGTCAAAAACTGGCCGGGCTGGCTGGCAATAGGCTGGCGGTCGGGGCTTTCGAGATGAATGGTAACAGCGTCGGACGTTTCCTGGGTCAGGTCAACGACGTTCAGCGTGAGGTAAGACATGCGGGGGAACTTAGAAACTTGAAAACTCAATGAAAAACGGCGGCGTGTGCCAACCGCTTGGGGCGCACAAAGTACGGGATTCCGCGGCGGATGGCGTAGCTTATGTCCGTATTTACGTGCTTTGCGGGCAACTGGTGCGGCATTCGCTGCTAAATCGGCCCGCTTACATTTCCTTTGCTTTTCAAGTCTTCTACCATATGGCTTCTTTTCTTGCCGAGTTGCTGGAGCGCCACCAACACGCGTTTGGGCCGGTGCTACCCGTCGATCTGAGCGCGCCCGACGTGGCCCGCCTCGATTTCACTGCCGCCAATCCGCTTCTGGAGGATGCCGATTTACGCGACACTGCGGCTTTTTCTGATTTGGTAGCCCGCCTGCTGGCTGCCCAGCAAGCCGATATCGGGGTAGGCGGCTACCTCGAAAACCGCGTGATTTACCGCCGCAGCCCTACCCTCTTCGCCGACGACAGCGCTCCGGCCCGCTCCCTGCACCTAGGCGTGGATGTGTGGCTGCGCGCCGGTACGCCCGTATTGGCGCCGCTCGATGCCGTAGTGCACAGCCTGGCCGACAACGCAAACTTTGGCGACTACGGCCCTACCATCATTCTGCAACACCAACTCGAAGACACAGTTTTCTACACCCTCTACGGCCACCTGACTCGCCGCGAAACGACCCTGCTCCGCCCCGGCATGACCGTTGCCCAGGGCGACACCTTCGCGGAGGTAGGCCCTCCGCCCGAAAATGGCGACTGGCCGCCGCATCTGCACTTTCAGATTATTGCTGATATGCAAGGCCGCCAGGGCGACTTTCCCGGCGTGGCCGCGCCGGCAGAGCGTGACCAGTGGGCTGCGCTTTGCCCCGATCCCAACCTGGTTTTGCAAAGCCAATGGCTGTAAGTTTGGTTGGATAGGGGTAGGAAAGTCGATTGAGTTCCTGGATTGATGACGGCCCCCTAACCCATTTAAAGCTGGCTCCTTGCCTTTATTACAAACGAGCCAGCCGCTGAATGCATTCAGCGGCTGGCTCGTTTTTGTGTCAGAATAAAGACTTACACTAATCAAATTTGATGGCTGTAACCGGCCGAATCCGCGAGATAAGGTAGGTAGGCACCAGCACGGCCAGCAGCGAGGCCAAGAAGGTGGCCACGTTCAGCACCACAATGATAAACAGGTCCCAGTGAATCGGCACACGGTCCATGTAGTAGTTCTCGGGGTCGAGGGGGATGACGTGGAAAAAGTACTGCACCGCGCAGAATCCCAGCCCAATCACGTTGCCCCAGAGCATGCCACGCACCGTGAGGCTCAGGCCGCGGAAGAAAAACATGCTGCGAATCTGGTTGTCGGTGGCCCCAATGGCCTTAAGCACCCCAATCATGTTGGTGCGCTCCAAGATCATGATGAAGATGGTAGCAATCATGTTGAACGTTGCCACTACGATAATGAGTACCAGGAAGATAACCACGTTGCGGTTGAGCAGCTTCAGCCAGTCAAATAGTTGCTGATATTGCTCCGTGATTTTGTCGAGCTTTAGGTCGTAGGGCAGCTGCTCGTACATATTGTCGGCCACCGGGTTGAGCTGCTGGAAGTCGCGCAGCACCACTTCCATACCGCCCACCAGCGAATCGGGCCAGGCGCGTAGGTCCCGAATCTGCCGGATGTCGCCAATGACGTATACTTCGTCGAACTCATCGAGGCCGGTCTGGTAGATGCCGCTGACCTTGAAACGCCGGATACGGGGCGGGTTCTGGATAAAGTAGAACAGTGCCTCATCGCCTACCTTCAGGCGTAGCTTATCGGCCACCTTGCGCGAGAGCAGCACGTCGTCGCTGGCCGCCGTATCGGGAAAGGTCAGGAACTTGCCGGCCACCAGGTTCTGGCGCATAGGCGAGCTACCGGCCTGCGGCTCGTCGATGCCCTTGAGCACCACGCCCAGTACCTCGTCGCGGGTTTTGATGATGGCCGTTTTGATGGCAAACGGCTGCACGGTTTTCACCTGCGGAAACGTACGTAGCTCCTGCGTCAGTCGCTGCCCGTTGATGGGCGCCACTTCCAGCGAGTTGTTGGTATCGTACTTGGTGATTTGCAGGTGCGCCCCGAACGAAAAAATCTTGTTCTGAATTTCGTTGCGGAAGCCTTCCAAGATGGCAAACGACACAATCATCACCGCCAAGCCCATGGCAATGCTGATAATGGCTATTTTTGTCACCGACGAGGTAAAAGAACCTGAGTCGGCCCCATCAATTTTGTGGGATATGTACTGCGAGACGTTCACTGCCGTAAAGCTACGCGTCTGCGGGCAGTTTTCTAGCCCCTTTTCTTCTGATGACAGTATCCTTTCTTTCTGGCCTGCTGAGCCTCGCCCTACTCGCCACCGATTGCAGCCGCACCACCCCGCCCGCCACGGCCACCCCGCCTACCCCGCCGACGCAGGCTAGCGCAATTCCCGTGGCCCCCGCGTTGCAGGTAGGAGCCGCGCAGTTCGGACGCTACCTGCCCCAGCTGAAGGGCAAGCACGTGGGCCTAGTAGTCAATCAAACTTCACGTGTGGGCCAGGCTTACCTCGTGGACACGTTGCTGTCGCAGGGGGTAGGCGTGAAAACGATTTTCGCACCGGAACACGGTTTCCGGGGTGAGGCAGCCGACGGCGCGACCATCAAGGATGGCAAAGATGCCCGCAGCGGCCTGCCGGTGCGCAGCCTCTACGGCGCCACCAAAAAGCCGACCCCCGAGATGCTGCAAGACCTGGATGTGTTGGTTTTTGACATCCAGGACGTGGGCACGCGCTTCTATACGTTCATCAGCACGCTGCACTACGTGATGGAAGCCGCCGCCGAACAAGGCAAGGAAGTAGTGGTGCTGGACCGCCCCAACCCCAACGGCTGGTACGTGGATGGCCCCATGCTAGACCCAGCGCTCAAGTCCTTCGTCGGCCTCGACCCGTTGCCCATCGTGCACGGCCTCACGGTAGGCGAGCTGGCACAGATGCTGAACGGCGAGAAGTGGCTGGCCGGCGGCGTACAGTGCAAGCTCACGGTGGTGCCGGTGGCGGGCTACACCCACGCCACGCGCTACGAGCTACCGGTGCGTCCCTCCCCCAACCTACCCACCGCGCAGAGCGTGGCGCTCTACCCCTCGCTGTGTCTTTTTGAGGGCACCGACGTGAGCGTGGGTCGCGGCACCAGCACGCCATTTGAGATTCTGGGCAGTCCCAAGCAACCGGCCTCACGGTCCTTCACGTTTGTGCCTACCCCCAACGCCGGCTCCACCGACCCACCCCAGAAAGGCCAAACCTGCCGCGGTGTGAACCTGCGTGATGCGAAGGTGGAAAACTTCACGCTCCGCTACCTGCTCGATTTCTACCAGCAAAGCACTGCCAAAGACCAGTTTTTCAACAAGAACTTCGAACGGCTGGCCGGTACGAAGGAACTGCGTCAGCAGATTATCGCCGGCAAGTCGGAGGTAGAAATCCGCAAGTCGTGGGAGCCGGGCTTGAGCCAGTATAAGCAGTTGCGCAAGAAGTATTTGCTATATCCTGAATCGTAGGGGTACGTTGCACGCGTCCGTCGTCCGCGCCGCGTCACATCCCCTCTCAAACCTTTCGTTCAACGATGGGCGCGTGCAACGCGCCCCTACCTCCTATGCTTCGAATCATTTTCATGGGCACCCCCGATTTTGCGGTGCCTACTTTAGAAACCCTGCTTTCCTGGCCCGACTGCGAAGTGGTAGCCGTGATAACGGCGCCCGACAAACCCGCCGGGCGCGGCCGACAGCTCCAAGAGTCGGCGGTGAAGCAGGCAGCGGTGGCGCACGGCGTGCCGGTGCTACAACCCACCAACCTGAAGTCGCCGGCGTTTCAGGAGGAGTTGCGCAGCTACGCCGCCGATTTGCAGGTGGTCGTAGCGTTTCGGATGCTGCCCGAGGCCGTGTGGGCCATGCCTCGTTTGGGTTCTTTGAACATTCATGCTTCGCTCCTACCTCAGTACCGGGGCGCGGCGCCCATCAACTGGGCACTTATTGAGGGCGAAACGCAAACCGGCGTCACGTCCTTTTTCCTACAACATGAAATCGACACCGGCGACCTGATTTTGCAGGATGTGGTCGACATCAAGCCTGAGGACGACTTCGGTTCGCTCTACGAAAAGCTGAAAGTAGCCGGCGCGGCGCTGGCCCTGCGCACGGTACAGGCCGTGGCCGTCGGTAACGTACCCACCACGCCCCAGTCGCACAGTCCTACCCTGCGCACGGCTCCCAAGATTAATAAGGAAACCGGCCGCCTGGATTTCCAGCAGCCCGCGCTGGCGCTGGTAAACCGCATTCGCGGCTTATCACCCTTCCCCACGGCTTTCACGCAGCTGCCCGATGGGCGCACCCTCAAGGTTTTCCGCGCCCGCGTGGTTACGCCCGAAGAAGCCGTTACTCCCCAACCCGCCGTACCCGGCTCCTGGGCCACCGATGGCCGCACCTACCTGCGCCTTGCCACCACCGCCGGCATGCTCGACCTGCTCGATGTGCAACTGGAAGGCAAAAAACGCATGCCTGTGCAGGACTTTCTGCGTGGGTTCAACAGTGAGCTGTTGAACGAAAGAAGCGTGTCATCCTGAGCAGAGCGAAGGACCTTCTCACATGAGAACGAGTCGTTAGTACGCTTGTCGTTCACATGTGAGAAGGTCCTTCACTCTGCTCAGGATGACAGTCGTTTTACTACTCACTATCTCATTATCCCATCGCATGATAGCCCTCATCGTAGCCGTAGCCGAAAACGGCGTTATCGGCCAAGACAATACCCTACCCTGGCACCTACCCAACGACCTCAAGCATTTCAAACAACTTACCTCGGGCCACCCCATCGTGATGGGGAGACGCACGTTTGAGTCGATTGGCAAGCCCCTACCCAACCGTCAAAACATCGTGGTGACGCGGCAGACGGACTGGCATCCCACAGGCTGTGAGGTGGCGAATTCTGTACCCGCCGCGGTGGAGTTAGCCCAGACCTTCGGCGACGACATTTTCATCATCGGCGGAGCTGAAATTTACCGCCAAGCCCTACCCGCCGCCGATACTATTTTCCTCACAGAGGTGCACCAAACTGTGGAGGGCGACGCCCTTTTCCCCGACCTCAACCGCACCGAATGGCAGGAAGAAACCCGCGAACGGCACGAGCCTGACCTCAAGCACGCCTTCGCTTACAGCTTCGTGACGTTGCGGAGGAGGTAAGAGGTGAAATGGTGAGATAGTGAAATGGTGAGTTGAAAAACGCGTGTCATCCTGAGCTTGCGAAGGACCTTATGCCAGTTGAACGAGTCGTTGTTACACTTGTTGTTCTGGCGTGATAAGGTCCTTCGCTCCGCTCAGGATGACACGCGTTTTTCAACTCACCATTTCACCTCTTACCGCAGAAGCACGATTTTACCCCAGTCTTTCTTGAAGGCTTTGTCGCCGGCGGTGGTGCGGTGCTGGAAGTCTTTGTTGGGGTCGTCGAGCACCACGCGGTAGAGGTAGGTGCCGTTGGCGAGTCGGTCGCCGAACTCGTCGGTGCCGTCCCATGCATAGTCGGAGATGTTGTTGCCGATGCGCAGCGGGCCTAGCTCTGCCATCATGATTTCCCGCACCACCCGGCCCGTGAGGCTCAGAATCTGAATCTTCATGTTGCGCGGCACCTGCGCCCCGGTCAGCGTGAAGACGAACTTGGCCTTGCTGGTCATGGGGTTGGGATAGGGATACACGTTGGTGATGGTCGATTCGTTGATGACTTCGAACGTCACGCGGTATTCCTGACTGCCCGCCGCACTACCGGAGGCGTCGCGGCCCTGCGCGATAAGCGTGTATTTGCCATCGGCCAGCGCCGTGCTAGGGCGGTACTCAATGCGCGCCAAGCCCTTCGCTGAATCGGCCAAAAAGGCCACCGCCGACGAGTTCATGTTAACCTCCGTGGCGTTGCTTTCGCCTGGCTTCACCAAAAACAGGCTGAAGTTGCTGGCTTCCTTCACCGGCCGTAGCAGGTTGTTGTTTTGCAGCTGCACTGTCACCACCGGCGCGGGCGATACAATATCGCCATTCAGGATGTGCTGCCCATCGAAGGCTACATCGAGGGTAGGCGGCGTGCTGCTGTTATTCACGTTGAAGCTTGGCAGCACTAGCTGGTTGTTGAAGTAGTACTGCTCGGGCAGCAGGCGGGGGTTTACGTTCATGGAGCCCGTCACGACGCCGGTAGCCAGGTTCACTACGTTGGCTGTCACGTCAATTTTAGCAGTTTCTCCGGCTTTCAGTACGCCTCCTTTGTATTCTACCAGCGTAGTGCTGGTACGGTTGGCAGCATCCCGCAGAGTAACCTCCGCCTTCAGCGGTGTACCAAAATCCGTGGTAGAAATATTCTGGAAGTATACCGGGAAGCTAAGCGTGCCGCTAGTAGCCTGTTTAGTGAGCGTGGCGGCTGTGTAGGCATCCGTGGCAGCCAAATCAGGGCGTATCACGCCTTCGGGCACGTCCTGGTACGTTACCAACAACTGCTTGAGCTGCGGTGCAGTGTGGTTAAGGGTATCGCGCAGTATCACTTGCAGTTGCAGGTAGGGATAGCGCGCAGCAGATACATCGGCCAGCGAGTGGGCGCGGCTAGTGACATCAGGATTCAGTACGGTGGTAGCACCTGTAGCATCTACGCCCAGCAGACGCAATGTGTAGCTGTCGTTTTCCTGCGTGCGTACGGTATGAAACAGAGTGGTCCACTGCTGCGCCGGCCCGATAAGGGTAGAAGTTACTACCCCACTACCGCCATCGGCCTCCGCGAAGCTCCAACGGCCATTGGGCGCCGCCGCGGTTACGCGCTGCTGCGTGTTGCGCTCAAATTGCCCGTAATGGCTCTGCGACCACCCACCCGCACTACCCGGAATCACCCGGAACGAGCTGGTAGCCCAGGCATTACTTTCTTCAGACTGTGGCGTTTGCAGGCGCAGGCGCCAGTACCACACCACACTGTCGCGCCCGGCAATGGTAGGCACAGTAGCTGCCCAACTGGCCAGCTGCCGCCCCGAAACCGTGTTGTTGCGCTGTACCAAGGGGCTGTTGAAGGTAGGCACCGTATCCAGCTCCATATCAAACAGACGCGGTTCGGCACTAATCAGATTGCTCTGCCCTACCAGCCGCACCGCCCCCGAGGGCACAACAGCAAACTCTGTGGGCGTAAGGGCCGTAACGCCGCCCCGCAGGAAGTTGTACTTCAGTTGCGCTTCGTTGTTAGTTTCATCCAGCTCATCAATTAGGTTGTTGCAATCGAGCTTCACAACAAACGTATTCTCCCCGAACACATCGCCTGTATTCGGAATGTCTACCGTGTAGGTGTTGTCGCGCTGGGTAGAGGTGAAGGAGAAGCTATACGCGTCGTCTTTGCGGCCAGAGGTAGCGGGGTACTTGCGCGTCACGCAAACGTCCACTTTCTCGGCACCGCATAGATTCCCTAGGTTGCCCGCATTAATAACGAGCTTAAACGACTCTGCCGAAGCTAGCACGGGCTGCCCGTTGGCTGCTGCGGGGATGTGCAGACTGTCGTTGGTGATGACCAGATCGGGCTTGGCGGGTGAGAATAGCCGTAGGGCTGGGTCGCCCTGCCAGATGGTGCACATTAGGCCAGATGCCGTGGAAGGGCTGTACTGCGCAATGGGTTGTAAGCGGCGCGCCACCTCGTTCCACACCCGCGCCACGGGCTTACCATACCAGACCGGGTCATTAAGTAGTAATTTGTACATCAGCGTTTGGCTTTCGTCCAAGTCGTTGGAGAAGCCAAAACCTGATTCGCACATGAAGCCCACAAAACCTTTGTCGGGTGCTAACACCCATTCTGAGCTAAAAGCATAATAGAAAACGAACACGTTGCCCGCAGAGCAACCGTTTACGAACATCACCGGATACTTCCCTTTGTTCCGATAATTTTTCGTGGCGTCATTGATGTTTCCAAAGTCAACATCAAGAACGGAGGGCGAACCGTGTCCAAAATACGTAAGTAACGACACGCCCTTGTTCAGTTCGTCAGCAATGCTCACACCAACCGGGAATGAGCCAACTGTGCCAAGCTCCGAGCGTCGATAGGTCTTAATTACTTTCCCACCAAAGCACGGCGCTTCTATTAGCTGTTTGTATTTCTCCATATAGCTATTGAATTCTGAATAGTCGGCAACATTTTGGCCGCCTACCATATTCACAGCATTTTTTCGCCACCCTTCTACGCCCAGTGCTTCGTGGTCTTTCAGCTTATTGAGGTAGTTCATCACCTCTTGGGCATTTCTAGCCACAATACGGCCGGTGGCTAAACCACCTACATAGTTATTGTTTTCCCAATCAGCAGAGTAAAACAAATCCGACACCGCGCGAGTGCTAGTCGGCACATGATCAACACCGGGTATGTTACGTACGTAATTACCTTCTCTCTGACTAACAGAGTATCCTTTCCCTAATAGCAGCAAGTATTTCTCCCGACTTTTATCCGTGAGCATCCACAGAGTGAAATGCCGTAGTGCCAGCGGCGATTTTTCTCCGTAATGAAACTGATCAAACAACTGCTGGCTGGTTACCATCAGCACATCATGTTTACCGCCGATAGTGGAGGCCCGGTAGTCGGCATATGCCTGGGCTGCATTAGGCGTCCCTCCCGCCGCCTGCATCATTACAGGACTCGTAATAATGATAAAATCAGCGGCTGTAGGCTGCAACGAGACGAAATTGACGCGTCGAGCCGGTAGGGTGGGCTTCAAAGGTTTTTCAGTATCTGCCAATAGCAACTGCCTAGTATTATTGCTACTGGCAGTTGGGAAGTAGAAACCTCGTCTTGTACTAGTAGTGACCGTGCCTGTAATGCGCTGTACGCTATAAGGATCCGTTACATCATATCCATATACGCTGCCTGGAATGCTATCGAGTACATAGTAAGCCGGCGCATTCAACGTAGAGTCGTTTGTGAAATAACGACTCTCGCGGCTGGCTATCCAGCGTGCAGTTTGTGGATATGTAATTTTGATATATGCAATCCGAACAACATCCCCTGCTGCGGTTGGCTTTATCTGTACACGTACAGTCCCATTGGGTTGTATATCTGCTGGTTGTAAGACATACTTTACTACTCTATTTTCATACGTATTGAAACGCTCGGTGCCTAACAAACGCCGAGTACCGCCTGGCTGCTCAATTGCCATTTCAACAACGTGCCCAACTCTAGAGCTACCCGCTAGGCGCACTTCCAGTTGTGCATTACCACCTTTTCGCTGCTCTGTACCTACGGAAAAAGTGTAGCCGCCTGTATTGATCTGTCCTGAGAAGAAGCCCTCTGAAGGCTCACCCCAAGGCTGAAATACAGAGCTTACCTCATCTACGTTGTTATAATCATAGCCGTGTATCTGCAACTCGGGTCGAAGCCAATACGGTGCGGCCGTACCTGGCACGGCAGGCGTTGGCTGAGTCATACGCTTACCTTGGGTAACGCCCGACCACGTCAAAAAATACGCAGCCGTGTCAGTGAAGAGACTGTAATAGGGTTGTGCTTGATCAATCGCCCTCTTATACATACCACGGTCTAGCTTGGCGTCGTTGCCCTGCCCAAAGAACTCAATATAGGTGCTGGCATCTTGCGTGGTGGCGTTGCCGCCCACGTATATAGCCACTTGCTGACCGCGCCGCCACAGCTGAAACTGACTGGGATTTACTCCGTTAATGCCAGCTTGCGCGAGGTAGGCATTGTCGAGACGGTAGAGGCCGTCGCGCACGGTCTGTATCTTGTAATACTGCTGCCCGGATACAATCCATTCGTTGCCGTAGGCCCCGGATTGGGCTAGCAGCTGCTGAGCGCCCAGCAGAAACACCAACACCAGTAACAAGCGTTGCCACAGCCCACGTACCTTCCAAACGTATGCGTGTTTCATAGAAACCAGATAATCTATCATGTAGCTAAAAGTCGAAGTCGCGTTTATTTGAAGCCGTAGCCCAGCGACACGATAACAGAGTTGGTCTGGGAAGCGCTGCCACCCGTGTTTTCCACGGCCAGGCGCGAGAGGGCCAGATCGAGGCGCAGGCCGCTGAGGGCCACCCCTACCCCCAGGCTGGGCTGGGCGTGCCAATCTTCCTGCGTAGTACTTTTGAAGGACTTGATCTTCTGAAAATTTCCTACCCCACCGCGCAGGTACACCAGGTTGCTGTACCCAATTTCAATACCCGCGCGCGGGTCGATGCTCACGGTGCTGGACGAAATCAGGGTGTTGCGCTGGCCATCTGTGGTCATTTCCAGGTCTAGGGCCGGTAGGGCTGTGAACTCACCTGGCAGCTTAATCAGGCGGGCGGCGCCCAGAATGAAACGGGGCAGCGTTACCTCGGGGCCGCCCTTGGGCATGGTCTCACCGGGCACCAGCGTCTGCCGAAACTTATCCGCGTTGATAGACCAAGCGTTGTAGGTAGTGGTAATGTCGCGGGCCATCAGGCCCAGTTGCCAGCCGGCGTGATTGTACTGCATACCCGCGTCGATACCAAAGCCCCAAGCATTGGCATAATCGCCCACATTGCGGTAGATGATCTTGGCATTCGCCCCTACCGACAAGCCCTCCACGCTCCCGATTTTGCGGGCGTAGGACAGCAGCATGGCATAATCAGCGATGGAGAAGTAGGTGATGCGGCCATAGTCGATCTGGCCGTACTCGTTCACCAGATTGCGCGTGTCGGCAATATCGTCTACCCCCAGCCGCACGAGGCTGGCGCCGATGGCGCTCTGCTCGTCGAGGGGCATGGAGAAAGCGGCGTAGTCGTTTTTGATGATGCCCGAGAACAGCTCGGAGTGCATGAGCACGGCGTCGTACTTATTTTTTTGCTGCGTGAGGCCGGCCGGGTTCCAGTAGCCAGCGGTGGCATCGGAGGCTAGAGCCACCTGCACATTGCCCATACCCAGCGCCCGGCCACCCACGCCAAGATTCAGAAATTCGTTGCTGTATTTTGGCGTTGTGCTCTGAGCCTTAACAGTTTGCCCCAAGGCTAGCCCAGACAATAACAACCCGAGAGTAGCGAAACGGGAGAAGTGCATCATAGTATCCTACTAGGGTAAAATGGCAAGCCGTGACCACGACCGAAACGCAAGTTACTTCATTCTTATGCGCTTTCGGCAAAAACGACCAACTGGCGTTTAGCACAAATCGGGCCGATGCATAGTGTTGTGCTTTCTTAACTGATAGTCAGAGTGTTTGGTAATTAACACGCTGGGTCTAGTCTCTCATTTCCGAACAAAAAATTCTTCTGAAATGACAACCAAAAATATATTTACACAGTACCTTGTGTTACATAGTACCTTCTGTTACCTTTGTCTCATTCTTCACCGATATCTGTCCTCAGCCCATGAAAGTAGAGAACACCCAAGTGCAGATGCGGAAGGGCATTCTGGAATTCTGCATCCTGGAAATCATTGCCCGCGGCGAGGTGTATGCCTCCGACATGTTGGAGGAGCTCACGCAAGCCCGCATGATTGTGGTGGAGGGCACCCTCTACCCGCTGCTCACCCGCCTCAAGAATGCCGCCCTTCTGGATTATACCTGGAAGGAATCGACGAGCGGGCCGCCCCGCAAGTACTACACGCTCACGCTGGCCGGGCAGGAGTTTCTGCACCAGCTACGCCTGACCTGGGAGGAAGTAGAGGAGTCCATTCGGATTATCCGCTCTCACTCGCCTACCCCCTCCTCCGACGCGGCCTAGTCCGCCTCCCTCTCCCCACTCCCTTTCACTTGAACTAGTTGCAGCACTGAGATGAAAAAGAACATCAGCATCAACCTTCAGGGCATCATCTTCCACATCGAGGAAGATGGATACGAAGTCCTTGGCCGCTACCTGGCCGAGGTGAAAGCCCACTTCTCTGGCTACCGCGGACACGAGGAAATCGTGGCTGACATTGAGAGCCGCATTGCCGAGCTGTTTGTATCGCGGCTTTCGCCCAGCAAGCAGATTATTTCGCTGGAAGACGTGGAGCAGATGGTAGCGAAGATGGGCCGCGTACGCGATTTTCAGGCCGCCGATGAGGCCGAGGAAGACGAAGAAATTCTGGCCTCGGCCGTGGCCAGCGGCACCGCCGAAGGCTTCTACACCGGCACTACAGGCAGCAGCACAAACAGCGCCAGCGGCCGGGCCTACACCGGCAGCACAAAAAATGCCGCTGACCCTGGCAATGCCACCGCCGCTACCGACGAACCCCGCCGCCTCTCCCGCGACATGGCCAATCGCAAGGTGGCTGGGGTAGCCGCCGGCCTGGGCCGCTACTTCACCGTCAACCCGCTGTGGTTCCGGCTGGCGTTTGTAGGGGTGTTGCTCGCTGGTCCTGTTCTCGACGATATCAGCTGGCTGGATGAGTTGGGCGAAAAACTATCGGCTTTCTCTGTAATTGCCTACATAGTGCTCTGGATTGCACTGCCCAAGCGCTACGATAATGTGCTGAGCGATGAAGACCCCAACTTCCGCAAGCTCTACCGCGACGTTGACAGCGGTAAAATCGGCGGCGTGTCGGCTGGTTTGGCGGCCTACTTCCGTACCGATGTTGTCTTGATTCGGGTGTTGTTGCTGGCAGGCCTTTTCGTGGGAGGATTCACGTTCATCCTCTACATCATTCTGTGGATTCTGGTACCGGAGGCCAAAACGGCCTCCGACCGTCTTCGGATGCGTGGCGATGCCGTGACGCTCTCTGCCTTAGACAGCAACCTGCGTGCTTCGGAAGAAGGTGCAGTTACGCCCGGTAGCCGTCCTATCGGTACGTTCATTGAAGGCGCCGGCCGCAATCTGCGTCCTGCTGTGGGCTTTGTGGGCACCTTGATTCGGGTAGTAGCTGGGGCACTGCTAGTAATAACTGGGTTTGGCTTTTTGCTGGCCTTCACCATTGCACTGGGCGTGGGTCTGGGCGTGTTGCCCGAGTCGCAAGGCTTCATCCATACCGGTCCATTTCCTCCCTACCTGTTCACCAATAGCGTGCCTTCGTGGGCGCTGCTGGCCTTCTATGCCGCCGGGGCCATTCCGGTGTTGGCCATGTTCCTGCTGGGCTTGGGGCTGATTTTGCGCCGGCCTGTTCTGAGCCGCATTGCAGGCCTTTCCCTACTAGGGCTGTGGTTACTGAGCGTGGTAGGAGCCAGCGCAGCCGGTGTGCGCATCAGCCGCGACTTCCAGATGGAAGGCGAGGTGACGCAGACCGAGCGGTTCCCTACCCTCACGGCCGGCACCATCCTGCTCGACAACCATACCACGCACAACGATGGCCACAAATGGGTGGATCTGAACCTGACAGAAGCCGACAGCGGGCAAGTGGTGGAACTGGTGAAGTACCTTTCGGCGCGCGGCGCCACGGAGCAGGAAGCCATTCGTACGGCCAGCACCTCTATCCGCTACACCGCTCGCGCCACCGACAACGCCACACTGGTACTCGATGATTTCTTCACGTTTCAACCCGATGCCCGCTTCCGCGACCAGGACCTGGACGTGACCCTGCGCCTACCCCAAAACAAGCGCTACCGCCTGAGCAAGGAGTTTGCGAACCGTCTGGACAGCGAAAACTTCGTGAACAACGAAAAGCCTGAAAACGCGGACACACACACCTACGAACTCATTGGCACCCAACTGCGCTGCCTTGAGTGTGCTGATTCTGATTTCACCAATGATGACGAGCAGGACACCGATGAGAATGACGGCATAGACGTGCGCGTCAACGAATCCGAAGGTGGTGTTCGTATCAATACTGATACCGATGAAAACGGCAATGTGAAAGTGAACATTGACATCCCGAAGGCAGATTTTCCAACCGATTTCAGTTCCTACGGCGACGGCCGCCGCACGTATTCCTTCACCGATTTCCACACCATTCAAGCCAACGGCGCCTACCGGGTATTGGTGCGCCAGGGTAGCGAGTTTAAGATAGAAGCAGCCGGCGAAGACCGCGACCTGCGCGATTTGCAGGTGTCAACCAGCGGCGACGAACTCTTGATTCGGCACCAACAGCGCGGGTTCTGGTCGAATTGGAAGGGCAACCGCAACCCCGTGCTGGTACGCGTGACAATGCCTACCCTAGATAAATTGGAGCTGAACGGCGCTTGCCAGGCCGATGTAGCCGGCTTCCGCGACGCCCGCAATCTAAACGTGGAGCAAAATGGTGCCTGCGCCGCCACCCTCGATGTAAACGCAACGCGCCTGTCGCTGGACCTGAGCGGCGCTTGCCAAACCCACCTGCGCGGCCAAACCAACGACCTGGTCGTGGATGGCTCCGGCGCCTGTGAGATAGACGCGCTGGGCATGACCGCGCGCACTGCCGACTTTGACCTATCGGGGGCCAGCAACGCTAAAACCCGCGTGCAGGAACGTTTGAAAGTAGACCTCAGCGGCGCCAGCGAGGTGCAATATGCCGGCAACCCCAGCCGCATCTCCAAGGAAGTAAGCCGTGGCTCCTCCCTGGTTCCTATCCGCGAATAACTATCGCTCAGGCAACGCTTTGGCGGCTACCGCCATCTACCCTAATACAATCCGTCAGTGGGTCGCTGGTTTGTGGTGAGTGAGCCCGTGACCCGAGAAAGTCCTTTCCCTACCCCGCTGCAACGGAAGGGCAAAGGGCTTTCTCTTTTTTGAATGGTGAAGGGGTGAGGTAGTGAAGGAGTGAGTGAATAAAAGCGTCTGTCATCCTGAGCTTGCGAAGGACCTTATCACGCGAGAACTACAGCCGTACCAACGACTCGTTCAACTGACATAAGGTCCTTCGCAAGCTCAGGATGACAGACGCTTTTATTCACTCACTCCTTTACCACCTCACCCCCTCACTATTTCACCACTACCAATCCTTTCTTCTCGCCAAGCTCCAGCAGCATCGCAAAGGCCTCGTCGTACTCATTACGCACGCGGCCGTCGAGGATGGCTTCCAGCACGGCTTCCTTCAGCTCGCCTACCTCGCGGCTTGGCTTCAGGCCGAAGGTTTCCATGATAATTTCGCCGGTGATGACGGGCTTGAAGTTACGCAAGTGGTCTTTCTCTTCTACCTCCTTCAGCTTTTCTTCTACTACATCGAAGTTGCGCAGGTAGCGCGCCACGCGCTGGTGGTCCTTACTAGTGATATCGGCGCGGCAGAGCTGCATGAGGCGGTCGATGTCGTCGCCGGCTTCGAACAGCAGGCGGCGCACGGCCGAGTCGGTCACAATTTCCTTTACCAGCGCAATGGGCCGCAGGTGCAGACGTACTAGTTTCTGCACCATACGCATTTCTTCGCCCAGGGGCAGTTTCAGATCAGCAAAAATCTGCGGTACCCAACGGGCGCCTTTGTCCTCGTGGCCGTGGAAAGTCCAGCCTACGCGCTTATCGTAGCGCTTGGTAGCAGGTTTGGCGATGTCGTGCAGAATGGCGGCCCAGCGTAGCCACAGGTCGGCGCCGGTGGCCACCACATTGTCGAGCACCTGTAGGGTGTGGTAGAAGTTATCCTTGTGTGCATGTTGCCCTACCCTTTCCACGCCCTGCAATTGGGCCATCTTCGGAAAAATCAATTGCAGCAACCCACACTGAAACAGTAGCTTGAAGCCATAGCTGGGCTTCTCGGCCAGGATAATCTTGTTCAGCTCGGTGGTGATGCGCTCCTGCGACACAATCTTGATGCGGTCCTTGTTGCGCGCAATGGCATCGTAGGTATCCGGCTCAATATCGAAATCAAGCTGGGTAGCAAACCGAATGGCGCGCAACATGCGCAGCGGGTCATCGGAGAACGTAATATCAGGGTCGAGGGGGGTACGGATGGTCTTGCGCTGGATGTCGCCCATACCATCGTAGCGGTCCACCAGCGCGCCAAAATCCGCCGGATTCAAACTGATGCCCAACGCATTAATGGTGAAATCACGACGGGCCAGGTCCTCTTCCAGCGTGCCGGCTTCTACCTCCGGTTTGCGGCTCTCGGCACGGTAGCTTTCCTTGCGGGCGCCCACAAACTCCACCTCAATCTCGGGGGTAGGCAGCATGGCCGTACCGAAGTTCTTAAACACCGTGACGCGGGGCCGCCCGGGCAGCTTTCGGCCCACGGCCTGCGCCAGCCGGATGCCGTCGCCCACGCACACCACGTCTACATCTTTGCTGGGCCGGGCCAACACCAAATCGCGCACGTAGCCCCCAATCACGTAGGCGGGGTAGTCCAACTCACCGGCGGCTTCGGCAATGGTATGAAACAGGGGAAGGTCGGGGAGCTGCGGCTTGTTCATGCCGCAAAGGTAGCAACGCCCCTAGAATGACGCATTTGCCGACACGCCAAACCAACGTGCTATCACAAAAAAAGCGCCCTCGGGATTTCCGAAGGCGCTTTTCGTAGGTAGTAGCCTACCAGGCAATTACTGCTTGGCAGGAGTTTCTTCTACCATCTTATCAGCCGGTACATCGCGCACTACAGCTGTATCGCCATTCTCGGGAGCCATTTCAGCGGCAGCCTTGTCGGTGCTATTTTCGATGGCATCGCCAGCGTTTTCAGTTGCGTTAGCAGCATCGGTAGCAGCGCTTTCGGCGGTAGCCTCAGCGTTTTCCTGCGTTTTCTCCGAGCAAGAGGCCAGAGCGAAAGGAGCGAAAGCAGCCAGAACGAGCAGTGATTTGAAGGAGAATTTCATGGTCAAAAGTGAAAAGGTGAAGGTGTAGTTTAGACTTCATACCGCTACCCTGTCAAATGTAACCCGCTGTCGTGCTTACTTTTTTTATGCTCTGGTTAGCTACGTATCGTTTCCAACGTGCCATCCTCCTTTACTCGTACCACTCGCGAAGGAGCTACCCGCGTGTCGTCGTCCTGTCGCCAACTCACTACGTAGTCTACGGCACGGTCAATTTGCTTGTCTACTTCGCTGTAGATGGCCGGCGCCGGCTCCCCACTGCGGTTGGCCGAGGTCGACACCAGCCCGTGCCCCAGCCGGCGCACCAGCTTGTGGCAGAACTCGTCGCGCGGAATGCGCAGGCCCACCGTGCCATCTGGCCCTACCAGCTGCGGCGCCACATATCGGCTGGCAGCTACTATATAGGTAGTGGGTCGCTCTTGGGCCGTCAGCAGCTCGGCTAAATTGTCGGGCACGGTAGCTGCGTAGCGAGCAAACATCGTCTCATCGGCCACTAGCACAATGCTGGGCTTGCCCTCGGGCCTACCCTTCAGCTTGTAGAGCCGCTCCGCAGCCTTTGTCGATTCGGCATCGCAGCCCAGGCCCCACACTGTATCGGTAGGGTAGAGAATGACTTGTTGCAGCAGCAGCGCGTCTACGGCCGCTTCCACTTCTTGTTGGAATAGATTCATGGAAATAGTAAAGTGGTGAGGTTGTGAAATTGTGAGTGGTGAAACCGGAACTGTTATCCTCTATCTGGCGTCCGCTTGCAGAGGACCTTCACACGCCGGCACGACAAGTGTAACAACGACTCGTTCAACTGGCAGAAGGTCCTTCGTCGCCGCTTGATGGGCAGAATGCTCAGGATGACAGTTCCGGTTCCGCAATTTCACTACTCCCTATCGTTTGGCACAGCTCTACCAACACGCCGGCAGCGCTTTTCGGGTGCACAAAGCAAACGAGTTTGTTGTCGGCGCCGCGCTTGGGCTCCTCATTGAGTAGTGCAAAGCCCTCGGCCAGCAGCCGCGCCATTTCAGCCCGAATATCATCTACTTCAAACGCCACATGGTGAATGCCTTCGGGCTTTTTAAGCAGGTACTTGGTGATGGCACTATCAGCAGAAGTACCGGCTAGCAGCTCAATTTTGGACCCGCCTACTTTAAAAAACACGGTATCTACGGCTTCGCTGGCTACATGCTCTTGCTTGTAGGGTGCCACGCCGAGCAGCGTGGTATAAAGGGCCGTGGCCGCTTCCAGGTCGTGGACGGCCAAGCCCAAATGTTCGAGGTTTGTGAGCATAGGTGGTTGTAAGAAGGAGCCATAGAAGGCTTCTATAGCAGTATTAGGATTATAGAGACATTTCTACTGACAAAGTAAAACCTCTTTAGTAGTTTTGCTGTTCTAGATGCGAATGATTCTCCGCTGAACTCACTGACTCCGAGCCATGCTCAAGCTACCTATCTACCTCGACAACAACGCCACTACCCCTCTCGACCCGCGGGTGCTGGATGCCATGATACCGTTCTTCACAGAAGTATACGGCAATGCGGCGTCTCGCAATCACCCCTTTGGTTGGGCCGCGGAAGAAGGCGTGGACTACGCCCGCGAGCAAATCGCGCAATTGATTCACTGTGACCCAAAGGAAATTATTTTCACTTCGGGCGCCACAGAGTCGGACAACCTAGCTATTAAGGGTGTGTTCGAGATGTATTCTCAGAAGGGCAACCACGTTATCACGGCTACCACCGAGCACAAAGCCGTGCTCGACACCTGCAAGCATATCGAAAAGCTAGGCGGCAGGGTTACCTACTTGCCCGTGAACGAGCAAGGCCTTATTAGCCTAGAAGACCTGGAAGCCGCCATGACACCTGAAACGATTCTGGTGACTATCATGTACGGCAACAACGAAACCGGCACCATCCAGCCCATCCAGGAAATTGCCAAGATTGCCCACAAGCACGGCGCGCTGTTCATGACCGACGGTACGCAGGCAGTAGGCAAGATTCCCGTAGACGTTATCGCCGATGGCATCGACCTGATGGCTTTCACGGCTCACAAAATGTATGGCCCCAAAGGGGTAGGCGCGTTGTACGTGCGGCGTAAGTCGCCTCGCGTGAAGGTGACGGCCCAGATGGACGGCGGCGGCCACGAGCGCGGCATGCGCTCTGGCACGTTGAACGTACCCGGCATCGTAG
Source organism: Hymenobacter sp. NBH84 (assembly GCF_014217645.1). Classification (NCBI taxonomy): domain Bacteria; kingdom Pseudomonadati; phylum Bacteroidota; class Cytophagia; order Cytophagales; family Hymenobacteraceae; genus Hymenobacter; species Hymenobacter sp. NBH84. Next base: position 2,474,877 of record NZ_CP043644.1, read on the forward strand.
GTTTTGGCAAGGCTTGTGAACTGGCCCGCCTCGAAATGGCACAGGACGCAGAGCGCTTAAGCAAGCTACGTGACCACCTCGAAAAAGAACTGCTGACGCTGGAAGAAAGCTACGTAAACGGTTCGGTGGAACGCCGTCTACCTCACGTAGCCAACATCAGCTTCAAGTATGTAGAAGGCGAAGGCCTGATGATGGGCGTGAAGGACTTGGCGGTATCGTCGGGTTCGGCTTGTACGTCGGCCTCGTTGGAGCCCAGCTACGTGCTGAAGGCCCTAGGCCTGAGCGACGACCTGGCACACTCCTCGCTACGCTTTGGTCTGTCGCGCTTCACCACCGACGAGCAAATTGAATACGCTATCGGCCACGTAAAAGAAGCCGTAACCAAGCTCCGCGAAATGTCGCCGCTATGGGAGATGCACAAAGAAGGCATCGACCTCAGCTCCATTGAGTGGGCAGAACACTAGAATCAATTAAAAATTGAGAATTAAAAATTAAAAGACAGTTCGCTATTATAGTCCTCTTTTGATTTGAAACTCAATTTTCTAATTCTTAATTTTTAATTCTTAATTGACAACGTCATGGCTTACTCTGATAAAGTAATTGACCACTACAGCAACCCCCGCAACGTGGGCACGCTGGACAAAAGCAAAAAAACTGTAGGTACTGGCCTGGTAGGCGCTCCTGAGTGCGGCGACGTAATGCGCCTGCAAATCGAGGTAGACGAAGCCACCAACACCATCACCGACGCCAAATTCAAGACGTTTGGCTGCGGCTCGGCTATTGCCTCTTCATCGCTGGCAACGGAATGGCTGAAAGGCAAAACCGTGGATGAGGCCTTGGCTATCGACAACATGGAGATTGTGGAAGAGTTGGCCCTGCCGCCCGTGAAAATTCACTGCTCGGTACTGGCAGAAGACGCTATCAAAATGGCCATTTCGGACTACCGCGTGAAGAACGGTTTGCCCGCTCTGGAGATGGAAAAGTCGCACCACTAAGTTAGCTCCGGTCCTACCGGGTGCATAACGTTGTAGAGGGTAGGAAGCAGCTGAAATAGTTGGTGCTTCCTACCTTTTATTATTTAGAAACGTATCAGATAAACTAAACCTTTCAGGGTGTACTTTTGTAATAGAAATGGCCACATCGGCTAGCTTCGCTTACCCCTACCCTTACTGCCATGATTACTGTTTCTGACAAGGCAAAAGATAAAATCGAACATCTCATGCGCGATGCCGAACTAGATGCTACCTACCGGTTGCGTGCGTCGGTGGCAGGCGGCGGCTGCTCGGGCCTGTCCTACAAGCTAGACTTTGACAACGAGGTGAAGCCCATGGACCAGGAGTTTGAAGACAAAGGCGTCCGGGTAGTAGTAGACATGAAAAGCTTCCTTTACCTAGCCGGCACTGAACTTGATTTCTCGGATGGGCTAAACGGCAAAGGCTTCTATTTTGACAACCCTAATGCCAGCCGTACCTGCGGCTGCGGCGAAAGCTTCTCTGTATAAAAATACGATTTCGCACAAAAAAGGCCCTAACTCTTTTGAGAGTTAGGGCCTTTTTTGTGACACTATTTGTTGGTTGGAAATAACCCAATCTATTCGAACATTATACGACACGGCATTTTTCGAGACACACCATTGCAACTATCGCCTACAAAGTAGGCTCCTAGCGGTATGAAAAAGACGCTACTATTGTTCTCGGCCACAGCCCTACTCTCTTCTGCTACTTGCAGCCAAAAGGACAATGATCCAGAGCCCGAACCCGCTATTGAACCCACTCCTCTTTGTCTACTCGTGCCGGATGCGGGCCTCTGTAATGCTGCCTTCGTGCGCTATTACTTCGATCCGCGAGAAAAGAAGTGTAAGGCGTTTACCTGGGGCGGCTGCGGCGGAATAGTACCCTTCAACACGCTACAGGAGTGCAAGGACTGCGGCTGCAAGTAAAGAGTACATCTTCCCACAGTGCTTTAGCAAGCCAGAAGCGCATTGTGCGGGTCTACTAGCTGCATCTGGAAAACCAGCTATTTCTCTCTAAACATAAAAAAGGCCTGGACATTGAGGCTTTTTGCTATCATTATGACCATCTATCGTTCCTTCTACTCTATTCAATGGAAACTACCGTTATTTCTACTCCTATCCTGCCCGAGGTCCCGCCAACCGTAACTCGCTCGGCTTACCCTACCATTGCTCAAAGCTGGGGCGTATTGGGCTGGTTTCTAATCTTATCCCTGCTTGTAGGAATACCCACTTACTTAGTACTAGATAAGCTGCTGCATGTGGGCAAGCAGACCAACGCTGCTATTCTATCCGTGCTAATAAACGTGGCTTTGATGCTTATCTTGCGCCGTAAAGCAGGCAGGCAGTGGGCAAGAATACAATGGAAAGGCCAAGCGAAGCCATGGATTTATGCGGCCCTGCCCATCCTAGTAATTGCCTATGGTATAGTGGCTTCGACGCTGGTCGAACTATTCCATCTACCTAATTGGATGGAAACAACCTTCCGTGATTTAGTGAAGCAACCGCTGCTCGCCCTGTTTCTTTTCTGTGTATCAGCGCCTCTATTAGAGGAGCTTATCTTCCGTGGCGTTATGCTAACGGGTCTGCTACGTAATTATCGACCCTGGGTAGCTATTAGCCAGTCGGCTTTGTTGTTTGGGCTAATGCATATGAATCCAGCGCAAATAGTAGGAACTGGCCTGATAGGATTGCTATTTGGTTGGCTGTATTACCGAACCAGGTCACTAAGTCTATGCATTGTAGCGCATATGTTTAATAATCTACTGGCCTTCCTTGCGATGACAGACACCGACCTCAGCAAGAAGGAAACGATGCGGGAAATCTTTGGGGCAGATCTTCTATTTGGACTGGCCTTATTAATAAGCGTTCTTCTAGTCGTGCTCATTGTTTGGCAAATCCACAAACGCACGCGGACCTATGAAGGCCTAAGCGTACCCGCTGCCGTATAACTTTTTCAATGTAAGCACAGAGGCCCGCACAATCAGTAGATGGTGCGGGCCTTTTATCTATTTAAAGTAAGCTAATACTTGGTTCAGATTGGTTTCTCAGATACATAGCCTGACTTATATAGTAGCTATAGAGCCTATGCAGAAAGAATACAGCAGGATAGTACTGTGTGTTTCTGTGCTAGAAACTTGAGCGAGTATCCGCACTTGTGCTTATAGATGGCGCTCCTGAAAAGTAAAACCCCGTTTTCAAGCTGAAAACGGGGCTTCATGCAGAGAGGATGGGATTCGAACCCACGATAACCTTTTGGGCTATACACACTTTCCAGGCGTGCTCCTTCGACCACTCGGACACCTCTCTAGGGCTAATGGTGGCGCAAAGAAACGCGGCTTTTACCAGAAACGCAAACCTTTCGGCATGTTGCGTTTTGCGTGCTGCCCGATGTAAGGAGTAAAGGGCTTGCTTTTCATTCCACATTCACACCGTAGAACGCCATGCGGCTACTCCTCCCAGTTGGAAATTTCGCCGCGCAGGTCACGGGCCAGCAGACGGCGCGTGGTAGGGGCATCCTGGTTTAGGCCCAGTACAAACATGAGCTTCGCTACGGCCGCTTCGGTGGTGATATCATCGCCGCCAATGATGCCTAGGTCGCGCAGGTGGGCGCTGGTTTCGTAGCGGCCTTGCTGCACGCGGCCTTCGTCGCACTGGCTTACGTTGAGAATATGCAGGCCCCGATCCAGAGCTTCGCGTAGGGCAGTAGTAAACCACGAAGCGGTGGGCGCATTGCCCGAGCCAAAGGTTTCGAGTACACAGCCGCGTAGATTGTCGATAGCCAAGATGCCGCGCACGGCCTGTTCGCTGATGCCCGGAAACAGCTTTAGAATTACCACCCGCTCGTCGAGGTGCTGGTGAAACTTACGAGGCAACGCTGATAGGGGTCGGATGGCAGCATCATTAAACTCCAGGTCGATGCCGGCGCGCACCAGCGGCGGGTGATTTTCGCTTTTAAACGCATCGAAATGGCCGCTTTCTACCTTCTTCGCACGGTTGCCGCGCAGCAGCACATTATGGAAATAGATACACACTTCGGGAATACGGGCCGCCTCAGTGGTTTTGTGACGGGCCGAGGCCAGTTGCAACGCCGTAAGCAGGTTTTTGCGGGCATCGGTGCGGATGCGGCCGATGGGCAATTGTGCCCCGGTGAAGATGACGGGTTTGGTTAGGTTTTCCAGCATAAAGCTCAGCGCCGAGGCCGAGTAGGCCATTGTATCGGTGCCATGCAGAATCACAAAGCCATCGTATTCGTCGTAGCTGTGGGTGATAATGTGTACCAGATCGGCCCACACCGTAGGGGTCACGTTGGAAGAATCGATGGGTGTGGGGAGGCTGTGCACCGTCAGGCGCATCCGAAACTGGCGCAGTTCCGGAAGATTGCCCATAATGCTGGCAAACTTCATGGGCACCAGCGACCCATCGTCGTCGTAGGCCATGCCCACGGTGCCACCAGTGTAAATCAGAAGTACCGAAACCTCGGGCGTGGCCGGCGCAGCCGTATCAATGTTGAAGTAAGAAGAGTCCAAAGGCGAGAGAAAGTGGCGCGGAACCAGCCACACAATCGTGCAGCCGAATCGGCAAGCTAGCAGGCAATCGGCACTTTCCCTAGTCTGCTATTCTTTTGGTCTACCCTAACTGCAACAACATACCCCTTACACAGTGCTCGACGCTACAAGCTGAACAGTGTCTGGGCATTTCGGGTAGTAGCCTCGGCTACTTCTACCACCTCTTTGCCCAGCAACTCGGCCACCCGACGCGCAATAAGCGGTAGGTAGGCTGGCTCGTTGCGCTTGCCGCGGTGCGGCACTGGTGCCAGGTAGGGGCAGTCAGTTTCCAACAAGAGGTGCTCCAGATCCAGGCCGGGCAGCACCTTGTCGGCGCCCCCGTTTTTGAAGGTAGCTACGCCGCCTATGCCCAGCTTGAAACCCAGCGCAATGGCGCGGTCGGCCTCGGCAGGGCTTCCCGAAAAGCAGTGAAACACACCGCGTAGCGTACCATCCTGGGCAGCTTCGATGAGGTCGGCAGTTTCCTGAAAGGCGTCGCGGGTGTGCAGCACCAAGGGCAGGTTGTGCTTTTTAGCCAGGTCGATCTGCACGCGCAGGGCTTCCTGTTGCTGGGCAAAGTAGGTTTTATCCCAGTGCAGATCGAGGCCGCACTCTCCTACCGCCGCAAACGGCCGTTTGTTCAGCCACTCCTCCACGGCGTACAGCTCACGCTCGAAGTGCTGATCTACAGAGGTAGGGTGCAGCCCCATCATGGCAAAGCACTGCTGCGGAAACCGGGCTTCCGTTTCAAGCATACTATCGAGGGTAGTATGGTCGATAGCGGGCATGACGATAGTAGTTACGCCGGCCTCGAAGGCCCGGTGCAGCATCTCGTCGCGGTCGGGCTTGAACTGCTCGGAGTAGACATGGGCGTGAGAATCGGTGAGGTGCACGATGGAAGGAAATAAAGCGTGAGATGGGAAGCAACGAAGTGCAAAGGTAGAGCATCCTGCCTACCCTCTTATCCTCCTACCCTCACTCACTCACTCACTCACTCACTCACAGGCTTCAGTACCTCGTGCAAATCGGGCAGCCGCCGCCCTATCTGGGCCAGAATATCGTTTGAGAGAGGCACTTGCACGCCGTAGCGCGTCAGCATGTAGCGCACCAGTGCTGTAAGGCCCTGTATTTCTGCTGTTAAGTGTGTCTGGATGGTCTGCCACTGCAACTCACCCGCAGCGCCGTGAGTTCGGCATTGGTGGCGTACTACAATCGTGTGGCTCACCACGGCGGCTAGTTGTTCCAGCATACGCTGCTCGTCCTCGCTGAGCATACGGGGCTGAGAGTCGATGATGCACAGCGTGCCGATGTTGCGCTGATCGGGCATTCGCAATGGAGCGGCCGCGTAGAAGGCTACCTGGCTATGATAGGCTGCCTGAGCCGCCTGCTCTGTGATGAACGGCTCTTTCTCAGTCGATAAATCTTTGTATACTACTGCCTTATCGTGTAAAATAACTGTAGAGCACAGCGCTTCCTGCCGCGACTGCACATCGTTGCCCGGCATACCGTAATTGGCGATGTACTGCACCTCTGTTTCATCAACAAGGGCAATTAGGGAAATAGGGAGGCTGAACACACGTGCCGTTAGCGCCACCAATCCGTCAAATACCTTCTCATCCAGAGAATGAAGAATATCATAATGCCGGAGCGTGGCAATGCGGGCAGCATCGTCTGGCGGAATCAGGAAAGGAGAAATAGCTAGCATAGCGATGATATAATTACCTGGTAACAAGATATTTGTATCCGATTGATTTTTAACTGTTTTCCGGATACAATCAAACATTATCTTCGCGTAGCACCATCCGGATGCTTTTACTAGCAGGCGCCGTGGTATTTGCCGGCACTAGTCCGCAGTATTGTAGTAGTAGCCAGCCGCGTATTGCACCGGCACCATATCCCGCGCTGGCCGTAGGCTAGGACCGACTAAAAAAAGCCGGCCCGCTATCTGCGGGCCGGCTTCGTTTTGCGTAGGCTGGCGGTTTAGTACCCAGGGTTTTGGGGTACATTCCAGCTCTGCACTTCCGTTAGGGGAATGGGCAACAGGGGCGTGGGGTTTACCGACGCCTCCGTGGTGACGTGCGACGCGGCCCGCGCCCGCACGTCGGCGGGCAACACGCCTAGGTAGCGGCCCGTGCGCACCAGGTCCCAGAAGCGTAGCGATTCCTCGCCAAATTCCACCCGGCGCTCATGCCAAATAGCCGTTAGCAGCGCCTGGCCCGACAAGCCCGGCGATAGGTCGGGTAGGGTGCCGGGCGGCGTGTTGGCAGGAGCGTAGGTGAGGGTACCCAAGGTGGTGCCGGGCGGGCGTGTCGACATGCGGGCGCGCTGCCGCACCTGGTTGACCAGGGCCACGGCCTCGGCGGGTTTGTTGAGTTGGGCAGCAGCCTCCGCCTTCATCAGCAAGATGTCGGAGTAGCGCAGCTTGCGGATGTTCTGGGGTCCCGACTCTGGGGCAGCGGGGGCAATGATGGCGGCCTTGCGGTTGAAGTAGCCAGTGGCATTCTGCGTGAGGTCGACCTTGTTGAGGATACCCAGCACAATGTCGCCGTCCTTGATAACGGTTACTTCAAGACGTGGGTCGTTGTCCTCAAACTCATTGACCAGATCTTGGGTAGGGTTGTTGAACCCATAGCCAAACGTGTTGCGGTTGTTCTGGAAAATATTGCTGGTGGTGCCCACCGAAATGGGGCCGTAGCCGAAGTTGGAGGTACCAAACTGAATTTCGAACAGCGACTCGCTGCTGTTCTCGCCAATATCCTGGTTAGAGCTAATTATGGCAGTGGCAGTTCTGCCCAGAGGAGACTAGTTTGGGGTAGGTGCAGCCTTTAGCAACAGGGAACCCAGCGCGCGTAGCCCTGGCCGTAACGCAGCCAAGGAGTATTTTGGACGCCAATCAAGGCTCAACACTTATCTACTCAGCACTCAATATTTCCTACCCTTCCACACAAACGGCACGGGCAATAGCCGGAAGACCAGCAGGCAGCCGGCCACCAGCAGCGTGTATAGCTCGAACGCTGGCAGCAGCAGGAGCGGCGCTGGGCGCCTCGCCCGCCGGTAACACACCTGCGCTAACACTCCCTGTAGTAGTAGTTTGCCTACCCATACGCTACATCCGGCGGCCGGCCCAGCCAGCCAAAACAGCACTGCCAGCGCCGGATAAAAGCCGCTGTACAGCAATAGATTAGCTTGCAGCCACCACGGCAATTGCTCTACTCCGCGCATCCACCGCCGCCGCTGGTGCAGCAAGGCCGGCAGCGTGGGCTGCGGCAACGACTCGGCCAGTACCTCCGGCCGAAACAGAATGCGGTACCCGAAGTCATGCTGCAATGTGGCCTTGAACAGCGCATAGTCTTCGGTGACGGAAAAGGGTAGCGCTTCGTAGCCGCCAGTGGCCTGGTAGGCGGCGCGGGTCACCAGCATGTTGTTGCCCATGGCCGTCACGGGCACGCCCCAGTCGGACACTACCTGCACCAGCCCCAGAGACATCAGCCAGTCCAAGCCCTGTAACTGGTCGAACAGGCGCGGCCCTTGCACCAGCGTGAGGCCCGTGACGGTGCCTACCCCCGGCGCGGTATGGGCCAGCAGGCCTGTGAGCCAGGTAGGCGGCACGGCAATGTCGGCGTCGGTGATGAAGAAGTAATCAGAGGTAGCGGCGCGGGTAAGGTGGGCCAGTACGTTGGCCTTGCCGCGGGCTGTGCCCAGCGTATCAACAATAGGAAGGCACTGGAAGCTGCCCGTGTAGCCTTGCATAGCAGCCTCGGCCACAGCATGGGTGCGGTCGGTGCTGCCGTCATCACCTACCAGCACTTCTACTAGGTGCGCGGGGTAGTGGAGTTGCCGGATGGCCTGCAGGCAGCGACCCAGCGATGCTTCCTCGTTGCGGGCGGCAATCAGGATGCTTACGCGAGGCAACGCATTGGGCAACGGCTGGGGCTGGCTTCCGCGCCGCCACGCCAACGCCCCCATAGACACCCCCATCAGCAAAAACCAGAAGACAAAATAGGAAATCAGCCAGATCATATCGTAGTCCAAGTTGCGGAGCAGTAGCAGGATGGTAGTTGGGTTGGTATCGCCGTCGGTTGCTACGCAGTTGCTCTATAAGCTGATTTTTACTGATTGGGTGTGGTACGAATGTTTACCCAGCGCATACCCCTACCCTCATCTACAACGCTTTAAACTGATACCCTCGCTCGGCGAAATGTTGCAGGTAGCGCGGCAGCACATAGCGCAGATTGCGGCTGGCTTTCAGGCTGTCGTGAAATACGACGATGGCACCCGGCCGAGAGTAGCGTAAGGCAGTGCGTAGGCACTGCTCGGGGGCATAAGTGGCATCGAAATCGTAGGTTAAGACATCCCACATGATGAGTTGATGCGTGGCAGCCAGGGTGTGGGCCAATGGCCGGGTGATGCGCCCGTAGGGCGGCCGCAGTAGCGGCCGCCCCTCCGCAATAACAGGGGGGGCCAGACTATCGAGCGTTTGCTGGCAGCGTGCTACGTTGGCGAGGTACTCCGCCGGAGTCGTTTTCCAGCCGTTGAGGTGGTGGTAAGTGTGGTTGCCGAGCCGATGGCCGCCAGCCAGCACCTGCCGGGCCACGTCGGGGTAGCGCGCTACGTTGTCGCCTACGCAGAAGAAGGTACCCTGCGCTCCTACCCCGGCCAATTGCTCCAGCACAAAGGGCGTTTCATCGGGGATAGGGCCGTCGTCGAAAGTGAGGTAGAGCGTCTTTTCTCCGGCAGCTACTGGCATTTGCCACTGTCCCTGCGGCACCAGACGACGAACCAACGCAGGCATTCGGAATATACGCATAGGCTGTAGTCGTTATTCTAAAGGTAGTACGTTGTCGGTGTATGCGCTCAAGACATGATAGTTGGGTCTCCTCGTTGACTGAGCAAAGATGAAACAAACAGCGCCAGCATCGACGAGCTATAACAGCTTGTGTTCCTGCGCCAATCAACTTATTCACCTCTCCTTATTCGTTCAGCATTTCGCTGAGCGCGGTCCACAGCGCGGCGGCGCTAGCATCCCAGGAGAAGCGACGGGCGTTTTGCAGCCCCTGCGCCACCAGCGTAGCGCGTAGGTTGGCGTTGCCTGCCACCTCGATTAGCGCCGTGGCTAGGCTATCCACAGAAAACGGGTCGGCAAGGCGGGCGGCGGTGCCGGCCACCTCGGGTAGGGAGCTGATGTTGGAGGTTATAACCGGGCAACCACAGGCCTGCGCCTCCACAATAGGGATACCAAAGCCTTCAAAATACGGCACATAGGTGGTAGCCAGCGCGGCGGCATATAGCTGCACCAGCTCGACATCGGTCACGCGGCCGGTGAGGTGCACATCGTGGCGGTGTTGCAGTTGTTGGTACACCTCAAAGATAGGCCCGGCTTTCCAAGCGGTGCGCCCCACAATGAGCAGCTTCATAGGAGAACCAGTAGCAGTTTTAAACTGGTCGAAGGCGCGCAGCAGATTCACTAGGTTTTTGCGCGGCTGCAACGCGCCCACAAACAGAAAATACGGCTTGCCCGCGCTAAATCGGTCGCGGGTATCCTGCTGCGTAGCCTGGGGCTGGGGTCGAAAGCAGGCATCGGCAGCATTATAGACCACACTGATTTTGGTGGGCGCAATGCCGTATGTCTGCACAATATCCTGGCGCGTAGCCTCCGACACGGCTACCAGCCGCTCCGAAGCACGCGCAAAGCGCGGCACAAAGTATTGGTAATAGCGCCATTCCAGCCCCGACATATTCTCGGGATAGTGCTCAAATGCCAGATCGTGTATCACGGTAAGGCGCGGCACATGGGTAGTTAGGGTAGTGAAGCCGTCGGTACTGAGCAGCGCAGTGGGGCGGTTCATTTTCAGCCACAGCGCCACGGCGCCTTCAAACCAAGCCACAAACAAAAACGGGTGCCGGGCCGGTGGCAATAGCACATGCGGCACCACATTATCGGCAAATAGGTACCGCTCGTCGTAGGGCCGGTCGAAGAGGAAGTGGAACGTATGCTCGGGGTGCGCCACTACGATCCGCTTTAGCACTTCGTAGGTGAAGCGGCCAATGCCCTCCAGCTTGTCACCGGGCAGCAGAAAACGGACGTTAACGGCAATGTTCAAGACTGTATTTGAGTTGTGAGTTGCGGAGCGCGGGTTGTGAGTACTTATACGGCTACCAGACGACTGGCAACTCATGACCCGTAACTTCTTTTATTTACGTTGCAACAACTGCCGTAGCTCCGCTACGCGCACATTGCCGGTTAGAAACAGAATTCCGACGTACATGACGCCCGCCAGCCCTGCCTCCAGCCACCACGTATGCAGCCACCAGCGCAGGCCCCACCACACAGCGCACAGCAGCCCAAAGGCCAGCAGCAGCCGCGCCAGTGTAGCCCACGGCACGGCTAACCTGGCCCGGCGTGCCACCAGCCACACATAGCCTCCCGATATGAAAACCGCACACAGCAAGGTATCGGCGGCGGCGGCCAGGGCGCCGTATCGCGGAAGCAGCAGCAGGTTCAGGCCAATGTTGAGCACAATGCTACCCGCTACTAGCCAGCTTACGGGACGCTCATGCCCGGTGCTAGTAAGCAGGGTGCTATAAATAGCAAAAAACGCGTGTACCAGCACGTTCAGAAACAGCAGCTTCACGCACCACGTCATACGCAGCAACTCGGCGGGCGTGCTGCGCGTGAACTGCCAGAACAATACCTCGCCTCGAAACAACACGAACGCACAGATCAGCAGCAGCGGCACCGTCACGATGCGCTGCCCGAACCAGAGCAAGGTGCGCTGCTCGTCGCGGCGAGCAATGGCGTGAGCAAATTTGGCGAAGAACAAGGGTAGGATCGTCCACAGGTACATCATCACGGCATCCACCCAACGGTAGGCGCCGGCGTAGTAGCCCGCTTCTTTAGCTGATACTAGGCGTTCCAGCATCAGCCCGTCTACGCGTTCGTTGAGGCCGTAGAGCAGCGCAATGAACGCCAGGGGCAGGCTTTCGCGCAGCACCAGCCGCGCGTGGGCTAGGCGCGGACGGTAACGCACGCGGCCGTAGAGCCGCGCTAGCAGCGCGTACAGCACCACAAAGGTGAACAACGCCGCTGCCAGCCGAATCAACACGTAGCCGCTTAGCGTCAGGGCTGTGCCTACCCCCAGCGCGCCCAGCACCAGCAGCATGGCCAAGCCTTTGTCCAGCACCGACAGCACGGCGTCGGTATTGAAACGCTGGTAACCTTGCAGTGCCCCCCGCAGGAAGCCTGTGAATTGCGTGAGCAGCACCACGCTCGCGATAAGCGCCAGCAGGGTAAGCGTGTGGCCCTGATAGCCCAGGAGCGCCCCTGTTGCCACCGTGGCTACCAGAAATAGCCCTGATAGCACCGCTTTGAGCGGTAGCACCGTAGGAAAGTATTCCGTTAGGTAGTCGGGCGTGATGGCGATGCGCTTGGTGGTGTGCTGGGCCAGGCCTAGATCGGCAACCACGGCCGTGATGAGCGCCAGGTTGAGCAAGGCGGCAAACAAGCCGTAGTTGGCGTGCCCTACCCGGTTCTGCACCATGTTTTCGACTACCACCCACCCTGGCTTCACCAGCAGGTTGAGCAGCACTACAAAGCTGATATTTCCGAGGAAGCGTTTGATGAGAAAGAAGGTATAAACCGCAAAAAGTGGCCACTAAGCTACTAAAACAATCTCCAGCGGCGCAGTGGCTAGTGGTATGCACCATCAACTTTCCCTGTATCTTTACCCGGTTTCTACCGTTGCTTTTCTGTTTATCGTTGACCTTTTCCCCCTTTCTACCGCAGGTATGGCTGTTCGATCGTATTCACTGTTTGATATATGGCCCATTATAAACCGTTGGAAGCGGCTGGTAGGCGTAGCTGTGGGCTCGGCGCTGGTAGTCAGCCTGATAGTGGCTTTGCTGTTGCCTAATATCTATAAGTCCACGGCCATCTTCTACCCTACCAACCCCGAAACCACGGACCCCGACCGCATTATGGTGGAGGGTAGCCGCCTAGCGCCGGGAGGCCGCGGCGAAGATTTGGACCGCGTTATCACCATCGGCCAGTCGCAGCCCGTTGCGGAGGCTATTATCCGGCGCTTTCATCTCTATGAGCACTATAACGCGGGCACGCCCGGCAACGACAAAGCCGACAACGCGGTGCTGCGCGAGTTTACTAACAATATGTCTATTGTGCACAATGAGCGCGATGCTATTGAGCTCACATTCAAGGATGAGGACAAAGTTCTGGCCTCCAACGTAGCGAATGCCCTGGTAGCCATGATTGACTCTGTGAACCAGCAGCTCACCCTTACCAATCGTCGGCGAGTGGTAGAGCTTTACGGGCAGCAGTATGAGGCCATGACGAAATCTTTCACCCAGGCTCGGCAGCAGTTACTAAGCGCCCGGCGACGCTACGGTATCTACGGGCTGGAACAAGAGTCTAAATATTTAGCCAAGGAGATTCTGAAAACCGAGCGGAAGCTCCGTGAGGCGGAGGGCAGCGGCGCCTCGGCAGCTACCATTGCCGGGTTGCGGCGGGCCCTGACCGGCCTTACCCGCGCCGATGGTGGCAACGTGCTCAACCTGGAAAACTACGTGCAGGGCATCGACTCGCTAGAGCTGTTCACTACCCGCACCGAGGACTTGAGCCGGCGCTTGGTGAAAGCGCAGGGCGATTACGAAACTGCCAAAGTATCGTTGGAGAGCCAAGTATCGTCACTTTATATCGTGCAGCCGGCCCTACCTGCTACCAAGCAGGCAGAGCCCGTACGCTGGTTGATTGTGGTATCGGCAGTATTCCTAACGTTTGTGCTGTCGGTGTTGTTGATTGTGCTGCTGGAGCTGTACCGCGCCAACCGCCACCACCTAGTAACCAACTAATAATGATTCGATTGTTGCAGTGGCTACGCCCAGCCGATGAGCTTCAGCGCATCTTTTTGCTGTTTGTGCTGCTGCTTATTGGTGGGGGTGCGCTCATCCCGCTGGCCGATTCGCCGCTGACGCTGCTGCCGGCGGTGGCGGTGTTGGGTGTGGCCGTGCTAGCCATTGAGTGGCGCCTGATTTACTACCTGTTTCTGTTAGTTCTGGCTTTCTCGCGCGAGATTAGTATAGGCGGCGGCTTCAGCATGGATATGCCCTCCGAGCCGCTCATGCTGCTGTTGCTGGGCAGCGTAGCTGTCACGCTCATTTTACAGCCCGACGCCCTACCCCGCCGCGAGGTGCTACACCCACTGGTAATCCTGTTGGGCTTAGGCTACATATGGGCAGGGGCCACCACGCTGTTCTCGGTGGATACGCTGAAATCAGTGAAATTTCTACTGGCCAAAACCTGGTACATTGGACCGTTTTTGTTCGGTACGCTGCTTCTGTTGCGCAATCGAGCTATGGTATGGCGCATCAGCGGGCTATACGTTACAGGGGTTTGCGTTACGGTGGTGTATAGCCTGGTACGCCACGCCACCCGCGGGTTCACCTTTGATAGCATCAACTGGTCAGTAGAGCCTTTTTATTTTAACCACGTGACGTACGCCACGGTGCTGGCGCTGCTGCTCCCATACACGATTTACGGAGCGCGGGCAGCCCAGCAGCGCATTGGGCGCTGGGCTTGGAGCGGGGCGGCCGCTTTGCTGTTTATGGGCTTGCTGGTGACGTACACTCGGGCCTCCCTGCTGTCGGTGCCGATTGCGGGCCTGTACTACTTCGTGTTGCGCTACCGCCTCACGCGCCTAGTACTGCTGGGTACCGTGGTGGGCGCGCTGTCGGCGGTGCTCTATTTTGTGCACGAGAACAACTACATGCTCTACGCGCCCGATTTTGAGAAGACTGTTTTCAATGGTAAGAACTTCAGCAAGCACCTGGAGGCTACCTATAAACTAGAGGACATGTCGGGTATGGAGCGGGTGTACCGTTGGGTAGCCGCTGCCCGCATGATTGATGATAAGCCCCTGACCGGCAGTGGCCCCAGCACTTTCTACCCCGAGTATAAGCGCTACACGGTCTGGAGCTTCCACACTTACGTGAGCGATAACCCCGAGCGCTCTACCACTCACAACTACTTTCTGCTGCTATTAGCTGAGCAGGGCATTCCGGGATTTGTTTTGTTTGCGCTGGTACTAGCCGCTGCACTGCTTCTCTGCGAGCGGCTCTACCATCAAAGCGCCCGCCCCGAAAACCGGCATATCGTACTGGCCGCTAGCTTGTCGCTAGTCATCATCATCTTTCACCTGTTTCTTAACGAGTTGATCGAAGTCGATAAAATCGGCTCGTTCTTTTTCATCGCCCTCGCTATTCTAATTCGGATGCAGACGTGGCTGAGTGGCGAAATAGTGAATGGTGAAACGGTGAGTGGTGAGTGAAAACAGGACTGTCATCCTGAACAGAGCGAAGGACCTTATGCCAGTTGAACGATAAGCGTAACAACGACTTGTTCTCACGTCATAAGGTCCTTCGCTCTGCTCAGGATGACAGTCCTGTTTTCACTCACCACTCACCGTTTCACTTAAACCGGCAGGTAAGAATGGTGATGTCGTCGGCGAAGTGGCTGCCTTCGCTGTTGTAGGTTTCGATTTCCTGAAGCAGTTCGCGGTGTAGAGTAGGCAGGGGCACGTAGCGCGAACGACGAAGAAAGTTGAGCACGCCTTCTTCGCCGAACTCTTCTACCTCTTGGTCGAACACTTCCGTGAGACCATCAGTGTAGGTGAGTAGTAGAGAGCGGGGGGGGACTTTGGTTTGCTGCACTTTCAGGAAGGGCAGTTCCTCAAAAATACCGAGCATGGTGGTGCCATCGGCCAGCAACTCGTGGTGGTGGTCGTCGCAGAGCAGAATGGGCGAGTTGTGGCCCGCATTCACGTACTCCAGCTCGCGCGTAGTGCGGTTGTAAATACCAAAGAAAGCCGTGATGAACTTCTCCGACACGGCATTGCGGTAAATCAGGTTGTTCAACTCAGCCACGATGGTCGCCAGATCGGCCTGCTGGCGCAATAACGTCCGCAAGCCCGCCTGGAAGTTCGACATCAACAGCGAGGCCGGAACGCCCTTGCCCGACACATCAGCCACACAGAACAGGAACCGTTCTTTGTTGATTGGTACTACGTCGTAGTAGTCGCCCCCGATGGCGGTGTGCGGCACGTAGCTGGCGTGCACGGCCACGTCCTCGTCGTTGGGTAGGCTGCGCGGAAACAGCATGGTTTGCACCTCCTGCGCAATCTCGATTTCCTTTCGCATAGCCGCCGCCGCTACGCGTTGCCGGCCCAGGCGGCGGTTTTCTACCGCCCCGATCAGGATGTTGCTCAGTGTTTCCAGAAACTTGGTGGCCTCCTCGGGCACGTAATCGTCGTGCACGTTACCGATGAGCACGTAGGCCAGGGTTTCGCCCCGGTGCTGCACCGGAATCAATAGTTCCAGTTGGTGCCACTCTTCGCCCAGGCCCAGGTCGGCCACGGGCACGGGTTGGGTAGGGCTATGCGCCAGGATATGGTCAGGTAGAGGTAGGCGATGAAAATCGACCAGACCACCGCCAAAGCTTACCACGCACTGCCACTGGCCCTCTTCCTTCACATAGAGCACCATGCGTCGGATGTTGAGCTGACCAAGCAGGGTGAACTGAAATATTTTGTACAGCGCGGCCTCCGGCGAGTCGAGCGTGATGGCCTGGGTGATTTCCAGTAGGGCACCCAGCTCACGCTCTTTCAGAAACAGACGCTTTTCGGGAGAGATATAGTTAGACATTGGCTACGGGTGTTTTAGGGTCATAGGCGTCGCGGAGGCCGTTGCCGAGCAGGTTGAAGCTCAGCACCAGTAGGCTGATGGCTAGGCCCGGCAGCAGTGTGAGCCACAAGCCGGCCTCGGTGCCCAGGAGCTGAAAGCCCTCGTTCACCATCAATCCCCACGACGGGGCTGGGGGCTGCACGCCCAGGCCCAAAAAGCTTAGTCCAGCCTCCAGCAGAATAGCTGCGGCGAAGTTGCTGGTCGCCAGCACAATCAACGGGCCAATCATATTAGGAAGCAAGTGGCGGGCTATCAGCCGGCGCTGGGGTAGGCCTAATACGCGTCCGGCCTCCACAAACGTTGCAGAGCGCAGACTCAGCATTTGGCCGCGCACCACACGAGCTACGTCTACCCACATCGTCAGGCCCACCGCCACAAACGACACCCACACACCTTTACTATTGAGAGCCAGCGATATAGCAATCACCAGCATAATACCCGGGATGCTCCACACCACCGTCATCAGCCCCAGCAACACACTATCGACCCAGCCGCCCACGTAGCCCGCCACGGCTCCGATGAGCATGCCCAGAGCCAGCGAAATTAGGACGGCAACCAGGCCAATGCCCAGGGAGATGCGCGTGCCCAGCAGCAGGCGGCTTAGCTCGTCGCGGCCAGCTTTGTCGGTGCCCAGCCAGTAGGTGCGCTGCTCCACGCGCTCATCGAGGATGAACTGTTTCAGCTCGGCCGGCGAGCCGTCTTTGCCGGCCAACTGCCGCAGCCCGTAGCGGCGCGGTGGGTCGGGCAGGGCACTGTAGTTTTGGTAAGCCGGGAAAAAGGCCGAATCCTGGGTGAAAGTAGGGCGGCCGCCCACCGGGATTTCCTGAAACCGGCGGCTCCTGCCCTGCCACCACGTCCGCAGCGGGTTATTGGTAGCGGCGGCGCGGGCGGCTGTAGGCAATGGCAGCTTCAAGATGGTAACCTGAAAGCCCGGCGACTCCTTTTGCAACTGCACCAGGCCGTTGTTGGCGTTGGGCGAGTTGTCGGGCAGCACCCAGTAGCCCAGCAGCGCCAGCAGCGTGCACAGCCCAATAAATGCCAGCCCAAACATAGCGGGCCGGTTTTGCAGCAACCGCTGCCGCACGTAGTAGCTGGGCGGCCGGGCGGCTGCCGCTACAGTGGGCGCGGAAGCGGTAGGTGCGGCCACAGTTAGCGGGTGTTGTGTTGCAGCAGCCCTTCCTTGGAGGCCAGAAAGAATGCATCGCGGCAGATGGCGCCGAACGATGTGGGCTCGTAGGCCAGCTCGGTATCGGCATCGGGCCAGAAGCTGCGGATGAGGTCCTTTTCCAGCAAACTGCGCAGGTTTTCTTCCACAACAGGAGCGGCAAGGGCGGTTTTGCGGCTCAACTCAGTAAAAGAGGTGACGAAATATAGTTCGTCGAGAATATCGAATTCGGCGTCGGTCACGGGGATGGTGTAGGTCGGGGAGGGTAGCAAATATAAGGTTGAGGCCGGAGAAAGTTAGGGAAGCGTTTGTATGCTTAGTCATAGATGCCACCTCCGGCGTTGACGATGGGAGCTTTCTGACTTTCGGTATAAAGTAAAATATCCTTGATTTCCTGCTCGGAAAGTCGGAAGCTGGGCATCTCTTGCTTGCCATATTGTTCATACAATTTCACTCCATACTCATCGCCACTAGCAATAATTTTTGAAGAATTTTGCACCCATCGCACAATCCATTTTTCAGGCCGGCGCTTAGCTATTCCTGCTAACGCAGGACCCACTACTACTTCATTCACCGCGTGACATTGGGCACAGTTGCCTTTAAACAGCGCGTCTCCGGCCGTGTAGCGCGCTATTTCCTCTGGAACCAGTGCAGGCAGCTCCACCTCCTGCGCGGCAAGTGTATTCGTCACTTCATATTGCCCGACCTCAACCATTTCCACCTCTTCCGGCTCGTGCAATAGCCCTCCGGCTGATAAAAAAACTGTGCCTATAGCGCACGCCACTACCCCCATCCCTACCGTTAATGCGCCGCGTATTGATGCCTGACTCATAGTATGTTTAATAAAGTGGTGGTTGTTATTTTCTGATCCACTCAAGTACCGTCAGGCGCGCTGTATTCTCAAGTAAAAAACGCTTTTTATTTCACCTGCCTTCCCTTCCATTGGTAGCCGCCGCGCAGGCCCAACAGCCCTACCCCCAACGTGTAGGGAGCATAGGCCAGCTGCAACAGTGGCACCATGCGCAGCCACCGCTGCCGATGCAGCAGGCGCAGTACGGGACGGAGAAACCACACATCACCCCCAAGCTTGAGTGCCCACGCCGCGCCTACCCACGGCCCCAGGCCCGGCTGCCGCAGCCACAGCACCGGCCCAACTGCCAACGACACATTCGCCAGCAGTACCAATACCGCTAGGCGTTGCGGCGCGGCGGCCTGGTAGTGGCGCCACTTGCTAGCCCAGCGTACCCGCTGCTGCAACAATGCCGCCAGGGTAGGCGGCGCGGCCGTGCGCACCACGGCCGCCTCTACCTGCAAAAACCGAATGCTGCCGGGGTAGGCCGCGTGCAGCTTATGGAGCAGAAATTCATCGTCGCCGCTGGCTAGGTGTTCGTTGCCGGCAAAGCCCTGCACGGCCGCGAAGGAGTCGCGGCGGTAGGCGAGGTTAGCGCCGTTGCACATCGTCGGGAAACCGGCCTGGATGCACGCGCCGCCTACCCCTACTAACCCAGCAAACTCCAGCCCCATCAGGCGGTGCAGCACGGTATCGGGGCCGGTGAGCAGCACGGGGCCGCTGATAAAGCGCGTGGTGGGTGCCTGTTGGATAAGCAGGGCGTAGCTGCGGAGCCAGTCGGGGCCGAGGCGGCAATCGGCATCTGTACACACCACCCAAGGGGCACGGGCCACGGCCAGCGCGGCTTGCAGGGCGGTTTTTTTGCCGGTGGGCGTGCCGGGCTGCCGGGCTAGTTGGATGAGACGCAATGAAAAATCCGTTGCGGTGCCCTGCACTACTGCCGCCGTTGCATCAGTGGAGTGGTCATCAACCAGAAGCACCTCAAACTGCGCGGCGGGTAGGGTTTGCTGGCGCAAGTCCTCTAGCAGATGCGGGAGGGTATCGGCTTCGTTGCGGGCGGCGATGAGGACGGAGAAGCGGACAGAACAGCTATTAGCTGTTGGCTGCTGGCTGTCCGCTTCTATGTCAGGCAAAAAGCTATCAGCCAATAGCTGACAGCTAACAGCTTGCTTACCCCACGACCGGCGCAGGGCCACCATCACACCGGCATACACCAACGGCGCTACCAATAGCCCTACCCCCAGCCATTTCGTTTTCATGGATGCGTCGCCCGGTGGGCTTTTTTCTTTCGGAACACCTTCACTTGCAGCACAAACAATAGCCCTACCGCGCTGGGCAGCGCAATATTGACAACCCACAGGCTAAGGCTGGCGCTGAGCACCGGCAGCACCGGCTGGCCCAGCAACCCAAACAAATGTGTGGCCGATAACTCCCGCACGCCCACATCGGCCAGGGCGTTGAGCGAGGGCACCAGCGACTTAAATAGGAACGTACCAGCAATGGCCGCCAGCCCCTCGCCTATCCCCGGCCGGGCACCGTAGGCCAGCAGCAACAG
The DNA here is from genome assembly GCF_014217645.1 of Hymenobacter sp. NBH84. Classification (NCBI taxonomy): domain Bacteria; kingdom Pseudomonadati; phylum Bacteroidota; class Cytophagia; order Cytophagales; family Hymenobacteraceae; genus Hymenobacter; species Hymenobacter sp. NBH84. The sequence continues at coordinate 2,494,752 of NZ_CP043644.1, forward strand.
GCCAAATTGCACGCAGAACACCAGGTAGCGCAGCCCGGCAATGGCCAGCACCACCGTGAGGGCGCGGGCAGAGTAGCTGGGCATAACGGCCAGAAACCTCCGAAAGCGACGCAATGGCCGCACCAGTCCCAAGGCCGCCACCAGCAGGCGCGAGCGGTAGTACGGCAGCAGCACGGCCGCATTCAGCAGCAGCACGGCCGCCACCACGCCTACCTGCGTGGCCGGGTAGCCCACCAGATAAAACCGCAGCAGAAAATAGGCAATGCCCACCGAGCCGGCGGCCACCGTCGCAATCAGCTGGCAGTAGCGGCCCAGAAACACGGCTCCCAGCGCATCTAGCCGCCGGCTTTTCAGCTCGATGATGCGGCCGGCGTAGTCGCCTACCCGGTTGGGCGTCACGAAGCCCAGGGTGAGGCCTACCAGCACGGCCCGGTAACTGCGCCGAAACGAAACAGGCTCCAGATGCCGGGCCAGGCGCCACCATTTCCAAGCCTCCAGGCCCCAGTTGACGGGTACCAACGCCAAAGCCGCCAGCACCGGCCCGCGGCCAGCGCCCGTAAGCGAGGTTGCTAATAATTGACGCCAGGCGGCGGCCGTGGCGGCATCGGCAAATACGGAGTAGTACAGCAACCCCAGCGTGAGCAGCGTCACGAGCAATTTGCCCGCCAGCACTAGCCATTTGCGCCGCCGGCCGACATTATCCGGCTTTTGGGCGTAATTTTGTAGAGGGTCGGGAGGCAAAAGAGGAAGTAGCTTGTTGGCCCGGCAAGTTAGTTGTCCGTTGCTAGTTGTTGGTTGTCAGGGGCTGGTTTCTATGAGATGCGGCTACCTGAAAATTGATAACTACCTGCTTCCAACTGATAACCGACTCTGAAACCCACTTAGCTCATGCTCGCACCCCTCGCCGCCACCGATTTACTTCCCAAGATCATCATGGGGGTCGACCCTGGCACGCAGATCATGGGCTATGCTATGATTGAGGTGCAGGGCTCCAAAGTGAAGGTGCTGCGCTACGATGTGATTGAGATGAAAAAGCTGGCCAACCACGCCCTCAAGCTCAAGCGCATCTACGACCGCATGGTGGAGCTTATTGACGAGTTTCTGCCCGACGAACTGGCCATTGAAGCCCCTTTCTATGGCGTGAATGCCCAAAGTATGCTGAAGCTGGGTAGGGCGCAGGGTGTGGCCATTGCCGCCTGCCTGTCGCGCCAGATTCCGTACGTAGAGTATGCGCCTACCAAGGTGAAGCAGTCGGTGACAGGCTCCGGCGCCGCCAGCAAGGAGCAGGTGGCCCACATGCTGCGCCAGACTTTGCAGCTGCCCCCCATTGAAGAAGCGCCCAAGTTCCTGGACGCAACCGACGCGCTGGCCGTGGCCATGTGCCACCATTACCAGAAAGGCAACAACCAGAAAGCCGGCGGCAAAAGCTGGGGCAAGTTTCTGGCCGACAACCCCGGCAAGCTGGCCGCGCCGGTGGCGGGCAAAAAGGCGGTCCGAACAAAGGGGTAATCCCTGCCTGGCCCAGCGCTTTGCCAGCCTGCGCACAGATCGCGCTAACTAGTATTCTGCTGTTTATTGCCGCTTGGGGTTATCCCGAGCCGTTTCTATGCGCGGTAAAGCTTGTTATATATAAAATAATCTATACCCCAGTCAAAAGCCTGCAACCATTACCTTACCAATTGCCTCTTACCAAAAAAAGCAGGGCTTATTATTTCACTCTTCATTCATTATCAGCATGATTCGTACCTATACTCGCTGGCTTGGCTGCTTGTTGCTGAGCGGCTTGCTGGCCTGTTCTTCTGCCGACAAAGAGGAACCTGAACCCATCGTAGATACCTTCTGGAGCAATTCTGCTTACGGGTACTGCCCGCAGCTCATGACGCGCACGGCGCTGGAAGAGTCTGTGACGGTGCTACCGGCGCGGGCCATGCACCAGACCGGCAAAATTTACCTGTGGGGAAAGTATATCTTCATTAATGAACTGTACGAAGGCCTGCATATCATTGATAATCAAGATCCCAGTAAGCCAAAACCGATCGGCTTTCTGCGTGTACCCGGTAACGTAGACCTCGCCATTCAAAACAATTACCTCTACGTTGACAACGGCCCTGACCTAGTAACGCTGGACGTGAGCAACATACAAGCTCCCCGCATCACCAGCCGCGTGCGCAACGCTTTCCGGGAGTTGCTGCCGCCGATGGGGTACGTGGCATACAACTGCGCTTCCACTCGTCCCGAAAACACGGTGGTAGTGGGCTGGCAGCACGTCGATATTCCGGCACCTGGCGGGAGCACGCCTTTTCCTGGCTTGTGGGACAGGGGCGTATTCTTCAGCAATAGCGCCGGTACTGCCTCGGCGGCACCTGGCAACCTGACCGGGAAAAGCGGGTCGCTGGCCCGGTTCACCATCCTCAATCAGATGCTGTACACGGTTGATAACCAGAGCTTGCGGTTGTTTGACCTGCGCACGCCCTCATCTCCCGTAGCAGGCGCCAAGATAGAGTTGGCATTTGGCGTTGAAACGATATTCCCTTACGACCACTACCTGTTCCTGGGCACCCAGCGCGGCATGTATATTTTTGATGCCGCCACGCCCCAAGCCCCGCGTCAAGTATCCTACTATCAGCACGTAGTAAGCTGCGACCCGGTGGTAGTGGATGGCAACTACGCTTACGTAACGCTACGCAGCGGCCGGTTCTGCGGGGGCGGCCCCAACCAGCTCCAGGTTATCGACCTTACTGCCCTCGACAAGCCCCGCCTGGCCCAAACCTACCCCATGACGGGGCCACAGGGCCTGGGGGTAGACAATGGGCAGCTTTTTGTGTGCGACAGCGACGGCCTGAAAACCTTCTCCACCCAACAGACGCCGCAGCTCACGCTGCAAGAGCACTTTCAGGTGAAGGTGACCGACGTGATTCCGCACGCCGGCCTTCTGCTGGCTATCGGCGCCGACGGCCTCTACCAGTACCGCTACACCGGCACGAAGCTCGAACAGCTGAGCTTGTTGCCTATTACGCCCCTACCCTAGTGCGCGCGCTGTTTTGTCACAGGCGCCCGGTATGGTTGTGGATATGCGCGGGCTTGTTGGTCTGCCGGGTACTACCCACCGTGGCTCAGCAGGTTCCTACCCCCACTACTCGCTTTTTAGCGATTAAGGTGGTACCGCAACACCTAGTACTGAGTGGTTATTGGGTGGAAGCAGAGTATGGGTTGCCGCGCCACGCGCACCAAAGCGTGGCGCTCACAGCGCAGCTATATCACGGACCTGCCGGGCGCCCCAACACGCCGGGCTACGCCGCATCCGACCCCGGCGAATCGGTGCGAGGCGTGGGCGCGGAGTTGCGACACCGCCTGTATTTGCGAGCACCCCGCCAGGCGTACCCTACGGGCTTTTACGTCAGCTACGGACCAAGCTTTCAGCATTTTCGCATGACCTACCCTACCCTGGGCTGGCGCGAAGTGAAAGGTCCCAACGGCTTGGAGTACCTGGAGTACGGCCGCATTCCAAACACGACCACCATCAACCGGTATGGCGCGGCGGCCACTGTGGGCTACCAGGCGCCCCTACCCCCCGGCCGGGTTTTCCTGGACCTGTACGCAGGCGTAGGCTGGCGGCAGCGACACAATCAGTCGGATGACGCAATAGCTCAATTCAAGAGCGGCACTTCCGATTACGGGCACCGGGGGTTCTATTTCCCGGCTGGCGTTAAGATTGGCGTGCAATTGTAGGTTGTTGCGCAAGCCGCGGGGCCGTTTCGGCGCCGCGGCTGGTGAGCATTCTACTGGTTCACCAGCCTCAAGGCTGATACAGCCCTACTCCTTGGTGGTACCCAGTAGGCACCCCGATACATTCCAGGCGCTAAAGGCGCTGCCTTCCCGCTTCCCGAGCGGAATAGCTACTTTGAAGGTGTGCTGCCCGGCCGGCAGGTCGGGCAGCGGGATGTACACTGGTGGCGTCAGGCTGCCGGGGCACCAGTTGGAACGGCTCAAATCGGAGGAGGACAAGCCGTTGCCGAAGTTGCCGGACGACGGGTTCAGCAGCCGGTACGTGCCGCAATCGGTGCGCCAGGGAATGAAGTGATAGACCCGTTTTCCATCCAGAAAAAGCTCATTCAGCTTCTGGTTGAACTCATCGCCGCCACCCCAGCCCCCGTGGCCCGTGGTGATGTAGCGCAGCTGCACGTTCTGCATGGCACGTGGAATGTTCACCGTGACGGTGAGCGAGTCCTGCCCGAACATTGTCCCGTATTCCTGCCCGGCCATTTCCATAAGGTTGGTGGTGTTGAAAAGTGGCAACACCGCGGGAGCCGGCATTGGCGTGCCCGATTTGCCACCAGGGTAGTACTTGAGGTTCAGGCTTACTTTGTGCCCGCCCTTGTCGTAGTTGCCAATAAATACGCCTACCCACACTTCGCCCTGCATGCGGGGAGCAAGCTCCGTTACATCTTGCCGAAACACGGCCGAATCGGCCCAGTTATAGCCTTTGATGGTGGAAGCGGCGTTGTAGGCCCGCACGCCGAAGGGGGTAAAAAAGCGCATCAGTTCTAGCGGGGGTAGGTACTGGTTGGTAGCCACCACACCCTGGTACTTCTCTTTATACACAGGTAAGGCCTTCACGCCCTGTTGCAGACCGTTCAAAAACGACTGCTGCTTATTCAAAGGAATCAGGAACACCGACCCCGTGCGGTCGTACGCATCGCCGTTGGAATACTGCGACAGCTCGGCCAGAATCTGTGTACCCGCGCTGTACTCGGGCAATCGTATTTTCTTCAGAATAACGGTGCCGCCGGCGTAGTGGTAGGTGACGTTCGCCTGCCCGGCGGCCGGATTCGGCTGGTCGTTGCCGAACGAAATTTGTTCCTGCTGAAATACAGAGACGGTCGTAAACCGGCTGTCAATTACTTGGCGGTTATAGGTCGCGGCATCTACCACCGGGCCCATTGTGGCGGGGGTAGGCCAGGCGAGGTCGGCGCTTTTAATGGAGCCCCGCTTGATCTGGGTCGCGGTGACGGCCTGCTCGCCGTTGCGGACGGTTTTCAGGATCAGCCCCAAGCCGGGCGCTACCCCAATGCTGGGCGTGCCTTTCAGGGGTAGGGCGTTGGTATACCACACCTCCACTGTATTGGAGCGAATAATGACCTTGGCCTTCTTGCAGGGGTAGCCCAAAATGGTGGCCGTATCGGGTAGCAGCTCTGGCTGTTCGTACGCAGCAAAGTCCTTCATCTGCGTGACGTGGCCCCCATTGGGCAAGGTGAGCACCTGCAACGTGCGCTGGGCATCGTAGTCTAGGTACTGTTGTTCTTTCGCTTGCGCATCTGCCACCCGTTGCAGGTGCACCCGCGGCCCGTCGATAAACAACTGTAGGCGCCCTTCGGGCACCGCTTTTCCGTGGTAGGTTACATCATAGGTGATGGTCGCACGGCGTTGGGCATAGCCAGTCACGGCAGACAGTAGGCAGGCAAGCAGAAAGGCGTATCTCATTCGAATCAGGTTGTCGGGCAAGTTAACCAGCGGCGTGGTAGCAAGCGGATTTAGCTTGGTTCAGCATTTCTTGCCAGTTGTTTATCTACCCTATCTCAATCTCCCCCTTCAAGTACGTCACGGCGTAGCCGCTGATGAGCACCCGGTCCTGGCGCAGCTCACACCACAGGTCGCCGCCGCGGGGCGAGACTTGCCGTGCGCGTAGTTCGGTTTTGCCTAGCCGTTCGGCCCAGTAAGGCACCAGTGTGGTGTGCGCCGAACCAGTTACAGGGTCCTCGGGCACGCCTACCCGCGGCCCGAAAAACCGCGATACGAAATCGACTTCCCCGCTGCCCGGCGCCGTGGCAATAACGCCCCGGTAGGGCACTTGCAGCAATGCGGCCTGATTGGGTTGCAGGGACGTCACTTCTTCTGCCGAATCAAATAACGCTACCAAGTCGGGGCCAGCCAGTACCTGCTGCGGGGTGGCGCCTAGCCCAGCAATTAGCCCTTCTGGCACCACGTCGAGCGGTTGAGGTGGGCGGCTTGGGAAGTCCAGCGTGAGGCGGCCGCTCTCGTGCCGGCTTACGCGTAGCGGTCCGCTTTTAGAGTGAAACGTCAGCGCGTCACTCTTGAAATTGAGATGCCGCAGCAGCACGTGGGCCGAGGCCAGCGTGGCGTGGCCGCACAGCTCTACCTCCACGGCCGGCGTAAACCAGCGGATTTCATATTCGCCTTCCTGGCCATCACGCGGCACAAAGAAGGCGGTTTCGGCCAGGTTGTTTTCGGCGGCAATAGCCTGCATAGTATCGGCGGGCAGCCACTCACTGAGGGGGCACACGGCGGCGGGGTTGCCAGCAAATAATGTATCTGTGAAGGCGTCGATTTGGTAGAGCGGCAGCAGCATGGCAAGGAAGACTGGTGAAGAGGACAAAGATGCGATACCAGAACTATATTTTCTACCCCACGCAACCCACAGCGGGCGGCGCCGGTCATGCCCATAGAACGCTACGCTGCTTATTCACCGGTTCTTATTTTCATCTTATTTCTATGCATGGCGCAATCTATTGATGATATCCTGGCGGGCTGTCGGCGCCAACGGCCGGCGGCCCAACAGGCCCTCTACGATTTGCTGGCGGGGCGGCTGATGGGCGTGTGCCTACGATACTGCCCTTCCCAGGCCGAAGCGGAGGACGCGTTGCAGATGGCGTTCGTCAAGATTTTCACCCGCCTCGATCAGTTCCGTGGCCAGGGACCATTTGAGGCGTGGGCGCGGCGCATTGCCGTTACTACCTCGCTCAACGCCTGGCACCAACACCGGCAGCGCGGCACCTTCCTCGACAGCGAAGAAGCCGCCGAGCTACCCACTACCGACGCTACCCCGCTGGAACTGCTGTCGGCCGAGGAGCTTATGCGCTTACTCCATACGCTGCCGCTGGGCTACCGCACGGTGCTCAACCTCTACGCTGTGGAAGGTTATTCGCACGCCGAAATAGCGGAGCTACTGGGCATCTCGGAAGGCACCAGCAAGTCGCAGCTTTCGCGGGCGCGCCGGCTGCTGGAGGAGCGCCTGTTCACCAACAACACGCATTTTTACCATGACTGAGCCCGAAGAAGATAAGTTATACAGTGAGTTGCGCCGCAAGCTGGCTGACTACGAAAGTCCACCGCCACCGGCGGTGTGGTCAGGCGTGCAGCGCCACTTGGCGACCCGCCGCCGGCCGCGAGCCGCCGCGTGGCTACTACGCCCGCGCAATCTCCTACTAATAGCAGGAGTGCTGAGCCTACTGACTTTCCTGCTCGTACGAGGGCCTTTGTTATCGCAGAATCAGGCAGATCATTCATCTAAACCGAAGGCTATTACAGCCACTGATGGCCCAACTACTGAGAGCAACGCGCCTACCGGCCAACCAGCTGTACCGCTGGCAAGCCAACCAGAACCAGTTGCCGAATCATCGGCTACTCGGGAAGCTGCTACTGCCTCTTCCGGAGGCAGCCACTTACTTGCTCCTGCTGCGGGGCCGGCCACAGTTGAAACGCCAGCAGTTCAGCAGCAAACGCGTGCTAGCAGCTGGCAGGCAATGCGGGCAGCGGTAGCTGCTCGGCGCGCTTTATCCAATAAAACAACTGCTACTCATCGCGTAGCGAAGCACATTAGCACATCTACGGTCACTCGTCAAAATCCGCATTCTGGCGTATCAGCGGCCTCTACCACAAATGTGGTCACAGACCGTATCAGCAGCGCACCTACACTACCACTTACTTCACCTGCTCCTACCTTGCTGCTAACTACTCTGCCAGCACGGCCGATACCAGTAGACCAGCCCACCCCGGCACAGCCGCAGCGGGTGCCTGAAACACCACGGGACTCGGCTATAGAACGCGGCTGGGTGGTGCAGGTATTGGCTGGGCCAGCGCTTACCTATCGGACGCTGGGCGCTGCGCCGGCAGGTAGCGTATCGCGCCTAGAGCGCCCAGCCTTGGCCTACGAGGGCCAGTTGCAGGTAGGCTATAGTTTCTCGTCGCGCCTGCTGGTTACTGCTGGCCTGGGCTACGCTGAATATGCGACTCGCTTGAAGCTGCAACTCCAAAACGATAGCGTCGTGCAGGCCGTGCGCAGCCGCGACGTGTACCGCTTTCTGCAAGTACCCGTGCAGGTGCGGTACTGGGTAGGGGAATGGGGCGTCCTGCGCTACGGTGTTGTGGGTGGTGCTACCCTGAACGTATTGCTCGGTGGTCGCACGACCGAGGGAGTGCCCTGTGCCTGCGAGCAGCAGCCTATCACCTCCAAAGATTCCACTGCTGCCTACCGTAGCGTTGGGCTGAGCGTGCACGTAGGTGCGCAAGCAGCCTACCGCCTGAATGCCCGCTGGAGCCTCTTGGTGCAGCCTTCTTTCCAGTATTTCTTGACGCCTACCACCCAGTTGGGCACGGGCTTGCCTCGTCGTCGGCCGTGGGGAGCAGCCTTGCAAGCGGGCGTTTCATTGGACTTACCCTAACATCTTCCACCATATTGCTTATCACTACCATGAACATGCGTCTCATATTCTTGCTATGCGGATTACTGCTAGGATTAGCCAGCTGTCAGAGGGAGGCTGATTTGATATACTGCTCCACCCGCAACGGTTTTTTGTCTGATTTTCTGGCCCGACACGCAGCACCCATCGACTCTTTCACCTATACAGCTGATTCTACCAACACGTTCACTAGCCGGCGTGGCACAGTACTCACCATTCCACCAGCTGCCTTCCGGCACGCCAATGGAAGCATTGTCCCAACCGTTCAACTGGAATTCCGGGAAGTGTTAAATCGGGGTGATATGGTCCTGAGCGGCACGCCAACTGCTGCGTATAATATGTTAATTGAGTCGGGCGGCATGTTTCTCCTCCGTTCACTTACCCCATCCGTAGAACTCAACAATGGCGCAGAAATAGAAATACGCAATGCCGTACCCACAGCAACTAGTACTACGAGTGGGATGAGAACTTTCTTATCTGACACGACCACTGTGCCTGGCCAATTCACGTGGAGTCTTTCTCCTGATTCCACTGCTGTCATTCGCAGCGGCAATTCACTGGTGACTCGTACTTCCTATCTAGCCCAGTACCGGGTCAATTGGCTTAACTGCGACCGGTTTGTATATGCGAATAGCACTGCGCCGGTCCAAGTGCAGCCACAGGGCCTGTCCACTACCGGCCAGGCCGAGACGCAGGTGTACGTTCTGTTTAACTCATTGAACGCTGCACTACGCGCCTACCCTACCTCTTCCAATTCGCTTGCCGATTGGGAAACAGCTGATGCGCCTGCTAACTTATCCCTTACTGCGGTGGCGCTGCAATACTATGACGGCAAGTTTTACTATGGTACACAAACCGGCACCACTGGCACTTCCACTCCCCTTCGCCCCGTACTCACGGAAATGAGTGAGGAAGCCATAGCAGAAGCAATTCGAAAGCTATAACGGCTGCAACGGCACCAGACGCAAAGAGCAACGATATACGCCGGTTTCCACTGGCTATCCTTTAATTTTTTCTACTTAGTATTATGAGACATTATCTGCTGATTGCCTGCCTACTGCTTGGACTTTTAACCAGTTGTGAGAAGTCAGACATAGTTGCTGCGAATGCGACTACTGACGATGGTAGCACCCCCTTGCTGTACACGCTGATACAGCAAAATGCAGCTGCGGCGCAATCCTTCGACTTATCACCTTCTACTACTCCTACTCGCCTTACTACTGTCCACGGCAATATAGTCACCGTGAGAGGCAGCTCTTTTGTGCGATTCGACGCAAGCAATATGTCCTCCTCGCCCATCAAGCTGCAGGTAGAGGAGGCCAACGACCGAGCTGACTTCCTTTTCACGCGTTTACCTACAGTCACCGTTGAATGGGAAGGCTCTCAACTTCTTGAATCTGCAGGAATGATACGGGTGCGGGCTTATCAGGATGATAAGCCTCTCGAACTTGCCTCCGGCGAGGTAGTACAGATAACAACTCGGAATTCTGCTAAACTGAGCACTTCTACAGGTATTCAGTTATTCAGCAGCTTTCTTGGGCCAGCCGAGGATTTTGGGTGGCAGTCAGTTCCAAATGATTCCATATCCACTATTCAGCCTAACCTAACTAACACAGGGTTCGTGGTTACAGTAGGAAGCAAAGCGTTTAACCGCGGACGATGGCTCTCCTGTAGCCGCTTGGTACCCGGATCAATTATTCCTGTGCGGGTGCAGGCAACGAGTCAAAATACCAGCGAAGGTGATTTCACGCACGTTTTCATGGTCTATAATAACCTGAACAGCCTTGATTACACCCCATACATGTCGGATCAGGGTCTTGCAACACTACCTATCCTCAGTGGTGCCCGCGTCACCGCCATCGTAGTGCGGGTTACGAAAGACCAGACGTTTTATTACGGCGAGCAAACTGCCACTGTCACGGGGCCCTTCACCTTCACCCCAAAACTATCGGCCCTACCCGCCGCCACCATTATCACGCGCATCCGTCAAGCAGCACAATAGCTTTTTGCCCATCATCACTTCTTTTGAATAGAATGCGTGAGCTTTTTGAACTCCGCTAAGTTCGCCTCGTACTCGTCGCGGGCGATGCCTTCCAGGGCAATAGCGGTGTTGCGCAGCACCGTTACTTGCTGAAATATCAGCACTTTCTGGCCGCGCAGTTTGCCGTAGGCTTCTACCTCGTAGCTTTCCAATTCGTGGGGGTGCGTAGTGGCGGTGCGGCGCACGGTGTAGTCGGTGAGGCCATACTGACGTAGGGTAGTGATGAGGTCATCGGCCACGTCGGCAGCCGTCATGGACGAGCTGAAGGGCATGGGAATGACCGTCAGGACGGGCTCGTTGCCGAACGGTTCGGCGCGGCCGCCATCCAGCGTGTAAATCAACTGGTTGCCCATCTGCCGCGCAAAAGTGAAACGCGAGGCTTTATCGTCGAGCGTGAAGCCGAGGCGGGCAAAAGGATCTGGGGCAGCCCCACGTTCGTAGCGGGCCGAGAGCAAGGCCTGCCGTAGCGCTGCCCCGGTGGCCGTATCGGCGGCGGCGTAGGGCGTAGTGGTGAGTAGCACGGCAAAGGTAGAGTCGCCGAACGCCAACTGGTAGCTGCGGCGGGCAGGCTGCGGCTCGGCCCAGATCAGCCGGGCTGGGTAGCCTTGCACCTGCACCGCATTGTCGGTCAGCACCTTGCCACCACGGGCTGTAATCTTGGTTGGGCCGAAGCTGGCCGCGTTGGTGTAGTAGTTGGTGGTCGGCAGCTCGTAGACCTGCACGGCATTGTTGCCACGGCGCAGGCCCGCGAAGCCCGGCGCTGTGCCGAAGCCAGTCGGGGGCAATAGCAGCAGACGCGTAGTGGGTATCCGTACGTAGCCAGCCGGTAGGGCTTCCGCTGCCGGCGCTTCAGAAGGTTTGCTTAGCAACTGCGCCATTGCTGTGTGCCCTATCAACAAACCGAAGCTTACGATAAGCCCTACCCTACCCCCTACGACGCCCAATACTGTTCTTTGTTTCATGCTAACTCTGGTCGTGCTGCCTACCAGCATACCGGCGGCAAGGTACAGGGTGTTCGGTGATAATTCACGTAACATCCGGCGCTCATCTCACTCCTTGTATAACCTATAAGCTGATCTTTTCTGCGAAGTCTTGCCAGATTTGCGCCATGATTTCCAGCAGGTCACCTAATTTGCCGTGGGCAGTATATTTCCCAGCGCTCTACTCTATTTCACTGAGCTAGCCTACCACATCTGTTTCGTTTGCTGTATGAAAGCACTTCTTCTGATCGATATTCAGCCTGATTTTGTGCCGGGTGGCCGCCTGCCGGTGCCCGACGGCGATACCATTATTCCGCTGGCTAATGCGCTACAGCCGCACTTTGGGCTGGTGGTAGCTACCCAGGACTGGCACCCAGCCGGCCACCAGAGCTTTGCCAGCAGCCACGCTGGCCACGCCGTGTTTGACCGCATTTCGCTGCACGGGCACGAGCAAGTGCTCTGGCCCGACCACTGCGTACAGGGCACGCCCGGCGCCGCCCTACACCCGCAGCTGGATCAGCACCGCATTGAGGCCATCTTCCGCAAAGGCACCAATCCGGAAATTGACAGCTACAGCGGTTTCTTCGACAACGGCCACCTGAAAAGCACCGGCCTGGCCGACTATCTGCGCGGCCGGGGCGTAACGGAGGTATACCTAGCCGGCCTAGCCGCCGACTACTGCGTGTATTTCACGGCGAAAGATGCGCTGACCGAAGGCTTTGCCACGTATGTAATCGAGGATGCCACCCGCGCCATTGATGCGGAGGGCTACGCCGGCGCCCGCGCCGACGTGCAGCACCGTGGCGGCCAGCTGATCCAAAGCGCCGATCTGCTCCCGTAACGTATACCTTTTTGGACGCGCCCCTTATCCTGACGCTCACGCTCGACGCCAACGCACAGCAGTTTTTCAATCGCCTGCGCGAGGAGCATTTCCCGCCCGAGCGTAACTACCTGGCGGCTCACCTCACGCTGTTTCACCACCTACCCGGCGACCAACTTGAGGCCATAACGCGGGAGCTAGCAACCCGTGCCCGCCACATGACGCCCCTTTCCCTGAGTGTAACAGGCGTGCAGTTTCTGGGCCGCGGCGTGGCCTATTCCCTCGAAAGCCCGGCGTTGCAAGCCTTGCACCAAGAGTTGCAGACGGAGTGGAAGCCCTACCTCACGCCCCAGGATCAGCAGCGCCGTCGCCCGCACGTAACTATTCAAAACAAAGTAGACCCGAAGGTAGCGCGGGCACTGCACGAAGAATTGAGCGCGTCGTTTCAGCCCTTCGAGGCCCAAGGTAAGGGTATGCACCTGTGGGCGTACCGCGGCGGCCCCTGGGAATCGGTGCGGCAGTTTGTGTTTTTGGGGTAGGGAGATGGTGAAGTGGTGAGGTTGTGAGTAAAAACGCGGCTGTCATCCTGAGCGCAGCGAAGGACCTTCTCACGTCAGAACGATGGGTGTAACAACGACTCGTTCTAGCATGAGAAGGTCCTTCGCTGCGCTCAGGATGACAGCCGCGTTTTTCATTCACAACTTCACAACCTCACCACTTCACCTTTCTCCCTACGTCCAATACTTAATAGGCGCGTGTGGGAAGCGGCGCTGCCATTCCTGGTAGAACCACTCTTTCAACGTGCGCATGTCGTCAGGCTGGTACACGTATTTGTGGCCGCCGAACTTATTGCGCTTCACGGCGCGGGTGGCTTCGTCGAAGTCTAAAGACGTGTTGGGGTACCACTGTAGCAGCACGTCTTTGGAGCCGGGCGTGAAGCGGTGGCTGATGAACTCCACCGTCAGGTCGCAGTCAAAATTGAGGGTAGCGGCTAGGCGGTCGAGCAGGTGGGTGTAGTGCTGCTGCCAGTCGGGAATGGGCATGATGGGGGCCAGCACCACCCCTACCGGGTAGCCACCGCCACCTTCGGTGACGGGTAGGGCCAGCCGGCGCAAGGCTTGCAGGCGCGCTTCCAGCGAGGCCGTGCCGGCTTCCAGCCGCCGCACTATCGGCTCGGCGTTCAGGCTGAAACGAGCACGGGTGTGGCCGTGGTGAGGTAGGGAAAGCAACGATTCCACGTGGTCGTACTTGCTCACGAAACGCAGGCGGGCACCCTCGCGCTGGCCATAGTAACGGATGCATTCGGCCAAGCTACCCGTCAGGTGCTCAATGCCCAGCACATCGGTGTAGCAGCTCACTTCGAAGCTGGTGAGGCGGCCGGCCTGCTCATACTGCGCCGTGTTTTCCAGCAATTGGGGTAGGTTGGCAAATACGCGCACCACCGGCGGCCCCGAAAGCGAGCCGGCTAAGTAGCAGTACTGGCAGTGCGCAGGGCAGCCTTCGGCCAGGTTCATCTGCCAGTCGGCGGAAGGCGGCGTGGGTTGCAGGCGCAGGGCGCTGGGTGGAGCTTTCACCACGGCCAGGGTGCTCTTGGCACGGCGGTAGGTTTCGGCGGTATCGGCGCCGCGCAGGTTGGTGATGCGGTTGCTTTTCAGCAGCTCCACCTCCAGGCCGTGGGCCTCGACGCGGCTCAGAATCTGTTGACCAAACTCTTCGTCGAGGGCATCGGGGGTGAATACTACGCGCTTGGGCAGCCAGATTTTGGCCGCGTGCGTACGAACGGGAGCGGTATCGAAAAGCGGAAGTTGCGGTAAGTCGATCATCACTTAGCACAACACCAACCCAGGGTAGAAAGGTCCTTATCAGCCTATTAGAAGCAGCTTTCTATACATAGTCAAGTTATTATAAATCAATACTTTAAACACAAAAACAAAACTATTTATGCCTCGCCTGACTTGCTCACAAAACGCACCAGCATATCGCGCAGCTCTACGGGCAGATTGTGGGCGCGCGGCAGCAAAAAAGTGGTACGGCTGGAGTCGACGTAGCCAGCCAAGCGGGCAAATTCCGGTGCCGAAGCCTCGCCAAATCCCATGCTCCAGTCCGGAAACAGGCGTCGCTCACTGGTACCCTCGGCCACCGTTGCAACGTGGTAGTGGCGGGGGTCAGTAGCAATGGTACCGTACAGCTGCTCGATGGCCTCGGGCGGACCTTCCAGCACCTGCAAAATCTGGCCGGCACTGTACAGCAACATGCCCGTCACGCGGAGCGTGTGGTTTTTTGCCCGCGCCCGGACCAGAATCTGCTCCAACTCTGCCGGGGTGAAAGGCTTCTCGGCCACACTCGTGTAGACAATATAGTGTAGGGGCATGCGCAACCAAGCTAATGTTGTAATGTCGTGCTTAATACACGTCTCTGGGGAAAAATGTTCGTTTTCAACCGTTTGCTTGGGGTATTGTTGAGCTGCTAGCGCACCGTTTGGGGTAGGCCGTACTGCCGTGGTTAACAGGTTTTCGTGTGCATAAACCGAACAACTCGGATACTTTTGCGTTTTCTACCTGATTTCTCGCTCTGTACCTTTTATCTATGAGCCCTTCGCTCTCTCCAACTTCTTCTGTTGATGTAATTCTGATTGGCGCAGGCATCATGAGCGCCACACTGGGCACGATGCTCAAGGAATTACAACCCGACCTGACCATTGCCATCTTCGAGCGCCTCGATTTGGTGGCCGCCGAAAGCTCCGATGCCTGGAATAACGCCGGCACGGGCCACTCGGCCTTTTGCGAACTGAACTACACCCCCCAGCGCCCCGACGGCTCCGTGGACATCAGCAAGGCTGTGAAAATTGCCGAACAGTTTGAGCAGTCCAAGCAGTTCTGGTCTTTCTTTGTAGAGAAAGGCGTGCTGCCCGAACCGCATGAATTCATTCAGCAAGTGCCGCACATGAGCTTCGTGTGGGGCAGCAACAACGTGGACTTCTTGCAAAAGCGCTTCGACGCGCTTATCAAGTCGCCCCTGTTTGCGGGTATGCAATACAGCGAGGACCGGCAGCAGCTGGCCGACTGGATGCCACTGGTGATGGAAGGCCGCGACCCGCAAACGCCCGTGGCGGCTACCTACATGCCCATCGGCACCGATGTCAACTTCGGCGCCCTCACCCGCACGCTGTTCGAGCGGTTGCAAGAGATGCCGGGCGTATCGTTTCACCTCAACCACGAGGTAGAGAAGTTGAAGCAGAAGCCCGACGGCACGTGGCGCATTCGCGTGCGCGACCGGGCCGCCGATACCTCGCGCAAGGTATACGGTAAGTTCGTGTTTATCGGCGCGGGCGGCGGCTCCCTCCCCCTACTCGAAAAATCGGATATTCCGGAGGGCCACGGCTTTGGCGGTTTCCCGGTGAGCGGGCAGTGGCTGAAGTGTACCAACCCCGACGTAATTGCCCAGCACGGCGCCAAAGTATACGGCAAAGCCGCCGTGGGCTCGCCGCCCATGTCGGTGCCGCACCTGGACACGCGCCAGATCAACGGCCGCAAGGAGTTGCTGTTTGGTCCTTATGCCGGCTTCACCACCAAGTTCCTCAAGAAGGGTTCTTACCTGGATTTGCTGAAGTCTATTCGGGCTGGCAACGTGCGCCCTATGCTGATTGCGGGCGCCAAAAACCTACCCCTCACCCGCTACCTGATTCAGCAGGTGCGCCAGTCGCCGCAAGACCGCCTGAACGCCCTGCGCGACTACCTGCCCACCGCCCGCGCCGAGGACTGGGAGCTGGAAGTGGCTGGCCAGCGCGTGCAGGTGATTAAAAAAGACGCCAAAGAAGGCGGCGTTCTGGAGTTCGGTACCGAAGTAGTGGCGGCCGCCGATGGCTCCATTGCCGCGTTGCTGGGCGCCTCGCCCGGCGCTTCTACAGCCGTAAGCATCATGTTGGGCCTAGTGCAGCGCTGCTTCCCTGAGCAAGCTGCTACCCCCGAGTGGCAGGCGAAGTTCAAAGCCATGATTCCTTCCTTCGGGCAGGAGCTGGCCAGCAACCCAGCCTTGTGCGAGGAGCTTCGGGCCAAAACCAGCGAGGTGCTGGAGCTGGAAGCCGTAGCGCAGTAGTAGTGTCATTTCGAACGCAGTGAGAAATCTGGTTAACTGATACCAGATTTCTCACTGCGTTCGAAATGACAACGCCCTTACAGCCCCGTCCTGTTTTCCAGTGTGAAAGCAGGGCGGGGCTTTTCTTGCATATCCCTACCCTGCTCAGCAACTTTCCGTATACGGTACCTCCCATTCATCTCTTTCCTGACTGTTATGCAACAAGTAGCCCCTGGTGTACACCAGCTTACCATCCAACGCTTCGTTAATCTATACTTTGTCGAAACCGGCACGCCCGGCGAGTGGGTGCTGGTAGACACCGGCCTACCCGGTTCTAAACAGGCAATTATCGAAGCGGCTGATAAGCTGTTCTACCCCGGCACACACCCCGAGGCTATCATCCTCACCCACGGCCACATGGACCACGCCGGCTCGGCGCAGGCGCTGTCGGAACACTGGAACGTGCCGGTGCTGGCCCATCCGTTGGAGCTACCGTTTCTCACAGGCAAAGCTGTGTATCCACCCGCCGATCCTACCGTGGAAGGGGGCGGCTCGCTGGCCTTCGTCAGCCGGTTTTTCCCGCCGCAGTCGTTCCACCTTTCCAACGTGCAAGCTCTACCCGAGAACGACGTAGACCCACCCTTCCTGCCCGACTGGCAGTGGTACCATGTGCCAGGCCATGCGCCCGGTCAGGTAGCCTTGTTCCGCGAAAAAGACCGTACCCTGCTTGGTGGCGATGCCTTTGCGACGGCCAACCACGAGTCGGTGCCCTCGCTGCTGTTGCAACGGCCCTGTATCAGTGTGGCCGGCGCGCCCTTCAACTACGACTGGCAACAGGTGCGCGACTCCGTGCGCCAACTAGCGGAGTTACAGCCACAAGCCATCGGCTGCGGCCACGGCCCCGTGATTACGGGTCTGGAAGCCACTATGGGCCTCCAACGCCTGGCCGATGAGTTTCCGCTGCCGCTCTATGGCCGCTATGCCTACACGCCTGCCCGCCTCGACGAGAACGGGGTGGCCCACCTGCCCGTTGCCCCACCCGACCAATTCCCCAAAAAGCTGATTGCCGTAGCGGGTGCAGGCCTTTTAGCCGTCGGCCTCACGTTCCTGTTCGACAAAAAGAAGAAAAAAGCCAAGCGGGTGAAACCGGAAAGTCCCACACACAAAACGCCCAAGAAATTCCGGCGCCAAAGCGCCAGCACCTGGGAATAGGAGTTGCTGGCTTGCTACGGCCCAACGGCGCAACTGTGGTGTACTAACCGCGGCTGCGCCGTTGGGCCGTATTGGTGACTCTTCTTGCGTGCCTCTCCCTACCCTGCCAGCAGTAGCGCAGTCAGTTTGAGCATCTACTTTGCGCCGCCTACCTACGCCCAACATTGCGCCCCGCCCGGCTTTCTGCTAACTTGCAACCCCGTTCGACCTCATATCGAACGCAAAAATCTACCACTCACCATTTCATAATTTCACTATAGATGGGACGCGCATTTGAATTTCGCAAAGGTCGCAAAATGAAGCGCTGGGACCGGATGTCCAAAGATTTCACCCGTATCGGCAAGGAAATCGTGATGGCCGTGAAGGAAAACGGCCCCAACCCCGATACCAACTCCCGCCTGCGCACGGCCATTCAGAACGCGAAGGGCGTGAATATGCCCAAAGACCGGGTAGACGCCGCTATTAAGCGGGCCAGCAGCCGCGAAGAAAAAGATTATCAAGAAGTTGTATATGAAGGCTACGCACCGCACGGCGTGGCTATTGTGGTGGAAACTGCCACCGACAACCCTACCCGCACTGTGGCCAACGTGCGCATGTACTTCAACCGCGGCAACGGCACGCTGGGCACCTCCGGCTCTTCCGACTACACCTTCACCCGCAAGGGCGTGTTCAAGCTGGCTGCCGAGGGTCTCGACCGCGACGAGTTGGAGTTGGAGCTGATTGACTTCGGCGCCGAAGACGTGTACGAAGACCAGGAGGAGGACGAGCACGGCCACGTAACCAACCTGATGGTGGTGGAATGCGCGTTCCCCGATTTCGGCCAGTTGCAAAAGGCACTAGAAGAAAAAGGCGTTAACGTAATTAGCGCACAGTTGCAGCGCGTGCCCAACACCACCGTATCGTTAGACGAGGAGCAGGCCGAGGAAGTGCTCAAGCTCATCGACCGGTTTGAGGAGGACGACGACGTACAGGCCGTGTACCATACGTTGGGCTAATCCCCTTCCGCATTTTGCAAAACGGGCCGCTCCTACCCTGGGGTGGCCCGTTTTTATTGGCTACCCCTTATCCCCTCCCCCATGCCCACCGAAAAAGAAAAGATGTTGGCCGGCGAGTTGTACCAGGCCAACGACCCCGAGCTGGTAGCCGAACGCCTCCGCGCCAAGCAGCTTTGCCACCGCTATAACCAGGAACCGATAGAGTTGAACAGGCAGATACTAGCCGAACTACTTGGCTATGAAACCGACGCTCATATCGAAACCAGCTTCCGCTGTGACTACGGCTACAACATCCAACTAGGCCAGAATTTCTATGCCAACTACAACCTGGTGGTACTAGACTGCGCCCCCGTCACCATCGGCGACAACGTGTTCATAGCGCCCAATGTGGTGCTTACCACTGCCGGCCACCCCGTAGAGGTAGGGCCGCGCATTGCCGGTTGGGAGTTTGCCCGCCCCATCACCATCGGCGACAACGTGTGGCTGGGCGCCGGCGTGCTGGTCATGCCCGGCATCAGCATCGGCGCGGGCTCGGTCATTGGCGCGGGCAGCGTAGTCACGCGCGACGTACCGGCGGGGGTGGTAGCCGTAGGCAACCCCTGCCGGGTGCTGCGGAAGGTGGTAGAGAGGTAGGCAGGCTATTCAAAAAAAGTGTCATCCTGAACGCAGTGAAGGACCTTCTCACGCCAGAACGACACCCTAACAACGACTTGTCCTGGTGTGAGAAGGTCCTTCACTGCGTTCAGGATGACACTATATTTCTATGATGCCACCCCTACCCTAATCCTCTGGGTAGGGAATGAACACGAAATTGGTGAACTCCTCATCCACCACAAACAAGCAGCAAAATTCGTCGGCGTCTTTGTACGTCTGTTGGAACGCTTCTATGCCTTCCGCACCCACGATGCCCTGCTGCACCAGCAGTTCCAGGTAGGAAGCAAACACGTGCCACTCCAGGCCCGCCTCATCAGCATTCACCAGCAAGCTTCCCAGCGGCACCTCCTGCCGGGCAAAGATGAATACCGGGTATTTGGAAATATCGCGCTTCCGGATTTGAGAGGAAGCCTCCTGCAGCGTATCGGAAACGGAAGCGAAATCCTTGGTGATGGTACCGAGGTATTTGCCGTTCAATTCGGGGTCGTTGGCGTAGTCCATAATTATGCTTTTTCAGTAGATTTCCACAGCGCGTGGAAGGTTATTCCGAAGAAAAATCCATTAATAATTGCTCCTGCTAACAATAATATGGTAAAATGCATTTTCTCAGAGGAATTTTCAGAGTAAATATTGAACACAAAAAAACAGAAAAATGCTATAGTAATCAGTAATGCATAAACAGTAATGGCTGTAATAAATTGAAAGGAGTTTAGCTTAGCATATATTGTTTTGACATATTGTCTCGGTAATTGAATAAAAAGAATATTAAAGATTAAGCTGACAAACCATGAGAAGCAACTAAACCATAATATATCTTTCCCAAATGAATAATTATATAAAAACTTGATTCCTACTATAAACGCTACTTGCATAGCTATCCAACCAACAATCATAGCGGAGAAAGAATTAAGAAAATAGCTCTTTCTCGTTGGTATCATTACCATATTACCGCAGCTCCAGCAGCACCACGTTCTCCACGTGGTGGGTATGCGGGAACATATCCACGGGCTGCACCTTCACTACCTTATATGCCTCGTCTAGCAGCTCCAAATCCCGCGCTTGGGTGGCGGGGTTGCAGCTGACGTACACGATGCGCGGGGCGCGCATTTCCAGCAGGCGCTGCACCACATCTACGTGCATGCCGGCGCGGGGCGGGTCGGTGATGACCACGTCGGGGCGGCCGTGCTGCTGGATGAAGTCGGCGGAGAGGACGTCCTTCATGTCGCCGGCGTAGAACTCGGTGTTCGTTACGCCGTTGATTTCGGAGTTCACGCGGGCGTCTTGCACGGCTTGCTCCACGTACTCTACCCCTACCACATGCTGGGCTTGGCGGGCCACGAAGTTGGCGATGGTACCGGCGCCGGTATAAAGGTCATATACCAACTCATTGCCAGATAATTGCGCGAAGTCGCGGGCAATCTTGTAGAGGTTGTAGGCGCCCGCCGAGTTGGTTTGGTAAAACGACTTCGGCCCTACCCGGAAGCGCAGGCCTTCCATCTCCTCCTCAATGTAGGGTTTGCCCTTGTAGCACACTACTTCCAGGTCGTGGAAGGTTTCGTTGCCCTTGTCGTTGAGGACATAGTTGAGCGAGGTAATTTCCGGAAACTTCTCGTACACGTAGTCCAGCAGCGGCTCTATGGCCTGGTGCTGGCGGTAGCACTGCAAAATCACCATCAGCTCGCCGGTGCTTTCGGCAGTGCGGATGATGAGGTTGCGCAGCAAGCCGGTTTGCTTGATGATGTTGCCGAAGCGCAGTTCGTTTTCGCGCGCGTAGTTGCGGATGGCGAGGCGGATGGCGTTGCTGGGCTCGGGTTGTAGCCAGCAGTGTTCCACATCAATAATCTTATCGAAGCGGCCGGGCGTGTGGAAACCGAGGGCGCGGCGGTCAAAATCGGCCCCGCTCTTAATTTGTTCTTCCGTCAGCCAGCCCATAAAGCTGAACGTGAATTCGAGCTTGTTGCGGTAGTACTGTAGGGCTGGCGAGTGCGCGATGGGCAGCACTTCCGGAATCTGCACCTTGCCAATGCGTTGCAGGGTGTCTTCCACTTGCTGCTGCTTGTACTTGGTTTGGGTGTCGTAGCCAAGGTGCTGCCACTTGCAGCCCCCGCAAGTACCAAAGTGCTGGCAAAACGGCTCTACGCGCAACTCAGAGTACTTATGGAAGTGCGTGGGCACGGCTTCCAGGAAGTTCTTTTTGCTTCTGGTAACGCGCAGGTCCACCACGTCGCCGGGTGCTACCTGGGTCACGAATATGACGAGGTTTTCGTGGCGGACAATGCACTTGCCCTCGGCCACCATGTCCTGAATCTCTACTTCGCGGAGTGCCTCCGCCGGAATTTTCTTTGCAGTCTTGTTCACAAGGGCAAAGATAATTCGTCTGAACCACGGATTCGCTCGGATTTTCCGGATTACACGGATTTTGTGAACGATTTCTCCGCCTCCCAGGGCTGAAGCCCTAGGCTAATTGGTGGAAACGTAACGGTAGATGCTCAGTAGCCCAAGGCGTCAGCCCTGGGATAACAGGCCCGCCTACAAAATCCGATCAATTCGTCTAATTCGCTAAAGTCCGTGAGCTTACTTCACAATTTCAAACCACCCTTTGTACTGCGTGCCATCGGCTAGTTTGAAGAGGTAGTAATGCGTGCCAGGACCGGTTTTTTCGCCGCCCCAGGTGTTGCGGTAGTCGCGGGCGGAGTACACTTCCTTACCCCATCGGTCGAAAATAGTGAGGGTGTTGCCGGGGTAGAGGGCCACATTGTCCACGAAAAACACGTCGTTCAGGCCGTCGCCATTGGGGGTGATGATGTTGTACAGCAGGATTTTATTGGCGAAGTCTACACAAGCGTCGTTGGAGTACGAGGCCAGCACACCCGCCCCAATAGCCTTCACCCGAAAGCACTGATTGAACCCCGCCGCGCTGGTCGCAAGCGACGCCCGCAGAGTAGCGCCCGGCACAGTAGCTACCAGGGTAGGCACACCCTGGTCGGCTACGCGGTACACCTCATACTGTTGCACGGCAAAGCCCTGGTAGGCGCTCCACTGCACCAGCACCGAGCCCTCGGCGCGGCCGCCGGCTGCCTCCGTAGCCACAGCGGTGGTGTGGATGATGGTATGTGCCGGACTGGTGAGTTCGGTACCGCAGGCGTTGGCTAGGGCCAAGCGATATTCGTAGGACTGCGTATCGGTATCGGCGGAGGCATCGGTGTAGGTAGTGGCAGTGTTGGGCACATCGCCTACCCGGGCAAAGCTGCCGGTGGTGCCGGCAATGCGGCGCTGGATGATGATCCGCTGAGCATTATCAGCATTTATCGGCGCTTGGAACGTGAGCTGTACTTGACGGTCGTCCGTTAGGCTCACGCTGGCTACTTGCAGATCGAGGCTGACGTTGTCGGGGCGCACTTGCAGGGTGTTTTCCGGGCCAGCGCAACCGTACTGCGAGGTTTCAAGCACTTGCACGGTCTTCACGCTGGCGTTGTTCGGGTAGTCGACGGTGATGCTGCCGGTGCCCTGGCCGCTGGTGATGGTGCCGCCCGTTACGGCCCACTGGTAGGTAGAGCCCGCCAGTCCCGTCAGCGAGTAGCGCAGACCCGTTAGATTCTCGGGGCACACGCGGGTAGGGCCAGCAATAGCTACCGCCACCGGCAGCGGATCTACTACAAACTGCTTGGCGTAAAGCGGCCCCACACAAGCACTGGTTTCGAGGGCTGTAAGCGTGTAGGTGCCCACGGCAGGCACCGCAAACGTGGTGCTGTTGCCCGTTGGCGTGAGCGTAGTCGACTGTTGCGTAGCCGTGTTCAGCAGCGTAAACTGATAGGTAGAGGTAGCAAAACCCGGCAGCGAAAACGTGACAGGGCTACTACCCACACAGGCACGGTCGGGGCCAGCAATGGTCAGAGTGGTAGCAGGTGGCGCCACCACTTCTACCTCCAAAGGCGCGCTCACGCCCAGGCACCGCACCGTACCACCGGGGTTGCTGGTTTCCGTGACCTGCAACCAGGTAGTGCCCAGCTGCGTCCAGGTGACTTGCACGGTAGCCAGGTTGGTGCTCGCCTGCGTGCCGCCTGTAAGCTGCCAGGCGTAGCTGGAGCCGTTGGTATACTGTGTTTGGTAGGTGTAGGTGCTCCCCAGGCACACCCGTACCGGCCCCGTAGGCGTTTCAGTAGCTAATTGCTGATTGATAACCACGGGCAGCGTAACTGGTTGCGCCGGGCACCCATACGCCGTAGTACCCAGCACCTGCACGCTGGCATTCGCATTGGCTGTTCCCCAGTTCACCGAAATGCTGCTGGTGCCCTGGCCGCTGGCAATGGTGCCACCCGTCACGGTCCACTGGTAGGTAGCGTTGCGCGGGTTGCGGACGCTGTACGTGACGCCCTGCACCGTAGGGCACACCGAGCGGCTGCCGCTAATGGTATCCAGCGCCGGCGTGGGGTTCACCGTTATGCGCACCGTGCGCTGCTGCGTGCAGCCACCGGCCGAGGTAGCCGTCAGCACATAGGGCACTATAATAGGTACTGTGCCGGGGTTCGTAGGCGTGAGGGTAGGGTTGGCGGCGGTGGCGCTGCTGAGGCCGGCGGCCGGGCTCCACTGGTAGCTGATGCCCGCCACGGCCACTGCGCCCAACTGCGTTGCCTCGCCCGAGCACACCGTGCGGTCGGGGCCAGCCGTTACGGCCGGGGCAGCCACTACCCGCACGCGGTAAATAACCGCCGCACTCTTACTGTTGCAGGCGTTGTCGGTGGCCGTTACAATCACGTCGTACGGCTCGGTGCGGGCCGAGCCGCAGGCCGGCACAAAGCGGAACGTACCCGTGACGCTGCCCGCACCGGTAACTACAGCCGTGCCCGTGCCACCAGGGGTAGCCACCGTGCCGGGGTCCTTGTTGAAGGTAGCATCGAAGCCCCCGGCGCCATCCAGCAGCACGCTGGCAGCGCGCAGGACAATACGTTGGTCTTCCGGGTCAGTAGCGGTAGTGGTCAATGTTAATGCCTGACCTTCCAGTACAGTGTATTCCTGCGCTATAGTGCTGCTGCCGCTAAACTCGGGGGCTTTGTTGGGCTCACAGGCACGGGCTACCAGCTGCACGTCGCGCCGGGTAGTGCCCACCAGGCTGTCGCGCCCGGCAATGCGGCGATACTCACGCACATCCACCGCTATAACGTATTTGCCCAGCGCGGGCGCCGCGTAGCGGCTAAGGCCCGTATTCTTATCCAGAAACGCGTAGCTGCCCGCTATCGGTCCAAAAGGTTGCTGCGCGCTGTACTGCGCAGGGTAGGTAATCAGCTGGGGCGGCGGGGCGAAGAAGGTAGGCAGTGTACGATACGTACCGCCGTAGGGCGTACCGAAGGAATATTCCAGCCGGTCGCCGTCCGGGTCATAGGCATTGTTGATGATGATGGACGTATCGCCCTGACAGACAACGGCCACAGCCGTATCTGAGAAGTTGGGCGAGCTATTGGGAATGCTGGGCGGCGCCATATCCGCATACAGCGTCATGCCCTCGTTGTTGGGCCGTATGATGTTGGTTACATCGTTGTTGCGGGCCGTTTCGGAGAAAAACGCATAGTAGCCACGGGCATCAGCGGGCAGCGCCACTGTGGCTTCGTATCGGTTAAGCCGAATCTTCACCGCCGTATTGCCCGCAGTGGTACAAGAGCCATTACTGGCCGGCTTGATAAGCGTGTTCTGTGTACGGGGTAGCGTGATGGAGCGCACAAGCAGCCCCGTCGTGCGGCTGTAGATGCCCACCAACTCCGACACCCGTCCACCCGGTACCTGTGAGGTCTGCTCATCAGCATTAAAGTAAACGACCATCGACAACCGGTACTGGTAGGGCGTAGCTGCCGGGCCGCTGGCGTTCAAATATTGGTAGCTGATTTCACCGCCCAACAGGTGCGACGCCCGAGCAGATTGCCCGGCTGTGCCCACCAGCACCAGCATTAGCCATACTACCCACAGTAAACTTGAACGCATACGGTATAAGTGAAAATAAAAGAATCGGCCTAACTCGCCGATAGTACGGACTAAAGTAGAGACATTTTCCTGCTCCTTCCTCGCAGAATCAACCGGATTATTTCCTTACTCGCCCAGCCGCCCCTCCCACCGGAAAGCAGTAGCTTTGCCGACCATATCCACCGCCGTTTTTGGTTGACTGTTATGAAAGGAAAAGTTGTACTTATTACCGGGGGCACTTCCGGCATTGGCCGGGCCTGCGCCGTGGCGTTTGGGCAGGCCGGCGCCAGCATCGTTGTAACCGGGCGCGACGAAAGCCGCCTCGCTGACACTGCGCAGCAGCTCACGCAGTTGGGCATTACGCACCGCACCGTGCGCGCCGACGTAGGGGTGGAGGCCGATGCCGCTCGCGCCGTAGACGAAGCCATAGCTGCGTTCGGCCGTCTCGATGTGCTGCTCAACAACGCCGGCATTTCCATGCGGGCCAAGTTTGCCGATGCTGATTTGAGCGTGATTGAGCGCCTGATGCAGACCAACTTTTTCGGCACCGTATACACCACTAAGTTTGCCCTACCCCATATTGTGGCTAGCAAAGGCTCTATTGTGGGTATTTCTAGCATTGCCGGCTACCGGGGCCTACCCGGCCGCACGGGCTACTCGGCTTCTAAGTTCGCTATGCAAGGCTTTTTGGAAGCCTTGCGCACAGAATTGCTACCCCAGGGTGTGCACGTGCTAGTGGCCTGCCCCGGTTTCACGGCGTCCAACATTCGCCAGACCGCCCTGGCCGCCGATGGTTCTGCCCAAGGCGAGTCGCCCCGCGATGAGCAGAAGATGATGAGCAGCGAAGAAGTGGCCCGTCATATCTTGCGCGCCGTGCAGCAACGCCGCCGCGACCTGGTTCTCACCAGTATGGGCAAGCTCACGGTCTTTCTGAATAAGATCCTACCCGGCTTATCTGATAAACTGGTGCTCAATCACTTCCGCAAGGAAGAAGCTGATTTTTCGCTGTAAGTTTATAGAGCAGTTACAAGGAAGTGTATCCTCCTGAGCTTGCGAAGGACCTTCTCACAGGAGAACAACGAGCGTATCAATGGCTCGGAAGGCCCTTCGCAAGCCCAGGAGGACACACTTCCTATACTCCTACCCTACTGCACTTCCAGCAGGTCGTGCTGCCGGATGTAGGCGTCTTTGCCCTGCCAGCGCACACGGTACCATACGTCTTGCTTGCCCAGCACAACCAGTCGGTCTCCGACGGCGGCGGTAGTCAGCCACGTGGCGCCGGGGCTGGGGCCTGCCATGAGGGCCGCGCGCGACCGGGCCACTAGGCCGCTACGTTCAGGGCGTAACAGATTCAGAAAAGCCGCTGTGGCCAGCACGTACGCGGCGTAGGCTACCCACCAACCTCGCCGCTCGCGGCGCCGCAGCCACAACACCGTGCCGCCTACCACCGCCACTAGCAATGCGGCCTGCAACAGACGGTAGTAGTAGCGCCGAAACACGATGCGCAATTGCTGCCGCCAAGAATCGGGGTAGCCCGTGAGGCGGTGGCGTTGGGCCAGACTCGCCATCTTGGCCCAAGTAGAGCGCCGGGGCTGACGGGCTTGTGCCAGGCTCAGGTAGTAGAGGGCCGCTGGGTAGTGCCCTAGCCCCTCCTGCACATAGGCCATGCGCAGCAACATGCGGGGCGAGTAGACTTTTTGCTGCCGTAGCACTTGCCGGTAAAAAGGGTAGGCAGCCTCTATCGAGTCGGCGGCGAATAAAGAATCTGCCTTTTGCAGCGCCTCAGTATCTTTTTGAGCCAGAATTGGTTGGCTACCCAGCAGCGCCAAAAATGAAAAAAATAAGGCCTTTTTCAACAAAATATTTGGACAATCAGGAGTCAACTCCCTACTTTTGTGCCACAATAACGGAAAACGCTCCTGTTATTGCAATTTGATTCTGTAGCTCAGCTGGTAGAGCAGTACACTTTTAATGTACGGGTCCTGGGTTCGAATCCCAGCGGGATCACACGAAGCCTCGCAATTGGCGGGGCTTTTTCGTCTCTCATGAAGGTAGGCACAGCCCTATCGGCACCAGCATGAGAGCTTTTATTTCTTCTGATTCTGTAGCTCAGCTGGTAGAGCAGTACACTTTTAATGTACGGGTCCTGGGTTCGAATCCCAGCGGGATCACACAAATCGTTGAACAGCCCCAGGCACTAGTTGCTTGGGGCTGTTTTGTTTAGCGCCAGGGCAAGCCCAATACTGCGGAAAAGTCGCGCAAAACCGACTACTTTGTATCTTGCAAACCGCTCAAACGTCACTTTCACATGACGAAGCGTTCTAAAATCTGACTTACTGGCAACTCACAACCGGCAATTCCTATGCTGCGCACCGACTGGACCCTCGACGAAGTAAACGCTATTTATCACCAACCCGTGCTGGAGCTGGTAGCCCAGGCTGCGGCTGTGCACCGCGAGTTTCAGGCTACTGGCGAGGTGCAAGTATGCACGCTCCTGAGCGTGAAAACTGGCGGCTGCCCCGAGGACTGCGCCTACTGCCCCCAGGCCGCTCGCTACCACACCGGCGTGCAAGCCCACAAACTCCTTCCCGACGCCGAAGTGCTGGCTTCGGCCCAACGTGCCAAAGACTCGGGCTCTACCCGCTTCTGCATGGGCGCCGCCTGGCGCGAGGTGCGCGACAATCGCGACTTCGACCGGGTATTGAACATGGTGACCGAAGTGAACAATATTGGCCTGGAAGTGTGCTGCACCCTGGGCATGCTGAACGAGTACCAGGCCGAGCGCCTGAAAGAAGCGGGCCTCTACGCCTACAACCACAACCTCGACACCAGCCGCGAGCACTACAACGACATCATCACTACCCGCACCTACGACGACCGTCTCGACACGCTGGAGCACGTGCGCAAAGCCGGTATTTCGGTGTGTTCGGGCGGCATCATCGGCCTGGGCGAGACGGACGAGGACCGCGTGGCCATGCTGCACACGCTGGCTACCCTACCCCAGCACCCTGAGTCGGTGCCGGTGAATGCGCTGGTGCCGGTAGAGGGCACGCCCCTGGCCGAGCAGCCCCGCGTGAGTGTATGGGAAATGCTGCGCATGATTGCCACGGCCCGCCTGCTGATGCCCAAAACCATTGTGCGCCTCTCGGCCGGCCGTCAGGAAATGCCCGTAACCGAGCAAGCACTCTGCTTCCTGGCTGGAGCCAATTCCATCTTCTCCGGCGAAAAACTTCTCACTACCCCCAACCCCGATTTCGACGCCGATAAGCAGATGTTTGAGCTACTGGGCTTGAAGCCGCGCAAGGCGTTTAAGGACGTGCCGCAGGGGGCCGCGGTATTAGGGAAACAAGAAGCAGCAACTGTTTAAGGGAAATAATTTCCCATTTTGTCTGTTAAGCCTTCGCGTGTCATCCTGAGCCTGCGAAGGATCTTGTAGCAGTGGAACGAGTCCTTAATATATCACTCATTCTATATGCCAAGGTCCTTCACAGGCTCAGGATGACACGCGTTTTGTAGTCTATCATGTCTACTACCTCTCCCCTCCACCAACGCCTCGCCACCCACCTCGCCAAGCGCGAAGCCGAAGGCACCCGCCGCCGCCTTTCGCTACCCTCGGAAAACCTCGTCGATTTCAGCTCCAACGACTACCTCGGCCTGGCCCGCTCCCCTACTCTACGGCAGGCGTTGCAAGCTGGCATGCAGCAGGAAGACGCCGGCAGCACCGGCTCCCGCCTGCTCACCGGCAACTCGGCGGCGGCCGAAGCTCTGGAAACGCATCTGTCGCAGTTCCACCGAGCCGAAGCAGCCCTACTCTTCAACTCGGGCTACGCGGCCAATCTGGGCTTCTTCGCCGCCGTGCCCCGCCGCGGCGACACCATTTTCTACGACGAAGCCTCGCATGCCTCCGTGAAGGATGGCATCCGCGGCAGCTTTGCCACGGCCTACAGCTTCCGCCACAACGACGTGGCCGACCTGGAGCGCCGCCTACCCCGCGCCACGGGTGCCGTGTTTGTGGCCGTGGAGGCGCTCTACTCCATGGATGGCGACATAGCGCCGTTGCGCGAGCTAGCCGCCTTATGCCAGCAACGGGAACTGTACCTAGTAGTAGACGAAGCCCACACCAACGGCCTCTACGGCCCGCACGGCGCCGGCCTAGTAGCCGAGTTGGGCCTGGAAAACGACGTATTTGCCCGCGTCCTCACGTTTGGCAAGGCTCTGGGCAGCCAGGGCGCCGCCGTAGCCGGCCCCGCCGTGCTGCACGACTACCTCCTGAACTTCAGCCGCCCCTTCATCTACACCACCGCCCCGGCACCCTACACGGTAGCGACCCTGGCCGCAGCGTATCAACTGCTCCCTACCCTGGATACGGAGCGACAGCGGCTGTTTGCGTTATCAGATTACTTAAAAAGTACCTTGAACGCGGTACCTGGCCTGCATGTGCCCGCCAATAGCCACGTCATCCACCCAGTATTCTTCCCTACCTCCCCCGGCCCCGAGGCCGTGAAACAAGTAGCCGGCGCCGCTCAAGCTGCCGGATTTGACGTGCGGGCCATTGTGGCCCCTACCGTACCCGCTGGTACCGAGCGCCTCCGGCTGATTGTGCACGCGTATAATACAGAAGCGGAGATTGATAGGCTGGCGGGAGTATTGGGAAAAATTTCAATTCACACAGATTTGTAGAATATTGGAACGCCTCTTCATCACCGGCATCGGCACCGACGTAGGCAAAACCGTCGTAGCCGCCATTCTCACCGAGGCCCTGGGCGCCGACTACTGGAAGCCCGTGCAAGCCGGCCTCACGCCTACCACCGACGCCGCCACCGTGCGCAGTTTGGTCAGCAACGCGGATTCTCAATTCCACCCCGAAGCCTACCGTTTGGCCCTACCTGCCTCGCCCCACGCGGCGGCGGCGGCAGAGGGCATCGCGCTTACGCCTAGTGCCTTCCGCCTACCCCACACCGACAACCATTTGGTGGTAGAAGGCGCCGGCGGCCTGCTGGTGCCATTGGCGCCGGGGTTTCTGATGGTGGATTTGCTGGCGCAGTTGGACCTAGCGGCCGTGGTGGTGTCGCGCAACTACCTGGGCAGTATCAACCACACCCTGCTGACGCTGGAGGCGCTACGGCAACGGCAGGTTCCGGTGCGCGGCCTCGTGTTCAATGGTGAGCCTACCCCGGCCACCGAGGACTTTATTGCCCAACACACCGGCGTGCCCATCATGCCCCGCGTGCTGGCCGAGCCGGTGCTGGATGCAACGGTAATACGGCGGTATGCAGAAGAGTTTCGGGAGTGGTTCGCAAACGCGGGCAGGTAGGGGCGGCTTGCAGCCGCCCGTTGCGCAGGACACACAAATCAATACTGGACTAACTTGCGTTATGCCAAGCCCTGCCTAAGAGAAAGAAGCTAACTTAATTATAGTCGTCTGGTACTCCCTCTCCTTTTCGGAGAGGGGCTGAAGCGCCCCGGCAGAACAATCTAAATAGCGCGGGACCACCTTACGACGGGCGCGTGCAACGCGCCCCTACGGCGCTTGGTGCTACCTTTGCCGTATGTCTACGCTTGCCCAACGGGACCACGCCGTGCTGTGGCACCCCTACACTCAAATGCAAACTGCCCCGCTGGCGGTGCCTATCGTTAGCGGAGAGGGCGCCTGGCTGATGGCCGACGACGGCACCCGCTACCTCGACGGCATCTCGTCGTGGTGGGTGAATTTGCACGGCCACGCCCACCCCCACATTGCCGAGCGCGTGAGCGCGCAGCTTCGCACCCTGGAGCACGTGCTGTTTGCCGGCTTCACCCACCCCGCGGCCGTGGAGCTGGCCGAGCAGTTGCTCGAACTCCTACCCAGCAACCAGGCCCGCGTGTTCTATTCCGACAACGGCTCGACGGCCGTGGAAGTAGCCCTGAAGATGGTGCTGCAATACTTCCACAACCAAGGCCAGCCGGAGCGGCGGCGCTTCCTCTGCTTCCGCGACTCCTACCACGGCGACACGTTTGGGGCCATGTCGGTGAGTAGCCGGGGGGCATTTACGCAGCCGTTCTGGCCGTTGCTGTTTGAGGTGGAGTTTATTGATGTGCCGGTACCGGGCCGCGAGGCGGAGGTGCTGGCGCAGCTGGATGCTGCTTTGCAGCACCCAGAGGTGGCAGGTTTCATCTTCGAGCCGCTGCTGCTGGGCACGGCGGGTATGGTGGCCTACTCAGCCGAGGTACTGGATGAGATGGTGCGTCGCTGCCACCAGCACGGCGTGCTGTGCATTGCCGATGAGGTAATGACCGGCTTCGGCCGCACCGGACCGCTGTTTGCCAGCAGTCAGTTGCAGGAGCAGCCCGATATTATGTGCTTCTCGAAGGGCCTGACGGGCGGCACCCTGGCCATGGGCCTGACTACCTGCGCCGCGCCGCTCTACGAGGCGTTTCTGAGCGACGACAAGATGAAGGCGCTGTTTCATGGGCATTCCTACACCGCCAACCCGGTGGCCTGTGCCGCCGCTTTGGCCAGCCTGGAGCTGACCCGCGCCGACGCCTGCACGCAGCAGCGCCAGCGCATTGCCGCCGCCCACGCCGCATTCAAGGCAGAACTAGAAGGCCAGCCCGGCGTGCGGGCGGTGCGGCATGTGGGCACGGTGCTGGCTGTAGAGTACGACCCCGGCGAAGGCACCAGCTACTTCAGCCGCCTCCGCGACGCGTTTTACCAATTGGCTCTCGACAACCACGTGATTCTGCGTCCCTTGGGCAACGTAGTGTACTTGCTGCCGCCCTACTGCACCACTGACGCCGAGCTGGAACTGCTCTACCAGGTGCTCCGCCAGATGCGCGAACTGGTACTGAACTTCTCCCCCGCCCCTACCCTGCCCGAGTACCTGCATGACTAAGGGAAACGCCGACGAATACATCATCATCCGCGGCCGGGGCAGGGTGTCGGCACTGGGCGAGCAGGCGTTTCCAGCTTCCTCGGATTCGCCTTTTTCCATTCACCCCAACGGCCTGCCTGTAGCCGCCCTACCCGCCGCCACCGAAGCGGCCGTAGCAGAGCTGCGCCGCGCCCACCCTGCTTACCGCCAACTCGACCGCACCGTGCTGCTGGCCATGCTGGCCGCCCGCCAAGCCGCCGCGGCAGCGGGGTGGCGCACAGTGCGTGACCCCACCCCCAGCCCCTCCCCTCCGGAAGAGGGGTGCGTTCAACAACATCTTACGACTGGCACCCCTCTCCCGGAGGGGTGGTGTCAAGGCAATCCACCTTCCCTGTCCGTCAGCATAGGCAGTAGCCGAGGGGCCACGCACCACCTGGAGCACTACCACGAGGAGTTTTTGCGCGAGGGCAGCGTGCCGGCAGCCGCGTCTCCGCTTACTACATTGGGCAACGTGGCCAGTTGGGTAGCCTTCGACGCGGGTAGTACTGATGGGGCCGTGCTAAGTCATTCCAGTACGTGCAGCAGTGCGTTTCAGGCGCTGGGCAACGCGGTGGCCTGGCTACGGGCAGGCATGGCAGAACGCTATTTGGCTGGTGGAGCTGAGGCTCCCCTCACCGAGTTTACGCTAGCGCAGATGCAGGCCATCGGTATTTATTCGCCTTTTGCGGCGGACGCGTGGCCCTGCCGGCCGGGCGCTGGGCGGCCTTCTACCTTCACGCTGGGCGAAGGCGCCGCCGTATTTGCGCTGGAGAAAGTAGCGGCTGATATCGCAGCAGCCGAAGTAGCTACGACACCGCAGCAGCCACTATTTCGATTGGAAAGCGTAGGATTTGGCTTTGAAGCTATCGGCAGCAAAACGGGTATTTCGCCCGATGGGCGGCATTTCCAGACTGCCATGCAACAGGCGTTGCAGCAAGCCGGCAGAAAACCCTCGGAGGTAGACGCGCTGGTACTGCATAGCCCCGGCACCCCGGCCGGCGATGCCGCCGAGCTAGCAGCCGTACGGGCAGTTTTTGGCGAGAAGCAACCGCTTTTGCTATCCAATAAGTGGCTGGTGGGCCACACCTTGGGCGCTTCGGCGGCTCTCAACCTCGATTTTGCGTTGCAGGTGCTGGAGACGCAGCAGTGGCCGGTGGCGCCCTTTTCCACTTACCTCGCCACGGCAACGGAGCAGCCTATCCGGCGCATTTTGGTGAATGCCGCTGGTTTTGGCGGCAACGCGGCTAGCGCCTTGGTGTCTTTACTATGAGCCAATCGTTGCTGGTCAGCATGCGAGATTTCTCCCTGCGGTCGAAATGACGTTCTTTAGTGGTACGAACCTCTACAAACCAACAACCAAGCTGTAGCTTGCCCTTAACCAAACCAACCTCCGCATGACGCTTCGCTCTACCCTATTCGCAGCTTTTCTTCTCCCCGCGCTGCCTTTGTTGGCGCAAAACAAGCCCTCTACTACCCCCGACCCGACCATCAAAAAGATGGTGAATGAGATTTCGGAGAAGCGCCTAAAAGACGATATTGATAAACTTGTGAGTTTCGGTACACGCCATACTTTAAGCGACACCAAAAGCAAGAAGCGCGGCATTGGGGCGGCGCGCAACTGGGTGGAAGACGAGTTTCGGAAGTACAGCAAAGCCAGCGGCAACCGCTTGGTAGTCAAGCAAGATACGTTTACCGTCAAGCCCGACGGCCGCCGCATCGACAAGCCCGTGGTGATGGCCAACGTGATGGCGACCCTACCCGGCACCGACCCCAACGACAAGCGCGTCTTCATCGTGAGCGGGCACATCGACTCGCGGGTATCGGACGTGATGAACGCCACCGCCGATGCGCCCGGCGCCAACGACGACGGCTCGGGCACGGTGGCCGTGATGGAACTGGCCCGCGTGATGTCGCAGCAGCAATACCCCGCTACCATCATTTTCGTGGCGGTGCAGGGCGAGGAACAGGGCCTCTACGGCTCGACGCACTTGGCTAAGCGCGCCAAGGCCGAAGGCTGGAACCTGGTGGCCATGCTTAACAACGACATCGTGGGCAACTCGCACGGCAACGACCCTTCGGTGGATGATGCCAAGCACCTGCGCGTGTTTAGTGAGGGTGTGCCTGCCACCGAAACCGAGGCTGAAGGCCGCGTGCGTCGCACGTTGTCGTCGGAAAACGACTCACCCTCTCGCCAGCTAGCCCGCTACGCCCAGCAAGCCGCTAAGGACTACGTAGATGGCCTCGATGTGGTGGTGGTCTACCGCCCCGACCGGTTCCTGCGCGGCGGCGACCATACGCCGTTCAATCAGCAGGGCTTCACGGCGGTACGCTTCACGGAAATGAATGAGGACTTTCGCCATCAGCACCAGGATTTGCGCACCGAAAACGGCGTGGAGTACGGCGACCACGCCAAGTTTATGGATTTTGGCTACCTGCGCAAGAACACCGGCGTGAACCTGGCTACCCTGGCCGAACTGGCCCTGGCCCCGGCTGCTCCCCAAAATGTGGGGGTATTGACGGCCCAACTCACCAACCGCACACAGCTTAAGTGGGATGCCCCTACGGCCGGTCCAAAACCTACTGGCTATTACGTGCTTATCCGCGAAACCACTTCGCCTAAGTGGGAGCAAAAGGTGTTTGTGACCGACACCAAAGCCGACCTCACCCAGAGCAAGGACAACTACATTTTCGGAGTAGCCTCCGTGGATGCTCAAGGCCACGAGAGCCTGCCCGTGATTCCGAAGCCGGTACGGTAGCAGGATGCGGCACTATTGGAGTCTTTTTCTATTCCTAAGTTGCGCCTGCACGCATTCCGCTCCCGAAGAAACTACTGCTTTGGGAGCGGAACAGCTAACTATTACCCCTACTATGACAGACTCGGCCGCCGCGCCAGTAGATGTGGTGCAGCAATTTCTGCGTTGGTATGCGCCACGGGTTGATAAGCTGAACCAACTGCCGCTGGTGCCCGCGGCCTATTCTGAAGATAGCACTGACGTTTACGCCGTTGACTTCAAAGCCGCAGATTCCTACCTGGCTACTTTGCGCGGGAGTGGCTACGTGTCGACTGCTTACATCGCAGCGCGTCGGGCAGGGTTCCAACAATGGGCCGATACGCTACGACTACACCCGCAGTATGATGGTCCACCCCCAGGATTTGACCACGACCCTATCATCTTTTCTCAAGACTCCGATGAATTGTTGGAGCTGCTACGTGCTACACCACGCCTATTGCGCCAAACGGCTGACTCAGCGCAGGTAGTGCTACCGCAGCAAAACTACGCCCAAACGCCCCGCACGGGGCTAGCCCTCGACTTGTCGCGCCACGATATGCGCTGGCAGATTGATAAAATCCGGCCGGTATTTGCTGACTAGCTGGCTCATCAATCAAGCGTAACCTCATCTATATGATGATTAGCACGGAACGGGCTTCCGTATTACTCTCCTCCGCCCAAGGCCTTACCAATCAGCTCTTGTGCTTCGGACGCTAGGGGCAGCTGCAAAGCCAGCCGGTGGCCTTCGGGCGTCATTTTGCGCCAGGTTTTCTGCACAATGTCGATGATCTTTTCTTCGGGATGCTGGGCGGCGAAATCGAGGAAATAATACTGCAAAAACACCAAGCATATCACGTCTTCCAGCAGCTGCATTTCAGGGTCGAGGTGCAGCTGCTGCTTTTGCAGGAGCGCCTGCACCCGCTGGATGGTTTCGGCGTCGTAGCCTACTTGCTGTAGGATTTCACTGGCTAGCTGGGCGTGGAATTTCTTGAGCGTGTTGCGCCATTTGTGGTAGCCGGGGCGGTCCATGGGGAAGTCCTGGCGCGGGATGGTCCAGCGTCGGATGTGCTGGCAGCGGGCGGCCAGCTGCACCGCCTCGGGGGCATTGGGGGCCACCGCGTGCAGGCAAGCGCTCATGCGCTGACCGTAGAGCAGTTCCTTGGGGTAGGGCTGGCCGTCTACGATTTCCTGGTGAGGGTCTTCGCTGTTGGCAGCGTCGAACAGGCGGATGGCTTCGTCGAAGCGGGCTTGGTTGAGAATCATGCGGGTGTGTGGGTTGGGTAGCAAGGGTAAAGATAGAATAGGCGTAACTGTCTTGTTCTTTCGCCCCTGCTACCTTTAGCTTGGTCTATCTATTTCTGTTGTTTGATTAGCGGTACATGCATAAGCTCCTTGTCTGCCTTCTGGTCTTTTTGCTGAGCTACCAAGCAGTGGCCCAACAGCCCGTATTTCGCGTGGTGCCGCTGGGCGTGCGCGGTGGGTTGGATGAGAGCAACCTCTCGGCCTACCTAGTGGCTCCTACGGGTTCTGCTGCGTATGCCTGTCTGGATGCTGGTACCATCCGGGCTGGGGTAGCGAAGGCCGTGGCGCAAGGGGCACTTTCCGGCACTGCCGATCAGGTAATCCGCCGCCAGATCAAAGCCTACCTACTCTCCCACGCCCACCTCGACCACGTAGCCGGCTTACTGCTCAACGCCCCCGACGACACCAGCAAAACCCTGTACGGCCTACCTGGCTGCCTCGCTACCCTGCAACAGCACTACTTCAACTGGCAGAGCTGGCCCAACTTCGGCGACGCCGGCACGCCGCCCGTGTTAGGCAAGTACCACTATCAGCCCCTACTACCCGGCACGCCCGAAACTGCCGTGGCCGGCACCGCACTCCTGGTACAGGCCTTTCCACTCAGCCATGGCACCGGCTACGAAAGCGCGGCTTTCCTGCTTCGCCATGGCAACAGCTACCTGCTTTATCTCGGCGACACTGGCCCCGATGCGGTGGAGCACAGCACCCGCCTGGCTAGTCTGTGGCAGGCGGTAGCGCCGCTGGTGCGGGCTGGTACGCTGCGGGGTATTTTCGCGGAGGTGTCCTACCCCAATGCCCAGCCCGATAACCTATTGTTCGGTCACCTCACGCCCCGCTGGCTTCAATACGAGCTGTTGGCGCTGGCCCGGCTCGCTGGGCCTGATGCTATGGGCAATCTGCCTGTGGTTGTAACCCACAGCAAGCCCAGCGCCGATAACCTCACCCAAATCAGGCAGCAGCTCGAAGACGCGAATTCGCTGCGCCTTCGGTTTATTTTCCCGGAGCAGGGCCGGGCCTTTGGGTTGTAGGGCATTCCTACCCAACAGTACTTATCTACCTGTAATCAGAGAACTTACTTGCTCTGAGGCACCCATGGTTCAGTACCCGCGAAAATGTTTTTCAGCGTGTATTGCTTGGCTTCTTTGCTGGTGAGCTGCTTGCTCCACGCCACCCGGCCTTTGGGGTTGGCACCGGGGCCGCGCGACTGATACTCGGCGTAGAAAGCTGTTTGCTCGTTTTCTGGGTTGCGCCAGTTGTCCCAGCCGGCGGGGGTGATGTGGCTGCCCATGTCCGTGTTCAGGAACACAGTGCGGGCGTGTGGGCGCCAGGGCCTCCCCAAATACACCTTCTGGGCCTCGGGTGCGGCCGTGAGCTGGCAGTTCAAAAACACCAGCCCAAATCGCTGCCGGGGCGTGGTAGAAGCGGCCGTGATGTAGGAATTGCTCTTGCTGAAAATGGTGCAACGGTCGAATACGGCCGTGCTAGCGCCGAAGATGAAGTCGGTAGTGCTTTCGATGTAGCAGCCCTGGTAGTACTGGCGGCTGTTCTCGATGGCCAAAAATAGTGTATCCTGGTTGCCTAGCAGGCGGCAGTGGCGAAACGTGGCCCGGTCGCCCTCCACGTGCAGGGCCACGGCCTGCCCTACCCTACCGGCCGAGTTTTCGAAGGTGATGTTCTCGGCCCGAAAGTCGTTGCCCTGCACCCGCACCGTGGAGGACGTGTAGGTGGTGTGCTTTTCGGCGTCGCCTGAGTAGTCACCGTAGGTGATGACGACGCCCTCTTTGCTTTCGCCCAGCAGCGTGATGTGCGTTTTCTGGGACGGAATCAGCAGCTTTTCTTTGTAGATGCCATTCTTGATGAAGATGGTGGCTTCTACCTGCATAAAGTCGCGCACGGCCATCACGGCTTCCTGCACAGTGCGATAGTCGCCGGAGCCATCCGTTGCTACTACCAGGCGCACCGGCTTGTTGAAGGACGGTATTTCGGCGGGTTTCGACTGGGCTGCTGGGAGTGTTGTTTGAGCGTAGAGGGTAGGCGCGGTCAGCAGTAAGCCACTGATCAAGGAGAGAGATAGAATATTCATAGTCAACGAATAGCAGATAAACAGCTCTGCTTAATAGCAGTAAATGACATGGTAGATAGCAAGTGGCCGGGCACTTGGTTGAACACAGCGGCTACTTGTGTGTAACCACCTACTTTCATCTCTACTCTACCACCGCCATCGTGGCCGTTGCCTTGGCCACCAGCTTATCATCGCACCACACCTCAGACTCGCAGAAATGCAGGCGCCGGCCGGCTTTCAGCACCCAGCCTACAGCGCGCATCTTCGCACCTACCCCCGGATGCAGGTAGGAAACCTTGATTTCGGCTGTGACGACACCCGTACCCTCCGGTACCAGCGTGACGGCCGCGAAGCCCGCCACCAAGTCGGCCATGGTAGCCACCAGGCCGCCGTGCGCAAAGCCCCGGTGCTGCTGGTGCTTCTCCGCGAGTAGTAGCTCGGCCTCTACCCTACCCGGCTCGATGCGGGTGAGGTCGGCACCGATGAGATGCATAAAATTCTGGCGCACCAGCTTGCGACGGATGCGGGCTTCGAGGGACTCTTCGGGAGTGGGGGTAGGGAGGTCAGGCATGGGGCAAAGGTAGTGGCACCTGCCATGTGAGCCGCACCTTTTCGGCTTACTGCCGTATAGGCTACCCGTCGCCTATTTGTTTTCGATGCCTGATACGCCTACTCAAGATTCTTCCCTCCTAGCTGCGTATGCCCACCAGGTGCGCGTCCGGCCCTGTGGTTTGCTCATTCACGAAGGTGCGTTGCTGCTGGCCGCCCACCGGGGTTTGCTGCCGGATGGCGCGCCATTTTGGTCACCGCCGGGTGGCGGGTGGCAGTTTGGAGAAAGTTTGCACGAGTGTTTGCGGCGGGAGTTTCGGGAGGAAACCGGCCTGACGGTGAACGTGGGCCGCTTCCTGCACCTGCACGAGTTCAAGACCGACACGCTGCAAGCCCTGGAAATGTTTTTTGAGGTGACGGCCGCCGACCCTGCTGCCCTACCCCAGCTCGGTACCGACCCCGAGCACGCCGCCGATGCCCAAATCCTGACGGAATTGGCCTTCCTAACGCCCCGCCAGCTCATTGCCCTACCCATGCAGCAGGTGCACCCGGTACTGCGCCAGATCATCAGCCCCGACGATATTTTCATCCCGCAGTTGCGGTTTGCCCCCTAGCCTGCGCCCTGCCCCGTAGCGCGCCGCCCTAGCACAGCCGCTCGATAAATGTTACCTTTAGCGGCTCAACCCGCTTCTGCTTGTGTCTGCTACGCTTGTCCCTACCACTTCTGCTGCCCCTACCGTTTTGGCCCACCTGCGCGACGAAACGCTGGATGCCAGCCGCTTAGCCGCCTACAACCTCTACCTCACGGTGGGTGCGGCCGGCGTGCGTGTGGGCATAGCCGACGTGCAGCGCAACAAGTTTGTGGCCCTGGAAGACTATGCCACCCAGCCGGGCTTACCCGCCGCAGCGCAGTTGCAGGCACTGGCCACCCAGCACGATTTGCTGTCGCTCCCGGGCTGGAACAAGGTGCGCCTGGCCGTGCACAACCGCGCTTTCACACTGCTGCCCGCTCCCTTGTTTGCCCCCGGCGACGAGACCACCTATTTGCAGCTGCACCACGCTTGCGCCCCCACCGAAACGGCCTGCGCCTACCGCCACACCGGCCTGGACATCGTGAGCGTATTTGCCGCCGACCGCCCGCTGGCCGACTGGTTTCGGCACGCCTACCCTACCGGACGGCTGCTGCACCAGACCAGCGCCCTGCTCGAAGGCGTGTTGCACCAGAGCGAGGCCGCCGCGCCGCGCCGGGTCTACCTCAATATTGGCCACCAGGAGCTAACCGTATTGGTGATGCGCAGCAAGCGCCCCGAGTTGTGCAACGTCTTCGCCTTCACTACCCCCGAAGACCTGATTTACTACACTATCCTGGTGATGCAGGAGTTGCAGCTCAACCCCGACCAGGACCCCGTGATTGTGTGGGGCGACCTGCTGCACGACTCGGAGCTGTTTTCCGTCCTGCGGAAGTACATTCG
This sequence comes from Hymenobacter sp. NBH84, assembly GCF_014217645.1. Taxonomy (NCBI): domain Bacteria; kingdom Pseudomonadati; phylum Bacteroidota; class Cytophagia; order Cytophagales; family Hymenobacteraceae; genus Hymenobacter; species Hymenobacter sp. NBH84. The sequence goes on from NZ_CP043644.1 coordinate 2,535,003, forward strand.
TCACCTGCGCTTCGGCAACCGGCCGTTCGACCTGCGCTACAGCTACCGCCTCAACGACCTCACCGAGTACCGCTACTTCGACCTATACGCGCTGCACTTGTGCGAATAGGGCAGAGTACGGTCGGAAAACGCGTGTCATCCTGAGCTTGCGAAGGACCTTATATCGTTTGAACGAGTCGTCGTTACGGGCATCGTTCACGCGTGAGAAGGTCTTTCGCTGTGCTCAGGATGACAGCCGGCTTTTGTAGTTTCTCACTCAACTACCCACAATTTCACTACTCTCCACCTCATGGCTCGTATTGCGCTGTTTCCTGGTTCCTTCGACCCGTTCACGAATGGCCACCTCGATGTGGTGCGGCGAGGCACGCAGTTGTTTGATGAGGTGATTATTGCCCTGGGCAACAACAGCAGCAAAACCCGCTACCTGCCCGTGGAGCAGATGCTGGAGATGATTGCCGAGGTATTTCGGGATGAGCCGCGGGTGCGCGTGCAGGCTTACAAAGGCCTCACTGCCGACTTCGCCCGCGAGGTAGGAGCCCGCTACCTGCTGCGCGGCCTGCGCAACACCACCGATTTCGAGTACGAAAACACCATTGCCCAAGCCAACCGCCACGTTAACCCCGAACTAGAAACCGTCTTTCTGATTACTTCCCCGGCTCTCGCAGCCATCAGCAGCACCATTATCCGCGAGATTCACCGTTTTGGCGGCAATGTGGATGATTTCGTGCCGTTTACGCTACCAGCAGTTAGTTAGGAATTAAGAGGGAAGAATTGACAAGTGCCTGTCTTTTTCTGTCATCCTGAGCTTGCGAAGGATCTTATCACGTGAGAAAGACAAGCGTAACAACGACTCGTTCACTTGGCATAAGGTCCTTCGCAAGCTCAGGATGACAGAAAAAAACAGGCGCTTGTCAATTCTTCCCTCTTACTTAACTGCCCACTGTCGACTCGCCAGCTGTTTCGCTTAGGAAGTGGCGCACGACCAGCGCAATAGACGCGTAGGAGTCGTCGAGCACGCTTAGGGCCTCTTGGGGCGTCATCCAGCGCACTTCCTCGATGTACTCCTCAGCCTGGGGCTTCATCAGGGAGTCGTCGAGGCACTGCATGGTGTACCAGTTGGTTTTCTTCAGGATTTTGTTGCCGTTGTAGGCGTAGGAATGCCAGGTGCTGGGCAGTTTTTCGCCCAACGACACCTTGATGTTGCACTCCTCCTCTACCTCGCGCAGGGCCCCAATGCCGGGGTCTTCTTCTTTTTTGAGCTTGCCCTTGGGCAAATCCCACTTGTTGAAGCGCGAAATCATCAGCACCATGCCATCCCTTGTTACGAGGCCGCCGGCAGCTTTCACGATGCGGAACTGGTCTTTCAGGTGCAGAATCAGCCGTTTTTTCTTGCGGGCCAGCAGCGTGAGAGAGGTTAGCTTTTTCAGCTTTTTCACCTCCATCATGCGCAGCAGTCGGTCGATGAACACGTCCGTCACGTCGCGCACCAGCACATCGCCCACCAAATCTTTGGACGAGAATTCGTCTTCCGGATTCAGGATCAGGTCGTAGCGGTGCTTGTATATTTTCTCGCTGTTCTTCTTAATAATCAGCGGGATATCATTGATGAAAACGTTCATCGCGGAGTTGTCTTCTGGGAGGGCAAGAAAGCAAAAATAGACCGAAGTGCAGCTGCAAAACACAGCATAATTATCGGCAAACGGAAATACCCGCGTGGGGCAAGATACGGGGAACAGCCGAGGTAGTTACCTTGCGCCTTGTTCTGTTGTGGCCACACTGGCCGTCCGCGTTGCTTCTGGCTTTCCGAAACCTGCAGCCACCGGCGCGGGTTAGCCCTTCCTACCCTACCTCCTACTCTGTGAAATCCATTGGCCTGCTTTCCGACACCCACGGTTACCTCGACGAGCGTATCCTGCACCACCTCAGCACCTGCGACGAAATCTGGCACGCCGGCGACTTCGGCAACGTGGCTGTAGCCGATACCTTGGAGGCCATAGCCCCCCTGCGCGGCGTCTACGGCAACATCGACGGCCAGGACGTGCGCGCCACCGAGCCACTGGTACAGGCCTTTGAAATTGAAGGGCTGCGCGTGCTTATGACCCACATTGGTGGCTACCCCGGCCGCTACACCCCCGCCGCCAAGCCGCTTATTGCCGAGTACAAGCCCGGCCTGTTTATCAGCGGCCACTCGCATATTCTCAAAGTGATGCCCGATAAGCGCAATCATCTGCTGCACCTAAACCCCGGCGCGGCCGGCCGCCACGGCTTTCATACCGTACGCACTATGTTGCGCTTTCAAATCAACCGGGGCAAGGTAGAGCAGCTGCAAGCCATCGAGCTGGGGCCGCGCACCGAGCGGGGGTAGGAGGGTGTGGGCAAAGGAAGGTAGGAGGGTAGAAAAGTGAGGTGGAAAAGCATCTGTCATCCTGAGCGCAGCGAAGGACCTTCTCACGGCAGAACGACAGACGTATCAACAACTCGTTCTGCCGTGAGAAGGTCCTTCGCTGTGCTCAGGATAACACACTTCACACCCCCACGCCTCCGACCCTCTCACTCCCCCAAACGCAAAAACGCCTTCCTGCCGTAGCAGAAAGGCGTTTTCAAATCTATAAAGCAAAGGCCAACCGACGCCGGTGGCGACTTACTTACAGCGCGATTTCGGGCTTGGGCTTTTCGCCTTCCTGGCCGTCGCTGTTCACCTCTTTTACCACAGCCTCCGCTTCATCGAAGCCTTCGGTGCCGGTTTGGTTTACTTTAGCGATGTTGGGCGAAGTAGTCGTCTCCGAGGTAGCGGCAGGAGCCGTGCCACCATTGAAGCGGGCCTTCAGCTCGTCGGTATCCACGTTTTTTAGAACGGGGGTAGCGAGCAGTTGCTTGATCACGCGCTGCTTGTTGTTAGCGCGGGCAATGTTCTTGCGGTGTTTCCGCTTTAGACGGGTAGCAGTCATATCCGGGTCGGTTGAATGTCATTTTTTGAATGAGGGGCAAAAGTAAGTCTTATTTTTGACTTCGAAAACCTTTAGCCCTCTTCTTTATGTCCTTGCCAACCATCGACCTCCGCTCCGATACCGTTACCCGCCCTACCCCCGCCATGCTGGAAGCCATGTTTCAGGCGCAGGTCGGCGACGATGTGTACGGCGAAGACCCCACCGTGCGGGCGCTGGAAGAACAAGCTGCCGCTCGGTTTGGGCTGGAAGCTGGCCTGTTCTGCCCCTCCGGCACCATGACCAACCAGATTGCCATTAAGGCCCACACCGAGCCTTTATCAGAAGTTATCTGCGAGCAAACGGCCCACGTATACCTGTGGGAGGTAGGCGGCATTGCGTTTCACTCGGGGGCCTCGGTGGCGCTGTTGCCCGGCGACCGGGGCCGCCTCACGGCCGCGCAAGTAGAGGCCGCCATCCGCCCCCTCGACAACGTGCATTACCCCGACACGCGCCTGATCTGCCTGGAAAACACCCACAACCGCGGTGGCGGCAGCTGCTACGCCATGGATGAGATTACCGCCATTGCCGACGTGGCCCAACGCCACAACCTGGCCCTGCACCTCGATGGCGCCCGCATCTTCAACGCCCTGGTGGCCACTGGCCAGCGCGCCGAGGACTACGGCAAGTATTTCGATACGATTTCGGTGTGTCTTTCCAAAGGCCTGGGTACGCCGGTCGGCTCAGTGTTGCTGGGTAGCAAGGCGTTCATTCATAAGTGCCGCCGCATCCGTAAAGCTATGGGCGGCGGCATGCGGCAGGCCGGTTTTCTGGCGGCGGCGGGCCTCTATGCCCTAGAGCACAACGTAGACCGCCTAGCCGACGACCACCGCCGTGCCCGCCAGTTGGGCGATGCGCTAGCCGCGCAGCCCTACACAGAGTTTGTGTTGCCGCCCGATACCAACCTGGTTATCTTCAAACTAAAGCCAGAAATGCCCGCCGATGCTTTCCTTCAGCACCTGGAGCAACAGGGCATCCGTGCTTCCTCGTTTGGGCCGCAGATGATTCGTTTTGTTACACATCTGGACGTAGACGATGCCATGGTGCAACGGGTAGCGGAGGCGCTAACTGATGTTGCTGTTAGTCTGCCCGGCTAGTTTTTTCGTAGCAAGACTACCTGCGTCAGTCCCTGCCCTTGGTGAGCTGGGGTGCGCTTCACTTGTATAGTCCACACTTTATGTATTTAAGCTTATACAACGTTCTGGCGCTGCTGCTGGTAGTCGCCGCCTTGTTTGGGTATGTCAACCACCGATTTTTGCGCCTGCCTTCTACTATTGGTCTCATGGTGCTGGCGCTGGTATCATCCGTTGGCTTGGTGGTGCTAGGGCGTTTTGAAATAGTCAATGTTTCAAACATCATCAATGCAATAAAGCAGATTGATTTTCAAACCATTCTGATGCAGGTGATGCTAAGCTTCCTGCTGTTTGCTGGCGCTATTCACGTAGACGCCCAGAAGCTGGGCCAGCAGCGTGTACCGGTTTTCACAATGGCCACCGTGGGCATGCTCCTTTCCACGTGTCTGGTGGGCTCTATGCTCTACTGGCTGCTGCCGCAGTTCGGCCTGTCGCTACCCTTTATGTGGTGCCTGCTGTTCGGCTCGCTCATTTCTCCCACCGACCCCATTGCAGTTTTAGGCATTCTGAAAGAAGCTCGCATTCCTAAGCAATTGGAAATCAGTATTGTGGGCGAATCCTTATTTAATGATGGCGTAGCAGTAGTGGTCTTTGTGAGCTTGGCTCAGTTTGCTACTACCACTGGCGAGGCAGCGCCCGAGGGACACAGCATCGGCACGTTATTTTTGCAGGAAGCCGTGGGCGGCTTGGTGTTGGGCGCCGTGCTGGGCTACGTGGGCTACCGCATGCTCCGATCCATCGACAATTATCAGGTGGAGGTGCTCATCACGCTGGCCCTTGTAACAGGCGGCACGGCGCTGGCTACCGCGCTGCACACCTCGGGGCCGCTGGCCATAGTGGTGGCCGGCCTGATTATCGGGCAGCAAGGGCGGCAGTTGGGCATGTCGGATACCACCCGTGAGTACGTCGATAAGTTCTGGGAAATGCTCGACGAGATTCTTAATGCTATCCTGTTTGTGTTGATTGGCTTCGAGATTTTGGTGCTGCGCTTCGAAACGGTGTATCTGTTAGTGGGCCTGTGCACCATCGTTATTGTGTTGTTGGCCCGCCTCATAGCCGTGGCTCTTCCGCTACGCCTGCTCAACCTGCGTCGGTCCTTTCCTCAGCACGCCGTGAAAGTGCTGACTTGGGGCGGCCTGCGGGGCGGCATTTCTGTGGCCCTGGCGCTGTCGTTGCCCGACGGTGAAGCCCGGGAGCTACTGGTAGCCGTCACGTACGTGGTGGTGGTCTTTTCCATCATTGTGCAGGGCCTGAGCATCGGACCGCTCGTCAAGCGCCTGGGCCTGAGCGTAGCGCCCAGCGAGACCGAGCCTTTGCAGCACTAATTTTGTAGGACCTAACCAAAACGTTGCAGGCTACACACCTGCTGATGCATACTGCCTGCCTGAGCGCAGGCAACAGAAATAATAGTTGTATGAATTTATTTGTGGTTGGGGATGTGCATGGGTGCTACTACACGTGGCAGCAACTGCTCCGGCACTGGCAGCCAGCCAAAGAGCTGCTGATTCAGGTAGGCGATTTGGTGGACCGCGGCAATTTCGCGCCTGCTACCGTTGCCTCCGCCATCAGCCTGCGCCAGCGCCACCCCGACACCGCTTTCTTCCTAAAAGGCAACCACGAGGCCAGCCTCTGGCAGCACTGCGGCCCCGATGGCCCCTACCCTCCCTGGCTGCAATGGGGCGGGCGCGGCACCTTGTTTCAGTATCAGATGCACTCGCCTGCTACGCTACGCCACCACGCCGCGTGGCTGAGCCAGTTGCCGCTCTACTGGGAAAACAAGCACCTGTTCATCAGCCACGCCGGCCTGGCCGACACGGCGCAGCCACTCGATGAAAACAACCCCGATGGAATTCTGTGGCGCCGTGGCCCTTTGCACAACATTGGGCGGCGGCAAGTGGTAGGCCACACGCCTACCCCCGATGGCACGCCCATCTTTGATGAGGCCGCCAACGTCTTTTACCTCGACACGGGTGCCTACGACGGGCGGGGCCTCACGGCCATTCGCCTCTCCCCCACCGGCGACCTGCTCGACACCATCACCATCCCTACCCAAGCCGATGACATTGCCTGACGACGCCCAGCCCTACGCCGAAGCCCGCGCCTACCTCTCGGCCGCCGATCCGGTTTTGGCGCGCATCATCGCGAAGGTGCCGCCCGTGCAGCCCAGCGCCCACGAGGACATCTACTTAGCCTTGCTGCGCGCCATCGTCAGCCAGCAAATTTCGACTAAGGCAGCAGCGGCTATCTGGCGCAAGGTAGAGGGCCTGTTCCTACCCGATGGCTACCCCGAGCCCTCAGTATTAGTGGCCATGCCGGACGAGGAGTTACGCGCCGCCGGCCTCTCCTACCAGAAAGCCGGCTACCTGCGCGCTATTGCGGAGTTTGCCCTCCGCGACCAGCTCGACCACGCTCACCTCAGCCAGCTTTCAGAGGAAGACTTCACCAAGCACCTCACCCAGATACGAGGGGTAGGCCGCTGGACCGCCCAAATGATTCAGATGTTCGCCCTCGACCAACCCGACGTGTTTTCGGAAGGCGACCTGGGCGTGCAGAACGCTATGCGCAAGCACTACGGCCTGGAAGAAACCGGCCGCGCCCTACTCCGCCGCATGACGGAAATTGCCGAAACCTGGCGGCCGTATCGGTCAGTGGCATGCAAGTATTTGTGGCGGAGCTTAGATTAGTGGGGAGGTGGTGAATGAAAAGTGCGTGTGTCATCCTGAGCTTGCGAAGGACCTTATGCCCGCAGAACGAGTCGTTGTTACGGCTTTCGTTCTCACGTCATAAGGTCCTTCGCAAGCTCAGGATGACACACGCACTTTTCATTCACTACGCACTACCTCCCTATCTCACCACTTACTTATTTCGCCTTCCCCCGCTTCACCATATAGGCATAAAGCACCTTATCGAACGGCTCCCGAATGTCAACCGGCACGAAATCAATCTTGTACTGGCCGCACCGTAGGGCCAGTTCCTGCTCGTAGTCGCGCATGGCGGCGCGGTACTGCTCGCGCACCTGGGCGGGTTGCAGCTTAATGGTTTCGCCCGTTTCGATGTCCTCGAACAGGTAGGGCCGCTCGGCAAAATCGAAGTTCGATTCGGTGGCGCGGTCCATCACATGGAACAGCAATACCTCGTGCTGTTGGTGGCGCAGGTGCTGCAAGGCCGCCAGCGCCGCCGTTTGCTCCTCGGGCGCCCGGCCCAGCATGTCGGAGAAAAGTACCACCAACGAGCGTTTCGGAATCTGCTGGGCAATGCGGTGAATCACGCCCGCCACATCGGTAGGGCGGCGGGCGGCGGCGGGGCGTTCTAGCAACTGTTGCAGCGTGAGCAGCAGCGTGTGGCGGTGCGTGCTGGTGGAGCGCACCGGCGTTTGCAGCTCAATCTGCTCGGCGAAGGTGACAAGGCCCACGGCGTCGCGCTGCTTTTGCAGCAGCGTGATGAGGGCCGCCGCGCACAGGATGCTGAAGCGCAGCTTATCGTGGTCGGGCGCGGGGTAGTACATGGAGGGCGACACGTCGAGCAGCAGGTGGCAGCGCAGGTTGGTTTCTTCCTCGTAGCGCTTCACGAACAGCTTATCGGTGCGGGCCAGCACTTTCCAGTCGATGTGGCGGGTGCTCTCGCCGGGGTTGTAGAGGCGGTGCTCCGAAAACTCCACCGAAAACCCGTGGTAGGGCGATTGGTGCAAGCCCGTGATGAACCCTTCGACCAACTGGCGGGCCAGAAACTCCAGATTTTCGAAGGAACGAACTGCGGCTAGATCGAGCGCCATAGGGTACATGCAAAAAAGTGAACGACACCAAAGGGAGCCTGAAGTATACGAACGGTAAAAATAGAAGAAACAGTGCCACCATAGCGTAGTCGATAACAGCCACGCCTGGTTACTTTCCCAAAATGGTACTTTTTTATATAAAAAAAGCCAGACTCCATATTTTTATATTCGCTGTATCTGATTTACTTTGAGCCTACAAAAAGTTCATTTTGGAATAACTCACTCTTACTGAAGATTCTGTGGAAGACCGTCACGATCAAGAAGAAATTTACTCCCAACGCATTAAAGCCGGCAAGCGCACGTACTTCTTCGACGTGAAGGCTACCCGCGGGCAGGACTACTACCTCACTATTACGGAAAGCAAGCGTCGTCTCCGGGATGATGACACCTTTTCCTACGAAAAACACAAAATTTTCCTTTACAAAGAAGATTTTGCCAAGTTTGTCGATGCCCTGCAAGACGCCGTTGATTATGTGCGCGAAGAACTGCTTTCGCCCGAGGAAGTAGCCGAGCTGGACCGCCCCCGTCCGGCCTACGACAACGATTCGTACAATAATAGCACCGACACCTACTAACCCAACAGCCTAGCGAAACAGACCCTACTATCCCTTTTTGCTACTCGGTTTGTTCAAAACGGCGCGCATCGGCTCAGGCTGATGCGCGCCGTTTTTTGGTTATCAAGCGTGCTGCCTAAGTAGCACTATCCTACTTCGTCGTAGATAAACGACGAAGGGCGCGTGCAACGCGCCCCTACAAAACCCTTACCTTTGCACCCGAATTGACACGCTGAGCGTACGTCAACTCACCATCTCACAACTTCACCATTTCACCGTATGGGTCTCCGCTGCGGAATCGTCGGTCTGCCGAACGTGGGTAAGTCCACGCTGTTCAACGCGTTATCGAATGCCAAGGCCGAATCGGCCAACTATCCTTTCTGCACCATCGAGCCCAACGTGGGCGTGATTACCGTGCCCGACCCGCGCCTGCAAGTGCTGGAGGAAATCGTGAAGCCCCAGCGCGTGGTGCCTACCATCGTGGAGTTTGTGGACATTGCCGGCCTCGTGAAGGGCGCCAGCAAGGGCGAAGGCCTGGGCAATAAATTCCTGGCCAACATCCGCGAGGTAGACGCCGTGATTCACGTGGTGCGCTGCTTCGACGATGACAACATCGTGCACGTAGCAGGCGGCGTTGATCCGGTATTCGATAAAGACGTGATTGATACCGAGTTGCAGCTCAAGGACCTGGAAAGCATCGATAAGAAGCTGGCCAAGTCGGAGCGCTCGGCCAAGAGCGGCGACGCCAAGGCCAAGAAGGAAGTAGCGGCTCTGCAACGCTTCAAAGACCACCTCGAAGCCGGCCACAACGCCCGCTCGCTGGGCGCCAGCGAAGACGAGTTGGAGGCCGTAGAAGATCTGCAATTGCTGACCATCAAACCGGTTATCTACGTGGCTAACGTGGACGAGGGTAGCATTCAGAACAACGGTAACGCCTACGTGGATGCGCTGCGGGACCATGTAAAAAACGAAAACGCACAGGTAGTAGTGGTATCGGCCGCCATCGAGTCGCAGATTGCGGAGATGGAAGATGCCGAGGAAAAGGAAATGTTCCTGGGTGAGTACGGCCTCACCGAGTCGGGTCTAAACCGCCTGATTCGCGCTAGCTACGAACTGCTGAACCTGATTACCTACTTCACCGCCGGCGTGCAGGAAGTGCGCGCCTGGACCGTGCACCGCGGTGACAAAGCCCCCGCCGCCGCCGGCGTTATCCACTCCGATTTCGAGAAAGGCTTTATCCGCGCCGAGGTAATTAAACTGGCTGATTACGAGCAGTATCGCTCGGAAGCCAAGATCAAAGAAGCCGGCAAGATGGCCGTAGAAGGCAAAGAATATGTGGTGCAGGACGGCGACATCATGCACTTCCGCTTCAACGTCTAAAATCACGTATTCGCTCGGATTTCACGGATTTTGTGGACGGTGCGATTACCCGCATCTTCGTTTCCCTACCCTCATGGACGTAAAAGACAGCAACGGCAACCTACTCGCCGAGGGCGATTCGGTAACGCTGATTAAGGATTTGAAAGTGAAAGGCTCGTCGCAGACGCTTAAGCGCGGCACGCTGGTGAAGAACATTCGTCTTACCAACAGCCCCGCCGAAGTTGAAGGACGCGCCGGCGGTAGCACCATGGTGCTGAAAACCGAGTTTTTGAAGAAGGCGTAACGGCACTGTTTTCGGTGCCATTGCTTATCCTGAAGCGCTCCGGTCGATATTCTACCGGAGCGCTTTGCTTTTTAGAACTACCGCATTAGGCGCCTACCAGCGCAACGGGTAGGTGCAGGAGGGATTGGCCTAGCGCTTTCGCGTACTTGGGTTCTTTCCTTACTACTTAGTTTCTAGGCGCTTATTCACTCACTTTCGAGTAGTTATAGGGCTGGCATTTCTCGTAACGCTGCTCACAAGTGTGACCCTACAGCCTACCCCGCGCCCTACCCTCTACCTTATCGGCGGCTCGACGGTCAACAATAGCAACACGCCCCAAATGGGCTGGGGAGCCGCTTTGCCGACTTTTTTTTGATGCTACTCGCCTGCATATTGTGAATCGTGCCAAGGCAGGCCGCAGCACCCGTACGTTTGTGTCAGAGCAACGTTGGCAGCAGGTAGATTCGCTGTTGAAACCAGGCGACTTTCTGCTGATGCAGTTTGGGCACAACGAGGGGAGCGTGCCCGATACCACCAAGGCCGGCCGGCGCGGCGTGCTACGCGGTACCGGCAACGAAACCAAGGAACTTGGCCACCATGAAACGGTGCATACCTACGGCTGGTACCTGCGCCAGTTTGTGCGCGGGGCCAAGGCGAAGGGCGCCAAACCTATCATCGCTTCCATGATTCCGCGCAACGAGTGGAAGGACGGTAAGGTAGTGCTAGCCGATCAGGATTTTGGGCGCTGGGCCGCCGAGGTTGCCCGCCAGGAAGGTGTGCCCTTCATCGACCTGAATGGCCTTACAGCAGCGCAATACAACCATCTTGGATCGGAAAAGGTCAGTAGCTTTTTTCCTGGCGACTATACTCACACCAATGCCGACGGCGCCCGCCTCAACGCCGCTTCTGTGGTGGATGACATTCGGGATCCAAGATTTTTTTCGCAAAGTCGAGTTAGATTACCAGCAACTGGCGCAGGTGCTGTTATGCCTGTTATCGACCACGGGCAAGTTGTACCTAGACCACATGGAGTAGGGCACGCCCTGAGCGGATTCAGCACCGACGCCGACGCATACCAGCACCTCATGCACGGGTTGATGAACATTCTTACCGAATCTATCAACTTAGTGCGGCAGAACGAGAAGCTGATTTACGTGGACGGCGGCTTTGCCCGCAACCCGCTGTTCATGCAGCTGCTGGGCCAGAACTTCCCCGAAGCAAAAAAACCGTACGTTAGAGGTGTCGCAAGCCACCGCCCTGGGCGCCCTCATTCACCTGGAACAGGGTAAAGCCTGGAAAAAACGCAGTTGTTATTCAACTGAACAGCTTAGATTCGTTGTCATGCTCCATCTGGCGTCCGCTTGTCGAAGCAGCTCGCTTGCTGATGCTCGATATCGATAGTATCTGTCGTCAGCACACGAGCTGCTTCGACAAGCGGACGCCAGATGGAGCATGACGTTTAGAGTAACCTATGAAAGTAGCCCTTTTTGTACCCTGCTACGTCGATCAGTTTTACCCGCAGGTGGGCATTGCCACCCTACAGCTGCTAGAGAAGTTGGGCGTGCAGGCCGATTTCCCCAAGCAACAGACCTGCTGCGGCCAGCCCATGGCCAACAGCGGCTGCGAGCGGGACGCCATTCCGGTGTACCACAACTTTGTGGATGCGTTCGATGGCTATGAGTACGTGGTGGGGCCGGCCGGTAGCTGCGTCTACCACGTCCGTAAGCACTTCGACATTATTGACCAAACGCCAGCCGTGCAGCACGTGCGCACCAATACCTACGAGCTGTTCGATTTCATTCTCAACATTCTCGACATCAACGAAATACCTGGTTCTTTTCCGCACAAGGTAGGGCTGCACCTGAGCTGCCACGGCCAGCGCGGCCTGCACCAGGCCAACGAATCGGAGATGACGCCCGTGCGCGACGGGCAGCTGCGGCGGTTGCTCAGCAGCATGCAGGGCCTGGAGCTGACCGAACTGGACCGCAACGACGAGTGCTGCGGCTTTGGCGGCACATTTTGCGTGAGCGAGGCCGGTATCTCGGCGCGGATGGGCCAGGACCGCGTAGCCGACCATGTTCGCAACGGCACCCGCGTGCTCACGGGCGGCGACATGTCGTGCCTAATGCACCTGGAAGGCATTGTGCGCCGCGCCAAGCTGCCTATCAAAGTGATGCACGCGGCCGAAATCCTAAACGGCGCCGTTCTATGAGTCATTCCCAACGTTCCGATATCTTTCTGCTTGATGCCGAGCGCACCACTTGGCACGACGAAACGCTGTGGTTTGTGCGGCAGAAGCGCGATAAGGCCGTGTACGCCACGCCCGAGTTTCAGGAATTGCGTCAGCTGGCTTCCGATATCAAGGACCACACCCTCAGCCGGCTGGATTTCTACCTTCAACAGTTCGAGGAAAACGCCCGCCGCAACGGCGTACAGGTGCATTGGGCCGCCGATGCGCACGAGCATAACCAGATTGTGCTCAACCTGTTGAAGCAGCACAACGCCACCCGCGTGGTTAAGAGCAAGTCCATGCTCACGGAGGAATGCCACCTCAATCCCTACCTTATCAAGCACGGGGTAGACGTGATTGACACGGATTTGGGCGAGCGGATTATTCAGCTGCGCGATGAGGCGCCCAGCCATGTGGTGCTGCCCGCCATTCACTTGAAAAAAGAGGATGTAGGCGACACGTTTCACCTGCACTTGGGCACCGAAAAAGGCAACAACGACCCGCAGCAGCTCACTGAAACCGCTCGCCAGCACCTGCGCGAGAAGTTTTTGGTCAGTGAAGTCGCCATTTCGGGCGTCAACTTTGCGGTGGCCGAAACCGGCTCGGTGGTGGTGTGCACCAACGAGGGCAACGCCGACCTGGGCGTGAACCTGGCCAAGGTGCACATTGCCTGCATGGGCATGGAAAAGCTGATTCCGCGCCTTTCTGATCTGAGCGTATTCACGCGCATTCTCACGCGCAGCGCCACCGGCCAGCCTATCACTACTTACACTTCCCACTTCAGCAAGCCCGCTGAGGGTAAGGAAATGCACGTGGTAATTGTAGACAACGGGCGCACCAAGCAACTCGGTCGCCCCGATTTTCGGGCGTCGTTGAAGTGCATCCGGTGCGGGGCCTGCATGAACACTTGCCCCGTGTACCGCCGCAGCGGCGGCCACTCGTACGACTTCACCATTCCGGGACCGATTGGCGCGATTCTATCGCCCAATATTGATATGCGCAAGCACGCTTCCCTACCCTTCGCCAGCACGCTCTGCGGCTCTTGCACGGATGTGTGCCCAGTGAAAATCGACATTCACACCCAGCTGTATAAGTGGCGGCAGGTGCTGGGACAGGCGGGCGAAATTCCGGCCAGCAAGAAGTGGAGCATGCGTCTACTGAGCCGCGTGCTGGCTAAGCCTGCCGTGTATGGGCTGGGCAGCAAGATAGCTCGCCAAAGCCTGCGCCTTCTACCCCACGGCCTCACCCACGGCAAGGGTTACAACCCCTGGGCCATAGCCCGCGAGCTGCCCGAACCGCCGAAGCAGAGCTTCCGCGAGTGGTACGCCCAGCAAGCGGTGAAATAGAACATCCATATGAATGTCATACCTCATTGAACGTCATTCCGAGCTTGTCGAGGAATGACGTTCAATGAGGCACCTAATCCAAAATCACAACTTCATACTTTCACCTCTTGTCTTCTTCCCGCGAGAAAATACTGGCCGCCGTGCGCGCCAACCAGCCCGATGAGCTACCGCTGCCTACCGTGCCGTCTTTCGAGGGCGACGAATCGGTGGAGAAGTTTACCAGCATCGTGCAAGGCATAGGCGGCACAGTGGTAGACGTGCTGGATGCTACCCGGCTGCCGGAAGTGATTCACCAGCTGTTTCCGGCCGACTACCGTATTGCCTCTCCCCTGCTGCCGGAAGCCAACGTGCCCATAGATGCGCAAACGTCCATTGAGGTGCTTGCAGCCGTGGACTTGGCCGTGTTGCAAGGTGAGTTCGGCGTGGCCGAAAACGGGTCTATCTGGGTGCCGGAAGCCAATATGCTGCACCGCGCCCTACCCATGATTACCCAACACCTGGCCTTGGTCCTCGACCGGCGCAATCTAGTAGCTACCATGCACCAAGCCTACGCCCGCATCCCCTCGGTGGGCGGCTACGGCACGTTCCTGGCCGGCCCCTCTAAAACGGCGGATATCGAGCAGTCGTTGGTGATTGGGGCGCACGGGGCGCGCAGTTTGGTGGTATTGTTAGTATAAATAGCAGAACGGGGTAGCGACACTTTGTGGCCTCGCTACCCCGTCTCGCTTATCTAGCCTAATTATTTAAAGACCGTTTGCGCTAGCTAGTGAACGATGTAGAGACGCATACTTACGTCTCGTCGTTGAACGATTTCGGGCATATGGCGCATGCGACGAGACACAAGTATGCGTCTCTACATCGTTCCAACGGCTTCTTAGTTATTCAGCTTGATAAAGCCGCCGTCCAGCGGGTAGTCGCAGCCGGTTACGAAACCGGCTTCGTCGGAGCAGAGGTAGAGGGCCAGGGCGGCTACCTCCTCGGGCTTGCCCATGCGGCCGATGGGCTGGCTTTTGGACAGCTTATCGAAGATTTCCTCCTCACGGCCGGCGTAGTTTTTGGCGATGAAGCCATCCACAAAAGGCGTGTGCACGCGGGCCGGCGAGATGCTGTTGCACCGGATACCGGCGTCGAGGTAGTCGCGGGCCACGGAGAGCGTCATGGCGTAGATGGCGCCCTTGCTCATGGAGTAGGCAAACCGGTCGGTGATGCCTACCACGGCGGCGATGGAAGCCAGGTTCAGAATGGCCCCGCTACCCTGGGCTTTCATGATGGGTAGGGCGGCGTAGAGGCAGTTGTAGGCGCCCTTCACGTTCACCTGGTACACACGCTCGAAGTCAGCTTCGGTGGTATTTTCCACATTGCCCACGTGCGCAATACCGGCGTTATTCACCAGAATATCAATTTTCCCTATTTCCTGAAATACCCGCACTACCTCCGCCTGCTGGCTGATATTGAGGTGATGCGCCTGGGCTTGGCCGCCGGCCTGCGCAATGGTATCTACGGTTTGCCGGGCGGCTTCCTCATTCAATTCAATGATGTGTACGGTAGCGCCCTGCTTGGCAAATAGTTGGGCCATTGCTTGGCCGATACCACTACCGCCGCCGGTAATTACAGCACTTTTTCCTGTTAAGCTGAACATGAAAATCTACTAGGTTAGGTGGCTTCTGAGCCGCCATGCGGATACTAAAAATGGTTTTAGGGAGAATCGCATGCTATGCAGGCGTTGCAAGATAGCGCATAAAAGGCGCCAACAAAGCGCGTGGTCAGGGTAGTGGCACTACGGATTCCCACGGCCGCAGCACCGGCATCCGACCATGCGTTTGTGGAACAATAGCCTACTTCAAAGCTGCACTATTTCCGGCGCCCTACCCTCCCGCACTCTCCTGCTATGCACTAATAAGCATAGTTTGGCTGATACGCAGAAGCGCCACCCGCACGAATACGAATGACGCCTTGTGCGCGCATCTTACCTTGAGACACCATTCAGTACAACTGCATTAGTGAAATGGGCAGCCCGCAGCGGCGGCCGCAACGGTTGGCGCAGTAGCAATGGGCGCTACGGCTGTAGCTGCGGCCCGTACATTGCGGATAATAAAGCCGCTAGCGGGCAGCGTTGGCATCCGGGTCATGTCCACGCTCAGGTTCTGTTCAGGCACGTCGTAGGTCATGCTAGTGGCCAGCAGCACGGCGGCGGTTTTCATGGTTTCGATGGTGAGCCACTCGCCGGCGCAGCGGTGGTTGTGGGCGTAGTCGCCGCCGCCCTGGGGGATGAAGTTGAATGGGCTGCCGTTCCAGTCGCGGAACCGCTCGGGACGGAACAGGTGCGGGTGCTCCCACTGGCGTTCGTCGTGGTTGATGCCGTGCACGTCGAGCAGCGTGAGCGTGCCCTTGCGGAAACGATAGCCGTGCCACTCGAAATCGGCGCGCACGCGGGCGCCCAGCAGGGGAGTGAAGGGGTAGAAACGGCGCACTTCCTGCGTAAACCACTCGGGGTATTGGGCAGGACCGTTGCGCAGCATTTCGGCGCAACGCGGGTGCTCGTGCAGGGCCAGCGCTTCAAACACCACGTAGTGCCCAATGGCCACAATAGGCCGTATCAGATTCAACAGCTCCACGCTGGCCACGTGCGTAGATAACAGCTTACCATCCAGCTCGCGGTGCCAGGAAATGGCGTGCAGTGCCTTGCCTTCTACGGCGTACTGCTTGCCGGCGCGCACGTTGTCAATCATCTTGCCTACCCACCGCTCGGCGCGGTGGCGGGCCAGCTTGCCCTTGGCGTGGCGCGGCCCTACCCCACCAAACGCGTCAATCATGGCGCTCAGGTCGCGGGCCAGGGGCTTGATGTCCTTCTCCTCGAAGGGCACCCCGGCCCACGCGCACGCCGCCCGGCACAGCACTTCCTCCACTTCCGGAAATAACTCTACTTGCTCCAGCTGCTCCCAGCGGCGCAAATAGGCACGCCAATTCTCGGCTACCAACGTGCTGTACTGGTGCAAGCTGCCGGGCGTCATCAAAGACATAAACAACGCTTTGCGGTGCTGATGGGCAGCATCATCCAGCGTTTGCACGCCGCCCTGCCCCATAAGAGTAGTGAGGATGCGCCGGGGTAGGGCGCCTTCGCGCTGGAAGTGTTCTTGGTTGTAGAACAAGGCCGCGCCTTCCTCACCACTCAAGCACACGGCCTTCTCGCCCATCAGGCGCATCTGGAAAATATCGGAGTGGTGGCGCTTCCACCGCTGGGGCAGAAAATGGTAGCCTTCGCGCAGAAAACTCAGGGTACTATCGAGGGCTTTGTCTTTGGGAATAGCAGTCATCGTCTGATTGGTTGTAGTAGGTAGGAATAGAGTGGTTTATGCATATCATGCTGAGCAGAGTCGAAGCATCTTGCGTGCTGACGATAGATAGTAACCTTCGTCAGCACGCGATCCGCTCAGCATGACCAACAGCCTTACGAGAAGCCCAGCACCGGATGTGGCTGGTAGGGCTCCTCCAGGCGCTTGATTTCGTCCTGAGAAAGCGTCACGCCCACGGCGGCCACGGCATCATCGAGGTGTCCGGGCTTACTGGCGCCTACGATGGGTGCAGTAATGACCGACTTCGACAGCACCCACGCCAGCGCAATTTGCGCGGCGGGTAGGCCGCGCTCCTCGGCAATTTCCGTTACGCGGTCGGCAACGGCAAAGTCATCGTCGCGGCCGTACAGGCTCTTGCCAAAGGCATCGGTTTTGGCGCGCTCAGTTTCGTTTCGCTCCTTGCTGCGGCCGCCCGTGAGCAGCCCCCGCGCCAGCGGTGACCACGGAATCACGCCAATTTTCTGGTCTTCGCACAGGGGTAGCATTTCGCGCTCCTCCTCGCGGTACACTAGGTTGTAATGTGGCTGCATGCTCACAAAACGCGTCCAGCCGTGCAAATCGGCTAGATAGAGCGCCTGCGCAAACTGCCACGCGTACATGCTGGAGGCACCAATGTAGCGTGCTTTACCAGCCTTGACCACATCGTGCAGCGCTTCCAGCGTTTCCTCAATGGGCGTGTTATAATCCCAACGGTGAATCTGGTAGAGGTCCACGTAATCGGTACCGAGACGCTTCAGGCTGGCGTCGATGGCGCTCATGATATGCTTGCGCGACAGGCCCTTATTATTGGGGCCTGGTCCCATGGGGTTGAATACTTTGGTGGCCAACACTACTTCGTCGCGCTTGGCAAAGTCGCGCAAGGCGCGTCCTACCACTTCCTCGCTAGCCCCGTCGGCGTACACGTCGGCGGTGTCGAAGAAATTGATGCCTTTTTCCAGGGCTTGCTTGATGAAGGGGCGGCTTTGTTCTTCGTCCAGGGCCCAGGGCCAGCGCTCGGTGGGCTTCCCGTAGGTCATGGTGCCAAGGCAGATGCGAGAGACGTGCAGGCCGGTGTTGCCCAGTCGGATATAGTCCATACAGTTTGTCGTAGATGTGGGGTCGCCCAGGCGGGCAACGCAATTGTTTCCCTTACTACGGCAATCTTTGCGCCTTCGATTAGACCTTCTCCGCACTTTTACCATGAAGCTGAACTGGACCCTCAAGCCTTACCCTACCCTTTCCCTGGAAGAGTTATACGCCCTGCTACGACTTCGCAGCGAGGTATTTGTGGTGGAGCAAACCTGTGCTTTTCAGGATATTGACGGCCAAGACCAAACCGCCCTGCACCTACTAGGCCGCACCGAAACCGGCGAGCTAGCCGCCTACACCCGTCTTTTCGACGCGGGCGACTGCTACGCGCAAGTGAGTATTGGGCGCGTGGTGGTGTCGCCCGCTTATCGCCGCTCCGGTTTGGGCCAGGAGCTGATGCACCAGTCCATCAACGCCTGCGAACGGGCTTTTGGGCCGCAGCCCATCAAAATTGGGGCGCAGCTGTATCTGAAGGCATTTTACGAAAGCTTCGGCTTTGCGCAGCAAGGCGACGTGTATTTAGAGGATGGTATTGAGCACATTTATATGTTGCGGCCGTAAAAGCAAGCAATTTTCAGCCTTGCCACTCTGCCTGTATGCCCGTAGCACCTCTTCCCAAAGCCCTGTTGTTTGACGTGTTTGGTACGTGCGTCGACTGGCGTACCGGCATCACAAAGGCCGGCGAGGCACTGGGCCAGCGCCTTGGCCTACCGGATACCAACTGGGCAGCGTTTGCTGATGCCTGGCGAGCCCAATACCAACCCCAACTCACGAGTGTGCGCAGCGGCGCACGCCCCTGGACGCGCCTGGAAATCCTCAACCGGGAGTCGTTGGATACTGTGCTGGCCGATTTTGGCTTGCAACAAGTGCCCGCAACCGAGCGCGATGCGTTCAACCTAGCCTGGCGCCACCTCCTACCCTGGCCCGATACCGTAGCCGGCCTGCACCGCCTGAAAACGCGCTTCATCCTTGCCCCCAACTCCAACGCTGATATTGCGCTGGCGGTACACATGGCCAAGTTTGCCAACCTGCCGTGGGACGTCATTCTGGGCGCCGAGGTGGCGCAGCACTACAAGCCGCAGCCCGAAGCCTACCTTCGTAGCGTTGCGGCGCTGGGCCTCACGCCACACGAGGTATTGATGGTAGCAGCCCACAACGAGGATTTGGTGGCTGCCGGAGCTCAGGGCCTGCAAACGGCTTTCGTTGCGCGCCCGTTGGAACACGGCCCCGGCCAAACCGCAGATCTGCACCCGGAGCACGCCTTCACCTACATAGCCCACGACCTGCACGAGTTAGCGGCACAGCTAGGAGCCTGAAAACCCAACTATTCTCTCTGTTACTAGTTGGTTGGACATGCCAACGCTTTTTTTACAGCTTTCCGGGCTTTCTGCATCTCGTAGCCGCTATTTCAGCTTTGCTGCTGGGGCCATCCGTTTTGCTGGCCGGCCGGTGGGGCACCTATTCGCACAAACGGTTGGGGTATGCCTACCTCGGCAGCATGGTGGTGATGCTGGTTACGGCCTTCGGCGTGTACCGTGTATACCACGCTTTCGGCGTTTTTCACTACGCCGCGCTGCTCACACTGGCTACCCTGTTGGCCGGTATGATGCCGGTAATCATCAGGAAACCCGCTTCTGCGTGGCTCACGTGGCATTACTATGGTATGTACTGGTCGGTAATGGAGCTGTACGTGGGGCTGGTAGCCGAAGTGCTTTCGCACCAGCCTCGCTTCTCTTTTCTAACCGTTGCTAGCTGGTCGGTAGGGCTGGTATTTCTGCCCGGCGGGTTGGTCTTCTGGTGGTATCATCGGCAGTGGAAGGCGCTGGTGCGGCAGCGGCCTATGCAGCCGTAGGTACTACCCTACCTACTTCGTGTCGCCGGAGTACGCGATGAAGATGGCGCCGGCTCCCATCAGCGTGACGCCTACTGCCAGTTGCCAGTTCAGCTTTTCTTTCAAGAATACAATAGCCAGAATAACGGAGAACACCAGCGAAACTTTGTCGAACGAGCTGGTGCGGGAGGCCTCGCCCATCTTGAGCGCCTGAAACGAAAACAGCGAGGACATACACGTAATAATGCCGGCTGTTACCAGAAACATCCAGGAGCGGCGGTCAATGCGCTGCACCTCGCTGAAATGTCCCTGAAAAAACACGAAGCTCCAGGCTACTATCACAATCAGCACCGACTGAACAGCAAACCCCACACTCGACTCGATATTCTTAATCCCGATTTTTGACAACGTTACTACCGCCGCCGCCGACAAGGCTGCCAACAAAGAAAAAACAATCCACATAAGGTTATTGGGTAGAAACCGTTCGGTGAGGTTACCGATAGGAGACGTTGGGCGCCGGCTATAGTTGCTTTCTCTGACGCAGGTTCAGAGGATAAGGTTATTTTCTAGGTATGAGTTTCCTGCTTGCTTTCTACTATTGAAATAACAAGTCCTACATGCTCGGTAAACCACTCCGCTTGTACCCGGCAAACATGCGTGATCTTAACGCAAAAAAGTCTGCTAGCTGATTGCTAGCAGACTTTTTTGTTGTTGCTTTCCGGAAAGCGGTAGCACCACCACTAAATAATAGTGCTCATGCCCACAGCAATATTTTCTTTGTACATCTGGCAATCGATGCCACCCGCTACCTGATAGGCAATAAAGTTGCCTAC
Organism: Hymenobacter sp. NBH84; assembly: GCF_014217645.1. Classification (NCBI taxonomy): domain Bacteria; kingdom Pseudomonadati; phylum Bacteroidota; class Cytophagia; order Cytophagales; family Hymenobacteraceae; genus Hymenobacter; species Hymenobacter sp. NBH84. The sequence continues at coordinate 2,555,749 of NZ_CP043644.1, forward strand.
CTGCTCGGTGCTACATGGGGTGAGGGCATTCAGCTCCGGTGTCAGGATGTTGGTGTCGAGGGCGGCTTGCACGGCGGCTTTCACCGCATCGGCTTCTTCCTGCAACCCAAAGTGTTCCAGCATCATCGCGCCCGACAAAATCGTGGCAATGGGGTTGGCAATGCCCCTACCCTTGGCCTGCGGAAACGAACCGTGGATAGGTTCGAACAGGGCCACTTGGTCGCCCACGGAGGCGGAGGGTAGCAAACCCAGCGAGCCGGCAATAACGGAGGCTTCGTCGGAAATGATGTCGCCGAACATGTTCTCGGTCAGAATTACGTCGAACTGCTTGGGATTCAGAATCACCTGCATGGCCGCGTTGTCCACAAACAGATAATCGACGCGCACCTCGGGGTACTGCGGGGCAATCTGCTGCACCACTTCGCGCCACAGGCGCGAGGTTTCCAGCACGTTGGCCTTGTCTACCAGCGTGAGCTTGCCACGGCGCGTTTCGGCAGCCTGAAAAGCGCGGTGGGCAATGCGCGCTACCTCCTCGCGGGAGTAGGTGCAGTGGTCGTAGGCGCCCTGCCCATCGGCCGTGCGGCCCTTGTCGCCGAAGTAGATGCCGCCCGTCAGCTCCCGAAAAATTAGCATATCGGTGCCGCTGATGCGCTCCGGTTTCAGCGGCGAATGTGCCAGCAGCGCGTCGTAAGCCGTCACGGGCCGGATGTTGGCGTACAGGCCCAGCGACTTGCGCAGGCGCAGCAGGCCCTGCTCGGGGCGCACCTTGGCGGCTGGGTTGTTATCGTACTTTGGGTCGCCGATGGCACCCAGCAGCACAGCATCGGCTGCGAAGCAGGCATCCAGGGTTTGCGCGGGTAGCGGGTCGCCGGTGGCGTCGATGGCGCAGGCCCCCATCAGCTGCTGATCGAAGGTAAATTGGTGGCCAAAGCGCTCGGCTACGGCCTCTAGCACCTTAATGGCCTCGCGGCACACTTCTGGGCCGATACCATCACCGGCCAGCACTGCTATTTTCTTTTTTAATACGTCCATGGTCGGGATGTTTCGTAGGCGGCAATGGCCTCTTTTTGGCTTACTAAGAAATCAATATCGTCGTACCCGTTCAGCAGGCACTCTTTTTTGTAGGGGTCGATGGCAAACGGAATGCTCTCCTCCCACACGGGCACGCTCAGTGTCTGCGCGGCCAGATCTACCACTAACTCCATCTGCGGGTCCTGCTCGATCTGCGCCAGCAGGCGTTGCAGCACCTCCTCCGATACTTGCAGGGGTAGCAAGCCGTTGTTCAGCGCATTGCCCCGAAATATGTCAGCAAAGTAGCTGGAAATAACCACCTTAAAACCCGCATCGAAAATAGCCCAGGCGGCGTGCTCCCGGCTGGAACCACACCCGAAGTTCTGACCTGCCACCAAAATCCGGCCAGAATAGCGCGGGTTGTTCAGCACAAAGTCGGGCTTGGGCTGGCCGTCGGCTGTGTAGCGCCAGTCGCGGAACAGGTTCTGACCGAATCCCTCGCGAGTGGTGGCCTTTAGAAAGCGTGCTGGTATGATCTGGTCAGTGTCCACGTTTTCGTTGGGTAGGGGCACCGCGGTGGAACGTAGGACTTGAAATTTTTCCATGTATTGAGTAGCCTGAGATCAGGCCAAAATTTGGAGATAGAAAGAATCTGCTTGTCTGCCCGCCTGTCATCCTGAGCTTGCGAAGGACTTTCTCATGCGTGGACGAATCGTTATTACGCTTGTCGTTCTTGCGTGAGAAGGTCCTTCGCAAGCTCAGGATGACAAGTGGGCAAACAAGTGGGTAAGCTACTTACCCGCCTACCAGCTCTAGCTCGGCATACGCAGGCACGGCGCTGATTTTGCCTTCTACCGCCGCAATGGCCGCTACCAGCGGCGAGGCCAGCAGCGTGCGGGCGCCGGGTCCCTGGCGGCCTTCGAAGTTGCGGTTGGAGGTAGACACGCAATAGGCGCCGGCCGGAATCTTGTCTTCGTTCATGGCCAGGCAGGCGCTGCACCCTGGCTCACGCAACTCGAAACCGGCTGCGGCCAGAATTTTATCTAAGCCTTCCTCTTTCGCCTGCTTTTCTACCTGCTTGGAGCCAGGCACGATGATGGCCTCCACGTGGGGCGCTTTGTGCTTGCCCTGCACGTAGGCTGCCACGGTGCGCAGGTCCTCGATGCGGGAGTTGGTGCAGCTGCCAATAAACACATAGTCAATGGGTTTACCCAGCAACGACTCGCCCGGCGCCAGGCCCATGTACTGCAACGATTTGCTGAAGCCAGCAGCTTCGCTCGGCACCACATTCAGCGGAATGGTGCCGCCTAGCGGAATGCCCATGCCGGGGTTGGTGCCGTAGGTAATCATGGGCGTGATGTTGGCGGCGTCGAAGTGGTGCTCGGCCTCAAACTCGGCGCCGTCTTCGGAGTAGAGCGTCTGCCAGTAGGCCACGGCCTGCTCCCACTGCTCGCCCTGAGGCGCGTAGGGGCGGCCTTGCAGGTAGTCGAAGGTGGTCTGGTCGGGGGCAATCATGCCGCCGCGGGCACCCATTTCGATGCTCATGTTGCAGACCGTCATGCGGCCTTCCATGCTCAGGCTGCGCACGGCGCTGCCCGCATACTCCACGAAGTAGCCCGTGCCTCCGCCGGTACCCAGCTGCGCAATCACGTAGAGAATCAGGTCTTTGGCGCCTACCCCCGGCCGCAAGTCGCCATCCACGGAAATGCGCATGCGTTTGGGCCGGTCGATGAGCAGGCACTGCGAGGCCATCACCTGCGCCACCTGACTGGTACCAATTCCGAAGGCAATAGCGCCAAACGCGCCGTGGGTAGACGTGTGGCTGTCGCCGCACACGATGGTCATGCCCGGCTGCGTTAGGCCCAACTCCGGCCCGATGACGTGCACAATACCCTGGCGCTCATGCCCCAGGCCATATAGCTCCACGCCGTATTTAGCGCAGTTTTCAGTCAGCTTATCTACCTGCGAGCGGCTAAGCGGCTCCTGGATGGGTAGGTGCTGGTTGAGGGTAGGCACGTTGTGATCGGCAGTAGCTATAATCTGCTGTTGCCGGAAAAGTGGCAGCCCGCGCGCCTCGATTTCGTCGAAAGCCTGCGGGCTGGTTACTTCGTGAATCAGGTGGCGGTCGATGTAAAACACCGACAAATCGCCCACGGTTTTGACTACGTGGGCCTCCCAGATTTTATCAAATAAGGACTTGGGCATGGGGTGGGGTGGTCTATTCCATCAGCCCGTCATGCTGAGCGAAGCGGAGCGTAGTCGAAGCATCTCTACCGCTTCGTTATAGTCAAGTATGATTACTCACGGTAGAGATGCTTCGACTACGCTCCGCTTCGCTCAGCATGACGGGCTGCTTTGCTCTGCTTTATTTCTTACTTCACTTCAAAAACTTACTCAACGGCCACCAACTTCTCCTGCTCTACCAGCGCGTGCAAATCGTGGTCTTGCACTTCCTTTTGGCAGTCGGCCAGCACCAGGAACGAGGCGTAAGCTTTGTTGAGCGACTGGCCGCCGAAGGCGTAGCCGAGCTTCTGCAAACGGTAGGCCAGCGCGGCGCGGCCTGAGCGGGCAGTAAGCACAATAGCCGAGTCGGGGGCACCTACCTCCTGCGGATCAATGATTTCGTAGGTAGCGCGGTGCTTAATCACGCCATCTTGGTGGATGCCGCTGGAGTGCGCAAAGGCGTTGGCGCCCACGATGGCCTTGTTGGCCTGCACCGGCATCTGCATCAGGTGCGACACCATGGCCGAGGTTTCGGTGAGCAGCTTGGTGTTCACGCCTGTAGTCAGGCCCAGGTCGCCGTGCTGGCGCAGTACCATCACCACTTCTTCCAGGGCCGTGTTGCCGGCCCGCTCCCCTACCCCGTTGATGGTGCACTCAATCTGCCGAGCCCCGTTGATGACGCCCGCAATGGAGTTGGCCGTAGCCATGCCCAGGTCGTTGTGGCAGTGGGTGGAAAGCGTGACGTTTTCGATACCGCGCACGTTATCAGCGAGGTACTTAATCTTGGCACCGTACTCGGAGGGTAGGCAGTAGCCGGTGGTGTCGGGGATGTTGAGGACAGTGGCGCCGGCTTTGATAGCCGCTTCGCACACACGAGCTAGAAACTCGTTGTCGGTGCGGCCAGCGTCTTCGGCGTAGAACTCCACGTCCTCCACAAAAGATTTAGCCAGTTTCACGGCGGCTACGGCGCGCTCCACTACGTCCTGTTGGGTGGTGCGTAGCTTGTGCAGCACGTGCAGCTCGGAGGTGCCAATGCCGGTATGAATGCGGGGGTAGCGGGCCTTGCGCAGGGCATCGGCGGCCACACGAATATCGTTTTCCACGGCGCGGGTCAGACCGCACACGGTGGCTTCGCGGGTTTGGGCGGCAATGGCCTCCACGGCGGCAAAATCGCCAGGACTCGACACTGGAAAGCCCGCCTCGATAACATCCACGCCGAGTAGTTCCAGCTGCCGGGCAATTACAAGTTTCTCTTCCTTGTTTAGCTTGCAGCCCGGCACTTGCTCGCCGTCGCGCAGCGTGGTATCAAATATCTGGATGTTGTGCGCTCCCATAGTAGATGCGAAAATTGTGAGCAGATTTCAGTCTACTAACTACGGCGGGAAAGTTGGGCTTCGGAAAAGGATATTGGAAATTGTTACTATTTCTAATGCCTTGAACATTTCCAAAAGCGTTTGATTACCATACTATTAACTTCCGCATTCTTACAATGCCAAACGAAGCAGGCGAATCGGTATTTCAGCTCATCAAGTCGCTGACGCGCTCCGAAAAACGGCATTTCCGACTGTCGGCCGACCGCCCCGGGGCGGCCGAAGATTTGAAGTTTTTGCAGTTGTTCGACGCTCTCGATCAGCTCCCACACTACGACGAAGAACGAATTCTGACACTGGCACCAGCCATAAAAAAGGTGCAACTCGCCAACCTCAAGGCTAATCTTTACCGGCAATTATTGTCCGATTTGCGCCTCTACCACGCGGGCCAGAACGTGGATATTCAGTTGCACGAGCAGTTGGGCTACGCCCGCGTGCTCTACAACAAAGGCTTCTATCAACAGAGCCTAAAAATGCTGGACAAGGTGAAGAATATTGCCTACCAACAACAACTCTCCCACATTGCCCTGCTGGCCTTGGATTTCGAGAAGCTGATTGAATCGCAGTTCATCACGCGTAGCCTAGAGGGTAGGGCTGAGGAATTGGCGAGTGAGTCGGCCGGTACGGCGGGGCAGGTGAGCCAGCTGCACACACTGTCGAATGCGGCGTTGCAGATGTATGGGCTCTACCTGAAAACCGGCCATGCCCGCAACCAGCAGGACTACGAGCAGGTAACGGCGTTTTTCCGGACCACCTTACTTCCTACCAACGTGCAGCGGGGTGGCTTCTTTGAGCAGCTATACTACTACCAGGCGCACGTGTGGTACTACACCATTGTGCAGGATTTCAGAGCTGGCTACCGCTACGCCTACAAGTGGGTAGAGTTGTTTGAGCACACGCCGGATATGAAAAACCAGCAGACCATGCTCTACATCAAGGGCGTGCACAACCTGCTGGCGTATCTGTTCAACACCTTATACTATAGTCGTTTTCGGGAAGTACTGGCTACGTTGAAAGCGTTTGCCGCCGACCCTAACCGGCGCTCTACCCCCAACATTGAGGCGCTGCTGTTTCAGTACATCGCCACCAACGAAATCAACCTGCACTTCCTGGAAGGTCGCTTCACAGAGGGATTGACGTTGATTCCGGGCTTGTTGGGGCAGCTAGACGAGTACCGGCTGCAACTCGACATGCACCGCCGCCTGGTGTTCTACTACAAGATTGCCAGCCTCTACTTCGGCAGTGGCGACAACGAGAAGGCCATTGAGTACCTCACCAAAATCATCCAATTCAAGGAGGTGAGCCTGCGCGAGGACATCCAATGCTTTGCCCGCATCCTAAACCTGATTGCCCACTACGAAGCCGGCCAAGATGAGGCCCTGGACTATCAGATTAAGTCGGTGTACCGCTTCCTAGGCAAGATGAACGAGCAGCAGCAAATGCAAGTGGCCATCTTCCGCTTCCTGCGCACTGTGGGCGACCTCACGCCCGGCGAACTGAAAGGCGCGTTCACCAACCTCAAAAACCAACTCATCGCCATTGCCGTGAACCCACTGGAGCGCCGGCCTTTCCTCTACCTCGACATTATTTCCTGGCTGGAAAGCAAGATTGAGAATGTGCCGGTGCAGGAGATTATGCAGCGGAAGTTTCGGGCGATGAAATAATGTGAAGTGGTGAGTTTGTGAAGTTGTGAATGAGAAAACGTTTGTCATCCTGAGCGTAGCGAAGGACCTTATGCCAGTCGAACGACTATCGTAACAACGACTCGTTCTACCGTGATAAGATCCTTCGCTCCGCTCAGGATGACAAACGTTTTCTCATTCACAACTTCACAAACTCACCACTTCACCTTTTACCGCTTCACGCTTTTAAACTCCGAACCCTCTTTCCACTGCGGGAAGGTGGTTTCGCTGGCGAGTTTCTTGCCTACCTCGAAGTAGAGTTGCGCGTCCTGGGCGATGCCGGACAGGTCCCAGCTGGGGTCGAACTGGTCGGCGGGCTTGTGGTAGTAGTTGGTGGTGTACTCCTGACGCTTTTGGGCGATGTATTCTTTGCCTTTCTCGCGGCTTTCGTAGCCGCCGCTGGCGTAGAGCGAGGGCACGCCCACGTGGGCAAAGCTGAAGTGGTCGGAGCGGTAGAACATGCCGGTTTCGGGCTGCTGATCGGGTAGGATGTAGCGACCTTGGGCTTTCGCCGCCGCCTGCGCGTAGCTTTCCAGCTCCGATTGGCCGTAGCCGATGACCGTCAGATCCTTCATCTTGCCGAAGGGCCAGAGCATGTCCATGTTCAGGTCGGCTACGGTTTTGTTGAGCGGGAACGGCGGATGCTGGGCGTAGTAGGCCGAGCCGAGTAGGCCCTGCTCCTCCCCCGTCACGGCCAGAAACACGATGCTGCGGGCGGGCTTCTGCGGGGCCTCGGTGAAGGCCTTGGCAATGCTAAGCAGCGCCGCCAAGCCAGTGCCGTCGTCCACGGCACCGTTGTAGATGGAGTCGTTGGCAATGGCTTTGCCTACCCCGAAATGGTCCCAGTGGGCCGAGTAGATGATGTACTCATCAGCGCGGGTGGTGCCGGGCAGCACGGCCAGCACGTTTTTACTGGTTTGGCGGCGCAGCTGGTTTTGCAGGCTGGTGCTGAAGGTTAGGCCGCCCAGCGGCCGGGCCCGGAAGCCCTTGGTGTTGGCGGCGGTGTAGAGCTGGTCGTAGTTCTGGCCGGCGGCCTTGAAGAGGCGTTTGGCCGCGTCGAGAGTCAGCCAACCTTCCACGGCACACTTGCTGGCGCCTTTGTCCTCGGTTTGGGGGCGCAGCTTGGGCCCTACCGCCCCGCTCAGCACCACCGACCAGGGGTAGGCGGCCGGCTTGGTGTCGTGTACGATGAGCAGGCCAGCGGCGCCGTGGCGGGCGGCTTCCTCGTATTTGTAGGTCCAGCGGCCGTAGTAGGTCATGGCCTTGCCCTTGAAGAAGGTAGTGTCGTTGCCAGCGTTGCCGGGGTCGTTTACGAGCACCACCACGGTTTTGCCCTTCACGTCGAGGCCTGCGTAGTCGTCCCAGCCATACTCGGGCGCTACTACGCCGTAGCCGGCAAATACCAGCGGCGAGTTCTGCACCGATACGGTGGGCTGCTCGCGCTGGCTGAACACCACGTAATCGTCTTTGTAGTTCAACGTCAGCTTTTTGCCGTTGCCGGCAATTTGGGCCGTGGGCGCGGGTTTCACGCTGATTTCCACCATCGGCACGGGCTGGAAGTAGCTGCCCGATGGAGCCGGCTTCAAGCCAAGCTCTTTGAACTGCGCGGCCAGATAGGCGGTGGCCTTTTCCTCGCCCTGCGTGAAGGGTTTGCGGCCCATCATCTCATTCGACGACACTTCGCGAAGGTAGCCGCCGATGGTGGCTGCCGTGATGCTGTCGGCGCCTGCGGCGGTGGTTTTGGTGGCGGCGGTGCTGGCCGTGGTAGTGGGCTGGCTATTGCAAGCGGCCAGCAGTGCCAGCGCAGGCAACAAGTAAGTAGGGTAGGAAAGCTTCATATATAAAAGACCAAAGGAGGTTCACAATAGTAAGCAAAGAACGTGGTCCGGCCCACTGGTGCAGCTCCGCAGTGGGTCCGCTGCACCATAACCTTCCTGCCATGAAGACAGTAACTACTCACGCAAGCGGCACGACTCGCAGGTGGGCACCTGCCGGTCGGAACGAGCCTCGTGCTGATGGCTGCCTACGCGTTGCGCATACGGCGCGGGCGTTAGTAGCCGGCAACCGGTCGGGCGCCTGCGGCGTCGGACCGACAGGCGCTCGTTACATAAAGCCTATCTAACACAACCAACCTCAGCAACAACGAGACACAACTGTGTGTCTTTACTCCACGCCGCTATTCTTTCCAACTCGCTATCTTTTCCGCCGATGAAAACCACTGACTTTCTTACCCACCGCCGCCAGTTTGTGCAACGTTTGTCGCTGGGTCTGGGTGCTGCTTTCTTGGGGCTACCCTTGCTATCGGAAGCCCGGCCGCAGGGGCGCAAGCTAGGTATCGCGCTGGTAGGACTGGGCGGCTACAGCAAAGGGCAGCTGGCGCCCGCTTTACAGGAAACTAAGAATTGCTATCTGGCCGGCATCGTGACGGGCTCGCCGGAGAAGGTGCCCGAATGGCGCCAGAAATACAACATTCCGGAGAAGAACGTCTATTCCTACGAGACCTTCGACCAGATTAAGGACAACCCGGCCATTGATATTGTGTACGTAGTGCTGCCCAACGCCCTACACGCCGAGTACGTGGTGCGGGCCGCCAAGGCCGGCAAGCACGTTATCTGCGAAAAGCCCATGGCTACCTCCGCCGCCGACTGCCGCCGCATGATTGAGGCATGCCGCACGGCCGGCAAAAAGCTCAGCATCGGCTACCGCCTGCACTTCGACCCGCACAACCTGGAAATGATGCGCTTGGGTCAGCAGAAGGTATTTGGTCCGGTTAAAAAGCTGGAATCAGACAACGGTTTCACGATGGGCAAGAACGAGCGGCCGTGGCGCATTCAGAAGAAGCTCTCGGGCGGCGGGCCGCTCATGGATATGGGCATCTACTCGGTGCAAGGCGTGATTTATACAAAAGGTGCTCTACCCGTGTCCGTAACGGCCAACTACCCCAAGGAAACGCGCCCCGAGCAGTTCAACGAGGTAGAAGAATCTATCAACTGGCAATTCAAGTTTGCCGATGGCTCTACGGCTGACTGCCGCACCAGCTACACCGAAAGCATGAGCCGCTTGCGCGCTGAAGCAGCCAACGGCTGGTTTGAGTTGCAACCAGCTTTCGGCTATGGCGGCTTGAAGGGCGAAACCAGCAAGGGCAAGATGGACAAGCAGAACGTGAACCAACAGGCCCGGCAGATGGACGATTTTGCTACCTGCATCTTGCAAAACAAACCCACCCGCGTGCCTGGCGAAATGGGCCTGCGCGATGTGCAGCTCCTGGAAGCCATTTACCGCGCCGCCGATACTGGCAAAGCCGTATCAACCAAAGACATAGTGCAGATTCTCGACCACGTAAATAAGTAGCCTCTACTACCCGCGGGCGGCAGCTGACATACTCTTGGTTTTTGCGCGACTCCCAACGCTGGTGCGCATTGCGGTATAGGTGTATCTTTACTGATATTCCTACGTATTCGCGCTGTATCCGTCATTCTGCGCTCCAGCTTCATGTCTACTCCCACCCTGCCCATCGATTACCAGAAGCTTTTTCACGCCCTACCCGATAACTTCCTGCTGATGGCCCCCAACGAGGAGGCCACCGTGCTGGACAACACCGATAGCCACGTGGCTGTGTCGTTGAAAAGCCGAAGCCAGGTGGTAGGCAAGCCGCTGTTCGAGGCTTACCCGGTGGCAGATCAGAATGAAGTCGATATTCTGGCTGGCTCCCACGCCCACGTACGCCAGCACCGCACCCCGCACACCATGCCCCTAATTCGGTACGATCTGGAGCGTCCGGCTGAGCAAGGCGGCGGTTTTGAGGAGCGCTACTGGCAGGCCACGCACTACCCCATTCTGGATGAGCAGGGCAGCTTGCTGTACGTTTTGCAAAAGACAGAAGACGTAACCGAGCAGCACCGAACCTTCTTGCGCAATCAGCAGATGCAGCGCGAGTTGGCGGAGCAACAGGAGCGCACGCGCTTCATTGTGGAGTCGTTGCCGGTGATGATCTGGACTACGCGCCCCGATGGCACTCCGGAAAGTTTCAACGCTCGCTGGATGGAATTTACGGGCGCTTCGCAGCAGGAAGTAGCGGGCAAAGGTTGGCTGGCCCTGCTACACCCCGAGGATGCGCCGCGCGTGGCGCAGCAATGGAAACAGGCCGTAGCTAAACCGGCGCTGTTTCAGATTGAATACCGCCTACGCCGCCACGACGGGCAGTACCGCTGGCTGCTGGTGCAGGCCCTACCCCGCTTCACGCCAGAAGGGGAAGTGAGCATGTGGATTGGCTGCGGCATTGATATTCAGGCCCAAAAGCAGCTGGTAGAAGAGCTCCTGGTGACTAACGAGCAACAGGCTGCTCTTTCGGACCAAGCCTACCAGGCATATCAGTTGGCTGAAAGTCAGCGCCTCACCCTCAACAATCTACTCATGACGGCCCCGGCCGTTATCTGCATCTTGCGGGGAGCCGAGCACCGGTACGAGTTTGTGAACCCGGAATATCAGCGCCTGTTTCCGAATCGGCAGCTGGTAGGCAATACCGTGCTGGAAGCCCTACCCGAGCTAGCCGACCAGGGCATTCAGCAGTTGCTGGACCAGGTATACGAAACCGGTGAGCCGTTTATTGGCAACGAAATCGAGATATTGCTGGCCCAGGAAGGCTCCAGCGAGCTGCGTAAGCATTACTTCAACTTCACGTATCAACTCTTCAAGGAAAATGGCCAGAAAGCGGGCATCACCGTATTTGCGTATGACGTAACGGACTTAGTGAGTGCCCGCAAGTAGTAGAAAGATGCCACGCCGCCCGCGGCTGTTCTTTTTTAAAGCCGACTCTCCCGGTAGCATTTTTGCCGCCTCTCCCCTTGCATGGATATAAGCACACTGGATTTTCAACAGGCACGCATCAAACTGGTGCTCTTCAAATCGCGCTTACGCTCCGTGCTCTACGGCGTGCGCGAGCCCGAAGACACCCTGTTTGTGCTGCGCGAAAATCCGTTGGGACAGTGGCTTTACACGGTGGTAAAGCCGAAATACAACGACTTTCCTGAGGTGCGCGCCATTGAGCAAACGATGCAAACCATGCTCGATACGGGCCGCGACCTAGTGCGCCAATACCAGCGCGACCAGATTGAGCAGGCCCGCGCCGGCCTGGAAAAAGTGGAGCAGTACGCGGCTCAGATTGAGACGCTCTTGCTCAAGCTGGAACAAAGTACCCGCGCTGCCGCGTAAGCACCGCCGTCTTTTTTGCAACTTGTGCGCCCCGAATCACGTGATTCGGGGTTGCTTTTTTGCGTATGCTTTTCCGTTCTTTTCTCACCGCTTTCGGCGGCTTGTTGCTTGCCGCGCCGGCTGCTTCGGCGCAGTCTTTCACTGTTGACAAGCCAGTGGCCCGGGCGTTACGTTCCGTGCAACCCACTGACGTTAAAAAACATATCTGGTATCTGGCCGACGACAAGCTGCGTGGCCGCCAGCCCGGCACACCCGGCTACCAGATGGCCGTAGACTACGTGGTAGGGCAGCTCAAAGCCCTCGGCATGCAGCCTGCTGGCGACAACGGTACCTACACTCAAACCGTGCGCCTGCGCCGGGCCACTACCCTACCCGGCGCTACCCTCAGCATTAATGGCCGTCCCCTTACCTACGGCCCCGATTTCACCCTGAACCCCAACCCTGGCGCGCCCAGTAGCTCCGTAACCGCCCCGCTGGCCTTTGCTGGCTACGGCATCAGCGCCCCCGAACTGGGCTATGACGACTACGCCGGCCTCGACGTGAAGGGCAAGGTAGTAGTAGTGGTGCGCGGGGCACCCCGCAGTTTTCCCAGCACGGTGGCTTCGGCCAGCCAGGATTTGCTGGTGGTGATGCAAACGGCCTTGCAACACGGTGCCGTGGGTGTGCTGGTGGGTAGTACCAACCCGAAGGCGCCTGCTACCCCATCCACTGTGAAGCGCCAGACCTACAATGTGTTGGATGCGCAGGGCCAAGTAGCCAACTCGCGCACGTTTTTGAAGGGGATGCAAGTGGTAGGCAATCTGAGCACGCCTGCTTTTCAGGCGTTGTTGGTTGCATCGCAGTTGGACACCACGCAGATACTGCCGGCTTTGCAGAGTGGCAAGCCGGCCTCCAAAGCCCTTGCAGGCACCTTGCAAGCTACGTATCAATCGGGTTACCATGATTTTGAGAGCTACAACGTGGTGGCCAAGCTGACCGGTGCCGACCCGCAATTGCGCGACCAGTACGTGGTGCACAGCGCCCACCTCGACCACCTGGGGGTAGGCGCGTCCGTGCGCGGCGACTCCATCTACAACGGCGCCCACGACAACGCCTCGGGCGTGGCCTCGGTGCTGGAAATCGCCAAGATCTACAGCAAGCTGAAGGGCAGGGACCAGCCGAAACGCTCGGTGCTGTTTGTGCTGCAAACGGGCGAAGAATTGGGCCTATTAGGCTCCGCGTATTTCGCTAGCCACCCTACTGTGCCTAAGGAAAATATCGTGGCCGACATCAATACCGACATGCCCACGATTATTGCGCCGCTGCTGTCGGCGGTGGCGCTGGGGGCGCAGCACTCGTCGCTGATGGGGCCGGTGGAGCGGGCTACCGCTTACCTGGGCATCGGGCTGGAGCAGGACCCCGAGCCGGAGCAAAACCGCTTCATCCGCTCCGACCAATACAGCTTTGTGATGCAGGGCATTCCGGCCCTGCATATCAAGTACGGCAACAAAACCGCCGACGGCAAAAACAACCTCAGCGAGCAGGTGCAGGTGTGGCGCGCCGCCACCTACCACAAGCCCCAGGACGATACCTCCGGCACCTTCGATTTTGAAGCCGGCCGCCGATATGCCCAGCTTAACTTCCTCATTGGCTACCAGGTGGCCCAAGACCCGCAACGCCCTACCTGGAACCAGGGCGACTTTTTCGGGACGCGGTTTGGGAAGAAATAACTTTGATTATTGCAGTAGGACGTTTCGGAAGATAGTCTCGTCGTTGCTGATATAGTTTGCTAGAACAGTGCTAACACGAGTTCAGCGATGAGACGCAAGTATGCGTCTCTACACTGTTCCAGCGACCTTTCTAGTAATTGCAACCGACAACTGATGTGAATCGACCTACTAGCTACATCAGAACATGCTAGCGCTACGGGCAGCGGCGCGGGTTCCGCGGGCCAGCGCGTAGCTTTGCACCATGATGTTCCTACCCTTCTGCACTACTCTTTCCCTGCGTCGGGCGCTGCGCTTTCTGCTACTGGCCGGCCTGGTGAGCGCCAGCGCTTGCACCGATGAGCCAGACCCCACTGCCCCTACCCGCGACGATAATCTGGCTCTGGGCAACCCCAGCGGCGCCACGACCGACGAGAAGCAGCCCACCAACTACTTGCTAAGCAAGCCCCAATTTGCGCTCAGCTACCACCGCGACCGGGGCATCCCGAACTGGGTGAGCTGGCACCTGAGCAGCGCCTGGCTAGGCTCGGCCCCGCGCCAAGATGACTTCCGCACCGACGCGGCCCTACCCCGCGGCTGGTACCAGGTCACGACCGGCAGCTACACCGGCTCGGGCTTCGACCGGGGCCACAACTGCCCCTCCGCCGACCGCACCCGCACGTTGGACGACAACTCGGCTACCTTCCTGATGACCAACATCATGCCCCAGGCGCCCAATAATAACCAGCGCACATGGGTAGGGCTGGAAAACTACTGCCGCACGCTAGTTGACCAGGGCAATGAGCTGTACATCATCTGCGGTAGCTACGGCCGGGGTGGCACCGGCAGCAACGGCTACGCCACCACCCTCGACGACGGCCGCGTGACCGTGCCTGCCCGCTGCTGGAAGGTAGTGGTGGTGCTACCAGTAGGCACCGACGACGCCCGCCGCGTCTCTGCCGATACCCGCGTCATCGCCATCAACACCCCCAACCGAAATGACCTGAACTCGGATTGGGCTGGCTACCGCACCTCCGTAGACGCCATTGAGCAGGCCACGGGGCTGGATTTGCTCTCGGCGGTTTCCACCGCCGTGCAAGCCACCATAGAGGCGCGGGTAGACAATGGCCCCACGCAGTAGGTGTTGTCTCCTTGTTGCTGAGATTGAAGTTTATCCATTGGATGTTGCTAGAACGGTGTAGAGACGCATAGTTGCGTCTCATTGTTGAACGATTTCGCCCACACGGCGCAACCGACGAGACGTAAGTATGCGTCTCTATACCGTTCACTATTTAACCCAAACAGCTTCCGAGTATCTTCATCGTCTACTGATGCGAGTTATTCAACGACGAGACACAACGTATTGTGTTTCTACCATATACACTCCGCTGAGAACCTAGCAACTCCTCCTAAACCACGCCTCTTATGCCGTTCATCCATTACGCGCCCTGGCTGCTACTGGCAGGCATAACCGCCGCAACGCAAGCCCAAGCTCAGTCCACCTACCAGCCTACCTGGGCTTCGTTGGATCAGCGCCCGGTGCCGCAGTGGTTTACGGATGCAAAGTTTGGCATTTTCATTCATTGGGGCGTGTACTCGGTGCCAGCCTACCGACCCGTGAGTCCCCGCCCCTACGAAACCTACGCCGAGTGGTACGGGGCCGATGTGTACGGCAATGCGGCGCTGCGTGAGAGCTTTCACAACAAAAACTACGGCCCCACCTTCACCTACCGCGACTTTGGGCCGCTGTTTCGGGCTGAGCTGTTCGACCCCGCCCGCTGGGCCGATTTGTTTGTGCGGGCCGGCGCGCGCTACGTGGTGCTCACCTCGAAGCACCACGATGGCTACTCTCTGTGGCCCACCACCGCCCCCTACAAGCAGCAGTGGAACAGCGGCGCCGTGGGGCCGAAGCGCGATTTGGTGGGCGAGCTAACCCAGGCCGTGCGCGCCCGCGGCCTAAAAATGGGCCTGTACTACTCGCTGATGGAGTGGGAAAGCACTCCTACCACCAGCCGACCCGGCGGCTACTACCTCCCGCCCGCCGACATTGCGAAGTACCAGATACCCGACGCGCAGTACGTAGACCAGAACTCCCTGTGGCAGCTCAAGGAGCTGGTTACCCGCTACCAGCCGGCCCTGCTCTTTGCCGATGGCGAATGGGACCGGCCCGCCAAGTACTGGAAAAGCCGCGAGTTTCTGGCATGGCTTTACAACAACGCCCCCAATAAAACGGAGGTGGTCGTGAATGACCGGTGGGGCCGCGACACCCGCAGCCAGCACGGCGGCTACTACACCAGCGAGTACGCCAGCGACAACGACAAGGTAGGCGCGCACCACCCATGGGAGGAAAGCCGCGGCATGGGCCAGTCCTACGGCTTCAACCGCGCCGAAAACATCGACGACTACCTCTCCTCGGCCCAACTCGTGCACCAGCTCATCGACATTGTGAGCCGGGGCGGCAACCTGCTGCTCAACATTGGCCCGGCGGCCGATGGCACCATTCCGGTGCTGATGCAGGAACGGTTGGTGGACATTGGCAAGTGGCTGGCTATCAACGGCGAGTCTATTTACGGCACCACCATATGGGAGCCAGGCATTGCTCAAGACGAGAAAAACAAAACGCTTTACTACACCGCCAAGGGCAACGACCTGTACGTGCTGGCCACGGCCTGGCCTGCCGCTCCCTTTGTGGTAGCCGGCGTGCGCCCTACCCGCAAGCCGCCCCAGGTGACGCTGTTGGGTAGCCCGGTACCAGTGAAAGCCACCACCAAAGGCAACCAGCTCACCATTCAGCCGCCTACCCTAAGTCCGGCGCAGATCCCTTCGCCGCTGGCGTACGTATTCAAAATCAGTGGCGGTGCGGCACTACCCGCCGCCGGCCGCTGAAGGCGCGGCTTGTTTTCTCAGGCTGACGCGGTGCGGGCGACTTCGCCCTACCCCCTCACTTGCGGGTAGTCCCATCGTGCCGGCGCCGACATTCTTTCTTGCATCCTGAAAATTCGTTGTCTTGAAAATTCTCCTCGTCGAAGATGAAGTAAGCCTAGCCTCGTTTATCCGCAAGGGTATCGAAAGCGAAAACTATGAGCTGGACGTGGCTTACGATGGCCTAATGGGCCAGCGCATGTTCGAGCAGCGCCCCTACGACGTGGTGATTCTGGACGTGAACCTGCCGCACATCAACGGGTTCGAGCTGTGCCGCTACATCAAGCAGCACTCGCCGCGCCAAGCGGTACTTATGCTCACGGCCCTCGATGGCATGCAGGACAAGGAAAGCGGCTTCGGGGCGGGCGCCGACGACTACCTCGTGAAGCCCTTCGTGTTTCGGGAGCTGCTGTTGCGTATTCGGGCGCTGGCCCGCCGCAGCGTGTCCTACGCCGGCCAGCACGCCCTGTTGCAGGTAGCCGACCTGGAAATGGACGTGGACGCCCGCATGGTGCGCCGGGCCGGGCAGCGCATCGAGCTGACTACCCGCGAGTATGCGCTGCTGGAATTTCTGATGGTGAACAAGGGCAAAACCGTGAGCCGGGTGGAAATTGCCGAGAAGGTGTGGGACCTGCACTTCGACACCAATACCAATGTGATTGACGTGTACATCAACTACTTGCGCAAGAAAATTGATAAGAACTTCGGGCAGAAGCTGCTGCACACGGTGGTAGGCATGGGCTATTTGATGCAGGGCTAATGGCGGCGCGGCTCCAGATCAAGCACAAGCTCCTGCTGTGGTTCAGCGGTTTGGTGGGCCTGATTTTGCTGGCCTTCTCCACCTACGTGTACCTGAGCTACGTTGATTTTCGCCAGGATTCCTTCACTACCCGCCTCACGCGCAAGGCCAACGTGGCCCACCAGGTGCTTGGCGACACCATTGTCAGCCATGTGCTGGCTTCCCTACCCGAGCAGGCCGAGTACCTCTACGCCCCCGACAATACGCCGCTCTACAGCAGCCTACACGGGCAGGACTTTCAGCCTACCCCGGAATTCCTGGCGCAGGTGCGGCAGGAAAAGGAATATGCTTTTTCGTTCAGCAGCCCCAGCCATCAGTACCCCAAAGATGGCGTGGCCATCACCTATCACTCTCCAGATGCCCCCGGTGAGTACGTAGCCATTGTGACGGCCTACGACAGCAATGGCTACACCCGCCAATACACCCTGCTGAATTCGCTGCTCTACGGCAACCTGATGGCCGTGGTGCTGGTAGCCGGGCTGGGGCTGCTTTTCGCCAGCCGGGCGCTGGCCCCCTTGAATTTCCTGATTCGCCAGCTGCGGGCACCCGGCTCCCAGGCGGCTAGTTTTCGCCTGCAGGCCTCCAACCCCCACGACGAGGTAGGCGTGCTGGCAATGGCCTTCAACGACCTGTTGACGCGGCAAGAAGCCCTGGCCGCCAGTCAACAGGCCTTTATTGCGCAGGCCTCGCACGAGCTGCGCACGCCCCTCACCACTATCAAAGGTTGGCTGGAAACTTCCCTGGATTACGATTCGGACGTGACCAGCTTAAAGGAAGGCATCAGCCACGCCGCCCACGAGCTGGACAAGCTCACGGAGCTGACCAACGGCCTGCTGCACCTGGCGCGTCTCGGGGGCATCACACCCCACCTCGACCGCCAGCCGCTAGAAGTGATGGACATTCTGCTGGATGTGATTGACACTGTGCAGCACCAGCGCCCCCAACAGCGCCTGTCGCTGGACGTGGGCGAGGGCGTGGAGCGGCAAGCGGTGCCGCCCACGGTATTCGGCAACCGCCACCTGCTGCGCACGGCCCTGGTGAATCTGGTAGACAACGCCTGCAAATACTCGGCGGAGCAGCCAGTGGCCCTGCGCCTGACCATGAACACCGACCAAGGCATTCGGTTGTATATTGAAGACCAGGGAGTTGGCATAGCGCCCGCCGATATGCAATTTATTTTTCAGCCGCTGATTCGCGGGAGCAACACGCAACATATTCAGGGCTTCGGCATTGGGCTGACGCTGGCCCACGAGATTTTGCAGCTGCACCAAGGCGTGCTTCAGCTGCTACCCCGGCCAGGTGGTGGCACCATTGCCGAAGTCAGCCTACCCCTACTGAAAGGGTA
Organism: Hymenobacter sp. NBH84; assembly: GCF_014217645.1. NCBI lineage: Bacteria > Pseudomonadati > Bacteroidota > Cytophagia > Cytophagales > Hymenobacteraceae > Hymenobacter > Hymenobacter sp. NBH84. The sequence continues at coordinate 2,573,997 of NZ_CP043644.1, forward strand.
GCAGATAGACCTGTGGCTGCCTTGGAAGCAGTGGCTACCCTTTAGGCGTGATGCGGCGCAGAGTTGAAGCATGCTGGTCTCTTCGCTTGATTTCTCACTCAAGCGTACTTCTCATTTGTTGGCAGCGTGAGCCCAGAAGCCTTATTAAAAGACACTCTAATAACTTCTAATCTATCACTAACATCAGTCTAATACCGCGGCTCTAGCTTTACTGGCATCATGCTAGCAACGCTTTCCTCCCTGTATTTACTGCCATCTGACCGCTGCCGCTTCCTGGTGCTACTGGCGGTTGGCTTTCTAGGTATAGCCATTTCCAAGCCTGCCGTGGCCCAGGCGCAGGCCGTGCCTTCGTCGCCGCTCACACTGCCCCAGGCGCTGGAGCTGGCCCGCGCCAACTACCCGGCGCTGCGGGCGCGGCAGGCCGCCGTGGAGGCCGCCGCCGCCGATGTACGGACGAATCGGGCCAACTTCCTACCCCAGATTACGGCCCAGGTGCAAGCCGCGCACGGCACCGCCAACCAAGTGCGCGGTGCGGTGCTGCCAGGCGGCGCCCTCGGTATTGCTGGGGTGCGGCCCGATTTCAGCAGCCAAACCACCTGGACCAGCCAAGGTGGCTTGGTAGTGGAGTGGCCGGTGCTCACGTTTGGACGCTACCGCGCTACCCTAGAACGCGCCAACGCCGCCACCAACCAGGCCCAGGCAGACTACGAGCAGGAGCTGTTTGCGCACCAGGTGCGCGTGGCCGATGCCTTTATGCTGGCGCTGGTAGCCCAAAAGTCGGTGGCGCTGCAACGGGCCAACTTGCAACGCACGCAGTCGTTGCGGCGGGTGATACGGGCCGGCACCATGTCGGGCATCCGGCCGGGTATCGACAGCTCTACTACGAATGCCGAGTACTCGCGGGCGCAGTTGCAGTTCCTCACCAGCCAGCAGCAGGCTTTGCAACAGCGCGTGCAGCTGGCCAGCCTATTAGGCACGCCCATGCAGGCCATCCAGCTCGACTCGATGGAGTTCTATACCAAGCTGCCCAACATTGCTCCGGCCGTATACTCCGACACCACGCACCAGCCGCCCATTCTGCGGGCCGCCCAGCAGCGCGTGCGGGCCAGCGAGGCCCAGCGCAACCTGCTGCTCATGAACAAGCGCCCTACCCTGTCGCTGGTGGGGGCCACGTGGGGGCGTGGTTCGGGCATCGGCAACCGCACCGGCCTCGATGGCACCTACCCCATCAATGCGTCGCTGGGGGCCGGCCTACCCTTTAAGGCCTACAACTATGTGCTGGGCGGGGCGTTGTCGTGGAACATTACGGAGCTGTGGCGCACCACCTACGCCACCACAGCCCAGCAGCAGCGCGTGAAGCAAGCGCAGGCTGAATACAGCCAGCAGGTACTATTGCTGCAAACCGAGCGGCAAAACGCGGTGCTGCAACTGGAGCTGGCCAACCAGACGGCCCAGGAGGCCCCACGCCAGCTAGATGCCGCCCAGCGTGCCTTCGTGCAGGCCAAAGCCCGCTACGACGCCGGCCTCGACAATCTGGTGGTACTTACGCAAGCCGCCCTTACCCTCAACCGCGCCGAAACCGATCAGGCTCTAGCCGTGAACAACCTCTGGCGCGCCCTGCTCCTGCGCGCCGCCACCAACGGCGACCTGGGCGTGCTGCTAGAACAGCTGTAGAATCTTACCCTCGGCCACCCCACCCCCGTCCCCTCCGGGAGAGGGGTGCGTTCAACGACAACTCGCGTCTGGCACCCCTCTCCCGGAGGGGACGGGGGTGGGGTTTCCCTCGCATTATTCCTCTTTTCCTCATGATAAAAGCTGCCTTATCCAAACCGATTGCCGTGATAGTGGCGCTGTTGGGCATCCTCGTGTTTGCGGGGCTGTCCCTGGGGCGCATCCCCATTGATATTTTTCCGCGCCTCAACCTGCCCACCATCTACATTGCGCAACCCTACGGTGGCATGACGCCCGGCCAGATGGAAGGTTTCATCTCGACGCGCTACCAAAATCAGATGCTGTACGTGTCGGGTATTAAGGATGTGGAGGTGAAGAACATTCAGGGCTTGTGCCTGATTAAGTGTACGTTCTACGAAGACACCAACATGGCCCAGGCCGCTGGCGAGGTAGCCAGCCAGGTAAACCGCGTGGTGAATTACCTGCCACCCGGTTCGGTGCCGCCTACCGTGGTGCGCTTTGATGCCTCTAGCCTGCCAGTGGGGCAGCTGGTGTTCAGCAGCCGCTCGGCTACGCTGGGGCAGATGCAGGATTTGGCCTCTACGCGCATCCGGCCGCTGTTTTCGCAGATTCCGGGGGCCTCAGCACCGTCGCCGTTTGGCGGCAACGAGCGCACCATTGTGATTCGGGTGAACCCCGAGCGCATGAAAAGCTACGAGCTGACGCCCGACGAGATTGTGGAGGCTGTGGTGAAGAACAACCGGATTTCGCCGGCCGGCTCGGTGGGCATCGGCGACTATATGATTATGACGCCCAGCAACTCGGTGATGGACAAGGTAGGCGACTTCCTCGACGTACCACTGCGGCAAGGGGTAGGGCCAACTGTGTTCATCCGCGACATAGCCACGGTGGAAGACGCCACCGACGTACCCGTGGGCTACGCCCTCATCAACGGCAAACGCTCGGTGTACATCCCCGTCACCAAATCGGCCGACGCCTCCACCATGAGCGTGGTAAACGACCTGAAGGCCAAGCTGCCGGAGATGCAAAGCCTGCTGCCCGACAATATTCGCCTAAGCTACGAGTTCGACCAATCCATTTACGTGGAGCAGGCCGTGCATAGCCTGTTGGTGGAGGGCGGCATCGGGGCCCTGCTTACCGGCTTGGTAGTGCTGCTGTTCCTGGGCGACTTCCGCAGCTCCATCATCGTCATCCTGACCATCCCGATTTCGCTGCTGGCGGCCGTGCTCATGCTTCAGCTCACGGGCCAAACCATCAACATCATGACCCTGAGCGGGTTGGCCCTGGCCATTGGTATCCTGGTTGACCAGGGTACGGTGGTGATTGAGAACATTCACCAGCACCTGGAGATGGGCAAGCCCAAGGCGCGGGCCATTCTGGATGCGTCGAAGGAAGTATCGTTTCCGTTGCTGCTCATCACGCTCAGCATCCTGGCCGTGTTTGCGCCCGCCTTTTTGATGTCGGGTGTGCCGCGCGGTATGTTCATCCCGCTGTCGCTGTCGGTAGGCTTTTCCATTATCGTGTCCTACCTCTTGTCGCAGGTGTTTGTGCCGGTGGTGGCCAACTGGTGGCTGAAAGACCACCCGCACGAGGATGCCCCGGCACATGCCCCCGGCAAACCAGCGAAAGCGCCCAACCCGGCGCACCACGATGCCGGCCAACCTGAGAAAGTAAGCGGTTTCGAGAGAGTGAAAGTGCGCTACCTGCGCCTGCTCGACGGCCTGCTGGCTCATCGTGCCCTTACCCTGACGATTTACGCAGTGGCCTGCGTAGCCCTGATCGGCTGGGGTTTCATGTCGATTGGTCAAGACATGATGCCCCAGATCACGCACTCGCGGCAATTTCAAATGCGTATTCTAGCGCCCCAAGGACTGCGTATCGAGCGTACGGAGCAGCGCACCAAGGAAGTAATTCAACTGATTGAGCAGATCGTAGGCCCCAAGAATATCGCCATCAGCTCGGCTTTTGTGGGCATGACGCCTTCCAGCTACGGCACCAGCGCCCTGTACGTGTTCAATTCTGGTCCCAATGAGGCCGTGTTGCAGGTGAGCTTGGCCGAGAAATATGAGGTAGAGTCGATGGATGCCCTGAAAGAGCAAATCCGAGCCGCCGTGAAAAAGCACTTACTCGACGTTACGATTACGTTTGAGCCTATCAGCCTCACCGACAAAATCATGAGCCAGGGCGCCCAAACGCCCATTGAGATTCTGGTGGGGGGCAAGGACCTGGGCGAGGGCGAGCAGTACGCCGAAAAGCTGGTGCGCCGCCTGCAAAAGGTGCCCTTCCTGCGCGACGTGCGCATCAACCAACCCCTGAGCTACCCGACCATGCAGGTAGACATCGACCGGGAGCGGGCGGCGCAGTTCGGCCTCACCCCCGATCAGATTGCCCGCTCGCTGGTGGCGGCTACCTCCAGTAGCCGCTTCACGGCCAAAAACCTGTGGCTCGACCGTAGCAAGGGCTTTGCCTACCAGGTGCAGGTGCAGATGGAAGCGCAACAAATGCGCTCTAAGGCTGACATGCAGAACATTCCGCTGGTGCCCGGCCAGCTACGCCCTACCCTGGCCGACGTAGCCACGCTGCGCCCCGCCACCCAGCCCGGCCAGTACGACCGCATTGGCCCGCGCCGCATCGTGACGGTTTCGGCCAATATCCACCAGCAGGACCTGGGCACGGCCACCCGCGCCGTGCAGGCCGCCATCGACGACGTGGGCGACCCGCCCAAGGGCTCGGTGGTGGAGCTGCGCGGTCTCTCGCAGCTGCTTCAGGAAACCATGGGTAGCCTGCAAACCGGCCTGGGCCTGGCTGTGGTGGTGATTTTTCTGCTGCTGGCGGCTAATTATCAGTCGTTGAAAGTAGCGGGGGTAGTCCTCGTAACGGTGCCGGCCGTGCTGGCCGGAGCGCTCATGCTGCTGCTGGGTACGGGTCAGACCCTGAATCTGCAATCGTATATGGGTCTGATTATGTCGGTGGGCGTGTCGGTGGCAAATGCGGTGCTGGTGGTGACCAACGCCGAGGGCCTGCGCCTGCGCTACCGCGACGCCGTATCGGCCGCCCGCGATGCCGGCGCTGCCCGCCTGCGGCCTATCCTGATGACCTCCATTGCTATGGTGTTCGGTATGATTCCGATGGCCTCGGGGCTAGGCGATGCGGGCGAACAAACCGCGCCGCTGGGCCGGGCCGTGATTGGCGGCCTGCTGGCTTCTACCGTGGCAGCCCTGTTTATCCTGCCCGTGGCCTTTGCCGCCGTGCAGCGCAAAACTTCTTTCGAATCCGTTTCGCTCGACCCCGACGACCCGGACAGCAACACCTACGATGCCGCCGACGCCCCCGCGGCGCGTGCGGCGCTGGCTGAGCCCGTGCACGCCTAGGTCACTGCTCCGCCTGGCGGGGCCTTCTCCTTCACCGAAATTCCTACTTCTGCCTCAATCCATGACTATTGTTCGCTCTTTCTTAACACTCTGCCTGGCTGCCGGCCTGCTTGGTGGCTGCTCCAACGGCGACACCAAGGAAGTGGTGACCGAAGAGCCCGCCGACCTGCCTTACGATGCGGTGCAGGTGACGGCCGCGCAGCCCACCCGCTCCCTCAACCTACCCGGCGAGCTGGACAGCTACTACCAAACCGACATCTACCCGCGCGTGAACAGCTACCTCAAGCGCCTGCACGCCGATATTGGCGATGCGGTGCGGCCGGGGCAACTACTGGCCGAGTTGGAAGCGCCGGAGCTAACGGCGGCCCTCAGCGAAGCCTTGTCGCAGCTGAAAGCTTCGCAGGCCAGCTACAGCTCCAGCCGCGCCGCCTACCACCGCCTGCTGGTTACGAGCCGCACGGCCGGCGCCGTGTCGCCGCTCAACTTGGAGCAGGCGCACGCCAAAGCTCTATCGGACAGCCTATTGGTAACGGCCGGCCGGGCACACTACGAGGCCGCCAGCCAGATGGCCGGCTACCTGCGCATCACGGCTCCTTTTGCGGGCGTGGTCACGGAGCGTAATCTGGCACCCGGCGCGTTCGTGGGGCCGGGGGGCCAGACCAACTTGCCCATCTTTAAAATCCGTCAGCTCAGCCGCTTGCGCCTACGCCTGGCCGTACCCGAGGCCTACGTGGGCAGCATCCACGTGCACGACACGGTGCGCTTCATGGTCCGCACGTTCCCGAGCGAAACCTTCATGGGCACCATCAACCGCGTAGCAAACAGCGTGCGGCCCGAAACCCGCTCCGAGCAAATCGAAATCGACATTCCGAACCCCAAAAACCGGCTGCGGCCGGGCATGTTTGCCACCGCCACCGTACCCGTAGACGCCGCCAAAAGCAGCCTATTCGTGCCCCGCTCGGCGGTGGTCAGCACGACCGAGCGCACCTACGTTATCCGGGTGAAAGATGGCCGCGCCGAGCTAGTGGACGTGCAGAAAGGCGACGAAACCATGGGCCAAATTCAGGTCTTTGGCCCTTTGAAGATAGGCGACGTAGTGCTGAAAGCCGGCAATGAGGAAATCACGAACGAAGAGCCCTTACGGGTGGAACTGGCAAAAGAAGCGCCTTAGAAGTTGCACGATGTAGAGACGCATACTTGCGTCTCGTCGTCCGCGTCAGGTGGCCGAAATCGTTCAACGATAAGACGCAAGTATGCGTCTCTACATCCCTTTAGACGATCAGCCGATTCAACTCAAATAGATTCTTACAAAACCTGTTGTTTGCGAAGCTGCTATCCTGTCTAGCCTAACAACCCGCTGGCTACCTGCTTATTTCCCTTTCACATAAAACGGAATGTTGGCTGTGGCTACGTTGTCATGCCCATCATAAGCGTAGATGAACAGGCGGTAGGCGCCTTCCTGGGCAGGCGCTTTAAGGGTAGTCTGGTTTTTGGCGTTGGCCGGAATCAAGCCAGCAATAGCGGCGGGGCGGCTTTCCCGGTCGCCGCCCGATTTGAGGTCAGTACTTTCCAGCAGCAGCTCCCAGCGGTAGGTGAGCGGGTCTTTGTCGGGATCTGTCACGGTCACAAGGGCTGTGTAGGAACGGTTGGGTTCGAGGTAGACCGAATCGGTAGCCAACTTGCCATCCAAGCGGAACGCGGCCAAGTGTGGGGCACGGTTCTTCGGCCACTTGCCGCTCCACAGGTACTGCATCACATCTACTACCTCCGACTCCTTCCCGTCTTCCGTAAACAGCCCGTACCAAGTAGGCGTGCGCTCCTGCTTTTGGCCCCACAAGAACACGTAGGTGCCCAGGCACTGGGTTTTATCCTTCGCCACCGAGGCCTCGTAGCGGCTCTTGTACACGGCGGCTTTTTGGCTGCTGGTTTCCTCTACTGAAGCTTTCCAAGGCGTGACGGGGCTTTCCCAGTGGCCGGTGGGCCCCCACTCGGCCACCACGTACGGGCCAGTCCAGCCGGTGGTGCGCACCTGCTGCGGAATGGCCGCCAGCCCGGCGTAGGTGTTGATGCTGAGGATGTCCACCGCCGGGCACCTGGCCTTGATGTAGTCTACCTCGGCTTGGTTGAGGCCGGCCAGTACCGTGCTGGTGGGGTGGTTAGGGTCTACCTCGTGAATCATCTGGGCAATCTGCTGCACAGCGTCCCACACCTTGGGGTTCTTGTACTCGAGGTTCAGCTCGTTCCCGATGCCCCAGAATAGCAAGGCCGGGTCGTCTTTGTATTTCATTACGTCGGTGCGCAGACGCTGCAATTGCTCAGCTACGGCTGTCGAGTCGTTGTAGTCGAAGCCATGCCGCTCGCGCACCACATCGAGACCCATCATCACGGTGAGGCCGTTCTTGTTGGCCTCGGCCAGCACCTGCTCCCCGCCCTGGGTAGTCCAGGTACGAATGGAGTTGCCCCCGTAGGCCTTCACACGCTCGGGAAACTGTCCGCCGCCGGCCCCCTTGATGAAGTAGGGCTGGCCGCCGCGCAGCAGTTCGTAACGGCCATTAGTTTGTTTGACTTCTACTTTCACGGGTTTGGTTTGGGCATACGTGACCGTGGTTAGGGCAAGAAGGGTAAGCGTGAGATAGGGCTTCATGGGGTAGGAAAAGGGTGAGGTCAGGGTGCCTAAATTTAACCGTATTTTGCTTCCCTATCCTATGTCTACTACCCAAGACGTTTTGTTCTATCAGTAGCCCGATGGGCAGGCGTAGTTACAGGAAAAATAGATTGCTAGAAAAGGCAATCAATAAGAAATTCTCACTGACATACGCCCGACGGTTCTCGCCGATAATGGCTTAGTGCCCTTACCCTACTCATCGCCGAAAGCAAGCCCAAGGATAAGGTCATGATGGCAACGCTGGTGGTAGATCTGATTACCCAAGAAAACTAAACAGTAGTCTTGCCAGCTAGGTCAGATGAATGCGTCACTATACGAACCCTATCCTACTACCCCCGTAAGTATATATCTATAAGCTCTTTACAAATACTGCAAACACCTATGAAAAATCTGCTTTTCACTTCTGCTCTTTGCTGCGGCCTGCTGGTTGCCGGTCTTGATACAGCTGCCCTCGCGCAAACCGGCGCCCCGGTTACCAATCAGGCCAACGGCAATCTGCTCAATATGTCGCGGCTTTCGTCCAACCATAACACCCTGATGAAAGCCGTGAAAGCGGCTGGCCTCGACGATAAGGCCCGCGGCACCACCAAATACACCGTTTTTGCGCCTACCGACGCAGCCTTCAACAAGCTGCCCAGCGGCAAACTAGATGAGCTGCTGAAACCCGCCAACAAGCAGCAGTTAGCAATGCTGATTTCCTACCATGTGGTGTCCGGCAGCTATCTGGCGGCCAATCTGAAAGACGGTCAGACGCTTACCACAGCACAGGGCGAAACGCTCACGGTGATGCGCCAGGGCCAGTCCATTATGATTAAAGACGCCAAAGGCAACACTGCCAACGTGGTCAACACCGATATTGTGGCTTCCAACGGCATTGTACAGTCCATTGATGCGGTGCTGATGCCCACGAAGTAATCAGGCTTCCCGTCACTTGCTGCATATTAAAGGCCCGGCCGGTATTGCTACCCGCCGGGCCTTTTAGCATAAACGCGGCAGCTTCTGCCGTTATTTCGCTTGCAGCGTTACCTGCTGGCTTTGCAGCCCTGGCGCCTGCATCTGCACACTGATACGCCCCGCGCCAGTGGGCTGCACAAACACCAATAGCTTGCCGTGGTAAGCACGGTGCTTGGGTGCTTGGTAGTCCTCATGGCTAGCCAAGTCGCCGCTTTCGATGCCCACCACCCTGCCGGGACCCTGCACCGACACGCTAATTTCGTGGGTGGCATCTTGCACTAGGTTGCCGCTTTGGTCTACCACGCGCACCTCCATCTGCGCCAGCTCGTGGGTGCTGGCTGCGAGCTTGGTTTGATAGGCCGTGGCTTGCAGCGCGTGCGGCGCGGTGGCAGTGTGTAGCTCGGTGCGGCTGACCTCCTTACCTTGGTTGTATCCTTTGAGTAAGAGGGTACCCGGCTGGTAGGGCACGTCCCAATACACTTCGCGGCCGGTTTTGCGGCCCAGCGATTTTCCATTCAGCACCAACTCCGCGGCCTCGCAGTTCGTGAAGCCTACCACCCGCACCTGCTCGCCGGCCGGCCAGTTCCAGGTAGGCTGAATGCGGCGGTGGTTTACGTTGGGCGAGTCGCCGGCTTTGGGCGCGGGCGCAACGGCCACGTACGTCATCGGCTTGGTAGTCCAGAGGCTTTGGCGGAAGTAGTATTCGGGTTTCGGAAAACCGGCCATATCCAGCAGGCCCGCGCCGTTGCTGCGCTGGGGCCACTTGCCGGCCTCGCCCAGGTAGTCGATGCCAGTCCAGAGGTACTGGGCCGAGATATAGGCGTTGGAATCCACTGCCGCCCAGGCGTCGCGGCCCATGCCGTTTTCGCTGCCGTAGATGATGCGGTTGGGGTATTTCTGGTGGTCTTCGGGGTAGCGAAACTCTTGATAATTGTAGCCCACCACGTCCAGCACATCGGGGTAGTCGGTGAAGTTGGACATGACCACGCCCGCTAGCGCCGCCGTAATGGGCCGCGAGGTGTCGTACTGCTTGGCTACCTCCACCAAGTGCCGGGCTAGCACGCCCAGCCGACTAGCCGGTGGGTGGTCGGGCAGGTAGCCTTTGCCGTAGATCTGCGGATTACGGCCGGTGTTCAGCACCTCGTGGGAGTAGGGGTCGTTGGGGTAGTCAATTTCGTTGCCGATGCTCCACATAATAATGGACGGCCGGTTGCGGTTGCGCAGAATCATGTCGCGCAGGTCGCGGTCGGCCCACTCCTGGAAGTGCTCGTGCGAGCCGAACTTGGCCGGTGTGCCCACGTTCCAGCCTTCCACCCACTTGTTTTTGCCTACCTCCCATTCATCAAAGGCCTCGTCCATCACCAGGAAGCCCATCCGGTCGCAGAGCGTGTAGAAGTAGTCGGCGTGGGGGTTGTGGCTCATACGGATGGAGTTGCAGCCTACCTCTTTTAGTGCTTTCAGGCGCCGCTCCCACACTTCCAACGGCACGGCCACGCCCAGCGCGCCGGCATCGTCGTGCAGACACACGCCTTTGAGCTTGAGGTTCTTGCCATTCAGAAAGAAACCCTGCGCAGCATCGAACCGAATGGTGCGCACGCCTACCTCCTCCTCTACCCCATCCACGGGCTTGCCTTGCACCGATAACGCCACACGCAGCTTGTACAGGTTTGGATTCTCCACCGACCACAGGGTAGGCTTGTTGATTTTCAGCGTGAGAGCAGCCGGCGTATCGGTGCCAGGCTGGGCCTGTACTTGCTGCTGCATCGTGGCTACTACCTTGCCTTTGGCATCTGCTAATATGGCCTTTACCAGCACCGGCGTAGCGGTGGTGCTGGCGTTGGTTACGGCCACCGTCACCTGCCCCGTAGCCGCTGCCGCCGTTACCTCGGGCGTGGTGAAGCCTACCCCCCACCGCGCCACGTGCACGGGCGCAGTGCCTACCAGGTACACGTTGCGGTAGATGCCCGAGCCAGTGTACCAGCGCGAATCGGCTACCTGGCTGTGCTCCGCTTTCACGGCCAGCAGGTTCTTACCATTCGAGTTCAGGTAGGGCGTCAGCTCGTATTCGAAGGAGGCAAAGCCGCTGGGGCGCTTGCCCAACGAGTGGCCATTGAGCCACACTTCACTGTTCTTATACACCCCATCGAAATACACGAATACCTTCTTGCCGCGCATCTCAGCGGGCACCTCAAACGACTTGCGGTACCAGCCCACCCCGCCGGGCAAAAACGCCGTGGCGCTGGCCCACTCCTGACTGAATGGCCCTTCGATGCTCCAATCGTGGGGGAGCAGCACAGTGTGCCACGCGTGGTCATCGAGGCCAGTGGTTTCGCCCGCGGCCACGTCGCCTTTGTGAAAGCGCCAGTCGTCGTTGAACAGGAGCGTGCGGCGCTCCTGCGCGTGGGCGCTGGTAGCGGCAAGCCAGCCCCCTAGCAGAAGCAGTGTAAGTAGGAATGTACGGGTCATGGGAAAGGAAGAGTAGCTAGGTGGAGGTAGTGCTTAGCGTAGGTTGCCGATGAGGGTAGTGATAGACTGCGGCGCTACCCGCACCGGCTGTTTGGCGCGCGGCGCGGGGGTAGGCGCCAAATTGGCGGTGGCGGAGGTGGTATAGGTGCGTTGCGGAAGCCAGGCTTTCTTATCCAGCTGGAGGTTCAGCGCCGCCGCTTCGTTACTCGAGTTGACCACTACTACCACGAGTTGCTTGCTGGCCGCATCGCGGTACGCCGATACTAATAGTTGCTGTTCCGGCGTGGCTTTCTGGGCTAGTTGTGCCGCTACACGCACCGCGCCGGGGCGCACAAACCGGCTGTAGTTACCCAAGGCCCACAGCATTTTGCTGTCGTGGTAGGCGCCGTCGGTTTTGTTGTGGTCGATGTAGATAAGGCCGTCTTTGTAGTCGTAGGGCGAAATGGCTACCCACCACTGCCAAGCTGCGGCGTTGGCTACCACCAAATCATTGTGGATGGTGCACGCCAAATACAGCGCCGGCCCGATGCCCAGGTCGCGCTTGTTGCCGTTGATTTCGCCCGCGTTATCACCCAAAATGCAGTACTCCGATTGCCAGTAACGAAGACCTTGCATCTGCTGCACCTTATCGGCTAGCTGCTGCCGCACGGCCACGGCCTGGGGGTAGGGCGAGGTGGTGAAGTAGCTGTGCCCGGCAATGATGGGGGCCACACGCGGCAGGTTGCCCACGTAGGTAGGCGAGCTGGGTTTAAAGAACGCGTTGATCTGGTCGCCGCGCTCGGGTTTGTCTTCCGTTGCCAGCAGGTAATTCAGCTTGCCCGCTTCCGTCAACAGAATCTTGGCAGGCAGGTTTTGTTGCACCAGTTGTGCGTTCAGCGCCTTCGTAAGACCCGCAATTTCTGCGTTGCGGAAAGGCGTGCCTTCCTGGCCGCCGTCGCTCCAATCCCATTGGGGCTCGTTTACGGGGCTCAGATAGTCGAAGGTGATGCCAGTTGTTTGTTTTACCCCGGCTACTACCTTGGCCATGTAGGTGGCCGCGTCGGCGTAGTGTTCGGGTGCCAGGTTGGTCTTGGCATCGGTGGCGTAGGCTTTGCCATTGACGGTGTATTGCACGGGCGGACTATTCAGAAAGCCCAAAAACTGCCGCACGCCGCGTTGCTGCGCCGCCTTCAGAAACCACATCTGGCCGGCTTGCTTGGTCCAGTCGTAGGTGTTGGCCGAAGTCAGAAACGACTCGGCGCGGCGCCACTCATCCTTGATGCCGCTTTGCTCGCCCTGCTGCGCGCTTCCCGCGCCGATATTAAAGCGCCACATCGACAGGCCAATGCCCTTGGGTTGCCCGCCGGGCCCTACCTCCGTGCTGAATAGCCAGTCGGCCATGGCGTTCTTTTTGGCCTCGGGCCACTGCCCCACAAACTGACACGACCACGCATCAGAAGCGCTGAAGTTGTCGATAGTCTGGTAGGTTTTAGCCGGGTCGATGGCGACAGTTGTTGCCGTCGAGGACTGGCCATGTGCGGTGGCAGCTCTTAGCAGGAGGGCTGCTACCCAAGCGCCCGAGCAGTAGGCAGGCACTAGTCGAAAAGGCCATATTACGTTGTTTTTCATATACTTCCGCTAAGTATTGTGGTAAGGCGACCGGAGTGGCGGCTGCATCCTGAAACGCTTATCACCCCAGTAGAACCACGACAAGCGTGACCCACTGGGGTGAACTGAATAGTCGCGGCTGGGTGCCGGTCCGACAAACGAGACACAAAACAGTGTGTCGTTTGTCGAGTGCCCTTTAGTACCCGGGGTTCTGCACCACGTTGCCTCCCGAGAGCTGAATCTGGGGGGTAGGAATGGGGAACAGGTTGTTTTTCTCCGAAATCTGATCTTTCACTTTGCCCTTGTCGTAGGGGTCGGTGCTGGTGAGCTGGGCGGCGTTGAAGGCTTGTATCACGGCTACCAGGCGCTTTTGGCGCACCAGGTCGTAGTAGCGGTGGCCTTCCATGGCCAACTCCAGGCGGCGCTCCAACCAGATGTGGTTGAGCAGGTCCGTGCCCGTGGAGGTGCGCGGCAGCACGGTGCCGGGCTGCAAGCGGTTGGCGCGGGCCCGCACTAGGTTCAGCGACGACAGGGCTTTGGCCTCCTGCCCCAGGCGGAACGACGCTTCGGCGTGCATCAGCAGCAGGTCGGCGTAGCGCAGCTCAATACGGTTGAGGGGGGCGTGCTCCCGCTCGTTAGCGGGGCGGTCGGCCAGGGGTAGGAAAATCTTGCGGCTCATGCGGCCCGACTCGTTTTCCGAGGGTTTGGTGTCGTAGTTGGAGTAATCGAAGTTGGCGGTTTTCGGTCCTACGTTGTCGCCCTGCCGGATGATGGTCCACTGCCGGCGCGGGTCGTTTTCGCGGATAAAGGCCTGCTCCAGGTTGCTGCTGGGCGTGTTGAAGCCCCAACCGCCATCGGCCCGGCTGCGCATAATCACCGTCATCGAAGTACCCAGGTTGAACGTCTGGTTGGGGCTGTAGTTCAGCTCAAACAGCGACTCCGGGCCGTCCACGTTGCCCACCGTCCAGATGTTGCTGAAGTCCGTGCTCAGGTTGTACTCGTTGGAGGCCATCACCGTTTCGGCCGCCTGCTGGGCCTGTGCCCACTGCTCGGTGTAGAGGTAGGCTTTGGCCAGGTAGCCGTTGGCGGCACCTTTGGTGGCGCGACCCAGGTCGCCGGTGGCGCGGGCGCTCTTGAGGGGTAGGGCGGCGGCGGCCTCTTGCAAATCCTTGATAACCTGCGCGTACACCTCAGCGGCGGTAGCGCGCGTCAGTGTTATCGACTCGCTCGGCGACACTGGCGTGAGCACCAGCGGCACGCCGCCGTAGCCCTTCACCAGCTCAAAGTAATTGTAGGCCCTAATAAACTTCACCTCGCCAATGAGCTGCTGCTTGAGCGTGTTATCAATGGGGGCCGACTCGATGCCCACCAGCGCCGCGTTGCAGTTGCCGATGGACTGGTAGATGTGGGTGTAACGGTTGTCGAACCACTCGTTGTTGGGCAGCCAGAAAAAGCGGGCGAAGTCGCCAAACTCGCGCTGGTCGCCGGCAATGGCGTTGCCCTTCCAGGCGTCGTCCGAGCCGGCGTCGCCGAACATGCGGGTGCGGTCAATCTTCCACCAATCGTCCTGGTCGGCGGTGGCGTAGCAGCCCATCACGGCCGCCTTGCACTCCTCGGCATTGGAGTAGTAGTTGTTCACGTTCTGCTGGCCCTGCGGGGGCTTGTCCAGGAACGATTCGCAGCCTTGCAGGCCCAGGCCAAGCCCGAGCATCAGGGTAAGAGTAAAGCGGATATTTTTCATGATACAGTGCGGGAGTTTTTTTAGCTGTTAGCTATTAGCTTTTTTCATCAGAATGCAAGCCAAGCTTCTGTTTATCAGCCAGTAGAAAGCTAATACCCAACAGCTATCAGCTAACAGCTTAGAAAATTAAAAGCCGATGTTAGCACCTACCAAAAAGGTGCGGGCCGTGGGGTAGTTGCCCAGGTCCACGCCGCGGTTCAGGGCCGAGGCGCCATCAGTGTAGGAGCGGCCGTACCCAATTTCGGGGTCTACGCCGCTGTAGTTGGTGAAAGTCAGCAGGTTCTGAGCGCTCACGTAGAGGCGCAGGCTGCTGGTATGCAGCATGGTATTCACGCCTTTGGTGAAGGTGTAGCCCAACTGCAAATTGCGCAGACGTGCATAGGAGCCATTCTCCACGTAGAAGTTGGAGAAGCGCGTGAGATTCTGGTTGTTGTCGTTGGCGACAATGCGGGGTACCGAGTTCGAAGTACCCTCGCCGCTCCACGCCATGTTTTCGAGGCCAGCTATTTTGTTGTAGTTGTAGCTGCCCGAGTACCACCAGCCCTTGTTGGCGTTCACAATGTCGTTGCCGAGGCTGCCGATGAGCGAGGCTTGCAGGTCGAAGCCCTTATAGCCCATGGTCAGGTTCACACCGAAGGTCAGGTCGGGGGTAGGGTTGCCGATATACTTCTGGTCTTTCTCGTCAATCACGCCGTCGCCGTTCAGGTCGGCAAAGCGGAAGTCGCCGGGCTTGGCGTTGGGCTGAATGAGCGTGCCGCCGGCCGAACGGTAGGCGTCTACCTCACCCTGATTCTGGAAAATACCCGTGTTCTGGTAGCCGTAGAACGCGCCTACGTAGCCACCTTCCTCAGTCTTAGAAGGCCGCCCAAAAATGGGCGTGTTGCCCGAGTAGATAGCCTGCCCGTTGGCCAGCTTGTCAATCTTGCTGATGGCGCGGGTGGCATTCACGCTCAGGCCATAAGTGAAATCACCCTTAGTTTCGGCGTAGCCCACCGTGAAGTCGAGGCCGTTGGTATTCATGCTACCCACGTTGGTCACGGGGCTGTTGTAGCCGTAGCCCGCATGGCCCGGAATCGACTGGAACATGAGCATGTCGTAGGTGTTGCGGCGGAAGAGGTCGGCGGTCAGCGTGAGGCGGTTCTGCAACAGGCCCAGGTCCACGCCAATGTCGTAGTCCTCCACGGTTTCCCACTTCACGTTGGGGTTGGGCACGTTGCCCTGCACAGCGCCCAGCTGCAGGGTGCGGTCGGGGCCAGTTACGTAGTAGGTGCGGCCAATGGTGCCGGTGTAGGCGCTGTTGGTCAGGCTGGCAATGTTCTGGTTGCCTACCCGGCCCCAGCTGGCGCGCAGCTTGGCGAAGTTCAGAGCGTTCTGGTTTTTCAGGAAGCTCTCCTCCGACACCAGCCAGCCCACCGACACCGACGGGAACGTGCCCCAGCGATTATCCGTCGGGAATACCGAGGCGCCGTCGCGGCGGATGCTGGCGCCCAGCAGGTACTTGCCGCGGTAGTCGTAATTTACGCGTCCAATCAGCGAGGCAATGGTATTGGTGTAGGTGTTGCCGCCAATGGCGAAGCCCGTGGTAGCCGCGGCGGGGTAGCGCAGGCTGGGGTCGTTGCTGGGGATGCCCTGGCCCGAGGTGGAGTTGGTCGTGGTCTGGAAGCGCTCCAGCGTCACGGCCGCTAGTGCAGACACGTTGTGGTCGCCAAAGGCGTGGGTGTAGTTCAGCGTGTTGGTGTTGTTCCAGTTGATTTCAATGTTGTGCTCCCGCACCACCGAGTTCACCTGATTGCGCTCGTTGGCGTCGATGGTGTAAAACGGGTTGAAGTTGTTGCGGCGGTACACGTTGTTGTTGGTACCGAAGCGTGTTTCCGCAATCAGGCCCGGAATGAACTCGTAGTTGGCGTACACCGTGCCCACCAGGAAGTATTGCTTGCGCTTGTCGTCGTTGCGCTCCACGGTGGCCAGCGGGTTGCCCACGTCAGTAGGCGAGGCGCCGTAGTAGTCGTAGGGGTTGCCCGAGGTGCCCGGCACGCGGGCCGGCGTGATGGGGTCGTCGTTGAAGGCGTCGCGGAACAGCGAGCCGCTGTTGAGGTAGTTGCGCGAGGTCATCGAGATGTTGAAGTCCTCCCCTATTTTCAGGCGCTTGGTGGCCTGGTATTCCGATTTCATGCGCAACGCTAGTCGATCAAAATCCGACCCTTGCACCAAGCCGCGCTCCTTGAAATAGCTCAGGCCAGTAGAGTACACCACCTTGTCGCTGCCACCGGAGAGGCCCACCGAGTAGTTCTGCGTGATGCCACGCCGGGCAATTTGCTTCCACCAGTCGGTGGTCTGGGTGTACTGCTCGGGGTTAGGGTACACGGCGGCGTTGCCCGAGTTGGTAGCCGCCAGGTTCATGATGCGGGCATACTCGCTGGCCGAGGCCATGTTGGGTACGTTGGTTGGGTTCGATACGCCGAAGGTGCCGTCTACCGTGATGCGCGGCTCGCCTTTTACACCGGCTTTCGTGGTGATGAGCACCACGCCATTGGCTGCCCGCGAACCGTAGATAGCCGCCGAAGCCGCGTCTTTCAGTACGCTCAGGGTAGCAATGTCCTTGGGGTTGAGGTAGTCGATGTTGGCGACCGGGAGGCCATCTACCACATAAAGCGGGCTGTTGCCGTTGATGGTCGAAATACCGCGAATCAGGATTTGCGGGGCCGAGCCGGGCTCCGAGCCCGCGCCTACCACCGTTACGCCGGCGGCTTTGCCTTGCAGGGCGCTACCCACGTCGGCCACGGTCAGCTTGCTCAGCTCTTCGCCTTGCACCGTCGTCACGGCGTTGGTGAGGGTACGCTTTTCCTGGCTGCCGTAGCCCACCACCACTACTTCCGACATCACCTGGTTATCCGTACCCAGCGACACATTGAGGGTAGTGCGGCCGCCAATGGCTACCTCCTGCTGCTTGTAGCCCACAAAGGAGAATTGCAATACTCCCGCGTTGGCATCGGGCACATCCAAGGAGAAGTTGCCGTCGGAGCCCGTGGCGGTGCCAGTGGTGGTGCCTTTTAGCAGCACCGTTACACCGGGTAGGCCGGTGCCCGTTTCATCGCGCACGGTGCCCCGCACCGTGGCAGATTGGGCAAAGGCTGCCGTAATCGACAGGCAGAAAAGCAGTAGGTACGCGGCGTACCATCGCGGGGGGAAGAAGTTTTTCATACAGGTGAGTTGGTGGATTTAGGAGAAGATTGAATGCAACTATAGGCGGCGCGGCGGCGACTCTTCGGCAAGTGAATCCTGTCTACCACTTTCCATTTATTCGCCTACCCTAGAGAAGCAGCATGCCGCTTTAGAGCAGCTTATAAGACGTGCCCTACCGTTCGCAATCGTTTGCAAAACACACGGTACCAAGGCGTTTTCAGAAGCAAAACTACGGTCTCCTGCCGTCTACGGGCGGGGGTATTCTCGTGAAAAGGCGGGGGTATTTTAGGTCCTGAGTGCATCTAACAACTATTTGAAGCCGTCATTTTCGCATACCATCACAGGGTGCCTACTGCTCTGCTGGCGTTTATCCCTGGCGCGCGCACTTACCGGTTCCGCATCTGTGAACGCGCACGGTCGCGCAATCAGGCCGAACGTTTCGGATGGGGCAGCGGCGCAGACGTACGCTAGCCTTCCTTACCCATTGCCACCAAAAAAACCTGCTCCTGACGAACGGAAGATTCCGTTTATCAAGAGCAGGTTTCTTGGTGGAGATAGGAAGCGGGTAGTCGATTATTAAAGCGTCCCTACCCTGCGCTTACTGCGTTGCGGCGCGAAGCCTGGAAAAAGAGTGCTACGATCTATCAATCCGGTACAACCGGCCCTGATCGGTAATGGCATACAAGGCGCCGTCGCTACCCTGGGTGATGGCGCGGAATCGCTGCTCCTCGCTTGCTAGCAACCGTTCTTCGCCTACTACCCGGTTGTTGTCGATAACCAGGCGAACAATGTGCATACCGCTGAGCGAGCCGATGAACAGATTGTTCTGCCACTCCGCTATTCGATTCCCGCTGTAAAAGGTCATGCCGCTGGGCGATACCACCGGGTCCCAGTAATACACGGGCTGTTGCAATCCTTCCTGTTGCTGCATGCTGCCGCCAATGGGCTGCCCACTATATTCGATACCGTAGGTGATGGTAGGCCAGCCGTAGTTGGCGCCGGCTTGCAGGCGGTTGATTTCGTCGCCGCCGCGAGGGCCGTGCTCACTCTGCCACACCTCACCGGTAACGGGGTGGATAGCCAGTCCCTGCGGGTTCCGGTGCCCGATAGAGTACAGCTCGGGTAGGGCGCCGGCCTGCGCAAACACCGGGTTGCCGGGTGCGGGTTGTCCGTCTTTGGTGATGCGGATAATCTTGCCCAGAGCCGACGTGACCAACTGCGCCTGGGGCCGGGTCACCAAATCCGACCGTTCGCCGGTGCTCACCAGCAGGTTGCCGGTGCGGTCAAACACCACCCTACCCCCGTAGTGCAGTGTGCCGGCATAGGCCGGCTCGGCCCGGTAAATAACGGTGGCGCCTTCAATCGTTCGTTCATCGGTAGCCAGCTTGCCTTTGGCAATGGCCGTTACGTTGCCGCCGGGGCGGGCTTCCGAAAAAGACCAGTACACCATCCGGTTCGTGGCGAAAGCAGGGTCGAGGCATACGCCCATCAGTCCGCCCTGCCCAGCTGGGTTCACCGCCGGAATGCCCGTAATCGGCTCACTGACTGTACCGGAAGCCGTAACGATGCGCATGCGCCCGGCCTTCTCGGTCACTAACACGCGCCCATCGGGTAGCCCGGTGATGCCCCACGGACTGGTCAGGGAAGACGTGATGACATCCGCACGGTAGCTGGCGGTGGTGGTCACGCCCCCTACCCTGGTTTGCCCGGCAAAAGCTGGCTTGTAAGTGGTGTTGGGGGCCTTGGTTTCCACAGGCTCTGTGGTAGGGCCAGGCGTAACCGGGTCGGTAACCTGTTGTTTCTCATCTGAACACGAGAGCAAGACCAAAGAAGAACCAAGCAGAAAAAGCAGACGATGTTTCATAGAAGCAGAGTGAAGTGGAGAAACGGCCCGTTGAGTAGGAGTAGTATCGTTCGTACTCCGGATACGGCCTTACCGTTTCTCGTCTACGTTGATCAGCACAGTTCGTAGGAAAACGCCTCCATACTATTCTCCACGTAAGCCCATTGGCGCCAGAAAGCAGCAATGAACTGCCCGCCATGAATGGCTGTCTTCTGTATACTTCTCAGCAGTGTATAGTCTATGAAAACCGTTTTCCTTTCGCTGCTCAGCGCGGGTGTGTTGGCCAGCGTGGCCCTACCCTATGCCAGCAAGTTAGCTCCCAAAACTAGTGCTCCTACCCTGCCAGCCGCTGCTCGCGTGCCCGTGGTTGTGGAGCTGTTCACCTCGGAAGGATGCTCTAGCTGCCCCGCCGCCGACGCCACGTTGCGCGAGTTGGCTGCCACGCAGTCGGTGCCCGGTGTGGAGATAGTGGCGCTGGGGGAACACGTGGATTATTGGAACCGCCTGGGGTGGAAAGACGCTTTCTCATCGGCGCAGTTTACGGAGCGGCAACGGCAGTATGCCGCCCGGTTTGGCACCGGCTCCTACACCCCTCAGGCCGTGGTGAATGGCCAAACGGAGCTAGTAGGCAGCCAGCGGCAGAAGCTCGCGGCGGCTATAGCGCAGGCCGCTACGGCTCCACGCGCCACCATTCGCCTCACGCGCCCCAACCCGACCAGCATACACGTGCAAGTGTCCTCCCTACCCACCGGCGCAAAGCAAAGCCAGGTACTGCTGGCCCTCACCGAAACGGGGCTGTCGTCGCAGGTAGGGCGGGGCGAAAATGCCGGGCGTTTGCTGCACCACGCGCCCGTCGTGCGGGCTTTGCGCACCGTGGGAACGGTAGACGGCGCGGGCAGTTTCGCCGCTACGGTACCACTACAGTTGGCAGCGCAGTGGCAAGCTGCGGAGGTGCGTGCCGTTGTGCTGGTGCAGGAAACTGCATCGCGGCGCATTGTAGGCGCGGCGAGCCTGGCTGTAGATGCTGGTGCTGACGCTACACCATAGATGCGCCAAAAGCCAAAAGCGCCATATTGCTCAATCAGCAACATGGCGCTCTTCTCTATACTGTCGTGCTGGGTAGCTAGTTGATTTGATAGGCTGGTTGCGTAGCCTCCATGGGCACCCGCTCGTCGAGGAGCGTTTTGCCGGCCAGGTACACGACCACCGATAGCCCTACCTTATTGATGATGTCGGCCACGGAAAACGACAGGTGAATCCAGTTCATATCAATGTCGAGCACCGACAGCACGTAGCCCAGCGGGTACACGCCCCAGGTGGTAACCGTAGACAGTGCAATGATTTTGAACGACTTGCGCTCGATGGGCTTGGCTTGGTCCTTGAAGCGGTTCCAGAGACGGTACAGCACAAACGGCACCACTAGGTAGCCCACCGTAGATACGGCGCCCCAGAACAGCTTCGGTCCTACCAGAATGTGTCCGGCAGCATCCAGCTGCTGCTCGCCAATGTAGCCGGTCAGCACCATAAAGAAGTCGGCCAGCAACAGCGCCGTGATGGCCCCTTTGGCCTTAGAAGGCTCTACGCGCAGCATCGACACCATTTTCAGCAGCAGCAGTGGCGTGGTTACGGCCCAGTCCATGTAGCGGTACTGCCCAATGGCGTTGTAGCTGGTGCGGATCAGCTCCTGACGCTCCGCCTCCGTGCCCAGCGCCGACAAATCGGCCAGCATGTGCCGGTAGTAGTCCTGAATGAAGTAGTACGACAAGCCCGCCACGGCCGCAATAATGGCGCCCATCACCCGCGTGATGCGGTGCTCGGGCACGATGCTGCTGTGGGTGGTCAGTGTGAAAATCAGGTTGGCCAGAAAAGCGTACATGGCCACCAGCATAAAGAAGTACACGACCATGGATAGGACGCCTACATTGGCTGCCGTGGGGATAAAGATGTCGGAAAGGTGCATGAAAGAAGAGGGTTTGGTGGAGGAAAGAATATACCTCTCTTCTACGCACTCTTCGGTATTCAGAATAAGACGAATTAGCGATATTTATTATATAATTTATTATTCAGCAGACACTTAATATAGTTAGGTGAAGGTTTGATGAATTGCCTGAAATTTGTACTACATTCTTATTTTTGCGTATTTTCTGGCAGTTTTCTGGTGCGTACTAGCTTGGTATTTATATTTTACCATTATATGCAACTACTATCCGTTCAAAATTATCATAAGGCTCTTGTTCCTCCATATATTGTAAATTATTAAATCCTATGAAACATTTTTCTTTATTCAATTCATGCTGTATAATGTCATTTATCCAGTCTATACTATCAGCACTTATACCGTAGTAGTCAAAAGATATTATATTGTTATTCGCAAGTAATCCTTTTATAGTTAAAGCCTTTCGCTTACTCCATTTGAGCCAACTAATACGCTCGTTAGCACTTATTCCAAGATCATCTAAAATATTATCAGCTCGACTTGACACAATATTAAATTTTTTCAACAAATACTGCTTTGCGGTTTTAATTGAAATATTTCTTTCCAGAAAGTTTTGCTGATAATTTTTAGCATGTGGCACAGGCACCGAAATGCTTAAACCAGCTACTACTTTATTTTTAGAAAGTAAATCAACTAACTCTAATGCCAGGTCAAATCCCAACTTTTCATTTGTTACAGAAAAATTAGGAATATAAATACGAACAAGCTTTCCTGGTCTTACTTGAAATGGAGGAACGTAATACCCTCTTATTGTGAAACCTTGATTAACATTTCATATATTTCATTACTTTCCTGTCAACTTAGTGTTTGCGACGAGTACGTTCGCACAATAGAAACACGCGGCGCGGACAAGTTGCGTTGGAGACACGAAGCCGGAAAGCGTGCTTCAAGGCCACGCTTTAGTTTATGTTTTTACTATTAAAGCAACAGTTACTATATACCTCAACCTTTGAATTCTCTAGCAAGAAAAGAAATAACCAATTTTTCAAATTCTATAAACTTCTGAAAAGGAAAGTCGCTATGCCTATTTTTTGCATAACTTTTTCCTTTTAATAGAATAAATATTTTCTTCAATTGCATATAAAATATTGCCAGCAATGATTTTAGTTTAATTTCAAAGCTGACTGTCCGTTCAAAACTAGTTATTTTCCTACCCCATTCCTCACGAAAACCCTGCACATCAACTAGTACTGCATCGTGACAAGATTCCAACCTAGTTATTGTTATTCTCTCGCCTCCTGGTTCGCCATACCAAAAGAACTCCGTATTCTTCTCGCTATGTAGCAGGCTAATAAGCGACTGAATAAGGTCTTCATAAGGGTCATTAAAAATATGAGTTATTGCTAATTCATAAGGCTTTCCTTTTACATAGATAAAGCAGGTACTCCAACCATGCGGATTCATTGTTAGAATCAAATCGATATCATCTGTATCAGACAGTGTCGTTGAATTCATAAATAATTTTCATATTCTATTTCACGGCTTCCCCGCCATCGTAAACACCAACTCCCCGCCTTTCACCACATCCGCATACGCCAAGAACGGCCGCGTGAGCTTCTGATCGTTGAGGCGCGCTTCCTTCACGTACACGTTCTTGTCGCTCTGGTTTTTGACTTTGATACGGAAGGTTTTGCCATTCTCCAGGTTGATGGTGGCGCCGTGCACGGCGGGGCTGCCGAGTGCGTAATCCGGCGAGCCGGGAGCCACAGGGTAGAAGCCCAGGGAGGAGAAGATGTACCAGGCCGACATCTGCCCGCAGTCGTCGTTGCCGCCGAGGCCGTCGGGGGTAGGGCGGTACATTTTGGGCAGGATCATGCGCACGCGGGCCTGGGTTTTGTAGGGCTGGCTGGTCCAGTTGTAGAGGTAGGCGGCGTGGTGGGCGGGCTCGTTGCCGTGCACGTAGTTGCCGATGATACCGTCGCGGGTGATGTCCTCGGTTTCTGCGAAGAACTCGTCGGGCAGGTGCATGGTGAACAGCGAATCCAGGTGGGGAATGAACTTCTTCTCGCCGCCCATTTTGGCGATGAGCGCGGCCGGGTCTTGCGGCACATAAAGGCTGTAGTTCCAGGCGTTGCCCTCAATGAAGCCCTGGTCGTTGGTGCTCAGCACGTCGAAGCGCTTGCGGAACGAGCCGTCGGCGAGGCGGGGGCGCATGAAGCCGATGCGCTGGTCGTAGACGTTCTGCCAGTTCTGGGCACGCTTGCTGAACTCGGCTTCTATCTCTTTGTTGCCTAGCTTCTTGGCTAGCTGCGCAATACACCAATCATCGAAAGCATACTCCAGCGTTTTCGACACCGAGGCGCCGCTTTTGTCCTCGGGCACGTAGCCTAGTTGCTCGTAGTACCCAATGCCGTCGTAGCGCTTTTGGTGGGCGGTAGCCACGCAGGCGTCGAGGGCGCGTTGGGCCTGGTCGGCGGGCACCACACCTTTCAGCACGGCATCGGCAATCACCGGCACCGAGTGGTAGCCAATCATGCACCAGTTCTCGTTGGCGTAGTGGCTCCAGATGGGTAGCATGTGCAGGGTGCTCTGGTCGTAGTGTGCCAGCATGGACTGCACCATGTCGGCGTTGCGCTTGGGTTCCAGCAGGTTAAAGAGCGGATGCAGGGCGCGGTACGTATCCCAGAGCGAGAAGGTGGTGTAGTTGGTGAAGCCCTTGGCCTGGTGAATGTTCTGGTCGAGGCCGCGGTACTGGCCGTCTACGTCCATGTAGGTGGTAGGGCTGAGGGCGGCGTGGTACATGGCCGTGTAGAAGTTCTCCTTGTCTACCTTTTTGGGCGACTCAATGGCGACTTTGCTCAACTGCTCCTGCCACTGCGCTTGTCCTTGGCGCTTCACCGCCTCAAAGTCCCAGCCCAGTATTTCGGCCTTTAGGTTACGCAGCGCCCCCTCGGTGCTCACGCCCGACAAGGCCATTTTCACCTTGATTTTTTCGTTGGCCGCCGTCTTGAAATCGAAGTACAGGCGCAGCTGCTCGCCGGCCAATTCGGGAAAGTTGTGGGCTTGATCGAAGCGGCCCCAGAAGCCGCGGTATACCTCTTTCTTGGAGTAGTTGCGGCTGCCGTAGCTCGCAAACGGCTTCGAAAACGCCATGGCGAAATACTCTACGCGGGTGCGCGCCCAGCCGTTGGTTTGGCGGTAACCGGTTATCAGCGAGTCGTTTTCGACCCGCACAAACGTCCAAACGTTCTTATCGGGGTAGTTGTAGATGCCGGCCGTGAGGTCGAGGATGATGTGCGCCTGATCGGACTGCGGAAAGGTATACTGGTGCATCCCTACCCGGTTGGAGGCCGTCAGCTCGGCCAGGATGTTGTGGTCGTCGAGCTTCACGCGGTAGTAGGCGGGCTCGGCTACCTCGTTCTGGTGCGAAAACCGGGACCGAAAACCCTTCTCGGGCTGGTCAGCAGTGCCGGGGTTGAGCTGAAGCGGACCCGTGGTAGGCATCACTTGAAAATCGCCCAGGTCGGAGTGGCCAGTGCCGCTGAAGTGGGTGTGCGAGAAGCCTACGATGGTTTTATCAGCGTACTGATAGCCAGCACAATACTCGTATACCCGCGGGTTGTACTTGCCGTTTTGCTCGTAGCTGATGGTATCGGTATCGGGCGAGAGCTGCACCATGCCGAAGGGCACCGTGGCGCCGGGGTAAGTGTGCCCCATCTTGGCTGTGCCCACGAGCGGGTGGGCATACTGCACGAGGTTTTCGGTAGAGGCTTTCTGAGCGAAAGAAGGTAGGGAGGCGAGAAGAAGAGTCGTGAGGGTCAGGTGTTTCATCAGCTTCAGGTAGGGGCGTTGAAGCTGGGAAGTTAATAGCCCTAAAGAGAAATCAACGAATCTTTGTGACTATGACTTAATTGTTTCACTCGCAAAGGCAGAACGGGGGATGCCCAGTTTCTTGATGAAGCAACTCCCTAAATGGTCTGAAGCGTTTACTTATTGATAGTTCGCAGACCATATCCTCACCTAGTCTAATTTTAATCCATAATGGAAACTTATCAATAGGAGCTGTGAGTAATTTAACTACTTCTTCAGCACCAAAATTCCTTCCTGCAAAATTAGATTTTCTAAAAATTACATTATTCATCAAATCATCAATAGATGTATTTTGTTTCCCCGGTTCGTCTATTAGAATTATCCTGAATTTCGTTTGTTCGCAGGCAATACGTGAAGCTGTAAAATTAAAAACAACCTTTTCTAGATTAGATAAGAAAACACGTTGTTTCTCAGTATATACTTGCATAACAGTTCAAATATATTGGTGAGCGTCATGAATATACCCCAATGATGAATCGAAAAAATTCTCACTTTTAGCTAGCTCCTACTTCACTATACCCATACTTGTTAACTCTTTCACTATTTCTACAACCCTCTTTTCCATTTTAGCATAAACATGAATATAGAAATCAGTTCTATCCAACCAAACACCTTTTCGAATTATTATTTCGCCATTAGTCCACCATGAATTATAAGCATCACTGCTCTCTTCGATCAATTTATAGCTATTATCTACGTAATCATTAAGCATTTTAACATCGAGTAATTCATAATACCCTGAATATTCATACCAATCACTTAATTCATCACGAAGAGCATATTCTTCCACAAATTTATCAAAAGAAGAATATAAAATATTCAGACTATCATCTTCCTCCCAAGTACATATTTCACCTTTATCCGTTATGAAGAAGCTAAACTGCGCCGTAGCATGAAAACCGCAATCAAATACATAGCGTTCTGCCACATTTATTAATTCGATTTTTCTATTCCAAGCAATATCACCCCCTGAAAAAAGCCTTGCGTTAAATGTCTCACGTGGCTTTCCTCTGATAGTTAAAACATATCCTGAGTAATTTTCTTGAAATAGAAGCACATCAGGTGCAATAATTACTTTTTGTATTTTCAAATAGTAGTCAACTATTCTTGGTGCAGTTAGCCAGTGTTTTTTACGCGCTTGTTTCTGAATATATTGCTGAGCCCTTACAGAAAGCTTCATATTTATCATTACTATAAGCCAGCCTGTATAATCCAAGTAGCAACTCTCAACATATTCCAGTAGTTAGGTTCTGGCGTTTCATCAGCTTCAAGAAGGGGCGTTGAAGCTGGTAAGTTAGGAGAAAAGGACGCGAGAACGACCTTTCCTACGCTATTCTGTTAATACCTGTCTACGGTATAGATTGCTAGGAAATGTGTTATTTTTTGAATTTCAATTATTTACGAAACTATGTTTTTATTATCTTTTATAAGTTAGAGCTATTGCTGACTAACCCCAACGCCTTATGAACGCTACCCTCTTCCTAATCACGTGTTTAACGCCCTGCACTTTGTGGGCGCAGTCTCGGACCGTTGATAAAGCGAAGCCCGCTGACAAAGGCCCTGCTGAGACAATCGTTTCAGTACAAACTGTCATTCCGCCAGAATCTGCTGCACATCAGCGCGCCGATAAATTGCCGGCCCCAGGTGTTTATCAAAGCAAGCCTCATGCGCTGCGCATTCTGGTTCCAGATTCAACAAAACATGCTCTTCCTCGTGCACGCCCTTCTACTTCCGCTGCCAAGGGTATTATTGCGCCACTGCCTAAGGAGCGCTTACAAAAAGTGAAGCCAAAATAGCAGTTCACCTTACTGCACTACTAGGCTAGCGTGCGTCTGCGATGCACGCTAGCCTTTCTTTTTTACTATTTAAGCCGGAAAAAGATCTAATAATCACAACAGTATCTTAACTTAGTCGATTGCTACGTCCTGCCTCTTATTTCTTCGCACCATGTGTAACTGCTTTACTAGCACCACTTGTACGACTGTACTACTGTTGCTTTTAAGTATTGTTTCTCCTGCCAACGCCCAGCAGCCACTGTTCAGCTTGCTCAGCCCCAAGGAAACCGGCATTACCTTCCAAAACGACGTCAGCGAAACCGAGGCGCTGAACGTGCTGTCGTATGAGTATTTCTACAACGGCGGCGGTGTGGCCGTGGGCGACATCAACAACGACGGGCTACCCGATTTGCTGTTCACCGGCAACATGCGGCCCAACCGACTCTACCTGAACCAGGGCAATTTCAAGTTCAAGGACATCACCCGTCAGGCCTCGCCGCTGCTGGAAGGTCGCAAGGACAGCTGGAAAACCGGCGTGACCATGGCCGATGTGAACGGCGACGGCCTGCTGGACCTCTACATCTGCTACTCGGGCAAGAAAGACGAGGCCATACGCCGCAACCAGCTGTTCATCAACCAAGGCAACGCTACCTTCAAGGAGGAAGCCCAGGCCTATGGCCTCGACGACCCCGGCTACAGCACCCAGGCCGCCTTTTTCGACTTCGACAACGACGGCGACCTGGACATGTTTCTGCTCAATCACAGCACGAAGAAGATTGACAACATGGCCTTTGCCAGCCTGAAAGGACAGGCCGATGTACTGTCGAGCAACAAACTATTTCGCAACGACAAGGGCCACTTTACCGACGTATCCAAGGCCGCGGGCATTGTGCAGAACCCGCTCACGTTTGGGTTGGGCATTGCCGTGGCCGACGTAGACAAAGACGGCTGGGCGGATATCTACGTCACCAACGACTACAACGAGCCCGACTACCTCTACCACAACAACCACGACGGCACCTTTACGGACCAGTCGAAGCAGGTGCTGCGCCACCACTCCCACTTCTCGATGGGCGTGGACATTGCCGATTTCAACAACGATGCTCGGCCCGACATCCTGACGCTAGACATGATACCGGCCGACAACCACCGGCAGAAGTCCTTGCAGTTGCAGGAGAATTACGAGTCGTTTGCCCTGATGCTGCAACAGGACTTGTACCACCAGTACATGCGCAACATGCTGCACCTCAACAACGGCGACGGCACGTTCAGCGAGATTGGGCAGCTGGCCGGCGTATCGAACACCGACTGGAGCTGGTGCCCCCTCCTAGCCGATTTCGACAACGACGGCTACAAAGATATTTTCATCACCAACGGCTACCTGCGCGACTACACCAACAAGGATTTCCTACGCTATTGGGGCGATTACAAGATCAAAAAGGCCATGGCGCGGGAGCCCTTCCTGCTGATGGACCTCGTGACGGCTATGCCCTCCACGGCCGTACCCGACTATATCTTCCGCAACAACCACGACCTTACCTTCACCAACAAGCAAACCGACTGGGGCCTGAACCAAACCAATATGTCGAACGGCGCCGTGTACGCCGACCTCGACAATGACGGGGATTTGGAGTTGATTGTGAACACGATAAACCAGCCGGCCAGTATCTACCGCAACCGCAGCGTGGAAGACCAGCACACGGCCTACCTAGCCGTGAAGCTTGCTGGCACGGGCCAGAACACCCAGGCTGTGGGTGCCAAGGTGTATGTGTATGCTGCTGGCAATCAGCAGTATCAAGAGGTAAACCCCAACCGGGGCTACCTCTCATGCGTGCCTACTACCTTGCATTTTGGGTTGGGCAGCAGCCAAGTGGCAGATTCGGTACGCATCATCTGGCCCAACCAGAGCCGGCAGCTGCTGACTAAGGTGAAGGCTAATCAGCTATTGAAGCTGACTGCACCAGCCGCCGGTAAAAACCTGGCGGCTCGCCCGGCACCTACCCCGAAAACCATGTTTCAGCCGGCCACGCCGCTGTTTGCTTTTCAGCCTGAGGAGGTAGCCCTCAACGACTTTAAGCGCCAGTTGCTGATGTTGTTTATGTATTCCAAAACCGCCCCGGTGCTCACGCAGGCTGATGTGAATAAAGACGGCTTGGACGACTTATTCGTGAGCGGTGCGCCCGGCGAGCTAGGCCGCCTGTACGTGCAGCAGCCGGGCGGCACCTTCCGGGAGCAGGCGCTGGCGGGCAGCGCCACGCCGGCCGCGGGCACAGTGGCCGCCGCCACCTTTTTCGACGCCAACGGCGACTCCTACCCCGACCTCTACCTGGCCAAAGGCGGCTATGCGCTCTACGAAGCCGGCACCCCCGATTTGCAGGATGAGCTGTATCTCAACGACGGCAAAGGCCGCCTGGTGCTGGCCCCCAACGCCCTACCCTCACTCCACGGCAGCAGCAAAGGCTGCGTGCGCGTGGCCGACATAGACGGCGACGGCGACCAAGACCTCTTCGTGGGTGGCCGCGTGATTCCCGGCCAGTACCCGCTGGCGCCGCCCAGCTACTTGCTGCTCAACGATGGCAAAGGCAAGTTTTCGGCCGTGGCCGACGCGCCCTTTGCCCATGCCGGCATGGTGACGGATGCGCAGTGGGTAGACCTGAACAAGGACAAGCGCCCCGACCTGGTGCTGTGCGGCGAGATGATGCCCCTCACCGTCTGGATC
This sequence comes from Hymenobacter sp. NBH84, assembly GCF_014217645.1. Lineage (NCBI taxonomy): Bacteria > Pseudomonadati > Bacteroidota > Cytophagia > Cytophagales > Hymenobacteraceae > Hymenobacter > Hymenobacter sp. NBH84. The sequence goes on from NZ_CP043644.1 coordinate 2,603,799, forward strand.
AACACGCCCCAGGGTTTCAAGGATCAGACAGCCGACTACTTTGCTACCCCACAGCAGGGCTTCTGGTTCAGCCTGCATGTAGCCGACGTGAACGGTGACGGTCAGCCCGACATTGTGGCCGGCAACCTGGGGCTGAACACGCAGATACGGGCCACAGCCCAGCAACCAGCCGAACTGTACTATGCTGATTTTGACAACAATGGCTCTATCGACCCTTTCCTCAACTTCTACCTCGACGGCAAGAGCTACCCCTTTGTAAGTCGCGACGAGCTGAACGATGAAATTTACCCCATGCGCCGGCGCTTCACCTCCTATAAGGCCTACGCCGACGCCACCATGCAGGATATTTTTCCGGCCGAGGAACTGAGCAAGGCCAGTAAGCTGACAGTGAATGAGATGCGCACCATGCTCTACCTCAACCAGAACGGTAAATTTGCAGCCACTCCCCTACCCACCGAGGCGCAGTTTTCGGCCGTAACGCACATTGCCAGCGGCGACTACAACCACGACGGCCACCCCGACCTGCTCCTGCTGGGGAACCACTCCGACAACCGCCTGAAATTGGGCAGCTTCGACGCCAACTACGGCTGCCTGCTGCAAGGCAACGGCAAGGGGGAGTTCCGCTACGTGACCCAGCCCCAAGCCGGTCTGTGCGTGCTGGGCGACGTGAAATCAGTGAGCGAAATAACGGTTGGTAAGCAGCCCTACCTGGTGGTGGGCGTGAGCAACGGCGCCGTACAGTTTTACAAGAAGCAAAAATGAAAAAGCAGGTCCTCTTCCTAATGAGCCTGGTGCTGGGCGGCCACGCATCGGTCTGCGCTGCCGCGCCCCCTACCCCCCTGAACCCCGGCAAGGCCCTAGATGCCATCAACATGACGCTGGTGCACGATGTGGTGGCCCCTCCGGTGGCAGCGCGCTACTATGCGTACACCACGCTGGGCGCCTACGCCATTGTATCGACCCACAACAAGAGTCTGCCCGCCCCTACCCGTTTCATCACTGGCTACACCACCGACCTGCGGCTGGATACGGTGAAGGGCAAATACGACTACCAGATAGCGGCCTACTACAGTATGCTAGAATCGGCGCGCTTGCTGCTACCCTCTGGCGAAAACCTGGCCGGGGAGGAAGAGGAATTTGTGCGTGGCCTGGAGAAACAAGGCGTGAAGCCGGCCGTGCTAGCGCAGTCGGTGCGGGTAGGAAAGCTGGCGGCAAAAGCGGCCGTAGCTTTCTCCAAGGCAGACCGCTACAACCGCCTGAGCGCTCTGAAGCGCTATACTCCCCTGAAAGCGGAAGGCGCTTGGTACCCTACCCCTCCCGCGTACATTGAAGCGGTGGAGCCCAACTGGAAGACCATCCGGCCCCTCATGATAGACTCGGCCGCACAGTTCCGGCCGGCCCCGATGGTGCCGTTCAGCAAAGACACGACGTCGGCCTTTCATAAGCAGGTAGTAGCCGTATACAACGTCGCAAAGCACCTCACCGACGAGCAGCTACAGATTGCCCAGTTCTGGGACTGCAACCCGTTTGCGGTCAACACCTCGGGACACATGTCCATCGGGTTCAAAAAAATCAGCCCCGGCGGACACTGGATGAATATTGGGGCGCTGGTGGCGCAGCAAAAAAAGGTAGGCTTCGACCGAACGGTACTAGTACTGGCTATGGAGGGTATAACGTTGATGGACGCCTTCATCAGCTGCTGGGAGGCCAAATACGCCACCAACCGCATCCGCCCCGAAACTTACATCAACCGCTTCATCGACGTGAAATGGCAGCCGCTCCTACAAACGCCGCCTTTCCCGGAGTATACCAGCGGCCACGCCGTCGTTTCCAATGCCGTGGCCGAAATGCTGACCTATCTGCTCGGTGACAATATTGCCTACCTCGACAACACCGAAATTCCCTTCGGCAGCGGCGAGCGGGCCTTCACCTCGTTCCGACAGGCCGCCGGCGAAGCTTCCGTATCGCGCTTCTACGGCGGCATTCACTACATGGAGAGCGTCAACAACGGCAACGAGCAGGGCAGGCAAATAGGCCGCTACCTGGTAACCAAGCTCCGCAACGCCGGCGTAAAGCCGCTGGCGAGTAGGTAGGAAACCGGAACGTTACTCCTCTGTCATCCTGAGCGGAGCGAAGGACCTTCTCACGTGGGAACGAGTCGTTGTTACGCCTGCCGTTCCCACGTGAGAAGGTCCTTCGCTCCGCTCAGGATGACAGAAAAGCGGAAAATCTTCAATATGTTTTTCTATTACCCTTACTACTTCACCGTTTCCACCAGCCCCTCATCATTGATGCGCAGCGTAGCAGTGCCCGGCGCCGCAAGGATAGCCGTGAACTGCTCGGGCGTGGCCAGTAGCGCCAACTGATTGGATTTCCCGGCCACGTCTACTTGCGGCGCGATGTTCAGCTCGGCCAGCGAGGCGGCGTAGCGGCCGTTCTTCTCGCGGTACTGCTGTTGGCGGTAGTACACCAGCCACAGGTAGCGGCGGCGCAGCTCGGAGGTAGGCAGCTCGAAAGCCGGCGCCTTAGCCTGGCGCGTGAACTGCAAGTATCCCCAGCGCTCGGGGTAGTGCATATTAATCACGCCCTGCGGCGACCACACCCAGTTGTGCTCGGGCAGGTCTTTGCCGGCGGCGTCCTGCTGCTTTACGTAGTTGCCGTTGGCCGCCCGCGTGTCCCACTCCACCCTGGAGAAATTGATGCGCCACAAAGTGCCCTCCGTGGGGGCATTAAATGGGAAGCCCATACGCACGGCTTTCAGCGGAATAGCCATTTCCACGGTCCAGCTTTTGTCCTGGTCCTTGGGTTGGTTGAGCGTGCCGTTGATGCTTACGCCGGAGCGTAGGCCGGCCACGTCCCAGCTGATGAGGGCGTCGCCGTGGTTGCGGTAGGGCTTGGGTAGGAAAAGGTCGAAAATCTTATTGATGGCATTCACCTCCACCTCGAAATACTGGTGCGTATTGTCGTCGGGGTCGATAAACACCTCAAAGTCGTTGTCCTTGTAGATGATGTCGTCGTGGTGGGTTTGGTAGGCCCAGATGTGCGGCTCCTGCAAGGTAGCGGCAATGAACAGCGTGGAGTCGTTCCAGAGCATTTTCACACGCGTCTGGTAGGTAGGCAGCGGCTTGGCCGAGCCTTCAATATCCACAAAATCGGTGGTCCAAGCGGCTTGCTGCCAGGCGCTTTCCCGCAGGTTGCCGTCCATGGTTAGGGGCTGCGCAGTGTGCTGCACTACGTAGCCTTTGGGCAGGGTAAAGAGGTGCTCCATCCCCTGAAATGCTTTTTGGTCCTGTGCCGAAGCCGATAGCCCTACCCCGCCGAGCAGGAGCGTTATGGTTGCGAGAGTTTTGAAATTGAAAAGATGCTGCATGCGTATGATTCTTCCGAAGAAACTGATTTACCGTGTTCTATAAAAAGAGAGGCTTTACCCCATCGTCCGGGATAAAGCCTCTCTTTTACCTGTGCAAAAAATACACTATTACTTATCCCACCATACCCGCGAGGTCAGCAGATCGCCGCCGTTCAGGCTGGCTACCCCAGACCGGTACCCAGCGGGATTGTTGGAGATTTCAGCGGCCGGATATGGCAGACGACGCGGAATGGTTCCGTTAGTCACGTTGCCAGGGTAGTTCACGGGCGTCAGCATGGGATAGCCCGAACGACGCCAGTTAAACCAGCCTTCAATAAAGTTGAAGGTAGTGGACGTTTCCAGCCAGTACTGGTTGTTGATCTGCTGGTAGGCGTCCGTTGCCGATGTTGTGGTCAGCGGGTGAGCAGCTACATAGGCGGTGATGGTAGCGGCCGGAATGGTAGCCGCCGCGTCCATCTGCGTCAGAGATTCCATGGCGCTGCGCAGGCCATTGGCGTAGTGCGTGGCAGCCGTAGCGCCCACGCTCCAGCCGCGGGTAGCGGCTTCGGCCAGCAGGAACTCCGTTTCGGCGTAGGTCAACAGGAAGTTAGGAGCGTTGCGCTTGATGTACACGTTCACGCGGGGGCGGGAATAATTACCCAACGGGGCAATATTGCCAGCGGCGCCCGTAGGCCCCGGATAGTCGGCACGCTTCCGAATATCAAAATCTCCACCAGCCAGGTCGTAGCCATTCGGCAGACCACGCTGCACAGCGGGGTCGGTGTTGCCAGTCAGGCCCTGGTTAGCGTTGTTGGTAGCACCCGCCTGCGGAATCTCGGCAATAGCGCCCAGGCGTGGGTCATCATTGGTGCGCAGGTAGTCAATCAGCGTCTTGCTCCACTTCACTTCCCGGAAGTCATCGGTCGTGAGCAGGGCGCCCGACGTCGCATTCTGGATGTCGCCCTGCGAGGCGTCGGTTTGGGCAATGGCGTTGTCGCTAGTAGCTGTCATGGTGCCGCCAGCCACGGCTTTCTCGGTCCAGGTTTTTGCCAGGGTAGGGTTCACCTTGGTCATGCGCATGGCCACGCGCACCATCAGGGAGTAGCCCAGCTTTTTCCACTGCGCTACATTACCGCCGTACAGCAGGTCGCCGGTAGCCAATGGGGCCGTGGTGTTCAAGCTATTGATGCCTGCTTCCAACTGCGTCAGCAAAGCCGGGTAAATGTTCTCCTGCTTGTCGTAGGCGGGGGCCGTAATACCCTCCTGCGCCATCAGCGCTTCCGAATACGGAATATCCCCGTAGGTATCAGTGAGGCGCTGATAGATCATCACCTTCATGATATTGCTGATGGCAATGACGTTGGCAAAGCGCTCAGGGCTCTGCGTGTTGGCTACCCTAATGGCCTGCTCTAAGCGGCTCAGCGCCGTGTAGCAGTTATTGAAGGTCAGGGCCTGATAGCCCCCAAAACCACCCGCGTTAACGTACTTATCCCCGTTGCCGTAGTAGTTGAACGTGCTGGCCAGCGCCTGAATGGCCGGAGCTTGGTACAGCAACTGTGCATAGCCCGTATTGGCGTAGCCCAACTGGCCGTCGGTGAGCAGGTAGTTGGGGTTGAGGTTCTCAGCTGAAGCCGCGTTGGGATTGGTATTGACGTCGTCGAAGCGGTCTTCGGAACAGGAACTGCTCCACAGCGCCGCAGTGAGTGCTATAAATAGGAATGGCTTTTTCATATTCCTGTATTACTTGAATTTTACGTTGAGCGTGAAGCCGTATGTGCGGGCAAATGGTAGGGAACCGCCTTCTACCCCAGCGTACGCCACCAGAGGAGAAATTGTATTTTCCGGATCTATGTTATCCGTGCGCTTCATAATCGTGAACAAGTTACGACCTACTAACGACAGCGTCACAGCCTGGAAAGGTGTTTTTGCCAGTACGGCTTGGTTGAGGGTATAGCCCAGCGTGAGCTGACGGAACTTGATGAAGCTGCCATCCAGCACAGCCAGGGCATCCACGTTGTTGATCAGCTTGGGGTAGTACACATAAGCCGGCACCACAATGTCGTTGACTTCATTTGTTACATCTCCGTCACTGTTCATTTTCACCCCTTCTGCTACAATGCCGGTTTCGCGGCCTTCCAGGGTGGCTTTGTTCAGACCACGCGTGTAGGAGTAGTATTCCGTAGCCGACAGCACCTTGTTGTTGAACTTGTAGTCGATCAGGAACGACAGGCTGAAGTTGTGGTAGTTGAAATCGTTGTTCCAGCCGCCGAATAGGTTAGCAATGCCCGAGCCCATCGGCTTCAACTCGCCCCGTACTGGTACGCCATCGGTTCCAATCACCACGTTGCCGTTGGCATCGCGCATGAAGTCGTACGCCCGGATCTGGGCAATCGGCAGCCCCTTCACAATGGCAATGTTGGCACCACCGTTGGCACCAGGGCGGTAGGTACCCGTTTGCAACGGGTTGTTGGCACCGTTGTCAATGTCCAATACTTCGTTTTTCAGCTTGGTGATGTTGAACGACGACGTCCAGGTGAAGGCACCCGTTTTCACCGGCGTCACGGTCAGGGCGGCTTCCACGCCACGGTTCAGGGTAGAGCCCAGGTTCACCGATCGGCTATTGAAACCGGTGGCCGGTGACAAGCTGGCGCCTACAATCTCACCATCGGTTTTGCGGCGGAAGTACGCCACGTCTAAGCCAATGCGATTCTGGAAGAACTTCAACTCTGTGCCCACCTCATACTCGTTGAGGCTGTAGGGTTTCAGGTTGGCGTTGGGCTGACGCGAATCAAACGAGGCGCGCGGAATGCCGTTGATGGAGCGGTTGATGTTGTAGTAGAAGCCCGTCTGGTAGGGCTGAGCCGGCTCGCCGCTAGTTTCGGCGTAGGAAGCACGCAGCTTACCGTAGCTCAGCACCGATGATTGCAGCAGATCCGAGAAGATGAAGCTGGCAGCTACCGAAGGCGTGAAGATGCTACGGTCGTTGCGCGGCAGGGTAGAGAACTGGTCGTAACGGCCGGTTGTGCTCAGCGTCAGATACTTATAAGTAACATCTGCGGTGTAGTAGGCCGAGAACGTTTCTAGGAGGCTGTACTGATACTCCTGCGAAGGAGTGCGCAGGTTGGAAGGCGTGTACAGGTAGGGCACGATGAATTGCCCGCCATACAAACGCGTAGCTTCAAAGTTGTTGCGGCGGAAGTTGCTGCCTACGCTGGCACTCACGGAAATATCCTGGTTTAGGTCTTTGCTGAACGACAGCAGTGCGTCCGTGTTTAGTTCCAGGCGCGAGCCCAGGGTCAGGTTCTCCAGTCCGCCCTCACCGTTAGACGAGTACAGCGTGCCGTAGGGCGTCACGTTGAAGCGCCGGTCGCTGGAGTAGTCGTAGCCTACCCGGCCTTGCAGGAACAGGTAGTCGGTGAAAGCGTAGCGGGCCGACAGGGCGCTAATCAGACGCTTGCGCGAGAGGTCATTTTTGAACTGGTTCACCACAAACCATGGGTTGGAGGCGTAGCTATCGTTGTTCCAGGCTGTTTCCAGGCCGTTGTTACTGGGGTCGTAGCCGGGGCGCAGGGTAGCCTGGTCGATGTTGGGTGCCAGGAAGGTGATGTTGTTGGCGTTCAGCGGCGAGTCGCTCAGCTGCGGACGGTTGTTGTCCTTCTGGTCGATGTAGTTGGCCGTCAGGTTGAAGCTCAGCTTCTTGGTCAGGTCATACTGGGTGTTGAAGTTCACCGTGCGGCGGTCCAGGCCGCTGTTGCGCAGAATCGACTTGGCGTCCAGGTTCGATACCGACAGGCGGTAGGTGCCTTTTTCGCCCCCACCCGACACGGCCAGCGTGTTGGTCCAGGACGGGGCAACGCGGTAGAAGTCTCTGATGTTGTTCTTCTGTAGCGAGTAAGGATGCTCCTGACCGTCGATGCCGATGGTGGGCTGACCGTCCAGCCGCTCACCCCAGGCCGTGTTGCCCGAGTTGATGGCCGAGGCCCGGTCAGAAGGACGCACGCCCTGGCTGCCCTGGCCGTACACCGTCTGGAAGTCGGTGTTGTCTACTGCCTGGCTGAATTGCAGGTTGGTGTTGTACTCAATGGTGGTTTTGCCGCGGTTACCGCTTTTCGTCACAATCTGAATCACGCCGTTAGCGGCGCGGGCACCGTACAGGGCCGAGGCAGTCGAGCCTTTCAGCACCGTCATCGACTCAATATCGTCGGGGTTGATGTTGCTGATACCATCGCCCAGGTCGGCGCCGCCCCACTCACCGGAGCTACCGCGCACAGAGTTGTCCATAGGCACACCGTTGATAACAATCAGCGGCTGCGAAGCACCCGAGAAGGACGTTACGCCGCGAATGTTGAGCCGAGCCGAGGAGCCGGGGCCGCCGCTGGTGCCACCCACGTTCAAGCCCGCCACGCGGCCCTGTAGGGAGTTGGCCACGTTGGTTTCGCGGGCTACGTTCAGCTTTTCGCCGTCTACCGTTGTCACGGCATACCCCAGCTTGCGCTCATCTTTCTTGATGCCCAGCGCCGTTACCACTACTTCGCCCAACTGCTTGGTGTCGTTGGCCAGGATAATGTTGATGGAGGAGCGGCCGTTCACGGGCACCGTCTGGCTGATGTAGCCAATGTAAGAGAACACCAGCGAGGCACCGTCGGGAGCCGTTACGGTGTAGTTGCCGTCTACATCGGAAGTGGCGCCTTGCGTGGTACCGCTTACCACTACACTCACCCCAATGAGCGGCTCATTGGAGTTGTCGGTTATCTTGCCCGAGACCTTCGTCCCCTGTGCCCAGGCCTGGGCCTGACACAGCAGCAAGAGCAGTACAAATAATTGTAGAGTTTTTCTTATCATGGTGTATGGAGTGAGAGGAATGAAGATGAGTTACTTGCGTTGAGCAGCCCACGAATCGGACCCGCTAAAATGCACTAGCTGCTTCCTACCTTACCTTATCAGGTAATGCAGCATAGCAGCGAAAGAAAATTGGTGGAAAGGGCGGGAAAGGACGGCAGCAGACGGACCTTACACAATCGGTTGTACTTCGTGGCAGTGTAGCAGCAACGAGTGGAAAGCGTATTAGTAAAGGTGCTTTTTAGCCTGTTGAGAAATAAGATTTTCCCAACAGGAAGTATTTAGTTCCTTTCAAACATACTAAACCACATCAACTAAATCAAAACCAAAGAAAAGAAATGTGTGCGTACACGCGAAAACTGTTTCGCTTTCTGTGCTATTTTTTACTTGTATCACACAATACCGCGAGTTACCATACTGCGGCCTTGAAATGTAACTTTTTCAATTTGGCGGCATACCTATCCAACTCCCTTACCCAGTACAAGCTGGAGGGTTTACAGATGTTGTTGCAGTTGTGCTACCAGTCAGGTTCCCAACTGAACACGGCAAGCTATACCGAACTGCATTTTAAGAAGCTGAATTCGTTGGCTTAACTCAAACGTAATCATCGCTTAATTATAAAGCAAATAATATAAAATAAAAATGTGTGGGCACACGCAGAGCTGAATATAGCAAGTGTGCGCACACGCAAAAAGATATTTCTTCTATGTATTATTGTTGTATTTTAGACTTCTTTTTAGGACAAAACCTAGTAAATCTTCACTATTACGAGTCTCAGCCGATTGTAGAAGCTTGATGGTAGATAAATAGCACATGATCTAGCCCTTTTTCTTTTAACAGTGCCCCCTATTTTTGGCAGAACCAGCCGTACTACGCTGCATTTTCTACCCTTCGTAGAGAGTTACCCACTATTTACCAACGTGTCATTGCAACGGCGCTTGGATTTAACCGACCTTTCTAGCAGCAACTACTTCGTGTGGTGGCATGCTTTGTGGCTACGGCCATGCACTCTGGCAAACGTACAGACCTGGCTTCGCTGGTTTCAGCTGTAGGCACGCATGATGGCCACTTCGGTATCAGCTCGTATTGTCAGCCGTTTTTTCACATGATGCAGATCATCAGGTTTCACTTACATATAAAGTATAGTTATGGGTAAGAATGCGGTACGCATTAAGGATATAGCAGCGAAGGCAAACGTTTCGGTGGGCACGGTAGACCGGGTGCTGCATAACCGCGGCCGGGTGGCCGAGGACGTGCGCCAAAAGGTGCTGCTGATGATGGAGGAGCTGGAATACGAGCCCAACATGATTGCGCGTACGCTGGGCTCCAACCGCACGTACCGGCTAGCAGCTATTCAGCCCAGCCACACGCTGGACCCCTACTGGCAGGCCCCGTGGGAGGGCATCAACAAGGCAGCCCGGGAGTTGCAGCAGTACGGCGTGGTGCTCACGGTATACCCCTACGATATGTCGCGGGTGGAGTCTTTTCTGGAGCAGATAGAGTTGGCCACGCAGGCCCAACCCGATGGCATTGTGATTGCGCCACTGTTCTACCGCGAATCGTTGCCGTTTTTTGAGCGGTGGCAGCACGCCAAGATTCCGTACGTGCTGTTCAACACCTATATCACGGAAATTAACCCGCTGAGCTACGTGGGGCAGGACTCTTATCAGAGTGGCTACTTGGCTGGCAAGCTGCTTCAGTTTGGGCAAATGCAGCCGGGCACCTACCTCATTGCCCACATTGCCGAGGACATTGCCAACTCCGTGCACGTAACGCAGAAAGAACAAGGCTTCCGCGACTACTTTGCCCAACTGCCCGCCCCGCAGGCAGCCGGCAACACCATTCGCAGCATCGACCTCCCCTACCCCACCGAGTCTACCTTTGCCTGCCAACTCACCGAGCTGTTGGCGCAGGATCAGCAGTTGCGGGGCATCTTCGTCAGTACATCCAGGGCGTATGCTATTGCGCCCTACCTCCAACCCTATGCCCACCGTATTCGCTTGGTAGGCTACGATTTGCTGGAAGAAAACATTCAGTACCTGCAAGAAGGGACTATTGACTTCCTGATCAATCAGAACCCTAAGGAACAGGGATATTATGGCTTGTATGCCCTGGCCGATCAGCTTGTTTTCAAAAAGGAAGTATCTCCCTTCAAGTACTTACCGCTGGATATTATCGCAAAAGAAAATTTACACTACTACGTAGAAAAATAGTCGGCCCTTACCCATGCGATGGGCATGAGCGGGCAGTTTATCGCCTACTACACCACCCAAAAAGAAAACCGGCTGCCTGAGGCAGCCGGCTTTGCGAACGGCACGCGAGGTGTAGACGCATGCACCAAGTTAGGGTGAGGTAGGTCGGCTTACTGCATTACGGAGCGCGGCCGGTTTTCCGGCGCTACGCCCCAGGTAGGGCTGGGCTTAGGTCCCATTTCCAGCACCAATGTGCCGCCCTGCATCAGATCTTGGTGGGTGATGTAGGACTTGAGGTAGGGCTGGCCGTTGCGGGTCACGGACTGGATGTATTTATGGGTGGCGCTATTATTCTTGGCCTCAATGGAAAGCGACTTGCCATTGGGTAGGGCCAGCGTGGCCTGCTGCACCATGGGGCTGCCAAACACAAAGGCACCATTAGCGGGGTTCAGAGGGTAGAAGCCCATAGCCGACAGCACGTACCACGCCGACATCTGCCCCACGTCCTCGTTGCCGATGATGCCGTCGGGCTTGGTGGTGTAGAACTGGTCCATGATGAAGCGCACCTTCTCGGCGGTTTTCCAGGGCTGGCCCACGTAGCTGTAGAGGTAGGTGATATGGTGGCCGGGCTCGTTGCCGTGGGCATACATCCCAATGAGACCCGAAATGTCGGGCGAGGCTTCTTCGCCCATGTTGCCCTGCACCGTAAACAGCGAATCGAGCTTCTGCGTGAAGCGCTTCTCGCCGCCCAGCAGGCCAACTAGGCCTTCCACATCCTGCGGTACCAGCCAGGTGTATTGCCAGGCGTTGCCCTCTGTGAAGTCGCTCTTCATGTGCACCGACTGGAACGGGCTGAACGGCGTGCGCCACTCGGTTTTGGACACGCGTCCCCGCATGAAGCCCACGCTTTTATCGAAATAGTTCTGGTAGTTTTTGGCGCGCTTACTGAAGTAGGCGTAGTCCTCCTGCTTACCCATCTTCTTGGCCATCTGGGCAATGCACCAGTCGTCCACAGCGTATTCCAAGCCTTTCGACACGTTCTCTACCTCGCTGTTGGCGGGGATGAAGCCCAGCTCTTTCACGGCTTTCAGGCCACTTTCGTCGCGCATGGCGGTGGTCTTGATAGCCTCATAGGCTAGATTGGCGTCGAAGCCGTCGAAGCCTTTGAGGTAGGCATCTACTACCACTGGCACGGCGCTGTAGCCTACCATCGTGTTGGTTTCGTTGGCCATCAGGTGCCACACGGGCAGCTTACCCTGCTGCTGGTAGATGGCCAGCATGGTGTTCACCATGTCGTTTACCCGGCTGGTTTGCAGGATGGTGAACAGCGGGTGCGCCGCCCGGTAGGTATCCCACAGCGAGAAGGTAGTGAGGTTGGTGAAGGACGCGTTTTTATGCACTTTTTTGTCGGTGCCCCAGTAGTCGCCGTTGTGGTCGTTGAAGGTCGAGGGCGCAATCATGGTGTGGTAAAGCGCCGTGTAGAAAACCTTTTGCTGGTCTTGGTTTTCGGTTTTGATCTGCACCTTGCCCAGCTCCTGGTTCCAGGCGGCATCGGCGGCGGCCACGGTCTTCTGGAAATTCCAGTGCGGAATCTCAGCCTGGATGTTGGCCAGCGCATTCTCAGTGCTGACGGGCGAAATCCCTACCTTCAGTTTCACCTGCTCGCCGGCCTTGGTGGCAAACGTGACTACCCCTTTCAGGCGGGTGCCCTTGGTGGCCGGCGTGGTATTACCCAACGAATCCACAACCTGCACGCTGGCAAACTCGCGCATAGGCTTCGAGAGAACCGCCGCGAAGTACAGGCGCTGATCCTTGGCCCAGCCTTTCGAGAAGCGGTACCCTACCAGGGTACTATCGTTGAGCTTTTCCAGGTGCGTATCGGTGGCCTGGTCCCAACCGATGCCCTGCTGCAAGTCGATAATCAGGTGCGAATCTTTCGCCTGAGGGAAGGTGTACTGATGAAAGCCTACCCGCTCGGATGCCGTCAGCTCGGCCCGGATGCCGTAGCGCTTCAGCTGCACGGCGTAGTAGCCGGGGCGGGCGGTTTCGTCCTCGTGCGAAAACGCCGATACGTAGCTACGGCTCTTGTTTTTCACCGAGCCGCGCATCACCTGCACCTCTCCTGTAGTGGGCATCACCGCCACGTCGCCCAGGTCGCCGATGCCGGTGCCGCTGAGGTGGGTGTGCGAAAAGCCAATGATGGTGGAATCGGAATAGTGGTAGCCCGAGCACCAATCCCAGCCCTCGGAGATGTTCACCGGCCCCAGCTGCACCGCTCCGAAGGGCACGTTGGCCCCCATGAATACGTGCCCGTGGAAGCCCGTACCAATGTAGGGGTCTACGAACCGGGTGAGGCCTGTGGGGGCCGGAATGGCAGCGGGAGCAGTAGATCCGCTGGCTACCTTGGTAGTACCAGAACAGGCGTTGAACACGGCAACGCTACCGGCCAGCGCCACAATAGACCAGATAGAGCGGGTGGGTTGTATCTTCATTAAACTACAGAGGTTAGAATTGTCGTGTGCTTTTAGTGCTTCAGCCAATTGGCTGGCACTTGCTGCGGCTCGCTGCCGTCTTTGCTGTATTTGAGGAGCAGCGTGTAGCCGCCTCCACCTTCTACAAAATCGAGGGCGATAGGGTGCAACCCTTTCGTGAGGGCTACCTGTCCGGTTTTCTCAATGGCCGAGTGCAGGCCGTCGTTGTCGACTACCATGCGGTCGGCGAGGCGTAGGGTGCCGCCGTCGTCGCAGGTGAGGTAGAACGTGTAGATGCCGGTTTCCGGTACGTCGAGGTAGCCCCGAAACTGCACCCCGAACTGGTCGGCCTCTGCCTGCTTGGGTACCTGCACGCTGGTTACGGTGGTGCTACCGTTGGCCTTAGCCTGCTGCATCAGCGCCGATTTTTTGAAGTAACCAGTGAAGTACGTAGCCGTGAGGCCCGGCGCCGGCGCCTTTGCCGATACGGGTGCGGCGTAGGCTTGCTGCTTGTACCGGATGGCGTATGTATCGCCCCGCAGCCCCTCCGGCGTGAAAGCCACCAGCTTCACGGTAATAGGCTGGGTGATGGGTAAGGCAGCCGGCAGCACAGGCGAAGCGTCCGTGGGGATGCTACCATCGGTGGTGTAACGGATGATCAGATTATCGAGCGGCTTCTCGACCTGCAAAGACGTTTTGTCGGTGAAAACGCTTTCCTCGGAGAAGCCTGCCAGGTCGGGCACGCGGTAGTGCACGTTCAGCAGGGCCAGGCGGGGGTAGTGCTGGCGCAGGCGGGTGAGGTAGGAAGCGTACTGTTTTTTGTTGGTCCACACCACCTCGGCCAGGGCCGTCATCCGGGGCATCACCATGTAGCCGGCGCGGTTTTCGGAGGGCACTTGTTCGGTCCAGAGGTTGGCCTGGGCACCTAGAATGGCTTTTTTCGCGGTGGTAGCGTCTAGGTCGGCGGGCACTACCTCGAAGTCGTAGACTTTCTCCAGGGAATTCTTATCTGGCAGGTTGTCAAAGTAGAGCGTGCTCACCGGCGTCATAATGAGCGGGTTGCCGTTGCGGATGGCTTTGGCGGGGGCGTCCTTCACCCAGCTGCGCCAGTACATCACGGTGGCCGATGGGTCGATGCCGCCTTCCAGCATGTCGTCCCAGCCAATCATTTTCTTGCCTTTGCTCTGCAAAAACCGCTCAATGCGCCGCACAAAGTAGCTCTGCAAGCCGTTCACGTCCTTGATGCCCTCCTTCTGCATCAGCTCGGTACAGGCCGTCGTGCTCCAGCTGGCTTTGTCTACCTCGTCGGCACCGATGTGCACGTAGGGACTCGGAAACAGGGCGGCTACCTCCGTCAGCACGTTTTCCACGAACTCGTAGGTGCTTTCGTTGCAGGGGCAGATGGGGGTCGAAAACAGCTTACCCCAGTCGTTTTTGCCGTTGCAGGTAAGAAAGGGGTAGGCCCGAATGGCAGCCATCATATGGCCGGGCATGTCGATTTCGGGGATGACCTCGATGTGACGCGCCATAGCATAAGCAATGATGCCGCGCATCTCATCCTGAGTGTAAAAGCCTCCATATTCTGTTTGGCCGTTGCGCTGGCGTAGGTGCTTGGGCTCCAGGGCAAAATCGGGGTTATCCTTTGACTTCTTGATGCACGCCGAATCCTGGTTGTTGAAGGTGCGCCAGGCGCCTACCTCCGTCAGCTTGGGGTACTTCTTGATTTCCAGGCGCCAGCCCTGGTCGTCGGTGAGGTGCAGGTGCAGCTTGTTGAACTTGTAGAGCGCCAGCAAGTCCATGTATTTCTTGAGGTAAGCGACATCGAAGAAATGGCGGGACACGTCCAGGTGCATACCGCGCCAGGCGTAGGCCGGCTGGTCTTCAATCTGCACGGCGGGCAGCGTCATCGGCGCGGCACTCTTACCGGCCTTTTCGATAGTAGCCGGCAGCAACTGCCGCACCGTCTGCACTGCCCGGAACATACCCGCTGGCTCCTTGGCCGCCAGCGTCATCTGCTGCGGTGTGATGGTCAGGCGGTAGCCCTCTGGGGCCATTATCGAGGCATCGTAGCGTAGCTCAATGCCGTTAGCGACTAGTTTCTTTGTGGTTTTCAGCGGCGCCCCTACCCCATTGCGCAATAACGCTTGTAGTTGCTCGGCTTCCTTTTCGAAATGTTTGCCCTCTTTGGGTAGGGCCAGTTGGGTGGCTTTGGTAATGGTGAAGGTGCCCGTTGCCGGTGTCAAAGAGGCAGGGTAGGGAATCAGCGGGTAGCGCTCGGGGGCGGTTTGGGCAGTCGCTGTACCGGTGATGAGGAGTAGGAAGATCAACCACAGAAATCTAGTCATAGGTGTAGTTCAACGATTCACCCCACCCCCCCCGCCCCCTCCCCTCCGGGAGAGGGGGAGCCGGACGATTTGGCTAACAGCTTTCTAGTTTGAATAATGCTAATGGCTAATAGCCATTAGCTAACAGTTCCTGTCACGGCTCCCCCTCTCCCGGAGGGGAGGGGGTTGGGGGGTGGGGTCTCCCCTACTGTGCCACCGGCACCACCTGCTTCGCCACGTTCCAGCCCTCCACCGACACGGCCGGCGTGCCGACTTCCGCGCCGGGCGTATAATCCAGCGTCACGGTTTTGCGTTCCCCCGGCAGCACCGACACGTAGTTGTCGCTGTAGAAGGTAGGGAGCACGCGCTTCTGGGTCTGCTGGTTCACCAGCGACACGCGGTTGAAGAAAGCCACCGGTTGGTTGGCGGGGTTCGTGAGGGTTACTTCTACCTTACCGGGCGCGGTTTGGCGGGCGGTTAGGCCCAGCGGCGCCTTGTTCATGGTTTGCAAGCCCGAGTACTGCCCTTTGGCATCGGGTATCCAGTAGAAGTTCTGGCTTACGGGCTGCTTGTTCAGATCCTGCAATTGCAGCATCAGGAACGTGCCTTTCTCCCGCGCCAGCTTGCGCATCGCGCCGGCAATGGGTAGGTACTTTTTGGCTTGCGAGGGGTTGATTTCCACGATTACCTGCGTCAGGCTGGTTTTCTTACCGGCCATGTCGTAGGCGTCTACCACCAGCATCAGGTTGCGCTTGGTTTCGAAGGTGTTGTTCACCAATACCACGGCGCTATCCACGGGATTATACATCACGTGCAGCGGCTCGCTGCCGGTGCGCAGGCCATAGAGGCAGGCGTTGGGGTCGAGGTAGTAGTCGTACATCTGGCCGCGCAGGGCAGTCCAAGGGTTTTGGGTTTTCCAGATGATGCTGCCCGTGTACCACTCCCACATGTGCGAGCTAAAGCCCTCCATCAGAGCGCGGTACTGGTCGTAGTTTACCAGCTGGGCTTTCAGGCCGAAGTCGCGCACGGTTTTGGGTGCGCCGTAGGGTAGCAAATGGTCTTCGTAGCCAATGTAGAGGTGGTACTGCCACACCGAATCCACGGCCTCGGTGGGCTTTTTATCGGCGCCGAGGTAGCGCGGGGGCACCATGTTGGCCGGCGGAACAAACCGCGCCAGCGACTCCTCATCGCCTACCCCTACCGAGCCTACCTCCGAGTTGAAGGGGTAGGTGCGGTGCTCCCAGAAGCTGCGCAGGTTCTGAATGCCGTAAGGCCCGTCGCCGTTGCCGCCCTGGTTGTTGTACGACATGCTATCCGAGTTGGAGTAGGGCACAAACCAGCGCGTGCCGTCCAACTTGGGCAAAACCGAATCCTCCAAGGCAGTAAGAATGTCCTTGGGCGGAGTGATTTCGTTGCCGCCGCACCAGATAGCCAGCGAAGCGTGGTTGCGCACCATCTTCACCTGGTCGGCCGCCGACTTGATGAACAATTGGTGGTCGTTGGGGTACTTGCGGCGGGTCCACTGGTCTTCCAGCTTCATGGGGTCCACCCAGCGGCCGTTGGCATCGCCCGACATCCAGAAGTCCTGCATCACCAGCATGCCGTACTTGTCGCAGGCCTGGTAGAACTCGGGGCGCTCTACCAGCGCACCGCCCCACACCCGAATCAGGTTCAGGTTCATGTCGCGGTGGAAGCGGATTTCCGCGTCGTAGCGAGCATCCGTGAAGCGCAGCATGGCATCAGAAATAATCCAGTTGCCGCCCTTGATGAAGATTTTTTGCCCATTCAGGTGCACCTCCATGCTCTGGGTGGTGGTGTTCCACTCCCGCTGAATCTCGCGTACACCCACCTGCACCGTTTCCTCATCCGACACGGTTTTGCCCTTCACCAGGAATTGTAGCTTCGATTCGTACAGTGGCTGGTCGCCGTAGCCATTGGGCCACCACAGCTTGGGGTTGGGTAGGCTGAGATCTTTGAGGCTCACCTGCTGGGTAGTGCGGGCTGGAATGGTGACTTTCTGGTCTACCGTGCGGCCATCAATGGTGTAGCGCAACACGCCCGCTACCTTCTGGGCTGTCGGATTTTCCAGCTCGGCCGACACCTGCACGGTAGCCGGCGCCTGCGGACCGGTAGGCTTGCGCTTGCCCGGCACGCGGGTGATGATGTGCGGATTCTTGACGTTGATCTGTTGGGTTTTCTCAATCGTCACCTTGTCCCAGATGCCGGTATTCCGGTCCCTAATGGGCTGAATCCAGTCCCAGCCGGCGGTGTATTGCGTGGTGTTGTTGCGGGCAATGGTGCCGTCCCCGCCCTGGCCGCCGTTGGGGTTGCCCACGGGGTCGGGCGGGTACACGATGACGGCCAGGCGGTTCTTGCCGTCCTTGGCCAGGTAGGGTGTTACGTTGTAGGTCTGGCGCAGAAACATGCCGTGGTGGGTCTGCGCGTTCAGCTTCTGCCCGTTCAAAAACACGTCGCAGCTGTAGTTCACGCCGCGCAGGTGCAGCCACACTTGCTCGTCGCCGCTAGCCTTTTCCGTGAAATCCTTGGCAAACCAATAGGTGTAGTAGTCCCTACCTGTCTTGTAAATATCAGGTATCTGCTTGTTGTTCATCCCGTAAAACGGGTCGGGCACTTGCTTGTTAACCAACTGGGTAGTAAGCACCGTGCCGGGCACCACGGCGGGCTGCCACCCGCTCAGGGCGTAGGTAGGCTGCGAAAGCGCGGTTCCTTCTACGCTCACTTTACCTTTGGGCGTGGCCTGCCAGCCGGTGTTCAGCTCGTAGCGCTGCTGCGCAAGTAGCGGGGTAGCAAGCAGTAGAAGCGGGAGTAGGAGTTTGTGTGGTGACATGCGAGAACGATGCAGACGTAGGTGTTGGTAAGCGGAAGCGGGGGCCGGGGGTGAGGTTTTACCGGCGGACTTTGTGCCCAGCCAGGCCGTAGTAGAGAATGAACAAATAGCAGGGAATCACCAGCCAGTACGCTTGTTGGGGGCTGAACGCATCGGCCAGACCACCGTAGAGGGGCGGCAACACGGCCCCGCCGGCAATGGCCATAATCAGGAAAGACGAGCCAATCTTGGTGAAGCGGCCCAGGCCCGCAATAGCCAGCGGCCAGATGGCTGGGAAGATGAGCGAGTTAGCCAGCCCGAGCAACGCAATGAACAGTACCGACGTGATGCCGCTGGTAGACAGCGCCCCCAAAGCAAACGCCACTCCTATCACAGCAAACAGTTGCAGCGCCTTTTCCTGAGAGATGAACTTCGGAATGGCCACAATACCGATGAGGTAACCCACAATCATGGCACCCATCGTAAACGTGGTGAAAAATTTGGCCGTTTCCAGCGCAATACCCTGTGCGTTACCATAGCTGATGATGGTATCGCCAGCAATAACCTCCACGCCCACGTAGAAAAACATAGCTAGCGCCCCCAGTAGCAGGTGCGGAAATTGCAACACGCTGGTTTTGTTGGTATTGGCAGCCGCTACGGTTTCGTCCTCGTGGTCGGTGTCGATTTCGGGTAGGGAAGAAAAGTAGATGAGCACAGCCAGGAGCACCAGTACGGCCGTTATCAACAGGTAGGGGGTCACCACGCGGGCGGCCAGTGCGTCAAGCTCGGCGGCTTTGGTGGCCAGATTCATCGTTTTGAGGCGCGCCACCAAGGAATCGGCATCTTTTAGTACCACCGCACCAAGGGCAACGGGAGCTAGCGCACCAGCTACCTTGTTGCAAATGCCCATCACGCTAATACGCTTGGCAGCGCTTTCGCGCGGCCCCAGAATGGTGATGTAAGGGTTGGAAGCTGTTTGCAGCAATGCTAGCCCCGAGCCCAGAATAAACAGGCCTAGCAAAAACAACCCATAGGTACGTGTGTAGGCCGCCGGAATAAAAACCAGTGCCCCCACGGCCATCACTAGCAACCCTACCGACATGCCTTTCTTGAAACCCGTGGCTTCCAATACCCACGCTGATGGTATGGCCATCACGAGGTAGGAAATATAGAAAGCGGAGGTGACTAAGTACGCCTGAAAGTTGCTCAGCTCGCAGGCAATCCGCAAGTAGGGAACCAGCACCGAGTTCAGCCACGTCACGAAGCCGAAAATGAAGAACAGCGCTCCAATGATGACAATGGACCTGGTTTGCTGCGTGTTGGCCGTGGGCACGGTCGCCGGAGACGTGGTAGCTGCTTTCGTCATGGTGTAGGGTTTGAGAAGGAGGCTGAAATAGGCAGTTAGAGGGGCAATGTTTGGGGAGTAGCGGGGCTGAGTTCCTGCTTCATTTTACACAGCGCGGCCGCGCCCAGCACGGCCGCGTTGCGCAACTCAGAGGGCGCTACCACCAAGCGGTCGGTTACCAAACGGAAGGGAAACTCGCGGATGCTGGCTTCCATAGCCTCCCGGAAAAACTCGTAGCAGTGGCTCACCGACCCGCCCAGGAAAATGGCTTCCGGCGCCAGCGTGTGCAGGATAATCTTGATGACATTGCCCAGGTGGCGGCCGTAGCTGGCCAGCGCTTCTAGGGCGCGCGCATCGCCGGTACGGGCCAGGGCGTGCAGGGTGCTACCCTCCTGCTGGTAGTGCTGCGCGAAAAACTTACCGCTGCAATAATCCTCCACGGTCTTGTCGAGGTAGGGAATGCAGCCGAACTCACCGGCGCTGGAAAGCACGCCCGCGTGGAGGTCGTGGTTGATGATGATGCCCGCACCGAGCCCCGTACCCAGCGTAATGCCCACCAGGTTGGCGTAGGGCTGGCCCTGGCCGAAGATTTTCTCGCCCACGGCAAAGGCGTTGGCGTCGTTGGTCATGTACACGGGCTGCGCGAAGTGGCCGGACAGGTGTTCCTTAAGCCGTACTTCCCGCCACGAGGGTATGTTCTGCACGTTGTGCACCACGCCCTGCTGCTCATCCACCAGCCCTGGCACACCAATTCCAATACCGGCCACGTCGGCGGTATCCAGCATCAGCTGAATATGCCGTACTAGCTCGCCCAGAATCTGCTCCTGTGGCGCCTGTGCCGAAGTTTCGAAGCGAACTTCGTTTATAATTTGCCCATCCTGCACCACGCCGATGTGCACCTTGGTGCCCCCGATGTCAATGCCGATGTAGTTGGTTTGGGTCATTCTATTTGCTTCTGCGTGCCTACCCGAAAGCGGCCTGCTGTATGCGTGTGGCGAAAAGCTTCACCATCCATTTATCTGTCATCCTGAGCTTGCGAAGGACCTTCTCACGCAGGAACGACAGCTGTACCGACGACTCGTTCAGCTGGCATAAGGTCCTTCGCAAGCTCAGGATGACAGATAAATAGATGACAGCGAAAAAAACTGCCCTACCCCCTAAAAGTGCCAGCGCACGAAAGCCTCCATTGCTTCGTAGTCGGCTAGGCCCAGGTTGTCGTATTGCAGGGCGGTTTCACGGTTGCGCTGCTCGGCGCGCACCCAGAACTCGCGGGAGTCGTCGCCGGGGAACACGGGCGTGTCCTTCTGGCTTTGGTGCTTGAAGATAGCGTTGCGCTTGCGAATCACCTCCAACGGCGACAGCGGCACAGCCATTTCAATCTCGTAGGGCTTAAACTCGTGCCACGCGCCGCGGTACATCCACACCCAGCAGTCCTTCACCCATTCCTCGGTCTGCTTCAGGCGGCGCAACGACTCGGCAATAATGTTGAAGCACACGATGTGCGTGCCGTTGGGGTCGGCAAAGTCGCCGGCCACGAACACCTGCTGGGGCTTCACCTCTTGCAGGAGCTCCATCGTCAGCTCAATATCGGCGTCCGTTACGGGGTACTTCGAGGTTTTGCCCGACTCGTAGAATGGTAGGGCCTGGAAGTGAATATGGCTGTCGGGTAGGCCGGCATAACGGGCGCCCGCAATGGCTTCACTCTTCCGAATGTAGCTCTTCACGTTCCGGATTTCCTGCGTGTCTACCTGGTTGGGTTGCTTCTGCTCGATAAACTCGCGCATGTTGTCATACACCGTTTGCAGTTCGCTGCTGTCGCGGCCCAGGCTGTTTTCCAGGTCAATGGCAAACTCCATGTAGCGCAGCACGTCGTCGTCCCACACCGCCGTATTGCCCGAGGTCTGGTAGGCCACGTGCACGTCGTGGCCCTGGTCGATAAGGCGAATAAAGGTGCCACCCATCGAAATCACGTCGTCGTCGGGGTGGGGCGAGAATACGATAACGCGCTTTTTGGCCGGAAGTGCGCGCTCGGGGCGCTGCGAGTCGTCGGCGCCGGGCTTGCCACCGGGCCACCCCGTGATGGTGTGCTGGAGCTTGTTGAAAATCTGAATGTTGATGTTGTAGGCCGGGCCGCGCTCGGTGGCCAGCTGGGCCATGCCGTTGTTGTTGTAGTCTTCCTCTGTGAGCTTCAAAATAGGCTTACACAGGGTATTCGACAGCCAAATCACGGCCTTCTTGATCAGCATTTCATCCCACACGCAGTCCTTCACCAGCCAGGGCGTATCAAAGCGCGTCAGCTCGGAAGCGGCGTCGGCGTCCAGCACAAACTCCACGTTATCGGCCAGTTGCAGGTAGGTAGCCGGCACCTCGCCCGATACCTCGCCTTCCACCGCTTTCTTGATGATGGGCGCTTTCTTGCCGCTCCAGGCCATCAGCACAATTTCGCGGGCTTTGAAGATAGTGCCGATGCCCATGGTAATGGCCTTGGTGGGCACGTTTTCCTTCCCGCCGAAGTCGCGGGAAGCGTCGCGGCGCGTGAGGTCGTCCAGGGTTACCAGGCGAGTGCCCGAGTTGGGCGCCGAGCCCGGCTCGTTGAAGCCCACGTGGCCCGTCCGGCCAATGCCCAGAATTTGTAAATCCAACCCGCCTACTTCCTCAATCTGCCGCTCATAATTCAAGCAAAACGCTGCTACCTCTTCCGGCGCCAGGGTGCCGTCGGGAATGTGAATGTTCTCCCGCTTGATGTCGATGTGGTCGAACAGGTTTTCGTTCATGAACGTGACGTAGCTCTGCGGCGCGTCGGGCAACATCGGGTAGTACTCGTCCAGGTTGAACGTCACCACGTTCTGGAAGCTTAGGCCCTCCTCCTGGTGCAGGCGCACCAGCTCCTCGTACACGCCCACCGGGGTAGCGCCAGTGGCTAGGCCCAGTACCGCCTGTTCGCCGGCTTCCTGCTTGCGCTGGATCAGGCGCGCAATGCGCTCGGCCACCTTCACGGAGGCAGTCTGCTTATCGGGGTAAACGGTTACCGGCAGCTTCTCAAAACGAGTTTCTTCGAGTAGGTTTAATCGTGCCATAAGCGGTGTAGGTGAGGGGGTAAAAGGGTTGTTAGGCGGTTGAGGTTTGCGGGACGGAGCGGGGAAATCTTGAAAGAAAGCGGTAGTAAAAAGTAGGTAGGCAGTCGAGTTTAGGTCAGGTCTAGGGGCGTTTCAAATACGTTCTCCATTACCGTGGCTACGGAGCCCAGAATCATGGCGTCGCGGCCCAGCTCCGACACCACAATGCGGGTATTTTCGCGCAGCTGCTTCATGCAGTAGATGGTAATGGCCTGCTGAATGGCAGGCAGCACAAAGGGCTTGGCCTGTGCAATTTCGCCGCCCAGAATAATCAGTTCGGGGTTGAATAGCTGAATCAGGATGGCAATGCCTTTGCCCAGATTCAGCCCTACCTCGGCCAGAATGTTGATGGCAAACTGGTCGCCGTCGTGGGCGGCGCGGATGACCTGCTCCACCTCTAACTGTTCAATCTCAGGCTCCGACAGGGCTTGCAGCAGGGTGTTCTCGCCAGCCCGGATGCCTTCCTGGGCATTGCGCACCAGGGCGCTGCCCGAAGCCACGGTTTCCAGGCAGCCGCGTTTGCCGCAGTGGCACAGGCGGCCATCCTCTACCAACGGAATGTGCCCAAACTCGCCAGCAAAGCCCGAGGTGCCGCTGCGCAGCTTGCCGTCCAGGATCATGCCCAGGCCCACGCCCCAGTCCATCGACAGCACTAGCACGTCGCGGCGGCCGTGGGCCAGCCCGAAGCGGTACTCAGCCAGGGTGGCGCTTTTCACGTCGTTCTGGATATACACGGGCTTGCCAAACTTGTGCTCTAGCAGTTGTTGCAACGACTCCGCGCCTTCTGGCACGCGCAGGTAGGTGTGGTTGTTGCCTTCTTTAGACGCCACCAGGCCCGGCATATTAATGCCTACCCCAATCAGCTTCTGCGGGTCGATGCCTGCCGCCTCAATCAGGCGCATGGCCTGCTCGTGCACCTGGTCCACGGCCTGTAGGTCCTGCGTCACCTCAATTGGGAAGGTCTGCACGCCGGTTACGGAGCTGTTGTTATTATCGAAAATAGCCAGGCGCGCCTTGTACTTCTCCATGTGGATACTCAAGACAAACAGCGACTTATCCTTTAATCCATACAACTCTGGCTTGCGGCCGCCGATGGATTTGCCCCTCCCCTGTTTCTCCACCAAGCCCTCGGCAATCAGCTCGTTCAGCATGGCCGTGGAGGTAGGGGCGCTAATCTGAAAACGGCCGCAGATATCAGCATTTGTCTTGGCACCCTTTACATACAAGTGCTTGACAATCTTTATCTTCTGTACATATTTCCGCCGTTCGACATTATTCAGCCCGGCCAGAAACGTATCCTCCAAGGCTAATAATGAACTCATGGCAGCGGGTTTTCTCTGAATGATGTCTCAAGAAGCCCACTTTTTTCAACAAGTCAAAGCACTTTTCTAAAATTTTAACAAAAGACTATCTTATATATATAAAGAATAGTAGAACTGTAGAGGGTGTCATTTTGGCCAACGGGAGAAATCTCGCTTGATGGTACTTCCTTTCAGCAGAGATATCTCAACTCCGCCATGCTCGCCTTAACCAGACATCAGCACGCGAGATTTCTCCCGTTGGTCGAAATGACGTTTTATCGAAACTGTAGAGATGCTTCGACAAGCTCAGCATGACGGTCTACTACTTCAACGCAGCCGCCTACTTCCCTCCTCCCTGCAACACCACGTGCTTGATGTTTTTGCGGTCGTAGGTGTAGGTGATGTGCACGCGGCCGTCGCGGGTCTGGATGATGGCGGGGTAGCTGTATTCCTCTTTATCGCCGTTTTCGAGCACGGCTATGTCGTTCCACTTCTGTCCGTCTGCCGACTGGGCCACGCGCAGCTTGCCGCGGCCATTGAACCAGTCTTTGCCGGGCACATCGGGGTTGTAGACGATGAGTTGGGAGCCGTCGCGCAGCGTCACGGCGTCGGTACCGGAGTTGGGGTTGAGTAGGGCGGTCTTCGACAGCTGGCCCCAGGTGTTGCCATTGTCCGTCGACCAGGCCTGTACCACGCTCCCCTGCTTGCTGCGGCACAACAGCTGCAGCCGACCACCGGGGTATTGAAGAATACTGGGCTGAATTACGTCGAAGGCCGACGACGTATCCACGGGGATGCGCTGCCACGTCTGGCCGCGGTCGGTGGATTTTTCGAGGTGCACTTTCCAGCGCTCTGTGCTTTCCTCCACGCTGGAAGGCGCCAGAATGGTGCCGTTGGCGAGCTGGATGGGCTTGTTTTTAATGGGTCCCAGAATGCCGGGCGGCAGGCGGTGCGCGGTGGTCCACGTCCTACCATCATCCAGCGAGGTTTTGACCATGCCCCACCATTCACGCGGGTTGGGGCCTACCTTGTAGAACAGGAACAGCTTGCCACCGCGCTCCTTGAACAGTACTGGATTCCAGGTCGGGTAGCGCACTGTGTCATTCCCTACCCCCTCAGCCACGCGTTGCGGCGCCGACACCTGACCTTGCTTGTCGATGGAAGCCAGCCAGATAGCCACGTCTTTTTTGCCTTCTCCCGAGCCGCCAAAGCAGGACACCAGCAGGTTGCCGTTCCCTACCTCCACTAGCGTAGAGGCATGGCATTGCCGAAACGGGGGATTCGTGAACAGCACCTCTTCCTTCAGCTTCACCCAATTGGACTGGGCCGAAACGGACAAGGGTAGGAAGGTGGCGGCGAGTAGAAAGGGGAGTTTCATAGAGTAGAAGCAGTCATTGAACGTCATGCTGACGTTCAAAACAAGAACAAGATCCTTACTGCGCCGTCGACAGCCTAATAGGCTGCTTCACTTCAAAATCAGCTTTCAACCGGATATCCTCCGACGAAGCCCCTACCATTGCGGTGAAGGCGCCAGGCTCTACTACCCATTCCATCTTTGGGTTGAGCAGCTTCAGGTCTTCGGCAGTTAGCTCGAATGTCACTTCCCGCTGCTCCCCGGCTTTCAGGGTGATGCGTTGGAATTTCTTGAGCTGCTTAGCGGGCGTTACGGTGGAGCTTATTTTATCATTGAGGTAGAGCTGTACCACTTCGTCGCCGGGGCGGGTGCTGGTGTTTTGTATAGTGCAGCGCACTTGTACGCGCACGACGCCGTTGCTTTCCGTGGGGCTCACCTGCAAGCCAGAATACGCAAATGTGCTGTAGCTCAGGCCGTGCCCGAAGCTGTAGAGCGGCTTAGCATCCATTTCCACGTAATCGTGCTTGTTGGGGCTTTTGAAGTTGTAGTACACTGGCAGCTGTCCCACGCTTTTCGGCACCGAGATGGGTAGGCGGCCGGCGGGGTTGTAGTCACCGAACAGCACGTCGGCAATGGCGTTGCCGCCCTCTTGGCCGGGGTACCATGCGTCTACCATAGCCGGCACGTGTTCAGCCAACCAGTTCAGATTCAGCGGCCTACCTTTGATGAGCACCACCACTACCGGCGTGCCGGTAGCGGCCACGGCTTGCACTAGCTCTAGCTGCTTACCCAGCAAATCGAGGGTAGCGCGGTCGTACCCCTCGCCGCTCTCCATATCGCTGATGGGCTGGTTGCCCTTGGCAGCCGTTACGGTGGCGGCCCCGGTGCTCTGGTACTCAGTTTTGAAGTCGCGGGCGCTGGAGCCGCCCACTACCACCACCGCCACCTGGGCCTGTTTGGCCGCTGCTACCGCCGCCGCAATGTCGGCCGTGGTGGTGTCCCGGATGGCGCAGCCCTTCACGTAGGTGACCTGCGTGCCCTTGCCTACTTTGGCCTTGATGCCTTCCAGCACCGTCACAATGTTTTCGTCGGGCTGGGGCGCGGTGTAGTCGCCCAGTTGGTTGTAGATGTTGTCGGCGTTGGGGCCGATAACGGCAATGCGCTGCAACGACTTCGACAGGGGTAGGGCGTTGTTCTCATTCTTCAACAGAACGATGGACTCGCGCGCTACCTGCCGGGCCAGTGCCACGTGCGCCGCCGTCTTCACCTGCCGGGCCGCCTTCTTGGCATCGACGTACGGATTCTCGAACAGGCCCATGTCAAATTTGAGGCGCAACACCCGGCCCACGGCCCGGTCCAGCACTTCCGACGACACCAGCTTTTGGTCGATGGCCGCGAGCAGGGCCTTGTCATAGCCGTAACTGCTCAAGTCGCTATCTAGGCCAGCGTTGAGGGCTAGGGCAGTGGCAGCGGCGGGCGTGGCCGCCACGTGGTGGTTGCTCATCACCCCTACCACACTGTTCAAATCCGACACCACGAAGCCCTGAAAGCCCCAGCGCTGACGCAGCAAATCGGTCAGTAACCACTCATTGGCCGAACAAGGCACGCCGTCGATGGAGTTGTAGGCCGCCATCACCGACAACGCCCCTGCCCCTACCGCCGCCCGAAAGGGGGGTAGGAAACTCTGGTACAGCTCGCGCTGCCCGGTGCTGATGCTGCCGCCGTTGTGGCCGCCCTCGGGCACGCCGTAGGCCGTGAAGTGCTTGAGCGTGGACACGATGTTGGCACCGCTTTTCAGATTATCGCCCTGAAAGCCCTGCACCATGGCCACGCCCATTTGGCCGTTGAGCACAGGGTCTTCCCCGTAGGTTTCCTCCACCCGCGACCAGCGCGGCTCCCGCGCCAGGTCCAGCACCGGCCCGTAGCCAATGTGGGCACCTTGTGCCCGTGCCTCACTGGCAATAGCCGCCGCCATCTGCCGAATCAGAGCCGGGTCCCAGGTGCTGCTTTGCCCGATGGAGGTAGGAAACACGGTGGTGCCAATGGCCATGTGGCCGTGCGGGCACTCCTCGGCCAGCAGCAGCGGAATGCCCAGCCGGGTGTGCTCCACGGTGTACTTTTGCAGGGCGTTGGTGGCCTCGGCGGCCAGGGCCGGGTTCAGGCCGGTTTTTAGGGTTTTCTGGGTCCAGGGGTCGGCGCGCAGGGTGGCCCACAGGGCACCGATGTGGCGCTCGTCTATGGCCTTGCGGTAGGCGGCGCTGGTACCCACGCGCTGGCCGTTTTTCTCGTACATCTCCCAGCCCAGCAGCGTCCCTAGTTGGCCTACCTTCTCCTCCGTCGTCATACGCCCTAGCAAGTCCTTCACCCGCGCTTCGGTGGCGGCGTTGCGGTCTTTGTAGAGCGGTTTTTGCGCAACTGCCGGGGTTATGCTGAGTAGGCTAAGGCTGAAGAGAAGAGGTTTTAGCATGTTAGGGTAGAAGTAAGAAGAAATATTCTGCCGGGTCGCTGTAGAGACGCATAGTTGCGTCTCGTCGTTGAACGATTCAGGCGGTGGACGTTCAATGACGAGACGCAACTATGCGTCTCTACAGCCCCCGAAACCCATGTCGGGCATTCGCTATGGAGTGGAAGTTTTTGCTGGTTTCGCGGACAGCAATTCGTCCAGAATCGGCTTGTCAACGGTTTTCAGGGCTTGTTGCAGCTTCTTGTTTTGCTGTTCAAACACCACTACTTCGTTCTTGCCTTTCGTGAGCCAGCAGCCGGGCACGTAGAGCGTTTGCTGGGGGCCAATTTTCCAGTAGCGGCCCAGGTTATGGCCGTTCACGAAGACAATGCCCTTGCCCCAGTCGCGCATGTCCAGAAACGTGTCGCCGGGCTGCATCACGTCGAAGCTAGCCGTGTAGAGGGCAGGGCGTCCTTCCTTGTTTTTGGAGATGTAGCGGGTCAGGTCGGGCACCTTGTCGAAGGGCATTTTGTACATCTGCCAGTCGCCAATGAGGACCGAGCCATCGAGGGTTACGGGCTCAATGATACCCTTGACGTTGTGCACGATTTCAGCGCCGTAGTTGATGCGGCCCATGTTTTCGACCAGCAACTCCAGGGTGCCGTTGGCGGGAATTTGCACGGGTAACGTGTAGCGGTTGTCCTGGCGGTTCAGCTCCCCTACCAGTTGGCCGTTCACGTACACTGTGGCGTAATCACGCAGGCCTGGCACCGCCAGCTGGCCCTGCGCCGCCGGCCCAAACCGCCGGCTATACAGCACGTAGCCAGACCCCTGGTTCAATTCCTCAAACGACAGCGGCTGGATGCTCCTCACCGGCTGAATGTCGTTTTTCAGATCAAACACATCCACTGATTTTTCCAGAATGATGTCGGGTATCGTCACCACGGGAAGTTGAGCGGGCACGGCCGGCACGGCGTACTTCACGTACTTCTGCATCAGGGCCCGCACGGCCGTGTACTTGGGTGTGGCCCAGCCCGGCTCACTAATCAGCGCGTCGTAGTCGTAGCTGGTGATGTCGGGTTGAATGTCGTGCTCCTTGCTGTAGTTGGCCCCCGAGGTGAAGCCGAAGTTGGTGCCGCCGTGCACCATGTAGAAGTTGAAGTTGATGCCGTTTTTCAGGTAGGTTTCCACCTGCTGGGTCACCTGCTCGGTAGGCACGCGCACAAACGGCTCGCCCCAGTGGTCGAGCCAGCCGGGGTAGTATTCGGCCACCATGTAGGGGCCCTGGCTGCCGTGGTACTGGTTCACGGCCGTTTTCAGCGCCTCCACGTTTCCCTCGCCGTTGGCGGTGGGTAGGGCGCCCGGCGTGGCCCCGCCTTCAAACAGCCCAGCCGCATCGGAGGTGAAAAATGGACCCTCAAACCCAGCTTCGATGAGTTGCTGCTTGATGGCGGCGTTGTACTTGCGGTGCTCTTCCAGCGGAATATCCTTACGCTGGTCCACATAAGAGCCAAACTCATTCTCCACTTGCGTCATAATGATGGGGCCGCCCTTGCTCACTTGCAAGTCCTTCACCTGCCCGGCCAGCTTGTTGATATAGACCTTGCACGAATCCAGAAACGGCTGGTTGTTGGCCCGAATCACCAAATCTTTGTTTTTCTGCAACCACCACGGGTATCCTCCAAACTCCCACTCGGCGCAGGCGTACGGTCCCGGCCGCAGTATCACAAACAGTCCCTCTTCTTGCGCCGTTTTGACGAACTGCGCCACGTTGTGGTTGCCGGTTTTGAAGTCCCACACGCCGGGCGCGGTGTTGTGATAATTCCAAAATACGTAGGTGGCTACTGTATTGAGGCCCAGCGCCTTCATCATCTTCAGCCGGTGCCGCCAGTACGGCTGCGGCACGCGAGCGTAGTGCATCTCCCCAGAATGAATCTGGGTAGGCTTGCCGTCGTAGAGAAACTGCCCGTCTTTGATAATAAACGTGTGTTTCTTCTGCGCCTGGGTGGGTAGGCTGGCAAGCAGCAGCAGGGCGAGCAGGGAGCGGGTGAGGATGGTCATGGCGATTGTTCTAGTGTGAGACCCCACCCCCCGGCCCCCTCCCCTCCGGGAGAGGGGGAGCCTGATGATTTAGCTGTTAGCTAGTAGCTGTTGGCTGTTAGCTTTTTCTAGAACCGAGCTATCGGCTAGTAGCCAGCTAACAGCTCCGGTAAAGGCTCCCCCTCTCCCGGAGGGGAGGGGGCCGGGGGGGTGGGGTGAATCGTTGTTTATTCCGCCGCGTAGGCAAACGCCAGCGCCGGGTAGGCGCCCGCTTGCTTGGCAAGTGAAGCGGGTAGTGTCACGCTCACCTTATCGCCGGCGCGGGTCCATTTCACCGATTTGCCGGTTTGCAACAAGGTCATTTTGCTACCCTTCTTAGGCAGGTTGCCGGTCCAGGCGATGGTGGTGGGGGCTGCTTGCGTTTCGGGTAGGAGGGCAATGGCGTAGCGCGTGCCTTTTTTACCCTGGGTGAAGTAGGTGCTACCGTCCTGGTAGCGGTCGGTGGCGCGAGTGCTGTAGATGGCGTCACCGTTCACGTCCAGCCACTTGCCAATGGCCGTGAGGCGCGTCACGGCTTCGTTGTCCAGGGTGCCGTCGGGCTTGGGGCCTACCCCTAGCAGCAGGCTGCCGCCTTTGGCAACCACCTCTACCAGCGAGTGAATGACTTTGGTGGGCGACTTATACTGGTCGTTCGGCACATAGCCCCAGTTGTTAGCCAGCGTCAGGCAGCTTTCCCAGGGGTTGTCGATTTTATGGTCGGGCACGCGCTGTTCGGGCGTCTGGTAATTCTCGTAGGGGCCGTGCACGGTGCGGTCTACCATCAGCAGGCCGGGTTGGGCCTGGCGGGCCATAGTGGCAATGCGGGGCATGTTCACCTCCTGGCTGAACTCGGGAATGGGGGCACCCCAGGCGCGCACCTCGTCGGTCACGGTTTCGCGGGGGCGCACCCAGCCGCCATCCAGCCACAGAATATCCATGGCGCCGTAGTCGTGCATCAGCTCGCTTATCTGATTGTAAGTGAAGTCCTGATAGTTTTTCCAGCGCCACGGAAACTTCTTGATATCGTAGTTCACGTTGCGGTTGGGCGTGGCGTACTTCGACCACCAGAAGTCCTGCGAGTGCCAGTCGGGCTTCGAGAAGTAGGCGCCAATCATGAAGTCCTGCTTCCGGAAGGCGTCGAAGATATACTTGGCCACGTTGGCCTTGGGATTGTCCTTGAACGGGCCGTTGGTAATCTTGAAATCCGACTGCTGGGTGTCGAACATGTTGAAGCCGTCGTGGTGCTTGGTGGTGAACACCAGGTAGCGCATCCCGGCTTTTTTGGCCACGCTGGCCCACTCCTCGGGGTTGAAGTTCACCGGGTTGAAGTCCTTGTTCAGGCCCCAGTACCACTTTTTGTAGTCGTTGTAGGCAACGGTGCTGTCGCGCTCCACCCAATCCTCGGAGCACAGCTGCCACGATTCAATAATGCCCGGCACCGCGTACAACCCCCAGTGCAGAATCAGCCCAAACTTCTGGTCCTGCCACTTGTCTAGCTTCTTCTTGACCAGCGGATCGGTGGGCGCTTCGTACAGCGTTGACTGCTGGTGAATGCCTTGTTCCTGCGCTTGCCCGGCACGGGCACAGAGCACAGAAAGAGAGGCCAAAGCCAGCGTACGAGTAAACAGATTCATAGGGAAGGGCGGTTGAATTGCGGGCAAAAAGTGGTGAAGCGAAACTTATAGGTTTCGCCTACTTGCTTCCAATATAGCAAAGCATTGCAACAAAGTATTGCCAAAATCAAAAATGTGCGCGCAAACGCACCGCATCTGTGTGCAAACAACCCTAAATCAGCAATCCATAAAATGCTGTTACTGACCAGCTGCAGTACCGCCCTTTTCGCCTACTAGTTTCTCTGCCCGAAACACGTTATCAGCCGCCTGCAACACCTTCGCTTTCAGCTTCGGATTGTAGGTAGGGTTTCCCTGCAAAAAGTCGCGAATGATGGTAGCAGCGGTCGGCGTTTGGTACCACCGAAACGTGGCCTGCAACCAGCTTTGCGGGAAGAAAATGTCGCCGGTGCGCTGAATGGTTTCGAGTAGCGCCAAGCTTTGCGGCAGGTATTTTTCGGACGTAGCGGCGCGCAGCGGGTGGTGCAGGTAGCCCAGCGCCGAGAGCACCCAGGCTTCCTTCTCGCGGTTTTTCTCCTCAGCCAGGCCCGCAAAAAAGCCATCCCGCGTGGCTACGTCATCCGACAGCGCCGGCAACAGATACTGCAAGCGCAGGCGCCGGTCGGGATTTTGGATGCGTTGGAGTTGCGTTTGCAGGATTTGCTGGTGGCCGGGGTAGGCGCGCAGGGCCAACACGGCCGCCAGGTCGGTGTAGTCGTCTTCGGAGAGCTTCACGCCGGCAGGCGGCTGCTTGGTTTGCCAAATAGTGTGCAGCCGGTCCTGCGCGGCCTGGCTCAGGGCAATGCTGGCGTAGGTCTTGAACAGCTGCTTTTTCTTGTTCGGAGCCCCTACCTGCTGCATAGCCTGCCACAGCTCCGGCTCCAGGGTAGCGGCCAGGGTAGGGCGCTGGGCCGGCGGCGTGAAGCGCCAGAACACCGTGGTGAGCTGGTCAAGCAACAGGTTCAGGTTCAGCTCTTCCGATTCCTGCGCCAGCAATGGCCGCACCAGCGCCAGCAGTTGCGCAGGCGACACAGCCCGGCCGGATAACATGTTCTCCGTGAGGTTGATATACACGGCGGCGCGCATCACCGGGCTTTGCAGCTGCCCCAGGTAGGACAGGCTTTGCTCATCCACCGGAAACAGCCCATAGCCCTGCCCCGACGAGTTGAACACGATAAAGCGCGGCGCAGCCTTGCCCTCGGCTTCGCGCACGCGCACCTTATCGGCGCGCATGTCCACGGTCAGTTCCTCCACGTGGTCGGCGTAGACCAGCGCTACCTCAAACTGCTGCGGCCACACGCGGCGGCTGCCTTCCTCGCCTTTTTGGTCGATGTTGAAGCGCTTGATTTTACCGTTCTGCACGCGTAGCCAGTAATCGAACTGCGGGCGGCCGGGCTCGTTCACCCACACCTTGTTCCAGGCTTGCAGGTCGGTGGGCGTGCGCTCGTCGAGGATCTGGATGAGGTCAGGCCAGGTGGCGTTGTGGTAGGCGTAGCGTTTGAGGTAGGTGCGCAGGCCGTCGCGGAAGGCCTCCTGGCCCATTAGCCGCTCCAGCTGCCGCATCATAATGGGCGCTTTGTGGTAGATGATGTTGCCGTAGAGCGAGCCCGCATCCTGCAGGTTATCCAGTGGTTGCCGGATGGGGTTGGCACCAGCCGTGCGGTCTACGGCGTAGGCAGCAGGGTAGTGGTCGGTGAGGAATTTCAGGTCGAAATTGCCATCGGGCTGGGTCACCTCGCTGATTTTGTCGGCCATGAAGTTGGCAAACACCTCCTTGGTCCACACATCATTGAACCACCGCATGGTCACCAAATCGCCAAACCACATGTGGGCCGTTTCGTGGGCCAGGAGGTTGGCGCGGGCGTTCAGCTGGTCGCGGGTGGCGCCCTCGTCTAGAAACAGCGTGCTGGCTTTGTAGTCGATGGCGCCCGCGTGCTCCATGCCGCCGTACTGGAAATCGGGCAGGGCCGCGAAATCAAACTTGCGGAAGGGATAAGGAATCTGGGTGTAGTCCGTCAGAAACTTTAATGCCCCGGCCTGGATATCGAAGATTGGCCCCAGGCTGCGGCTGATTTTATCCTGGTCAGTTTCGCGGTAATAGAGGTGCATCGGGCGGCCCTCCGGCTGGCGCACCGTGCGCCGGAACTTGCCCGCCACAAAGGCAAACAGGTAGGTACTGATGGTATCGGAGGGCTGAAAGCGGTAGGTCTGCCGTGCCCCTACCCTGCTCGAATCGGCCACCGGACCATTGGCTACGGCCTGCCACTCGGCGGGTACCGTGAGCGTGAGGTGAAACACGGCCTTTACGTCGGGCTGATCGAAGCAGGGAAACACCGTGCGGGCGCGGTCGGGCACGAGCAGCGTGTAGAGATACTCCGGGTTGCGGTTCAGCGACAAGTCACCGGCCGTGAAGTCGATGGCCACGCGGTTCTCCCCTACCCGCAACGCCGATGCGGGGATGACCAGGTGCTCCTGCTGCACCGTCAGTGGCTGCGGCTGGCCGTTCACGGTGATGCGGCCCACATGGTCGGGCTTCTCCTTGAAATCGAGTTGCAGCGGCGCCGCGTTGTCGAGCAGCTGAAACGTGATTTCCTCCGTGGCCGGAATCGGCTCCGTCACCTGCGGCGGAACGTTGAAATGCAGCTTGTACGCCACCTGCCGCAACACTTGTGCGCGGTGCTGCGCCAGTTCCTGTGAAACGCCGGTGGTAATGGCTGGCGTTTGCGCGTGGCCGAGGGTGGGGAGAAAAGGAAGCAATAGCAGCAGGTGTTTCGCGGAGAGCATAGCGGGTGTGGTTTCCGCCGAAAGTACGATAGGGCTAGTGAAGAGTGACGTTAGGGTAGACAAACATACTGTCGTCCTGAGCTTGCGAAGGACCTTCTCACGCGAGAACGAGTCGTTGTTTCGATAATCGTTCTCGCGTGAGAAGGTCCTTCGCAAGCTCAGGATGACAGTTATAACAAATGCTCATCTACCCTACCCCCAGCCTCAGCAACGATGGGCGGCTGCAAGCCGCCCCTACACCAGTAGGGCCAAGAAATCGGGCTTGCCGTTGAGGTATTCGTAGCTGAAGCCTTCTTCCACCATGCGGGCCTTAATCAGCTCTTCATCACCGGATTGCCGCACTTCGATACCCACGAAGACCGGACCTTTTTCCTTGTTGTTTTTCTTGATGTACTGAAAGTGGATGATGTCCTGCTCGGGTTGCAGCACGTTGTTGACGAAGGTGCGCAAGGCGCCGGGCTGCTGGTTGAAGGTCACCATGAAGTAGTGCTTGAGACCCTGGAAACGCAGGGCGCGCTCCTTGATGTCCTCCATACGGGTGATGTCGTTGTTGGAGCCGCTGATGACACACACTACGTTTTTGCCTTTGATTTCATCGGCGTACTGGCGCAGGGCCGAGATGCTGAGCGTACCGGCAAGCTCCAACACAATGCCTTCCTCGTTGTACATCTTCAGCAAATCGGCACACACTTGGCCCTCGGGTACCAATACCACGTCGTCGAGCAGCTCGCGGCAGAGCTGGTAGGTTAGCTCGCCGGGGCACTTCACAGCCGCGCCGTCCACGAAGCTCTCGATAGTGTCCAGTGCCCGCCGCTCCTGGTGCACTTTGATGGAATCGTGCATGGATGGGGCGCCGGCTGGCTGCACGCCAATCAGCTTAGTATGCGGACTCAGCTGCCGAAACACGCTCCCTACCCCCGAGGCCAGCCCGCCACCGCCAATGGGCATAAAGCAATAATCGATGTTGAAAGTAGCCTGTTGCAACGCCTCCAGCCCTACCGTCGCCTGGCCCGCCACAATGGCCGGGTCATCGAACGGGTGCACGAAGGTGTAGTCGTGGGCATCGCAGAAGGCCTTGGCTTCGTGGTAGGTATCATCAAACGTAGCGCCTACCAGCACTACCTCTACCTGCTCTTTGCCGAACAGACGCACCTTATCTACCTTCTGGGCGGGCGTTTGGGCAGGCATGAAAATATAGCCACGCACGCCCAGCAGCTGGCAAGCGTGGGCCACACCCTGCGCATGATTGCCCGCCGACGCGCACACAACTTCTCTACCCCCAGGCGCGGGCTGCAGCGTGGCCATCTTGTTGTATGCCCCCCGAATCTTGTAGGAGCGCACTACCTGCAAATCCTCCCGCTTGAGATACACGGCGGCCTCGTAGGTGCGCGACAGCCACAGATTTTGTAGCAGCGGCGTCTTCAGAATCACGCCTTCCAGCGTGCGCGCCGCCTGTTTTACCTGGTCGAGGGAAACGGCGGCGGGGGTGGAAGTGGCTGGTTCTTGCATGGGGAATCAATAGGTGAATTATGGCGCGGGGCTGTGCCCCGTGCCGACTATGTGCAGGCCTCTAGCCTGCCCGCCAGAACGACTTGCTCGAACGTTCCTACCGGCGCAGCCAATGGCAGGCCAGAGGCCTGCGCATCGTCGGCACGGGGCACAGCCCCGCGCCAGCAGCAACGCGTCATTTCTGTGCTACCACGCGCAGCCGTTTGTAGTCGGCTACCCATTGGCCATTCTGAAATAGTGCGGGCCGTAGCTCCGTTTCCACGGCGGCCAAGATAGCAGCCTGTTCCTCAGTCCCTACCTCTGCAAAGAAGTTGGCACCGAATTGCTGAATCCAATCCGTTAGGCCGGTTTCAGGGTCGGCAAGCGAGGTAGGCCGGTCGTAGTGCTGCACCAGCTGCACCCGGAAGCCCTGTTGCTCCAGCAGCGTTGCGTATTCACCGGGTGAGGGAAAATACCACCACTCGGCTTGAATATGCATGTGGCCACGCTGGTGCAAGTGGCGCAACAGCGCACGTACGATCTGTCCCACGTTGCCCTGCCCGCCGAACTCCACTGCTAGCCGCCCACCGGGTTTCAGGTGCCGATGCATCTGCCGCACCACGGCGGCGGCGTTGGGCATCCAGTGCAGCGCGGCATTGGAGAAAAAAGCGTCGAAACGCTCCGGCAGCTCGAAGCTAGCTCCATCGCCTACCCGGAAATCGAGGGTAGGGAACTGCTCCCGGGCTTTATCGATCATTTCCGCCGAGGCATCTATGCCAACGACTTCGGCACCGGCATTAGCTAGTTGCTGCGTCAGCTCGCCGGAACCGCAACCCAAATCCAAGATCAACTCGCCCGGCTGCGGGGCCAGCAAGTCAATCAGCCCCGCACCATATTGGAAGACGAAGGCGTGCTTTTGGGTGTAGGTATCGGCGTTCCACTGCATGAGTTCTGACTTTAACCCCGCCCCCCCAGCCCCCTCCCCTCTAGGAGAGGGGGTGCCAAATGATTTAGCTGTTAGCGGATAGCTGTTGGCTGATAGCTCTTGTTCAACGAAAAGCTAACAGCCATCAGCTAGTAGCTCCTGTCACGGCTCCCCCTCTCCCAGAGGGGAGGGGGCCGGGGGGTGGGGTCCTGTCTTACGCCTCTACGTTGGTCGTATTAGAGCGCAGCTCGCGCACTTTAGCGCCGGTCTGCCACAGCTCCGACTCGCGTACTTCCTTCAGCTCCTCTTGCAGCTTCTCGCGGTAGTCGGGAGTAGAGCCGCGCTCAATAGTGCGCTTGGCTTCGGCGCCCGAGGCCACGCTGTCGTACAGCTCGTTGAGCACAGGGAGAGTGGCTTCGCGGAACTTGCCTTTCCAGTCGAGGGCACCGCGCTGGGCGGTTACCGAGCAGTTGGCAAACATCCAGTCCATGCCGTTTTCGCCTACCAGCGGCACTAGGCTCTGGGTCAGTTCTTCCACGGTTTCGTTGAAGGCCTCAGAGGGCGAGTGGCCGCGCTGGCGTAGCACCTGGTATTGAGCCTCAATGATGCCAGCCAAAGCACCCATCAGCACGCCCCGCTCGCCGGTGAGGTCGGAGTACACTTCCTTCTTAAAGTCAGTTTGGAACAGGTAGCCCGAGCCTACCCCAATGCCCAGGGCAGTGGCTTTGGTGAAAGCTTCGCCGCTGGCATCCTGGAAGATAGCAAACGACGAGTTCAACCCGCCGCCGGCCACAAACAGGCGGCGCAGGCTGGTGCCGCTACCCTTGGGCGCTACCAGAATCACGTCGATGTCCTTGGGCGGCACGATGCCGGTTTGGTCGTTGAAGGTCACACCGAAACCGTGCGAGAAGTAGAGCGTTTTGCCGGGCGTCAGCTTTTCCTTAATAGTGGGCCACAGCGCAATCTGGCCGGCATCGGAGAGCAGATAGCACACAATGGTACCGCGCTCGGCGGCTTCTTCCAGCCCAAACAGCGTTTCGCCGGGCACCCAGCCGTCTTCCACCGCCTTCTGCCACGACGCCGAATCTTCGCGCTGGCCCACAATCACGTTGAAGCCGTTGTCGCGCAGGTTCAGGGCCTGGCCGGGACCCTGCACGCCGTAGCCGAGTACGGCAATCGTTTCGTCTTTGAGAAACTCCTGCGCCTTAAACAGCGGAAATTCGTCTCGGGTGATTACAGTTTCGTCGACGCCGCCAAAGTTGATGGTTGCCATAATGAAGGGTTGAGTGTTTAAAGGTTGAGTGTTGATTTCTAGTGAATTTCAATTGGTGCGGGGTAGTAACACAAGATGTTGTGCCGCTACATCGTGAAGACCTTTTCCCGGCTGTTCAGGTACTCATTTTCGACTACCTCCGAGCCCGGTTCGCGCTGCTCAAACTCGCGTAGTTTCTTGTTGAAACCTTCGCTATCCTTGATGATGGCAATGCGGGCCGAGCGCACAAATTCGATCAAGCCATAAGGCTGCAAAACCTTGATGAGGTTGTCAGTTTCCTCGCGGTGTCCAGTCGTTTCAAACACCGTGTAATCCTTGCGAATCACCACGGCGCGGGCGCCGTTTTCACGCAGCAGGCGCTCTACCAAAGCTTTTTCGGCAATGACATCGGTAGGCACTTTGTAGAGGGCCATTTCCTGCCAAATCACGTCCTCGTTGGTGTTGTAGTACACCTTCAGCACCTCCACCTGCTTCTCAATCTGCCCCGCAATCTTGCGCACTACCTCCTCCGTTTCCACAATCACGATGTTGAAGCGGTGGATGCCCTCAATCTCCGAAGGCGAGGTATTCAAGCTTTCGATATTGATTTTGCGACGCGAAAAGATGATGGCGATGCGGTTGAGCAGGCCAATCTGGTTTTCGGTGTAAGCCGTGATGTTATATTCCTGGCGGTCGATGGGTTCTTGATTCATAACGTTGGTATTCAAACCGTCATTTCTATTTCAACCGAATTTCCGCTACGCTACACCCCTGCGGCACCATCGGGAAGATGTTGTTTTCCTTGGTCACCATCACTTCTAGCAGGTAGGAACCGTCGTGTTCCAACATGGTGCGCAGGGCCTCGCGCAAGGCGGCACGTTCCGAAACGCGCTGACCAGCAATGTAGTAGCCCTTGGCTACCTGCACGTAGTCGGGGCTGGCAATATCCACGAAGGAGTAGCGCCGGTCGTTGAACAACTCCTGCCACTGCCGCACCATCCCCAGAAACTGATTGTTGAGGATGATGATTTTGACGTTGACACCAGTTTGCATGATGGTGCCCAACTCCTGAATGGTCATCTGCACGCCGCCGTCGCCGATGATGGCCACCACGGTGCGGTCGGGTGCACCGAACTTGGCACCGATGGCGGCGGGTAAGGAGAAGCCCATAGTGCCCAGGCCGCCCGAAGTAATGTTGCTGCGGCTCTGGTTGAATTTGGTGTAGCGGCAGGCCACCATCTGGTGCTGGCCCACGTCGGTTACCACAATGGCGTTGCCGCCGGTCAGCTCGTTCAGTTGCTGAATCACCTCGCCCATCGTCAGCTCCTCGGAGGTAGGGAACAGCTCGTTTTGGATGACGGCTTCCACCTCTTTGTCCCGGAACTCGTCGAAGTGCTGGCGCCAGGCGGTGTGCTGCTTTTCCTCCACCAAGGCCGTGAGCAAGGGTAGGGTTTCCTTGCAGTCGCCCCACACCGGCACGGCCGTGGGCACGTTCTTCCCAATTTCCGTGGGGTCGATGTCGAGGTGGATGATTTGGGCCTGCTTGGCGTACTTGTCGAGGCGGCCGGTCACGCGGTCATCAAAGCGCATCCCAATGGCAATCAGCACGTCGCACTCGTTGGTGAGTACGTTGGGACCGTAGTTGCCGTGCATGCCCAGCATGCCCACGTTCAGCGGGTGGTCGGTGGGGAGGGCGTCCACGCCCAGGATGGTCCAGGCGGCCGGAATCCCGCTTTTCTCCACAAACGTTTTGAATTCCTGCTCGGCTCCGCCCAGCATCACGCCCTGCCCCCAGATGATGAACGGCTTTTTGGCCTGATTGATCAACGCGGCGGCCTGCTCCACATATTCATTGCGCACGATGGGCTTGGGCCGGTAGCTGCGGATGTGCTGGCAGGGCATGTACCCGGCGAAATCGAATTGCTGAATCTGGGCGTTCTTGGTGATGTCGATGAGCACCGGGCCGGGCCGGCCACTGCGAGCAATGTAGAACGCCTTGGCCAGCACCTCCGGAATTTCGTTGGCATCCGTCACCTGGTAGTTCCACTTCGTAACGGGCGTGGTGATGTTGATGATGTCGGTTTCCTGAAACGCATCCGTCCCCAGCAAGCTAGCAAACACCTGTCCCGTGATGCACACCAGCGGCGTGCTATCAATCTGGGCATCAGCCAATCCCGTCACCAGGTTGGTAGCCCCAGGGCCGCTGGTGGCAAACACCACCCCTACCCTACCCGACGACCGCGCATAGCCCTGCGCCGCGTGAATACCGCCCTGCTCGTGGCGCACTAGCACGTGGTGCAGCTGCTCCTTGAAATCGTAGAGCGCGTCGTAGATGGGGATGATAGCGCCGCCGGGGTAGCCAAAAATCGTGTCCACGCCCTCGGCTATCAAGGCTTGCAGCGTGGCTACCGCGCCGGAGGTAGGCGTAGTTTCGGGGGCGATGGTAGCGGAAGCGGTTGCGGATTGAGTTTGCATAAGCGGGTTGTTAACCTCACCCCCCTATCCCCTCTCCGCCGGGTAATGCGTGTCAAGCATTTGCGGGGGAGCCAAGGCGGCGCGGATAGACATTACTTATAAAATGGTTGCAATCAGGCGTTGGAAGTCGTTAGGCTTCCCCTCTCCTGTGGAGAAGAGGTAGAGGGGTGCGGTGCCCCCGTCTGGTCTTCTTCGAGTAGGTCGGTGATGCAGCCGTGGCTGGCATCGCTCACGGTGCGGATGTACTTGAGCAGCACACCCTGGCGCACGGGTAGCGGCGGGCGCTGCCAGGCGGCGCGGCGCTGGGCCAGTTCGTCGTCGGAGAGCTGCACGTTGATGGTGTTTTCGGTGGCGTCGAGGATGATCCAGTCGCCGTCTTGCACCAGGGCCAGGCCGCCGCCGTCGTAGGCTTCGGGGCACACGTGGCCGATAACGAAGCCGTGCGTACCACCCGAGAAGCGGCCGTCGGTTATCAGCGCTACTTTGTCGCCCAGGCCAGCGCCCATGATGGCGGAGGTAGGCTTCAGCATTTCCGGCATGCCGGGTCCGCCCTTTGGCCCCACGTAGCGAATCACCACTACCTGACCAGCTTTGATTTTGTGTTCCGTAATACCCTGGTTCAGTTCTTCTTCTGAGTTGAACACAATGGCCGGCCCTTCAAAGCGCAGTCCTTCCTTGCCGCTGATTTTGGCCACGCTACCCTTGGTGGCGAGGTTGCCGTAGAGCATCTGAATGTGCCCATCGGCTTTGATGGGATTGTTAAACGGACGCAGCAAGTCTTGCTCGGCGCCGAGGGGCTGCACGTCGGCCAGGTTTTCGGCCAGCGTGCGACCGGTTACGGTCATTAGGTCGCCGTTGAGTAGGCCGTGGTCGAGTAGGGTGCGCTGCACGGCGGGCACGCCTCCTATCTTCGACAGGTCTTCCATCAGGTACTTGCCACTGGGCTTGAGGTCGGCCAGCACCGGCACGCGGTTGCTCACAGCCTGGAAGTCGTCCATGGTGAGGTGCACGCCGGCCGCGTGGGCAATGGCAATGAGGTGCAACACCGCGTTGGTAGAGCCGCCCAGCACCGTGACGACTACCAGCGCATTCTCGAAGGCTTCGCGGGTGAGGATGTCGCGGGGTTTCAGATCCAGTTCTAGTAGGCGGCGCAGGTAGGCGCCCGTATCGAGGCACTCCTGCACCTTGGCGGGACTCTCAGCCGGCAGCGACGACGACGCGGGCACCGACATACCGAGCGTTTCGATGGCTGCGGCCAGGGTATTGGCCGTGTACATGCCGCCGCAAGCGCCGGGGCCGGGGCAGGCATTATGAATGATGCCCTGGTAGTCCTCCTCCGAAATCTGCCCGTTTACCTTCTTCCCGTACGCCTCGAAGCACGACACGATGTTGAGCTGCTGCCCCTTGAACTCGCCGCCCCGGATGCTGCCGCCGTACACCATCAACGAAGGCCGGTTGAGCCGCGCCATGGCTATCATCGCACCGGGCATGTTCTTATCACAGCCTACCACTGTCACCAGCCCATCGTAGTAGTGCGCGCCCGCCATGGCCTCAATCGAGTCGGCAATAATCTCCCTGGAAACCAGAGAGTAGCGCATTCCCGGATTGCCGTTCGTAATACCGTCGCTCACCCCAATGGTGTTGAAGCGCAGCCCAACCAGACCCTGCGCCGCCACGCCGCGCTTCACCTCGTCGGCTAGGCCGTTGAGGTGCATGTTGCAGGTATTGCCCTCGAAGCCCGTGGAGCAGATGCCCACGAAAGGCTTGCGCAAATCCGCATCCGAAAGGCCTGCCCCGATGAGCATGGCCTGGGAGGCCGGCAGGCCATCGTCTTGGGTGTAGATGCGGCTGTATTTATTGAGAATCATGGTTGTTGTTACCGGTTGCAGGTAGGGGCGCGTTGCACGCGCCCGTGTTCGTGGTTGGAATACTTAAGCAGACTGTTCAACGGCTGGGCGCGTGCGACGCGCCCCTACCTCCTCCCGCACCAGCGCCGAGTAGGCAGTAGCCAGCTTGGCGCCAATCGTCTCCTCGTAGGGCGTCGTAAACACGTGGTCGTCGATGGAGGCTACGCCGACTACCTCGGCGGCAGTGCCGGTAAGGAAGGCGCCAGTGGCGTGGTGCAGCGTTTCGGGCGTGAAGAACTCCTCAAACACCGGAATATCCAGGCTGCGGGCCAAGTCGATGATGGTGTTGCGGGTGATGCCTTGCAGGATGTTGCCGGCCGGCGCAGTATACAGCGCCCCGTCCCACTCGTAGAAGAAGTTGGCGCCGGGACCCTCGGCCACATAGCCGTTGATGTCTAGAAGTAGGGCTTCATCGTAGCCGCGCTGCTTGGCTTCGTGGCTGGCAATGATGGAGTTGGCGTAGTGGCTGCTCACCTTCGCCTCAATGGGCACCGACTTAGGGTTGGGCCGCTGGTAGGGCGAAATGGTGAGCCGCGTGAGCTGATTGCTAAAGTAGTTGCCCCACTCCCACGCCGCCATAAATAGGCTGCTGGCAGTAGGCGCCTTGATGCTCATCATGGGGTCGGGGGCGTACACCAGCGGCCGGACGTAGGCATTGGAAAGGTTGTTTTTTTCGAGCAGCTGGTAGGTGATGTCCGTCAGCTCCTGCACCGAGTAGGCCAGCGGGATGCAGGTGGCGCGGCAGGAATATGCCAGACGCTCGTAGTGCTCTTTTATCTTGAAAACGCGCGTACCGTTGGCGGTATCGTAGGCGCGAATGCCTTCAAAGACGGCGTGGCCGTAGTGCAGGCTAGGCGAATACAGGCTGCACTGCGCCTGCTCGGCTGATATAAACTGACCGTCGTGAAAAACGAGCGTTTGGTTGGTGAAGTACATAAGCAGGCAGAGGGTAAGAGAGAAGTTCGTCAACAAAAAGCCTTTCTGAGCGGGGCTTAGAAAGGCTTCTTATGCGCAGCAATAAGTAGCGGTTCCTAGCAGCCCCACAGGCTTTGAATAATGACCAGAACGACGCACATAATTAAGAGCAACTGACGGAGGCAACAGTAGAATTTGCAGCGAAGCCGGCAAGCTGGTTGCTGCCCTTCACTGTCTCAAAACTAACAGGCTCTACTGCCACCCGAAAAGCTGAGCAGGCGAGGCGCTACTATTTCTAAATCAGAGAATAAAAAAGCTATTGCTTTGACTTTCAATCAATAATAAATAAGCAAAATACAATGTCTAACTGCTGAAACAAGTTTGCTTTTTATCTAAAACTACATGCTACCCGCACCGTTGGCTACTTCCTTATTTGGCAGAAGCACCCTCCCATACTTCGAGTGCCGCCTGATGCTACTGCCTCACCCGCGTTAGCAAGGCCGTTGTGGGGCTAGAGCCTACCATAATGGTAGTACCCTGCTCGCGGGCGTACGGATTCAGCACTTCCCCTACCCGCTGGTAACTCGTAAAGTATGCCGCCAAGTCGTCCGGTTCGTCGTTGATATTGATAACGTATTGCTACCCCGAAAGCTACTGCGGCAACCAGAACAAGGAGCTGCCATTGAAGCGTTGCGCCAGTGGTATACTGCGGTGACGGTTGTAGTAATTGATAGCCCCGGTCTTCTGTTAACACCAGCGCCGGAAGATAGAGCAAAAACAAAACGCCCCCCAGGCCTGAGCCGTGGAGGGCGTGTTATGTTAAAGACTTTAT
This sequence comes from Hymenobacter sp. NBH84, assembly GCF_014217645.1. Classification (NCBI taxonomy): domain Bacteria; kingdom Pseudomonadati; phylum Bacteroidota; class Cytophagia; order Cytophagales; family Hymenobacteraceae; genus Hymenobacter; species Hymenobacter sp. NBH84. Next base: position 2,647,627 of record NZ_CP043644.1, read on the forward strand.
GTAAGTGGAAATGAATTACCTACAAGTTGCCGGGTTGCTGCTTACGCGGCGGTGTGCTGCTCGCGTCCTTTCAGGCCGGCCAGCTTCGACATATCGGTGTAGTAGCGGGCCAGGGCGCCATAATATTCCGCCTCATCGGCGTAGATGCGGCCGGGCGCTGCTTCCTGGTAGGATGGTACTATTCCGAACTCACCCTGAATCAAAATTTGTCCTTCGGCGTCTTTGCGGGTGATGCGACGGAAGGACTCCGGATCTTGTTGCAGCAAGGCCGCCAGCACGCGGTCGTCGAGCAGGTAGCGGGTTTTGCCGAGGGCATCGGTGATGTAGCGGCCGGTGTGGTGCGTCAGTTCGGGCACTGTCTCGGGCATGGCTACCCGTTGGAAGCCTTCCACGGTGCGCTCGTGGCCGAATAGTTGGACTGGCTGCTCCCCTTCTGTACTGGCGTCCCGATATGAGCCAAACGGCACGGGCACGGTATGCACAATCAGGGGCGTATCATAGATGTTAGGGGCATCCAGCGCGTAGTCTGCGTAGCCAAGGCGCAGATAGTACGCTTCGTTGAGCAGGGCGCTGTTGAGCACTGCCAGCTCGTTCTGCATCTGCTCCAACCGACGCTCTATAACGCTCTTTCTAGCTACTATGTCCAGTAATTCGTTGCGAATAGTCAGAATATCCTCGCGCACTTGCTTGCGCGTTTTCCAGTATTCCGCCTCATTTATAGTTGACATCGTATCCTTTCGTTTTCCTTCTGAGCAAAGCTACCTAAGTTGTTTCGGATTTTATATGCTCGGCAGTATGATTTTTTCCAGATAATGGAAAAGACAATCCGGATTCTGGAAAATATGAATAAACAGAACTCGCTCCTCCCCTTGCACCCGCCACATCTCCGCGTAGAAGTCGTGACAGGCAAATAGTTGCAACTCAAAACTATCCTGCTGCTGCCCAGCCAAAAAACGACCGTGCTGCACCAAGTAGGTGGTTTGCTGAGGAAGAGGTAGGAGCTTGAAAGCGGTAAATTGCATAAGCAGGACGATGATAGCAGCAACTACAACACTACCAGAACAGGTTCCCAACCAACGTAGGCGGCAAACCATACCGTATGTAGGCAGCAGCATTGAAAAGCGAATTCTTTGCAAGATAGCGGCTCTTCTGCCAGTACACTATCCTTTGATTTTCTGAATTTTATCTTACCCACACCGCCGTTAGGCATGAAAAAAACTCTTCGTTTTCCGCATCCGCTGGTGCTGCTGCTTGGCTTCATTCTCTTGGCGCTATTGTTAAGCTATCTGTTGCCGGCTGGCGTCTTCGACCGGCTGCCCGACCCGGCTACCGGCCGGGACGTAGTGGTGCCGGGCTCCTACCACCACGTGCCGCCCACACCAGTAAATCCGCTGGCCGCAATTGTGGATATTCCGAAGGGAATGGCCGACGCGGCCAGCGTTATTTTCTTTGTGTTCCTGACGGGCGGCGCCTTCACCGTAGTGGATCAGACGGGGGCGTTGCGCCACGGGGTAGACTGGCTGCTGGTGCGCCTGCGCGGGCGCGAAGCGCTGGTTATTCCCATCGTGTCGCTGCTGTTTGCCACTATGGGCGCTCTGGAAAATATGCAGGAAGAAATCATTCCGCTGGTGCCGGTATTGCTGGTGCTGATGCGCCGGCTGGGCTACCCTACCATTACGGCCGCGGCGGTGAGCCTGGGGGCCGCTGCCGTGGGGGCCGCGTTCAGCCCGTTGAACCCGTTTCAGGTAGGCATTGCGCAGAAACTGGCGCAGTTGCCGCTGCTCTCCGGGGCGGGGTTTCGGTTGGCGTTTCTGGCTGGCGCGCTGCTGATTTGGATTGGCGGCACCATGCGCTTTGCCCGGCGCCACCGCCAGGAGCCGGTGGTGGAAGTGGCCACCGAGGAAGCCGCCCTAGCCGAAACCAGCCACGGCCGACACGGGCTGGTGCTGGCGCTGCTGCTAGTGGCGTTTGGCGTGTTCACCTACGGGGTACTCCGGTTGGGCTGGGAGTTTGAGCAAATGGGCGCCTTATTTTTTGGGCTGGGGGTAGCAGCTGGGCTGATCGGTGGGCTGGGTCTCAACGGCACCGCCGAGGCGTTCATCGCCGGCTTCCGCGACCTGGCTTTCTCGGCGCTCTTGATTGGGTTTGCGCGAGCCATTTTCGTGGTGCTGGAGCAGGGGCAGGTAGTCGATACCATCGTCAATAGCCTATCGGCGCCACTAGCGCACTTGCCGGTTACGCTTTCCGCGCTGGGTATGATGGGGGTGCACACCGCTCTGCACTTGCCAGTTCCCTCGGTGAGCGGACAGGCGGTGCTCACCATGCCTATCCTCACTCCCCTCTCCGATTTGCTGGGTCTACCCCGGCAGGTAACAGTGCTGGCCTACCAATACGGCGCCGGCCTATGCGAACTGATAACGCCTACCAACGGCGCCCTAATGGCCATTGTAGCTGCCTGCGGCGTGCGGTTTGATGCGTGGTGGCGGTTTGCCTTCCCGCTCTACCTGCTGCTGCTGGCACTAGGGGCAGTGGCGGTGGTAGTGGGCATTGCCGTGGGACTGGGCTAAAAACAACTGGGTGCAATCAGGTAGCGTACTGCTACCTGATTGCACCCAGTTACCGTCGAATAAATGCTATGGCTTACGTATTCAGCACTGAGCCGCCGTTGGGGTGAATGGCCTGACCAGTGATATACGAGGAGTCTTCCGAGGCCAGGAATACGTAGGCCGGGGCTACTTCCGAAGGCTGTCCGGGACGCTTCATGGTAGTGTCCTGGCCAAACTTGGCCACTTTATCGGGTGAGAAGCTAGCCGGAATCAGCGGAGTCCAGATGGGGCCGGGGGCTACCGTGTTAGCGCGGATTTTCTTATCGGCCAACTGCTGCGAGATAGAGCGAATGTAGGCCGTGATGGCACCTTTAGTAGAGGTGTAATCCACCAGTTGTTCATTGCCTTTGTAGGCGTTTATCGAGGAGGTAGCAATGATAGAATCGCCTTCGTGCAAATGCGGCAAGGCGGCTTTCACCACGTATACCATCGGGAAGAAATTCACTTTGAAGGTATCCTCGAATTGCTCGTTGGGCAACTCCGACACATCTGTACTCACGAATTGCTCGGCGGCGTTGCTTATCACAATGTTCAGCTTGCCCAGCTCATCTATAGTGCGCTGCACAATGTCTTCGCAGAACTGCTTGTCGCGCAGGTCGCCAGCCAGCGTGAGGCAGCGGCGGCCTTCGGCTTCTACCAGCTGGCGCGTGTCGTAGGCGTCCTGCTCTTCTTCGGGCTTGTAGGTAATGGCCACGTCGGCACCCTCGCGAGCAAAATGGATGGCTACGGCCCGGCCAATGCCGGAGTCGCCGCCTGTAATCAGGGCCACTTTATCTTGTAGCTTTTCGCTGCCCTTGTAGTTGGCCCGGATGTATTCCGGCTGCGGGGTCATTTCGGTTTCCAGGCCGGGCTGTTGGTCCTGGGCCTGCGGGGGTAGGGAGGTTGGTTTGTTTTCCATCAGGGTTTGGTTGTTAAGGTCAGCAGCGACGGTTTACGCCGCAATTCAACCTTCAAAACGGCTTCCCAAGCCCTAGAGTTGCTAGTGCGCAGCTTACCAACCCGCGCCTACTACCACCCTACGCTGCCCGGTTTTCGGTTGTGGCAACGCAGCATTCAGACCCGAAAACCGGGCAGCCTACGCCATCAGGAATCGAGCGAGGGTAGGGTGATGTAGAACGTAGTTCCCTGGTTTTCGGCACTCTCCAGCCATATCTGCCCGCGGTGCAACTCCACAATCGTTTTGATGATGGACATACCCAGACCCGTGGTTTTCTCGCCTCGCAGACCAGGGCGGCGTGCCTTCGTAAAGCGCTCAAACAGTCCCGGCTGTAACTCCGGCGCAATGCCAATGCCATCGTCCTGCACCGTCAGGAGCACTTGGCCCGGCTGCTGTTCTATCCGCACGGTGATGTGGCCGCCTTCGTGCGTAAACTTAATGGAGTTGCTGAGCAGGTTGTTGAGCACCTGCAAGAACTTATTTTCGTCGAGGTTGACGTAGATCGGAGCCGAAGCAGGCAGGAAGAGAAACTGCTTGTTGAGTTGCGCCGCCGCGCGCTGGTATTCCTCCATAGTCAGGTTCACCCGCCACACCAGGTCTACCCGGTCCAGCTTCAGCTCCACGTTGGCCGATGTCATGAACTCGTTGTCCACGAAGTCACGAATCAGGTTCACGCTGTCGTGGCAGATGGTTTGCATAATGCTCAGGGCCTCCGTGAGTTTAGCATTGCCCAGGGGTAGCACTTGCGCCTGCATGGCTGCGCTGATTTGCTGCACCAGCGCCAAAGGCCCCGCCAAATCGTGCGAGAGGATTTCCAGTGTGGCGTTCTTTTTGGCATTGAACCTATTCGCATTTTCCAGGTTATCGCGCTCCGTGGTGACATCGCGCAGGAAGCCACCAATCAGCACCTCCCCGTCTGCAAGCCGCTGTTGATGAGGGCTTAATACCAGAGACATCCACTGGTCAGGGACCTCGGTGCGGCGCACCCGGAATTCCAGCTCGTCGTGCAAATGGCCGCGTACCCACAAGTTCCAGCACCGTGCTAGGTAGGGCTGGTCGTCGGGGTGCAGGCGACTCAGCAGCTCCGGTAGTTGCTCGGTGGCTTGTGCGGGCCCTACCCCCAACAACTGCTCGCAGGCGGGAGTAGCGTATACCACCTGCTTGGTATTCACCTGATAAATGAAGAAGAAGTGCGGCATCTCCTCTACCATAGTCTGTAGAAAAGCCGACGGATTTATCATACTTAATACCCTGTGATAGAGGCGGCGCTAATCAGACTATACGGTCAAGTTGTCTATTTACTACGGTTGCGTTTGCGAAGTTGCACCGCCGCGGTGGGCAAATCTCTCTCTTTCATGGTATATAATCGTCATTCTGGATAGAAATAGACCACAAGAGAATCCAGCAAGGCGCCCTACCGAAGCGCGTCAAACAGAAACCACCCTTCGTTACAAAACTGAAAAACAGCAGAATACCTATACCAGCCGCAGTTCATCGCCTTCAAACACCTGCCGCACTTTGCGCTTGCGCTCTACCAACTGGTAGGTGGCGCGGTCGGTGGCTTCGTCCCAAAACACGTCGGAGATGAGGCCACGGTGAGCGGCCCGGCCAGCGGGCGGGTCTACCTCCTCCACCAAGTCGCCGAAGCTGAAGGTAGGGCGGTTGTAAAGTTCCTTGAACAGCTCGGGGCTGACTTTGAACTGCTGCTCGTCGTAGCGCAGCAGCAGCCACTCGTCGGTTTCGTCAATCTTCTCGAACAGCTTGCCTACCGGCTCGAGCCACTCAAAGGTGCGACGGTTGGAGGGGTGAATGTAGCGGTAGCCGTAAGCGGGCGTCCAGCCATAGAGGCCGTATACAACAGGTTTTGGTCGGGGCACAGAAAAGCAGGTAGTGAAGCCGCAAAGATAGGCGTCGCAGCGGGTGGGTTGATCTGGCGAAAGTAAACCAACACCAAAACGGCCTTGTTCATTCCCGGCCAATTTTGTGAAAAGAACGGGCACGCCTACCCTTCCTAAAGCAGCCGTTCAAACCTACGTCGCTCAAACAATGCACGCGCTTGGAAATCGCCCCAAACCCTCGCCTATTAGGCTGCAAGCAGCATTTCTGACGCACGCGCTGGGCCGCCAACCTCGTCAGCACAACCTAAACGAAAATTGGACAGTTAAAGGCTCACATTTCCTTTGGGATTTCTCTCGAACCATTATGCCTGAAACTGACCTTTCTCCCGCTCCAACCTCTACTCCTACCCCCCTCCAGCCCGGCATGGGCGCCATTCCGCACGAGCACGGCACCACCTTCCGCGTATGGGCACCTTCGGCGGAGGCTGTTGCGTTGGTAGGCCCCTTCAACGACTGGAACCACGAGTCGCACCCGCTTAGCCACGAAACTGACGGTTATTGGGCCGCCGATTTTGCTGACCTCGGCCCCGGCACAGAGTACAAATTCTGGCTGGATACGCCTACCGGCCAGCTACAGCGCAACGACCCCTACGCCCGCCAGGTGACGCACTCGGCCGGCAACTCGGTGGTGCTCGACCCGAATTTCGATTGGGAAGATGACAATTTCCAGATGCCCGCCTGGAACGAGCTGATTGTGTACGAGCTGCACGTGGGCACCTTCAATGCTCCCGACCCTGAGAAGCCAGGCACGTTCTACGACGTGATTGACAAGCTGGACTACCTGCGCGAGATGGGCATCAACGCCATTGAGGTGATGCCGGCCACCGAGTTTCCCGGCGGCCGTTCTTGGGGATACAACCCCGCGCATCCCTTTGCCCTGGAAACCGACTACGGCGGACCGCAAGCCTTCAAAGAGCTGGTAAAACAGGCCCACCGCCACGGCATTGCCGTGATTCTGGACGTGGTGTACAACCACTTCGGCCCCGGCGACCTGGATTTGTGGCAGTTTGATGGCTGGTCGGAAGACAACGGCGGCGGCATCTACTTCTACAACGACTGGCGCGCCCAAACGCCCTGGGGCCACAACCGCCCCGACTACGGCCGCGACGCCGTGCGCTATTACATCCGCGACAACGCTCTGATGTGGCTGGAAGACTACCGCGTAGACGGGCTGCGGGCCGACTCCATCTCCCACATTCGCAACGTAGACGGCTCCGAGGACCCCTCCCGCGACCTACCCGATGGCTGGTCGTTGATGAAGTGGATCAACGAGGAAATCCGCCAGCGCATGCCCTGGAAGATTACCATTGCCGAGGACTTGCTAGGCAACGACTACATCACGCGCATGCCCGAGGACGGCGGCCAGGGCTTCTCCACGCAGTGGGATTCGGCCTTTGTGTATCCCATTCGCCACGCCATCACGGCCTACTCCGATGAGGAGCGCGACATGCACGCCGTGGCCGCGGCCATTACCAAAGTGTATAATGGCGACGCTTTTCAGCGCGTTATTTATACCGAGTCGCACGATGAGGTAGCCAACGGCAAATCGCGCGTGACCGAGGAGATTATGCCGGGCAACGCCCACACGTGGTTTCCGAAGAAACGCGCTACCCTGGGCGCCGCGCTGGTGTTCACGTCGCCGGGCATTCCCATGGTATTTCAGGGGCAGGCCATGCTGGCCGACGGCTTCTTCTCCGACGATGCCCCCCTGAACTGGGAACACGCCGAGCAGCACAGCGGCCTGGTGCAGCTCTACCGCGACATGGCAGCGCTGCGCCGCAACTTCCACGGCAACACGCGCGGCCTGATGGGACAGTACGTGGATGTGTTTCACCTCAACAACGAGAACAAAGTCATTGCCTTTGCACGCCGCGACCAAGGCGGCCCCGGCGATACAACCATCGTACTCGCCAATTTCGCCAATCAAGGCTACGATGCCTACGCCATCGGCCTACCCCGCAACGGCGAATGGCACGTGCGCTTCAACTCTGACTGGGAAGGGTATGACGAAGAATTCGGCAATTTCCAGAGCACCGGCACGCACGCGGAGGAAGGAATTTACGACGACCAACCCTACTATGGCACCTTTGGCTTGGCGCCCTATTCCGTGCTGATTATCTCGCAAAACCCGCAGTAGTCAGCGGCCTTTTCTACAACGCAACACGCCTACCCTGCTTCAATGTTGGGGTAGGCGTTTTGCGTTGCATTTTGTAAGTAGATAGAAAGTCAGGCTACTTTTCCTGTGTAGCTCTACCTGTACTGGAGTCGCTTACATTCTGTCGAATGCCACAATCCAATGCGCCAATGGTTGCTGATGAGTAGATAATCTGTTCGGAATTGGGAAATTGTTGCCGCTTCTGCCAACTCTCCCCGCTATATTGCCCGTACTCCTACCATACACCTCCCTGCTACTCTTTCCTTTTATGCAATACCCCACCCGTACCAATTCCAATGCCATTGCCCTAGACGCCCTGCTTGTCGAATCTGCTTGGGAAGTTTGTAACCAGGTAGGTGGCATCTACACCGTAATTCGCTCCAAGGTACCCGCCGCCGTGCAGGGATGGGGCGACCGGTACTGCCTGCTAGGGCCCTACTTTCCGCAACAGGCCCAGAGCGAGTTTGAGCCCTTCGATGATATGCAGCTGACGCTCCTTTCCGACCCCTTTGCCGGGGCCGTGCGCCAGATGCGGCAGCGGGGCTACGATGTGCAGTACGGCGTGTGGCTGGTGACGGGTAGGCCGCGCACGGTGCTCATCAACCCCTTCCAAGTATACGGCCACTTGGGCAGCATTAAAAGCGACCTGTGGCACCACCACGGCATCCCTACTCCCGACAACGACGACCTCCTGCACCAGGTAGAGGCGTTTGGGCATCTGGCGAAGATTTTCATTGAAATTCTGACCGCTGAAGTGGTGCCGCCACGCCGCGTGATTGCGCACTTCCACGAGTGGATGACCGGCGTGGCCATTCCCGATCTGCGCCGCGACCAGGTGCCGGTGCACATCGTATTTACCACGCACGCTACCCTGCTGGGCCGCTACCTGGCCATGAACGACCCCAACTTCTACGAGCACCTGATGCAGGTAGACTGGCTGGCCGAGGCGCGGCATTTCAACATTGAAACGGCTGTGAGCATCGAGCGCGCCGCCGCGCACGGCTCGCATGTGTTTACCACCGTGAGCGAGTTGACGGTGCGCGAGTGCATCTACCTACTCGACCGGTTCCCCGATGCGGTGCTGCCCAACGGCCTCAACATTGAGCGGTTTGTGGCCCTGCACGAGTTCCAGAACCTGCATAAGCAGTACAAGGACAAGATCAACGAGTTTGTGATGGCGCACTTTTTCCAGAGCTATTCTTTTGATCTGGATAACACGCTGTACCTGTTCACCTCGGGCCGTTACGAGTACCACAACAAGGGTTTCGACCTGACCTTGGAAGCGCTAGCCCGCCTCAACTACCGCCTGCAACAAAGCGGCCTGGAGGGCAACGTGGTGATGTTCTTTATCACGAAGCGGCCTTTCACCAGCATCAACCCGCTGGTGCTGCAGAACCGTGCTATTCTGGATGAGGTGCGCGAGACGTGCGAGGCCATTCAGGAGCAAGTAGGCGAGCGGCTGTTCTACGCCGCCGCCGCCGGTACCGACCACCGCCTCCCCGACCTCAGCGCCATGGTAGACGACTACTGGCGCCTGCGCTACCGCCGCACCCTGCAAAGCTGGAAAACCAACGCCCTACCCTCCATCATCACCCACAACCTGATTGATGACCAGAATGATGATATCCTGAACTTCATGCGCCGCGCCAACCTGCTCAACTACCAGCACGACCGCGTGAAGATGGTGTATCACCCCGATTTTGTGTCGCCTACCTCACCATTATTTGGCATGGAGTACGGGCAGTTTGTGCGCGGCTGCCACTTGGGCGTGTTCCCGAGCTACTACGAGCCCTGGGGCTACACGCCGCTGGAGTGCATTGCGCGCGGCGTGCCGGCCATTACCTCCGACCTCTCCGGCTTCGGCGACTACGTGATGCAGCACGTATCCGACCACGAAGACAAGGGCATCTATGTGGTGCACCGCCAAGAGCGCTCTTTCCACGAAGCCGCCGAAGAGTTGACGGATATGCTCTGGAACTTCGTGCTGCAAAACCGCCGCGAGCGAATTGCCCAGCGCAACCGCGTAGAAAACTCCTCGGAGCTGTTCGATTGGAAAAACCTGCGGGTGTATTATGACCGCGCCTACGCGCTGGCCTTGGAGCGGTTTTAGGCGAGTAGTCCTTTCGACTGCTAAACCGTCATTTCAACCAGCGAGAGAAATGACGCTTTAAAGAACAAGTAGGGTAGCTTCATCTCCTGCACATCATTTTTTACAAACTTAGATGCACTACCGCCTAGGTGGCACGCGTTCTTCGGAGCGCTGCCTAGGCGGTAGTGTTCACTTCTCTCTACTTGCCCGTATGCGGCCTTCGCTGAAAAGCATTGTTCTAACTGTAGTTATCGGCACGCCGGCGCTTCTGGCGGCTGCGCATGAATTTTGGTTAGCGCCGCCGCACTATTTTGTGGCAGCTGGTCAGAAAATCAACCTGCAAACCTGGGTAGGCGAAAATTTCACTGGCCAGCGCTGGGCAGGCAAAAGCAGCCGCATTACGCGTTTCGTCCACGCCGGTCCGGCCGGTACTGAAGATCTTACTACCAGCGCCACCCAGGCCGACACGCTGCAAACGGCCCTCACATTCGCCCAGCCGGGCACACACGTAGTGGCGCTGGCTACCAACGACGCCTACCTGGAGCAAACGGCCGAGCAGTTCAATACCTACCTCAAGGAAGAAGGTCTCGATAACGTGTTAGTACTGCGCCAGCAACGCAACGAATTAACCAAACCCGCGCGGGAGGCCTACCGGCGGTGTGCCAAAACGCTGATACAGGTAGGCAAAGTAAACTCCCGCGATACGGCTCGCGCCTACGCCCGCCCCGTGGGCTTGCCGCTGGAGCTGATACCCGAGCAAAATCCCTACCTGCTGCGGCCAGGAGCCGTGCTGACGGTGCGCGTGGTGCAGGACGGGCAGCCCGTAACCGGCGCGTTGGTGCAGGTGTGGCAGCGCCAGCCCGGACAAAAACCCAAAGCTTCGCGCCTGTACAGCAACCTTAGCGGCCGAATTTTGTTACGCTTATCCACTCCCGGTAGCTATCTGCTGAGCACGGTGCGTATGGCCGCCATCCCCGACCACACCCGCGCTGACTGGCATAGCACGTGGGCCTCCCTCACATTTGGTACGGCAGGTCCAACTGGGTATTAAAATTCTGCTATCTTTCCCGTACCTTTCTTCTCTCCGTCTCGAACATTTTTTTCCTACCTTCGCAACTCCCTTAACCACCGAAACACGCGGTATGAAGTACTCGATTGATAAAAAGGACACCTACACCATAATTACGATTGACGAGAAGAAGCTCGACACTACTGTTGCGCCCGATCTGAAGTCGGAATTTGTGAAGCTGAATGCCGAAGGCACCAACAACCTGATTCTGGATCTGGCCAACGTGAAATACACCGATTCGTCGGGCCTTAGCTCCATTCTGATTGCCAACCGCTTGTGCAACTCTACGGGTGGCCTGCTGGTGCTCACCGGCCTGCAAGACCACGTAATGAAGCTTATCACCATATCCAAGCTGGAATCGGTACTGCATATTCTGCCCACGGTAGAGGAAGGCATTGACCGCATCTTCCTGCACGCCATCGAGCGCGACCTGACCAACAAAGAATAGCGCGTTTTTTAGCTGATAGCTGTTGGCTGCTAGCTGTTAGTTTTCCGCTGACAGCTAACGGCCAGCAGCTTTCGTATTTTTAACTCTCTGGCCGCAGCTATCTGCCAACGCGGCTATCAGCTACCAGCTATTCCTTGGAGTTCGAACTGAAAATACTCGGTAGTGCTTCGGCCACCCCCGTGATGGACCGCCACCACACGGCGCAACTCCTGACGGTAGGCGCTAGCCAATACCTGATCGATTGCGGTGAGGGCACGCAGCGCCGCTTGTTGGAGTATAAAATCCGGCACCCGCGCATCCACACGATTTTCATCTCCCACCTGCACGGCGACCATTTTTTCGGATTGTTCGGGCTGCTGGGCACCATGCACCTGCACGGGCGAACCGAGCCGCTCCAGCTCTTCGGCCCGCCCGGCCTCGATGAGATTCTGACCACGCAGTTTCGCTACTCACACACGCGGCTTAATTTTGAGTTGCTGTTTACGGCGGTAGATACCACCCAGCACCAGCAGATTTTTGAGGACAAGCAGCTGACGGTACACACGCTGCCCATGCAGCACCGCATTCCGTGCTGCGGCTATTTGTTTCGGGAGAAGCCGAAGCGCCGCCACCTTATCAAGGAGCAATTGCCGGCTGGCCTCACGCCGGCCCAACTAGCGGCTCTCGCGCAGGGCGAAGACGTGTACGACCCGGCCACCAACGCCCTGCTCGTTCGCAACGCCGACGTTACCACCGACCCTACCCCCTCGCGCAGCTACGCCTTCTGCTCTGACACGCTCTACCTACCAGGCCTAGCGCCGCTGCTGCACGGCGTGGACTTGCTCTATCATGAGGCTACCTTTTCGGATGAGATGCGGGAGCGAGCGGCCATTACCCACCACTCTACCGCGCATCAGGCCGCTTTGCTAGCCAAACAGGCACAAGTAAAACAGCTGCTTATTGGGCACTTTTCGTCGCGCTACCGCGATTTGGCGCCTTTACTTGCTGAGGCTCAGGCGGTGTTCCCGAATACGGAATTGGGTGTAGAAGGCAAAACAGTGAGCTTATAAAATTTGAAAAGCGAACAAGAACGTCATGCTTCGACTCCGCTCAGCATGACGTTCTAATGTATTCATAAGCACCCTCTTTCTATCCCACCCATGCCCAGAACCATTCTTTTAGTTGTGTTGCTGCTGCTCGGCTCCATTGCCGCCGCTAATGCCACTATCTCTGCCCCTGCACCCGTACGCGTAGGCATTGCGGGCCTCACGCACGCCCACGTGCACGTGCTGCTGGGCCGCGCCCAGCGCGGCGACGTGACGATAGTGGGCATTGCGGAGCCCAACCGCGACTTGGCCCAGCGCATCACCAAGCAATATGGTCTGAGCATGAAGCTGGTGTATCCTACCCTGGAAGAAATGCTGGTGAAGACCAAGCCCCAGGCCGTAACGGCTTTCAACAGCATCTACGACCACCTAGCCGTGGTGCAGGCCTGTGCGCCCCGTGGCGTGCATGTGATGGTAGAAAAGCCCCTGGCTGTGAGCGTAGATCACGCCCGCCAGATGGCTGCTCTGGCGAACAAGCACCACATCCATCTGCTCACCAACTACGAAACCAGCTGGTACGGCACCAACCACCGGGCCTACGAGCTGGTAACGCAGCAAAAAACCATCGGCGACATCCGCAAAATGGTGGTACACGACGGCCACCAGGGCCCAAAAGCCATCAACGTGAACCCAGAGTTCCTAGAGTGGCTGACTGACCCAGTGCAAAACGGCGGCGGGGCGCTAATCGACTTTGGCTGCTATGGCGCCGATTTGATGACCTGGCTGATGCAGGGCCAGCGGCCCCAGTCGGTGACGGCCGTGACCCAGCACTTGCAGCCGCAGGTATATCCGCGCGTGGATGACGAGGCCACGATTGTGGTTACCTACCCGCACGCGCAAGGCATCATTCAGGCATCCTGGAACTGGCCCTACTCCCGCAAAGACATCGAAATTTACGGGCAGACCGGCGCCGTCTTCGCGCTCGACAGTCGTCAGCTACGCGTGCGCCCTACCGAAAAAGCCGCACCGCAGGAGCTGACTATTGCAGCCCCGAAGGCCCCGTACGATGAGCCGTTTGCCTACCTGGCCGCCGTGGTGCGGGGCGATATTCAGGAAGATAAATTATCGTCGCTGGATGCCAACCTCATCGTGGTAGAGATTCTGGATGCGGCCCGGCAATCAGCCAAAGAAGGCAAAACGATATTTTTGTCGAAGTAGCCGGGCGAATAGTCTCGCTACAGAATTCCCGTACTGATTTCTACCTTATTGCCCGCCGTTATGGCGAAGAAGAAACAACAGTTGTACCTGGTTCTCAGCGGCATTTTCATTGTGAATGCTCTGCTGGCAGAAATTATTGGCGTCAAGATATTTTCTGCCAATGCCCTATTCGGTCTACCCCCTACCCTGCCCGGCGACCTCACGGCCGGCGTACTCATCTGGCCGGTGGTCTTCATCACCACCGATATCATCAACGAGTACTTCGGCAAGGCGGGCGTGCTTCGCGTGAGCTTCCTCACGATGGGGCTGATTCTGTACGCGTTCTTCATCATTCTGGCTACCACCTACCTGCCACCGGCTAAGTTCTGGCTGGAGGTGAACGGCACCGACGCCCAGGGTAGGCCATTTGATATCGACTTTGCCTATCAGAGTATTTTCCGGCAGGGCCTGGGCATCATCACGGGCTCTATAGTGGCTTTCGGAATTGGGCAGGTGCTGGACGCCACCATTTTTGCGTGGCTACGGCGACTTACTAAGGGGCGCTACGTGTGGCTGCGCGCTACTGGTTCCACGCTCGTTTCGCAGCTCGTTGACTCGTTTGTGGTGCTGTATGTGGCGTTCTACCTGTTCGGTAATTGGAGCTTTGCGCAGGTGCTACGCGTTGCCAACACCAACTACTGGTATAAATTTGCAGCAGCCATTCTGCTCACGCCGGTGCTCTACTTGGCCCACAGCCTCATCGACCGATACCTGGGCCAGGAAAAAACCGAGGAGCTACAAGAAGAAGCCGCGGCAGACGTGAGCGTGTAATTTTTGAGCTGTTAGCTACTAGCTGTTGGCTCTTAGCTAACACATCCATCATCCTGAAAAAGCTAACAGCCAACAGCTAGTAGCTAATAGCTAAACTCTATGTCCCGTATTCTCACTGGCATCCAGAGCACCGGCCGCCCGCACTTGGGCAACCTGCTGGGCGCCATTCTTCCGGCCGTCGAGCTGTCGAAAACCAGCACCAACGAGTCGTTGCTGTTTATTGCTGATCTGCACTCGCTTACTACCGTGCGCGACGCTGACACGCTACGCCAGAACACCTACGCTGTGGCGGCCGCGTGGCTGGCCTGCGGCTTCGATACGGAGAAAAACCTGTTCTACCGGCAGTCCGACGTACCGCAGGTAACGGAGCTGACGTGGTACCTATCGTGCTTTGCCCCCTACCCTATGCTGGCAAACGCGCACTCGTTCAAGGACAAATCGGACCGGCTTTCCGACGTAAACGCGGGCCTGTTTACTTACCCCGTGCTGATGGCGGCCGATATTCTGCTTTACGATGCGGAAGTAGTACCCGTGGGCAAAGACCAGATTCAGCACTTGGAAATCACCCGCGACATTGCCAGCGCTTTCAACAGCCGCTACGGCGAAACCTTCGTGCTACCCCAGGCCCGCGTCGATCAGCAGCTGATGACCATTCCCGGCATCGATGGCCAGAAAATGAGCAAGAGCTACGGCAACATCATCGACATTTTTGTGGATGACAAAGCGCTGCTCAAAACCATCCGCAGCATCGTATCGGACAGCACGCCCCTAGAAGCCCCCAAAGACCCCGACAACGACACCACCTTCAAGCTCTACTCCTTGCTGGCCACCCCAAAGCAAGTTACCGACATGCGCGTCAACTACCTGAACGGCGGCTACGGCTACGGCCACGCCAAAACGGCTCTGTACGAGCTAATTCGGGAGCGGTTTGCCACTGAGCGGGAACAGTTCACCTATTACATGAACAACCTTCCCGAAATAGACGCCCGCCTCGCTGAAGGTGCCCGCAAAGCGCAGGCCTACGGCAGCACCATCCTCAACAAAGTGCGCGAGAAGGTAGGATATCAGGTGAGATAGTGAAGTGTAGAGTTTGTGAAGTAGGAAAACGCCTGTCATCCTACGCTGCGCTCAGGATGACAGGCGTTTTTCTACTTCACCACTTCGCTCTCTCACTACTTAGTACACTAATCCCTCACCGAGATGCTGCTGGTGAGAGAAGCTGAAGCCGACTTTGCTACCACGGCTTACTTGTTGGTTTTCAATCTTTTGCTTGACCGTAATCTTCTTAATTTCATTCATGGGAGGCGCGATGAGGTCGTTGTTGACGGCCGCAATCATGGCGCTTTCCACGAACAGGCGCAGCATTTCCGGGGTGATGGGCGACGCGGCCATGTCGTGGTCGGGTAGCTCCAGCTGCTGCACACCTTCCAGGAAGTAATGATTGTCGATGTTGACGAGTAGGCGCCCAACGAGGTAGCCGGGGTCGTTCATGCGCTGGTACTTCACGCTGTCGGCCATGAAGTTGTAGGCCATGATGTGCCCAAAAAAGCGCCGCCGGAAATCGGCCTCCACGTAGGCCGTGTTCATCGGGCCGTAGTCGTCGGGGAAGGTGACGATGTTGGAGTGGAGCACAAACACCAGCAAATCGCCCGAAAACTTGATATGGAACTCCATGTCGTTGATGGGCCGGTACTCCACCACCACGCTCGAATCGAGGGGCGAAATCTTGCGGCTCAGCTCCACCACCAGCTCCTGCGATACCTGCCGCAGCAGATCAAATGTAGCAATGGTATTGCGGTAGATGAGCTGCTTGGCTGAGGATTTCTGCTTGAGGCCGTCAAAAATCTGACCCAGGCGGTCGGGCGTTTCTTCTTCCGTTGCGGCCGTGGTGTTGGGGGTAGGCGCAGTGGCGCTTTCGGTGACAGCAGGGGTAGGCAGTTGCTCGGGGCTAAAGGCAGCAGGCGGGGTAGGGCGGGGCGTATCGTCCATAAGAGAAAGCGCCGACCGAACGACGCGTTAGGATGAAAAATACCGCACAGCGGTAAAAAAACAGGTAGGCACGAGTTGCTAGTATACAAAATCAAGCTAATCTATGCGCACCGGTTCTGTATAAACCTCGGTAAATTCTTCCTTTCTCCACCTCTATTTCTCTACCACTCCCTGCCGCAGAAACACCGGAAAAACCACTTCTCGCTCCCCTTGGCCCCAGCGCCGCCCCACTTCTTCTTCGATCAATAGCACGGGGTCGGTGCCGTGTTGCTGCTCGTACTTCACCACGCTTGACCACGTGCGCAAGTACTGCAAAAACCAAGCGGCCGTCCAGTGCCGGCGCACGTGGTAGGTGCGGTGCTGCACCTGCCCAAATGGAAAGGGAATGCGGGCGTACTGGTCGTCGATGTGCCAGCGGTTGTCGTCCCAATACGGGCGCATCGTATCGGCGTAGAAATGCGTCAGTACAGGGTTCAGATCGGCCTGCAGCTGAGCCAGCTGGTAGCCCCACTCTGCAAGGGTAGCACCCGGCCGGGCTACGCGTTGCACTTCGGCATTAAACCGCTCGAAATCAAACCAATGCACGGCCTGACCCACGGTTACCAGGTCGAAGGTATTGTCGGCGAAGGGCGTTGCTTCGGCGGCAGCTACCTGATAGGTAATGTTGGGGCGCAGGGTAGCATTTGCCAGTTGGGCCGCGCTGCTATCGGTGGCATCTACGTGCGCAAAATACCCGGCGAGTTCGGTGGCTACTTGGCCGTTGCCGGTGGCGCAGTCCCACGCACGCTGCCGGGACGGCAGGCCAGCCAAAAGCTCGGTGTATAGTTCCTGAGGGTAGTCGATACGGTACTGCGCGTATTGGGCGGCTTGTGTGGAGAAGCGGTCGAGCGGAGACATACCATGGTATTGAATAGGAGGAATTTCTGCGGAGCTATCCGCGTTTCACAAGCGTAGCATCCTGGTTTTGTGTACGCGCCCAACCGCACAAATGCCGTACCTTTACCACAATACCCGCTGTTTGCTGACCGGAAACGCAAGGTCAGCCTGTTTTTCACTTCATATTTGCTGTCCCTTGACGTTTCACGATTTCAATCTCCACGAAGACCTGCTGGCCGGCGTGGATGCCATGAATTACCTACAGGCCACGCCCATTCAGGAACAGGCCATTCCCAAAATTATTGAAGGCAAAGACCTGATTGCCTGCGCTCAGACGGGTACCGGCAAAACTGCTGCCTACCTCATTCCGCTGCTCGACAAGATTTCGCACGCCAAGCACACGCACACCAGCACCCTGATTCTGGTGCCTACCCGCGAGTTGGCTACCCAGATTGATGAGCAGGTGACGGGCTTCGGCTACTTTGTGGAGGCCAGCAGCATTGCCATCTATGGCGGTGGCAAAAGCGAGGGCTGGGAGCAGCAGAAGCGCGCCCTCACCGGCGGCGCCGACATCATCATTGCTACCCCCGGCCGCCTGATTGCCCACATGCAAATGGGCTACGTGAAGTTCGACCAGCTCAATTATCTGGTGCTCGACGAGGCCGATAAGATGATGGACATGGGTTTCTCTGATGACATTCTGAGCATTGTGCGGCACTTGCCCAAGGAGCGGCAGACGCTGCTGTTCTCGGCCACCATGCCCAACAAAATCAAGGAATTCTCGAAGCAGTTGCTGCAAGAGCCGGAAGAAATCCGGTTGGCCGTATCGAAGCCGGCGGAGGGCATCAATCAGCAGTTCTACATGGCGTTCGACCGCCAGAAGATCTACCTGCTGGAGCATATCCTGAAGAACCAGCAAGTGCAGAGCATGGTGCTGTTTACATCGCAGAAGGCGGCCGTGAGCGGCATTGTGCGTAGCATCAATAAGCTGGGCTACGTGGCGCAGGGTATTTCCTCGAACTGCACGCAGGAGGAGCGCGAGCAGATCATGCGCGAGTTCAAAAATAAGCAGTTCCCCATCCTAGTAGCCACCGACGTGCTCAGCCGCGGCATCGACATCGACTCGCTGAGCCACGTGGTAAACTACGACATCCCGCGCGCTGCCGAGGACTACGTGCACCGCATTGGCCGCACGGCCCGCGCTGCTACCACTGGCACGGCCATCACTTTCATCTCCGACCAAGACCAAGACCGTGTAGTGAAGATTGAGAAGCTGCTGGAGCGCGAGGTAGAGAAACAGAACATCACGGAAGAGCTGGGCCTGGGCGAAGCGCCCGAGTTTGACCCCAAGCGCTTCAGCGGCTTGCGCGGCAAACTAGGTGGGCGCGATGGACGTGGCGGCTCCGGCCGCGACGGTGGCCGCCCTCGTCGTGAAGGCGACCGGCCCCGCAGCGAAGGTGCAGAGCGGCGCAACCGCAGCGGCCGTGGCCCGCGCCGGGAAGATCAGGCCAACCCTACCCAGGCTGCTGATGGCACCACGCCGACACAAGCCACCAGTAGCCGCCCTTCCCGCGCACCCCGCCTGGAAGGAGCTACTACAGACGCTACCGGCACTAATGAGGCGGCACGCGAGGGACAACGCCGCCGGAAGCGTGGCGGCCGCAACCGCGGCGGCCGTGGGCCGCGGCCAGAAGGTCAGGCCCCGGATGCTTCGGCTGCGTCCACCCCGGCTCCGGCTCCTACTAGCGCGGAGTAACGCTATTCCTACCCAAAAGAAAATCCCCGGTGCCAATGGCTCCGGGGATTTTCTTTTGGGTACAGCTAATTCGTTTTAGCAAAGCGTTAAGCAGATTTTTGCTTGTGGCCGCTCAAGCCGTACCATCCAATGTAGGCGTAACATAACGCAGGTAGGATAAAAGCTAAGCGCAGGCTCTGGTAGTCAGCTATTAGACCAAACAACGGCGGAATGAGCGCGCCACCGACAATGGCAGTGCACAATAAGCCCGAAGCCTCTTCTGTGAGTGAGCCCAAGTCGGCCACTGCCAACGTGAAAATAGCCGAGAACATCAGGGAGTTCATAAAGCCTACGGCTAGTAGCGTCCACATGGCTACCTCGCCGGTCGAGCTTACGGAAAGCAATATCAATAGTACTGCTCCTACTGCATTGATGGCCAGCAACCGACCCGTAGGGAAGCGACCTAACAGATACGCGCCTAGGAAACGTCCTACCATAGCCGTACCGCCATAGAACATCAGCATAATGCCCGCCTCTTTCGGCGTCATATTCATCACATCGGGCAGGTTGAGGTAGTTGACGATGTGCGAGCCAATGGCTACCTCGGCACCTACGTAGGTGAAAATACCAATCACCCCAAGCACTAGGTGGCGGCGGTGCCATGCCCGGCCCATGTCGGCAGCAGAGAAGCCATCGGGCGTAGTGTGTGCGATAACCGGTAGTTTAAGCCGGCTCAGTAAGATGCTCACAAACAGCAAAATACCACCGAATACCAGGTAGGGAATCTGCAACGCTCCAATGTCAATCGTTTCGGGGGCTACGTTGTCCAGCTCCGGCAAATGCGATAGGATGAGGATGGAGCCGATGTACGGAGCGATGAACACCCCCAGCGAGTTGAACGCCTGCGTGAGCGTGAGGCGGGCCGAAGCCAGCGACGGCTTGCCCAGAATAGCGACGTATGGATTGGCGGCTACCTGCAAAACAGTGATACCAGAGGCCAGAATAAATAATGCCCCCAGGAACAACGCGTAGGCTCTGCTGCCAGCTGCGGGATAAAACAAGAAGCAACCTATGGCTGCTATCACCAGCCCAATCAATAGGCCGTTTTTGTAGCCTACCCGTGCTACCAGCTTACCGGCTGGAATGCTCACCAGAAAGTATGCCCCGAAGAAGCATAAATTGATCAGGTTGGCCTGCGCGTAGCTGAGTCCGAAGATGACTTTGAGAAAGGGAATCAGGATGTCGTTCAGGCAGGTGATAAATCCCCACATGAAAAACAGGACCGTTAGAGAAGCTAGTGCTGAGGTGTAACTTTTACCTCCATCAGGGAGGTTGTCAACAGCAAGGGTTGGTGAATTGGATTGTGGAAGACCAGCCATGAATGAAAGAATAATTGGAAGAATGACGCAATTACCCGGTTTTTTCCAACATTTCCGCTGAATAACGCAGAAAGCCAGCTCCAAAAGAGCCGGCCCGCTACCCTAACAACAAGCGGAACCGGCTCCCGGAAACCCAGTGTAGACATGCCACACCACGGATATTTCTACATGTAGTAACGGTGCCTATTTTTGCTACAGTCACCCTGCTTCATGGCTAAACAAGCAGACACAACCTCATAAGTCATTAATAATCTGTTTGTTAATGATGACATATAACAATGCAGGCTAAACATTTCTATAGAATAATAAGCCTCGCTCCTACCTCTACTATCAAGTGGGCTACCCTACACCTTATTTGTATTGATAGAAGCGCACGTAATCCACTAGCATCTGCTGAGGGAAAGAGGTTGTATTGATAGTCTCCGGGGTAGGATTGCCCAAGAAATTGCCTCCTACTGCTACGTTCAGAATCACGAAAAATGGATTATTGAACGGATATGCATAAGGCGAAACATCGCTAGCCGTAAAGGAATAGAACTCACGTCCATCCACGTAAGAACGGATTTTATCCCTGCTACGCACCACACTGAAAATGTGGAAATCGTTGGCGAAATCGCCACTGGCGAGTGTGGTTTCCGAACCTTTGTATTGATGGGTAGCGGTGTTGCTACCATAGTGCATGGTAGAGAGCACCTTGTTTGGCTCGTGCCCTCGCAGTTCCATAATGTCAATCTCGCCACACGCCGGCCAGTTGTTCTGGTCGATGTCGCTACCCAGCATCCAGATGGCGGGCCAAATGCCTTGCCCTTTGGGCAGCTTCGCCCGCACATCAATGCGGCCGAAAGTGAAGCTCTGCTTGCCTTTGGTGATGAGGCGGGCCGAGGTATAGTCGCGGCCACTCATCGCCTGCTTCTTGGTTTCAATGATCAGGTTACCACTCGACACGTAGGAGTTCTCCGTAGAGTTGGTGTAATACTGTAGCTCGTTGTTGCCCCAACCATTACCACCGGTTTCTTGGGTCCATTTGGTCTGGTCCACAGCGCCGCCACCGTCAAACTCATCACTCCAAATCAACTCGGTGTATTGCGTGTAGTCCTTGGCCTCCGCATTGGCCGTGGTGCTGGTTGGATCAGGGGTAGGCGCCGGAATATCCGGTTTTTTTTCTTCCGTACAGGCCAGTAAGCTCAGGGCTAGCAGTGCGCTGGCCCCGGCTTTGCAGAAATGGAAAGAGCGGGTGGGAATCAGGTGGTTTTTCATACGAAGAGAAAAGCAAATGCCGGATGAACAAGTTCATCCGGCACAAGAAGCTATTTGGCAATCAACTTGATGTCGAATACGGTGCCGTTGTTTTTGCCCGTACCGGCGCGTATTACCATGTTCTTATCCGTAATAGATAGGATGCGGTACGTCAGATCCGGCGCATCGGTGATACCTATGAACGTACCCGCCTTGGCAAATACCAGTTGGGCTAATCCTGCACCATCGGCCGGGCCAAAGGTGTAGGCTGAAGTACCCGAGCGAGCGGCCTGGCAGCTACCGGGCACACCATCTTTCCCAGCCACAAAGGTTTCGTCCTTGGCATTATAGGTATACGCATCGGTAGCAGAGAACGTAAACTCGTCATCGGCCTGGCAGGCGGGCAAAGCCCCAGCCGCACCACCCGCGTAGTAGTCAGTTGGCTTGGCCTCTGTACCTACCGTAATGGTCTTTTCCACCGAGTTGTCGAGCATCCAGGTTTTCTGGGTACCACCCGTCAGCAACTGCTTCACGCGGGTTACGGCATCGAAGGGTACCAGCGTTACCTCTGTTTTGGTGCCATTTGCCAGCGTACCACGCAAGCGTAGAACCGTGCTGCTGGCTTCTACGATGGTATAGGTGCTGTCTCTCAGGGCCACTTGCTCACCAATGAAGGCTTTGCTGCTACCCAGAGTCAGCTGGCCTAGCCCATTGCTACCCGGCTTATACACGAAGCTGGTCGAGGCGTTGGCTTCAGCATTCCCACACTTATTATTCGCTGTGTACGTGTAGGTGAAAGAGCTACCACTAAAGCTGAACTGGTCATCGGCCTGGCAAGAAGCCAGGGCGTTGGCGGCCGATGAAGACGTAACGTTGTCGTTGGCATCCAGCCGTTTAATGGCGCCGGCTGCACTAGAAAATGTCCATACGCGCGCTGAGGGTGCGCTGCCGTTGCAGGCTACCAGCGCCGAAAAGCCGGTGTTGCCGCAGGCCGAAGGCACTACCACATCGGTTTGCGATGTCTGGGCAAAACCACCCTTTCCCGATACTAGCAGGCGTACTTTATAAGTGCCAGGCGTGTTGTAAGTATGCGTGGAAGGTGAACCGGTTCCGGTAGTGCCGTCGCCGTATTCCCACTCGTTAATGAAGCCGTTTTCGCTGGTGTTATTAAACGTAACCTTCACGGGAAATTGCGTCGAGTTGACGGTGCTGGTGAAGCTGGGCGACGGCAATGCGCCTTCCAGTTGCCCTTCATCGTTTTTGTCGCAGGCCGTGAAGAACAGTGGGCTCGCCAGTAGCGCCCACACTGCTTTGTTCCTGGTAATTTTCATATCAAATAGGCTGAAAGCGTCCGTAAAAGCGGCTTAGTAGCCGGGGTTCTGGGTTAGGTTGGGGTTCACGTCGCGCTCCGACTGCGGGATGGGCAGCACTAGGTTGTTGGCCGTGGGCACCCCTCTGTTGATACCAAGTGTTTTGAGGTAGGCACTCTGCGCGGTCATTACCGCTACCAGGCCGTATGGGGTACCGCCGTAACGCTTCAGATCAAACCACCGATCAAACTCAAACGCTAGCTCGTACTTACGCTCGCGCAAAACAGCAGCGGTGAAATCAGGTGTATTACTAGCATTCAGATCGGCGGTAGCATTGGCCGTGTTATAGTCTACTCCAAGCGCACGACGGCGTACTTTGTTGATAGCCTCAAAGCCTTCCGGCGTGGGTCCTACTGCCTCAGCCAGAATCAGGTACATTTCAGCTAGGCGTAGTACCGGCACGTTGAGAGGCGAGTCCCAGATGTTGGTATTTACTTTACCTACAAACCACTTCCTGCAGCTGTACCCAAACGGAGAGCCGCCTAGCGTAGCAGGGTTCTTGGTACCATCGGGGTAGGTGTCGCCGGGCATCCAGATGGTGACGGGCTTGCGCGTGTCACCGGCTAGGTAGCCGTTCACGAAATCCGGTTCTGGAATATCAAACCCGTAACCGCTACCCGGCGTCTGGTTCTGACCACGTGGCCCCAAAAACTCGTTCAGTGCCGAGCCCACGTTGTTGCGGTCGTACTCGTTGCGGCCGTTGATGTACTGCACCTCAAACAACGACTCTTTGCCGTTTTCGTTGGCCGTTTTGAAGTTGTCGCCGTAGTTGGCCCACAGGCTTTTGCCCGAGCCTGTAATTACCGCACGCGCTTGCTCGGCAGCTCCGGCCTTGTTGCCCTGTGTGATATACACTTTTGCCAGCAGGCCCGTTGCGGCCCATTTGGTAGCTCGGCCCAGGTCGCCGCCGCTGTACGATGCAGGCAGGTTCCCGATAGCATCTTTTAAGTCCTGTTCAATCTGCTTATACACGTCAGCAGCCGGTGAGCGAGCAACATTGGCTTCCGCCGCGCTGGCGGGTGGCACTGTCACCAGTGGCACGTCGCCATACGCCCGCACTAGGTCAAAGTAATACTTTGCCCGCAGAAACTGGGCCTCGCCCAAGCTGCGCTTTTGAATTGCTGGATCAATTTCCGTGATAAGCGGCACTTTTTGTAGCACAATATTGCACCGCCCTACCCCAATGTAGCTGCCTTGCCACAGCTGCTGCGCTATCGCATTGGTAGTTGGAATGTTGTAGTCGTCGAGTTGGGTGTATTCAATACCATCGCTGCCGCCACCGCCGCCCGTGGTCGAGATATCGGCCATGATATCCATGCCCCAGAGTGCGCTGTTGTATTGACCGGCTTTGGTCAGCTCACTATACGCGGCCGTTACGGCCTGAATGGCGTCGGTTTGGTTTTTGTAAAAGTTAGCGTCCGTTATCTGGTCAGAGGGCGACTCCTCCAAGAATTCTTCCCCGCAACTGGTGGTCAGCAGGCCCAGCGACAACAGGAAAGCGCCGCAAGTATATTTTGTGATAGTCATTTTCGTGGGAATTGGAACAGATTAAAAACCGATGTTGATACCGCCCATCAGCACCCGCGACTGCGGGTAGATGCCTTGGTCGACACCGCTGGCGCTTACTTCTGGGTCGAAGCCGCTGTACTTGGTCAGCGTCAACAGGTTTTGCGCCGTGAAATACACCCGCAGCTGCGAGGAGCCGAAGCGGTTGGTGATGCTCTGCGGCAGCGAATAGCCCAGCGTCAGGTTTTTGAGGCGCACGTACGAGCCATCCTCAATGAAGTGCGTAGATACCCGCAGGTTTTGGTTCGGGTCGCTGTCGATGGCGCGGGGCACGTCGTTGCTGGTGCCGGGACCAGTCCAACGGTTGAGCACGCGGGTGCCACCGCTAAATGAGCCGTACAGTGCGCTTTCCAGCAGGTAGCGGTTCAAGTTGTACACATCGTTGCCCTGCACACCCTGAATAAAGAAGCTCAAATCGAAGCCTTTGTAGTTCAGCGTATTGGTGATGCCAAAGGTGAAATTCGGGTTCGGATTACCGATAAACTTCCGGTCATCAGCGTTGATGATACCATCCTCGTTCAAATCCTTGAAGCGAATATCACCTGGGCTCGTCTGGGCTGTTTGCGTGGCGTGTGCATCTACCTCTTCCCGCGTCTGGAACAAGCCGTCGGCTACCCAGCCATAGAATGAGCCAAAGGCGTAGCCTTCATCGTAACGCACAATGCTGTTGCCGCTCAACGTACTCCCACCGTTATAAGGTAGACCTGCACCCAGCGACTCCAGTTTGGTTTTGTAGGCCGATACGTTCAGCGTAGTAGTCCAGCTTAGTGCCTGACCCGCGCCGGTGAAGTTGTGCGAGGTCAGCGAGAAGTCGATACCGCGGTTATACGCCGAGGCCGCGTTGGTATTCACGTTTTCATACGTACCCGATACGTAGGACACCGGCACGCCGGCAATCAGGTTCGGCGAGTTACGGTTGTACACATCGATACTGGCTTCCAAGCGGTTATCCAACAAACCTACGTCTAGACCAACGTTTGTCTGGTTGTTGTTTTCCCAACGCAGGTTGGGGTTTGCCTGGCGCGTGGGAGCCCCACCCGTATTGATGGTACCATCTGGTCCGAAGGGGTAGGTAACACCAAAGTTGATAGCGTAAAGGTAGGCGAAGCGGCCGGCATTCAGGGGGTTACCTACCTTGCCGTAGCCAGCACGCAGCTTCAGGTTGCTGATAACACGGTTGCCTTTCAGGAATTCCTCTTCCGAAATACGCCAGCCCGCCGAAATACCGGGGAAGAAACCGAACTTATCACCGGGAGGGAATACGGAGGAGCCGTCGTAACGAGCCACTGCCGACAGCAGGTATTTTCCGGAGAACTCGTAGTTGAGACGCCCAAAATAGCTGGCCAGTCGCTGTGGCGGGCTGATTGAGCCCGCATTGCTCAGTTGCGTATTAATGGGGCCGGCATTGATAACCTGCAAATCGTTGCGCAGGTAAAGCGAGCGGTAGGCCTCTACGTTGCTATAATTGAATTCCTGCGCCGATTGACCAAGCAGAAGCGTTACCTGGTGCTTATCAGCAAAGAGGTGATCATATGTCAGGGTGTTTTCGATCAGGTAACTAGGTGCATAGCTGGCCGTAGCCGAGGCACCGGCCGTGTTGTAGCGCTGCGTGTAACCTGCCAAAACGGGACCTGCTGGCGCGAAGGAGTTGAAGTTATCAAAGATAAAGTCGAAGCCTACGTTGGTCCGGAAGCGTAATCCGGTCAGAGGTTCCAGTTCCGCAAAAAATGTACTCAGGGCACGATTGCGTGTGAACTTCTGGTTAACGCGTTGCGCCGTAGCCAGTGGGTTTTCCTCCGTGAAGTTGTCTGCGGCACCGTTTGGCTGGTACCAGTAGCCATCGGGCCGATAGGCTGGCACAATAGCCGGGATGCGCAGCAACTGTTGTACTGTGCCGTACTCCCCGTCATTCGATGTGATCTGACGGTCATTTAGGTGCGTAAGTTGAATGCTGTTGCCCAGCTTCAATATCTTGTTTACCTGCACATCGCCGTTGGCTCGCAACGTGAAGCGCTCAAAGTGCGAACCCACGATGGTACCATCCTGCTGAAAGTAAGTTCCTGATAAAGCGAAGCGGGCCTTCTCACTACCTCCCGTGGCCGAGAGAGCATAGTTCTGGATTTTGGCGCGGCGGAAAACCAAGTCCTGCCAATCGGTTCCTTCCCCAAGTGCTGCGGGGTCGCGCAGACGGTCTACCACAATGGGTTTGCCAGCGGCTATCCGGCTCTCATTGTTGATGGTAGCGTATTCTTCCGCGTTGAGTAGGTCCAGCTTACGTGCTACGGTTTGCACACCCCGGTAGGCATCTACGTTGAAGGTAGTCTTGCCAGCCTTGCCTCGTTTGGTAGTGATAATTACTACCCCGTTGGCAGCACGCACCCCATAGATAGCCGTGGCCGAAGCATCTTTTAGTACGTCAATCGTCTCGATATCATTAGGGCTGATAGCGTTGAGTTGGCTTTCGTTGCCAGAGGGCAGGGGAAAACCATCCACTACGTACAACGGTGCATTATTACCAGCCGACGTTATACCGCGAATCCGCACCGACGTACCGGCCGCACCACCAGGGGCGCCCCCGTTTGAAGTGATGGTCACACCGGCCGCTTTGCCTTGCAGGGCTTGCGTCACATCGGCCACCGGCTGGCGTACCAACTCTTGCCCATTCACCGACGAAATAGCGCCCGTTACGCTACCGCGCTCCTGTGTGCCGTATCCGACTACCACCACTTCGCCCAATGCTTGGCGGTCTTCCAGCAAGCTAACGTTGATGCTACTAGTTGCGCCAGTAATGGGCACCTCTTTTCTGATATAGCCCACTGAGCTAATGACCAGTGTACTTCCCTCTGGAACAGTCAATGAGAAAGACCCATCGGCGCCCGTAGAGGTACCTAGGGTAGTACCTTTCACAATAACAGTGACACCGGGCAGCCCTTCGCCGTTGGACTGCGTTACGCGGCCTGATACGGGAACATCTGCCAAGTACTTCCCCGGCAGCATTGAGAACGGACCAATGGGCGCCTTGGCTCCTGCTGCTGGTAGCGCTGCTACTGGCAGTCCACAGGCGGCCAGCAGTACTACCCGCCGCCTGAAAAAGAGTGAGTAGGAGTTGTGCTTCATGAAGAAAATGGTGTGGGAATTAGGAAATATTGAATACTGAAGGCGTTTTCAGAAATCGATTTAGGAATTCGTAAGCAGATATCCTGTTGGGAAGCCTTTACAGCAACACTCAGCAGCACAACGGTTAACTCACTAGTTGAGAGGAAATGCTTGTCCTTGTAAAGCGAGTAGTTAACGATTCAAAGATATCTTGACTTGTTCGGCAAATGCAAGCCTCAAAACCCTTCATACAGCGCTAAAACGACCGTTTTTCAATTACTACACACGTAAGTTATACACTTACTACACACATTATTTATATCAATCCATAGTTTAGATAACGTTCTTCGAAGTATAGTCTGGCTGACTAACGCAGTTAAAAAACAACGTCACTAGGGAAGGTTTAATAGAATATTTTTCACACTAATCATGAAATACAGAAATCGTTTGCAGCAAAAACATGTAACTAGCTACTATCGTACTGAATTCTGCTCCACTAGCGAGTCATCTATACCTGCTTCGTGCGTATCTAGCAATAGCTTTGTCCAACTTTCCTGGTCGTCATACTCAGGAGCTTGTTCTCGCCGTCGCATTGCTTCGGCTACTTTTTGACTGAAGCTCCAGCAGGTACCCTGCCGCAAATCCAATACCCGCGATAACTCCTGAGAAGAATAATTACCGTGGTGCGTGTGCAGTAAAAACACTGCGTAAAAAGCTTTTACAATAGAAAACTTACACTTTTGGAATAGTGTGTAAGCAGTGGCTGACTCCACGTACCGACAACGGGTGCAACGCCGGGAATGGGCCTCGCGCCCATCGCAGTACTTTTCGTGCCCACAACGGCGACACTGATAACCATTGCTCCATTTCAGTTCGGCCAGATAAGTCAAGCACGCTTCTTTATCCGGATAGATTTGGCTGAACTCTCCAAAATCCACCTCTCGAGAAAGCACCCGCGCTTCCTGGGCCTGTTGCAAATCGTGCTGTAGCTCAGCGTTCAATTTCTCGATGGCAGCCGATTGGAGCGCTAGCAAACGGTTTGCCTGCATCAACTCGCGGTTCTGACCGGCAATCGTTTCGCTCTGATGGCGCAACTCTTCTGTCCGGCGCGCCACCTGGGCCTCCAACTCCGAGTTGAGCTGATCTTTTAGCTGCTGATTCTGCTGCAATTGCTCAAGCAGTTGACTTTGAGCGTGCTGCCGCTTGCGTAATTGCTTCACCAGCCGTTCTTGTGCTCGAATGGTGGCGTCTTTGATGGCCTTTATCTTGTCACCCAACGCGTAGGACAGCACGGCTATTTCCAGCACGAAGGCCACGTTCATGCTGTATACCGTGAAAGTGTTGGTGAGCGTATGAATACCCAGCTTTCGCAAAACCAGGAATAACACACTGATAGCCACAAAGCTATGGGCCGCCAGAAAGAATATTGCCGGTCGAAATCCGCGCTGGTATACCCGTACAGCCAGGTAGCACACCATGGTATAGGGTAGTGGGTAGAGCCAGAATCCCAACCCGGAGCGCAGCACCAAGGCATCGAGCAACAGTAGCACCGCACTGCCCAGCACCACGCGCCGCACCCACGCATCGTACTGCGGCAGTCGCTCCGCAGAATCCATGAATTGCCGGGCGTAGTAGCTGAATGTGAGCAGTAGCAGTACCGGGGCCACAGCATTCACCAGTTGGTTCAGCCAGGGCAGCGTAGGCCACAGATACTGAAAGCCCAACCCATCTTCTGACAGAAACACTAGGCTACAACTCAGCACGTAGGCCACGTAGCGCAAATACATCTGCTCACGGATAAACAGGTAAATGCACAGATTATAGATGACCATAATCAGTAGCACACCGTAGAACCCACCCAGCAGACCATACTCGCGCTGAAAATGACTGGCCAAGATTGTTTCTGTGCGTATGCGGGCCAGGAAGGACGTTTTAGAGCTCGACTGTAGCCGGATGTAATACGTGTGCGTCTGATCAGGGGTCAGTGGAAGTCGGAATAGAAAATTTTTGTAGAAATACGGCCGGCTGTTAAAAGGCAAATCTGCCCCTGTATGCACAATAGGGGCATTGTTTTCGTCTTGGTAGAGCGAGATGCTGTTAATATGTGAGTCCAGCAGTTCCAGGTACCAGTGGCGCTCCGCCTGTTCAGCATCGTGGAGCGTCAGGCGCAGCCAATAGGTAGCCGATGGATGCTGGATACTAGTAAACGCCTGACTTGCAACTGTAAAGCGGCGCAACCACTCTGGCCTATGTACATCCTGAATAGTGAGCCGGCCTGTGGGGTCTTCCAGTACACTATAGGAAGCAGGGGTAAGAAGCAGTTCATCTATATTCGTTGTGATGTGGAGCGTGTCTTCCCGCAACGCAGCACGACACACCGAACCACCCAACAGGCTTGTTATCAATACTATACACAGAAAAAACCACTTGGTGGAATGCCGCAATAGGGTGTAGGGTAGACTCATACCGTCTTTTTTTCAGGATACAAAACGACGTAGCACCCGCTTACTGACCACCCTGCGCTGAAGCTGCTACCAAGTTGAACTGTAGCCAGCCCAGCCGGGCACCCGGCTCCACCACGTATACCCGTAGCGTATGTTGCCCAACTGGCAGAGCAGCTGTCATCGTTGTCAAGGTAGTCCAGGTGCCGGCGTTGGTGGTTGGCGGAACGGCCAGGGTAGCAATGGGTTTGTTGGCTACTCGTAGCTGTAGCTCAGCAGGGGCGGCACCTTCGTTTGCTACCCGCGCTTGCATCACATAGCGGCCAGCTTTCTTGATGTTTACTGTGTACTGAAACCATTCTCCGCCAGTCATGTGCTGCACGGCCAGCGCGGTGTTATCACCATCGTGGGCCAGGCCCACATCCACACCGTCGTTGCGGCTGGCGCCGCCCAGGTTCCAGCGGTCGGGCCGGCGGTAATCCGTTTTTTGATACACACTGTCCTGATAAGCAGTGCCCGCCCTACCCATATCATAATGAGTAGCAGCTATGGTACCGGGTAGCGTTAGCGATGTATAGGCCTTGGTAGCCGTCGTGCCGGGCTGCCGCATTAGCGCGTCGAGCACGTCGCGGTTAGGCTCACAGTTACGGAACTGAATGTTACGCAGTAGGTTACCCCTACCCTCAGGTGTCAGGATAGAGCCGTATGGCTTGATGTTGAGCAGACTGGTAGTGCCGGCTACCCGCTTCACGTTCCAATGGCACCACCCAATGTGCTGTTCGTTCAGCGCCTGCGCGGCAGCAGTTAACCATTCGTTTGAGTTTTCGCCTGTCTCCCCTACCCACACCGGCACCTGCCACCGCCCCCGGAAAGCTACCAGGTTGTGAATCAGGTTGATCTGATTGGGGTTTGCATCTCCTACGGTAGGGTCGTTGGTACACCAGTAGCGGTGGGCGTTGTACACCAGATTGGCTTTGTCTTTTATTGGCAGCTTATCGGGCGTTAGGTTGGTGTATTCATTGCCGTAGCCGTTGCCTTCCAGCATAATCAGGTGCTTATCGCCTTGCGCCCGAATGGCCGTAATCAGACGACTATACAGCGTTTGCGCCTCCGAGTTGTCGCCTGCCATGTCATGAGCGGCATCCATACCATGTGGCTCATTTATAACATCATACATTGCTACCCAAGGTTCGTTGCGGTAGCGGACGGCCAGCTTTTGCCACAGCCGCACGGTTACGTCCTGGTAGATAAGTCGTTTTTTGTCGTCGCGCCGTTTCCACAGGTCCAGCGGCACGATACCATCGTTGATGTTGCGGTCGGCGCCCTGACCACCGGGCACCGCGTGCAGGTCGAGGATTACATATAGCTTATTGGCCTTACACCATGCCAGCAGATTATCAATGTAACGGAACCCATCCAACTCCTTTGGATTCGTGAAAAGCTGGTCTGCATCGTACCATTTCGCCAGCGCCGCTACATAAGCCGGCACAGCACTGGCCTGGTCTAAGGCCTGTTCGCGCACACGACGCTGGGCAGCCGTTAAGAATAGGTCGTAGTGCATAGGGAGGCGCACGCAGTTAAACCCCTGAGCGGCAATAAAATCAATATCAGCTTTTGTTATGAATCCGTCGCGGTATTGCTGGTAGAATCTCTCTACCTCACTTGCTGACATGGTACGGCGCATGGCTCGCTTGACACGACCTTGCGCGTTCAGCGTGTCGGTACTCAGCATGTAGCTTTCTTGCAGCAGCCAGCCTCCTAGCCCTACTCCCTTCAGTATAACCTCTTTTCCTTGTCCATCTACAATAGAAGCGCCTTTTGCTCGTAGCAGGTTCTGCCCTTCACTATTACTGGAAATCAGCAAAAGCATTCCTATAAGCAGATAAGTCCAGTTCCTGTTCAATAAGAAGAACTGGTGGAAACGTAACACCATACAGAGTGGGATTGTGGGTAGGATCGGAAGTACCTGGTCCACTCTTAGCACCCGTCTATAGGTTATTTAGCAGATGCGCTAGGCTTGTGAAGTCTACTGTACGACCACATCCTTACTATAACGTTTGCGCCATTTGGATGAATGGGCTTCTAACGGGTGACCTCAGTGTGGAAAGGCAACCAAATATAGAGCGGCATGGTCACTAAATGCAAACTTTAAAGACCCATTAAATACGTTTAAATCAGCTTTTTCAGGTGTTGCACAACCCCTATTATACGTTTACCACACACGTGACAAGGTTTGCCGACTTCTTAGACTAGCCGCCATTGCCAGATGAATGTTTACACATTGCAGTTAAAAAACAACGATAAGATGAACAGCCATCTACATAATTATCTGTTTTTACGAAATCGTTTGCGAAATTGAAATAGGGCTTCTCAATCATTATATACTATAAGTAGAATTTATTAACTGCCTACTACCTGCCCTATCACAAACAAGAGAGTAAAGGCCAGCGTACTCATGGCCATCTGTTTCAGCAACGGGTCTAGTTGCATAGATTCTTGACGCTGCCAAACCAATAAGCCATTGCGCACCAGCAGCGGCGCTGACAGCACAAACAACCACTGCCAGGGCGAATAATAGTTGAGCGCAACGTACACTATAGCACACAAGAACCCGACCCCTAATAATAGCCAATGGTAGCGACGAGCAGCTACCGGCCCCAGCCGCACCGGAATCGTAATTTTACCGGCCAGCTTATCAGAGCGGATATCGCGGATGTTGTTAACGTTCAATACAGCAGTTGCAAAACACCCTAGCGCAGCAGCTGGCAACAGCACCAGCAGCGGCAACGTCTGCGTTTGGAGGTAGTAGGTACCGCATACGCCTACCAATCCAAAAAACAAGAATACCGATATGTCGCCTAGTCCGGCGTAGCCGTAGGGCTTAGCACCGGCTGTGTAGTTGACAGCTGCCCAGATAGCCGCCAGCCCCAGCAGAAAAAAGCTAATTGTAATCCACATAGCCGCTAGCCCTAACGCAACCCACAGCAGCGCAATACCAGAGGCCAGGGACAAAGCGCCAAAAAGCAGCATACCGCGCTTCATCTGAGCCGGCGTGATATGGCCGGCTTGCACTGCCCGTTGCGGTCCTTCGCGGTGGATGCTGTCGGCACCATTTTGGGAGTCGCCGTAGTCGTTGGCCAGGTTGCTTAAGATTTGCAACAGAATGGTAGTCAGGACGGCTATGGCAAACACGCTACCCCGAAACTGCCCGTGAGCTGCCGCCAGAAAGCCCCCGGTAAAAATACTGGCCAACGATAAGGGTAAGGTGCGCGGCCGGAAAGCTGAAATCCAGGCTTTAGCCGGGCTAACGGCACCAGAGGGCGTGGCAGAAACAGGGACAGCCATTGCGAAGCAGAAATATAGGATAAGGAAATAAGAGGATGAAAAGTCAGATTTACGCCGGCTCAATGGCCGCTATAGAAGCGGCGTTTAACTCCGAGAAGTCATGAATAACCAGGTCCGCCTGGCTTAGATCCTGCAATGCTGAGTGCTCACTATCGAAGCCAATGCAATAAATACCTGCGGCTTTGCCCGCAGCAATACCATTGGTAGAGTCTTCAATAATGATGCACTCCTTTTTAGAGCCGACGGCCAGGGATGCAGCCTGTTCAAAAATAGCCGGATCAGGCTTGGAGTACGTGAAGTCTTCTCCGCTAAGCACGTGGTCGAAATACGGGTACAGGTCGAACCGCTTCATGACCCGGCCTATCGTTCCTTTTGAAGCCGAAGAAGCCAAAATCAATTGAAAATCGTGCGCGTGCAGGTCTTCAATGAGGGCACGAACAGTACCCAGCAGGTAGAGGTCCGGCTTTTCGTCAAACGCCCGGTTGAAGAACTCCCGCTTGCGCGCCATCAAATCATCAATTTCCGCCGCAAGCCCATAACGTTGCTTTAGCTGCTGGTACACGTTTTTGGTAGAAGAGCCCGTGAAGCCAGCGTATTCCTCGTCCGAGACGTCGATACCCAACTCCTCGAAATGCCGAAAAAAAGCGTAGCGGTGTACGGGTTCCGTATCGACAATCACCCCATCCATATCAAAGATAACCGTGCGTATCATAGGAGAAAAGCAGTTAGTGCAAGCGGTGCGAAGGTAGGCAGCCTACCCGCATAAAATAATATTCCGGACAACAGGAAGCGGCAGACCCTCCTCCTATTGTCCGGAATACGATTGTATCAGATGCTGTTTTATTTCAGGATAGCCGCTACCAGCTCGTCGCTCATGGGCTTCACCTTGGATGGGTAGAACGCTACCACGTGTCCTTTCTCGTCGACTAGGTATTTGCAAAAGTTCCAGTTAGGCGCGTCGCTCACAGTTCCGTTCTTCGACTTATCAGCCAAGAACTTATATAGTGGCGCAGCATCGTCGCCCTTCACGGCTACGGTGCTGAACAGCGGGAACGTAACGCCATAGTTTTTCTCGCAGAACGCGGCTACCTCCGTGTCAGAATCCAACTCTTGGTTGAAGCTATCCGATGGGAAGCCCAGCACTACGACCTTACCGGCGTACTTTTTCGACAACTCTTCCAGTTCTTTATACTGAGGCGTAAAGCCGCACTTAGAGGCCGTGTTCACGATGAGCAGCTTTTTGCCTTTGTACTGGCTTAGCTTCACGTCTTTTCCTTCAATGGTTTTCACGGTGTAATCATACACAGTGGCGGGGGCGGCGGGCGCTTCGGTCATGGCAAAAGTGGGTTGGGTGGCAAACGTGGCGGCCGAGAGACCGGCAATAGCCAAGGTACCCAGCAGAAACAGCGACGAAATTTTCATGAGAGTAATCGAGGGAGAAGTGGAAGATATGCAACCGACAAACCACTAAACTAGCTCATTGGTTTCGGCAGGAGAAGGTACGTATTTGTTGGATACAACGGTTCTGCTTTCTCGAGGAAAGCAACTCTGCGCCTACGTTTTGGAGGGCGTCAGCCACTTTTCTACCTGCGCAGGCTGATAAGCGGCCATGTGGTCGAGCAGAACGGCGGGCGTTTCGGCTTGCAACAGTTGCTGGCGATTTTCGGAGCGGAGTAGGGCTTCGTCTACCATGTGGTCGAGGGCGCGGAGCAGGTGGGTATAGAAACCGGCTACGTTCAGCACCCCAATGGGCTTGGGATGTAGACCCAACTGGCCCCAGGTCAGCACCTCAAACAGTTCTTCCAGGGTACCGTAGCCACCGGGCATGGCCACAAAGCCATCGGCTAGCTCGGCCATTTTTAGCTTGCGCTCGTGCATGGATTGCACCACGTATAGCTCCGTTAGGCCTAGGTGCGCCACTTCTTTACTGGCCAAGAATTCGGGAATGACGCCAACAGCCCGGCCGCCGTGCTGGAGCACGCTGTCGGCAATGGTGCCCATCAGCCCTACCTTCCCGCCGCCGTATACCAGCGTCAGGTCACGCTCGGCCAGTATGCGACCCATTTCGTGGGCTTGCTGCCGGTAGAGGTCGTTGCGGCCAATGCTGGAACCGCAGTATACTGCTACTGATTTCATAGGTACTATACTAGTATAAGCTTTATTCGCTCTATAGCCTAGATTTAGAATCGTGGGCTATAGATAGGGCGAAACGCGAAGTATTACATCCGCTCAGGTACCTGGATGCCCAGAAGCCCCATGCTGGTTTTGATAGCGCCAGCCGTTTGCGCTGATAACGCCACGCGGAAGGCCTTTTTCGTCTCGTCCGACTCATTAAAGACCGGCACCTCCGTATAGAAGCGGTTGTAGGCTTTGGCGAGGTCGTAGGCGTATTGCGCGATAATGGCGGGCGAATAGATGCGGGCGGCTTCCGTCACCACAGCCGCATAACGAGCCAGTTCCTGTACCAATTCCTGCTCCGTAGCGTGCAGCTCGGCGAGGCTACCTAAGTCAGCGGTTTCGCTGATGCCCTGCTCAGCCGCCTTGCGACGAATAGCCGAAATCCGAGCGTGTGAATACTGAATGAATGGCCCTGTGTGCCCCTCCAGGCTCACCGATTCTTCGGGGTTGAAGAGCATCCGTTTCTTGGGGTCTACCTTCAAGAGGTAGTATTTCAGCGCGCCCAGACCCAGCATGTGGTAGAGTTGCTGCGCTTCCTCTTCTGAGAGTCCTTCGGTTTTGCCCTTTTCGAGGGTAGCTGCTTTGGCGGCTTCCACTACCTCATTCACCAATTCATCGGCATCTACCACCGTGCCCTCGCGGGTTTTCATCTTGCCGGTAGGCAAATCTACCATGCCATAGCTGAGGTGATGAATAGCATCTGCGTACGGCTTACCCAACTTCTTGAGCACAGCTTTCAGCACCTGCATGTGGTAATTTTGCTCGTCGGCAATAACGTAGATACTCAGGTCGTAGTGAAAATCCTGATATTTTAGCTCAGCCGTGCCCAGGTCTTGGGTGATATATACCGAGGTACCATCGGCACGCAACAACAACTTTTCGTCGAGGCCTTCTTCTTTCAGATCAACCCACACGGAGCCGTTTTCTTTTTTAAAGAATACGCCTTTCTGCAAGCCCTCCTCCACGCGCTCCTTACCCAACAGATAGGTACCCGACTCGTAGTAAAATTTATCGAAATCGACGCCAATGGCCGCGTAGGTAGCATCGTGCCCTTCGTACACCCAGCCGTTCATCTGTTTCCAGAGATTTACTACCTCTTCCTCGCCTGCCTCCCAAGCCCGCAGCATATCCTGCGCCGCCAGCATCATGGGTGCGTGGCGTTTGGCTACATCAGCGGCCACGCCGTCGGTTTCGAGCTGTTTCACTTGCTCGCGGTAGTGCTTCTCAAACAGCACATAGTACTTGCCGATAAGATGGTCACCCTTCAGGCCGGCTTCCTGTGGTGTTTCAGCGTGCCCAAACATCTGGTAGCCCAACATCGACTTGCAGATGTGAATACCCCGGTCGTTTACAAGGTTTACCTTGCTAACAGTGGCACTTGTAGCTTTCAAAATCTCGGCCACCGAGTAGCCGAGGAAGTTGTTGCGCAAGTGGCCCAGGTGCAGGGGCTTATTGGTATTCGGCGACGAATACTCCACTACCACTTCCTGCGGACCGCCGGTTGCTACCGGCGCATCAGCAGGCTGCTGGCGCAACTGCTGAAACACCTTCACCCATTCCTGCACGGCCACTTCCAGGTTCAGGAAGCCTTTCACTACGTTGTAGCCCGTGATGCTGGGCTCATTGGCTACCAGCCACTCGCCCAGCGCCTGCCCAATCTGCTCGGGGCCTTTGCCCAGGGTTTTGGTGAAGGGAAACGTGACGAGCGTAAACGAGCCCGCGAAATCCTTGCGAGTAGGCTGCAACGTGAGTTGCTGGGCGGGCACATCGGCTCCGAAAACGTGTTGCATGGCCGCGCTGAGAGCGGCTTTGAGGGTCTGTTCGAGTTGTTGCACGGGAGAGCTGCTGGGGTGGCGCGGCTGCTCCTAACCCACGCCACGGGTAGGGCGCAACGGGCAGCAGCAGAAGCCGCGGCCGGTTTCTACTGCTGCAAAGGTAGGGAGGTGGCGGGGAAGCTGGGGGAAAAGTTGAATCTTGTGTCAGATGTAGCAGTAGCACTCATTAGCTATGATTACCTATCCGTTTCTCCCCAAGTCCAATCGTCAGCTACAGCCAGGTCAGTTTTGGGCTATTCCCTTGACAAATGGTTGCTTTGCTTGTGGTCGGGTGTTGGATGTGCCACCAGCTTCTACAAAGAATTATCGTGAGTTTTACGCTGGTCTACTGGATTGGACCGACTCACAGCCGCCTTGCTTTGAAACCATTGTTGGCGCTCAAATCCTTGAGCATGGATTCATGCATGTCAAAGGCATTATCAAGTTGGGACAACCTATTATAGGATGTCGCCCTTTACAGCTTGATGCTATGGTAGTGCCACTCACAGTCGAATCACAAAGCTGGAGGCCAAACGCTCGTGTTTTTCAGGGTTATGTTCCCATACGTAACAGCCAGCGAGAGGAGCACCCTCTGAGAATTACTATAGATAGCAGTACATACCAATTTCAAACAAATCCTACTACTTTACCCGCGCAGGCTGTTTGGGGGTATAACGTCATACGAGTTCTTGCAGAACAACACTTTGGCAATGCCGTTTAATTTGTTCAGTTACTTGGTTCGTACAAATCTTCTGTAAACTATGTAAGTTTGTACTGAAACAAACCGAATGGATGAACGGTCCATTAAGCAAAACGGCGGCCTGCGCCAACGCGCAGGCCGCCGTTACTTTTACGAGTGCCCGAGCCAGTGGCTAACCATGGCTCGAACTGCTCCTCCTAGTGCTGCTTTAGATAGTTCTAAGAGAAGGTGAAACCAACCGACCTTGTCAGTACGTTTCACGTTTGTACGCACCTTCTTCATTGCAGTCGAAGTGAGGGTGTTACAGCACCCAATCTTCTGACCCCTCGGTTGTCCCCACAGCCGGGGGGTCGCCGTTTGTAGGCAACCGTTTTGGCGGGGTGTTTACCGTACGTTGCGTCAAAGATAAAGAATACGGGATTGGGATATTCCTGTCAGAAAGTACAGATCCCCTACCCTCCCGCCACTTCCCCACGCGGGCCGCGCGAGGTCACGGAGTCCACACGCAGGCGCTCCTGAATCGTCTCCGTAGCGGCCTATAGACCGTGAAGACGTTCTCGTAGTCTGCGACGTCGATTAGTTAAGATAAACGGTCTGTGTGAAGGCACCATTTGCTGCTACGTCCCAGGCTTCCAGACGCACCCATTTGCGATTAGTAAGATCTGCAGGCACGTGAAATACCTGCTTCCCAAAAGCTGTTGTTTGCAGTAAGTCTATCCGCTGGCGGTATACTTTCTGGCCGTCGCCGGAAATAATTTCGGCAAAGGCCATTGGGAATGTCCAGTTTAGGGCAAAGTCAACAGTGGCTTTAGCTGGGGTTATGAGTGAGACTGTTTCCCCTGCGCCCTTTCCATTCACGGTGAATTGCGGAATCAATACTTCGCCGGTGGAAGAGAAAAAGCTGCCTTTCTTCAAGACATCCACTACTGGCTGCCAACCCGCTTTAAAATCAGGTAATGTGGAAAGGGGTAAATAATTTACGTTTAAATGAGCGTACATCTCATTTTCGAAATTCACCGTAAATAAATCGGCCTCCGCTATAACTGTCTTTCTCAATCCCCAATTATTGAAATCATCGAGTAAGTCCAGGGTACGTTTTCCAAGGCGAGGCTGTGACAGGTCGGCGGGTAGGGCCTTCCAAGCAGCTCCCATAAAGTGGTCCGATTTAAAAAAAGCTTCGTTTTTGTAGGCATCCGGGTAGCCGGTCGAGCCTTTTGTGCGGGCGTGTGCCGTCCAGGCCAACCCGTTTTCGGCTTCGAGCAGCTTTAGCATTTCGGTTTTATCTCCCACGTGGTATACGCGGCCATACGTGGCGTCTTCCTGCACAAACGGCGTCCCCGGTTTCTTTGCCATCACCCAATACACAGGCTTCGGGAAAAGCTCCAGCCAGTGGCCGCCCAAAAACTCGTTGGGTTCTTCGCCGGGCAGCAGCAAAAAGTCTTTGTCTGATGCCTTTTGGCACAGCTCGAATAAAGCAGCTAGCTCCCGCAAGCGCTGCTCGTTAGGTCCTTTTGGGTGCGCGGTGTAGTGAAACTCGCCAAGATGCACGATGTCAAGGCCGAGGCTTTTGAACACCTTCACAAACTCCGGAGTACCGGCGGCCTCTTTCCCAGGCAGCAGCACGTTCATCACGTACTCATTATGAAAGTGGCTGGCCATAGTTTTATACCCCGGCAATTGTGCATAGGTATCTTGGTGCGTATAGCGCTTCACTTCCTGCAGTAGCGGCTCTGCTTTGCCGGGTCCTAGCAAGCAGTAAAAGTTCAGGCGCTGCGCAGTACTAGGTGGCGCGTTAAACCACGGTACATAGCGTTTATCCCCATACAAATCCTGCCGGATACCCAGGCCGTACCCAGGCAGTAGCTTCCGATAATCGGTGCCAAACCATACAAACTTGAGGTTAAACGCTTCGTCTAAGGGGTAGAAATACTGGTGTGGCGCCGGAAACACGGCCAAACTGCCCCCAGCGCTTTCGCCTAAAACAGTCCGGTATTTCACTGCCTGATTTCGGCTGGTATCAGCTACGCCTACTAGGGTGCTTTGGTACTCTTTGTTGGTGGCCGACCAGCTTATGCGCTGCCACGCTGGCTTTTCGCTCACCAAACCGGCATCATATACAATGGCAGTCGAATCCGTTTTGGTGGATACCACGGCTGCTACGTTTAGCAACGTACTACCGTGATACAGTGTCAGTTCCAGGTTACCACTAAAATCGGCAGCCTGTAGACTACCCACGGTAATGATTGTTCTAGAACCGCTGCTGCGCACCGCCACTTGCCGGTTGCTCATCCCTACCCGATGAGATGCGAAAGGCTTGTTTGGCACCTTATCGAAGAAGATATTCCAACCGTTTTGCGAGATTAAATCCCGCTTGCCAATTGTCAGAATAAACTCAGGCTGCAAATCGGTAGCAATAACTTGAAAGCGCTTTCCCTGACTGACTTGCAGGCTGCTAAAAAGAGGTGTTTTCTCGGTGAGATTCAGGATGACTTTGCCACGGGTAGTGCCCTGGGCCGGCCAGTCTATCTCTACCTTATTGCCTTTTATTGATGCGCTGGCCCCATTCTTTTTAGAGAATTTCGTGAGGTCTACCGCCGTTTGACCTTTTGCCAGTGTAGTAAATAGGAACAATACGAACAGGATGCAGCTATTCTTCATCAGCAGAGAGTTAATTAATGGACCTATTGGCACACAATATAGTACGGCAAGTATATCACCTATTTACCTATAATACATTGTATTACAACAGGCCCACTATTCTGCCCTACCCTCCCGCCACTTCCCCACGCGGGCCGCGCGAGGTCACCGCGTCCACACGCAGGCGCTCCTGAATCGTCTCCGTAGCTGCTTCCAAAATCGTGAAGGCGTTCTGGGCCATGGTATTTTCGGAGTCGAGGGTAGGGTTGATTTCCACCATCTCGAAGCACACTACCCGCTCGTTATCAAGCAGGGCCTGGCAGAGAGCGGTGGCTTGGGGCACGTCGAGGCCAGCGCGCACGGGCGTGCCGGTGCCCTTGCTGAAGCGCGAATCCAGGGAATCGACATCAAACGAGATGTACACCATATCGCAGAAGCGCAGCCGCTCGTAGATTTCGCGGGCTACCTGATGGGCGCCTTTTTCAGTTACTTCTTCCAACGTGAAGTTCTTGATGCCGTGGCGCTGGATGATGGCGTTTTCTTCGGCTTCGGTGTCGCGCACTACCACGTATGTCAGGTGCTCAGGCAGGAGTTTGGGGCCGGGCTCGCCCAGGTTTTGCAGCCGTCGCCAGAAAAACTCGGTTTCGGGGGGCACTTGGTTGCGCTGGCAGGGTAGGTTGTCGTCGTTCAGGGCTAGGGCCAGCGGCATGCCGTGCATATTTCCCGAGGGTGTGGTGTAGGGCGAGTGAATATCGGCGTGGGCATCTATCCACACCACCCCAAGCGTTTTGTGGGGATAGGCCGCCTTGATGCCGGCAATGGTGGCAGCGGCGTTGGAGTGGTCGGCGGCCAGCACCAATGGAAACTCGCCGAAACGGAGCGTTTGCTCGACGGTGCTGGCTATAGCTTTTTGCACCGTGTACACCGCATCAATGTGCTTGGCGAAGGGAAACTGGTTTTCGTCGAATAGTGCCTGGTTCTGGTCGGGCACGACTACGGCGTTGAACTGACGAAAATAATCGGAGCCTTGGTTAAGGCAGGCGATGCGCAGGGCATCAATGCCGAGGCTAGAACCTCGGGTACCCGCTCCCAGCTCGGAGCGGACTTCCAGCAACTTAATGCGACGCATACTACATGGGCAACTACTGGTTAAGTGGTTCTAATGCTTGCCGATTGCCAGGGGTGGGACCGGGGTAGGCTTGGCGTCAGCGGACCTTCCGCGGCGACCAACGAACAAAGCACAACCAAAACCCCGCGGGCGGGGTATCTTTGCAAGTCTAAAGTTCGCGAAAAGCGCGCATTTGGTTGTTATGCTGACCAACTAGATAGTCATGCTGACAATTGTCATGCTGAGCGCAGCCGAAGCATCTCCCTTGCTTTGTTGCTACCCGTTGAGACTACTTAACGGTAGGGATGCTTCGGCTGCGCTTAGCATGACGTTCTTTTTACCTATCCCCTACCCTCCTCAATGGATACTTACCACGACCTAATCAGTCAGACTTTTGACTTTCCTAGCCAGGGTTTCACCGTCGAGAACGATGAGTTGCAGTTCCACGATATTGACCTAATGGCGCTTATTGAGAAGCACGGCACCCCGTTGCGTCTCACGTACTTACCAAAAATCAGCTCCCAGATTCAGCGGGCCAAAGAGTGGTTTGCTCAGGGAATTGAGAACATCGGATATCAGGGTAGCTACTCGTATGCCTACTGCACCAAGGCTTCGCACTTCTCCTTTGTGGTAGAAGAGGCCCTAAAAAACAACGTGCACATCGAAACGTCGTCGTGGTTTGATACCAGCATCATTCGGGCCATGCATGCCAAGGGCAAGCTTTCGAAGGACACCTATATCATCTGCAACGGCTTTAAGCGGGCTGAGTATCGGCAGGAAATTTCTGCGCTCATCAACGAGGGCTTTGTGAACTGCGTGCCGATTCTGGACCATCTCGGCGAGTTCGATTTCTACCACGAGCACGTGCGCGAGAAGTGCAAAATAGGCATCCGGGTAGCGTCCGACGAGGAGCCGCGCTTTCAGTTCTACACCTCACGCCTGGGCGTGCGCTACGCCGACGTAATTCCCCTCTACGAGCAGCGCATCAAGGAAGACCCACGCTTCGAGCTAACGATGCTGCACTACTTCATCAACACCGGCATCAAAGACACCAGCTACTACTGGTCGGAGCTGAGCCGGTTTGTGCACAAGTACTGCGAGCTGCGCAAGGTGTGCCCTACCCTCACTACTATTGACATCGGCGGGGGGCTGCCCATCCAGACCAGCATCCAGCCGGAGTACGACTACCCCTACATGATTCAGGAGGTATTGCGCACCATTCAGCGCATTTGCCGCGAGCAAGGCGTGCCGGAGCCGGATATCTTTACCGAGTTCGGTATTTTCACGGTAGGCGAATCGGGTGCGATTCTGTATTCTATCCTGGACGAGAAACTACAGAACGACAAGGAGTTGTGGTACATGATTGACGGCTCCTTCATCACCAACCTGCCCGATACCTGGGCCCTGAATCAGCGTTTTATCATGCTGGCTGTAAACGGTTGGGAGAAGAACTACCGCCGCACCCAGCTCGGCGGCCTCACCTGCGACTCGCAGGACTACTACAACGCCGAGAAGCACATTTACCAGGTGTTCCTACCCGAACGCAAGGAGGCCGATAAGAAGCCACTCTACGTAGGATTCTTCCACACTGGTGCCTACCAGGAAAGTCTTTCCGGCTACGGCGGCATCAAGCACT
The DNA here is from genome assembly GCF_014217645.1 of Hymenobacter sp. NBH84. NCBI lineage: Bacteria > Pseudomonadati > Bacteroidota > Cytophagia > Cytophagales > Hymenobacteraceae > Hymenobacter > Hymenobacter sp. NBH84. The sequence goes on from NZ_CP043644.1 coordinate 2,690,988, forward strand.
GCCTGATTCCGGCCCCCAAGCACATCATCCTCGACCGGGCCGAAGATGGCACCCTCACCGACCGGGTATTTGCCGATGAGCAAAAGCCCGAAACGATGATGAAAATTCTTGGGTATCAGGAGTAATTGTCTTTTCGAGTGGAGCGAGAAATCTGAATGAAAGTCTGCCAGATTTCCCGCTCCACTTGGAACGACTTCTTGTCTTCTTGCATTCTGGTATCTTTGTTGCTCAGGCCTTGGTGCCTCAACTTTATCAGACGATTTCAGCTTCGCTTTCACTCATGGCAAAAAAACTACTTCTGCTCAGCCTCGTGGCTCTGTCCGGTTTGAGCGCCTGCAACAAATCCAAGTGCCCGGCATACACCAGCACAAAAGCAGCCAACCGGATTTCCTCGACCATCACGGCTTCAGAAGCTACTACCCCAGCCGTGCGTCAGTAGACCCTACTTATTAGATAAAAAAAGCGCTTTTCGCCTCGTGCGGAAGGCGCTTTTTTTGTCCCGTTAATTCGACTTCTGCTAACTAGTTGTGACACGCAATTTTACCTCTTTCTCACCGTTAGTAACCTGATTTACTTCTTTTTACTTACAGGAAATGAGAAAAGCTTCGCTTCTGGTATTCGTTGGGTTGGTGGTGTTGGCATCGTGCAAATCCAGTTGCCCTGCTTATACACATACTCCGCCTACCCCGCCGCGCGCTGCGCCGGCCGTGGTGCTCACGGCCCAAGCCCCCCCTACCCCGCAGCCAGAATAAGATCCGTAGCGGCTGCCAGATCTACAGCGTAGGGCGTGGCGGCATAAGCTTCGGAATGGCCAACCAAAATGCCTCGCACGCCTACCCGTGCCCCCGCTTCCAGGTCGCGGAGCCGGTCGCCGATAATCCAGCATTGTGCGGGGTCGAGGCGAAACCGGGCCATGGCTTTTTCCAGCATTAGCGAGTTGGGTTTGCGCGAGAGCGACTCACTCACCGACGGATGACCTGGCGCGTAGTAAAACGCATCAATTATTTGATTGCAAGCATCTTGCAGCTTGTTGTGGCAGGCAGTTACGTGCTGCACATCGTAGAGCTGTTTGGCAATGCCAGCTTGGTTAGTAACCACGATAAGGTAGTACCCAGCGGCTTTCAATCGGGCCAGACTTTCGGGCACGCCCGGCGACACGACGAATTTATTCAGTTCCAGAATATAGTCGCCGATTTCATCGTTCAGCACGCCGTCGCGGTCCAGGAAAATGGCTTTGTTGAGGGTAGGCGACATAAGGAAATGCGATGAATGGTACGTGGTGAAAGCAAAGACAAGCACAAATTTGCGTCTTTTGCACAGAAGCAGGTAATCCACGGGGTTTACCTTGCTGTACTTCTAAACTAAGCATGCTGAAACGGGGTTTTACTAGACCATTTCAGCATTTCTCCTCTCACTTTATGGCTATAGCCATTATCGGCGGCGGTATCTCAGGGCTCACCGTAGCGTGGTATCTGCAACAGGCTGGCGTCGCCTACGACCTGTTTGAAGCCAGCGACCGGGCGGGTGGCACCATCCGCACCCAGCCCACAGAAGGCTACCTGCTCGAAACCGGCCCCAACTCCCTGCAACTCAGCGACGACCTGCGCGACTTAGTGCAGGACCTCGGCCTCACCGAGCAGCTTCAGGATACGGCCGCCGTGAGTGCCAACCGCTATGTGCTGCGCAATGGCCGCTACCGCAAGCTACCCGGTAAGCCCCAACAGTTGCTGTTTGATGGGTTTTTCAGCCTAAAAGCCCGCTACCACATCCTGCGGGAGTTGAGCCGTCCGGCTGCCCCTACCGACCCCAACGAAACGCTGGCCGGTTTCATCCGGCGCCGCTTCGATCAGGAACTGGTTGACTATGCGCTGAATCCATTTATCTCCGGTATTTATGCTGGCGATCCGGAGCAGTTGCTTCTGCACAAGACATTTCCGCAATTGGCAGCACTGGAGCAAGCGCACGGCTCCGTGTTGAAGGGCTTCGCCAAAAGCGGTGGTGGGCAACGGCGACGTATAGTTTCATTGCAAGGCGGGTTGCAGACACTAACCAACACGCTCACGCAACGCCTCACCCATTATCATAGCGGTCAGGCTATCACCAGCATCAATCAGCAGCCCGACGGCACGTATCAGCTAAGCACGTCGGCCGGGACGTTGCCTACCCTCTACTCGGCTTTAGTACTGGCACTGCCCGCATACGCCGCCGCGGCTCTGCTCAAACCACAGTTTGCGCCGGAAGCTGCGGCCCTGGCTAATGTGTATTATCCGCCTATGGCCGCCATTTATTCGGCCTACCCCCGTTTGGCAGTTACGCACCCGCTCGATGGCTTTGGGGCATTGCACCCCAAGAAGGAAAACCGTTACGCCGCCGGCAGCGTCTGGACTACTTCGTTGTTTTCAGACCGCGCGCCGGCCAACGAAGTGCTCTTCACGACGTTTGTGGGCGGTGCTCAATACGAAGAACAAGCCCGCCAACCTGAAGCGGCCCAAAAAGCCGCTGTCCATCAGGAGTTGAGCCAGCTGTATGGCATTCAGGGCCAGCCCACGTGGCAATTCCGCTATTATTGGGAGCAGGCTATTCCGCAGTTCGATGCCCGCATTGTACCAGCTCACGCGGCCGCTGTTACTTTAGCTGAGCAGCACATCTACACGGCCGCCAACTGGCTGGCCGGAGTAGGCGTCCCCGACTGTATTCGTCACGCCCGTAAATTGAGCCGTGAGTTGGAGAACACTTAGCTTGCCTCAAGCTCTTTTCCACTAAAATGCTACCCTATCCGCAACTTTTCCCTGCATAACCTTACCATTTCCCGCATCCTCCTACCTTTGCCGCATGAACGAAGGGGTTGTCCTGATTCCTACTTACAATGAGCGCGAAAACGCAGAGTTGATCGTGCGAAAAGTATTTTCGCTGCCGACAACTTTTGACGTGCTCATTATTGATGACGGCTCACCTGATGGTACCGCCGATGTGATCCGGCAGTTACAACAGGAATTTCCAGACCGGTTGTTTTTAGAGGAGCGTGCGGGTAAGCAAGGACTAGGCACGGCCTATCTCCACGGTTTTCGGTGGGCGCTGCAACGCAACTACGGTTACGTTTTCGAGATGGATGCCGATTTCTCGCACAATCCCGAAGATCTTATTCAGCTGTACGAAGCCTGCACTCACCAGGGCTACGACCTGGCTATTGGCTCACGCTACATTCAGGGTGTGAATGTGGTAAACTGGCCCATGGATCGTGTACTGATGTCGTGGTTTGCCTCGGCTTACGTGCGCATTGTTACCGGCATGCCCATTATGGATGCAACTGCGGGCTTTAAGTGTTACTCAGCCAAGGTGTTGCGTACGGTAGTCCGTCATCGTATCCGGTTTGTGGGCTATGCCTTTCAGATTGAGATGAAGTGGCTGGCGTATAAACATGGGTTCCGCATCAAGGAGGTGCCCATTATATTCACCGACCGCACACGGGGCACCTCCAAAATGAGCAAGGGCATTTTCAAGGAAGCTTTTTTTGGGGTGTTGCAAATGAAAGCGTCGAGTTGGTTTCGGCGTTTCAACCCAGCATCAGACCAGGCAGCTACGCACGATGAGGAAGTTGCTTTGTCATCTGCCGCCAAAAGTCGCTAATGCTTACTGATCGATTCCAACCAGCTAACTATAAAAATATGCGCAGCCTCGTATCTTGAGCTACGCATGGAAAATTCTCCTTTATTCTGGGCCGGCTTCGTTGTATTCGTGCTAGCTATGCTTTTGCTCGATTTGCTGGTGCTAAACCGCAAAGCGCACGTTGTGCGCATGCGCGAGGCATTAGGCTGGAGCGCCTTTTGGATAGCCTTATCCCTAAGCTTTAACTATCTGGTGTACCGCACAATGGGTCACCAGGCTGGCCTGGAATTCCTTACCGGCTACCTTATCGAGAAGTCGTTGAGCGTCGACAACTTGTTTGTCTTTTTGCTGATTTTCAGCTACTTCAAAGTTCCGCCGCAGTATCAACACAAGATTTTATTTTGGGGAATAATTGGAGCACTGGTGCTGCGGGCAGCCTTTATTCTGGCTGGCGCGGCGTTGCTAGCGAAGTTTCACTTCTTGCTCTACCTGCTGGGGGCTTTTCTCGTGTACACGGGCGTCAAAATGGCCATCAGTGCCAACGACCCCGAAATTGACCCCGAATCCAACCCCATCGTTAAGTTTCTGGGCCGCCACCTTCCCATCACCAACCGCATCGATGGCCCTGAGTTCTTTCTACGTCGCAATGGGGTTCTGTTTGCTACCCCACTTTTTGTGGTACTAGTAATGGTAGAAACCACCGACGTAGTCTTTGCCGCCGATTCTATTCCAGCTATTTTGGCCGTATCGCGTGATACATTTATTGTATTCACATCCAATGTGTTTGCGCTATTAGGCTTGCGGGCTATGTACTTCGCCTTGGCTGGGCTGATGCGTTTGTTTCACTACCTACACTATGGCTTATCCCTTATTCTGGTCTTTATTGGTGGCAAGCTGTTACTTAGTGAGTATGTGCATATTCCTATGGGCGTGGCACTGGGTACAGTAGGCGTCATTCTGTTTGGCTCTGTCCTCTTATCCGTTCTGTTTCCTAAGACTGAAAAACCACTTCAATAAAGCACCACAAAAAAGGCGCGCGCTCCTAATGAAGAGCGCGCCTTTTTTGTATATAGATAGCCTTACGGAACTTGCGGAGGTGCAGTCGTAGGCGGCGCCGTGTTGGCCCCCTCGTCGGGGGTGCGGGGCGTGCCGCCACCGAGCAAATCGATGAGATCCAGCGGTTCAAACTGCGCAGTATCAGCGGGCACTACGGTCCGCACGGTGTCTACGGCCGTTACGATGTATTTGCGGGCCGGACCGTTCAGCGCTACCCCCAGCGACAGGTTGTCGTAGTCTTCTTGCGGAATGAGGCCTTTGCGCGCCATTAGGCCCGCAATCAGGCGGTAGAAGTAGCGGGCCGAGCCGCGCAGGTTGCCGTAGCTGTCGAAGGAGTAACGGTAGAACTTAGGCTTGGGAATGATGCTGGCCAGGTACAGGCTCTCCGACAGGTTGAGGTTGGCGGGTTGCTTGGCGAAGTAGAACCGGGCGGCATCTTTCACGCCGTAAATCTTCGGTCCCCATTCGATAACGTTCAAGTACACCTCAAACATCCGCTCCTTCGATACGATGCGGGTATTTTCCAACAGCCACACAATCAGCATCTCCTCTACCTTACGGGCCACGGTTTTCTGCCGCGTCAAGAACACGTTTTTCACCAGTTGCATGGAGATGGTGCTGCCGCCGCGCGCAAAGCGCCGCTCCTTGATATTCTGAATAGCCGATTTCACAAACGCCTTCTCCATGAAGCCCTTGTGCGAGAAAAAACGTGGGTCTTCAGCCGTCTGGATAGCGCCTTTCAGGTAATTAGAAACCTGATTGTAGGGCGTGAAATCGGGATTAGATGGTCCTACCAAGAAGGTTTTGATGGAGTCGCCCTTGTCGTTGTAGGCAGTGTAGGCAAATTCCTCGTTCAGCTTGTTCAGGTTTTCGGCGCCGAACTTCGTGATGCGGAAGTTCTGCCCTTTCAGCGACGAGTTGAATTGCAGGCTATCCACTTGGTTCATGTCCAGGGCTGTGTGCAGGCTGTAGGTAAGCGTGCCTTCGCCTTGCATACCTTCCAAGGATTCGAACATGCCTTCGGGTAGGGAAGCAAAGAAGTCGTTGGCTTTGGTTTCGGCTGAGTTGACGTCAATAGCCACTTGTAAGCCTGCCAGCAGGTCGTTACGCGAGGTTACTCCGTTTACTTTCTTCCCAATTACCCGCTGCTTGAGCGGCAGCTTGCGCACGCTGAACTCAGGATACAGCTCCATTTGGTTCAGCCGAATTTTGGAGCCCTTTTCCAACTCAAACGAGGCCTGCCCCAGCGTCGTAATAAAATTGAGGCCGCCGTGACGCACGACAATGTCGCGCGCGGCAATTTTGGGCTGGTACACTTTGAAGTTGACCGCCGATGCCGCGCCGCGCACCGTCAGCGCGTCGCTGCTGTAGTCCTTGCCGTCCAGGCTCAGCTGTAACGTATCGAACTGCACCCGAGCATTGAAGCGCCGTTGCAGGTAGGGGAGCGTGACAGCCTGCTGATTCAGGCCAAACAACGAAGCATTCAACTCATAGTCGCCGGGCTCAATGTGGCCCTGTACGCCCAATTGGTTTGCTACCGAGTCGATATTTGTCAGCAATTGCCCGCTGATGTCGCCATCCTCAATCACCAGCTGCGGCATTTCGATGGTTGCATCGTGCTTGGGGCTCCGGTAGGTAACCAGAAAGCGCCGGAAGCTGGCTTGGCCGGGCACATTATCGAAAGCGGCTTCCAGCAATTGATTGGCCAGCAGCCCGTAATTCGTGCCTTTGGTGGTGTCGCGCTTCACTACTGGCTCTCCTTTCTTCTTTTTGTAGAGAAAAGAAAAGTTATCCTTAGCTGGCATTTTGCGGGCCGTGAGGCGAGCATCATTGATTTCGAGGTTGCTGAACACGGGCCGTAGCGCAAACAACGACCGTAGGCTTACCGACGCTTTAATCAGGCGTGCTTGCAGTAGCGTATCGGCAGCCACTGTCGGACCGGCTACGGGCACCAAGCTCACGCCATCAATCTGCACTGAGTTCCAGTCTGTGAACCGGGCCGGACCAAAGGCCAGCGTGAGGGGATATTTGCGCTCTACCTTGCTTTTCACCTGCTGCATGGCATACTGTAGCAGCTGCTGACGCTTGAGAAGGAACACGCCAAATGCACCGGCCAATAGCACCACTAGGATGCCCAGACCAATACCGATTTTTTTCTTCGTTGCTGGAGTCACGCGACCGTTTCGGAGAGATAAACTGAGTAGACCGGCGCACTAGATTCGTGCCGGACTCAGGTACAAGGAAGATACAAAGGTACGAAAAGGCAGGTGTGCCGCATCGGCATCCTGATGGGCTTTACTACCTTTGGCCCCACCGGGTTATTTTTCTTCTGCATGTCTACTTCCTCTGCCTATCTCTCGCTTTCGCCCCTCACGGCCCTCTCACCCCTCGATGGACGCTACCGCCGCGCCACGACGCCACTGGCACCCTACTTCTCCGAGCTGGCTTTGATTCGCTACCGCGTATTGGTGGAGGTAGAGTATTTCATTGCGTTGTGCGAGCTGCCCCTACCCCAGCTTAGTGGGGTTGATAGCCAATTATTCGAGCAATTGCGCGCCATCTACCGGAATTTTTCGACTGAGGATGCCGAAGCGGTGAAAGCGCACGAAAAGGTGACAAACCACGACGTAAAGGCCATAGAGTACTTCCTGCGCGACCAGTTTACAGCTTTAGGACTAGCTAATTATCTGGAGTTTATCCACTTCGGCCTCACGTCTCAGGACGTTAACAACACAGCTATTCCATTGAGCCTGCGCGAAGGCCTGCTGGAAACGCTACTACCCGCTTATGCGGCCGTACGTAACCAACTGGCGGCGCGGGCGCAGGACTGGGCCGCGGTGCCCATGCTGGCCCGCACCCACGGACAGCCGGCCTCACCTACCCGTCTGGGCAAGGAGATTCAGGTGTTTGTGGCTCGGCTTGATGCCCAAGTAGCGCTGCTGGCGCAGGTGCCGTTTGGGGCGAAGTTTGGCGGCGCTACCGGCAACTTCAACGCCCACCACGTGGCCTACCCTGGCACCGATTGGCACCAGTTCGGCAACCAGTTTGTAGAGTCGCTGGGCCTCTCGCGCTCCTACCCTACCACCCAGATTGAGCACTACGACCACCTGGCCGCGCTCTGTGACGGCCTCAAGCGCCTCAACACCATTCTTATTGATCTGGCGCGCGATGTGTGGCAGTACATTTCGATGGGCTACTTCCGGCAGACTATTAAGGCCGGGGAAGTAGGGTCGTCGGCCATGCCACACAAAGTCAACCCTATTGATTTTGAAAATGCCGAAGGCAATTTGGGCATAGCCAACGCCGTGCTGGAGCATTTGGCGGCCAAGCTGCCTATTTCCCGTCTCCAGCGCGACCTCACCGACTCTACCGTGCTGCGCAACCTGGGCGTGCCACTTGGCCATGCGCTCATTGCCTTACAGGCCCTGCAACGCGGCCTCAACAAGCTGGCCCTCGACGAAACCGCTTTGCACCGCGACCTAGAAGCCAACTGGCCGGTAGTGGCCGAGGCCATCCAAACCATTCTGCGCCGCGAAAATTACCCCGACCCCTACAACGCCCTCAAAGCTCTCACCCGCACCCACGGTCCCATCACGGAGCATACCATCCGCGAATTTATTGATACACTGGAAGTCTCTGAGGGCGTGAAGGAGGAATTGCGCGCTATTTCACCGACGAATTATGTGGGTATATAGATAAAAATAAGTATGTTAATATAGCGCTTCATCTTACTGTTGAGTGCTGTAATAGCCTACTTGTTCTTCTACCATACCCTTTCCAGCATGTGTCGTGCGTTGATAGAAGCAAAAGTGGCCGAAATAGCTGCTTCGGCCGATTTGTATCCGGGTGTTATCATTATTATCAATACCCGGACTACCTGCGTCGAGTATATGTCGAAGGCAGGGCTGTGCCTGTTGCAGACTACCCTACCCGAGCTGCAAGCCATTGGCCCCGCCTATCACACTCGTTTCTTCAATCAGCAGGAATCGTTGGAGTATGTGCCGCGTATTTCGGAGTTGGTAGCTAAAAACGACTCGAACCAGATCATCACGTTCTTTCAGCAGGTTCGTCCTAACCCCAGCACCGATTGGCACTGGCACCTGACTACCATGCGTTTGTTGTTGCGTGGCTACGATGGCCTTCCGTTGCTGCTACTCTGCTTTGCCAGTCCACTGGATGCCAGCACGCACCTGACACCCAAGATGCAGCGCCTGTTGGACGAGCGCGATTTTCTGCGCCAGCATCACCAGCGTTTTGCGCAACTAACTAAGCGCGAACGGGAAATTCTGCACCTATTGGCGCTAAGCCACAGTGCTGCCGACATTGCCGAGCGTCTGTTTATCTCTGAACGTACCGTAGAAACGCACCGCCGCAATATCAAGCAAAAGCTGCACGCCGACACCTTTTTCGACCTGTCGCAATATGCGCGGGCTTTTGATTTGATTTGACCACGTGGCTTGTGCGCCGGTTTATCAAGTTTCGCCTGCTATTTTTACCGCTTCCACCTCCTGTTTTCTCCTGTGTCTGAGCTTCTAGCCGGCGTTGTGGTACGTCCCGACTGCCGCCATTTCCGGGGTGATATTCCCTGCCGTCCCAATAAAGAACACGGCTATCTGTGCGCCGATTGTCCGGCATATGCGCCCGTGCAGCAGCGCATTCTCATCATCAAGCTCGGCGCTATTGGCGACGTGATTCGTACCACGCCGCTGCTCCGGCGCCTACGCCAGGAGTATCCTGCGGCAAAGATTACGTGGCTCACCCTCACGCCCGCCATTCTACCACAGGGCGAAATTGATGAGGTGCTGAAGCTCGACCTACCGGCTACGCTTCACTTGCAGGCGCGGGAGTTTGACCTACTCTTCAATCTCGATAAGGACAAAGAAGCTTGCGCGCTGCACGACACCATTCGTGCTACCCAAAAATTCGGCTACCGCCTACACCCGCAGTACGGCGTGGCGTGGCCCGGCAACGAGTTGGCCAATCACAAATTTCTGACGGGCGTGTTTGATCAGTTGAGCCTAGAAAACCGGAAGCCCTACGTGCAGGAAATTTTTGAGCTGTGCGGTTTTGAGTTTCGGGGCGAAGAGTACGTGTTCGACACGCACAAAGACAAAGGATACCGTTGGAACGCCCTACCCCAGGGTAGCCCGCGCATCGGCCTCAATACCGGCTGCGGCGACCGATGGACCACGCGCCTGTGGTCGGATGAGAAATGGATTGCCCTTATCACGCAGTTGCAACAAGCCGGCTACGCGCCCGTGCTGCTCGGCGGCGAAGCCGAAGACGAGCGCAACCGCCGCCTACACGCTGCCACCGGCGCCACCTACCCCGGCACATTTCCGTTGCAGCAGTTCATCAACCTGCTCCACCAAATGGACGTCATCGTGACGCAGGTGACCATGGCCATGCACATCAGCATTGCCCTGCGCAAGCCTACCGTGCTGATGAACAATATCTTCAATCCTTACGAGTTTGACCTTTACGGCCGCGGCCAGATTGTGCAACCCGACCGCCCGTGCGTGTGCTTCTACCGGGGCACTTGCAAACTAGGCACCAGCTGCATGGAGGAGTTGCCCGCGGAGAGGGTGTTTACTGCGGTACAGGAAAGCATTACGGTTAGCTGATAGCAGTTGGTCGTTAGCTAGTAGCTATCATTCGGTGAAAAAAGTTATTAGCTAACGGCCAGCTGCTATCAGCCTACTCAACAGCCACCTGCTTCAGCGCCTTCACCATCTCGCTCCACGAAAATTGTTTTTTGCGCGCCCATACGCCCGCGGCAAATTCCGTTTCCCGCTGGTGCTGGTAGAAATCGACCAACGCATCAGCAATAGCCTTGGCCGTGGGCTTTACCACATAGCCTACCTCCCCATCCGGAATCAGTTCGGCCAAGCCTCCTACGTCGGTTACCAGCATAGGCCGCTCGAAATGGTAGGCAATCTGCGAAACGCCACTCTGGGTGGCATGCTTGTAGGGCTGCACCACCATATCGGCCACACAGAAGTAGTTTGCTACCTGTTCATTCGGAATAAAGTCAGTAGCCCGAACCAGGCGATTTTCCAGGTTGTGTTGCTTAATAAGCGACTCGTATGGCGCAGCGTCTTCATAAAATTCGCCCGCAACAATCAACTTGATGGGTAGCTGTTGCAATCGTTCATCGGCAAACGCTTCTAACAGAATATCCAAACCTTTATAGGCTCTGATGAAACCAAAAAACAATAAATAGCCGAACTCTGGAGCAAGTCCAAGTGCTTGCAGTGCTTCTTGCTTGGTACGGAGCGCACCAAAATTATCGTAAAGCGGGTGGGGTTGATAGTGCGCCGGCTGGCGGAAGTGTAAGCGGCGCAGATCGGCCAGCACGGCTCGGCTCATCGTCACAAATCCGTGACAGGCTTTCAGGAAATAGCGCGTGAGGGGCCGGTCGCCGGTGCGTTTTTCGTGGGGGACTACGTTGTCGGTGATGGCCACGAGGCGCGTGTGGCGGTTGCGTCGAATGCGGCGGGCGATGCTGCCCAGCGCCGGCCCCATAAACGGTAACCAAAACCGAAAAACGACCAAATCGGGCTTCTCGCGGCGCAGCTTCTCCCCTACCCGCCACCACGATAGCGGATTCACGGAGTTGATGCTGACTTCGATATTTAAGTCGTCAGGGCCTGGTTCTGTGCTGAATTGCGTCTGACCCGGAAAAAGAAAATTAGGGTATTGCAACGAGAACGTGACCAGCCGCACTTCATCACCGGCTTCGCGGAAGGCTCGGGCCAGCCGCTCGTTGTAAGTAGCCAGCCCGCCCCGCAAGGGGTAGGCCGGACCAATGATGACGACGTTCATTCGCTATGAATTGATATTCAGCTTCTCTCGAATAAGGTACTGATTTTTACGCGGCCCGTTCAACTGAATCATCTCCGCCAGGAAACCCGCCACGAATACCTGCACACCTACCACCACGGCTACTAATGCCAGGAAAAACAGCGGCTGACTGGTTACGTCGCGGGCGTGCAGGTTCAAGGCAGCTAAGTACACCTTCTCTCCTACCAGCCATAGCGTAATCAGCATACCGATCAGAAACGATAGTGCCCCGACGGTGCCGAAAAAGTGCATCGGCCGCTTCCGGAACCGACTCACGAAAGTGATGCTCAGCAGATCCAGAAAACCATATACGAAACGCTCCAGCCCAAACTTGGTAGTACCGTACTTCCTTTCTTGGTGCTGCACTACCTTCTCGCCAATCTTGCGGAAGCCGGCCCACTTGGCAATGACCGGAATATAGCGGTGCATTTCGCCATAGACCTCAATACTCTTCACCACACGCTGATTATACGCTTTCAAACCGCAGTTGAAATCGTGCAGTTGTATGCCCGAAATCTTGCGTGTCACGCCATTGAACAGCTTGGTAGGAATGGTTTTGCTGAGCGGGTCGTAGCGTTTCTTCTTCCAACCGCTTACCAGGTCGTAGCCGTCCTGGGTAATCATGCGGTAGAGTTCAGGTAGTTCCTCCGGCGAGTCCTGCAAGTCTGCATCCATGGTGCACACTACCCTACCCTGCGTTTCCTTGAAGCCTACGTTTAAAGCTGCCGACTTGCCATAGTTGCGGTTGAAGCGGATGCCCCGCAAGTGCGAATCTGTCTCAGCCAGTTCCTCAATCAACGCCCACGAGTCGTCCGTCGAGCCGTCGTCAATCAACAGTACCTCGTAGGTAAGCCCGTGCTGCGTGAGTACACGATGAATCCAGCGCGTTAGTTCTGGCAAAGATTCAGCCTCGTTGAGCAGGGGGATGACAATGGAAAGCTCAACAGGAAAGTAGGAACTACGCTTACTCAAACTCGGGTCGCTTGTGTTTAGTGAAGGCTGATATTACCAAGGCTAACAAAAACGCAAAAAATAGCGTGCCCAATATAGCACCGATGTACAGGAAAGGCCCATCCATAAACTTAGACGACATTTGCAGGCCCTGTTCAATCTGCTCATCTGATAGATTGCCCCGCGCTTCCATATCAGTGCGAGCTTTATTCAAGGCAGTTGCCATGAAATCGGGATTGATGAACTGGGTATAGACAAATGTGTAAACACCGCTAACCAAACCAGAAATTGCCCCTACCATAGCACCAATACCAAGGCCCTGCCCATAGCTCATAAAGCTACTGTTATTCTGCTTATAGAACTGTTGCGCTAAGAAAATAGCACCGGCCAGTACAAGCATACTCACCCAACGCACTGGGCTCTGCTCTAAATTGGTAGCATACAGCACCAGGGATAAGATAGCGCTAGCAATACCTGCCAGCAGCCCGTAACGTACGCCTGCGTTGGCAGTTGTAACAGTGGAAGTAGAGCTGTTTTCCATGTTCAAATCAGTTATAGGTGTGATAGTATTATCGGCGAAAAAACACTGCCCCTGGCAAACTAATAAGCAAGCCAAAAAGTAGCTTGTTCTTCAAATCGTCGGCGGCTAGTCCCTGCGGTGTACTGGCCAAATTTTGCAACGTACGCTCATACTGTTCTTGTCCGTTGCGCTGTTGTAGATACGCCTCTTTATTCGACTCCAACAACTGCCGCATTTCTGTTAGGTGGCGCTGCATGGATTCTGGCCCTGCTACCTGCGCAATACCGTACAACCCCGTAGCTGATATAGCGGCAGATAAGACAGTTGTCATTATACCAACCCCAAACGAGCGGCCTAATCCTGGCCCCTCTGGCTGAAAATGGCGCCGCACCCACCATTGGCTTACTAATACTGCCCCTACCACGAATAACATGGTAGGAAGTCTCTTACCCCCAAATGGATTGACACCTAGCAAGTAAAGCGCTGCCACCCAAGCTACGCTCAGTAAGCCAGCACCTACTCCAAATCGTAGCGCAGTGCGTAGCACTGGATGTGAAAGAGAAGAAGAGGATTGCACGGAAATATTCGTAGGAAAGCGGCAAGATAGAAGTCTTTCGCAAGAAATGCCCGTTTGTATCTTCGATTAGCCTCAGGCCGCAACGGCGCGGGCTGGTGCGTTACCTACCGTTCTTTTTCCCAGTAATCGGACTGCTAGTATCTCTGCCAGCAAAAAAGCTAGAGCAGCCCACAGACAGTAGCGCCACAAAGGCGTGCCCACCCGTTCCGTTCGGTAACGCGCCGCCACCGACTCACCGTTGGCGGCACTGTACACCTGTATATTTGGGCGGTTAGGCCCGATCAGCTGCCGCAACTCAGTTGCTGAGTAGCTCGCCAATTCCGACTCGTGCTTGTCTACATTGAAGGCCAAAGTGGCAATCGGCTGTCCATTACGCGTGAGCGAGTAGAAACCTGGTAGGCTCATGACTGGCGGCACCTCCAACTGCACCGTGTTTTCTATTCTCCGCTGCGCTGGAATAAATGTCAGACTGTCTTTCGTAAGCTTTAATACCTGATCAGCGCTGCTCTGTGTGCTATTGGGTACTGCTACGGTTACTACCGCTTGGTTGAGCCGGTAAGCAGGCTGTGTAGTCTGCCGGTAGCTCTGCATAGCCAGCCGGTACATCACCGGCACAAACAGCGCTTGACTAGCAAAGTCCGAATAACCACCGCTAAAGGGGGCCGCAAATACATACACGGAGCCACGACCACTTCCAAATTGCGCCAAGTATCCATCTCCATCCCGCAGGCGCAGAATTTCATTACCTGAGCGAGACCAACGCAGCACTGGTGCAGCCTTCGGCATCACCGTTTGCCGTGTGGGGCCAGTGAATACGCCCCGGAAAAACGGATTTTGTAAGTCAGGCATAGCTACGTCCCGTAACACCGGCAAGCCTGTGGCCGCAGGCTCCCATTGAATGTTGCCAATACCTAATTCCTGAAACAGTTGAGTATAGGAAGCCCTACCCGAAGTTATAGCAGGCGGAATAATCACTACCGATTTACCCTGCGCTACTGCTTGCCGAATATTGTCACGCAATCCGGCTTCTATCTGCGGTAACTCTTGTAGTAACACTACATCAGCGCTAGCCAACTGCCCATATTGTAGTCGCGTAGGTTGCGTACTGGTATAAGCAAACAAGACCTCATTCGCATATAGCCGCTGGGTAGGGGGCTGTGCAGTGCCGGCTACATCCAGTACTGCAATTCGAGGAGACGCTTGTAACACGAAAAAATAAGTGTTGTCGAATGTCACAGGCAAATCTTCCACCTCTACCCGACACAACTGCTGCTCATTGTTCTTGAGTCGAATCTGTACAGTGGCTGTCACGTCTTGCTCTGCTGGCACTGTCATCTGCAACGTAGCCGCTTGCTGCTCTCCTATCAACACTTTCACCCGACACGCTGGCGCCGTAACACTACCCCCATTTCGCAACCGAATGTGCAAAGGCAGATCAGTCGCGGCCCGCACAAAGGCATCCTCAATCCAGACACTATCCACATATACATTGTGGGTAGGAGTTGCCGCCAACGGCACCAAAAACACTTGCTTGCTTGAGTCTAAACTACTGAGAGTTTTAGCAGAAAAATTGTTTTTCTGAAAATCAGATAGTACAAATACCTGTGAAGCCTTATTCGCGGCTCTACTTTGTTGCTGTGCTAATAATGTTGAGGTTGTGTTCCCATTAGCTACTGGCCTCAACTGTTCTATTTCACTCTGAAATGCTTCAGTGGACAGCGGAGTCCGGGTGTTGTTCAAAAAGAACTGTACTGATGAAGTATATGCGGTAGGTAAATCACGCGCCTGTTGTACAGCTTGTTCAAACAAAGGTTGATCATCCTGACCTAACGCCTGCATACTGGCCGATGTGTCTAACAGTACTTGCACATTCCCACTGCTTGCTTTTCCCTCCTTTGTTGCCGGAATAAAGGGCTGACAGAAGGCTAAGACCAAAAAAGACAGGAAAAGCAGACGACAGAGCAAAATGAGTAAATGTTTCACTTTACGCTGCCTCGCCGTAACCAACTTCACTTCCCGGATAAACCCAACGTTGGTAAAAGCTATACGTTGTGGCCTACGTAACTCAAAAAGGTGAATGAAAATTGGAATTGCTAGTGCTAGCAACCCTATTAAAAACCAGGGGTAGGTTAACGTCATTCTTGTCGAGAAACTAATCAAAGCAGCAACGTGCTTGCTTCTCAAAGCTAACGTTTCTCAATCAAGAAGATTTCCTAAGCAAAAAATTACTGGAGTGCTTCAACTAAGTCACAACCATTTCTAACGAAACAACATCTCGTAAAAGCCTCTACTCACTTTCGGATTCGGTTAGTTGTAAACAACCTATAATAAAGCTGTTAGAAAGTCGTCATACGGTTATGCTGAGCTTGTCTAAACATTTCTACCACTTCGGTGGGCAATACCTTTATCTCGAAGACATGATTGAAGTAGCAACTGGACTAATTAGATAACGATGCTTAATAAAGCAAAAGCCCAAGAACCGTATAGGTCTTGGGCTTTTGCTTTTATTAAGTGCACGGAGATGGCAAACGATACTCTAATGCCGCCAACGTGTAGGGGCATAAATGAGGGAGGCCCCGGCCGCATCCCCGGGTGAGGGGACGCGGACCGGGGCCTCGCTGCTGATAAGTTGGCGGCGACCTACTCTCCCGCCGGTGAAGGCAGTACCATGGGCGCTCCGGGGCTTAACGACTCTGTTCGGAATGGGAAGAGGTGAACACCCGGGCTACAGCCACCATTACTGGTGTGGTTGGCTCGTGTTCGTGAGCACAACAACTAAAATCGTTGACGCAGGTAACGGGTAAGAAGAAGTGAAGTGAAGCTTGGTTTGCAGAAGCGCTCGAGTCATTAGTACGCCTCAGCTCGACTATTTCTAGCCTTAGACCTGGCGCCTATCAACGTGGTCGTCTACCACGACTCTTAATATTGGGAGATCTCATCTTCAGGTGAGTTTCGCACTTAGATGCTTTCAGCGCTTATCTCATCCCAGCGTCGCTACCCGGCGCTGCAGCTGGCGCCACAACCGGTGCACGAGCGGCTGGTCCATCCCGGTCCTCTCGTACTAAAGACAGGTCCTGTCAAATCTCCAACGCCCACCACAGATAGGGACCGAACTGTCTCACGACGTTCTGAACCCAGCTCGCGTGCCACTTTAATCGGCGAACAGCCGAACCCTTGGGACCTTCTCCAGCCCCAGGACGTGACGAGCCGACATCGAGGTGCCAAACCTCCCCGTCGATATGAGCTCTTGGGGGAGATCAGCCTGTTATCCCCGGCGTACCTTTTATCCTTTGAGCGATGGCCCTTCCATGCGGAACCACCGGATCACTATATCCGTCTTTCGACCCTGCTCGGCTTGTAAGCCTCACAGTCAAGCCCGCTTCTACTATTGCGCTCTACAGCCGGTTACCAAGCGGCCTGAGCGGACCTTTGAAAGCCTCCGATACTCTTTTGGAGGCGACCACCCCAGTCAAACTACCCACCAGCCACTGTTTCCGTTTCCAGATTAGGCACCGACGAACACAAGGGTGGTATTTCAACGTTGACTCCCCGATACCTAGCGATACCGGCTCACAGTCTCCCACCTATCCTACACATGTGTTAGCCAGCGTCAATGGCAAGCTATAGTAAAGGTGCACGGGGTCTTTCCGTCCCGTGGCGGGTACTCGGCATCTTCACCGAGACTACAATTTCACCGAGCTCACGGCTGAGACAGCGCCCAGATCGTTACACCATTCGTGCAGGTCGGAACTTACCCGACAAGGAATTTCGCTACCTTAGGACCGTTATAGTTACGGCCGCCGTTTACCGGGGCTTCGATTCAGACCTTCGCCTTGCGACTAAGTCCCCCTCTTAACCTTCCGGCACCGGGCAGGTGTCAGGCCTTATACTTCCGCTTACGCGTTCGCAAAGCCATGTGTTTTTGTTAAACAGTCGCCTGGGCCTTTTCACTGCGGCTTCTGGTATTGCTACCAGGAAGCGTCCCTTCTCCCGAAGTTACAGGACCATTTTGCCGAGTTCCTTGGCCGTGATTCACTCGAGCCCCTCAGGATGCTCTCCTTGACTACCTGTGTCGGTTTGCGGTACGGGTTATCTTACAGTAAACGCTTAGTAGGTTTTCTTGGCAGTCTGGTTAGGTAGACTATCCCATTGGCCGAAGCCGCTAGGTACTATCAGGTTTCGACAAAGTCGGCGGATTTACCTACCAACCCTATATCTACACCCTTCAACGGGCACTTCCGTCCGCCCGCGCTACTTTCACTCCTGCGTCACTACATCACTCCATAAAATAAGTGCTGGAATATCAACCAGCTGTCCATCGACGTAGCCTCTCGGCGTAGCCTTAGGTCCCGACTAACCCTGCTCCGATTAGCGTTGAGCAGGAAACCTTAGTCTATCGGGGGGCGGGTTTCGCACCCGCCTTATCGTTACTCATGCCTACATTTGCTTTTCTAGCTGCTCCAGCATCCCTGACAGGACACCTTCACCGCGGCTAGAATGCTCCCCTACCACTTACGCTGAGCGTAAATCCATCGCTTCGGTACCGGACTTGATGCCCGCGTATTATCGATGCCCTCTCGCTCGACCAGTGAGCTGTTACGCACTCTTTAAAGGAATGGCTGCTTCCAAGCCAACCTCCTGGCTGTCAAAGCAAGTGGACCTCCTTTGTTCAACTTAGTCCGAATTTAGGGACCTTAGCGGATGGTCTGGGTTCTTTCCCTCTCGGCCGGGGACCTTAGCACCCCAGGCCTCACTGCCGGTTATATTACGTGGCATTCGGAGTTCGTCAGGATTCGGTAGGCTGTGACACCCCCTAGTCCTATCGGTAGCTCTACCTCCACGTAACTCTACACCGACGCTGTACCTAAATACATTTCGGGGAGTACGAGCTATTTCTCAGTTTGATTGGCCTTTCACCCCTACCCTCAGGTCATCCAAATCCTTTTCAACGGAAACTGGTTCGGTCCTCCAGTTGGTGTTACCCAACCTTCAACCTGCCCAAGGGTAGATCACAAAGTTTCGCGTCTACCCCCTCTGACTCTGCGCCCTATTCAGACTCGCTTTCGCTGCGGCTCCGTGCCTTCAGACACTTAACCTTGCCAGAGAGGAGTAACTCGTAGGCTCATTATGCAAAAGGCACGCTGTCAGGCCACTAAAGCCCTCCAACTGCTTGTAAGCACACGGTTTCAGGTTCTTTTCACTCCGGTATTCCCGGTTCTTTTCACCTTTCCCTCACGGTACTAGTTCACTATCGGTCTCTCAGGAGTATGTAGCCTTAGCGGATGGTGCCGCTGGATTCAGACAGGGTTTCTCCGGCCCCGCCCTACTCAGGAATCCTCTACCGTACTTGATCAGTTCGCTTACGGGATTCTCACCCTCTATGATCGACTTTCCCACGTCGTTCAGCTAAGATCAAATAATCAGATGTTGAGGTCCTACAACCCCGCGCTGGCCGTAACCAACCCGGTTTGGGCTCCTCCCCGTTCGCTCGCCACTACTTGGGGAATCATATGTTATTTTCTGTTCCTGCGGGTACTTAGATGTTTCAGTTCCCCGCGTTTGCCCCTATACTACTAAAAGCATAGGCCCTAGCACTGCATGCTAGTGGGTTGCCCCATTCGGAAATGCGTGGATCACCTGGTATGTGCCCATCCCCACGCCTTATCGCAGCTTATCGCGTCCTTCGTCGCCTCTGAGAGCCTAGGCATCCCCCGTGTGCCCTTTGTTACTTCTGTAACAACTCCTCTAAAAGAGAAGTTGAGCTCCGGTCAGATACGCCTAAAGGCATATTCGACTTTCTTTTTTCTTCTTACTCGTTACACTACGTCAAAGAACATCTGACTCCTCATTCGGAGTCAATGCGAAGAGAAAACGTCACCGTATTCTGCTTCTGTTTATTAGTATTCTCACCCTAGCAGCCCAATTGGCTCGCTAGTACTTGGTGGAGAATAACGGATTCGAACCGTTGACCCCCTGCGTGCAAGGCAGGTGCTCTAGCCAGCTGAGCTAATCCCCCATTCCAGTCCGCAGCCGGCAACACCCGCTGTGGCAGTGGGCCTGCCTGGACTCGAACCAGGGACCTCTACATTATCAGTGTAGCGCTCTAACCACCTGAGCTACAAGCCCGGGTCGACTCGATCAGTCGAATCCGATTCAATATCTTGAACGGCAGGAAAAAGACAAATGGTGTACAAGCGCACCGCGCGAGTTATGACTCAATCACCGAGTCGGATCCAGCTCCAGAAAGGAGGTGATCCAGCCGCACCTTCCGGTACGGCTACCTTGTTACGACTTAGCCCCAGTTACTTGTTCTACCCTAACTGGCTTCTGTGACGAGCACCAGCTTCAGGTCTACCAAACTTCCATGGCTTGACGGGCGGTGTGTACAAGGCCCGGGAACGTATTCACCGCGTCATTGCTGATACGCGATTACTAGTGATTCCAGCTTCACGGAGTCGAGTTGCAGACTCCGATCCGAACTGAGAACGGTTTTTCGAGATTGGCATCATATCGCTATGTAGCAACCCGTTGTACCGCCCATTGTAGCACGTGTGTAGCCCTAGGCGTAAGGGCCATGATGACCTGACGTCGTCCCCGCCTTCCTCACTGCTTGCGCAGGCAGTCTGTTTAGAGTCCCCGGCATAATCCGCTGGCAACTAAACATAGGGGTTGCGCTCGTTGCGGGACTTAACCCAACACCTCACGGCACGAGCTGACGACGGCCATGCAGCACCTTGCTTTGTGTCCCGAAGGAAAGGCTCATCTCTGAACCGGTCACGCGCATTCTAGCCTAGGTAAGGTTCCTCGCGTATCATCGAATTAAACCACATGCTCCACCACTTGTGCGGGCCCCCGTCAATTCCTTTGAGTTTCACTCTTGCGAGCGTACTCCCCAGGTGGGATACTTAACGCTTTCGCTAAGCCAGTAACCCTATATCGCTACCAGCGAGTATCCATCGTTTACGGCGTGGACTACCAGGGTATCTAATCCTGTTCGCTCCCCACGCTTTCGTGCCTCAGCGTCAGTGCCAGCCTAGTCAGCTGCCTACGCAATCGGGGTTCTAGATGCTATCTATGCATTTCACCGCTACAGCATCTATTCCGCCAACCTCGTCTGGACTCAAGCCCGCCAGTATCCAGGGCAGTTCCACTGTTGAGCAGTGGGCTTTCACCCCGGACTTAACGGGCCGCCTACGCACCCTTTAAACCCAATAAATCCGGACAACGCTCGCACCCTCCGTATTACCGCGGCTGCTGGCACGGAGTTAGCCGGTGCTTATTCCTCAGGTACCGTCAGTTGAGGACGCATCCCCTTTTTCTTCCCTGAGAAAAGCCGTTTACAACCCAGAAGGCCTTCATCCGGCACGCGGCATGGCTGGGTCAGCCTCTCGGCCATTGCCCAATATTCCCTACTGCTGCCTCCCGTAGGAGTCTGGCCCGTATCTCAGTGCCAGTGTGGGGGATCAGCCTCTCAGCTCCCCTAAGCATCGTCGCCATGGTGAGCCGTTACCTCGCCATCTAGCTAATGCTACGCAACCCCATCCTTGACCAATAAATCTTTAACGACTACGAGATGCCCCGCTATCGTCTTATGCGGTATTAATCCGCCTTTCGGCGGGCTATCCCCCAGTCAAGGGTAGGTTGGTTACGCGTTACGCACCCGTGCGCCACTAAGGGTATTGCTACCCTCCGTTCGACTTGCATGTATTAGGCCTGCCGCTAGCGTTCATCCTGAGCCAGGATCAAACTCTCCATTGTAAAAAATCTTCTACACTAGGCCGAAGCCTAGCTGATGTCAAGTGCTGATCCGACTCGTTGTTGTGACGAGTTCTCTTCGTCTGTTACGCTTGTCGTGGACCCCCCGAAGGCGGCCCTTACCATTTGTCTTTTCCTGTCATTCAAAGAACGTGTGCCTCACCCTGTTGGTGAAACCCTGCGCCACTCTCGTGGCTTGTAACTCGCTGTGCTTACCAGCCTTCCTGTTGAAGCGGGCTGCAAAGGTAACTGCTTTTTCTTACTTCGCAAGCCGTTCGAAAAAACTTTTTTTTCGTTCTGGCTTGCTATCCCTTCCGGTTGAAGCGGGCTGCAAAGGTAACAACCTTTTCTTACTTTCCAACTACTAAAGACAACTTTTTTTCAGTGTCCTCGTAGCAGACGCTTCCGGTGGAAGCGGGGTGCAAAAGTAAGCAGCTTGTTTGAAGTTGCAAGCATCCGACAAAAACTTTTTTTTTGTCTGGACTGCTCTTCGCTCAAAGCCAGGAGACGTGCTGCTCGATTCAACCCTACCGCGTTTCGGTTTGGGAGTGCAAAAGTGCGGCTTGCCCCACAACTTTCCAAATACACTAACTCAAAAAACTCAATACAAGTTGTAAGATCTTATTTATCAGGCAAAAAAAGAGTGCGGCACAAGCTATGTAGCTTGTGCCGCACTCTTTTTTTGCCTGATGCTATTAATTCAGATGCAACGTACTTACTCTGTCAGGTCCTACGCTCACGATGCGGATTGGCACTAGCAAGTTTTCTTCGAGATAGTGCAAATAGTCTTTTAGAGGTTGAGGTAGCGCTTCTGGCTCTGTGATTTCCTGGAGAGTAGTGCGCCAACCAGGTAGTGAATGGTAGACTGGGGTTACATTTTGTAATGTGCCATAGTCTGGAAACTGATCGGTAGTCTCACCATTTGGTAGCTGGTAGTGCGTGCAAACTCGAATTTCATCGAACTCGTCTAACACATCCGCTTTCATCAAATGAATTTCTGTTACACCATTTAGCATGATGCTATAGCGTAGAGCAGGCAAATCGACCCAGCCACAACGGCGGGGACGCCCAGTAGTAGAACCGAACTCGTGACCAGCTTGGCGTATTTGCTCTCCTACTTCATCATGCAGCTCGGTAGGAAATGGCCCACTACCTACTCGTGTGCAGTACGCTTTGCTTATACCATATACCTTATCTATATGATGAGGCGCTATGCCTAGGCCGGTACAGGCGCCAGCCACGATAGTGCTAGAGGAGGTGACGAAGGGATACGTACCAAAATCTATATCCAACATAGCACCTTGGGCACCTTCCGCTAAAATGCGCTTTTGCTGTTGTAGCAAGTCATTCAGCAAATACTCTGTATTCGTTAACTGAAGGGTACGCAGGAACTCAATGGCAGAGAAAAATTCGTCTTCGTGAGCTTCTATTGCCAAGTCTTGCTTGTAGAATGCGGCCAGTTGGGCATGACGGGCAACAGCTTCTGTGTAACGCTCTTTGAAATCGGGTAGCAATACATCGCCAACCCGCAGACCTGTGCGGCCTACCTTATCTTGATAGGTAGGGCCAATACCTTTTAGGGTAGAGCCAATCTTACCCCCTCCCCTAGCCTCTTCTAAAATTCGATCGAGGGCGCGGTGAGAGGGCAGGATAAGCTGGGCCTTCTGTGAGATGAAGAGATTGTCGCCCCACTGAATACCACGATCCGTCAGCTTTTGCAGTTCGCCGCGGAATACAACTGGGTCGAGCACTACTCCATTACCGACTACATTAATAATGTGCGGATGAAAAATACCGGATGGTACTTGGTGCAATACATGCTTTACACCGTCGAAAAATAGGGTGTGGCCTGCGTTGGGGCCACCCTGAAAACGGGCAACTACATCGTACGTGGGGGCCAACACATCGACAATCTTCCCTTTCCCTTCATCTCCCCACTGTAGTCCTACGAGTACGTCAACTGGCATTAGTTTGCAGCTTTCAATTGTTCAGCGGCCGATTCTTCGTCGGCTGCAATAGTGAAAATGGCGTTTAGCTTGGTGATGAGCAGAAGCTTTTGCAGCTGCTCAGAAGGCTTTATTAAAACCAACTCGCCGCCTTGATTGCGAAATTTGGTCAAAACGGATACCAGCACACCGATGCCGGTGCTATTGATGAAACGCACGGCGGACAGGTCGATGGCACAGAAGCGAATAGCTTCCCCCAGGTATCCGTTGACGATTTGCAGGATTTGCTGGGAATCGGGACTCCCAAGCAGGTCGCCGGAGAGGCGCAGGTACAAAATGCCATCTTCGACGGCAGAGCTACTGTTCATTCGGCTGAAGAGTGGGCTGCGGCTTTTGCACGGCAGTCGCCGCACACCCCATAGAGGTTCAAGGAGTGGTGCAAGATATGAAAATTCAAAAGTTCGCCGACCATTGTCTGGATACCGTGAATACGTGGGTCGCAGAACTCGACTACTTTGTGGCACTCTGTGCAGATGACGTGGTCGTGCTGGCGGTAGCCGTAGGACTTCTCATACTGCGCCAAGTTGCGGCCAAACTGATGCTTACTCACCAAACCGTGTTCTACCAACAAATCCAGTGTGTTATAGACAGTAGCGCGACTTACTTGCAGTCCTCTTGTCTTCATACCCGCGAACAATTCTTCCACATCAAAGTGACCTGTGCGGGAGTAAATTTCCTCTAAAATGGCATAACGCTCCGACGTTTTGCGCAATCCTTTATTTTCAAGGTAGGCGGTGAAGATTTTCTTCACTTCCTCAAATTTTTCTTTGTCAAGCATTGAATGGCCCTCTTAGGAAGGTAGGTTGAATTGATAATTATGACATGACTTCAACATTCTATTCGTCATCCACTTCTCAACTCAACCCTACTTCTTTTATACCTTTTTAGACTTTCGATTTTTATTTATGCTTTTATGCGCTTTTCAGCGAACTGTATCAAACCGCTCGACGCCCAGCACGCCCCGTACTTTGCTGAGGCGTTGAATCATTTTGTTAAGGTGATCTGTGTCATTCACAAACACCATGATCTGCCCCTCGAACATTCCGTCGTTACTATCAACGGTAATGGAGCGCATGTTTACTTTCAAGCTGTTGGAAATCACCTTGGTCACATCGTTAATCAAACCCATGCGGTCGGAGCCTTTAATATGAATTCCAGCCAGGAAAGCTAGCTCCAGTTGATCCGTCCACTTGGCGCGCACAATGCGGTTGCCATAGTTCGACATAAGCTTAACCGCCTGTGGACAGGATGTGCGGTGAATGACAATGCCTTTGTCAGCCGTTTCGAACCCAAACACATCATCGCCGGGGATAGGATTGCAACAGGGAGCAATGGTGTAATTGAAAGTATTGGTATGTTCACCAATGACGAGCATATCAGCCCGTACGCCACGCGCTTTCTGCACTTCGTGGTCGAAAGACTTGGGTGCGAGTATGGAAGACTGCTGCGGCGTTGCTTCCTCATGAAATAGCTCTTCCTTGATTTCGCGGCCGTCTAGCTTGCCTATAGCGATGCGGTAGTACAACTCTGGCAAACTGTGCACGTGAAAATGTGTCAGGACCCGGTGTAGGTTTTCAGCTGTATTCGCAACGCCAAGCAGCTCCAAGCGCTTCTCCACGAGGTAACGCCCATCTTCTGATTTGGCTTTTTTATCATCGCGCAAGTATTCTTTGATGCGGGAGCGCGCCTTGGAAGTCGTCACATATTGCAGCCACTCCTCGGTAGGACGCTGCTTGTGTGAGGTAAGTATCTCTACCTGGTCGCCGTTGCGGAGCTGGTAGCTGAGCGGTTGCAGCTTTTGGTTGACTTTGGCACCGAGACACTGTAAGCCAATATGCGTGTGAATCTCAAAGGCAAAGTCCAGCGCCGTTGATTTGTCGGGTAGGATGATGAGTTTACCCTTCGGCGTGAAGGCGTAAACCTCCTTCACAAATAGATTCTGCCGGAACTCGTCCATGAACTCCAAGGCGCTGGAGTTGTTGGTTTCGAGCATTTCGCGCACTTTGTTTATCCAAGCCTCCAAGCTCGATTCAGCCTGTGAGGTAGCGGCGTCTTTGTATTTCCAGTGGGCGGCATAGCCTTTCTCAGCAATTTCGTCCATGCGCTTGGTGCGTACTTGCACCTCTACCCATTGCCCGGAGCGCGACATCACGGTGGTGTGCAACGACTCGTAGCCGTTGGTTTTGGGTGTGCTCACCCAGTCGCGCAGGCGGTCGGGATTGGGTTGGTAGAAGTCCGTCACGATGGAATACACCTGCCAGCACGCCGCTTTTTCCTGCTCATAGGGTACATCGAGAATCACGCGGATAGCAAACAAATCATACACCTCCTCAAAGGAGACATTCTGTTTGCGCATCTTCCGCAGAATGGAATAGATGGATTTGGGTCTACCCTTGATTTCGTAATGAAAGCCCTGGGCATCCAGTTCCTCATCAATAGGCGCTACAAATTCTTTGATGAAGCGGTTGCGGACACTTTGGCTCTGGCGCACTTTCGTGCGCAACTCATTATAAATATCGGTATCCGTGTATTTCAGGTACAGATCCTCCAACTCGCTCTTGATGGCATAAAGGCCTAGGCGGTGCGCCAGCGGCGCGTAGAGGTAAATGGTTTCAGAAGCAATCTTGAGCTGTTTATGGCGCGGCATCGAGTCGAGCGTGCGCATGTTGTGCAAACGGTCGGCGAGCTTGATGAGAATGACACGCACATCTTCCGAGAGCGTGAGCAGCATCTTGCGGAAGTTCTCGGCCTGCTCAGACGTACCATAGTCGAACACGCCCGATATCTTGGTTAGCCCGTCTACAATGCGCGCCACTTTGAAGCCAAATTCGCGCTCTACGTCGCTGATTTCCCACGGCGTATCCTCTACCACATCGTGCAGCAGCGCCGACACGATACTGGTAGTACCCAGCCCAATTTCCTCTACCACAATCTGCGCCACGGCCAGCGGGTGCAGAATGTATGGCTCGCCAGACTTACGGCGCATGTTTTTGTGCGCTTCCAGCGAGGTATTGAATGCCTTTTTAATCAGCTTGGCATCGCCTTCTTTGAGAATAGGCTTTGCCGTGCGTAATAGCCGACGGTAGTGACGCAGAATCTCATTACGTTCTGCTTCGGGGTCGATAGGGGTAGCCATAGATGCAAGTGGAGCACCGCTCCGGGTAGGCAGAGTAAGAAACGAAGGTACAACATAGACCAACAGCGGAGAGCCTGTAAAAGGTTGTCTTTTCGGCTTGCGATGCTTTTGTCTGCACTCGTATTACACAAACACTTTATTTTGCTTTTGGATTTTCAAAACAGTTGCGTAGCTTTGCGCCCCCAAGGCAGAAGGCCGAGGTACGCGGATGTGGCGAAATTGGTAGACGTGCCAGACTTAGGATCTGGTGCCGCAAGGCGTGTGGGTTCGAGTCCCTCCATCCGCACTTATTTTATAGTATTCGTTTCTGGTTTGCACTAGAAACAACAACAGAAGCCCTCAACCCACCCGTTGGGGGCTTTTCTTTTTCAACCACGTATTCATCCGCCGTGGGGAAAGGGCCGGGCATACTACGGCTTCCTACCCCACTTCTAACCGACGACCTGTTTTGGACATTACCCTCGACAAGAAAGACGACCAGCTGAGTGCCATCCTGACAGTAAACCTGACGGAAGCCGATTATGCTGCCAACGTAGACCAAAAGATTAAGGACTACGCTAAAAAAGCGCAAATCAAAGGTTTCCGGCCGGGTAAGGTGCCTGCTGGCTTGGTGCGCAAAATGTACGGCAAAGGCTTGCTGGCCGATGAAATCAACGAGCGGTTGGGCAAATCGGTAGACGCGTATATTAAGGAGAACAACCTGCGCATTCTGGGCGAGCCAATTCCAGTGCCGACGGATGTTGACTTTGACAACCAGAAAGATTTCAGCTTCCAGTTTGAGTTGGGCTTGCTGCCCGAAATCGAGCTACCTGCTGATCAGAGCATTACGGTAGACCGCAACCAAGTGTCGCTCGACGAGGCTACCCTCACTGAGACCTACGACCAGATTGGTCGCCAGTTTGGCGAGAGCACCAACCCCGAGGTTTCGGAAGCTAACGATTACCTCTATGGCCGCCTGAAAAAGGCTGACGCTGAGGAAGAAGGCAATGTGGTATTGCTACCCATCAACAAGGTGAAGAATGGTGTGGAGCGCTTCATCGGTGTGAAGCCAGAAGACAGCATCACTTTCGATCTGAAGGATGCTTTTGACGGTGACGTATCGGCTGTTGCCAACTTCTCGGGTCTGAGCAAGGACGAAGCTGCTGAGGTAAGCGGTGACTATACGCTAACGGTAGAGAAAATCAACCGCACCGACGCTGCTGAGTTCAACCAGGAGCTGTTTGATAAAGTGTTCGGCAAAGACGTTGTGACTTCGAAAGAAGAGTTCGACGAGAAGGTGCGTACTACCATTCAGGAGAACTACGACCGTGAATCCGACAACCTGGTGAACCGTCAGATTATCGACAAAGTAATTGATAGCCTGCAAGTTGAGCTACCCAAAGAGTTCTTCAAGAAGTGGCTGGTGCGTGCCAATCAGGGCAAACTGACGGCTGAGCAAGTAGAAGAGCACTACAACGACTACGAGCGTGAGCTGAAGTGGTCGATGGTGCGCAACAAGGTAGTGGAGACGGAAGGCTTGAAGGTGTCGAACGACGAAATTGTAGACCGTACCATTCAGAAAATCATGGGCCAGTTCAACCTGCCCGAGGTGAACGAGGAGTTGCAAGCTTCGATGCGCAGCTTTGCTGATAACTACCTGCGCCAAGACAACGGTAAAAACTACGTGGACGAGTATGAAGCCATTCTGGCAGAGAAAGTACTCGAAAACCTGCGCGGCAAAGTTGTTGTTAACGAAACACCGATTACGGCCGAGGACTTCCGCAATCAAAACCAACAAGCGAGCTAATTTGCCGCTCTAGGTTTTCAGGTCAATAAAAAAGCCCTTACTTGCCGTGAGGGCTTTTTTGTTGACCCTTAGTTTTCGTTGAACTCATACTACCTTATTTTTCCCATGCTGAATAAACAAGAATTCCGCAAGTTTGCTGTGAAAGGCCAAGGCATGAGCAGCCTGGGCGTTGACCAATACATCCAGCACGTAGAGGGCCAAACCCGCAACGGGCTGATGTTGCCTACCGGCATGACGCGCTCAGTAATTGAAGAGCGTCCTACCCGCTTCGCTGAAATTGACGTTTTCTCGCGCCTGATTATGGACCGCATCGTGTTCTTGGGCACGGGCGTAGACGATTATATCGCCAACATCATCACGGCGCAGTTGCTGTTCTTGGAGTCGGCCGATGCGAAGAAGGATATCCTGCTCTATATCAACTCGCCCGGCGGCTCGGTGTATGCCGGCCTGGGTATCTACGATACGATGCAGTATGTGAATCCTGATGTGGCTACCATCTGCACCGGCTTGGCTGCTTCGATGGGTGCCGTATTGCTGGCTGGTGGTGCTAAGGACAAGCGTTCGGCCCTACCCCACGCCCGCGTGATGATTCACCAGCCTTCGGGTGGCGCGCAAGGTCAGTCGTCGGACATTGAAATCACGGCCCGTGAGATTCTGAAGCTGCGCAAGGAGCTGTACGACATCCTGGCCATGCACACTGGCAAAACCTACCAGGAAATCCACGATAACTCGGACCGCGACTACTGGATGCGCGCCGATGAGGCCAAAGAATACGGCCTGATTGACGAAGTGTTGGAAAAGAAGAAAGATTAACTTTTCCGGTTCGCACTACATAGAAAGTGATGGTCCGACACGTATGCTATGACTTTCTACCAACCTGACGTTCTATTGGCGTCATGAAATAAAAGCCCGCTATTGGCCTCAGGGTCAATCGGCGGGCTTTTTGCTTCGGGCAGATTTCCTTTTTGCGGCAACTTTTTTTTGCTCGCTAGGCGTTGGCCTTTTCGTACCTTTGATAACCGGTTGCATTTCTACCGGTTCTACCCCCTATTTCTGAGAGTCCTACAATGGCAGATATAACGTGCTCCTTCTGCGGCAAAGCCAAAAAAGAAGTTTCGGTCATGATTTCCGGCATCAATGCGCACATCTGTGAGCGGTGCGTGGGTCAGGCCCAGCAGATATTGAACGAGGAAAACAAGATTCGCTCGAACAGCAAAGCACCCAAGTTCAATCTGGTGAAGCCACGCGAGATGAAGGACTATCTCGATCAGTACGTGGTAGGGCAGGATGAGGCCAAGAAGGTGATGTCGGTGGCCGTATACAACCATTACAAGCGCCTGATGCAGAAACCGCAGAAGGATGATGTGGTGATTGAGAAGTCGAACATCATCATGGTAGGCGAAACCGGTACCGGCAAAACCTTCTTGACGCGCATGCTGGCCAACATTCTGCAAGTGCCCTTCTGCATTGCCGATGCCACGGTGCTCACCGAAGCCGGCTACGTAGGCGAGGATGTAGAAAGCATCCTGACGCGTCTGTTGCAAGCCGCTGACTATAACGTGGAGGCAGCCGAGCGCGGCATTGTCTACATCGACGAAATCGACAAGATTGCCCGCAAGAGCGACAACCCCAGCATCACGCGCGATGTGAGCGGCGAGGGTGTACAGCAGGCCATGCTGAAGCTGCTGGAAGGCACTACGGTGAACGTGCCCCCGCATGGCGGCCGCAAGCACCCCGAGCAGAAGATGATTACGGTGAACACCGAGAATATTCTGTTCATCTGCGGCGGTGCCTTCGTGGGTATTGAGCGCATCATCAAAAACCGCTTGAATACCAAGCCGATTGGCTTTGCCAAAACGCAGTTAGAAGAGAATATCGACACGCAGAACTTCCTGCGCTACGTAACGGCTCAGGACCTAAAAGCATTCGGTTTGATTCCCGAACTGATTGGCCGCTTACCTGTCCTCACGCACCTCAACCCACTGGATCACGCTACCCTGCGCAAAATTCTGACGGAGCCCAAGAACTCTATCGTGAAGCAGTACCAGCGTCTGTTCGAGATGGAAGGCATTCAGTTGAGCTTCTCGGAAGATGCCCTAGAATATATTGTAGTGAAAGCGGATGAGTACCGCCTTGGTGCCCGCGGCCTGCGCAGCATATGCGAAAGCATCATGACAGATGCTATGTTCGACATGCCATCGGATGCGGATGCAAGCGAGCTGGTAATTGACGCAGATTATGCACGCAGCAAGTTTGAGCAGTCGCCGTTGAAGCAATTGCGGGCGGCTTAACACGCCACCTGACAAAGAAAAAGCGAAGGTCGGAAAACAGCTTGTTTTCCGACCTTCGCTTTTTCTTTGTCAGGTGTTTTTTGAACCTGAAGCGCTACTGTTTTAGTAACGAATATGGTTTAGCTTATTTCTGGCTCAAATACCCTACCATCAACTTTGCTGCTTTTGCTGCTGCGTTGTTCCTGCCTAGTTTCTCACGTAATTCGGCGTAGCCGGCTTTCTGCTGAGCAATAAATTCCTCATCTGCCGTAATTTTCTTTAATTCCGTAACGAGGTTGCGGGAGTTGAATTCGCCTTGGATCAACTCTTTTACTACCTCGCGGTCTGCAATGAGGTTAACTAGCGAGATGTAACGCACTTTGATAAGGGCTTTACTGATAGCATAGGTTACCGCACTGGTACGGTAACACACTACCTGCGGCACGCCGAAAAGAGCCGTTTCTAACGTAGCGGTGCCGCTGGTGACAAGGGCAGCCGTGGCATGCGCCAGCAAATCGTACGTTTGGTTGAAAAGGATGCGAACGTTGTTGCGCTCGAAGTGCGCGTAATAATTGGGGTCGAGGTTATCAACACCGGCCACAATGAACTGGTAGTTGAGGAAAGGCGGCAGAATAGCCACCATCTCGTAGAGCATTTCCTCAATCTCCTGCTTGCGCGAACCGGGTAGTACAGCAATGATTTGCTTCTGCGGATCGAGGTTATTGCGCTGATAGAAGTCGGGGGCGGCAGGATGATCGGCTACGGCATCGGCCGTTGGGTTGCCGATGTAGTCGACCTTGTATCCGAAGCGTTGGTAGAACTCCTCCTCGAAGGGTAGGATAACAAACATCCGGTCGACCAAGGCTTTCACTTTGTGCACGCGGCCTTGGTTCCAGGCCCATATCTTGGGCGAGATATAATAGAATACCTTAATGCCTTGCTCCTTCGCAAACTTCGCCACGCGCATATTGAACCCCGCATAGTCGACTAGGATTACTACGTCGGGTTTGTATTCGAGCATATCACGCTGGCACTCCTTGAGGTAGCCTCGAAACTTAAGCAGGCTGGTAGCGGCCTCCCAAAAGCCCATAATGGCCATCTCCTGGTAATGGTGCACCATCGTGCCACCCGCAGCCTGCATTAGGTCGCCGCCCCAAAAGCGTAAGTCTGCGGCACTGTCTTGCTGCTGCAATTGCCGCATTAGGTTGGAGGCGTGAAAATCGCCGGAACGCTCACCCGCAATTAGGTAGTACTTCATGTTTTAATTAACGATTAGGCATTATTAATTAGGAACTGTTAATTAAAATCTGACCGTAATTGAAAAGACAATAGCTCGATTTTTAATTAGTAATTCTTAATTAAAAATTACTCGGATTCGCCGTAGTATTCGACGAAGTTGCGGGGCGTTTCGTAGAGTTTGAGGCAATGTAGCTGAGCCGTAGTGATACGGGGTAGCTCACGGGCCAGAATTTCCCAAAAGGCTATTACCAAGTTCTCGGTGCTAGCCATTTTGTCGGCCATGAAGGGAACATCCAGGTTGAGGTTTTTATGATCGACCTGGTCGATAATGTGCTGCTTGATGAGCGTGCTCAGGGCTTTCAGGTCTACTACGAAACCTGTATCGGGGTCGGGGTTGCCGCGTACCGTCACAATCAATTCGTAGTTGTGGCCGTGCCAGTTTACGTTGGCGCAGGGGCCGAATACCTCGTGGTTGCGCTCGTCGCTCCACTTAGGGTTGTACAGTTTATGAGCGGCGTTGAAGTGCTCCTGGCGGCTGATGTATATCATGGGTTTGGGTTCTTGGAAGCTTAGGGTCTTGGACGCGGTGTAACTGGGCGCACGGTTTTTCTGACGTATCCGAAGCGCAATACACGCAATAGAATATTCGTAACAAGACTCTACTACCCTTTTTTTCGCAGCAAATATACGAAGAACGGTACGCCGAACAGGGCCGTGACCAACCCAACAGGTAGGCCAGCGGGTGGGTAGAGCAAGCGAGCTAGCAAGTCGCAGGCCAGCAGAAAATCAGCCCCTATGATGGCACAGAATAGGAGGTTTAAAGGCCCCGTGACGCCCAGCACCCAGCGCGTGATATGCGGAACCATCAGCCCAACAAAGCCAATAGGCCCGCAAAGCGCTACCACACAGCCGGTAAGCCCTGAGGCTGTGAGTAGCAGCAACCAACGCGTGCGAGCCACTGGCACACCCAACGCCTCGGCGCGCTCCTCCCCTAGCAGCAAAATATTCAGCTCGTGGCGGCGGAACGAGAACAGCAGCAAGGCCCCGGCCAATGCCACTGCCGGGTAGGGAAGCAGTTCCCAACCCGCCCGCTCGAAGCTGCCCATCGCCCAGAAAACAACGGTGCGTAGCTTTTCCTGGCTGCTGGCCATAAACGTGAGTACGCCCCCAATAGCCGTCGTAAGCGAACCCACTGCTACGCCCGCCAGCAGCAGTTGTGCGGGTAGCAGCTGTCCGCGGCGGGTACCCAGCAGCACCACTACCAGGGTGGCCGCCAGAGCGCCTACTAGGGCCGCCAGAGGTGGCAGATAAACTCCAGCTACCGTGAGGGTAGGCACCAGCACATAACACAAAATAGCTCCCAGTGAAGCCCCAGAGGCGGTGCCCAACAGGTAGGGATCAGCCAAGGGGTTGTTGACCATGGCCTGCATGAGGTAGCCACTGAAGGCCAGACCACCACCGGCTAGCAGAGCCAGCAAAATGCGAGGTAGGCGCAGTTGCACCAGCACTAGTTGGGCGGGGTCGGTGGGGTCATAGTGGAGTAGAGCGCGGCCGATAAGGGCGTAGCTGGTATCATAGCTGCCGATGCGAAGGCCCACCGTTATCAGTACCAGCAGCAGGAGCAGACTACCCAGCAGCCAAGGCATGGGGCGGCGGCTCATACGGCAGGCGGCGCCCAGATCAGCCGACGAAGCTCCCGCACCGATTCTACGACGCGCGGGCCGGGCCGACTCATCAGGTCGTCGGTGGCGTCGTATACGCGGCCTTGCTGGTAGGCCCGGATGCGGCGCAGCTCGGGATAATTTTTGAAAAAGGTGCTGTCCATTTTCCCGAATCGGCCGCCCAGCAACATAGCGGGATTCAGCTTCAGAATGTACTCGCGGGTGAGGGCTGGGTAGGGCTGCGCAAACTTTTCCTGTACCGCATTCTGCCCGCCCGCTAGTCGAATTTTATCCGTGAATAGCGTATTCTGGCCATACACGTAGATGGGGTCTTGCCAGGTAATGGCCAGCACGGCCGGGCGCAAGGTAGGCGCGGGCAACTGTTGCACGGCTTGCAGGGCGGCCGAGAGCGAGTCGGTGAGGTGGCGGGCGGCGGCGTCGCGGTGCAGGATATGACCCAGGTCGCGCAGGCCGCGCAGAATGTCGTCTACTTTCTCATAGCGCTGGTAGTACACGGGAATGCCCAGCTTTTCCAAGCGGGCCGCGTCGTCGAGCGAGGTGATGCCTTCCACGGTGAACACCACGTCGGGCTTCAAGCCCACCAGCCGCTCCAGATCCAGGGGGTAGCTGTTGACAATGGGCTTGCGTAGGGCCGCCGCGGGGTAGTCACACACCTGCGTGCGGGCTACGATGGTAGCCGTATCGGCCACGGCAAACAGCATTTCGGTCATGGACGCGGCCAGGGACATGATGCGGCGCGGCTGGGCCGGCACTGTAACGGGGCGGCCCAAATCATCGTGAAGTTGCTGGGGTGCAGCAGCGGTAGTGGCTGGTGGCCGGTCGGGCTGGCAGGCCAGCAGAAACAGAAGCGAAAGCAGGAAGCAGCGGGACATACGGTAAAAGTAAGGAGCCCGCGGCGGAGGTCAACTTCGGGACGCCGATTCCGTTACGGTAGCACTCTGCGCTACTTTCTTACTTTTGTCGCAAATTCTACTCTTATGATCGTAGTTACTGGCGCGGCCGGCTTCATTGCCAGCTGCCTCGTCACCCGCCTCAACGCCGCCAACTTCAACGACATCGTGGTGGTCGACAATTTTGCCGTGGAGCATAAGCTGCCTAACCTGAGCGGCAAGCGCTTAAAGCAGTATGTGGACCGCAACGAGTTTTTCGACTGGCTGGACGAGAACTACGAGCAGGTGGAGTTCATCTTTCACCTGGGTGCCCGCACCGATACTACCGAGCAAAGCCGGAGCGTGCTGGATCTACTCAACCTCGACTACTCCAAGCAAATGTGGCAGGCGTGCTGCCGCTACCAGCTACCGTTGGTATACGCTTCCTCGGCGGCTACTTACGGCCTGGGCACGGTGGGCTACGATGATGATGAAGCGCTACTGCACCTGTTGCAGCCATTGAATGCCTATGGCGACTCTAAAAACGACTTTGACAAGTGGGCCGTGGCGCAACCCGAAAAGCCGTTTTTCTGGGCTGGGTTGAAATTCTTCAACGTGTACGGCCCAAATGAATACCACAAGGGCCGCATGGCCTCGGTGATTCTGCACGCCTACCAGCAGATTCAGCAAACGGGCTCCATGACGCTGTTCCGCTCCCACAATCCTGATTATGCCGATGGCGAGCAGAAGCGCGATTTCGTTTATGTGAAAGACGTGGTGGAGGTTTGCTACTTCCTGATGCAGACCCGCCAGCACTCTGGCATCTACAACCTGGGCACCGGCGAAGCGCGCACCTTCCTCGATCTGGCCTTAAACACCTTCGCAGCCCTCGGTCGTACTGCCGACATCCAGTTTCAGGATACGCCTGAGGTAATTCGCGACAAGTACCAGTACTTCACCCAGGCCAATATGGAGAAGCTGCGCAGCATCGGCTACGACCGTCCTTTCACGCGGCTGGAGGATGGCATTGCCGACTATGTGCAGAATTATCTGGTGCCCAACCAGTATATGTAACCCTGCTGCCTACCTACTTTCAATAGCAAAGGCCCCGGCGATACGCGTATCGCCGGGGCCTTTTGTAGTTATGCGGCCAACTCCTGGTTGTCGTCTGTTGGAAATAGGGGGCGCACGGTAGCTTCGGTAGCAGGTGCTATTTCGGCTTCGGGCGTCGCTTGCCGGCGCAGCGCACGCAGCAAAAAATATTTGTACTCTGCCGCGTCGGCCAGGGCGGATTCTATGGCGCGCACGGCTTCGTCGTAGGCTACTACCGGTACGTTTTCGGCTTCTTCGCCAGTGGGGTAGGTCAGATAGAAAACCGGGGCTTCGAGGTACTCAGCAGCTGATTTCATACGGTATAGTAAGTGGAATGTGTGTACGTTTTCTGGGTTGCTTATAGAACAAATGCCTTAGCCAAATCATTCGATTTTGCTAAGGCATTTAGTAGTATTTTTTACATAAAGCAAACGCACCGTTTGCTGCTGGCTACCAGTTACTCTTGTATGATTTGCAGAGCAATTTTGCCGAATTGGGCGCCGTCGTCCATGTGGCGCAGGGCGGCTTCGCCTTCCGCCAGCGGAAAGGTTTTGTCGATGATGGGCTCTAGCTTTTTGTCATTTACTAACTGCAACAGCCCGGCAAAGTCTTGCTCCGTACCCATGGTAGAGCCCAGTATTGACAGCTGCTTCCAGAAAATCTTGCGGGCCGGCACTTCTGGAATATCGCCCTGGGTAGCGCCGTAGAACACGATGCGCCCGCCGGGCGCGGCGGCATCAATCAGGTTATTGAAACCCGGCCCGGCCGCACTATCGATGATGACATCGAAACCGCCGTTGGCTTGCTTGGTGAGGGTAGCGGGCCAGTTTTCGTCTTGGTAGTTGATGCCGCCTTTGGCACCCAAGGACTTGGCTTGCTCTATTTTCTCGGCTGAACTAGATGTTACCCACACCTCGGCGCCACTGGCCACGGCCATTTGCAGGGCCAGCAGGGCCACTCCTCCCCCTACCCCCGACACCAGCACCCGCTCGCCGACCTGTAAATTGGCACGGGTGAAAAGTGCCCGGTAGGCTGTGAGGCCACCTAGCGGCAGCGCCGCGGCTTGCGCAAAACTTAGATGCTCGGGCAAGGAATGCACGTAGCGGGCCGGCACGCACACGTACTCGGCAAAGGTGCCATCGTGTGGTAGACCCAAAATCTGGAAGTCTTTGGCCTGCGCGGCGGGATTATCGCCCCACTGCATGCCGGGGTTGATGAGCACGGATTGGTTGCGTAGCTTCTCATCGGTGCCTTCGCCTAGTTCCGCAACAGTACCGGCACCATCGGAGCCTAAGATGCAGGGAAACTTCAGGCCGGCGTACTGGCCTTTCTGAATCCAGACGTCGCGGTGGTTGAGGGCGGCGGCGTGCAGCCGAATGAGCACCTCGCCGGGGCCTGGGGTAGGGGTAGGAACTTCGCGAAGTTGTAGGGGCTGATTGACCCCATCCAAGACAAGAGCTTGCATAAACTGGATTGTGGTGAGCTATGAGAACAAAGAAATAGCGGAAATGCCTACAGAAAGCGGGCTTGCAGCGCCGGGGTAGGGAGCCAACAAGCTTCTTCCTGCTGGCCAAACCACTGGTAGCGGTGGCGGGCCACCCACCGGTAGGCCGCATCGCGCAGCCAGCGTGGCACTATCCGAAAAGCATACACCCACCGCCAACCGGGCAGCTGCCGCAGGATGCGCAGCACGGCCTGCGAGTGCGTGTAGGCGCGCCCATCTTCTACCAACACCACCGACTCAGGTGTAGCCACCACCACGATGCCGTGCGCGGCCAGCAACGTCTGCCCTACCTCCGATTGCAAGGAGGCAAACTGAAAGCGAGCCTGCGCGTCGCGGGCAATAACGAACTGCACGAAGCCATTGCACAGGTTGCAGACTCCATCAAACAGAATAACGGCGGGTGGTTGAGGCATGGCTGGCGCAGGGTCTTCCTAAGTGTACTTCCTGACACGGTTAAACGCAACTTTGGTTACTTCCGCTCATCAGCAAACGCTGTTTATCACACAATATGGGTAGTATGTCTGCTTGTGAAACGGCGCAACCTCATCAGTAATCACTCCTTGAAATTTATCTTTGTCATATTACAAAATGTATAAAATATCTGCTTTTTCTACCATTTATGTAACCTCTATTCCACTACTAAGCGTACAAGGGAGCTATTTGCCTTGAATGGCACCGCACGCACTCTTTCACCAATTCACCAAAAAGATGATCAAGAAGAATCGCTTCGCTTTGTTGGCAGCTACTGTGCTGGCTAGCGGCCTGGGCTTAGGTGCCTGCAACACGACCTCGGAAATGGGTACGACGGACGGCACTACCACCACCGGCACTGAGTCTACCACCACAGGTACGGATGCCACTACCTCGGGCACGATGAGCACGACGACCGGCACCACGGATGCTACCACCACCGGTACGATGAGCACCACCACGGGCACAACGACTACCGGTACCACTACGGGTATGACTACCACAGGCACAACCACGACGGGTACCACGACGGGTACTACGATGGGCACCACAACTGGTACGACTACCACGGGCACCACAACGGGTACAACTACTGCCACAACCGGCACGACGACTGGCACTCCCCAGTAGTCCCCGACGCGATGCAACCTTTGTGGGCCTAATGGCCTACAAGCGGCCGGAAGCTTTATCCCTTGGATAGCGCTTTCGGCCGCTTTTGCGTATGGTAGGGCCGGCCCTGCGTGGTAGCATCTACGCATGTGGTCGGTGGTGTTGATTAGCCTTACTCCCCTTATGAATCGTGTAGTAGCTGTTATTCGGCAGCCGTTTGTGTTGGATCTGCGGGCATTGGCGCTATTGCGGGTAGCGTTGGCGGCTGTGGTAGTAGTAGACTTGGCCATTCGCGCAACTGATTTGGAGGCGCATTATTCCAACATGGGCGTGCTGCCGCTGCACGTCCTCTACGAGCACAACTGGAACCCCTACGAGTTTTCGTTTCATACCAGTAGTGGGCTGTGGCAGGTGCAGGCGGTGTTGTTTCTGCTGGCGGCCGCGGCCGCCGTGGCCATGCTGCTGGGCTACCGCACCCGGCTAGTAACCATCATCTCGTGGGTGCTGCTGGTATCGGTGCAGAATCGCAACCCACTGATTGGGCAGGGCGGCGACGATTTGCTGCGGATGCTGCTCTTTTGGGGAATTTTCCTTCCCTGGGGGCGCGTGTACTCCTTGGATAGCCGCCGGCAGCCGCCACCTACCAGCCTCACCACGTGCAGCGCCGCCACCGTTGCCTACATCGTGCAACTGGCTTTGCTCTACTGGTGCACGGCCCTACTCAAAAGCGGGGCCGAATGGACGCAGACCGGCACCGCGCTCTACTACGCCCTCAGCCTCGACCAAATGCTGCTCCCGGTTGGCCGGCTGCTCTACCCCTACCCCGAGCTGATGCGTGGGCTAACGTTTGCCACCTACTACACCGAGCTATTGCTGCCCTTCGCGCTGTTTATTCCGTGGCGCGTGGCGTGGTGGCGCGGGTTGTTTATTGGGGTGCTCGTGTTGTTTCATCTCGGAATCAGCCTCACGCTTTTTGTGGGCTTGTTTTTCCTGATCAACTGGGCTTCCCTACCCGGTCTGCTCCCGCCCGCGGCAATGGACTGGCTGGAGCAAAAGCTGGTGCCGCATGCCCAGCGCCTCGGCACGCGTTTCGGGCAATGGCGCACCGGCTGGCGGTGGAAGGCTCCTACCTGGCGCAGCCCGGTGCGGGTGCATCTGGCTGCCCACATCGAGCACGCGCCACAAAGCGTAACGCTGCTTCGGGCCGTGCGCAACACCGTGGTAGGCGTGCTGCTAGTGTATATCTGCTGGTGGAATTTCGATACTGTTACATCCAAGCGCTGGGCCATGCCGGAGCGAATGCAGTGGCTAGGCTACCTGTTTCGCATCGATCAGCACTGGGGCATGTTTGCACCGGCTGTGTTCAAGGATGATGGCTGGTATATTCTGGAAGGCACTACTGCTGCAGGTCGTAAGATAGACCTGAACCGAGGTGGGGCACCACTCACCTATGCCAAGCCGGCTTCCGTTGTGAGCCTGTTCCCCAATGACCGGTGGCGCAAGTATTCTGAGAACTATCTGTTTGTCAGCAACGCGTTTATGCGCCCTTATTACTGCAATTATCTGATGCGTATCTGGGGCGAAAATCCTAAGCATCCACGGCTTAAGCAACTGGAAGTTATCTATATGAAGGAGGTAAGCTTACCCAATTATAAAACCACCAAGCCCAGCCGCGAGGTGCTGTGCGGCTGCGCGCCGTAGTGGTAAGGTTGTGAAATAGTGAATTAAAAACCGTCTG
Source organism: Hymenobacter sp. NBH84 (assembly GCF_014217645.1). Taxonomy (NCBI): domain Bacteria; kingdom Pseudomonadati; phylum Bacteroidota; class Cytophagia; order Cytophagales; family Hymenobacteraceae; genus Hymenobacter; species Hymenobacter sp. NBH84. The sequence goes on from NZ_CP043644.1 coordinate 2,730,698, forward strand.
TCATCCTGAGCTTGCGAAGGACCTTATGCCAGTTGAACGAGTCGTTGTTACGCTTGTCGTTCTAACGTGAGAAGGTCCTTCGCAAGCTCAGGATGACAGACGGCTTTTTAACTCACCATTTTACTATCTCACAACTTCACCATTTCTCCCAACAAAATATCACAATACCAAAACGCACTCAGTGGCGCTTCGCCAACCGGCGCGGGGTAGGTGCGGCGCACGATGTCGCCGCGTTGGAAGGGAACGGGTTGCTGGAAGTAGGGTGCGTCGAAGAGGAAGGTATGATACTCGCCGTTTTCGCCGCAGGGGTCTACGCTGGCGGGTAGGTCGCGGAGGAAGTCGGCGTCGAGCAGGCGGCCGCAGAAACTGCGGTCGAGATAGGCTTCGTTTACGCACACCACCACGGCCCGGAAGCCCAGCGTCAGGTACTCGTGGAGCAGCTCGGCGGTAGGGCGTTGCCACAGCGGGAACAGTGCCTGCATAGCCAGCTGGGTAAGCTGCTGCTCGCGGTAGGCGCGCAAATCTTCCAGAAAAATATCCCCGAAGGCCACGTGCATCGTGCCTTGCGCCTGCAATTCCTGCAAGGCTGTTTGCGTCTGGTGCTCATACTCGGCCATGCTGGGCGCTTCGGGTAGGCGCACCTGGTGTAGGGGTAAGGCCAGGCGTTGGGCTTGCGCCTCTAGCAGCTCTACCCGCACGCCGTGCATGGATACGCGGCCGTAGTGCGCGTTTACGTTGGTGAGCAGGTGAGTTACCTGATAGCGGCCGTCGCGCAGCAGGTGGTAGAGCGCGAGGGCCGAATCTTTACCCCCGCTCCAGCTCATGGTTATCGAAATTGCCATTGGCCGAAGATACGCGCCCGCCAATTCTGCTGGCTAAGCCGGCCGTTTCGTGGGTAGTTTACGTATAGCCTTTCTGACTCCACTTACATGACTAACTCCCGATGAAACGCTCTTTCTTCCTAAGCGCGGCCTTGGTAGCCGCTACCTTGTCTTTCTCTTCCTGCGACTATAGCAAAGGCCCCGGCAACGAAACCCAGCGCTACCCCGACAGCTTCGCAGAAGCCCCCGAAGCCCGCGCCACCGATACGGACCTCGATAGCGTGAATGCCGAGCAAACCGTAACCAAGCCCCAGGGCCTAGGCTCGGCCGCCGACCAAGCCACCAAAGACACGCCGCCTACCAGCAACAATGGCGCTATGGACGCACCAGGCGGTCAGAATCCACCCGCCATGAATGGCAGCAACTAACTGCCTCCTTTTATAACAGCAGAACGCCCCCCGGAACCAGTTCCGAGGGGCGTTCTGCTGTTATAGAATTACAGTGTTTTTAAGCCATCTGCCTAGCCTTGGCGGCCTGCTTGGCTTCTTTGTTGGCTTTCTTATCAGCTTTGGTGAGTTTGGTGCCTTTGCGGCCTTTCAGGATGGCTAAGCCGCTGGTTACAGCAATACCATCTTCAATAATACCAGCCAAAATGGGCTGATTAGTGCTTTCAATGAGCTGTTTGCGGAAAGCCAGGGTTGCATAGTTAGTGGCTACGGCTGCTACGCTACCAATCAGGGCACCGACGAGGGCACTGCCCTGTTGTGATTTGTACAACGTAGCGCCCAGCAAGGCACCCGCTACGGCCCGGCTGGGCATTACGGTGGCAGAAGTGCGGTCGGCGGCATCGGGCTGCTTGTCGCCAATCAGCTCAGCCCCAGCTAGTACCGATAGCACATTGGCCGTAATGGGAGACTGCATGAAGCGTAGGGGCGAATTGCCCAGGTAGGGCGAGTTGTGCTTCACTAACGATTTGCTCAACAAGGCCGGAGCCAACATGCTGCGCATGCTAGCCACGGTAGCCAGCCCCAGCGTTTGCCAGAATTTATTTTTCATGATTCAGTAGAAAGATGGAGGGAGTTATTTCCTACCTTCTTTAACGGCGCAACTTCTTACCCGGACGAATATCCTGCCCAAAGAATTGTGGCTACTTCTCTTTCGGCTGCGGGCCCTGCCCGGCGCGGGCGTAGGCAAAGGCTGCCAGCGGCGTCACGCTGTGGTAGCCGTCGAGGCCGGAAATGCAGATGTCGGCGGCAGCGGCCAAGTGCAAGGAGCCGTCGGGCTGTAGCACCTCGTTGGGCAGGTAGATGTGCTCTACTGCCCCCACCAGTAGCCGCGTGCCGTTGGCTTTTATTTCGATTTCTTCCTGCAAGCGCAAGCCAATGCTAATCTGACTTTCCTGCACGTAGGGCGCCGGAAAATCGTCGCGGTACAAGGGCGTAAATCCGCACGCGTCAAACTCCGATTCTTCGGCCGGGAAGTTGGCCGAGGTGTAGTGCGCTTGCGCCACGTAGGCGGCCGGCACGTGGTTGATGGTGTAGCAGCCCGTATCCTGAATATTAGAATAGGTATGGCGCGGCACCGAGGTAGGGCGCGTGACCATACCCAGTAGCGGTGGGTTGGAGCCCAAATGCACCACCGAGCTGAAAATAGCCAAGTTGGTCTGCCCATCGGGCGAGGCCGTACCAATGAGGTTGGCGGGCTTGTAGCCCGTAATGGCATTGATGAGGTTGAGCCGGTAGATCTTCTCGTACGATTCGATATCGGCGGCGGTGATGTGGGGCATGGGTAGAAAGGTTAAAAAAGAACGTCATGTTTCGACCACGGCTACGCCTTCGCTCAACATGACGTTCTGATTGGTCAGAATAATGTTCTGGTTGGCGTGCTGTACTCCTTCACCCCTACCCTACCGCTCGTCTTCGGCCCAGGCGTCCATTTTGCGCTCCAGCACCGAGAGCGGCATCACGCCGTCTTTCAGCAACTCATCGTGGAAGGCGCTGAGGCTGAAATGGCTGGTTTGCTCGCGGCGGTTGCGGGCGCGCAGCTTCTGCGTAGCGCCTAGTAGACTCTGGTACTTGGCGCGCAGCTCCTGAATTTTCAGCGCCCCTACCTTATAGGAAAGCGCCTGGCCCGGAATGGCCATGTAGCGCTCAATTTCGGCGGTGGCGCCCTGCTCGCTGATGGCCTCGTTTTCCATCATGTATTGAATAGCTTCTTCGCGGGTCATACCCTTGGTGTGCATGCCCACATCAACCACCAGCCGGATAGCGCGGTGAATCTCGTCGCCCAGGGCGCCCATGCGCTGGTAGGGGTCGGTGTAGAGGCCCAGCTCTTTGCCTAGGCTTTCGGTGTAGAGCGCCCAACCCTCGCCCATGGCGCCGTACCAGGCAAAACGCCGGAACTTGGGTAGGCTGTCGTTTTCCTGTTGCAACGAAATCTGATAGTGGTGGCCCGGAATGGCCTCGTGCAGAAACAACGACTCCATGCCCGAGGTGATGTTGAACTCGCGAGCGTTCAGAATCGGAATGTAGAAAATGCCCGGCCGCGCGCCGTCGGGGCTACCCTGGTTGTATTCAGCCGAGGCCGACTCAGCCCGAAAAGCCTCCGTCTGCCGAATCTCGAACGGCGTTTTGGGCGTGCGCCCGAACATCTTTTTCAGGTTGGGCTCGATGCGCGCCTGAATGCCCCGGAAAGCGTCGAGTACCTGTTCGGAGTTCTGGTAGGGCGTGAATTGCTTGTCGGTTTTCAGATGTTCAAAAAACGCCGCCAAATCGCCTTTGAAGCCCACTTTGCGCTTGATATCCTCCATCTCGCCCCGAATGCGGCTCACCTCGGCGCGACCAGTCTGGTAGATTTCCTCCGGCGTTTTGTCGGTAGTGGTCCAGTACTTCACGTAGTAGCGGTACGTGTCGGCACCGTCCGGAATTTCGGAAATGCCGGTGGTGGTGCGGGATACGGGCAGGTACTCGTTTTTCAGAAAATCGGCTAGCTTGCGGTAGGTAGGCACCAGCTGCGTGAGAATAGCCGCCTTGTACGAGTCCACCAGCCGCTGCTGGTCTACCTCCGACACACCTTCCGGGAACTGCTTCACCGGCGCAAAAAACAGGCTTTTGGTGGGGTCGCTCACCACAAAGGCCTGCATTTGCGGAATCATCTTCTCAACCAATGGCCGGGGCAGCACCACGCCCGTGCGCATCCCTACCCGGAAGTTGGCAATGGCCGAGTCGGCCCACACCGCAAAGCCCTTGGTACGGCCCAGCCAGTTGTCGTAGTCCTGGGCGGTTTTGAAAGGTTGGTTACCAGTGCCCGCACCCAGCTGGCCCATCGTGAGGGGTAGGCCCCAAAACTGCTGGAAGGGCATCTGCCAGGTGTTCAGTTTCAACCCACCAAGGCGGGTTTGCATCTCATACTCAAAGATGTCGTAGCTGATTTTGTCGTTCTCGGCCAGCGAATCGCGCTGGAACAAATGCAGCTGGTCGAGGGAGGTTTGGTAGAACGTGCGCAGCGAGTCGCGGAAGGCGTGCGTCTGGTCGTTGGGTAGGCGGTTGTTGAAGCGGTTGTCGCCCTGGCCCGTGGCTTCCAGCGGGAAAAAGCGCGACTGTTGCTCCCAGTAATTACTGTAGAGCGCCCGTAGACTGGCTGGTTTGGGCACAGAGGTAGAGGCATCGGCCGTTTCGGCCGGTTTCTTGTTTTGCTCCGAGCAGCTGAATAAGAGGCAGGCCGCTGCACCAGCCAGGAAAAAATTCTTCATATACTAAGGTAGGGAAGCTGAACAAGCAAGGGCCAAAAGATACGCGGTTTTGCGTGGGCCACCGCGGTCGGCCCACCACGCCGCTAGCCCCAGATACTGCCGGTAACGTCGTCGCTCAGCGGCGATACGGCCGGCCCGAAATAGCCCAATAGACGGCCGTCTTCACTGACGAGGTATTTTGAGAAATTCCAGTCGGGCGCCTGCTCGTTCCAGCCGTTTTGTTGGGCCTGGCTCAACCACTGATACACCGGGTTTTGCGCACTATTTTTTACTACTACGCTTTTCTTCATCAAGGGGAACGATACGCCGAAGTTCATCTGGCAAAACTGCTCAATGGCTTTATCGTCGGCTTTTTCCTGCTCGGCGAAGTCGTTGGCCGGAAAGCCCAGCACCACCAGCTCGTCGGCAAACTGCTCCGAGAGCTGTTGCAGCTCCTCGTACTGGTTGGTGAAACCGCAGTTGGAAGCCGTATTCACCAGCAACACCTTCTTGCCCTTCAGCTCCTCGAAGGGTAGGGACTCGCCATTGTTGCGCTGGCCCGCCAGCTTATAAAAGGATACCGGCGCGCCGGCTTGTTGATTGCTGGTCACCACCTTACCCTTACTGCTCGACTTCGACAGCCGCATAATCAGCGGGTACAGGAATTTCATGAGTTTCTGACGGAACGAGGCCATAGAGCTGCTAAATAACGGGAGGATGCATCCGGAACCGTCCGGACTTCTGGTAAAGATACTCCGTTGGGGCAGTGCTTGTTTTGCCGCTGTATAGTCGCGCTGTCTATATTTAGCGCTATATACAAACTAGAAACTAGCGCTAGCAAGCTAGTTCCCCTCCTTTTTTAAGGAGGGGTGCCCGCAGGGCGGGGTGGTAAAGTCGTTGAACGGCATCTAGAGTTAGTTTTCTTAGTTCTTAGCATTCTAGTTCTAGTAATCGTTCTCACGGTTTTACCACCCCGGCCTGCGGCCACCCCTCCTTAAAAAAGGAGGGGAAATAGCTTGCTAGCTTTAGCCTCCTTTTATCCTTGCATTCACTATCTATGCATGCTTTCCTACCCATTCTATTCGCATTCATCATCGGTATCGGCCATGCCTTCGAGCCCGACCACCTGCTGGCCGTCAGCCAGCTCGTAGCCCGCCGCGACTCTACCCTGCTGGCTGTGAAAGATGGCCTGTACTGGGGCCTGGGCCACACCACTACGTTGGTGGTATTTGGCGGGCTGGTGCTGCTGGGCAAAGTCACGTTTCTGTCCAGCGGCTATTTCGAGGCGGCTGTGGGCGTGCTCCTAATCACGATGGGGATAGGCCGCCTGGTGAACAAGCAGAACTATACCCTACCCACTTTGGTAGCCCGCAACCGCCACCAGCTCGCCTACGCCATCGGCCTGCTGCACGGCCTGGCGGGTAGCGGCGCACTGGTTCTGCTGGTGATGAGCGAGCTACGCGACCCGCTTCACAGCCTGGCCTACATCCTGCTGTTCGGGCTAGGTTCGGTGGTGGGTATGTTCGGCGCGGCGGCTCTCATGAACATTCCCTTCACGCCCCGCATGCGCATCAGCCGCGTGCTCACGAGTTCGGTGGTGGTCGTCACGTCGCTGCTGAGTATTGGGTATGGGGGATGGATGATATATTCGAACGTGCTGACGTAGCTTGTTTATGCTTACTAGGATACATTGCCACCCTCCCTATATTGTCATCTTGAGCGGAGCGAAGGACCTTCTCACGCATGAGCGAGTCGTTTGTACGCTTGTCGTTCATGGGTGAGAAGGTCCTTCGCAAGCTCAGGATGACAGACGTATTCGCAATCTCACAACTTCACCCCTCACCGTATGCACCTCGCCCCCAAAGATCTTGATAAGCTGGTGCTGCACCAAGCCGGCTTTGTGGCTCAGAAGCGCTACGCCCGCGGCCTGCGCCTCAACTACCCCGAGGCCACGGCTCTACTCGCTACTCAGCTACTAGAGTTCATCCGCGATGGCGAGAGCGTGGCCGTGCTCATGGACAAAGGCAAGCAGCTCCTCGGCCACGCCGACGTGCTGCCCGGTGTGGCCGATCTGCTACCCGAGGTGCAAATCGAGGGTACCTTCCCCGACGGAACCAAACTCGTGACGGTGCACTACCCCATCTGCCGCGAGCATGGCTCGCCGGAGCTGGCGCTCTACGGCTCCGGCCTCACGCGCCGCCCACCCCTCGCCGGCCCCGATACCGTCATCAACGCCCAGCCCGGCGAGTACCTGCTGGCCGAGGACGACCTCATTCTCAACGAAGGCCGCGACACCGTGGAGCTGGACGTGCTCAACCAGGGCGACCGGCCCGTGCAGGTGGGCTCGCACTACCCCTTCTTCGAAACCAACGCCGCGCTGGAATTCGACCGCGCTGCCTCCTTTGGCTACCGCCTCAACATCCCGGCCGGTACGGCCGTGCGCTTCGAGCCCGGCGAACGAAAGCGCGTGACGCTAGTGGCGCTGGCGGGGGAAAGGATTGTGTATGGTGGCAATGGCTGGACGGATGGGAAGGTGGAGGAGGAGAATAAGGGTAGGGCGTTAGGAAAAATACAGTCCTGAACTTGCCGATGAATATGAACGCTTATTTTGTTCTCTGGCCTAACGACTGGTGTAAGCGGTTGCAAAAAGCCGGTGACCTAGGTCCACTGCAAGTTGCGTATGGTGGACCACATACCTCCGTTCCTTCACTTAGTAAGGTTAAGGCTGGTGACCTGATTTATCCGGTAGCCATCCGAGGCGGTGAGTTATTCATTCTTGGCCGCTTACAGGTAGAGCATATCGACGAAGCGGAAGTTTATCTGACTGCTCACACCATCCAAAAGCTGGACGGTATGTGGGATACTTCCGCTCCGCAGCTTCTACAACAGCACCCGGCACTGGGCCATCGCATCCCGCGCACCTGCGTTGACCATGTAGCTACCGGCGTAGGTACCGGCCTACGGTTTGATTTCGGTGTGCCATCAGAACTGGTTCGTCAGCTACAGTTCGGCCCCAAAGTCGGGCAGGAAAAGCCGTTGAACATTAGCGCCGATAGCAAAGTCTCCGTCGTTTCGCTGCAAGGGCATTATCGCCGCTTGAGCGCCAATTCCGCGCAGTTAATCGCTGAGCTAATGCAACGTTTCTAATAGCATTTTCATACTATGCCCTACCCCCTCTCCCGGCGCGCGTACGCCGATATGTATGGCCCGACCACCGGCGACCGGGTGCGCCTGGGCGACACCGATTTGCTGATTGAAGTAGAGAAAGACTACTGCACCTACGGCGAGGAATGCAAGTTTGGCGGCGGCAAGGTGCTGCGCGACGGCATGGGCCAGGCCGCTGGCATTCCGCAGGCCGAGGCGCTGGATCTGCTCATCACCAACGCCCTAGTGCTGGACTACATCGGCATCTACAAGGCCGATATCGGCATCAAAAACGGCCGGATTGTGGGTATCGGCAAGGCTGGTAACCCCCACATTATGCCCAACGTGACGCCCGGCATGACCGTGGGCGTGACGACGGAGGTGGTGGCCGGCGAGGGCAAAATCCTTACGGCTGGCGGCATCGACTGCCACATTCATTTCATCAGCCCCCAGCAGATTCCGGAGGCGTTGGCCTCGGGCCTGACCACGATGGTAGGCGGCGGCACGGGTCCGGCCGCGGGCACTACGGCTACTACCTGTACACCCGGCGCGTTCTACATCGAGATGATGCTGAAGGCGACGGAGGCCTACCCGCTCAACTTCGGGTTTCTGGGCAAAGGCAACTCGTCCAAACCCGAAGGGCTGCGCGAGCAGATTGAGGCCGGGGCGTTAGGCTTCAAACTGCACGAGGACTGGGGCACTACCCCCGCCGCCATTGACCAGTGCCTCTCGGTGGCCGAGGAGTACGACGTGCAGGTGTGTATCCACACGGACACGCTGAACGAGAGCGGCTTCGTGGAAAACTCGGTGGGTGCGTTCAAGGGGCGTACCATTCACTCCTACCACACCGAGGGCGCGGGCGGTGGCCACGCCCCCGACATCATCAAGATTTGCGAGGAGCCGAACGTGATTCCGTCGAGCACCAACCCCACGCGGCCCTACACCGTGAATACCATCGATGAACACCTGGATATGCTGATGGTGTGCCATCACTTGGACCGCAACATCCCGGAGGACGTGGCCTTTGCCGAAAGCCGCATCCGAAACGAAACCATTGCCGCCGAGGATGTTCTGCACGACATGGGTGCCCTCAGCATCATCAGCAGCGACTCGCAGGCCATGGGCCGGGTAGGCGAGGTGATTACGCGCACCTGGCAAACGGCTCACAAAATGAAGCAGCAGCGCGGCCCCCTCCCCGAAGACGCGCCCGGCCGTCACGACAATTTCCGCGCCCGGCGCTACGTGGCCAAGTACACCATCAACCCCGCCCGCGCCCACGGTTTCGCCGACGAAATTGGCTCCGTGGAGGTAGGCAAGCTGGCCGACTTGGTGCTCTGGAAACCCGCCCTGTTCGGCTCCCGCCCCGAAACCATCCTGAAAGGCGGCATCATCGTGCAGAACCAGATGGGCGATGCCAACGCCTCCATCCCTACCCCGCAGCCCTCCTTCTCGCGGCCGATGTTCGGGGCGCTGGGTGGGGCCGTGGGCCAGTCGTCGGTGGTGTTTGTGTCGCAGGCTTCAGCTGAGCACGTGGCGGCCACCTACGGCTTGCAGAAGCGCGTGGTGCCTGTGCGTGGCTGCCGTACCGTCACAAAGCACGACATGGCCTTGAACGACTACTTACCCAACATTGAGGTAGACCCGGAGACGTACAAAGTGACGGTAGACGGCGTGCATCTGACCTGCGAGCCTGCCACCAAGCTGCCGCTGGGGCAGCTGTATAATTTGTTTTAACAGCACCCCACCCCCCGGCCCCCTCCCCTCCGGGAGAGGGGGAGCCTAATGGAAATTATGAAATATGAATGACCGTTGAACAACATTCAATAGTTAACGCTCAACATCCCCTACCGTCAGGCTCCCCCTCTCCCGGAGGGGAGGGGGCCGGGGGGTGGGGTACCCATATGCACCTCGCCCGCTTGCTCCACCTCACGGACTCGGCCCTGCCAACGGGTTCATTTGCATACTCCTACGGGTTGGAGAGCAGCGCCACATTTGGGCTGTTGCCCGATTCCGGTGCTTTGCGCAACTACTTGTATTCGTTTCTGCAACAGGTAGTCAGCCTGGAATTTCCGTTTCTCAACTCCTGCTTTCACCTACCCGAAAACACGCAGGCGCTACACGATCTGGCCGCTGAGTACGATGCCCAGCTGCTGGTGCCGCCGCTGCACCGCGCCAGCCTGGTGCAGGCCAGCAACTGGCTGCGGCTACTGGTGTCGTTCTACCCCACAGCCGGCCTGGCGGAATTGAGCAGCTGGTTTGCTGGGCTGCCGCTGCATTTCGTACCGGCGTTTGCGTTGTCGTTGCGGCGGGTAGGGTTTGGGCTGGACGAAGCACGGACGGCCTACCTGCACATGGCCCTACGCGACCAAATCAGCGCGGCTATCCGGCTGGGCGTGCTGGGGCCGATGGAAGGTCATCGACTACAACATGATTTCTACGCTATTTTTGAAGAGTTGCTGGCTGCGCCTACGTCCGTTTCTTACCAGGAGGCCACGCGTTCCGGCTTTTTGCTGGAGGTAACGCAACTGTTTCACGAGGATATTTACTCTAAATTATTTCAGAACTAGGGGTTATGAATGTCATCCTGAGTGGAGCGAAGAACCTTCTCACGCGTGAACGACAGCCGCAACAACGACTTGTTCACACGTGAGAAAGTCCTTCGCTCCACTCAGGATGACAGACTTCCCACTCTCTTACTCTCCTACCCTCACACCCAGCCCCTCACCATGGCTTTTGTTGATAAACTCGCTCTTCTCCTCCACGGCCACAACCCGCACGAAGCCTATGAGTCGCCGGGCGACTACAACGAGCGAGAGACGCGCCGCTTACCCTCCTACCGTAACTTCCGCAAGCGAGCTTTCACGGTGGGCATTGGCGGGCCGGTGGGCACCGGCAAAACGGCCCTGCTGAAAGCGCTCTGCGAGCGGCTGCGCCACGAGTTGGAGCTGGGTGTAGTCACCAACGATATCTTCACCCGCGAAGACGCCGACTTTCTCATTCGCCACAGCGCCCTCACCGAAGACCGCATTGTGGGGGTAGAAACCGGCGGCTGCCCCCACGCCGCCATCCGGGAAGATATTTCCCTGAACATGAACGCCCTTGAAGGCCTAATGCAGCGCTTCAACGGCAAGCTCGACTTCCTGTTCGTGGAAAGTGGCGGTGACAACCTAGCCGCGCACTTCAGCCGCGAGTTGGTTGATTACTCCATCTACGTTATCGATGTATCGGGCGGCGACAAGATTCCGCGCAAAGGCGGCCCCGGTATCACGCAAGCCGATCTATTGGTTATCAATAAGATAGATATTGCACACTTGGTGCGCGCCGATCTGGGCGTGATGGAGCGCGACTCGAAGAAGATGCGCGGCGACGGCCCCTTCGTATTTGCCCGCGCCTTGGATGGCTACAATCTCGATGTTATCATCGACCACATCAAAGAGGCCAAAACCAAAGCGCTAGCCTCCGTGCGGGAAGACCGAAGGTAGGCTGACCATCTTTGCGCGGAAGCCTTTTCAGCTACACCCGCCGGAGTGTCTGCACCCACACGTCGAGCGGGTCGGCGGCGTAGAGCACCGGCTGGCCGGTAGGGGTAGGAAGGCCGTGGCTTTCCACTACCGTTGACTGCCAGCTATTTATCGTAGCCTCGCGGAGTGGCCAAGGCGCGTGCAGCAGTTGGCCGCGCCACAGGTTGGGGCCGTGGATATCGGATTGCAGATCGGGGCCGGCGGTGTAGAGGTAGTAGCGCTCGGTGAGAAAATGCGCCAGGGAACCCGGCTGTGAGGCCGGCAATGGTGCTCCTACCGTCCAGGTGGCGGCAAACGTGGCGGGCGCAGCGCCGGCGTGGGTGCGCTCGGCCACCGCTTGGAGCGTGTTGCCCTGCTGCGTGAGGCGCATCCGAGCGTGGAGGTAGGGCAGGTGAAACAGCGTGCGGGCCGCCCACACACCCAGCGGCTGGGTGGCATCAAGGGAAAGGAACCACACGCCCGGCACCCCATCGAGGGTAGCGTAAGTGCGCACGTTCAGCTCGTGCAGGTGGTTGAAGCCTGGCACGGCGGGTAGCCCCAACGGCCGGATGTTGCTCATGGTGAACGGCACTACGCCCAACCACGCCTGACCCTCAAACAGATCCAGCTCTAGGCGCGGCGGCAGGTAGGGTCGCAGCATTTCCGGCGCTACCGGCCAGTGCGCAAATAGCAGTTGGCTCCACCGCTGCCGCATCAGGTAGGGCCAACGGTAGAAAGGAGTAGGGAACTCGGACACAGGAAAAGAGAGAAGATGAAACAGGAATCCACTCGAAGCTGGACTGTTGCTACGTATACGTGCCGGTTCCGCTAGGGGCGGGTGAGCCGTTGAAAAGGATGTAGAGACGCATACTTGCGTCTCATCGTTGAACGATTTCGTCCACATGGCGCATGCGATGAGACGCAAATATGCGTCTCATCGCATGCATAGTTCACTACTTCACCTCCTCAAAATTTCCTCGTCCACGGGTTGAAGCCCAGCAGTTCCCTGGAGGCCAGCACGCGCATTATTTCCTCGCAAAGCGGCTGCAAGTCGGCCCGACTTAGGCCCAGGGCGCGCAACACGTACACATCTTCGCGGGCTTGCGCCACGGATACTATATAAGAACGGGCCGCCAGCGTGAAATGCGGGTCGCGGCGCTCGGGTAGTTGTTGGGCCAGTAGCACCTCGGCCAGCCGTTGGAAACGCGGGTCGTTGGGCGGGCCTACCAGATAGAGCGAGAGCATGGTTTGGTAGGGGCCAAAGTGCGCAGGTGAGGCGGCAATGTGCTCCTCAGGCCGAAACTGAAAGCGGTCCAGCAGCACCAGCTTGCCCAGTCGCTCTACCCGTAGTTCTGTGTGCAACGACGTGAAGGCGAATCGTTCACCACTGTCGGTGCGGCCGGCGTGGAACCAGTCGACCAATAGGAGCACAGCGCCGGCTTGTAGTTGCCAGTGCTGCTGCTGGCGGTAGCGGCTGCCGGCCTGGGGCACCAAGGGGTCGGGAAATACCACCGCCAGCGCGTTTTCGGCCAGGGTGCCGGTGGTGTGTTGCAGGGTTTCCTGCGTGCCTACTGCCTTGTATACTCTGGTGTTGGCCTGCGTACCCAAAAACAGATGTGCCCCTTCCCCTACTCCCACCCGCAGCCGAATGGCATCGCCGGAAACCAAGCCACCGCCGTAGCTCGACAGCACCGCGTAGCAGGCCCGAGCGGCAGAACGAGGCTGCAAAATCTTGAGCGGCTGTACGCTACGGCACGTCGTCAGCACCGACTGGCCGCGCACTACGGCTACTTCCAGCGCACTTTCTTCGGGTAGAGGCATCAAGTAGAATACAGGCAGTGATGAACGCAACAAGAGGAAACGGACTGGTTTCGCTACTTCGCTTTCTCACGCACCATCAGGCCCAGCACGTCGCGCAGGCTGTCAATCTGGTGCTTGGGTTCCAAGGCCCGGCACGCGTCGGCGTCGCCGAAGCCGTAGCGCGCCCAGCAAGCGTCGATACCGCAGTTACGGGCAAACAGCAGGTCGGCGGCCGTATCGCCAATCATGAGGGTAGCGGCTGGCAGCACCGGCGCGAAGTAGGGCCGCACAACTTGCTCGTAGAGCACGGGGCTAGGCTTTAGAGGCAGTTGCTGGTCGGGGTAGCTGCCATCGCCGACGAGCAGTTGCACATCGGCGCGCAGGCCCAGGCGCGTTAGGGAAGTTTCCAACGTAACAGCGCCTTTGTTGCTTACTACGGCTACGGCAATATTTCGGGCGCGGGCGGCGGCCAGCACCTCGCGGGCGCCCGCAAACGGCTTTACCAACTCTTCTCCCTCGTTGGTGTAGATGCTCCGATAGGTGAGCAGCCACGCCGCTAGCTCGGCCCCGGCCAACTGCGGGTGCAATGCCTGTAGGGCGTCGGGTGAGGGTAAGCCCAGGCCTACCACTCGTTCCAGCTCGGCTTGAGGCGGCACCGGCACTTGGTAATGCGTAAATACTTGGTGCAGACTATGAAGGATAGCCGCCTCTGAGTTGCAGAGCGTACCATCGTAATCAAACAAAAGCAGAGAGTAGGACATGGGCGAAAATAAATTACTCCGCATGGTGCAGAGGAAGTTGTAAAGCTACTGGCTGAAACGCCGATAATGCTCTTAGAATAGGCAGGAAACGTATTTTCACGGCATGTAGCTCAACAACAAATTCATAATGAAGCAATTATGTACTTCAAATGAGTAACCGAATTACCTGCCAGCCGTTAAGATTACGGATTTGCACGGCCACAAAAGCCAGCGCTTTGCAACCTGCAAGACTACCGGCCTTTGTAGGCCACTTAGTTTTGTTACCCGCTATCATCTACTCTTTCACCAGAAACTCTCTTTTCATGAAACGCTCATTCTTTTTCGCTGCCGCGGCTCTTACTGCTGCTACCCTGTCGCTCTCTAGCTGTGGCAACGATTCAACTACTACCGACACCTCGACTACTGCCGGCGGCGCAATGGATTCCAACCCGACCATGAACTCGGATACGGGCATGAATGCCGATACTACCATGTCGACGATGCCATCTGACGGCACTTCTACCATGTCGGATGCTGGCGCGGCCACTACCACTGCTGGTATGTCTACTGGCAGCAGCGGTACCATGAACGGCGCTACCACCGGCACCACGGCTGGCACTACCACAACTGGCACGGCTACTACCACCGCCGGCACAGCTGGTACTACAGGTGCTACCACTATGTAAGTGAACGGCGCTGCCGTTTTAGAAACGAAAGCCACCCCGAACACATACCGGGGTGGCTTTTTTACGCCTTTTCCTCTTACCCAGGCTGCCCCAGCCCTTTGCGCCAGCGCAGGATAATACGCAGAACCAGCATCCAGACTACGCCCGCTGCAAAACCGGCCGTCACATCAGTGGCATAGTGCACATGCAGGTACACACGCGTGAGGCCAATGAGGGCGGCCCATACCAAAAGCCCCACGGCAAGGCCGCGCTGACCGTGGCGCCACGCTAGCCATGCCAGCGCCGCGTACAAGGAACTGCCAATCATGGCGTGGCCGCTGGGAAAGCTCAGGCCCGGCTGCGGAATTAAAGCCGAACCGGGGCGAGTGCGCTGGAAATGGAGCTTCAGCAATTGGTTGAACAATGTAGCACCTACCACGGCCAGAAAGACCATCAGGGCCTCGCGCCGCTGCTGCCGCCACAGCAAAAAGCCCGGTATAAGCAGCGCAGCTGCTACCAAAAAGGGCATAGAGGCGAAAAACGTGATGCCGCGTACCCAGGCTGTGAGCCGCGGCGCGGCCGCCCGCAAGGCATCCATTTGAGCAAACGCCCAATCGTCAAACGCAGCGGAATGCTGCACAAACACGATGCGCGTGAGGTAAAAAAACACCCCGAAGGCTAGTAGAAAGAATAACCCAGCCAGGGCCACTTCCAACGTAATCAGCTCGGCCAGCGTAGTCAGGCGCTTATGCAGACGTTTTCTCATATCGCCTATCCTACGCACCACTCACCGCACTTGATACTTTGGGGCGCAATCACTTTGGTCTGAAAACAAAAAAGCCGACCCGGTGAGGGGTCGGCTTTCAGTGCGCTCGGAGAGACTCGAACTCTCACACCTTGCGGAACTGCCGCCTGAAGACAGCGCGTCTACCAATTTCGCCACAAGCGCAACACGTTTATCAGAAAATCACCCTGTTGGTAGTCGTTTGATGGTGCAAAGATACAACGGTGAATTTGCTTTGCGCAACATTTTCTTCAAAATAATTCGTCAAAAACCGTGTTTTCGCATCACATAAGCTGTTTTTCAACGAGTTGCGGATTATGTTTAAAGCGCTTTTTTACAATTTTTTCCAAGCGTTTCAGCAAGGGAATGGCAACAAGCAGCCACACAATACCGGCTGCATAGCCTGCCAGCACATCGGTGGCGTAGTGCACGCGCAAGTACACACGGGTAAGGCCGATAAGCAGAATCAGCACCGCTAACCCCGTCATCAGCCCCCAACGTAGGGCAGGCCGCGCTATGTGAGTATAGGTTAGGTAGATCAGCAAGCCGTAAAAAGAAGCCGAAATCATGGCGTGGCCGCTGGGAAAGCTCAGGCCCGAAGCCGATACCAGCGGCAACAGCGGCCGCGGACGGTGGTAGAAATTTTTGAGCAATAAGTTGAGCGTGATGCTACCCAGGGCCACCACCGGCACCAGCAACGAATACCACCGGTGCCGCCGCACCAACAGAAAATACCCAATCAGCCCCAGCGCCGCCGCCACAATGAAGTTGCGCGAGGCAAAAAACGTCAGCACCTCTACCCATTGCTGGTGGGTAGGGCCAAATAAGTCGCGCGTCCAACGGAAAGCTGCCTCGTCGAAGGGCGCAGCGTGCTCGTTGAACACCTCGCGCCCAATCGCCAGAAACGCCACAGTGCCCAGCGCGCCCAGTCCCAGAGTAAGCGTAAACTCGGTGATAAACAGTGTAATGCCCGCCAGCAGGCGCCGGAGTGAAGTAGTCATTCAAATAGAATTAAACCCTATCGAAGATAGTAACGCTTCTTCGAACCATCTTTACAGGGTAGCCCTTGGCATTGCCCATAGCTTATTGCAGATACGGGCACTCGCCAATCGTTGGTCGGAAACCGCCTTCTTTCACCTTCAACCTCTACCCTTCTGAAAGGCTTCGATTACGTGGCGCCGTTTTATGATGCGCTGGCGCAGCTGGTATTTGGTCGGGCATTGCGCCGCACCCAGCAAGCAGCTCTGGCGGGGCTTCCAGTGGGCACGCCGCGGGTACTCATCATCGGGGGCGGCACGGGCTGGATTCTGGGTGACATCTGGCGGCAGTGTCCGCAGGCCCGCGTGCTCTACCTAGAGGCCTCAAGCCAGATGCTGGTGCAGGCCCGCGCGTGGCAACACCGCCATCAGCCGCAGCGGGCCATACAAGTGGAATTTCGGTTAGGTACTGAAGCCGCATTGCGTCCAGCGGAGCAGTTTGATGCGGTACTCACCTTTTTCTTTCTCGACCTGTTTGCACCCAACCAGTTGCAGCGGGTAGTGCAACAGCTTAACACAGTCCGGCGCTCCGGCGCGCCCTGGCTGCTTGCCGATTTCACGACCCCTACCCGCTGGTGGCATCACGGGCTGCTGGCTTTAATGTACCGTTTCTTTCAGCTCACCACGGGCATCTCAGCCCGTGCCCTACCCTCTATGCACGAGGCACTGGCGCAGGTGGGGCTGCGGCCACAACATAAGGCCTTCTTCTTTGGGCGGATGATGGAGGCAACGGTATTTTCGGAGCCGGATGCCGATTGAGAAAGCGCCGTTCTGAGCGGAACGCTTACTTTTACTACCTCCACTCCTGACTATTCGTTCATGCGAAAACACGTTACTCTTCTTCTGGCACTGGCTTTTCCGCTGGCGCTATGCCAGTCTGCGGCGGCGCAAACTGCCTCGGTCCCCGTGCGCTACACTGTGGCTTTCCCAAATGCCGTGCACCACGAAGCCCAGATAACTGCTACGTTTACCAACCTGCCTACCACACCCTTGCAGGTACGGATGGCACGTTCCTCGCCGGGACGCTATGCGCTGCATGAGTTTGCCAAGAACGTGTACGATGTGCGTGCGACCAACTCCAAAGGCCAGCTGCTGACCGTGACTCACCCCGACCCCTACGGGTGGGATGTAGCCGGCCACGATGGCACCGTCACGTTCACCTATACCCTGTTCGGCGACCGGACCGATGGCACCTACGCCGGCATCGACTGGCGCCACGCCCACTTGAACATGCCCGCTACCCTGGCGTTTGCCCGAGGCCTGGAGCAACGCCCGGTAGAAGTGAAGTTTGACGCGCCCGCTGACTGGAAGGCCGCTACCCAGCTGCGTCCTGAGCCAACCGGCAACACCTACTATGCGCCTCATTTGCAGTACCTCATGGATTCGCCAACCTCCCTGGGGGCGCAGCAGGTGCGCAGCTGGCAGGAGCAGGGTAAGACCATTGAAATGCAGGTACTGCATGATGGCACCGCCGCCGAACTAGATGATTTTGCAACCAAAACTAAAGGTGTAGTGAAGGAAGCCGCCGCCGTGTTCGGCACGCTGCCGGACTACGATTTTGGTCGCTATACCTTCATTGCCAACTACCTGCCTCAAACCAGCGGCGACGGTATGGAGCACCGCAACTCCACTTCGCTCACCAGCAGCCGTCCATTGCGCGGGCAGGGAGCATTGGATAACCTGGGCACGGTGTCGCACGAGTTTTTCCATAGCTGGAACGTGGAGCGCCTGCGCCCGCAGGACCTGGAGCCGTTCAATTTTGAACAGGCCAATATGAGCAGTAACCTGTGGTTTGCCGAAGGCTTTACGCAGTACTACGGCGACTTACTCCTGCGCCGCTCCGGTGCCTTCAGCACCGACCAGCAGTATTGCGAGGAGGCGTTGTCGGGTGTGGTGAATGCCATGCTGAACTCGCCCGGAGCGGCGCGCTACTCGCCGGTATACATGAGCCAACAGGCACCCTTTGTGGATGCCGCCGTTAGCATCGACCCCAACAACCGGGCAAACACCTACCTCTCCTACTACTACATTGGGGCGGCTAATGCCTTGGCGTTGGATATGATGCTGCGCCAGGACCACAAAACCGACCTCGACACCTACATGCGGGCGCTTTGGCAACAGTACGGCAGCAAGCAACAGAACTATGCTCCTGCCCGCCCCTACACCACCGCCGACCTACAACGCGTGCTGGGCGAAGTAGCCCGCGATACGGCTTTTGCCGGACAGTTTTTCCGCCAGCATATCTACGGGCATACCCTACCCGATTTTGAAAAGCTGCTGGCTCCGGCTGGCCTCTTGGTGCGCAAAGCCCACGCCGGCCAAGCCAGCCTGGGCGCCAATCGGCTGTCGTTCAACGCTGATAGCACACTCACTATCCCAGTTACTCCTCTGGTAGGTAGTCCGCTCTACCAAGCCGGCCTCGACCGCGAGGACGTCATCACGAAATTGGATGGTCAGCCCGTTGCCAACCGTACGGCCTACGGCGCCCTACTGGCCCGTCACAAGCCCGGCGACGTGGTGCCAGTAGTGTACCGTTCGCGGGGGCAACAGCGCACTGCTCAACTAACCCTCACCGAAGATCCTATCTTGGAGGTCCTACCCTACGAAGCCGACAAGCGCACCGTCACGAAGAAGATGAAAGCCTACCGCAACGCGTGGCTGGGTAGCAAAGCCAAA
Source organism: Hymenobacter sp. NBH84 (assembly GCF_014217645.1). Classification (NCBI taxonomy): domain Bacteria; kingdom Pseudomonadati; phylum Bacteroidota; class Cytophagia; order Cytophagales; family Hymenobacteraceae; genus Hymenobacter; species Hymenobacter sp. NBH84. The sequence continues at coordinate 2,749,595 of NZ_CP043644.1, forward strand.
TAAGCAGCTACAATGTCTAACACTTACCAGGAAAGCGTACGCTGCCTGTATTTTCATGGATAGTAAGCGTGTTGCTATCCTAGTCTTTTTCCCCTGCGGTATGCGGATTGGATATGATGCAAAACGCCTGTTTGGCAATTTTACTGGCTTAGGAAACTACAGCCGGACTCTGGTGCAGGATGTGGCGCGTTTTCATCCCGAACACGATTACCATTTATACACGCCTGCCATCCGGCAACATCCAGTAACACAACCCTTTCTGGAAAGCACTCAGTATACCACGTTTGTGCCCCCCAGTGGCTTCATCCGGTCCTTGTGGCGCACCTACGGCGTAGTAAAACAATTGAAACGAGACGGTATTGAACTATACCACGGGCTAAGCCACGAATTACCCGTAGGCCTTACGCGTGCGGGCATTCCGGGCGTGGTCACCATGCACGATGTCATTTCCAAAGTTCATCCGGAGTGGTACGGTGCTGTAGAGCGCATTATCTACGACCAGAAGGTACGTTACAGCTGTCGGCACGCGGCTAAAATAGTTGCCATCAGCGAGCATACGAAGCGTGATTTGATAGAGTATTACCGGGTAGAGCCAGACAAAATCAAAGTCATTTATCAAGCCTGTGACCCTGTATACTATCAGCGGCAACCCACTGAACAGGCGGCTCGCACGGTTGCACAATTGGGCGTAACAACGCCTTATGTCTTAGGGGTAGGAAGCTTAGAGCCCCGTAAGAATATTGCCACACTGCTTCGCGCTTACCAACACTTGCCAGTCGATTTGCGGGTACCGCTTGTTTTGGTGGGTAAGGGGAAGCGTCATAAACAGCAGTTGCAACAGCTACTAAGTCAAGCAAATTTGGAAGATGTAGTGTATTGGTTGGAAAACGTAGTGGATATTCGGCAACTCCAGGCGCTGTACCAAGGGGCTTCGGCTCTCATCTACCCTTCACTGTACGAGGGATTTGGGCTACCCATAGCCGAGGCACTGTTGTGCAAAACGCCTGTTATTGCCTCTTCCACCTCTGCTCTACCAGAAGCAGGCGGTCCAGCCTCGTGCTATATAGACCCCACTAGTCCCGAGCAGCTCGCGCACGCTATAGAGAAAGTCCTGACCGATTCAGCACATGCGAATCACATGCGGGAACAGGGCTACCAATACGCCCACACGCAATTTGCACCCGCACGCCTTGCTACTCAGTTAGTAGATTACTACAGCTAATAGACCTGTTTCCAAATCAGAAATGGGCGCTAGAATCTGCCGGTCATGCTTTGGCAAGCGGACGCCAGATCAAGCATGACGTTCTTTTTTCGTTTCTCTTTATTCGGACTTACGCACGAATCGTGTGCCGGTTGGACGCCTACGGCATCGGACCGGCACACGATTCTCTAAACAACTTCAATAAAACCCAGCAGTCCGCAAACGCTTGGAGGGGTAGTAATGGTCACGCATATTGTGACCATTGCTACCCCTCCAAGCGTTTGCAGACTATTAGACTTACCGGCTAGCCTGCATCTGTACAATTTGCATCGGTTCTGCTGTTTGGACCCGTGCTTCGCCCTGGGGCTCTGCTTTGGGATGACGAATCATGACGGGCTGCGTGGTGGTTACGCCATTCACCGTGAGGTGCAGTTGGTAGTTACCGTTGGGCAGTTCCAGGAAGGGCAGCGTCTGGTTGTGCACCCCGTCGGTCAATTGACGAGCGTCGGAAGAGCGCACAGCCACGCCGCGGGTATCGTAAAGCACCCAGCCCACGGGCATATTGCCAGGCAGCTGATAGCGTAGCTGTGAGATGCCATTGGAGGGGTTGGGGTACACGTGCACTTTATAATCGCCATTACCCACGAGCGGGGTAGCTTTGGTGCTAACCTTGGCACCCGCTACGGGCTCCAGTTTCCACTGCTGATCGGCGCCGCCATTGTAGCGCCACTGCTGCAAGCCACCTTCCGACGTTTCTTTCGCCGTTAGGGCTTTGCTGCTGTGCTTGGCTACCAGCGAGTAGTAGCCATCTTCCGCCTCGTGAATTAGCCATAGCTGGTTGTCGCTCTTATAGGCAGGCCACAGGTCGAGGGCGGCGCCGTTGGAAGAGGAATTACCGAGCACTTCCAGCGCTTTGTTGCTACCCTGTACAAACACGCGGTAGTAGCCATTTCCTGCCGACTCAATCATCCATTCGGGTGCGGCGGCATCGGCGGCGGCTTTGCCGGTCGCTTGCTGCTCTGCCACGGCCAGCGTTTGGCCATCGTTGCGGGCCTTCAAACGATATACTCCCGACATGGAGGCTACCGCTGGAGCGGCTACGGCGCCTTTGGGTAGGCGCATGCCAGATTTACGCGCTACAGTTTGCTTAGGAGCTTCTACTGTTGCTTTTGGTTGCGATACTGCTGGTGCAGGCGCCGGAGCAGCGGCCATCACAAATCCTTCGGCCGAGAAGGCTTCAGCCGGAATAGCCTGGCGTGCTTGCTTCGGCGATGTCCACTGCAACTGCACGTGCGCGTCGCCTTCTTCGCTGTGATATTCCAGCTTAATCGGCGTTGATTCGCCAGCGGCCAGGTTCACGTAAATATCCGACTCGGTGAGGCTCTGGCCATCCCAAGTATCCAGAATTTTCTGTCCGTTGATCCACAACCGCACTTGTTCCCCAGCGCGCACGGCAAACGAGTAGGAGCCAGTGGTAGGAGCCGTCAGGAAGCCTTCCCAACGTACCGAGAAATAATCGGCTGGTATGGTAGGGGCTGGTGCGTCTTTTCCCCACTGGAAATTGGGTGCGGCGTCCTGCTGCTGGCGGATGGGTTTACCAGCCAGCGTGCTGTTACCGAAATACCAACCCGTGAGGCCCGGCGTTCCGTTTTGCGCTGGCGCTACCAACTGCTGAAATTCTTTGCCTGGCGCTCCTTTAGCAGAAGCAAACGCACCTTCGGTATGGCTAAACAGGTGCATCCCCACCAAGGAACAGTAGAGTAAGTGTCGCATCATAGGAGAAGAATGTACGGAATTTGGTTAAAATAGTATTTTATTAATAAATACTACCTCTGTTACGTCTATTTCAAAGCTTATCAAACACAATAAAAACCAAGCCAAAGTCGCATACAACAATTCAATGCTTATAATTTTACTATTAATTACAAATATGCTTGATATAGCTTATTTAATAATATGATGCTATACCTATTCCAGCGGCAGATGGCTCATACAAGCTGGATAACATCCAGTGAAACGCTACCCTACTTCTGCTACCCAGCTACGATTGTAGCCAGTTGGCCTTTTCTTGGGTTGCTTATTCAGCCTGAGCTTGTGTTTCGGCCAATGGATGGCGCACCAGGATAGGTTGAGTGGTGGTGATGGTACCCACAGTGAGGTGCAATTGGTAATTACCGTTGGGTAGGGCCGATAACATTAGCGTTTGCTGATGCACACCGCTGATTGCCCGGCGGTAATCGGAGGTACGCACCACAATACCACGCGCATCGTAGAGTACCCAGCCCACTGGTATAGCATCTGGCAGTTGGTAGCGCAGCTGTGAGAGGCTGTTGGCAGGGTTAGGCGACAAGCTCACGTTGTAGGTACCATTGCCCATAAGCGGTGTGCTGGTGGTAGCCGGCTGGGTTACCTTCTCTTTCACGGGATCCAGCCGCCACTGTTGGTCTTCGTGGCCGTTTGCACGCCACTGCTGTACGCCACCCTCGGCAGGCGCTTTGGCCGTGAGGGCTTTCCGGCTATGCTTAGCCACCAGCGTGTAGTAGCCGTCGCCTACCTCCTTAATTTGCCACAGCTGATTATTGCCACTGTAGTAAGGCCATAGGTTGAGGGCAGCACCGTTGGAAGACGAGCTACCTAGCACCTCCAACACTTTAGTGCCACCTTGCACTGCTATCCGGTAGTAGCCTTGGCCGGCTGGCTCGATACGCCAGTGCGCAGCCGCTGCCGCATCGGTACTAGGCTGGTGCTCATCGGCAACGGCCAGTGGCTGACCGGTGGTGCGAGCTTTCAGCGTGAATATACCTGCTAGCTCTGCGGGAGCCGGCATGGTGGTAGGCACGGCTTTAGCTTGGGCCGTCTTTGCTGGCTGAGTCGTAGCGGGGGCTGGTTTGCGTTTGGCAGCGGCATTCTGCTGCTTGGCGCCGGTGCCCGGTGCCTTTGCGGCTACAACATCACCGCTCTCCGAAGAAAAAAATTGGCCTGGAATAGCCTGCCGTGCCTGGCCAGGAGGCAGCCATTGCAGCTGCACGTGCGCGTTCCCTTCTTCGCTGTGGTATTCCATCTTCACTGTTGTGGTTTCGCCGGCGGCCAGCGTTATATAGGCCGGTGGCTGTAGCTGGCCAGTACCGTCCCAGGTGTCGAGCACCTTTTGCCCCCCTATCCACAATCGCACTCGCTCGTCGGCACGTACAGAAAACGAGTAGGAGCCGGTGGTAGGGGCTATAAGCCAGCCCAGCCACCGCACCGAGAAGTAGTCGGCTGATATGGTGGGGGCCGCTGCATCTTTGCCCCAATCAAAGTTGGGGGCAGCATCGCGGCGTTGGAGCACTGGTTTGCCCGCCAGCGTACTGCTGTTGAAGTACAGCGCTGTGAGCCCGGTCTGATTGCCTGGCACCACAAGCGAGGTTTTTTCTGCTTCATCTGCCGGTAACCAGGGCCGGGGATGTGCGCTCCCAGTAGCAGTTAACATACAGATACTTAAAAGCGAACAACAAAATATACGTTGTGTCATACCAACTTCACCAAAAAGTACATTTATAGTATTTTACCAACAAAATAATGCATCTTATCCCTCGCAACCAGCTTAAAAATATTCAATTAATATTCCATAAAAATAATTTATAGCCGATTATTTGTATTTAAATACAATTTAACTATTTAGTGCAAACCCCAGACGGTTTCTTCAATTATTGGCTTCTTGATTCCTTTAGGAGAAACTATTCGTGTCGGAAGCGCTGAACCGCACTATGATTGCCTATATCCGGCAACTCCCGACCTTTGCGCCGGGCAGCCACACAACGCAAGGTGCTGATCGGCCGTTTGCGGGTATAATGTCTTCTTATTTATCTTCCCACCAACTCACACTTACCATGAGCAACCACTTGGTGAAGGGCAAGGACTTTTACGAAAGCGTCCTGCACTTCTACGACCACGCGGCGAGCTTCTCGAAGCTCGATCCTGGCATTATAAGCCAGATTCGGACCTGTAACAGCATTTATAAAGTAAACTTCCCGGTGGAGGTAGACGGGCACGTGCAGGTGTTCGAGGGCATTCGGGTGCAGCATAGCCACCACAAGCTGCCCAGCAAGGGTGGTATTCGCTACAGCATCCACGTGGACGAGGAAGAAGTGATGGCACTGGCCACGCTCATGACCTTTAAGTGCGCCTTGGTAGACGTGCCGTTTGGTGGTGCCAAAGGTGGTGTGAAGATCAACCCGCGTACTAGCTCTGTGCAAACGCTGGAGCGCGTGACGCGCCGCTATGCCAGTGAGCTGATTAAAAAGAACTTGATTGGGCCGGGCATGGACGTGCCAGCGCCCGATTATGGTACCAGCAGCCGCGAAATGGCTTGGATTGCCGATACCTACCTCACCTTTAAGTATGGCGACACCAGCGCGCTGGGCTGTGTAACGGGTAAGCCCGTGGGCCAGGGCGGCATCAGGGGCAGGACGGAAGCCACGGGCCTAGGTATTTTCTATGGCCTACGGGAGCTGCTTGAAGATGAGCCGCTGCTGAAAAAGCTAGGCATGACCAGCGGCATGGCAGGCAAACGCATTATCGTGCAGGGCTTAGGCAACGTGGGCTACCACGCGGCGCATTTTTGCCAGCGCGAAGGTGCCCTGATTGTGGGCATTGCCGAGCGCGAAGGCGGCCTATACAACCCGGCAGGCCTAGATGTGGAGGAAGTGTTCAAGCACCGCTCCGTTACGGGCTCCATTCTCGATTTCCATCCTGATGCGAAGAACTTTGAGGACTCATTGCAACTGCTGGAGTACGAGTGCGACGTGCTGCTGCCAGCCGCGTTGGAAAACCAGATTCACGAGGGCAATGCCAAGAACATCAAGGCCAAGATAATTGCCGAAGGTGCCAACGGCCCTACCACCCAGGAGGCCGAAAAGATTCTGCTGGAACGTGGCGTAGTTATCCTACCCGACCTCTACCTGAACGCCGGTGGCGTGACGGTTTCCTACTTCGAGTGGCTGAAAAACCTGTCGAATGTGCGCTTTGGGCGCATGGGCAAGCGGGCCGAAGAAGCCTCGCTAAAGCGCTTGGTGATGACCATTGAGCAAACCACCGGCAAAACGGTGAGCGAACGGGAACGCGCGCTCATCATCCACGGGGCCGACGAAATTGACCTAGTGCATTCGGGACTGGAAGACACTATGATTACCGCTTACCGTGAAATTCGGGCGGTGATGGACGAGGTGCCAGGCATTACAGATCTGCGCACGGCGGCCTTCTACGCGGCCATTGAGAAGATTGGCGTGAGCTACCAAGCACTTGGCATCTTCCCATAAACCGAAGGGATTTGCCCGCTTACCTTTGGCTACTTACTTGAGAAACAGGCCGTCATGCTACGCGTGGCGGCCCGTTTTGCGTAAAATATTCGCCGGTTTGCGCCGCAGTTGCGTATCTTGTCGAAACTAAACATACGGGCTTTCCCTTCTACTATCGATGCTACGTACCCTACCCTTCGCTATAGCTTTTCTATCGGCTAGCCCGCTGCTGGCCCAAACGCCTATGGTGGTTCCGATGGCCGCCGAGGTAGAAGCACCGTTGATTGGCTTACAGGCTAACCGTACCTCCTATCAGCTAAATATCGGTACGACCTTCGCGGGTGGGTTGGGCTCGGCCATGCACATCAGCCCGCGGGTGACGCATCAGTTGGGCAAGCGTTTTTTCGTGTTCGGCGGCATGACGTACATGCGTTCGTTTATTAATCCGGCTTATTACGCCGGAATTACGCAGCCTGCTACCCCTGCCGACGCCCTATCTACTACTAGTTTCACCGCTAGCAACCGCTACTTTATCTACGGCGGCGGCACCTACCTCGTAAGCCCGCGCCTGGCCCTCACGGGCACGGCCTGGAAAGATATGTCGCCTACTGTTAACCCCTACGCGGGCTTTGGCAGCATGGGTCAGGGCATGAGCATGCGCGCCGACTACCGCCTCACCGAAAACCTGACGGTGTCAGGTGGGGTGCGCATGGCAAGTGGTGTGGGCTACGCGCCGCTGTATGGTCCTGGCTTTGGTTTCTGATACATAAAGGCTTCAATAAAGGCGACGTAAGCCTTTGATTCGTTTAGCTTTACCTTCCACCGCCGCGCTCCGGGAACATTCCGGGGCGCGGCGGTTGTGTTTACTCTTGCCTTCTCTACCCTCCTCCCATGTCCTCACACCCTACCTATCATCGCAACGAAAAGCTGCTGACCGTTCTACCTAACTACCCTGGCAATAAGATGATTGGCCAGGAATACTGCAATGGTGAAGAGCTGTACGAACCTAGTTTTGCCAACGTATTTCGGTGGAAATTTCTAACCGAAAACCCACAGAAAGCGGAGAAGAAAGCCGACACCTGGGCGCCGGCGGTGGTAGACTGCACAGAGTTTCTGCGCAGTGACACGGACGGGCTGGTGTGGCTGGGGCACGCTTCGTTTGTGCTGCGGGTAGGCGGCATCACGCTGCTCACCGATCCGGTGTTGTTTTCCTCCTTCGGGCTGCAACGCCGCCACCCCCTACCCTGCCGCCCCGAGGACCTGACGAACATCGACTTCCTGCTGCTCAGCCACGGCCACCGCGACCACCTCGACGAGGCCTCCGTGAAGCTGCTGGCCCGTCAGAACCTGCAGATGCAGGTGCTCTCGGCCTTGAGCATGGCGCCGCTACTGCGCGGCATGGCCCCTACCTTGGCGGTGCAGGAGGCCGGCTGGTGGCAGCAGTACGACCTGGGCCCCGAGGCGCCGCTGGAAATCTTTTATTTGCCTGCTTCGCACTGGCATCGCCGGGGAGTGTTTGACCTAAATAAGGTCTTGTGGGGGTCCTTTCTCATTCGCATGCCCGGAGGCAGCACCCTGTATTTCGCCGGCGACACGTCGCTTGCCGGTCATTTTGAGGCCATTGAGAAGCAGTTTGGTCCCCTAGACATTGTGCTTATGCCCATTGGCGCCTACAAGCCGCCCTTTATGATGGAGATGAGTCATACCAATCCCCACGAGGCCGCCAAAGCCACTAACATAGTACGCGCCGGCCACGTGGTGCCCATGCACTACGGCACCTTCGACCTGAGCGACGAGCCGGCTTCGGAGCCCCTGCGCCTGCTAGAAGAAATAGCGGCCGGTGGCATGCTCCGTGCCGAGCTGCATGCGCCCGCGGTAGGCGAGGTGATGCCCTGGCAGGAATGGCTTTAGGCTATTTATTGCCGTGCTTCTCAACTCTCAACATCTATCTTTTGAGTTAAGTAGGAAATACAATATTTATAATTAATCATAGCTTTTAATATCATTTTAATGCAAATTAATATGACTTTTCCCAATAAGCACCGTAAATTTGGCATTCGTAAGTGAGCATGCTTCTACCTAATGCCTGTAAAACATGAGCTGCTGGGTAGCGGCTGTAAATAGACTACTCATTGCTGGCTGTGACGCAGCCAACTATGCGGAGAATGTGCCGCACCAGCTACGTGTTTTCAGGTAGCCCGCTCTTTTCTTAATTTTTTCCATGGCTTCTAAGTCTCATTCAACCAGCCTCCCGCCTCCTACCCCTTGGCAGCGCCTTACGCGCATGCTCGACACAGAACGCGACACGATTCGCTACATTCTGTTTTTTGCTATTCTAACGGGCCTCATTGGCCTCACCCTACCCCTGGGCACCCAGGCCGTGTTCAACCTCGTTTCGACGGGGGCCGTGTTCAGCTCTACCTATATCCTGATTGGGGTAGTGGTGCTGGGCGTACTACTGGGCGGCATTTTGCTGATTGGGCAGATGACCTTGGTAGAGGCCATCGAGCAACGTCTGTATGCGAAGGCCGCTATCGAGTTTGCGTATCGCTTACCCCGCATCAAGCCCGAAGCCCTGGAAGGTGAAAATCCGCCGGAGCTGGTGAACCGCTTTTTCGACATTCTAACGGTGCAGAAAAGCCTCACGAAGTTTCTGATTGACTTGATGTTTGCGGGCTTTCAGATCTTGTTTGGGGTGATTGTGCTGGCTTTTTACCACCCCATTTTTATTGCGTTTGGGCTGTTCACCATCATTATGCTGGTGTTCATCTACATCATGAATTACCGCCGGGCCTTGCGCACCAGCATTGAAGAATCAGCGCATAAGTACGAAACAGTGGACTGGCTGGAGCAGGTAGCCCGCGAGCTGCCCCAGTTTCGGCACAGCAAGGAAGAACAGCAGCGTGCCCTCACGCGCACCGACGAGCTGACGGCCGATTACCTGAACGCCCGCAACGACCACTTCCGGGTGCTGAAAAGTTACTACGGCTGGGGCGTGGCCCTACGCACGGTGCTCACGGCTGGCTTGCTGATTGCCGGCACGCTGTTCGTGGTGTCGCGGCAGATGACGCTGGGCCAGTTCGTGGCAGCCGAGGTGCTGATTGTGCAGATCAGCGGATCTATTGAAAAACTAATGACTGGCGTGAGTACCGTGTTTGACATGCTAACGGGGGTAGAGAAACTAGCCGCCGTGACCGACCTACCCATGGACGAGAAAAAGACGGAGGGAACCCATGCTTAACCTATCCAACCAAAACGTAGACGAGGCGGTATGGCAGGAGCAGCCCCAACGCTCTCAGAAAGAGCTACTGGTGCCGCACGGCAGCCGTACGCTGGGCCGCGTGATGCTGGCCGTGGGTATCATCTTCCTGATTATCCTGTTCTTACCCTGGCGCCAGACCATTGAGGGCACCGGCACGCTTACCACCCTACGCCCCCAAGACCGCCCCCAAACGGTGCAAAACCAGATTGCGGGCCGTATTGAGCACTGGGCCGTGCGCGAGGGCCAATTTGTGCGCAAAGGCGATACCATCCTGACTATTTCTGAAATTAAAGACGAGTATTTTGACCCTAACCTGCCCGAACGCCTAACTGAACAGCTGGCGGCCAAGCGCGGCAACGTGACGGCCAACACCGCCAAAATTGAAGCCACCGACCAGCAGCTAGCCGCCCTGCGCACTACCCTGAACGTGCAACTGGAATCGGCCCGCAACAAGGTGGAACAGGCCCGCAACTACGTTGCCAGCGACAGCGCTGACCTAGTGGCCGTGACCAACTCCTATGACATTGCCAAAGCCCGTCTGGCCCGCTACGAGAATGGCTACCAAAACGGCTTGTTTTCCCTCACCGACATTGAAACGCGCCGCCTGAAATTACAGGAAGACCTAGCCAAGGTAACGGCCCAGCGCAACAAGCTGCTGAACTCGCGCCAGTCGTTGGCTAATGCCATTATCGAGCTGAGTAACCTGCGCGCCAAGTACGGACAGGACCTAGCCAAAACCTTGTCGGATCGTAGCTCGGCTGTGTCGAGCCGGGCGTCGTCGGAGGGGGAAGTAGCTTCCTTGCGCAACAAGATTGCCAACGTAGAGGTACGCCGTGGCTTATACGTAGTGCGCGCCCCGCAAACTGGCTATGTGGTGCGTACGCTCAAGGCGGGCATCGGCGAAACTATCAAGGAAGGCGAGTCTATTGCTACGTTGCAGCCCGAAGCGCCGGTATTGGCCGCCGAGCTGTATGTGCGCCCCATGGATGTACCGCTGATTCAGCGGGGTAGGCAGGTGCGAATTCAGTTTGATGGCTGGCCGGCAGTGCAGTTTTCGGGCTGGCCCTCGGTGGCTGTAGGTACCTTTGGCGGCGTGGTGACGGTGATTGACGTGGTGAGCAGCACCAACGGCAAGTACCGCCTGCTGGTGCGCCCCGAGCCTCACCCCGAACACCGCAACGACGACGACCATAAGTGGCCTACCCAGCTACGCCTGGGCTCGGGCGTATACGGTTGGGTGATTCTGGATTCGGTGCCCGTATGGTACGAAATCTGGCGACAGCTCAACGGCTTCCCACCTAGCTTACAGGCTGAGCCACAACCCGACTCGCCTGTAAAAGTCGAAAAGAAGTAGGAAATGAGGATGCGTTTTTTTGTGCTGACTAGTTGGCTCACGCCCCTAGCTATCCTGCTGCCTACCCTTGCCGCGCTGGCCCAGACGCCCCGCCTCCCTACCCAGGCGCCGGGGCTGGAGCCTGCGCCCCTGCAAACCAAACAACTAGCGCAGGACCGGCCACCCGTGGATACGGCCCGTATTTTCTCGCTGCAAGATTTGGCAGAGCTGGTGTTTGCCTACCACCCCGTGGTGAAGCAGGCCGCGCTGCTCAGCGAAGATGCCCGCTCGCAGGTGCAGCAGGCCCGCGGCGGCTTCGACCCCAAGCTGGGCTCGGGCTTTGACCGCAAGCTGTTTGGCGGCACCGATTACTACAACAACTGGGCAAATGAGCTGAAGGTACCCCTATGGCCGGGCGGTATCGACCTGAAGGTAGGCTACGACCGCATGGTGGGCACCTACGTGAACCCCGAGCACCGCACGCCGCTCAACGGCCTGGCCATTGCCGGCCTGTCGGTGCCGCTTGGGCAGGGCCTGTTGATAGACGCACGCCGCAGCACACTGCGCCAGGCCAAAATTATGGTGGATGCCGCCGAGGCCGATCAGGTGAAGCAGATCAACGCTATCTGGTTGGAGGCAACGCAGGCGTACTGGAACTGGTACTTCAACTACCAGCAAATGCTGCTCATTCAGGAGGGGGTAGAGCTGGCCGAAACCCGCTTCCAGGGTACCAGCCGCCGCGCCCAACTGGGCGACCAAGCCCCCATCGACTCGGTGGAGGCACAGATTACGGTGCAGGACCGCTTGGTACAATTCGCGCAGTTGCAGGTGGAGCAGCAGAACGCTGGCTTGCTCTTATCGAATTACCTTTGGACCAAAGACGGCCAACCTGCGGAGTTGCCCGCCTATGCTGTGCCGCAGCTGCCTACCATGCGCACAGTCGACAGTCTGACGTATGAGCAGCTCCAGGATTTTGCGGCCAACCGCCACCCTACCTTACTCAAGCTCGACGCCAAAATTCGGCAGTTGGGCGTGGAGGTACGCTACCGCCGCGAATTGCTGAAGCCCACCGTGAACGTGAGTGGCTATTTGCTCAGTCGCGGCGACTTCTACCGCCCCGAGGTGCCCGGCTACTACGACTTCGGCCGCGACAATTACAAGGTAGGGGTAGACTTTGCCTTCCCGCTGTTCCTACGCAAGGAGCGCGGCAAGCTCTGGCAAACCCGCATCAAGGTGCAGGATGCCACGCTGGAGCAGCAGAACAGCCGCCGCATGATTGCCAACCAGGTCAGCGCCAAGTACAACACCCTCAAGGCCTACGAACGTCAATTGGCCGTGCAGGAGCAAGCCATTGTCAATCAGCGGATTTTGCTGCAGGCTGAACTGCAAAAGTTTGAGTTGGGCGAAAGCACGATTTTTCTCATCAACGCCCGCGAAAGCAAGCTCATTGAGCTGCGTCTCAAGCAGGAAAGTATGCGCGCCAACTACGAAAAGTCGCTGGCCGAGCTGTATTACTATGCCGGCACGCGCACACTGGGCAATGAGTAGGATGAGTAGCTGTTAGCTTTTGGCTGCTAGCTGTTAGCTTTGAGGTTCTTGTTGTAGCTGTCGACCTTCACATCGGCGCTATCAGCTAACAGCCAAAAGCTAACAGCTAAAGTCCATGTCCCCTACCCTCATCCTGAGCCTGATTGCGGGCTACTTCGTGGTGCTCGTCATCATTTCGATCCTCACGTCACGCAAGGCCACCAGCGAATCGTTTTTTATTGCCAACCGCAATGCCCCCTGGTACATGGTGGCGTTTGCCATGATTGGCACCTCGCTGTCGGGCGTCACGTTCATCTCCATTCCGGGCATGGTGCAGGGGCAGGCCTGGAGCTACATGGCTGTGGTACTGGGCTATACGATAGGTTACTTGGTAATTGGCACCGTGCTGATGCCACTTTACTACCGCTTGCAGTTGGTGTCTATCTACACCTACCTGGAGCAGCGGTTTGGGTTCTGGAGCTACAAGACGGGCGCTTTTTTCTTCTTGATTTCCAGGGCGGTAGGCGCGGCGTTCCGGCTGTTTCTGGTGGCGGGCGTGCTGCAATTTGCCGTGTTCGATGGGCTGGGCGTGCCGTTTGCCGTTACCGTATCGGTTAGTATTCTGCTGATTTACCTGTATACCTTCCGCGGCGGCCTCAAAACCATTCTCTGGACTGACACCTTCCAAACCCTAGCCATGCTGGTATGCGTGGGCGTTAGCATCTACCTGATGGCCGACGAGCTGAACCTGGGCTTTGCCGGCCTGGTGAAAACGGTGAAGGAAAGCGCCATGTCGCAGATCTACTTCTCCGACCCCAAAGACGACAAGTTTTTCTGGAAGCAGTTTGCCTCGGGCGCCTTCATCACCATCGTGATGACTGGCCTCGACCAAGACCTGATGCAGAAAAACCTGAGCTGCCGCAACCTCCAAGACGCCCAGAAAAACATGTTCTGGTTCACGATTGCCATTGTTATTGTGAACGTGTTTTTCCTGTCGCTGGGCGTGCTGCTCTACCAGTTTGCCGCCGCCAAGGGCATTGCCCTACCCACCAACCCGGTTACCGGCAAAGTCATCGGCGACAACGTGTTTCCGCTGCTGGCTACCAACCATTTCTCCTTGTTTGCGGGCGTGGTGTTCATCCTGGGCATCATTGCCGTCACCTACGCCTCCGCCGACTCGGCCCTGACGGCCCTCACGACCTCCTTCTGCGTGGATATGCTGGATATCAAGCAGTACGACGAGCGCAAGCAGAAGCAGGTGCGCCAGCTCACGCACTTTGGCTTCTCGCTGGTATTGATTGTGATTATCCTGATTTTCCGGGCCATCAACGACCAAAGCGTGATTACGGCCGTGTTCAAGGCGGCGGGCTACACCTATGGGCCGCTGCTGGGGCTCTACTCGTTTGGCATCTTCACCGGCCGCGGCCTGCACGACCGGCTGGTACTGCCCGTGTGCTTCGCGGCCCCGCTCGTCACGTGGTTTATCAACGCCAATTCCAAAGCGTGGTGGGACTACGAGTTTGGGTTTGAAATCCTGATACTCAACGGTATCCTCACGTTTATCGGCCTGCTGCTAATTTCCCGGCCCGCCGCTACTCGCGAATTGAACCCTGCGGTGTAGAGGTTGTTGAGGGGTAGCGTACCTTTGTGCGCTGGTCTGAAGCTATATTTTGGACTACCCCTCCGCTATGAAACATCTGTTCTTCATCTGCCTGCTGTTTCTTGCGGGTATTATGGCGCAGGCCCAAACCCCTACCCCGTCGCCCAAACAGCCCACTGAGTTGCGCGCTGGTCGGATGCAGGCTCAGCGCGCCCCCGCCGCTAACCGCCCCGATGTGGCCCCACAGTTTCCGGGCGGCACCGAGGCCCTAAGTGCTTTTTTTCAGCAACAGGTCAAGTATCCGGAGGCGGCACGCGTCAGCAACGTGGCGGGCGATGTGGTGGTACAGGCCACTGTGGCGGCCGATGGCAAGCTGCAAAACCCAACCGTGGTGCAAAGTCTCTCGCCCGCCTGCGACGCCGAGGCCCTGCGCGTGTTGGCCCTTATGCCCGCCTGGCAGCCGGCCACTCGCAAGGGCCAGCCGGTAGCAGTGTTGGTGCGTGTGCCTGTGCCCTTCGGCAACTCCAAGAACCTGAAGGTAGAGCAGGGCAAAACGAAATTTGAATAAGCAATTAAGATGATTAACGCTAAAGAAAACTACCTGTAATGCTATGCCTTCTGTCATCCTGAGCGCAGCGAAGGACCTTCTCACGGTAGAACGACCATCGTACCAACGACTCGTTCAACTGGCATAAGGTCCTTCGCAAGCTCAGGATGACAGGAGGTGCAGCACGCACGACAACACTTTTCTTTGGCTCTCGGATAGTAATACATACACAATGGCTCGAAGTGGATTGAATACCAGCGGCAACGACGTCGGCAGCGATGCGCCGAAGGTGAAACTGAATAAGGAGAGCTTTCGGCAGGGGCTGCGCATTTTCCGTTTCACGTTGCCCTACCGCACCAAGTTCATCATTGGTCTGGTGCTGCTCACGCTGTCCAGTGCCACCACCATGGCTTTCCCCTGGATTATCGGCAAGCTAGCCGATACCGCCAGCGGCCACCCGGTGACTCTCCCCAACGGCACCGTGGTTTCCATCAACCAGATTGCCCTGGGCTTTGCGGCGCTGATTCTGTTGCAGGGCATGTTCTCGTTTGGGCGCATTTGGTTTTTCACGCAGGTGAGCGAGTTCACCGTGCGCGACATCCGACAGGCGCTCTACCAGAAGTTCGTAACCCTACCCATCCCCTATTTCGAGCGCAACCGGGTAGGCGCCATCACCTCGCGCATCACTTCCGATGTGAGCGTGATTCAGGATTCATTTTCGCTGACGCTGGCCGAGTTGTTTCGGCAAGTGACGACGCTGCTGGCGGGCATCGTGTTTATCATGGTGGTGTCGGTGAAGCTGTCGATGTTTATGCTGCTCACGTTTCCGCCCATTGTGGTGCTGGCGATGGTGTTCGGGCGCAAAATTCGGGTGTTGGCTAAGGTGACGCAGGACGAGTTGGCCAAAACCAACGTGATTGTGGAAGAAACCTTGCAAGGCATCAACACGGTGAAGGCCTTCACCAACGAACAGTTTGAAACCGGCCGTTATACCAGCTCGCTTACGCGCACGGTGAAGGCCGCTTTACAGAGCAACCTCTACCGCGGCGGGTTTGTGTCATTTGTTATTGTGGGGCTGTTTGGTGGTATTGTGCTAGTGCTATGGCGCGCGGCCACGCTGGTGCAATCGGGCCAGATGACCATTGGCGACCTCACGCAGTTTGCCCTCTATACCATCTTCATCGGTGCTTCGGTGGCCGGGCTGGGCGAGCTGTACGGCAAGGTGCAAAGCACGCTGGGCTCCTCGGAGCGCATCCTCGAAATCCTGGACGAGCCCGCTGAGCCTACCCACCTCCCCGGTGCCACGCCCCTCCAGATTCGCGGCGACATCGAGTACCAGCACGTGGCCTTTCGCTACCCTACCCGCCCCGACCTGGCCGTACTCAAGGATATCAGTTTCGACATTCAGGCCGGCGAGAAAGTGGCGCTGGTAGGCCCCTCGGGCGCCGGCAAGAGCACCATTGTGCAGTTGCTGATGCAGTTTTACGAGCTGAGCGGCGGCAAAATCCTGATTGATGGCCGCGATGCTGCCCTACTCGACCTCACGGAGCTGCGCCGCCACATTGGCATTGTGCCCCAGGAAACCATCCTGTTCGGCGGTACCATCCGCGAAAACATTGCCTACGGCGACACCTCGGCTACCGACGCCGAAATCATCCGGGCGGCCAAGCAGGCCAATGCGTGGATGTTCATCGAGTCGTTCCCGGAGGGGCTGGATACATTAGTAGGCGAGCGGGGCATCAAGCTCTCGGGCGGGCAGCGTCAGCGCATTGCTATTGCCCGCGCCATCCTGAAAAACCCGGCTATCCTCATCCTAGACGAAGCCACTTCCGCCCTCGACTCCGAAAGCGAGAAGCTAGTGCAAAGCGCCATGGACGAGCTGATGGTAGGCCGCACCAGCATCATCATCGCCCACCGCCTCTCCACCATCCGCAAAGCCGACAAAATCCTGGTAATTGATGGCGGCCAGATTGTAGAACAAGGCACGCACGAGGAGCTGGCACATTATGATAATGGCCTGTATGCTAACTTGTTGAAATTGCAGTTTGAATTGAGCTAGCTCATTTAATCTGAAACGTCATTTCGAACGCAGTGAGAAATCTCGCGTGCTAGTAGTGGTTCGTGATTCCGACTATCAGTAAGAATCTCGTGCGCTCATGTGAGTTAGTACCTTTCGTCAGCACGCGAGACTCCTCAACCAGTTCGGAGTGACGCTCTATCTTGCCGCTCTCTCCCTACCCTGCCCTCATGCCACCCATCCAGTTCTCCCACGTCACTATGTCGGCCGATGAGTTTGTGGCGGTGAACTTTCGGCTGTGGCGAGCAGCGCCTGCTACCCGGCGCAACCACTGGATTCTGGGGGTAGGGCTGGCGTTGCTGACAGCAAGTTTAGTGATGGAGCTAATGAACACGCGGGGCCACATCACCACCTGGTCGACGCCGGCTCTATTGGTAGTGGGCGTGGCGTATGGGCTGCTGCGGGCCGCGTTGGTGCGCCGACAACTACGGCGCGGTTACGCGCAAAACCCGGTGCTGCAACAACCAGCAGACTTTACGCTCACCGATGAAGCCTTGCAAGGCAATAGCGCGGTCGGCGAGTTTCGGACGCCCTGGAATGCTATACGCCGCGCCGTGCGGGTAGGTCCCGATTGGCTCTTGCTCTATCCTACCCAAGCCGCCTGCTACTACCTCGATCTGCGCTGCCTGATAGCACCCGCTACCCCAGCAGCTGTGGAAGCGCTATTGGTGCAGCACAGTATATCCTTGCGGCAACTGACCTAACGCAGCGTGGAGACACAACAGTTTATGTCGCGTTGTTGAACGACCAATAGTAGTCTGGTTACCCAACGTCAGAAACGAAGAAACACAACATACTGTGTTTCTACTTATTCTGCTACCACGCAGCCGGATGCGCTCGTTTTCGCTACTTTTGCCCCATTCCAATTTGCTTTTCATTTCTCTATGATTGCCACTACTCTTTCAAAAGCTACCCGCGTGGCGGGCGCCACGTTTTTTGCCACGGGTTTACTGCTGAGCGCTGCTGCTCAAGCCCAGATTAGCACACCTGCTGCTAGCCCTACTAGCACCATTACCCAGCGCGTAGGCCTTACGGATGTTACCATCACTTACTCGCGCCCCGGCGTGAAAGGCCGTTCCATCTACGGTACGCTGCTACCCTACGGTCAGCGCTGGCGCACGGGCGCTAATGCCACCACTAAAATTAAGTTTTCGGACGATGTGACTGTGGAAGGCAAAAAGGTGGCCGCTGGCGAATACGGCATTTACTCGGTGCCTGGTAAAGACTCCTGGACCATTGTACTGAGCAAGGACATCAAGCGTGGTGCCGATGTGGCCGGCTTCAAGGATGAGGACGATGTGGCCAAGTTTATGGTGAAGCCCTACCGCCTTGGTACTAAGCAGGAAACCTTCACAATGAACTTCGTGGACCTGACGCCTGCCACTGCCAACGTGGATATGCAGTGGGAATCGGTAGGCGTGAAGTTCGGCATCAAGACTGATGTGGATACCAAGGTGATGGCTCAGATCAATGACAAGGTCATCAACAACGCTACCCCCTCGGCCGGTGACCTCGCCGCTGCTGCTGTTTACTACATCGACAACAACAAGGACAACAAGCAGGCTCTCACATGGCTAAAGAAGGCTAACGCCACCGACCCCAAGTTCTGGAACCTGCACACGCAAGCCAAGCTGGAGCTAAAGATGAAGGATAAGAAAGCTGCCCTCGCCTCCGCCGAGCAGTCGAAAAAGTTGGCTGCCGAAGCTAAAAACACGGAATACGTAAAAATGAACGACGCCCTGATTGCTGAGGCGAAAAAGTAGGTCCTCACTCCGCGGCTCCCTCCCTAAGGAGAGAGGAAGTCAGACGTAGATCATTCAACCCAGTTGCTTCGGCTTGTTTCGTCGTGACTGCCACTGGAAACATTCAAATAGAAGCCAACCGCTCGCGCAGTTGGCTTCTATTTTATTTTGATTACCTGGCAATTAGCGACGCATTAGCTGAGGTGGCTGCGTTTAACGGCTCATGTCTAGCTCCTCCTACCCGTGGGAGAGAGGAACGGGAGGTGAGGCCATCCGTTGCACTACCAAGGCTACCAGCACCACCAACCCGCACCCAATTATGTTAAACCACAGATACCCGATATCGGTGGTATTGAACAGCACCAGCACGGCTATCTGGCCTACCACTGTAGCCCAGAAGGCCGCCTTTGCCTGAATCTTCGGCAGAAAAAATGCGACCATAAATAGCCCCAGCATCGCGCCATAGAACAGAGAGCCCAGGATATTCACGGCTTGAATCAGGTTTTCGAGGCGGGCGGCGAATAGGGCGAAGCCGATGCCCAACACGCCCCACGCCACTGTAGCCCAGCGCGATACACGCACACACCGTACCTCATTGGCGCCGGGGTAGGCGGGGCGGTAGAGGTCTACCACGGTGGTAGACGCCAGCGCATTAAGGCCACCCGCCGCCGAACCCATAGCCGCCGATAGCACCACGGCCAGCAACAAACCCACCAGCCCGTGCGGCAAGTAGTTCAGCACGAAGGTGATAAATACGAAGTCTGCTTCCTGCGCTTTGGCAGCGGGTGCCGCTTGTTTCAGTAGGGTTTGGGTGCGGCTCTGTAGCCCCTGCACAGCGGCATCTACGGCCTGGCGGTGGGTTTCGGCAGCGGCTATTTGCTCGGGGTTGCGAGTGGCGTAGGCGCGCACGAGTTGCTGGGAAGCCTTGCGCCGGGCCGTGGCCAGTTGGGTGCGCTCGGTTTGCAGCTGGCGCAGGGCGGGCGCGTAGGTAGGGTTACGGGCAGCCTCATCCAGCACGGGGCGGTTGAAGGTGAGCGGCGCCGGGTTGAACTGGTAGAACACAAACAATAGCACGCCGATCAGCAGGATGCCAAACTGCATGGGCACTTTCACGAGGCCGTTGAGGAGCAGGCCCAGGCGGCTTTCGCGCTGGCTGCGGCCGGCCAGGTAGCGCTGCACCTGGCTTTGGTCGGTGCCGAAGTAGGACAGGGCCAGAAACAAACCGCCCGTCATACCCGACCAGAAATTATAGCGGTCTTTGAAGTCGAAGCTAAAATCAACCAGGTTCAGCTTGCCCTGGTGGCCGGCCAGCTGCATGGCTTCCGAAAACCCTACCTCCGCTGGCAAGTAGTGCACCAATAGGTAGCCCGCCACCACCATGCCCGTGAAGATAACGCCCACCTGAAACTGCTGCGTGACGGCCACCGCCCGGCTACCACCCGTTACGGTGTAGAGAATCATCATGCCGCCAATCATCCACACCGTCAAAGAGATATCCCAGCCCAGCACTGCCGATAGCACCAGCGCGGGCGCGTAGAGCGAAAGGCCGTTGCTGAGACCACGCTGCACCAGAAACAGCACTGCGGCCAAGGTGCGTGTGCGCCTGTCGAAGCGGCCTTCCAGGTACTCGTAGGCCGTGAACACCTGCAACCGGTGGAAGATGGGCACCGCGAAAATGGCGATGAGCACCATGGCTACCGGCAGCCCAAAGTAGAACTGAATGAAGCGCATGCCATCGGCGTAGGCCTGGCCGGGCGTGCTAAGAAACGTAATGGCCGAAGCCTGCGTGGCAATGATACTCAGCCCGATACCCCACCAACTGGCCTGTCGCCCGCCCAGCAAATAGCCGTCGAGGGTGCGGCCGGCCGTGCGCGTGCGCCAGGTGCCGTAGCCCACAATAAATAGCAAGGTGCCACCTAGCACCAACCAATCGAGCAGACTCAAGCGAAGAGGTTAGTTAAGTAGGCGAAAAAGCCGATTTCGACCGCCAGGGCGCCTAGTACCAGCCAGTACCACGCCCGCCAGTTGGTGGTTTCTTGTTCTGTTTTTGTCATTTCCTCACGCATTCTGGCAAAGTAACGGGTATCCATGTGAAAAGTGCCTGTCATCCTGAGCTTGCGAAGGACCTTCTCACGTTGGGACGAGTCGTTGTTACGTCAATCGTTCTAGCGTGAGAAGATCCTTCGCAAGCTCAGGATGACGAACGGCTCAGGATGACAAATGGCGCAGCTCAAACAACATCAGCAACGACGTCAACCACCCCAATTTTCGCTTTGCGAAAATGTCCCCTCCTCATCTGAGGAGGGGAGTTTCGTTCTCTTCCTCCTACCCTACTTCCCCAACGAAATCATGTTGGCCAGAATGCGGTAGGCGCCGGGCACGCCGGCGGGCAGCTCGCGGAACAGCGAGAGGCCAGTGTAGATGTAGTGGCCCTTGCCGTAGTCGGCGACGAGGATGGCGCTTTCCTTGTCCGTCTCGCCGGGGTCGTGGCTGCTGATGACGGTTTGGTAATGACTATCCCACTTGCTGGGGTAGTAGAGGCCCTGCTCCTGCACCCAGCCTTCAAAATCTTTCGCGGTGATTTTGTTGGGCGTGTTGAGGATGGGCGCTTTGGGGTTGAGAAACTTGACGGGTGCGTTTTCTACCGTCACGCGGTCATTGGAGAGTGTGAGGGGGTAGGGGCCGATTTCGGGCAGCAGCACGCCGCGGCTCACTACGTACTGCACGATGAGGTTGCCGCCATTTTTCACGTAGTCGAGCAGCGTAGGCTGGGCCACGCGCAGGCGCTCCACGGTGTTGTAGGCGCGCACGCCCAGCAGCACCGCATCGAAGCGGCGCAGGGTTTCGGGCGTCACCTCATCGGCGTTGAGTAGGGAAACAGTGTAGCCAATCTGCCGCAGCGCCTCGGGCACCTCGTCGCCGGCGCCCATGATGTAGCCGATGTTGTTGCCCTTCTTGGCCAAGTCGACGCGCACCAGCGGGGCTACTGCTTCGGGGAACAGCGTTTGGGTAGGGATGTGCGGGTAGGCAATCGTCTGCAAGCCGCGGGTGTAGGCTTGGCCGTCTACGGTAGCTGCGGCGCGCAGCTGACCTTCGCTGTTCGTGCTACTGGTGGGCTTCACCTGAAACTGTACCAACTGCTCAGCGCCTTTTGCTTTCAGCTCGAAGGGCACGCTGGCCGGCTCCACCTGCCAGCCGGCGGGTACTTGCAGCGTAAGGTTACCACGCACGTTGTCTTTACCGGCAACGAGCGTTACGGGCACTGTTTTGGGCTGATTATCAGCGAAGACGTAGGCCTTACCAGCAATGTTCACTGCCACGGGCGGCACTACGGCTAGCGGCTGGTACCGCTCGCCCAGGACGGGGTCGGTGTGTTTGTATTGAACGGGAATGGTAAAGCTAATTGTGTCACTAACGAATCGTATTCCCTCGATGGCATTCACCCCAACTTTTATTTTAACGGAGGCAGCTGGGGAATTTTCCGGCTGACCACGCAGCTTCTGCTCCGACACAGTATACATACCTATTGATGCTGGTTCGCGCAGCCAGTAAGGTTGGGTCAATGGTGCTGATGCGGGGAGCTGCACATTATATTGTATTAGCAAAGGCTGCTCACGTGCTAGAGCACGATCAGCGGCGGTATCCACTTTAACAGCCGGTGTTGTCTTAATAGACTTCAACACTACAAGCGTTCCTTTCGAATTACCGATGGGCCGGCGGTTTAATACAGTAATATTAATGGGAATGGCTTCTCCCGATGCTACTTGCGGCTGTGCGACGGCAGCCTCTAGGTAAAGCCCTAAACTAGCTTGAATTAATTTTTCTAATTCCGCCGACTTATCCTCTCGCCAGAATGTTGCGTTAGGTAAACGTTGCAGTTCATTGCGCACCTTCAGCAACCCCGCCACACTAGCCGCTGGATTTGACGCATCATACTCCTTAATCACCTTCTCTACCAGCTTTCCTACCGCCGCACCACCAGGCACGCGGTTCCAGGTCTGGTCGATGCCCTCAAAGGGGTCGGTTTTGGCCTTGTCGCCTTTTACAGGTTGCAGATATTCCAGCGCCTCTCCCCGCTGAGCGGCCGAGCCAAAGCCCTGGCTACGGTGTTGGGAGCGGCTTTCGGCGGCAATTTCGCCGTAGCTCCTACCCAGCAAGGCATTATAGCCGCCGGCATCCACTTTCAGATAGCCGCTCAGGTCTTCGCCGGGGCGCGTGAAGTAGCTGCCGGTATTCCAGAGCAGGCGCTTGGGCTGCCAGGGCTGCACGTATTTCAGCTGCTCGGGGAAGCGTTTGGGGTCCCCGGCCGCGTCGAAGGCTTCGGCGGCCAGGATGGCACTGGCCTGGTGGTGGCCGTGGCCGGCGCGGGCGTCGGGGGGGAAGCGGGTGAACAGCACGTCGGGCCGGCGCTGCCGAATCACCCACACCATATCGGCCAATACCTGCTCCTTGTCCCAGATGGTGAAGGTTTCCTGTGAGGTTTTGGAGAAGCCGAAATCATTGGCGCGGGTGAAAAACTGGTGCGCCCCGTCGATGCGGCGGGCGGCCAGCAGCTCCTGCGTGCGAATCAGGCCCAGCTGCTCCCGGATTTCGGGGCCGATGAGGTCCTGGCCGCCGTCGCCTCGGGTGCAGCTGAGGTAGCTGGTTTCCAGCAGGCGGCCGTTGGCGAGGTAGGCTAGGAAGCGCGTGTTTTCGTCGTCGGGGTGGGCGGCGATGTACATGGCCGAGCCGAGGACGTTCAGCTTTTTCAGACCCAGCAGGATTTCTGAGGAAGACCAGGTTTTGGGAGCTTGGGCTTTCGCACTAGGCGCTGCACCAGAAGCAAGAAGAACTGCAAGCAGCGCGGCGCGAAATCGGGATAGAAGCATAGAGAGGAATCAGGAACTTGGCCTTAAAGATACCGGTCAACACGAAAGCCGGCTGTGGGGTTTGGGGTTATGTGGCTGCAAGCTGCTGAGGGACGCAGGTTGACCATAAGAAGCTGCTTATAACAGGTAACAACCCAGTGTAGAGACGCATACTTGCGTCTTATCGTCGAACAATCGATAGCAGCAACGACATCGTGCCGATAATCTCGTTGTTGGATAACCAATGAAGCTGTTTGGAGAGTCGTCAGGCGGTCATGCTTAATCTGGCGTTCAATAGTTAATCTTTTAACTTTCTAAACAGCTTCAATAGCAGCAACGACGAGACGCAAATATGCGTCTCTACATCGTGCTGGCAGCTTCTGACATAACTAACCTACCTAACGACTACCTTTGCTGCATGAAGCTGTGGGCCTTTTTCCTGGCGATGTACGTGTTGGTGCTGGCTGGCCTACCCTGTGGGGATGTCTGCCAAGACGAGTCAACCACCACCGCCCAGTCTTCTGCCCCCGACCACGACGACCACACGCACACGGAGAGTTGCTCGCCGTTTTGTCTGTGCACGGCGTGCCCCGGCTTCACGGTGCCGCAGCTTGTACCGCCTGTGGCCGCACGCCCCCTACCCTCTCCGCTTGCTGAAGCGGTGCGGTCTACTTACCAAGCGCCGCACGCGCTGGAGGTGCCAGGGCGCATCTGGCAGCCGCCCCGCGTAGCGTAGTTTTTCCGATGGTTGCTACCCGGCCTTTTTGGCGGTTTGGGTGGCTATTGGCTACGCTATTCACTCATTTTCATGAAATTTTTCTTTGTGTCGCTGGGGCTGACACTCTTCACTGTGCCCATCGCCTGGGGGCAAGACACCCTCCGGGTTTCTATCCGGGATGCCGAAACCGGCAAACCGCTCATCGGGGCCACAGCCCGACTCCTACCGGGCAACATCGGCGCCGCAACCAATACGGACGGACGACTGGCCCTACCCGTGCCGGCGCCGGGCCGCTACGCGCTTACCTACTCTTCCATTGGCTACCAACCCCAAACCGATAGCCTGACCCTCCCCCTGCCCGGCGACTCGCTGGTGGTGCAACTGGTAGCCGTAGAAGGCGAGGTGCTGGAAGAAGTGGTGGTGACCTCCACCCGTAGCAACCGTAGCATCGACGATATCCCTACCCGCATCGAGGCCATTACGGGCGAGGAGCTGGAAGAAAAAGCCAACATGCGGCCCGGCGATATTCGCATGCAGCTCAACGAAAGCACCGGCATTCAGGTGCAGCAGACCTCGGCTGTATCGGCCAGCGCTACCATTCGCATTCAGGGGCTGGATGGGCGCTATACGCAGCTGTTGCAGGATGGCTTTCCGCTGTATACGGGCTTTGCAGCGGGCTTGAGCATTTTGCAAATTCCGCCCTTGAACCTGCGCCAGATTGAGGTGATCAAAGGCTCGGCGTCTACACTTTATGGCGGCGGGGCCATTGCGGGGCTGGTCAACCTAGTTACCAAGCGCCCTACTGCCGAGCGGGAGTTGAGCTTTATGGCCAACGGCACTACTGCCGGCGGCCTCGACCTCAGTGGCTTCTGGGCGCAGAAAGGCCAGAAGGTAGGCGTCACGCTGTTTGCCGCCCGCAACACGCAGAAGGAATACGACCCCGGCAACACCGGCTTTTCGGCCATTCCGCACTACGAGCGGTACACGTTCAACCCGCGGCTGTATTTCTACCTCACGCCCACGGCTACCCTAACGGTAGGCGCGATGGGCAACTGGGAAAACCGCATCGGCGGCGACATGCAGGTGCTGGACGGCGACGCCGACAGCCAACACCGTTACTTCGAGCGCAACCGCTCCGACCGGGCTTCGTCGCAGTTGCAATTCGACAAGCGTTTTGCCCGCTCCATACTCACGGTGAAAAACAGCGTGAGCTACTTCAACCGCACCATCACGCAGCCGGGGTACCGCTTTGCCGGGCAGCAGGTGGCCAGTTTCAGCGAAGCCAGCTACACGCACACCGGCGAGCGGGCCGAGTGGATTGGCGGCGGCAACCTCTGGACGGAGCAATTCACAGAGCGCGGGGCCGCGCTGGGGCGCAACTATCAGTACACCACGGTAGGCGCCTTTCTGCAAAACAACTACCGCGTGCGGCCCTGGCTGACGCTGGAAACCGGCCTGCGTGGCGACTACCACAACCGCTTCGGCTTCTTTGCCCTACCTCGGGTGTCGGCGCTGTTCCGGTTGTCGGAGCACCTGACTTCTCGCCTCGGCGGCGGATTGGGTTATAAAGCCCCTACCCTGTTCACTGAAGATGCCGAAAGCGTGGGCTTCCGCAACGTGCTGCCCATCAACCAAAACGCCGCCCAGGCCGAAACGTCCCGCGGCGGCAACTTCGATGTAAACTACCACACTACTCTGTTTGAAGTGCTGGATGTGTCCGTTAATCAACTGTTCTTTTACACCCAGCTCAACCACGCGCTAGTGCTTGATATTCCGGCTATTATCACGCCGGGAGCGGGCACGGCTACCTATCAGTTTGCCAACGCTGACGGCCCGATTAGCAGCCGGGGGCTGGAAACTAACGTCCGCATCGGCTACGAGGATTTCCAGCTCTACGCCGGGTATAGCCTGGTAGACACCCGCCGCAAGTACAGCGGCGCTAATCGCAACAGCGCCGTTCCGCTAACGGCCAAGCACCGCGTGAACTTGGTGGGCGTGTACGAACAGGAAGGTAAGTTCAGGGTAGGGCTGGAAGCCTACTACATCGGCCGCAAGCCGCTGTCGACGGGCGAGGAGTCGCCTTCCTACTGGTTGCTGGGCGCCATGGGCGAGCGGCGCTGGAAGCATTTCAGCGTGTTCCTCAACTTTGAAAACCTGCTTAACATTCGGCAGAATCGCTACGAGTCCGTTGTGCTACCGCCCGTCAACCAGCCGTCTTTCCGGGAGGTGTGGGCACCGCTGGAAGGGCTAGTAGCCAACGGCGGCATCAAGCTGTTTTTATAGGAAGCGTGACAGCGCTTCCTTTTGTGGTTGTGGCACTGGAGGCAATGAAGCTGTTTAGGAAATAGGCTAGGCCGTCATGCTGAGTCTGTCGAAGCATGACGGCCTAGCCTATTTCCTAAACAGCTTCAACAAGTGTTTTCAGGCGGCGCAGAACCGTAGGAAGGGCTTTCGTAAGAAAAGCGACGGCGCAGATACGGGCGTGCTGGTTGCTTCCGCCGTACTTCCCACTCGTACACTGCCCTACCCAGGTCGCGCAGAAAAGGAAAGCCGATGGTATCGTAGTCGTAGTGGTCGTCGTTGAGCACGCCGTCGGCGTTGACGTAGATGACGGCGCTGAGCAGGAATTCCACGCCGTGCGCTTCATCGGTGATATAGGCGTTGTCGATCAGAAAGCCGTACGCCTGTCCTGTTTTGTTGTAGATGCGCACGCCCGCCGGCAGTGCAGCGGGTGGGCCACCAGCCAGCAGGAATTTTGCGTAGTTGTCGGGGTAGGCCAGAGAGTCGTAGGCAGGGTACCGACTCTGCCGGGGCAGCAGCGACAGGTAGCGCCGCAGAAACTGGTAGTCGGCGGCGCGCAGCCCATTGAAGCGCTGGCGGCGGGGCACGGCCTCCGGAAACAGCAAGGCGCGCAGCACCTGCTGCTGCTCGCGCAGGGGGAAAAAGTTTTTGTTGGTAAAGTCGAAGGGCTGGTTGATGCGCTGGTTGCCATCCTGCCAGGCGTGACCCACGTGTAGGCGCGTGGCCCGCAGCGGGGGCAACGCGCCCGAATGGTAGGAAGACGGCTGGTGGTACAGCACTTGGCGCCGGGTGCTATCGGTGAAAAACGTGAACGGGTTGGTGTGCCGCGAACCAGGCTCCTGGTCGCCTACCGCCAGCCGGCTAATGATGCGCGTATGGCGCAACCCGTGGTTGCGCAAGGCTCGGATTACCTCTCCCTGCCCTACGAATTCATATAACCGATTGTATGCCTCGTTATCACTCACCAACAGAACCTTACGCATGTAATTACCCAGGGTAGGCTGACCGTTACGGGCGCTACTGTCGGCTACTACCCGCGTTTGCCCCGCAAAAGCAGAATCAATCTGTAAGGGTGATTCGCGGGTGAGCGGATAGGACAATTGCTCTTTCTGTATGTGGTTGATACCGTTGATTTTCTCCAGTGCCACAGCTACCACCGGCAGCTTCACAGTGCTGGCCGGATAAAAGTATTCCCGCGGCCGCACGCGGTAGCCGTAGCTGCGGAAGTGCGGCCGTCCATGCGCATCGCGCCGAATCTGCGTGTAGAGCACCTGCACCCGGTAGGCGGCCGGGTTGCGCAGTATGCGGCCAAACCGCACCGTATCGGCCCGCAATAGGTGGCGCAGGGGGTTACCGGGCTGCGCAAAGGCTACCCTACCCGTCAGCAGTGTACAAAGCAGGTATAAAAAAACGGCGCGCATCGAGCCGGAAGATACACTTCCGCGCTGGATGCGCGCTGTTTTGTAGAGCTATCTATTCGAGCGTATGCACTCGAACGCCACTCAGTTTTAGCCTTCTTTGCCGTTGGTCTGGCTGCTGTCGCCGTAGTCGCCGCGGATACCGCTGCCGTCGCCCATGTTTTCCTGGGTGCTTTCGGTTGCCGCTTCGGGGCTGTTTTTGGCGAGCTCAGAGGAGTTCATGTTTTGTTGGGCACCGTCGCCGGAACCGTCCGCAATAGTCGCATCAGCGTTTTTGGCGTTTGAAGAATCGATGCGGCCTTTTTCTTCGTCTTGTTCGGAAGGAATGGATGGAGTATTCATAGGGAGAGTGAGTTAGCTGTTGTTTTCGTCGTCGATGGTGCCACCGTCGTTGGCGGGGCTAGGGGCGGCATTGCCAGTACCGTAGTCCGACTTGTAGTCAGTAGTGTTCTGGGTTTGATCAGCTTCTTCAGCATCAGAGCCGCCACCTTGGTTTTTTTGGTCAGCGCTGAGTTGGGCGCCGGCGCCGCTGCTGCCTTTGGCACCGCTGGTATCGGCGTGTTGGTCGCCGCCACGGTTACCACCGTGGTTGCCGCTGCTATCCGAAGCCGGCGAAGTCTGGGGCGCGTTGCCCTGCTGTTGCGAGCCTACGCCACGCTCGTTTTCCGGGCGCTCGGCACGGGTGCCATCGTTGGGCTTCTGATTATCGGGCTGGTTATTTTGGTTGTCGCTCATGGGGTGGGGTGGAAAGGGTGAAAGAATGAGTGGGAATTACAGGTTGACTTGCCCGATACCGGTGCCGGCGCTGCCGGAAGCAGAACCGCTGCTAGTGGTGCTGCCGCCTACATCGCCTTCGTCGGCGTTGCCGGGCTTGTCGTACTCGGTGCTGGTGGCTACCTTTTTACCAGTTATTTCGTGGCCACCTTCGGTGCCGCCGCTGCCGGAGTTGTCGTCGCCGTTGTTGCCGGTGAGGGCCTCGCTGCTGTTGCCGGCCGCCATGCGGCTATCGGGCTGAAATTCGCGGGCGCGGAGGGCGTCTTCGGTTTCTTCGTCGAGCGGGGGCGTGGGATGCTGAGCCATAAGGGTAGGAAAGTCTGAGTGGAAAGAAGTGCAGGCGACCGCAGCTGCCTGCACTTAGCTATACGGGTGGCGGGCCGGGCGGTTGAGGCATGGTTTTTCTTGCGCCTTTTCCTAAGCTTTCTTTTCTTCTAGCCTTTTACGTTTCGCTATTCTGGTTTTATGTCTACCGGCTCCGATTCCTTTACCGAGAAAACCGACGACGCTCTGCGCTTTCTCGCCAGCCATCCCGCCCTTTACCATCCCGATATTGTGCGTACGGCCCAGCAAGAATTGCGGCGACGCGGCCTGGCCTTACCGGAAATAGCTGAGGGCGCCACCTCGGCGTCGCTTTTGGAGTACGCCCCGGAGCCGGAGCGCTCAAACTCGGCTCGTGGGCTGCTACTTGGTGGCGGGCTAGTAGCGGTTGTGCTGCTTGGCGCGTGGGCGCTACAGTCTACCGATGCCGATGCCGCCGACCCTACCCTTTCGACGGAGCGACCCATATCGCTGCCTGCCAGCGTGGTAGAGCAGCCCGCTACCGACGACGACATGATGCCCAACTTCGAGTCGCTGGCGCAGGAACGGGTGCGGAAAGCCGCTGCCACGGTGCCCGCCGCCGAGTGGCGCGACTCCATCGCCCGCAACAACTACCAACAGATGGTAGCGCGCTATTGGACGGCCGAGTACCAAACGGCCTGGCTGCTCACCCGCACCAGTCAGCGCCCTACCCCCGATCCTACCCTGCTGGGCAAGATTAATCTGATTCAGGAGCAGTGGGGCCGCCTGACGCACGCGGCTGAGTACGACTTGAAGCTTCGGCCCGTGATGCAGCAACGGCTGGAAGCCATGCTGCTGGGGCACAAGCGCCGCAATGCAGTGCTTGGTTTGCTGACGTATGGTTTCAATGGGGGCGATTCTCTCATTACCCGCGAAATTCAGCAAGGCGATACCGCCGCCTACGCCGTGCGCTACCAGGTGCTGGCCTCTCGCCTCCCCAAACAACTGCCCCTACTGCCACTGCGCTCCTCCCCCGATGTAGTGCGCAGCCAGACCGTGCCTACGCGCTATCCCAACACCAATCCGCTTTATCTGTTACACAACAGGCCACTCGCCAGCGACCCACTCTCCGACGGGCTACCCGCGCCGGTAGCCGAGCTGTCGTCCACGGAAATTGACTCGGTGCTGGTGTTGCGGCCGCGGGTAGCCACGCAGGCTTACGGTCCCCGCGCCCACGATGGCGCGGTGCTCATTTTCACCCATGCTCCTCACCCTTAGCGCTTTCTCATGTCTGATACGCCGCCTGCTGATTCTCCTACCCCGCTGGCGGCGACTTCCGAGGCGGAGCTGTTTTACCTGGCCCAGCACCCCGAGCGCTACCCCGCCGCCCTGGTGCACGCCGCCACCCAGGAGCTGCAACGCCGTGGCCTGGTACCAACCGAAACGCCAACATCGGCGCGGCGCCGCCCATCCCTACCCCCTGCCTTACCCGAAGCGCCGGTAGCGCTGCGGCTGCTACGGGCCGTATTCTGGCCCACGCGCAGCCACTGGGCCACGCCGTTACTGCTTGATTTGAATTTGCTGGTCTTTCTGCTGATGGTGCTAGCCGGTGTGTCGGCGGTGCATCCGAGCGGGGCGGCATTGGTGGCCTGGGGTAGCAATTACTCGCCGCTCACGCTACCGGGGCAGCCGTGGCGGCTGCTCACCAGTTGTTTCGTACACAGCGGCCCCGGCCATTTACTGCTCAATGCCAGCTCCTTGCTATTGCTGGGCACGCTGGCCGAGCCGCTGCTGGGCGGCCGTCGGCTGCTGCTGGCCTATCTGGTATGCGGGGTAGGCGGCAGCCTGGCTAGCCTGGCGTGGCACACCGGCGGCGTCAATTCGGTGGGGGCGTCGGGGTCGATATTTGGGCTGTATGGGGTGCAGTTGGCGCTGCTGCTCACGCAGGCGTTGCCGCTGGAGCGCCGCGAGCGACTCACCATGCTGTTCTTTCTGCTCTATTTTCTGGTGAGTAGCGTGGCCGGCAGCACCGACGCCCACATCGACCACGCGGCCCACGCGGGTGGTTTGCTAACGGGGTTGTTGCTGGGTGGGCTATACGCCGCGGGGTTCTTGCGTCAGCGCCTACAGAAGACGTAATTCGTTCATTTGCAGCAATTAAACACTATATATTACTTTTATATATAGTATGTTTAGCTATATTTGACGAACTATCTTTCTGCCTACTCACTCCCTACCCTAACACCTTTTTATGAAAACATTCCTACCCTTCTTGCCGCTTGCGCTCGGCCTTACCCTTGGGCAAGCATCGGCCCAGACTATTCCCAACGGTAACCTCGATACCTGGGCTACGCGCAACGACGTGGAAGCGCCCACCAACTGGCTGAATACCGATGATGCTGTTGCGGCCTCGCCCCTTGGGGCCCTCATATCCGTTAAAACCGGTACTGTCACGAAAAGCACCGATTTCCAGCAGGGTACTTTTGCGGCCAGACTAGAGTCGAAGACGGTGAACGTTCCTGTGCTAGGTAACATCGTCGCGCCGGGCATACTGGCTCTCGGCAACAAACTCAACGCCAATTCTATGTATCCGGGCGGCCTGCCCTTCACGACCCGGTCGGCCAGCATGCAGTTCTACTACAAGCTCGCGGGCACCAACGTTGCGAACGACAGGCCTGCCGCCGAAGTGCAGCTTACCCGCACCGTGAATGGAAGGCAGGAACCTATTGCCACTGGCCGACTAATATTTACTACCATCGCCGACAACTACACGCTGGCTACGGTGCCGCTGGTGTACACTTCATCTGCTGCGCCCGACTCCATTCACATTGGCTTTGCATCGGGCAGTAACGTTTCCATCACGACCGTTCCTCCCACCTCGTCGCTCACGGCGGGCACTACCTTACTCATCGACAACATAGCTATGGTAGGCGTGGCCACCTCCAACCGCACGGCCCTAGACACGCGCAGCCTGAACGTGTACCCCAACCCCAGCGCCAGCGGTGTGTTTGCGCTGCAAGCTGATGAGCCGGCGCTCCGGGCTGCGCCTTATTCGGTGCTGGATATAACCGGCCGTGTGGTACGTACGGCCGCCGCGGGCACCCCCACCGCCGCCCCGCGCACCATTGACCTGCGTGGGCAAGCCGCCGGCCTCTACACGCTCCGCCTCGACACCTCCGACGGCCGCACGGTGGTGCAGAAGCTGGTGGTGGAGTAGCCGTCGAGGTTGATTTAAAGCACAGCACATAAAACCCCGCCTGTCATCCTGAGCTTGCGAAGGACCTTCTCACGCTTGAACAAGTCGTTGTTTCGACAATCGTTCTCACGTGAGAAAGTCCTTCGCAAGCTCAGGATGACAGGCGGGGTTGTTTTGAATCTACCTCAGCCGCTTACTCAGCCGTGCCTAGCTTATTCAATTCCTGCATATCTGCTTCCGACAACTTGATATCGGCGGCTTTCACGTTTTCTTCCAAGTGATTCACTTTGGAGGTGCCCGGAATTAGGAGGATGTTAGGGGCGCGGTGGAGCAGCCAGCTTAGGGCCACTTGTTGTGGGGTAGCGTCATACTGCTTGCCGATGCTGGTAAGCTTGTCCATCACCTCCATGTTACCGCCGTTCAGGGGGTACCACGGAATGAAGGCAATGTTCTGCTCCTGGCAGTACTCCAGTTCCTTCTCCCACTTGCGGTTGTCGACACTGTACATATTTTGTACTGATACGATCTTAACCACATCCTGGGCCTGCTTGATCTGCTCTACCGTCACCTCCGAGAGGCCGATGTGCTTGATCAGGCCGTCTTCCTGCGCTTTTTTCAGGAAGGCCAGCGTATCTTCAAAGGGTACCTCCGAATCGACGCGGTGCAGCTGGTACAGCTCAATCTGCTCCAGGCGCAGGCGCTTCAGGCTGCCTTCCAATGCCTCGCGCAGGTGGTCGGGGTGGGCATTTACGGGCCACTGGTTAGGGCCAGTGCGCAACAGGCCGCCTTTGGTAGCAATCACCAGGTCGGCGGGGTAGGGATACAGGGCCTCGGCAATCAGCTCCTCCGATACGTTGGGGCCGTAACTGTCGGCCGTGTCGATGAAGTTGACACCCAGCTCCACGGCCTTTTTCAGAACGCGGATAGCTTCGTCGTGGTCCTTAGGTGGGCCCCAGATGCCTTCGCCGGTGATGCGCATGGCGCCGTAGCCCATGCGGTTAATGGTTTTGTCGCCGGCCAGCGAGAAGGTAGCCGGGGAAGTGGTGTCGTTTGCCATGAGAAAGGTAGTAGGTGGAAAGGATGGAACGTGTGCCCGCCGCGGAGCGGGGTAGTCTGATAA
Organism: Hymenobacter sp. NBH84; assembly: GCF_014217645.1. NCBI lineage: Bacteria > Pseudomonadati > Bacteroidota > Cytophagia > Cytophagales > Hymenobacteraceae > Hymenobacter > Hymenobacter sp. NBH84. The sequence continues at coordinate 2,782,816 of NZ_CP043644.1, forward strand.
CAGGAGAAGGTGCTAATGGTTGAAATAGAGCGGGAAAGCCCGAAATCCTGTTCAACGTGCTGAGTGCCCTGCCGTACACAGGGCAACGGTGCCCACCTTCGGCAGCAGTAGCTGCGGCTAGTAATCGGGCACTTGTCTGTTGAGTATGGAAGCGCAACTTTCCCCCACCTACCTGGGTCTACCCCACCGCCGCGTGGACGCCCGCCTGAAAGTAACCGGAGCCGCCCGCTACGCCGCCGAGCATATAGTGCCCGATTGCCTGCACGGCGTGCTGGTCACTAGCGCCATTGCCAAGGGTCGCATTCAGGAAATCGATACCCGGCAAGCGGCTCGGGTACCGGGCGTGCGGGCCATCATGACGCACCAGAACGCGCCCACCGTGCCGGGCTACCTCAGCAAAGAGCACAATCACAACCCGCGGGTGGAAGGCCAGGAGGTACGGGTGTTTTACAATGACCAGATTCAGTTCAGCAACCAGCCCGTGGCCTTGGTCATGGCCGATACGCTGGAACAGGCGCAGTGCGCCGCCGCACTAGTGCGCGTGACTTACGCCACCGAACCTGCCGAAACCGACCTGACGGAGCACCTACCCCACGGTATCACGCCCGAGCAGGAACCCGACTACATCCGCGGCCAACGCCATGCCTACCGCACCGCGCCCGTGCAGGTGGAGCAGACGTACCAAACGCCCATTCAGGTGCACAACCCCATGGAAACGCACGCGGCCATTGCCGTGTGGCGGGGCGATGAGCTGACTGTGTACAACAAAACCCAGGGCGCCAAGCTGGCGCAGAAGGATCTGATGCGCATGTTTCAGCTGCCCATCGAGAAAGTGCATGTACACTCACCGTTTGTAGGCGGGGCGTTTGGAGGGTCGTCGCGGATCTGGCCGCATGAGGTAGCCGCCATTCTGGGTGCCCTATTGATTGATCGTCCGGTGAAGGTGATGCTGGCCCGGAACCAGGAGTTCAACATGGTAGGCTACCGGCCAGAGTCGGTACAGAAGGTAGGGCTGGGCGCCCTACCCGACGGCACGCTGGTAGGCATCACCCACGAAGGCCACGGCATGACGTCACGCTACGAAACATTTGCCGAGCGCATGGTGCACCCCACCAAAGCCGCTTACCGCTGTCCCAACTTGGATGCCACCTACCGAGTAGTGCCGCTAGATATGAGCACGCCCTGCTGGACCCGCGGCCCCGGCGAAACCAGCGGCTCCTTCGCCCTGGAATCGGCCATGGACGAGCTGGCCTACAAGTTGGGCATGGACCCGCTGGCCCTGCGCCTGCACAACTTCGCCGAAACCGACCCCGAAAAAGACAAGCCGTGGTCGAGCAATGGCCTGCGCGCTTGCTATCAGCAGGGTGCCGAGCGGTTTGGATGGGAGCAGCGCAACCCGGAGCCACGCAGCATGCGCCAGGGCGAATGGCTGGTGGGCTGGGGCATGAGCATGGGCATCTACCACGCTTCGCGGGCGGCTGCATCGGCTCACGCCCGCCTCAGTGCCGATGGCTCCTTGCTAATACAAAGCGGCACCGCCGACGTAGGCCCCGGCACGGCAACTATTATGACACAGATTGCCGCTGAAGCCTTGGGCCTAGCCCCGGAGCACATTCGGTTTGAGCTGGGCGACGCGGCTTTTCCCAATGCGCCGGGGCAGTTTGGCTCGCTCACGGCGGTGTCGGTGGGCTCGGCGGTGCATGAGGTGTGCACGGCCCTGAAGCTACAGTTACAAGGGTTACTCATGCAACTTCCCGACCCTACCTTCCAACAGCTCACGCCAGCCGAGTTGGTGTTTGCGGAGGGTTGCATCCGTCATGTGCATGATCCGACCGTTTGTATTTCCTACCCTGAGTTGTTGCAGCGAAGCCATTTGCCAGCCATTGAGGCTACTTTGGAATCGAAGCCCAAGCAGCCGACCCACTCCGGCAAGTCCTTCGCGGCGCATTTTGTGGAGGTGCATGTGCACCCACACACCGGCGAAGTGCGGGTAGTGCGGGTGGTGTCGGCGCTGGATACGGGGCGGGTGCTCAACCACCGCACGGCCCTCAGTCAGGCCTACGGTGCCGTGGTGTGGGGCATTGGGCTGGCGCTGCTGGAAGAGGCTGTGCTCGACCACCGAATAGGTCGCTTTGTGAACCATAACCTGGCCGAGTACCACGTGCCCACCAACGCCGACATCCCGGATATCGACGTTATCCTGCTCAACCAACCCGACCCCTACCTGACGCCCATCGGCGCCAAAGGCATGGGCGAAATCGGCTTGGTAGGCTTTACCGCCGCCATAGCCAATGCCGTATTTCACGCAACCGGCACGCGCGTGCGGGAGTTGCCCATCACGGCTGATAAGCTGCTGTGATAGTGCGGATAGCGCGGGGTTGTGCCCCGTGCCGACTATGGGCAGGCCTCTGGCCTGCTGTCGTCCGCGCCGTTGGGATTAGCTTAGTAAATTGTTCTGACGGGCAGGCTAGAAGCCTGCGCATAGTCGGCACGGTGCACAGCCCCGCGCCATCCACTACCTGCTTTGTTTAGCTTTTGGCAGATAACAATTCTCTTCTTTCCAACAGGTAGCCTACCAATATACCCACACTATAACACACCAAATCGCTCCACAAGAAGCTGTGGCCTAGCACCAGACTGCCCAGCGTAGTAGCCCGAACAGCGTTTAACCAAGGTGCCTGATAGAGCTGACTGATTTCGATGCCGAATGCAAACCCTAACACTACGGCAGCCACTCGCTCACTGGGCCAGTTAGGCCGGAGTAGTCCTACCAGCCAGAAAACCAGTAGCGCCCATAGCGTGTCGCCCGCATAGGCCGCTATCCATGTTGGTAGCGAGGAAGAAAACACGCGGGAACTTAACCCGAGCACAAGGGTAAAAAATAGGATCAACAGATAAATCGGCCAACGGCGGGCAGCTTTCATAACCACTACGTAGTGAAGTTCTCACAAATGTAACTTAACTTTGCATTACAAAGTACTTTAAATATCAAAAAATACGCTATGGATTATTTTGTTGCGCCGGATTCCATTGTGCGCCGCATCTGGGGAAAAGGCGACACGATTCTGTTCATTTTTGCCGGGGCAGCAGCCGAGTTTGCGCTCAACAAGGCCGTAGATTGGCTGTACTTCACTGGCCGCCTACCCTCCGACCCGCTGGGCCGACTGTTTTCGACGGTGGAGTACGCCCGCAAGATTGTATTCGCGGAACGCCACGCCGCCGAGCGGGCCATCGATACCATTGCCGCCATTCACGGCGCGGTGGAGCAAAACCGGGGCATAGCCATCCCCGACTGGGCCTACCGCGACGTGTTGTTCATGCTGATTCACTACTCCATCCGGGCCTTTGAAGTGCTGGAACGGCCTATGACGGAAGCGGAAAAGGACGAGGTAGTGACGGTATTCTGCCGCGTGGGCCAGCGCATGGGCATCCCAGAGCTTCCGTATACCTATGCCTCCTGGCTTCCTACCCGGGAGTATCACCTAGCCAACGACCTGGCACACAGCGCCTACACCACCGACCTATACCGTCAATACCGCAAGCACCTCGGGACTTTTCGGTACCAATTGGTACTGGCTGGCCAACGCCTGGTAGTGCCGCCCCATGTGCGCACGCTACTATCGCTACCCAACGCGGCTTGGCTACGCATCTCCCTACCCGCCTACCGTCTGGCCCAACGGGTAGCGCTGGGGCGCTGGCTTCGGTCGTTGCTGCTGCCGGCCGCCTACCAAGCACAAATTCTGGCGCTTGATGCCGCACCTGTGGCCACCACGTTGTCGTTCCGACCGGCACCACACGCAACAAGGCCCGCCATCGGTTGATAGCGGGCCTTGCGATACAGATGACGCTTGCCGGTCCGGCAGATGCTAGGCGTTACTCCGCCGCCAGCTTCACCACGATTTCGCCGAAGCTGGCATCCACTATCATACTGGGTAGGGTAGCGTTGCTTTCGGCGGCGTAGTCACTTAAAGCCAACGTATTACCATCAGCCTCTACCTGCACGGTTGCCGTGGGCAGGCCGTGGAATACCACCTGATAAGTAGTATAGCTGGGCTGGTAAGGGCCTTCGATGGCTTGCGTGAGCAGCAGGCCCTGCGCCGAGCCGGCTACTGTGAAGCGGCGCACGGTTTGCTGGCCGGCTTCCTGGTAGGCGTAGCCCTCGCCGCCATCGTCGTAGTGTACGCTTTCGGCAGTGCCGTTTTTGAAGTACACGTGCAACGTCAGTTGCTCGATGGGCGCTTGGCCCACGTACTGCAATACGGGCGCCAACGGCACCACGGCGCCGGCTTTCACAAACAGCGGAATTCGGTCGAGGTTGGCTACGGCCCACACTTCGGCGCCGCCAGCTTTTACTTCGTCGGTCCACCAGTAGTACCAGTCGCCGGTGGGGAGGTACATCCAGCGGCCGTCTACGCCGGGCGTGGTGATGGGGCACACCAGCAGGTTGTCGCCGAGGGCAAACTCGGCCATGCGCAGGTAGGTGTTGGTGTCATTCTGATCGAGGAATACCAACGGGCGCAACATGGGTGTGCCCTCCTGCACGTACTGCCAGAAGGCGGTGTACATGTAGGGCAGCAAGCGGTAGCGCAGCGAAATAAAGTGACGCGCCAGGTCCGTCACCTGGTCGCCGAAGCTCCAGGGCTCCTGGTCGCCGTGGTCGCCGGAACTGTGCGTGCGGAAGAACGGGTGGAAGGCCGCCAGCGCAATCCAGCGGGCGTACAACTCACCGTCGGGCGTATCGATAAAGCCCCCTACATCACTGCCAATAAACGAAAACCCACTGATACTCAGACGCTGGCACTGAATATTAGCCAGCCACAGGTGCTCCCAGGAAGCCAGGTTGTCGCCGGTCCAGCCGGAGGAGTAGCGCTGCCCGCCAGAATAGGTGGAGCGCGTGATGGTGAAGGGCCGGTTGGGGTAAGCAAAGCGCTTCACGCCGGCGTTGGTGGCGCGGGCCATCTGCATGCCATACACGTTGTGCGCCTTGCGGTGCGAACCTGCGTGACCGTCGTAATCAAAGCGCACATCATTGGGGAAGGTGCCAGTTTCGAATACAGCCGGCTCGTTCATGTCATTCCACACGCCCTTCACCCCAATATCCTGAATTAAGCCCTTGAACAAGCCCGCCCACCACTCGCGCACGGCGGGGCGCGTGTAGTCAGGGAAGTTGCAGAGGCCGGGCCACACCGAGCCCTTCATCAGCGGCCCATCGGCACGGCGACAGAAGTAGTCCTTCTCCAGCGCCTCGGTGTATACCTCGTAGCTGGGGTCGATTTTGATGCCGGGGTCGATGATGACCACGGTTTTAAAGCCATCCTCAGCCAGCTCCCGCACCATCTTGGCGGGCTCGGGGAAGTGGGTAGGCGACCAGGTGAAGCACCGGTAGCCGTCCATGTAGTCGATGTCGAGGTAGAGCGCGTCGCATGGAATCTGCCGCTCCCGGAAGCCCTGCGCGATGTCGCGGAACTTCTGCTCGGGAAAGTAGCTCCACTTGCACTGGTGGTAGCCCAGCGCCCACAGCGGGGGCAGCTCGGGCGGCCCCGTGAGGCGCGTATACTCCTGGCTGACTTCCAACAAGGTAGGACCGTAGATGAAGTAGTAGTTCATCTCACCACCATCGGCCCAAAAACTGGTTACATCAGCCCGCTCAGCGGCAAAGTCGAAGTAGCTCTTGAAGGTGTTGTCGAAGAAAATGCCGTGGGCGATTTTCTGTTGCAGCTCCAAGTAAAACGGAATGTTCTTGTAGAGCGGGTCGGAGCCCTTCACGTAGCCGTAGGTGTCGGTGCCCCAGTTGGTGAAGCGCGAGCCGCGCAGGTTCATGTTGGCGGGCTTGTCGCCGAGGCCGTAGTAGCACACGCCACTCTGCACCTGCTTGCTCATGAGCACCAGGTCGTTGCCGGTGTCGTCGTTGTACTGCCAGTGAAATCCCTTATCGTCCTCGCAGAGCACCGTGCCGGAGCGGTCCAGGATGCGGGTGTGCAGGTTTTCTTTGCCTAGCACGCAAATCAGGCGGGCCGTGGTGATGCGGTAGTGGTCGGACTTCTCGCGGAACTCCAGCAGCTCGGGCGCCGTGCGGGTTTGGTCGGGTGGCAGGGCGTAGCTGAAATCGGGCGCAAACTGGCCGTCGGTGGCGTAGCGAAAGCGCAGAATTTTGTCATTAATGACGTGCAAGCGCAACCGTACGCCGTTGTCGCAGGTAAACAAAAAATCGCTGCCTTGTTGCTCGCACGCTACTACCTGTCCCGGACGAAATTCCTGGCGCGCGCGTGCCGCCAGGTCGTTTACCATGTAATTATTTTCCTGAAACATAAAGGCCGTTGCGGGGTCGGGAGAAGAGAATCAAAAAAAAGCGTGGCAAAGCTGGTGCCATCTGCATAAGTTCGCAAGGTAAAACTGATTCCCCCGAATTTTATCTAACATTAGGCCAGGCCTGCCTAAAAGCAGGTCGATGGTCATCTGTACTGGCTTTATCTACCCTAGTGCCGGTCTAATCCGGTTTCTGCTGCTTATGAAAATGAACAATCTGAAGGTATTGCTGCTGGGCTGGGACAACGCCTATCCGACCGGAGATGTGGCTACTCCCGACACCCTGGAGCTGGCGCGGGCACTGGCCCCCTACACGCAATTGGCGGTGCTGCTGCCGCATTTGCCGGCCAGCGACACGGAATTGCCCGCCGAGGCACACGTCACCGGCATTGGCAACCTGACGCTGGCCGAGCTCAACGCCGCCGATGCCTACCTACCTTCTGAGCAGCTTACCCCGGTGGCCTACCCTAGCTTTCCATACGTGGGTGCCGAGCATTCTATTGATGAAGTAGCGCAGCCCTTTGCGCCCGCCACCGATTCGGCCCTTACCGACTCTGCATCGGCTTTGCTGGATGCCGATGCATTTGCCGCTACCGGTGGCGAGCCTGACGCCGCCGAAGCCAACGATTTGGATCAGGGAAAGGAAGATGTGGAAACAGTGCCCACTTCTGCGCCAGCATCTGCTGAGCGCTCGGCTCCCTCCGAGGCGCTGGCCGTGCTGAGCGCCCACGCCGGCGACGGTGGTGACCTGAACTTTCGGGTGATTCAGTACGCCCGCTTTGCTACCCGTCTGGCGTTGCAGGAACAGTTTGCCGTGACCTACGCCGCCGACTGGCCCGCTTGGCTGGCTGGTTTGGAAATCCGGCAGCTCACGGGCCACCCGCTAGTGCTGCATGTGCACACGCTGGCCGCCGACCGCGACACCCCCCTCGATCGGGGCTGGATTATGGAGCTGGAGCGCCTGGCCCTGCGCCGCGCCGACTTGGTGCTGGCTGCTACTGCCGAGCTGCAGGAGCGTCTCATCACCAAGTACGGCCTCCCTACCCAGCGCGTACACCTCCAACCCGATAGCCTGACCGAAGGCCTACGCCAAGTATTGGAAGATGTGGTTCTAGCAACCGTATAACTTGTTTTTCTCCACGCAAAAAGCCTGGCTGACATGCATCAGCCGGGCTTTTTGTGTATAGATAAGGTGTGTTTCACCGGATATTTTCCAGCCAGCGACAGGCCGCCACAGTATCATCAAAGGTATCGGCCAGGGGTTGAGACACATACTGCATGGCTTCGTTGATGGCAGCCTTGGCCGGCCAGTCTTCCGCCTTCACCCAAGCCACGGCCCGTACACCATGGTTAGCGAGCTCCTGAAAAAACGACTCTCCTACCCAACGGGTCACTTCATTCCAACCGTCTAGCACCTGGCTGCTGTCGTTCAGAATTTTCTGCGATTTGGTCAGCTCTATGTGCCGTAGAATAAGGATACAGCCCGTAATGACTGCCGTGCAGTCATATTCGCCGCGCCAGGATATGTAGAGCCAGTGGTGCAAATCATCGTGCGCAATTGTAAAATTAGGGGTTTCGAATAAGGGTTGTAATTCCATGGCGCACAGTCACAATATATATAATTCTTAATACGCCTCGCAGGGTCTGATGTTGCTTGCAATCTCATTAATTCACTTAGTATAACCTTTTTACTATCTGCGTTTTAAGTAATGAAGATACCCAGCAGAGCCACACTGGCCTTACTGCTGGTATAGGCTTTGCTATTACTAGCAGGGTAGACGCTATTGCCTATGCGTACTACCTGCTCAACCCCTCCCTGAGCAGTCCTGATGCGGTTGGACTTTTTGAAGTTACCGGTTGCAGTCAGGTATATGGCTTCCACCCTAGCCTCCTCTCATCGTGTCTTTTGCTTTCGAAAATGAAGCCCGTCCGTTGGCTCTGCCATCCGATTATTCGGCGGAGTGCCGGGGGCAGGTGCCTACCGACTCTACCCCTACCCTCAGCGTAGCGCCACCCGTGGCCACCGAGCCGCGCACCACCTACGCCAACGTAGTACTCCCCGGCGACTTCCCGGACCCGACCGTTACTAAAATCGGGGACATGTACTGGGCCAGCGCTACCTCGGCCGAGTGGGGTCCTGTTTTTCCCTTATTCAAATCGACCAACCTAGTGGACTGGGAGTTGGTCAGCCACGTGTTTGCTGATAAGCCAGAGTGGGCCGAAGCCAGTTTCTGGGCACCCGAAATCAGCTACGAAGACGGCAAAACATACATCTGCTATACTGCCCGCCAGAAGGGTGGCCCGCTGTGCGTAGCCATGGCCTCGGCCGACGACCCCGCCGGTCCCTACCTCGACCATGGCCCACTGGTAGGCCAGGCCCAGGGTTCTATCGACGGCTTTCCGATTCGGGATGAAAACGGCGAGTTGTACTTGGTGTGGAAGGAAGACGCCAACGCCTACGGCAACCCTACCCCCTTGTGGGCCCAGCGCCTGAACGAGGAGCGCACGGCCCTGCTGGGCGACGCGCCGGTGGAGCTATTTCGCAACGATGTGCCCTGGGAAGGCAACCTGGTAGAAGGCTCGGCCTTTGCCCAACACGATGGGTATTTCTATATGTTCTACGCCGGCAACGGCTGCTGCGGCAGCGGCTGCACCTATGCTACGGGCGTGGCCCGTGCCCGCCAGCTGCTGGGGCCGTGGGAGAAATGCCCGCAGAACCCCATTCTGAAGAAAAACAAGGTATGGAGCTGTCCCGGCCACGGCACGGTAGCCGAGTACGACGGCCGTTGGTTTCTGCTGCACCACGCCTATCACGCCAGCAGCCACGAGTTTGTGGGCCGGCAGGGCATTCTCAGCGAGTTCAGCTGGAATGCCGAGGGCTGGCCGGAGTTTGAGGGCAACAGCCCGCAAGCCGCTCCGCTACAAAACGTAAGCCGCCTAAACCTCACCGACACGTTTGCCGGCAACCACCTGGCCGAAACATGGCAGTGGCCCATTGGCAAGAAGCCCGTGGTGGGCATTGGCGACGGGCAGTTGTTGTTGCAAGCCTGCCCCGATGAGTTGGGCGCCCTGGTGGCCCAACGCACCTACGCGGCTACCTACAAGGCTACTACGGCTCTCAATGCGGCTGTGCTACCCATCGGTACGTTTGCCGGCCTTACGGCAGTAGGCGACCCGCACAATGCCCTGGCCTTGATGGCTAGCAACGACAAACTACAGCTCTGGCACGTTAAAAATGGCGTTTCGCAGTGCCTGACGGAAGTAGCTGTGGAGCCAAACCGCAACCTAGGGCTGCGCGTGGAGGCGTGGGGAGGACAACGCTACCGCTTCTCCTACAGCCTGAATGGCGTGACCTGGGAGCCGATGCCGCTGGACAGCTTCGCTATCAACGGTACCTACCTGCCACCGTGGGACCGGGGCATCCGGGTAGGGCTGCTGGCGCAGGGACCTACCGATGTGACGGTGGCGTTCGATCATTTCACAATTCGCAATCAGCGCTAAGGAAAACGGGGGGCCGACTGGATTCAGTCGGCCCCCCGTATCTTTGTCCATGACTTCTTCCCTGGAACAATCCTTTGAGGCCGCCCTGGAGCTGCACGACACCGACGGCGGCGTATACTTGCTACTACCCTTTAGCGTGGCCGAGGTGTATGGCGCCAAAGGCCCGTTTGCCATCATCGGCACCATCGACGGCTTCCCGATTCGCCTGTCGCTGACGCCCGCCGATGCGGGTCAGCACGAGTTGCGCGTACCCAAGGAAGTGCGCAGAGCCATCGACAAAAACTGGCCTGAAATCGTACACGTAGTACTCCGCCCCGACACGGAAGAAACCCTGGAGCTTCCCAAGCCCCTGGCCCAGGCGCTCCGCAGCACGGGCCTGCAAGCGCAGTTCAACGAGCTGCCCTACCCCGAACGCAAGGAGCTAAGTCAGTGGGTAGGCCGGGCCAAATCGGCAGACGCCCGCCGCCAGCGCATCCAAGAAATCCTGGATCGGTTTGACTAAGGATATGGGTGTGAGGGTAGTAATAGAACGCCTGTCATCCTGAGCACAGCGAAGGACCTTATACCCGCAGAACGAGTCGTTGCTACGTCGGTCGTTCACGCGTGATAAGGTCCTTCGCTGTGCTCAGGATGACAGGCGTTCTATTACTTCTATTACCACCCTCACACCCATACCTCTAATCCTCACGCTTGAAGACGAGCACGGCGCGGTTGATGGCGTAGATGCTCAGCTGCTGGCCGGTGCTTTCCTCGTCGGGCTGGGTGAAGTAGATGCCGTCGTCGTTGATGCGATTGAAGCCGTCGAAACGGGCGTCGTCGGAGTTGAGTAGTAGGCGGTAGCGGCCGGGCTCGGGCACGTAGAAACGGTAGTCGGGCACGCTGTTGTTGATGTGGAAGTTGAACACGAATACCAATCCGCCCCGCTCGAAGGCCAGTACTTGGTTGGTGGTGTCGATGTTCAGCTCGCGGGCAGGACCGGCAGCCAGCAGGCGCTCGGTGCGGGCCAGCCCTACCATCGCCTCGTCGAAAGCTTGCAGGTATTGGAATTTCAGGTCAGGATTATTAGCCAGCGACCATTGCCGGCGGGCATAGTGGTGGCTCCAGTTGTTGCCGGCCCGCGGAAAATCGACCCACTCCGGATGCCCAAACTCATTGCCGATGAAGTTGAGGTAGGCCTCGCCGCCCAAGGCTAGGGTAGTCATCCGAATGAGCTTATGCAGGGCCATGCCCCGCGCCACAATGGGATCAGGGTCGTCTTTCTGCATGTGGGTGTAGATAGCAGCATCCATCAGCCAATGGGCCAGCGTTTTGTCGCCTACCAGGGCTTGGTCGTGGCTTTCGGCATAAGCTACCGTTTTCTCGCCCAGACGACGGTTGGTGAGCGTGTACCAGAGGTCATGCAGATTCCAGTCCTCGTCGCGGGTGTGCTTGAGCAGCTTGATCCAGTAATCGGGAATGCCCATGGCCAGGCGGTAGTCGAACCCGATGCCACCCTCTGGAATGGGCCGGCACAGGCCGGGCATGCCGCTCATGTCCTCGGCAATCAAAAGAGCACTTCGCTTCAGCTCTCGCACCAGCGAGGCCGCCAGTTGCAGGTAAAGCACGGCATCATCATCTACCTCTGGCCCAAAATACTGGCTGTAGTCGCCAAAGCCTACCCCCTCGCCGTGGTGATGGTAGAGCATGCTGGTGACTCCATCGAACCGGAAACCGTCGAAGTGAAACTCCTCCAACCAATAGCGTAAGTTACTGAGCAAGAACTGCTGCACCTCGGGTTTGCCGTAGTCGAACAGGCGGGAATCCCATCCCGGATGCTCGCCCCGGCTGCCCTGGTGGAAGTACTGCCCGCCGGAGCCATCGAAGTTCGCCAGGCCCTCGGCCTCGTTTTTCACGGCGTGGGAATGCACCACATCCAGCAGCACGGCAATGCCCCGGCGGTGCGCTTCGTTTACCAAATGCTTCAGCTCCTCGGGCGTACCAAACCGCGACGACACCCCAAAAAAGTTGGCCACGTGGTACCCAAACGAGCCGTAGTAGGGGTGCTCCATCACGGCCATCAGCTGAATGCAGTTATAGCCTAGCGCTTGCACACGAGGCAATACTGTATCAGCAAACTCTAGGTAGGTGCCAATGCGGCCTTCCTCGGTGGCCATGCCTACGTGGCATTCGTAAATAAACGGCTCCCGCACGTAGTTCGACACCCGAAACTTCTGGTCAGTCCACTGGAAGGGCTGCTCGGGGCGCCATATTTGGGCGGCGAAATCCTTGGTTTCCTCGTCCTGCACGGCTCGGCGCAGGTAGGCAGGCAGGCGGTCTTTAGCCTCGCGCCAAGTGACCACGTGCACTTTATAGCGGCTGCCGTGGGTGAGCCGGTCGCGGTACTCGCGGTCGGGAAAGAACCGTTCCCACACACCATCTGGCCCTTTCTGTAGGGGTGTGGCCTGCCGGTCCCAGCCGTTGAAGTCGCCCACGAGGTAGAGCGCCTCGGCCGCGGGGGCCCACTCGCGGTACCAATAGCCGCGGCGACGGCCGTCGTAGTTGAGACCCAGGCGCTCGTGTGCCTGAGCAAACTTGCTCAGCGATTCGCACTGGGCCTCAATCTCGTGCAGGCGCTGGCGCAGGCGCTCCTGGCGAGCCAGCAGTACCGGCTCATAGGGCGTCAGCCAGGGGTCTTGCGCAACAATTGGCAGGGTAGGCGCAGCGGGCGTAGACTCGGTCGTTTCGGTGGTGGTCATGGCAGAAAGGGTTGAATAGCAAAGCTACGACTACCAACGAATTGCGGCGCGTACGGTTGGCCGCGTGCCTTTCTTACTCGCCTACTTGCTCCTTGGAAACCACTTGCCGAAGCAACCAGCTACACGCCGAAGCAAGGTCCGGGAACGTCACCACAAAGGGGCGGCCGCTGGAACGCAGCGCATTTTCACGCATCTGTTCGTCCATGGCTGACGTTGGGCTCACCCACACAAAATAGTACACCCCAGAGGCGTAGATGTCACGCATCCATTGCCAACCTACGTCCGTAATCCGAGCGGTACTGTGGGTGATGTTGGAATTATCGTTCAGGATTTTAGCGCAGCGCCTTTCCTGTGCCACTTCCAACATTAGCTGGCATGCAACGGCCGAAGACTCAGGGGTATGCTCGCCGTACCAATCGGCATACAGCCACTGGTTTGTTTGGTCATAACTTACTTTCAGGCCCGGTACCTCCCGGATATATTCTAATTCATCAGAACACATATACCTATTCATTACTATGTAACTTATTTGACGCAATAAATATAGTTGGCAAACTATTTCTCTAGCAAGTTATCTGGGCGGCATTGCACCTTTTCCTACCTCCGGCAGTAGGACAACCTCTGGTCATCTCTTACCTTGCCTGCATGAAAATTCGTTTGCTCCCGTTGGCGCTGGCCGCGCTAACAGCTTGTTCTACCAGCCGTACTACCCCGTTTACTACGCCTACCGTGGCCATAGCGCCGCTGTCGTTGGCGGCTCGTCCGCCCGCTGTTTCGCCGGTTGTCACGGATAAAGCCATGGTGGTATCGGCACACCCGGAGGCCACGCGCATTGGGGTTGAGATTTTGCGGAAGGGAGGCAATGCCTACGATGCGGCTGTGGCCGTGCAGTTTGCCCTCGCCGTGGCCCTACCCGTGGCTGGCAACATTGGCGGCGGCGGCTTCCTGCTCTACCACGGAGCCGATGGCCAGGAAGGCGCCCTCGACTTCCGGGAAACCGCGCCGGCCGCCGCTACCCGCGATATGTATCTCGATGCGCAGGGCAACGTGGTGCCCAACCGCAGCACCTTGGGCCACCTGGCGGTAGGCGTACCCGGCACGGTAGCTGGCATGGAGGCGCTGCACCAGAAGCTGGGCAAACTGCCCTGGCGCGAAGTAGTGCAGCCGGCTATCGATCTAGCCACCAATGGCCTGCGCCTGACTACTAAAGAAGCTGCTGGCCTCAACCGCACCCGCGCCGAGTTTGCGAAGTTCACGCCCAATGCGGCGTACATTAAGACCAGCGGCACCTGGGCCGAGGGCGACATCATCAAGTACCCCGACCTGGCCCAAACGCTCATCCGCATCCGCGACCAGGGCCGCGCCGGTTTCTACCAAGGCCAGACCGCCGATTTGGTGGTGGCTGAAATGCAGCGCGGCAAGGGCCTAATCACCAAGCAAGACTTAGCCGATTATCAACCCAAGTGGCGCACGCCCCTGCACGGCCAGTACCGCGGCTACGACGTACTAACATTTCCGCCGCCCAGCAGCGGCGGCGTGGCGCTGCTCCAAATGCTGCAAATGCTACAGCCCTACGACTTGGGCCGCATGGGCTGGCACACGCCCCAAGAGGTGCACGTGGTAACAGAGGCCGAACGGCGCGTGTACGCCGACCGCGCCACCTACCTGGGCGACCCGGACTTCGGCCGCGTGCCCGTAACACAGCTTTTAGATTCCGCTTACAACCGGCAGCGCATGGCCACTACCCTACCCGTGCGGGCTACCCCTAGCGCCCAGGTGCAGGCCGGCGCGGGTCTACCCGGCTACGAGTCGGACCAGACTACGCACTACAATATTGTAGATGCCCAAGGCAATGCTGTGTCCTGCACTACTACCCTCAATGGCGCCTATGGTAGCAAGGTGGTAGTAGCCGGTGCAGGCTTTATTCTAAACAACGAAATGGACGATTTCAGCAGCAAGGCCGGCACGCCCAACGCCTACGGCCTGGTGGGCGGCACGGCCAACGCCATTCAGCCCGGCAAGCGCATGTTGTCCAGCATGACGCCGGCCATTCTCACCCAAAATGGGCAGTTGAAGCTGGTGGTGGGCACCCCCGGTGGCAGCACTATCATTACCAGCGTGTTGCAAACCATTCTGAACGTGGTGGACTACGGTTTCAATCCGCAGCAGGCTGTAGCCGCGCCGCGCCTGCACCACCAGTGGCTCCCCGACCAGATAGATGTGGAGCAAGACGCCCTGATTCCGGCCGCGGCCGATACGCTCCGCGCCCACGGCTACAAACTGGCACCTCGCGCCGCCTGGGGCCGCGTGGAGGCCATTCGGGTGCTTCCCGACGGCCGCCTGGAAGGCGGTGCCGACCCGCGGGGCGATGATACGGCCGCGGGGTATTAGCCAAACTCTTTCATCTATCCTACTACCTGAAAAGCAATGAGTAAATGGATGTACCTGGGCTTCGGCCTCTGCTTGGCGGCGTGCAGCACAAATTCCGAAACCGCCACCGTATCAGCCGAAAATACCACCCCGCCGGCACCCGAAACGGCCCCTACCTCAGCTGTCATCGACGCCCGCGCCGATAGCACGGTTCAAGTTACGTTCCCGGCCAACGACAGCTCAGTGACCGTGTTGGGAGAGTTAAAAAACGGTCAATCAGAAATTTATAGCCAGTATTCCGGTGCAGGGCAAACGCAAGCTTTCTGCCACGCTGCTGGCGCCAGACTCACTGCCGAATATCCGCTTCGCGCAGGTGATTCAGCCCGATGGAGAAGCAAATGGGCCATTTGGCACTACAGTTTCTGTTTCTACCCCGAAGGATGGAGTTTACAAGCTGCGCATCTCGCACAATCTGCGCACGGAAGCTGGCCTAACCAGAGAGTTCAAGCTGCGCGTGGCTGTAAACTAACAGGTTGTAAACCAACGAAACCCGCCTGTCATCCTGAGCAGAGCGAAGGATCTTCTTATGGTGGAACGAATCGTTCGTACGATGGTCGTTCAACTGGCATAAGGTCCTTCGCTCTGCTCAGGAGGACAGGCGGGTTTCGTTGAAGTCGAAAAGGCTCTTGCGCCTAACTCAACATCCAAATTTCAACACTTAACACTCTCTACAACCCGGTGCGGATCTGGCCGGCGGCGGAGGCCAGCTTCTGGTTGAGGTGACGCAGGGCATCGTACTCGAAGCCGTGGCCGTCGTAGGCAGCTTGGGCGGTGAGGTTGGAGAGGTTTTGCAGGGAATCAGCAATTTTGGTGATGTCGCTGCTGGTAGAGCCACCAATCATGCCGCGCAGGTGACGCATTTCGTCGACCATCGACGCGCTGATTTTGCCGTCGAAACCTTGCAGGCGGTTGATCCACTGGTCGAGCAGACCGGTGGCGTCCACGCGGTGCAGATCGTTGTCCATGGCGGCAATGGTGTTTTCGATATCGGAGGTAACAGACATGAGCAGGGAAATTGAAGAAGGAAAAACGGTTTTTCTACGGGCGCTTTACGGTGGCTGTTACAGGCCGCCAATTGAGCCGGCAAGATAGGAGCATTATCTTCGACCACCAATTCTGACCCGCCAGACGGCCTTTTCGGCGCTGGCTTACCTCCTACCCTATGCGGCAGCACGTACGCGAGTGGTTGCGGCGCTACCTGCCGGCCGAGCTGGCCTCGGTGGTAGCCACGCTGCTGGGCGCGGCCCTGGCCTATACGCTCACTCAGCAACGCCTCACGGCTGCTCTCGCCGCCACCTGGGCCGGCAACGTGGCCTACTTCGGCCTGATTCTGGCCCGCGACGTGCGCACCACCCAGCGCCGCTTGCAGGCCACTGGCCATACCTACACTACCTCGGATTTGCTACGCAACCTGCGGGCGCTGGTGATTGAGTTTGGTGTGGCCGAAGTGCTCGACAGCTTCCTGATTCGCCCTACCCTCCTATACTACATGCCGCTGTGGGTAGGCAACTTCGCCGGGGGTGTGCTGCTGGCCAAGTTTGCGGCCGATGTCACGTTTTATGTGCCAGCCATTATCGGCTATGAGCTCAGTAAGAAAGGTTAATAACTATTAGTTGTTGGCTGTTAGCTTCCCATCGAACAAAAAGCTAACAGCCAACAGCTAGTAGCTATCAGCTTATTTAAGCTCCATCGGCAGCCAGTAATTGTTGTTGGGGTTCGCGTCAGGCAGTAGGTTGTCGGGGTTGAGGAGCACCAGAGCCAGGGGCGAGGTGGAGGGGTAACGGAACGTCCAGGTGCCGCCGCGTTGCCACACTTCCACGGGTAGCTTCACGCGCCCTACCTTGCCATTGCTTTCACGCACGGCCACAAACACCGGCATGGCGGCGCGGTCCTTGTTTTCGATGGTGATGAGGGCACCCTGGGCAGGGTCCTGGTTCACGTAGCTGACGGTGGTAATGGCCTGGTCGAGCAGCCAGTTTTCCAGGAACCACTCCTTCCAAAACCAGCCTAAATCTTCACCGCCCACGTCTTCCATGGTCCGGAAGAAGTCTTTGGGGGTAGGGTGCTTGAAAGCCCAACGCTTGATGTAGGTGCGAAACGCGTAGTCGAACCGCTCCGGCCCCAAGATGGCCTCGCGCAGCAGCACCAGCCCGAAGGCCGGCTTGGAGTAGGCCGCAAAGCCCAGATATTGGGATTGCGTGACGTCGGGTGCCGTGTAGGGCACATCGGCATCGGGCACCCGGAGCAGGTAGGGCAGAATATACTTGGCGCTGTCGCTGTTGGGCTTGTACTCGCCGTTGTTGAAGTTGCGGGTGCTGTAGATGTTGATGAAGGTGTTGAAGCCCTCGTCCATCCATGGGTACTTGCGCTCGTTGGAGCCCACAATCATCGGAAACCAGTTGTGGCCAAACTCGTGGTCGGTCACGCTCCACAGGCGGCCGCCCTTCGAGTTGGCGCTGCAAAACACGATGCCCGGATACTCCATGCCGCCCACAATGCCCGCCACGTTGGTCGCTACGGGGTAGGTGTATTCAAACCACTGCTTGGAGTTGTATTCGATGCTGTGCTTCACGTACTCCGTGGAGCGCCCCCAGGCCGAATCGGCGGCCACCTCGGGCGGGTAGAGCGACATAGCCAGCGACTTCTTGCCGCTAGGCAGGTTCATGCGGGCTGCGTCCCACACGAAGGCCGGCGAGGCGGCCCAGGCCACGTCGCGGGCCTGCTGGCAGCGGAAGTGCCACGTCAGGCGGCCGTTTTTGCCGGCCGGACGCGAGCTGGGTTGCGTCACCTCGGCGGGGGTGCGCACCATCACGGTTTTGTCGGAGTTGGTGGCCTGTTGCAAGCGCTGCTGTTGGGTCGAGGTCAGCACTTCTTTGGGGTTTACCAACTCGCCTGAGCCGCCCACGATGTAATTGGCGGGCACGTTGATGGTATAGTCGAAGTCACCGTATTCGAGGTAGAACTCGCCCGCGCCGAGGTAGGGCAGCGTGTTCCAGCCCTCCACATCGTCGTACACGGCCATGCGCGGGTACCACTGCGCTATTTCGTAAATCTGGCCGTTGGGCGTCTGCTTACGACCCAGACGGTCGGAGCCGTACTCCGGGATGTAGAACGAGTAGTCGATGCTGATGCGCAGCTTATCGCCGTTGGGCTTCAGGACCTCGGGCAGCTGAATCTGCATGCGCGTGTCCGTCACCACGTACTTGGCCGTGCTTTTCTTGCCGTGCAGCTCAATGCGCACCGTTTGGAGGCTTTCGCCACCGGCGGGCTCATCGGCCGCGTTGCCGAAGCGGGCGCCGTTGCGGGCCCCGCGGATGGGCGTCGTCAGGGCGCCGCGGGAGGTGCGCTTAAACAGGTTCTGATCGAGTTGCACCCACACGAAAGGTAGGGCGCTGGGGCTGTTGTTGGTATAGGTGATGGTGACGGAGCCGTTGACTCGCTCCTGCTTTTCGTCCAGCGTAGCGCTGATCTGGTAGCTGGCCGCGTTTTGCCAGTAGGAAGCGCCGGGCTGGCCGCCGCCCGTGCGGTAGGCGGTGCCGGGGTCGTTCTGAAACAGCGGCGAAAACAGCGTGTGGGCGTCGTAGGTGCCGGCGTTGGGGGTTTGAACCTGGGCCTGGGTAGTAGCAGCCGTGAGGCCAACGGCAGCGGCTACTAGAAAACGAAGTTTACGCATTCAGTTAAGGATGGAGGTATAGGGTGGTGAAAGGGTCATGATGTTGAAAGGCGCCGGCTAAGGTGCATCGGCATCCTGTTGTTTTTATGAACGACTCACATCTAGCCTTCAGATTGCACGGGAGACATAAAAGTTTTGTTTACGCCTCCCGCTATTACCATATAACATCCGAAAAGCACTATTTTTCGGCATGCGTTTCTGCCTTCTGCTGTTTGTAAGCCTGTTTCTCGTGGCTTGTCAGTCCAACCCTACCTGCCCGCCGCTGCCGGCACCCTATACCATTCAGCACCCGGCCTGGGCGGCCCACGCCAGCATCTACCAGGTGAATGTGCGGCAGTACACGCCTGCGGGCACATTTCGGGCGTTTGAGGCGCATTTGCCCCGCTTGCAGCAAATGGGGGTAGGGATTTTGTGGCTGATGCCAGTGCAGCCCATCGGGGTGGAAAAACGCAAGGGCACGTTGGGCAGCCCCTACTCTATCCAGGACTACCGCGCCGTGAACTCCGAATTAGGTACGATGGCTGATTTGCAGCACCTAATTCAGGAAGCGCACCGGCTGGGCATGCACGTGATTCTGGACTGGGTAGCCAACCATACCAGCTGGGACAGCGAGTTGGCCCAACAACATCCCGAGTGGTTCACCAAAGATGCGCAAGGGCAGTTTGTGGCGCCCGTAGCCGATTGGCAGGACGTTATCGACCTCGACTATAGCAAGCCGGAGTTGCGCCAGTATATGACCGAAACAATGACCTACTGGGTGAAAACCGCTGGGTTCGACGGCTTCCGGTGCGATGTGGCTGGCCTGGTGCCCACCGATTTCTGGAACGACACGCGCCGGGAGCTGGAGAAAATTCAGCCCGTATTTATGCTGGCCGAGTGGGACGAGCTGCACCACCCGCCCTTCCTGAAAGCCGGCGAGTTCACGCCCAACACCCACCTGCTCGAACAGGCTTTCGATGCCACATACGCCCTGCGCCTGCACTACTTGCTCGACAGCATCGCCCAGGGCAAACAGCCCGTGGCGGCCATCGACGCCTATCGGCAAGCGGAGCGCGCCAAATACCCGGCGGGCATCTATCTGATGAATTTCACCAGCAGCCATGACGTGAACAGCTGGGACGGCACCGAGTATGAACGCCTGGGCGAAAACGCGCTGGCTATGGCCGTGCTCACCACTACCCTACCCGGCATTCCGATGGTGTATAGCGGGCAGGAAGCGGGCTTTGAACGGCGCCTGAAGTTCTTCGACAAAGACCAGATCGACTGGAACGCCTACCCTCTGGGCGACTTCTACACCAAGCTATTGCAACTCAAAAAGCGTAGCGCAGCCCTCACCAACGGTGACCCGTGCGCTACCTTCGAGCGCCTGTCCACGCCGGCTGGCGTGTATACGTTCTATCGCCAGGGCCAGACGGTCTCTACCGACTCGGCCACTACAACCCCGGATACGCCCGCTACTGCGCGTCGCACCGGCAGCCGTGCACCAAGCACCGCCACGGTGGTGGTCTGCGTGAATCCCTCCGACCAGGAGCAGGCGTTTGGCCTACCCCAGGTGCCCGCAGGAACCTACCGCGAAATCTTCAGTGAGCGGACGTTGCGTCTGGGCGCCCGCAGCCGCGTCTCGCTCACGCCGCATGGGTACCAGGTATATGAGCTGATGGAAGCGGCAGCACAGGAGTAAAACGGTGTTGCCGGTCGGACGCCTAGGGCGTCGGACCGGTTGCCGTTGCTGATACCTGCGCCGCGGGGAGTAGGCGTCAGCAGGAGGTTGGAGCAACGTCAGCGACGCCTGCCGGTCGGACGCCTATGGCGTCGGACCGGCAGGCGCAAACAATCAGACCGAACCGGACCTCCGGGCTGCTCTTGCGTATAGGACGGTACGTTTCGTTTCCGTCAACGTTGTTTTCATGCACGATTTCACCCCGCATCCGCACGAGCATTTATTTCAGGTTCAACACCCCGAGTGGGCTGCGCACGCCAGCATTTACGAAGTAAACGTGCGCCAGTACACGCCCGAAGGCACGTTTCGGGCGTTTGCCGAGCACCTGCCGCGCCTGGCGGCAATGGGCGTTGGCATTGTGTGGCTCATGCCGATTCACCCGATTGGGGAGTTGCACCGCAAGGGCACGCTGGGCAGCCAATACGCCGTGCGTGACTACTTCGCGGTGAATCCGGAGTTCGGTACGCTGGATGATTTGCGCCATGTGGTAGAAGAAGCGCACCGCCTGGACATGCACGTGATTCTGGACTGGGTAGCCAACCATACCAGTTGGGACAACCCGCTGGTAACCGAGCACCCCGAGTGGTTCACCAAAGACGAAAACGGCCAAATGGTGCCGCCCATTCCTGATTGGGAAGACGTGGTAGACCTGGACTACCACAGCCAGGAACTGCGCCGCTATATGACCGACGCCCTGCTCTACTGGGTGCGCGAGGCCGACATCGACGGCTACCGCTGCGACGTGGCCGGACTAGTGCCTACCGATTTCTGGGATGCTGCCCGCCAGGAGCTGGATCAGGTGAAACCCGTATTTATGCTGGCCGAGTGGGACGAGCTGTACCCCTCGGGCGGGCAAACCTGGGAGAACTTCAACAGCAACACCCGCCTGCTAGAGCGCGCCTTTGACATGACCTTTGGTCTGCGCCTCCACTATTTCCTCGACCACGTGGCTGAGGGCAAGCAACCGCTGCGCGAGGTAGATGCCTACCTCGCCGCCGAACGGGCCAAATACCCGCGTAATGTGTATCTGATGCACTTCACCAGCAACCACGACGTGAACAGCTGGGACGGCACCGAGTACGAGCGCCTGGGCGAAAACGCCCTACCCTTCGCCGTGCTGTGCACCCTGCTACCGGGTATGCCGCTGGTCTACACCGGTCAGGAAGCCGCCCTGAACAAGCGTCTCGCCTTCTTCGACAGGGATACCATTGACTGGAATGACTACCCATTGCAGGCCTTCTACACCACGCTACTCCAGCTTAAAAAGCGTCACCCAGCGCTTCACAACGGCGTGCGCGAAAGCCGATTCGAGCGGCTGCCGGCGCCGGACACGGCGTATGCTTTTGTGCGTCGGCATGGAGAAGCGGCTGTGCTGGTGGTGGTAAACAGCACCCCTACCCCGCTGGAATGGGAACTACCCGACACTGTAACCAATGCCTGGTACGACGTGTTCAGCGGCCTCACGGAGGAGCTGTTGCCGGGTAGGGCGCTGACGGTGGAAGCTCACGGCTGGCGGGTGCTGGAGTACGTAGCGTAAAAAGTCATTTGTATACCCTGTAGAGACGCAAGTATGCGTCTCTACATCCTGAAACTACCCACCCGCCCATGCCCGTTCCCCACCTCACCCTCGACCTCCGCGGCCTCACCACCAAGGCCGATTTGCATATGTTTTTCAAGCGGGAATTGGCGTTTGAAGACTGGTACGGTGTCAGCTGGGATGCCTTCTGGGACAGTATTGTGGCCATTGCTGATATGCCCATCATACTCACCTTGCAGCACTGGCAGGACTTCGCCGCGGCCTGCCCGCGGGACATGGAAATCCTGCGGCAGGTAGTGGCTGATTACAACGACTACGTGCCCGGCAAGCGCATAGAGCTGGACCCGTCGGCCTAAACTTATTGCTCGCCTATCGGGTACTACTACCCGGAGCCCTACCCGGTTCCTACCCACTTATTCTTTCAATCTTTCTCATGGAAAAACGCGAACTGGGCCGCTCTGGCCTGTATATCGCCCCGCTGGTGCTGGGCAGCAACGTATTTGGCTGGACCGCCGATGAACAAACTTCTTTCCGCGTACTCGACACGTTTGTGGGCGAGGGCGGCAACGCCATCGATACGGCCAACGTGTACTCGGCGTGGGTGCCTGGCCACCAGGGCGGCGAGTCGGAAACCATACTTGGCAAGTGGCTGCAACAACGCCACCGCCGCGACGACATCATTATCGCCACCAAGGTAGGGATGCAGATGGGCGACGGCTCCCAGGGCCTGGCCAAAGATTACATTAAGAAGTCGGTGGAAGCCTCGCTGCGCCGCCTCCAAACCGACTACATCGACCTGTACCAGTCGCACAAAGACGACGAGACGCTGCCCGTAGAGGAGCCCTTGCAGGCCTACGCCGAGCTGATTCAGGAAGGGAAAATCCGGGCCATTGGGGCCAGCAACTTCTCGGCTGAGCGCCTGCGTGCGGCCCTGCAAGCCAGCACCGACCAGGGCTTACCCCGCTACGAGTCGCTGCAACCCGAGTACAACCTCTACGACCGGGAAGACTTCGAGAAGCAATTGCTGCCTGTGGTGCAGGAGTTCGGCATCGGCGTGATTCCGTATTACGGCCTGGCTTCGGGCTTCCTCACGGGCAAATACCGCTCAGAAGACGACTTGCAGAAAAGCCAGCGCGGTGGCGGCATCGGCAAGAAATACCTGAACGACCGGGGTTTCAAGGTGCTGGCCGCTCTGGATGAGGTAGCCGAACGCCACCACGCCACCCAGGCCCAGGTGGCCCTCGCCTGGATTATGGCCCAACCCGGCCTCACGGCCCCCATTGCCAGTGCTACCAACATGGAGCAGGTGCGTGACATTATGAAGGCGACCATCCTCACGCTCAGCCCCGACGACGTAAAAATCCTGACCGACGCCAGCGCTTACTGAGGAGTTTACGTAGTAGCCCTACCCAACGGCCCGAATCCGCACGTGCGTGGTTCGGGCCGTTGGGTTTTGTAGCTATTTGCTTGTTTATTATGGAGCAGATTACTCCTTTCGATTGGCACCGCATGTTGTGGTCCGAGGATGCGCCGCCGGCTTTTTTGTGGGAAGTTGTGTTGCGCTGCGTCATCACCTACCTTCTGGTGCTGGGTGCTCTGCGCGTAACGGGTAGGCGCGGCGTGCGGCAGTTGTCCATCTTTGAGCTGAGCATCATTCTGGCCCTGGGCTCGGCCGGCGGCGACGCCATGTTCTACCAAGATGTGCCCCTGCTGCACGTGGCGGTGGTGTTCGTGGTAGTGCCCACATTGTACCTGATTTTCAACCGGATAACCGAGAAGTCGGTAAAGTTCAGCAACTGGCTGGAAGGTGCTACCATCTGCCTGATTGAGGACGGCGTGATTGACATAGAGGAGTTTCGCAAGCACAACCTTACCTATAAGGAGCTGTTTGGTGAGCTGCGCCAGCGGCAGGTAGAGCACCTGGGGCAGGTGCGCAAAATGTATATGGAGGCTACCGGCGAAATCAGCGTCTTTTTCTATCCCACCACCGAACCCGTGCGCCCTGGCCTACCTATTTGGCCCGAGGTGCTGAAAACAGCGCAAGCACACGTAACGGAGCCCGGCAGCTATGCCTGCACCGAATGCGGCCGTGTTGTGGAGCTGCCGGCGGCTACATCCGTTTGCACCGGCTGCCACCAGAACTGCTGGGTACCCGCCTGCACCCGCCAGCGAGAGACATAGGCAATTAGGCCGCTACGTTACTATAGCGCCGCCAGTCTACCTTGCACCCATGAAATTGTCGACAACGCTTCCCGTGCTGGGGTTGGCTTCTTTTCCAGGCATACCTGTGCAGCGACCCTATTACGTGGAGCACCTACAGACACACGTTGCCAACTTTCCTCACGTTGCCACAGCCCATGCCCACGATTTCTACCTGCTGCTATACGTAACGGCCGGCCACGGCACGCACACCATCGATTTGGTTACGTACGACCTGCGGCCGGGGAGTTTGTTTTTTATAGCGCCCGGCCAAGTGCACCGCTGGCACCTATCTGCCGATGTGCAGGGCATTATTGTTTTTTTCACGGCTGATTTCTACCTGTTTCGGTATCCGGAGAATCAGCTGTTTAATTACCCTTTTTTCACTCCCGCACAGCTGCCCGTTCTCTACCTGGTTCCCAACGAAACCGAGCTATACCCGCTGTTTGCCCGACTGCTGGCAGAAAATACCACTGCCCATTCCAATCAGGCTGAAGTAGTTCGTTCCTACCTGCACTTGTTGCTAGAGCTGGCTACCCGCCACTACGCCCAGCCCGATACCGCTCTGCCTACCCTCAGCCACAGCGAAGCACAAATCCGGGAATTTGGCCGCCTACTCAACCAGCACTTTCGCACGCACCGCACCGTGCACGCCTACGCTCACTTGCTGCACCTCACGGCCAACCACCTGAACGCCGTGTGCCGACAGCGACTCAATAAAACAGCTAGCTCTCTCATTCACGAACGGGTAGTGATGGAAGCACAGCGTCTACTCACGCACTCGGCGCAGTCGGTGGCACAGGTAGCAGCAGCCTTGGGCTTCGAAGATGCCTCTTACTTCAGCCGATACTTCCGCAAATACAGCGGCCAAACGCCCGAAGTCTTTCGGCGGACCCGTTGATTTGTCCTGTAGTTGCCCGCAAGTAGTCCGTGCAGACTCGGGCCGGGCAAGGTACTTTTGCACCTGTTGTGGGGTACTCTTCTTACAAGAACCAGCCACAGCTTCTTATTGCGCGTAGAATGGCTATTGCGCGTTCTTTTTTCCTGCTGCCCTATGCAACCTATCCAATCGTCTGTTCTTGCTTCGCTTGCTCAGCGCTGCCCACGCTGCCACCAGGGGCCGCTGTTTACGCACGGCGCCTACAATCTTTCGCACTTCACCGATATGCCCGAACGCTGCCCCGTGTGTGGGCAGGCCTACGAACCAGAAACTGGTTTCTACTGGGGCGCTATGTACATCAGCTTTGCCTTCAGCACGGGCATTATGTTGATAGTGGGCGTGCTGCTCTACTACCTCGCCGGCGACCCCGACACGTGGGTGTATGTGTCGGCGGTGGCTTTGGTGACGGTGGTGCTGTCTCCGCTCAGCCTGCGCTACTCCCGCACCTTCATGCTCTACCTGTTTGGCGGCATCAGCTACGACCCTGATTGGGCCAACCACGCGCCCGTGCGGCGGCGCGGCTAGCAAAACCTTTCACTAGCAGTTGCTTAAACAAAACCCTACCGTAAAAAAGCACAGCCTATGCTTGCGCTGCAACGCGTCCATCACATTGCCATTATCTGCACCAATTACCCCGTCTCGAAGCACTTTTATACGCAGGTGCTAGGCTTGCAGGTAGAGCGCGAGGTGTACCGCGAGGCGCGCGACTCTTGGAAGCTGGATTTGCTGCTGGATGGGCAATACATTATCGAGTTGTTTTCGTTTCCTACCCCGCCGCCCCGCCCCAGTCGGCCCGAGGCGGCGGGCCTGCGCCACTTGGCCTTCGCCGTAGCCGATCTGGATGCGGCCGTGGCGCACCTGATGCAGCACAACGTCCAGACCGAGCCCATTCGGGTAGACGAGTTTACCGGGCGGCGCTTCACGTTCTTCGCCGACCCCGACGGCCTACCTCTGGAGTTGTACGAGGGGTAGATTTTCCACTACTGGTCTTAGCAGCAGAAGCCAACAGCCGCGCGCTCGTTGGCTTTTTTGCGTGGGGTGATATAGCAATATTTCATTGTAATACTCTTGTCTCAGCGCAGGCTAAGAAAATATTCCGCTCTACTATATTTCTATTTCTCTTTTTAGGAATAATAGCGTATAGATAGTCTACTATTCATTTTATCGTGCACAACTGAACATTCGCCGAAATAGATGTACATACATTAATACGCATTCTACCTTTGCTGCATCCAATTAGTATTTCTTCTACCCGTTGTTATGCAGCATTTCACCCAGCGTTTACTAGCAGTACTTTTCTTTGTTATCTTAGCTGGAAGCACCCGTGCTCAGACTGTAGTAAACCTTGCTCTGAATCAGCCTACTATGGCTTCGTCTTTCGAAAACGAAGCAAGCTACCCCGCTTCTGCGGCCACCGACGGTAAGTTAAATACGCGGTGGTCGAGCCAGTTTAAGCACGATCCGGAATGGATTTATGTAGACCTGGGCTCTATCGTTTCATTTGATCGGGTGAAATTGAATTGGGAAGGAGCCTATGCTAAAGACTACCTTCTTCAGATATCCAATAATGGGACTAACTGGACAACAATCCGTACTATCACCGGCAATACGGAACTGGTAAACGACTTTTCGGCGCTGCATGCCATGGCCCGTTACGTGCGGGTATACGGCACCGCCCGCAGCCAAGAGCTATATGGCTATTCGCTGTTTGAGATTGGGGTGTATAATGTATCCAATCTAGCCTTTGGGAAGCCTGGCACTGCCTCCTCTACCCTCGGCAACAACACCACAGCCAACGCATTTGATGAGAAAGACAACACACGCTGGGAAAGTACCCACGGCATCGACCCAGGCTGGCTGTACGTGGACTTGGGCCAAGTATATACCATCAACGAAATCAAGCTAATCTGGGAAACTGCAGCCGGCAAAGACTTTCTGGTGCAGGTATCCAACGATGCCACCACCTGGACTACCGTACGGAAGGTGACCGGCAACACCAGCCTCCTCAACGATTATGCTGGCCTCAGCGTGCAGGGCCGCTACGTACGGATGTACGGCACCGCCCGCACCACTCAGTATGGCTATTCGCTCTACGAGTTTGCGGTATATGGTTCCGGTAACGGCGCCGCCTTGGTTCCCCTACCCGTCACGCTAATGTCTTTCACGGCGGCGGCAAGCCACAACGGCGTGCAACTGCGCTGGACCACGGCCACCGAGAAAGACAACCAGGGTTTTGAGGTGCAACGCTCCGCAAACGGCACTGAATTCAAACGTATTGGCTACCAGCGCGGTGCCGGCACCACCTCTACCTCGCGCACCTACCAATACCTGGATACCAACGCCCCAACGGGCCTAGTGTACTACCGCCTGCTCCAAACCGACACCGACGGCACCACTACGTACAGCCCAGTAATAGCCACGCAAGTAACTCGCCAGAAAGCTGTTGCAGCTGTTACCTACAGCGTCTACCCCAATCCTACCACAGAAGAGGCTCGCCTGGCCTGGACCACCACCGCCCCTACCCCGGTTGTGCTGCACGTATACGATGCCCAAGGCAAAGCCGTAGCCCAGCGCACGGTGGCGGAAGAATACGGCCAGAACAACTTGGTATTGGATCTGCGCGCCTACCCTACTGGTATCTACTTTCTGGCCCTGCGCAATGCTACCGGCGTGGTGTATCAAACCAGAGTGGTGAAACAGTAAGCTGCTGGTCTAGCAAACAGAAAAGCCCGCTACCATTGGTTGGTAGCGGGCTTTTCTGTGTTTCATTGGCAAGAGGTAGCTTACTCTACTATCAATTTCTGCACTACGCTGCGGTTCGGCAGTTCAGCTTCGAGCAGGTATACTCCCTTCGCGAGGGTGTGCCGTACGGTCATTTCGGAAGCGTTTTTGGGCGGAACCTGCACAAGCATTTCCCTACCTGTGAGGTCGCGCACCACCACGCGGGTAGGCTGCTGCCGGCCGTCTTCGAACCGCACCCGGAAGCTGCCGCGGCTGGGATTGGGATACACTGACAGGATAGCCGCAGCCTGTGCGGTTTTGTTGCTAAGCGTTGATTGATACTTGAATTCCAGCCAGTTCAGGTTGAAGGAGCTGGTCTGCATCAGCACGCGCAGCACGTGGCGCCCGGCGGTAAGCGGCACCAGGGTAGGCGCCGTGAAGGTGCGCCAGGTTTGCCAGCCCCCCGTGACGGCAAACGCGGCCGTGTGCAGGTCTTGCGCCGTGCCGCTGTCCATCAACTGGAGCTTCACCGCCCCCGCCGTCGACTCGCTGGCCACGCGGTAGTCTACCTGGTACATGCCCGACTGGTTTACGCGCACCACGTACTCCAGGTAGTCGCCGGGGTCGGCGTGGCCCACGTTGAGGCCGCCGTCGGTGTCGGAGCTATTTTCGGTTTCGAGGCCACTGTTGACGGTGAAGTTGGCCGCCTTGATTTTGCCCGGAATCAGGTTAGTAATAACTTCTACTTTATTGATGATAAACTGAGCATCAAAAGCTTGCAGCGCCTCGCCGGTGGTGGCTTTCACGTCGCCCGTCCCGTCGTAGCTCACCTTCACCACGGTGGTAGGCGTGGCGGCTTGCGGCAGCACCAACACCACTTGCTGAGTGGCGTTCAGCGAAGCGGCACCTATGGTAGCGGCCGTACCATTCAGCAGCAAGCCAAAGCCTTTATTGCTGACGGAGGTAGGCGCCACGGGCCGGTTCAGCGTCAACAGCACGGCCGTGCCATCTGCATTAGTCTCACCCGACACCACACGCAACGGCGTACCGGCTGGCACGCTGGTCAGGCGGAACTGCATCCAGTTCAGATTGAACTCGCCCGATACCACATCGATGCGCAGCTGCTGGTCGCCAGCAGTCAGGCTAAAGGGCTTGCCCGACACGGTTTGCCAGGTTTGCCAGCCGTTGGTGCGAGCCACCGTGAGGGTTTCCAGCAGCGTCGTCTGCCCATTCACCACGCTCGATACGTTGATGACGTTGGGGCCGGCGTTGTCGCTGGCTACGCGGTAGTCTACCTGGTAGGTGCCGGTTTCCTTCACCGTCACGTTGTAGCCGAAATAGTCGCCGGGGTTGAGGTAGCCCACCTGCGAGCCGCCGCCCACGTCGGCCGCGCCGCCAATACTCACGCCTTCATTCACGTCGAGGTTCTCGGCCTCCAGGCGCCCCGGAATGATTTTCTGCGTGGCCGGATTCACCAGATCCACCGTCACGGGCTGGTTGGTGAAAGCGGCCAGCGCCACGCCGGCGTCGTTGGCGACGGCAGTGCCAGCGTAGCTCACCGTCACCACGTCGCCGTAGATCACAGGCTGGGCCAGCGTGAGCGTGAGCCGCTGCGAGCTACCCGCGGGCTGCGCTGCCGCGCTGATGGTAGCGGCCGTACCGTTCACCTGCACCGAGAAGCCCGCGGGCGTCGTCACGGCCGCCAGCGCTTGGTTGAATGTCAGCACAATGCTTTTGCCTACCTCGGCCGTCGTAGCTGCCAGCAGCTGCGGCGCCGCCGTGGCCGCGTGCGGAGCACTGAATTGCAGGTAGTTGAGGTTGAAACCACCATTCACCACGTACAGGCGCAACTGGTTGGTGCCGGCCATCAGGTACAGGTCCTTGATGTCGGCTGAGGTCCATTTCGACCAGTCGCCGGAACTGGGTAGGGTTACGGTTTTGGTGAGCGGCACGCCGTTGCTGGTCAACCGAATCTGCCCGCCGCCGCTGGCCGAGGCAATGCGCACCTGCACATCGTAGAGGCCGGTGGTAGGCACTTGCACGGTGTATTGTAGCCATTCGCTGGTCGAAATCCAACCCACACCGTAACCCGTGCTCACGGCGTCGGAGTTGCCTTCAATATCCACCCCGTCGTTGCGGTAGCTCCAGCCTTGGTTCCAGGCCTGATAGGTGTTGGTATTGGTATGGTACGTGGCCGTGTCGAGGTCGTAGTAGGCGGCACCGTTGCGGCCCAGGTCGTAGTCGACGGCAAACAGCGGCGTAGTTGTATTGAGCGTGTAGGGTTTAAAGGCCTTGGTGGCGGCGGGCATCTGCACCTGCCGGAACATGGCGTCGATGTAGTCGGGGTGATAAAAGCAGTTTTCTAGCTTGTAGTTATCGGCCAACGCCAGCAGCGCGGCCGAGGCATCGGCGGCCGAAGGCTGAGCGCCGGTACCTTTCCAGTAATCGAGCAGGCGCTGGTAGCTGGCGGGCTTGCGCACTTCCAGCGGCGTGTTCAGCCCTACCTTCTTGTACGTCCACCACGACCAGCCAATATGGTTGTCTTCCAGCAGCTTAATGGCGGCGCGGTGCCAGGGGTTGGAGTTCTCGCCCGACTCGCCCATCCACAGCGGCACGTTATAGCGGCTGCTCAGATCCAGCATTCCCTGGATGGAAGCCTTGTCGTTGTAGTTCCAGTATTTATGGAAGCTCAGCACCACGTTGTTGTCGCTCATGGGCCACAAGCCGTTGTGGTTGTTGGCGAAGCAGTTGCCTTCGATGTAGATAATATGCTGCTTATCCACCTCCCGGATAGCGGCGGTGATGTCGGTGAGCAGGGCTTTGAGCGGGGCGTTGGTCTGCTCGTCGCAGCCCTGGGCGCCGGCGCCAGCCGTGAAGTTCCAGTTAGTTTCGTTGATGAGGTCGTAGCCGCCAATCCAGGGCTCATTGGCGTAGTGCTCGGCAATGCGCCGCCACAGGGCCACCGTTTTTTGGCGGTTGGCCGCGCTTTCCCACAGGGCGGGCTTGCTGGGGTCGTAGTCCGATATAGCGGCATCCTTGCCCTGGCCGCCGGGGGTAGCGTGCAGGTCCAGAATCAAATACACGTGGTTGGCCTTGCACCACTCCAACAAGCGGTCGGTCAGCTCGAAACCCTTCGGCCGCCAGGTATTCTGCCCGGCCACCGGCTCCTCCTCAATGGGCGCCGTGAACAGGTTGTAGTGCAGGGGTAGGCGGATAGAGTTGAAGCCCCAGCGCGCCAGCGAATCCACGTCGCGCTTGGTGATGTAGTTATCGAGCCAGGCGTCGTAGAACGCTTGGGTTTGCGCGTCGCCTACTTGGCCCTTGATCTTGGCGCGCAGCTCGTGCTGGGTGTTGGCAACGCTCTCCGTTTGTAGCATGTAGCCTTCTTGCAGCATCCAGCCGCCCAGGCCCATGCCGCGTAGCAGCACCTCCTGCCCTTGGTCGTTCACGATGCGGCGGCCATCGGCGCGCAGTAGTTGGCCGTAGCCGGGAGCAGCGCCCAGCAGCAACAATAGCAAGAGCCAGACGGCCCGTGCGGGTAGCATTTTTTTCATGCGAATGGTGGGGTTTGGAAAGGTTAGGGGTCGGAAGGGTAGGCGGCACGCACGAGGGCACCACGGGGTAGCAAGCGGCGCATACAGCAGCCGCACTTACTGGATAATAGCCTGAATAAAAGATAAAAATCAGGTACTTGAAAGCGCTGCTTTGCGTAAATCACCCCATCTTTCCAGTCAGAATCCGGTTGCGTGTGCTGTAAGCGTATAGCCCATAACCGTAAAAAATTGAGCAACACAGCGTGTTCTACCTTTCAGATGCGCTTGTTCCGTCATTCTGTTCTACCTTGCTTTTTCTATGTCTTCTCCTCCTACTGCTCCCCTCCCCTACCTCATTATCGACTTCGACAGCACGTTCACGCAAGTGGAAGGCCTCGACGAGCTAGCCGACATTGCCCTCACTGGCGACCCCAGCCGGGAGAAAATTGTGGGCGAAATCCGCGCCCTCACCGACCAGGGCATGAATGGCAGTATTAATTTTTCGGAGTCGTTGCGGCGGCGGTTAGCGCTGCTGCCGGCCCGGCGTGAGCACCTGCCGCTGCTGGTAGAACGCCTGAAGGGCAAAGTATCGGACAGCATCCGGCGCAACGGCGACTTTTTCCGGCAGTTTCCGGGCCGGGTATATATTATTAGTAGTGGCTTCCGGGAATTTATTGAGCCGGTGGTGGCCGATTTCGGCATCACCGCCGACTACGTATTGGCCAACACCTTCACCTACGACCAGGAAGGCCGCATCACCGGCTTCGACCCGGAGAATGTGCTCAGCCGCGACGGTGGCAAGATTGAGCAACTGCGCCGCCTCGACCTGACCGGCGACGTGTATGCCCTCGGCGACGGCTACACCGACTACCAAATCCGCGAAGCGGGCCTAGCCAACCGCTTCTACGCCTTCACCGAAAACGTGTCGCGCGACGCCGTGGTAGCCTGCGCTGACGAAATCCTACCTTCTTTCGACGAGTTTTTGTACCAGAACAAACTACCCATGTCGCTTTCCTACCCCAAAAACCGCATCCGCGTCTTGCTACTCGAAAATGTTGAAGCCTCGGCCGAAAAGCTGTTCCGCGACGAAGGCTACCAGGTAGATATTGTGGCTGGCGGGCTGGACGAGGACGAGCTGGTGGAGCGCATTCAGGGCGTGAGCATTCTGGGTATTCGCTCCAAAACCAACGTTACGCAGCGCGTGCTGGACGCCGCCAACCGTCTCATTGCGGTGGGCGCCTTTTGCATCGGCACCAACCAGATTGACCTCACGGGTTGCATGAAAAAGGGCGTGGCCGTGTTCAACGCCCCCTTCAGCAACACCCGCTCGGTGGTGGAACTGACACTGGCCGAAATCATCATGCTGGCCCGCCGCATTCCGGAGAAAAACCCCAAGATGCACCAGGGCGAGTGGGACAAGTCGGCGAAGGGCGCGTTTGAGATTCGCGGCAAAAAGCTGGGTATTGTGGGTTACGGCAACATCGGGGCGCAGCTCTCAGTAGTGGCCGAAGCCGTTGGCCTGCAAGTGTACTACTACGATGTGGCCGAGAAGCTGCAACTCGGCAATGCCACCAAGTGCCGCACCCTCGACGAGCTCCTGCAACAAGCCGACATCGTGACCCTGCACATTGACGGCAGGCCCGAGAACAAGAACTTCATCGGGGCCGAGCACTTTGCCCAGATGCAGCCCGGTGCGCTGTTCATCAACAACGCCCGCGGCCACGTGGTGGATGTGCCGGCCCTGGCCGAAGCTCTGCGCTCGGGCCACCTGGGCGGTGCGGCCATCGACGTATTCCCGCACGAGCCCAAGACCAACGACGAAAGCTTTGAAAGCGAGCTGCGCGGCCTACCCAACGTGCTGCTCACGCCCCACATTGGCGGCAGCACGGCCGAGGCCCAGCGCAACATTGCGCACTTTGTGCCCGAACGCATCATGGACTACATCAACAGCGGCAACACCCAGCAGAGCGTCAATTTCCCCAACATCCAACTGCCCGAGCAGCAGGCGCACCGCCTCATCCACATTCACGCCAACGTGCCCGGCGTGCTGGCCCGCATCAACAACGTGCTGGCTACCCGCCACGTGAACATTCTGGGGCAGTACCTGAAAACCAACGAGCACATCGGCTACGTGATTACCGATGTAGACAAGCAATACGAGCCCGAGCTGCTGGACGAATTGCGCCAGGTAGAGCACACCATTAAGTTTCGGGTGCTATATTAGGCTGTCTTTCAGCCACCTGCTGTGCTAAGCGCCGCGCAGAACCCAGGGAGACGCCGCCCGGGTTTTGCGCGGCGCTTGGCGTTTAGGCCAGCTAAAATTATATGTGTAGTACCTGTTCTTTCACTTATAGCTCTATTTCAATGAAAAAGTATCTGCTTGTTTTATTGCTCGCGGCGCCTTGGGTAGCACAGGCGCAAACACCTATTCCTTTCACCGTTAAAGGCACTATTGGCAAGCTAAATCCACCAGATAAAGTGTATATGTTGTGCGATGGTGATTTTATCGCTTCTGCCTCGCCCATCAACGGTGTATTTGAAATAACAGGCACTGTTGATACGCCCCGTTGGGCGTGGCTATTGTTGGCGCGGGATGGTAAAAGTGTTTACACAGTGGG
This sequence comes from Hymenobacter sp. NBH84, assembly GCF_014217645.1. NCBI lineage: Bacteria > Pseudomonadati > Bacteroidota > Cytophagia > Cytophagales > Hymenobacteraceae > Hymenobacter > Hymenobacter sp. NBH84. The sequence goes on from NZ_CP043644.1 coordinate 2,816,729, forward strand.
AGCTGAACGATTATCGTTGTTCTTGAGCAAAGGCACTATCACAGTAAGCAGCACCGATTCGATACACAAAGCCATCATCAAGGGACCAAAACCCATGATGGAGTATCAGGCGCTGCAAGCATCTATTAAACAGGCATATGCTAAACACAAGCGCCAACTACCACCCCAAACTACCGACACGCTGGCTATTAAAGAATGGCAAGCGGCGCAGGACTCTATCTTTACTAAAAAGCGTACACAAATACTGAAAGCATACGCCCAGGCTAATCCTACCTCCTTTGTAAGTTTAGATGCGCTTCAACAGGCTGGCGGCTTGTTTGTGCCCAATTACGCAGAAGTAGGAACGCTTTACCAGGCGCTCAGCCCGGAGGTGCGCAATAGCCCCGAAGGCCGGAAATACGGCGAACTGCTACAGGTGGTCAAGAAGGCGAGTAGTCCACCAGCCAGTGCCTACCGCGTTACGGCGAAGATGCCCAACCAGGTAGCCAGCGCGCAACCGCAAGCTCTTCCAGTTGTCCCAGATTCGGTGATAAGGAAGGCGGTTGTGCAGTACCAAGAATCGCAGGCAGCCACTTATCAGGCCGTACATGAGCAGCGCCGCAAGGCACGTAATCAACAACTGGCCGCCTACGTCAAAGCTCATCCCGATTCCTACGTCAGCTTGGACGCTGTGATGCAGATTGGTGGCCCGGTACCAGACTACGCCGAAGTAGCTCCGCTTTACAAAGCGCTGTCACCTGCAATAAAAAACACATCAGAAGGTAAGAAATACGGCGAGAAGTTATCCGTTTTGGCTGCTACTGCCGTGGGTGCGCATGCCCCTGGCTTCACCCAGCCAACGCCCGAGGGCAAACAAGTATCGTTGGCTGACTACCGCGGCAAATATGTATTAATTGATTTCTGGGCCTCGTGGTGCGGGCCGTGCCGGGCCGAAAATCCTAACGTTGTAAAACTTTATAATGAGTTCAAGCACAAGAAGTTCGATGTTTTGAGCGTTTCACTTGACAGTGAAGAAGACCGCGAAAAATGGCTAAAGGCTGTGCAAACGGACCAACTCGCCTGGACGCAGGTATCGGACCTGAAAGGCTGGGACAATCAGGCGGCCAAGCTCTACCACATACAAGCCATTCCGCAGAATTTCCTGGTAGACCCTGGTGGCAAAATAGTAGCCACTAACCTGCGCGGCGACGAGTTGCAGGCGGCTTTAGACAAGTATATCAAGTAGCACACAAACGCTTTATTCTTTCACCTACTTACTTCTATTTTCATGAAAAAGTATCTGCTTACCCTATTAGTCGCAGCGCCCTACCTAGTGCAGGCGCAAACGTCCTTTCCCTACACCGTGAAAGGCACCGTTGGCAAGCTCAATGCGCCAGCGAAAATCTATTTGGTGCGGGGTATTCAACCACTGGATTCCACTGTGTTGAAAGATGGTGCGTTTGAGTTTAAAGGCTCCACTGACCGCCCCATGGAGGTGGATATTGTGGTGCAGCGCAATGGCAAGCTGAAAGATGGTTTCTCACTTTCCCGCAACCGTACCAGACTTTTTCTAGAGCCCGGCCCCGTGATAGTTGCTACCCCCGATTCACTGCCGAATGCCACGTTTACGGGTACGCAAATGACAGCGGAATATAACAAAATGAAGGCTTCTTTTGCGCCTATCGTAGCCAAAACAAAGGCTTTCGGCGCAGAAGCCCAGAAAGCCTCGCCGCAGGAACAGAAGGACCCAGCGTTCCGGGAGCGTATGCAGGAAAAATTTAATGACATCAACAAGGAATATCAGCAAGCCTACGCAGCCTTCATTAAAGCCAACCCTGCTTCCTGGGTGAGCCTAGACGTGATGCAGTTTGCAGCGGGCAACGTGCCCCAATATGCAGAGCTGGCATCGCTTTATAATGCGCTGTCGCCTACCCTTCAAAACACTCCTGAAGGGCAACGTTACAAAGCAATGTTGCCAGGGTTGCAAGCTATTGCTATTGGCGCGCAGGCGCCCAACTTCACCCAGCACACCCCCGAGGGCAAACAGGTATCGTTGGCCGACTATCGCGGTAAGTACGTGCTGGTCGACTTCTGGGCGTCGTGGTGTGGCCCTTGCCGCCAGGAAAATCCCAACGTTACGAAGGCTTATACTACTTATAAAGGCAAGAATTTCGATATCCTGGCCGTATCATTGGACGATGAAAAAGCAAAGTGGGTGAAAGCCGTACAGGAAGATAAGTTGGCTTGGACGCAGGTATCGGACCTACAAGGCACGAAAGGTGACGTTGCAACTCGCTACCACATACAAGCCATTCCGCAGAACTTCTTGGTTGACCCCAGCGGCAAAATAGTAGCCGTGAATCTGCGCGGCGCCGATCTGCAAACGACCTTGGCCAAGTATATTAAGTAATGCAACCCGCTGAACGTAATACTCTACTTTAGTACAGCTTACCTCCAAATCCCTACCTTATCTCTACTCTGCTCTCATGAAAAAACACCTGCTTGGACTTCTATTGGTAGCACCCTGGCTAGCGCAGGCGCAAACCCCTACCCCCTACACGCTGAAAGGCAAAATTGGCAAGCTCAGCGCGCCGGCCAAGGTATATATGCTGCGCGACGGCAAGTTTACCGACTCCACCGCCCTCACCAACGGCGCCTTTGAGCTGAAAGGCACCGTGGAAGCACCGCAGCAAGTGATGCTGGTGCTGGCCCGCGACGGCAAGCTGAAGCAAACGCTCGCGAATTTCATGAAGGCCGACCGCACGACGTTGTTCCTGGAAAAAGGTCCGGTAATGCTCACCAGCGCCGATTCACTGACCACCGCCAAAATCACCGGCTCCAAGCTTACGGCGGAGCACCAGAAGCTACAAGCCACTCTGAAACCCGCCAACGACAAAATGAAGGCGCTGATGGTCGACTACCGCGCCGCCTCGCCCGAGCAGCGCAAAGATCCAGCCTTTATGAAGCAGCTGGATGAGCGCGAAGAAGCCATTTCGGCCGAGAGCAAGCAGCACTACCTGGCTTTTGTGAAGGCCAACCCCAACTCGCCCGTGAGCCTGGGCGCGGTGAAGCAGGTAGGCGGAGCCGTACCCAGCTATGCCGAGGTAGCGCCGCTGTACGAGTCGTTGTCGCCGGCAGTGAAGAATAGCCCCGAAGGCAAGAAATACGGGGAAATGTTGCAAGCCATCAAAGCCGTTTCAATCGGCGCTACAGCTCCTAACTTCACCCAGCAAACCCCCGACGGCAAGCAAGTTTCCCTGGCCGACTACCGTGGCAAATACGTGCTGGTCGATTTCTGGGCGTCATGGTGCGGCCCCTGCCGCCAGGAAAACCCCAACGTCACCAAAGTCTACAACGACTACAAAACCAAGAACTTCGACATTCTGGGCGTGTCGCTCGACAACGAAAAGGCCCGCGAGAAATGGCTGAAAGCCATTGCCGACGACCAACTGGCCTGGACGCAGGTTTCAGACCTAAAAGGCTGGCAGAACGACGTGGCTGTGCAATACCACGTGCAGGCTATTCCACAGAACTTCTTGGTAGACCCCACCGGCAAAATCGTCGCCACCAACCTGCGCGGCGACGACTTGCGCGCAACGCTAGCCAAGTACATCAAGTAGGTTATCGTCCGATAGTTGTTGTCATGCTGAGCGAAGTCGAAGCATCTCTACCGCTTCACTGCAATTAGGGAGGATTACTCACGGTAGAGATGCTCCGACTCCGCTCAGCATGACGTTCTGAAAAGCGCCTTTCTCACCTGAGAAGGCGCTTTTTTGCTTGTCCCCTACCCTACCAACGTGCTCGTACCTGCGTAAGCACGCGCTCCATCTCGGCGCGCACGGCGCTGGTGGGCACCACATAATTGTTGTTGAGAAAGCTGAACGCCACCAGCCTACCCGACTTGGTACGCAGGTAGCCGCAGAGGTTATGCGTGTTACTGAGCGTGCCGGTTTTGCCCCACAGCCACGGACCCTTCGGGTCGCGGTACACGCGGCGCAGGGTGCCGTGGCCACCGCCAGCCGCCAGCAGGCTCAATAGGCGCGCTTCCGTTACTTCCTGGTGCAGCTTGAGTAGCAGTACCGTCAGGTCGCGGGGCGTGACGAGGTTTTGGCGCGAAAGGCCCGAGCCGTCTACCCAATGCGGCGCGTCGGGCAGGTCGCGGAGGTAGTTGGCCAGCGTGACTTTGATGGGTAGGGCCGAGTTGAGTGAATCGGGGCGAAGCTGGCCGGCGCACATGAGCAGCAACTGCTCGGCCAGAAAGTTGTCCGATACCTGCAACATGCGCTGGTACAGCGAGTCGGCGGGTAGGCCGCGCACGGTATACACGGTTTCGGTGGCGTGCGAGCGGAATGGCACTGCCACCACGGGTCGGTGCAGGGTATCCTGCAACAGCAGCCGCGTCAGCTCCGGCCCTACCCGGAAGGGTGTTTCGTCAATCCAGTTCTTGGCCCACGGCAACACGAAGAAGCGGTTTTCCAACACGGCCCGGCGCACGTGGTCGTCGGCGGCGGCGGGATAGTTGGCGGGCATGGGCTCTACCACCGGCGCGAAGTAGCGCGGCACCAAGCGCAGGTGCGGCGTAGGGCCGGTGCGGGCGTAGAAGCGCACGGTGTGGCCGTACAGCGGAAATGGCCCGCGTTCGGGCTGGTAGTAATAATTGTAGTCGTCCCAGCTCCAGCTGGGCCCAAACGCCGACACGCAGGGCACGGAGGCGTAGTACAGCTTCTCGGGGCGACTGGCCAGAAAGTCGAAGGCGCGGCGCGAGGGCACGTCGCCGTGCAGCAGGGTAGGGTCGCCGGTGCCCCAGAAAATCAGCGAGTCCTGGTGGCGCACGTAGCGCAGGCTGGGGAGGGAGTCGCCCAGCAGGTGCAGGCCGGCGTAGAGCGAAAACAGCTTCATGGTGCTGGCCGGCATGAAGTAGCGGTCGGCCTGCTGCTCGTAGAGCGTTTCGCCCGTCGTTGCATCCACCAGGCTCACGCCCACGTGGTGCTGCCGCAGCACCGCCGATTCGGTGAGCAGCTTGGTGAGCCACGCCGTATCGGGCGGGCGCGGGGTAGGCGGGTTGGCGGCAACAGCCGCCAGGGTAGGCAGCAACAGAAACGCCAGTAACGCGGCGCGGCGGCAAAAAGCAGTCAGCATAGACACGCAAGATGCGGAAGCTGCGCAGGAGAACAAAACGGGGTGGGTGGTTTTTGGCGCGTCAAACTCTGCGCCCTCGCCCTCCGCACTCGCTCGGCTGTGCCGAGTGAGTCCTACGCCTGAGGGGCTGCGCCCCGAATCCGTTTGCGTCGTCTGAGTGAAATTGACCTGGGGTTAGCGCAGACGCGCGCAGCAAAGCTGCTGGGGCGTAGTGCTCACTCGACACAGCCGAGCGAGTGCGAAGAACGGCCGCGAAGCAGCACTTCCTATGCGCACTGGCTACGCCGCTTCTACAGAATCTGGCAAAACTCCAGCCGCTCGCCATCAGGCCCCAGGATGTTGAGGTATTTGCAGCCCTTTTGCCAGAAACCCAGATACACCGGCGCCTCCTCTACGATATGAAACCCGTCTGCTTTCAGCGTGGCGTAGGTTTCGTCGATATCATCGACATCAAACGCCACGTGGTCGATTTTACCATTTGTGCGCTTTCTGATTTCCGTTAGCGTGGGCTCGGGCATTTGGTACAGCTCCACGATAATCGTTCCGTGCTGCATCATCATTACCCTACCCTCGCTGCACTCGTGCGCAAAGGTAGAGGTCATCACGTTTTCGAAACCCAGGCGTTGGTAGAACTTTTCCGACGATTCGATATCTGTTACTGAAATACCGACGTGTTGCAGGTGGTTTATTTTTATGTTCATACAGAAAGCAAAAAATTAAGTACTCTTTTTAACTCACATGTCTATCCTGAATACATTTTTGAAAAGCAGCCTCATCAATTATATCAATTGAGATGCTTTTATCAAGTTTTTGCAAAAGGACAAGCTCTTGCTCATTTAAATTTTCAAATTGAATCATATTTTCGTGATTGATAAAAATACCAATGAGTTTATTACCATAAAAAAAGTATAGTTCATCAAATTCATAATAGTAATGCTTTTCATCGTATTCAAAAATATTTCTAGGTGGAAACATCCCTATCTCATGCACTGAAAAATCTTGTCTCAACAATCTTTCTTTGCAATCATCATTCAATTTAAACCTGCATACAATGTCATCATTTACTTCTACCAAATTCATTTTCTCAAGATTCCAATTCTTAAAAAAATCTAGATACTTTGGAGATAAATCATTTTCACTATAAACATTCATAAAAGCAAAACTATCTGATATTTTATAGAAGTACTCTTCAAGTATAGTTCGCCATGTATCATTCGGAATATTCGACCACGAAGGACTATATTCTCCTGTTAAATCTATTGAATTAAGATACAGCTTATCTGCCATGAGTCTTTCTTGTTTTGCTATTAATTCGCTTCCTATGAATCAGTAGGACAATATAGCTGTCATCACTTGTTTCAAAGCAATCATAGCACATTAGCTTTCTAACGCCCTCTATCCTCCCCTACGCCAGAAATACCCGAAAAGCAACACCTCTCCGCCCGGTTTCTTTTCGTACCTTTGTTTCCCGTTATGCCAGACCGAAACTCCACGTCCGCGGCTCCAACGGCCAAGTATATTTTTGTCACCGGCGGGGTGACATCCTCTCTCGGAAAAGGAATCATTTCCGCTTCCCTTGCCAAGTTGCTGCAAGCGCGGGGCTTCCGGGTCACCATCCAGAAGTTCGACCCCTACATCAACATCGACCCCGGCACGCTGAACCCGTACGAGCACGGCGAGTGCTTCGTGACCGACGACGGCGCCGAAACTGACCTCGACCTGGGCCACTACGAGCGGTTCCTGAACACGCCCACCTCCCAGGCCAACAACGTAACCACGGGCCGCATCTACGACCACGTGATTACCAAGGAGCGTGAGGGCGCCTACCTCGGCAAAACTGTGCAGGTGGTGCCCCACATCACCGACGAGATTAAGCGTCGCATGCTGCTGTTGGGCGAAACCGGCCAGTTCGACGTGGTGATTACCGAAATCGGCGGCTCCATTGGCGACATCGAGAGCCTACCCTTCGTGGAGTCGGTGCGGCAGCTGCGCTGGGAACTGCCGGAAAGTAGTTCCCTGGTCATTCACCTCACCCTCCTACCCTACCTGAAAGCGGCAGGTGAGTTGAAGACCAAGCCTACCCAGCACTCGGTGCGCGACCTGCGCAGCGCCGGCCTGCAACCCGACATTCTGGTATGCCGCTCCGAGCACCCGATTCCGCCGGAGATGCGCCGCAAGATTGCACTGTTTTGCAACGTCAACATCAACTCCGTTATCGAGAGCCTCGATGCCGACACCATTTACTCGGTGCCGCTGCTGATGCTAAAGGAGCACCTCGACGAGCGTGTAATCAAGAAGCTGCGCTTAAACGGTGGCACGCATCCCGATCTAGAAAACTGGAAGGATTTCTTGGGCCGGCTGAAAAACCCTACCGAGGAAGTGACAATTGCACTGGTAGGCAAGTATGTAGAGTTGCCCGACGCCTACAAATCCATCAACGAAGCTTTCGTACATGCTGGCGCGCAAAACGAGTGCAAAGTGCACCTGCGCAGCATTCAGTCGGAGCACATCACGGCCGATAACGTGGCCCAACTGCTGCACGGCGTGGATGGTGTGCTGGTGGCGCCGGGCTTTGGCGAGCGGGGTTTTGAGGGCAAGATTGCGGCCGTGAAATACGTGCGAGAGAACAAGATTCCCTTCTTCGGGATTTGCCTGGGTATGCAGGTGGCCGTGGTGGAATTTGCCCGCCACGTGCTGCAATTGGAAGGCGCCAACTCCACGGAGATGGACCCAATGTCGCCGAACCCCGTCATTTCGATGATGGAGGCGCAAAAAGCTATTACGCAGAAAGGCGGCACCATGCGCCTGGGCGCCTACGACTGCGAGCTGCGCCGCAACTCCAAAGCCGCCAAGGCCTATGGCCGCAACCACATCAGCGAGCGGCACCGCCACCGCTACGAGTTCAACAACGACTACCTCCAGCAATTTGAAAACGGCGGTATGGTAGCCTCGGGCACCAACCCCGACACGGGCCTGGTGGAAGTAGTGGAAATTCCCAACCACCCGTGGTTTGTGGCCGGGCAGTTTCACCCGGAGCTGAAAAGCACCGTGCAGAACCCGCACCCGCTGTTTGTGCGCTTTGTGAAAGCCGCTATTCAGCGGCATAAGAACGAGTTGTAGGGTAAGCATTGAATTCGTCTGTCATCCTGAGCAGAGCGAAGGACCTTCTCACGGTAGAACGACGAGCGTAACAACGACTCGTTCTACCGTGAGAAGGTCCTTCGCTCTGCTCAGGATGACAGAGGTTATTGCCTACTCTTTCCCTGCCAAAACTACCGGGCTAGGAAAAATCACCTGACAACCACGACCTTTGTAGGAGTCGCGCCGGATTTTTGCGGCACGACTCCTACTTTTTATTTTTTCAGTACCCATTTTTCATGGATAGAAATTCAGCAACGGGCCTGTTTTTGATGGCGGCCATGCTTCTGGTGTATCTCTTCTTCTTTGCGCCCAAGGTAGAGGAAGAAGCCAAGCACGCAACCAAACCAGCCGCAACTACGGCTGTCGTGCGCGACACGGTCGCTACTGCCGCCGCTCCCGATTCGGCGATGATTGTGCGCCAGCTGGGCGCTTTTGCCGGCGCAGCACAGGGCACGGCCCAACAGGTGCAGCTGCAAAACGACAACCTCACCCTGACCTTCACCAGCAAAGGCGGCCTGATTGAAGCGGTGCGCTTGAACAACTACAAGACATTTTTTGGCAAGCCGCTGTTCTTGCTGGATGCGCAGAGCGCCAAACTGGACACCCGTTTCCGTACGCTGGACGGCCGCACGGTGCGCTTCTCCGATCTGTATTTTGAGTCGAGTGGCCCGCAGCCGTTTGCAGCTGATGGCAAAAACGGCCAGCGGCTGACTTTCACGGCCCAGGTAGCCGGCGGCAGCATCGAGCAGGTGTATACGCTGCTGCCCGGCAGCTACGAGGTAGGCTACAACCTGCGCATGCAGGGCCTAGACCGTGTGGTGGCGCAGGAGCCGCTCACGCTCACCTTCGTGGATAACGTGCGCCAGACGGAGCAGGACGCCAAGCAGAACCGCAACCACAGCACCATCAACTACTACTTGAAGGACGACCACGGCGCCCTGGCCGAAACCAGCGAAAATCCCGAGGAGCAAACCTTCAACGAGCCGCTGAAGTGGGCCGCGCACAAGCACGACTTTTTCGTGGCCGGCCTGATTGCCGACAACAACTTCTCGACCGGCAAATTCAACTCGACGGTAGACCTGAACGATTCCACGTTCATCAAAACCCTCACCTCTTCGCTCACTATTCCGGTGGCCGACGCGCAGAGCGGCAAAGCCGGCATGCGGTTTTTCTTCGGCCCGAACTCGTTTAGCTTGCTGAAGCAGGTAGCGCCCGAGTTTGACCGCAACGTGTACCTAGGCTGGGGCTTTTTCCGGTGGGTGAACCGTTTTGTGATTATTCCGATTTTCCACTTTTTGGAGCAATTCATTGGTTCCTACGGTATTATCATCGCCATTCTGGTAGTGATTATCAAGCTAGTAACGTGGCCGCTGACGTACAAAACGTATGAGTCGCAGGCGCGCATGAAGGTGCTGAAACCCGAAATCGACGAGATTAAGGAGAAGTACCCCGACGACCAGGTGAAGCAGCAGCAGGAAACGATGAAGCTGTACCAGACCTTCGGGGTGAGCCCGTTGAGCGGTTGCGTGCCCACCCTGCTCACTATCCCGATTCTGTTTGCCATGTTCCAGTTCTTTCCCAACGCCATTGAGCTACGGCAACAGAGCTTCCTGTGGGCCAAGGACTTGAGTAGCTACGATGTATTCATCAAGCTGCCTTTCTATGTGAAGTGGTACGGCGACCACGTGAGCCTGTTCACGCTGCTCATGACGGCCTCTACCCTACTCATGACCTGGCAGAGCCAACAGATGAACACGGCCATGCAGGGCCCTATGAAGTTCTACAGCTACCTGATGCCGCTGGTGTTCATGTTCGTGCTGAACAGCTTTGCGGCGGGCCTCACGTGGTACTACTTCGTGTCGAACATGGTTACGTTTGCCCAGCAGGCCATCACGCGTAGCTTCGTGGATGACACGAAGATTCGGGCGAAGCTGGAGGCTAACCAGGTGAAAAACAAGGACAAGAAGCCCAGCGGCTTCCAGGCCCGCTTGGCCGAGGCTATGAAGGCCACCCAGGAGCGCGAGGCCGCCGCCAAGCGCCAAGGAGGTAAAAAATAAGGCTGATTTTCTGTCTGTTTGAAAAGACCTGCGCCTACCCGGCGTGGGTCTTTTTTATGCGTGACACGTTAGGGCACTATACTTGGGCCTGGTTTTTGGCCTACTATTTCTGCACATTCTCCTACTTCCTATGCGTCTTTCCCTGTTGCCTATACTTATTGTGTGTGGTAGTATGGCGGCCTGTTCCACCAGTGCCCAGCAGCCTACCTCGTCGCAAACGCCTGCCCCTACCCAGGGAAACATGCCTGTGCAGTATGACCCTGCAAAGGACCCGGCCATGAATCAGCAACAGGCCCCGCAAAGAGACCAACCCGTAGTAAAACCAACAGCGAAAGACGCCCCCGTTATGGTGTTTCGTAAGACGCGCTGCTTTGGCACCTGCCCCGCCTACACTGCCACCGTGTACGCCGATGGCCGCGTAGCCTACGAGGGCCTCGATTTTGTGACGCTCAAAGGCAAGCACGAGTTGCGCCTACCCACTGCTGTTATCAATCAGACCATACAGCAGGCCAACGCCTTGCATTTCAGCCAGCTACAAAGCCACTATTTGTCTGGCGTCAGCGACTTACCCTCTACCTACCTCACCCTTACCCTAGCCGATGGCACGCAGAAAACTGTGCAGGCTGAGTTGACCAACGACACGCCCCCGCCACTGAAAGAGTTGCTTACCTACGTTGCGGAGCAAATGGATAAGATAACAGCCGGTCTGGAGAGATAGAGAAGAGCCGTCATTACGGCCTGTAGCCCCTACCCTGCCCGCCAGCGGGCGAGGTCGGCGGCGGAGTCTACGTCGTGGAGGGTAGGGAGCAGCGCCGTGCGCAAGCCCAGTCGTTGCGCGTCGGCGAGGGTATCGGCGAGGACGGTAGGCGTGCTCCAGGTTTTGTTTGCGAATAGCACCGGCTGCGGTTGGCGCAGGCCCAGCAGGTAGTAGCCACCGTCATCGGCGGGGCCAAGTACCACATCGTGGTCGGTTAGGAGTTGAAATGCCTGGGTGAGGTGCGCGGCTGTCAGGCCGGGGCAATCGGTGCCGATGATGGCAATGCGGGTAACACCAGTGGCAAAAGCTTCGGCGAAGGCGTGTGCCATGCGTGCGCCCAGTGAGTCGGCGGTAGGCTGCACGCGCCAGGGTAAATCAGGCCACTCGGGCAGCGCTTCGTTAGGGGCGAGTGGGATGGTAGGCTCCTCGGCCAGCCACACCGTGGCAGGTATCTGCGCCTCTGTTACGGCCTGCGCTGTGTGGGCCAGTAGTTCCCGATACACGCTCAATGCTGCTTCCGCCCCGATACCAGCCGCCAGCCGAGTCTTGACGCGACCCAGCACCGGCTCGCGGGCAAAAATCAATAGGTGTATTGAGGTATCCAGTGCGGTCATATAGCAGGTTTTTCTTGTGCCTCTACAATTTGCCCTTGCGGATAAAAAATCGATAAAACCGCACCAGGTTCTCTTGTGAGACGCCTAGCCAATAGAGCACTGCAATGCTGGTAAACAACCCTTGTAGACGATACACGCCATTATCGAGGTACTTGCGGGCGGAGGTAGTGACGGTGCGCGGCACCACCCGGAACGGGCCTTGGGCTTTCAGCCGCACGATGATTTCCTGATCTTCCATCACCAATAAATCTTCCCAAAAGCCACCAATCTGCGCGAATAGCGCTTTCGACACAAACAGGCTTTGGTCGCCGAAGCGCACGACCGTCCACGGAAAGCGCGTAAACCACGCATTGGCACGCAGAAACCAGTGCGGGTGGTCGAACGCCAGGCGGTAGCAGCCGCTGCGGTATCCCTGCGCTAGCGCCTGCCGGATGTCGGCGAGGAAGCCCGCAGGCGGATATGTATCGGCGTGCAGAAAGTACAGTATCTCGCCGGTAGCCATGTGGGCGCCGTGGTTCATTTGGGCAGCACGCCCCTTGCGCGGACACACTACTACCCGCGCTCCGGCCGCTTGCGCCAGGGCCGCCGTAGCGTCTGGGCTTTGCCCATCGGCCACCAAAATTTCCACTTCATCGCCCACTGTAGCGGCGCGCAGGCAACGTACCAGTTCCGCAATGGAATCGGCTTCGTTGAAGGTAGGAATGATGATGCTGACGGATGGGGCAGCACTATTTCCTGAACTGCTAGACGACGGCATCAGAAACTAACAGCTGCAGGAAGAGTCCACTGCATCGGAATTAGCGGACGGAGACGGACCGCAGGGGAATAAGCCAAAATGTCGGGTTTTGTCACCAGTCACGTTGAAATACGAGGCGTAGCGCGTTTGGGTGAGCATATCGGCGGTGTTGCCACACACCAGCACGGGCCGGCCGGTTTCAAAGTAATGGTGGTCGTCGAGGGTGAAGCCGTGGGGCTCGTCGGGTAGGGAGCCCAGGTAGGTAGCCACCTGGCCGTAATCCTCGCACTGGTCTTCCAAGTCAAGCTTGAAGGCCCGCACCGTGAGCGAGTAGAACTTGATATTGCCCACTTTCTGCTCGATTTCCGCATTTTCTATCGTCAGGCGGCGGCGCTCGGTGAGGCGGTAGTCACGTATGCCCAACTCGTGCAGCAGGCGCCGAAAATCCTGCTCATACAGCGCGCCGCTCAGGCACTCGCCATACAGTACAGGGTCCTGGCGCAGGGCTTCGGGTATGCGCCGATCAGCAAAAACATCCGAGATAAACAACTCGCCCCCAGGCTTCAATACCCGAAATATTTCGCGGTAGGTAGCGGCTTTGTCGGTACTCAGGTTCAGCACGCAATTACTCACCACCACATCCACGCTGTTGTCAGCTATGTCGGCAGTGCGCAGGTCTTCAATGTAGCCCTTACGAAACTCCACATTGGGCTGGGTGTAGCCAAACCGCTCGGTGTGCGTGGCCACATGCCGACGCGCCACGGCCAGCTGCTCGTCGGTCATATCCACGCCAATCACGTGGCCGTTTTCGCCCACCAGCTTCGAGAGTAGGAAAGCGTCGCGGCCGCTGCCGCTACCTAGGTCCAACACGGTGCAATCGGCCACGGCTGGCGGCACGCACACACCGCAGCCGTAATATTTATCTAATACTTCGGGTTCCAGCGTGGCCAGAATTCGGCGGTGCGCCGCCGGAATATCGGTGGTGCAGCAGGCGTTGGTTTTCAGGTCCTGGCTGGTTGTCAGCTGCGTGCCGTAGTAGTCGCGCACCTGGCTTTGAATAGTAGTCTCCATTGCTTTCAGTAAATAACTAGACCGTAGCGCCGCCGCAGCTGGAACCCGCACCAGCCGTGCAGCCGTAGCAGTGCTGATTTATAACCACGGTGCGGCCTTCCAACGCCATTTGGTCGAAATCCTGAATATGGCGCGGGGCCGATGCTTCTACCAGCAAATCGAGCTGTTGGTTGAAGTCGCAGTCGTAAAGCTGGCCGTCCCAGCCCACGGATAGCGTGCTGCGGCACATCACGTTGGCGGCGGCGGCAGGGTTGTAGGCTGTCACCAGCTTCTCCATATACAGCTCGTACCTGCCGCTTTCTAGCAAGAATTCCAGGAAGCGGTTGATGGGTAGATTGGTGATGGTGAGCAAGTTGTTGAACACAATGCCGTAGTCCTGCATCAGCTGGCGCTTATAGTCCACTTCTAGCGCCGCCTGCGGACCGGGTAGGGAAGCGCCGCCAGGATTGAACACCAAGTCCAGCACTAAACCTGTATCGGCCACGCCATAGCCCACGGCATTCAGCATTTGCAAGGCCCGAATGGAACGCTCAAATACCCCGTCGCCGCGCTGCTTATCAGTATTCGCGGCCGTGTAGCACGGCAGCGACGACACCACCCGCACCCGGTGCCGGGCAAAGAATTCGGGCAGATCGTGGTACTTCTTATTGGCCACGATGATGGTGAGGTTGCAGCGCACAATCACGCTGCGGCCCAACGCCGAAATCTGCTCCACAAACCACCGGAAATCCGGGTTCATCTCCGGCGCGCCGCCTGTGAGGTCTACCACCGGAATATCGGTCTGCGCCAGCGCATTGAGGCACTGCTGCATGGTAGCGCGGGTCATGATTTCCGTGCGGTCGGGGCCGGCGTCTACGTGGCAATGGTGGCAGGTCTGGTTGCACATCTTACCCACGTTAATCTGCATCACCGTGAGGCCCGTGGGACGCAGAGGCAGCAATCCGGTTTCGCGCAGCTTAGCAGCAAACGGCGGCAAGTGACTACCGGCAGCCTCCGCGTGGGTGAGCACGTTCAGCTGGTAGCGGAGGTCGGCGAGCGGGTGTTGCTGGGTGTGGAGGGATTTCATACGGGGTAGGGATACGGATAAGGTAAGCAATACGACGTGTCATTTCGAACGCAGTGAGGAATCTGAGTATGGAAGCTTTAAACTCAGATTCCTCGCTGCGCTCGGAATGGCATATTTACTCCTTCCGAACGCGCTCCAGCGTGAGCTGGTTCATGGGATTGGGCCGCAGGCCACGTACATTATTCTGCGTCAGGCGCACTACCTCATCATAATAAAGCGGCACCACGGGCGCGTCGGCCATCATCAGGCGGTCCATCTGGCGATAGAGGTCGTAGCGCTTAGCGGTGTTCTGCTCGCCGTTAGCCTGCTGATAGAGACGGTCGTAGATCGTGTTTTTATAGTGCGTTTTGTTGGGACCAGCGGGCGAGAAGTTCGGACTGTAGAATAAGGCCAGGTAGTTCTCGGCGTCAGGGTAGTCGCCCAGCCAGCTTTTGGTGAAGAAGGCGGCACGACCGTTATCCACCAGCTCCTGGTGGGCAGCGGCCTGGTTCACATCAATCTGAACCTGCGCGCCTACCTCAGCCCATTTCTTCTGCATGTACTCGCAGATTTCCTTGCGTTCCTGCACCGTGCTCAGGCGCAGCCGCAGCGGCCGTCCCGGACCAAAGCCCGCTTCCCGCAGCAGCGCCCGCGCTTTTTGGGGCTGGTAATCGTAGCCCGGCACCAGGGTAGCGCTGTATGAAGGCAGCGACGACGGCACGAAGCCCGATACGCCCGGCACGCCCACATTATTCAGAAAATACGCCACCATTTCGGGCTTGTTGAGGGCGTAGCTCAGGGCCTGACGCACGCGCCGGTCGCGCAGAGCGGGCGTGTCGTCGTCGGTAGGTAGGTTTTTGGGGTCGAGCTGAAAGCCCAGGTACTCCGTGTTGAGGTAGGGCACTTTCTCTACCCTGAATTTATTGCGAAATTCCTCGCGCACGGTGCCATCGGGGTGCATAATCAGGTCGCGCGAGCCTTCCCGAATACCCGACAGAAAATCCAGCTTACCCTGCTGAAACGTCAGAAACTCCGTCTTACGGTCCGTGATAAAGCTGATTTGCACCGCGTCGAGGTAGGGCAGCGGCTGGCCCTGGGCGTCGCGGCGCCAGTAGCTCGGGTTACGGTGGTAGATGATGGCGTTGCTTTCGTCCCACACCTTGAACCGAAACGGCCCCGTACCCACCGGATGCTCCCGGAAGTCCTTGCCGTAGCGTTGCACCGCTTCGCGCGGCACCACGTAGGCGTAGGGCATCGTCAGAATGCCCAGAAACGGGATAAACGGCTCCTTTAAATAAATGCGCAGGGTAGAGTCGTTGGCGGCCACAAAGGCCGTGTCGCTAATTTCTCCCTGACTGTTTTCCAGCACCTTCCCCCGAAAAATCCAGCCGCCGGGACTGGCCGTGGCGGGGTCGAACAGGCGCCGGAAGCTGTATACAAAGTCCTGCGCCGTGACGGCCCTACCCTTACCGCCGGCAAACACCTCCGAGTCGTGGAAGCGCACGCCGGAGCGTAGGGTGAAGGTGTACGTCTTGCCATCGGGCGAGATTTGGTATCGGCGCGCAATGGCCGGGCCGGGCTTTAGGCTGTCGTCCAACTCCAGCAGGCCGTTGTAGAGCTGGGTCACGGCCCAGATATTCGCCTGCTTGTTGGCAAAGGCCGGGTCCAACGAGGTCAGGGCCTCGGGCTGGTTGTAGCGAAACACGCGCCGGTCGTCGGTGGGCTGCGCCGGGCCGCCGCAGCCGCTCAGCAGCCCCGTGCAGACAAAGGAAAAACCGGCCAAACGACGCAAAAAACGAACTCATGAGAAAGGCGAAACAGTGTATCTTTGTGCTAAACTAAGCTGTTCGCGGTTATTAGTTGTCAGTTGTCAATCAAATAAGACTGTCATCCTGAGCACAGCGAAGGACCTTTTCACGCTGGAACGAGTCGTTGTTAACGCTTGTCGTTCAATTGGCATGAGGTCGTTCGCAAGCTCGGGATAACCATCCTACACAACGGCAACTTGATAACCCGCAACTGACACACCTGCATTACTCTATATGAAACTGACCTACTTCGGCCACGCGTGCTTCCTTCTTGAAACCGGTGGGCAGAAAGTGCTTTTTGATCCGTTCATCCGCCCCAACCCTTTAGCTAAAGACGTGGAGGTAGAGAAGATTGAGGCGAACTACATTCTGCTCACGCACGGCCACGGCGACCATGTGGCTGATGTGGAAGAAATTGGCAACCGCACCGGCGCCGAACTGGTGGCCATTGCCGAAATAGCTGGCTGGTTTGGGCAGAAAGGCCTGAAAGCTGCTTACCCCATGAACATTGGCGGCAAGGTAACCCTACCCTTCGGCACCGTAAAAATGGTAGCCGCCACGCACTCCAGCTCTCTCCCCGACGGCACTTACGGCGGCCTGGCGGCTGGGTTTATCGTGGAAGCGGAAGGCAAAACGTTCTACTTCGCCGGCGACACAGCCCTCACCTACGACATGAAAATCATTGGTGAGCAATACAAGCTGGACTTCGCTATCCTACCCATCGGCGACAACTACACTATGGGCATTGATGATGCGCTGGTTGCGGCCAACTGGGTAGGCGCCACTAAGCTCATCGGTATGCACTACGACACGTTTCCGGCCATCAAAATCGACCAGGAAGCCGCCAAAAACAAAG
This sequence comes from Hymenobacter sp. NBH84, assembly GCF_014217645.1. NCBI lineage: Bacteria > Pseudomonadati > Bacteroidota > Cytophagia > Cytophagales > Hymenobacteraceae > Hymenobacter > Hymenobacter sp. NBH84. Next base: position 2,833,932 of record NZ_CP043644.1, read on the forward strand.
CGCAGCAAGCCGGCAAAGAGCTGACGCTGTTGCAAATCGGCGAAACGATTGATCTGTAACAGAAGCTGCTGGCTGCTAGCCACATTCTTCTCTACAGCGCGAGTATACTTTATAGAAAAGCTAACAGCTAACAGCTAACAGCCAACAGCTTTAAAACACATGGGCAAAATCATTGCGGTAGCCAACCAGAAGGGCGGCGTAGGCAAAACCACCTCGGCCATTAACCTGGCAGCCAGCCTGGCGGCGCTGGAATATCGGACGCTGCTGGTCGATGCCGACCCGCAGGCCAATGCCACGTCGGGGGTAGGGTTCGACCCCAAGGATATCGAGAACAGCGTGTACGAGTGCATGGTGGACGGCGTGAGTGCCGAGGACACCATCCTGCAAACCAACATCCTTCCCCACCTCGACCTGATGCCTTCCCATATTGACCTGGTAGGTGCTGAAGTAGAGATGATTAACCTTCCCAACCGGGAGGAGAAGATGAAAGATGCGCTCCGCCCTCTGGCCGATCAGTACGACTTCATCATCATCGACTGCTCGCCTTCGCTAGGCCTGATTACGGTGAATGCCCTTACGGCGGCACACTCGGTTATCATTCCGGTGCAGTGCGAGTATTTTGCGCTGGAAGGCTTGGGCAAGCTGCTGAACACGGTGAAAATCATTCAGGGCCGCCTAAACGAGACGCTGGAAATCGAGGGCATTCTGCTTACGATGTACGACGTGCGCCTGCGCCTCTCCAACCAGGTAGTAGAGGAAGTGAAGCTGCACTTCCAGCAGTTGGTATTCGATACCATTATTCCGCGCAACGTGAAGCTATCGGAGTCGCCAAGCTTTGGTATTCCCGTGATTCTGCATGATGCTGAGAGCAAAGGCAGCATTAGCTACCTGAACTTGGCCCGCGAGATTGTGGAGAAGAACGTGGTAGCCGCTACCCCAGAAGCTGAAGCAGAGCAAGAAGAAGCCAGCGACGAGGCCGCATAACTATTAATCAAAAGCTTTGTCATCCTGAGCAGAGCGAAGTACCTTCTCGCCTAAGAACGATGCTCGTACCAACGACTCGTTTTTAGGTGAGAAGGTACTTCGCTCTGCTCAGGATGACAAAGCTTTTTAGTCGGAAGCAGTCCCCGGCTTCCCTACCCAACGAAATTTCCCTAACCTTCCCGGCGGTTTGTGTATTTTTGAATCCGGCTTTATCCGCTGATGAATAACAGCCGCTCGCAGGTATGTCAGAGAAAAACGAAGAGAAAAATATTCCGTCGCTCCCCAAGCGCAAAGTAGGCGGCCTGGGCCGTGGCCTGAACGCGCTGATTGAGGGTAGCTACGAAAAGAAAAGCGACCGGGTAGGCTCCACGGGCCTGGTGCCCCACCCCGTCAATTCCGTGGGGTTGATTCCGGTGGGTCACATTGAGGCCAACCCCTACCAGCCCCGCACGCACTTCGACCAGACTGCGTTGCAGGAACTGGCCGAATCGATCAAGATTCAGGGCATCATCCAGCCCGTAACGGTGCGCCAGATGGGCACCAACTCCTACCAGCTGATTTCGGGGGAGCGGCGTTTGCAAGCTTCGCGGCTGGCGGGTCTGGAGACTATTCCGGCCTACATCCGCAAGGCCGACGACCAGCAGATGCTGGAAATGGCGCTCATTGAGAACATCCAGCGCGAGAACCTCAACGCCATCGAAATTGCCCTCAGCTACCAGCGCTTGGTGAGCGAGTGCAACCTGAAACAAGAAGAACTGGGCGACCGGGTAGGCAAAAACCGCTCGACTGTCACGAACTACCTGCGCCTGCTGAAACTGCCACCCGATATTCAAATCGGTCTGCGCGACAACGTGATTTCGATGGGCCACGCACGCGCGCTGGTCAACATCGACAGCGTAGAGCAGCAGTTGGCGTTGTTTCACCGCATCGTGGATGAGGAGCTATCAGTACGCAAGGTGGAGCAGTTGGTGCGCAACGGCCTCACGCCGCCCGCCAAAGCCGATGCTGCTACCTCGGAGCCTACCGAGCCACAGGTACCCGTAGCCGAGCTGCGTCGCACTGAGCGCCACCTCTCCGACCGTTTCGGCAGCCGCGTGCAGGTGAAGCCAGGCCCACAAGGCCGGGGCGAAATCAAGATTGCCTTTGATTCGGTGGAGGACATGCAGCGTATTCTGCACATTCTGCAACCGGCGTAGAGTAGAGTTAATAGGCCAACATACTACCGGCCAGCCGGATATCGTTGAGGCGCTATACAGCGCCCCAACGTGTGGCGGCATTCTTTTTTTACCCTCTCTATGTCTACCTTGTTTCGTTACTGGTCGCTATCCTTATTATTGCTGACGTTCCTCGTCACTGCTCATCAAGCCCAAGCGCAAATAGCCGTTACGGCCGGGCCGGACTCGTCGCAGGTAGCAGAACCCCGCCAGGAAACCGTTGCCGACTCACTCCGCAAAACAGAAATGCTATTTGGCCGTCGCGTGACGCGCCCGACCAAGGCAGCAGTATGGGCTATCATTCCAGGCGGCGGACAGTTTTATAACAAGAAGTACTGGAAGGTGCCTTTGGCGGTAGGGCTCATTGGGGGGGTAGTGGCGATGGAAGTCTATTCCCAGACGCAATTTCACCGCTACGTTGAGCAAAAGAATTTTTTTCTAAAAAGGAATATAACCGGTACTACGCGTCTTACTGATGCACAATTCGCAGAGTCTCCCGGATCTCGTGACCCTGAACTGGTGAATGGCAGAACGCCATTTGGCACGGAGCGGAGCATTATTCGCTTCCGTCGCTACCGCGACCAATTTATTGCCTACTCAGCTGTTGCCTACGGCCTCACCGTGCTTGATGCTCTAGTAGACGCCCACCTCAAAGACTTTGATATCAGCGACGACCTCAGTCTGAATGTGGAACCCGCTATGCTGCGCACACCAATGGTAGCTGCGGCGCCGGGCGTATCGCTTACTTTTTCGCTTACCTCTACCCGCTCTTTTCCTCGAAAATGAAGTTGCTTCTTATTGGCTACGGCAAAATGGGCCAGGCCATTGCGGCCCAAGCCACGGCCCGCGGCCACCAGATTGCCGGCATTGTAGACCCTACCCATCCAGGCGTGCAAATCACTGATTTCACCCCCGAAACCGCCGATGTTGCTATCGAATTCACCCACCCCGACGCGGCTTTTGGCAACGTGCGGGCGTGCTTGCAGCAGGGCATTCCGGTGGTGTGCGGCTCTACGGGCTGGCTACATCATTTCCAGGAGGCACAGGCGCTGAGTCAGGAAACCGGCACGCCGCTGTTCTATGCTTCCAACTACAGCGTGGGAGTAAACTTATTCTTCCACTTCAATGAGTACATCGCTGCCAAAATGCACCAGTTTGGCGGCTACGACGTGCAGGTGCGCGAGATTCATCACACCCAGAAGGTAGACCAGCCCAGCGGTACGGCCCTTACGGCCGCCGAGGGTATTCTACGTCACTTTCCGGCCAAAACCACCTGGCGTAACGAAGCCACCGATGCGGCGAATGAGTTGGCGGTACTGTCGGAGCGCACGGGCGCGGTAGTGGGCACGCACATCGTCACGTATCACTCCACCGCCGATACCATTGAGTTGAAACACGAAGCCCACACCCGCGACGGGTTTGTGCAAGGTGCCCTGCTGGCGGCGGAGTGGCTTCCTGGCCGTAAGGGCGTGTTTGGAATGAAAGATTTGTTGGGGTTGTAAGAGCCAGCCTATTCGGAAAAGGCCGTCATTTCGACCAGCGGGAGAAATCTCGCGTGCTCCGGTAATCCCTGACCATTGGATTAGCGTGGCACGCAAGATTTCTCCCGCTGGTCAAGATGACGGTACTAGCCTAGTAATCAAAATTTACCCGTTCTTTGGGTAGTGAGCCGGACGTTACTCCGGCGTTATTCTGCATCTCCGCCTTTCGTATCATGGCCGTACAATCCTGGGAAGACCGCCTCAAGGCGCAACAAGCCAAACCGAAACCGACCCAACACAAAAAAGCCAAGAGCGTGTGGCGGGAGTGGGGCGACGCGATTTTGTTTGCCGTGGTGGCCGCCACACTTATTCGCTGGGCCACGTTTGAGGCCTATACCATCCCTACCCCTTCCATGGAGCACTCCCTGCTGGTAGGCGACTATCTGTTTGTGAGTAAGCTGCACTACGGCCCGCGCACGCCGCAAACGCCCTTGCAGGTGCCGCTCACGCACCAGACTATCTGGGGCACGAGCCTGCCGAGCTATTCCGATGCCATTCAGCTGCCATCGTACCGCCTACCCGGCTTTTCGGAGGTGAAGCGCAACGACGTGGTGGTGTTTAATGTGCCGTTTGAAAGCCAGTTTCCGGCCGATTTGCGCACCAACTACATCAAGCGCTGCATCGGCACGCCCGGCGACGTGCTTGAAATCAAGGATACGCAGGTGTACATCAACGGGAAGCCCATTCAGACGCCCGTGGAGTCGCAAAGCACCTACGACTTGGAAACCACCGCGCCCGTACGCGACAAGTTTTTCCAAGAGCAGAGCGTACTTGATTACCAAATTGATGGCAGCGGCATGGCGGGTGGCAACGGCCTGCCCTACCCCAGTGCCCAAACGCCAGGCGGCAACTACGTGTACCAGAACCTGCACATGACCAACGCGGCCGTCAGTTACTTCCGCCAGCAGCCCTACGTGAAGAACCTGGTGCCAACCAAAGCCGCGCCCGGTGTGGCCAACCCGACTTTGTTCCCCAACCGCGTCGACTACCCTTCCCTGACCATGACCAGCGCCACCGAGCGCCCCTGGAACGTGGACAACTACGGTCCCCTACCCGTCCCAAAGGCAGGCCAGACCGTTACCCTGACGCCCGAAAACGCCGGTATCTACTACAAAATAGTGGCCCGCTACGAGCACAACGAGGGCATCACGTGGCAGAACGGCATGATTTACCAAAACGGTAAACCGCTCACCAGCTACACCATCAAGCAGAACTATTACTTCATGATGGGCGACAACCGCCACAACTCTGAAGACTCACGCTTCTGGGGTTTCGTGCCCGAAGACCACATTGTGGGCAAGGCCGTGCTCATCTGGATGTCGGTGGACCCTTATGCTGATTTCTTCCATAAAATCCGCTGGAGCCGTCTTTTCAACCTGATTAAGGATTAATGTCTGAACCACGGATTCGCTCGAATATTGAGGATTTCGTGGATGATTTTCATAAGGCCGTAAAACCAAAAGAGCTTGCCAAACGGCAAGCTCTTTTGGTTTGAATCAATTACGAAATCCGTTTAATCCTTAATATCCGAGCGAATCCGTGGTTCAGATAAGCTACCAGATAATCGGCTGCTCGCCGTGCTGTTCTAGGTAGGCGTTGGTTTTGCTGAACGGGCGCGAGCCGAAAAAGCCGCGGTCGGCGGCGTAGGGCGAAGGATGCGCGGCCTTTAGCACCAAGTGCTTCTTCGCGTCGATGATTTCGCCTTTTTTCTGGGCGTAGGCGCCCCAGAGGATGAATACAACGTGTTCCTTTTGCTCTGATATTTTTTGGATAACGGCATCCGTGAACTGCTCCCAGCCCTTTTTTTGGTGAGAGCCGGGTGTGCTGGCTCGCACGGTTAGGGTAGCGTTTAAGAGCAGCACGCCTTGCTCGGCCCAGCGGTCGAGGTTGCCATCGGGGGCGGGAGCGGTACCGGGAATATCGTCATACAGCTCCTTGAAAATATTTTGCAGCGAAGGGGGCGTGCGTACCCCGTGCGCCACCGAAAACGACAGGCCGTGCGCCTGACCTTTGCCGTGGTAAGGGTCTTGGCCCAGAATCACGACCTTCAGCTGATCGAACGGGCAGGCCTGAAACGCATGAAAAATCTGCGGGCCAGGCGGGTAAACGGCCGTGGTGGCGTACTCGCCACGCAAAAAGGTGGTCAGGTGCTGGAAGTACGGTTTCTCGAATTCTTCGTGCAACACCTTGCGCCAACTCTCATCTATCTTTACATTCATACGGAAATAGTTTATTTTGCGAAGTGGGTAAGCCCTAGATGATGCCAACTGCGTAGATAAACCAAATTCCGCAGACTAGCGTTAGTCCTATTCTACACAGCACAGCAGCAGCCATGAATACTACCACTACGCAGGGAGTAACGGTGAGTGTTACGACCAACTACCTACCCGATTACTCAAGCCCCGGCCAGGAGCACTACGTGTTTGCCTATAAAATCGATATTCGGAACAACAGCGAGTACACGGTGAAGTTGTTGCGCCGCCATTGGCACATCTACGACGCCAATGGCGTAGTGCGCGAAGTGGAAGGCGACGGCGTGGTAGGCCAGCAACCCGTGCTGGAGCCTGGTGAGGCTCACCAGTACGTATCGGGCTGCAACCTGAAAACGGGTCTGGGCAAGATGCGCGGCACCTACCAGATGGAGCGCCTCGCCGACGGCCGCGAGTTCACTGTCGAAATTCCTGAATTCACCCTCATCGTGCCGTTCCGGCTGAATTAACTTTTTAGTCTTGAGGCGATAGTTGTTAGGTATTCACTGTTTCCTAACAACTACCTCCCCACAACTAAGCAACTCACAATTTCTTTTGCTTCACCAAGCACTTAGTTACTTACGGTTTTTGGCCCGCTCGGGGAATGCACATGGGCTGCATTCCCCGTTTGTTTTTGGGTTGTATAACGATGTCATTCAGCATACGGGTACCTACCAGGCATTTGCCCCGATAGAAGAAAGACGGCAGTTCTTGCGCGACAGCGAAGACCGTATCACGGTCACGGATTTTGGGGCTGGCTCGCATACGGGTGCGGGCCAGCAGCGCCGCTTGCGCGATGTGGCCCGCACGGCTGCCAAGCCGCCCGCGCTGGCGCAGTTGCTATTTCGGTTGGCGAACTGGCAGCAGCCGCGCACAGTGCTGGAACTGGGCACGTCGCTGGGGCTGACTACCGCCTACCTGGCCGCGGCCGATTCGCGTGCCCGCGTTATCACGTTTGAGGGCTGCCCCGAAACCTCCCGCGTGGCCCGCGAAACCTTCGCGGCCTTGCACCTGCACAACGTGGAGCTGGTATCGGGCAACCTCGATGCGACCCTCACCCCCACCCTCCAACACCTGCAGGCCCCCCTCGACTTCGCCTTTTTCGACGGCAACCACCGCTACGAGCCTACCCTGCGCTACTTCGAGCAGTGCCTGGCCCACCGCACCGACCACAGCCTGTTTGTGCTGGATGATATCCACTGGTCGGCGGAGATGGAGCGCGCCTGGGCCGCCGTGCAGCAGCACCCCGCCGTATCACTCACCATCGATTTGTTTTATGTGGGCCTCATCTTTTTCCGGCCCAATCAACCCAAACAGCACTTCACGCTCCGCTTCGACCATCCGGTGGATAGGTTGCTGGAGCGGGCAGGGCGGTTGTCGGCGTGATTGGAGGGTTGAGTTGAGCAAGCGCCTGTCATCCTGAGCGGAGCGAAGGACCTTATGCCCGTAGAACGAGTCGTTGGTACGCTTGTCGTTCTGCCGTGAGAAGGTCCTTCGCTCCGCTCAGGATGACAGACTGGTTTATCTCTACCTCAATCAATACCCATACTTCTCGCCCCATTGCTGGCGGAGCCGCTCGCGAATTTTGTGCTCGGCGGGGTTGTCGCCGGGGTGATAGAAGGTGGTGCCGCTGAGTTGTTCGGGTAGGAACTCCTGGTACACGAAATTGCCAGGGTAGTCGTGGGCGTATTGGTATTCCTGGCCGTAGCCGAGCTGCTTCATGAGCTTGGTAGGCGCGTTGCGTAGCGGAATAGGAATTGGTTGCACGCCCTGCTGGCGCACCAGTGCCCGTGCTTCGCGGATGGCTTTGTACGAGGCGTTGCTCTTGGGCGAGGTAGCGAGGTATACCACTGTCTGGCTCAGGATGATATCCGACTCGGGTAGGCCAATGACCGTGACGGCTTGGAAGCAGCTCTGGGCCAGCAGCAGGGCGTTGGGGTTGGCGTTTCCTACGTCTTCGGAAGCCAGGATAAGCAAGCGGCGGGCAATAAACTTCACGTCTTCGCCACCTTCCAACATCACGGCCAGGTAGTAGAGCGCCGCGTTGGGGTCGGAGCCGCGGATGCTCTTGATGAAAGCCGAAATCACGTCATAGTGCATCTCGCCGCCTTTGTCGTAGCGCGCGAGGTGCTGTTGGGCCAGCTGCTGCACCACGGCATCAGTAATGACGATTTCGCCGGTGACGGGCGCGGGCGAGGCAGCTTGCACCACAATTTCGAGCAGGTTGAGCAGCTTGCGCGCATCGCCGCCCGAGATGGTGAGCAGGGCGTTGTATTCGTCTACCCGCACCTTTTTGCGTTTCAGTGCCTCATCTTCAGCCAAAGCGGTATCAACTAAACCAATGAGCACGTCTTTATCGAGCGCCTCCAGCGTGTAGACTTGTGCCCGGCTCAGCAAGGCCGGAATCACCTCAAACGATGGATTTTCGGTGGTAGCGCCAATCAGCGTGACGGTGCCGTGCTCCACTGCACCCAGCAGCGCATCCTGCTGCGCCTTGCTAAAGCGGTGAATCTCATCAATAAACAACAAGGTGCCCGGCTGGCGCTTGGCGCGCTCAATCACCTCGCGCACGTCCTTCACCCCGGCGTTGATGGCCGACAGCGCCGCAAATGGCCTACCCAGCTCCTGGGCTAGCAGGTTGGCCAGGGTGGTTTTACCCACGCCAGGCGGCCCCCACAAAATCAGGGAGGGTAGGCGGCCGGCGTTGAGGTAGCGCCGTAGCACGCCCTCTGGCCCGATGAGGTGCTGCTGCCCGGCGTACTCGGCCAGCGTGCGCGGACGGCGGCGCTCCGGCAGGGGGGCATCGGGGCTCGTGGGGGTAGGGCGGGAAGGCGTTTCGGAATCGAAGAGGGAACCAGTAGACATAGTGCAAAGGTACGGAGGCTGCGTACCTTTGCCGGCCATGAAAAACCCCGTTTTGCTGCACGCCGCTCTGTTTCTGGTTGCGCTGATTTATGCGGCCAACTATAGCCTATCGAAAGACGTGATGCCTGTGTATGCCGGGCCGTTTGGGTTGGTGGTGTTGCGGACGCTGGGCGCGGCGCTGTTTTTTGGAGTACTGAGCCGCATTGTGAGCAAAGACCGCATCACAGGCCGCGCTGACAACGTGCGCGCTATCTTGAGCGGGATTATCGGCATTGGAGCCAACCAGTTGCTATTTTTCGGGGGCCTCAACCTGACCACGCCCATCAACGCCTCGCTGGTGCAAACCGTGTCGCCGATTGTGGTGGTGCTGGCCTCGGCGGTGCTGCTGGGCGAGAAAATCCGGCCGATGCGCGTGGTGGGCATTTTGGTGGCTGGCATTGGCGCGGCGCTGATTGTGCTGGGCCGTGAGGTGCCCGGGGTGGCGCATGGCGCTAATCCGGTGTTGGGCAATATTCTGATCTTGTGCAATGCCTCGGCTTTCGGCGTGTACCTGGTCATTGTGATGCCGCTTATGCGCAAGTACAACCCCTTCACGGTGCTGGCGCGCATTTTTCTGGTAGGAGCATTGGCGGCCCTACCCTTCGGCTGGCGACAGGCCCTAGCTATCGACTTCGCCAATTTGCCGGTGGTTATCTGGGCCGAGATTCTGTATATGGTCGTTTTCCTGACCATTGTCGCCTACCTGCTCAACAACTGGGCTTTGAAGTACGCCTCCCCTACCCTCACCGGCGTGTACCTCTACCTGCAACCCGTGCTGGCGGTACTCATTGCCGTGGCCCTAGGCAAAGACACCTTCACGGTGGAAAAAGCCCTGCAAGCCTCCCTCATTTTTGTAGGTGTGTTCCTGGTGAGTAAGAAACCCAAGGCAACGCCCGTGCCCCTCACGCCCACCGCGGAGTAGAAAACGCTCTATTCTACTAATGATTAGGCTGAAAAGGTCTAGGCTGTACTAACGCCCCGGCTTTTCATAAAGGCACTACCAAAAGTAGCGTCATTATTCAGCCTACTCCTCCGGCTGCCTGCTCTTGGCAAACCGATAGACCAAGAGCATCCCGGCCACTGCCTGCACCGACAGCCCGGCGAGTATCAGCCAGCTGGCCGCTTGTGCATGCTGTGTCTTCAGCAGCGCGCCCAGTAAAACCAGGGCAATGCCCACCGCAAAAAACGAAAACAGACGGGGGTACGAAGGCAGTTGTTCCATCGCGCAGAAGTAGGCGAATTTAATTGGGTAGGGTGCGCTGAAAATGCAGTTGCAGAATGGTAGCCAGCTTTTCCTGCGTGAGTGGCTTGCTGACCAGCCCGGCAATGGGCAAATCGTTGAGGCGGGCTAGGTCGCGGGCGTCCATGGTAGTCGTGAGCATAATCACCACGGTAGCGTGACGTTGCACGTCGGGCAGCCGCACGTAATTTTCCAGAAATTCGATGCCATTCATGCCCGGCATGTTCACGTCCAGCAAAATCAGGTTGGGACCGTTCGATTCGTCGGGCTGTTGCAGCAGTTGCAGGGCCTCCGTACCGCTTTCGGCCACTAGCAGGCGGTCAGTTATTTCCAGCTTCTTGAAAAGCAGCTCATTCAGAAAATTATTGGTTGCATCGTCGTCCACGAGCAAAACGCTGGCGAGCTTCTCCATTGAAAGTAGAAAGGGCACCCCACAGGGCACAGTGAGCCGGTCGTTAGCCGGGTAAGTAAACCGTAAAGGTAGTACCTACGCCGGGCTGGCTCTCTACGGTAATCGTACCGCCAGCGTTTTCCACAATTTTCTTCACCATATAGAGCCCTACCCCCGAGCCCTCTACGTGGGAGTGCAGGCGCCGAAACATCCGGAACAGCTGCTCTTGCTGCGCTTGGGCCAAGCCCAAGCCATTGTCCCGCACAGTTAACACTACCTCCTCGTCTTTGCGTTGGCACCGAAGGTGCACCATGGCCGGCCGGTCGTAGGCGCGGTACTTTACGGCGTTGCTGAGCAGGTTGTACAGAATACTGCGCAGGTTTTTGGCCGAGAAATGCACAGTAGTGCAGGCATCCACATCGGCTGTGAATGTGGTGTTGGCGGCGGCCAGCAAGGGCTGCAAGTCGAGGTGCACGGCTTCTACCAGCGTCGGTAGGTCTACCAGCTCGGAACCAGCTTCATTGGGCTGAAGCTGCGACACATCGGTGAGGTGCACCAGCGTTTGCTGGAAGCGACTAACGGCGCCATCCATCATTTCCAGGAGCTGCGGCACCAAGTTGGCTTGCAGCGCCTCGACAGGCAGCTGCTCGCGCAGGGCTATCAGCAGGCCTTCGAGGTTGGCAATGGGGGCTTTCAAATCGTGTGAGGCCGTGTACACAAACGTATCCAGGTCGGTGTTGATGCGGGCGAGCCGCTGGTTGGTCTGGCCCAGCGTTTTGTTGGTCGTTTGCAGCTCGTTGTTCAGCTCCTGTACTTGCTGGCGGGCCAGCACCTGCTCGGTTACTTCTATCCCTACTGCTACTATCCCAGTGGTTTGCCGCTGGGCGTTGTAGAGTGGTTGAAAAACAAAATTGACGTAACTCGTTAGTGCCTCTCTATTCTGCTGGCGGGGCAATTGCACAGGCGCTTCCGTAATCAAGAAAGGCTCCCCCGTTTGGAGCACGCCGGCCAGAATTTCCTCAAACCCCTGCCCGGCGGTTTCGGGCATGGCCTCAAAATAGGGCCGGCCTACCACCTCTGCCGGCGAACGGCCCCAAATGTCGCCTACCGCAGAATTGGCCAGCTCTACCCGTAGCTCCGCACCACGCAGAATAGCAATAGCCATTGGGGCTTGTTCAAAAATACGCTGCAATTCAGCTTGTTGCGCATCACGCTGCTGACGAGCCAGCACTTGGCTGGTTACATCGTACGCAAACACGGAAATACCTACAGTCTGGCCGGCCTCGTAGTACGCTTGATAGGTGAAATTGAAATAAATCGTTTGAATTTCCTGAGTTTCCAGATCTTCAATGCTCAAGGGCACGGCATGCCCAAAGAAGGTTTCACCCGTTTGGTACACTTGGTCTAGCAACTCCACAAAACCCTGGGCTACGGCTTCGGGTTGCGTTTCGGCAATCGTACGACCGTGCATATTCCGACCTGGGAAAAGCTTTTGGTATGCTGAATTGAAGTATTCAAATCGATGCTCGGAACCGCGCAGCACGCAAATAACCGCTGGAGTTTGCTCAAAAATCTGATACAGATTTTCTCGCTCTCGTGCCCGTTGCTGGGCAGCAGCCAACATTTCAGCCTGTAGCGTATCCACCTGCTGGCGAGCCAGCACCCGGTCCGTAACGTCTAGAATAAAGGCCAGCACGCCCTGCACGCGATGCTGCGCGTCAAAAAGAGGTTGGTAAATAAAATCAATATACCGTTGCTCTGGCTGGCCGGTGGTAGGATCGTGGAGCAAGACAGCCGTTTCGGTGCCCGTAAAGGCCTTGCCCGTAGCAAATACGCCATTTAGCAAGTCGATAAAGCCTTGGTCTACCACCTCTGGCAGTACCTGGGCCACTGGCAGTCCTATCTGGGCCCTACCTGCGGAAAGTATCCGGTACTGGTCGTTGAAGAAGGAATAACGGTGCTCCGGTCCGTTGAGCGTGGCAATGGCAGCGGGCACCTGACCCATAATCTGTTGCAGCAGACTTTGCTGCACTTGCAGCTGCTCGCGCTGGTGCTCGGCTTCGCGCAGTGCGACCTGCGCTTCCTGCGTGCGCCGGGTTACGCGGGCCTCCAGCTCTTCATTCAACAGCTGTAGTGCCTGTTGCGTGTGGTCCAGCGCGGCATTGGCGTTCAGGTATTCCTCGTTGGTGGCCCGCAACTCTTCGTTAATGGACGCCAGTTCCTCATTCAACTCCTGCACCCTCTGCCTAGCCAACACCTGCTCCGTGACATCAATGACAATGTCGATGATACCTAGTACTGTGCCGTCCGCGTTATACAGCGGCTGGTAAACGAAGTTGAAGTAACGCGTTTCAACCTGCCCGTTCTGCAATACATCAGCTGCTACCTCTGTGCCTACGAAGGGCGTACGCGTGTCGGCTACCTGCCGAATTAGCTCCGCGAAGCCTTGGCCACGTAGTTCCGGCACGCCTTCTAGCAACGGACGGCCCACCACCTCCGCCGGCGCATAGCCCCACATAGCGCATAGTTGGTCGTTGGCGGCTGCCACTGTACAGTCGTCGCCCTGAAACAAGCCGATAGCCACCGGCGACTGGGTTAAGATGGCGTGCAACAAGTTGCGCTCTGTTTTCAGAGACTCATACATTTTCTGTTCGTGCGCCTGGCTTACGCGCAGTGCCTCTTCCACGGCCGTGCGCGGGTGTTCGTTGGTGTCTGTGAAGCTGACCACCAGCAGCTCGCTGTGGCGCTGCGCCACCAACTGGAAGTAGCCATCAAGCCCATCGTGCTGGTACAACATCTGGTGCCGCTCTACCCTACCCGAGCGAAAAGCCGCGCAGTAGAAGGCAAATACCCCTGTGGGCTGCGCGTTGGGATATAGCGTTAAAAACGTTTCGGTTGGCTGCTCTGGCTGTTGGAGCAATTGCTGAGCGGCACGATTGAGGCGCACGTACGCCAGATCCCGTATGGTTTCGCCATCGGCCGCCAACAGGGGGCGGAACAGGATAACACCCGTTAGCGAAATGTTCAACAGAACGTCTAACAGGCCTTCCGGCTCAGCAATAGGTAGAGGCAGCGAAACCGGGGGGGCAGGCATATCAAATTTATCAAGCAAACGAAAACTATCCCAAGATACAGCATTATAGTTCTGGGCAGGACACCTGCTAACGAGGAGCTTTTACCCCAGCCAGCACGTACGATGGCTAGGGTACCTAAACATCAAAAAGCCCCGGCGCGCACAACGGCGACCGGGGCTTTCTTTTGCTTGCAGAAGCGCGTTGGCGCAGCTTACAGGTGAATCACCTCGTCGTAAGCGGCGGCCGAAGCCTCCATAATGGCCTCGCTCATGGTGGGGTGCGGGTGCACCGACTTAATGATTTCGTGGCCCGTGGTTTCCAGCTTGCGGGCTACCACTACCTCGGCAATCATCTCGGTTACGTTGGCGCCAATCATGTGCGCGCCCAGCCACTCGCCGTACTTAGCATCGAAAATCACCTTCACAAACCCGTCTTTCACACCACCTGCCGAGGCTTTGCCGGAGGCCGAGAAGGGGAACTTGCCTACCTTGATGTCGAGGCCACGCTTGCGGGCTTCGGCTTCGGTAAGACCTACGGAGGCAATTTCGGGCTGGGCGTAGGTGCAGCCAGGAATGTTCTGGTAGTTGAGCGGCTCGGGGTGGTGCCCAGCAATCTTCTCCACGCAGATGATACCCTCAGCCGAGGCCACGTGCGCCAGCGCCGGACCGGGAATGATATCGCCAATGGCGTAGATGCCGTCCACGTTGGTCTTGTAGTAGTCGTCCACGATGACGCGGCCGCGGTCGGTTTTGATACCCAACTCTTCTAAGCCGATGTTTTCGATGTTGGTGGCAATGCCTACTGCCGAGAGCACCACGTCGCAGTCAATTTGCTGCTCACCTTTGGCGGTTTTCACCGTCACTTTGCAGCCTTGTCCGCTGGTGTCTACCTTGGTTACTTCGGCTTCGGTGAGGACGTTGACGCCGATTTTCTTGAAGGATTTCTCCATCTGCTTCGACACTTCCTCGTCCTCTACCGGCACAATGCGGGGTAGGTACTCCACAATGGTCACCTCCGAGCCCATGGTGCGGTAGAAGTACGCAAACTCGACGCCAATGGCGCCCGAACCTACCACTACCAGCTTCTTGGGCATCTGCTCCAGCGACATGGCTTTGCGGTAGCCAATGATTTTCTTGTCGTCGATGGGCAGGTTGGGCAGTTGGCGCGAGCGGGCACCGGTAGCCAGAATGATGCTCTTGGCTTCTACCGTTTCCTTGCCGCCATCGGCTTTGGTTACCTCAATCTTACCGGGTGCCAGCAGCTTGCCGGTGCCCATAATCGTTTCGATTTTATTCTTTTTGAACAGGAAGTTGATGCCCTTGCTCATGCCATCGGCCACGCCGCGGCTACGCTTCACCACGGCCGTAAAATCCTGGCTCACCCCGGTAGCGCTCAAACCATAGTCGCTGGCGTGGTTGAGGTATTCAAATACCTGGGCGCTTTTCAGCAAGGCTTTGGTAGGGATACAGCCCCAGTTGAGGCAGATGCCGCCCAGCGACTCGCGCTCTACCACGCCTACTTTCAGTCCGAGCTGCGAGGCCCGAATGGCGGCTACGTAGCCCCCGGGGCCGCTGCCGATAACGACCAGGTCGTATTGCAATGCCATACTGTTGTGTTGCTAGATAAAATAGAAAGGAAAAGACCACCCGGCAACGATGCTGCCGGACAGGACAAAGATAGGCAGCCGGGCGCACTCGCCCCAACCGCCGCGGTAGCGCCACCCGCGGGAGTGTTACCGGGTATTTTTTTCGGTGAAGCGCAGCCGGTTGCCACGCCCGTCCGTACAAAAGCGCCGTACCTGCCGGCCATTGTAGCCGGTCTGTTTGCCCTTTGCTTATCATGAGAACAACGATACCAGCCTTTTTGATTTGCGGCGCCACGCTGCTGCTCACCACCCAATGCGCCCGCACCACCGAGCCCGAAAACCCTACCTATACGCAGTCGGATGCTGCCCGTCGGGCCGTAGGCATGGAGGCTGCCACCCCAGACCTGGACACCATAGGCGCCGCTGCCACGGCTCCCGATGCCAGCCTGTCGGCCGCTGCTACGGCTCCCGTACCGGTCGCCCCAGATCTTAACGTTACCCCCGCCGATTACCGCACGGCCATCCGCACGGCCGACGCGGGCCTGAAGCTTCACCCGCGCAACTTCGACCTGCTGTTGACCCGCGCCAAGGCCCAAACAAAGCTCGGTAACTACGCCGAAGCTCTACCCGACTATACTGCCGCCCTGCGCCTGAAGTCCGACGATGCCAATGCCTACCGCGGCCGGGGTATGGCCTACGCCGCGTTACAACAATATTCCGCCGCTATTTCCGATTACTCCAAAGCGCTGAAATACAACCCCAACGACAAGGAGGCTTTCTTCAACAGGGGCAAAACGCGCATGCAGACCCTCAACTTCAAAGCCGCTATCAGCGACTTCACCCAGGCCATTGCCCTCGACTCTACCTACGCAGCCGCCTACGAAGCACGCGGTACCAGCTATTCATCCCTCAATCAACCCACTGAAGCCCGCGCCGATTTGGAAAAAGCGGCCACGTTGGCACCTCACGCTCGGCGCTAACTGTTAGGGTTTCTACCCTTCCAGCCCGCAGACTCGCAGCATCTCCTGCATACGGTGCTGGTAAGTATGCTCGCGTAAAGTGCGGGCGTAGGCCTGTGTCGCAATCCGGGCGCGTTCTTCTGGCCGTGCCAGGTAGTGCGTGCATAGCTCGGGTAGCTCGGAGGCGTCATTATAGAGTATAATTTCTTCATCTGGCACGTATAAATCCCGGATTTCCTCTTTGGTATCGCAGAGTTGAAACGCACGGCAGCCGCTGGCTTCGAACAGGCGCGGGTTGACACCATACGACCAGCGCTGGTACCAAGTGTGCAGATTAAGCACGATGCGGGCTTGGTTGAAGAGCAACGCCATTTCCGTTGGCGTGAAGTAGCCGTGCCGCAAGAAATGTGGGCGAAGGGGTGAGTTCTTGGAAATTTTGCGCTTCCACGGCCCAATAATAGCTACCCGATGATGTTGAATTAGCTCCAGCACCACTTTCTCCCGGATGGGGTGGTGGTCTCCGGCAAAAACAATATCATACTGCTGCTCCGTGCCCTCCATGGGATGGTGTATAGCCGGATCAATACCCACGGGCAGGAAATGAGGTTCGCGAACATGGTAGTGGCGGTACACCGGCGCAGTGCCCCGACTGTTGGAGAAGAAAAAGTCGTAGAGGGATAAGGGTAGGTACTGCTGGGCCAGGTCGAAGGGGTCGTTTAACCACCAGCAGATTGTAAGCAGGCCCCGGCGCTTCAACTCACGTAGCGTAGCCGCGTCGTGAGTCTTGCCGTAGATGGTAAAAAATACGTCAGGCTTGGTAGCTTCTACTACCTCCAGCAGTTGACGGTTTTTATAATCTAGAAACCCTTGAAACCGAATTTTCTCGCGCAGCCGCTCCACCTGATTGTCGCGTTCATGATTGAACACCACTACTTCATGTCCTAGCGCCAATAAGGCTTTTTCTACAAAACGCCCCATCGGGATAGTGCGCGTATGGCCGGGAATGGAAAGGAGAAATTTCATGGTTTACTCTTAAAGTTGTTTGTTACAGGAGTACGGAGGGAGCGTTCAGCAATAGGGAGTATTACTCACGCTGCGCACAAAATACGTGTAATCCGGTCGAATTGCAGTTCGGAAAGTTAGCGGCCAAACATCATCTTTAGATAAAAACCGGGCCGTCGGAGTTGCTCGCGCAGGTCCAGGTCCAGGAACATGTTGGTGAGGGTTTGGGCTAGGGTAGGGTTGCGCACGGCACGGTTGGCCACAAAGTTGAACAGCCAGGGGTAAGCCAGTAGCCGCTGCATGGCACGGCTCAAACGTAGCTCCTGCCACAGGCGATTGTACACAGCGGCATCGTAGCCTTTCAGAAAATCGGCGGTGAAGTTCTGGGCCTGCACGGCACGGGCAGCCCAGTCGGCCGCGTGCCTACCCGACACCATGGCGTGGCTGATGCCCTCGCCCGTGAAGGGGTCGATGAGGGAGCCGGCATCGCCGAGCAGCAGGTAGCCAGCTCCCGACAAGGAGCGCCGTTTGGAGCCCAGCGGCAGGCCCATGCCGCGCACCGGACCCAGCCGTTGGGCCTGGGCAAAGCGGTTTTTGAAGCTGGGGTGGGTAGTCAGGATTTCGTCGAGGCGGGCGCGCAGATTGATTTTCTTGGCCGAAACTTTATCGGTGCGCATCCCTACCCCCACGTTGGCCTGGCCGTTGGGTAGGGGGAAAATCCAGAGGTAGCCGGGTAAGAATTCTTTCAGAAAGTGTAGTTCGATGAAGCCGTGCGGGTGCATACCCGTCACCCCTTCATAATAGGTGCGCAGCCCCGCCGAGTGATGCGCGGGTTCCAGCACGTGTCCGCCAATTTGCCGAGCCTGCGCCGACTGCGCGCCGTTGGCAATCAGCAGCAGCCGCGGGGTAGCCACCAGTGTGCCGTCGGAAGCAAAGAGTTCCCATCGGCCATCGGGTAGGCGCTCGTGGCGAGCTACATCTACGCCCTCCCGAAAGTCAATTTCGGGTCTTTGGCGCACTTGCTCTATCAGCAGGCTATCGAAATCGAGGCGCTTGGCGACGTGGCCGGGTGCGGCCTCGGCGGCGGGGTTGTAGTGCGCCCGGAAGGGCACCGCCACGGGCCGACCATTAGGCGCAAAAAAGCTGATGCCCCAACAGGGCACTTGCTCAGCCGAGGCGGCTAGCCGCGCGGGTAGGTTGGCATCAATCCGGCGCAGCTCGTTGATGACCTTGCCGCTGAGCGCGTCGCCGCAGGTTTTGTCGCGCGGGAAGGTGGCGCGGTCGAGTAGCAGGCAGGGCTGGCCGGCGTTGGCGAGATGCAGGGCGGCCGTGGCCCCGCCCGGACCAGCGCCGAGGATGCAAATGTCCATTTTTTATTAGCTGTTAGCCATTAGCTGCTAGTCGATAGCTTCTCCATTTAAACCGCAAGCTACGAGATGCAAGCTATACGCATCGTTCAGATGGTTTACAGCTTCAATTTTGCACCCTATTCGTCAAAGCTCGTAGCTTGCAGCTTAAACATAAAAGCTATCGGCTAGCAGCTAATGGCTAACAGCTCAAACTAAATGACAAAACTGCTCGACGGAAAAGTGGCCCTCATCACGGGCGCTTCCAAAGGAATAGGCCGTGCGTTGGCCGTATATTTTGCCCAGCAGGGCGCGCAAGTGGCTTTCACCTACCTTTCCAGCGTAGAAAAAGGCCAGCAGCTGGAACAAGAACTGGCCGAGTTCGGCACCAAAGTGAAAGGCTTCCGCTCCGACGCTTCCATCTTCGCCGAAGCCGAAAAGCTGGTAGACGATGTGGTAGCAGAGTTCGGCAAGCTGGATATTCTGGTGAACAACGCCGGCATCACGCAGGACGGCCTACTCATGCGCATGAGCGAGCAGCAGTGGGACCAAGTGCTGGCCGTAAACCTGAAATCGGTGTTCAACCTCACCAAAGCCGCCACCAAACCCATGATGCGCGCCAAGGCAGGCAGCATTATTAATATGTCGTCGGTGGTAGGCGTGAAGGGCAACGCGGGCCAGGCCAACTACGCGGCTTCCAAAGCCGGTATTATTGGCTTCACGAAGTCGGTGGCGCTGGAACTGGGCTCGCGCAATATTCGCTGCAACGCCATTGCGCCTGGCTTCATCGAAACTGAAATGACAGGCGCCTTAGACCAAAAGCAAGTAGACGAGTGGCGCAAGGCCATTCCGCTGCGCCGCGGCGGCACACCCGAGGATGTGGCCAAAGCCACGGCTTTCCTGGCGTCGGACGATTCTTCGTACATCACCGGCCAAGTGCTGCAAGTGGATGGCGGCATGCTGACCTAACGTTACTTACTGCACTGAATAGCGCCAGCCCGCTCCGCCAAGATACGCTTGGTGAAGCGGGCTGGCTTCGTTTTAACTTGTTTTCTGAGCAAGTGAACACTTGAGCAAGAAGCATCCACGCGGAAGTATAAACGCAGAAAATGAGGCAACTACAAAAGGAAATACGCATCTTTTTGACGTCATTATTCTCGTCTTACTCACTTCCTGCCCATGAAAAACCCCACTACCCAAACTACACTTGTGCAAGCAAGTTTTGGTGCGCTGCTGCTCACTGGACTGCTGTTCTCTCCCGCGCAGGCTCAAAAGCCTACCCTCACGCTGGACTTATCGAAGTCGGGCGCTGCGGTAAGCCCCATGCTGTATGGCTTGATGACGGAGGAAATCAACCACTCTTATGACGGCGGCCTGTATGCCGAGTTGATCCGCAACCGCACGTTCAAAGACGACCCTACCACCCCCGAGGGGTGGAGCCTAGTGCAGGATAAGGCTGGTTCCAAGGCCAGCATCAAGCTGATAGCCGCCACCCAGGACAACGTACCGTACGACGAGCGGCGCCACGCCATCAACGATGCCCTGACCACCTGCCTGCGCCTGACCGTGGAGAAGGCCGACGGCCGGGTAGGCGTGGCTAATGAGGGCTACTGGGGCATTCCCGTGAAACCTGCTACCACCTATCAAGCATCGTTTTACTTGAAAGGCACGGGTAGCATTCCGCCGCCGCGGCAGCGCCCTGGTCAGCCCGCGCCACCTGCCGGGCCCGTTATCGAGGACAATACCGCTGGCCCCATGCAGGTTACCATCGAGAGCAACGACGGCAAAACGGTATACGCCACGGGCACCGTGAACCTGGAGAAAAGTATTTATTGGAAGAAGTACAACGTGGCCCTGACCACCGGCGCCAACGTGAAGCCCACGAAAGATGCCCGGTTCGTCATTTCCACCGACCGCCCCGGCCTGTACTACTTCAATCTGGTGTCGCTGTTTCCGCCTACCTTCAATAACCGCCCCAACGGCAACCGGCCTGATCTAACGCAGATGATGCTGGATATGAAGCCTGCGTTTCTGCGCTTCCCCGGCGGCAACTACCTAGAAGGGCCGCTGCTAACGGATGCGTTTCCCTGGAAAACCACGCTGGGGCCGCTGGAAAGTCGGCCCGGCCACCGGGGCTCCTGGGGCTACCGTGCCTCCGATGGCATGGGGCTAATGGAGTTCCTGCTGTGGTGCGAGGAAATTAAGGCCGAGCCCTTGCTGGGCGTGTATGCGGGCTACTCGCTGAATGGTGACCATGTGGATGCTGGGCCGCTCTTGAAACCATACGTAGAGGATGCGCTAGATGAGATTGAGTACGTGATGGGCGACGTGACTACCTACTGGGGCGCCAAGCGCGCCGCCGATGGCCACCCCGCCCCATTTAAGCTGCGCTACGTGGAAATCGGCAACGAGGACTGGTTTGACCGGAGCAACAGCTACGACGGTCGTTTCAACCAGTTTCGCACCGCCATTGAGCAGAAATATCCGCAGCTGCACTGCATTTCTACCATTGCTGACGCGCAATTTCCCAGTCAGAAAGTGACCACCGGCAAAGCACCGGAGCTGCTGGATGAGCACTACTACCGCAATGCCTGGGACATGTGGCAGAACGCCGCCCAGTACGATGCCTATGACCGCAACGGCCCCAAAATCTTTGTAGGCGAATGGGCCACGCGCGAGGGCGTGCCCACCACCAACCTAAACGCCGCTCTGGGCGACGCCGCTTGGATGACCGGCATGGAGCGCAACGCTGATCTGGTGGTGATGTCGTGCTACGCGCCGCTGTTTGTAAATGTGAATACCGCCACGGCCACCGCCAAAAAGGCCTGGCAGTGGGATTCGGACCTCATTGGCTATGATGCGCTGAACAGCTACGGGTCGCCTTCCTACTATGTGCAGAAGATGTTCAGCGAGTATTTAGGCAATCAGATTGTGCCGACCACTGCCGCCAACATCCCTATGCGCCCCCGCCCCATGACTCGCCGCGACAGCACCGAGGGTAGGACCCCGAAGCCCGTACCCAGCCTGTTCTACGCCGCTACCAAGGACGATAAAACCGGCGCCGTTTATCTGAAGCTCGTCAACACGCTGGGCACCAAGCAGCCTATCGACATCAACCTGCAAGGCATTACGAAGCTGGAGCCCAGCGCCACCATGGTGGTGCTGAAAGGCAACAAACCAGAGGATACGAACAGCATCACGGAGCCCAAAAAAATTGTTCCCGCTACGGCCAAAATCAAACGGGTAGCTCCCCGGTTCACCCGTACCCTCGACCCGTATTCGGTGACGGTATTAGAATTGCAGCCGAGACAGTAGGCATTATCGAAGCAGAAGAATAGCATCGAGCCGCAGTGGCGGGCGTAACCGCCGGCTACTGCGGCTCGATCTGTACATAATACACCACGAAATGCGGGATGTGAAACCGCGAGTACCACTCCCCTACTGGCACCCGGCTTTGTGCCAGGCTGCAATACAGAAGCCACCCGTCCGACTACTGCGGGTGCGCGAACTGCTGCGCCGCACTGCGCCGGCCACCACAACCACGCCGGAGGTGGTGCCGCTGGGCCGCTACCAGTTTCGACCGCTACGGCAGGAACTGTGGCTGGATGGCGCTTGTACGGCTCGCCTTTCCGCCCGCGAAAACGAGTTGCTTTTGCTCTTGGTTCAACATCGCAACGGCGTGGTGGACCGCCGCACCTGCCTCCGCCGCCTCTGGGGCGACGACAACTTCTTCACTGCCCGCACCATGGACGTGTACGTGTCGCGCCTGCGCAAGCATCTGCGGCAGGATGCGTCGTTGCATATTCTGAATATCCGGGGGGTAGGGTTTAAGCTGATTGAGTAGCCACCCGCTACCCAAGGTGCGGAGGCTATATCTTGCATGTTCGTTGACACGTTGATGCCCGGCTGCATCCCTACCTTTCCAAACAAGTAGATCCAAGCCGGGTTGTACAAGCTTCAACCGGGCGCCGCTCGTCATTTCTTATTGCGCCCCCACTTTCCCTATGACTTCCAAACGTACCCTGATTCCCCTCACACTGGGTGGGTTTGCCATTGGCATGACCGAATTCGTGATGATGGGCATTTTGCCGGATATTGCCCAGGCCATGCACCTGTCCATTCCTACGGCCGGACACTTTATTTCAGCCTACGCGCTGGGCGTGGTAGTAGGGGCGCCGCTGCTGGTGGCCCTCACCGGCAAGCTCCCGCCCCGGCAGATTCTGGCGCTCCTCATGGGCCTATTTGCTTTCGGCAACGCCCTGTCGGTGCTGGTGCCCAACTACGAGCTGATGCTGCTGACCCGCTTTATTTCGGGCCTGCCACACGGAGCGTTTTTCGGGGTAGGCGCGGTGGTATCGGGGCGCCTGGCCGCACCGGGCAAAGAGGCGCAGGCCGTTTCCATCATGTTTGCGGGCCTGACGGTGGCCAATATTATCGGGGTGCCGATTGGCACGTACCTGGGCCACACCTTTAGCTGGCGTATTCCATTCGTGCTCATTGTGGTGGTAGCCCTGCTCACGGTGCTGAGCGTGCGGCGCTGGATTCCCGACCTACCCGCCAAGGAAACCAACCTACGCCAGGAGTTCCGCGCTTTCACCCGGCTGGAACCATGGTTGATTATCGGCATTACCATTCTGGGCAATGGGGGCTTCTTCGCGTGGTTCAGCTACATTGTGCCGCTGTTCACCGAGGTGGCCGGCTTCAGCCCCAATGCTGTCACGTTTCTGATGGTGCTGGCGGGCGTGGGCATGTCGCTGGGCAACCTGCTGGGCGGCTGGCTCACCGACCGTATCTCACCGCTGCGGGCCACTACCTGGCTGCTGGCCGCCATGACGGGCGCCCTGCTCATCACGCCCTTTGCTGCCCACCACCAACTCCCGACCATCCTGATGACCATGCTGACGGGCGCCCTAGCCTTTTCCACAGCGGCCCCCATCCAGATGCTTATGATTCGGGCGGCGAAGGGCTCCGAGATGCTGGCCTCGTCCCTGAGCCAGTCGGGCTTCAATACCGGCAATGCGCTAGGCGCCTACCTGGGCGGCCTACCCATTGCGGCCGGTCTGGGCTACACCTCGCCCGAGTGGGTAGGCGCGGCGCTGGTGGTAGGCGGCATCCTGTGTTGCGTGGCTCTGGTGGTGAGCAGGCGGAAGAATGTGCAGGTAGAGTTGGCCGTGCGGTAGGGTTTTCTGCTGTAGCGCAGCATAAGCCGGCCAATTCCAGCCCACACGACGGCGTATTTCACTTTCTGGCCGGCTCATACGGAAACGGCAGTTCCATCCGTATCTCGTGGTCTTCGCCGGCAGCATTGATGAATCGGGCGGCCCGCATGGCGCGCAGAGCTTCTTCGTCGCAGCCATGGCCCAGGCCCTGCACCACGGCCACGTCTTTCGGCACGCCATCTTTATCAATGGTAAGCTGCACGGTGACGTGGCCGCTTACATTTTGCTGCCGGGCCGCTTCGGGGTAGCGCAAGCCAGCATATAGGGTTTCGTAGCCGCCAATGAGTTGTACACTGGGTCTCTCTTCGGCTTCTTGCCCTTCTTTGAAGTCAAGATATAGCTCTGGTGGATTAAGGTTACCCGCCGCGGTAGGCGCTTGGTACACAAGACCATGCCGTTGCAAATATTCCTCTAACGGCTCTAAACCAACTTTTGCCCGCCGTTCATTCACCCTTACCTCGTCTTCAATGGGGTAGAGTTTCCCATGTCCTTTCCGGTCGAAGAGTGATTGTGAGCCATACACCTGTTTTTCTCCTTGCTCAGTTTTTAAGCGGTCGATGAGGAGGGCCAGCGCTGACCATGAAAACTCGCCTTGATCAGCGGCAGCAGTGAGCAACGGTAGATACTTCGCGTCGGGATTATGCTGGATCACAAAAAAACGCCACGTCCTTTTGATACTCGCCTACCAGTGACTTGCCAGGATAACCGTGTCGGGCAATCAGGCTGTCTACCTGTTTGATTGTTTGATAGTCCATAACACTTTGCTGGCGCATAGCGTCATCGGCTTGCGCCGAATTTAGTCCAAGCTTCTTATCTGCCACTTCTGTTACTAAACGAAAGTGCTGATCCTGATACTCTATCTTTTTCAACAACGCCACCAGCTGCGGATCGAAGCGCGCCTCGTGGCGCTGCTGCTTGGTGCGGGCGCGGGTGAGGAGGCGGTTCCAGCCAGCTTGCGAAGTCAGCGAAGCAAAGCTTTCTTCCGCTTCGAGGTCCTCTGCCGGGAAGTAGCCTTTGTCGACAGCTTGTTTCAGCAGTTGCAGCGCCGCTTTGGGTTCCTGGTTGCGGGCAGCGGCTTCGGCAGCCTGGTAGTAGTCCTTAGCGGCGCCGGGCTGGTGCTTCAGAGCTTGTTGGTAGGTGGCGCTGGCAGCGGCGTAATCTTGTTTCGACAGAGAAAGGCGGGCCGCTAGCAGAGCATCAGCAGAAGACTGTGCCTGAGCGGATTGCACGCCTAGCAAAGCAGCCACAGCCAGCCCGACCACGTAATGGTATCGCATACAAAATAGAATAGAAGAACCGTCTGGTTCGTTAAGGAATACTGCTGCGGCTAAGCTATCCATTTTTTCCATTCACTCAGTTCTCCCGCGTAACTTCCTACCTTCGCTCTGCTACCAGTTCGCGCAACTATCCCCGCTGCTCCGGGGTTCTTAGCATTCCATCTGATATCGTCGCCTTTTGCTGACTACCGCTTATTCTCCCTGGTTTATCCTGCTGTGCCTGGCCGTGGGCGCCGGCTACGCGGCCTTGCTTTACTCGGCGCGGGCGCCGTGGAGCAAGCCCATCAACTATCTGTTGGCCGCGTTGCGCTTTGTGGTTGTAAGCTTTTTATGCTTTCTGCTGCTGGGGCCGTTTGTGCGCGCCACCACCAATACCACCGAAGCGCCTACCCTTGTGCTGGCCGTAGATAACTCGCAGTCGGTGGAGCTGTTCACGCCCGCGCCGGTGTTGCAGCAGGCGCGCACGGGCCTCACGCAACTGGCTGCTACCCTGCGCGGCCGCGGTTTCAACGTGGAAACCCGCACCCTTCCTCCCGCCCCGCGCCTACCCGCCACCCCCGATTCGGTGCGCTTCACGGCAGCGGCCACCGACCTTGATGCGCTGCTCGGCGGCGTGCAGGAAGGCTACGAGGGCCGCAACCTCGCCGGCGTGGTGCTGCTCTCCGATGGTATCGTGAACCAGGGTAGGGCGCCGGCATACACCACCTACAAATTCCCGATTTATGGTGTGGCCGTGGGCGACACCGTGCCCAAAAAAGACCTCAGCCTACCCGCGCTCAACTACAACCGCGTGGCCTTCAGCGGCAACAAATTCCCAATTGAAGCGGAAGTGGCCTACGATGGTTTTGCGGGCGGCACGGCTACCGTGCAGTTGCGCGAAGGCGGCCGCGTGCTGGCGAGCAACACCGTACGGCTGCCAGCGAATCAGCGCCGCACCAAAACCACGTTTTTGCTGACAGCGCCCGCCCCAGGCAAGCGTCGCTACGAGATTGTTATTCAGAAGCAGGCCGGCGAATTCACCTTGCTCAACAACAGTAAGTTTGCTTATGTGGATGTGGTGCGTGGCAAGCTGCGCGTGCTGCTGGCTGCCGCCGCTCCTCATCCCGATCTAAAAGCCCTGCGCGCCGCCATCAACGGCAACGACAACTACGAGCTGGTGGCCTACTTGCCCGGCATCACGCCCCTGAAAGCACAGGACTACGACGTGGCCATTCTGCACCAACTGCCCAGTCGTCTGGGCGTGGGGCAGGAAGTGCTGAACCTGGTGCGTCAGCAGCGCCTACCCGCCTTATATATCCTAGGGGCGCAGTCTGATTTCACGGCGTTCAACAACGCCGGCGCGGGCCTGACGGTGCAGCCCCGCGGCCAGCAAACCGACGACGTGACGCCCGCACCCAATCCAGCCTTTGCCCGTTTCACGTTCTCGCAGGACGATTTGCAGCGCTTCGCCGCCTACCCACCCGCACCGGTGCCCTTTGGGGAGGTGCAGTTGAGTGGCGGTGCCGAAGCCGCTTTGTTGCAACAGGTAGGACGCCTGCGCACCACCAAGCCCCTGTTGGTATTTGGCGGCGGCACGCAGACCAAAACGGCTACCCTGCTCACGGAAGGAAGCTGGCAGTGGCGCTTGCAGGAAGCCGTGGAGCACGACGACCGCCCCGAGGCCTACGACCGCTTGGTGGTGCGCACGCTCCAGCTGCTCACCCAAAACGCCAACAAAAAGCGCCTCGACGTGTATCCTACCCAGGACGACTTCACGACCCGCGACGACGTGACGTTTGGCGTAGAGACGTACAACGCCATCTTCGAGCGCATTTATAATCAGAAGATTACCCTCACGCTCACCAACGAACAGAACCAGCCGCGCACGTTCACCTTCAGCAACAGCGAGGACGGTTCGCCGCTCCACCTGGGGCCGCTGCCTGGCGGGCTCTACCGCTACCAGGCCCGCGCTACCCTGGGCGGTCAGCCTCAGCAGGCCAGCGGCGAGCTACTGGTGCAAGAGCAGCAGTTGGAAGCCCTTCAGTCGCGCGCCGACCACAACCTGCTCTACCAGCTCAGCCGTCAGAGTGGGCAGCGCTTGTACTACCCTAATCAGTTTGCGCAGCTCGCCCAGGATATTGAGAAGGCTGATTACAAGCCGGTTATTTATTCGCAGGAAGATTTAAAGGAATTGATTGACCAGAAATGGTTGTTTTTTCTGCTGCTGGCGTTCGTGACGGCCGAATGGGCCATCCGGAAATATTCGGGCGCTATCTAATCTTTTTCGCATCTGCGAGTGGCGCAGCCAAACCAGTCGTTTTTGTCGGCCAGCCGTTCTGTCTTGCTTTTGCCCTACCTACTCTTCCTATGAAATCCCTTTTTCCTGCTCTGCTCCTGATTTCCTGCCTGTCTGCTTGCCAACAAACCCCCGAGGAGCAAGCTCAAGCTCAAGTGAAAGAAGCCGTGCACGCCCACTTCACGCATAAAGAGGACTACCAGCCGGGTGAGTTCCGCTCGCGCCCCTACACGCGCCACGATTCCCTTACGTATCAGGCGCGTATGGCGGTGCTGAATGCGGCGGCTTTGCCCGGTGGCACCGTTCCGCCCCTGGCCCTACCCCCACGCCGCCCCGCCGATACGGTACGCATCGGCACACTGATAGCGCACGCCTACAATACGTCGGGAGGCCACGGCATTGCCCGCCACGATAGTGCCACGTACGTAGTGTACCGCTCGGGCAACATGCACGAGGTAATACCCGAGGGTATAGTGCAAAGCCGGCTGCGCAAGCTGGGGCGTTAGGCGTAGCGGTGGAGCCTGAAATTTGTCGACCTTTGCAGCGTAATTTATCTTGCTCCCATGCGCTACCTGCTGCTCAACAAGCCCTACGAAGTCCTCACTCAGTTCACCGACGAAAGCGGCCGGGCCACGCTCAAAGACTTTGTGGCCGTACCCAACATCTATCCCGTAGGTCGGCTGGACTATGACTCCGAAGGTTTGGTGCTGCTCACCGACGACAAGCAGTTGCAACACCGCCTGTCAGAGCCGCGCTTTAAGATTCCGAAAACGTATTGGGTGCAGGTAGAGGGCGAGCCGACGGAGGAAGCTCTGGAGCAACTACGCCGCGGCGTGGACATCAAATCTGGTTTTACGACCCCCGCCGAGGCGGCGCTACTACCTGAGCCGCCCGCGCTGTGGGAACGGAGCAAGCCGGTACGCTTTCGGGCCAATATTCCCACTAGCTGGCTGCAAATCACGATTTCGCAGGGCATGAACCGGCAGGTGCGTAAGATGACGGCCGCCGTGGGTTTCCCTACCCTGCGCCTGGTACGCGCCCGGCTGGCTGGCATCGACTTACTGGACCTGGCGCCCGGCCAGTGGCGTGAGCTGACCGCCGCCGAAATACAGACGCTCAAGGACCTCACCGACGCCCAAACCGCCGAGGCCGGCACTTCCCGCGCCACCGACAGCCGCAAAAAGGGTGAGTTTTGGCCCGGCGGCATACGCCCCAGCACCAAGCCCAAAAACACAGCCGGCGGCTACAACCGCGGCGGTTTTGGTGGCAAACCGGATGCCCGCTCCAACGACAAAGGCAAACCCTCCGACAAGGGCAGCCGCGGCGCCAGCCGGAAACCCGGCACGAGCCGCCCTACCAGCGGCGGCCGCAATGCTGGCCGGAAATAATGCGCCGGCGGTGGTGGCTGTGGGCATTGCTGCTTGCGCTGCTGGGAATGAACGTCATAGCGTTTTTTCACGCGTGGCGCTTCACGCATTTCGTGGCGCCTACCGGGCCGCGCACGCAAAGCCCGGAACGGGTTTCCACTGCGCAGAAGCTGACGCTGTTGCTTACCGGTGTGCGTAACCCCAAGCCGGTGAACGAGGGCGTGCCGTCTTTCCCCTACCGATCTATTTTCGTTCAGAGTCCCAATGGTCGGCTGGCCGCGTGGTATAGTCCGGTGGCGAAGCGGCGCGGTACGGTGGCGCTGTTTCATGGCTACACTAGCAACAAATCGAAGCTGGTGACAGAGGCAACCTACTTTCGTCGGTTGGGCTATGCGGTGTTGCTGGTCGATTTTGCTGGTAATGGCGGCTCTGAGGGTTACCGTACTACCGTTGGCTACCGCGAGGCGTACGATGTGGCGGCGGTAGTGCAGTGGTTGCAGCGGCAACCTGCTACCGGCCCGCTTGTGCTGTATGGCCCCAGCATGGGTGCCGTGGCCATTTTGCGGGCTGAAAGTGAGCTGGGCGTTCGGCCGGCGGCCAATATTGTGGAATGCCCGTACGGCAGTATGCTGCAAACCGCTCAAAACCGCTTTGCGGCTATGCATGTACCCAGCTTTCCGATGGCACATTTGCTGGTATTTTGGGGCGGCGTGCAGAATGGTTTCTGGGCCTATGGGCTGAAGGCCACCGACTACGCTCCCCACATCACTACCCCTACCCTTCTGCTATGGGGCGAGCAGGATGCCCGCGTAACACGCGCCGAAACAGACGCCGTTTTCCGTGGGTTGCGCGGGCCGAAGCAGCGGCAGGATTTTGCGCTGGCCGGCCACGAGCCCTACTGGCGGAAACAGCCCGCACTGTGGCAACAAACCGTGGCAGGTTTTCTGGCTACTATTCCGTAAGACTGATTGACTATCTGGAGGGTAGAGACACAACATCGTGTGTCTCCTCGTTGCTGATGTGATTTACTCAGACGGTACTACTCATGGGTCGTTCAACGACGAGCCACAAAATGTTGTGGCTCTACCCCATCAGATTATAAAGCAGCTATCGTGTTCTAACTGTGTCGATTGAAGGACATACCCCACACTGTCAAAGCAGAGTAGAAAATCCTGCACCCACCAAGGACACGCTATGCAAAAGAATGCTTTACGCCTCTTCCTGTTTCTACAAATTGGCGCATTTGCTGCGAAAGCGCAGCAGCGAGATTTGGTTGCTTATGTGAATACGTTGCAGGGTACGAATTCCGACTTTCACCTGACCCGCGGCAACACCTACCCCACCACGGCCCTACCCTTCGGAATGCACACCTGGACGCCGCAAACCGGCAAGAACGGCGACGGCTGGAAATACCAATACGCTAAAAAAACCATCCGGGGCTTTCAGCAGGCGCACCAGTGCAGCTCCTGGACCGAGGACTACTGCGTGTTTTCGCTAATGCCGGTGAGCGGCCAGCTAGTGGTAGGGGAAAACGAGCGAGCCACCGGCTTCTCCCACACCGACGAAATCGCGAAGCCACACTATTATAAAGTCACGCTCGCCAACCACGTCACCACCGAAATAGCACCCACCGAGCGCGGTGCTCACCTGCGGTTTCGGTTTCCCAAGGCGGCCAGCTATGTGGTGCTCGATGGCTACACCGGTATTAGTGAGCTGAAAATATGGCCGAAGGAGCGGAAGATAACCGGGTACGTCAGCAACAACAAAAGCAATAAAGACCACTCGTTGAAGAGCTACCTGGAAGTGGTCTTCGACCAACCCTTCACGGTCTACGGCACTTGGGAGAACCGTAAGAACACGGTGCAGGCTGGCCAGCAACAGAGCGCCGGCGAAGGGGTAGGCGTGTATCTGCGCTTCAAGGACGGCGCTACGGTACAGGCCAAGACTGCCTCTTCCTACATCAGCCCCGAGCAGGCCAGCGTGACGCTGCGGGCAGAGTTGGGCAAGTTCAAAAAGCTGGAAGAAACCAAAGCCGCTGCTGCCACTACTTGGAACCGACACTTAGGCCGGATTAATATGGAGGGCGGCAGTGAAGAAGACAAAGCCACGTTCTACTCCTGCTTTTTCCGGGCCAGCCTATTTTCGCGGCAGTTTTACGAGTATGACAAAACGGGCAAACCTTACTATTTCAGCCCCTACGACAGCAAGGTGCACGATGGCTACATGTTCACCGACACGGGCTTTTGGGACACTTTCCGGGCGCAGTTTCCGCTGAATGCCTTGCTCTACCCTACCATGCACGGCCGCTATATGCAGGCCTTGCTGGCGGCACAAGAGCAATGCGGCTGGCTGCCTTCGTGGTCGTTTCCCGGCGAAGCGGGTAGCATGATCGGCAACCATGCCATTTCGTTGCTTACGGATGCCTGGATGAAGGGCATCCGCACCTTTGACCCCGAACAAGCCCTGCGCGCCTACCTGCACGAGGCCACCAACAAAGGCCCCTGGGGCCCCGCCAACGGCCGCCACGGCTTCGCCGAGTACTACCAGCTCGGCTACGTGCCCTACCCTAAATATCGAGAGGCCACGGCCAAAACCCTGGAATACGCCTACGACGATTTCTGCGCGTATCAGCTGGCCAGCGCTATCGGCAACAACTTCTACAAGGATATTTTTGCTCGCCAGATGTACAACTACCGCAACGTATACGACCCGCAAACGGGCTTCATGCGGGGTAGGCAGGCCAACGGCGAGTGGGTAGCGAATTTCAGCCCCGTAGAGTGGGGCGGCCCCTTCACTGAGGGCAACGCCTGGCACTGGGAGTGGTCGGTATTTCACGACGTGCAGGGGCTTATCAACCTGCTGGGCGGCAAACAAAACTTCATTAGCAAGCTCGATTCGGTCTTCTCGGAGCCCAATACGGTAGCGGTAGGAACCTATGGTGGCATGATTCACGAGATGACGGAAATGGTGATGGCCGACATGGGGCAGTACGCCCACGGCAACCAGCCCATTCAGCACATGCCCTACCTCTACACCTACGGCGGGCAGCCCTGGAAAACCCAGCAACACGTGCGCGAGGTGATGCGCAAGCTCTACAACGCCACCGAAAACGGCTACCCCGGCGACGAAGACCAGGGCCAAACCTCCTCCTGGTACGTGCTCAGCGCCCTAGGCCTCTACAGCGTGTGCCCCGGCACCGACCAGTACGTGATTGGCAGTCCGGCCTTCCCCAAGGCTACCCTCACGCTGGAAAACGGCCGGCAGTTCGTCATGGAGGCTCAAAACAATACGCAACGCAACGTCTACATCCAATCGGCCACACTCAATGGTCAGCCCTACTCCCACCACTGGCTCACGTATGGCGACCTGACCAAAGGCGGCAAGCTGACCTTTCAGATGGCCGATACGCCGGCTCTGACCAGGGGAACAGCCCCGGAGGATGCGCCTTTCTCGTTGTCGAAATAGGGTCACTGTGACCCCACCCCCGGCCCCTCCCCTCCGGGAGAGGGATGCCAGACGCAAGAAATCGTTGAACGCACCCCTCTCCCGGAGGGGAGGGGACGGGGGTGGGGTCACGCCGAGCGCTAACAGTCGAGCTACACATGTATGCAATGCATAGCTCCTTACCTCTGCCTACCTGTCACCTAATCCCTACCCGTCAGATTTCGTTAAAGTCAGTCCGTCGGATATCGACGGCGCGGAATATTGAAAAATGACAATCTGTCACAAAAAAAGGGCTGGTACGCTGCTTGTATCTACCCTTGCGTGCCTGAGTTGCACACTATTCCAAGACACTTCAACTACACACTATAACCCTCCAACATGGGAAAGATAATCGGTATTGACCTCGGTACGACCAACTCTTGCGTCGCCGTAATGGAAGGCAACGAGCCGGTCGTAATTCCGAACAGCGAAGGCCGCCGCACGACGCCGTCGATTGTGGCGTTCCTTGATAACGGTAAAGGTGAGCGCAAAGTAGGTGACCCCGCCAAGCGCCAAGCCATTACCAACCCCACCAACACCATTGCGTCGATCAAGCGTTTCATGGGCCGCAGCTTCTCCGAAGTACGCGGCGAAACCGACCACGTAGCCTACGATGTGCAAGGTGGTTCGAACAACACGGTCGGCGTGAAAATCGGCGACCGGCAGTACACGCCGCAGGAAATTTCTGCGATGGTACTGCAAAAGATGAAGCAAACTGCTGAAGACTACCTCGGCACTACGGTAACCGAAGCCGTTATCACGGTTCCGGCCTACTTCAACGACGCCCAGCGCCAAGCTACCAAAGAAGCTGGTGCTATTGCAGGCCTCGACGTGAAGCGTATCATCAACGAGCCTACCGCCGCTGCCCTGGCTTACGGCCTCGACAAGCAGCACAAAGACGAGAAAATTGCTGTGTACGACCTAGGTGGTGGTACCTTCGATATCTCGATTCTGGAGCTGGGCGACGGTGTGTTCGAAGTACTTTCTACCAACGGTGACACCCACCTTGGTGGCGACGACTTCGACCAGGTAATCATCAATTTCTTGGCCGATCAGTTCAAAGCAGAAAACGACAACCTCGACCTGCGCAACGACCCCTTGGCCCTCCAGCGCTTGAAAGAAGCTGCTGAGAAAGCGAAGATTGAGCTGTCGTCGTCGAACGAGACGGAAATCAACCTACCCTACATCACGGCTACGGCTACCGGTCCTAAGCACTTGGTAGTGAAGCTGAGCCGCGCCAAGTTCGAGCAGCTCTCCGACGACCTCGTGCGTCGTTCGATGGAGCCTTGCAAGAAGGCGCTGCAAGATGCCGGCCTGTCGGCTTCCGACATTGACGAGGTTATCCTCGTGGGTGGTTCTACCCGCATTCCGCGCATTCAGGAAGAGGTAGAAAAGTTCTTCGGCAAGAAGCCTAACAAAGGTGTAAACCCCGACGAGGTAGTAGCCATTGGCGCTGCCATCCAGGGTGGTGTACTGACCGGCGACGTGAAAGACGTGCTGCTGCTCGACGTAACGCCCCTTTCGCTGGGTATCGAAACGATGGGCGGCGTGATGACCAAGCTCATCGAGTCGAACACTACGATTCCTACCAAGAAATCGGAGACGTTCTCCACGGCTTCGGACAACCAGCCTTCCGTGGAAATCCACGTGTTGCAGGGCGAGCGTCCGATGGCTTCTCAGAACCGCACCATCGGCAAGTTCCACCTGTCGGACATTCCGCCAGCACCCCGCGGTGTTCCGCAGATCGAAGTAACCTTCGACATCGACGCCAACGGTATCCTGAACGTATCGGCCAAAGACAAAGGCACCGGCAAGGAGCAGAAGATTCGCATTGAAGCTTCGTCGGGTCTGTCGGATGCTGACATCGAGCGGATGAAGAATGAGGCCAAGGCCAACGAGGCAAACGACCGCGCCGAGGCTGACCGCATCAAGAAGGTGAACGAAGCTGACTCGATGATTTTCCAGACCGAGAAGCAGCTGAAAGAGTACGGCGATAAGCTGAGCGGCGGCAACAAAACGGCCGTTGAGAATGCCCTCGCCGACCTCAAGAAGGCCCACGAGAGCAAAGACCTCGCGCAGATCGACTCGGCTATGGAAGCCATCAATGCAGCTTGGCAGAATGCTTCGCAGGAGATGTATGCCCAGGGCGGTCCGCAAGGTCAGCCCGGTGCCGAAGACTTCGGCGGGCAACCCGGCGGCAACGGCCAGCAAGGCCAGCCCCAAGGCGCCGACAACGTAACCGACGTGGACTACGAAGAAGTGGACGGCAGCAAGTAATTGCTGACACGTTATAAGTAAAAAGGCCCGGAAGAGATTCTTCCGGGCCTTTTTGCGTTATTTTTTCTCTGTCATTCTAATACTTCTGTCATCCTGAGCTTGCGAAGGAACTTATCACGTGAGAACGACATACGTACCAACGACTCGTTCAACTGGCATAAAGTCCTTCGCAAGCTCAGGGTGACAATTATTGCTTCTCCTCTTCTGCCTCTACCTTTTCGGCGTCGGGGCAGTGGGTGGGGGTGCTGCGCACGTGGGCAGGTACGGTGATGGTCTTGCCGTGATAGGTACGCGTGTAGGCCGGCACCCGAATAAACTTTTGTCCTTTTTCTGTCTGAGCCATGTTGCTGTTGATTAAGGCCAAGTGGCCTGTGCAGCCACGGAGCTATTGGCGTTCGGTATAAGTAGACCTACGACACAAATTCGTCCGCTGTTTCACCTTCTTGCTCAGGTATTTATTTAACTTGTGGCTGCAAAATCGTTTTAGCAGCAATTGGTGGTTGTCGGGCTGAGCCTTTAATAAGTCAGGCAACCCTTCTATACTGGTGCTAGGAAAAGCAACTAATAACCTGTATGTTGAGTCATTTGGCACCTAGTGTTCGTGCGTGGTTACCGGCTTTTGGCTCTCTTCTACGATCTACCTGCTTGTGCAGGCACCAGTTATTGTCTTGTTCTTCGTTTCTCACTTCCTACCCTACCCATTAACCAGACCCTCATGAAAATTTTCGTTGTCGGTATTGCGACTCTGATAGCCTGTAGCCCGCTCGCGTCGGCAAACAAGCAGACAGCCGGGAAGAAGCCCCAGGTATTGTTTGATGGCAAGACCACCAACGGCTGGCACACCTATCTGAAACCAGATGCCACACCCGCCTGGAAAGCCGTGAATGGCACCCTGCAACTAGACCCGAAAGCGGAGGGCCGCGGCGACTTGGTGACGGATAAAGAATACGAAAACTTCGAGCTGGCGCTGGACTGGAATATCACTGAGGCCGGCAACAGCGGCATCATCTTCGGCATACAAGAAGATCCAAAATTTCATGCTACCTACGAAACGGGCATAGAGATGCAGGTGTTGGACAACATCAAGGCATCGGACAACAAAAAAGCAAACCACCTGGCCGGCTCCTTATACGATATGAAGGCCCCAGCCAAGGACGTAGCAAAGCCTGCCGGCGAATGGAACAAGGTGAAGCTGCGCAAGCAGGACGGCCACCTAACGTTCTGGCTGAACGGCAGCAAGATCGTGGAGACGCAGATGGGTAGCCCAGAGTGGAACGAGCTGATCAACAATAGTAAATTTAAAACCTGGAAGAACTTTGCCGCCTATCCCAAGGGCCACATCGCCTTGCAAGACCACGGCCACGAGGTATCCTTCCGCAACATTACCATCACCGAGCTATAAAGTAATGATGAGCTTCGGGTTGCCAGCCCGTTTTTGGATTTGGCAGCTTGTACTCACCATCGACAACTAACCTAAACGATGAGCACATTCGAGATTAAGAAATCGGGGACGGTATATGATGCCGTGATTGTAGGATCGGGGGCCGGCGGCGGCATGGCGGCCTACGTACTGGCCCATGCCGGCCTAAAGGTGCTGATGCTGGAGGCCGGCGCCTACTTCGACCCGGCTAAGGACGCGCAACAACTGAAGTTTTCGTACGAGTCGCCGCGGCGTGGGGCTTCCACGGTGCGGCCTTTCGGCGACTTTGATGCGGCCTACGGGGGCTGGGAGCTGGATGGTGAGCCGTATACTACCAAAGACGGCACGCAGTTCGATTGGTTTCGGGCGCGCATGTTGGGCGGACGTACCAACCACTGGGGCCGTATTTCGCTGCGCATGGGACCACTCGATTTCAAGAGCCACCAGATAGACGGCCTCACCGACGACTGGCCCATCACCTATGATGAGGTGAAGCCTTTCTACGACAAGGTTGACCGCATGATTGGCGTGTATGGCACCGTGGAAAATCTGGAAAACGAGCCCGATGGCATTTTCCTACCTCCACCCAAGCCCCGCCTCAACGAGCTGTTTATCAAGCAGGGCGCCGAGAAGGCCGGCGTGAAAGTTATTACGGGCCGCGGCTCGGTGCTCACCGAAGCCCTACCCAACAACAAAGACCGGGGCGCCTGCTTTTTCTGCGGGCAGTGCGGCCGCAGCTGCAAAGTATACGGCGACTTCTCCGCATCGTCGTGCCTGGTGATTCCGGCCCTGAAAACCGGTAACCTGAAGCTGATTACCAACGCCATGGTGCGCGAGGTGCTGACCGATGCCGACGGCCTGGCTACGGGCGTATCGTACGTAGACAAGGAGACGTTGCAGGAATACCAGGTGCTAGGCAAAACAGTGATTTTGGGCGCCAGCGCTGGCGAATCGGCCCGCTTGCTGCTCAACTCTGTTTCGGCGCATCACCCTAATGGGCTGGCTAACAGCAGCGGCGTGGTAGGCAAGTACATCCACGACTCGACTGGGGCTAGCTTGGGCGGTTTCCTACCCCAGCTCATGGACCGCAAGCGCTATAACGAGGATGGCGTGGGCAGCGTGCACATCTATACCCCGTGGTGGCTCGACAACAAGAAGTTGAACTTCCCACGCGGCTACCACATCGAGTACGGCGGCGGCATGCACATGCCTTCCTACGGCTTCGGCATGGGCATGCACAAGCTCAACGGCCTGGTGCCCGACCGCGACGGCAACAAGCGGGAAGCTGGCGGCTTTGGAGCATCACTGAAAGACGATTACCGCCGCTTCTACGGCACGCAGGTAGGTATGGCCGGCCGTGGCACCGCCATTGCCCGCATCGATAACTACTGCGAAATCGACAAGGACGTGGTGGATAAATACGGTATTCCGGTCCTGAAATTCCACTATAAGTGGACCGATGCCGAGGTGCAGCAGGCCAAGCACATGCAAGAGACTTTCCAGGAAATCATGCACGGCATGGGCGCCGTTATCACCTCCAAAATACCTGGTCCCGAAACCAACTACGGGCTGGAAGCGCCGGGCCGCATCATTCACGAGGTAGGCACCGTGCGCATGGGCGACGACCCCAAGAAATCGGCGCTCAACAAGTGGTGCCAGGCGCACGACTGCCGCAACCTGTTTGTGGTAGACGCGGCTCCCTTTGTGCAGCAAGGCGACAAAAACGCGACCTGGACCATCCTTGCCCTGTCGATGCGGACGAGCGAGTACATCCTGGAGCAGCGCAAAAAACTGAATGTATAATCAGACGCTTGATTTTTTATTCCGATGAAAAGACGGGAATCGTTAAAAGCTATCGGCCTCACGGCCCTTTCCACCGGGTTGCTGCTGGACTCCTGCAAAAGCGACACGGAGAACAAACAGGTCCCTACCTCCAAGCAGGCCACTCCCGAAGACACCGCCGGAAGGGAAGCCTTCGAAATAGAACGCGATAAGAAGCTGCACGCCGAAACGTTCTTCACCAAGCACGAAATGGCGACCATCACAGTGCTGGGCGACATCATCATACCAAAAGATGAAAAGTCGGGTAGTGCTTCTGATGCGGGTGTGCCCGAGTTCATTGAGTTCATTGTGAAGGACATTCCGACGCACCAGGTGCCCATGCGCGGCGGGTTGCGGTGGCTGGATATACAGTGCTCCAACCGCTACGGCAAGCCCTTTGTGGAGTGCAGCCAGCAGCAGCAGCTGGAGATGGTGACGGCCATTGCCTAC
This sequence comes from Hymenobacter sp. NBH84, assembly GCF_014217645.1. Classification (NCBI taxonomy): domain Bacteria; kingdom Pseudomonadati; phylum Bacteroidota; class Cytophagia; order Cytophagales; family Hymenobacteraceae; genus Hymenobacter; species Hymenobacter sp. NBH84. Next base: position 2,872,010 of record NZ_CP043644.1, read on the forward strand.
CCCCTCAAGGCCAAGCCAGAGATGGCACCCGGCGTCACGTTCTTCAACCGCATGCGCGACCTGACAGCTACAGGCTTCTTTACCAGCAAAATCGGCATTGCCGATATTGGCTACGCCGGCAATGCGCCCAACCGCTGGACTGGCGTGCCCGAAGACGTGCTGAAACAGTACGGTATGGAAAACGTGAAGGTGTAGGGCATTTGCCTACCCAAGTAAGCCCGTCATGCTGAGCATGCTTGTCCTTACCCAAAATTCAAACGCCCTTCCGGTCATGTGGCCGGAAGGGCGTTTGAGTTTTGGGTAAGGACAAGGGCAATTACTGACAGGGGCTTTTTCGTAGCTTGGCAGCTCACCTTTTCATAGACTACCAATGGCGCAACGAGTAATTACCGAAGTAATCAGCCTGGCTTCTACAAAACTGGCTTCTGCAGCAGCATATACGGTCTCTTTGGAGATGAAACCAGAAGGCGACACGGCCAAAGCCATGAAAGATGGATGGGTAATCAAGCAGGTCTCTACTTGTATTGAAAGTGGCTATCACTGCTCAACCTTTATTTTGGAAAAGCCAGATGTAACCCAATCAGAATTTTAATCTTAACCAATAAAAAGCCTTGCCTCTTGGCTTGTCCTTACCCAAAACTCAAAAAGCGCCGACCTACCGGCCGGCGCTTTTTGAGTTTTGGGTAAGGACAAGCATGCTCAGCATGACGGGCTTTTTTCTACATTTCTCATTATCTTATTCATAACCCGTTCATCGTACTATTGCTATACTGCCGTATGCATTTTCTCATTATCGGGGCGGGGATTGGTGGTTTAACGGCGGCTCTGGCCCTGCGGCGGCAGGGCCATACGGTGCAGGTATACGAGGCAGCACCTATATTGTGTGAGGTAGGCGCGGGCGTGGTGCTGGGTCTGAACGCCATGCGTGCGCTCCACGATTTGGGCTTGCACGAGGTAGTGCGAGCCGCGGGCAGCCCCATCATGGAGCTACACTTAGTAGACCAGCAGGGTAGACAGCTGAACCACACTGATACGCGCCCGTTCAGCCACCGGCTGGGCTTCGAGAACCTGGGGATTCATCGGGCGGCGCTACAGCAGGCGCTGCTGCACCAGTTACCCAGCCATTGCCTGACGCTGGCCTGCCCCTTCGAGCGGTTTGAGGTGCTGGCTACCGGCGAGGTGCGCGCCTACTTTGCTAATGGCAGTCAGGCGGTAGGCAATGCCCTTCTGGGCGCCGATGGCATCCGGTCCAGAGCGCGGCGGCAGTTGCTGCCGGGTACCGAGCCGCGCTACGCAGGCTACACCTGCTGGCGGGCTGTGGTCGATGCGTCGGCCCTTGGCCTACCAACCGGCCACGCCTACGAGACATGGGGCCGCACCGGCCGCTTTGGCTACGTGCCGCTGGCTCATGGGCAAACGTATTGGTTTGCGTGCATCAATAGCGCCCAGCCGCGCAATCCGCAGTTTCAGCGTTTCCGAGCGGCCGATTTGCGGCGGCATTTTGCTGATTTTCACGCGCCCATTCCGCAACTGCTGGCCCTCACCCGCGACGACCAGCTCCTCTGGAACGACATCACCGACCTGAAGCCCATCACACATTTTGCTCACGGCCCGGTGCTGCTACTCGGCGACGCCGCCCACGCCACGACCCCCAACCTGGGCCAGGGTGCGGGGCAAGCCGTGGAAGATGCCGCCATTCTGGCCAATTGCTTGGCCAACCAATCTGATATACGAGAGGCTTTCCAAACGTTTGAAGCCCGGCGCCATGCCCGCACCACCCGTATTGTGCGGCTGTCGTGGCACTTGGGCAGGGTAGCCCAGCTGGAAAACCCTACCCTCGTTCGCCTGCGCAACACCATCATGCGGTACGTGCCAGCCAGCATCAATCGACAACAAATGGCTTTTCTATTTGAAGAAGGATATTGAGTTGTGAAGTGCGGGTTGTAAGTAGCTTCTAGCAAAAAACCATCTGTCATTTTGAGCTTGCAAAGGACCTTCTCAGCTAAAACGACCATCATACTAACGACTCGTTCTGACGTGAGAAGGTCCTTCGCAGGCTCAGAATAACAGATGGTTTCTAGTTTAGTACCTCACATTTACTGCTTACCCTCCGCTTCCTCGCGCTCCTCTTCGGCTTCTTCGGCAAAGCCAGCGGCTATTTTTTCCTCGGCTTCCTCGTGGTCCTCGGCGTCGGGCTTGGCGGCTTCTGCTTCCTGTTCGTCTTCGTCCTCAGGCTCGTAGCTCAGAGTGATGCAGATAGGAAAATGGTCGGAGCCGATGTATTCCAGGCGATGCATCTGCACTACCTTGAAGTGGGGTGAGTGGAAGATGTGGTCCAACGGCCAGCGTAGCAGCGAGTAATCAGCGTGGAAGGTCGGCATCATGCCCCGCCCGAGACGTGGATCGAGCAGGCCACTGATGCGCCGAAACAGCTCGGATGTATGGGACCATGCTACATCGTTCAGGTCGCCGGCTACAATCGTGGGCTGATCCTTGTTCTCGATTTCCCGCCCAATCAACAGCAGCTCCGCGTCGCGGCGGGTGCTGGTTTTAGCCTCGGCAGGTGCCGGCGGCTTGGGGTGCAGGCAATGCAGGCACACTTCCTCCCCCGATTTCAACACTACCTGCGCATGAAATGAAGGCACTTCGTCGTCGATGAGGTAGCGAATGTGGGCATCGCGCAGCTCCAACCGCGAAAACAGAAGGAGCCCATACGTATTGGGCAGCGGCTCGTAGGCCGTATAGGGGTAGTCCTCTTCCAACACACGCAACTGATCCAGCCACCATTGGTCTGTCTCGACGGCCAGCAAGATATCCGGCCCGCAGTCGCGGATGGCCCGCAGGCAGCTGGGCGCGTCGCGGTTGGTCATCAGCACGTTGGTCACCATAATGGTGATCTGGCGGTCTTTGTTTGCAATGCCTTCCAGGTCGCTGTCGGCCACTTGTTTGGGGCGCAGGGACGTATAGGGCAAAATGCGAAATATCTGATACACACCGCATACGCCTAGGACCACGGCAAGCACAATACCACTAGGCTCAGTCGTCATACGTAGGGCAAATAGTGCGGCTTCGCTCAACAAAGCTCCTGCAACGATTTGCAGACGAGGGAAATCAAACACCCGGATCCACCATGCCTGTGCCTTCACCAAAGGCACCACGGTGGCCACAATGGCCACACTTGTAAGCAACAGGGTTAAAGATTGGCTGAGGAGTAGCCACAAAGGGCCGTCTAGAGTCAACAAGGGGGTAGCAGTTTAGGTCGGAGGGACGAGAGTTAGGGCGAAAAGATACCTATACGCAAGTCAACAGTAAAACAAACATACACTTTTGCATTTTTGCGGTGGCGCGGCAGCGTGTACCTTTACCCGACAGGGTCTTCAACCCGCTGCCTTATGGACATAAATATTCTGATTGCCACGTTCACCACGTTGTTTTCCGTGGTGAATCCGTTTGGGGCCATGCCAGTTTTCCTGACCCTAACCGAAAATGACACTGCTCCCGAGCGCAGCCGCACGGCCCTGCGTGCGTGCATCTATATGGTGTGCATCATGTCCGTGTCGTTTTTTGCCGGTCAATACGTGCTCAATTTCTTTGGCATCAACATTTACCACTTGCGCATTGCGGGCGGCATTCTGCTGATGCGCTCGGCCTTCGACCTGCTCACGCCGGGCGCCAACAAATCGAAAGTATCGGATGCTACGGTAGAGGACAGCAAGCAAAAAGATGATATTTCCTTTACGCCGCTGGCCATGCCCATGCTCTCGGGGCCGGGCTCTATTGCTGTGTGCATTGGCTTGTTTACCAGTCGATTGTCGTATTCCGGAGTGGCGCTTACCCTGGTGGGGTTTGTGCTGGTAGCCGCCGCTAGTTTCTTAATCCTCGTCAGCAGCCTGCGCCTTACCCGCGTGATGGGCCGCGCCGGCATGACGGCCATGGCCCGCGTGATGGGTTTTCTCACGCTCAGCATTGGCGTCAGCTTTATTGCCACGGCTATTCGGGCGTTGTTTATGGCGAGGTAAAACCAACGCCTGTCATCCTGAGTACTCCGCGCATCAAGCGGCGACGAAGGACCTTCTCCCGCTGGAACGAGTCGTTGTTACGCCTGTCGTTCTCACGTGAGAAAGTCCTTCGCTGCGCTCAGGATGACACGTGCTCTTCAACTCACCATTTCACAACCTCACAAATTCACTATTTCCCCTCTACCTTTGCGGCATGCTCAAGAATGATCTGCTGTTACGTGCCGCCCGCGGCGAAGAAACCGAACGCACTCCGGTCTGGCTTATGCGCCAGGCAGGCCGTATTCTCCCCCAATACCGCGAGCTGCGGGGCCGCCTCAGCGGCTTCAAGGAGCTGGTAGAAACTCCTGAGCTGGCAGCCGAAGTCACCATTCAGCCCGTAGATGCGCTGGACGTAGACGCGGCCATCATTTTCTCTGATATTCTGGTGGTGCCCGAAGCCATGGGCCTACCCTACGAGATGGTAGAGGCCCGCGGGCCGCTGTTCCCCAATACCGTGAAGTCGGCGCAGGATATAGCTCGCCTGCGCGTGGCCGACCCCGAGGAGCACCTGGGCTACGTGCTGGAAGCCATTCGCGTCACCAAAACGGCCCTGAACGGTCGCGTGCCGCTTATTGGGTTTGCTGGGGCTCCCTGGACCATTCTGGCCTATATGGTGGAAGGCCACGGCTCCAAGACGTTCTCCAAGGCCCGTCGCCTACTCTACGCCGAGCCCGAGCTGGCGCACGAGCTACTACGCAAAATCACGGCGACTACCATTGCTTACCTCCAGGCACAGGTAGCAGCCGGTGCCAATCTGATTCAGGTGTTTGACTCATGGGCCGGCATCCTACCCCCCGACCACTACCGGGAGTTCAGCACACGCTACATTCGCGAAATCTGCCAGGCCATTCCCGATGTACCCGTGACGGTGTTCGCCAAAGGTGCCTACTTCGCCACCGCCGATTTTGCCGAGCTACCCTGCCGCACCATTGGCCTCGACTGGAACGAGGACCCGCGCAATGTGCGCCCACTCGTAGGCGACAAAACCCTGCAAGGTAACCTCGACCCCTGTGCCCTCTACGGCTCGCCGGAGCAGGTGCGCCAGGCGACCATCGAAATGCTGCGTCGCTTTGGGCCGCACCGTCACATTGCCAATCTGGGCCACGGCGTCTACCCCGATACCAACCCCGACAACGTGCGCGTGTTCATTGAAACGGTGAAGGAGTTTAGCACCACGCTGCGGGCGTAACCCCTACCCTACCTACGCACAAAAGCCCGCCGGAAGAGTATTCCGGCGGGCTTTTGTATTCGTACGCTATTCTTATTTCTCTAAAACTCGAATACTAACCCGACGATTGAGCGAGCGGCCATCGGGGGTGTCGTTGCTGGCGATGTTGTCCAGGGAGCCGTAGCCGATGGCTTCTACGTTGTTCGGATCGACGCCCATGCTGATGAGGGTAGAGCGGGCGGCTTGCGCTCGGTCGCGGCTCAGGCGCAGATTGAGCAGCGGGTCGCCGGAGCTGTCGGTGTAGCCTCCAATCCGCACTTCGGCTTTGGGAAAGGTCTTTAGAATGCTGGCTACGTTGGAGAGCTGCCACATCGATTCATTGGTGAGCGTGGCTTTGCTCGACTCAAAATAAATGCGGTCGAAGCCAATCCAGCCTTTCAACGGGTTCAAGGTATCCACTGCCATCAAGGGGTCGGCCAGGAACTGGTACAGGCGACTTTCGGTGGAGTTGGAACCGATAATCTGCTGTAAGCCACCGCTTAGCTTTAGTACCACCGGCACCCCGGCGTTGCCATACACGTAGCCACCGCCACTGTTGGGGGTAGTGTTGGTCGCAATGACCTCGGGGTAGCCGCCAGCGGCCTGAAAATTTTCGTTGGTCACCACGTTGATGGGGTTAGCGGCGTCCCAGGTGCTTCGATTATCGGCGGCGGCAGTGGGTAGAGAGAACCGGTCACTGGCCGATAGCGCATTGCTGGCCAGGGTGTTGTCGGGCAGTTGGTAGTTGATGGTAGGAGCCGTTTGCCGGCCCAGCACGAAGCTCGCAATGGCAATGGCGACCATCAGTGCAATCCAGCCCCAGCGGCCGCTACTCCCACCACGGGCAGGCACCGGCTCACGTGGTGCGGCGGTGAATGCGGGCAACGGCGGCAAGGCCAGGCGGACGCGTGGGGCTTGCACTTGCCCGTTGCCCTGTGCTTGCAACCACTGGCTAAGAGCCTCGGCATCCCATTGGTTGGCAGCGGCTTTCTGGCCCAAGAGCGCAACTGCCGCAAGGGCTGCCTGACCAACCAACTGGTTTACCTCGCCGGCATCAGCGCCTGTATCAGTTACTATATTGTGCATTGTGCCGTGGTAGCGGTCCTCCAGCAACGATTTCATCAAATCGTTGCCTTGGTTGCTAGCCGCTGGGTCGCGCAAGGTGGCGGGCTGCTTAAGCACTTGCGAAGCAGCCGTTTGGTGGGCCACGTTCCAGATTACCTCTTGCCCACCTGCCTGCCGGGCCACTTCGGTTAGCTTGGCTACCACCAGTTCGGTAACACGGTCAACTGCTGCCACAGAATCAGTTGAAGCGGCGGTTGTACTCGGCAGCAGCGCATGGCTTTCAAGGAAATGCCTGATTTCATCCGAAAAGTTCTGCCTGTCAACCATAAAGGAACCACTTTAGTATTCACGTATCATATATGAAATCCAATTTTTTAATGGATTATCACTAATTTATGTACGTAAATAGCAAGCAGGCAGATTGATGGCTCCATTAAAATCTTTGCTTGTCAAGCATAAGCTGAGTCTTCGTGAAAGAACAACTAATGCTTGCTGACTTATGCACTACAACCGTTTCGCTTAAGCTAGCCCAAGCTCAGGCCTACGGTCTGGGCTTCTGTCAATAGCTGCTGCTTGGCGATTGGCACCACCCCTACCTGCTCACATACTAGGCCGCCACCCAGGTTGGCCAACGCGGCGGTGGCCGGAGCACCTACCCCCAACGCCACGCACAGGGCTGCAATGCTAATCACTGTGTCGCCGGCCCCCGAAACGTCGGAAATAGCGCGTATATGGGCTGGGATGTAGGTTTGCTTCTGTTGCGCATCTTCGATAAACACCCCACGCTCCGAGAGCGTCACGAGCACGTTGGCCGGTTGCAGTTCCTGCCGCAGCCGCGCTACGGCCGCTTCAAAGTAGGGGCGGTCGGCGTCGGTATCACCGAATTCCAGCTTCAGCCCCTCGCGCAGCTCTTTCAAGTTGGGCTTGAACAGCGTGCAGTATTGGTAGGCTAGGAAGTTTTTCTTCTTGGGGTCGACCACCGTAGGCACCTGCCGCGCACGCGCCAGCTGGATGAAACGTTGAATGGTCGCTTCATTCAGCACGCCTTTGTCGTAATCCTCAAATACGACCACATCGGCGCGGGCCAATAGCTGTTCGTAGCGAGCGTGCAGGCTGGTGTTTTCGGTTTCGTTGAGGTCGTGCTCTACTTCTGCATCGAGGCGGAGTAGTTGCTGCCCGCCGGCCAGCACGCGCTGCTTCACGGTGGTAGGGCGGTGGGCACTACGCACAATGCCCTCGGCCGACAGTTTCCGCTCCTGCAACAACGTCAGCAGCTGGTCGCCGCCCTGGTCCTCGCCTATCACGGCACATAGCAAGGGGGTAGCACCCAAGGCCTGCACGTTCAGGGCCACGTTGGCGGCACCACCCAGGCGTTGCTCGGTACGCACCACATTCACCACCGGCACCGGCGCTTCCGGCGACAGGCGGCTGGCTTTCCCCCACACGTAGGCATCCACCATTACATCGCCCACAATCAGCACCTTGAGTTGGTTGAACGCGGAAAATAGATCGGATAACGTGGTGGGTGTAGCAAGCTGAGGCATTACGCAAAGATTAGTAAGGCCGCAAAGGTAGGAAATGGTGAAGTGGTGAGGTTGGGAGATGGTGAAATGGCGAAGGGTGAAGTGGTGAGATAGGAAGACAAGAAGAAGGGTCTCATCCTGAGCGCAGCGAAGGACCTTATCACGCGTGAACGACAGGCGTAACCACGACTCGTTCTACCGTAATAAGGTCCTTCGCTGCGCTCAGGATGAGACCCTTCTTCTTGTCTTCTTATCTCACCACTCCCTACCCTAACTTCTCAATGCTAATCTTGATGCGGTTGAAAGCTTCTTGCAGCTTCTCATCGGCGGCGGCGGTGCTGAAGCGGATACAGTTGGGCGCCCCGAAAGCGTCGCCGCTGACGGCTACCACGTGTGCATCGCTGAGCAGGTAGAACGCTACGTCGGCTGAAGTTTCCAGCACTTTGCCCTCGGGTGTGGTCTTGCCAAAGCAGCCGCTCACGTCGGGGAAGATGTAGAACGCCCCCTCGGGAACCGGCGTGCGGAAGCCGGGGATGTCTTGCACCAAGTCCAGCACCAGGTCGCGGCGACGACGGTAGGCGGCTACCATTTCGTCGGCGGAGGCGCGGCCACCTTGCAGGGCAGCCAGGCCGGCGCGCTGGGCAATGGAGCACGTACCGGACGTAATCTGGCTCTGAAGCTTGTCGCAGGCCGAGGCGATTTCCTTGCTGGCCGCCAGGTAACCCACGCGCCAGCCCGTCATGGCGTAGCCTTTCGAGAAGCCATTCACGGTAATTACCCGGTCTTTTATCTCCTCGAATTGCGCGATGCTCACGTGCTCGCCCACGAAGTTGATGTACTCATAAATCTCATCGGCCATCACCAGCACTTGGGGGTGGCGGGCCACTACCTCGGCAATAGCCGCTAGCTCCTCGCGCGAGAATACGGCGCCTGTAGGGTTGCAGGGCGAGGAATACATAATGAGCTTGGTGCGCGGCGTAATGGCCCCTTCCAGCTCTTGGGCCGTCACTTTATAGTCGTTTTCGATGGTGCCCATCAGCGGTACGGGCACGCCTTCGGCCAGCTTCACCATTTCCTCGTAGCTCACCCAATAGGGCGCAAACACGATTACCTCATCGCCGGGGTTTATCACGCTCAGCACCACGTTGGCCAGCGACTGCTTGGCGCCGGTGCTCACCACAATCTGGTCGGGCTGATAGTCGAGGTTGTTGTCGCGCTTGAACTTGGCGGAAATTTCCTGGCGCAGGTCCAGGTAGCCGGGTACGGGTGTGTAAAACGTGTAGCCCTCGTCAATGGCCGTTTTGGCGGCGTCTTTTATGTACTGCGGCGTTTGAAAATCCGGCTCACCAAAGCTCAGGCTGATAATATCAATACCTTGGGCGGCCAGTTCGCGGCCCTTTTTGGCCATGGCAATCGTTTGGGATTCCTGCAAAGCGTTGATGCGGTCGGACAACACGGAGGCAACGGAGGTAGCGGAGCTGGACATGCGAAAAGGATGAAACAGGTCAGAAGTTCGGCCAATGTACGGATTTGAGTTGAAGCCGCGCCGCTTTACCTGCTCTTTTTACGCTGCCGACTACTCAGTCGCGCGGCGCATTATTGGCTTCCGGCACCCAGCCCAGCCACCGAAAGCAGCGCACCAGCACGCTCATATCCGGGGCGGGCGAATAGGTAGTAGCAGCTTGCTCCGGCGCATAATAATCGCCGGGTGATACGCGGCTGGAGCTACCCACAATATACTCGCTTCCTTGGGCCAGTATGCGATACGCAACTTCCAGCCGTTGGGGCAATTGCGTCATCAGGGTCATGATTTGCTGCGACGTTAGGTCTTGGCCACAGAATACCAATTCGTCTACCCGGTAATGACGAATGAGGGCTTGCAGCTCGCTCACGGTACCCAACTCTCCTGGGCTTACCTGAGTAGGGCTTACGTGCCCCACCACATACACAGGCGCGCCAGCTTGCCGCAGCAATTTGCGCACCCGGCTGCTTTCACCCTCTGAACCCACAATGGCCACGCGCCGGGTGCGGAACTGGTGCAGGTGCACGCTGCCGTGACGCACGGCATGCACCGCCATTCGCCAGCCCGCCATTACAGCCGCTGCCCAGCTACCGCCCAGCAGCAGGGTTTTGGCCGCGTAGCCTGCTTCCGCAAAACCATCGACAGCTAGTAGTGCTACCGTGCCCAACAAGATGCCCCGCACAATGGGCCAGAGGCGCGGGGGCTGGTCGTAAGTACCGCTGAGGTAGGCGGCCGTCAGCCAGGTAGCCACCCACGCCGGCACGGCGGCTGGGCCAGCCAGCGCTGCTTCGGGCCAAACGGACCGCAACGCAATCAGCCCGGCGCCTACCCCTATGGCATCCAGCAGCACGGGGGCACAACCGGCCACTACACGGTGGGCCACGGCGGCCCCGGCACGCAACCAAATAGCCAGATTCAGCAACAAGCTAAACACCCCGGCCTTGCCCGGCGCGAAGTGTTTGCCAGCAAAAATGACCATGGCCCGATAAAACATGAACACGTAGTTGATGCTTGTGCGCCGGGTGCTTTCGCCTTTGTAATGAATGATGCGGGTGCCGGGGTAGTAGTAGTTTTTCCAGCCGCCCTGCGTGAGTCGGTACGACAGGTCAATGTCTTCCCCGTACATGAAATAGTCCTCGTCGAGCAGCCCTACCTCGTCCAGCGCTTGTCGGCGCATCAGCATGAAAGCGCCGCTGAGCACTTCTATTTCGTGGGTTTGGTCCTTGCTGAGGTAGCCCAGGTGGTAGCGCCCAAAGGTGCGCGACTTGGGTAGCAGCCACGCCAAACCGAATATTTTGTAGAATGCCACCCAGGGCGTGGGCAGGCCGCGCTTGCTCTCAGGCAAAAAACGGCCTTGGCCATCCAGCATGTGTACACCCATGCCGCCGCCCTCGGGGTGCTCGTCCATAAACTGGCAGCACTTCCGGAAGGTGTCTTCCTCCACTACCGTATCGGGATTGAGCAGCAGCATGTACTGGCCGCGGGCGTGGCGCAGGGCCTGGTTGTTGGCGGTGCTGAAACCGGGGTTGGTCTTGTTTTCAATAAGTACTACCTCCGGGAAGCGTGCCCGCACCATCGCTACCGAGCTATCCGCTGAGTGGTTGTCTACCACAAACACCTCTACTGGCTCGCCCAGATGCGCCGCCGCCTTCCGCACCGACAACAGGGCCTGCTCCAGGAAGTGGCAAACATTGTAGCTGACAATGACGACGGAGAGCTTCACGCGGCGGGTAGGTAGGGGGGAGTGCAAGGTGGGCAAATTACGGTGAACTACCTAAAAAGCCCTACCCTACCCTTGCATAATCCTATAACAACATAGTTTCTATCCTTCCGTGGCATATAAGGCCGCGTTCAATGCTACTACGGCGGGGTTGAAATCTTCCCTAGCCACTAGAAATTGAATGTTCACCTTGCGCAGAGCAAAACCGGCGCTCTTAATGTTGATACCCGCTCCGGCCAGCGCGCCCGCCGCCCGCGCCAATAGCCCCGGCTCGTCGATGTTGGAGCCGATGATGCAGACCATAGCGGCTTTCTCTACGGTCACCTTCTCGAACTTGGCTTGCAGCTCTTCTACCAGTTGCGACTTGAAGTCTTTCTCCCAGATAACCAGCGAAATGCTATTGGCACTAGTGGCCTTAAAGGAGTAGCTGATGCCCAGCCGGGCAAAGGCTTCCATGATGTGCAGGTCGAAGCCTACCCCGCCTACCATCAGCGGGTCGTACACGTCCACGATCAGCACGCGGTCGGTGCCGGTTACTACCTCCACGCGCTTGGTGGGGCTCACGTAGTCTTCGGTGATGAGCGTGCCGGGGTGCTCGGGCTCGAAGGTGTTCTTGATGCGCAGATTAATTTTATTGATTTCCAGCGGCTTGGAAGCTTTCGGGTGAATGGCTTCCATGCCTACGTCGGCCAGCTGGTCGGCTACGTCGTAGTTGGTGAAGCCTACCGGGGCACAGTTGGCCAACCCTACCACGCCGGGGTCGGCGGTGCAGAGGTGGTATTCTTTGTGAATGATGGCCTCCTGCGGCCGCACAGCTACGGCTATCTTGCTGAACGTCACTTCGGAATAACCCCGGTCAAACTCGCGCATAATGCCCTCCGTGCCTTTGGTGTAGCCGGTAGCAATGCAGATGGTAGAGGCAAAATCGATGCTACCAAACGCCTTCTGAATGCGCTGGTCGATGGTGTAGGGCGTGGCATCGTGGAAGCCGCTCAAATCCACCAGGGTAGCGTTGATGCCGCGGTTTTGCAGGATATTCACGGAGTTGAAGGCCGAGTGCGACTCACCGATGGACGCCAGAATCTCGCGGGCGGCCTGCAAGATGTTTTCGCTGCTCACGTAGCCCGAGGCCAGAATACTGGCCAGATTATCGAGGTAGCCTTGGGCGTCCTGAATGCGCTGCGCGATGAAGGCATTGGCTACGGCGAGGTCCAGCCCTAGCGGCTCATACTGTTTGTTCAGCTCCTGGAGCTGTTCGCTCACCTGGCTCAGGGCCTCCCGGAACTGCTCGTGCTTGGCAAAACGGTGGTAGACGCCCGGCGCGCCGGTTTTCTTGTTCTCCAGCAGCCAGTTGGTGACACCAGCATAGGCCGACACCACAAAGATGCGATTATACAGTGCCGCACCCTCGCGGCCATACAGGATGATGTTATCAAGCACATCCCCAAAAGCACTCATAGAAGTGCCACCTATTTTTTCTACCGTAAGCATACTGGCAAAAATAGCCCGGAAATATTGAGTGTTACGTGTTGAATTAGCAGACTCTCTGTCTCTACCACAAAAAAAGCCGCCGGAAGTAAACTCCGGCGGCTTCACTCATGTAGCAATAATATACCTTACCGCGCCTGGCGCTGACGCTCCACAATGCTGCGGCCTAGCGTAATTTCGTCAGCATATTCTAACTCGCCCCCTACCGGGATGCCCCGGGCAATGGTGCTGATGTTGACGCCTTCCTGGTCGCGGAGCTTGCGCGAGAGGTAGAAGGCCGTGGTGTCGCCCTCCATGGTAGGGCTGATGGCCAGAATCACTTCCTGCACCTCCGAGCCGGGCGCCGTTACGCGCTCCAGCAGCGTATCGATGTGCAAGTCGCCGGGGCCGATGCCCTCGATGGGCGAAATCACGCCGCCCAGCACGTGGTAGGTGCCCTGGTACTGACCAGTATTCTCAATGGCAATCACGTCGCGGATGTCGGATACCACGCAAATGGTAGCGTGGTCGCGCAGCTTATTGGCGCAGATGCTGCACTGCTCCGTGTCAGAAATATTATGGCAGGTCTGGCAGTAGGTGATGTCGAAGCGCATTTTGGCCAGTGCCTCCGCCAGGTTGCTGGTGGTTTCAGTTTCGGCTTTGAGGAGGTGCAGGGCCAAACGCAGAGCGGTTTTTTTGCCAATACCCGGCAGCTTGGCCAACTCACCCACGGCATTTTCTATCAGCTTGGAGGGAAATTCCATTCAAAAGAGGGAAGGAGTAAAATAGACTGTCATCCTGAGGCCGGCAAGATACCATATCCCGCCGGCCCGTTTCTTAACAACGAACAGGGGGCGATAAGGTCCTTCGCCGGGCGCAGGATGACAGAATTTTTCGGGAGGAAAGCTGCTACAGAATGTCAGCCGAAATGCCCCGGTCGTGGATGGCGGTGCACATGCCCGTTAGCTCATCGTAGGCGCCGTGCTTTACCGTGCACTTGCCTTTGTGATGAATGAGCAGCGTGCACTGCTCTGCCTGCTCGGGCTCGTGCTGGCACACGTCGATCAGGGTTTTGATAACGTGCTCAAACGTATTCACATCATCGTTGTACACGACCAAGTCGCGCACGTCGATGGTTTCTTCCAGGAGCAGTACGTCCTCGTTGTAGTCGATTTGCGGGTTGCTATGCATGGTGCAAATTTACGAAAAAACCGGGTAAAAGGTCAACCTCAACCGCACCTTTCTGGCTAGATAACCCCCTGATAAGCTGCATACTTGCTTACCGGCGCCGGATCTGCCGCACAATTGTTTCGTCGGCAATCTGGTCGTCGGCCATGAGCAGCATGGCTTTGCTGAGGATAATTGACAGGATGGCGTCTCCCTCGAAAGGTAGGAATACGCCGGTGGCGGTGACTATTTTGGCCGAGCGGTCGGGCACAATGCACAGGTACTGGTCGTTGGGCGTCATCAGGATATTGCCGCTGCCTAAGTGAATTTTGTAGGTCCGCAGCTTGCCTTTCACTTCCAGAAAATTACCGTTGATCTGACTTACTTTTCCTAGCTGCATGCGGGGCACTAGTCGCTCTAAGACCGCCTTACGGGTTTTCGCTACTTCGCCTAGCTCCCCAAACGAGTAGTTTTGCCAGTAGTCCCGGTACTGCACCAAGCCGCCATTGTCGCGCCAAAGCGGGTCGTTTCCTACCGAGGCTACCCCTACAAACAGGTCTACATCGCGCATCACCTCCGAAAACACCAGCGGCGGCACTTCCGGCAGCGGTACGGGGCCATGGTCGTTCACGAAACGCACTTGGTCGGTGCTCACGTAATTCCAGATACCGGCTTCATTCCAGGCACCATCGGCATTGACTTCACTCACCCAAAACTGCGCTTCCAAGCTGTGCGCGGGTAGCTCCAGGGTAGTCGAGTCCGATTCGTAGCCCTTATCATAATTGCCCATGAGGCGGTAGTTCCAGCCGCGGCCACGCGCCAGAGCGCTGAACTGATGCTGACGCAGCACGTGCGCAGCCATGCGGTTGGAGTACGTGCGCGTGCGTTCCTCGGGCGGTGTAAGCAGATACACCTCGCGGTAGGCTTGCTTGAATGGCTGGCGCAACTGTATGCTGTCAAGCAGATTGCGCCAAGCCAGCACTTCGTCGGTGGTGCTTAACACTGGGTGCCAGAGCTGCACGGTGTCGGCCTCATTGGGTTCGGGTAGGGTCTCTTTCTGCGCGGTGCGCCAAGCATTGTCCAGCCACAGGGCGTCGTGGTGGGTACCATCGGGGCGGTGAAAGCGCCAGATAAGCGGCCGCGTCAGTTCACTCATCAACCCGTGCTGTAGGTAGTAGCGCTGAAATCGGGGCCACGTGATGCGCCGATCTATGATATAGCTCCGGTCGAGCCGGTCGCGTTGCGCAGTATAGGTGTGCTGGGCCTGCGCTTGGGCGAGCTTGAGCGCGCGCAATTCCTCGGCGTGGGTGCGCTTGAGCGCCGCCGGCACCGCTTTCATGCTTTTGTCTGCTTTGCTCCACTGCACCTCCACTTTGCCGGCGCGTAGTTGCAGCACGGCGCGGTAGTCGCCAAACTCATGCAGTGCACGACCGTTGGCTAAGCCACAGTCCGGTACGGCCATATCTTCCAGCTCGGCGGGCGTCATGCCCAGCGCCAGAGACGCGGTTTCGAGGTAGTGTCCAATAAGGTTTTTCGTGTTGCTTTGCTTCACGATGCTGTGCAGGCGCGAGAGGTGCATCACACCTGCTAGGCCACGCTGGGCCAGTGCCCACAGGCAGGCATTGCCGAGGCCTGGCGCCAGGGGCCCTTTGCCTGGGATTTTGCGGTAGCACTTCGCCGCCAACTCGGCTATAGAGTGTGGCAACGCAGCACTGGGCAGCAACCCGCTCGTCCACAGCAAACCTTTTACAACCTCCTGGTTTGGAGTGCTTAGAAAGTGCCACTCGGTGTGGGTGTAGGTATAGCTACCGTAGTGCTGCGTGCGGTTCAGCTCCTGCACCGGTAGTTTCGTCAGGCCATTCAGCCAGACTTCATACTGAGCCGCCACGTTTTCTGCCCCCACTGCGGCTACAGCCGCTGCCGCTGCTTTCTGAAACTTGCCCGTGGGTTGCGCTCCACTCACATTCTGGCACAATTGCAATAGCCGCAACCAGGATCCAGCCGCATCGCTACCGTGCAGCCCCTGCACAAACTCATTCAAGGTTACGCCAAACAGGTCATCGGCAGGAAAAATAACTACGGGCAGCTCTGCTACCCCGCTGGCCCTCAGGATATCCTGAATTTTAGCGCGCAAATTTCCCAGCCTGTTATCGGAGCTAGAGACGCCATGCAGCCGGAGTTGCTTAAGGTAGGCAAGCAGCGCTTCCGATATTCCTTCTTTGGCTGCCAGTTTTTCCACTTGGCTTAGCGTGAGCAGCACCGGAAACTTGTTCAACGCCGTTTCCACTTCCTGCTCCTTTGCCTGCTCGCTTATTCCGTACAGCTTCAGCAGTTGCAGGAATCCTTCACTACTGATGCTTAGCGTCAGGCGCAGCAATTGCTTCAGTAATGCGTTTAGCTGATAAAGTGTCTCATTATTATTAGACAGACTACGCAACGCCTCTACCGTGGCTAGCACCAACCGGCCTTTGTAAGCGGCATCCTGCTGCTTGAGCAGCTGATATGCAAACAGTTCTGGCAGCCTCAAATCCCAGTAATAGGATAAATTCAGCTCCTGTACTTCCGTTAGGTATTGCAGAAGGAAAGACTGCATTTCAACGGCTTCGGGACGGGGGCTGCTCAACAGCTTCGTAAAGGATTTTTTTTCTTTGGTAACCATAGTGAATAGAGATGAAAGCACGGCAGGCGTTTCGGCCTTAGCAAAGCCGAGGCGCCGCAGTAGAGTGGTCCAGAGGGGAATCATCTATCATCCGCCTACCAGCGGCGTCAGCTTAATGAAGCTAGCCGTAGCACCCACGCCCAACCACACCTCCTCGTCGAGCGACTCTACCTGCCGATCATTCACGAGCACGAAGTAGCCGTTTTGCTGAAAACCTTCCAGCGCCTTGTACAACTGTTCTTCGGCATCAATGGGTTTGGGCTGCCGCAGCCGAAACCCGTTGAGCACCCGCTCTGACATGGTGGGTTGCACCAAGCCGCTAAACACCCCTACCTGCCGGGCGTTGTAGGTGGCTACCTCCTGTTGCACGCGCCGCGAAATCAACTCGCGTACGGTGATCATCTCCTGCCCTATTTCCAACTCCAGCCGGTTGAGGATGCTGCCCATGGCAGTTTCATCCTGAATAGTGAGTAGCGCCATGGCTTACTTTGCTAAAAATTTGAACAACTAATATTTTTAGCAATATAGAAAAAAGACTACGAATCCCAAGGTGCTGTTGCCCTATCTATCGTACAAGACTTTCAATTCTGCCTTTTTAGTCCGTATTTCCCTCATGCCCGTTCCGTCTGCCGAGTTTAAAAAGGCCCTAAAACGCCTTACCGATAAGGAAAAAGAAGCCCTGCTGCTACGTGCGGCCCGCCGCGACGCCGAGCTGTACGATACCCTCAGCTTTGAGCTGCTACCCGACGTGACGGTGGAAACGGTATATGAGCAGGCCTCCGACCGGATTCATGAACTGTTTGCGGTAGGCGCTACTGGGCGGCTGCTCAACCGCAGTCTTACCAAAGCTCTTAGCAAAGCCACCAAGGAAGTGACCCGCGCCCGCCGCATCACCAAAGACAAGCGCCTGGAGGTAGACCTGAACCTGTATATGCTGCGGCATATTTTCGACAATTACACGGGGCAGTTTGAGAGTCCGTTTGCGGGATTTTATACCGCCACGGCCCGCCTGGCCGCCCGCACCACCACGCTGGTGCAGGCCAACCTGCACGAAGATTTGTGGCTGGAATACAAAGCCGACCTCGACTCGTTTTTGCAGCAGTTGCGCGCCCGCAGCAAAAGCCACAGTCTGCGGTTTGAGCTACCGCACGAGCTAGCCCTGCCAGATTAGCGCTAGGGCTGGCACAGGCTTTGAGCCGCCCGATACATCCCTACCCCACCCGCTACCGTACTAGCTATTGCCGGGTTTCGTTAGTAGGCAACCCAGCTTCCGTTTACCTTTTGCGCAACCCTTTTCATGCCCGTTACCCGTTCTACGCTGTTTACCTGTCTGTTATTTGGCGGTTTGGCTACCGCCTGCTCTCCCGATCAGCAAAAGAAACCGGCAGCTACCTCGGCTTCTCAGACACCGCCTATTCCCGACTCGCTCACCATCCGACAGGCTGCCCAAACGTACCGGGTACAATACGCTGCGCCCGTACCGTTGGACAGTGGCCGGTATGTGTACCAACCCATTATGGCGGTGAAAACGGGTAGGCAGGAACGGCCATTGATTGATATTAAGGGCGACGCACTCGCTTCCTACGCCAGCACCAACTACGATTCGGCCCGCGGCCCGATCTTTAACCTGTTGTTTCACCACCTGCCTACTGGCCGCACCCACCTACTATTAGACAATGGTGGCTACCGCATCGAGAAGGTGATTACAGCTACCTACCCGTACATCTTTTACCAGATGATTACGGCCGACCGTAACGGGGACGGCGAGCTGACCAGTGCCGATGGGCGCATTCTGTTTATCTCCAACCGCGCTGGCGAGCAGCTGCATCAGCTTACACCCGACAGCACCCGCCTCGAAAGCTGGCAGCTGATTCCGAACACGAAAATGTTGCTAGCGGAGCTACGCTACGATTCTGACCGCGACGGCCAGTTCGACGATACTGACAAAACGTACTGGCTCCGCTACCCCCTCAACGCCCAGCAGCCCCCTACCGACCCGGTCTTCGTGCCCGACTCGCTGGTTCAGGTAGTGAGGCAGCAGATGCTGTACCGCCAGAGCCGCTTACGCGGTAAATAGCCATCTGCATAACGCGCACAAAAAATCCCCGCTACCATCTGGTAGCGGGGATTTTTTATAGGCTGATTAGGTACCTACTACTTGGCAATCACGTTGAAGCTCAGCGTAAAGTCGTCGTAGATGGCTTTGTCGCCGATGCCTTCGAAGAAGGACTTCGAGCCGTATTTGATATCGTACTTGGTGCGGTCAACAGTGGCCGTGCCGCTGGCAGCAGCTACGCCGTTCTTCACGCCTACCTTGGCTGGGAAAGTGATGCTGTTGGTTTTGCCTTTAATAGTTAGGTCGCCGGTGATGTTGGCGTTGTTGGCAGTAGCAGCGGCACCTTTGATATAGGCTACTTTCGTGATTTTGAAAGTAGCGGTAGGAAACTTAGCGGTGCTGAAGAAGTCGTCCGAGTTGAGGTGACCCATGAACTTGGTGTTGCTGTCGGCATCTTTGATGTCGGTTGTCTTCACCGTGGTCATGTCCACCGTCACGGTACCGCCCACCAGCTGATTGCCGTTTACCATCAACTCACCGCCCGTAAACTGGGCCGTGCCGTTGTGGCCGTGCGTTACGGCTTTGCCTTCCCAACCCAGAGTGCTGAGTTGCGGCTGTACTTTGTAGGTCTTGGCGGCGGCTTTCTCCACACGGGTAGCGTTGGCGCTGGTACCAGGAGCAGCAACAAAAGCAGAAGTGCCGAGGAAAGTGGCGGCTACGAGAGCCGACAAAACGATTTTTTTCATGATTGAAAAAAGAGTAAATGTGACTGAAAGCCGTCAGTCCCGGAGTTTATCGAGTAAGTTGCTGAGCTGTTCGGCTTCCGCCACGCTCAAGTTTTTCAAAACAGTATTCTGTTCTTCCAACACGGGCTGCATGCTTTCCAGCAGCGCCAGGCCGGCGTCGGTGATGCAGATGTCCACGGCGCGGCGGTTGCTGGGGCATACCGTGCGCGTCACGAGTTGCTTGGCCTCCAGCTTGTCTACAATGCGCGAGGCGTTGCTGGTTTTGTCCAGCATGCGCTCAATCAGCAGGTTAACGGTAGCGGGCTTTGGGTGCTGCCCCCGCAAAATGCGCAGTACATTGTATTGAGGCCCGGTTACGCCGTATTCGCGAAAGGCTGAAGCCTGCCGCAATTCCAACCAGCCAGCCGTATACAACAGGTTGATCATCACCTTCTGATAAGGGTCCTTAAAAACCGGTTGCTTGATGGCATCCTCTATTTTCATTGCTGACATAATTGATGCGGCTGATTGATGACACAAATGTATGTACATACATTTAATGTTGCAACATATTTGACGGAAAAATTTACAGCTGCTTGTCTACCATCCGTTGTGCCGATGCGTAGAGGAACAATTTTCTCTCTCACCAGCAACTCATGCGTACTTTCCTCTTCCTCTTGCTAACGGGTAGCTTACTAACGGCGGTATCACCTGCCAGCGCCCAGGAAAAAACGGCTGTTCGCGTCCGGCCCATAGGTGCGGTAGATTACGGTACCGGGGCGCAGTTTCTGTTTCGCAATGGAGAGGTAGTGCTCCATCAAGATAACAATTACCAGCCGCTCACAAAAAATATCCGGTTGGCCAATGGCACGAAGATCAACTATAAAAGTGGCATCGTGGAGCTACCCAGCGGCAAACTAACGACTCTGCACGAGGGCGACTATGTGAATAGCGCGGGCAGTATTGTGTTTGCCACACCTAGCAGCGCCGCCGCGGCCCGCCACGATACTATTGGCGCCAACGCAGCCCGCTTCGAGCAGTACGTAGAGCGCGGCAAAATAGTCCCTCTATCCGATTTGCAGGCCCAGCTAAACCGGCAAAGCCAGCAGTTGAAGCTGATGGAGCAAAAAGTACGGCTGCTCAACCAAAAAATCGACCTGCTCTCCCGGCAGTCTACCCCACCCGACACCCGCCAACTCGACCAACAGCTCCGCGAACTGGACCAGCAGCTTCAACAGTTGGCGAAGTAGGGAGTGGTGAAGAGAAAGCGTCTGTCATCCTTTATCTGGCGTCCGCTTGCGAAGGACCTTTTCACGCTAGAACGACTATCGTATCAACGACTCGTTCTCTTGTGAGAAGGTCCTTCGCTCCGCTCAGGATGACAGACGCTTTCTCTTCACTACCTCATAACTCCACTATCTCCAACTCTCCATCCTGCTCATGCACCAGCCCAAACGGCTCGTCGCGCAGAATCAAAAATCCATCTAGATCGCATACATCGGCCAGGGCACTCACTTGCAGAGCCGACCAGATGCCCAGTGAGGTTTCGACCATGCAGCCCAACATGGTTTGCAGGCCGTGGGCGCGGGTTTGCGCAAACAGGCGCAGGCCGTTATGGTAGCCGCCAGCTTTCATCAGCTTCATATTCACGCCGTGAAACTGACGGGCAATGGCCGCGAAATCGGCTGTGTCGGTTACCGATTCATCGGCGAACAGGGGGTAGGGCGTACGGGGGCGCAGGTATTCGTAGTCGGTGGTGCAGGCGGCGGGTAGGGGCTGCTCCAGCAGGCGCACGCGCAGGCCAGGTAGCTGCCCAATTTTTTCCAGAAAATGCAGCAACGCATCGGCATCCGTCCAGGATTCGTTGCCGTCGATCAGTAGCGGGTGCCCCGGCGCGGCGCGCACTACCTCACGCAACAGCTCGTAGCCGCTCTCCTGGTTCACTTTGATTTTCAGCAGCGGAAAGCGCCGCATGTCCTGCTCTTGCATAAAGCCAGCCACAGCGCCGGGATCCATAATGGGTAGGGAAAACGCGGTAGGCGTACGTGCGGCCGGCGCGGATACCCCCAGCAGTGCGGGCACGGTCAGCCCGCGTTGCGCTGCCTCTCGATGCAAGTAGGCCGACTCTAGCGCAAAGCGCAACGCGTGCGCAGGTGGGTAGGCAGCCAGCAAAGCTTCCAACTCTGCCAGGCTGCCCACGCGGCTCAAACCCGCAGCCAGCAGCTGCTCAAACTCCTGCATCAGCCGTTCCGGCGATTCTCCGTAGCGCACATTGGGCGCCGCCTCGCCCCTACCCTGGTACTCCCCCTTCGCATCGGTCAGCTGGACCAGCAGGTTGGTTTTGCTGTCAGAGGCATTGCGGGCAATTTTCCAGGTATAGCGCAGGGGCAGCAGCAGCGGCGTGAGGGTCCAGATCAGCATAGAGATGAGAGAAGAAAGAAAAACGCCAGCACGGTATCTGGGGCTGCACAAAGGACAGTAACCTTTTCAGAATGCCACATTCTATGCTTTTTAATGGCATTTACCCGTTATTTTTATTTCTTTTTCCGTGCAATGTCATAATTTTAAACCTCTGAATTGAGTGTCCGTATATGGCTACATGTGCAGTTGGAATATTACAATTATAAGATAATATAGTTGGATTCCGGGCTGTCTTCCGCTTTGCTTTTTCCTACTTAGAAGTAACACGCCTCCTGCCCTTTTTTATCTTTCCCACCCACGTTATGAGAACTAATTTTTACGCATTTTCCAATTGGATACAGTTGGCAAGACGCACTGCTTTTTTTGCGCTGTTCTGTGCAGGAATAGTGTTGCCTACCCTCGTACTGGGCCAGAATGCACCAGCCAACGCCTGCGAGGCCGGTTTGCTGGCTACGTATTACCGTGGCTATTTCTACGACGACATATCGTTTTTCACCCGTGCAAAACCAGGGATTGTCAACCGCCACATAAGTGAGTTGAATTTCTCCTTCAATCAGACCGATATCTTTAATGTGGGTGATGTGGCTGTTTATAACTCTCCCGGTAATCCCGACGAGTTTAGCGCCACCTATACTGGCAAATTTTACGCTCTTACGGGCGGTACCTATACCTTCTACCTTGGCTCCGACGATGCTGCTTCCGTGTGGTTTGATCAGGATACGCAACCCACGGTCATCAACGCCGGCGACGCACACGGCTACCGCGAAGCAACGGCTACCAAGAAACTCAGCGCAGGCTTTCATACCCTGCGGGTGTATTACGGTGAGCACGGGGGTAGCCAAGGACTAGTACTGCGCTACGATGGTCCTGGCTTGGTACAGCAAATAGTGCCTAATGGCGTGTTGTACACCAATAAAAATGGTAATCCTTCTCCTGTACTCACTGAATTCGAGCTAAACAGCGTAGGCCAGCAGGTGCAGCTCAACTGGACTACCGCCACGGAGCACCACAGCGAATCGTTTGTGGTAGAGCGCTCTACTGATGGCGTTGCATTTGAGGAGATTGGCAGCCTAGCTGGTGCCGGTACTTCCACGCAGGCCCACACCTATGACCTAATTGATCAGCATGCTCCGCTGGGCACTACGTATTACCGGCTGCGCCAGCTTTGCGGCACGCAGGCCGTGTACTCTCCTATCAAAGCGGTGGAAGTGAAAGAAGTGCCGCTGCAGGTGAGCATGTATCCTGTGCCTAACAACGGCACGTTCTATTTGCGGGTGCAACCGGCTCTGCCGCAAACCGCTACGCTGGAATTGTGGGATGCCAGCGGCCTACGGGCCTATAGTGCACCCGTACTCATCAGCGGTCAGCCCGACATCCAGGTTTCGCCCAATGTGCCCATTGGCCTGTATACACTACGCCTCCAGATGGCCAACAAAACCATTGTACGGCGGATTGTGATTGGGTACTAGCTGAACGCTGGGGTGCCACGCGCAAAGGAGTATATTTGCTGACTTTCCGTCGTCAAGTATACTCCTTTTTTGCTGCTGATGAAGTTTTCTCCGCTGGTTCTGCTCACACTCGTTCTATTTCTACTGGCCGGGCTGCTCACGGCCGGGCAAGCCTACGGCTGGCTCACGCTGGCTCCGGTTGTGCCCCTGCTAGTGCGCTGGTTGGCTCTGGTAGCGCTAGGCGTACTGGCGGCCCGTCGTCGCTCGCTCACGTTCTGGATTGTGGTCAGCATGTTTGTGGGGGCCGAGTTTGGGCACGACTTCCCGGCCGCTGCCGTCAACATGAAAGTGCTCAGCGACGCCTTCCTGCGATTGGTCAAAACCATTATTGCCCCGCTGGTTTTTGCCACATTGGTCGTAGGCATTGCCGGCCACGCCGACCTCAAGCAGGTAGGGCGCATGGGGGTGAAGGCGCTGGTGTACTTTGAAGTCGTCACCACCTTCGCGCTGTTTATCGGGTTGGCCGCCATCAACCTCACGCGAGCTGGTGCAGGCATCAACCGCGGTGCCATTGCCGCCGATACCGAGCAGCTAGCTGCCGTCAACCAGACCACCAGCGACATCATCCTGCATATTTTCCCCGAAAACATTGCCAAGTCGGTGGCTGAAGGGCAGGTATTGCAGGTCGTAATTTTTGCCATCATTTTTGCCATTGGCTTGGCCATGGTGCACCCCAAGCACCGCCAGCCCATGCTTAGCTGGACGGAAAGCTTGTCGGAGGTGATGTTCAAGTTCACCAACGTGGTCATGTTTTTTGCGCCCTTTGGGGTAGGCGGCGCCTTGGCCTATACGGTGGGCAAAATGGGCTTTGGGCCGCTAGTGAATGCCTTTCAACTGCTGCTCACGCTCTACGGAGCCCTGATAGCCTTCCTGTTATTGGTGCTGCTGCCCGTGGCACTTATTGCGCGCCTACCCGTGAAGCGCATTGTGGCCGCCATTGCCGAGCCGGTGAGTATTGCCTTTGCCACTACCTCCTCCGAGGCCGCCCTACCCCGTGCCATGGAGGCCATGGAGAGCGTAGGCGTACCGCGCCGCATTGTGGCCTTTGTGATGCCTACGGGCTACTCGTTCAACCTCGACGGCACCACGCTCTACCTGTCGCTAGCCGCCATTTTTGTAGCCCAGGCCGCGGGAATTGAGTTGTCGTTTGGACAGCAACTGGTGATGGTATTCACCTTGATGCTCACCAGCAAAGGCGTAGCCGGCGTGCCCCGCGCCTCACTCGTTATTTTGTTGGCTACGGTTTCCTCGTTCAACCTACCCTCCTGGCCGGTGTTTATCATCCTGGGCATTGATGCCTTGATGGATATGGCCCGCACTGCTGTCAATGTGATGGGCAATTGCTTGGCCTCGGCCGTGGTGGCCCGCTGGGAAGGCGAGTTCATCGACAATTACGTGGCCCCAGAACCCGTAACGGAACTGGCCGAAGCCGATAGCACACTTGCTCACTCCGGCCACTAAAAGTATTCTGCACTAGAGCCCAACGCTCCTTCGGCCAACTGGACTCCTCCACCGGCCGAAGGGGCGTTTTGCTTTGTTGTTGATAGGTAAATGAATATGCATTACTCTTGAATTTCGGCACTATGAAGTGAAAAATGCTAATCCTACCTTACACCCAAAAAGTTACATTTTATTTTGCACTTATTTAATATTAACTTTTAAGTATTAAACAATATAACGGTTGCGTAACGTCCTGGCATATAAGGTGTGTAGAGAGTTTCTATCTTCGATCTTTCGCCCGCCTGACTATGCATTCAACCCTGGTTTCCCGCTCTTTGCATTTGATCCTGCCGCTCACGCTGCTGCTCATCGGTTGCCGCTCAGCCAGCCAGATTATGGCTAAAAGTGAGGTTGATATTATCGAAAACCGGCTGCCCGCCCTGGAGCTGGCCGTGGACCCAGGCCCGCTGATGGCGACCGAAGGCGCCTACCCCGACGACCCCGAGAAGTTGTTCGATACGGAGATGAAGCGCAATGTGCTGGAGCCGACTGACAGCACGGTATTCGGCTACGCAAAATTGCAAGTAACCAAGGCCGATGTCACGCGCAAAGGCAAGGGTTTTCAGGCATTTCAGATGCTGACGCTGCTGACGCCCAGCCTGCTGGGCCTGCCGCTAGAAAACTACTGCACCGATATTCAGGCCGAAGTACAGATTATGGATGCCCAGGGCCACGTGCTGGGCACCTACACCGGCTCGGGAAAATCGAACGTGCGGGTGGCTATGTACCACGGCTACTCCCAGAGCAAGGCGCCGCGTCTGGCCGATGTGGAAGCCCTGCGGCAGGCGCTCAGCCAGATTCGCCCGCAACTAGCCGAAGATGCCGACACGCTACGCCAGCAATTGCTGCACACAGGTCCGGTAGAAACCATCGTTGGTGCGGCGTACTAAAGCCGACTGCTATACAATCAGGAAGAAAAGTATTTCAAGTGCCACCACGACAATCGTCGTGGTGGCACTTGGCTTTGTTGGCGACCCTGTTTCGCAGTGAAGCGCAAAGCCGTCAGGTAGCAAAACAATAATCCCTACCCCCGTAACGTACATAGGCTTCCGGCACTGGCTGCTTATCTTTGTCCTGTTATGCTACGCACTTCCTTCTCCTGGCTGCTTCTTCCCCTCCTTGCTTTCGTTGTGGCCGCGTGCTGCGGTAGCGTCGCCTGCGACGACCGAGAAAGAAACGCGGATACGTTGTTTTTCAAGTTTGCGCCTTCGGTAACGCCACAGGAAATTTCCACTGTGTACATCGTCCGCACCTTTACGCCCAACCCTAACACTGTCCCTGCACCTACTTCGCTAACACCAGTACGCGATACGGCTCGCTTAATTAGCAACCCTATTAGCCCATCCACCAATGACACGCTCTCTATTGGTAATAATACTCCCTTTGTAGCCACGGCTAACCGTAAGCTCAACGCTTACACTTATGAGATTTATACCCTAAATCCAGCTGATACCACTGGTAAGACAAAGGCTTTGAGCTTTACCGTTGATAACATTCTGTTAGAGGGTGGATTTAACGATGAGGATGGCTGCTGCACATATTATAAAAACACGAAGAAGATTATAGATCTTGATAACGGAGACGTGCCTATAGTCGGCCTTAATTTAACTTCTAAAGGCACGGAACGACGATACGCCACCTTGCAACCATAGGCAGGAATAAGCGAACTGCGCGATTTCTCCGTATTATAGTACAGCCAGGTAGCCAATGGCCTACCCCCCGGACACTCTATATGCTGAAAGAACTCGTTTCCCCCATTGAAAGCACCATTTTCCCCTTCCGTACTACGCTCAGCCTGGAGCCGCTGATTGCGTACTGGAAAAGCCGGGAAAACGACTCAAACGCTGGTCTGGCTCAGCTGGCACGCAGTATTGGTGAGCAAGTGGCTCAGGAGCCCTGGGCGCATGGCCCCATCACGGACCTCAACGCTGCGGAATGCGGCTGCGACCTGATAGAAACGCTGATGATGGCCGTATTTCCGCCAGCTTCCTTTTCTACCGATATCAGTGGGGCAATTCCGCCTTTTCAGCGCCGTAGTTTCTACTACACCCCTTTGTTTGGGGAGGTGCTGCTGAATGCTAACGATATCATCAAGCAGCCGCTCAACATTGACAGCCGACATATGGAGGTGTATATGGCGCGCATGGCCTATCATCTCATTCTGAGCAAAATATACGATGTAGAGTTACCCAAGAATGATACGTTGGTATTTACGGTGCCCGATTACAGCATTGGCCTGTACCGGCACTACGGCGTCGATTTCAACTCCACTTTCCTGAATGTGAAAATGGTAGGCGAGCGGCCGGAGCTGACTGAGGAGCAGATTGACCTGCTGCTGCACAACATGCACCGGCAGGATTTGTGGCGGGAGCTTCTGCCGCCCGAGCGCTTTGAGTTGGAAGGCTTCAACATCTTGCACCTAGTAGACGTCACGGACCAAGAGATACTATCCGAACTGAAGTATGACTTGCTGGAGCGCGACGTGCTACAGGCCTCTGACCGGCTGGAGCAGATTCAGGAGAAGCTGCGGGTGCTGTTTAAGCGGCCGTTTTTGCAGCTAGGCATTGCCGCATACGATGAGAACAAGCAGGCTTTCGTGGATTTTGGTCGCAAAATCAACCATAGCTTCCTCACCAAGCAGCTCAACAACCAACAGGCTGGCACGGGCTTCCGGCAAATCTACTCCCAGCTGTTGCAGGACCGCCAGCCGTTGATTCTGGAAAACGTGGAAACGGCTGATATTCCCGAAGATTTGCGCGAGCAGATTCGCAGCATCGGTATCAAAAGCGCCATCCTGGCCCTCCTACCCTACGGCGACGACACGGTGGGTTTGCTGGAATTAGGTTCTCCCAACGTGGGTGATTTGGATGAGTTCAGCCTGGAAAAGGTGAATCAGTTTGTGCCGCTGTTTGCGGTGGCCGTGAAGCGCAACGCGGAGGATATGCAAAACCGTGTGCAGGCCATTGTGAAAGAGAAATTCACGGCGCTGCACCCTACCATGGAATGGCGCTTCAACGACGCGGCCCTGAACCTGCTGGAGAAAATAGAAGCCGGCAATAAAAACGCTGAGATGGAAGATATTGTCTTCCAGGAAGTGTACCCCTTGCATGGCTCCAGCGATATTCGCGGTAGCAGCACGGCCCGCAACGAAGCCGTGCAGGGCGACCTGATCGAACATCTTTCGTTGGCCAACAAAGTTCTCAAAAAAGCTTCCGAGTTTCAGCAGTTGCCTATTCTGGATGAGCTGAAGTTCTATGTGGAGAAGAACTTGAAGCGGCTGCAACAGGGCATTATCTCGGGCGATGAAGTGAGCATTTTCGATTCGCTAAAGTCGGAAGTGGAGCCACTGTTTGAGTATTTTGCGCAGAATACGCTTGAGCTACGTCCTGTTATTGCCGACTATTGGAATAACATCGACCCCGTTTTGGGCATTCTCTATAAGCGCCGCAAAGCTTTCGAGCGGAGTGTTACGCTGCTCAACGATACGGTGAGCGACTACCTCGACGAGGAAGAGCAAAAGGCCCAGCAGATGTTTCCGCACTACTTCCAGCGCTTCAAAACGGATGGCGTGGAGTACAACATCTATGTAGGCGCGTCGCTGGTCGAAAATAAGCCCTTCGACTTGGTATTCCTGAAAAATTTGCGTTTGTGGCAGTTGCTGGTGATGGTGGAGATTACGCGCCGCACTGCCGCCCTCAAAGAGCACCTACCCGTTCCCCTCGATACTACGCAGCTTGTTCTGATTCATAGCCAGCCGCTGGCCATTCGTTTCCGGCAGGATGAGCGCCAGTTTGACGTGGATGGCGCCTACAACATCCGCTACGAAATCATCAAGAAGCGCATTGATAAGGCCACTGTGCTGGGCACCGGCGAACGACTCACCCAACCCGGCTGCATTGCCTTGGTTTATGCCCAGCAACGCGAAGCCGACGAGTACCTGGAGTACCTCGACTACCTCCAAGACCGCGGCATGCTGGAACCTGAAATTGAGGAGCTAGAGCTGGAAGAACTGCAAGGGGTGAAAGGTTTGCTGGCGCTGCGGGTGCG
The DNA here is from genome assembly GCF_014217645.1 of Hymenobacter sp. NBH84. NCBI lineage: Bacteria > Pseudomonadati > Bacteroidota > Cytophagia > Cytophagales > Hymenobacteraceae > Hymenobacter > Hymenobacter sp. NBH84. Next base: position 2,900,655 of record NZ_CP043644.1, read on the forward strand.
GGTGAAGCTGGAAGAACAGAGTAGTTAAAACAAACCGCCTGTCATCCTGAGCGCAGCGAAGGACCTTCTTACGTTTGAACGAGTCGTTGTTACGTCAGTCGTTCACGCGTGAGAAGGTCCTTCGCTGTGCTCAGGATGACAGGCGGTTTTGTAGTCCGTCCTATAGTTTTACTACTTCCGCTTAGGCTTAATGGTAGTGCCGAACGCGCCTTTTTGCTCGAAAGACTTAATCACTTCATCCTCTACCGGCGTGCGCTGCACTACGGGGTTGTTGGCCCAAAACTCAGGGTCGTACTTGGCCTGACGGATAGTTTCGCGGTCTTTCTCGTCCAGGGTGCCGCGCTCGTAGGCAATGCCGGTGGGCTTGCGGTTGGTGTCGTAGAAGAACGTGAACGACGACACATCGAGCTTGGTGATGGGCGTGCCGGGGCGCAGCACGTCGGCGGTCAGCTTCACCTTCATGTAGTCGAGCGGCGACACGGGGTCGGGCGTATTCTGGAAGCTCAGATCGAACGTCAGCAGCGTGTTTTTCAGCTTGTACGTCGGGTTTTGCGAGGCGGAAGTGTAGTTGGGCGACGTGATGGTGAAACGCACTACCTTGTAGGTATCGGTATCAATCCAGACGGTGCCGTTGGCCTGGTAGCCTTCCACCTCAGGGCGGGTTTCAAAGGTAATTTCGGCTATGTTGGCATCACCTTTTTCCAAGATACCCTGTAGCTCTACGTAGTAGTTTTTCACCGCATTCGGGCTCAGCAAGGCCAGCGACACGGTGCTGTCTGCGTTGGGGTTATAGAGGCCGTAGCCTTTGGTGTTGAAGGAAAAGTTGGTGAAGTTGAGTAGGGCTTGCTTGGCGGCAAAGCGTCCCTGGGTCGTAGTGGTTCCTTCAATACGAGCGTTGTTGGACTTCACGTTCCAGATCATTTCCTGCAACTCGGTGGGTTCTGCACCGATGCGCGTTACCTGGCGATAGTAGGCTTTGCCGTAGAATTTCTCATCGTAGTTATCGGCCATGTGGCGGTAAGCACGGTCTACGAGTTGGAAAGCGTAGCTGCCTACCTTCACTTCGGGTAGGGTAATAGTGGCCGAGCCCAAGAGCACCTCAAAGGGCTTTTGCGTGCTGGTAACTACCAGTGTATCACGCAAGTGACCAATCTCGGAGAAGACAACGCGCTGCGGCAATGAGGGTAGGTTCAGGAAAAACTGACCATCGGCGTTGCTAGCCGTTCCCAACGATGTGCCCGGAATACCGATACTCACGAAGGGAATCGGTTCCTTGGTTTCTTTATCGAGGACAGAGCCGCGCAATTGGTATTGCGCCTGCGCGCTGCTACCCAGCACTAGCAGGAAAAAGCCTAACAGCGCCGACAGGCGCGCAACGGCAGCAGAAAAGTTTTTTGAACTAGCCAAAATAGAAAGGATTGGATGAACGGCGGCTTGCTACAACGCCAATACAGCGCGCAACCGTACGCCGCCCCGCAAAATACGGGCCGCACCCTTGGGGAAGAGGTGAAATGGTGAGATAGTGAAATGGTGAGTTTGTCTGTCATCCTGAGCGCAATGGAGCGAAAGTGAAGGAACTTGTCACGCTGACTATCAACGACTCGTTCTGCGGGCATAAGGTCCTTCGCTGCGCTCAGGATGACAGACAAACTCACCATTTCACTATCTCACCATTTCACCTCTTCCCAGCGCGCACTTGGCGGGCAGCTTGCACCATGTTGCGCAGGGCAGCTTCGGTTTCGGGCCATTTGCGGGTTTTGAGGCCGCAGTCGGGATTCACCCACAGGTTTTCGGCGGGTAGGAGCGCCTGGGCTTTTTCCAGTAGGCCTACCATTTCCTCCGTGCTAGGCACGCGGGGGCGAGTGAATGTCATAGACGCCCGGCCCGATTTGGTTGGGGTACCGGAAATCGGCGAAGGCGGCCAAGAGCTCCATCTGCGAGCGGGAGGTTTCCATGGTAATCACATCGGCGTCCAGCTCGGCAATGGCGGGTAGGATTTCGTTGAACTCCGAGTAGCACATGTGCGTGTGAATCTGGGTTTCGTCGCGCACGCCGGACGCGGCCACCCGGAACGCCCGCACGGCCCAGGCCAGGTAGGTGGGCCAGTCGGAATGGCGCAGGGGTAGGCCCTCCCGAATAGCCGGCTCATCAATCTGAATCAGCTGAATGCCGGCCTTTTCCAGTGCCTGCACTTCTTCGCGGATAGCCAGCGCAATCTGCAACGCGGTGGTGGCCCGCGGCTGGTCGTCGCGCACAAACGACCATTGCAGAATGGTCACGGGGCCGGTCAGCATGCCTTTCACGTACCGCCGGGTTAGGGCCTGGGCGAAGGTGCTCCAGGCCACGGTCATGTCGGCGGGGCGGTGGATGTCGCCGTACAAAATAGGCGGCTTCACGCAGCGCGAGCCGTAGCTCTGCACCCAGCCGTTTTTGGTGAATGAAAAGCCGTCGAGCAGCTCGCCGAAGTACTCTACCATGTCGTTGCGCTCAAACTCGCCGTGTACCAGCACGTCTAGCCCTACCTCCTCCTGCCACCGAATCACGTCGACAGTGGCATTTTGCAGAGCTTCGTTGTACTGCTCGGCAGTCAGCTCCCCTTTCTTGAAGCGGGCGCGCAGTTGTCGAATATCCTCGGTTTGCGGAAACGAGCCGATGGTAGTTGTTGGGAACAAGGGCAACTGTAGCTGGGCCTGCTGGCGGGCCTGCCGCACCGCAAACGGGCTCCGGCGGCGGGCATCAGCCTCCGTCACGGCGGCGGTGCGTTCCTTGATGTGCGGGCGGTGAATGCGGTCCGATTTGCGGCGGCTTTCCAGCGCCTGCTGGTTCTGGTGCAATAGGTTCTGGTCGCCGTGGTCGGCAATCTGGCGCAACTCCCCTACCTCGCGCAGCTTCTGTTTGGCAAAGGCCAGCCAGTTTTTGATTTCCGGCGTTAGGGTCGTGTCGTTGGTTTCCAGGTCCAGGTCGCAGGGGCTGTGCAGCAGGGAGCAACTGGGTGCCAGCAGCACCCGCTCAGTGCCCAACGCGGCTACCGCCTGTTCAATCAGCGCCAACGACGCCTGATAGTCGTTCTTCCAGATGTTGCGGCCATCTACCACACCCAGCGACAAGCTCAGCCACTGCGGAACCAGCGGCAGCACGGCCGTTAGTTGTTCCGGCGCCCGCACCAAATCCACGTGCAGGGCGCTGATGGGTAGGCTCACGGCCAGCGCGGCGTTGTCGCGCAACCCTTCGAAATAAGTCGATACGAGCAGCTTAAGGCCTGGACAGCTACGCGCCAGTTTGGCGTAGGCAAATAGGTAGGCCTCTTTTTCGGCGGGTGTTAGGTCGAGGGCTAGGTAGGGCTCGTCGAGCTGCACCCAGGTGGCGCCGTATTGGTGCAGCTTGGTTAGCACCTCCACGTACACGGGCAGCAACCGCTTCAGCAGCTCAATGCGGTGGAAGCCCTCTTCCTTTTCCTTGCCTAGCAATAGGTAGGAAACCGGCCCCAGCAGCACCGGCTTGGGCGTGGTGCTGAGCGTATTGCGGGCATGAATAAACTGCTCGAAAATGTGTTCCGAAAACAGCCGAAACTCCTGATTGGCCGTGAACTCGGGCACGAGGTAGTGGTAGTTGGTATCGAACCACTTCGTCATCTCCATGGCCGTGATGTCGAGGCCGTTGCGTTGGTAGCCGCGAGCCATAGCAAAGTACAGATCCAGCGCCGTGTTCTGCGGATTTTCGCTGAGTACGGGCGTGTAGCGCCTGGGAATGGCTCCTACCATCAGGCTAGTGTCCAGCACCTGGTCGTAGTAGCTGAAGTCGTTGCAGGGAATCAGGTCGAGGCCGGCTTCTTGCTGCAACTGCCAGTTGTGCTGGGCAATGCGGCGGGCGGTGGCCTGCAATTCGGCTAGCGTCAGCTGGCCCGACCAGTATTTCTCACTGGCTTTTTTCAGTTCGCGCTGGCTACCAATGCGCGGGTAGCCGAGGTTGTGCGTAAGCATAGTGCTTGGGTTGAAGGGAACAATAAATTGATTATTGTTCTCGCAACGAGTACGTTACGTGCCCAACACAGCGTATGGCCTACCCTGCACCCTACCATCCGGCGCGCATACGCACGCGCCAGCCTCCACCCCGCGGAGGCCCTGAAAAGACAGCAGTATGCAATTGACCAGACTACTGCTTCAGAGCGCGGAAGCATACGTCAAGGCGTAGAAAGGCAAGTCTCCTGGCTTGTACCATTACGATCATCCTTCTCACTCTGCCTGGCAGAACAATGGACGTGCTACGGATCGTAACTTACTTGGGTACTTACAGTTGCGCGACAGCCCGTGATTCACACACGGTTCCTTATTAATTCCGGTATTACCCGAAAACCCCTCTATGGCAATTGATATTGCAAAGAACTAGGGGCAATGATACGCGAAATTTCCGGCGCAACAACTCGGCGGCTGGCTGGTTAAGGCTACTTACTCATCAACGTTCGTACGGTGTAGAGACGCATACTTGCGTCTCGTCGTTGAGCGACACCTCTTCATCATTAAATAACAGCCAATACAAACAACTTCAGCAACGACGAGACGCAAGTATGCGTCTCTACACCGCGCAGAGGCTACCACTCAACTCTTTTTATTTATCCCCCCTACTCACATGGAAAACCTCACCGGAAAAATTGCCCTGGTAACGGGCGCTGGCAAAGGCATTGGCCGCGCCGTAGCCGTGGCTCTGGCGCAAGAAGGCGTACACGTGGGCCTGCTGGCCCGCTCTGAAAACGACCTGCGCGAAGTAGCCGCCGAACTAGAAAAACTGGGCGTGAAAACGGCCGTTGTCACGGCAGATGTGGCCGATCGTGCCGCCGTAGAAGCTGCCGCGGCACAGGTGCAACAGCAGCTTGGCACCATTGATATTCTCATCAACAACGCCGGTACGGCCGCGTTCGGCAAGTTTCTGGAGCAGGAGCCGGAAGCCTGGGAAAACATTATCCGGGTGAACCTCATGGGCGTGTACTATGCCACCCGCGCCGTACTACCCGGCATGATTGAGCGCCAGACCGGCGACATCATCAATATTTCGTCTACGGCTGGGCAGCGCGGGGCGGCGGCTACCAGCGCCTACTCGGCCTCCAAGTTTGCCGTGCTCGGCCTCACCGAGTCGCTAATGCAGGAGGTGCGCAAGCACAACATTCGCGTGTCGGCCCTCACGCCCAGCACCGTGGCTACTCCGCTGGCGCAGGAGCTGAAGCTTACGGATGGCAACCCGGAGAAAGTGATGCAGCCGGAAGATTTGGCCGAGTTCATCATTGCCCAACTGAAGCTGAACCGCCGGGTATTTGTGAAGGAAGCCGGTTTGTGGAGCACCAATCCGTAGCTCACGGGTAGGATTTGACAAGACCGTCCTTTCGACCAGCGGGAGGACGGTCTGTGTTTATAAAAGGGCATTCTGTGCAACTATTTCCTTCTCTATTCCTCTATTTTCGCAACTTACGTGTCTCACCCGTTGCGAAATACCTTGCCTACCTCTCGTTTTCCACTGCTCTTGTTGCTGCTGCTGACGCTGCTGCACACCCCGGACGTCTCTGCTCAGCGGCGGCGCAAGCAAGCTAAAACCCCTACCCCGGCCGCTTCGCTGCATGCGCCGGTGCCGTTTGCGCCCCAGCTTAGTTCGCGTTGGGTTGATTCGGTGATGGCGACGCTGACGCCTGACCAACGCGTGGCGCAGCTGTTTATGGTGGCCGCCTACTCCAACCGCAACCGCGTGTTTGAAGACTCGGTGTCGGCGCTCATTCAGCAGTATGGGATTGGGGGACTTATCTTCTTTCAGGGTGGCCCGGTGCGGCAGGCTAAGCTGCTGAACCGCTACCAAAGCCAGAGCAAAGTGCCGCTGCTGGTGGCGCTGGATGGCGAGTGGGGCTTGGGCATGCGCCTGGATAGCACCATCCGGTTTCCCTACCAGATGAGCATGGGCGGCATTCGCGACAACCAGCTCCTCTACGACATGGGCCAGGAAATTGCCCGCGAGTTCAGGCGCATTGGCATGCACGTGAACTTTGCGCCGGTGGTAGACGTGAACAACAACGCCGCCAACCCCGTGATTGGCTACCGCTCGTGGGGCGAAAACCGCGAGGACGTCACCGAGAAAAGCTACCAGTACATGCGCGGTATGCAGGACGCCGGTGTACTAGCCGTGGCCAAGCACTTCCCTGGCCACGGCGACACCGACACCGACTCGCACCTAGCCCTACCCCTCATCCGGGTAGACCAGCGCCGGATTGATACGCTGGAGCTATTTCCTTTCAAGAGCCTCATTAAGCGCGGCTTGGGTGGCATGATGGTGGCCCACCTCAACATTCCGGCCCTCGACAGCACCGGCCTACCTTCTACCCTCAGCAAGCCCATCGTGACGGGGTTGCTTCAGGAGAAGCTGGGTTTCGACGGCATGATCTTCACCGACGCCATGAACATGAAGGGCGTTATCAGCAAGTACCCGCCCGGCGAGGCCGACGTGCGCGCCCTGCTGGCTGGTAACGACATTCTAGAGTTTTCGAAGAACATTCCGCTGGCCCTGCGCATGGTGCGCGAGGCCATCAACCGTGGCGAGCTGACGCAGCAGGAAATAGACCGACGCTGCCGCAAGGTACTGGCCCTCAAGCAGTGGTCCGGCCTCGACCACTACCGCCCTGTGGAGCTGAAGAATCTGTACGAAGACCTGAACACGCCCCACGCCGAGTACCTCACGCGCCGCCTCTCGGAGCTAAGCGTAACGGTGCTGCGCAATCAACAGCAAGCCCTACCCCTGCAACGCCTCGACACGTTGCGGGTGGCCACGCTCACCATCGGCACCACCGATACCACCTACTTTCAGAAGAGAGTGGCCGACTATGCTACCACCAAGCACTTCTGGCTGCCCGCCACTGCCAGCTTCGACGAGCTGTTGCGCATGCGTGAGACGCTGAAGCCTTACAACACTATTCTGGTAGGCGTGAACAACTTGGGCCGCCTACCTGCCACCAACTTTGGTGTGACGCCCGAAACCAATGTGCTACTGCGCGACCTGACCACCGGGAAACAGCGGGTAGTGGTCAGCGTGTTTGGCAATGCGTATGCGGTAGACAAGCTGCGCGATTTGAACCGCGCCACTGCCGTGGTGCTGGCCTACCAGGAAAGCCAGAATGCGCAGGAGGTAGCCGCCGAAATTATCTTCGGGGGCGTGGGCGCCACCGGGCACCTACCCGTTACCATCAACCACCAGTTCCCGTACGGTGCCGGCCTCACCACGCAGGGCGGGCAGCGCCTGGCCTACTCCTACCCCGAGGCCGTGGGCATGAGCAACAACCTCGAAACCCGCATCGACTCGCTGATTACCAATGCTATTGCTGCGCAGGCATTTCCTGGCGCAGAGGTGGTTATTGCCCGGCGTGGCACGGTGGTGTTGCGCAAAAGCTACGGCACGCACACCTACCCTACAGCTGGCCAAAAGGCGCGTCCCGTCACCAACACCGACCTGTACGACATGGCTTCCGTCACGAAAATCACGGCTGCCCTACCCGCTTTGATGAAGCTACAGGACGAGGGCAAGTTTTCGCCGGAGATGACCCTGGGCCAGGTTTTCCCGGAATTCAAAGGCACTAATAAAGAGAATATCAAGCTGCGCGACGTACTCACGCACCAAGCCCGCCTGAAGGCCTGGATTCCGTTTTGGAAAGAGTATACCGAGCCGCAAGGCTTCTTCAACCAACTGTTCAACAAGCGCCCCGACGCCGTTACGGTATCAGACAAGAAGCCCAGTGAGATGAGCCGGCGCTACTTCCGGACCGATTCGTCGGCGCGGTTCCCGATTCAGGCGGCCCCGCACGTGTGGGTGCGCAAGGATATGCCCGACCGCATTCATAAGGAAATTGGTACTTCGCCGCTGAACGCGAAGCCAGGCTACGTCTACTCCGACCTGTCGTTTATCATGTACCCCGAGTTTGTGAAGCGCGTGTCGGGCAAGCCGCTGGACCAATTTTTAACCCAGGAAATCTACCGGCCGTTGGGTGCTACCACGCTTACCTTCAACCCCACGCGCCGCTTCCCGCTCAGCCGCATTGTGCCCACAGAATACGACTCGCTGTATAGGCACCAACTGCTACACGGCGTCGTGCACGACGAAGGCGCTTCCCTACTTGGCGGCCTTTCGGGCCACGCTGGGCTGTTCGGCAACGCCAACGATTTGGCTAAAGTGGTGCAGATGTACGCCTGGAATGGCCGCTACGGTGGTCAGCAGGTGTTGAAAAAGGAAACGCTACAAGAGTATACCCGCTGCCAGTTCTGCCCCGACAACCGTCGCGCCCTGGGGTTCGACCGACCCACGGCCGACCCGACCATCAACTCTGCCAAAAGTGCCTCCCAACAGAGCTACGGCCACACCGGCTACACAGGCACCTACTTCTGGGTGGAGCCCACCGAAGACTTGGTGTGCATTCTATTGACCAACCGCGTGTACCCTACCCGCAACAACAACAAGCTAGGGGAGCTGAGTGTACGCAGCAAGTTCCTGCAAATTGCCATTGAGGCGGCGCAAGCAGGCAAAACGGCGCGCCTACCCATCGAGTCGACGGTGCCGAAAGAAGAATAGCATCGTGCGCTTTCATTCGTAATGCCCGTCGGTGCAGCGGTTTTGCTTCACCGACGGGCATTGTGTTTATATTGAGCAGACCATCTTTCATTACTGCTTATATGAGTCCGCAGCTTGGTAAAATGCTGGTTTTTCTCGGCCTGGGGCTGGCTTTGTTGGGTGCTTTTATCTGGTGGGGCGGCGGTAGCCTGTTTGGTTGGTTTGGCCGCCTGCCCGGCGACATTCGCGTGGAGCGGCCCGGCTTTCGGTTGTATGTGCCGTTTGTTTCTATGCTGGTTGTCAGCTTGCTACTCAGCTTGGTGCTGTGGGTTGTCCGGCGCCTGAGCTAGCGGGCTTTTATCCTACCCTGGCAATCCTGCTTCCGTTATGTCCGCTTCGTCTACCAGCCTGGCCTCGCTGGAGAGGTTCAGGTTGAGCACCTTTGAAATAAGGCAGTTTTGTCGTGCGCTTTCCACTACTTCTTCAAACTGGGTGGGCGTGATGCCCGGCACCGAAGCGTATACCCGCAAGTGCGAACGTACTACCTCTCCTTCCTCGCTGCTCAGCTCGCAGGTGGTCGTAATGGCGGTAGCCGTGAGGCCCAACGCTTGCAGATCGAAGGCCAGCTTCATGGAGAAACAGCCCGCGTGCGCGGCGGCTATCAGCTCCTCGGGGTTGGTCCCTACCCCATCGGCAAACCGAGTCAGGTAGGAGTAGCGGGTCTGATGCAATACGGTGCTTGGGGTGGTCAGGTGCCCCTCGCCTTTGGTCCCGGTGCCCGACCAGTGGGCTATAGCAGAGCGGGTGGTTATCATAGTGGTAAGTAAAAGTTAAAGACTATACTTCTGAAAGTCAGTGTAATGTCTAAATAAGCATACCATCCTACACTAGTAGGAGCCTGGCATACAGCAATGCATCCGAATAGCAGCGAGTTGGTTATACTTTAATGATAATCTGACGCTTATACATCAACCATAGTACGCCGTACCAGATGAGCACGCATGCAATGGCCGCGGCCAGAGAAGCATTAAAGGGGCTGAGGTAGGGCACGAAGAAGTGCTGATATAGCCACTGGTGCGCCGAGGTGGTACCGCCTGCTCCATCGGGTACTTGCCACATACCCAACCACCGCGCTACCACCCCCGACAGGAAAAACACGGTAATGGCATTGACGCCGTACACCACCGCAAAGCGCGACCACCACCCCCGGTAGCCCTGCACATCGCAGAGCCAGTAGAGAGCCGCTAGGGTAGCGCCGCCCAGCCCGCCCACGTAGAGCACAAAGGAGCTCGTCCACAGGCTTTTGTTGATGGGAAACCATCCGTTCCAGATGAGGCCCAGCACTATGGCGGCGGCGCTTATCACAAACAGCCAGGCGATGCGCTCGGCTACAGGCACTGCTTTGCGGCGCAACCACTGCCCGGCCAGTAGGCCCAGTAGCCCGGTACCCATGGCGGGTAGGGTACCCAGCAGGCCCTCGGGGTCCCAGGTTTTGCTCTGGCTCCAAAGATGCGCCTCGCCCAGCACCGTGCGGTCGAGCCAGGCGCCGAGGTTGGTCTCCGGCGCTAGGTTGGCGGCTCCTACGCCCGGCACGGGCACCAGCTGCATCAGGATATTATACCCTACTAAGGCTGCTACCAGCAGCCCTACCTGGGTGCGCCAATTGGTTTTTATGAACACCACCCCGCATACCAGAAACACCAGCGCAATGCGCTGCAACACGCCCAGCACGCGCACGTGGGCAAAATCGAAGCGGGGCTCCAGGGCCATGAGCAGGCCCAGCCCGAACAGGATGGCCGCTCGCTTCAGCACGCGCAGGAGCAGCTGCGCGTGGCGGCTGGCATCTTGCCGGGCGGTGCCCAGCGCGTAGGCAATACTCACGCCCACGATAAACAGAAAAAACGGGAAGATCAGGTCAGTAGGCGTGCAGCCGTTCCAGTGCGCGTGCTCCAACGGGGCGTAGATGTGGCCCCAGTCGCCGGGGTTGTTGACGAGCAGCATGGCGGCCACCGTGAAGCCCCGGAACACATCCAAGGAAAGCAGGCGGCCGGGCTGCGAGGCTTCGGCAAGGGGTAGGGCGCCGGTGGTAGCGGTGGCAGCCTGGGTAGTGGTTTGCATAGGTAGGGGCGTTTTGCTAAATGTAGATATTTCAGCAAGACCTACCAGCAAGCATTCCAGCCATGCGACCGATAAAGCCAAGTTTACGCACTACAGAGCCATAAGATACCTCGACAAATGCGCCGCCACGTTTGCGCTATTGTCAGTGAAAATGTAGATTGGAAATCCGTTCCTCCTCACAGCTAGGGGCTTGCTTGTATTTTAAATAGCAACCCCCTACCCTGATTTGTATACTGGCGGCAGTAGTATCATTATTTTCAGTACTACCCTCCTACACGTCCTCGCATTTGTACGGGCCTTCACCCAACCAATTGGCCTTTCTTCTTCCTTTCCCTTTCCACACCTATGCACAAACTCCTACTATTTCTCCTCTTACTAGGCTTTGTGGTGCCCAGCGCCTACGCCCAAACGGGGGCAGCCCGCGCCGTAACGGGCGTCGTCACGGCCGCTTCCGACAACTCTCCCCTACCTGGCGTGACGGTGGTGGTGAAAAACACAACCAACGGCGCCACCACCAACGGCGACGGCCGCTTCACGCTACAGGCTGCACCGGGTACTGTATTGGTTTTCAGCTTTATCGGCTATACCAGCCAGGAGCGCACCGTGGAAGCCAGCGGCGAAATCAGCGTGAGTTTGCGCGAGTCGGCGCAGCAGTTGCAAGAGGCCGTAGTGACGGGCTACGGCATAAAAGAAGAGCAGGCCAAGATCAACTACGCTGTGCAGGTGGTGAAGGCCAAGGACATCATTGAGTCGCGGCAGCCGAACGTGGTGAATGCTTTGCAGGGCAAGGTAGCCGGCGTGCAGGTAACCAGTTCGGGCGGCGCACCCGGCGAGGGGGCGTCTATCGTGATTCGCGGCGGGGCCTCGCTGGATTCGGACAACCAGCCGCTGTTCGTAATTGACGGCATCATCATGGATAACTCCTCGTTTGTGGAGTCGACGGCGCCGGGTGGGGGCTCGGGTTTCAACGGCATCCTGGGCCGCACGGCCGCCAGCACCAACCGCGCCGGCGACCTGAACCCAGAGAATATCGAGAGCATGACGGTGCTGAAAGGCCCGGCCGCTTCGGCCATCTACGGCCTGCGCGCCGCCAACGGTGCCGTGGTGATTACCACCAAGAAAGGCACCAAGGGCGTGACGACGCTCAACTACCGCACGCAGTTTTCGGTGGATGAGGTGAACCGCCTACCCAAGCTTCAGGACCAGTACAAGCAAGGCTCGCAGGGACTATTTGACCAGGGCGTGCGCGGCTCCTGGGGGCCACGCTTCCAAGAGGGCGAGCCAGTGTACGACAACCTGGGCAACTTCTTCCAGACCGGCAAAACCTGGCAGCACTACCTCACCATGTCGGGCGGCAGCGACAAGGGCACGTTCTTCGTGTCGGCCTCGCGGCTGGACCAAACCGGCGTAGCGCCTACCAGTGCCTACGACAAGACCACGGCGCGCCTATCTGGCACGTTTCAGCTTTCGCCCAAGCTTAGCGCCTCGGGCTCGGTGGAATACCTGAACTCGGGTGCCCGCACGCCCCTCCAAGGCCAGGGCTTGTACCAAGGCGCCGGGGGCTACCTGCTTAGTATCCTGAACTGGCCCCGCAACGACGACGCCCGCAACTACCTGAACCCCGATGGCTCGGTGCGCCGCCTATTGGGCGCCGCCCAGGCCGCTACGGATGCCGACAACCCCTACTTTCAGGTGTACCGCAACCCCCAAACCACCCGCACTAATCGCATGCTGGGCAACGTGCAATTGGGCTTTAAGGCGACGGACTGGCTGAATTTCAGCTACAACATAGGCAACGACTTCTACTTCCAGAAAGACCGCTCGGTGCGGGCCGTGGGCACCACCCAGCCCAACAACCAGAACGGCGGCATCTCGGAGTCGGATATCTTCAACCAGCTCATTACCAGCAACCTGCTGGGCACACTTACGCATAGCTTCAGCGACAACTTCAGCGGCTCGCTGGTGCTGGGCAACACCGTGGAGTATCAGCACCGCGAAACCACCGACAATCTGGGCCTGATTTTTCAAAACCCGAGCTTCACCAGCATCAACAACACGGTGAACCGCAACGTGTTAATTACTACGCAGGACCGTCGCCTGATTGGCAACTTTGCCCGTCTGAGCCTGGACATGCTGCAACAGGTGACGCTGGAAGTGAACGGCCGCATCGACCAATCCTCCACCCTACCCCGCCCCGACGAAAACAAGAACTTTGGCAAGCTGTTCGGCTACGGTTCGGTGGCGGCGGGCTGGCAGTTTACGCACCTGCTGGGCCTCGACCAGAACCGCTACCTGAACTTTGGTAAGATTAGGGCGGCGGTGGCCGATGTGGGCAAGGACACCCAACCTTACCGCGTGTTTTCGCCGCTGGCGCAGGCCAGCTACATTGGCGGCGGCTTCCGCAACGGCTTCTTTGGCTCCAACGCCAACTTGGTGCCCGAGCGCACCCGCGCCATTGAGGGCGGCGTGGACCTGCAATTTTTACAGAATCGCCTGGGCCTGAACGTGACGTACTACAACCAGTTGACCCGCGACCAAATTATCGGGCCGCGCGTGAGCCAGGCCACGGGCTTCATTTTGCAGTACATCAACGCGGGCAACGTGCGCAACCAAGGCTGGGAAGTGTCGCTGACGGGTACGCCCGTGCGCGCGGCCAGCGGCTTTACGTGGGACGTGCTGGCCAATTACACCCGCAACCGCAACAAGGTAGAGTCGCTGCCGAGCTTCCTGACGGAGGTGTATCAGTCGGATGCGTTCCTGAATGGTGCCCGCGGAGGCGCGTTTCCCGGCCGCCCGATTTCATCCATCAGCGCCACCGATTTCCGGCGCTCCCCCGATGGACAGGTGCTCATTAACCCGACCACGGGCTATCCCCTCGTCAACACCGGCACCTACGTGTATGCCGGTAACCGCGCCCCCGACTTCACCGTGCAGATCACCAACTCGTTCAGCTACAAGGGCCTGGGCTTGTCGTTCCTGGCCGATTTCAGAAAGGGCGGCAAGGTGTTCAACGGCAACGAGCAGTATATGACCATTACCGGTCTGGCCGAGCGAACCACAGACCGTTACAAGCAAGTGGTGTTTGATGGGGTAATAGCCAACGCAGACGGCACCTACACGGCTAACACGCGCCCCGTGGAGCTGACGCAAGCATATTACACGAGCATTTTGGGAGCCATTGGTACGCCGTTTATTGAAGACGGCTCCTGGGTGCGTCTGCGCTACGTGAACCTTACCTATGCCCTACCCGCTGCCTTGCTGGAACGCTCTAAGTTCATTAAGGGCATCGAGTTGAATGTGACTGGTCGCAACTTGGTATTGCTCACCAAATACTCGGGGGTGGACCCCGAAACGGCCGCTTCGGGCGCCGGCGTGCGCGGCGGCGGTTCTGGCGGCTTCGACTATGGAGCCGTACCCGCCACCCGTGGCGTAGACATGGGCCTGCGGGTGAATTTCTAATTGCTACCCCACCCCAACCCCTCCCCTCCGGGAGAGGGGCTTTAATTCTAGGTTATAGTATTCTGGAAGCTAAAGCCCCTCTCCCGGAGGGGAGGGGTTGGGGTGGGGTCCATTACACACATCAATTCAATGAAACAACGATATCTTCTCTTCCTGGGCCTTTTGCTGGGTAGCGGCACCTTCACGGCGTGCGAAAGCTACCTTGATGTGAACACCGACCCCAACAATCCGGTGACGACGACCCCGAACTTCCTGCTGCCCGGCATTATTTCGCAGGGCATTCAGACGCAGATGTTTACCTCGCTCACCACTACCTATCTGGCCCAGTACACGGTGCGCAAAACTCTGGCTACCAGCACCGACCAGTACTACCTTTCCAACGGCAATAGCACCAATACCTTCAACTACACCTACTACTACTCAGCCGGCAACGTGCCGACCATGACGGCCGCCGCGGAGGCCGAGGGCTCGCCGTATTACGTGGGCGCGGGCAAGATTATGACCGCCATGGTGCTGGCCCACGCCACCGATATGCTGGGTGATATTCCCTACACCGAGGCATTCAAAGGCGCGGCCAACTACACGCCTGCCTACGACTCGCAGCAGCAGATTTACGCTACCATCAATACGCTGCTGGATGAGGGCATTACCCTAATGGAGCGGCCCGCCAGCGAGGAATTCCGGCCACTGTATGTGACCTCGCCCAGCGAAAGCGGCGACATCCTGTACAAAGGCGACGTGCAGAAGTGGATTCGCTTTGCCAACACCCTGAAGGCACGTCAGCTCAACCACCTCACCAAAAAGAGCTCCTACAACCCGCAGCAGGTATTGGCGCTGCTCGACAAAGGCTTCACCAGTAACGCCGACGACGCGCAGATTCAGTTTATTCCGGCCGTGGCGCCGCAGGTGAATACCACCAACATCTTCGGCACCACCCGCAACAACTATGCGACGGCCACTTTCTCGGCTAACATTATCAAGTACCTGAACGGCAACGCGGGCGGGGCGGCCTACCCCGGCATTGTGGACCCACGCTATACCATTATGGCTACCCCCATCAGCCTGGGTACCGACCCTGGTGTAAGTGTGCCTTCCACCAGCTTCGTGCTGAATGGTTACGCTGATTTTTATTCCAGCTGGTATGCCCGCGACCTGGGCATTTTTCAGGTGATGACGTATGCGGAGGCCAAGTTTATTGAGGCCGAAGCGGCGTTTCGGGCTGGCAATTTGTCGCGGGCCTTTACGGCCTACCGGGCCGGTATTCGGGCACACATGGAGAAAGTGGGTTCTGGGGGCTCCAATGCTTTGCCACCCGTTACGTTCCCGCTCATCTCCACAGCCCAGATTGAAGATTACCTGAGTAGTGCCGCCGTGGCCCAGAATGAGAGCCAGCTCACGCTGAAGCGCATTATGGAGCAGAAATACATTGCCATGTTCCTGAATCCGGAGTCGTGGTCAGACCTGCGTCGCTTTGATTTCTCGGCCACTACCTACCCCAATTTCCGCTTCCCGGTGAATGCCAACCCCGAAGTAGATGGCAAGTTTCCGCGCCGGATGCTGCCCGGGGCCACCGAGGTGCTCTACAATCCCGCCGCTGTATCCAAGCTGTTCAGCGACGTGGGCGCCACCTCCAACGGCGACTACATCACGAAGCCCCTGTGGTGGGACCAGGCCAATTAGAAAGACCGTTGCCTGTCATTCTGGGCATCCTGCGCATTAAGCAGAACGCTTGGAATGACAGGCAACGCTAACAAGCGGACTAACGCCCTACCCTTTCATTTTCAAAACGCATATCGTCGTCATGATATATTCTCGATTTTTCACCTTGCGCCGTACCCTACCGGTAGTAGCGGGCCTGGCTGTGACCCTACTCGCGGGCTGCGAGAAGGAGCCGTATGATGAGTTGTACGACACACAGGAGGAAGCAGGCTTTGGGGTGATAGGTGGGCCGGTTTTCGGCTCCACCAAGTTTGCGCCCGGCGAAACCGTACCTGTAGCTGTAGGCTATAATCAGCAGGACAACCTTCGCGACATCACCGTATTTCAGGTAATCAATCGGCAAGACTCGGCCGTGGTGGGCACCTACCCGGCCAATGGCGCGCTGGATGCTACCAGTCAGGTTTTTGCCCAACTGGTTCCCTATACTGTGCCTGCCACGCTAGCGAACAAAACGCCCGTGCGCGTAGATGTGACGCTGAATTTTGCCAATGGCTCCAAACGGCTGCGGCGCTTCTCTTACACCGTTGCCGCGTCCCCTACCCTCAAGTTTGGCGCTACCCCCGCCACCTACCGCAACGGCCTAGCAGCCACCGCCCAGAGCCCCGGCGACTTGATTGGCTACTCGATTGTGATGAACGAGGGCGGTATCTCGACGGTGCCTGCCGCTGGTAGCACCGCTACCCTGTTCAAAAACATTGACAGCCTAGTGTACTACGCCCGCGTGGGTACACAAGCGCCCGTGCGCCAGGGGGTATTGCGTACGCCAACGGCTGGCGTAGCCACCACGCGCACCGTGGATGTAACGGTTCCCACGGGGGCGCAGGGGCAGCCCGTCACGTTCCTGTTCTCGGCTTTTGCCCAAACCCAGCGCGTCAATCTGGCATCTGCCACGCTCGATATTATGGCGCCTACTGCCTTGGCTACCACCCAGCGCGGCTCGGTAAGCTTCGGCACCGGCGCTTCTCCCGACTCGCTGGCTTACAACCTGAAGCTGGCCCGCAACGAACCCGCAACCAGCGCCGCAGACACGAAGGATTTGTTTGTGAGTGGCGCCACTAACGGCAGCGTCACGCTTACGGCCGGCAATAATACGCGCTTCTACAAAGTGCCTGCCACCCAGGTAGCCGCTGGCTTTTATACGCAGGCAACCGCCAACGCCGTAGGTAATCTATTATACCGCAATACAAACACCGCTGAATTGGGCGCCGCCACCCCTGGTGATGTATACGCCGTACGTGTGCGCGGCACCGGGGAGGTGATGCTCCTACGCATCCTGAGCGTGAAAGCCGGCACTACCGGCACCACGTCGCGGGTGTGGTTCGAGTATAGAATGCTTTGAAATGATGAAGTGGTGAGTTTGTGAAATTGTGAGTTGAAAAGGTGCGCCTGTCATCCTGCGCTTGCGCAGGATGACAGGCGCACCTTTTCAACTCACAATTTCACAAACTCACCCCCCAAACAACCGCCCGAAAAAGCCTTTGCGGCGCTTTTTCAGCTTGGTTTTCTTTTTGATGGTGCCGGCTTCGGTCTTGGTTTTCACCTTTGTGCCGGTAGCTGGTTTGGGGGTAGGCGGCGCGGGGGCGGGCGGTATGGGCAGCGCTGGCACAGTGGCTGGCTGGGGCGCTTGCGCTACCATAATATTCCCTTTCCTAGTCACCACGTGCACGGGTGAGCTTTCGTTGTGCAGGCGGTCTACGGCCGTTACGTAGTAGGCGTATTCCACACCGGTGAGGGCCGTGGTATCAATCAGGGTAGGCGCGTAGGCGGTGCGTGGCACCAGGGCCAGAATGTGGCGGGGGTCGTCGGGCGAGGGGGTTTCGCCTTCTGCGAACCGGTACACCACAAAATACCGGGCATCGTCGCCGTCGGCGGCGGTAGGGCCGGGCTGCCAGGTGAGCGTCACGGCCGGGGGCGTGCGGATAACTACCAACTGCTGGGCCGGGCGGGGCGGCACCGCATCCAGCCAGGGCATAGCCGGCACCAGCGCCGGGTAGCGAAAGGCGTTCTGCTGCAACGAATCGGTGACGTGCAGCGGATTGGCCAGCAAGGACTTCGAGCTAAAAAACACACTTCCACTCACCTCCGTGGGGTAGCTGCGGTTGAGACGAATCTGACGCATCAGCTCGCGGGGATTGCGCCACGTGGTGTCGCCGCGGGTGTTCTCCAGCATCCGGTAGGGCGCCTGCCCAATGTAGAGATGGCGCCCGAAGTGGTTGCGGCTCCACCACTCCACCAGCACCGGGTAGGGCGCCAGCCGGAAGTTGCTGCTCCAGTACAGTTGCGGCACGATGTAGTCGATCCAGCCGCGTTGCAGCCACAGGCGCGTGTCGGCGTAGAGGTTGGCGTAGGTCGGCTGGCCGGCCCGCGTATCGGAGCCCTCGGGGTGGGCCGAGCGGTTCATCCAAACCCCAAACGGCGAAATCCCAAATTTCACCCAGCGCTTAGTGGCGTGAATCTCGCGGCTCAGGCCCTCAATCAGCAGGTTTACATTTTGCCGGCGCCAATCGGCCAGCGCGAGGTGGTCAGGGTTGAATTGGGCAAATGCCGCCTCATCGTGCAGCGTCTGACCCGCTTCGGGGTAGGGATAGAAATAGTCGTCGAAGTGCACACCGTCGATATCGTAGCGGCGCACTACGTCCAGAATCACTTCTGTGATGCGCTGGCGCACTTCCGGCAACCCAGGGTTGAACAGCAATTTGCCGCCGTAGCGCAGAAACCACTCGGGGTGTTGGCGGTAGGCGTGGGTGGTAGCCAAGCGCCGCGTGATCGTATCCTGCGAGGCGCGGTAAGGATTGAACCAGGCATGAAACTCCATGCCGCGCTTATGTGCTTCGTCAATCAGGAACGGAAGTGGGTCGTAGCCGGGGTCTTTGCCCTGCTGGCCCATCAGCCACTTGCTCCAGGGCTCCAGGCCACTCCGGTAGAAGGCATCGGCAGCGGGCCGCACCTGCACAAACACAGCGTTGATGCCCGTGCGCTGCTGTCGGTCTAGCATCCGGCGGTACTCGTTGCGCTGCTGGTCGGCGGTGAGGCCAGGACGGCTGGGCCAGTCGATGTTGGCCACCGAAGCAATCCAAACGCCCCGCAGCTCCCGCTTCGGCGGCGCGTCCTGGGCCTGCACGGCACCACTCAGCAACAGCCACACCAGCATGATCATGCCCGCGCCCCATCGGCAGCGGGTAGTTACTACCTGCATCATTTGCACGCTTCTAAAATCGAATAAGCGCGCAAGTTACGAGTTGTGAGGTGGTCAGTAAAAACCGTCTGTCAGCCGGAACGCAGTGAAGGACCTTCTCACGTGAGAAGGTCCTTCACTGCGTTCCGGCTGACAGACGGTTTTCTTACTAGCTGATGCGTATTTCTATTCCACCACAATACGCTGCTGATAGTGCTGGGCATTGGCTTCCACGCGCAGCACGTACACGCCGCTGGCCAGGCCAGCTACGGGCACTTCTGTTTCGCGGCCGTGCAGCGTGCGCGTTAGGCAGGTGCGGCCCTGCATATCGTAGAGGCGAATGGCTATATCGGCAGTGGGTGTGTTGGTCAGCACCACGCGTACCAACTCGTGGGTGCGCGTGGGGTAGGCCGCGCACCACGCGCCCGAAACGACAGCGGGTGTAGCCGTAGGCAGCGTCACGGCTGGGCTTTCCGAGGCACCAATGCTGCCCCGTACGCCCGCTGCGGGCGTTGCCAACCCGAAGTAGTCGCGTGGTCCTGCTTCCTGCCGGAACTCATCCCATAGGTTCAGCCCGGCTCCTACCAGCGCCGAGGTAGGCGCCAGCCGGTAGTCGCTGTTGGCGGCTGTAGCGGCGGCGGTTGGTGTAGCCGTCGTTGCATCGCTCTGGTTGGCAGTGCGCAGCTGCGGATTGATGCTCAGGCCGCAGGGCCGGTCGCCCAGCTGCTCTTGCGTGGTGGCCTGTCGCCAGGTGGGTAGGGAGGTGTAGGTAGCGTTGTTCCAGCGCAACGTAAAACCACTCCCCTCACTCCAATAGCAGTTGCCTTCCAGGCGCACGCCAGTGGTCAGGCTGGCGTCTACCAGCGTCAGGCCGTCGGTGGTCTGCAACAGGTTGTTGCGCAAGGTGATTCCGCTCGCCGCACCGCCTTCAAGCTGGACAGCCACGGGCACCGAATTATTAGCGGGCTTCGTAACCAGCACGGTGTTGTTGTGCAGGCTAATCCGCTGCATTCGCTCTGCTGCGGCAGGTGCCAGCACCGCCAGGGCGCCATGGTTGGCACGGCGGGCGTCGTTGTCGCTGATGTTGTAGCGCACCGTCAGGTTGGTGCTGGGCGCCGACATCGTATCAGGCTGGGTAATGGCGAAGCCGGGGCCTTCGTTGTTGTGCGCGTAGTTATACTGAACCACAGCGGTAGCACACCCGCCTTCTAGGGCAAAGCCTCCGCCCCGCACCGTACCCGAGCGGTTACTGTACGACTTACACTGCTGCACCGTCAGGTTGGTGCACCGCCAAGCCCCAATGCCGGCCGGGCCGGCGGCGGGGTAGGCGTTCAGGCGGCCGTTGTTGTAGGCCTCGCACTGCTCTACCACGGCGCCCGTTACGTGAGCCAGCAGTAAGCCGTAGCCTGTACGGGTTTGCTTCAGATCAAGCCGGCCGGTGTTGTTGTATAGTCGGCAATTTGCCACGTACCAGTTGCTGTGGGTGGCCGCAGCCGGACCATACGAACTGATGCCCGCCTCGCCGTTGTCGTGCACGCGGCTGTTGGTGATATGTACGCTGGTGTAGCCGCTACCGGCTCGCTGGCTGCTGATCGTAACGCCTGCCTGCTGGTAGCCACTTACGTCGAGGCTGTCGAGCACCAGGTGCGGGAGTTGCGTGGCCGCCGAGTCCAGCACGAATACCACACCAGCGCTCTTGTTGTTCAACCGGCCCGAGCCGGCGAAATACAGGCGACGCAGCTCAATACCACCCGCGTTACGGGCCAGCAAGCCGTAGGTACCGCCGCTGCTGATGGTAGCCCAGCCCCTACCATACGAGCCGAATACAATAGGTTGCGCAGCCGTGCCTTGCGTAGTGCCCTTCAGCTGCAAGCCACCTACAAAGGTCTGCTCTCCCTCAAACAAGACTTGGTCGCCGGGTTGCAGCGTGGCGGCGTTTACCCGCGCAATGCTGCGCCAGGCAGTAGCGGGGGTAGTACCAGTCTGCGCATCATTGCCTGCAATCCGTACATAGTAAGTGGTGGCGGCCGCTTGCTGACTGGCTGACAGCAACAGAAATAAGAAAAATAGTAAACGTATTTGCATTCCTGAGGTGGTTAGGCGTCAGAAACACTAGCATAAAGAATGATGCCACATCAGAATAAATATATTCTACCAGCTTTATAACAGCAATTATCAGGTTATAACGCTTTATATATACAATTTAAATTTATACAGCTTATTGTTCTTTATCTATAATAGCATACTTATGAAATACAATTTTCTTAGTACTTACTATTCTATTTTTTTATGGAATAATGACACATAAAAAATAACGTCTGCTTACAGTGGTTTCGTAGCTGGTAGGAGACGACACAATATTTTGTGTCACCTTGCTGAATGCCATAGACTCTCTCATTGAACAGCCACCATCAGCAACAACGAGACATAAAATATTGTGTATCTACAGGATACGGTATACACCGTTCACGAAACCGCTACGATTACTCACCATCAGTTTTGCTCGTCTTATCTACTGCGGCCGACCCAGAACGGTGTAACTAAGCGAGATTTTTCTGAATCTTGTACTGAAAGCAAGAACCAGCTTGCCGTTTCGTTGTGTTAGGCACAGCATCCCACGGCAACTGTGTAGCAGCTGCCTCTTTGTCTCCTTATTTTTCTCTAATGCGCTTTTCCCCTCTCTCCTGCCAGGCTGGCCTGGTAGCGCTGCTGTTGCCTTTGGCTGCCGCTGCGCAAACCACCCCCTCCCCCTCTGCTGCCCAGCCCCAATGGCATCTGCTCGACCCACAACAAAACAATGGCGTGATGGGCCTGAGCGCTGAGCGCACCTACCAGGAGCTTCTGAAAGGCCGCACCGCTACCCCCGTTACCGTGGCCGTGATTGACGGTGGCGTGGATACCGCCCATGTAGATTTGCGCGGCGTGATGTGGCACAACCCAAAGGAAATTGCCGGCAATGGCAAAGACGACGACGGCAATGGCTACATCGACGATGTATATGGCTGGAACTTCCTTGGAGGCCAGGATGGCCGCAACATCGACGTGGAAGCCTACGAGGACACGCGCATGCTGGCCCGCCTGGAACCGCTCTACCAGGGCAAAACCCGCAACCAAGTGCCCGCCGCCAAGCGCGAGGAATTCGACCTATATCAGCAGGTGAAAAAGTCTTACCAGACGCACTACAAGGAAGACAACGAGCACTACGACCAGTACAAGGACGAGTATCCGCAGACCCAGGCCGTGGCCGATCAGATGAAGCAGGCCCTGGGCGTGTCGCGCTTGGATACGGCTACCCTGCGCAACCCACCCACCGACAATGCCGACCTGCGCCGCATCAGCCAGCTATTTTATCAAAACCTGAAGGCTGGCGGCTACGCCGATATGGAATCGGTGCTGGACGATATGAAGCACGCTTACGAACAGACCAAAAACTTAGTAGAATATTCCCTAGACCTCAAGTTCAACCCGCGCAGCATTGTGGGCGACGACCCCGATAACCTAAAGCAGCGCGTGTACGGCAATGCCGACGTGACCGGCCCTGACCCTACCCACGGCACACACGTGGCGGGCATCATTGCCGGCGACCGAACCAATAACGTGGGTATTATGGGCGTGGCGGGCTTACCCGTGCGCATTATGGCGGTGCGGGCCGTACCCAACGGCGACGAGCGCGACAAGGACGTAGCCAACGCCATCCGCTACGCCGTAGACAACGGCGCGCAAGTGATTAACATGAGCTTCGGCAAGTACTTCTCGCCCCACCGCGAGGCCGTGGAAGAAGCCATCCGCTACGCCGATACCAAGGGGGTACTGCTCGTACACTCCGCCGGCAACGAGTCCATCGACATCGACACTAAGAAGCAGTACCCTTCGCCGGTGTTCCTAAACACCAAGACCATCCCGAACCTGATTACGGTAGGCGCCTCCTCTCGCACCAACGACCAGGAGCTGGTAGCCGATTTCTCCAACTACGGCAAGAAAAACGTAGACGTGTTTGCGCCCGGCGTGCAGATCAACTCCACCCTGCCCAACAACACCTACGGCAACGAAAGCGGCACCAGTATGGCTGGCCCTATGGTAGCCGGTATGGCGGCGGTATTGAAATCCTACTTCCCCAAACTCACCCCCGAGGACCTGAAACGCATCATCCGCGAGTCGGCCACGCCTTTGCATACTAAGGTGCTCAAGCCCGGCGGCAAAACCACCATTGATTTCGCCGAGCTATCGAACACCGGCGGCTTGGTGAACCTCTACAAGGCCGTGCAAATGGCCCAGCAGGTGCAGTAACACTTCTAGCAGAAAACAGCGCAAACGGCGCGGCAGTTACCGGTTTCGGTGCTGCCGCGCCGTTTATTTTTATACGCTTATTATATTATCTGTCAAATACTTACATGCGTTTATCATAAGTTTTACTATAATAAGGCCAAATGGTTGCAAGCCCTTTTTGCTACCCGAATAATTCAATTATAATATTTGAAGAGAATATTTCTAAAAGTCAGTTTATCCTTCCCGCTAACATGTGCAAAGCCTATTTAACAAAATAGGCTTTTTCGTCCTTCTCCCTAGCTCATGACATCCCTATAGAAATTCATAGTAGAATTAATCCTAGACTATGCATTTTCCTTTCCATGAAACATAAAAAGGAAAATGCATTCTTTATTATATAAATAAAATAAGTTTTTGTTAAATGTAAAATTTATTTAACACAATTTTTTCATCTATACGTTAAATTTGTGACAGAATTCTTCTATTCCACCTTCTCAGAATGAAACACTTATATCTAACTCGAAAAGTCCTTAGTGCTCTTTTCTTACTCATATTGGCGGTAGGGAGCGCGAAGGCACAATTTATTTTTAATCCTCCCAAGCAAGATGGAGTCATTAAAGATGGAAGTAATCTATTTGAGTATAGTTCCAATGCTCGGAATTTGAAGGTTTCAGGCCAAGGAAATGGCAATTCTGTTACTTATCGGATAACATGGGATGCTAACAACCTATACATTGCTGCGCAAGGTCAAAGTAATGACGACCGAGTTGTTTTTTACTTTGACAGTAATCCTATAATTCCGGTTAACGGTGGGGATGATAATGACGGTAGTCCAAACGGCTATTCCTCTTACGACCAAATTGGAGGTGGATTAACAGCAAAGCTTCCTTTCAGAGCTGATTTGGTACTTGCTATCAATAGTAATAATACTGAAGTACGCCTAGCTGACGGAGGAAAATGGACTGATATTGTTCCAGAGGCAGTCACCGGTTATGGTGCCACTAGTAATGTTCGAGAAGTAGCTATTGCTTGGTCTGCTTTTCCTAATGGACGCCCAGCAAACTTTAACTACTTGGCTTTTGCTACAGCCACTGGCACTGCCAGGAATATACACGCAATTTTGCCATCTGATAATGAATCCCCCACAACATTAAACAATAAAGGTTTATCCTATTATTACACAATTAATGGTACTGATAATGGTAAAGTCAACATAGGCCCTGTTGGCGAACCACAAGGTTTGTTTTTTTCGCAAAAGCTATACGAAGAATGTTCCTAACAGCGCTACGAATGTTGCTAGTGGCTCTACAACTGAATTTCCCAATAATACCACCCTGTATGACCTCACTGTTAACGCTACGAATAAGACTACTTCCGTAGCGGTGGCAAGGCAGCAAGGTGCTTCACTAACTGTTAATAATAACCTCTACGTGGGTAGTAAAGGTAACTTCACTACCAAGACGGCTGGAGGTGCGAATAACCCGGCAGCTATCATCATTGCTGGTAATCTTACAGTTGTGGACGGTGGCAGATTTGATCAAGGCACCGCCGCCCTTACTGTAGGAGGGAATCTTGATTCTCCTGGCATAGGTGGGTTTACTGGTGGTGATGGTAATCTTACCTTTAATGGAAAAAACACGCAAACCATTAATATAAATAGCCTGCGTGCGAATACAATTTTTTTCACCAATCCAGGCTCTAAAACACTCACCAGCAATCTTACCGTAACAGGTAGTATTACATTGACCAATGGAGCTCGCCTCGAAACTGGTGACCTAAACACCTTATTCTTAGAGGGTAGTAGTGCTTCTCTTGTTGAACAATTTGTTGGAGATGATGATACCGATAATATCGGTGGATATGTAATTGGCAATGTTGTTTCAACGCAGAATCTATCAACTTCAATAAGGTACGAATTCAATAATATTGGCCTCGCCCTTCAGCCATACGGTCCAGAATTTCCCGGTAGTGTCACTGTTAAACGTATTACTGGTTCCAATGTACAGGGTGTAAGTAGTAATGGTGCGCTGGCACCTAGCAGTATATTGCGTCAATACGTTGTTACAGTTGCCAATGATGCTGGGCAACGAGACATAAATTTTGACCTCGGTCTAACATTCGGATACCGCGACAAACAAAAGAATGAACTCGGTGCCGTTCCGGAAAATCGTTTAACTCTCTTTCGTTCGGAGGATTATAACAGACCACCTTACCAGAAGCTGGGCGGTATAGTGAATGCAAGTAGCAACTCTATATTCCTACGGAGCACCTTTAAGCTGAATGGTACCTTCACACTTGGCGACGGCAATAACCCTCTACCAGTTGAACTCGTAGCTTTCACTGGTCAGTTGGAAGGCTCTGCCGTTCGCCTGAACTGGGCTACGGCTTCGGAGAAGAACAACAAAGGCTTTGAAGTGCAGCGCAGCACCGGCGACGACCAGTGGTTCCCACTAGGCTTCGTAGATGGTCACGGCAGCACCAGCCAGCGCAACGCCTACACCCTAGTAGATGCCAACGCCCCCGAAGGCAAAGCTTACTACCGCCTACGTCAGATCGACAACGATGGCACCGAGAGCTTCTCGCCCGTGGTAACCATTGCAGTGCCAGCCGGCAACGCGCCCGCTCTGGTGTTGAGCCCCGTTCCTACCCCCGATGTACTGAACATCAGCGGCCTGGGCAGCGGTGCACACGTAGCCGAAGTGTACGACATGATGGGCAAGCGCGTGCTGACCCACTCTTTCAACGATCAGACGACTTCGGTATCGGTAGCTAACCTACCCAGCGGCTTATACGTGGTGCAGGTACAGGGCAAGAAAAGCAAGTTCGTGAAGCAATAGTCTTCGCAGATAGTTGCTCAAAGCCAAACCGGCGCGGGACTTATCTCCCGCGCCGGTTTTTTTGTGTTTGTCTGGTTTGTTTTAGGACGTCATGCTGAACGCGTACGCGGGACAGCCTGCAAGAGCACGCGAGATTTCTCCCGCTGGTCGAAATGACCTTCTTTTACAGATCGCCTCTACCCGTTGCCTCCTTACCTTTGCCCAATGGCTACCCCCCTCACCCTTTCTGATATCTACATCTACCCCGTGAAGTCGCTGGGCGGCATCCGACTCACCGAGGCAGCTGTGGGCATGCGCGGCTTGCAATACGACCGGCGCTGGCTGATTGTGGATGCGCGCAACCAGTTTATGACCCAGCGGCAGATTGCTACCATGGCCCTTCTGGACGTAGCTCCTGCCTTCAACGGCTTTCTGCTCACGCACCGCCAGCACCCCGACCTCCTGCCGCTCTACATTCCCTTCGAGGCAGATCGGGAAAAGACCCTGTTCGTGACCATCTGGGACGATATGGTCTTTGCCTGGCGCGGCACCCCGGCCGCCGACGAATGGTTGACCGAAGCCCTGGGTCAGGAGTGCCGGCTGGTGTATATGTCGGAAATGGTGCGGCGCGAGGTAGAGCCCGACAAGCCCGAGTTGAACCCGGCGGGCACGCTCGTCAGCTTTGCTGACGGCTACCCCTACCTCCTCATCGGGCAGGCTGCGCTGGATGATCTGAACGAACGCCTCACCACGCCGGTCCTGATGGACCGCTTCCGGCCCAACCTAGTCTTCACTGGCGGCGCACCCTTCGATGAGGATACCTGGGCCGATTTCCGGGTAGGCGACATAGCCTTCCGGGCCGTACGGGCCTGCGGGCGCTGCGTCGTCACTACCATCGACCAACAAACTGCCCAGAAAAACCCCGAAACCCTGAGCACTCTGGCTTCCTACCGCACAGTAGGCCGCAAGGTGATGTTCGGCCAGAACGTCACCGCCAGCGGCCAGGGCACCATCCGGGTAGGCGACCCGCTCACAGTGCTGGGGTATAAAGAACAGAACTAGATCCAAACTAAGCTAGAACCCCTCCTTTTTTAAGGAGGGTGCCCGCAGGGCAGGGTGGTAAACGTCGTTGAACGATGTCGAAAGCTCGACGTCATCTGTCAGCCTGAGCGGAGCGAAGGACCTTCTCACGTCTGAACGAGTCGTTGTTACGCTTGTCGTTCTAATGTGAGAAGGTCCTTCGCTCCGCTCAGGCTGACAGATGGCCAGAATACCCTAACAGAATGGCGCAGGATGCCCTAATAAAGAACGGCTTACTCACCTCCTGCCCCCTACCCTACCCAACTCCCGCCTACCCTGGCCCGTATGCCCAGCCATGAATCGTGCTTCAATACTGGATTTTCTACGCGGCCTAGCCGCTAACAACAATAAGCCCTGGATGGACGAGCACCGCGCCGAATACCACCAGGCCCGGGCCGTGTTCAAGGAGTTGGTAGCGGAAGTACTCCAGGGAGTACAGGGCTTCGAGCCGGCGCTGCAAACCCTCACAGCCGGCGAAACGATGTACCGCATCAACAAAAACGACCGATTTCAACAGGGCCAGGACCCCTACAAGCGCCACATGGGTGCGGGCCTCAAGGCAGAGGGTAGGCACTCGCGCTGGGCAGGCTATTTCCTGACACTGGAGCCTGGCAACTCCTGGCTGGGTGCCGGCAAGTGGCTGCCCGACACGGCCAGCCTGCAACGCATCCGCCAGGAAATTCATTACTCCCCCGATACCTTCCACGCCCTGCGCCAGCACCCCGAGTTCGTGCGCCACTTCCCCGACGGCCTGGAGGGCGACCGGCTCCAGCGTCCGCCCAAAGGCTACGACAAAAACGACCCTGACATTGAATGGCTCAAGATGAAAAGCTACTTAGTGAGTCGCCCCATCTCCGACGCCGAACTACTCCAACCCGATTTTGTGGCTCGTGCTGTAGAAAGCCTGCACGTAGCGCAGCCCCTGGTGCAGTTCCTTAATCAGGCGATTGGAGAGGAGTAACGGAGCGGTGAAGCGCAGAGCAATGCAATAGTGAGGTAGGGAAATAAAAAGCCGGCTGTCATCCTGAGCTTGCGGAGGACCTTATCACACTGAACGACTGACGTAACAACAACTCGTTCAACGGGCATAAGGTCCTCCGCAAGTTCAGGATGACAGCCGGCTTTTTATTTCACCACTTCACCATTCCTAAAACAGCCCAAACAACGTGCTGTTAATCCGCTCGATGACGATGCCCAGGTCCTCGGGGTTGTTCACGTAGTCGAGGTTGTTGACATCAACGACCAGCAGCTTGCCGTTTTTATAGCCGCTGATCCACTTTTCGTAGTGCTCGTTGAGGTTTTTGAGGTATTCGATTTTGATGTTGTTCTCGTAGTCGCGGTTGCGCTTCTCGATCTGTTGGATGAGCTTGGGTAGGTCGGCTTTGAGGTACAGCAGCAGATCAGGCGCGTCTACCATGCTAATCATCGATTCGAACAGATTGCAGTAGTTCTGGTAGTCGCGCTCCGTCATCAGGCGCGACTCGTGTAGGTTGGCCGCGAAGATGTGCGCATCTTCATAGATGGTCCGGTCCTGAATCACGCCTTTGCCGGCCTGTTGCAGCTTCTTGATGCGCTGCACCTGCCGGAAGCGACTGTTCAGGAAGTAGACCTGGAGGTGAAAAGCCCAGCGTGGCATGTCGTCATAGAAATCCTTGAGGTAGGGATTGTCGTCGACATCCTCCAGAAACACTTCCCAGTTGAAGTGGTGGGCCAACTTGTTGGCCAGCGTGGTTTTGCCGGCCCCGATATTGCCAACGATGGCGATGTGCATGAGTGTAAAAAAGCAGGTAGCAGAAGAAAAAAGAGAACCACAAAAGTAACGGAAAGCCAGCAACCATGTGGCTGCCTTTTGCTAGCAGTACACAGTAGTTGGCTACTATTTATACTGCAACAAAAGCCGTATATTGTTCTACTACTCCGCTTTCTCTTTTTGCTGCTGATAAGGAGCCACATCCTATACCCTGCACGCACTGCCTTCAGGATTTATCACACTTACCTGTTACTGCCTATTCCTTTTCTATCCACCCTTTAGCTGGTTATGGCTATGGCTATGGCTTACCCACTCTCCACCGACTGCTACCCCGTGCATGACGTACTCGGCCAGCTCATTGCCACTGCTCACTATCATGTCCAGGATGAGCTGCTGTACGTGGTCTGGACGGGCCATATTACCAACGTGGAGGTGATACAGGTAGCCGAAGCCTTTTTGCAGCTTCAAAACATCCGGATCATCCGGCGCCTTTATAACGACAAGACAGCTACCACCGGCGACTGGGCCGAAGCCCTACCCTGGCTGGAGTTTGAGTGGCTGCCCAAAGCCATCCTCAACGGCCTGTGTGCCATTGCCTACGTCTTGTCGCCGGATGTTTCCAACCAGCTCATCAGCCGGCGGTTCGCCGACCGGGTGCGCTTGCACCTACCCATTCAGCTTTTCTACGACTACGACGAAGAAATGGCCCTGACTTGGCTCCGGACCCAATAAATCCGGCACCATGCCAGGGCCGCTTGTACTCGGCTACCCGACTACTTATCGTCCGTCACGATGTCTTTCATGCTGCGGGCCTTTTCGAAGGTCCGGAACTCGCCCTGCCAAGAGCGGATGCGCAGGCGGTCCTCCATGGCAATCTCGCTGCGCACCTGGCTGTAGCGGGCGTTAAGGGCGCTCAGCACAGTGTTGGCTTCGGCCCATTCGGTGTCGGTCCATTGGCGGCGCTGGGCGCGGGTGGCGTCAATAAAGCGCGAGTACAAATCTACCATTTCCGAGCCACGGGCTTTGCTGATTTGCACGTCTTCGTTCAGCAAGCGGCGCTGGGCTTGCTGCGCGGTGGTGGGCTGTGTAGCTTGTGCCTCCAGACGCTGCTGCTCGGCGGCCCACTCTTGGTAGCGCGTCTTCTGTTGCGCATACTCGCGCTTCGACTGCGTGGAGAGGCTGTCGGTGGCGCGGTCGAGGCGCTGGCTCTGGCGGTCGAAATTAGATTTCAACGAAGGCCAGTTGCGGCGGGCGCTAGCGTCGGCTTTGTCTACTTGCTGGTTCACCCAGGCCGAGAAATTGCGCAATTCCGTTTCGGCTTTCGACTGCGTGTGGTTGGACGTGGTGGTTTGCGCGGTGGCAGGAGCAAGCGGTAGCAAAGCGCTAGCCGCAGCCAGTAAAAAGGAGAAAGCGTGTTTTTTTCATTTTCGTAAGAAAACGGGCCGAAGCCGCTGGTACAGACGGGCCAGCCCCAGCCGGCCCTACCCTCCCAACGACAATTTCCGGCCCAAAGATGTAATGGAGCTCAGGCAAAGTTCGCTTTTTCCGCGAAAAATGCCGTTTTTGCAGTCTATGTCCGCCTCTTCACCTGTTGCCGTTGCCATTCAGCCTGCCACCCTGGCGGATATTCCTACCATCATCACGCTGGCCGAAGCTACCTGGGAACCTACCTACCGATTTATCCTTTCTAAGGAACAGATCGACTACATGTACCGGGTAATTTACACGCCCGCCTCCCTGCACCGCCAAATGACCGACGACCAACACAGCTTTTTGCTGCTGCTGGTAGAAGGACACCCGGCCGGCTACGCGTCGTTTTCGCCTTTGCTTACGGGCGAGGACCTGTATAAGCTCCACAAAATCTATGTGCTGCCCTCGCATCAGGGGCAGGGCCTGGGGCAGCGGCTGGTAGAAGAAGTGGAAAATGCTGTGCGCGCTGCTGGCGGGCACACTCTGGAACTGAACGTGAACCGCTACAACCCAGCGGTGTCGTTCTATGAGCGCTTGGGCTACCAGCGCCACCGCGAGGACGATATTCCGATTGGGCCGTACTGGATGAATGATTTTATCCTGCGGAAGGAACTGGCATAATTACGCTGTATTTTCTGAAAGTTTCTCTATCAGGCCTCCACTTCAAGTGAAGGCCTTTTTCTTTTTTACACAGTATGAGCAATGATCTTACTAAATGAAGTGTAGACAATATTTCCAAGTTGACTACATGAAAATGTTTCAATAAACGCAAAATATTTACAACACTAACAATTTAATTGCCTAAAACTTAAAATAGTTGCATCATAAAAATTCCAATCTTTTATTGCGTTTCGCAAACAATGTGGTTTGCAGCATGCACTCATTATATCACACCTTTTCATTGTGAGAAAAACTCTACTCGTGAGCCTATTGCTCACTGTTAGCCTATTACAGCAGGTAGTAGCGCAAACACGTTCACTTACGGGCCGCGTGCTTGACCAAGCGACTCGACAAGGCATTCCAGGAGCTACTGTATTAGTAGTTGGTACTACCAATGGCGTCTCCACCGACGCTGAAGGCGGCTTTACCCTAACGGTATCTAATACCAGCGGGACCTTACGCGTTAGCTCCGTCGGCTATTTGCCAGCTGATCAGGTTATTGGCACCTCTACCTCATTTACCTTCACGCTAGCCCCCGACACTAAAGCGCTGGAAGAAGTAGTGGTAGTAGGTTATGGTAGCCAAAGCAAAGAATTGCTCACTGGCGCCGTAGCCACCGTATCGGCGAAAGAATTTGAAAATCAGCCTGTAGCCGGCTTAGATCAAGCCTTGCAAGGCCGTGCCTCAGGCGTACAGGTAACCTCCAGCTCCGGTACGCCGGGCGGGGCGGTATCCGTACGTATTCGTGGCACTAACTCTATTTCGGCCAGTGCTACCCCATTGTATGTAGTAGACGGGGTACCTATTAATACGGGCAGCTACTCAGACATCGGGGTAGGCAACCAGGTAACGAATGCCCTGGCTGATATTAACCCCAACGACATTGCGTCGATGGAGATTCTGAAAGATGCTTCGGCTGCGGCTATTTATGGGTCGCGGGCAGCCAACGGAGTAGTCTTAATTACGACTAAGCATGGCAAGTCTGGACGCACTCGCGTTACGCTCGATGTATATGGTGGCGTACAGGAAACCCGCAAAAAGCTGGGGGTGCTCACGGGACAAGAGTCGCAGGAATTGATTAACGAAGCCCGTACTAATGTGGGCTTGGCGCCGCGTTACGTAGCGGCCAATCCTACCGCAGCACAAGGTTTGTTTTCGACAGCTAACACGGATTGGCAGGATGAGATTTTCCGTAAGGCTGCCATTCAAAGCTATACGCTAACTGCTTCGGGTGGCGATGCCAAAACTACATTCTTGGTATCGGGTACCTATTTTGATCAGAAGGGTATTATCATTGGTTCAGCGTACAAACGCGGCAGTGGGCGCATTAACCTCGATCATCGCCTTTCGGATCATGTGAAAATCGGGGCCAACTTGACTGTTAGTCGCTCGAACAGCAACCGAATCAACAATGACAATAATATTTACGGAGTGCTGAGCGGGTCATTGCTGCTGGGGTCGCAAACACCGATAAGAAACGCAGATGGCACGTATGCCCGCGATCCATTCAACTCAACGGTAGAGAATCCGGTGGCGTCGGCCTTGGTGCCTACCTTCATTTCCAACCAGACCCGCGGTATCGGCAACGTGTACGCGGAGGTAGAGCCTGTACGCAACCTGATCATCCGCAGCTCTGTAGGGGGCGACTACCTCAACCTACTTGAGCGCCGCTTCATCCCGAGCACGTTACTGGCGGGTGCCTCTACCAGTGGCCAAGCTCAGATCAATTCTCGCTACGACATCACGTGGCTGAATGAAAACACCGTTACCTATAGCCACAAC
Organism: Hymenobacter sp. NBH84; assembly: GCF_014217645.1. Taxonomy (NCBI): domain Bacteria; kingdom Pseudomonadati; phylum Bacteroidota; class Cytophagia; order Cytophagales; family Hymenobacteraceae; genus Hymenobacter; species Hymenobacter sp. NBH84. Next base: position 2,933,518 of record NZ_CP043644.1, read on the forward strand.
TTTGAGGATCATCACCTAACGGCTCTTCTAGGACAAAGTGCGCAAAAATCATCGCAACAGGGCCTAGCCGAAACGGCTACCGGATTCGCCACCAACAAGCTACAACAGCTCACAGCGGGTGCCACCAAGGTCACAACCAACTCGGATGCGTCTGAGTGGACGCTACTTTCTTATTTTGGCCGTCTCAATTATGACTTTCAGAACAAGTACATCCTGACGGGTACTATTCGCACGGATGGTTCTTCGCGCTTCGGCCGCAATAACAAATACGGTGTTTTCCCGGCCGTATCGGGCAGCTGGCGCATTAGCCAAGAAGCTTTCCTAGTAGATAATCCGGTTATCAGCGAGCTGAAGTTGCGCGGTGGTTGGGGCAAAACAGGCAACTTTAACATTGGCAACTATTCCTCCCTTACCCTTTTTGGTGTAGGCACCGGCAACTTGGCCAACTACAATAATGTGGCTGGTTTAGCTCCTATTCAGATAGGCGACCAGAGTTTGACCTGGGAGAAGTCGTCTGAGACGAATATTGGCTTGGATGTGGGCGTGCTGAAAAACCGCATCCTTCTTTCGGCCAATGTTTTTAAGCGTAACTCTGACGCCTTGCTATTAGATAGCCCATTACCTCTCACATCGGGCTTCAGCACCGTAACGACTAACATCGGCTCGATGTGGAATAAAGGGATTGAGTTGGACATCACGAGTCAAAATGTGCAAACGCAGGACTTCTCCTGGAACTCAAATTTCAATATTTCCTTTATCCGGAATCGGATTACCAAGCTGCCCAATAACAATGCGGATCAGGCAGCCGGTTTCGCCAGCCTCTTGCGGGTAGGCGAATCTTTGGGCTCGTTCTACGGCTATGAAGTAGATCGTATCTACCAGACAGCAGCCGAAGTAGCAGCCGATAACGAAGCAGCTAGAGCAGCCACAAATGGTCAATCGAGCTACTTCCAACAACAGAATACGGCCGCTGGTGATATTCGCTTTAAGGATCTAAGCGGCGATAACGTCATTACAGCCGCTGATCAGAAGATTATCGGACGTGCCCAGCCGAAGTTCTTCGGGGGCTTCAGTAACCAGCTCTCGTACAAAGGCATTGATCTGGGCATCTTCTTTCAGTATTCCTACGGCAACGACATCTATAATAACACCCGCGCCTTCACAGAGGGCATGAACAGCGTGTTTGGGCAGTCATCGGCAGTGCTCGACCGCTGGACGCCGACCAATACAGATACGGACATTCCGCGGGCTGCTTTCGGTGACCCCAATATCAACCGCCGAGTATCCGACCGGTGGTTGGAAGATGGATCATACCTGCGCCTGAAAACAGCTACGTTGGGCTACAACCTGCCCAAATCGTTGGTGACGGCTGCACACGTGCAAAATATTCGCATTTATGTGGCTGGGCAAAACCTGCTCACCTTCACTAAATACAAAGGCTTGGACCCCGAGGTAAGCACGTTCACGACCTCAAACACGTCGCCGGGCACCGATTTCCTGACTTTCCCGCAGGCGCGGGTATATCAAGTGGGTCTCAACATTGGCCTGTAATTCTTCCTTCTTTTGTCTTCCCTACCAATGAATATTCGCTCTAAAGCTTTTACCCTGGTCCTACTCGGTCTACTGAGTATAGGCAGCAGCAGCTGCTCAGATTTCTTGTACCCTGAGCCTCAAAACTCTCTCACAGCCGAACAGGTGTTTACAGATGAAGCTGGTGCCAATGCTGCCCTAGTTGGTACGTTTGGCGCCCTTACTAGCACTAATTATCTGGGCAACAGCTATCCAGTCTTCTCTGATATGGCGGCGGATAATTTGCTCTGGAACGGCTCATTTCCGACTTGGTCGGAAATTAAGAATCGCTCTATCATTCCGTCGAATGTAGACAATACGAACATGTACGCCGCTATCTACGTGGCTATCAATCGGGCCAACAACGTTATTGCCTACACGCCTGGCATTGCGTCTATTTCTGATGCTAATAAGGCAATTATCGTAGCACAAGCCCGTTTTGTGCGGGCGGCCTGCTACTTCGATCTGACCCGTTACTGGGGTGATGTGGCCATTATCTTGACACCGACTACTACCACTGGTGAGGTACTGAATATAGCCCGTTCGCCTAAGACGGCGGTGTACGATCAGATCAAACAAGATCTGGACGCAGCGGAGGCTGCCCTACCCGACGTTAGTGTGGGCCGTGGCACCAAGTGGGCTGCCAAAGCCCTTAAAGCTCGTTTGGCATTGTACAGCCAAGATTGGGCTAGCGCTGCCTCCCTGGCTGACGAAGTAATAGCTAGTGGCCGCTTCCAACTGCTGACCAACTATCGCAACGTCTGGACGACTGAAAATTCGGCTGAATCCATTTGGGAAGTTCAAATGGAAGCCGTTGGGCAGCGTAGTTTCCTAGCCTTTTATCTGCTGCCCGTAGGTGGGGGTCGTGGCGAAGCCATTACGCTGGGCTCCACCCTAGCTGCTGCTTTCGAAACGGGTGATACCCGCCGCAACGCTACTATTTCCAACGGAACGGCTACTACCGCTACTGGCGTGGCTATTCCAGCTGGCAATCAGTTCAAATATTACCAAGTATCCGGCGACGATAATTTTCGCTACATCCGCTACGCTGAGGTATTACTAATTGCAGCCGAGGCCAAAGCACGCATCGGCACACCGGCGGCACTAGCAGCTTCACTTGGACACTTAAATCAGGTTCGGACACGTGCTGGTTTACCAGCCAGCACGGCTGCCACCTCTACGGCATTACTAACGGCCGTTGCCCAGGAACGGCGCGTAGAGTTAGCGCTGGAAGGACACCGTTGGTTTGATTTGATTCGTACCGGCACGGCACAAAGTACGCTAGGTATCACGGATGCGAATAAGCTGTTGTTTCCGATTCCGCTACGCGAGCTTCAAAACAACCCCAACATGACGCAGAACCCTGGATATTAATCTGACTTACTTTACTGTCTGTTAAAAAACGGCTACCCAATTAGTGGGCGGCCGTTTTTTATATAGCGTATCAACAAAGTTGACTATGCCCGTCACCAAAATTGCTGCCTACCTTTACGGTTCACCAAACCTGTTTTCAAAGATGGCAACCAAACTTACGGTTCTCAACAATGGCTCGTTGCGCGTAGAGGGCAACGATTTCGAGCTGGTAGACGCGCAAGGCAACCCCTACGGCCTAGGCGGCCGCGAGCGAATCAGCATCTGCCGTTGCGGCCTGTCGGCCCAGAAACCCTTCTGCGACGGCTCCCACAAAGGTCACTTCGAGCACGACGCTAAAGCCTTCGACCTTCCCGCTCCTAAACCAGTGAACTAGTGAGATGGTGAGTGGTGAATAGAAAAATACGTTTGTCATCCTGAGCGCAGCGAAGGACCTTTTCACATGAGAACAAGTCGTTGTTACGAATATCGTTCACGCGTGAGAAGGTCCTTCGCTGCGCTCAGGATGACAAACGTATTTTTCTATTCACCACTTACCACTTCCTAACTCGCCATCAAAGAGTCGACCAGCGTCACGTATTCCTGGCGGGCCGACTCTTTGCTTTTGCCGCTGAGGCCGGCCCAGGCGTCGTATTTGGCAATGGCTTTGAAATCGAAGCCACCGGGGCGGGTGCCTGTTACGTCGCCTTCGGTGGCTTGTTTGTAGAGTGCATAGAGCTGGAGCAGCACCGTGTTGGAGGGCTTGCTGGGGAGTTGCTGGGCGCGTTGGGCAGCGGCTTCAAATTCTTCCTGCGTGGTCATAGAAACTGATTTGATAAAGAAGTAGACAATGCGGGCAAGTTACAGAAAGGCGGGAAAGAATGCTGCATGCAGCATTCTTTCCCGCCTTTCTGCGTGGGTAGTATACCGGTTGAGCTAGACTACGTACTATCGCCATCATCGTTAAAATGCTGCTTATCTCATGTCCCACCTCTCGCCCGCGCTACTGGTAGCGCTTTTTGCCGTTGCTGCCATAGTGGTATGGCAGGCCGGCACCTACCTTTCCGATACCACCGATGTACTGTCGCAGCGCCTGAAGCTGGGCGACGCGCTAGGCGGCCTGCTGCTACTAGCCATTGTGACCAACCTTCCGGAGCTTGTGATTACCGTGAGTGCAGCCCTGCGTGGGCAATTAGCCCTGGCCGTAGGCAATCTACTAGGTGGCATAGCCGTGCAAACGCTGGTACTGGTGGCACTAGATGCCTTCGGCCAGGGCCACGACAAGCCGCTTACGTACCGCGTGCACACCCTGAAACCCGTATTGGAAGCGTTGCTGGTGGTGGCAGTACTCACGACGGTAGTGCTGGGGACGCAGCTACCGGCAGGCTTGCTAGGCGGGCGCGTGTCGCCGGCCGAGGTGGTGCTGGTGCTGCTGTGGATGGGCGGTGTTTTTCTTGTTGGCAAGGCTGAGCACGGCCTACCCTGGCTGGCTCACGCCCCAGCCGCTGCCACTGGCCACCCCAAAACTCCGGACACTACGCAACAAAAGCAGAAGCCCTTCACTAATAGTAGCACCAAGCGCGTAGCGCTGGTATTTAGCGCGGCGGCTCTGGCTACGTTGCTGGCCGGCTGGGTGCTGGAAGTCAGCGGCGAGCAGCTGGCCGACCAGCTGGGCATGACGGGTTTGCTTTTTGGCGCTACAGTGCTGGCCGCGGCCACTTCCCTACCCGAAGTATCGACCGGGCTGGCGGCGCTGCAACTGGGCAAGCCGGAGCTGGTGGTGAGCGACATCTTTGGGGGCAATGCCTTTTTGCCCGTGTTATTTTTGCTGGCCGCGCTGGTATCCGGCAAAGCGGTGCTGCCGCAGGCGAAGGCCTCCGATCTGTACCTCACCGGGCTAGGCATTTTGCTAAGCAGCGTGTACGCCGTGGGGCTGGTGTTTCGCTCGCGGCGGCAGGTAGGGCGTCTGGGGCTCGACTCGTGGGCGGTGCTCGTGTTGTATGTGCTAGGAATGCTGGGCCTGCTTTTTATCAAGCAGTGAGCCGTAGCTCCTCCATAACCAGCAACGAGGCAGGTCGTATCAACTAAAGGCCCATTTAGTCCTGCCAATCGCTTACGTTATGAAAAAATCAAAGGAACCAGATCTGGAAACACTGGTTAAACTGTGTCTGCAACACAAACTGACACTAGCGCTGGCTGAAAGCTGTACGTGCGGTTTAGTGGCCGCTCAGCTGGCACCTGTGCAAGGTGTGAGCGAAGTACTACTAGGATCTGTCGTCACGTATCATGCAGAAGCCAAGCAGAAGCTGCTGGGAGTCAAGAAAAGCACGCTAACGACATACTCGGCTGAAAGCCAGCAGACCACCAACGAAATGGCTCAGGGCCTGCACCGCAAGCTACCAGCCGAGGTATGCGTAGCCGTAACAGGTCTGTGTGGCCCCGGCGCCTCCGAAAGCCCCGACAAGCCCGTCGGTACCGTTTTCGTGACGATTCTGCTGGAGGGACGCGCGCACGAGTACCGGGAGGAATTTCCTGGTACCGACGGCGAGCAGCTGCGCCAGCAAGCCGCCACGCTAGTCTACGAAAAGTTACTGGAGCTTCTCAAGCTCTACCAGGCCGATCCATCCAAACAGACGGCTTTGGCTAAGTAGCGCTTCCTATACACTGCATTATTGCTTACAGGCTGTTGCTCGATGTAGTGGCAGCCTGTTTTTTGCACATTTTAGCGAACCTCTTATATTAAAATAGGTTAATCAGCTTATTTTTTCTATCCATTCACAGACAGCTATTTATCTATCTGTATTTTCCATAGTATTGAAGTGTTTTACAATCTACCGCTAGGTTTTTTATTAGCACTTTTTATGAAATTAGTTACTATCGCCGCTATCGGTGGCTTGGTATCTCTTTGCTCCGTAGCATCCTACGGCCAAACCCAACAACTACCTATTGCTCCGGAAGCGCAATTACCAGCCAAGCCACAGGAGTACGCTTTGGAAAGCACGTATCGGACATCCTCTCTGAGCGTGGTGTTGGGCTGGGGCACGCCTTACGGCTGGGGCCTGGAATACAGCCACCTACTCCAGCCGAACTGGGATGTGAATGTGGGCCTAGGAGTGGGCATCAGCGGGGGCAAAATTGGAGTTGGCACTCGCTACTACCTCTCCCCCGAGCGCAAGTTCTCTCCCTTCTTCGGTGCCAATCTGGTCCGCTCGGGCCGCATCGACAATATTGAGCTGGACGTGAATGGGGAGCACACCGAATACAGCATTCGTCCGAATGCCCTACTGCACCTACGCTCTGGGCTGCGCTGGCAGCCGGGCCACGTAGGCCTTATGGGCACACTAGGCTACGGTGCCCGCCTGAGCAATGACCCAATAGTCTATAGCACCAGCTACCCTACCCCATCGCCCATGCTGCGTAACTGGGCCAACAGCTTTGGCCCAGGGGGTATTGAGATTTCACTCGCACTGGTTATCGGCCTGGGTAGGTAGCCCGGCCGATACGCCTACCGTTGCGGGCGCACCAGCATAATTTTCAGGTTCAGCCGCACCACGTCGCCCATGGTGCGGCAGCGGCTGAACTGCGTGGTATCGTGGTGGGCGTTGAGGTCCTGTTTTAGCTGCGCGATTTTGTCGGGGGTCGATAGCTCGGCGCGGCGCATGCAGTCCATCAGGTCGCGGAGGCGGTAGCGCTCCGAGCGCACGCGCCGGGCCATGAGGGTGCGTTCCTCAGCCTGGTATTGGCGCACGGTATCGGGCTCCAGCCAGCGGCTGCACAGCTCCACCACGGGGCGGTTGTCTTTGAAAAATTGCGGCAGGTACATGGTTTTCCTACCCTCATAGCTTTGCTGATCGAAGTCGATGGCGCGCACGCGGTATTGCTCGTCTTCGAAGTCAGGCGTCACGTCAATCACGTAGTTGTAGGCGCGCATATCGCCCAGCAGGCGAGCAAAGCACCGTTCGTTGAACTTCACGAATTCTTTGGCAATCCGCACTTGGTTGAGTTGGGGCGTGCGTAGCCGCGTGCGAATGAAGTCGTCGCCGGGAATGCCCACAATGTGCTCCTCAATCAGCGTTTCACCTTGTACCAGATAGTTCATGCTATTGGGTGAGAGCAGATGCTCCAGTTCCAGGCCGTACACGCGGGAGGCGTCGGCGCGCTTCACGTAGAAATAGTCGTAGTTGTCGTTGAGCTGGTTGACCACGCGCACCCGAAACGGGTTGCTGTTACCGAAACGGCAGTAGTCGATGCGGTCGGCCAGCAGGTGCTCAGTAAACGACAGGTCGCCGTCGGTTTTGAGCAGGGCGTATATTTCCGTCAGGCCGCGGGTTAGCTCCTGTAGCTCGCTGGGCTCGTAGTACACGGTTTCCCAGAGCGTGTCGCGGCCCTGGCGGTCAAGCAGGGGGTAGGCGTTGCTCACGCGCAACAGGTCGAGGTAGGAAATGGGCAGGTCCGTGGCGCGGTCGTACTGGCGCAGGTAGTGGCGCAGGGCCGAACCGAGCGGGTAGCTCTTTTTCTTTTTAGAAATTTCCACGGGATGAGGATGGGTAAGCGAAAAAAATAGGACTAGGGCAGGAATCGGCGGAAAAACTAGGGCTCCGGTGGTCAGGCTCAGGTATTTAATTTCGAACTTCGCGGTACTTCCACCACGTGTTGTTCTGTTCTCAAAGATGAAAAAACTCCTGACTCCACTGCTGCTTGCCGCGTTGGTGCTGCTGCCTACCCTGTCGCCGGGCTGGGGCTTTATGGGTCACCGCACCATTGCTCAGATTTCGGTATACGCGCTGCCCAAAGCCATGCAGCCGTTTTACTACCACTTTCTGCCGCGCCTGGTAACGCTCTCCACCGCTCCCGATGAGCGCCGCGACATTGACCCTACTGAGGCTCCCAAGCACTACATCGACATGGACCACTACGGCACCGACCCGTTTGGGGCCATGCCCAAAGCCTGGGAGAAAGCCGTGGCCAAGTACTCGGCCGATACCCTGCGCAAATACGGCACCGTGCCGTGGACGGTTATCGACCTGAAGGACCAGCTCACCCAAGCGTTCCGCGACGGTGATACTACCAACATCCTGAAGCTGTCGTCGGATTTGGGTCACTACATTGGCGACGCTTTTGTGCCACTGCACACCACGCAGAACTACGATGGTCAGATGACCAACCAAACCGGCCTGCATAGCCTGTGGGAGTCGAAGCTGCCGGAGCGCCACATTGCCAAGTACAAGCTCAATAGCGAAGAGGCCAAGTACGTGAAAGACCCACTGGCGGCTATTTGGCTGACCGTGCAGCAGTCGTACGGCTTCCTGGGTGCTACCTTCGACGAGGAGGAAAAGGTGAGCCTTAAGTACACCCCCGAAACCAAGTACAATTACTCGCACAAGTACGGCACCACCCGCCGCTCTTACTCCGACGCCTTCGCCGACTCTTACCACGACATTGTGGGCGGACAGGTGGCCTACCGCCTCAAGCAGGCGCCTACCCTAGTGGCCTCTATGTGGTATACCGCTTGGAAAGATGCCGGCAGCCCCAACCTGGATAAGCTGTTGGCCCACGAGCCGACTAAGGAAGAAAAGGATCGGCTGGCTTCTGATTTGAAACTTTGGAAAGACAACCAGCTAGTGCCTCAGCAGCGCCTGCTGGCCCTGGAGAAACCCAAAGCCGTAGCCCGCCCCGATCAGATTGGCGCTGCCACCGAGATGAGCACACCCGCCGCCGCCGACCTGGAAGAGAAGCCCCAAACTGCCCCAGCCGCCACTGCTGCGCCCGCCAAGACTGCGGCCCCTACCCCCGACAAAGTGAAGGTGAAAGTGAAGCCTGCCGCCGCTCCCGCCACCAAAACCAAAGTTAAAGCCAAGAAAGCCAGCGACGACTGGGGCACCGGCGGTTGGTAAGAATGGTGAAGTTGTAAAATTGTGAACTTGTGAATTGCTGTTCTTGCTGCGCGAAAGGCCATTGGCCGCGTAGTGAGAACAGCAATTTTTATTTTCACAACTTCGCCTTTCACAACTTCCCCTTCCTATGACCCGTCCGCTTCTGCTGGCTGCGCTGCTTCTGGGGCTGCTGCCGGCCTGCAACCAAAACCAACCAGAAACCGCCACCATCGCCCAGCAGCCTGCTACGCCGCCCCCCGTGCCAGGCCCCAGCCTCACGGCCCTGGCCGATAGCAACGTGGTAGCGCTGCTCACGCCCTACCTTCAGGAGCATCCCGGCTCGGAGATATTGCTGCACACGCGCCTGGGCACCATGCGCCTACGCCTCTACGACGACACGCCCATTCACAAAGCCAATTTTCTGCTGCTGATTCGCAAGGGCGTGTTCAACGAAACACTGTTTCAGCGGGTAGAGAAAGGACTGGTCATTCAGGGCGGGCGTTCTACTAATCGCACCATTGCCATCAACCGCTACCGCCTACCCCCCGAAATGCGGCCCGAGCATTTCCACAAAAAAGGCGCCCTAGCCATGGCCCGCTACGACGATGAGCAGAACCCCGGTCAACTGTCGTCGGGCATTGATTTTTACATCGTGCAGGGCAAGAAGTGGGCCCCGAACCAGTCGAAAGCGTTGGCGGGGCGTAAGCTTACCCCGGCCCAAATTCAGACCTACGCCACCGAAGGCGGCCTACCCTCGCTAGACGGTAAGTATACGGTATTTGGGGAGGTAGTGGAAGGTCTGGACGTGCTGGATAAAATTGCCGACGAGCCGATTGACGCGTACAAATGGCCGAAGAAGGATGTGAATATGAAGATGGAAGTGGTAGGAGGCTGAGGTTGTATCCTTTTGCTTTTTTCTTGTCATCCTGAGCTTGCGAAGGACCTTATCACGTAAGAACGAAACGCGGAATAACGACTCGTTCAACTGGCATAAGGTCCTTCGCAAGCTCAGGATGACAGGAGTATTTTGCCAACACAGAACCGCATACTTCATCCATAAAAAAAGCCCTGATGCTTCCGCGTCAGGGCTTTTTGTGTCAGCACGAGTGCGACTACCAAATACGGGCACGCACGTTTTCGGCGCGAACCATCTTGGCGTCCTGCTTGCAGCCGAACGCCTCGTAGAACTGCGGCATGTTCTGCAACGGTCCTTCGGTACGGAACTGGGCCGGGGAGTGCGGGTCGGTCATCACCTGCTGGCGCAGGTACTCAGGGCGGGCGTTGGTACGCCAGATCTGCGCCCACGCCAAGAAGAAGCGCTGCTGAGGCGTGTAGCCGTCGTAGTTGGGCACGTTCTTGCCGGCAATGGCTTTTTGCAGGGCCGTGTAGGCGATGTTCAGGCCGCCGATGTCGGCCAGGTTTTCGCCCATCGTCAGCTTACCGTTTACAAACACTGAGTCCAGCGGCGAGAAGGCCGAGTACTGTTTGTCTACCAAGTCAGCGCGCTGGGTGAATTTCTCGGCGTCTTCCTTGGTCCACCAGTCTTTGAGGTTGCCCTCGGAATCGTATTGGCGGCCCTGGTCGTCGAAGCCGTGGGTCATTTCGTGTCCAATCACGGCGCCCATGCCGCCGTAGTTCACCGCGTCGTCAGCCTTCGGGTCGAAGAAGGGAGGCTGCATGATACCGGCCGGGAACACGATTTCGTTCATCGGTGGGTTATAGTAGGCATTCACCGTAGGCGGCGTCATGCCCCACTCCGTGCGGTCAATTGGCTTGCCGTAGTGACCCACGTTGTCCTTATAGGCCCACTGGCGGGCGGCCAGCACATTGTTCAGGTACGACTCGCGTGAGATGGTCAGGGCCGAGTAGTCCTTCCACTTGTCGGGGTAGCCGATTTTTACGCTGAAAGCATTCAGCTTCTTGAGGGCCTGCTCTTTGGTAGCAGCGCTCATCCAATCCAGGTTCTGGATGTGCTCGGCGAAGGCGGCGCGCAGGTTTTCCACCATCTGCTTGGCCTTGGCTTTGGCTTCGGGCGAAAAGGCCTTATCTACATACAGCTGGCCGAAGGCTTCGCCTAGGGCACCGTCGGTGGCGCGGAGCATGCGCTTCCAGCGGGGCTGCTGCTGCTTGGCGCCGCTCAGCACCTTCGAGAAGGCAAACGACTCATCCCCAAACGACTTGGGTAGGGCCGAGGTCAGCGAGGTGGTCAGGTGCCAGCGCATGTAGGTTTTCAGGTCGGCCAGTGGGGTCGACTTCAGCAGGGCGTTTTCGGCCTTGAAGAAATCAGGCTGACCTACAATCACCTCCTGGGCCGCACTCAGGCCGTTTTGCTTGAGGGCGCCGGCCACATTCAGGTTGGGGTACTGCTTCTGCACCTGTGCCAGCGTCATCTTGTTGTAGTTGGCGTAGGGGTCGCGCAGGGCCACGCGGGTGCGGCTGGCCTGGGCCAACTTGGTTTCGAACGCAAGCACCGTTTGGGCATTCTTCGCGGCTACAGCCGGCGAGTCGCCCAACAGCTTAAAGGTGTTGGTGAGGTAGTTTACGTAGGCCGTGCGGATGCTCTTGGAGCGTGCATCGTCCTTGAGGTAGTAGTCGCGGTCGGGTAGGGAAAGGCCGCCTTGGTACAGGCTCACGGCATACTGCGAGCTAATTTTATCGTCCTGCCCTACCCCGCTGTAATAGAATGCGCCGGTGCCGATGGTCTGCTCGCGGGCAATTTCAGCCTGCAAACTCTTCATGTCCTTCACGGCGGCAATCTTATTCAGCTCGGGCTGCAAGTATTTCAGGCCTGCCTTGTCAATCGCCACCGAGTCCATGGCCGAGGCGTAGTAGTCGCCTACCTTCTGGGCATTGCTACCCTTGGCGGCCGTGGTGTTGGCTGCGGCTTCGTCCAAAATCTGCCGCATCACGGCGTTGTTCTTATCGGCCAACTCGTTGAACGAGCCCCAGCGTGACTCCGCATCCGGAATGGGGTTGTTCTTCAGCCAGCTACCCGAGGCAAACTGAAAGAAGTTGTCGCAAGGATTGGCTGATTGGTCAATGTTGGCCACGTTCAGGCCAACTCCTTTGGGCGCATCGGCTTGGGTGGTAGCCGTAGCGGTAGGGGTAGTGGTTGCGGCAGCCGTATCAGTGGCCGTAGTAGTCGATTTCGACGAGCTACAGCCCGCCAGCGTCAGCCCGGCGGCGGCCACTACGGCCAGCGTCAGGCTATTTCGGTTCTTCATAGGTAGTAGAAAAAGGAGAAAAAATGGGAATTGGAGAAGCAAGATACGGAGGAAATCCTGTGCTCCTACCCAACAGGTGTTTTGTACTATCTGGTGCCCGCAACGCAAAAAAGGCAGCCTGTGGGCTGCCTTCTCCATTTTTAAAGCACGTCCTGCTGAGCTTGTCGGGGCATTTCTACCGTTTCGTTGTAATCGTTAGAAAGTACTCCCAGTAGAGATGCTTCGACAGGCTCAGCAGGACGGTTTCACGAAACACTAGTCACCGTTCCGCCTACCAGATTTTAGCCCGCACGTTCTCGGCGCGCATCATTTTAGAACCTTGCTTGCACCCGAACGCCTCGTAGAACTCCGGCATGTTTTGCAGCGGCCCTACCGTGCGGAACATACCCGGCGAATGCGGATCGGTGAGTACCTGCTGGCGCAGCGCCTCGGGGCGCGAGTTGGAACGCCAGATTTGCGCCCAGGCCAGGAAGAAGCGCTGCTCGGGCGAGAAGCCGTCGTATTGCGGGCGCGGGCTGTTACCATATTTCTTATCGAGCTGCTTTTGCAGGGCCGTGTAGGCCAGGTTCAGCCCGCCCAGGTCGGCCAGGTTTTCGCCCATGGTGAGCTTGCCGTTCACGTACACCGAATCCAGCGGCGAGAAGGCCGAATACTGGTTGCCCACCAGCGTAGCGCGCTGAGTGAACTTCTCAGCGTCCTCCTTGGTCCACCAGTCGCGCAAGTTACCGGCGGCGTCGAATTGGCGGCCTTGGTCGTCGAAGCCGTGGGTCATTTCGTGCCCAATCACGGCGCCCATGCCGCCGTAATTCACCGCGTCATCGGCTTTGGGGTCGAAGAAGGGAGGCTGCATGATGCCGGCCGGGAACACGATTTCGTTCATCGACGGGCTATAATAGGCATTCACCGTGGGCGGCGTCATGCCCCATTCGGTGCGGTCAATCGACTTGCCGTATTTCTCCACGTTGCGGGCGTAGTTCCATTTGCGCGCGGCCAGCACGTTGTTCAGGTAGGAGTCGCGCGAGATATTCAGGGTAGAATAATCTTTCCACTTATCGGGGTAGCCGATTTTCACGGTGAAGGCGTTCAGCTTTTTCAGGGCCTCGGCCTTGGTAGGCGCGCTCATCCAGGTGTTCTGCTGAATGTGCTCGGCAAACGACGCTTTCAGGTTGTTCACCATTTCCAGGGCCTTGGCCTTGGCTTCGGGCGAGAAAGCCTTGTCGACATACAGCTGGCCAAAGGCTTCGCCCAGCGTGCCATCAGTGGCGGCACCCATGCGCTTCCAGCGGGGCTGCTGCTGCTTGGCGCCACTCAGCACCTGCGTGTAGCGGAAGGCTTCGTCGCCGTACGCTTTCGGCAAAGCCGAGGTCAGCGACGATACCAACTGCCAACGCAGGTAGGTTTTCATATCGGCCAGCGGAGTCGATTTCATCAGCCCATTCACCTCCTGAAAGAAAGCCGGCTGACCCACAATCACCTCTTGAGCCGCGCCCAGGCCGTTTTGCTTGAGCAGGGTGGGTAGGGCGATGTTAGGGTATTTTTGGTTAAACTCCGCCAGCGGCATCTTATTGTAGTTGGCGTAGGGGTCGCGCAGCTCCACGCGGCTCTTGCTGGCCTTGGCGAGCTTGGTTTCCAGCGCCAGCACCGTTTGGGCGTTTTTGGCGGCCGTAGCCTCGCTGTCGCCCAGCAGCTTGAAGGTGTTGGTGAGGTAGTTTACGTAGGCGTTACGCACGGTTTTGGAACGGCCATCGTCCTTAAGGTAGTAGTCGCGGTCGGGCATGGTGAGGCCGCCCTGGTTCAGGTTCACGGCGTACACTGAACTGTTCTTGCGGTCCTGCCCTACCCCAGCCCGAAACAAGGGTCCGGTACCCAGCGTCTGCTGGCGGGCAATTTCCAGTTGCAGGCTTTTCTGGTCCTTCACGGCAGCAATCTTGTTCAGCTCGGGCTGCAAATATTTCAGCCCGGCTTTGTCGATGGCCACCGAGTCCATACCCGAAGCGTAGAAGTCGCCTACCTTCTGGGCGTTGCTACCCTTGGCGGCCGTGGTATTGGCGGCGGCCTCCTGCAAAATCTGGCGAGTGGTGGCGTTGTTCTTGTTAGCCAGCTCGTTGAAGGAGCCCCAGCGCGACTCCGCATCCGGAATCGGGTTGTTCTTTACCCAGTTGCCAGAGGCAAACTCATAGAAATCGTCGCAGGGGTTAGCCGATTTATCGAGGTTATTCACGTCGATGCCTATGCCTTTGGGTGCGTCGGCGGCGGCGGTCATGGCCGTGGCGGTACTGGCCGTGGTCGTGTCAGCGGTAGCAGTAGTGGCCGTGGTGGTTTTGGAAGAATTACAACCGGCGGAAAGCAAGCCCGCTGCCGCCAGGGTCGCCAGCGTCAGGGTATTATAATTTTTCATGCGCAAGAGAACAGGTTTGGTAGTAGCAGAAAGATGTCTAGGCCTACCATCGTTCGAGTAAGAACAATGTAGTGCATCGCCCAAAATACAAGTTATTCTCCATAAGACACTACCCTACAGCCAGCGTTGCATGCTATCTGACGCCGTCCAAATTGCGTATCTTGCACGAATGCCACCGCTCTACAACCGTCGTTCTGACTCTGGTTTGCCCGCTTCTGCTGGCCGGCCGCTGGTAGCCCTTCCCTTGGGGGAGTTGCTCACGCGGGTGCGCCAAGCCCTGAGCGAGCGGTTTGCGGAATCGTACTGGGTGGTGGCCGAAATTGCCGACCTTACCCTCCCTCGCTACGACGGCGCCCACTGCTACCTCGTGCTCACCGACCAGCACACCACTGGCCGCGGCGCCGAGCTAAAGGCTCAGGCCCGCGCCACCATCTGGAGCCAGCGCTACCAGCAGTTGGCGCCGGTTTTTTGCCGAGCACACCGGCCAGGAGTTGCAGGTAGGGCTCAAGGTGATGCTGCGCGTGCAGGTGAAGTTTCACGAGCAGTACGGCCTTTCGCTGGATGTGGTAGCCCTTGACCCTAGCTACACGGTAGGCGACTTGGCCCGCCAGCGCCGCGAAACCATCCAAAAACTAGCTGCACAGGATTTGCTGGAGCGTCAGCAACGATTAACCCTACCCCTGGCGCCGCAACGGCTGGCCGTTATTTCGTCGCCCACGGCGGCGGGCTTGCAGGACTTTATGCAACAGCTGCGCGAGGCGCCGTATGCGTTTGAGGTAACGCTGTTTGCTGCTTCGATGCAGGGCCAGGAGGCGCCCGCCAGCATTCGGGCGGCGCTAGATGCCGTGCGGCCACAGCGCCGGCAGTTCGATGTGGTGGTGATTATCCGCGGCGGCGGCTCCAAAACCGATTTGCTAGCCTTCGATGATTTCGGGCTGGCGGCGGCCGTGGGCAGCTTTCCTCTACCCGTGCTCACCGGCATCGGGCACGAGCGCGACGAAGCTGTGCTGGACCTCACGGCCCACCTCAGCCTGAAAACCCCTACCGCCACGGCCGTCTTCCTGATTGAGCGCCTGGCTCGCCTCGATGCAGTGTTGAGCGGCTACGCTGGCCGCATCCGGGAGCTAGCCCAGGAGCAGGTACGCGACCAGGAGCGCCACTTGCGCCGCCACGCCTTCACCATTCGCGACACGGCGCAGCAGCAGCTTCGCCAGCACCGCACCAACTTGCAGCAGCGCACTCGCCAAGCCGCTACCATTGCTCGCACCGAGCTGCGCCAGCAACACCGTGCGCTGGCCCGGGTGCGCCAGCGCCTACCTCGTGCCACAGCCCGCGCCCTGGCGGGGCAGCAGCTACGGCTCCGGATGCTGGGCTACCGCCTCGCCCGACGCTTCCGGCGCCTACACCGTCGGCGCTCGGAGCAACTGGTGCACCACCGCTACCACGTGCAACTAGCCTCCGAGCGGCTGCTACACCGCGCCGAGCTACGCCTAGCTCAGGCCACGGCCTACCGCGTGGCCGCTGCCGGCGCGGAAGAGGTAGCCCCCTCTACCCTACCCAATGCGGTGGAGTTGCTGCGGCCTTCGGGCGCGCCCTTGTTGCCCGAGGAGCTGAGCGCGGGCACAGCTGTACTGCTGCGCCTACCCTCCGCCGAGTGGTATGCCCGTCTTACGGCCCCGCGCGCCACTCACCACCCGAAGGAATGACCGCCCACACTATTCCTTCCCCAATTTTTAATTCCTAATTCTTAATTATTCAACCGTGTCTGACCAGACCTATCGCCAAGCTATTGAGGAACTGGAAACCATCCTGCGCACGCTCGAAACCGACAGCGTAGACGTGGACGACCTCACGGCCCAGGTACAACGCTCCGCCGAACTGATTCGCTTGTGCAAGCAGAAGCTACGCGGCATCGAGTCAACCATTGATCAGGTGTTCGAGAACCTGGACGAAGAGGACGATGAAGTAGACGAGGACTAGCAGCGCGAGCAAGCAGAGCAGCTACCTGTGCACTTGCTTGGCAGACATAGGAAGACGTGTATATTTGAAGAACGTTCTGTCTACCACACTTAATTTGCCGCTTCACCATGTCCAATGCTACCTCTCCCTATAGTCCTTCAGTAGGTAGCCCTATCCCGTTGGATACGGCCGCCAAATGGACCAAGAAGTATCAACAAGAACACCCCGAGTTTGACGAAGACGGCGTAGCCCAGGAGCCTACTTACGCTACCTTTTTCGGCCGCAAAGCCCTCAAAAAGCTCATGAAGCGCTGGGGCAAGCGTTGCGTGGGCATCCGCATCTACCAGGGCATCGACGATACCGACTCTACCACCACCACCAACCGCCGCCGCGTGGTGCTAGTAGCCGTCGATAAGCACGGCAACGACCTGCTGGATGTAAGCAAATGTGAAGATGGCTCCGTGGCTGATCCGGTGCTGGATAATGGATTAACCTGCCCCAAACACTGTTCCAACGATAGTCCATTGATTCAATAATTTACTGCCATGCCATGGTGGGATTCTTTCTTATACGGAATAGTCTCGGAGGCTGAAGCATTTGCTTTAGTGCCTCTAGCCGTAGCCCTACCTCGGCTACGGAATATACCGTATGCTTTCCGCCCAAGCCTCTACTATATCATTGGTTTACTGTCCGTGTGGTATTTGGGCCGTTATGGTCGTGTATATCTACACAACAACATCTTCTGCTTTCACCTTACTTCTATTCTGGAAATTGGCTTCCTGTCGCAAGCATTTTATCGACTCATTCCCCAGCCTGCTTTCCGCCGAATAGTACAAATAGGTTATATCATTTTTCTTTGTATTGCCTTTGCTGATGCTATGTTTTGGCATGGCTTGATGAAGGAAACAAACATTTATGCCCGCACTTTCGGAAACTTACTGGTTATCACATACTCTTTATATTATATTTTATTATTAACGGAAGAGGCCGTGCCAGATATAGAAAAACGGCCCGAGTTTCTGCTATCTATTAGTGTGCTTATTTTCTACTCTGCTCCATTAGTGATGGCCATTATTGTGTTGTATGTGCAACGTTATAATATTGATCAGTTTGATTTTGTCATCCAAATACCGTTTATCCTCTCGGCAGGGGTAGCGGCTATGTTTCAAGCGCTAATGTTTGCCCGGTTTCCGTTGGATCGGTCGCCCCGGCAGGCGCTGCCCGAGTGGTTGCGGTGGCGCTGGCGGCCGCGCAGCATTCCGGCCAAGTAACGCAGCCGCACCATAGTACCAGCGCGCCGGGAAAATACATATCTTCGTAGCAGGCACAGCCCGTCGGGCCTATAGCCGCCTTTCAGTGTTGCTATGCCCGAATCGTTACTCCCTCTGGTTCTGATTACGCCGTTGCTGATGCTACTTTCGGGTGGCATCATCGTCTTTGTAATTCGTTACCAGCGGCGGCTGTTTCGGCAGCAGGAGCAGATGCGTGCCGTGGAAGACACTGCCCAACAGCAGGCCCTGGAAGCAGCCTTGCTGGCCCAGGAAGAAGAGCGTCGCCGCATTGCGGGCGAGCTGCACGATGGGGTAGGCACTACCCTGGCCATCGTGAAGATGCACCTGAACGCCCTGTCCCGCCCCGACCTCACGCGCGACGCCACCGATTTGCTGGACCAGGTGATTGGCGAAGTACGCCGCATTTCGCGCAACCTGCTGCCCGCTACCCTGCAAAAGTTCGGCCTACCCTTTGCCCTCGAAGCCCTGGCCCGCACCGTACCTGCCGACGGCCCTACCCGGGTGGTGATTACCCAGCACGGGCAGCCGCGCCGACTCTCGGCCCAACAGGAGCTGATTATCTACCGCGTGGTGCAGGAACTGCTCGGCAACGGCCTGCGCCACGCTCAGGCCGCCAACATCGACATCACCGTCAACTTCGGCCCCGACTCGCTTTCCATCCAATATATTGATAACGGCGTGGGCTTCGATCCGGCGCTGGTAGAGGCTCAGCCGGCCGTGGGGGCGCGTATAGGACTGGGTTTCACCAACCTACGCAGCAGGGTAGCCGTATTGCGAGGTATGTTGCAACATGAATCGTCACCGGGCATGGGCAGCAGGGTTTGGATTTCCCTACCCCTTGAGTATCTTGCTTCCGATCCTGTTATTCCTGTCACCACCTATGAGCAACACCCCTATTCGCCTGGCGGTGGTCGATGATCATATATTATTTCGGAAAGGTCTACACGCGCTGCTCAGCGGTTTTGCGGGGATGGAGGTGCTGTTTGAAGCTGGTGACGGGGAGGAGTTACTAGAGCATTTCGATCAGGGCCTGGTGCCCGATGTGGTCCTGATGGACTTGCAAATGCCCAACCTCGATGGCCTCCAGACCACCCGCCTGCTACGCGCCCAATACCCGCACGTGCGCGTTATCATCATCTCAATGCACGACGAGCCGGACCTGATTGAGAGCTTACGCGCTGAGGGCGCCCACGGCTACCTACTCAAAAACGCCGACCCCGAACAAGTACAAAGCGCCATCCGCACGGTGATGCGAAATGGCAACGAGGCCTCCTCGCAGGTGCTGTACAAGTAACTCACCCTGGGGTAGAGACACAACATCTTGTGTCTCGTCGTTGCTGAGGTTGAGGTAAGGTTAACACGACATCAGGGTTGCCTAAACAGTAGGAACGCATGTTTGCGTCTCATCGTTAAACATTTGCCACCCGATTGTTCAACGACAAGACGCAAATATGCGTCTCTATTGCACCTCGAAACCCGCTTTTTGCAACTCGACCCAGAACTGGGGGTAAGACTTGCGCACCACTTGCGGCGCTTCTACTGTAAGGGCTCCGCGCATGGCTAGCGGGGCAAATGCCATGGCCATACGGTGGTCGTGGTAGGTAGCCACCGACTGGCCCCCTACCTTAAAATCGGTGGAGGACACCCGGAACCGGCCGTCGCCTACATCCGTCAGCGCCCCGCCAAACTTCGCTAGCTCGGTTTGCAGCGCGGCAATGCGGTCGGTTTCTTTGATGCGTAGGCTTTCCAGACCCGTCATGTCGAACGGTACGTCTAGGGCGGCGGCTACTACGGCCACAGTTTGAGCCAAGTCGGGGCAGTCGGTGAAGTCCTGTGCGGCCGCCGTTGCCGGCGGAATCTGGGTGAGGCGTACACCATCGGCTACGTACTCGGTAGCAACGCCCAACTGCGCCATAATGCCCACAATGGCCTGATCGCCCTGCAAGGAATATTCCCGCAAGCCCGGCAATGTAACTTCCGAGCCCTGCGGCCCCAAGGCTACCATGGCATACCAGTAGCTCGCCGCCGACCAGTCGCTTTCAATGGTGTAGTCGGCAGGTTGGTACGCCTGTGGGCGCACTTGCAGCACGCTGCCCAAGTCGCGGCAGTCGGCCCCGAAGTGCTGCATCAGCGCCTGGGTCATCCGGATGTAGGGACGCGAGCCGACCTTGCCGGTCATGCGCAAGAGCAAACCGTGCGGGAGCGTGGGCGCAATCATCAGCAAAGCCGAGATATACTGGCTGCTAATGTCGCCGCGTACGGCTAGCTCCGGTATTTCTTCTTCGTTAGTGGTAGTCGTTTGCCAGCCTTCTAGGCGAAGCGGTGGGTAGCCCTCCTGGTTTTCGTAGCTGATGGTGGCTCCTAATTCGCGCAGTGCGTCTACCAGCACCTTAATGGGCCGTTCCTGCATCCGGGCGGTGCCCGTGAGCAGGCCGTGGCTATCGGTCGCGGCGAGGTAGGCGGTCAGGAAGCGCATCACCGTACCGGCATCTTCCGCGTCAAACTCAGTGGCCGCGGGGTTGGCCAGTAGGCGCTGCATCAGCTGCGTATCGTTGGCATCGGATAGGTTGTCGAGCTGGCCGCCGCCTGCCAGCGCTCGAATGATAAGGGCACGATTACTTTCGCTTTTAGAAGCCGGCAGCTGCGCCGTGCCACTCAGGGGCTGGCCCGACCAGGTGAGGGTAGTAGACAAAGGATGTGCAGATTAGGTGTGAAAGGTCGAATAGGGTTGGCAGTTACACTTTTGTGCTTTGTGTTAACGCTTCAGCACAGGAAGCAAACCTTGTAGCTATTGGGCTATTTTCTGATAATAACGGAGCGAATCCGTTACATCCTGCATCGTAATGGGCTGGTCGTATACAGCGCGGCCAATGGCTTCTAGCAATGTGCAATTGATGGTGGTCCCGGCGTTTTTCTTGTCCTGACGGGCATAGTCAGCAATGGCCTCCGTCTCTAATGTCACGAACGGCACCTTCTCGTAAATCGAGAACAAGAACGTTTCAATCTTATCCAGTTCCTCGGGGCTGAGAAGACCTTTCTGAACTGATAGCCAGCTTTCGCAGACCATACCCGCGGCCACGGCCTCGCCGTGCAGAATCTCGCGGCCGGGCTGCGTGAGCAGGTAGCTTTCCAGGGCGTGGCCTACCGTATGGCCAAAGTTCAGGATCTTGCGCAGCCCGCTTTCCAGCGGGTCTTGCGCCACAATGGCTTCCTTGGTAGCCACCGAAGCTCGGATAACCGGCGTCCAGTCCTCCACGAATAGGCCCGTGTAGCGCCCAGCGGCAAAGGCCTCAGCGTCGGCAATTAGCCAGTGCTTCACAATCTCCGCGTAACCCGATTTCAGCTGCCGCGGGTCGAGTGTTTGCAGGAACTGCGGATCGATGAACACACCCGCCGGCTCCTGAAATACGCCAATGTGGTTTTTAAATCCCTGATAGTCAACGCCCGTCTTGCCCCCTACGCTGGCATCTACCTGCGCCAGCAGGGTAGTAGGCACCTGCACAAACCGAACCCCACGCTTGTAGAGTGCCGCGCTGAAGCCACCCAAATCCGTGACCACGCCGCCACCCAGGTTCACGACCACAGCAAACCGGTCGGCGCGCTGCGTCGTAAGTTCGTTCCACACCAACTCGCAGCTACTAAGCGTCTTGAATTCCTCTCCTGTCGGCAGCATCACCACGCTGTGTTCTTCGGGCAGGTAGGGGCGCAGAATGGGATAGCATAGGCGTTGCGTATTGTCGTCCGTCACTACAACTACCTGCCCCACGGCAGGGCGAGCCAGCAGGGTAGCCAGCTCGGGCAACGAATTAGGTCCAATGGAAAGAGAAGCAGCCACGGCTATTGAATTTTCTGGTAGATTTTTTGCACAGAATCCGCAAGGACTTCGGTAAAAATAGCGTGATTTGCTGCAACCTTTCGCGGCTTTATCGAATCATACTAGTGCGGGGCTTTTACTACGTTATTTAAGTATCTATCTATGAATGTTCTATACCAAAAAGGTGGCGCTGTGCTTCTTTGTGTGGGCAGCTTATTCACAACAGGTTGTAGCCGAGATTCGGTGGCGGGTGTGGAAGACCAATTGGTAGGCCGCTGGGAATGGGTGGAAACTACCCTGCCTACAGACTCTCTGAAGCTGACACCTGCCCTGGTAGGCCATACCAGCGCCGTAGAATTTGACCGGCGTGGCCGGGCCCGTTTCTACCAAGACAACTCTATGACTGGCGCCGCGCAGTTTACCCTGCGCCGCCGCAGCCACCGCAAGCAACTAATTGTGTACCACGGCTACCGGGCGCACCAGTTCTATACGGTTGTAGGCAACCGCCTCTACCTGCGCGATACAGACGCGGAGGGCCGGGGGCACCTGTTTGCCCGCAAACGGCCGGTCTCGTCTGTGGCGGGAAATACCGTTTCCTACCCTACCCAATAGCACTAGCAGCGGCTGGCCAAGATGCCCCTAAGCAGGTGCAACTATGGTGGAAGAAACGGTGTTAAAAAAGTTATCTTCGCCCTGCGAAAATGGCCTTTTCGCTGTTTTACTCCCGATTCGCCTTCTTATGCCTGTTACCCAAGCTCCACCCGTTTCATTCGAGGACACTGCTGTTGCCTTTGCCGCCAAGTCGGATGCGGACCTGCGCAAGACTTACGCCCTATTTGCGGCCATGAATAGTCCGGCCACCGTGAAAGCGGGCGGCTCGCTGATGAAAACGGCCCTGCGGTGGCATATCCCCGCCGTCAAGTTCTTGGTGAAGCATAGCATTTTCTCGCAGTTTTGTGGAGGCGAAACCATTCAGGAATGCAAGCCGGTGATTGAGGAACTGGGTCGCTACAACATCGGCACCATTCTCGACTACTCGGTGGAGGGCGAAGGCGACGACCGTAGCTTTGACCGTACCCGCGACGAGCTGCTGGCAACCATTGAGTTGGCGCACCGCTCCAAGCACATCCCGTTTTCGGTTTTTAAAGTGACGGGGGTAGCCCATAGCGCCATCCTGGAGAAGAAGCAGGCCGGCAAGCCCCTCACGCCCGCCGAGCAGGCCAGCTACGAGCGTGCCCACGCCCGCGTTGATGCCATTTGTAGCCTGGCGCATCGCCACGGAGTGCGCGTGTTCATTGATGCGGAAGAGAGTTGGTTTCAGGATACCATTGATGCGCTGACGTATGAGATGATGGCGAAGTACAACCGCGAGTCGGCTATCGTCTGGAATACCTACCAGCTCTACCGCCACGACCGGCTGGAAGCACTACAACAAGCCTACGTTACTGCAAAAGCCGAAGGCTACTACCTGGGTGGCAAGCTGGTACGGGGTGCTTACATGGAAAAAGAAGGCCGTACGGCTGCCCAGCGTGGCTATGCCAACCCCATCAACCCTACCAAAACGGCCACCGACCAGCTCTACGATGATGCTCTCCGCTACTGCGTCGACCACATCGACCGCATCAGCCTGTGTGCCGGTACCCACAACGAAGCCAGCTCCCTTCTACTCACGGAGCTGATGCAGGCTCGCCGCATTGCGCCCAACGACACCCGCGTGTGGTTTGCCCAGCTCTACGGCATGAGCGATAATCTTACGTATAACCTAGCACATGCGGGCTACAACACGGCCAAATACGTGCCCTACGGTCCGGTAGCCGCCGTGATGCCCTACCTCCTCCGTCGTGCTGATGAAAACACCGCCATTGCTGGGCAAAGCAGCCGCGAGTTCTTATTGATTCAAAAGGAAATAGCTCGTCGGCGGATGTCTGTTTAAGTAGCTACAGGGAACGGCATAATTTTAGCTCCCTTCCCCGCTATTCTGTCCCTACACCCCGGGAATATTTGTTCCACCCCTGCTTTTCCCACATGATTAATCGCGTCCGTACGCATCTTATTCGCTTCGCTCGCCAGCAAGTTGGCACTACCAGCTTTTTGAATCTTATTCAAGAGGCCGAACTGGGGCTGAACCTGGACATCACCCACGAAAAGTCGCGTTTGGTTGAAATTCTCGCCGAAATCTCTGAATCCGAATTTCATGCGAATCGTCCGCTGCTGAGCTGCTTGGTGAAAATAAAAGGAGCCAAGGGGCAAGGTGACAACTTTTTCAAGATGTGCGAGCGGTTAGGTATGGGCGAATGGAGGCAGTTGAAACAGGACCAGGACTTTGTAAAATCGCTCCGTAGCGAATGCCGCGACTTCTGGCAAAACGACGAAAATTACAGCCAGTTTCTCTAATCGTCTTTCTCCAATAGATACAACCGAAAGAGGTAAGAGTACAAGATACGGGCAACTATACAGCTAGCTGTAACCCTATAGTGCAGCTCTCGTTAAGGTAGGTGTATTTCGAGACTTCCGCATATTGTACGTGCGCTGGTCCGGGATACACCTTTCTATTTAACCTTAAGACTCTTTCCCGATGAACACGAACGATCGTAACAACCCACAGAACACAGGTACAGGTGCAGGCGCTAACTATGGTACTACCAACACTGGTACTGGCGTAGGTAATAGCTCTAGCACAAGCAACGAAGGCACTAGCTACAACGCTGGCACTGGCGCAAACTCTGGCGTTGATGGCGACGATTATAGCGCTACTGCTAAAGGTGGTGCAATGGCCGGCTCGGTAGGAGCAGCAGTAGGCCGTGGGATTGATGGCGTACAAAATACAGCTGATGAAGCAGCACACGCAGTAACGGGCGAACCTTATCGCTCAGGCAGCAGCGGTAGCAGCAGCATGCTGACCTCTACCTTCCGTGACCGTGACAGCGCCGAGCGTGCTTACAACTCACTGTCGTCGCGTGGCTATACCAAAGACGATGTAAACCTGCTGATGTCGGACGAAACGCGCAAAACGCATTTCGGTGAGAATACCCCCGAAACCGATCTGGGCGATAAGGCCATGGAAGGTGCTGGTGTAGGCTCGGCCATTGGTGGTACTGCTGGTGCCGTAATTGGTGCTATTGCTGCCATTGGTACTTCGGTAGCACTGCCTGGCTTGGGCTTAGTAATTGCCGGTCCGATTGCCGCTGCATTGGCTGGTGCCGGTGCCGGTGGTCTAACAGGTGGTCTAGTAGGCGCACTGGTAGGCTCGGGCATTCCCGAAGAGCATGCCGCTGAGTACGAGCAAGATGTAAAAGATGGCGGCATCGTAATGGGCGTAAAACCCCGTAACGAAGAAGACGCTAAATACTTTGAAGAAGAATTCCGTCGCCACCAGGGCGACCGTATCTACAAGTACTAAGCATACTAGCTACCTGCTTACGCAGTGACTTAAGAAAGAAGCCTTTCCTGTTTCAGGGAAGGCTTCTTTGCATTTCAGGCTGAATTTTTGTGTTGATACAGCATCATTGCGTAGAAAGTGCCGGTAGATTACGTAGCAACAGCGACAATTTCAGCCCCTACCCTCGGGAATATAAATGCTGGCGAATACAGGGCACTTATTTGTCTGATTTAGACGTTCTGATACCAAACCGCGCAATCTGTGCGCACGTACGCAAACAGAGTGTGTTTTTCCTATATTTGGTTTTCCTCCATTTTATTTTTTCTTCATGTCTTCCCCACGACTTAAAATAGGCCTGTATGCCTCGTTGGTGATGGCCATCTTCGTGTTGGCATCCTACAAGCTGTACCAGCGCAACGATGCCACTGCGCCTCAGAAAGACGATGTACTGATTAGAGTGATGCTGAGTGGGCTGAACATTGCCCATTATCAGCCAGAGAAGATTGATGACGCCTTCTCGAAGCGCGTATTCGATCTGTACCTCAAGCGCATCGACGTCAACAAGAAGTTTCTGTTGAAGTCTGATGTAGCGCAACTCAGCAAGCTTCAAACAGACATCGACGACGAAGTGAAGCGTGGGTCGCACGAGTTTCTGGACATGAGCACGCAGCTGATGGATCAGCGCGTGAAGGACATTCAGGCGCTCTACCGTGACATCCTGACCAAGCCATTTGACTTTACCGTGGAGGAAAAAATGGAGACTGATCCGGAGAAGATGGTTTTCCCGGCTGACAAGGCGGCCCAGCGTGAGGACTGGCGTAAGTTTTTGAAATACCGGGCCCTAGTGCAGATGTCGGAGATGATGGACGAACAGGCCAAGCGTACTAGTAAGGGCAACTTGACTGCCTCTACTGTTAAGAGTGCTACCCTTGTTACCGACGAACCCAACCGCACCCCTGAGCAAATGGAGGCCGAAGCTCGCAAACGCGTGCTGAAGTACTATGACGACCAGTTCCGCGACTTGATGCAGACCGACGCCAACGACCGTTTGGCGATGTATGCCAATGTGGTAGCGAACACCTACGACCCACACACCGAGTACTTCGCTCCTCGCGACAAAGACAACTTTGACCAAGCCATGACAGGCCGTTTTGAGGGCATCGGCGCTTCGTTGCAGGAGAAAGACGGCCAGATCAAGGTAGCTGATATCATTCCGGGTAGTGCCTCCTACCGTCAGGGTGAGCTGAAAGCTGGCGACATCATTACGCGGGTAGCCCAAGGCGCTGAGGTACCGGTATCGGTAGAAGGCATGCGCCTAGACAAAGCCATTGTGCTGATCAAAGGCAAAAAGGGTACGGAAGTACGCCTCACGGTGAAGAAAGCCGATGGCAGCACCAAGATCATTCCTATCATTCGGGATGTGGTAGTACTGGAAGACACCTTTGCGCAATCGGCTACCATCAATGAGGGCGGGAAGAAATATGGCTATATCAAGCTGCCTTCTTTCTATGCCGACTTCAACGACAACGGTGGCCGCAGCTCGGCTGGCGACGTGAAGAAAGAGTTGGAAAAACTTCAGAAAGAAAATATCCAAGGACTAGTGCTCGACCTGCGCTTCAATGGCGGTGGCTCGCTGACAGATGCCGTGGAAATGGCTGGTCTGTTTATCGATAGTGGTCCGGTGGTGCAGGTACGCAGCCGTCAGGGTGCCGCTACTGTACTCAATGATCGTGACCCCCGTGTGCAGTACACCGGTCCGTTGGTGGTGCTGGTAAACAAGTTTAGCGCTTCGGCTTCCGAGATTTTGGCTGCGGCTGTCCAGGACTACAAGCGTGGCATCGTGATGGGCTCTACCAGCACGTATGGCAAAGGCACCGTGCAGCGCATCTTCGATCTGGACGATGCCCTACCCGCTGAGTTCAACAACATCAAGCCGTTCGGTTCGCTGAAGCTGACTACGCAGAAGTTCTACCGCATCAATGGTGGCTCTACTCAGTTCAAAGGCGTGATGTCGGACATTGTATTGCCCGATCCATACAGCTACCTCGACCAAGGCGAGAAAGAAGCTGAATATCCGCTGAAATGGGACGAAATTGCTCCGGCCCGTTACAAAACCTGGGCTGATGCTCCGGCTGTGGCCAAGCTAGCTGCTGCTAGCCAGAAGCGCGTAGCCACCGACCCACGCTTCAAGCTAATGAGTGAGATGGTACAGCGTATGGTACAGCGCAAGAACGACACCAGCGTATCGCTGAAACTGACGACGTACAAAGCCGAGCAAGACAAAGCCAAGATTGAGTCGGATAAGTTTGAAGCTGCTCAGAAAGCTGCTGCTACCATCAATATCAGTGCCTTGGCTACTGATATCCAGGCACAGGGTAGCGACACGGTGAAGGTAAACCGCGCTGTTCGCTTCGTGAAGCCGTTGCGTAAGGACATGACCCTGCGTGAAGCCGTATCAGTTATTCAGGACGAGGCATAGCGCTTCGTCCTACCTTATTAGAAGCCCCGGTACCGTTTTGGTACCGGGGCTTTTTCGTTTCAACGGACAATAACCAATAGCATTAGCAAACACACCTTATAATTATCGAAGATCTTTAGAAGAATATTAAAATTTACTCAATTGATAATCAATAACTTAAAATACTAATTTCATTACGAATATTTTTAGTAAATATGCAACTAAATAATAGCTATTGCCTGTTTACTTAGCATGACGACGACAATGGAAACTCCTATCATTCCGCTCGTGACGGACGAGCAGAAACAAGCCGAGGAAACGTGGCGCAAATCCATTCCGGCCCAGGTTTTCCTCAACTACTTCTTCGCCCTGAATTACCACATTCAGGAAGGCGACGACGCGCTGGGCGGCTTGCAGCATCTTCCCTTCTTCCGTGCCCACGAGGCTGAGTTGGCAGATACGGATGTGCAAGCTATTACGCGCTTGCTGCACACGTGCTGGAGCACCGAGTACGCATTGCGTGCCACTGCTGAGCTTGGCGACGAGGACTACCTGCGCAATGCCTTGCACTGGACCTTCCCGCAGGCGTATCATACCATCTTAGCCGGCTTGCAGGCGTTCTTGTATACCACAGGCGTGCGCGGCAATAACCCCTCGCTTATCCGGCGGGAGGTAGGGCGACTGGTGGTGCGCAACGCCTACCCGCGGCCGGTATCGTTCTATGCCGCTGGCAGCTACGGCGACTTCAGCATTCATCGCCTACCCTTAGCGGGTTACAAGGCTGGGCTGCACATTGCCGGCAAAGAGATTGAAGCGCAGGCACAGATTGGTCAGTTTTTGCGCACCACGCGCAAGATGAAAGCCCAGTGGACGCGCCAGCAAGTGCAGAACAACCCCAACACAGCTATCCGCAGCCAGAAAACCGGCAAGCCGCTGGACAAGTGGACGGCCGCGCACTGGCAGCAGATTACTTGGCGCCTAGGTTATACCACAATTTTCGACCTGTTGGGCCGTTTGCAGATCTCGCAGACCAGCCGCGAGATTGAGCGCTACGTAGAAGCCGACATCGATTTCAGCCTGTTCCATCAGTCCCTACTGAATGTGGTGAGCTACCTCAACGGCATCCACGAAACCTACGTGGCCAAGGCCATGGGCCTGGAGCGCTACCAGCAGCTTGTAGCCGACTTGCCCAAGCACTTGCAGCACGGCTTTGTGCAGGACCGCCTGCGTACGCGGGTAGAGCCTCAGTTGCTGGGCCAAGAGGCCGAAGGCCAAATGGGTATTGCTGCCTAACCCAATTGCTCTACAAAAGTCCTACTATATATATACGTAAACGCTGGTCTGCTAGACCAGCGTTTTTTGTTGCGCCATGGTTTACCTTTGCAACTTGACTTTTGCGGCTGCGGCCGTCTGCCATACCCCTACCCTATGCATCATCTTAGCGAACAGGAGCTAATTCGTCGTCAGAAGCTGGACGAACTACAAAAGCTCGGCATTGAGCCATATCCATCCGAGCTGTTTGACGTGAACTTCTACGCCCAGGAAATTCACGATAACTACCACCCCGAGTTGAACAACTTTCAGGAGGTAAGCTTGGCGGGCCGCCTAATGTCGATTCGGGTGAAGGGGAAGGCCTCGTTTGCCGAGTTGCAGGACGCTTCCGGGCGCATTCAGCTCTACGTGAACCGCGACGAAATTTGCCCTGGCGAAGACAAGGAGCTGTACAACACTGTATTCAAGAAGCTGCTCGATCTGGGCGACTTCATTGGGGTAGAAGGTTTCGTGTTCAAGACGATGGTAGGCGAGACGTCTATTCACGTGAAGAACTTCAAGTTGCTGAGCAAAGCACTGCGTCCCCTACCCGTGGTGCGCCGAGTAGTTGACGAAGCCACAGGACAAGAGACCATTTACGACGCCTTCACCGACCCTGAGCAGCGCTACCGCCAGCGCTACGTGGACCTAGTGGTGAACCCGCATGTGCGCGACGCCTTCGTGAAGCGCACACAGTTGGTGCAGGCCATGCGCAACTACCTCAACGACAAAGGCTACCTGGAGGTGGAAACGCCCATCCTACAGCCCCTTTACGGTGGTGCCGCCGCACGCCCCTTCAAAACGCACCACAACACGCTGGACATGACGCTCTACCTGCGCATTGCCAACGAGCTGTACCTGAAGCGCCTGATTGTGGGTGGTTTCGATGGCGTGTATGAATTCTCGAAGGACTTTCGCAACGAGGGCATGTCGCGCTTCCATAACCCCGAGTTCACCCAGATGGAGCTGTACGTGGCGTACAAGGACTACTACTGGATGATGGACCTGGTGGAAGAAATGGTAGAGCGCGTGGCCCTGGCTCTGCACGGTAAAACCGAAGTGCAGGTAGGCGAAAACCTCATCAACTTCCAGCGCCCCTGGAAGCGCTTCACGATGGCCGAAGCCATTGAGCACTACACCGGCTTCAGTATTGATGGTAAGAGCGAAGACGAGCTACGCGCCGCCGCCAAAGACCTGAAGGTAGGGCTGGACCCCAGCATGGGCAAGGCCAAAATCATCGACGAGATTTTTGGGGAGCACGTAGAGCCGAAACTCATCCAGCCTACCTTCATCACCGACTACCCCGTGGAGATGTCGCCGCTGGCGAAAAAGCACCGCGACAAGCCGGGCTTGGTAGAGCGTTTCGAGGCGATTTGCAATGGAAAGGAAATCTGCAACGCCTTCTCCGAGTTGAACGACCCCATCGACCAGCGCGCCCGTTTCGAGGAGCAGCTGGAACTGGGTAAGCGCGGCGACACCGAAGCGATGGTACTCGACGAGGATTTCCTACGGGCCTTGGAGTACGGCATGCCGCCTACGGCCGGCCTGGGTATCGGCATCGACCGCTTGAGCATGATTATGACGAACTCCACGTCTATTCAGGATGTGTTATTCTTCCCGCAGATGAAGCCGGAATACACCAAATCGGAAAACGCGCCGCACCCGGAAGCGGAATAATATTCTGCGCGTTGAGCAGGGTAGAACAGCTTGCTTAATGGTACTAAGGCCCGTCATTCCTTGGCAAACTCGGAATGACGGGCCTTAGTGCTGAAAAAGCATTTTTGTGTCAGAAGACAAAAAAGGAAAGGCCGCTCGCAGTAATTGCGGGCGGCCTTTCGAATTATAATCGGCTAACCATTCAAAACGGTTTGCTTGAAGAAGCTTGCGATGGACGAGTCTGATTTTACGACCTGAATGTTTGACCATTTCAGGAAGAAGCTCCTACTGTCGGCAATTTTACGACAAACAACTATCCGTTCATCTATTCAAGCCGGTTATATCTTCTTTAACGGCTGGTTACGGGTAAGGTTACGCCGGCGCCGTATTTTTTTTAGCTCTGCGACGAAATATCGTTGGCATTTTCGCGGGCCTGGTGCTTGATGGGGTCTACCTTCGGGGTAGGCTGCGGGCTGCCAGTATGGTTGGCCACACTCTTGGTGTGAGCAGCAATTTCCTTGGCATCTTCTTTCTCTTCAGCAGCAGCGGCCTGTGCTTTGCCCGTTACGGCATCGGCGGCGGTTTGGGCTGTGTCGCTTACGGTATCGGCAACGTCTTGGGCTTTCTCTGTGGCGGTGCCAGCTAGCGACTGCGCTTTGTTGGTTACATCATCGGCTACTTTCTTGGCTTGCTCGGTGGCTTGGTTTGCTAGGTCAGTAGCCTTACCGGCTAGTCCTTGCGCTTCTGCTGAGAGGGAAGCCAGCGCATCGTTGGCGGCAGCTTTGCCCTGCTCTACCAAACCAGCAGCGCTGGTTTTGGCCTGATCGATGCTTTCCTGGCCTTTCTGCAGCAGTTTATTTACATCATCGCCGAGCTTTGCGGCCGATTTTTTCAGGTTGGCGCGGGTTTCTCCTCCGGCTTCGGGAGCTAGCAGCAAACCGGCTACGGCACCAGCAGTGGCGCCAACGAGCAGGGAGAGGATAATTTTACCGGCGTTGTCTTTGTTATCTTTCATGAGAATAGGGAAAAAGGTGAAACAGGCAGTCTGTCAGCGAATAACGCAACCCAGGCAGGTAGGGTTAACCCTGAGGTAACAAAAAGACCTGACGTAGTGGGTCAGGTCTTTTTATTGTTACGAGAAAGTGGTCAGACCTACAGGTCGTTGAGCATCTTCGTAATTTCTTTTTTGCCTTTGCCGAGTTTCTGCTGCAAACGGCCTACCAGCTCGTCGCCTTTGCCGTCAGCATACTCCAGGTCTTCGTCAGTGAGCTGCGCATATTGCTGCTTCAGCTTGCCTTTGGCTTCGTCCCAGTTGCCTTTCAGGTTCAGGCTGCTGCCAGCTTCACCGATGCCCAGGTCTTCCAGTTTCTCAACGTAGCCTTTAAATTTCGAGTCCAGCTCTTCGCCGTATTTCGACAACTGGTCGCCTAGCTGACCGCTGTATTTCGTAGCAGCGCTTTTCAGATTTTCGCGGGTTTCCTTGCCTTTATCGGGTGCAATGAGCAGGCCGGTTACGATACCAGCGGCAGCACCAGCAAGAGCGGCGAGGAGAATTTTACCCGTGTTGTCTTCTTCTTGATAGGACATTGTGTGAGGAGAGAAAAGTTGTGTATAGAATCAAATGAACGACTGCCACCCTCTCGCAGAAGCAATAACATCAAGCTGCGCTTCAGCGTGATGGCAAGTTGCCTTTCTATACGAAGGCCGCGGGCAGGGGTTTTCACGAGAAGACAAAAAATAGGAATACACAGATATTCCAACGGCTACCTGCTTATTTCGTACTCTCTGCTGAAGCTGCTCTTTTGCGGCCCCGATACTTTCCTCTCTGCCTATGCTTTCCAAATTCCTTTTTGCGTGTTTGCTGCTGAGCAGCGCCGCCTGCCATCGTACACCCCCGCCTACCTCGGCCACTGCCTGCATCGACCCAGCTAAAATCCGCAAGGACGCTATGTGTCCCATGAACTACGACCCCGTGTGCGGCTGCGACGGCAAGACGTACTCTAACAGCTGTGCCGCCGACAACGCCGGCGTAACCAGCTACACCCCCGGTGCCTGCGCGGGCACGGCCAATTAACTACTTCTCCTACCCTACCCATGTCTGAAAAGCGCTATTTCCGCCAGCAGGCGCCCTTCCGGGTGCCTACCACCGATGGCAAGCTCATAGAGGAGCATATTGGCTTAGCCAGCACCCATACGCCGCAGTATAGCGTGGCGCACATGGTGGCCCCGCCCCAATGGAGCGAGCCGTACCAAACGCCCGCCTTCGACGAAATCACGCTGATTGTGCGGGGCCGCAAACGCTTTGAAGTAGACGGCGACGTATTAGAGCTAGGCGCAGGAGAATCGCTTCTGATTAAGGCGGGTGCCCGGGTACGCTACTCCAACCCGTTTGCAGAAGAGTGCGAGTATTGGTCTATCTGCGTGCCCGCCTTCAACCCCGATACCGTGAACCGGGAGGCTGAGTAGATATTATCAGGACTGTCCCTACCTTATAGGAAACACGAAAGCTACGGCAGGGTAGCGTTTGCGCGGTCTAGGTCCCGTTGCAGTAGCGCGATGATTTGATCGATGGCTTGTAGTCGACTGGCCGTATCGAGGCTATCTGGCTCTAATTGGGCGATGCACTGCACCAATTCGTCATAGAAAAAAGTCCACACAGGAGAAGGGTTTTCTCTGCACTGAGGCAAAGCCAGCCGTAGCTGTAGCAACTGCATAGCCACCGAGGCCAAACTACTTAACCGTTGCTGCTGGGCTTCGTCGAAAAGCCTGGCGTTTCGCCCAGCAATGCCTAGCACGCCAATATTATAGCCCCCCGGCATTTGCAACGGATGCCCCACATAAAAATGCAATTGCAGCATTTCGTTGAGCAGGTCGGCTATAGGCGTGGGTAAGACTACCTCGTTCAGATTTTGCACAACGGTAGTTGTATCCTGCAAAATAGTGACTGAGCATAGGCTCTGGTCGCGAGGCACCCGCCGGGGTTCCGATAGCCCATACAGCGCCTTCATCCATACCACGTCAGCATCTACAAACGATAACATGGCTACGGGAGCGTTGAATAGCAGAGCAACCAATTCAACAAGCGCATCGAAAACGACATCGGGTAGCGCCTGTAGCACCCGAAAAGGTGCCAATGCCTGCAGCCGCGCCTTCTCATTGGATGGAATTAAACTATCTGGAAAGACCATCGTGCGCGATATAGTGCTGAGCTGGACTATATACGAAACAACATATTATTCAGATGTACAGCTGACTTTGTTTTCTGCTTTTTTGAGACTGTTCAGAAATTCCCTTGAGAGCAACGAAGTGTAGTAGGTTCCACCTAGATGACACATGAAGTCCCTGGGAGGCACTGCGCAATGTATCAGTAGCTTACGCAATGCTTCCCAGGGACTTCGGCGTGGAGAATTATCCCTACCTATTTACACCATGGAGCACGCCTATTTACCAAACTGCTGCTCCATAAACAGGTAGCGCGGACGTGTTTTGTCTGCTTCAGCCTGCGTTTTTACATCAATGTGCAATACTTGCCCGCTGCTGGCCTGGGGCCAGGTAGGCAGTCCAGTGCTGTTGGGGTTACCGGTTTTGATGAAATTGGCAAAGTACGTTTGTATGGTCTTGGACACTTGGTGGTCTTCTGGGGTCCAGGCGTATACCTTGTTAGTTCCCAGGTTGCCCAAAGCGTACTCGATTTCGGCGGAGTGCACTGCACCTTTGGCTGGGGGCGCTTTGGGGGTGCCGGCGGCTTGCTTCACTACACCGCCGGCCAGGCCGGCGGTAGCGTTGCCCATTTCGGGGGTCATGGCAGGGCGAGGGCGGGCGTAGAGGTAGCGGTACACGGGCTGGCCGCCGGTTTTTTGCTGCATTTCGGCCCACTTCCAGGTGCTGTAGGCAATAAACCGGTCGCTGGCCAGGTTGGTGGCGGCTTGCTCTACTTCGGCATCGGTGGCGGCAGGGTAGGCTTTTTGTGCGTCGGCAGCCCGCTCGCCGTATAGCTTCTGCAAGGTTTTGGTGTAGTTAGCGGCTGTGGGCTGCTCTTGGCCTAGCAATGCTTGGTAGCCCATTTCTTGCGAGTTCCAGCCTACCAGCAGCGGCACGTGCGCTTGCTCGCCTGCGGCAAATGTAGCGGTGGGCATCTTGGTGAAGAAATAGCCATCGAGGGTAGGCGCAAAACGGGCCACTCCCGGCTTGCCGGTAGCTTCCAGCAACTGCTGCGCCGGTAGCGCGCGCAACGCGGCCAGCGAACCAGCACCTAAACTGGTGGCAAAGGCAACGCCGGTTTGCTCACCCTCGGCCAGCGGTACCGGCCCGAAGCCGGTGTTCAGCATAGAACCGCTTTCGCCAATGGCTCGCGCAAACAACGTCTTCGACACTGGCGAAGCCATTTGCGCGCTCACCGACATCGACCCGGCCGACTCGCCGGCAATGGTCACCTGCTTGGGGTCGCCGCCGAAGGCCGCAATGTTTTGCTGCACCCAGCGTAGGGCCGCGCTTTGGTCCAGAAAGCCGTAGTTGCCGGAGGCGTGGTGAGGCGATTCCTTAGTCAGCTCCGGATGCGCCAGGAAGCCAAACACCCCCAGCCGGTAGTTGACCGTGACGGCCACAATGCCTTGCCGAGCCATGCTCTCGCCATCGTAGCGCGGCTCGGAGCCGTCGCCGGCCACAAAACCGCCGCCGTAGAAATACACCAGCACCGGCAGCTTTTCCCGGCCCGTTTTGGCGGGCGTCCATACGTTCAGGTAGAGGCAGTCTTCGCTGACACCATCGGAGCGGAAATTCATATCGCCGAACAACGGCAGCTGCATGGCGCGCGGCCCAAACTGCTTGGCGGGGCGCACGTTGGTCCAGTTTTTTACGGGCTGCGGCTCACGCCAGCGCAGCTCACCTACGGGGGGCGCGGCAAACGGCACCCCTTTAAACTCATGAATGCCGCTGGCTGCCGTAGTGCCTTCCAACAGGCCATTTGCCGTTTGCACTCTGTTGCTGGCGAGGCTGTTGGCAGCCGCCGTTTTGGTTTGCGCCATGGTAGTCGCGGGAGGTAGCGCCACCGTGAGCACGGCCGCTAAAAGAAATACTTTCATAGGATGGGGATAGGTAAGAGCAAGAAATACGTGTGGCTGGTGGCCTCGCTTTGCTGATGATAGCACGAATGCACAGCAAATGCAAGCGGGCCAGTAGCTAGGGCCGAGGCAATATAGCGGTCTGCGTGTCAATAGGCTCTTAGACTCTTATCTGCTTTGAGGCAGAGCAGTGGCAGGTAGCACTATCCTGGTTTATACCTACCTTTTGCGCCTTACTACCCTCCCCTTATCACCTTTTGTTCTTTTGTCTATGGATCAGCGCATTATCAATCTGTTCGATGAGTATACACACGCTCCGCTTACGCGACAGGAGTTTCTGGAGCGACTCACCAGGCTGGTAGGCAGCACGGCGCTGGCAGCTACGGCCTTGGCGGCGCTGGAGCCCGGCTACGCCCAGGCCGCTACCGTGGCCACCACCGCCGATGACCTACTGACGGAAACCGTGACTTGGCCTGGCGCCACCGGCACTACCATGAAGGGCTACCTGGTGCAACCGAAGAAAAAGAAGAAGCGCGGTGCGGTGGTGGTCATTCATGAAAACCGGGGGCTGACGCCGCATATTCAGGATGTGACACGGCGCGTGGCCCAGGCCGGCTACCTGGCGCTGGGGGTGGATGCCTTGTCGGAGTTTGGCGGCACGCCGGCCAACGAGGATGAGGGTCGTACGCTTATCGGCAAGCTCGACGCCGAAAAGACGTTGCAAAACTACCTGGCCGCTCTCACCTACCTGCGCCAGCGCCCCGACTGCAATGGCCGCACCGGCTGCGTGGGCTTTTGCTGGGGCGGGGCCATGGCCAACAAGCTGGCTACCCACGACCCCAAGCTGGATGCCGCCGTGGCTTACTACGGCACCCAGCCCAAAGCGGAGGACGTGCCCAACATCAAAGCTCGCCTGCTACTGCACTACGCTGGCCTCGACGAGCGGGTGAATGCCGGCATCCCGGCCTACGAGGCAGCCCTGAAGGCCGCTAACATTCCCTACCAGCTCTACGTGTACGAGGGCGTCAACCACGCCTTCAATAACGACACCTCGCCGGCCCGCTACAACGCCGCTGCCGCGCAGTTGGCTTGGCAACGCACGCTAGAGCTGTTTAAAAAGCAATTGAGCTAAAGTTGATGCGACAATAGTGCTGTGCGAGCACATCGTAGCGCCTTGCCTGCCCGTTCTTTGTCTGCTTACCTCTTTTCTACCTCCATGGGATACCCCGAACAACCCCACCCTACCCCCTACAAACGGTATTGCAAAACCCTTAGCCTCCAACCCGATCCGGCGCTGCTGGCCACCTACCGGCAGCTGCACTCCCCGGAGGGCGTTTGGCCCGAAATTGCGCAGGGGATGCGCGAGGTAGGCATCCTGCACATGGAAATCTACCTGCTCGATAACCAAGCCTTTATGATTATGGACACCGTGCCCGACTTCGACCACGACGCGGCCATGCAGAAGCTGGCCACCAAGCCCCGGCAGGCCGAGTGGGAAGCTGTGGTAGCCGCCTGCCAGCAGACCACCGCCACGGCCACCGCCGCTGAGAAGTGGCGCTTAATGGAGCGCATCTACACCATGAACGCATAGCCGTGAGCTACGCGTTGGCTGCTCTCACCTTGCCCTACCCACCGCCCGGGGGTAGGGCAAGGTGCTTTTTGGTACTTTCCTGATTACTAAATCGCAGATTTTTCGGAAAAAAATTCCGGTTTTCGACACCTGTTTGGCTTGTTCAGTAGCCAGTATCTACCACAATCCTTCAAAGTTGTATTTGGCCACGCAACTAGAAATGCAGGCCCGCGCCACGTGTGCGGCAAGTGTATAGCCGTAGTTGTGTATCGCTCACTCAACGCATCTTCAGCTTGGTTCTGTGCGGCGTGGACTATTGTATTTTGTCTGGAAAGTTGAAATATTTGGTTGCTTTCGGCGCTGCGCTACCCTGCTTGGTACCAGTGCCGGCCTAGGCTTCGGCCCCACTATCTCTGCCACGCCTGCTGGCTCCTACCCTCGCTCTTTCTTTCCTTTCCACCACACGTTTACTTCTATGAAAACCACCTTTACCAAACTTCTCGCCGCTGCTCTGTGCCTGGCTGGCGCAACGGCCGTACAAGCCCAAACTTACCAGCAGGTGTGGGCCGATGAGTTTACCAACGGCATCAGTTCTAGCTGGAAATTTGAAACCGGCGGCGGCGGCTGGGGCAACAACGAGAAGCAGTACTACCAAGCGGCCAATGCCACAGTGGCCAATGGCATCCTGCAAATCACGGCTAAGAAGCAGACGGTGGGCGGTATGCCCTACACCTCGGCTCGCATGATTACCAAGGGCCTCAAGGAGTTCACCTACGGCAAGATGGAGGCGCGCATCAAGGTGCCGCTGGGGCAGGGCCTGTGGCCGGCGTTCTGGATGCTGGGCGGCAACATCGACCAGGTAAGCTGGCCCCGTTGCGGTGAAATCGACATCATGGAGCACATCAACTCCGAAAACAAAATCTACGGCACGCCGCACTGGGACAGCAATGGCCACGCCGAATATGGCGGCAACACCACCCTCGACCTCTCGGGCTACCATGTGTATTCAGTGGAGTGGGACGCCAGCGCCATCCGTTGGTTTGTGGATGGGGTGAAGTACCATGAGATGAGCATCCTCAACAATGTGGGCAGCACCGAAGAATTTCACCGGCCGTTTTTCTTGCTCCTGAACCTGGCCGTGGCCGGCAACTGGCCCGGCCAGACCGTGGATGAAAGCAAGCTGCCCGCCACCATGTACGTCGACTACGTGCGGGTGTACCAGAAAACCGGCGGTACAACGGCGCCTACCTCCACCACCATTCAGGCCGAGAGCTACGGCAGCATGAACGGCGTGCAGCTGGAAAATACCACCGACACAGGCGGCGGCCAGAACGTAGCCTACATTGATGCGGGTGATTGGATGGCGTACAACAATGTGAACTTCCCTACCTCCGGCTCCTACAAGATTGAGTACCGCGTGGCCAGCCCCAGCGGCGCCACCCTGTCGTCGGACCTGAACGCGGGTTCCACGCAGCTCGGCAGCGTGAGCATTCCGGCCACGGGCGGCTGGCAGAACTGGACCACCGTTTCGCAAACCGTGAACGTGAATGCGGGCACCTACAACTTCGGCGTATTTGCCCAAACCGGCGGCTGGAATTTCAACTGGCTGCGCATCACGAAGGTGACAACGGCTACTCTCTCTGCCGCAGCTACTGTTGCTGATGCCGGCAAACCAGCCGCCACCCTACCTACCTCGCTGGGCGTAGAGCTGTATCCTAACCCGCGGGCGGCGGGCGCACCGCTGCTGCTGCATCTGCAAAACCCCGACCCTACCACTCCCCTCACGGTGCGTGTTACCAACGCAAACGGCCAACAGGTATGGCAGCAAACCACTTCCGAAAGCACTCTGGATCTGGGTAAGAAAGCCTCCCTACCCAGCGGCGTCTATATGGTGCAGGTGTCCAGCGCCACGGAGAAGATCACGAAGAAGCTGGTGGTGCTATAAAGTCTTCCTTCCTAACTTATCTGTCATCCTGAGTGGAGCGAAGGACCTTTTCACGTCAGCACAAGTCATTGCTACAACAGGCGTGCTAACGTGAGAAGGTCCTTCGCTCCACTCAGGATGGCAAACGGCTATTAAAAAAGGCGGTCGAGTTGACCGCCTTTTTTGATTGTTCACTTAGAGGTACTCGCTTACCGCTGGCCTACCGCTTTGGCAGTGGGTAGGGCTTTACGGGGTAGTTTCTGGTCGCGCATGGCGGCGTTGTATACGAAGGTGGCTACTACCACTGAGGCCTGCTTGAGGTCTTCGGGGGGTAGGCGCTCGTAGGTGTCCATGTTGGTGTGGTGGGTGCGCGTGCCGTAATCTAGGGGGTCTTGGATGAATTGGAAGCCGGGCAGGCCTACTGCATCGAACGACAGATGGTCGGTGCCGCCGGTGGTGCGGGCCGTGACGGTGGTAGCGCCCAACTCGTTGAGGGGCTGTAGCCAGGAGGCGAAGATGGGCATCACAGCCTCGTTGCCTTGGGCATAGATGCCACGGATTTTACCGGCGCCGTTATCGAGGTTGAAGTAGGCGGCCAGCTTCTCGTGCTCGGGCTTGAGCTGCATGGTGGCAGGGTCAGCGAAGTGGTTTTTCACGTAGTTCTTCGAACCGTGCAGGCCTTCTTCCTCAGCGCTCCACAACGCAATGCGAATGGTGCGGCGGGGCTTCACGTTCAGGGCTTCCAGAATGCGCACGGCCTCCATCATCACGGCGCAGCCGGCGGCGTTGTCGGTGGCGCCGGTGCCGGCGTGCCAGGAGTCGAGGTGGCCGCCCAGCATCACGATTTCGTTTTTCAGCTTCCGGTCGGTGCCGGGGATTTCGGCTACCACGTTGTAGCCTTTCAGGTCCTGGGTCTGGAACTTGGTTTTGGTTTCCAACTCCACTTCCACCGGAATACCCGCTTCTACCAACCGAATCAGGCGCAACTGGTCCTCCGTAGCCATTTCCAGCTCGGGCAGCACCGGCTGGGCATCGGCAGCGTAGGGAGCGCCGTTGCTGGTGAAGTAGGTGCCCACCGAGCCACCACGAGGGTTGCTAAGAACAGCGGCAGCGCCTTCGCTGATAAAGAACGGCGCCAACTTGCTGCGCAACGCGGCGCGGGCGCGCATGGCGTCGCGCTGCTCGTCGGTCATGGCGGGGCGGCGGGGGGTAGCGTCGGCAACTACGGGCGCGGCCATTTTTTGCAGCTCTTCGTCGGTGTAGCGGCGGGCATCGGGCTCCAGTCCTAGCTTGGGCATAGAGGTTACCTCCGTCACAATTACCTTATCGCGCAGCTGACCTTTATACTTCTCCAGATCGGCTTCCGATGCCACTTTCACCAGCACCACCTGCTTTTTGATGAGGCTGTTGGTGGAGGGCGTCCAGGCTTTGGGCGTACCACTCATGGCCTTGTAGTACGGCTTGGTCATGGCCACGTAGGACTTCTCGATTTCCCAGCCACGGCCGAAATCACCCCACGACTCGATGTTGGCCTTGGCAAGGCCCCAGTCGGTGAGTTGCTTTTTGGCCCATTCGCTGGCTCGCATCAGGCCGGGCGAGTTGGCCAAGCGCGGGCCACTCACATCGGTCAGGTAAAAGGCCGTTTCCATCACCTTGGAGCGGTTCAAGCCTTCGTCTTTGATCTTGGCGACCATCGCCTGATCTACCTTTTCCGCTTGTTGGGCCAGCGCCGGAGCACTGCACGCCAGCACGCCCAATAGGGGTAGTACTACGTTTTTCATATGCAAAGAATGGTTTTGGAACAGAACGCGGCGCACGGTGGCCGCTGATGAGGGACACAGCTCTCGTACTACGGTTGCGCCGGACTGCTTTCGGCTGCTATCAGCGTGATGCAGAACTCCGTGAACCGCCCTACCTCGCTTTCCACCGTGAGCGTGCCCCCGTGCCCCCGCGTGACGATGTCGTAGCTCAGCGACAACCCTAATCCAGTACCTTCACCGACTGGTTTGGTGGTGAAAAAGCGTTGGAAAATGTTGGACAGATCAGCCGCCGGAATACCCGGCCCGTTGTCGCGCACCCGGATTTCCACCCGCCCCGTCGTACGCCTGGTAATGAGCTTTATCTGCGGCACATACTCTTCGCCAAGCATTTGCTGCTGCCGTTGCTGCACCGCATAAAATGCATTGCTAAACAAGCCAATGAGCGCCCGCCCAAAATCGTGACGTACCACGGGCACGCTGCCCACAGCCGGGTCTAGCTCGAAGAGTAGGGCCACCATGAGGTATCGGTGTTTGGCGCGTAAGTCGTGGTAAGTGATGCGAAGGTAGTCCTCGGCAAAGCCGTTGAGAGCCGTAGGCTGCCGCGGACCAGGCTGGGCGCTGGCATACTCCAGCATACCGCGCACAATCACATCGGCCCGCTGTCCGGCCTGCACAATACCAGTTTGATAGTGCGCCAGGTTTTGCAGCATCTCGTCCAGGTACTCTCCGTCTTCCAAATGGGACGCGCACCGGGTAAACTCGCCCCGCAACTCCTGGCACAATAGCTCGCTGATGCCGGCTAGCTCGCGCACGCGCTGCACCGGGCGGCGCACCTCCTGCGCCACACCGTTCATGAGGTCACCCAGGGAGGCCATTCGTTCGCGCAGCACCAGCTGGCTCTGCGCTACCTTCAGGTCTTGCAGGGCTCGGCCCAGCTCGTCGCGCTGCTGGGTAAGCTCGGTGGTTTGCGACAGTATCTGCTCGTTCAGCCGTTGCAAGCGGCTGTTAGCCAGCTTTTGTGCCCGGTTGTTGCGCCAGAGCAGCAGCGTGGCCAGGGCCAGCATACCCATTACGGCTATCAGCACAGCCACGCGAATCTGCTGTTGCAGCTGTGCCTGTTTTTCCTCCAGAAGTCGCAGCCGCTGCTGTTCGGCAAAACCGATGGCATCGAGCTGCTTGATGCGTTGCGGGTTATGCAAACTATCGGCCGCCGCTACCATAAGGCGCATGTACTTCAGGGTGCTGTCGTTTTGCCCACGGCCGGTAAACGTCGACGCCAACAGGTTGCTGTTGCGCATCACGCCCACCATAAACGGCAACGACTGCCCTACCGCCAGGGCTTTGCGGGCGTAATAGATGCTGGAGTCGGGCTGCTGCCGGAGTTGGTATAGCTCGGCTAGGTACTGGTAGGCGCGACTCCGGCTACGCTGGTCGTTTTCGGGTAGGGCTGCCTGGGCGCTCAAGTGGTAATAGCGAATGGCCTTTTCTGACTGCCCCCGCATGCTGGCTAGCAGCCCCATTTCGCGCAGCACATAGGGCAGCGGCTTGCCCCAGCAGCTCTGCTCCACAGTGCGCGAGCGTGTGGTGAGAGTGTAGGCGCGCCGTAGAAACAACTCCGCCGAGTCCAGCCGGTTCAGTAGCATGTAACTAGTACCGATGTTGGTTAGCACGCTAATCAACTGCGAATCATCCCCAATGCCTTGTTTATAGATGCGTTGTGCCCGGAAGAAGTAGTCCAGCGCGGGCCGGCCATCGTCGAGGGCGTAGTAGAGCAGGCCGGTTTGGTTGAGGGTACGGGCGGTGCCTTCTTGGTCGTGGCTGGCCTCGTTGAGGCGCAGGGCCTGCAAGTTCACGCGCAGGGCCTGAGGCAGATTGCCCCATTCGCCCAGCAACATGCCAATGCGTGATAAACACCGTCCCTCGCCTTTAGGGTAGTGCACCTGCCGGGCCAGACGTAGCCCCTGCCGGGCGTAGTGTTGCACCGAGTCGAGATGGGAGTAGCGGTAGGAGGCGCTGAGGTCGGCCAGCAGCAGCACCCGGCTGGTATCGGTGGTAGCGTGGGCCAGCGCCCGGTGCAGCGCCTTCGTCTGCGGACTTTGCGCCCGCGTTATTCCGGTCAGCAGTGTCGCCCACCAACACAAGAGAAGTAGACGGTGCTTCATGCCCAGGGACAGACTAATAGGACAGGGAAAGGCGTAGCTAAAGGTAGAAAGACAGGTAGGGTGGTACTGTAAATGTAGCGTAGTTGATTACCTGAACAGCATTTCCTACCCCTGATTTTTCTATAGCATCAGCATTTCCTTTAATGACTGCTACTGCATGGGAAAACTGCTAGTATCAACTATGCTTTTTGTAAGATGCGGTAAGGCTGAACCTGTTGATGACACAATAGGAAATTAAAGCGTTGGGCAACGCTATGGCCTATGAAGGTGTCGCGCTATACTTCACTGGTTTTCGCTGGTGTACATGATATTCTAAATAACCCCGAGCCCTGCTCCCGCGTCTAATCGGCTACCTCCCCTCCAAGCCGATTCGCATGAGCCTCTGGCAAATCATCCAACGTCTCCTACCTTACGTCCGGCCCTACTGGCGGCTGGTGCTGGGCACCTTACTACTTACACTTGTCGGGTCGCTGGCGGCGCAGGTGAATCCGTTTGTGCTGCGATACACCGTAGATACGGTGCAGACGATGCTCAACCGCAACCAGGAACTGGCCCAGGGCGCGACGCTGCTGGCCGGTATCAGCGCGGTGCTACTGGTGAAGGAGGTGGTGAATGCATTTATCCAGTTTGGGCAGAAGTTCTACGGGGAGCGGATTCGCATTAGTATTTCTACTACCCTCTCGCAGGCCGCTATTCATAAGATACTAAGCTACCAGTTAGGCTTTTACGCCAGCGGCGGCAACCAAACCGGCAAGCTGCAAACGCGTATCGACCGGGGCGTGGAGAGCCTGATGAAGCTGGTGCAAAACTTCTTCATCGACATTCTGCCGCTGTTTGCCAATGCCGTGGTGGCGCTGGTGGTTATGTTTTTCGCCAACGTGTACGTGGGGCTCACGGCGGTGCTTATCCTACCCATCTACTTCTGGCTCAGCTATGCCCAGGCCGATAAGCTTAATGGGGTGCGGCGCACGCTGCGCCGCTTGCGCGAGGAGAAAAACCAGGGCCTCGTCAACCTCATTGATTCGGCGGTGGTCATCAAGAGCTTTGTGCGCGAAGATTATGAGGAGGAAAAGCAGAATGGCCTGCAACAGCAACTGGTAACGGCCCAGCTCCAAACGCGCAAAACCAACTTCCTCTACGACGGCCTCAAGACCTTTGTGGAGCAGGTAGGCGTGGTGCTCATCATCATCCTGACGGCCTACCTAGTGCTCGACCGCCAGATCAGCATCGGGGCCATCATGT
Organism: Hymenobacter sp. NBH84; assembly: GCF_014217645.1. NCBI lineage: Bacteria > Pseudomonadati > Bacteroidota > Cytophagia > Cytophagales > Hymenobacteraceae > Hymenobacter > Hymenobacter sp. NBH84. The sequence continues at coordinate 2,977,519 of NZ_CP043644.1, forward strand.
TCCATATTCTGCTATTCAATAACGTATCGGCGCCCATCCGGCAGCTGCACCGCATCTACGACGAGATGAACGACGCCCTCACCTACTCCGAGGGCTTCTTCAGCATCCTCGACGCCGAGGACCAAACCGAGCCCACCGGCCAGTTGCTGCCCGATCATTTGCACGGCACCTTCGAGCTGCACGATGTATCGTTTACCTACCCCAGCGGCACGCCCGCCCTGCACGGGGTAAACATGCGCATTGAGGCCGGCAAGACCACGGCGCTGGTGGGCCTGTCGGGCGCGGGCAAGAGCACCATCATCAACCTGCTCTGCAAGTTCTACACGCCCGACAGCGGCACGCTCACCCTCGACGGCCAGCCCCTACGCGACTACGACACCCACGCCCTGCGCCAGAGCTTGGGCTTGGTGCTACAGAAAAACCACATCTTCAAGGGCACCATTGAGGAGAATATCCGCTACGGCAACTTCGCGGCGAGCTTCGAGCAGGTGCAGGCCGCTGCCCGCAGCGCCTACCTCCACGACCAGATTGTGGGCCTACCCCAGCAGTACCAGAGCGACGCTCAGCAGCTCTCGGGCGGGCAGCAGCAGCGCATTGCCATTGCGCGCCTGTTCCTGAAAAACCCTCCCATCATCTTCCTCGACGAGCCCACGGCCTCCCTCGACGCCATTGCCACCGAGCAAATCAAGAACTCGCTCGACGCCATCAAGCAGGGCCGTACGGTGGTTATTATCTCCCACAGCCTCGCCCAAATCGTGGATTCGGACTGCATCTACGTGATGAAGCAGGGCCGCATGGTGGAAAGCGGCACCCACGACGAGCTATACGATCTAAAAGGGACCTACCGCGAAATCTTCGATGCCTCAGCGCGGAGCCTCAATATTGAGAAGCTGGCGCGGGTGCTGGTGGATGATGGGGATGAGGTGGCCGATACGGCGGGGTAGAAAAGAATTATGAAGCCTGTGTTTCCAAATCGATGACAATGCGCGTAGGTGCTACTGCCGCATCAGCGTAATAGCAGGTCCACTTGTCGTTCACCGAGAGACCTTGAATTGTATTTCCTGGTTCGATGACAGCTCCGTTTTGATAAATGTAGTTAGCATAACTCCACAGTTTACCTACTACTTCGTTCGGTTCAAAATCCCGAAAACGAATCTGAAAATCTGGCAGACCTAAGGAATGCAGTCCTAATGTATCCACAAACATTTCCTCCTCCGTGCTATTAGCGACATTAAAAAAGCGCACGTTTACCAATCCATTTAGCACATCTGGTTCTTCCTCTGCCAGAGCGAATACATAGGCAAATGGCTCTACCAGCTTATCGCTCTGCGTAAAATAAACCGCCTGTGGTTTGGTAGCTTTGATTAGGGCCGAGAGGAATTTTTGGAAGTACTCCACGCGCTTTTCATAATCTAAGCCGCGCGACATAAAATCGGTAACTAAACATTCCTGTTTACATGTTTTAATAACATCCGCAGCCTCAGGCCAATGCCAGCTCTGGGTCAACGCTACCGCTACGGATTGCGGGTCAAACGTTGAATCTTCTGCCATAAATAGTGCGCCTTGTGCTGGAACACCACCATCTTGATAATCAAATACATAATCAGAAAAGATATAGAGTAAGGTGCGCTCTAGATTATCTGCTTCTTCAAAATTTTTAAACTCCTTTCGTAACTCAGCAACTATTCGCTCTTTATCTAATTGTATTTCATCAGCAAACAAGAGCTTGGCGTAAAGCATTTGCGGAACATTTTCCACAGTATCTTCCTCTTGCTTATCCGGTTTAGTTTCTTTTTTGAAGAAGTCAAATAATCCCATGTTGCAGTAGGTAAGTGTCGCCGAAGATTCAAGATTCTAAATTACATAATAGCAGCTGTCTTCCTTACCCAACCACTACCGTCATGACCCAGCTCACTATCACCCTACCCGACGACTTAGTCCAACGGGCCGCAGCCTGGAGAGCCTGCTGGAAGCGCACCTGACGAATCTACTGCAAGCGCATTACCAAACGCCACCTGTACCACCGCAGGCATAGAGGCTACCGAACTACACTGGAAAATTAGCCCCGAATTGCAGTACGCTGATGGAGTTAGTCACGCAGAAGTTGGAGCCGGGCGGGCGCTTGGCAATCTTTGCACGTTGCTTTGCCCTAACTGCTCCTGCCGATGCTGCGTTCTTACCGGATTGCTCTTGTCCTGCTGCTTCTCCTACCCGCCACGCTGACCAGCGCACAAAAGAAAGCGCCGCTCAGCATCCACACGCTCCGCCTACCCGCAGAAATAGCCGACCGCAACAACCAGTTTTCCGGGCTATTCACCTACGGCAATCAGCTGCTCCTACTTTCGGAGAGCCGCTTGCAGGAACGGGCGGAAGCCAAAGTATACGCCCTCAACCTACCCAGCCTGGACCGGCAGTTGGCAGATACCACGCAGGCGCTGACGTACCAGAAATACGCTATCCAGCACCTGGACATGATACGCGCCCGCCTCGACTCGGCCTGTCAGGAATACGAGGGGCTGGAGGGCATTACGTTGGTAGGCGACACGGCGTATTTCACCATCGAAACCACTACCCCCTCCACCTATTGCTACCTGATCAAAGGCGCGGTGCACGCGGCCAGCGCCACCATCGTGCTGGATACGGACTACCTAGTACCCCTGCCCAAGCCGGCCCTTACGGATAACTCCCACATTCACAACGCCGGTTTTGAGGCGGCTACGGGCTACAACAAGAGCCTGTTGCTGCTGTTCGAGTACAACTATTTCCGGCACGACAACTACGCGCTGCGCATTCCCAACGCCACCCGCCTACCCGATATTCCGCAGTACGTGCCGGTGCAGCGCCTACTCTTCCGCATCACCGATTTGGTGTATGAGGGCAATAACCGCTTCACGGCCATCAACTACTTCTACAACGGCGCCGACGACAGCGTATACCGCCCTACCCCCACCGACCCCAACGCCCGCCTGGTGCTGGATGGCAGCGGCAACTACCAGAACTATTGCCGCCTCATCAGCCTGCATTACAAGCGCGACAAAATCAGTTGGAAGCCGTTGTTTGAACTGCCGCAGGAATACATGACCTACAACTGGGAAGGTTTGGCGGCGTATCGCGGCGGGTATTTTTTGATTAACGATAAGTATGGGCCTTCCGGCAAATCAACGCTGCTGTACCTGCGGCGGAGGTAGTTGCTCATCTAGGAACTTGGGCTAGATTTAGAGTTACTTATTGCAGAACGATGTAGAGACGCATACTTGCGTCTCGTCGTTGAACGATTCGGGCGGCAGACGTTCAACGACGAGACGCAAGTATGCGTCTCGTCGTTGAACTACATCGTGCGGATTACTCATTCGATTAAATCAAACAGCTGCTAAGCTTCTACACCTTCTGCCATGCGCTCCTACCTTTTCTTCTTCCTGTTGCTGTTGAGTCAGCAGACACTTGGGCAGAAAGCTGCGCCGCGTGGCCAGAATTCAGCGGCCGGTCATTATGCCACCGTGCGCGGCGTGAAGCTGTACTACGAAACCTATGGCGCGGGCGCGCCCTTGCTGTTGGTGCACGGCAATGGGGGTAGCAGCAAGGATTTTGAGAAGAACATTCCCTACTTCGCCAAGCGCTACCGCGTAATTGCGCTGGACAGTCGCGCCCACGGCCGCTCCGTGGATGCGGGCGACTCACTGAGCTTCGAGATGATGGCCGACGACTGCGCGGCCCTGCTTACCCATCTGCGCCTCGACTCGGCCTACGTGCTGGGCTGGAGCGACGGCGGCATTACGGCGCTGGTACTGGCCCTGCGCCACCCCGGCAAAGTGAAACGCCTGGCCGCCACGGGTGCCAACATGTGGCCCGACTCCACGGCCCTAACCCAGGAACTGTGGCAGCAGATGCGCCGCGGCTACCGCGAAGGCCACGGCCAAACCTTCTCCGACGCCAAGCGCAAAAACGACTGGAAAGTATTTCTTCTCGACTGGAACGAACCCCACGTGCCGCTTTCAGCGCTGGCTGGCATCAAAGCGCCTGCCTTCATCATTGCCGGCGACCGGGACGTGATTCGGGCCGAGCATACAGTGGCTATTTACCAGAGCCTACCCCACGCCTGGCTCTGGATTGTACCTAACAGCGGCCACGGCACCCTGCAAGAGCACGCCGACGAGTTCAACCAGAAAGTCCATCAGTTTTTTCGGGCGCCTACGGTGCTGCCACCCGTTCACTAAAAGATTAATAACATAGTATTTATCATATACCTCGGCATAAGTAGTACCTTGACGCATCACTAACTTATGCACAGTTGTTTTATTTATGAGAAATCATCTTCGTTTTATGGCCGGTGCGCTGGTCGTTACCACGCTGCTGTCGAGTTGTGCCAGCAGCACTATGCTACAGTCGACGCCCCCCGGCGCACGCGTGTACCTGAATGGCGAACCAGTGGGTGTGACTCCCTACCAACACCGGGACACTAAAATTATAGGGGCTACCACCGATGTGCGACTGGAAAAGGAAGGCTACGAAACGGTAAACACGTCGTTTTCTCGCGATGAAGAAGCGGATGCCGGGGCTATTATTGGCGGTATTTTCCTGTTTTTCCCGTTTTTGTGGACGATGAAGTACAAGCCGGTGCACAGCTACGAAATGCGGCCGCTTTCTTCCCTACCCGTTGCAGAGCAATCTACCGCGCCCGCAACCTACAACGCGTCCCTACCTGAGCAGCTACGGCAGCTCAAGAAGCTAGCCGACGATAAAATCATCACCCAAGCCGAATATGAGCAGCAGAAAAAGAAGCTGCTGGGTGAGTAAACGCTTCTTTTCTTTAACACTGGTTTACGCCAACGCCTGCCCCATAGTATGGAGCAGGCGTTCCGTTTTTACGCCCAAAGCCACTATATATTCATTGGGCTAGGCCGTCTGATGAATTTGGTCTGCTTGCGCTTAGCTCACGGTGGGCGGGTTATTGGGAGCGGGGCCGTTGCCCGACAGCTGGCTTACCATGTCGTCGAGCAGCTGTTTGCTGTAGCCGATACGCCGGGCATAGTCCAGGCACAAATCGTATTCGCGGGTGTCCATATCGCCGTCCTGCAACATCATTTGCACCAGCGTTTGCAGTTCCAGGGTTTTCTGGGGTCCATCGGCGGGCACAACGAAGCTGAGCACTCCTAAGTTGTCGGCTAAGGGCTGTACATCCTTGGCCGTGAGACCTATACGGTTGCCTACCTGAAGCAGAAACTGACTTTCTTCCTCTTGCAGCTTACCATCGGCGGCGGCAATCAAAAGTAGATTCTGAAAAAAAGAGAGTTTTTTCTGCTGCGTGTCCAGCAGATCTTCGAGCGTGCGGGTATGTTGCATGAATTCTAAAGACGGTTGGGTGGTGTACGCCCTGGGGTAGGGCACAGGAATTACTTCAACGCGAGCATTCCCGCAAGGTTATTACTCACCTTAGTCATGTGCTCGCGCTCAGCGCCGGCGCCCGCTACAGAACAGCTTATTACTTCCTCCACGACCTACAATACTTCTTTTACCCGAGCGGCTGCGGCAGCTCAAGAGGCTAGCTAACAAGGTTGCTAGAATGATGTAGAGACGCATACTTGCGTCTCATTGTTGAACGATTTCGCCCGCACGTTGCAGCCGATGAGACGCAAGTATGCGTCTCTACACCCTTCAATCCTCAACGCAAACAGATTGTAAGGCCAATACCAATAGTAACAATACAAGTAAATACTTTTTCTTTGACATCGGCTTATGCCAACGCCTACCCCCTACCGCGGGGTAGGCGTTCTGTTTTTACACCCTAAGCCACTTTCTATGCACCAAGCAAGGTAGCCGCACGGCGAATCTAGTCTGCTTGCCGTACACAGCTCACTGGTAAGCCTCGCACTCCCCCTGGCACGACCTTCACCTTTCCTACCCTTCGCATGTACACGTTCACCGTAGAGCGCCTTTCTTTCGATACCCTCACTGAGCTACCCAACTCCTGGCAGCCCCAGGACTACAAAGCCCTCCTCGTAAAAACTGGCTACGACAACCCCAGCGAAATAGCTCCTAACGAGCTGAAGGATATGGCCCTAATGGGTCTCACCGACCTGGAACCGGCCGAATCGGCGCAGTTGGTGCTGGAGCACTTGTTTGCCGATCAGCTCACGGAAGGCCAGATTGAAAACCTGGCCCACCAGATGCTCACCGAGAAGCTGTGGGAAGAAAACCCGGAACTAGACCAACACCAAGGTTTCTTCAAGGCCACGCAACTGCTCTACACTGCCTACAACGGCAAGTTTCCGCGCGCCGAAGCGGTACAGTTTCAGGTGAAGCTCACGGCCCCAGACGCAGAGGCACTGACCATTTTCGACGAAGCGCCGGAAGCGCCGCTCCTGCGCCTGCTGGCCCAGGGCATGCCCGACAACACGCTCCTAAAGCGTCTGTTTCACGAGCAGCTAGATGGCACCAGCTTCCCCGAAGCGCCGGCCATCATTTGGCAGCTCACGCCCGCGAAGCAAGAGGAAACATCGGTGGTATTTGATGTGGTCAGCTCAGCCTATTGGCTCGACGATTTCAAGTATGCTGATACCTACGAGGCCACTACGCAGCCTGATACAACGGCAAATAGTGCCGAAGAATAACCCGCCGCCAGCCACTTGCAAGGCCGTCTCTACCAGTATAGGGACGGCTTTGTGCGTTATTAGCCGTTGCCGTTCAATTGCTCAATCTTTCAATTGGTAACATTGCCTTAATAACAAGGCAACAATCAAGTAATAGGTAATGCCGCACTTTGCGTCAGCATTACCTTATCATGAAGAAACTGTTACTCCTCCTTTTGCTGCTCGCTGTTGGGCCAGTGTATGGTCAGACAACCAGCATCCCGGTTCCTTCAGAGCAGGCCCCTGCCAAACAATGGTTTCAGTCGATAGCGGTGCGGGGCTACGTGCAGGCGCGCTACAACCGGTTGCTGGAAACCAACCCCGACCTGACCTGCGAGCAGTGCGACAAATCGTGGGGCCGCAACGGTGGTTTTTCTCTCCGACGCGTCCGCGTTGTCTTTTTTGGCCAGATACACGAGCGGGTGTATTTCTACATACAACCTGATTTTGCCAGCACGCTCAGCGGCAGCTCTACCCTGAATGCCGGCTTGCTGCGCGATGCGTACCTGGATGTAGGCTTAGACAAAGCCAACCGGTTTCGGGTTCGGCTGGGACAAAGCAAGATTCCGTTCGGCTTCGAAAACATGCAGTCCAGCCAAAACCGCCTACCCCTGGACCGCAATGATGCCCTAAACAGCGCCTTTTCCAACGAGCGAGACCTGGGTGCTTTCGTGTATTGGGCGCCCATTGGCGTACGCAAACTGTTTAGCAAGCTGGTGAAAGAGGGGTTGAAGGGCTCCGGCGACTATGGTATGGTAGGCGTGGGCGCCTTCAACGGGCAGACCGCCAACCGGCCCGAGCTGAACAACCAGCGCCACGTGGTTGCTCGCGTTACGTACCCAGTAGAGGTAGGCCAGCACATCATCGAGCCCGGTTTGCAAGCCTACACCGGGGAGTATGTAGTCAACCGAGACCAGCTTTCCAGCGGCGTGAAGCACCGCCCCAACCTGCGCTACCCCGACCAGCGCGTGGCCGCCACCTTTGTGCTCTACCCCCAGCCGTTTGGCGTGCAGGCTGAATACAACCTAGGCCGCGGCCCCGAGTTCAACCCGCGCACCGACAGCATCGAAACCCGTCGCTTGCACGGGGGCTACGTTATGTTCAACTACCGCCTACACTACGGTCAGCAGCAGTTCTACCCCTTCCTGCGGGCGCAATACTACGATGGCGGCAAAAAGCACGAGCGGGATGCGCGCAGCTATACCGTGCGCGAAGCCGAACTGGGCGTGGAGTGGCAGCCCTTCCCCGCCTTCGAGCTAGTGACCATGTATACGCTTTCGTCGCGCCGTTTCGAGGATTTTCAGCGGCCCGACAACCGCCAGCGCGGCGGCCTGCTGCGTTTACAGGCGCAGGTAAACTTTTAGATTGTACTCTCTACCCTGCCAGCTCATCAAGGGGTGCGGGGGGTAGGGCGCGCGCAGGCACGGTGCCGTCAAAGCGGGTCCAAGGTTGGAGCGGCTCGATGGGCATAGTGAAGAGGTGGCGCACGGTTTGCACGGCGGCATCGGGGTAGGCGGGCACACCAATTTCCACTTCTTGCTGCGGCACGTTGAGCCGTAAGGTGCGGTGGAGCCGGTCCCACAGGCTTAGCACTACCCCGAAGTTGCTCTGCGTTTCGCGGTGCACTACCGAGTGGTGGATGCCGTGCGCCCGCGGCGTAATCATCCAGGCAGCCAGGGGGCGCTCTATGGCCAAGGGTAGGCGGGTGTTAGAGTGATGAAACGCCGTGCAGGCCTCGAACACCGCTTCGTAGGCGAGCAACACGCCGGGGCGCACCCCCAGCAGCATGGGCACGCCGCCCCGGTAGGGAATACTAGCCAGCATTTCGCCCGCGTGGAAGCGCCAACCCGTACTCAGGTCCATATCCAGGTCGTTGTGGTGCACCCGGTGAAACCGCCACAGCAGCGGCGCGTGCAGCAGGCGGTGCCAGGAGTAGGCCACATAATCCAGAATCAGCAACTCGGCCAGCACGCGCACCGGCTCTGGCCAGCCCAGGCGGTGCAGCCCCCAGCGGCGGCGTGCGGCCACCTGCGTGAGGCCTACCATAGCCGGCAACAGCCCCAGACGCAACCCCACCAGCGAGGGCACCGACACGCCCACATTGCGCGGCCACCGCTCGGTGCGCGGGCGAGTGCGCTGCCGCAACGGCCACACGGTTTCGCCCACAAACACGGCCACGGCCACTACCACCAGCGCAGGCGTTGCCCAGCGGTCAAACTGCTTCAGCAGCGGCGAATTGATGGAGAAGAAACGCATTGCTTATCAGTTAGTAATGGAGAGTTGTTGGTAACCAGACAACCCGCAGCTCTCTACTTTTGGGCTACACTCCTACCCTCTTGCAACGGCAACCCCGGCTGCAACAACGGCCGCAGCTCCCGCAACGGCACAAACACCCGAACTTCCCCATAGGCATAGGCTGCCACTTCGTAGGGCTGATAGACGAACACCGCCCCGCCGCTGGTCAGGTACACGTTGCGCGTTACGGGTAGCGTCTCTTCGAACAGGGCATTGCGTAGCGGCTCATTCGGCTTTAAGCCCAAGCTAGGGCGGGCATAGCGCGCCAACAGGGCCTCCAGCCGCGGCTTGGCATCGGGCCGGAAGATGGCGTCGTACGGTAGCGGGCGGCCACTGCGAGTATCGAAGCTGAGCACGTGGGTACCGTAGTTGCCGTGCGCGCCGCCAGCGTAAGAATAAGTGAAAAGGCCGAGGCTGAGCAGATTATCCGCATTCCAGAGCACGTACGTGTCGCGCTCATCAGTATAGTTCAGCATGGCCATCGGGCGGTGGCCCGAGCGGCTGGTATCCGCCTCCATCTGCTGAAAGATGGCCTTCATATCTTCTTGATAATCATTAAAGAAAGGCCGACGCATGTCCTCCCAAATGGCAGGTAGGGTAGGCGCACTGCCCGCGAATACCGTGTCGCCGTGCAGCAGGTGCAGCATGTTGCCAGCAAGAGGTTGCCGATTGCTGGTGGGTAGGAGTGCGTGCAGGCTAATGCGGCCCCATACGCTATCCTGCGGGTGCTGGGGACGGGCACGCACGGAGTCGCGGAACACCTGCGTGTCGAAGGCAACGCCTTGACTCACGGGTAATGGCTGGAGGCGCACGGTTTGTCCTGCTAGTGTGCCTACCCATGCTTCGCCCATCCGGCGCAGGCGCCAAACCGCGCCGTAGCCACCGGCATTTAGGCGGCTATGGCTGGCTTCGCGCAGTAGCAGGCTATCGGGGGCGCTGGTGGGGTTGCTGGCCAGCTCAAAAGGCTGCCCTTTAGGACCAGCGTAGAAGCCAACCACTCGCCCAATAGAAGACGCATCACTGCCGGTACCCAGGTTTTGCAGATGCACTGTTACGCTGTCGGTAGCGCCGGGTAGGCGGGTGCGATACTGCCGGTACCACGCAGTAGATGTTGCAGGAGCAGCAGTTTTTGGAGGGGTAGTGGTGGCTGTACTGGCAGCAGTGTTCTGCGCTGGCGTATCAGACTGACAGCTTGCTAAACACAGACTGATCAGGAGCGCGTAATAGCCACTGTTTTTTGCTGGAAACATAGGAAATGGCGAAGAAAATAAACTTGTATAAAATCTTGACATCTGTTTTCTCTATGCAAAGCAGAACCGTATAGGTCACTACAATTTCAGTTTTCCACAACCAAACTCCCCCCTACCATGAGCTTTATCAAAGTTGGTCAAGATAGCAAAGGCCAGGATGTTAATTTACACTATGTTGATTTGGGCCAAGGCCCGACCATCGTGCTTATCCACGGCTGGCCGCTAAGCTACGAGTCTTGGGAATATCAGCTGAATGAATTGCCCAAAAACGGCGTGCGCGTAGTAGCCTACACCCGCCGCGGCTTCGGCCACTCCGATAAACCCTGGAACGGCTACGACTATGACACACTGGCCGACGACCTGAAAGCCGTGCTCGAAGGCCTGGACCTGCAAGACGTAACGCTGGTAGGCTTCTCGATGGGCGGTGGCGAAGTGGCCCGGTACATGAGCCGCCATCAGGGCGCGCGCGTGTCCCGCGTGGCCTTTGTATCGTCCGTAACGCCCTACCTGCTGAAAACCGATGACAACCCCGACGGCGTAGACAAATCCACGTTCGACGACATGGTGGACGGCCTCAAGAAAGACCGCCCCGATTTCCTGACCACCTTCGGCAAACAGTTCTACGGCGACGGCCTGCTGAGCAACCCCGTCAGCCAGCCTACCCTCGATTGGTCGCAATCATTGGCCCTGCAAGGCGCACCCTACGCCACCGAGCAGTGCGCCCGCGCTTTCAGCGAAACCGACTTCCGCCAGGATTTGCAGACCATCAAAGTGCCCGTGCTGTCCATCCACGGCGAGGACGACAAAACGGTACCATATAAGAACAGCGCCAAGCGCCTGGACCAGTACCTCTCGCACGCCACCCAAATCGTATACGACGGTGCGCCCCACGGCCTGCTCGTTACTGACAAAGAAAAGCTGAGCCAAGACCTGCTAACTTTCGTCAGTGGCTCCGACAACTTCGACCGCGCCGATGCTGAGCAAGATCAGTATTAAGTTAAAGTGGCTTTAAAGCCACTGTCATCCTGAGCATTCCGCGCATCAAGCGGCGACGAAGGACCTTCTCACGCATGAACGAGTCGTTCTTACGTCAATCGTTCACGCGTGAGAAGGTCCTTCGTTGCGCTCAGGATGACAGGCCTTTTCAACCTCCCCCTTCAAAAAGAGCACAAAAAAGCCGGTAGCAACGCTACCGGCTTTAGTTGAGATACGCATGCCAGTTCTGGTCTATGGTGCCGGCACTGAGCTTTAGGAAACCTGAGAGGGTAGGCTTTTTGGGCTGTTGCCTGATGACCAGACCGGCCTCCTGTGGGGTGCGATGGCCCTTACTGTGGTTGCAGCGCGAGCAGGCCGTGAGCAGGTTGTCCCAGTTGGAGGTGCCGCCGCGTGAGCGGGGCATCACGTGGTCGAGGGTTAGGTTTTTGGTAGAGCCGCAGTACTGACACTCAAAGTTGTCGCGCTTCATGATGTTGTGGCGGCTAAGAGTGATGCCCTTGTAGGGCACCCGCACGTAGCGCTGCAACCGGATGATGCTCGGCTTTGGGTAGGACTGGCTGATGGTGCGCAGGGCGCCGTGCTCGGAGTTGGCTACCATCTCGGCCTTGTCGAGGTAGAGTAGCACGAATGCTTTTTGCACGCTACACAGGGTAATGGCGGTGTAGTCGCCGTTCAAGACAAGCACTTTCTGATCCATACGCTATAATAGGAATCTAACCAACGAAAGCTAGGTGATTCTCAGCGTATAAACAAGCAGCGAAGTGCTGAAATGGTTCACGAAAAAGCCCCTATCCTTCTGGGCGCAACGGAAGGTCTTTTTATGGTAGAATGATGGACGTACCAACGACTCGTTCAACTGGCATAAGGCCCTTCGCAAGCACACGCCAGATAGAGGATGACAGACAGTTTTTCATTCCCGACTTCTTAACCTCACCACTCACCTACAATACCCGCCGGATGAGGCGCAGGGTGTGGGAGTATTTTTGCCGGTCGCGGCGGAAGATGCCGTTGTGGTCCAGGGGGTCGATGCGGACCTCGCCGCTGGCGTGCAGGATGCGCTGGTCTTCCAGCACCATACCCACGTGAATGATGCGCCCCTCGGCGTTATCGAAAAAGGCTAGGTCGCCGGGGCGGGCCTGGGTTACGAAATGCACCGTGTGGCCCAACTCTACCTGCTGGCGCGCATCGCGCGGGAGCTGCACGCCCACCAGCCCGTAGAGCTGCTGCATCAGTCCCGAGCAGTCGATACCAAACAGGCTTTTGCCGCCCCACACGTATGGCGCTTTTAGGTGCAGTTGCCCTACCTTCAGGAGCAGGGCAAGGCGCTTGTCTAAGTCGCCGTGGGGGCCGTGGCCGTTTTGGGGGTTGGTGGCGGCGCCGTTATAGAAGAGCTGCTGCTCGCCCAGACGCAGGGTCATGCCATCGAAAAAGGGTAGGCGCGAGCCAATAATCACCGGCACGCGGGTGGTAGCGTCGCTTACCATCTGCACCAGATCCAGGCTGCGGGGGTGGTCTTGGGCTTTCCAGGCAGCCAGGTAGTCAGCCGAAACGGGCGTGTGCTGCTTGCCGTCCATCCAGCCCACGTAGTCGTCGGCGGCGCTACGGATTTGCTGCCAGGCGCCCTGCACCAGCACGACGGAGTAGCACTCGCCAAAAACCAGTTCCGTTACCAGCTCCGCTTTGTCGCTGGGCTCGGCTCGCACCGGCATAGTGCTCAGCGCACAGATTCCGTGTTCCAAAAGGGTGAAATTGTGAAAGATGAAGTTGTGAAGCTAGAAAGGTGCGCTGATGAAAACGATTTTCACAACTTCACCTTTCACTATTTCACTATTAATATTCCCTTGCCCGCGCCATTTCGCGCTTCTGGTCTTTGGCTTTCAGGTCTTCGCGCTTGTCGTAGAGCTTTTTGCCCTTGGCCAGGGCTATTTCCAGCTTGGCAAAGCCTCGGTCGTTCACAAACATTCGGATGGGAATGATGGTGAGGCCCTGCTCCTGCGCTTTGCCGGCTAGCTGGCGCAGCTCTTTCTTGTTGAGTAGCAGCTTCCGCTCGCGGGTGGGCTCGTGGTTGTTGTAGGTGCCTTCGGTATACTGGGCAATGCGCAGGTTGTGCACCCACAGGCTGCCGTCGCCGTGGAAGGTGCAAAAGCCATCCTGCAAGTTCACGTTGCCCTCGCGGATGCTTTTTATTTCGGTGCCTTGCAGCATCATACCCGCGTCGTACTTCACCAGGAATGCGTATTCGTGACTGGCGCGGCGGTTCAGGATATTGATGCGCTTGGGTTTCTCTTCTTTCTTCATCGCAGATTTTGCAGATTCTCAGGATTTCGCGGCGGGCCGCTGGGGCCTTCGCGGGGTGGGTAGGGTAGGGATAGGGGGACTACCTACAACGGCAGAGCGGCGGCGGCGTTGCGTCAAACAGACTACGCAGCAAAAGCGCCATTTCTCAGCACGTCGTTCCTACTCTGCTCACAGTTTCAAGCGTGGGTCGGGGCTGATGAGCTGGTTGCTGAACTGGCCGGCCTGGTACTGGAAGTGGCCGGTCATGGCCACCATGGCAGCGTTGTCGGTACAGAACTCGAAATCAGGAATAAATACTTCCCAACCTTCCGCCACGGCCAGCTCTTGCAAGGCCGTGCGCAGACCAGAGTTGGCGGCCACCCCGCCGGCCAGGGCTACCTGCCGAAGCTGTTGGTCGTGGGCGGCGCGGCGCAATTGGCGCAGCAAGGTTTGAATAATGGTGTGCTGAATGCTGGCGCACAGATCCACCAGGTTCTCCTGCACGAAGTTTTCGTTCTGCTGGGTTTGCTGGCGCAGGAAATACAGCACAGAGGTTTTCAGGCCACTGAACGAAAAATCGTAGCCTGGCATGGCGCCCACTGGAAACGGGAAGCGGGTAGGGTTGCCCTGGCGGGCCAGCTTGTCGAGGTGGGGGCCGCCGGGGTAGGGCAAGCCCAGCAGCTTGGCGGTTTTGTCGAAGGCCTCGCCAGCCGCGTCGTCGATGGTCTGGCCGATGATTTCCATTTCCATGGGGCTGCGCACTACCACCAGCTGGGTGTGGCCGCCGCTCACGGTGAGGCACAAAAACGGAAACTCAGGCTTCGGATCCCGGATGAAATGCGCCAGAATGTGCGCCCGCATGTGGTTGACGGCCAGCAGCGGTTTGTCCAGAGCCAGGGCAAACGTTTTGGCAAACATACTGCCTACCAGCAACGAGCCCAGCAGGCCCGGCCCCTGCGTAAACGCCACCGCGTCGAGGTCGGTTTTCGCTACCTTTGCGCGGCGCAGCGCCTCCTGCACCACCGGAATCAGGTGTTGTTGGTGGGCACGCGAGGCTAGCTCGGGCACTACCCCGCCGTACTGCTCGTGCACTTGCTGGGTAGCCACCACGTTGGACAGGATTTCGCCGTTGGCCATGACGGCCGCCGAGGTATCATCGCACGACGACTCAATGGCCAGAATAAGAGGAGAATGCATCATAATAAAACCCAAAAATCTGCGCTACTGACGTATTCTTTTCACGCGCGGTGCTCGTCGCAGACTGCAAAGGTCGCGGAAAACGTTAAACCCCCACGTGCGGCACTAGTCAAACTTTTACCTGAACAATTCGTGTAGGGCTTGGGTGCCCGCTTGGGTAGGCTGCTGATCTTTTACTCCTCCGCGTTAAAATCCGCATCTTCGTTTCTTCATTCCGCGTTTTTCACTTTACTCTGTGCCTCGTTTTCTCTCCGTCATCCTCAAAGCACTGCTCGGCCTGGTTGGGCTGGTGCTGTTGTTGGTGATTGGGTTGCTGATTGCGCTGCGCATTCCGACGGTGCAAACGCGGCTGGTGCAGCGCGCTGCTACGGTGCTGACGGAAAAACTAGGCCAACCCGTTCGCATCGACCGGGTAGACATCCGGCCGTTTTCAAGGGTGCTGCTGGAAGGCGTGCAGGTGCTTGACCGGCGCGGTAATGAGCTGTTTAATATTGGCCGGGCCGATGCCGACATCAGCCTGTTTTCGGTGTTCGACCCGAGCCACTTGCACGTGGGCAAGCTCACGCTGGAGGAGCCGCGCTTCGCCCTGATTACCTACGCCAACGAGCCCGACTCCACCAACCTGTCGCAGTTTTTGAGTGCGGTGCAACGGCTGGTTGGTCCCAGCGACACCACCAAAGTCAGCAAGCCGTTCGACTTTCAGATAGAAAGCATCGGCCTGCGCAACGGCCGCTTTATCCTGGACCGTCGCGACGAGCCCCGCGCCCCTACCTACGGCCAGGCGGTGGACTACGCACACATGCGCGCCGACAGCATCTACGCCGATTTCAGCAACATTCGGCTGGTAGGCGACACCGTGGCGGCGCGCATTCAGGGGCTGCGCACCATTGAAAGTAACTCCAATACCCGCGTGCGGGAGCTGTCTGCGGCTATGGTGTATGCGCCCAAGTTCTGGGAATTTGCCGATTTGATGCTGCGCGTGGAGAACAGCCGCATCAGCAACTACCTGCGCTTCGACTACAATCGGTTCCTGAACTTTGCCGATTTCAACGACTCGGTGCAGGTAACGGCGCGCCTGCAACCCTCGCGCCTGTACTCCGACGACATTGCCAAGTTTGCCCCGCAGATAGAAGACTTGAACGAAACCGTGCTTATCTCGGGCCAGGCCAAGGGCTACGTGCGGCGTTTCAACACCAAGAACCTCGATGTTCGGTACGGCCGCAACACGCACGTGGTCGGCGACATCAGCGTGGATGGCCTACCCAACTTTACGGAGAGCTTCATTGAGGCTCGCTTGCGCAACTCGGTGGTAGACGGGCGCGACCTGCGGCGCTACATTCCGCCCAGCGGGCGCGGCTACGTAGACCGCCTGGGCGCGGTGAAGCTGAACGGGCACTTCCTGGGCTACTACAACGACTTTGTGGCCAATGGCTCGTTTGACACCCAGTTGGGCAAGGTGGTGTCCGACGTGAACTTGAAATTCAAGACCGACCCGCGCTACTCCAGCTACGAAGGTCAGATCAAGACCACCGACTTTCAGCTGGGCCGCCTGCTGGGCGACCAAAGCGTAATTCGCGACGTGACCATGAATGGGCGCGTGCAGGGCGTGGGCTTCACCAAGGAGGCAGCGCGGGTGCAAGCCAATGCCACCGTGCAACGCATCTGGCTGAATGGCTACCGCTACCACAACATTGCCATCAACGGCAACTTCCGCCAGCAGGCGTTCCAGGGCAAGGTGTCGGTGAATGACCCCAACGTGAAGCTGGCGGCCAACGGCACCGTAAACCTGCGCACCGGCGCCGAGGCCTTCGACCTGCGCGCCGACGTGGACCGCGCCAACCTGCGCGCCCTCGGCCTCACCAACCAAAACGTGACCCTGGCCACCACGGCCGACGTGCAGTTCCAGGGCCTGCGCCTCGACGAGCTGGAGGGTAGGGTGTTACTGCGCAACTCCCGCCTCGGCTACCAAGGCAACACCGTGCCCATCGACACCTTCGATATTGTGAGCACCCGTCAGGACGGCCAGCGTCTCACTACGCTGCGCTCGGAGGTGCTGGACCTACGCGCCAAGGGCAACTTCGAGTACACCCGCGTGATTGATGACGTGCAGCGCCTAATAGAAGAATATCGCCTCAACTTCGAAAGCAACGACGCGGCTATTGCCAATTACTACCGCCGCAAGCGCCTGCGCCCTACCCCCGAGTATCAGATTGATTTGGACCTGTACATCAAGCAGGCCAACCCCGTGCTGCAATTGTTCGTGCCTCAACTCACCGTGTCGGACTACTCGCGGGTAGATGGGTCGTTCCGCAACGGCAACACGTCGATTTTCACGCTGGGCGGGCATTTTGACGAGATTCGCTACGACTCGGTGCGGGTGCAGGACACCGATTTCAGCCTGACCACTTCCAAGCTGCCCAACCAGCCCGAGGTGCTAGCCCAGGCCAGCATCACCTCGGCGCGGCAGTTTTTTGCCGGGGCTGGGCGCTACGGAGAACTTTTACGTGGAAGGCGTGTGGGATCAGGAGAAAATCAACTTCTCGACGGCCCTGGCGCAAACCAATACCACCAACCGCGCCCAGATCAACGGGTCGTTGGGTTTCCTACCCGATGCCGTACAGCTTACGTTTCGGCAGTCGGGCGTGAACCTGCTGGACAAGCAGTGGACCATTGCGGCCAATAACTCGGTGGTGATTTCCAACGGCGGCAAAGAAATCGACATCCAGAATTTCATCATTTCCAACGGCGCGCAGAGCATCAGCGCCCAGGGTGCCATTTCGCGCGACCCTGCCAAGGAGCTGGCCCTGAACGTACAGAACTTTGAGCTACAAACGCTGGGCGACTTCACCGATAACCGCCTGAAAGGCCGCGTGAATGCCCAGGGCACGGTGAGCAACGTGTTTGGTCAGTTGGCCCTCAACACCGATTTGAAGGTGGATTCTTTGCGCCTCGACGACGTGCTGCTGGGCAATGTAGAAGGCAAGGGCACCTGGGATGCCCCCAACGCCCGCATGGCCGTGAACCTAGACGTGGAGCGCGAAAACCGCCGCGTGGTGAACGTGACCGGCACCTTCACGCCGCAGGACGTACCTAACCAGCTCAACCTGGTAGGTGTGCTCGATGAGGCTCCCGTAAAGCTGGCCGAGCCGATTTTGAATACGTTATTCAAGGATTTGGGCGGCACGGCGGTGGGTCGGCTTCAGGTCACGGGGAAGCTGGCCGCGCCCCACCTGGTAGGGTCGCTGGATGTGGCCAACGGTAAGCTCACATTCATTTACCTGGGCACTACCTACACGTTCTCTGACCGCATCACCTTCACCGACGACCGGATTGCGCTGAATAACATTCGGCTTTCGGACCCGCTTGGCAATTCGGGCACCATAGACGGCAACATCTACCACAACGGCTTCCAGGATATGCGGCTGGATTTGCGGGCCAATTTCCGCAAGCTGCAAGCCCTGAACACCACGCGCCGCGACAACGACCTATACTTTGGCACGGCCTACGCCACCGGTACAGCCCGCGTATCGGGCCCTACCGATGATTTGCTGGTGAATGTATCGGCTCGGAGCGAGGCGGGCACCCGGCTTTCCTTACCCTTCGATAATGCAGCCAAGGCCCAGCAGGCCAATTACATTCGATTTGTCAACCACAATATTCGGGATACCACTACTGTCCAGATAGCCACCGACACAGCCAAGCTAGACCTTTCGGGGCTGCGCCTGAACATGAACCTGGACGTGACGCCCGACGCCTATGTGGAGATTTTGCTGGATGAAAGCACCGGCGATATCATCCGCGGCACGGCCAGCGGACAGTTGCGCCTGAACATCGACACCCGTGGCGACTTCAATATGTATGGGCAGATTGAGATTGTGCGCGGCGCCTACAACTTCACCCTGCAAGGCCTTGTAAACAAAGAGTTTGTTATACGGCCGGGCGGCACCATTGCCTGGAACGGCGACCCCCTGCAAGGCCAGATGAACCTGACGGCCGCGTACACCCAACGCACCTCGGTGGCGCCGCTACTGGGTAGCAACACTTCGGTGGTGCCCGTAACGGCGGTGATGAACCTGAGCGGCCCCCTGCTCCTACCCCAGATCAACCTGAACCTGGAGTTCAATGACATTCCGTCGTCGTTGGAAGGCGATTTGGCGCCGTTCCTATCGGCGCTGCGCAACGACGAGCAGGAGCTAAACCGGCAGGTGTTCAGTTTGATTGTGTTCCGCCAGCTCACGTCGCCGGGTACGCTGTCGTCGGTGTCGTTTCGGGGGTCGGATAATGCGTTTGGCAACAGCGTGGGGCAGGTGCTGAGCACCCAGCTCAGCGTACTCACGTCGCAGATCGACCCCAACCTGGAAATCAGCTTCAACCTGAACGGCCTGAGCGCTGAGCAGTTGCAGGCGTTGCAGGTGCGCCTGAGCTACTCCTTTCTGAACGGCCGTTTGCGCATCACACGCGAGGGGGGCTTCACAAACAACTACAACGCGGCCAACACTGCGCCTGGCAGCACGGTACCAGTACAAACCTCCTTTCTCGGCGACCTGAGCTTGGAGTACTACTTGCGCCCCGATGGCAAGTTCCGGGCCCGCTTGCGCTACGAAACCACCCCGCGCGACTTCTCCGCCCTTGCTGCTGGCTCCTCTAATGCCAACCTGCAAAATCAGCAGCGCGCCGGCCTGAGCTTGCTGCACACCGAGCAGTTCAACTCTTTCCGGGAGCTATTTGCCCGCAAGCGCGTCCGCCGCCGCGACGCCGCCCGCAGGGAGTTGAACATCGACGACGACCCACGCACCACGATTAAATAGCTGTTAGCTACATGAACGAAAGCTATAAGCGAACAGCCATCAGCTAACAGCTTAAAATATAAGCTTATAGCCAATGCCGCGCACGTTTAGGATTTGTACCTGCGGATCGGCGCGGAGGTAGCGGCGCAGGCGGGTGATGAACACGTCGAGGCTGCGGCCGTTAAAAAAATGGTCCTGCCCCCAGAGGTCAAGTAGCACCGTGGAGCGCTCCAGTACGTGGTTGCGGTGGTCGTAGAGGCGCCGGAGCAGCTCCGATTCGCGGTGCGTTAGCTCGATTTCGGTATCGGCCAGCCGCAGCTTTTGCTGAGTAGGCGCGAATATGTAGCGGCCTATTTGCAAGGGCTCCTGGGGCGTGGTACTCGGGGTAGGCACCGCCCGCTGCAACAGCGCCCGGATGCGTACCACCAGCTCGTCCATGCTGAAGGGCTTGCGTAGGTAGTCGTTGCCGCCCAGCTCGAAGCCGCGTACCACGTCGGCTGGCTGGGAGCGGGCGGTAAGGAAAATGATGGGCACCGTTGTGTTTTCGCGCCGCAGCTGCTCAGCCAGCGAGAAGCCATCCAGGCGTGGCAGCATCACATCAGCCACTACGATATCGGGTGTGGTTTGGCGAAACAGACGCAAGCCTTCCTCTCCATCGGCGGCGTGTTCTACCGCAAACCCGCGCACCTCCAAGCTGTCCTTGACAATCAAGGCTAGTGAGGCTTCGTCTTCGATGAGAAGAATTTTTTGGCTGTTAGCTGATGGCTGGTAGCTGGTTCAGAATTCATTCGCCAACGGTTAACAGGTTGTAATTCATCTCAAAAGCGAACAGCTAATGGCCATCAGCTAACAGCTTAAAAAGAAGGCAGCCACAACGAAAACGTGCTGCCCCTACCCTGCTCGCTTTGCAGGTGCAGGTGGCCGCCGTGCCGCTCTACCACCTGCCGCACGTAATACAACCCCAACCCAAACCCCTTGACTGGATGCAAGTTGCCAGTAGGCACCCGAAAGAATCGGTCGAACACGGCGGGCTGGTAGCTGGCCGGAATACCAATGCCGTCGTCGGCCACGGTGAGGCGCCAGCCGCTGGGCTCAGGTTGGCCTTGAATGCGGATGGTGACCTGCTCACGGGAGTACTTGATGGCGTTGTCGATGAGGTTGCTGATGACGTTGCGCAGGTGCAGCCGGTCGCAGTGCACGGCGGTGGCATCCACATCAACATCGAAATGCACGGGCTTAGCGCTGGTGAGCTGGTGTTGCTGCACCAGCTCGGCCACCAGCTCGGCGGGTTGTACGGTTTCGGGCGTCAGCCGGAGCGGTTCGCGCTCGGCCACGGCCATGTGTAACACGTGCTCTACCAACCCCGACAGCCGCGCCAGCTCCTGCTGCGAAATGGCAAGGTAGGCTTCGGCCCGCTGCGGGTTCTGCAAGGCCCCAAAGTGCTGCAACGCCTCCAACGCCGCTGATACCGTGGCAATGGGCGTTTTCAGCTCGTGGGTCATATTGTTGATGAAGTCTTCCCGAATCTCCGACAGTTTTTTCTGCCTCAGAATGGTGCTCAGCATAAGGCCAAAGCAAGCTGTGGTGAGCACCAACAAGCCTACCGAACCCGCCAGCAAGCCTCCCATTTGCCGCAGCAAGTAGGGCACCGGCGGCCGGAACGAAGCCCGCACGGCCACGCCCGGCAGATTGGGTAGGGCCACGGCAGGCGTCTGCACGGGGTAGCCCACCAGCGCAGTTGTCAGCCGGGTGCGCTGGGTGGTAGCCGTAGCCAGGGTATCGAACAGAAACGCGGTTTCGGCCTGGCGCTGGCGCAGCTCGGTTTGGTAGGCATCGGCTAACTGGGTCAGGTTGAGGGTAGGCGTGCCAGCATGGCGCAGCAGCAATTGCAGAAACGCCTGGGCCACGCTGTCGTCTTGCCGGCGGGCGGCCAGGGCGCCCGCTGGCCGTTGGCTGCCCGTTTGCCAGAGCTGTTGCAGCTGGCTACGGTCGGCTGCGTCGAGCTGCCGGATGGGTAGGGCTACGTGACCGTAGCGGCTGCTAGTAGCGGCCGGTTGCAGCAACGTTTGCACGGCCGCCAGCTGCTGACGCTGTACCACCGCCAACAGCGCCTCGTGGGCCGTGCGGGCAAACTGCGCCGTGTTTAGTTGGTATGTGGTGTAGAGCCAGTATGCCTGGAACCCATTGATACCCAGCATACACAGGCTGATCAGCCAGAAGATAACACGTAGGCGACTTTTCATGGGCGGCACGGCTGAAGGGCGAGTACCTGCAAGTACGGCCGGAGGGGGTAGGGAATCAAGCCGTTAACATTCTTTAACACAAAATAACAGTCGTTTACGTCCGCTTGCAGGTCCTTTACACCACCTGTCATCCTGAGCAGAGCGAAGGACCTTCTCACGTCAGAACGAGTCGTTGTGACGCCTGTCGTTCTAGCGTGAGAAGGTCCTTCGCAAGCTCAGGATGACAGGTGGTGTTTGACTACTAGTTACCGACCACTGTATATATGCGTTTGTACTCCCGATTGAATAATGTAGCCGGCTGGGTGGTGTTTGGCCTCTCGCTGCTGGTGTACCTGCTCACCTTGGAGCCCACGGCCTCGTTCTGGGACTGCGGCGAGTTCATCGCCTGCTCCTACAAGCTGCTCGTGCCCCACCCCCCCGGCGCCCCTACCTTCCTGCTGCTGGGCCGCCTCGTCTCGCTGCTCAGCTTCGGCGACGTCACGAAAGTGGCCGTGCTCGTCAACGGCCTCTCGGCCCTGAGCAGCGCCTTCACCATCCTGTTTCTGTTCTGGTCCATCACGCTGCTGGCCAAAAAGCTCGTGCTGCGCCGCCCCGGCCTGCACGACGACCGCGGCCTGGAGCCTACCCTGGGCCAGACGCTGCTCATCCTGGGCGCCGGGGCCGTGGGCGCCCTCTCGTTTGCCTTCTCCGACTCGTTCTGGTTCAACGCCGAGGAAGCTGAGGTCTACGCCATGTCGGCGCTGGGCACGGCCACGGTGGTGTGGCTGATGCTCAAGTGGGAAAACCGCGCCGACGAGGCCGATAGTGACAAGTGGCTGGTGCTGCTGGCCTATGTCATCGGCCTGAGCATCGGGGTGCACCTGCTGAACCTGCTGGCCATCCCCGCCCTAGGCTTTCTCTACTACTTCCGCCGCCAGCCAACCCCCAACTGGGCTGGGGGCATCGCTACCTTGGTTATCAGCTTTGTGCTGGTGGGCGCCATTCTGGTGGGCATCATTCCGGGCCTGCCCACGCTGGCGGGCAACTTCGAAGTATTCTTCATCAACACCCTGGGGCTACCCTTCAACTCAGGCATCGTGCTGTTTATGCTGCTGCTGGTCGGGCTGATTTGGCTAGGTTTCCGCCAGAGCTTCGTGCGCCGCAGTCAGCTGCTGAACACGTTCATGCTCTGCTTCGTGTTCATTCTGATTGGCTACAGCTCCTACCTGATCGTGCCGATCCGCAGCTCCTACCACCCCACCATCAACGAAAACGACCCCGAGGATGTGCTCTCCTTCGTAAGCTACCTCAAGCGCGAGCAATACGGCTCTCGGCCGCTGTTCTATGGCCCCCACGTCTTTGCGCAGCCGATTGACCAAATAGATGCTGGACCGCGCTATGTGCGTCAGGGCGATAAGTACGTGGTGGCCGAGCAGAAGCAGGAGTTGGTGTACCGCGCCGAGGACAAGATGCTCCTACCCCGCATTTATGCTGATGCCAGCACTGCCCAGCGCGTGCCTTATTATCAAAATTGGGTGGACATCCGCGAAGGCGTGAAGCCGACGATGGGCCAAAACTTGTCGTTTCTGTTCCGCTACCAGATGGGGCACATGTTCTGGCGCTACTTTCTGTGGAACTACGCCGGCCGTGAATCCGACGTGCAGCAGGCCGGCACGCTCTGGCCCACCGAAACCCGCCAGGGCCTGCCCGAGCGCGTGGCCGAGAGCAAAGCGCGCAACCAGTTCTTCGCCATTCCGCTCATCTTAGGGTTGCTGGGCCTGTTCTACCAGGCCCGCCGCGACTCGAAGAACGCCTTGATCGTGGGCCTGCTGTTCGTCTTCACGGGCCTGGCCATCGTCGTGTACCTGAACCAGCCGCCCATTGAGCCTAGAGAGCGGGACTACACCTTCACGGGCGCCACTTATGCCTTTGCCATCTGGATCGGGCTGGGCGTGCTCGCGCTGGCCGACCTGCTGGGCAAAGTCATCAAGGCCGACACGGCCCGCGCCGGCGTGGTGACGCTGCTGGGGCTGCTGGCGCCGGGCCTCTTGCTGGCCCAGGGCTGGGACGACCACGACCGCTCGGGCCGCTACAACTCCGTGGACTCGGCCCGGAACCTGCTCAACAGCTGCGCGCCGAACGCCATTTTGTTCACCAACGGCGACAACGACACCTTCCCGCTGTGGTACGCCCAGGAGGTAGAGGGCGTCCGTACCGATGTGCGCATAGCGGTGCTACCCTATATGAACACCGATTGGCACATTGACCAGATGAGGCAGCGTAGCTATCAATCGGCGCCAGTAGCCTTTTCACTGGAGAGTTCGCGCTACGCGCAGGGCACCAACGACTACCTGCCGTACGCCGAGAACCCAAGCGTAGGGGAAGTCAACTTGAAGGACTTTCTGCGCTTGGTGCAGGAAGACAGCGACTTGCTGAAGGTTAGCTACGGCGAGGGCGGGCCTACCCTACTGTCCTTCCCCTCGCCTACTTTCTACCTACCCGTAGACACGGCAGCCGTGCTGCAAAGTGGCATTGTCCCAAAGGAGCGACGCGGCCACTTGGTCAGTAAAATGACGTTCAACGTGAGCAAACGGGCGTTGGAGAAAAAGAGCCTGGCTATTCTGGACATTCTTGCCACCAACAATTGGAAGCGGCCCATCTACTTTGCTACCAGCGTGGCGCTGTCGCAGGACCACCTAGGGCTGGAGCCGTATTTCCAGCTGGAAGGGTTGGCATGGCGCGTGCTTCCGCTGCGCAATCCCGACTACAACCCACGCGGTAACGACGATGGCTACGTGGCAAAAGAGATTCTGTACCACAATCTGATGCAACGCTTCGCCTATCGTGGCCTCAACAACCCCAGCATTTATTATGATGAAACCAACCTAATGTTTCCGGCCAGCTACCGCGATAAATTCGTACGCCTCGCCAACGCCTACCTCGCCGCCGGCGATACGGCCACCGCCAAGCAGGTAGCCGACAAGTGCCTGTCGGTGCTACCCGATGCGGCCATTCCCTACGATTACTACTCGCCGGCACTGGTGCCCGCGTTGGTGGCCGGAGGCGAAGTCAAGCGCGCCCAGCAACTAATGGATGTGCTCCTAGACCACACGCAACGGGCGCTGGCTTACTACACCAGCCACGCCAACCCGTTGATGGAACGAGAGTTGAACCAGCACATGGGCACGGCGCAGCAGCTCTACCTGGCCGCGCAACGGGTAGGCGACGCCCAGAGAGCCGAGCGTGCTTATCAATTGCTAGTGCCCTACCTGCGGTGAGGTGGTGAGTGAAATACGGCCATCATATTTCGGCTCCGCTCAACATGACAGCCCTGCCTTGCCCTATCCTACTCAAGACCCTAACTAACACCCCAAAAAGCAACACTTCAAAAACTTCACGTTACTTTTGCCGGTATGGCCCAGGCGCGCTCCATTCGCAAAAAGACTCTCGGTAGTTATCCGCATACCATGGTGGTGTTCAGCATCACGCTGGCGCTGCTGGTGGTAGGGCTGTTTGGCACCTTGCTGATTTCGGGCTACAAAATCTCCAACCTCGTGAAGGAGAGCATCGAGATGCAGGTGTACTTGGAGCGCGGCCTACCCGAAACCCAGCTTCTGCGCTTGCAGCAGGACTTTGCCAGTAAGCCCTACATTGCTTACAAAGGCAGCCAGCCGCAGGTGCGGTTTCTTTCCAAGGAAGAAGGCGCCAAGGAGTTAATTGACCAGACCGGCGAAGATTTTCAGCAATTCTTGGGCGACAACCCCTTGCGCGATGCCTACATTCTCCGCATCAACGCCGAGTATGCCGACTCGGTGCAGCTAGGCCGCATTGTGCAGGAGCTGAAGAAGCAGGATGGCGTGTTTGAGGTGCAATACGTGCAGAGCCTCATCGATTCCATCAACCAAAACCTGCGCCGCTTCACGTTGGTGCTGTTAGGCTTCGCGGTGGTGCTCACGGTGGTAGTGGTTATTCTCATCAATAACACCATTAAGCTGGCGCTGTTTTCGCAGCGCTTTCTTATTCGGAGTATGCAGCTGGTAGGAGCTACCCCAGCTTTTATTCAGTGGCCGTTTCTAAGGCGCGCTACCTGGCAGGGCGTGGCCAGCGGCGTACTGAGCGGGCTGCTGCTGTGGGGCCTGCTGCAATATGCGGCCCTCAACGTGCCCGAAATTCAACTGTTTTTAGATCAACGCCTACTCCTTGTTTTGTTTGTGGTGATGGTAGCGCTGGGAGCCGGTATTGGCTTTTTCAGCTCCTACCGCGCCGTTAAAAAATACCTGCGCCTGTCGCTGGATGATCTGTATTAAATAGGATTTAGGATCCTGGTTTTTGTTCATCGATTATACATCAGAACAACCGTATCTCTGAGACTCTAAGCCCCCAAGACCTCTACCCTCATGAACCAACGCTTTGCTTTTGGTCCTCGCAACTACCGCCTGATGTTTGTCGGGCTGGCAGTGCTGGCGGCCGGTTTCATCACCATGACCCTCGACTCAACCGATTACGGCGAAGGATTCCTGGGCATCACGCTCGGGCCGATTCTGCTGGTCATTGGGTTTCTGATTGAGTTTTGGGCCATTATGGCCAAACCCGGCGGGCCGGTAGAAATCCCCAAGTCTACTCAAGACACCATGCCTACCCCCCTGGCTACGCCGCCCACCACGCCTGTGGCTCCGCCTGCTCCCGCGCCGCGCCCTACCTACAACAAGCCGCGCTCATAAAAGCATCGGCATATTTATAACCCTCTGCTAGTCAGAACCAAAGCTAGTAGCTAACCGCTATCGGCTATCAGCTTACGCACAATGACGTATTGGCAAGCCATCCTCCTCGCAATTGTGGAGGGCCTCACCGAGTTTTTGCCCGTGTCCAGCACCGGGCACATGATTATTGCTTCTGCCCTGCTGGGCATCACGGCTACCCCGTTCACCAAGCTCTACCTGGTCGTCATTCAGCTAGGCGCCATTTTATCGGTGCTGGTGGTGTATTGGCGCCGCTTTTTTCAGAGCGTTGATTTCTATTTGAAGCTATTTGTAGCCTTTTTGCCCATTGTATTTGTCGGTTTGCTGCTGAAAGAGCACATTGACGCGCTGCTGGAATCGGTAACGGTGGTGGCGCTGATGCTCGTGGTAGGCGGCGTGGTGCTACTATTTGTGGATAAGTGGTTTCCGCAAGAGCAGCAGGAAAAAGGCGGCCACCCCGTCACGACGCCCAACTACCGCGAGGCCTTTATCATTGGCTTGTTTCAATGCATTGCCGTGGTGCCGGGCGTGAGCCGGTCGGCTGCTACCATTATCGGTGGTCTGACCCAGAAGCTAACTCGCCGCGCCGCCGCCGAATTTGCCTTCTTCCTGGCCATGCCCACTATGGCCGCCGCTGCCGCCAAAGACCTTCTCGATTACTACCAGGAGGCGACTAAGCAGGGTGTTCAATTGAACGATTTGTTTTCTCACGATGAAGTAATGCAGCTGTTGGTGGGCAACGTGGTAGCCTTTGTGGTGGCGCTGCTCGCTATCCGGCTGTTCGTGAATTTTGTGGCCAAGTACGGCTTCCGCGCCTTTGGTGTCTACCGCATTATTGTAGGCGGTATTCTGCTCTTGCTAATTGGCCTGAAAATCAACCTGCAAATCGTATAAATATGGCAGCCAGAACCTTAGCTGAGTTTGATTTTGAAGCGGGCGAAGTTCTGCTCGTAGATAAGCCGCTGACCTGGAGTTCCTTTGACGTGGTGCGAAAGGTGAAAAGCACCCTGCGCCCGCGCAAAATCGGGCACGCCGGCACACTGGACCCGCTGGCTACTGGCCTGTTGATTCTGTGCACGGGCAAGCTCACCAAGCAAATCGACCAGATTCAGGCGCAGGAAAAAGAGTACACCGGCACTTTCCGCCTGGGCCAGACCACCCCCAGCTTCGACCTGGAAACTCCCGTGGACCACGAGGCGCCCTACCAGCACCTCACCGAAGCCGACCTGCTGGCTGCTGCCCAACAGTTTGTGGGCACCATTCAGCAAACGCCGCCGCTGTTTTCGGCGGTTAAGGTGAACGGCGAGCGGGCCTACGAGGTAGCCCGGCGGGGTGGCGAGGCCGAAATCAAGAGCAAGGAAATCACCATCAAAGCCTTTGAGTTGACGCGCGTGGAGCTACCCGAGGTAGACTTCCGGGTGGTATGCACCAAGGGCACCTACATCCGCAGCCTCGCCCGCGATTTTGGCGTGGCCCTGGGCTGCGGTGCCCACCTCACCAAGTTGGTGCGCACGCGCATTGGCGAGTACCGCTTGGAAGATGCCTTTACGATAGAAGCCATTCAGGCCCTGCGTCCGCCCCGGCCCGAGGGTAGCACCCCGCGCCCCGAGCGCCCCCGCAAACCCCGCCCCGAACGCCGCGCCGGCATTGAGTTTTTCGAAAATAACGCAGGGAGTAAGTCAGAGTAGCAGAAAGAAAATCATCTATCATCCTAAGTTCCGCTTAAGGATGATAGATGGACGAAAGACTTTCCAAATGCGTACAAACCTTTCGATAGTTGTTGGCTCTCCCACCACCCATTCCTACTTTTTACTTCTTAATTTTTAATTGAAAATGCACGTCGTTCGGGACCCGGCGCAGTTTCCCTACCTCGGCAATGCCGTAGTGACTAGCGGTACGTTCGATGGAGTACACCTGGGTCACCAGAAAATTCTGCAACGGCTGCTGACGGTGGGCCGGCAGCACGGCGGCCCTACAGTGGTGATTACCTTCTGGCCGCACCCGCGCCTGGTGCTGGGGCCGCCTCCCTCCCACCCCGAACTGCTGGAACTGCGCCTGCTGAATACGCTGGCCGAGCGCGAAGCCAAGCTGCGCGATTTTGGCATTGACTATCTCCTGATTGTCCCATTCACGAAAGAGTTTGCGAGCTGGACATCAGAGGAATTCATCCAGAAAATCCTGCTCGATACAGTAGGCACGCAGCGGCTCGTGATTGGCTACGACCACCGCTTCGGCAAGAACCGCGAGGGCGGCTTCGACTACCTGCACCAGCACGCCGACCGCTACGGGATGCGCGTGGAGGAGATTCCGCGCGAGGACGTAGACGCCGTGGGCGTGAGCAGCACCCGCATCCGCCGCGCCCTGGAAAGCGGCGATGTGGCTACTGCCAACCGGTACCTGGGCTACGCTTACCCCTTCACCGGCACTGTAGTGAAGGGCCAGCAATTGGGCCGCACCATTGGCTACCCTACCGCCAACATTCGGTGCGCGGAGCCTTTGAAATTGGTACCTGCTCGTGGCGTGTACGCCGTACGCGCCACCACGGCCGCCGGCACCACTTACCCCGCCATGCTCAACATTGGCGTGCGCCCCACCGTGGGCGGGGACCTGGCTGAAACGGTAGAAGCTCACCTGCTCGATTTCGACGGTGACCTGTATGACCAGCCACTCACCGTGGAGTTTGTAGCCCGCCTGCGCGATGAGCAGAAATTCAATGGGTTGGATGCTTTGAAAGCACAGCTGGCGCTGGACGCCGAAGCTGCCCGGCAGCAGTTGGGGTAGAAAGTACTTTTCGTTTATCGTCTGTCATCCCGTATCGAAACTTCTACGAAACTTTCGTAGTATAGCCTACCATACTATCTGGCTATGCGACGCATTGGTTTCTTGTTCCTGCTTTTCTTCTGCCTGGCCACAGCAGCCAGCGCCCAGATAACCGTGCGCGGCGTAGCCCGCGATTCATTGACAAATGAGCCGCTGGGATTTGCCAGCGTGTTTCTGGCCAACACTACCTATGGCGCTACTACTGATGCGCAGGGTAGGTTTGAGCTGCGCGGGGTGGCATCGGGGCCGTATGAGCTGCTGGTTTCCTACCTAGGCTACCAGCTCTACCGCCGGGCTATCTTAGTGCAAGACAAGAATCTGAACGTCAATCTGCGGCTGCTACCTACCTCCCAGCAGCTAGCCGAAGTAGTGGTGCGCCCTCACAAAAATAATCCCGACGACTACCGCAAGTTCGAGGAGCTGTTCCTGGGTTCTACCACTTTCTCGCAGCAGTGCCGCATCCGCAACCCCGACGACGTGCTGGTAGACTACGACCCGCAGGCCAACGAACTGACCGCCACCAGTCGCGAATTTGTGTTGGTGGAAAACCGGGCGCTGGGTTACCGCGTGAAGTACTACGGCCTGCACTTCTCGGTTGATTTCAAGCGGCAGTTTGTGCAATTCTACGGCTCGCCGATATTCGAGGAAATGCGCGCCCGCAACACCCGCCAGCAGCGGCGCTGGGCCGAGAACCGCCAGCACGCCTACCACGGCTCGCAGATTCATTTCCTGCGCAGCGTGTATGAGAATAAGGTGGAAGACCAGGGCTTTCGGGTGCAGAAACTGCGCATTGTGGACAACCCGCGCCGGGCCCGCGCCGATAGCCTCATGCAGCATCTGCTGGCTACCTTGACACCCGGCCAATCTTTGGTACTGCCCGACTCGTTGCAGCGCCAGCGTCAGGAGCCGCGCAGCTACGGCTACCTCTATACCCGCCCTCTACCTATCGATAGCCTGCGCCAGCTCGTGGCTGATACCTGCCAGTTGCGCTTCCACGACCTGCTGCAAATCACCTACCTCCCCGAAAAGGCCGACCCACGCTACCGACCGGAAGTGCCCGGCCAACTGCAACCCGGTCCCACCCCCACCGAGGAAGTTTCGACGCTGTATCTGCAAATGCCCGCCGTGCAGATTTTCCCGAACGGCCGCCTGGCACATCCGTTGGCCATCTACAACGATGGCTACTGGGGCTTCGAGAAAATGGGCGAAATGCTACCCTATGACTATATTCCGCCGAGACCGTAGCTTTTCTATTGCTGTAGCTTCGTATTCAGACTCCGAAGTCGCTTACATTACTCTATTTATACCTTATCACGGATGCGCTACACACGTTTTGCAGGATTACTTTTATCCCTTCTATTGCTAGCCCAATGGGCATCGGCACAAAGCACGCTGAGTGGCCAAGTGCTTGATGCGCAGACGAGAAAGCCCTTGGAAATGGCCAACGTCTTTTTTGCCAATACCACCGTGGGCACTCCCACCGATGCACAGGGAAACTTTACGTTTCCGACCCTGAAACCGGGCTCTTACACGCTAGTGGTTTCCTACCTGGGCTACCAGCTCTACAAGCAGACCATAACAGTAGCCGACGCCCCGCAAACCTTTATCATTCAGCTGGCGCCTACCATCAATCAGTTGAGCGAAGTGGTGGTGCGCCCCCACCGCAACCGCCCCGCCGACTATGCCCGGTTTGCGCAACGTTTCCTGGGCAGTTCGTCTTTCTCGAAGCAGTGTAAAATCCGCAACCCGGATGGCGTAGTGGTAGAGTACGACGCCCAAAAAGATGTGCTTACGGCGTACACACCCTACCAGCTCCAAGTCGATAATGAGGCCTTGGGCTACCGCGTAACGTTTTACGACTTGGATTTTCAGGTGAATTATGGGCAGCAAACCACCTACACCGACAGTCAGGTAAGCTTCCAGGACCTGACGCCCCGCAACGAGCGGCAACGCCGGCGGTGGGCCGAAAATCGGCAGCGCGCCTACCACGGCTCTTTTATGCACTTCCTGCGCAGCGTATATCACGATGAAGTGGACGCGGCTGGCTTTCGGGTGCAGCGCTTGCGGCGCGAGGTGAATCAACGGCGCGCTTGGTCCGACACGTTTATGCTGACGCACAGCATATTAGGCGTCCGAAACCGTGGCTTGCCGATGGCCGTGGTGCACGCCCTACGCGAGCCGCCCATCACATCTGCCCTCAGCCCCGAGGAGTTGCCCATCGACAGCTTACGGCGACGAGCACCCACACAAACGTGGCTGCGGTTCCAGGGTCTGATGGCCGTAACGTATGAAGGCGAAGAAAAAGACGCGATGTACCAGCGGCTTTTCCCCGGCCCCAAGACCGACAGCAAGACGCAGCGCTCCGTTGTGCGGCTGCGTACGCCGGAAGCGGAGGTGGCCGCCGCGGGCGTCGTACGCACTATTGGCGCGGTAGTCACGGAAGGCTACTGGGGCTTCGAGCGGGTAGGCGAGTTGCTGCCGCAGGACTACCAGCCCCCGGCGCTGGAGTTGCGTATGAAACGTTAACTTTCTGGCGTACCCACCTATCCACCCGTATGATTGATAAAGTAGTACCCGACGCCCAGGCGGCGTTGGCTGGCCTCACCGATGGCATGACCCTGATGCTAGGCGGCTTCGGCCTGTGTGGCATTCCCGAAAACGCCATTCAGGAAATTCTGCGCCTGGGTGTGCGGGAACTCACGTGCATCAGCAACAACGCCGGTGTCGATGACTTTGGCATTGGGCTGCTGTTGCAAACCAAGCAGGTGCGCAAGATGATTTCCAGCTATGTAGGCGAAAACGCTGAGTTTGAGCGTCAATTGTTGAGCGGTGAGTTGGAGGTGGAATTGCTACCGCAGGGCACGCTGGCCGAACGCGTACGGGCGGGCGGCGCGGGCATTCCGGCCTTCTATACGCCGGCTGGCTACGGCACGGAGGTAGGCGAAGGCAAGGAAAGCCGTGAGTTCAACGGCAAGATGTACCTGCTGGAAACCGCCCTGCACGCCGATTTTGCTTTGGTGAAAGCTTGGCGCGGCGACATGGCCGGTAACCTCATCTACAAAGGCACGGCCCGCAACTTCAACCCCATGATGGCTACGGCAGGCAAAATAACGGTGGCCGAGGTTGAGGAACTGGTGCCTGCCGGCGAGCTAGACCCCAACCACATCCATACGCCTGGCATCTTCGTGCAGCGCATTTTTGAAGGTAGGAACTACGAGAAGCGGATTGAGCAGCGCACGGTGCGGCATTAATTTTTCGCGCAGAGGTTCGCGGAGACCTGCGCTGAGGTTCGCGGAGGTCGTTCACTACGGACCTCTGTGCATACCTCAGCAACCAAACAACATGTTGAACAAGAATCAAATAGCCCAACGCATTGCCCAGGAGCTGCGCGACGGGTACTACGTCAACCTGGGCATTGGCATCCCTACCCTAGTGGCTAACTATATCCCGGCAGGCATCAACGTAGAGTTGCAGTCCGAAAACGGGCTGCTAGGCATGGGGCCGTTTCCGACGGAAGCCGAGGTAGACCCCGACCTCATCAACGCCGGCAAACAAACCGTGACAACCCTACCCGGCTCCAGCTTATTCAGCTCGGCCGATTCGTTTGCCATGATACGCGGCGAGCACGTGGACCTGACGATTCTGGGCGCTATGGAGGTATCCGAAACCGGGGACATTGCCAACTGGAAGATACCCGGCAAGATGGTGAAGGGCATGGGCGGCGCCATGGATCTGGTGGCTTCGGCCCGCAACATCATCGTGGCCATGCAGCACACCGCCCGCGACGGCAGCAGCAAGCTCCTACCTGCCTGCACCCTACCCCTCACGGGCGTGCGCTGCGTCAAGAAAATCGTGACGGAGCTGGCTGTGCTCGACATAACGCCCGACGGCTTCGTGCTGCGCGAGCGGGCGCCGGGCGTATCGGTAGAGCAAATACAAGCCGCCACCGCCGGCCGCTTGGTAGTGCCGCAGGGCGAGGTGTCGGAAATGAGGTTGTGAGGAAGGTAGGCTATCAGCAGCCAGTCACAAGTGCTAATTAAATGGTGTAGAGACCCATACTTGCGTCTCGTCGTTGAACAACCAACCTCAGCAACGACGAGACGCAAATATGCGTCTCTACACCGTTCATATTCAATTCGGACGGCTTACTGCGCCTGCATAAGCTTGTGCCAGAGCTGGCGGCGGGTGGGGCCGTGGTTGGTGAGGATACGACGCACTGGTACCACGGCCGTGAGCGTTACCACCAGCGCCAGCGCTACCCGTGCCCACCACCACGGCATTAAGTACAGCACGGCGGCCAGCCCAATGCTCAGCAGATTCATGAGGGTAGAGGCGTTGTTGCGCATGGTGCTGAAATCGATGTTTTTGCGGATTGGCTTCGCTTTGTAAAGACTTCCCCACAAGCCCAAGGCCAGCAGCGGCAGCGAGGCCAACGGCAGCAGCGGTAGCTGTTTCCACTGGTCCCGCGGAAACAAGGCCAGCAGCACCCCAGCCGACAGCAAGCAATCAACAAACACCACTGGCAGCACCAGCCGCAGGTAGCTGGTCAGCAAACGCGGCGTCAGGCCCAGGCGCTCCAGCTCGTTGGTGGTAGCTACCCAGCAGTAACCCAGCAGGTTATTATTGACATAGGTGAAGCTGATGACCGGCAGAAACGAGAAATAGAACAAAGATTTCATGAAGCCTGCATCGCCCTTGCGGAGCAGGATTCCTGTCGCCACCAGCATGATAAGCTTGAAGCTGACACCCATTAGCAACGCCGGCCAGGTTTTGCGCAAATACAATTTCCACTCCGGCGAGAGCCGATTTTGCCACTGACTCTCAGTAGGCTCGGTCATGCGCTCTACCATATAACGGGCACTGAAACGGGGCCCTACCAGCCTGAGTGCCACTACCCACAGCAGCAATGGCCCAGCCACCGCCAGCAACCGTAGCCAGTTCGTAGAGATAGGCAACTGCCACCCCAAGCCGTCGCCCAGCCAGAACACCGCCGCCAGCAGACACAGCAAATTCAGCCAAAACAAAGGGTGCCACCAGCGCCCCACCGACAGTAGCAGCCGCATATTAAAGCTTAGGGCGGCCGCGCTCAGCCACACCAGCAAGCTCAGGCCCAACGGCTGCCAAAAAGTTGGAGCCACAGCCACTACCACCAGCAAGAACAGTAGGCTCATTGCCCGCCGCACCGACACCAGATCGAGCACAAAGGCCGTCACCGCATTCAAGCGGGCCGACACAGGTAGCGGCTCGGGCAGCGGCCGCTCTACGGTGCGGTACGTGGGTAAGAAATCGGCCATCAATACCGTAGCAAAAAGCGTGGTGTTGATGGCAGCCAGCAGCTTAGGGAGCGAGACGCCTGGTATTGTATCAGCGTGATTGAGCAAATAGCCCAGTCCCAAGCTATACAAACCTACTGTGATGCCAATTAAGAGTGTGGCTACCCGACGCTCGCCAGCGGGCCAGAACACCGCCAGCAGTTGCCGGCCCAGCAGGTAGGGTAGGAAGTGACCTAAACGGCCTGGTTGGTGAGCCATGTGAGGTCGTGGGTGGAAACAGTGGGCTGGAGCAGTTGCAGCAGCGCATCGGAGAGGTAGGCATCGCGGTCTTGCGTGAACTCCTGCATCGTGCCCCAGAACTTCACCTCGGCCTCGTCGATGATGAGTAGGTGAGTTGCTACTTTTTCGATGTGCGCCAGGTTATGCGACGAGATGAACGTGAGGGCCTGACTCCGGTAGCTGCCCAGCAACGCCAGCACCCGCTCGGCCGAAAACACGTCGAGGCCGTTGAGGGGTTCGTCCAGAATCAATAGCTCGGGGCGGTGCAGCAGGCAGGCGGCCACGGCCACCTTCTGCTTCATGCCCGTCGAAAACGAGCTGAGCCGCTTGGTGCGCACCTGCTCAAACTCTTCCAGCAAGTGCCCCAGCAGGCTCTCGATGCGGCTAGTGGCGTCGGGCAGTTCGTATACCCGGGCCACGAAGCGCAGATACTCCACGGCTGTGAGCTGCTCCACCAGATGACCTTGGTTGATGAGCGCGCCCATGCGCCGTTTCACGGCCACCGAAAACGTCTCGCCTAGCGGCTCTCCGTCCAGCACAATACTGCCCGACGAGGGTAGCAGCACGTTCACCAGTAAATTGAACAATGTACTCTTGCCGGCCCCATTGCGCCCCACAACGCCCACACAATACCCGGTTTCGGCACGCAAACTCAAGTCGCGCAGCACTGTTTTGGGCCCAAATGATTTGGTCAGATTCCGTAATTCTAATTCCATGAAGCTAGGTATAGACTCCTTCTATATCGATGAGGCAGTAAGTTACAGAACCGACGGATGAGTAGCGGGAATTACGCTGACAATTAGCAGATGCCTAGTCCTTAGCGCCCTAGGCGACAACTATCTGAGGTGCGCATTTTCGCTGGCAACGCAGCTTGTTACATTCGCTACCCGACGCGCACGAAAAAGCCGGGGGCGGTTTCTTCAATTGAAGAAACCGCCCCCGGCTTTTTCGTGCGCGTCGGCCTACTTACTCTTTGTGCAGACTATCAGCCGATTCGGTTACGACGGTATTGGGCGACGTGTACTCGGTGGAGGGTACGGCCGCGGGCATGGTTGGCACGGAATCGCGTTGAGTGGAATCTTGGCGCACTACCACGGTCGCATCGGAGGTAGCAGCCGAATCGGAGGGCGTGGAGTTGCAGGCGCTTAGGCTGGCGGCGGCGGCCAGCAGCAGAAAAAAGGCAAGGCGGGGAGTCGACATTGGAAGTAGGGATTAGGGATATAAGGAGTATGCTTGTCGAAACGAATCTGGGAGGTAGGAGGTTATAGAATACTGCGCGCCGACAGCCCGTGCGCGGTTGGTTTCTGACCAACAACGTCCGTAGTTTAGTATCAACTGCGCCCGTTTCTACGTAGGCGTACCCAAACAGGCAGTATGCACGCTGCACTATATTTCTGCAAATCAACATTCTATATATGCCCGCAACGAGTTCTAATACCAAAACCAGCGGCGGCCACGCCAAAAAACAAACCCTACCCGGCATGCCGTCCACAACTGAACTGCTAGCGCCCGACACTACCCCAGCGCACAGGCTGGTACTGCGCACCCTAAAGCGCGGCGACTTTAAGACTGTGAAGGAAATCATGGACAAGGTGTACTCCAATATGGAAGGCGCCTGGGCCCAGGATGAGTACAACAATCTGCTGAAGAAATTTCCCGAAGGCCAGATCTGCATTGAGGATAATGGCAAGGTGGTAGCCGCGGCGCTGGCTATCATTGTGGAATACAGCAAGTTTGGTGACAAACATACCTACGCCAAAATTACTGGCAACGGCAAGTTTGACACCCACGACGCCAACGGCGACACGCTCTACGGCGTGGACGTATTCGTGGACCCCGAGTACCGCTCGCTCCGTCTGGGCCGTCGTCTCTACGATGCCCGCAAGGAGCTGTGCGAAAACCTGAACCTGCGCGCCATGGTAGCCGGCGGCCGGATTCCCGGCTACGCAGCCTACGCCAACGAAATGACCCCGGCCAAGTACGTGGAGATGGTGCGCAACAAGGAGCTGACCGACCCCATCCTCACCTTCCAGCTGGCCAACGATTTCTATGTGCGCAAGCTCATCCGGGGCTACTTACCCTACGACTCCGAGTCGAAAGCATACGCTACCCTGCTGGAGTGGATTAACGTGTACTATGACGAGGAAACCGATAAACTGATCGGTAACCAGAAGTCGAACGTGCGCATTGGCATTGTGCAGTGGCAGATGCGGGCCACGCAAAACCTGGAAGATTTTTTCCAGCAGATGGAGTTCTTCGTGGACACCGTGTCGGGCTATAAGGCCGACTGCGTGCTGTTCCCAGAGTTCTTCAACGCCCCTATGATGGCCCTCACCAACGAGGAGTCGCCGTCGGTGGCTATCCGCTCGATGTCGGCCTACACCGAGCCCATCAAAACCAAGATGATGGAGCTGGCTGTGAGCTACAACATCAACGTCATTGCCGGCTCTATGCCGCTGTACGAAGATGGTAAGCTTTACAACGTCAGTTACTTATGCCGGCGCGACGGCACCGTGGATGAGCAGTACAAGCTGCACGTAACGCCCGACGAAGCCAGCTACTGGGGCATGCGCGGCGGCGACAAGCTGAAGTGCTTTGATACCGACTTTGGTAAAATTGGCATCCTGATTTGCTACGACGCGGAGTTCCCGGAACTGGCTCGTATGCTGAGCGACGAAGGCATGAAAATTCTGTTCGTGCCTTTCTGGACGGATACTAAGAACGCCTACCAGCGCGTGCGCCTCTGCGCCCAGGCCCGCGCCATCGAAAACGAGTGCTACGTGGCCATTACCGGCTCGGTGGGCAACCTGCCGCGCGTCGAGAACATGGACATTCAGTATTCGCAGAGCGCCGTGTTCAGCCCCTCCGACTTCGCCTTCCCCCACGATGCCATTGTGGCCGAGGCCACGCCCAATACCGAGATGACCCTGATTGCCGACCTGGACCTGGACCTACTGAAGGACCTCAACACCAGCGGCGCCGTGCGCAACCTCCGCGACCGACGCCGGGACCTCTACTCGGTGAGCTGGGTAGGCAAAAACGAGCGCGCCGACGAACTGCTGGAAATGGGCGCCGAGCGTGCGCCTAAAACCAGTCGCCGCAAAACCACGGCTGAGTAGGCATCGCCTACTTATAGCCTCAGCAAAACCGTTTTAGCGGATTATTCCGTATCTCTACTTGTGTGCACTATGCTAAACAGCCGCTTGGACTTTCCGAGCGGCTGTTTTCTTTATGGGTGAGGTGTGAGGGCGCAAGTAAAAATGTCATCCTGAGCGGAGCGAAGGACCTTATCACGGCAGCACGACAAGAGTACCAACGACTCGTTCAACGGGCATAAGGTCCTTCGCTCCGCTCAGGATGACAGACATTTTCACTTGCGCCCTCACACCCTCCTACCCCCATACCCTCCTACCCTAACCACCCCCTACCCTCCCGCACTCACCAAATGCGTGTGGTCGCGCAGGATAGTTTGCAGGAAGGTTTCGTCGGGGAGGTCGGTGCGGATGGTGGTCAGGGCTTTCACTTTGTTGGCTACCTCGTGTAGCAATAGGTAGTTACTGCGCTGCATGCCCTGTTGCAGCAACCGCCGAATCAGGGCCACGTCGTGGTCGGAGAGCTGGGCGGCTTGCGGGAATACTACTTGGTAGTTGGCATCGGGTAGGTAGGCGGCTGGGGTAGCGTGCTGCGCGCGCGGGCGCAGGCTGACCACGGTAGTACCAGCTGCCAAGTCGCCGAGGCGCTGGCCGCGGCCGTTGATGAGGATGGTAAGCACCGCCAGCGCCCCCGAGAAAGCCAAAATCTCGATGGGCCGCAACAGCCACCGCAGCAGGTAG
The DNA here is from genome assembly GCF_014217645.1 of Hymenobacter sp. NBH84. Lineage (NCBI taxonomy): Bacteria > Pseudomonadati > Bacteroidota > Cytophagia > Cytophagales > Hymenobacteraceae > Hymenobacter > Hymenobacter sp. NBH84. The sequence continues at coordinate 3,016,113 of NZ_CP043644.1, forward strand.
TCGCCTAGTCCGGCGGGCGTACCATCCAGCCGTACTACCCGAATGTGACGCGCTTTCTTGCCCAAGCTCTGGCCGTTGAAAAATACCTCACAGGCCGGAAAATAGACCAACGTGGGGAGTACGAGCAGAAAAATGCCAATGGGGCCGGGGTTGAAATTCAGTTGCGCTGCCAGCACTGCCCACAGCAACGCCCATACTCCATACAGCAGATAATCCAGGAAAGCCGCCAGTATTCGGTCGCCCACGCTGGCTATTTCGTACTCCAGCGTTACGTTTTGGGTAGTATGAATGCGAATGGTACTCATATACAGGAAGAAGAATAGCTGCGTCGAACGTCGGATCGACAAATTTTTATAGAAGCTGGGTTGCGTACCGCAGATTTTGGTTGGACCTTAGAACGGAAAAGGTCCTCTGAATAGGCCGAAACGCAGATGCAATTGGCTGCTGCCACGTTTCGCTGTACTGGAGACTGTTTCGCAAGGTTAACTAGTCGAAATATAATGCGGGAAGCTATTTTTTTGCGACAAAACGAGGAACGCTGGCGGCAGTATGAGCGCCAGCCCCCTTCCGGTCCCGATGAGCTGGCGGCCCGCTTTGTAGCCCTCACCGACGACCTGGCCTTCGCCCAAACCTTCTACCCCGACTCCCCTACCACTCAGTATCTCAACGCCCTTACTAGCAAGCTGCACCAAGCGCTGTATAAGAACAAAACCGAGCGCACGGGGCGGTTCCGGCAGTTCTGGGCGCAGGAGCTGCCCTTGGTGGTAGCCCGCCACCACGGCACCCTGCTGGCCACGCTGCTGCTGTTTCTGCTGTTCACATCGCTTGGCGCCCTTTCTGCCGCCTACGACGACACCTTTGTGCGTGTGGTGCTCGGCGACGGCTACGTGAACCAAACCCTAGCCAATATTGCCAAGGGCGACCCCATGGCCATCTACAAAAGCCAGGATCAAACCCCAATGTTCCTATTCATCACGGTCAACAACATTCGGGTTGCGCTCATGACGTTTGCCGCCGGCATTGCGGCGGGCCTGGGCACCGTATTTCTGCTGTTTCAAAATGGTGTGATGCTAGGCTCCTTCCAGTATTTTTTCTACCAAAAAGGCGTGCTCCTACCCTCGGTGCTCACCATCTGGATACACGGCACGCTGGAAATATCGGCCATTGTGCTGGCTGGCGGCGCGGGCTTGGTCATGGCGCGAGGCTTCCTGTTTCCGGGTACCTTTTCCCGCGCCGCCGCCTTCCGCCAGTCGGCCCGCGATGGATTGAAGATTGCCATCGGCCTGGTACCTATTTTCATAGTAGCTGGCTTTCTGGAGGGCTTCGTAACCCGCCACACCGAAATGCCGATAGCGCTGAGTTTGCTGATTATCGGCACGTCGGCGGCGTTCATTATCGGGTACTTTGTGATTTACCCGCGGCTGATGCAGCGCCGCGTTAACGCTTTGTAATACAACTGTTTTTCTTATTCTATGCGCAATACGTTTACACACGAGTTAGACTACCGCCAGGAGCGGGATTTCGGACAGAAAATCAACGCGACGTTCGCCTTTCTTCAGGCCCAGGGCCGGCCGCTGGGTCGTGTGCTACTTTACATAGTATTGCCCGTGGCACTGCTCAGCGGCATCGGTATGGGTATTGGGCAGGCTGGTATTTTCAGTATGCTAGGGCAAGGTAGCCGCAGTATGACCGCCGGGCCTTTTGGCTCTGTAAGCAACGGCTTAGCCTTTGCCATTGGTGTGGCCGGGGCGCTGCTTACGTATCTGCTGCTCACGGCTACCCTTTACGAGTACGTGCGCCTGCGCATGGCCTTGCCTGCCGAAGAAGAAGTGACGCCCGCTCTCGTATGGCCCCACGTACGCACCTCGGCGTGGTGGATACTACTGTCGGGCATTGTATTGGCCGTGCTGACCAGCGTAGGCTTCGTTTTTCTATTCTTCCCCGGTGTGTACCTGGCCGTGGCGCTATCCCCGTTTTTCGCCGTGATGATTATGGAGCGCAACGGGTTCAGCAAGAACTTCAGCCGCTGCTTCGAGCTGGTAAGCGGCTATTGGTGGGCTACGTTTGGGCTGCTCTTCGTGATGTGGATCATTCAAAGCTTCGTAGGTCTTGTGTTTCAGATACCGACGTACCTACTCATGGGCTTGAAAATGGCGAGTATTCCCATCCCCGGCGAGGGAATATTGACCATCGCTACCCGTACGTTTGCTACGATAGGGCAAGTGCTGCTCTACGCGCCTACCATGCTGGCTCTTCTCTTTCAATATTTCAATCTGATTGAAATCAAAGATGGTGTAGGAATGCGCCACTTGGTTGATAGCATCGGGCAGCAGCCCACTACACCGGTTTCCTCCGCCGCCTACCGTCCCGATGAGGAAGGCGAGTATTGAGTTGCGAGCGTTGGTTGCTAGTTGTTCGGCGGCCGCGTAGCGGCCAAAGGTTTGTAGAGGAGCGCTACCTTAAAACACGCGCCGCGTAGCGGTGTAAGAATCAGCAAAGCTCCCCTTGCACCGCTACGCAGCCGCACACAGAACCCGCAACTGGCAACTCAATTAATCTTCAAAATAAATTATCGTCTGCTTTGGCTTCTTTCTGGATTCGGTGGGGTAGGGTGCTGCTGATGCTTTTGCTCGTGAGCGGCGCGCCGGCTAGCGCGGCCCCTACCCCTTCGCCTGCTCAGACAGCGCAAGCAGCCTCTCTACCCCCCATACGCCTGCGCCGCCCCGACCCCGAGCAACTACGGGACTTCCGCGCCCAGCGCGAGTTTCAATACGTGGAGGTGCGTAGCGAAATGAGTCCGTGGGACCTGTTCTGGGCGCGGGTGTGGGAGCGCGTGGGCGAGTGGCTGAGCAGCCGCAGCTACCACGGTTTCTGGCGCTACGTATTTTACGCCTTGTTTCTGGGCGCCTTGGTTTTCGTGATTTTAAAGCTATTGCAGGTAGACATCACGGGCGCTTTCGGCCGCAACCCACGCCGCGCCGCGCTGGCCTACGACACCGAGGCAGAAGACATTCACGCCCTCGACTTTCCTACCCTGCTGGCCGAGGCCGAAACGGCTGGCAACTACCGCTTGGCCGTGCGCCTGGGCTACCTGCAAGCCCTCAAGCAGCTCACCGATGCCGGCCACCTGGAATGGCAGCCCGATAAAACCAACCTCACCTACGAGCACGAACTGCCAGCCGGCCCCCTCCGCACGGCTTTCGCGGAAGTGTCGCGGCAGTTTGAGTACGTGTGGTACGGCGAGCTGACCCTTACGCCCGAGCACTACGCCCACACCCGCGGCAGCCGGCAAGCCCTGCTAGCCCAACTCAGCGACCGACGCGCCGCTTAACGCTACTGTTCCTCATGACAACATTTCGCTGGTATTTGCTGGGACTTGTGGCGCTGTTTGTGGGCTACGTGGCGCTGGAATATTACCGCCCCAAGCCCATCGACTGGACGCCTACCTTCCGCAACCAGGATAAAATCCCGTACGGCACCTACGTGCTCTACCAAACGCTACCCGAGGTGCTGGGCGCGCGCGTGCAGCCCGTGCGCCTCCCCATCTACAACCAGCTGGCAGATGATTACGCCGACCCCGCAGAAGCCAACGAGCTGGAAACGGACGAGTTGGAAGCGGAGGAGCTGGAAATGGAGGAGCCGAAAGCCGATACGGCTGCGCTGCCGGCGCCAATAGTTGCCGCGCCTCTCACGGCGCTGCCGCTCGCCGAGCGCAGCCAGTACGTCTTCATCCACTCCGAATTCAACGTTAGCCGCCCCGACTTGCACACGCTGTTGCGCTACGTGGCGCGGGGCAACACGGTCTTCATTGCCGCCAACGAGTTTTCGCGGGTCCTGCGCGATACGCTGCATTTCAGCACGCGCACATTTCTGGCCCAGGATACGCTCGGCAATGCCCTACCCTCCGACTCTGTCACGCTGCGCCTGCTGGCCCCTACCCTGCGGCGGGCGGCGGGCCCGCAGTTTCGCTACCCGCTCCTAAACGCCTCCACGCGCCTGCTCAACGACAGCCTCGGGCAGTTGCAACCCTTGGCCGTGGACGCCCGCAACCGCCCTGTGCTGGCACGTTGCGCCTACGGGCACGGCTACTTCTACCTTAGCTCGGTGCCAATGGCGTTTACCAACTACTTCGTACTGCGCCCGCAAACCAGCGACTTCGCCTACGCTGCTCTTTCCTACCTGCCGGCCGGCCGCACTACCCTGTGGGACGAATATCAGAAGCAAGGTCGTGAGGGCCAGCAAAGCCTGTTGCGCGTGCTCCTAGCGCATGATTCGCTGCGGGTAGCCTACTACTTATTTTGCGTGGGTGTACTGCTTTTTATGGTGTTTGAGGCTAGGCGGCGCCAGCGCATTATTCCTGTGTTGCGGCCGCTGCCCAATACTACGCTGCTGTTCACGCGCACGGTGGCGTCGCTCTACCGCCAGGGCAGCAACCACGCCCTTATTGCCGAAAAGAAAATCGATCTGTTTCTGGACTACGTGCGCACCCGCTTTCAGGAGCCTACTTCTGACCTCAACGACGAAGCTTTCCGGGAGCGAGTAGCGCAGAAAGCCGGCGTACCCCGCCCGCAGGTGGATGCATTGTTGCGCCGAATTAACTTTATTCGCACGGCTCCGGCTGTATCAGATCAGGAGCTGCTGCGCTTGAGCAAGGAATTGCAGCAGTTCAAAAGGTCGTCTCGATAGAATTGTATTAAACACTAAAATATAATTTTATTCATTTTGCATTATTTTAATAAACACCTCTAAAGCATTATTACATATAATAAACAAAAATATAGCTTATGCATAATTTAATTATTCCATTCTAACTCTCTGCTTCTACTTTATCTCATGGAATCTAATTCTACTCCTGAATTCTCATCTGAGCCTACCCAACCTACCCCGCCGGTAGCCGAATCCTTCACCGCAGCCCGCACCGACTTCAGCCGCCTGACGACGGCAGTAGCAGCCATCCGCCAGGAGATGGGGAAGGTAATCGTGGGTCAGCATGATTTGCTGGAAATGCTGCTCACCGCCATTCTGGCCGATGGGCACGTGCTGTTAGAAGGCGTGCCGGGGGTAGCCAAAACGCTCACCGCCAAACTACTCGCCCGCACGCTGGACGTGCCCTTCAGTCGCCTCCAGTTCACGCCCGATCTGATGCCCTCCGACGTGCTGGGCACCTCGGTTTTCCGGCCTAACACCGCCGATTTCGAGTTTCGGCCCGGCCCCATTTTCGCCAGCGTGGTGCTGATTGACGAAATCAACCGCGCGCCTGCTAAAACGCAGTCGGCGCTCTTTGAGGTGATGGAGGAACGTCATATCACGCAAGACGGCACCACCTACCCCATGCAGGAGCCCTTTGTGGTGCTGGCGACCCAAAACCCAGTGGAGCAGGAAGGCACCTACCGTCTACCCGAGGCCCAACTCGACCGTTTCCTGTTCAAGCTGCACGTGGGCTACCCTACCCTGGAGGATGAAATAGCCATCTTGCAAGGCCACCACGCGGGCTTCGGCGGCACGCCGCTGGAGGTGGTGCAACAGGTGCTGTCGGCGGAAGATATTGCGGCCCTGCGCCGGCAGGTGCGCCAGCAGCGCGTGGAGCCAAAGCTGCTGGAATACATTGCCCGCCTGGTAGGCCAGACGCGCGCCCACAAAGGCCTCTACCTGGGCGCCTCGCCGCGGGCTTCGCTGGCCCTACTCAACGGCGCCAAAGCCCTGGCCGCCCTCCGCGGCCGCGACTTCGTGACGCCCGACGACGTGCAGTTTCTGGCCCCCGCCGTGCTGCGCCACCGCATCCTGCTCACGCCCGAGCGCGAGATGGAAGGCCTCACGGCCGATGAGATTGTGAAACAGATTGTGCAGCAGATTGAAGTGCCACGGTAGAATCAATGAGTAGAAAATATCTGTCATCCTGAGCTTGCGAAGGACCTTTTCACGCGAGAACGACTATCGTATCAACGACTCGTTCTCGCGTGAAAAGGTCCTTCGCAAGCTCAGGATGACAGACGCTTTTCGCACGCAGCTCACATCTCGCCTCTGAAACCCGATGAAATCCCTCTTCCTCACCACCCGCTTTTTCATCCTGCTTGCGGCGCTGATAACCGGCTTCGTGGTGGCCTTTTTCCTACCCTCGTTGTTAGGACCGATGCAGGTAGTGCTGGGGTTGCTGATGGTGCTGGCGGCACTGGATCTGCTGCTGCTGTACGCTCCCGGCGCTAATGGCGGCGGGCAGGTGTTTGGGCGGCGGGTGCTGGGCGAGAAGCTTGCAAATGGTTCCGACAACGACATTGCCATCTACCTCGAAAACCGCTACCGCTTCGCCGTTCATACCAAAACCATTGACGAGATTCCGCACCAGTTTCAGCGGCGCGACGTGCTGTTTCGGGCGGCCCTGAAGGCGGGCGAAACGCGGGTGATTCACTACCAACTGCGGCCTACCAAGCGCGGCGAGTATTCGTTTGGGGCTGTGAATGTATTTGTGGCGTCGCCACTAGGGCTGGTGCGGCGACGCTTCCGCTACGGGCAAGAGCAGATGGTGCCGGTGTATCCGTCGTTTTTGCAGATGCGGCAGTACGAGCTGCTGGCCATCAGCAACCGCCTCACGGAGGTAGGCGTGAAGCGCATCCGGCGGGTAGGCCAAAGCATGGAGTTTGAGCAGATTCGCCCCTACGTGGCCGGCGACGACCCGCGCAACATCAATTGGAAAGCCTCGGCCCGCCGCGCCGGCACCGGCATCGACTCCCTGGTGGTCAACCACTTTCAGGACGAGCGCGCCCAGCAAGTGTATTGCCTGATTGACAAAGGCCGGGTGATGCGGATGCCGTTCCACGGCCTCAGCCTGCTCGACTATGCCATCAATGCTACCCTGGTGGTCAGCAACATTGCCCTGCTCAAGCACGACAAGGCCGGACTCGTCACGTTTGCCAACAAGTTGAGCGCCTTGGTACCCGCCGAACGCCGCAGCGGCCACCTGCGCAAGCTGCTGGAGGTGCTGTACCGCCAGCGCACCAAGTACCTCGAAACCAGCTTCGAGACGCTGTATACGGCTGTCAAAACCAACATTCGGCAGCGTAGTTTGCTGATTCTATTCACCAACTTCGAGACGCTGAGCGGGATGCAGCGCCAGCTACCCTACCTGCGACGCCTGGCTAAGGACCATTTGCTGCTGGTGGTGTTCTTCGAGAATACGGAGTTGCACCAGTTCTTAGACGCGCCTGCCCAAACGACGGAGGAAGTCTACAACCAAACTATTGCTGAAAAATTCGCCCAGGAGAAACGACAAATTGTACTGGAATTGCAGCGCCACGGGATGCACGCGCTGCTCACGGCGCCCGAGCAACTCACGGTGAATACGCTCAACCGCTACCTGGAATTCAAGGCGCGAGGGCTGATTTAAGGATTCCTCGCAGAGGTTCGGAGTGTTCTAACGCATGTCTGCAAGAAATACCGGGAACTACGCCAGCAGGCATTTTGCATCGGGAGAACTACCTTGCAGTTCTCCCATCTCTGTCTGCGTATGCTTTTTTCTCTTCGTTGCGGGCTGTTACTGCTCGTTTCACTGCTGCTTGCGGTGGTCGGTCAGGCTCAACAAGTGCCTACTTCCTCCTCCACGCACAACCTGATGCCAGTGGCAGCGCAGGCCACCTGGGGCGCGGCGCGGCTGCCGTTACGCGCTACCTTCACCTACCGCATCACCGCCGAAACCCAACCGGATAGCACCGTAGCGGCTGCCGCACGGCGCGTACAAACCCGCTTGCTCCGACAGCTCGGCACGGCGCGACCAACCGCCAAAACAGCAGCCAGCAAAACGGCCCCTACCCTCAGCATCCGCTATGGCAAGCCGGGGCGTATGGAAAAGGGTGATGAGGAGCGTTACGCTCTGCGTGTAACACCGATGGGCATTGCCCTCACTGCCCCTACCAGCCTGGGCGCCCTGCGCGGCCTGGCCACGCTGGAACAGCTCGTGACGAAGGAGAAAAACGCGCTGTATTTCCCCGAAGTCGATATTCAGGACCAGCCGCGGTTTGGGTGGCGGGGGCTGCTGATTGACGCGGCCCGCCACTTCATGCCCGTGTCCGTCATTAAGCGCAATCTGGATGCCATGGCGGCTGTGAAGCTGAACGTGCTGCACTGGCATTTGTCGGATGATCAGGGCTTTCGAGTGGAAAGCCAGCGGTTGCCTCGCCTGGCGCAGGTAGGCGGCGAAGGGCAATTTTACACGCAGGCCCAGGTGCGGGAGGTGCAGCGCTACGCGGCGGCGCGGGGCATTCGGGTGGTGCCGGAGTTCGACATGCCGGGCCACGCCACGGCTTGGCTGGCTGCCTACCCCGAGCTGGCTTCCAACGACTCCACCTACGGCGTAGCCACCCGCTGGGGCGTGCTCAACATCGCCATGGACCCTACCCGCGAAACCACCTATGCGCTGATAGACACATTATTGGGCGAGATGACGCAACTGTTTTCCGACCCCTACTTCCACATTGGCGGCGATGAAAACGATGGCCGGCAGTGGCTGCGCAACCCGCGCATTGTGCAGTTTATGAAGGACCAGAAGCTGGTGAAAAGCAACGGGCAGCCCGACAAACACGCTCTGCAAACCTACTTCAACCGCCGCATCCTGACTATGCTCACCAAGTACAACAAGAAGATGATAGGCTGGGACGAAATTCTAGGGCCGGGCCTACCCGAATCGGCTGTCATCCAAAGCTGGCGCGGTAAAAAGGGCTTGTATGATGCGGTAAAGACCAACCATCCGGCCATCCTCTCCAACGGCTACTACATCGACCTAAATTACTCGGCCGCCAGTCACTACGCCGTGGACCCGCTGCCTGCCAATGCGCCCCTCACCGAGGCCCAGAAAAAGCTGGTTCTGGGTGGTGAGGCTACCATGTGGGCTGAATTCGCAGATAGCGTTGTTGTGGATAGCCGCATCTGGCCCCGCACCGCGGCCATTGCCGAGCGGTTCTGGTCGCCGGCTACAGTTACCGACGTGCCGGATATGTATCGCCGCCTTGCCATTGTATCGACACAATTAGAACGGCTGGGTATACGCCATCGGCGCGTTCCAGAGCAATTGCTGCGCGAGCTGGCGGCTGGGCAAAACGTGGCCCCGCTCCGTACGTTTGCCAGCGTGCTGGAGCCGGTGAAGGAGTATAAGCGCCACTTTCAGGGAATGAAATACACGACCCAAACCCTGCTCAACCGCCTGGTAGACACTGCCCCCGCTGAGTCGGACGCGGCGCGAGAGTTTGGGGTAGCGGTAGATGCCCTATTGGCGCAGGTAGGCGCCACGTCTGCCTCTCCCCTACCTGCCGAAGCGCTACCCGCGCTGGCGGCGGTGCGGGCGCCGCTCATTCAGTGGCAGGCCAACGATGTGAAATTGCAGCCGCTCTTCAACACGTCGGCCAGTTTGCGTGAGTACGGCCCGCTTTCGGCCCGCCTCAGCGCGCTCTCGGCGCTGGCCTTGGAACGGTTGCAATTGTTGGAACAAGGCAAGGCCCCTACCACTGCCTGGAAAGCCAGCGCGCAGCAACAGTTAGAAGCTGCTAAAGCGCCGGCTGGGCAGGCAGAGTTGGCGGTGCTGCCCGCGCTGCAACGGTTGCTGAACGGATTGCCATAGATCTTCCTTTCTGTCCTCCTGAGTGGAGCGAAGGACCTTCTCACGTGAGCACGAGTCGTTAGCACGTCTATCGTTCCAGCGTGATAAGGTCCTTCGCTGCGCTCAGGATGACAAAACAGTACTCTGAAGCCCCGTAAATTAAAACAACACCGATACCTGCATCCTACCCGTGTGCACGGCTTGCAGGCCGTTGGGTTTGCGGCCGTCGTAGGCTACCGTGATGTTGAGGCCATTGCTGAGGCGCTGTTCCAGGTTCAGGTTCCAGGTGATGTTGTTGCCGGGGCGCAGGGCTTGCAGGATTTCCAGGCCCACCACCGAGGCCACATCGCCGTCGAACCCTACCCGCACGTAGCGCGTGGCGGCCGTGATGGTGCGCTTGCTTACCTGGCTCACACGGGTTTCAATACCTAGCTGATCGAAGGCACCGCGGGCGTCGGCATCGGTACCATCCTTGAAGGTATTCTGCTTCACGGTGCGCAGGTAGGTACCCGTGAAGCGCAGGGTGCTGCTAGGTTGGTAGCTGATTTCGGGGGCTACCTCGTAGAGCCGCAGCCGGTAGTTGCGCGTGTCCAGGTAGCTCGACTCGTTGCCACGCACGCTCCGCGACACCGTGAAGCGCCCCGTAAACTGCTGGGCCAGCGTACGGCGCAACAACAAGCTCTGCGAAGCCAGGTTCCGAATATCGAAGCCCTGCGTAAGTAGTACTTTCTGTTGCGTTTGCTGGGCCGTCAATTCTGCCCCAAAAATTGGGTTGGAGCGATTGAAGTACAGCGTGTTGCGCAACAGCTTGTTCATCCCTAGCAGTTGGTTGTCTTCTACTTGGTAAGAAAATGGATTCAGGCGCGCCCCCAGGCTGTTATCGGTGGTACGGCTGTCGAGCGTGACGGTGGTAATGGCCGAAAACCGCGCCACGAAGCTCAGCAGCTTACCTGCATCGCGCCAGCCGCGGGGTGCGGTGGTACTCAGGCGGTAGCTCAGACGGTTGGTGTATGCCGTGATGTACTGATCGGTGGGTAGATACACTTTGATATAGGTGCGGTACTGCGCATCCGAGGTAGGCGCCTCGAAGAACTCGTCTTTGTCCTGGCGGCCGTTGCCGTTGGCGTCGCCGCCGTAGTAATGCGTGCCCTGCCCATTGGTGACGGGTAGGAAGGAGTAGTCCCGCCGCAACTCGCGGCCGGTAGCCACGCTGTAATTCAGCTCCGAGCGAAACACGTTATCGAGGAACGTCGCGTTCCAGTCTACCTTGCCCAGCACCGTGCGCTGGCGGGCGCTGTCGCGGGCTATCAGGTCGCGGTAGGTGGCCACCAGCGCAATATCCTGGTTGCGGCCGATGCGACTAGCCAACGAGCCCTGCCAGGTTTGGCCGCGGCCGCGGGTTTGCAGCTCGTTGTTGAGGGGCGTCTGGTCGCGGCGGTAGGTGTAGTCGAGGCGGAAGCGGGTGCGAGCTGAGTCGCGGCTCTGCACAAACACCTGGTGCTCGTCGTAGTAGTTGGCCGTGAATAGTGAGTCGCCGTTGGGTAGGGCCACGCGGTTTTTATCGAAGCGGTAGGCGTAGCCGGGTACCACGGGGCCGGCTACGTAGCGCGCCGTGGCCTCGCCTCGCGCCCACTGCGACTCCCGACGCCCTACCTGCGCGTTCAGCAAAAACAAGTTGCCGCGCAGTTGCACGTCGCCTAGCTGGTGAGCCGCCTCCAGCCAGTGTTGGGTGCCGTCTACCTCCGTGGCGCGGTAACGCCGACTCAGGCGGTAGCTGATGCTGTTATTGATATCCTTCACCGCGCCCACCGAAAAATTCAGGATGTTGTCTTCCCGCGGCGTCAGGCTATTGGTGTTGGTCTGAGCGGCCACCGTCCCGCTAATGTTGTTGCTCCAGTTGCGGTCAAACTCGATGTCGCGGTAGCGGTCGATGGGCGAAAATCGGTGACTAGTATACTCAAACGTAAGGTCACTCTGCAAGCGGTAGTCGCGCAGGCCCGGCAGGTTGATGCGGCGATTCTGCACGGCATAGCCCACGCGCATGGCCTGTCCCTGCGCCACCTCCGGCGAGAATCGGTTCACATCCAGCTGCGACGACGCCACGTCCACAAAAACGCTGGCCGTCGAATCGACTTGATACGTGGCCCCGGCCGTGGCCATTTGCTTGAGCAGTGGGGTAGGCAGCAGGCGCACCGGCGCGTAGCTGCCCTGCGGCACGCCGTTCAGGGGCTCTATATAGCGGTACACCTGCCCGTTGGCGCTGGCATTAGCCGTGCTCACGATGTAATCCCCTCGGTTAGGCCCCAGGTTGGTGAAGCGCACATTATACACGCCGCGTAAAGTGTCGGCCCCCGTGGCAAACTGGTACACCACACGCCGGTTGCCGTTGTCGTCAGTCACCACATTACGGTTGTACTGCACCTGGTTGCGGTTATACGTCACGGAGTCAACGCCGGAGGTAGTCGCAAGACTCACGTCGTTGCCGATACTGCGCAGGCGGGCGCGGTCGGCTTCGCTCAGCGTTAGGTTGGGCGAATTGTCGGGGTTGTCGGCCTCGCGGTAGTAGTTGGCCCGCACCTGCAACTTGCCCAGCTGCTGGTAGTGGCTGAGAGTAGTGAGCGAGCGGGAGTAGTTGAAATCGGAATACTCAAACTCTACCTTGATGCGCGAATTACTGGTAATGAGATGGTTGGGCGTAAACGTAATTTCCGCCTGGTTGTAGTCCACAATGTAGTCGAAGTCGAAACCCCGCGTCAGCAGGCGGCCATCCAGGTACACGCGCTCGGAGTTGGCGAGCAGGATGATGAACTGCTCGCCATTGGGGCCGCGCATCCGGTAGGGTCCCTGCACGTTGTCGATGGGTAGCACGTCGATAGAGGCAAACTTGCCCTTGGCCACGCCAGCCGCCACCAGTGTGCTGCTACGCGTCCGCGGCCCCTGCTTAAAGTTGGCTTCAATTGCCGCGCCCTGAATATTCTTGTAGTAGCGCAGGAAGTAATCGGGCTTGTTGCGCAGCACCACGTCGCCGGCCGTCAGGCTCCAATTGGGGTGCGTGAGCGTTACGTAAATCCGGTCGAACTCCTGCAACTGCTGTGTGTTGCCCTCCGGCTGAAACGGCACATTCTGATCAGAAATGGCGGCCGTCAGGTTGATTTTATCCGTCAGCTTGCCTTCCAATTGCAAGTTCAGCGCTGAGTTCACGAACACGTTCTGCGTGTTGCCAAACGATACGCCCCGTGACAAATTTCCGGTTTTGTTGATGCCCGGCGTGCTCAAAATCTGCTCCTTCACCGCAAAATCCTCGTACCCTACGGGCTTCTCCCGAAACGCCACGCTATCCAACAAGCTGCGCGGGCGTCGGTAGCGCGGCGCGGTCAGCGCCAGCGGCAGCACCCGGTAGCACACCAGCACCGAGTCGGCCTCCTGGCGGGGTAGGATTAGATCAGGCTGCCCCGGCTCGGGCGAGGGGTAGCGCGTGCGCTGGCGCAGGAACTGGTAGGTGTCGGTGCGAACATCGTAGGCCACCGTATGCCCCGACACCGTTACGGAGGTAGGCACCACCGTCAGCGAATCGGGTAGGCGAAACGTGGCCGTATCGCGGGCGGGCGCCAGCTGTACCCAGCGGCAGCGACGGGTACTGGGCGGCCCGGCCTCTTGGGCCAGCAGCGGCCCCCGCGCCGCCAAGAATAGCAACAACAGGCAGCCCCAGCGCAAGAATTGACGCGTAAAGCTTTTCCTCATGCCATTCAGTTTCGGCCCTTACTTAGTTGCTACCTAACGCACATCTACCCACGATTCGTGCCGAGTGGTGAAATAGTGAAGTTGTGAACTGGTGAATTTGACATTAGAGAGGCGCACTTTATGCAAGTGCTGCTGTCAGAATATCAAAATGACCAGTTCACAACTTCACTATTTCTCGGGGGCCAGGGGCAGCTCTACGAAGAACGTGGTGCCTACCTCCTCTTCCGTTTCAAACCAGATGCGCCCACCCGCGCTTTCGATACCGCGTCGGGCCACGGCTAGGCCGATGCCCGAACCTTGCTCTTTGGTGGTGAAATTCGGCTTAAAAATCTTGTCCTGTACTTCCAACGGAATGCCGGCGCCGTTGTCTTGCACGCAAATCAACAGGTGCTGCCCATCGGGCTGATATTCCAGCCATAAGCCCACATCGGGGTGCTGCCCCAGCGGCACCGCCTGTAACGCATTGATCAATAAGTTATTGAATGTACGAACCAGCAGATTTTCGTCGGCAAACACTTCGTAGTTGCCGCTATCAGCATCATCCGGCAGCAGCAGGTAGAGGTGGCCGCCGATGGCATTGCTCTGATGCAGACTCACGCACCGCCGCAGAATCGGGATGATATCCAGGCGCTCGGGACGCATGGCGGGCAGGTTAGTGAAGGTGCTGAACGAGGTAGCAATATCCGAGAGCACGTCAATCTGCGTGATGAGCGTCTGCGAAATCTTGCCAATCAGCTCCTGCACGTTGGGCCGATGCTCGGCAATGGCTTTCTGCAAATACTGCAACGAAAGCTTCATCGGCGTGAGCGGATTCTTGATCTCGTGGGCCACTTGTCGGGCCATTTCGCGCCAGGCAGCTTCTTTTTCCTGCGCGGCCAGTTCCAGCTTACTGGCTTCCAGTTTCATCAGCATGCCGTTGTACTCGCGCACCAGTAGCCCAATCTCATCAGCCGAGTTATATTCCAGCAGCTCGTTGCGGTCCGTCAGGGTAGTTTGTTTCAGCTTGGCCGTGATGAGCTTGAGAGGGGCCGTGAGAATGCGCGAGGCTACAAACGTCAGAATCAGGAACAGGATAAACATCACCGTGAAGATGTTCAGACTGGTTGATATCAGCTCGATCAGCTTGCCGTCTAGGTCTTTCTCGGAGTCGAAGAACGGGATACCCACATAGCCGATAACGGGTGCCGGTTTGCCAGCGCGCACCGTCCCGGCGCGCAGGGGTAGGTAGAGCGCGTTGAACGACAACGTACCAGCGTGCTCGGTCAACAGCTTGCGCGGCTGCCCGTGCTCGGCCAACGCAGCCATGGCCTGTGGGTTCATCAAGGGGCTCAACAAACCCGCCTCAAAAATGAGCGGCTGACTGCTTACCTGCAACATGCCGTGGGCATCGTATAGGTTCAGGTCAGTATCGGTAATGCTGGCTACGTTGTCGGCCAGGTCGATAATGGCGCTGTGGTTGGCAGAATCGGTGAGGGCGGAGCGGTTGCGGAGCAAGCTTTCCTGCACGGCCTTGCCGCGGCGCTCGTAGGCGCGCAGCAGGTCGCGCTTATAAGAACTGGTCACCTGGCTGGCCGTCGCCACGCTCACAATTAACAGCGGCACCAGAATCCCGAAGTTCAGAAACAGTTGAATCTTGGTGCTGAAATTGGTTCGGAACACCTCAAGCGATTGGCCTTGTGCCAAGGTATAAATGCCAATGCACACCAGCCAGAAGAACGTGTGCAGCAGAAATAGGAAAGAGAAGTTGGCCAGCCAATTGGCAAACGAGTACGTGGTCGTGGTCACGATAACCAAGCGTTGCTGCGGCCCCCGCACGCCCAGGTGGTGAAATCCATTGATAGCCAGACCCGTTGTGTAGAGCCTACTATCATTCAATACACTATTGGTCAGCTGGTTTACGTAGTCAAAATCGCCCTCGCTGTATACTAACTGATTATTTTCGTAGCCAGCGTAACTTAGCTCCGGCCCTAGTCCAGGCTGAAAAAACTTCTGGTCGATCAGCAGTTCGGGCACTACGCTGTAGGCGGTCAACTTCTTGAGAGACAGTTCTAGTACAATGGTGCTCTCCCGGCTGCTGTCGGCCGGCACAGGCACCAGGGCCACGTAGCGCCGCGTGCTGAACGAGTTGCTACCCCGAATTAGGTAGATGCCTTCTTGGTCTGTGAGCGTGGCATTGGCAAGCAGACGGCGGCGCAGAGCGGGTAGGGCTACGCTGCTATCAGCGGTTGTGCCCGAGGGGCCAAACAGCGTGACCACCACCTCGTATTTATCGAAATAGTCGCGCAAGTAGTACTTGTCGATTTTCTGCCGGACTACCTCCTGGTTGGCAAACGGATTAGCCAATACCTTTTGGATGCGCGGATCAGCAGCCATTTGGCGCGTGCGTTCGGCCAACAGGTATTCTCCTTGCAAATCGTTATCAATTAGCAAATTGCCTGCTATCTTTTGCTTGGATAGAATCAGTTGCTGATCAGCATACTCGTACAAAGCCAGCGCCCCCACAGCCGATATCACGGCCAGCATCAGGAAAATAAATAGGTAAATCTGATACGGTACTACATTCACCAGTTGCTTCAGCCCAGTGAGGCGCAGCACCGCGAAGAACAACAGCGCCAGCCCCAACAGCGTGAGGTAGGGCTGATTAAGGATGAGCCCGGTTGGTAGGAAAAGCAGCATGAAAAAGCTCAGCAGCACCACATCCGATACCTTGGAGGTAGGTCGCACCGCCGCCGTAAACAGCTGCGACAACAGGAAAAAGCCTACCATATAGGCTCCCCCGTGTAGCACCAGCGCCAAACACAACAGCACTTTGAAACCGCTCACCTGAATGCTCTGCGTGATATCGAGCACTAGTTGGGAGTTGTTGAAGCTATTGGAAAAGAACTGATACAGCAGCACCATCAGCCCAAAATAGCCCAGCACCGCTATTATGCCCAGCAACAGCCGCACTAGTTGGTTGCGCACCTGCCGCACCCGCCGCACTATCCGGTAGCGCCGGAACAGCAAGAGTGCGTAGTAAGACCCCACTAACAACAAAAGCGCATTGATTAGCAAATCGCCCAGTGAAGGCGAAAGCCAGGAAGCCGCATACACTCGCGGGTCGAATAGAGGTAGCTCAATCAGCGAAAAAGGTAGGCCCGCAAAGAGCAATGCCGCCCGCAACACCACTAGCGCCAGAATTACTACAATGGCACCGCTGAGAGCTTTGTCTGCCCGAAAGCGTCGCCGCGCCATTTGCCACCAGCACAATAGGTAGCAACTCAGGCCCAACAACAGTAAAAAGCACGGTAGGTATTTACCCGTGATGGGGTTAGGCTGAAGACTTTCGACTGAGAAGAGGTATTCTCCTGCATCGGTATACAAGCGGGGTAGGCGCTGATTGGTGCTATTTGGCACCAGCCGGATATTCATCCCCCGGAATAGTGCCTGCCCGGCGCCGTTGCGCAGGTAGCGGTTGCTGATACCATAGTGCTGCTCCAGCGGCACGTAGGTGATAATGGTGTATGGCCCCAGCACTTGGCGAAGCACCAAGTAGTGCCCGAAGCGCATTTCCACCATCTTCTCCCGAAACTCCTCATCTACCAGCGCCTGATCTGGCTCGATGGTATGATCGGACCAGCTTACCAGTTGCTCACCCTCATACACAAAGCAAGGGTAGGTCGTATGGCTTACCAGCTCCCCAAAAGTTGGCTTGTATTTACGCAAGTTGTCTACCACTTCCTCCGCCTCATAGCGCGCCGTTAATTCGGCTTCCGTCAGCAGGTTCTGTAGCCGCAGTGCATCGGCCCGGAACAAAGACCCGGAACGCTGTGCGTACTGATTACTGACATAGGCCCCAGCGAAACACAGAACGGCCGCCAGCAGCAGAAACAACGGAGAAAAACGAGTCGATTTTAACAAGGCAGAAGGCTAACTAACACCAAGCACTACAGCGCAAACCTACCCGGAAGCTAACAAAAATGCCGCCATTTGGCGGCATTCACTGCTTAATACAATAGTTGCGCGTAGAATGCAATCTAGCTTCTACTGCTGCGCAGCTTTCTTCTTTTGCACGTTGCGATACCAGAAATACCCTACTGTACCCATTAACAGGTAAGGAACCGTCATGAGGTAGACGATGCCTTTGTTTAGACCTGTTACGTCGTAGCCGTCTTTTTCCGTACGCGACGACTCTACCTGTGACTTACACAGCACGCACTGGGCCTGTGTTGCCAACGGAAGTAAACTAAGCAACGTGCTCAGCAGCAACAGAAATACACTGGATTTGATGGCCTTTTTCATATGATTTGAACACCTAAGTAGGCGTTAAGTTTCAACTCCGACAATTGTTTTACGCTAACGGCTATTACGTGTAATAGGGTGCAATCATGAAGTACACGATAACCCCCGTAACGGACACATACAGCCAAATAGGGAAAGTCCAGCGGGCTATCCGGCGGTGCTTAGCAAATTGCTGCGTCAGCGCATAATATAGCGTGAAAAGCACCAGGGCTACCGTTACGGCTGCCAGCACAATGTGCGTTAGCAACAGGAAGTAATATACCCCTCGAATAGCCCCTACCCCGCCAAACTTCGTGACGATGCCCTGCGAGTGATACGCTACGTACGACACCAAGAACAACGACCCAAGTAGGAAGGCTATGCTCATCATAGCGCGGTGACGCGCTACATCCTTTAGCCGGATGAAGTAGTATCCGAGTATTAGAAAAAACAGCTGTCAGAGAGTTCAATCCGGCATTCACAGCCGGCAGCATCTTCACGTTAGCGCCTTCTACCTTCAGAATACCCGGAAAGAAGTATAGTACGGCAACGGCCAACGGTATCACTGCACCCAGTACGCCAGCTAAAATCTTGTATTTGGTAGTACCGCTAGGATTAGCGGTCTGCGTCGTCGTGCTCATAGATGTACAATAGAACGCCTATTTCGGTCAGCAACCGTTCAATCTCCTTGTGCTTGGTACCGTCGTAAATGCCGCGTATCTGTTGGTCGCGGTCTATTAGAAACAGATTCGACGTCTGAATCGTGCTGTTTGTAGCGGTTGGTAAATGGTAATCATCAGCCACGCGACGCATTGTTGCGCTGTCACCCGCCAGAAACCACCATTTGCCGGCAATAGCACCATACTGTTCAGCAGCCTTCTCGGGCGTGATACCGGCGGTTAAGTACGTGACTAACTTCACCTGAGAATCTTGCCGATACAGCTCCTGCACGCGGGCCAGCTGCGCAATGGGCTCGGGCGAGGCGCCAGGACAATTAGCACACAAGAATCCTGCTACATATAGGCCACGACCCGCTATTTCCGCTATAGCTTCTGGATGCCCAGATTGCGAGGTTAGACCGAAGCTGTTCAGGTGGTGATAAACAGTATCGCGCTGCCACTTTCCGCCAACTTGTGTTGAATCAACACGTTCGGGGAAGAAAGTTGGCAGCGCGTAATGATTGGTGCCGAAGCTTTTCAGAAACAGAAAAGCTAGGACGGGCACAAGCAGCATGAGGCCCAACAACAGGGTTTGCCGGGGCCGCATAGATTAGCTACTGAATGTATGCTGAAGCAACTCGCCAGCGTAAGAACCTTCCGTTACCAGAGCAACCAACAACCAGATAAGTAACGCAACTGGAATCAAAATGCTCCAGATAAGGCCTTTCGTCTCGTGCTTTAAGTGCATAAACTCAGCTACGATGAAGAAAGCCTTGAAAATAGTTAGCACGATATAGATGCTATTGCGTAAGGTGCTGGATGGCATCGTAAAGGCAATAACGAACTCAACGGCCGTGATGCCTACTAGTACCCAGAAGGTTTTCCAGATCCAGCCGGTATTGGGCTTCGGAATCTCCCGTATCTCGTTGTGCTGAACTTCGACGTGATGTGCCATTATAACTAAATGGTTGAATTACTGAATGGGTAAATGGCTGGTCGTCCCAACGCGCTGTTGGACGACCAGCCATTTAAGTTTACGATTAAACGAGGTAGAAGAAGGTGAAAACAAACACCCAAACCAAGTCTACAAAGTGCCAGTAGAGACCGATTTTCTCTACCATTTCATAATGGCCACGCTTCTCAAAGGTGCCATTGGTAGTAGCAATAAAAGCCCATACCAACAAGCAGACACCCGAGAATACGTGCGTACCGTGGAAACCCGTGATAAAGAAGAATAAGTCACCAAAGAGTACCGGTCCATACTGGTTCATGGTCAAATTAGCACCATGGAACATGGTTCCGTCGCTCATCAGCGTACCTTCTTCGTGGCCGCTGATGAAGTGGCTCCACTCCCAGGCTTGAGAACCTAAGAACGTAGCGCCGAACAGAATAGTCCATAGCAGCCACTTCTGCACATCATTCTTGTCCATGCGGTGGCCAGCTTCCACAGCCAGTACCATCGTCACAGAGCTGAAGATGAGAATCATGGTCATCAACGCCACGAAGGCCAACGGTAGATCTACACCGTGGAAGCCAGGGAAGGCATTAAATACCTTCTCGGGAATGGGCCAGTAGGCAGTCGAGAATTCAAAATTTTCGACATCACCCACATACACCGGATTGCGGTGGCGGATCATGCCGTAGGTGGTCAGGAACGCGGCGAACGTGAAGGCATCCGACAGCAGAAAGAACCACATCATCAGCTTGCCGTAGCTCGCCTTGAAGGGTTCGTTACCGCCATCCCAAGTGCCGGAACGTGGCTGTTCGAGTTCGACCGAATTCGTCGTGGGGGCCAGCGTTGAGGAAGAAGTGGACATACTATGCGGGGTAAGACAATACTAGTGGTTCAAAAGTAGGAACAAATACAGGTACAACCAAAGCCCACCGAGGAAGTGCCAGTAGATAGTCGCATTGCCTATCGAGAGCATCTGCTTGGAATGTACTTCATAGCGCAAGCTTTTGCGGAGCACAACCCACAGAAAAATAAGGCCTGTAACGAGGTGGAAGGCGTGTACGCCCATGAGCACGTATACGAACGAACCAGAAGGATTGGCGTCGGTACCGCCGAAGAAAATTCGGCTGGCTACTAATTCTCCCCACACATTCCACTGTCCTACCAAGAAGGCTAGACCTAATATAAAGGTCAGAATCAGTGCAATCCGAACTTGTTTGATGCTGTTGCGCCGGGCTGCCATAAAAGCCCACTGCATTGTACCAGAACTTGCTAAGATAATAGCGCTGTTGATGGCCAGCGCCATGGGTAGGGCAAATTCCAGCCAATTGCCTTCATCGCGCCGCACAATATAAGCACTGGTGTAGGCAGCAAAAATCATAGAGCTGCTGATCATCAGCAGAATCAGTTGCAAGCGGTACGGGTGCTGACCAGTACCGGGTTCTTTAGCGGTTAAAACTTCAGAGGTATGCATACTTGAGTAGGTTACAGTTTATCGAATACCAACGCAATCTGTACAATAGGCAGGTATAGAAACGAGCCGAACATGATGCTCATCGCCGCTTTCTTGGAACAGGTACGCATGAGATAGAACGTTTGCCCTAGGAATAAAACTCCACATACCACAGCAATTATTCCGTAGGTAGTGCCCGTCATGTGAAAGACCGTTGGCAACAGGCTCAGCGGAATCAGCACCAGCGTGTAGGTCATAATCTGGATGGCCGTGCGCAGGTCTTTACCACCTGGGGTAGGCAGCATTTTGAAACCAGCTTTCTTGTAATCATCGTCCAATACCCAGGCAATGGCCCAGAAGTGCGGGAATTGCCACATAAACTGAATTCCGAATAAAATCCAGGCCTCTACCCCTAATATGCCGGTAGCGGCTACCCAGCCAATCATAGGCGGCATTCCGCCCGGAATAGCACCAACGGCCACACATATCGGTGAGATTGTTTTGAGCGGCGTGTAGATGAACCCGTACAGAATCAACGAAAGCAATGACAACGCCGCGGTCAGAGGGTTGAAGAAGTAGGCTAAGATTCCTAATCCTAATAAGCCGGTTACAAGGACAAACACCCAGCCTTCCGCGATGCTTATTACTCCCGTGGGAATAGGGCGCTTGGCGGTGCGCTTCATAAGCTTATCGAGGTCCTTCTCAAAAATTTGATTAATGGTATTGGCCGAGCCTGTAACCAGCAAGCCGCCTACCAATACCAACAGTGCTTTACCCAGATCAAGCTCATGAGCCCCCAGTAGGTAACCAATGGCGCTAGAAAAGGCTACCGTGAGGGCCAGACGAAACTTGAGTAGCTGAAAAAACGCTCTGGCTTTAGACATCCGAGAGATTAGACTGATAATTGGCCGTTATACTCGACCAAACGCGGGGCGCAAAGTTACGCAACAACCCTTGGAAACGCGGCCTGCCCTACTGTTTTCCGAGCGTACCGGTAGGCCAACAACAAGACAAACTGCGCCCCGAACAATAGAGTACCCAACAAAAGATGCACTGGTTGAACTGCTGCTGGCAGGCTAAAATAAGCCAGTGTAACCCCAGCCAGAATCTCTACTACAATTACGCCAATGACCACAGTAGCTAAGCGTTGTAGGCGCCGATTAGGCTGCCGGTACAGCTGATAGACTACGTAAGCATTCAATAGCAGCAACACTGCTGAAAACGTGCGGTGTACTGCAAAAACGCTTCCTAATTGATCAATCCAGGTTTGTCGTTGCATATAGCCATTTGCAGTAGATACTAAGTCAACCTGTTCTCGTACCTGGGTTCCTAGCACTATCTGTGCAAACGTCAACACAACAATCAACCATAGCCAGCCCGACATTCCAGTTGCGACAGATGCTTCACTGCTCCTTTCTACCTCTATAGCCTCCCGCTGTGAGCGCTCTACCGCATAAATCAGCATAGCCACAATAAGTAGCGCCAACCCCATATGAATAGTTATCATAATGGGTAGCAAATTGGTAGAAACAACCAATGAACCCAGCCAGCCCTGTACTCCTGTCAGAATAAAAGCTGAAAATGCCAACCAGAACACTATTTGGTCGCGGCGCCAGTAGGGCCACGCCAAGACAGCCGTTAGAAACACAAACACACCAATTAAGGCGCCTACTAAGCGGTTTACATATTCAATCCAAGTTTTCACCGGGTTGAAATCTGTTTCTATGTACTGCGTAGGGTGTGCAAAAATATTGCTTGCTACCTGCTGAAAGCCGAAACGCTGTAGAGTAACTGCGAGTCGTTTGTTTTTGGCCACTCGTTGAGCTGTATACACTTCTTTGTAATCAGCTGGGAGCTGATTAATGTCGGTAGGTGGCACCCACATTCCGAAGCATTTCGGCCAATCGGGGCAACCCATACCGGAGCCTGTACTACGCACAATGCCTCCTACCAAGATCAACAAGTAAACCGATACAACAGTGAGTACACCGAAAAACCGAAACCGGCGAACAAAAGCAGGAGTGTGCATAGGTTATAAATCTTCTTACTAGTGAAACAAAGTTCACTGGCGTGTTGCTCCAGAAAATTGATTAAATGCCGAATTTATCTGAGCTAGCTATATCTTTCGGTTGATTAAATAAAAACGGGCCGCCGTAAATACAGCGGCCCGTTTGAAATACACTCAGGCGAAACTTAGTCAGCCATTTCTCGCTCGTAAGGCATGTTCGACGACTGCGTTTGCGAGAAAGGTACGTTCTGCGGAATGAAGTCCGTCTCAGCACCAGGCTTGCTATAGTCGTATGGCCAACGATACACAGCGGGGATAGCACCAGGCCAGTTACCGTGACC
Organism: Hymenobacter sp. NBH84; assembly: GCF_014217645.1. Lineage (NCBI taxonomy): Bacteria > Pseudomonadati > Bacteroidota > Cytophagia > Cytophagales > Hymenobacteraceae > Hymenobacter > Hymenobacter sp. NBH84. The sequence goes on from NZ_CP043644.1 coordinate 3,039,110, forward strand.
GGGAACAACCGGCGTAGTCCACTCCAACGTATTCGACTGCCAGGGATTCTCTGTAGCCCGACGACCGCGGAAGATGCTGTAGAAGAAGTTGAAGATGAAGATAAACTGCGCGAAGAAGGCCAAGATGGCAGCTACCGAAATGAATTTATTCAGGTCAGCAAACTGGCTGAATGTATCAAAACCGGTCCAAGAGTAGTAACGACGGGGAAAACCAGCAATACCTACATAGTGCATGGGTAGGAATACCAAATACACACCGAGGAAAGTCAACCAGAAGTGGATGTAGCCAAGCTTCTCGTCCATCATGCGACCAAACATCTTCGGGAACCAGTGGTATACACCAGCAAATAGGCCGAAGAAAGCAGAGCTACCCATCACTAAGTGAAAGTGAGCCACCACGAAGTAAGTATTGTGCATCTGAATATCCAGAGCAGCGTTACCCAATACAATACCCGTCAGACCACCAGATACGAACAGCGACACGAAGCCAATCGAGAACAACATAGCTGTCGTGAAGCGAATGTTACCCCGCCACAAAGTAGCCAGCCAGTTAAACGTTTTCACAGCTGAAGGCACCGCGATAATGAGCGTCAAGAACATGAAGACTGAGCCCAAAAAGGGGTTCATGCCTGTCACGAACATGTGGTGGGCCCACACGACGAAGGAAAGCAGTGAGATACCGAGAAGCGAACCAATCATAGCACGGTAGCCGAAAATAGGCTTACGAGCGTTAGTAGCCATGATCTCCGATACCATACCCATGGCCGGCATAATCACGATGTATACCTCGGGGTGACCCAGGAACCAAAACAAATGCTGGAACAAAATAGGGCTACCACCTGTGTTTGGCAATGCTTGGCCAGCAATGTAGATATCTGACAGGAAGAAGCTCGTACCAAACGAACGGTCGAAGATCAACAGCAAAGCAGCCGAGAAGAGCACGGGGAATGCCAGCAGACCCAACACAGCCGTCAGGAAAAACGACCAGATAGTGAGTGGCAGCTTCGACATCGACATACCGCGGGTACGCAGGTTGATGATGGTTGTGATGTAGTTAACACCACCTAACAATTGTGATACAATGAACAAAGCCATTGACACCAGCCATAGCGTCATACCAGCACCCGATCCTGGAATAGCTTGTGGTAAGGCGCTCAAAGGAGGATAAATTGTCCATCCAGCAGCAGCGGGACCCGTTTCTATAAATAGCGACGAAAACATAATCACACTGGATATAAAGAAGAACCAGTACGATAGCATGTTCATAAAGCCCGAAGCCATGTCACGAGCGCCTATTTGCAACGGAATCAGGAAGTTTGAGAAAGTACCGCTCAAACCAGCTGTCAGCACGAAGAATACCATGATAGTACCGTGCATCGTCACCAGCGCCAGATAAAACTCAGGATTCAGTTTACCAGCTTCCACCCATTTACCTAGTACCGGCGTCAGCCATTCCAGAGTTGCTTCAGGCCATCCAAGTTGCAAGCGGAACAAGCTAGAAAGTGTGCCGCCCAGAATGGCCCAAAAAATACCTGTGATGAGAAACTGCTTGGCAATTACTTTATGGTCTGTACTAAAGACGTACTTCGAAATAAAGCTTTGCTCGTGGTGCTCATCATTATGCAAATGATCTTCGTGTTCGGTATGCGGAACCGACACACCAATACCGCCTTGCGCCTGTGCGTTAGTAGGAATATTAGCAGCCATAGAGAAGCGTGCGTTAAAATGTAATTACAACGAAGCTGGAGTAGCCGATTGTACAGCGGCTGTAGCAGCCGGACCTACTGGAGCAGTTACTCCAATTGTTTTTTGATCTTGTGCTTTTTTCTTCAAGTTAGCCAGAATTTCAGGATTCTGTGACGAGAAGGATTTCTGCTGCGACAACCAAGCAATGTAGTCTTCTGGTTCCTCTACAATCACTTCCATTTTCATAGCAAAATGCCCCCGACCACATATCTGATTACATGCCATCTCATACTTAAAATTTGGATTACCCGTTTGAGCTCGCATCTCTTCCGTTGTCAGAGTAGGCGTGAACCAAAACTTAGTAGGCATACCAGGAACGGCATACATCTGCACCCGGAAGTGAGGCATATACACAGCATGCAGAACGTCGCGCGAACGAATCTTGAACATGATAGGGTGGCCTTTGGGAATATGCAAAGCACCTGAGGAGAATGTGATATCATCCAGTGAGCTTTGGTCACTTAGGTCGAGGCCAAAGTCATTAGAGGCATCAATCAAGCGATAATTCACAACCCCAAGCTTCTGGTCACGACCAGGATAGCGAGCCAACCAGCCAAACTGCTTGCCCATCACTTCGATAACTACTGAATCTTTAGGAGCAGGGCCTGTGATACGCGTCCATTCTTTCCAGCCAGCAAACACCAATGCAGCCATTACAACAGCTGGAATCAGCGTCCAGATAATCTCAATCTTATTGTTGTGCGCAAAGAAGAAAGCACGACGGCCTTCACGATGCTGATATTTGTAGGAGTACCCAAACAACAGTACCTGAGTTAGCACAAAGGCGATACCCAGAATAACCATTGTAGTCCAGAACATCTTCTCCAATGCATGGCCATGCACAGAAGCGATAGGTGGGTTCATGGCGTCGAAGCTATCCGCGAAAGACCACGCGAAAGCGGCACCACCTACAATAAGGAAAACCAAGAATAAAATCGCATTAACGCGGTTGCTTGTACCGATTTCGCGGTTAGAGCTACCCGAGAAAATGGATGTCAGAATCTGGAGGCGAAACAACAGGCCGAATACGACCAGCAGTAACACCAAGACCAGTAGAATACCAAGAGCAGTCATTTGTAAAGAAGTTAGAAGCTAGCAGCTGGAAATCGAAAGTGTCATAAGAACTAAGTTCTAATCAACAGCTTTCAATTTCCAGCGTCTAAAATTTAAGTCGTGTGATGGATGCTCTCGTCGAGGAAAGGATGGTTGACGGGAACCAGTGAAGCTTGTGATAGGCGCTTCGTCATAAGTAAAAGGAAGCTACCCAAGAAAACCAGCGCGGTACCTATTTCAATGATAAACCCGTTATTTCCCTGCATAGTTGCAGGCATGATCATTAAATAAAAGTCAAACCAATGCCCTATTAGAATAGCAATGCTTACAATCTTAAGCATGATCATCTGCCGCTTAGCGTCGCGGGTCATCATTACCAAGAATGGAAAAGCAAAGTTGATAACTAGGTTGAAGAAGAACAACCCAGTATAAGCATTATCAAATCCACCTAGACGCTGGTTGAAGTATACTGATTCTTCGGGTATGTTCGCATACCATATCAGCATGAATTGCGAGAACCATATATAAGTCCAGAAAATACTGAAGCCAAACATGAACTTCCCTAGATCATGCAGGTGGCTTGCATTTACAAAACGTAAATAGCCAGCTTGCTTCAGGAATATAGTACACAGGGTGATAGCAGCAATACCTGATACCCACCAACTAGCAAAGACATACCAGCCAAACATCGTGCTGTACCAATGCGTGTCAATTGACATCACCCAGTCCCAAGCCGACATCGATTCTGTTACCGCGAATAATACTAGGAATAGCGCGGCCGTTTTGATGCTCTGATGGAAATAATATGTACCTCCATTCAGGTCTTCTTCCAGCGACAATTTGCGTAGTCGCTCTGTGAATACCCACCAGATAACGAGGTAGGATACAGTACGAATCAGGTAGAATGGTACGCTAAGGAAGCCACTTTTGCCAGCAATGATAGCATCATAAGTCTCACTACCAGGGGTCATAATACCTGGAGTTGTCCAGTGGAAGATGTCGCTGTGCCATAGGTTCAGCAGGAAAACGACAACTAGAATGATACCACCTGGCAGAATCCAGGCACTAGTAGCTTCTGGTACGCGCCGAATAGCAGCTGACCAACCAGCGTATGCAACAGTATTAATTGCAACCCAAACAGTGCCTACGACTGATAAGCCAAGGAAGAAAATGTTACTGTGCCACACACTCACTATAATGCGCTTAATCCAAAGCGGACTACCATGGTGAGCACCAGCATGGCCAGCAGCCTCGTGGCCATTAGCATGTTCAGCTCCTACCCCGAAGAGTGCCAGAGCTACTCCGATGATGAATAGAACAACGCCGGCCAGAATTAGCCAAATAAACTTTTTACGGGTATCAGACGAAAGTACCAGGTGTTCAGCCGTGGCGCTTTCGTGGTGCGTCAGTGTTGCCATAGTTCCTTAGTTCGCCGTTCCGTTAGTTGCTTTTGTATTACCCTGTCCGGGGGTAGCCGAACCGGTTCCAGCTTGCGCTTCTCCTACAGCAGACTGATTAGATGAATCAGAAGTTTCCGTTGAATCAGAAGCAGCGCTTGTTGGGCCCACCTTTACCATTTTAGACAAGCCATCAGGTCCTTCACCTAATTGTAGTGCACGAACGTACATGGCAATTTTCCACCGTTCTTCTGGGTTAACCTGCGAACCGTGTGGCATCATACGGCCTTTGCCCCATTCAATGACGTGGTAAATATGCCCATCATTCATTGTCTTATAGGCTCCGGCAGAATAGTTGGGCACGCCTTTGAACTTCTGACCTACTGGCCCCTGCCCATCGCCTTGTTCACCATGGCAATGCTGGCAGTTACGAGCATACAAGGTCTGACCTTCCACTAGATTTTCCTGCGTGTAAGCCAGCGGGTTAGTCAAACGACGCGAAGCTTGCTCAACGCTATCTTTCGGAATATGATCGTAGTAATCCAGCTTACCCAGTGGAACGGTACCTACCGGCGGCGTACGCTGATTGATACCCATTGGGTTGATTGTATTAGCCGTGACTTGTCGTAGAGGCTCATACGGAATAGACTCGTACATCTCCGGCGCATATTCAATGCCGGTGTCATTGGCGTCGTGGCAAGCAGTCGTACAGATTGCTCCAAATACCATCAACGACGCTTGCAGACCTATTTTCAGCGAATGCGCCATTAGTTCTTAGTCATTTCTTTTTCGTTGACTTCTGAAGCGCCGTTATCACGCAACAGTTGAGTCAACTGACCTAGATTGCTTGTATCGTCCTTCAGTTCGATAGCCATCACAAATTTGTCATCCGTCGAACGCACATCCATCACCTGTACTTTCGGCTTAGGATACATGCTTGTGATGATGAAGAAGGTAATGGCCATACCATGACAGGTGAACAATACCGTCAACTCGAACGAAACCGGAATGAATGCTGGTAGCGAAATGTGAGGTTTACCACCAATGATCATGGGCCAGTCAAATCCCAACATGTAGATCTGCATCCACAGGGCAAAGGACAAACCGCACAGACCATAGAAGAATGCGGCGATAGGTAGACGGCTCCGTTCAATACCCAAAGCATCATCGATGCCGTGGATAGGGAAAGGCGTGAATACATCGTAGATCTTCACTCCCGCTGCGCGCACGTTCTCAATGGCGTGCAGGAGTACGTCTTCGTCATCGAAAACGCCGAGGGCGAAACGCTTAGTCATGTTTGGTATAAGTTACGGGAGCGGAAGCCGGTACGCCAGGGGTAGCGTGATGATGCGTAGGGGCGTGGTGCGGATCTTGACCCGTATAGGTTGGGCCATTGTCTACACCATATTTCAGGATCGTTTTCACCTCTGCCATGTTGATAACTGGGAAGAACTTGGCAAACAATAGGAACAAGGTGAAGAACAGACCCATCGTACCTACATAGATACCGATGTCGATAATAGAGGGCGAGAACATAGCCCAACTCGAGGGTAGGTAGTCGCGGTGCAAGGAGGTTACGATAATCACGAAGCGTTCGAACCACATACCGATGTTAACAATAATCGACAGCACAAACGTCATCGGGATGCTATAGCGCACCTTACGGAACCACACCAACTGGGGCGTAATTACGTTACAGGTCATCATCGACGCATAAGCCCACCAGTAAGGACCGGTTGCGCGGTTAATGAATGCGTATTGCTCAAACTCTACTTGCGAATACCAGGCAATGAAGAACTCAGTGATGTACGCTACCCCTACAATAGAGCCCGTAATCATCATGATTTTATTCATCAAGGCGATGTGCTCAAGCGTGATGTAGTCTTCTAATTTGAACACTACTCGGGTGATGAGCATCAGCGTCAGTACCATGGCGAAACCTGAGAAGATAGCACCTGCCACGAAGTAAGGAGGGAAAATCGTGGTGTGCCAACCTGGTACAACTGAGGTAGCAAAGTCCATCGATACAATGGTGTGTACCGACAGTACCAGCGGGGTAGAAACGCCTGCCAGAATCAACGAAACCGTTTCATAACGCGACCATGCTTTAGCTGAACCTTTCCAGTTCATGCTCAGCATGGAGTAAGCTACTTTGGCAATAGGGCCTTTCGCCCGGTCGCGAATGGTAGCAAAGTCAGGAATCAGACCGATGTACCAGAAAACCAATGAAACCGAGAAGTAAGTCGAGATGGCGAATACGTCCCACAGTAGCGGCGAATTGAAGTTTGCCCACAGTGAGCCAAACGTATTCTGCAGCGGAAATACCCAGTAAGCCTGCCATGGGCGACCCATGTGCAACACCGGGAACATAGCCGCGCAGATTACAGCGAAGATGGTCATAGCTTCGGCTGCACGGTTGATGGACGAGCGCCATTTCTGGCGGAACAGCAATAGTACAGCAGAAATCAGCGTACCAGCGTGACCGATACCCACCCACCACACAAAGTTGGTGATGTCCCAGGCCCAGCCAACAGTTTTATTGAGGCCCCATTCCCCGATACCATACCATAGGGTGCGGTATACAGAATAGAGAAATACACCAAGGAAGAATAGGGCAACGGCCAGGGCCGCCATCCACCGAATATTCGGCTTGGCTTCTACCTGCCGGCACACGTCCTGCGTGATGTCGTGGTACGTTTTCCCCCCGGTTACGAGCGGCTCCCGTACAGGCGATACGTGCTGCATAGTGGTTTATTTAAAGGAAGTGGCAGGAAGCAGGCAGCTTGTAACGTTTGTTAGCAAACTGCCTACTCCTATTCTCAATGGCTAGATCACAAATTCATTTCCGTTCTCCACGTTCCGGATCTTGGTCAGGTACGTGATATTCGGCTGCACGTTGATCTGGTCGAGGACGTGGAAAGCCCGCTCGCCGTCTTCACGACGCAGGAGCTTCGAAATCCGCGACTCCGGGTCACGCATATCACCGAATACGATGGCTTCAGTGGGGCAAGACTGAGCGCAAGCCGACACAATTTCACCATCCTTCGGACGACGCTTCTGCTTCTTTGCTTCCAGCTTACCAAGCTGAATACGCTGCACGCAGAGCGAGCATTTCTCCATTACACCGCGGGCCCGAACCGTTACGTCGGGGTTGAGGACCATGCGGCCAAGATCAGTGAACATGTGGCCGTTCACGTTCTCAAACTTCTCGTTAGTGTAGTACGAGAACCAATTGAAACGACGCACTTTATACGGGCAGTTGTTTGCGCAATAACGCGTACCTACGCAACGGTTATAGGTCATCTGGTTGAGACCTTCCGAACTGTGAGTAGTGGCTAGTACTGGACAAACCGTTTCGCAAGGAGCGTGGTTGCAATGCTGGCACATCAGCGGCTGGAAAATCACTTTCGGATTTTCAGCCGGATTCTCCATCGCAGCATATGTAGCTAGCTTACCTTCCGTCTCGAACTCGTCACGGTGGTGGTCGGAGCTGTAGTAACGGTCGATGCGCATCCAGTGCATCTCGCGGCGGTTGATTACCTCTTGTTTGCCTACTACAGCTACGTTGTTTTCGGCCTGACACCCAATCACGCACGAGCCGCAGCCAATACACGAGTTAAGGTCAACAGCCATACCCCAATGGTGGTTTTTGTACTCGTAGTCCTGCCACAGCGATACACGGGCGGGAGCTTCCAGACCATCAGGAGTAGCAACTTTTTCGTACTCTGTTACTTCTTTCGGATTCTCAATGTACTTCGCCAGGGTTGCTTCCTGCACTACGGCCTTACGGTCCATAATGGTGTGGTGCGTCTGGGTCTGAGCAATTGTCTCGTTAGCGCCGGTTTTGTCTAGTTTAGCAGTGGTAGCATACACAATGCCATTGCCAACCATCGTGGCCAATGGCAAGACGTTAGCCCCTACCCCATCGCCTACTTTACCAGTCTGCTTACGGCCATAGCCAACGGCAATAGCTACTGTTCCTTTTGCTTGGCCTGGTTGTACCAACAGTGGCAATTCTACCGATTTACCGTTGGCAGCAGTCACTTTCAATACATCGCCTTGCTCCCAATCGTTAGCTTTTGCCATGTCATAAGGCACGCATACGTAGTTGCCCCAAGTAGCTTTAGAAACTGGGTCGGGTAGCTCTTGCAGCCATGGGTTGTTGGCTTCTGAGCCATTACCAATGCCTACTTTTTCATATAGAACCAGTTCTACTTCGCCTGATTTTGCAGGCGCACTCAGCGCAGCAGCAGCAGACCCAGCATCCACAGCAGTAGTAGGTACAGTTGCAGGCGAAGCGGTGCCCATTACTACGCCATCATGTACAGCTTTATCCCAAGCAGCTTGGAAGCCACTGTCGACTAATACGCCGCGCCATTGAGCACGCAGATAGTCGTAGTAGCTAGTGTTATTACCAGCCCAAGTCAATAAGCTTTCTTGCGCTTGCCGGGTAGCAAACAGCGGCGAAATAGCGGGTTGAGCCAAGCTTAGGTACCCACGCTTCGGCTCGTAGTCATTCCACGACTCCAGGTAATGGTGGTCGGGAGCTGCGTATTTGCACAGAGAACCAGTTTCGTCGAGACGGTCGTTGAGCGAAATCGTGAGAGGTAGACCGGGCAATGCTGCGGCAATGTCCGCCCCCATAGGGTGGTCGTATACCGGGTTAGCGTTGTAAAAAATAACTGCGCCGACACTCTTGTTTTTGATATCGTTTACCAGTTGCGTCATGCGGGCATCGTTGCCCTGACGAACCAGCGAAGGATTAGCCAGATCAACCGTTGTACCTACGTTGCCGAGCGCTTGGTTGATAGCTGCTACCAATGCCTGTACATTGGCATCGTTAGAACCCGATACCACAAGGCTGCGGCCACGGTTTGCCTTCAGTTCATTAGCAGCTTTAGTTAGGGTAGCATTCTTATATGAACCGCTACCACCACCTACTACCGCGTTGTACAGGGCCAGGGTTACTGCACCCATTTCAGAAGGCTTCACCGGCACGCGCGTGTCGGCATTGGCACCGGTCAACGACATTGTCGTTTCAAACTGGTAGTGCCGCGACATCGTTTTCTTGTCGCTCGATACTTTGCGCGTAGTGGCATACTGCTTAGCAAATTCTACTGGTGACAGCCAAGTACCAAGGAAATCGGCGCCAAGGCTTACGATAACATTAGCTTGGCTGAAATTATAGCTCGGCAATGCTCCACCATTAGCTTGTAACAGGCCACTAGCCGAAATTACATCGTACTGCACGTGCTCTGTATTGGGGTAGCGCGATGCAAACTCAGCAATAACTTTCTTGGTCGAAGGGCTGATGATAGTAGGCGACACGATGGCAATACGACCGGCTTGAGCCAGTTTCGTGCGGATTTCGCTGTCTACTCGATTTTTATCGGCTTTCTTACGGTCGATAGTGAAATGCTGTAGACGAGCACCATCGTACAGACTCAGCACCGACGCCTGGGCGCGGGCCGACAGGCCACCACGCGTGAGCGGCGACTCGGGGTTGCCTTCCAACTTAATTGGTCGACCGTCGCGGGTCTTTACCAATACGCTGTTGTAGTCCTGACCCGTGAAGTAGGTAGAAGCGTAAAAGTTAGCAATGCCAGGGTCTACTTCCTGTGGCTTATTCAGGTACGGAATAGCCTTGCGAACCGGGGTTTCGCAGCTGGCGAGGGTAGCGGCAGCGATACCGAAACCCATCAGTTTGAGGAAGTCGCGGCGCGGGGCTACCGCAGCGTCGGAAGAGCCATAGGTTTCCTTCACCGGTAGAAAGTCCGCGAATTCTGTCAACGCGTTCTTCACAAACTCCGGCGAGCTCTCCAGTTCCTCAATTCCCTTCCAGTACTTAGGCGACTCTTGCATTTGTGTATGGGGACTTAGGGTCTTGAAGACTGGAGTCGTGATGTTGACCCCATATTATCTCCAAGTAAGGCTTATTTAATATCTTTTGGTTGTCGCGGAGTTTGACCGTTAAGAATAAGGTTTCCTCCGAGACGTACAATTTAGTAGTGGCACTTCGAGCACTCGGTACCACCGTTCGATGACACCGTGAAAGGCACAGCACTGTTCTTGGTGTCGTGCAGCTTCACGAGGTTATCGTAGTATGCGTTGCCCTTCGTGTTGAGAGGCGTCTCGCGGTGGCAGTTGATGCACCAGCCCATCGTCAGGGCAGAGTACTGATATACTACATCCATATTCTGGATCGGACCGTGGCAGGTCTGGCACTCTAGGCCGCCCACTTGGGTGTGCTGCGAGTGGTTGAAGTAGGCCAAATCCGGCAGGTTGTGAATGCGTACCCACTGGATAGGCTGCTTGCGCTCAATAGCCCGATAGATTTTTTTGATTTCCGGCGATTCTGTCTTGATCTGCGAGTGGCAGTTCATACAGATGTTAGGCGACGGAATGTTGGCCGACTTGCTTTTGTATACTGAGGTGTGGCAGTAAGCGCAATTGATCTGATTTTCGCCGGCGTGCAGTTTGTGCGAGAAGGCGATAGGCTGCGTAGGCTGGTAACCTTGCGTCAGGCCAATACCCATAGCCGCCTGTACCGATTCGTAGAGTACTACTAAGATGAATACCGTGATGGCAATGCCACGTACGGCACCTGACTTGTAAATCTTCGAGAAGTCGTAACGCTGATTGAGTTGCTCTACGTCGCGGCCGCTGAGGTCTTTGCGACCACGCAGCACATCCTTCATTAGGTTGGCAATGATAACCAGTGTCACTACCAGTACAATCAGTACTACTACCAACACAATCATCAGTAGGTCGATATACTGACCAGCTTCGGTGCTGCCTTGAGCGTTGGTAGGAGCTGCACCATCAGTTCCAGCTGTTGCTCCTGGTGCTGGGGTAGGATTAGCGCTACCTTCCTGCGAAACAGTGTAGGCTATAATTGACTTAATCTCATCATCCGACAAGGCAAAGCTGGGCATTTGCTGCTTGCCATACTCATTGAAGAGTTTCACAGCATATGCGTCGCCGCTGGCAACTACTTTGCTGGAGTTTTTAATCCATGGAATGATCCAGGACATCGGACGACGCTTAGTGATGCCTGCTAGCGCAGGACCTACCACTTTTTCGTTGACAGCGTGGCACTGAGCACAATTGCCTTTAAACAAAGCATCGCCGGCCTGAATGGCAGCAGCATCGCCTCCGCCAGCGGCAGGGGCAGCACCTTCCGCAGCAGCGGGGGCACCATCGGCGCCGGCAGTGGCGCCGGGCGTTACACCTTCTTTGCTAACCGCTGGCGCGGAGCCAACCTCTTGCGCCAGAGACTGGCCCAAGGTGGCAACTGTCAGGAAAAGAGCAAGAAGCAGTTTGGGGAGAGTACGAAATCGGATGCTATCCATAGCACAAATTGACTGGGAAGAAAGAAACGCAGGCGTGCATCAAGGCCACAAATGTAGGTTGGGAATCGCAGACAACAAACCAGAAGAGGCGAAAATTAGCCCTCGTTAGCTTGGTTAGAAAGATTCTAAACTACCTCACATTCTAGTAGTTATACTTATATAATATTATATACACTACTAAGTAGCTGTTACTTAGCAGAGTTATATTGATTCCTATACTTAACTTAAAGCATGTTTCGGGAGGACAGGCAAATTCTGACGCACAGTCAGTTAAGTCTTATCCTTCCGCAATAAATAATAACTAGGTCGTAGGCATCGGGCAAGAAAAAGCGTATCTTTGCCGCCTCATTTAGTTTTCACACACAATTTTCACCCCGTCGTAATGGAAGTAAGAAATTACGAGACGGTCTTCATTTTGACTCCCGTACTGAACGAGAGCCAAGTGCAAGAGACGGTCGAGAAGTTCACCCAGGTGCTTAAGGAAAATAGCGCCGACATTATCAATCAGGAAAGCTGGGGCCTGCGCAAGCTGGCCTACCCTATCCAGAAGAAATCAACCGGTTATTATTTCCTGGTTGAGTTCACTGGTGAGGGCAACATCGTGGATACGCTGGAGCTGGCGTTCCGTCGTGACGAGCGCATTATCCGGTTCTTGACCACTGTGCTGGATAAGCACGCTGTGTCGTACAACCAGCGCCGCCGTAATGGCGAGATGAATCAGCAGAAAGCCAAACAACAATCGGAAGCCGCCGCCTAGTATCATGAGCCTAGCCAACGAAAGAATCCACAAGCAGGAGCAGCGTAAGAAATACTGCCGCTTCAAGAAAAACGGCATCAAGTATGTCGATTACAAGGACCCGAACTTCCTGCTGAAGTTTGTGAACGAGCAGGGCCGCGTGCTGCCCCGCCGCATCACTGGTACCAGCCTGAAGTTTCAGCGCAAGGTAGCCCAGGCCGTAGCTAAAGCTCGTCACTTGGCGCTGATGCCGTACGTAACCGATTCGTTAAAATAGTTTCTAGTTATTGGTTTTTTGTTTTTGGTTACTTGGCCGTTTCCTCTATTCACTAGAAATTGAGGAGACCACCAGGAAACCAAAAACCAACAACCAGAAACCAACAAAGTCATGGAAGTAATTCTGAAAGACCACGTAAAGGGTCTGGGCGAGAAGAACGACATCGTAACGGTGAAGGCCGGCTACGGTCGTAACTATCTGCTGCCCCAGGGTCTGGCTATTCTGGCCGACAAATCGAACAAGAAAATCGTAGCTGAGAACGTACGTCAGGCTGCGCACAAAGCCGATAAGATTCAGGGCGACGCTCAAGCCATTGCCGACAAAATTGGTGATATGGTGCTGGAAATTCCAGCGAAAGTGGGCGAAACCGGCAAGATCTTCGGTCGCGTAACCACGCTTCAGTTGGCTGACGCACTCGCTAACAAGGGCATTGAGGTAGACCGCAAGCGTATTTCGTTTGACCAAGAGCCTTCGACGGCTGGCGAGTATACCGCTACCTTGAACTTGCACAAAGAAGTGAAGCATCAGGTTCGCTTCAACGTAGTAGCTGAGTAAGCAACTACTTTTTAACTAAGAAAGCCCGACTGCTTTGGTAGTCGGGCTTTTTCGTTGCTGATAGAACAGCTTTCTGGCCAACATGCGCTACCCTCCGTATTAGCTAACTCGTTTATATAAGCAATTTACTCCCATCTTTGTCCATGAGTGCTTTGCTTTTGAAGTTGCCGCGCTTTGGTGGCGCGCGACTCAGGAGTAGCGCAGCGTATTTGTTGGCCGGCTATCGGCCCTAGCTTCCTTGCATGTTTCGTACTGAAATTCCTCTTACTCCTTATCCGCAGCAGCTGCCACACGCAGCACGGGTGCTGACGGTGGGCTCCTGCTTCGCGGAGACAATTGGCGCGCGCCTAACCGAAAATAAGGTCGCGGCCGTTGTGAATCCCTTCGGCACCGTGTTTAATCCGCTCACGGCTTGCCAGTTGCTGCGTGCAGCGGCTGGTGAGGATATGGATTGGCAACAGCACTTAGTAGAAGCCCGCGGCCGCTGGCAGAGCTACGACCTGCACGCTACCCTTGGCGCCGATTCGCCGGTGACGTTATTACAGCAGATTCAAGAGCTAGTACAGCAAACCGGCGAATTTCTGGGCACCGCCGATGTGGTGATGCTGACGCTGGGTACCGCATTTGTCTACCGGCTGCGCGCTACAGGCGAGTTGGTTAGCAATTGCCACAAAATTCCGGCAGATCAGTTTGAGAAGGAATTGCTGACACCGGACGAAATCATCAACGCCGTAGCGGAAACCCACGCCTACTTACGGCGTCATAATCCGAAGCTGCGATTTATATTGACGGTAAGTCCCGTACGCCATTTGAAGGATACACTCCCGCTGAATGCTGTCAGCAAATCAGCTCTTCGACTGGCTTGCCATTACTTGAGTGAGCTGTTACCCGATGTATCGTATTTCCCGGCTTATGAGCTGCTGTTAGACGATCTACGTGACTACCGTTTCTATGCCGATGATATGCTGCACCCTTCCGTGGTGGCACAAGATTACATCTGGGAGCGGTTTACGCGTACGTACTTCGATGCAGCGTTTGGCCGCTTCAAAAAGGAGTGGCATTCTGTACAGCAGGCGTTACATCATAGGCCGTTGTATGCAGGCGCTCCTGAGCATCGCCAGTTTTTAGAAAGCACGCTGGAGCGCCTGCGGCGTCTGGGCCAGCAAGCTGATGTAACAACTGAGATAGAAGCCGTAGAGCAGCAGTTAGCAGCGCTACCTATCCCTTCTGTGCCTGAACCGGAGCCAGAGTCGGATGACGATGAGGAACGAATTGATATTGGCGAGTATGCTGAGCAAACTCCCGCAGTTGCCACGGAATTAGCGTTGGCGTCTATTACGGAAGAGGAGGTTGTTTACTCAGAGGAAGCACTGGCCGACCTACCTGCTACGCCTGTGGTAGAAGAAGCTGAGCAGGTTGTGGATGAAGCAGTTACTCAACTTCCCAGGAAAAAACGACGGAGCCGAGGCGGAGCCAAGCGCACGGCCCGCAAACGTGCTGCGCTAGAGGCTTTAGCAGCCCAGGAGGCGGGCTCGGTGGAGCCCAATGAAGATGCAGAAATAGCTGTTGAAGCTGATCTACGTCCTTCCGTTGAGGTAGTTGACGAGCAATCTACAATAGTAGAACAGTCTGTGGAGGAATCCGTTGAAGAAGCAGCGGATGCAGAGGATATTGATATTGTGCCAAAGCCCCGCAAGGGCCGTACAGCTGGTCAGATATTGGCCGACAAGAAAAAGGCACGGCGCTCGGGTAAAAACCGTGGCCGCCAACTGGCACCTCTCTACGCTACCCCGGAAAACGCCTCCACAGAGCTCCCCGAGACAACTCCTGAATTGATTCAGAGCGAAGCCTCGGGCCCAATAGTTACAGAAACAGCTTCTGCGCCCTCCCCTACCCTGCTACCAGCTGAAGAGGAAGCACCTGTTGTCGCCGTCTCAGCGGTTACTGCTACCACTGAGCCAACGCCAACGCCTGAGCCATCTGCGCCGCCAATGGAGCTTCCAGAGGTTGTCCCTGTGGCCGATGATGAGGCTGTTTCTACCCTGTCAGCCGATACTGAAGCAACGCCTACTCGCAAAGCTGCTAAGTCCAAAGCACCAGCTAAGCCAAGGGCTTCTCGCAGCAAAAAAACGACTGTCACTCCGGCGCCGGTTGATACGACTGCACCGGAACCGGCCGCAACGCCTACCCCTACTGCACCCAAGCCGAGGGCACCCCGAAAGAAAGCTGCTAAAACTTCTACCCCGCCAGCGCCCGATGCAGCGCCGCAGCCGACTGTAGAGCCAACCACTGAAACTGCGCCCACGACGGAACCTGCGCCTACTGCCCCTAAGCGCCGCAGTAGGCCGCCACGCAAAAAACCAGCAGCACCCGGCGACACGTCGGCTACGTAGGGTAGTAAAAATAAAAAAGGGCAGCCCTATCGGCTGCCCTTTTTTTCTTCGCTCAGTATCTGAGAGCTATTTGAGGAAGTTGCTAGCAATATTGAGTACTGTAGCCATATCCAACGGCTCGTCGAATGCTTCGGAGGCCTGATCGGCCGTTACGTTGGGGATAGACGTGAGGTCGATACCGGCTTGCGTGACGTTAGCTTCCGAAGGGAACATATCGGCTGGCATACCAGGGCCATACACGGGAGCCGTTACACTTGGCAAGGGGCCACCGCCTTCGTTGCCGGTAATCCAGCTCTTGGGTAGGCCGTTGGCCTGCGTACCTCCGCGGCGCATAGTGCGGATGTGCGAGGCATGGCGGGCTTCTACAGAGTGAATGTTCAGAGCAGCTTCGAGCACCGTATTATTTTCGATCAGCAGTGGAGCGCCGCCTTTGTAAGCGCGCACGCCGGTATCTTCGAAAGCCTGCGCCAGTGCTAGGAAATTCTGCCGGTAACGGAACACCTCTGAAATTAAAGGAGCACGCTTGCCACCTTTCGAGCCAGTGAAATCGAAATCGTTGGCGCTGAGCGGCGCAATGGCGCTGCTACCCAATACAGCCTTTAAAAAGTTGACGTGCTTCATTTCGTCGTCGCGGATAATCGTGATGGCGGCCAGATCGGCCTGCACAAACAGATTACGCGTCTTCACGCCCATATCGTAGAAGTAGTATTCCAGGTATTCCAGCGTGAGGGCGAAGTTCAGAACGTCGGTTACCTGCTTGCTCAAGCCTGAAGACTGCCCGTAGGCTTTCTGGAACATGGAGCCCATAGCCAACGGCACAGCGGCTGTGGCTAGTTTTTTACCGAAACCAGCAAAGTGCTTGAAAACCTGACGACGCTGGTCGAGCCGCTCATAGACTTCCGGGTCTACCTTCTCGATTTCGGCGAGTATGTTGAGAATATTCATGGAGTAATGGTTTACAGAACAGAAAGATGTGAGAGTGTGTAGGCGATGCTTATTCCGTGGGCAGGTTGCTCACGTTCAGCTTCGAGCCTTCTTTGAGGAAGTTGTTGGCAATGGCCACTACCTGAGCGGGCATCATTGATTTCTCCAGCGCGTTGCTTTGGTCCACCACATCAGGACCAACGAAGGTGTTGTACTCCAAGAAGTCGCGGACAATAGCAGCGTGACGCGCTTCTACCGATACAATCTTGCCAGCAATGGTTAGGTAAGCAGGGTTTTTGATAAGTTTACCAGCGCCGTTGTACGCAGCTACTCCTAAGTCTTCGAAGGCTTTGGCTACGCTCAATACCCCGTTCTTGGTACGAAAATCAATACTGGAAAAGTCTACCTCCAGGTCTTTAATAGGGGTAGCACCAGCGGCCGTAATGGCCATTTTGAAAAACTCCCGGTGAATACGCTCATGCGCTTCAATATCGCGCAGGAATACTCTCTGTGGAGCCGATGTACTGTTATAGTATTGGGTTTGCAATACTTGTGCGTAAAAAGCAGCCTCGAGTTGCTCCAAGGCATACGCATAATTCAGAATACCTACGTCGCCACTACCTACATCTACCATATTAGCCATATCGGCAGCAGTAGCGTTGGCGCTTTGTGTCTGCGACATGTCCTCCATCACGTCGTTGCAGCCAGCTAATGCCAGACCACCTACTGCCAAGCCCAGGCCTGTATAGCGTAGAAAGTTACGCCGCTCCAAAGGCATCTTCAGCCCTTCACTAAGACCTTTGGTCTCAGTGTCATTGTGCATCACTTTAGACATATTATTTTGGGTTAAAAGGTGAGAATACAAAGCTTACGCAAACCATTGCGGAACTGGATTTACCTCTTTTTTCCAACTATCTATAATACCCGAATTATGCACATAACTAGCAGGATTATAACAAGTTGATATGCTTTTTACAAGAAAAGTATGTGCTTCCTACTAACTCAATTTTGAGAGAAAGCCCCTTGCATTCAACTTGATAAATCCAACACATTGCGGAGCTTATCGAGTTGAGTTGCTGCACGCATCATCTACATTTCACTGCCGGGCTAAACTCAGCATGTCGGCAACCACGCGCCCGCGAAACGGTTATCTTTGTAGTCCGCTTTTTGACTTTCGCCTGATAGCTTCCTTCTTTTGAGCCTTTCGTTTGACTTTGTGCAGCCGGAGCCGGTGGCTACCGACCGCGTCACGCTATTCGCGGACGTGATTTTGCCCCTCCCTCTGCCCAAACTATATACCTACCGTGTACCCTATGAGCTGAATGACCAAGTGGTTATTGGCGGACGCGTGATTGTGCAGTTCGGCGCTAAAAAAACGCTGAGCTGCATTGTGGCCGCTGTGCACGAAACGCCGCCCAAAGACTACCAGGCCAAGTACATTCTGGAATTTATCGACGATGCGCCGGTAGTGACGCAGCCGCAGCTGAAGCTGTTTCGTTGGATGGCCGACTACTATATGTGCACCCTAGGTGAGGTGATCAATGCGGCCTTACCCGCCGCGCTCAAGCTTAGCTCGGAAAGCCGCGTGCAGCTTCATCCGGCCTTTGTGCTGGAGGAAAGTCCCTACCCTTTGAGTGAGCAGGAAGAGCGCATTGTGGAGGTCCTGCGTACGGGTGAGGAAGGTAAGTCAATGACCTTTACAGAGGTAGGTGAATTGTTGGGCATCAGCTCGTTCCACCGTGTAATCAAGTCCCTGATGCAGAAGGAGGTCATCTTTCTGTTTGAGCATCTGAGTGATAAATACTCACCGAAGGTGGTGAAGAAAGTACGGCTAGCCCACACGTTTGTGGCCGAAGCGGCGCTGGAAGAACTGTTTCAGCGGCTGGCTACCAAACCCAAGCAGCTGGACGTGCTGATGCGCTTTTTGCAGAAAGTGCCCATCTACCAGAACGAGCATGCCAATCACCAGGGCATCGAAAAAGCCTACCTCAGCAGCGCTCCGCACCTCTCGGCTTCGGCCGTGAACACCTTGATTAAAAATGGTGTATTGGAGCAGTTCGACGTGATTGTGTCGCGTTTCCCGCTGGACCATACGGCCGAAACCCGCCTGAATTTCACCCTGAGCGAGGCGCAAAACACGGCCCGCGGGGAGATTCTGCAACACTTTGCCGAGAAAGACATAGTGCTGCTACACGGTGTGACAGGCGCAGGCAAAACCGAAATTTACATCGACCTCATTCAGCAGGCCATGCAGGGTGGCGGGCAGGTGCTCTACCTGCTGCCCGAAATTGCCCTTACAGCCCAAATTGTAACGCGCCTGATGCGGGTGTTTGGCACCCGGCTGGGCGTGTATCATTCCAAATTCTCCGACAACGAGCGGGTGGAGGTGTGGAACGGTGTGCTGTCGGGGCGATTTCAGGTGGTAGTGGGCGTGCGCTCGGCCGTGTTCCTACCCTTCGACAATCTGGCGCTGGTGATTGTGGATGAGGAACACGAGTCGAGCTACAAGCAATACGACCCGGCGCCGCGCTATAATGCCCGCGAGGTGGCCTTGATGATGGCCAATTTTCAGGGCGCCAAAACCTTATTGGGCTCGGCTACTCCTGCTGTGGAAACCTATTACCAGACCCGCGCCGGCCGCTACGGCTTGGTGGAACTGACCAAACGCTACGGTGAGGCGGGCCTACCCGAGATTGAGTTGGTAGATACCCGCAAAAGCCGGGAGCAAAAAACTATGCTCAACCATTTCACGCCAGAGCTGATGCAGGAGATGGAGCGCAAACTGGGCGCGCAGGAGCAAGTGATTCTGTTCCAAAACCGGCGCGGCTACTCGCCCTTCATCAACTGCCTCGACTGCGGCTGGATACCCAAGTGTAAGAGCTGCGCCGTGAGCCTGAGCTACCACAAGCACGTGCACGAGCTGCGCTGCCACTACTGCGGTTACCACGAGCGGATGCCGGTGGAGTGCCCGGCCTGCGGCTCACGCAACCTCAAAACAGTAGGCTTCGGCACCGAGAAGCTGGAAGACGACCTGAAAATCATGCTACCCGAAGCCCAGGTGCAGCGCATGGACCTGGACACGACCCGCGCCAAGAACTCCTACCAGCAAATTATCAGCGACTTCGAGCAGCAGAAAACCAATATTCTGGTAGGCACCCAGATGGTAACGAAAGGGTTGGACTTTGCCAACGTGAGCTTGGTAGGCATCATCAACGCCGACAGCATCATTCACTACCCCGATTTTCGGGCGCACGAGCGAGCCTACCAGATGTTTGTGCAAGTGAGTGGTAGGGCCGGCCGCAAGGGAAAGAAAGGCAAAGTCATCATCCAGACCGGCGACCCGTTGCAGGTGATTTTCGATAAGGTGATTCGCAACGATTACCTGGAGTTCTATGAGTACGAAATCATGCAACGGCGCGAGCATGGCTATCCGCCGTTCATGCGCGTGATTCGCCTTACGGTGAAACACGTAGATCAGCTCCTGGCCGAGCAGGCAGCTATTCTGCTCACCCAGGAATTGGTGGACCGTCTGGGCCGCGAGGCTGTGCTGGGGCCAGAAGCGCCGTACATTTTCCGTATCCGCAACTTCTACTTGCAGGAAATTACCATCAAGCTCAGCCGCGAGCATACGGTTCTGAAATCGGCCAAAAGTGATATTCGCGACGCCATCAACATCGTGAAGGACCAAAAGGAGTTCAAGCAGGCACGCATTGCGGCCGATGTGGACCCGATGTAGGAGGCAGCTTAGCTCCTACCCTGCGCTCGACGCCTATCTTGGCGTAGGCGCCGTACACGACCGTTCTTCCCTTGGAAAAATAGTAGTGCGATGCCGCCTAATAGCAATATTATACCAGCAAAACCAGCAATTAGTCCCCCCAAGCCGCCCCATGGCGTACCAGAATTTGAAGTTTTTCCCGCCTGCACCAAGCTTACTACCCCTACCCCAGCAACAACTGCACCTGCAACGTTAACTATTGTAGTCTTACGGTCGGGCTTGCCGTATGCCCGCAACGGGTTATCTGGGTAAGTGATTGTAGGAGCTGGCTTTCGGATCATAGTCGAATCCAACGATTGCTCTATAACGGCACTATCGCGCTGTTCCGACAAGGTCACAGAAGTGGGTGCACTAGATGTCAGCGTGTCCGTAGGTTTTGTATAGATGGAAGACGAAGTAGGCAGTGTTCCTACCCGGCTGCTCCGGCAACTCACTGTACTCATTGACAGTACAGTCATGAACAAATAAAAAATGACACGCATAAATTGAAGTAATAGTAGATGACACCATAACGCCTAATGCTCTCTAAGTAAAGGATGTATATTGGTATATAAAAACAGCAAGCCCCAATCAGTAATTGATTGGGGCTTGCTGTTTTAGATCTATTTGTCTTGAGCTTACGCCATATCGAGTAGACCCAATACGATGAATACAATACCCACGATGGCAATAATACCACCCAGGACACCGAAAATGCCGCTGATGAAGGACAGCAAGCTCACTAGCAAACCAACCAGCACCAGAATAATACCCGTGCGAATGTTACCATCGAGGCGGTTGGTTTCAGCAGTTTCGCTCTTCTGCTTCACTTGCATTTTGCTGGCTACCTTATTGGCTTGCTTGGCTACCTTATTCACCAATGCTTTCTGCATCAGGTTCAACTTAGGTGCTTTAGCGGGTTTGGCGGCGGGTGCGGGCTGAACTACTGGTGCTGGCACAACTGCTACAGCGGGGGCAGATGCAACTACGGGAGTTTCAGTAGCTACGGATGCTGCTTCAGGTGCAGTAGCAATGGCTGTAGGAGCTTCAGCTGCTGGCTTGGGTGCCGTTACGGTATACTGCATGCCGTGGTAAGCCGACGTTTTGGGCAACATGGCGTACTCAGCGCGGTTGCAGCTTGTGAGAGCAGTAGCAGTTACCAGCAAGGTAACAAAGCCACGTTGCAGAGAGAGAAGGTGTTTTTTCATACAAAAAAAGGTAAAATGAATATCGCCCTATACGAATAAAGTCTCACCAAGGGTGAATTTCCAGCAGATTTTAAATTCTGATAGCGAGGCAGAGATGTACGACTGGCGGCCGTTTGCCAGGCGAAACTGCTTCTTCTCACGGGTGGTCGTATATATTTTTTCTACTTGCTATCGTTAGGTCATTACTGTCGTAGTTGGTTTAGGCACAGATATGAAGCGTGTAGTATGCCCTAAAGAGAAGACAACTGCTGAGCTCTCATGGGTAGTAAATCGGCCTTTTCAGCGTAATTCAAGTAATACATTGCCTCTGCAGAACGCTTCTCAACTGCCAGTCGTTTTGGAGGCTATTCCCACCAATTTATTTGACTTTATGTCTTTATCTGCTCTTCCTACACGGTGGTTGCTGCCTATGTGCGGCAGTGTTCTTCTGTTGGGTGCCTGCACGCAGCTGCCCACTGAAAGCGTCAATACCACGAGCCTGACTGCGGAACGTCATACCTTGGTGGCACCCGACACTACGGGCTACGAGTTTCGGCCAGCCGCCGACCCCAATGGCATCAGTAAATATTACCAAGGCCGGCAGATTGCCCACGTAATGGGTCACGAGGGCGCTGACTGGCTGGAGCGCCCCGACCGCAACCAGGAGGAAGGCACGGATATTTTACTGCGGGAGCTACAACTAAAGCCTACCGACGTGGTGGCTGACCTAGGGGCCGGTACGGGCTACTTTACTTTTCGAATGGCGCCACTGGTGCCGCAGGGAAAAGTGCTGGCTGTGGATATTCAGCCCGAAATGCTGGCTGCTATTCAACAAAACAAAGCCAAGCAACACGTTACCAACGTGGAAGCTGTGAAAGGCACCACGCAAAATCCCAATCTCCCCGCTAATCAGGTTGATCTGGTGCTGCTTGTGGATGCCTACCACGAGTTCGACTATCCACGTGAGATGATGCGTGCCGTCCGCGCCTCGCTTACTCCAACGGGTAGGGTGGCTTTAGTGGAGTACCGTGCCGAGGACCCAAGCGTGCCCATCAAGCGCTTACATAAGCTCAGCATCGACCAGGCCCGTAAGGAGATGGCAGCAGTAGGTCTAGAGTTTGTAGAAAGCGTGGAAGCGTTGCCTCAGCAACATTTAATGTTTTTTAGAAGAGCGAAATAGTTGATGCGCAAGCCACTATAGCTGCATGCACAGCGCTTGAGTGGTAGTAGCCATTTGCATAGCATTGCTCGTAGTCACCTGATTGCAGACCTTTGCAGGATGTCCGCTGTCCCTACCCCTGATCCACGCCAGCTTTCCATTCAGGATTTCACCTATCAGCTGCCACCGGAGCGTATTGCGCCGGAGCCCCTCGCGCACCGCGACCAGTCGTGCCTGCTGGTGTACCGCCAGGGCAACATCACTGACCAACGCTTTCACGCCCTACCCGCCGAATTGCCTGCCGATTCGCTGTTGGTCTTCAATGATACCAAGGTAGTGCGAGCCCGCCTGTTTGCGCACAAGCTCACAGGTGGGGTGGTCGAGCTGTTTTGTCTGGAGCCAGTAGCTCCGCACCGCGCCATTGAGCCCGCCATGCAGCAAACCGGCAGTTGCGTCTGGAAATGCTTAGTAGGCAACGGCAAACGCTGGAAATCCGGACCAGTACAGGTGGAATTTCAGGTAGATGGCGAAACGGCGGTGCTTACGGCCGAGCGGCAGGAGGTAGCAGAGGGCTACTCGTTGATTGCTTTTCGCTGGGAGCCCCCTACCCTACCCTTCGCCGAGGTGTTGCGCGCGGCCGGCCATTTGCCGCTGCCGCCCTACCTTAATCGCGCCGATACGGACCTCGATGCCGTGCGCTACCAGACGGTGTATGCTGCCCACGAAGGGGCCGTGGCGGCCCCCACTGCCGGCCTGCATTTCTCCGATGCAGTGCTGGCTGAGCTGGATGCGCGCGGCATTCAGCGGGCCACCGTAACGCTGCATGTGGGCGCGGGCACCTTCCAGCCGGTGAAGGCCGATCACATGGCCGACCATCCCATGCACGCCGAGCCTATCAGTGTGGAGCGCGACTTTCTCCACCAGCTGCTTGCGCACGCGCCGCGGCCGGTTATTGCGGTGGGCACCACTAGCTTGCGCACCTTAGAAAGCTTGTTCTGGCTGGGTGCGCAGCTGGTGCGCCAGCCTGAGGCGGCTTCGGCGGCGTTGCACCTCACGCAGTGGGAGCCGTATCAGCCCGTGCCTACCCCTACCCTAGAAGAAACCGTGCGCGCCCTGCTCGCCTACCTAGACCAGCACCAGACCGATACCCTGCACGCTACTACACAGCTGCTGATTGCACCGGGCTATACGTTCCGGTTGGTACAAGGTCTTATCACCAATTTTCATCAGCCAGAAAGTACCCTGCTACTTCTGGTAGCTGCCCTGCTGGGTCCCGACTGGCGACGCGTCTACGAACATGCCCTAGCCCACGACTACCGTTTCCTGAGCTACGGCGACAGTTCGCTGCTGCTGCCGAATGCCTGAGCTAGCCGTGTAGTAGTGGGAAGATTGCACGCAAAAGGCAACCATTTTCGCACGAATCGTATAGAGAGGAGACATCTTTTTTTCCCTCTGACATCATGAAAAAGTTTCTTTTGCTCATAGCTACCGTGGCCCTTTCATCGGCCGCTTTTGCCCAGACTACCACGCAAACCACTACTACTGAAGACCGCTCTAAAGCTGGTGAAGTAATTCACGACGCGAAGGAAGGCGTAGAAACCGGTGCCAAAAAAACCGGTCATGTCGTGAAGAAGGGAGCCAAGGCAACGGGTAATGCTGTGGAAACCGGCGCTGAAGCTACCGGCGACTTCGCCAAAAAAGCTGCTCGCAAGACCAAGCATGGCGTAAAAAAAGGCGCTAAGGCAACGGGTAATGCTGTAGAAACCGGTGCTGAAGCTACCGGTGATTTCACTAAAAAAGCTGCTCGCAAGACCAAGCGTGGCGTGAAAAAAGGCGCCAATGCGGTAGGTAATAAAGCCGAAGAAGTATTTTAATTGCTTCCGTGCTTACAAGAAAGCGCAGCTAAATAAAAAGAGCCCCACCAACTATTTGGTGGGGCTCTTTTCTGCTTTTTGATTACCTCTTTATTGTCCAACCAGGAAAACGGCGTTGCTGAATAGTAGCTTGCCACCTTGCCAGAAAGCCCGGAACAGTGGGTTGTCAGCCATGTACACCACTTGACCCCTACCCATCTCCTGGGTGCCTAGCACAAAGGTATCAACCAGCTGACGGCGAGCCTGCACGCCCGTGAAACCAGCCGCATAGCTGTTTTTCTTGAGCACACCCACATTCCAGCCCCCATCGCTCAGAAAACGGTAGTTGAGCGGGTTGCGAACAAGGGCGAAGTACGAAGAACCGTAGCCAAAAGCTAGCGGATGCGTGTTGTCGAGCTGCACGCGGTAGACGCTACCTTGCACCTGTTCCTGCAATTGCGTGCGCTCGGCATCGGCATAGCGACGGAGCTGTTGGTAGGGGTCGCTTT
This sequence comes from Hymenobacter sp. NBH84, assembly GCF_014217645.1. Classification (NCBI taxonomy): domain Bacteria; kingdom Pseudomonadati; phylum Bacteroidota; class Cytophagia; order Cytophagales; family Hymenobacteraceae; genus Hymenobacter; species Hymenobacter sp. NBH84. The sequence goes on from NZ_CP043644.1 coordinate 3,064,005, forward strand.
TTTTTGTGGCGGCGCTGTCAGCAGGCTTTGTTTTCAGGAGGAAATCTTTCTTATCAGCTAAAAAACGGGCGGCTCCTTCTAAGGCAATCAGTTTGCCGCCGGCGCGCACCCAGGTTTTCAGCGCTTCCAAGCCATGGTCAGAATACACATCGGAGTAGTTGCCATCGGGCAGAATTAGCACGTCGAATTTCTGCAGGGGCACGCTGTTGATGTAGCTGGTACCTAGCACCGTGAGAGGGTAGTGAATTTGCTGCTCGAAGAAATGCCACACCTCTCCAAAGGCACCGGAGCTTACACCTTCGCCAGCCAGCACGCCCACAGTAGGCTGACCTACATAACGCACCGAGCTGGAACCCAAGTCGCTGCCAGTGGTAGAAAAGCCAGTTTGCACAGCCTGCACGGCCACGCCCGCCGAATCGGCTTGCGCCCGTACCACTTGGTCGAGCTTGGGGCCCATGGATTCGTTGCCGGCTCGGGTAATTACCAGCGTGCCAGGCGCATATTGTTGGCCGGCCGCCTCGAAAGCTTTTTCGGCTACCCGCACCTTCACCTTGGCTTGCAGCAGTTGACTCAGAAACTGCACGTCGTGCTGGTTGGTCCAGCGACTGAGGTAGGCGTAGGGCTTATCTGTTGTAGGTTCTGAAGTACCGGTTGCGCGTTGCGGAATTTTCTGCTCTGGCGACTTGGAACTCACCTCTGACAACTGACTTTTCAAAGCGTACCCTTTCAAGCCAAATGAGTAGGGCAAAGCCCAAGCTGTAATATCATACGTGAGTGAGTCCTCCAACGCTGGCTGAGGCTCAAACAGCACTTTCACTAGTGTCGATTTGGGCTGATACATGCTGATAACCACATCCCGCGGCTGCACTTCCATCACTTCTTCCTTACCCGTATCGTAGCTGTAGCCGCGCACACGCGCCCGGCGGCTGGCGTAGCCATATTGTATTTGCTGGCGCTCTAAGTACTCCGTGAGGGCGCGAAGTTGAGCAGGGTCGGAGGAGCCAGTCATCACGAAGGTTTTGTACACACCGCGGGGCTTGGTGCGACCGTCCGTAAAGTACTGCTGAAACTCACTGAGCAGCTTATCATGACGCTCGGCCGCAGCCTGAATGGTAGCGCGGCTGGCCGCGTGGTGGTGGCTGATGCGCTGCGTGAGCGTGAGCGTATCGCCCTCGGCGCGGGCGATGCGCACGCCCGCCCTACCCGAACCGCCCTGCTCGTAGGTCATGCCAATAGCGCCGTTGAAGCTCGGCCACGTGTCGCCATAGGTAGGTGCAAACAGGTCGTACACCTCGCGGGTGAAGTAGAGCCAGTTGTTTTTATCGAACACCTGGCGGTTGTAGTCGCCAATGGCATCCTGCATCTGCCGCTGCCACTTAGTAATATCTTCGTGAAACGGCTTAGCCGCCGGCGAGAAGTAGTAGGGATTGTCGACGCCCATCTCGTGAAAATCGGCGTGCACCTGTGGTAGCCATTGCGTGTAGAGCGCAATGCGTTGGCGGCTTTCCTGCTGGGTTTGCCAGGCCCAGTCGCGGTTCAGGTCGAAGTAATAGTGGTTCGGGCGGCCGCCGGGCCACGGCTCTCGGTGCTCCCAGGCGTAGGGCGATGCGTTGGCGGGTTGTCCGGCCACGCGGTTGTACCAATCTACGTATCGGTCGTGGCCGTCGGGGTTCACGCAGGGGTCAACCAACACTACCGTATTTTGCAGCCACTGCTGCATCTGCTGGTCCTGCGGGTTGGCCAAGTCGTAGAGCACCTGCATCACCGCCTCCGACGACACTGCCTCGTTGCCATGCACGTTGTAGCTCAGCCATACAATACCCGGCTGGGCAGCGTCGGTTGCGCCCTCGGCCAAACCAGCCCGGCGCAGATTACTCTGCCGGATAGCATCCAGGCGTTGTAGATTGGCTGTTGAAGCCACCTGCACCACTTCCAGCGGACGATGCTCGTAGGTGCTACCGTATTGTTGCAAGCGCATCCCATTGGGCGTATGCGCTACCACATGCGCTACATAGCGCAACATCTGCGCGTGAGGCGTGAAGCGTGAGCCCAGTGGATATCCTAGGAACTGCGAGGGTGTGAGTAATGGCCCCTCGGCCGGTGCAGCAGGCAGTTGAGCGTAGCTGGCAACGCTGGTTAGCAACAGAAAACCCAGCATCCAGCTAAGCGGTGAAGAGAAGAATTTCGTCATTGAAAGAGTGTAGGTAGGCGGGTAAAGTGGTTCGCAGAATCGAATATAGCGTTGGCGGCACTCTTTCGGTATCAAGCCTCCAAATAGCCTTGCTTTATACAAGCAAACAAGCCGATTTCTTACCCTTGTAGCGGGGTAGAATCGGCTTGCTTATAGCTTTAGGCCTTACGTACTCGTTCGGCTATACCGAGTGGGTACGTAACCTAAGCTTGTGTTGTACAGAGGGAAATATCAGCTATTCAACGAACATAGCTGGTGCAATACTGTCAACCGTTACAGCCGAGGGGCCTTTCTCGCGAATCTCGTAGAGTGCATTTTCCATAATGCCCCGCCCCAGCAGGCTTAGTCCCGCGTTGAATACCCCCAGTGCTAACGTACCAGCACCTACCCATTGCGCGGTAGGAGCTTCATCGTCTTTCATTTTAGCGGCCCATTGTATCAGGCAGTTGCCGAAACCAACTACCAGTAATCCGGCTGGCGCGAAAAGCAACCATTTCTGTTTGTGCGTCATGTGCGTAGGATGTGTAAGTGTACTAAAAGCCAGCCGCTATTGCATAACACAGGCAACCTGTTGCGGCCAGCAACCTAGTAGCAATCGTATCTTTGGGCATTGGGGTTACATGTCCGCGCCGTTTTGGCAACTACCTGTTCAGCTTCATTCTTTGTTTAATCTCCACCCTCTCTATGAGTGCTACCACCTACGACCAGCTTCTGCACCAGGCCTTCCCCGACCCTGCCGATGCCACCCGCTACCTCAGCAAGCCTACCTTAGCCGCCTACCAGGACCTGGAGCGTGCCAGTCGGCCCGAGCTTTCCTTCGGCTTCGAGCGGGTGCGTCTAGCCGTGGCCATGGCCCTGATGAAGCTGCTGGCCGACCTAGGCGACCACGCAGACTGCCGTGCCGTGCTGGACCTAATGCACCGCGCCCTACGCGCCGGCTCCACCAAAGAAATCGACGCTATTATCACCAAAGAAGGCAAACTGTTCGACCGGCTCTACTCCAACCTCTACGTGAATGAGCAGGGCGAACAACTGCTCAACCTCTTCAGCGACACGCTGGAAGTGGATTCTATTGCCGGCATGGACGAGCTGATGAAGGAGGCACTGAAACTAGCCCAGGAGCTGGATTTCTCGCAGGACGATGAAGGGGAGGGAGAAGGTGAATAATTAAAAATTACTGAATAGAAAAGAGGCCGTTGCAACTCATGCAACGGCCTCTTTTCTATTCATAGTAATCCTATATGTTTAGTAGCTAGGATTCTGTACCAATAATGGATTCACGTTGATTTCCCGTTGCGGGATTGGCAATACCAAGCGCGGGTTATCACTTGCAACTGTAATAGTAGCGCCGGTACTAGCATTTATGTAGACAATACTGGTGCCCGTTCGTTTTAAATCGTGCAAACGAACACCTTCAAAAGCGAGTTCGAGCTGCCGCTCACGCAGAATATCTTCTGCGGTGATGGTAGTCAGTGGAGTAGCTTTTGAGCGCGCGCGAACAATATTCACATCAGCAAGTGCCGCAGACTCATCACCAGCATAGAAGGCAGCTTCTGCCCGAATTAAGTACATCTCAGCCAGTCGTATAACGGGGATATTCTGACCATATGCTACCCACTTGCCGGAGCGCAACAAACTATCTGCTCGCGTTGGACCAGTCCCGTAATAGATGAGCTTACGAGTTAAGTTGAACGTCTGCTGATCAGTGCCTCGCTCGTCGCTATCTTCGTACTGTGCTGCAAATCCCTCTAGAACACGTACGTCTCCTCTACCTAACTGATCTATGTTCGCGTAGAGAGTTGCTAGACCATTGTTAGCTGTACCCGCATTATTCTGATCGTTTTGCTGAATCTCAAAGAGTGATTCAGCTGAATTGCGGTTTCTAAATACGGCTACTAGAGTAGGCGAAAGCGCTTTGCCACTGTTGTCGATTACATCGTCGGCCTGTGCGCCGGCCGCAGCCGGGTTGCCTTGCTGCAAGTACACCCGCGCTAGCAATGCCTTGGCTGTGTAGCTAGAAGCCCGAAACCCATTGTCTTCTGGCAACAGCGTAATGGCAGCTTGTAAGTCAGTTATTACTTGCGCATACACTTCTGCTACTGTAGCGCGTGGCAGATCGGTAGCCGCTTCCTCTTGCGTTTGATTAGCCGTAAGACTGATTGGCACTCCCAGATCGGAAGCAGCAGTACTTGCATTATACTGTTTGCCGTATAGGCGTACTAACTCAAACAACATGTCTGCTCGCACAAAGCGTGCTTCACCTTCATACTGCGCCTTTAGCTGCTGGCTTTCTACCACGCCTAAGGCATTGATTATCAGATTAGCTTGGTTGATGGCCTGGTACGCACCGCGCCAAGTAGACTCTGCTAGTCCATTCAGATTGGTTGTCGTACGATTCAATAGGTCGCGGTAGGTGGTGAAAGAACCCTGCCATGCCACGACACCGTTACCGCCTAGGATATCCGGTATTAGAATCAACTGCGTTCCGTACAGGCTCGGATCATCAAACTTGGCGTACAAGCCCAATACAGCGCTGCCTACCTTCGACTCAGAATTAAGGGCAGTGGCGGCATCTACAGATTGCGGTGGCTCCAGATCGAGCTGCTTCTCGCAGGAGCTTAGTGTAAAAGCTATGCCTAATGTTAAGGCTATAACTGAACGTGATAATATCGTTTTCATTCCTTGAAAGACTACAGTGATTAAAAGCCCACATTCACACCTATCAGCAGCGTTTTAGCTAGCGGTGGGGTGTAGAAATCATGGCCTAGTATGTAATTGGCTCCACCGAATGTGGCCGTATTCACCTCTGGGTCATACCCATCATAATTGGTGATAGTGAATAAATTCTGTGCCGACACGTAGATGCGAGCCGTCCGAGCAAATCCTTTGTTCATCAGATACTCTGGGAAGGTGTAGCCTAGCGTGAAGTTCTTACCACGCAGAAACGAACCACCTGTTACCCAACGTGATGACACTTGCGTGCCGTTTGGCTCATACAAACGTGCTTGGGGAACGTTCGTCACGTCGCCAGGATTCTGCCAGCGCCGCAATTGGTCAATTGTTTGGTTGTCGAAGTAGTTAGCATTCACAGATTGATACACGCCAGCCGTGTTGTATATGTCGTTGCCATACACAAACTGACCTAACAGGCTAAAATCGAATCCTTTCCACGTAACGGAGCTTGTGATACCGCCTGTGAACTTTGGATTAGGATTGCCCAGCTTTTGCTGCGATGCCTGCGAGTAAACATTAGTCGTCGTTCCTTCCGATGTATAATATAATGCATCGCCATTATCTGGGTCTACCCCGGCGTATTTCACACCCCAGAATACCCCAATAGGTTGACCCTCGCGAACCTGTGCTAACGTGTTGCCACCTGCAATGATGGGTTCTACCAGATCCGTGATTTCATTGCGGTTGAACGAGATGTTACCACCCACGTTCCATTTCACCTCTTTGTCAATCACCAAGCCATTCAGGGCAATTTCCAAACCGCGGTTACGTAGGTTACCTACGTTTTCTGTTATCACCGAATAGCCATTGATGTAAGGCAATTGGCGATTGAGCAGCAAATCGCGCGTGTCCTTCTGATACACGTCTATCTCACCCGAAATACGGTTGTTCAGGAAACCAAACTCCAAGCCTACATCTATCTGGCCTGTTGTTTCCCACGACAGATTAGGGTTGCCAACCGCAGTGCCAGGTTGAATGCCTGCTTGGTCGGCATAGAAAATAGCCGAGAAGAGGCGCCGAGAAGCGTAGTTACCGATTTCGGCATTACCTGTGATACCGTAACTGGCACGCAGCTTCAAGAAGTTTACAACGGAATTGTCTTGCAGGAAGCTCTCCTCCGTAATCAACCAGCCTACTGAGCCTGCTCCAAAAGTGCCGTAGCGATTATTGTTACCAAAGCGAGAGGAACCGTCGCGCCGTACACTACCTGACAACAGATATTTATTCCGGAAGGAATAGTTGAGACGGCCGAAATAAGAAATAAAAGAGAAGTCGTTTGCCGACGAAACGCTACCAGCAGTTTTAATAGCGGCGCTAGCTACCTTCTGAAATTCGGCATTCGGGAAGCCTCGGCCTTCGGCTGAGGTCTGCTGCGTGTTCGATTTTTGGAAGGAAAAACCAACCAGTGCTTCTATACTATGATCCTCATTAAGGACCTTGTTATACGTTGCCGTATTGTTGGTAGTATAGTTTACCACCTGCACTTGGTTGCTGTAACCGTAGCCTGAGTTGCCCCCGTCCTGCGTGCCTGCGGCCCGGTACAATTCTTCGTTTAGGTTAAGGAAGTCAGCGCCCGTTTCAGTCCGAAGCGACAAGCCTTTCACTGGCTGATACGTCAAGTAAGCGGTGCTGAAAGAACGATAGGTACCAGCAGTGTTACGACCGTACTCTAGGTCCTGCAAGTTGTTATAATACAACGTAGCCGGATTCAGAAGATTCGTCACCGGATCATACTTGGGCTGTATAGGTGGCAGAGCGTTCAACTGAATGGGGTTGGAGAAGGCATTATCTTCTGGCACCCGATTATTGTACGACCGAGTTAACGACAAATTCAACCCAACTTTTAGTTTATCACTGATGCTATGATCCAGATTTAAACGAGCACTACCCCGACGGTAGCGGTTTGAGATGATGATACCTCGCTGGTCGTTATAAGTAGCACTCAAATAAAAGCGCGTCTTTGCATCGCCACCACTTACGTTGAAATCGTACTGCGACACCCTACCACGTTGTAGACCGGCATTTACCCAGTTTTCATCATAGGGGGAGTTATAGTCCAACCCGTTTTCAGCAAATGCATCGGCCGGATTACGATATCCCACGTTGGTGGCAGCTTCCGCGAACAGCTCCTTATATTGAGCAGCGTTCAGGAACTTACGTTTGTGAGTAGCAGTGCTGGTGCCCACATAATAGCCCACATTCACCTTTGTCTGCCCTTCGCGTCCCTTCTTTGTGGTTACCAGTATAACACCATTAGACGCACGCGAACCATAAATGGCGGATGCCGAAGCATCTTTCAAAATGGTAATCGATTCAATATCATTCGGGTTCAGATCAGCTAAGGGGTTCAGCGGCTCCGTGTCCGAGCTAACGTCCTGCGAGGTTACCGGAATACCGTCGATTACATACAGCGGCTGGTTGGAAGCCGTTACCGACGAAGAACCACGCACCCGAATTTGCGGACCCGCGCCCAGCTTACCCGACGTTTGGTTGATGGTAACGCCCGGCGTGCGGCCTTGGATGGCCTGCTCAAAGCTCACTACCGGCGTGTTCTCTACGTCTTTGGCCGTCAGTTGCGTTACGGCACCAGTCAAGTCAGCCTTGGTTTGGCTGCCGTAGCCTACTACCACCGCCTCGCTCAGCAACGTTTCGTTGTTGCTCAAGGTCACGTTGATGATGGACTGGGTACCCACGGGTATCGTTTGGCCGATATAGCCGATAGAGGTGAACACCAAGGTAGCATTGGGTTGCACAGTAAGGGTGTAGTTGCCTTCACCACCAGTGCTGACGCCGTTGGTTGTACCTTGCTCTAGCACAGTAACGCCTGGTATACCAGCGCCATCCGGTCCTATTACACGGCCACTCACGGCGCGTGTCTGTGCCCAGGCTGCTGTCGTCAGCAACAAGGCCCATACCAGAGTTAGTATAATTTTCTGTCTCATGCAGTGTCCCTAAGGGTTAGTTAAATAAAATGTACATCAACGCGACAGCACACCACCAGCTATGCTGTCGTTACAAAAGCTTTGCGTTTGAATCCCTGTTGCGCTCTGATGAAGTGGGGTAGCATCACGTACTCTGCACATCAGTTACTCAGTTGCGCAGAGCATATTCTCCTGTATTCTTTTCTTTCGCTGAATTATGAATTCAGCACTTTCCTCTACTGCTAATATAGCGGCAAGGGGGCAGAGTAATGGGGCGGGGAATACAAATCTATAAGTCAAAAATTATTTTTTATACTTTCAGCTGATTTCCGCCACTATATAATTGTTGCAAATCGTTCAGAGCATAATACAAGCACTTTTTAAATCAAGCACTTACTTCGCCAGACGACTATTTAGCTAATCACAATTCTCGGAAAGTTCTTTCTTCTTTTTAGCTGATCTACTTGAAGGTATTTCACAATTTACTGACTTTGCCAGCTGTGCTTCCTACCTTTACCCGGTAGCCTTTTGCGCTACAGTTGGTGTCTATTGCGCTAGTTTAGCTTACCCGATGTCCCCCATTCACTATCTCACTACGGCCGCCGAGGTGCAACAATGCGCCGCCGCCCTTCACAACCAGCCTCGCATTGCCATCGACTTGGAGTTTGACGACATGCGCCACCGCTACGGCCGCAATCTGGCGCTGATTCAGCTGTTTGATGGCCGCACCGTCTACCTCATCGACCCGCTGCCACTTACCAATCCTGCGCACGAGCTAGAACCGATTTGGGTGCTGTTGCGCGACCCGGCCGTAGAAAAGGTGTTTCACAGCTGTAAGTCGGATATTCTGCTGCTTGATGAGCTATACGGCGTGCATGTGCGCCACATCACCGACACCAGCGTACAGTACACGCTACTCGCCGAGGCAGATAACAATATTTCCCTGGGCCGATTGATTCAGAGCGAGTTGGGCATTGAGGTGGACAAGGGTGAGCAAAAGTCGAACTGGTTGAAGCGGCCGCTCACAGAAGCTCAGAAGCAGTATGCTGCCAACGATGTGCTGTACCTGTTCGAGCTGGCTGACCGCCTACGCGACAAGCTGGCAGCGCTAGACCGCACACATTGGGCCGATGAGGAAAACGCAGCGCTAGAAGACGTACGCTACACCCGCGACGAGCGGCCCTACCTACGCATGGCCGGCAAATACCGCATCCTGCCGCCCGAAATGCCCCTATTTCGCGACCTATATATGCTACGCGACCAGGTAGCCCGGCAAATTGATCGGCCACCTTACATGGTATTTGCCAACGACCGCCTCGCCGAGCTGGCCCGTGATACGCCCCGCACGCTGGAGGAATGGAAAGCCGCCCGAGGCTTACACCCCGAGCTGAAGCGCACGCCCTACCTCGACCAACTGGCCGGCTTCCTACCCGACGTATTTGTGCCAGTGCCTGAGCCAACCCTACCACCCGAGCAGCGGCGCTTCCCGTTTCGGCGGCGTTTGAGTGGGGAGAAAGCCGCCCGCGCCGATGCCCGCGAGCAGTTGCTATTACAGTTAAAAACGTTCATTACGGAGGATATCAACGGCTACGTAGCAAACCTTGTGCTCTCAAACCGGCTGATATCGGACATCATTGAGCAAGGCGCTGAACAGGCGCTCCGTCCGTGGCAACAGGCCATTCTGCGCGATACGGCGGTGCAACATCAGCTGTCATACGACAGCATTGCTACCCCTTTTCAATAAGCATCTCGGCAGCCAAAGCACATCAAGAGTCTCTGGCCGTTTCCTACAAAGCCCGGTTCGCGCCGGGCTTTTTTGTGCTTTATCTTTGTATTGATGACAGAAACTTCTGCTTCTGCCCGTTTGCGCTGGTGGGTAGTGTTGGCATTACTTAGCGTTGTACTGGTGTTAGGGTTAACTGGTAGCTACGCGTGGTGGCGGGTGTGGCGTAAGCCCAATGTGGTGGTTTCGCCGCTGGGACCGGCCTACCTCTATATCCGTACGGGGGCGCCTTTTGAGGCGGTACTGGATACGCTGCGGCGGCAGGAGTTGCTGCACGAGCCTGCCACGTTTGCTTGGCTGGCCCAACGGCGCGGCTACCCAGCCCAAATCCGCCCCGGCCGCTACCGACTCGATTTTGGTCTTGGCAACGATGCTTTGCTCGACAAGCTTCTACGAGGAGAGCAAGACACTGTTGGTTTTCAGCTGAACGCCTTCAAGTACAAACCCCAGCTAGTTCGGCAAATAGCGCGGCAACTAGAGACTGATTCCGTAGCGCTCCGGCAACTATTGCAGGATAATGAGCTGCTACAGCGACAGTATCAGCTTGATACTACCACTGTGCTAACCCTGTTTTTACCCGGCCCTTATCGGCTGGTTTGGAATACCTCGGCGCAGCAGTTTATGGACTCGGCAGCGGCTACGCACCGGCAGTTCTGGACCGCCCAACGGCGTCAGCAGGCCGACTCGCTGGGCCTGTCGCCTACCCAGGTACACGTGCTGGCCAGTATTGTGCAGCGCGAAACCGCCATGCCCCAGGACAAACCCATTATTGCTGGGGTGTACCTCAACCGCCTGCGCCGCCGCATGCGTCTGCAAGCCGACCCTACCCTACTTTGGGCCATCGGCAACTTTGGAGTGAAGCGGGTGCTGAATAAGGATAAGCTGGTCGATTCACCTTACAATACCTACAAGCACGCGGGCCTGCCGCCCGGCCCCATTACCTCCGCCAACCGCCAGAGCCTGGATGCCGTGCTGCGCCCTGCCGCGCACCAATACCTCTTTTTCTGCGCCCGCCCCGACCGAAGCGGCTATTCCGATTTCGCCGAAACCTTCGCGGAGCATAAAAAGAATGCTCGCCGCTACCAGCACACGCTGGATAGCCTGAAGATTATACGATAAAAGAACACATGTATCAAGGGCTGCCCTCGCTCGGATCTGCCGAATGAGGCCTACGCTTGAATAGCTGCGCCCCGAATCTAGCCGCGCCGCCTGTAAAACTAACCCAACTTTAAGCAGACGCACGTAGCAAAGATGCTTGAGTATAGTTCTGACTTGGAACAGCCAAGCGAGGACGTATATCGTGTCACTGGTTCAATTCAAATACAGCCAGTTGTACCGTGTCTTGGGCGGCGGCTTGTTGGCGGCGCATTGTTTCGGGGTAGTCAATACCGCTGAACTCGGAGTGCTCCAGAAAGAGTAGTGGTGCTGTGAGCAATGGTTCGCGCCATGTGGCCAACGGCCGCTGACGCCGCAACGAATCGAAGTGCGCAATACCTGTGACGCGCCAATAAGCATCGAGCACTACGTACTGGTAGTGGCGTTTACGCATGGTAGGCAGTTGCTTTTCGTCTGTGATACTCTTTAGGGAATCGGGGGCAAGGTAGGGCGCCAAGGAAAGCCCCACGGTGCTCACGGTTTTGTGGCTGTGGTGTGCTTGGAGCCATTGCGCTACTGCTGGGTAATTGGTACCAGTGTAAGCATAGATTTCTTGCTGAATATGGATCATGTTACCCAACACCGCCACGCCTACAACCACCGTTAGCCAACCCAGGCGCTGTCGTAGTACATGACGTAGCACCAAGAAGCCCAACGCTGCAAAAAGTCCGTAGGCGAATAGCAGGCCTCGCGGGGCTTTCAGCAGCAGCGAAAAGCCACCAAGAAAGCAGTACGACCACACAGCAAGGTAGAAAACTGCATTAGGGCGCTGCCAGCCAGCGCGCAGCACTCGCCAAAATATCAGCGGGAAAGCCAGCAGCCCCAGCCACTGCACCGGCGACTCAAACGCCACGAGATAGTGCGGGTAGTATAGCAAATCGAGGCGAAAGTTGCTGGCCCGACCCGCCGCGTTACTGGCCGACGGAAACAGAATACCGTAGTATGTAGCAGGCCAACGCCACCACTGTAGGCCACCTACCCAGCCCACTAGCCCCAACACCAGGTAGGGCGCCGACAGCACCAGCAGCACACGGCCGGCGTTGCTTGGTTGACGCAACAGCCCATCAGCGGCTCGCCATTCCAGTACAAGCAGAATGGGTAGGCAGAACAAGAATTTATAGTTGAAGCACAGCCCCAGCGCTAACCATGCGGTAGCTGTTAGTAGGGTGCGGCGAGAAGGGCGTTGTATCCGTTGGTAGTACGCATGTAGCAGGCCTGCGAAGGTGAGCAGCATCACCGAGTTCATGGTGAAGTCGCGGGCGGCAAAGGTGAGGAAGGTACTGGTACCGATGAGCAGCGTGAGCAACGCCGTTTCGGGCGGGCGCAGCCGCACCATGTAGCCCACCACGGCAGCCAGCGTGCCTACCGCCACCGTCGACAACAGAACATTCAGATACAAATACCAGTGAAAATTGGACTGGAGCGCCGCCAAGGGCGCGAAGAGCAGGTAGAAGCCGGGGCTGGCGTGGTAGAACAGATGGCGCAAGTCGCCACGGACCAGTTCCTGCACAATCTGCCAGTTGCGCACCGAGTCGTAGTCGGGCAGCGCCATACCGGCCAGGCCGGGCAAACGCACAGCGGCTACCAGCACCCACGCGGGCAGTAGCCACGCCAGCGTGGCTGTTCGGGATGGATTTTCGTATTTCGCGGGAGTAAAATCAGCCATGCCGAGAGTGGGTACTCCGCGAAGTACGACATCTGCCGGCACATCATTCCTTGTTTACCCTGCTTATGCGCGTTGTAGTACAGCGGGTCCGTGAGGCTCGCGTAACCGTAGAAGGTCGCCTGACTGGCGAGATTGGCCCCGGCCTACTGGTGCTGGCAGGCTTTGCTCCCACCGACTCGGCCCCTACCCTGGACTGGATGGCCCGCAAGCTGATCCAGCTCCGTATTTTCGCCGACGACGAAGGCAAGATGAACCGCTCGGTGCAGGATGTGAGCGGGCAAGTGCTGGTTGTCAGCCAGTTTACGCTGCTGGCCGATGCCAGCAAAGGCACACGCCCCAGCTACGTGGGTGCTGCGCCGCCGGCCGTGGCCGTGCCGCTCTACGAGCAGTTTGTGCAGCTACTTACTACCCTGCTGGGCCAGCCCGTGCCTACCGGCGAGTTCGGCGCCGATATGCAGGTAGCGCTGGTGAACGACGGGCCGGTGACGATTGTGCTGGAACGGTGAGATAGTGAAGTTGACGTTCTAACGTCGAGGTTTGCGCAACTTGCATCATTAGAAGGTCAAACCCACCATTTCACAACTTCACCAACTCACCAATCATGACTATCGAAGAAGCCCAGCAAACCGTAGATCAGTGGATTCAAACTACTGGTGTCCGTTACTTTAATGAGCTAACCAACATGGCCATGCTGACGGAAGAGGTAGGCGAAGTAGCCCGCATCATTGCCCGGCAATACGGCGAGCAGTCGTTTAAAGAATCCGATAAGGACAAAGTGCTGGCCGATGAGTTGGCTGATGTATTGTTCGTGGTTATCTGTCTGGCCAACCAAACAGGCGTCAATCTAACCGAAGCGTTGCAACGCAATCTGGCTAAGAAAACGCAGCGGGATGCTACTCGTCATAAGGAAAATGAGAAGTTGAAATAGAGTTGTGAATGAAAAAGACGCGTGTCATCCTGAGCAGAGCGAAGGACCTTCTCACGCGTGAACGATGGACGCAACAACGACTCGTTTTGGCGTGAGAAGGTCCTTCGCTTTGCTCAGGATGACAGACGTTTTCAATACCTCACAACTTCACAATTTTTCCTTCCCGCCACACCGGTACCAAGTTATATTCATCTTGGCGCACGCAGAATTCCATGTCTTTGTGAGCTTCGAGGCGGTTGAGGCGGCGCACGTGCGCTGATTTCAGGAGGTAGGCGGCTACGTCGGGGCTGGCTTTTTCCCAAAGGTCGAGGGCGGCCAGGGTCGCGTCAGAACTGGTTACGTCGAAGTCTGGGGCGAGGAGGGCGGCCAGGGCACCGCCGAACAGCGTGTCTTCGAGACAAAAATGACCTTTCCAGCCGGCGCATACCACGATTACATCCCTACCCTGCTGGCGTAGAAAATCGGCCACGGCTCCCAGGTTCAGGAAAGCCCCTACCACTACCTCATCGGCCGCGCGCGACAGGTGCATGGCGCGGGTGCCGTTGGTGGTGGTGATGGCCACGTTACGGCCTTGCACCGGCACTGCCCCATCAAGGTAGCCGAAGGGCGAGTTGCCAAGATCTACCCCTTCTGCCTGCACACCGTCGCGCTCGGCAGCAGTCAGGTAGTTATCGGCGGCCAGCGCCCGGCACTCCGCCAGCGTCTCAACTGGCACCAAATGCGCAACGCCCTGCGCCAGCGCCGTAACGATGCTCGAGGTAGCACGCAAAATATCTACCACCACGGCTATACGCCCACGTAAATCGTAGAGTGGCAGCAGGTCAGGCGAAAAACAAATATCCAGAGTCGGCATAGGAATAAGCACCTTGCAGGCGCCCAATAGTCGTGAAGGCAGTATAAAAACAACAGGGGTAGGGATGCCGATAAGCTGTCCCTACCCCCATCCATCTAATTAGTGCTTATGCTTCTGTGCCCGACACAAAAGGCAGTTTGGTAACGGTAGCTGGCAGTTGCTTGCCACGCACCAACACAAAAACCTGACTACCGGGCTGGCTGTAGGCAGTCTGCACGTAGCCTAGCCCTACCCCTTTGCTAAGCGAGGGTGACTGAGTGCCCGACGTTACCTCCCCGATTTTCTCGCCCGCCTCGTTCACCAGCTCGTAGTGGCTGCGCGGAATGCCGGGGCCGTCCATCACAAAGCCTACCAGCTTGCGCGTCACGCCTTCGGTTTTCTGCTGTTTCAGGGCATCGGCGTTGGTGAAGTCTTTGGTGAACTTGGTAATCCACCCCAAGCCGGCTTCCAGAGGCGAAGTTTCGTCGGTGATGTCGTTGCCGTAAAGGCAGTAGCCCATTTCCAGGCGCAGCGTGTCGCGGGCGCCCAGGCCGATGGGCTTGATGCCGTACTCCTGCCCAGCTTCCATCACCGCTTCCCACACGTGTTGAGCGTACTCGTTAGGCACATACAGCTCGAATCCGCCCGCACCCGTGTAGCCCGTAGCCGAGAGAATAACACCGGGCGCACCAGCCAATGTGCCCTGCACAAAGGAGTAGTAAGGAATGCTGGCCAGGTCGGTGTCGGTGAGAGACTGGAGCGCCGCAGCAGCCTTAGGGCCTTGCACGGCAAACAGGCTCCACTGCTCCGACTGGTTTTCCAGCTCCGCCCCCTCGGTGTTGCGCGCCGAAATCCAGGCCCAGTCCTTGTCAATGTTGCCCGCGTTTACCACCAGCAGGTAGTCTTCGTCGGCCAGTTTATACACCAGCAAATCGTCTACAATGCCACCTTCTTCGTTGGGCAGGCACGAGTACTGGGCTTTGCCGTCCTGGAGCTTGCTGGCGTCGTTGGTGGTGACGCGCTGGATGAGGTCGAGAGCCTGCGGGCCACGCACCCGGAATTCGCCCATGTGCGACACGTCGAAAATGCCTACGCCCCGGCGCACGGTCCGGTGTTCTTCGAGGTCGGAAGAGTAGCGCACGGGCATGTTGAAGCCCGCAAAGGGCACCATTTTGGCACCCAACTGCTGGTGCACATCGTTCAGGGCAACGGTCTTGAGAGCTTCGCTCATGGAGAAAACAAGAAGAAGGGTAGAAAGACAAACCTTGGCCAGCCAGGGCCAGACGCGGGCAAAAGTAGCCAATTCCGGCCGGTGGGCCGCACCTGTTCGTATCCTGCTATCTTTGAAGTTCACCCGCTGGCAGCGCGCCGCCAAAGAAATTGCGGCCCGGTTTTTTAGCTACCCCAGCGGTCCGATTGTTCGTGGTATTCATGAAGCTGAAACTTTCCACTAAGCTCTTCGCTGGTTTTATTGTGGTGATGCTGCTGTTTGCGGTGGTCGTGGCCGTCAATTATCAGCTCTCGCGCAATGTGCTGCGCAACTCACAGCGCGTCGAGAAATCGCAGCGCATCACAGCCGAGGCCACCTTGCTGCTGCGCAGCATTGTGGATATGGAATCGGGCTTCCGGGGCTACCTGCTGATCGGCAACGAGAGAATGTTGGAGTCTTACTACAAAGGCGAGCGAGATTTGCTGGGGCGCTTCCTGCGCCTGCGGAGTCAACTGGAAACTGGCTCTCCCCAGCAAGGACGTATTGAGCGGGCGCAGCACTTGTACCAGCAGTGGGCCGACTACTCGCACATGCTGGTAAGCGAGAAGCGCGAGGCACATCGCCGCAACGCCGACCAGCTGCTGTTACTTGAAATGCCCCACGGCAACTTGATGACGAACCTGACAGGCAAACAGCTGGTCGATCAGATTAGGGTGCTCTTCGAAAAATTCGATCAGCAGGAGTTTGACAGCCGCGCCAAGCAACGCGTGAAGCTCGCGGAAAGCATCCAGCAAGCCCGCATCTTATCCATCGCCATTTCGGTGCTAGCGGGTGTGCTGAGCTTGCTGTGGGCCTCTTATATTGTACGGCAGATTTCGGGGCGCATTGGCAGCATGGTCCAGCTAGCCCGCCGTATTGCCAGCGGCGACTACAGCACCGGTCTGCGCGACACCCAGCGCGATGAGCTAAGCGAGCTGGCGCAGTCGCTGAACCGTATGGCCCGCACCATCGATACTAACATCACACAGCTGGCCCGCCGCAACGAGGAGCTCGACCAGTTTGCTTACGTGGTATCGCACGATTTGAAAGCGCCTCTGCGCGGCATTGAAAGCGCCTCGCGCTGGATTGAGGAAGACATGGCCGAAGAGCTTCCTCCCCACATTCAAGAGTTTTTGGCGCTGATGCGTACCCGCGTGCACCGCATGGAGCACCTCATTACGGGCATCTTGGATCTAGCGCGCATTGGCCGGGTGCAGCAGCCCGAGGAGTGGGTAGATGTGCGGGAACTGCTCAACGAAATCGTGGATTCGCTGGCCCCACCGACCGGTTTTCAGGTGGAGCTTCCCACTTTCCTACCTACTTTCGTTACTAGCCGCGTGCCGCTTCAGCAGGTATTCACCAACCTGATCAGCAACGCCCTGAAGTACCACGACCATCCGGCCACTGGTCATGTCCGCATCAGCATACAGGAAAATCGCAAGCAATATATTTTTGCCATTGCCGACGATGGCCCCGGTATTGCGCCAGAGTACCACGAGCGGATTTTCGTCATTTTTCAGACCCTCACCGAGCGCGATACCCTAGAAAGCACCGGCGTGGGGCTGGCTATTGTGAAAAAGATTGTGGAGCGCCACGGTGGCACCATTCGGGTAGAATCGGCAGAGGGGGCAGGCGCTACCTTTATTTTCAGCTGGGCCAAGCAAACGCTCACCGGCGACCTGCCGGCGCTATCCACCAACTTAGTTAATCCAAACGCCTGACCTACCGTATTAAGCATAGTCACCCACCGGCTCTATTGCTCAGTACTTTGTTTCTTATGTCTGCCGATCCTACCCCCAGTATCCTGTTGGTTGAAGATGACCAACTTGATATTATGAATGTCCAGCGCGAATTGCGCAAACACAATGTAGCCGTGCCGCTGCACATTGCCCGCAACGGCCGCGAGGCACTCAATATGTTGCGCGGTGAGAGCGGCGAATCTCGCATCGAAAAGCCCAGCGTCGTTATTCTAGACATCAACATGCCCCGCATGAACGGGCTGGAGATGCTGCAAGAACTCCGCTCCGACCCCGAGTTTGTAGGTCTCAACGTATTTATCACTACTACCTCCGACCTGGAAACTGACCGCCTGAAGGCCCAGAATTTGGCCGTAAGTGGCTACATTATCAAGCCCCTTAGCTTCGATAAGTTCGGCGAAGGCGCCACTACTATCGACGGTTTCAGTTTGTTCCTCGATTTGCTGCGCCTGAAAGATCAGTAGGCGGTTAGTTTGTGGTTATCATTTAAATACGCTTGTCATCCTGAGTGCAGCGAAGGACCTTATCACGTCAGAACGAGTCGTTGTTACGCCAGTCATTCTGACGTGATAAGGTCCTTCGTTGCACTCAGGATGACAAGCGTATTTCACGAATAACTAATTAAAGCAATCGAAAGCCGAGCCGGTGATGCTCGCAAGGACCGTGCGTCCGAATGGCCTCCCGGTGCTTGGGGGTAGGGTAACCCGCGTTCTGCTCCCATCCATAATACGGATATGCCTCCGCCAGCGCCCGCATGCGCTCATCCCGAAACGTTTTGGCCAGTACCGATGCCGCGGCAATGTTCCGGTACAGGGCGTCGCCGCCAATGATGCAGGCGTGTTCTAGGCCAGGGTAGGGCCGGAAACGGTTGCCATCGACCAACAAAAAATCGGGCGTGATGGGCAGCTGCTGCACGGCGCGGTGCATGGCTAAGTAACTGGCCTGCGCAATATTTATTTCACCTATTTCAGCAGGCGAGGCTTCGGCCACGGCCCAGGCAATGGCCTCACGGCAGATGTCGGCGCGTACCTGCTCGCGGCGGCGGGCAGTCATTTGCTTGGAATCGTTGAGGTAGGGCGCGTGAAAATCGGGTGGCAATATGACGGCGGCGGCAAAGACTGGCCCGGCCAGACAGCCCCGACCGGCTTCATCGAGGCCAGCCTCGTGTAGGTGCGTGGTGTAGGAAGAGAGCAACATAATGGGTGCAAACGTACGCAACACCCCCACATAAAACGGCCCGGCTGGCAGCTTCTGTGCTACCAGCCGGGCCGTTTATCAGCCTATTGAACGAGGCCTCGTTTATTTATGGTCACCGGCATTGCTGCCAATCACATCGGAGTCGTCCTGACCGCGAACAAAACCCTGACTATCGCGCGGCGCAATAGAAGCGTCCACGTTATCTTGCTCGTCTTCGGTCATGTATTCGTTGGTGGTCGGGCCGAGGCCGCCGTTTTTCTTAGCTAGTTCGGCTTCCGCTTGCGCGTGGTGCAGGTTGAACAGTGGGTCGCCTTCTTTCGGCAGGTCTGTTTTAGCTTGGTTATTCTTTTTAGGGTCGTTAGCCATAGAGCGAAAAGGGGCAGCCGGGGTGTGAACGACTGCCTGCTCTTATCTGATACGGCAGCTATGCGCCGGAGGTTAGCGGTTACCGTATACGAAAAAAGGCCATTGCGTACCGCAATGGCCTTTCCGAACGTTGTTCGGGGTTAAAATCATCCACCCTATTCCTTTCGCCGAACAACGCACACAGGCAGAACCTTCCTTTCCACTATCCTGACCTGTGTTATTTAATTTTATTAAGACAAAGCTACCAAATAGCGGTGAATAATGCTACTTAAACTGGACTGCTGACCTACTTCTGTCGACCAATGAATACTTCTGGCCGACCAGCAGTTGCTACCGGAGTAAGCGGGTAATCGTATTTTTGCCTAGTCCTTCCTTCATTTCTCTTCCTATGACCTCTATTCCGGCCGCTGATTTTGATGAAACCCGCAACCCCTGGCAAGTGCTAAGCACCGCCATGCAGTACCAGAACCCCTGGATCAGGGTGCGCGAGGACCAGGTGCTGAACCCGGCCGGCAACCCAGGCATCTACGGGGTAGTATCGATGAAAAACAAAGCTTTGGGCATTGTGCCTATTGATGCGCAGGGCTACACGTGGCTGGTAGGGCAGTACCGCTACACGCTGAACGAGTACAGCTGGGAAATCCCGATGGGCGGTGGCCCTGTGGAGCTGGATATTCTGGAATCGGCGCAGCGGGAGCTGCGCGAGGAAACGGGCTTCACGGCGCGCCGCTGGACCAACATTGCCCGCCTGCACACCTCCAACTCCGTAACCGATGAGGAAGGCTTCGTTTTTCTGGCCGAGGACCTGGTGCCCGGTGAGGTAGAGCCCGAAGAAACCGAAGAGCTGCGCCTGTGGCACCTACCCTTAGCAGAAGCTGTTGAGATGGTAATGCAAAACCGCATTACCGATGCCATTAGCGTGGCCGGTTTGCTGAAGGCCGAGCGCGTGCTGGCCAGCCGGCAGCAGCCGGGGTAGGCTCTTCGGCTTCACCGTTGCTTTAGAAATCTCTGCGTATGCTTGCGGTGCCTTTCTTGGGTACTGTGTTTGTTTCGCCTTCCAGTTTGCTTGTATATGCGTCAGCTACTGCGTTTTATTGGTCAACGAATCTATACTACTTGGTGCACGTTCTGGTTTGTATCGCCATTTTTCTATACCTACCCTCTGCAATGGGTACTGGCGCGTAAGCCTAGCCGGCACCCCTGGCTACACAAAGTCAACCGGTTCTGGTCATCGTCGGCAATTTTCATGTGGGGTATGCCGGTAAGCATTGTGCGCAAAAACCAGCCGCCCGCTGGTCAGCCTTGCGTGTACGTGGCCAACCACAGTTCCTACATTGATATTCCGTTGCTGTTCAGCACCCTTCCGGGCTTCCTGAACATTATTGGCAAAGACACCCTGGCGAAAACACCGCTTTGGGGACCGATTTTCGGCAGCGCCTACATCACCGTGAATCGCAACAGTGCCGTAAGCCGGGGCCGCTCCATGGTGCTGGCCAAGCAGAGCCTGACGGCGGGGCGCTCGGTGGTGATTTTTCCGGAAGGCACTATTTCCGAGAAACCCGGCGAGCAGATGGTGCCTTTTAAAGACGGCGCTTTCCAGTTGGCTATTGCCGCCGGCGTGCCGCTGGTGCCCGTATCGATGCCGCTGAACCACCGCTTCATGCCTGATATAAGTGGCCTGCGCATTCGCTACACGCCCTTGCGTATCGTACTGCATGAGCCCATCCCGACGCACAATCTCACGATGGCCGACGTGCCCGCCCTGAAACAACGTGCGCACGATCTCATCGCCAGCGAGTTTCAGCCCGAAGCGGCCGGGGTGCCACCGGCCTTTACTTGGCGCCCTACCCAAGCCGTGGAGCAGAAGACCGAGCAACACAGCAACGACCGGGCAGAACTAAGTCTGCCGAATTCGTAATTTTGAAGGTGGGCAGTCAACTCCGTTGGCTGCCCACCTTTTCCCTACCCTAACGCCCCTTTGCTTTGAGCACTGATATCAACACCCTGCGCCAGTTGGCCCACCTCTCTCGCCTCGAGTTCGACGCCACTAAAGAGCAAGAAATGCTGGGCGCCCTCAACGAGATTCTGGATTGGGTGGATCAGCTCCGCCAACTCGATACCAGCAACGTGGCCCCGCTGGTGCACTTATCGCAGGAAATCAATGTATTGCGCCCCGATGAAGCGCATAATACCGTAAGCCACCAGGAGGGTCTACGCAACGCCCCACGCAAGGATTCCGACTATTTCCGCGTACCCAAAGTTCTGGATTAACTCGCGTTATTTTTAGCTGTCAAGTGGCAGTTATCTGTTGTTAGTGAATCACTTAGAACACTAACAACGGATAACCTACCACTTGACAACTAGTTAGCTTTTGAATAATTAGTTAGTGCCGACTTCTGCTCCTTCTATCTCGCCGCATCGTTGGAGCCCCTGGCTGCTAGGTCCGGCGCTGCTTGCTGTGCTGGCCGTAGGGCTGGCCCTTTTTCATTACTTCACGGGGGCGCAGTACACGCTGCCACTCCAGCCGGTTACGCAGTTCAAGCCCCTACCCCTCACCCTCGACACAGTGCGGGTAGGGCTGGCGGGCCTTCCTGTGCGGGCCAACGCCTACTTGCTCACTCAAACCCATGATGTGGCGGGCCCCTTCGTGCGGCCGGTGGCGGCTATAGCTTTTCTGGCCGTGCTGGCGGGTAGTCTCATCTATTTCCTCGCTACCATCACGGCGTTCGGCCGACCAGCTTTTGTGGTAGCAATGGCCTCGGTGTTTTTTCTGCTGATGTCGCTGAGCCCCGATTTGCTGGGGGTGTTCGATGCGCAACGGCAGTATTTTCTGGTGCTGGCCTTGGTAGCATTGGGGCTGCCTGCGTATGCTTTCCACGCCTTTTGGCCGACTGTACCACGCTGGCAACGGCTAGGAGCCTTTGCGGTGCTGGTGGTTGGTCTGAGCGCGCTGCTGTTTGTGCGCAGTTCCTACTCTACTGACATCACGGCGTTGCAATTGGCTACCTACGCTACCCGCAGTGGCGCCGTAGCTGTAGCCTTGGTGGTGCTCTGGCTGGGCTTCGAGAACGTGCATGGCTTGCTGTGGGTAGGGACGATGAGCGAGCAGCCGCGTCTTCGCCTCGGGCGCCTGCCGCTGTTGGCGCTCAGCATTCTGTACCTCACGCTGCTCTTCCTGTACTACTGGCGCAACGGTGTGGTGCAGCTAACTGATACTCTTCGCTTAGATCCGCTGCTGTTTCTATTGCCCGCCGCGTTGGTGGGCTGGTTGGGGCTACGCCGTCGTGCTCCTACCTATAACGAGTGGCTACCCTACGCCACGGGTATGGCCCCTATCTACCTCACGCTGTTGGCCATTGCGGCCGCCACGCTGGGCTACGCGCTGGCTACCCTAAACGACCCATTGCTGGAAGCTGCCCGGCAGTTCACGGCGCTGGCTTTTCTGGGATGCGGTGGGGGCTTCCTGTTATATCTAATCTTCAACTTTGGACCGCTCATCAAGCAGCGGCTTCCGGTGTATCGGGTGGTGTACCAGCCGCGCCGCCTGCCGTTCTACGTGGTCTATATCATGGGCGTAGGCCTGCTGCTGATTACCGGCTTGCGCACGCATTTCTTTGTACTGGATCAGGTAGAAGCAGGCTTTTACAACAATTTAGGTGATGTGACCCGCCTCCAGAGCGAGCAGCAGCCCGAAGTAACACCCATTGCTTTATTGGCCGAACGCTACTACGCCGAAAGCGACGTGCTGGACCGCTTCAATCACAAAGCCAGTTGGGGACGGGCGGCACTGTACCGCTTCCGGTTTCAGCGCCAGAACGAAATCAACGCATTGCGCCGCGCCCTGAGCCGGGCACCCTCACCACGGCTGTCGTTGCGACTAGCAGCGCTCTACAACGAGCCGGCCGACTTCTTCGACCGCCAACAGGCCTTGCGCGATGGGTTGCAGGCAACGCCCAGCAATGCGTTCCTGGCCAGCGACATGGCGCAGCTCTACTCCCGTTCTACCCTTACTGACTCGGTGGATTACTATCTGCGTCGAGCCGAAGAAGATGCGCCCACCAATGAGGCCGTACGCACCAACCGCCTCGCTTTCCTGATTCAGCAAGACCTGACCGCCGCCCAGCAATGGGCTACCGACCATGCCGCCAGCGGCGAGCAACCCGCCTTGCAGAGCAATGAGTTGCTGCTGGCTCGGATAACCGGGCAGCCCGCGCCGGCGGTACCTCAGTTGAAGGCAGGTGAAGGTCTGTCGCTACCAACTTTCGCTCGGCTCTACCACCTAGCGCTGGCCCGCGACACCAGTTTGCTCCCTACCCTGCGGCAGCTGCGCCAAGAGCCCATCGACAGCGCCTACCACGAGCAGCTAAGCTTTCTGCTGGCGCTTACCCAGCACTACGGCGGCCGACTTGCGGCGGCTCAGGCTACCCTGCAACCGCTCACGCTCGGCACCAATGCCAGCGCCGCCTACTACCAAAACCTGATGGGCACTTGGTTGCTACAGCAGCAACTATACGCCCGCGCCGAGCACCTGTTCACGACGGCGCAGGTGAATGGCTATCCCGATGCGCGGGTAGGACGCGCCTATGCTTTCACGCTGAATGGAGAACCCGACTGGGGCCGCACGTCCCTACCCGCACCAGACAGCCTCGATTATGCTGGCCGCCTGCTACGCCAAGTACTCACGCTCTCCTACCCCGCCGACTACGCTACTGCGCCCGATTCTATAAAGGCCCAGTTCTTGGTGGTGCAAGGCAATACACTACCGCCTGCGCAGTGGCTGCCAGCAGCCGCTGCCCTACCCGCCCCCGTACGCACAGAGGCCTTGCTGGCTCAGTTGCCCCGCGCCATCGACGCCGGACAGTTGGCAGCAGCCCGGCAGGTGGTGGAACAATTCGCCCTACCTCCCGCCACCAAAACCCGCACTGCTTCGCGTTGGAATGTGGTGCGCGGCGCGTTGTATTTGGCTGAGCTACGCTGGACCGATTTGCAAAAGCTGGTGGCTACTGGCTATTTCACGGCAGCCGATCAGCCTAACTACCTAACCTACCAAGCGCTGCTGGCAGCACATACGCAACCGGCCACTGCCGGCAAGCAATTTGCGGCCTTGCTGCGAGAAGCACCATTCGAGCCGGAAGCCGTACTGGCCGCTGCCGACTTCTACACCAACCAGAAGAAGTATCAGCAGGCCTACGATGCGTTGGTGCGCGGCCTGGAATATGCCCCCAACTCGCCCCAGCTACTACGAGCCTATGTGTTGGCGACTATTCCCGTAGGGCTGACCACTTACGCTACTGATCCGCTCAACCAGCTACGTGCGTTGCTTTCCCCCCCCGAATACGCTACCTTTCTTGCGCAGTACGAAGCTCGTCGTTCGGCTATAATTGCCGCCACGGAATCCTGGAACTAACCTACTTGGTCATGCAGCAGCCCATCATTGAAACCACCAACATATCCAAAGTATACCGCATGGGCATGGAGGAGATTCATGCGCTGCAATCCGTGTCCATTAGCATCAACCGGGGTGAGTACGTGGCGTTTATGGGGCCGTCGGGTTCCGGAAAGTCTACCCTGATGAATATTGTGGGCTGCTTGGATACGCCTTCTGGCGGAAAATACGTGCTAAATAATCACGATGTCAGCCATATGTCGGACAACCAGTTGGCTGACGTGCGCAACCGTGAAATCGGGTTTGTATTCCAGTCATTCAACTTGCTACCCCGCGCTACTGCCCTCGATAATGTGGCCTTACCCCTTATTTACGCCGGCTACGGTAAGAGCGAGCGGCAAGAGCGTGCCCGTGAGGCCCTGCGCAGCGTGGGTCTGGCCGAACGCGCCCTGCACCGCCCCAACGAACTGAGTGGCGGCCAGCGCCAGCGCGTAGCCATCGCCCGCGCCCTCGTCAACGACCCCAGCATCATTCTGGCCGACGAACCCACTGGCGCCCTCGACTCCAAAACCAGTCACGAGATTATGGACTTGTTCGAGGCGCTGTACGCGAAAGGCAACACCATCATCATGGTCACGCACGAGGAAGATATTGCCAACTACGCCCACCGCGTAGTACGCCTGCGCGACGGCCTAATTGAGTCTGATATCATCAACGAGCACGTGACAACGCACGTACTGAATGGGTAAATGAGTGCGTGGTTGACTGACGAGAACACCCAATTTCTCAACCACGCATCCATTCATCCACCCATCCATACCCCATGAAAATCTACACCAAAACCGGCGACCAAGGCCTGACTTCTCTCATTGGTGGCACGCGCGTGCCGAAGTCCAGCCTCCGCATTGATTGCTACGGGACGGTGGATGAGCTAAACGCCTACCTTGGCCTGCTGCGCGACCAAGACGTGAACGGCAGCCGCCGCGGCTTGCTGAAAGAAATTCAAGACCGGTTGTTCACCATGGGTGCTTCGCTGGCTTCGGATCCCGAGAAATCGAAGATGAAGATTCCAGATTTACACGCCGAAGACGTGGCGCTGCTGGAGCAGGAAATGGACCGTATGAATGCCGGCTTGCCCGAGTTGCGCGAGTTCATCCTCCCCGGCGGGCATCCATCAGTTTCGGTGTCGCACGTAGCGCGCTGCGTCTGCCGCCGCGCCGAGCGTCTGGTCATTCACCTGCGCGAAGAGTCTTTTGTGGCTGATTTAGTCATTGTCTACCTGAACCGTCTGTCTGACTACCTGTTTGTACTGGGCCGTCAGATGGCCCACGACCTCGGCGCGGAGGAAGTGACCTGGAAACCCCGCCTCTAACGTCGCTTAAGCTGCCACCCAACTTTACTCTTTTTGGTTTTTTTATGTCTCTTACCCTCGACATTCCCACCCAACGCACAACAGCCTCTACCCTTCCGCAAGTAGACCTGAGCCGTCTTGAATTCGGCCAGACTTTTTCTGACCATATGCTGGTGGTGGACTACCGCGACGGGAGCTGGCATCAGCCGCGCATCGTACCCTACGGCCCTATTGAAGTAAGCCCTGCCAACTCGGCGCTGCACTATGGCCAAGCCATTTTTGAGGGTATGAAAGCCTACAAGAATACCGAAGGCAACATCACCCTATTTCGGCCACTCGATAACCTGCGCCGCCTCAACCTGTCGGCTGAGCGTATGTGCATGCCAGCCGTACCCGAGGAGATATTCATGCAGGGGCTCCTTCAGTTGATTCGTCTGGATGGGGAGTGGGTACCTAGCGCCCCTGGCACCTCACTCTATATTCGCCCCTTCATGTTTGCCACCGATGGCATGTTGGGCGTTCGGCCTTCCAGCACCTATCGGTTCATCATTATCACCTGCCCAGTAGCTTCCTTTTTCAACAAGCCGCTACGCGTGCGGTTCGAGGAAAAGTACGTGCGCTCTGCCGAAGGGGGCGCGGGCTTCGCCAAAAACGCCGGCAACTATGGCGCGGCCATGTACCCTACTAAGCTGGCCCAGCAGGATGGCTATAACCAGCTCCTGTGGACAGATGCTTCCGAGCACCGCTTCATTGAAGAATCTGGCACCATGAACGTGATGTTTGTGGTGGATGGTCGTTTGATTACGCCCGCGGTCAGCTCGTCTATTCTGGACGGTATCACCCGCAAAAGCGTACTCCAACTAGCCCGCGACTGGGGAATGACCGTAGAGGAACGTAAAGTATCTTCCGTGGAGATTCTAGAGGCGCAGGCCAATGGCTCGCTGCAGGAAGCATTCGGGGTAGGCACGGCCGTTACTATCGCACCTATAGCCGTAATAGGCTACCGCGGCCAGGACTACGAGCTGCCGGACCTCACAGACGACTCGTTTGCGCGTCGGGTTAGCGCTGCTCTCACCGATATCCGGGTAGGCACTGCTCCCGATGAGCATGGCTGGATGGTGAGCGTATAAGCAGATCAGCTACAGCAAGCTCGGCTTCGCAACGGGTACCAAAGTCATCCTCTGACTTTATCTACTCGTTACGAAGCCGAGCTTTGCATTTAGTGGCTCTCACGCCTCCTACCCCCTACACTCGGTAATCCTACCGACCTTTGTTTATTCATCATTTAATATCCCCCGTAATGACGCAAGATCAGGTGAAGGAATTGAAGGGCCGTGCTGAGGCCCTGAGGAGGTATCTTTGACTACGATGCCCGCAAAGCGCAAATAGAAGAAACGGAGCAGCGCACCCTCGCCCCCGATTTCTGGGACGATTCTAAACAGGCAGAACTCACGCTCAAGGAAATCAAAAGCCAGAAATTCTGGACTGATGATTACGAAACCGTAGAGCAGCATATTGCCGATGTAGAGGTGCTCTTTGATTTCTACCGCGAAGGCGAAGCCACCGAGGCCGAGCTGCAACAAGAATTCGCAGTAGCCCAAAAAGCCGTAGAAGATCTGGAGTTCAAGCGCATGCTGTCTGAGGAGGAAGACCAGCTCTCAGCCATCGTAGAAATCAACCCCGGTGCCGGCGGCACCGAAAGCCAGGACTGGGCCGAGATGCTGATGCGCATGTACATCATGTGGGGCGAGAAGCACAATTTCACGGTGAAGCAGCTCAGCTATCAGCCCGGCGAAGGCGCTGGCATTAAATCGGCTTCCCTGGAAATCACCGGCGATTTTGCCTATGGCTACTTAAAAGGCGAAAGTGGCGTGCACCGCCTCGTACGCATCTCCCCCTTCGACAGCAGCGGCCGCCGCCACACGTCCTTTGCGTCCATCTACGCCTACCCCGTAGTTGACGATACCATCGACATTCAGATCAATCCTGGTGACATCACTTGGGACACGTTCCGGGCCGGTGGCGCCGGTGGGCAGAACGTAAACAAGGTAGAAACTGCTGTACGCCTCACGCACGCCCCGTCTGGCATCATCATCGCCGTGCAGATTGAGCGCAGCCAGCTCATGAACAAGGAGCATGCCCTACGCATGCTCAAATCCCGCCTTTACCAACAGGAATTAGACAAGCGCAATGAGGAGCGCGCCAAGATCGAAGCAGGCAAAAAACGCATTGATTTTGGCTCTCAAATCCGCAACTACGTGCTCCACCCCTACAAGCTCATCAAAGACCTCCGCACTGGCGTAGAGCGCACTGACGTACAAGCTGTATTGGATGGGGACTTAGACGAGTATATCAAGGCGTATCTGATGCAGGGGTAAGGCAGATTGTTTCGTACTGGTAAACAACATCACCATTCTCAGCTAATAACGAAAAAGGGCCGTCCATTGGGCGGCCCTTTTAGTATGGTGCAGTAAACTAGTTTAGTCTACAACGTCCCAGAAGATTTTGGTAAACTGGTCAACTCCTGCTGGCACATTAGCCGAATTAGTGCTTAACTCATATTGTGGATAGAGTAAACGAGTTGGAAGCTTATCAGTCCGTGGCGAAGCTGATTGTACAGAAGCAGGAAACTTAGGGTATCCCGTCCGGCGGTAATCATTCCAAGCTTCAATTCCAGTCACTGCATTCTCTGCCAAGTATTTCTGGTAGATAATCTTCTCCAATTTCGTATTTCCTGCAACATCCCAGTTTACTAATGGATTAGTAGGATTAGCAGCCAAATAAGCATTGTAATCGGTTACTGCATTGGCTGAGACATCACTGGTTGTGTTGCGACGGCTAGGTGCTGGCGTGTAATAATATACAAACGAAGCACGGATACCATTATTGAAATCGGACTTTGCAGCAGCATCACCACCTGGTAAATATGGATTACTACGTGACTTGGCCTCTGCCTGTAAAAAGTACGTTTCGGCAGCGAGCATCAGCGGTACAGGAGCATCGAAGCCTTTGTATATACCGCCATACGTTCTATAGCGTGACAAACCTGTACCACCTGGAATTGGGTCAGCTTCACCTAATACGACACCTTTATATTTGCCCACATAGGGGCTAGTGGTGTTTGTCACTGTTAGGTATAGCTGTGACAACCGAGGATCTTTGTTGTTCTGATATTGTGCCAGAATGTAATCTGTACCAGCTACCCAGTTGTAATAGGTAGCAGTACCACCTGTAGGGGTAGCCCGGTACATATTCCAAATAGGATTTTGTTTGCCAGCAGTTTGTAGATACCCTGGTTGTACTACTACATCAGTATTTATAAAGCCATCAACAGAGCTCTGTAATTTCGCCATCTCTGTACGGATATAGCTATCCAACGAAGTTACGGACGATTGACGGATGAGAATACGCAGCTTTAGATTATTGGCAAATTTGCGCCAATTCGCCAAGTTTCCTCCAAACACAATATCTTCTGTGCCTACTGCACGCGCACCAACTGGTTCTGATGCAAGTGTGGCAATAGCCTCATCCAGCTTAACGATAAAGTCTTTGTAAATATCCTCAGCTTTGTCGTAGGTAGGTGTGATATTTCCGGATGCTCCCTGTAATGATTGTGTATAAGGAATATCACCATATTCATCTACTAGCAGTTGGTAGTTGAATACTTTCATGATTTTGGCAATAGCCGAATGATACGGCTGCCCTTGTGCCTCACCTGAAGTCACAATGTCATCATAGTCCTTAAGGTTATTGTAAGTATCGTACCACAATCCTTGCTGATACGTAGTGCTATAGACATAAGTACGCTCGGCATTGAAACCGTTCACCGTACCTGTCTTCGCCCAAAAACCAGCTACCCAGTTTCCGTAGTTTGAGTTCAGTGTTAATCCGTACGTGTCACCAGTCACTTTGAGAGCTTGAGCCAAGATCAAGTATGGCTGAACAGCATCGGTCGTGATACTATTAGGATTATCGTTGACATCAAGAAAGGTTTCACAACCTGCTGTAGAGGACAGCATGGCTGCAGCAACCAAAAATTTTGCTATATTCTTCATTTGTGCTGCGATTAGAAAGTTGCCGATAGAGTGGCACCATAGAAACGAGTTGGAGGAGTTTGGCCAATGTTATTGATACCAACACCATTCCCGCTAGTAAAGCTAAATTCTGGGTCCGTGTATTTATTCTCTTTGGGGACCCAAAGGAAGAGGTTACGACCGTACAAGTTAAGCGTAACACCCTTTATGAAGCGGGCATTATCCAATATAGAAGCAGGTAGAGTGTAGCTCAATGAAACCTCACGCAGTTTGAAGAAATCACCTTTGGTAACATAGTTGGCTGCGATGTTGTAGTTGTAAGAACTGCTAGCCCAGAATTCAGCACCGCCGGGTGTCAACAATGTCGTGTTTGGAACAGAATTGCCTTCTTGATCTAACGTAACTGAATTTGGGAATACGAAAGGCTGACGGCCATACTCAGCACTACGAGCTGATGCACCTGTAAAATCAAGTGTAGAACCAATACCGTTATAAATAACATAACCTGTACGGTAGTCAGCCTGAGCGGCAAGTGTTAGGCCTTTGTAAGATAAGCTTGTGTTGAATCCGAAGAAATGTTTTGGCAGAGTATTACCAAAAGTAGTTAGAGCGCTGGCTTGGGTAGGGAAATAGCCAGTGTGTCCACTACCAAAATCAACATAGCTTAACACTACACGCCCCTCGTCGTCGCGAACGTAGTCGGTACCACGTAAAACAGGGAAAGGCTGGTTTTTGATAGCATAGGTTGAACCGTTACCACTAGAGGATATCAGCAACTCATCAACGGTATCCGTAACCTTCAATACCTTGTTGTTATTGTAGTTATAGTTACCACCTACACGCCAAGTGAAACCGTTAGCAGTTTCAACGGGAGTTAAGTTAAGCTCCAATTCTACCCCATTGTTTTGCACTTCTCCAGCATTTAGCAGATAGGCGCCAAAACCACTAGCAGGTGAGATACCAGCTTGCACTGCTTGATTGATAGAACGCTGATAGTAATAAGAACCAGCAAAACCAATGCGATTCTTGAAGAAGCTTACTTCAGTGCCTGCTTCAAATGAGTGAGTAAACTCTGGCTGTAGGTTAAGTTGGGTGATCCTGTCTGACAAAGTGTTGGATGCTAGTGAACCGAAAGGGAAACCGCTACCTGCACCATATACTGGGAAGAGGGAATATGCCCCATAGCTGGCGGCAGCGCCGATTGTGCTGCTAGGCAAGTTTACTGTACCCGTCTTAGCGTAACCAGCCCGAATCTTACCGTAATCGAGGAACGCTACATCCTTCAACATTGGAATAGCCTCCGTGAATACCAGCGAAGCATCTACACCAGGATAGAAGTAAGAACGGTTATTCTTCTCAAGAATTGACACAGATTCTTGACGGGCTGACCCATGAAGGAAAAGCAGGTTCTTGTAGCCAAAAGTAGCATCGGCGTAGAAAGCAAACTGACGATAGATAAACGACCCTTCACCGCCAGTTAGTTCACCAACACGATTCGAAGAAATGTTAAATACACCCGGAACCGACAAAGCATTAGCTGAAGCAGTCAGGTAGCGTGAACGATTCTGTTGAATGTTGTTGCCCAAAAATGCTTTAACTGAAAAATCACCAAATTCCTTAATGATATTAACAATGAAATCTGAGTTTAAACGCGTTGTATAGCTTGTCAAGTCAGTTACGCCACCTGCAATATTAGCGCGCGCGTTACCTGGACGACCTAAGGTAAAGGCAGAATAATCAAATCGATCCGTCGTGGATTTACTCGATTGATTAATGGTAGTTATGCCCAAGCGATGTGTTAAAGACAACCAATCTGTGATTTTGTATCCCAGTTCAGTGTTACCAATCAGATAATCTTGGCGGTTTTTATTACGGTTGTTATCTAACTGGTAGTATGGGTTGGCATAATACTCGTTGTAATAGCCATTGGGGTTTGCAAATTCGTTGTTGCGCCAATCTTTATACTGTGTCAGTGGAATCAACGATGAGGTATTTACAAGCTGGTCGTAGATAGCCCCAGTAGTAGTCTCCGTACGGTTTTGAGAATACGATACGTTAGCGCCAATTAGGAGACGCTTCACTTGGGTAGAAGCATTTACGCGGAATGTATTGCGCTCGAATACATCACGCGGAATGATGCCGTGGTTTTTCAGGTTCTGAGCTGACACCAAAATTTTGGTATCGTTATTACCAGCTGAGAACGATACGTTGTTCTGCATCTGATAACCAGTTTTGAAGAAATTTTTACGCTCATTCGGCCGAGCTTCGTAGGCTATATTCTGAATATTTCCGTTTTCTGTCTCCCGACCTAATGGACGAATAGAGCCGTCAAAACGAGGACCATACTGCTGGTTTTCATATTCCGTATATTCTGCATCCCATTCCGTCGAACCAGGCCCAAACTCATTTTGCAATTTTGGCCAAAAGCTAATGCTCTCAAGCTGTGACGTATGCGAGAACGTAACTTGGGGGCCTTTACCACCCTTTTTGGTGGTAACGATGAGAGCCCCGTTGGTAGCTTGCGAACCGTAAAGAGCAGCAGCATTAGCACCTTTCAGTACAGTAATTTCAGCAATATCGTCTGGGTTCAGCGTAGCGAGGATATCCTGCGTAGTCTGTACCCCGTCAATTACAACTAGTGCTCCGTTTTCACCCGTAATCGAGCGAGTACCACGAAGGGTGATACGTACGTTAGGGCTAACACCGTTGTTAACAGTCTGCACGTTCAAACCGGCTACTTTGCCAGTCAAACCGTTCACTACGTTAGTTGGGCGAGCCTGCGTAATCTCCTTTGACATGATAGGAGTAGCTGCATAGCCGAGCTCACGTGCATTGCGCTCAATACCTAAAGCGCCTGTTACAACAACTTCGCCTAGTTGCTTAGAATCTGCACCAAGTGCTACGTTGATAGTAGAGGAGGAAATAGGCTGCTCCACTGGAATATAACCAATAGAGGAAAAAACCAACGTTGTGGCTGATGCCGGTACATTGATTGTGTAATTGCCGTCCTCGTTAGTAGAAACACCAATTGTGGTTCCTTTTACCAGAACGGTTACTCCAGGCAGACCTTGGCTGTTAGCCCTGTCGGTAACGCGTCCTGAAATAGCTCGATTCTGTGCTATTGCCTGCTGCAACAAAGCAATAATTAGAACCAAGGCTAGAAGTAAGCCTTTTTTCATACGAGTTAATTTGGTGAATGAATTGAAAAAAAAGGTGTGAGCGGATTGACTTAGTATGGCAAGTATAGTCAAAAAAAGAACTGAGATTAGTAAATTTTTAATTTTAATTTAACATATCAACCTTTCATATTTATATATTGATACTTAAGATTACATCTTTTACACAATACAATATATTGACTATCATGTATTTAATAATAAAATACGTAAACAAGTAGTCACTACACTTCATGCTTAAGCCTTTAATGTTCTAATGACCTCCTCCTATTTACTGGACCGCTTAAAAGTAGAGCATCAGGCGTTCTGACCTCCTCCCATTTAGTAGACCGGTTGAAAGTAGAGCATCAGGCGTTCTGACCTCCTCCCATTTATTAGACCGCTTGAAAGTGGAGTATCAGGCGTTCTGAAGCTCGACGGTAGTGGCGGCAGCCACTACTTCATCGGGCGTTAAATTCTGTAGCGAGCTGTGCGGCCGAAAGCCATTGTACTCCTGCCGCCAGTGCTCAATTTTCTCCTGTGCGTCGCTCAGCGACAGAAACCAGTGCACATTCAAACATTCGTCCCGGAAGCTCCCATTAAACGACTCAATATACGCGTTATCGGTTGGTTTACCCGGCCGGGAAAAGTCCAACGTGACGTGCTGGTCATAGGCCCAGCGGTCGAGCGCCTTGCTGATAAACTCACTGCCATTGTCGACCTGAATGCGCTCGGGCACGACGCCCAATTGCTGCCGTAAGCGGGTCATGACGGCTACGACGTCTTCGCCCTTAAGCGACTGTCCCACGTGAATGGCCAGGCATTGACGACTAAAGTTATCGACTATCGTTAAGGCCCGAATTTTCCGTCCGTCGAAGAGCTGATCAGCCACAAAATCCATGCTCCAGCTTTGATGGGGACGCTGGAGTGCGACCCGTTCCAACCGGTGGGCAGCAGCCCGACTGCGCTTGGGTCGTTTACTGCGTAAGTTCAAGCCCTCCAGGCAGTACAACCGATGAACGCGTTTGTGGTTGTCTGCCCAGCCTTCGCGCCGTAGCAGCGTAAACAGGCGCTGACAACCGTAGCGGATACGCACGTGCGCCAGTTCCCGCAGCCGCTGGCGCAGTGCGGTGTCGTCGCGGCGGTGAGCTTTGTAGGACCAGCTGGAGCGCTGCAACACCACCACCCGACAGGCACGACGAGCGGAGATGCGGTAGGCGTCGATGAGGTGCTGAGCCGCGTGTCGACGCTGCACGGGCCTCAGAACTTTTTTTTGAGTACGTCCTGCAACATCTGCTTGTCCAGGCTCAGGTCGGCCACGAGTTGTTTCAGGTGCAGATTCTCTTCTTCTAACTGCTTCAGCCGGCGTAGCTCGGGCACACCTAACCCGCCGTATTTCTTCTTCCAGTTGTAGTAGCTGGCCTCGCTGATGCCCATCTTCCGGCACACCTCCGCGACAGTCACGCCCGTGTCGGCCTGACGCAGGGCGAACACGATTTGAGCCTCGGTAAACTTGGTCTTTTTCATGGCAAGTGTCTTGGTTTTAAGGTACGACAAGTGCCTGATTTCTCTACTTTAGCGTGGTCCAGTTTAATGGGGGGAGGTCAGTTTTGTGGGAAAAGGTCAAGGTCAGTTTACTGGGAGAAGGTCAGGAGGCCAAGAGGTCACCATTAAAACAGTGTTAAAAACATATGAAAAGTTATTCTATATAATATAATCATTAATTTTTCATTTATTTTAGAGCTTCAGCTTTTTTATAAAAGCCTTATCACATTTTACCAAACTCTTTCGCATGAAAAAAACTTTACTCATGAGTATTTTACTCATGATCACCCTGCTTCAGCAGGTAGTAGCACAGAGCCGGAACGTATCTGGCCGAGTAACTGATCGAGAAAACGGTGATGGCTTACCTGGCGTAACCGTTGTAGTACAAGGGACTAGTAACGGAGTATCTACTAATTCTGATGGTACTTATACCCTTACAGTACCTTCAGAAGGTGGCATCTTGGTTTTTAGCTCAGTAGGATATGTGTCACAACAACGTACCATAGGAAACGAATCACAGATCAATATTGGGCTATCAGTTGATACAAAGCAACTGAGTGAAGTTGTTGTAACAGGTTATGGTACTCAAGAAAAGCGCGATGTAACAGGCGCCATTTCATCTGTAAAAGGAGATGAAATTGCTAATTTAGCTACCCCTAGTTTTGCCCAACAATTAGCTGGCCGGGCTGCAGGCGTACAAGTAACTACTCCATCGGGACTATTAGGAGCTACACCGCGTATTGTTATTCGCGGTACAAACTCGATTTCATCTGGCACATTCCCTCTTGTAGTAGTAGACGGTGTACCAATTCTTACAGGTAACCAAAGTGGCGTGACGCCGAACAACCCCTTAGCAGATATTAACCCAAGTGATATTGAATCATATGAGGTATTAAAGGATGGCTCTGCAACGGCTATTTATGGTTCTCGGGCTGCTAACGGCGTAATCTTAATTACTACCAAAAAGGGCAAGTTGGGTCGTGCCCGTATCAGCTATGATAATTACTTTGGATGGGCAAGCACATTAAAGCGTTATGATGTACTTAATGCTGATCAATTTATAGAAATCAACAACGAAAAATACCGCAATCTCAATGGAGAAAGCGCTGCTGCTATTGCATTACCATACAATGACGTAAATGGTCAACCAGTAAGCACTGATTGGCAAGATCAAATTTTTCGCACTGGCTTTCAGCAGAATCATGCCTTATCTGTAGCAGGAGCTACTGAGAAGACTCGTTATTTCTTCTCCGCCGGTTACACTGATCAGAAGGCTGTTATTGATGCCAACTCTCTAAACAGAATCACGTTTCGAGCAAACCTGGACCAAGAAATTGTTAAATGGTTCCGAGTTGGTATGAATTTAGGCTTGACTCGTACTGAAAATAATGGCTTGAATACAAGCATTAATGGCTTATCTGGTAATGTAACAAACGCACTGTCGTTGTTTCCTAACGTACCAGCTCGCAATCCTGATGGTACGCCCTATATCGATGCTACGGGTGCTACAGTAGGCTTGGGTAACAATACTATTCCTATTGCATTTGCCTATCCAAATATTCTTTTCCCTTTAGATAATAACGTATATCGAGCTACTAATTACCGTATTTTAGGTAACGTTTATGCTGAGGCTGAACCAGTAAAGGGGCTTGTATTCCGCACTCAGTATGGTACTGATGTCTTTTTGAACGATGACTTTCAATACAATGATCCTCGCCATGGAGATGGCCGTGGAGCAAATGGACTTATTTACCAGCAGTTTGCCCCAACATTACGCTGGAACTGGCAAAACACTGTTTCATTCAACAAAGTAGTTGCTGATTCTCATAAGTTTAACATTGTAGCGGGCGCTGAATATCAAAAGACTACTTCACGTTCTTATTACTCGCAGGCTACTGGATTGTCAGATCGTTTCTTTGGCCCCGAGAATATTATTAGCGGAACTTTCACCACTCCCAATATTGGTGGTGGATACGTACAGACAGGCTTTGATTCTTATTTTGGACGGTTCAACTATGCATTTAAAGACCGTTATCTAGTAAGTGCCACATTGCGTGCAGATGCGCTTTCTTCATTACCATCTGCCAACCGACGAGGTTATTTCCCAGGTGGCTCCCTAGGTTGGCGTATCTCAGAAGAAGGTTTCTTCAAGAACTCTGGTGTTGGCTCTTGGTGGAATGACTTGAAAATCCGTGGTAGCTATGCAGCAGTAGGCAACGTTAATATTGGTTCTTTTCCTTACGCTAGCTTGTTTGGCGCAGGTAAGTATGGTTCTCAAAACGGCATAGGTTACAACGTAAACGGACAGTTTGGTAATAATGAGTTGCAATGGGAATCATCTAAGAAGATCGACGTGGGTATCGACCTAGGTTTCCTTGACAATCGAATTACAGCTTCTGCTGACTATTACCGTAACAACGTTGATGACTTGATCCTATTTGTACGCCTACCCCTATCGTTAGGTGTTCCTGGCAATGGCTACAATGCAAATATTGGTCGCATGCGTAATGAAGGTTTCGAATTCACGATCAATACTCAAAATATCAATAAAGCTGATTTCACTTGGTCAACCAGCTTTAACTTTTCTACCAACAAGAACCGTGTATTAGCTCTCAATAATAATGAGGATGTTATTAATACATACAACGTTGTACGAGTTGGGCAACCAGTTGGAGCACTCTTTGGCTATGAGTATGTAGGTGTAAACCCTTCATTTGGTTATCCTATTTATCGTAAAAACGATGAAAATGGCACCTTGGTACAGGGCAATATAGATGGCCTCAATGGTGGTTCTAGAAATACATACTACCTATATGATCCTGCTAATCCTAGCGCTGCCAATGTCAATCCACGAGAAGCTACAGCAGGACAGCCAGCCATTGTGGGCAATCGTTCCTCATTAACAGCTACTGACAAAAAGATTTTGGGTAATACTAACCCTACATTCTTCGGAGGACTTACCAACTCGTTCGCTTGGAAAGGATTCGACTTAGAAATCTTTGCTCGTTTCTCAGGTGGCAATAAAATTATGAATGTTACACGTCAGCAACTATTACGTCAAGAGTTCCTGAACAACAGCACAGAAATTTTGGATCGTTGGACTACACCAGGTCAGGTAACTAGCACACCTAAGCTGGTATACACCAATTCTGACTTTATCAATCAAAATAATAATGCTCTCTCACGTTTCGTAGAAAAGGGTGATTTCATACGTCTACAGAACATTACGCTTGGTTATACCTTACCTAAAGCAGCGCTAGGTAGTGCTCTAAGCCGAGTACGTGTTTATGGCCAAGTGCAGAACATTGCTACTATCACCAAATACAAAGGCGTAGATCCAGAGGTTAACTCTAATGGACAAACTAATACGCAACAAGGTATAGACTATAATAGCAATCCTCAGCAACGAGTGTATACAGCTGGTTTAAACGTAGCTTTCTAAAATTCTGCAACTCTTCTACTCATGAATCATAACTTGTTTTCACTTTTTACCTTGCACAAAAGCCGCTTATTGGCTTTGAGCGCCTTGCTTACTGTTGGATTGGGCGCTTGTGAGGTTACTGATTTGGAGCCTAAAGACAGTATTTCTGAATCAGCGGCTTTTAGTGACGCTGGTCGCGTGAATTTAGCGGTAGTAGGTGTCTATAATGCTGCTCAATCAGGCTTTTACGACCCATTAAATGGTAGCGGGCTTGCTGTACGTGGCTACCCCTTCGGAGCAGCAGCGAACGAATTGGATGATATACGTGGAGAGGATGTGGTGGATATGGCTGGTTTCTTTGGTATTGTGTACGCTAATAATATCACCCCTTCCACGCCAAATAATGTTAACATGTGGTCAACGCTTTATGCTTTGATTAATCAGACTAATGTTACAATAGAAGGGGTCAATAATGCAGCTGTACAGGGTATTATCCCGACAGCTGATGCTACTGTGTATGAAGGAGAAATGCGCTTTTTGCGTGCATTGGCATACCACGAACTCCTAATACATTTTTGCCGTCCTTATACAGATAATAGAGGGAATAATCCCGGAGTACCTTATCGCGATTTTGCCATCAACACTCCAGCAGCAGTTGAGCGCGCACGTACTCTTGACCGTGGAACAGTAGCATCAGTATACACTAGTATACTTGCTGATTTGGATATAGCAGAGAGTAACCTGCCAGCTACTCGCACTGGCAATGCTCGTGTGTCTCGCGCTACTAAAGGAGCTGCAGTCGCGTTGAAACAACGTCTTCGCTTACACCAAGGTGAATGGGAGGCAGCTACAACGGAAGGAGCTAAATTAATTTCTGGTACCACCACATTTACCAGCCCAATTGGTAGCTATGCATTAACAGCAACCCCACAAGGGGCATTCCCAGGTGGAACTGCTGTGACGACTGAATCTATATTTTCAATCGAAAATAGCTCAGACGACAATCCAGGGGTAAACGGCGCGTTACCAAACTTTTTTGGCTCACCAAATACGCTGACTGCTAATCCTGCTGGTATTGGCGCTCGTGGATTGATTGCCATTAGCCCAGTGTTATTTAACGCTCCTTTCTGGTCTTGTTCTGATTTGCGTCGCACTCAGCTACTACAAGCTACTTCGGCTAGATATTACTCTTATAAGTATAAAGACGCTGCGAATAATACAGATTGGGCTCCTATCATTCGCTATGCTGAGGTTCTATTGAATCAGGCCGAAGCACAAGCACGTAGAGGAAACGCTGTTCAAGCACTAGCCTTGTTGAATGCTGTACGTAATAGAGCGGTAACTACTGCAACCGAGCAGTATACAGCCTCTTCATTCACTTCCTCCGACGATCTTGTCCGAGCTATTTTAAATGAGCGGAGAGTGGAATTTGTAGCCGAAGGATTCCGATGGGATGACATTCATCGTTTATCTCCTACTCCATTTAGCCCTGTGCCAGGGGGAGGTATCCCGTCAAAAGCACAAAGCGCACAGGCTGTAATCGCAAACTATAATTGCAATACAAGACCAAGTGTTTCTCGTTTAGTAGACGCTATTCCATATACAGATTATCGTTTCTTATGGCCCATTCCTGCCATTGAGGTTGCAAACAACCCAACGCTTGCAGCTCAGCAAAACCCTGGTTATTAACCATATATCGTGATAAAAAAAGACCTATACAAGATTGTATAGGTCTTTTTTTATCACGATATATGTGATGCCACTATTCAAAATCATCTACTCTCAAAAGAATTTTCGTTTCTAGATATTCTTTTCTTAACCATCTGATAGTCTTCCCTGCTACCTCATCTGATGCAGCCAACTTCTTATCTTGATGCAATGCCTTAAACCACTCTGCCTCACTAAAACTTTGCCCGTCTGCTCCCCGAATTTGCTCTTGCATACCCGTATCTACTACCCCTGGCGCTAGCGCCCGGATGCGGATGCCAGACCCACGCAAGTCTTGCTCTTTCTGCGCTACTTGACTCAGCATTTCTAATGCTGCTTTGGAGGCACAATAGGCACCCCAACCATCCACAGGGCGCTGAGCGGCGCCGCTGCTGATGTTGAGAACAGTGCGCGGCACATTCAAACTAGAGTAAGCGCTCAAGAAAGTATTCATCAGCATAGCGGGGGCCACTAGATTTACATCGAATACGAAGTTGTAGTGCTCGTTGGTCTGTTCGCCTACGTAGGCTATTTCACCTAGCACACCAGCGTTGTTAATGAGCGTGATGCTGTCAGCGTCTGACCAAGCGGGGAATATTTTCGTGACGTTGTTCTGAAGTGCCTCCATATCCGACAGGTCCAGGGGCTGATGCTGGTACCGTTCGTGCTCAATCGTGGCGTTGCGCGATACGCCTAGCACTTTGGTATCGGGGTAGGACAGCACAGCCTCTGCAAGGGCTTTGCCTAAGCCGCGGCTAGCGCCTGTGATAATGTAGTATTGCATGGAATGAGTAGGTGAAGTGCGAAAACGGGCGGGCCGATCAACGGCGCATTCCCTCTGCGGTAGTACGCGAGAGGGCAGTGCGCCGTTGATCGGCCCGCCCGTTTTGACTGTGCGTTACCTCATAGGATATATTGGGTCAGGTCGCGGTTGCGCACCATGTCTTTCAGGCGTTCATCTACCAGTTCGCGCGTGATTTGAATGCGAGCATTAGCACCGATTTTATCCGGTACGTCGAACAGGATATCGTTGAGTAGGCGGCTCATGACCGTGTGCAAGCGACGTGCACCGATGTTTTCTACCTCGCTGTTTACCTCAAATGCAATTTCGGCCAAGCGCTCCAGGGCCGAGTCGTCAAAGGTCAATTCTACCTCTTCAGCTTGAAGCAGAGCTTCGTACTGCTTGGTAAGCGCATTTTTGGGGTCTTTTAGGATCAGATAGAAATCCTCTTTGGTGAGGCTTTGCAGCTCTACCCGGAT
Organism: Hymenobacter sp. NBH84; assembly: GCF_014217645.1. NCBI lineage: Bacteria > Pseudomonadati > Bacteroidota > Cytophagia > Cytophagales > Hymenobacteraceae > Hymenobacter > Hymenobacter sp. NBH84. The sequence goes on from NZ_CP043644.1 coordinate 3,104,642, forward strand.
GGGGAAGCGACCTTGCAGCTCTGGGATCAGGTCGGAAGGCTTAGCGACGTGGAAGGCACCGGCGGCAATGAACAGAATATGGTCGGTATTGAGGATACCGTACTTAGTGCTGACAGCCGAACCTTCTACGATGGGTAGCAAGTCACGCTGCACACCTTCGCGGCTTACGTCGGGGCCACCGCCGCCTTTGCCGCTGCGGCTGGCTACCTTATCAATTTCGTCGATGAAGATGATGCCTGAGTTCTCGGCGTGGCGCAGAGCTTCTTCCTTCACCTCCTCCATATCGATGAGCTTGGCAGCTTCCTCATCTAGCAGGATGCGACGGGCTTCGGCAATCGTGACGCGGCGCTTGCGGGTTTTCTTGGGGAGCATATTGCCCAGCATGTCTTGTAAGCCCGACAGCGAAGCCTCATCCATGCCGGTCTGGCCTCCTAGGATACCGATGCCGGAGGAACTACTTTGTTCTACCTTAATCTCAATCTTACGCTCGTCTAACTCACCGCTGCGGATTTTCTCGCGGAATTTGTCGCGCGTGCGCTCGTTCAGCTCCTGGTCGGAGGTAGGCACTTGGTTGCCATCGGTGCCGAAGCCTACTCCCTGCCGGGTAGCAGGCGTAGCACTGCCGGAGATGGGTGGAATCAGGGCATCCAGGATAATATCTTCTACTACTTGCGCAGCCTGAGCCTTTACGGCTTCCTTGCGGCGCAGCTTCACCATGTTTACCGACTGCTCAGCCAAGTCGCGCACCATGCTTTCTACGTCGCGGCCCACGTAGCCTACCTCCGTAAACTTGGAGGCTTCCACTTTGGTAAAAGGTGCGTCGGCGATGCTAGCGAGGCGGCGGGCAATTTCGGTTTTGCCTACCCCCGTGGAGCCAATCATCAGAATATTATTGGGCACGATTTCGCGCTGCATTTCGATGGGCGCGTGCAGGCGGCGCCAACGGTTGCGCAGGGCAATGGCCACATGGCGCTTGGCCTCGTGCTGACCAATGATATACTTATCCAGCTCGGCTACTATCTGAGCCGGCGTCAGAAAAACATCGGATTCTATCATACATCAAGAGTGAAAGCGCCCAAAAGATGTGCTTGGGCGATATGGTGAAGAAGCAACTATCCGGCAAAATGTTGCCCGAGGTACTGCTTCTGCCACAAATACTGATTTAGCCAGTCAGGGTTGTGTTTTATCCGTTGCTACCCGACAGAGTTACCGGCTCCTACCCTACTTCTCCTTCGTAAACAACGAATCAATGTTGCGGGCAATGCTGAAATAATTGGCGGCTCCCGAAGCATGGTAGCCCGCCCGCGTGTAGTCGAGTTGGAACTGACTGATGCGCAGCATAGCCCCAAAGCTGAAGCCTGCGCCCCCGCCTATATTAGCCAACCGCAATTCGCGCCGAGCCAAATGGTTGTAGCCTGCGCGCAGGTGTAGGTTTTTGCTTAGCAACAGTTCACCGCCCACGGCAAAGTGTCGGGCAATTTTGTCGCCTAAGCTTTTCTCAGGTACAATGGGGTCACCGTTTTCATCGAGTTGGGTGCTTTGGGTAGGATCGAGATACACGATGTCCAGCTGCTGCAAGTGGTGCGCCGTGAGAGAAAAGCGAAACGGTAGGTGCTCAGGTTTGAATGAGGTACCCAGCTCCACATTCAGCGGCATGGGCTCACGGCCGGAGCCGGTGTAGGGTTTCACCTGATACCCCAGGTTGCGCACCGCCAGCCCTACTGTAAAATCCTGATCTGGGTGCTTGAACAGCGCGCCTGCATCGGCCAGCACACCTACCGAGTGGTTGCCGGCAATGCCCGATACCGCCAGCTTCAGCGTGCCGCCCAGCGTGAAGTTGCCGCTGGTGTAGGAATCGGCCACGCTGGCGACGTATTCGTTCACCGAAAACTCCCCGATAACGTTGCCCGCCGCATCTACCTGCTGAAACTCGCCGTAGCTCAGATAGTTAAGCCCTACCCCAAACCGACCAGCCTGTTGAGTATTAAAGACATACACGGCGCTGGTTTGACCGATATCCGCTAGATAGTCGACGTAGCTCAGGGCCAGCCTACCATCCATTTCCTGGTTCAAAAGAGCAGGATTGGCGAAAAGCATGGTCCCGTCAGCATCGCGGGACGAAACGTTGGCGCCGCCCAGAGCTGCTAGCTTGGCACCAGCAGGCACGTTTAGAAACGAGAAAGCACGCCGCCCGCCAATTTGCGCGGACGCTGGTTTAGCTGTTCCCACCACCAACACGCTGACAATTCCCAACAAGTACTGACGTAGCGGTGCAATCATTGGCGGAAGATACTGAGGAAATTACAAGGTTGGGCTTTGAAATATTCCACTAACGTAGAACGTCATGCTGAGCTTGTCGAAGCATCTCGCTCGCTTCGTTGTACACTACCCAACGAAGCGAGCGAGATGCTTCGACAAGCTCAGCATGACGTTCTAATTAAATTCTAAATACCCTACTTACTGCACTTCCACGCTCGGTACAGCCGGCGGAGTTGGTTCGTCGCGCACGGTCAGCTTCATAGGATGGTTAACCAGCTCCGGTAGCAAGGCTACGGCCAGCACGTCATCCACGCGGTCGGCGTAATGAATAGTGAGGCCTTTGATGTATTCGGTGGGAATCTCGTCGATGTCCTTGCGGTTTTTCTGGCACAAAATCACGTCTTTGATGCCCGCACGGCGCGCCGCCAGGATTTTCTCCTTGATGCCGCCTACCGGCAGCACCTTGCCGCGCAGGGTTATCTCGCCCGTCATGGCCAAATGGCTACGGATTTTACGTTGCGTAAACACCGACGCGATGCTAGTGAAGATGGCAATACCGGCACTGGGGCCATCCTTGGGCACAGCGCCCTCAGGAAAGTGAATGTGCAGGTCGTACTGGTCGAAGAGGCGGTAGTCGATGTCCAGCTCCTCGGCCCGGCTGCGCAGGTAGGAAAGCGCCGTAATGGCCGATTCCTTCATCACATCACCCAGCTGGCCCGAGAGCGTGAGCTTGCCCCTACCCCGGCTCAACAAACTTTCAATGAACAGGATGTCGCCACCCACCGAAGTCCAGGCCAAGCCCGTTACCACGCCGGCAGTGTCGTTGTCCTGGTATTGGTCGCGGTCGAAAATGGCGGCGCCCAGGATACGGGCTACGTCTTTCGGTTCCAGGGTTGCCGGATATTCTTCCTCCAAAGCCTTATGCTTAGCCACGTTGCGCACCACTGCCCCCAACTTGCGCTCCAGGCTACGCACACCCGATTCGCGGGTGTAGTCGTCAATTACGCGCTGCAAGGCGGGCGTGGTGATGCTTACGTCCTTGGGTTGTAGGCCATGGTCGGCGAGGAGCTTAGGCCACAGGTGCTTCTTGGCAATTTGGGTCTTCTCTTCTAGTGTATATCCCGTCACGTCGATGATTTCCATTCGGTCGCGCAGGGCGGGCTGGATGGTATCGAGCGAGTTGGCGGTAGCAATGAACAGCACCCGCGACAGGTCGTATTCGACCTCCAGGTAGTTGTCAGTGAAAGTGGAGTTCTGCTCCGGGTCAAGCACTTCGAGTAGCGCCGACGACGGGTCACCCCGGAAATCGGCACTTACCTTGTCTACTTCGTCTAGAATAATCACCGGATTGGAAGCGCCTGCTTTTTTGATCTGCGACACAATGCGGCCTGGCATAGCGCCCACGTAGGTTTTGCGGTGCCCCCGGATTTCGGCCTCGTCGCGCACGCCGCCCAGGCTCATGCGCACGTACTGCCTACCCAACGCCTTCGCAATGGAGCGGCCCAGGCTGGTTTTGCCTACACCGGGCGGGCCATAGAGGCACAGAATCGGTGCCTTCATATCCTGCTTCAGCTTGAGCACAGCCAAGTACTCCACGATGCGCTCCTTCACCTTTTCCATACCATAGTGGTCCTGGTCGAGGATTTTGCGGGTGCGCTTCAGGTTGAAATTGTCCTTGGTGTATTCGCCCCAGGGTAAGTCGAGCAGAAACTCCGCGTAGTTCACGCTCACCGGGTATTCGGCGGCTTGCGGGTTGAGGCGCGTGAGCTTATCCAGTTCTTTGTTGAAATGTTTGGCTACCGCTTCGGGCCACTTTTTGTCTTTCGCACGGACGCGAAACTTGTCTATTTCCTGATCTGGACCATCAAACCCCAACTCATCCTGCAATACCTTGATCTGCTGGCGCAGGAAGTAATCACGCTGCTGCTGGTCGATGTCGGTATGGACTTTCGTGTGGATTTCGCGCTTGATTTCCAGGTGCTGAATCTCCTTGAGCATCAGTTCCAGCAACCGTGTACCGCGCTCCACACCGTCGTTTATCTCCAACAGCTGCTGTTTCACACCTACCTCGGCGTTGATATTCGAGGACAGGAAATGCGTCAAGAAAGACGGCGAGTCGATGTTATCCAACGCCACCTGCGCTTCCTGCGGAATCTCAGGATTCAGCTTCATGATTTTGGCGGCGGCCTCTTTCAGCGAGGCCACCAGAGCCTTCACCTCCTTGCTGTTCTTATTATGGAAGGTCTCGGTCAGGTAGCTTACCCGCGCCGTGAGGTAGGGCACGTCCTGCTCCTGTTCCTCAATCTGGAAACGCTGCTGTCCCTGAATGATGATGGTGGTATTGCCATCGGGTAGCACCAGCATTTTCAGGATGCGCGCCATGGTGCCGGTCTGGTACAGATCGGCCAGTACGGGGTCGTCGCTCTGGGTATTTTTCTGGGCAACTACCCCAATAATCTTATTGCCCCGGTAGGCCTTGCGCACTAGCCGCACGCTTTTCTTGCGCGACACCGTAACGGGTAGTACTACTCCGGGAAACAATACCGTATTGCGTACGGCCAGCAACGGCAGTACCTCGGGAGCGTCTTCGCCGGTAAGTGGCTGGTCGGGGTCGGTGGCAACAATAGAAACCATCTCTACCGTGTCTTTCGCCAGCAGGTAGGGAGTAGCGTCTTGAAAAAAGGATTTACTCATGAGAATAGCGGGGATACACGATTAATTCGTGCCAGAATGACAGCCTGCTCCGGCACAAACCTGTCCGGTTACGACTGACTTTTGTAAGATTACGGAATGGGCAAGCGTCGTGCCATCAAGGGCCAAAATTCTTTTTTGAAACAGGCTACGCCAACACGGCACGGCACTTGCCCCAGCTTGGGATACACTCCTGCCTGGTAGTATCAGGAATTTGCTATTTTTGGTACCCTCCTTTCCATTCTGACAACGGTGGCGTTGTCTTATTTCTTATGCTACGCTCCCTTTGTTTGTGGCTGGTGCTGCTTGGCAGTTGCGCGGCTTTTCTTCCCGCCCAGGCCCAGCAGAAAACCCCTGCCCCTCCCCTTGCGCAACGAGAGCTGACACGCAATGCCTCTGCTACCAAAAAGTTACGCGTGCGCTCCGATGGCACGCCTACCTTTCCCAACGTCAACCGCATTGCGTTCTACCAAAATAAAAAGGAGCTGAAGGCTATTCAGCAGGCCGAAAAGCGCCGTAACTGGGGGCAAGCTCGCAAGTTGCTGGCTGCGTACGTAGGTAAGTTTGGCATCGAGAACTTCGCCAAAAACACGGATATGCTCTGGCGGCTGGGCCAGCTCTACGAGCGCACCAACAACGAGCAGCAGGCCAAGACCTACTATAGCCTGGCGCTGAAGCACCGCCGCCGCGAGTTGAAAAAAGTGCAGCTGTACTACGATTCGCTGGAGCAAAAAACCGCCGATCTGTATGTCCCTATGCATGAGTACTACGCTATTGTGGAGTACCGGAAAAACCTGGCTACGTTCCATCCGCCTGTAGGCGTGTATACCAGTATGGGCGCAGGCATCAACTCGCCGGTGGAGGACTATGGACCCGCGCTGAGTAGCGAAGCCGGCCTCTTTGTGTTTTCCTCTAAGCGCAAAGTGCGCGGCAACATCAAGCAGGTGGTAGATGAGGACCTGTATACCTCGCGGCAGGAAGGTGAGTATTGGACCGATGCCGAGCCCCTGCCTAAGCCTATCAACTCGCAGTACAACGAGGGCTCGGCGTGCTTCTCGCGCGATGGCAAAACCATCTATTTCGCCCGATGCGAGTGTCCTGACTGCCACGGCAACTGCGACCTGTACTCGGCTACCTTTCAGGATGGACAGTGGTCGACGCCTAAGAGCTTGGGCCCTACTGTTAACTCCGGGGCTTGGGACTCGCAGCCTACCCTCTCGCCCAGCGAGGACACCTTGTATTTTGCCTCCGACCGCTTGGGCGGGTTCGGTCTATCGGATATCTGGTATACCTACAAAACCAAGAACGGCGAGTGGGCCAAGGCAGAGAACATGGGCCCCGTGGTGAATACTCGCGAAAGCGAGGTGAGTCCATTTTACCACCCTTTGTATAACGTGCTGTATTTCAGCTCCCGAGGGCAGCTGCTCAATTTCGGTGATTTTGATATTTACAAAACCTACCGTGTGAACGGGCGCTGGCAGGAACCGCGCAATATTGGGCCGTTGGTAAACGGCAAAGGATCAGAATATTACTTCACCATTGACCGCGATTCTAAGAACCTTTACTACGCCAGGGCCGAGGCCAAGACGCCTCATAACCTCGACCTCTATTCCTTCCCCCTACCCATGGAGGCGCAGCCGCTGGCTACTACGCATTTCGAAGGCTCGCTGATAGACTCCGTGACCAACAAGCCCCTCAACGGCATCGTCAGCATTATTGATACAAATAACGGCATCGAAGTCGCCAGTAAGTACCTGCGGCCCGATGGCTCGTTTGACTTCGATCTGATGGAAGGCTCACACTACGTGATGCTCATCCGCAGCCCCGATTATTTCACAGTCGAAAAGCAATTCGACCTGAAATCGGACACATTAATGAAACTAATGACGGCCAGCTTCGACAGCAGCCTACCCCTCATATTTCACAATATTGAGTTTGAGGCCATGAAGGCCAACGTGTTGCCCGCTATGCACGGCACGCTCGACCGTATTGCCCTGTTTATGGTCGACCACCCTACCTACCGACTCCGCATCACGGGCCACACCGACGCCCGCGGCAACCCCGATGTGAACGAGAAGCTCTCCCAGGACCGCGCCGAGGCTATTCGCCGCTACATTGAGCAGAAGGGCAAGCTGCAACCCAACCACATCGACAGCAACGGATTAGGTAGCACGAAGCCGATCAAGGAAGAAGTAACGGAAGAAGACGCGAAGGTGAACCGTCGGGTGGAATTCCAGTTGATCAAGCCTGAAGGCGAAGGCAAAAAGCCAGCGGCCAGTGGCGGTTCGGACTGGTAGAAAAACAAACTCGCCTGTCATCCTGAACGCAGTGAAGGACCTTATCACGCGTGAACGACCATCGTACTGGCGACTCGTTCACGCGTGGTAAGGTCCTTCACTGCGTTCAGGATGCAGACGGCTTTGCTGTTCTGTGACTATAAACTAACCTACAACTCCAGTTTCCGCACGTCTTCGCCGCCGCGGAACAGGGCGCTTTGCTTCTTGCCATTGGCTTCCACGTTCACGATGTTCATTTGATCATCGAAGGTGTCGAGCAACAAATGGTTGCGCAGGTAGAGTGCCGACGGCGCACTAGACAGCGGCACGGCGAGGTAGAGCCAATGGGCATCATGGTCGCGTTCCATGCCTACGTAGCGCCAAGGAAGGATTTCGCCGGGCTTGGTGCCGAATGCTAGTGCCCGTCGCAGCAGCGCCAAGGTAAGCGTAGCCAGTTGCGGCTTTGGGTCTTCCAACACACTCACCGGCTTGGGCTGCCCCGCCGACAAGGCTTTTTCTAGATCATCGGTGAACACCTTCACCGCTACTTCCAGCTGTTTTTTTTGCGGGTTGTAATGCACATCCATGATGCTGGCGTGGTAGGTATGCGCCTGTGCCCGGCTCATCATGCCTACCATCAAAAGCAACAAAAACAGCCAACTACGCATTAGAGGAAGTTTTTCAGGATGGGATTAATAATCAGAACAAATGCCATCAGACCCAGAATCAGCACCATACCTACTTTCTGAGCACCTTCAAGGAAAGAGTCGGAGGGCTTACGACCGGCTACCATCTCGTAGAGCAGAAATAGCACGTGGCCGCCATCTAGGGCCGGAATGGGGAGTAGGTTCATGAACGCCAGCACCATAGAAAGCATGCCTGTGAGCGTCCAGAAACGCAGCCAGTCCCACTTACCGCCGTACTGTTGGGCAATTTCGATGGGGCCGCCCACCGACTTACGGAACGACGCTTCGCCCCGGAAAATCTTGCCGAATGCCTTGGCCTGTGTGGTCACGATGCCGAAGGCCTGCTTGGTGCCCTGCGGTACCGACTCAGCAAACGAATAGTGGCGGGTATCGAAGTGCAGCAGCGACTTGGGGCGGAAACCAATGGTGCCTTCGGGCTCCACCGTAACGGTGAGTTGGGTAGGGGCACCGGCACGTTCTACCGTCAGCGGGATGGTCTTGCCAGCTTGCTTTTTCAGCTCTTGCTGCAACTCGGGGAAGTAATGAATGGGCGTACCGGCTACGGCTGCTACCCGGTCGCCGGGCTGGAGGCCAGCCTTGGCGGCGGCACTGTTGGGCACCACTTCATCTACCTGAAACGGGTCGAGGGGCACTACGAACGCGCCTTGGTCCTTCTCAGCGAGGCGGTCCATAAAGTCGGCGGGCAAGTTGATGTCCACCAGCTTGCCGTTGCGATCTACAGTGTAGTAACTATTGCTACCAAGAATTACCTCGGGCTCGTACACATCATTGAACTCAGTGAACGGATGGCCGTTGATTTTCACAATTTTATCGCCCATCTGGAAGCCCACTTCTTTACCCAACTCATTGGGCAACACGCCATAGCGCACTTCCGAAGCGGGTAGGTAGCTTTCGCCGTGGGTGTAGGTGAGGGCCGTAAAAATGACAATGCCGGTAATTACGTTCATAACGATACCGCCCAGCATCACAATCAGGCGCTGCCAGGCTGGCTTCGCCCGAAACTCGTTGGGGGCGGGCTCAGCGGCCAGACTTTCCGCATCCTGTGTCTCGTCGATCATGCCGTGGATAGCTACGTAGCCACCCAGCGGGAACCATCCCAGTCCGTACTCCGTCTCCCCGATTTTTTTCTTGAACAGGGCGAAATTGAGCACGCCCGGCATCGGAAACAGAAAGTCAAAGAAGATGTAAAACTTATCGACGCGAATCTTGAAATACTTCGCGGTGGCGAAGTGGCCAAACTCGTGCAAACCAACCAAAAGCGAAAGGCCCAGCAACAGGTTGCCGGCCATAACTAATCCTTCCAAAGTAGCGAAGAAATTAAAAATGTAAGATTGTCATCCTGACAGTTCCTACGCCGACTTTGTTCCGCTGCCGACCAGCGTTTGCGCCACGCGGCGCGTTTCCTGGTCGGTGTGCATGTAATCGTCGAGCGATGGGGTAGCAAGGTACGAAACCTTGGTGAGGCAACTTTCCACCAGGTCCGACATTTCCAGAAAACCGATTTCATCGCGCAGAAAAGCAGCCACAGCTACCTCATTGGCGGCATTGAGAATGCAGGGCGCGTTGCCACCCCGGCGCATGGCCTCGAAGGACAAGGCTAGGTTGCGGAAGGTAGCGGTATCGGGCTGCTCGAAAGTGAACTGGGGGTAGGCCAGAAAATCGAAGCGCGGAAAATCTGAGGATAGGCGCTCGGGGTAGCCCAAGGCATATTGGATGGGCAGCTTCATATCGGGCAGGCCGAGTTGTGCTTTCAAAGAGCCATCCTGAAACTGCACCAACGAGTGAATAATGCTTTGCGGGTGCACTACCACGTCGATCTGGTCGTCGCGGAGGCCAAACAGCCACTTGGCCTCAATCACCTCCAATCCTTTGTTCATCAAAGACGCAGAATCAATAGTGATTTTGGCGCCCATGTCCCAGTTGGGATGTTTCAGGGCCTGGGCTTTGGTGACGGTGGCCAGCTCCGTCCGGCTCCTACCCCGGAACGGCCCACCCGAGGCCGTGAGGATAATTTTCTCAATCGGATTCTGCTCCTCGCCTACCAGGCATTGGAAAATAGCAGAGTGCTCCGAATCGACGGGTAGGAGTTTCACCTTGTATTTCCGTACCAGCTCAGTAATCAGCTGCCCGGCTACCACCAGCGTTTCCTTGTTGGCCAGGGCAATGTCCTTCCCAGCCTGGATAGCAGCTACTGTAGGTAGTAATCCCGCGTAGCCTACCATAGCGGTGAGTACAATGTCCGAATCGGGGCGAGCGGCTATTTCCGTGAGGGCGGCGACACCGGCCAGCACCTCGGTTTCGGGTTGGTTGGCCAAGGCCGTTTTCACGGTTTCGTACTTTGCCTCATCGCCAATGACCACAACGGCGGGGCGAAACTCGCGGGCCTGTGCAATCAGCAGCTCAGCATTGGACTGCGCCGATAGCGCCGTAACGGTGAAGCGGGTAGGGTGCGCCCGCATAACATCCAGCGCCTGGGTTCCGATAGAACCAGTGGCACCGAGCAGCGCCACGCGCTTGGGGATAGGGAAGGACATACGCAAAAGTAAGGCGAAGTTCTGCTTCGCAGGCAATATCTGTTCCGGCCTGTCAGCAGAGCAAATGAGGTAGGGCAGCTTGCAGCCGTCCGTTGGAGCACTGGTCCATTTTATCAACCACAACGACGCGCCCCTACCCTACAGTCAGCAACGATGGGCGGCTGCAAGCCGCCCATATCATTTTACAGAATAGCCTTCACTAGCACCTTCTTCCCATTAAACGCTGCTTCCTCCCCTACCCTCTTACCGCTCAGCGCTGCCGCCACCGGCGCGGCCGGCGACACAGCGAAATACTCTACTCCCTCTACCACCAGCTTGCCGGCGCTAATACTGAGGTAGAACTGCCCCATACTGGTAGCGACCAATGCACCTGGCCGTACTGTATCGCAGGCCGCTTCGGGGTTGATGCGCTCTAGCTCGGCTTTCAGGTTCAGGGCTTCGCGAAGCTGCACGGCGTTGCGGTTGCGCTCCTCGTGGGCCATGGCGCGGCCGGTTTCGTACTTGTCGCCGGCACTGCTCTTGGTTTCGGAGTTGGCCGATTCCTGCGCGGCCAACATAGCCGATTGCGCTGCGTCGATGCGCTGTTGGAGGTAGGCGAGGCAGGCGGCGTGAAGGGCGGGTTTTAGTTGCATAAATGAGGTCCTCCCTTTAAACGTTTAAAGCTTATTCAAAATTGGTAGCCATGCTTGATCTGACGTTCAGATACTGCCTATTTGAACAAAATTTCAACAAGTCTTAATTACTTCAGCACCACATCCACCATCACCGGAAAGTGGTCGGAGGGGTAGCGGCCGCGCATGGAATCGGTGAGCACTGCGTAGTTGAGCACCGTGTACTCTTTGCTTACAAAGATGTGGTCGATGCGGTCTTGCAGGGGTGCGTCTAGCTTGAAACCTTGGAACGTACCCACGGGGCCGTAAGCGGGCTTTTGAGTAACATCATAAGCGTTGCGTAGCGAGGCTTGGATGATCTTCACTTGCTCCGTATCAGGCGTAGAGTTCAGGTCGCCGACGAAGATGACGGGAGCATTTTTAGCAATTTCCTTGATCTTCTGCACCATCAGCTTGCCCGATTCCCGACGGGCTTCTACCCCTTCGTGGTCGAAGTGGGCACTGAAGAAATAGAACTCCTTTTTGGTTTGTGTATCCTGAAACTTGGCCCAGGTGCAGATGCGGTTGCAGCAAGTGGCATCCCAACCTTTACCGGGCTTATCAGGCGTTTGGCTCAGCCAGAAGTCGCCGGTTTGCAGCAGCTTCAGGCGGTCTTTTTTATAGAAGATAGCCGAGTGCTCACCGGCTTCCTTGCCATCGTCCCTACCCTTGCCCACAAAGGCGTATTGCTTTAGTTGCGCCACATCATTGAGCTGGCTCCGAAAGCCCTCTTGGGTACCAAACACATCGAAATCGTAGTAGCTAACGAGGTTGCGCACCATCTCAGCGCGGTTGGGCCAAGCATTCTGGCCGTCGCTGGTCGTGTTCATGCGCAGGTTGTAGGTAGCCACGCGTAAGGGGGTAGCGGCAGTTTTTTGGGCAACAGTAGCTTGCGTGAGTAGCAAGCAGGCAAGAAGTAGCGAAAGAAAAAGACGCATGGGCAAGAATAGAGCAGAAAGATGAAAGATGACGCTTAGGGCATTGAGGGGCCAAATTAGGCTTCTTACCGAAATTGGCCTTCTTACCTAGCTAGGGCTACCATTACACTGCCATTAGCCCCTCGGCCAATATCCGGTCGTTGCTGAGGCGGGGCACCTTGTTCTGCCCGCCCAGTTTCCCCTGGCTTTTCATGTACCGCTGAAACGCACCAGCGGACAGGGCAGTGAGTTGCAACGGAGCCAGAATATTGCCGGCCATTAGGTCGTCGTAGTACACGTTGCGCTGGCGCAAGCCTGCATCCAGAGCCGCGGCAAAGGCGGCGGTATCACGTGGGGGCTGGGCAAACTCGATGAGCCACTCGTGGCGGGAGGGCACGGCAGGGTCGTCGCTGACGAGTGGGGCCACTGTAAATTCCACTACCTCTACCTCGGGGTGCTGGCGCATGGCTTCGCGCAGGGTTTGCTCTACCTCCTCCCCAATTACGTGCTCACCGAAGGCCGATAGAAAATGCTTAATGCGCCCCGACACCACCACGCGGTGCGGGAAGCGACTCACGAAGCGCACTGTGTCGCCGAGGGAGTAGCCCCACAGGCCAGCGTTGCTGCTGAGCACCACGGCGTATTGCTGATCTAGCTCTACCTCCCCAATGGTCAGGCGGGGCGGATTATCCTCGAAAAAACGCTCGGCCGGAATAAATTCAAAGAAAATCCCGGCATCCAGCAACAGCAGTAATCCTGGGTTGCCAGGCTGATCCTGAAAGGCCAGGAAGCCTTCAGAGGCCGGGAAGGTCTCGATGCTGTCAACTGGTCCGCCAATGGTTTCGAACAGCTTCTTGCGGTAGGGCTCGAAGTTGACGCCGCCGTACACAAACAGGCCAAAGTCAGGGAAGACTTCCTTCACGGTTTTGCCCGTGCGCGCCACAATACGGTCGAAGTACATCTGCACCCACGGCGGAATACCGGAAATCAAGGACATGGGCTGCCCCAAGGTTTCCTCCACAATATGGTCGAGCTTGGTTTCCCAATCGTCGATGATGTTGGTAGCGTAGCTCGGCAGCTGGCTACGGCGCAGGTAGGCCGGCACGTGGTGGTTGACAATGCCCGACAACCGGCCCGTAAGGATGCCGTTGACCAGCTCCAGCTCTGGACTACCCGACAAAAACATCAGCCGGCCATCCAGAAACTGGCTGCGGCCAGTGTAGTCAATGTAGTGCAATAGCGCATCGCGGGCCCCATTGATGTGATTGGGCATACTGTCCCGCGTGAGCGGAATGTATTTGGCGCCACTGGTAGTACCCGAGGTTTTGGCCAGATACAGTGGGCGGCCGGGCCAAAGAACGTCGGCCTCGCCGGCTTGCACCCGGTCGAGGTAGGGGCGCAGGGCTTCGTAATCGCGCACCGGCACCTGGCGAGCCAGGCCAGCGGCGTCGCTGATGGCCCGAAAATCGTGGTCGTGGCCGAAAGCCGTACGACTACCCGCGCCCAGCAAGCTCGTCAGAACGCGCTGCTGCGTACCTACCGGGTCCTGCATCCAGCGCTGGTAGCGGTGGGCAACATAAGCCGCCAAAGGTCGGCTCAGAGTAGCTTTCAACGCCATATTTCTAAATCAGCTGAACAGTAAACTCCGCAAAGGTAGCAACCTGTGTAACCCTAGACGATGTGAGTTTAGCACTACCTACGTAGAAAGCGGCGCCTTGGTCAACTCCTCGGCTCGTATTACACAGCCACAAACGGGAAAACGCCCCTACCCTCTGCAACCTACCACTGCCAGTATTGGTATGTAATACTGGTATTTTTCTCATCACCCCTTTTCTCTTTCCCATGATCAACCAACGTGGCAATGCCGTATGGAACGGCGACATCAAAGGTAGCGGCACCATCACCAGCCAGAGTGGCCAGCTGGATGCTCCCTACTCCACCGGCGCCCGCTTCGATGGCAAGCCCGGCACCAACCCCGAAGAACTGATTGGCGCGGCCCATGCAGGCTGCTACACCATGTTCCTGACTAGCCACCTGACGAAAGCCGGCTACCAGGTAAAGCAAATTCGCACCGAGTCGAAGGTGACCCTGGACCCCTCGGGCGACACACCAAAAGTGGTGAAGATTGCCCTGAAAACGGAAGGAGAAGTAGAAGGTATTTCGCAGGAAGAATTTCAGAAGCAAGCCGAAAACGCCAAAGAGAACTGCCCTATCTCGCAGCTTCTCAGCGCCGTACCCGAAATGGAATTGACTTCAGCCACGCTGAAATAAGCTGAGCATGAAGCAGAAAACGGTGTGTTACGCTGAGTGGAGCGAAGGAACCTCTTCTATCAATACGATAAGCGTAACAATGTAAGAAGGTCCTCCACTCTGCTCAGGATGACACACCGTTTTGCTGAAGGACATCAGAAAACTGAGTTACTTTGCTGCTGTCCTACCTTATTTTGCGCTGTATGCCTCCTACCTCTACCCGTATTCGTCTGCAACCTGCCAACAACTCCCGCATCCCGTTTTGGGGTCAGATGGCTATTGGCTTGCTCTGGATTTTCTACGTTGGCTCACGGCTGGTAGCTGACAGCAATAGTACTGACCAGCACTTCCTGGATTACGTGTTCCTGGCGTTCAGCCTGATTTATATTGGCTATGTACTGGTCAACAACGCGCCTATTTTCGGCACCCAGACCTACCTAGAGTTCACGCCGGCTTACATGGTACACAAAGGTGGGCTGTTTCGGCCCAAGCAGGCTTTTCCAGCCGAGGATATTGCTAAGCTAGAGTTGGCCCTGCGCCAACTGCGTGTACAGCTCAAAGACGGCAATAACTATGTACTAAGTTTGCGCGAGGTACGCGGTACCCGCCGCCGCCGTATTCTGCACGAGCAAGTGCAACGATTTGCATCAAATCACCAGATTCCGTTGCACGACTCTCAGGAGAAATAGACCACAAGATAAATAGAACGTCATGCTGAGCTTGCCGAAGCATCTCTACCGTGAGTAAATTGATTACTTACGGTAGAGATGCTTCGGCAAGCTCAGCATGACGTTCTATTTATCTTGTGGTCTACCTCTCTCTATTTGCCCGCGAACTTCTTCCGTAGCTCCTGCACCGAGCTGCGGAAGCTTTTGTCACTGTCGATCAGGTCCGATACGGTTTGTACGGAGTGGATGACGGTGCTATGGTCGCGCCCACCGAAATGATGGCCGATGCTTTTCAGCGAATGAGTAGTGTGTTCTTTAGCGAAGTACATAGCCACCTGCCGAGCCGTTACCACCTCTTTCTTGCGGGTTTTGGCCTTCAGCAATTCCACAGGTAGGCTGAAATACTCGGCCACTGTTTTCTGGATGAAGTCGAGGTTGACTTCGGCTTCCACCTCCTCAATGATGTGGCGGAGCGCCTGCTTGGCCATTTCCAGGTCAATCTCGCGGCGGTTTAGGCTACTCTGGGCCACCAGCGAAATCAGCACACCTTCCAGCTCGCGCACGTTGGTATTCACGGAATGCGCCAAGTACTCCACTACCTGCGGCGGAATATCGATGCCATCCTGCTGCATCTTGTTCTGGATGATGGCCATGCGCGTCTCAAAGTCGGGGCTTTGCAAGTCGGCGGTGAGGCCCCACTTGAAGCGCGAGAGTAGGCGGTCTTCCAGGCCGTTCAGATCGCGCGGGGGCCGGTCGGAGGTCATCACGATTTGCTTACCGGCCTGGTGCAAGTGGTTGAAGATGTGAAAGAACATCTCCTGCGTCTTGTCCTTGCCCGACATAAACTGCACGTCGTCCAAGATCAGGATATCCACCAACAGATAGAAGTTGGCAAAATCCTGCACCGAGTTGATGCGCACGCTCTCTATAAACTGGTTCGTGAACTTCTCCGCCGACACGTAGAGTACGAACCGATCTGGTGTGGTAGCCTTGATGTGGTTGCCAATGGCCTGCACCAAATGCGTTTTGCCCAATCCTACCCCGCCGTATACCATCAGCGGGTTGAAGGAAGTAGTGCCCGGCTTGTTCGCAACCGCCAAACCCGCTGAGCGGGCTAGGCGGTTGCAGTCTCCCTCGATGTAGTTCTCGAAGGTGTAAGTGGTGTTGAGTTGAGAGTTGACGTAGTTGCGGTCGACTACCTTAATGGCTTCGAAGGGGTTGCGCAGGGTAGACGGCGTGGCAGCAGGTGCTGCCGCCGCGCCCGCCACGTGCCGCGCCGACGACGACATGGGTCCCGCGGCCAAAGCTGCCGCCGGTCCGGCCGAAGGGGCCGGCTGGGCTGCCTTGCGCGAGGTAGGCAAATTGAGAGTGCGCGGCTGCGACTGGGCATTGCCCTGATCCACTACAATCGAGTACTCCAGGCGGCCATCGGCGCCTAACTCCTGGAAGATACTTTTCTTGAGTACGTCCACGTAATGCTCCTCCAGCCACTCATAAAAAAATTGGCTGGGGACTTGAATAATCAATACGTTGTTGTGGAGCTGCACCGGCACAATGGGCTCAAACCACGTGCGGAAGCTCTGCTCACCAATATTCGCTTTGATGACGCGCAGACAGTTGACCCATACGGTTCTAAAATCCTTCAGCATCAAACAGTTACAGCAACAAAAAAGGCGAGCAAATAGTGTACAGAAAGCCGTCGTTACGAACCGAGGAGCGGTTCGTTTCCGGCAAAGGGAGACAAAAATGTGGAAAAGTCAGGAGACAAAAAAACGCCCCTTTCTCTTGCTTTTGTCAACTTTCCGTTAGGCCGTGTGAATAGGCACTACGGCAGCAGCGGCTACAGCTGGGCGGCGGGTAGCCTTCGTAAATGTGTAGTCGAGACGGCCGAGGTTGATACCCGACCAGCCTACCTGGTTGATGAGCGTCTGGTGGCCGTTGGGGCCGGCTACTACGTCGGGTTTGTCGAGGAAGGTGTGGGTGTGCCCGCCTAGAATCAGGTCGATGCCGGGCGCGCCGGCCGCCAGCTTGAAGTCGTCGATTTTGGGGCCTTTATACTGGTACCCCAGGTGCGAAAGGCAGATTACCATGTCGCAATGCTCGGGGCCGCGCAGCTGCGCCACCATCTTGTTGGCAACCATAATAGGGTCGAGGTATTGGGTAGCCCCGAAGTTTTTATCAGCCACCAAACCGGCCAGCTCAATGCCTACCCCAAACACACCAATGCGGTGCCCGGCTTTCTCGAATACTTTATACGGCTTAAACTTGCCGGCCAGAATGGTATTCGAGAAGTCGTAGTTAGCAATCAGGAATGGAAAACCTGCATTGGGCAACTGCTTTTGCAAACCTTCCAGGCCGTTGTCGAAGTCGTGGTTACCGAGGGTGCTGGCGTCGTAGGCCATTTCCGTCATCAGCTTATACTCCAGTTCGCCCTCGAAGAAGTTGAAGTAGGGCGTGCCCTGCCAGATGTCGCCCGAGTCAAGGAGCAGCACGTGCGGCTCCTGCTGCCGAATCTGCTGAATCAGGGCGGCGCGACGGGCCATGCCGCCCATGTTGGCCCACTGCCCGCCGTTGTCGGGAAAGGGGTCAATGCGCGAGTGCATATCGTTGGTGTGCAAAATCACCAGCCGGCCCTTGGTATCAGCCGCAGTGGCCGAGTGGTTTAGGCCCAATAGCCCCAGACTGGCCGCACCCAGCGTCGAATGCTTTATAAAATCGCGACGGTTCACGTTGGAAATGTTGAAGTATGAATGTTGCGTTTTGAGTTGAGTTTCTATCACATGCATGAAATAAGAAGGATAGAGCGTCGCTTTCCACAACCTCTCTAAGCCATTCAAAATTCAACACTTGAAACTCAACACGTCATTTTACCCTGCCTTCTACTCGGGCTTCTATGGGTTTGCCCTGGGCCGTTAGGCTCGTGATTTTGTCGGCAATGGCCTGGCGCAGCAGCACACCCGTGTCGCGCTGCGTGAGTGGTTTGAAGAAAAGCAGGTTGTCGCCGCCACCGGCCAGGTAGTCGGAAATGGCAATGGCATAGACGCGGGCCGGGTTGAAGGGCTGTCCGCCAATGTGGATATCAGTAGCCTTACCATCGGGCGAAACGGTATAGATGGCTCCTGAAATAGGCATTTTGATGCGGGCGGAATAGTCGAATAGCTGCTGCACTACGGGGCCAGGGGCATCCAGCACCACCAACTTATTCTCGAACGGCATCAGCTCGAACACCGAGCCCAGCGTGATGGGGCCAGCCGGAAAAGCCGTGCGCAGTCCCCCGTTGGTCATCACGGCCAGATCGATGGGCTGGTGCAGGGCTACGGCGGCGCGCTCGCGCTGCAAGTCGGCCACAAAATTACCGAGTGGCGACTCGCCCGCATTTTTGGTGAGGGCTACCGGTGCCGTGCCTAGTACCGCCGACATCTGCTCCGTAACGCGCTGACGGTAGGGCGCAATTTCGGCGGCCATTTTTGCATCCTCGGGCTGGGTTTTATCGACGGGGCGGGCCGTGATGGGTGGCAGGGTAACCTGAGCCTGGTAGGCAGCGCGTTGGCAGGCAGACAGCAGGGCTACAGCCAGCAGCAAGCTAAAAGCAGTGGTACGAGTGCGAAAAAACGACATAAGCAGAAGGGGCATACAGAA
Organism: Hymenobacter sp. NBH84; assembly: GCF_014217645.1. NCBI lineage: Bacteria > Pseudomonadati > Bacteroidota > Cytophagia > Cytophagales > Hymenobacteraceae > Hymenobacter > Hymenobacter sp. NBH84. The sequence continues at coordinate 3,123,233 of NZ_CP043644.1, forward strand.
GCACAAAGGTACGCGAATTACGCGTTGCGGCTGCGCTCCTATGCGTGTGGAAGTTTGTTGCCCAGGTTGACCAGCAGGTTGAATGTGGCCTGAACACCCACTCCCCGCAGCCCAACCGCGTATGTTCTACCTCCGTAAGCAGGCACCGCTTTTTCCCATGTTCATTATTCCCCGATACGGTATCTTTAGCCGTTTCAGCTGTTTTGTTGCTCATCCCAGGCCCGCACCCACTCCTCTATGGCCGATACCCCAGCCTCCACCCCGCTTTCTTTCTCTGAGTTTACGCCGCTAAGCACGGCCGCCTGGCAGGAGCGCATCCGCCGCGACCTGAAAGGGCAGGACCCGGAAACGCTGCGTTGGCACTCGCCCGAAGGCGTGGTAGTAGAACCCTTCTACCATCGCGAAGCCTTGGATGCTCTGGCTACTCCCGCCACGCCACAAGTGCGCGCTGCTGAGGCCAATGCCTGGCTGAACGTACCTACCTACCTCGTACCGGCCCACGACAACGGCCACGCCGCCATCGACCGGGCCACAGAGGCCCTGCAACGAGGCGCCGATGGTGCCCACTTCGACCTGGCCGACACCGCCGCTTTTGACGTTGCCTACCTAGCACAGCACCTACCCCTGGCCGCTACCTACGTAGGCTACTCGGTGCGCGCTACGCCCCTACCCTTGCTAGAACGCCTGCTGGCAGCCAGCAGCAACACCCTGCGCGGCTTTCTGCGGTTCGACCCCGTAACGGATCATTTACTGGATTTGCAAGGGCAGCTTGCCGCGTTGCGAACCGTATTGCAGCTAACGCAGCACCTGCCAGAATTTAAGGCGCTGACGCTGAACGGAGCGTATTTCGGCAACCGAGGCGGCACAGCTACGCAGCAGCTGGCCTTTGCCCTAAGCACGGCAGCGTATTACCTCGATTGCCTACCCAGCAACGAACTGGAGGTGGCCACGGTGGCCGCTGCCGTGCAGGTGCAGGTGGCCATCAACCCCAGCTACTTCACCGAAATAGCTAAGCTGCGCGCTCTGCGCCGGTTGTGGGCCACACTACTATTTGCCCACCAGCTGCCCGCCGAAATGGCCAGCCAACTGCGCATCTACGCCAGCACGGCCACCTGGAGCCAGACTACGCTCGACCCGCCTACCAACTTGCTGCGCACCACCACCGAGGCCATGGCCGCCGTGGTGGGCGGCGCCGATGCCGTGAGCGTCACGCCCTTCGACAGCCTGTTTGCGGCGCCCAATGCATTTGCCGACCGCCTGGCCCGCAACATTCCTACCCTGCTGCGCTCGGAAGCCCATTTGCAACAGGTAGCCGACCCGGCAGCGGGTTCCTACTACCTCGAAACCCTGACCGATGAACTGGCCCGCAACGCCTGGGCGCTGTTTCAGGAAGTGCAGGCGGCTGGTGGTGTACCGCGGGCCGCTCGGATTATCATCAACCAGTTGCAACTCACTACGCAGGCCCAGTTCCGGCGCATTGCCACCGGCGAGCAGGTGATTGTGGGCACCAACCGCTACCAGAATCCGCGCGAGCAGTTCAGCTTCAACCCCAAGCGCTTGCTGCGTAGCGCCGATTTCGACTCGACCAGGGCCGCCTACCCCTCGGAGGTGCTGCAACTAGCCACGGCGCTGCACTTTCAGCGGCGCGAGAAGAAGCTGAAGCGGGCGGCCGTGGTGCTGCTGGGCGCCCACACCAACCAGCATATTCTGGAGTCGTTTCTGCAAACGCTGCCGGCACACGAGCGGCCGGAGCTGCGTGAGAGCCATCCGGAAGGCACGGTATCGGTGCTGTTCTCGTCTTCGGAAGAAGCCACGCTGATGTATGCCACGCCCGATCAGTTCAGCCGCCTGGCCCGCTTGGTGCACCGGGTGCCGGCCGATGATGCTTCCTTTATGCCATCCCCCTTGCTCACGTCTGATTTGGCTACCCTTCAGGAAGCCGTGCAGTTTTTTGGTTTCAAAGAATTTGTGGTAGAAGGCTACAGCACGGAAGATGTGCTGGCCCGCTTGCAGGGCAAACGGTAGGGGCGCGTGCCACGCGCCCGCCGGCCGTGCCGTTGCTGCCTTCTCCCAAACTCCCTCCCACCCAACTACCGGGCGCGTGCTACGCGCCCCTACTTCCGTTCTCATGACGCCCGATTTCTCCCATATTCCCTACAACGCCGGCACGCTGCCTACCCCCGCTGCCCCGCCCGCTGCCTCTCCTACCCCCGAAGGCATCGAGCTGAAAAGCTACTACACGGCCCAGGACGTGGCTGGCCTCGACCACCTCGGTTTTGGCGCGGGCGTGGCGCCCTACCTGCGCGGCCCCTACAGTACCATGTATGTGCAGAAGCCCTGGACCGTGCGGCAGTACGCGGGTTTCTCCACGGCCGAGGAAAGCAACGCCTTCTACCGCCGCAACCTGGCGGGCGGGCAAAAGGGCTTGTCGGTAGCGTTTGACCTTGCCACGCACCGCGGCTACGACTCCGACCACCCCCGCGTGGAGGGCGACGTGGGCAAGGCCGGCGTAGCCATCGACTCGGTGGAGGATATGAAGGTGCTGTTCGACCAGATTCCGCTGGATCAGATGTCGGTGAGCATGACCATGAACGGGGCGGTGCTGCCGATTATGGCCTTCTATATTGTGGCGGCCGAGGAACAGGGTGTGACGCCGGACAAGCTGGCGGGCACCATTCAGAATGACATTCTGAAGGAGTTTATGGTGCGCAACACCTACATCTACCCGCCCCTACCCAGCATGCGCATCATTGCCGATATTTTTGAGTACACGGCGCGGCACATGCCCAAGTTCAACAGCATCAGCATCTCGGGCTACCACATGCAGGAGGCTGGCGCCACCGCCGATATTGAGCTGGCCTATACCCTGGCCGACGGGCTGGAGTACGTGCGCACCGGCTTGGCGGCGGGGCTCAGCATTGATGATTTTGCGCCGCGGCTGTCGTTTTTCTGGGCCATTGGCATGAACCACTTCATGGAAATTGCCAAGATGCGCGCCGCCCGGTTGCTCTGGGCCAAGCTCATTCAGCAGTTCAACCCGCAGAACCCCAAGTCGTTGGCCTTGCGCACACACTGCCAGACCTCGGGCTACTCCCTCACCGAGCAAGACCCCTACAACAACGTGGCCCGCACCACCGTGGAAGCGCTGGCCGCCGTGCTGGGCGGCACGCAGAGCCTGCACACCAACGCCCTCGACGAGGCTATTGCCCTCCCCACCGACTTCTCGGCCCGCATTGCCCGCAACACCCAGCTCTACCTCCAGCACGAAACCGACGTGACCCGCGTGGTAGACCCTTGGGGCGGCTCCTACTACGTGGAAACCCTCACCCACGAGCTAGCCGACAAAGCCTGGGCCTTGATTCAGGAGGTGGAAGAACTGGGCGGCATGGCGAAGGCCATCGAAACCGGTCTACCCAAAATGCGCATCGAGGAAGCCGCCGCCCGCAAGCAGGCCCGCATCGACTCCAACAAAGAGGTAGTGGTAGGCGTGAACCAGTATAAGATTGACGAGCCCACGAATATCGAGCTGCTCGACATCGACAACGCCGCCGTGCGCGAGTCACAGATTGCGCGGCTGAGCACCATCCGCACGGAGCGCGACTCGGCGGCCGTGCTGCGCGCCCTGGATGCGCTGACCGAGGCCGCTCGCTCGGGCAAGGAAAACCTCCTGGACCTGGCCGTACATGCTGCCCGCCTGCGCGCTACCCTCGGCGAAATCTCCGATGCCCTTGAAAAGGTATACGGCCGCCACCAGGCTACCATTCGAGCCATTTCGGGTGTATATTCGGCGGAGATGAGCTACGACGAGCAATTTGCCCAGGCCCGCCACATGGCCGACGACTTCGCCGCCCGCGAAGGCCGCCGCCCGCGTATGCTGGTGGCCAAAATGGGCCAGGACGGCCACGACCGGGGCTCCAAAATCATTGCTACCAGCTTCGCCGACGTGGGTTTCGACGTGGACATTGCGCCCCTGTTCCAGATGCCCGCCGAGGTAGCCCGCCAGGCCACCGAAAACGACGTGCACGTGGTGGGCGTCAGCAGCCTCGCCGCCGGCCACAAAACCCTGATTCCGCAGCTGCTGGCGGAGCTACGGCAGCTCGACCGCGCGGATATCCTCGTCATCGCCGGCGGCGTGATTCCGGCGCAGGACTACCAGTTTCTGTATGATGCGGGCGTGGCCGGCGTGTACGGGCCGGGGACGGTTATTGCCGTGGCAGCGCAGGAGATTTTGGGGAAGCTAGAGGAGTAAATTATTTGGCGGTGGGTTCTTTGAACGGATGGCGCGGGGCTGTGCCCCGTGGCGACTATGCGCAGGCCTCTGGCCTGCCATCACCCGCGCCGTTGGGAGAGTGCTACAGCAAAGTTGTTCTAGCGACGTAGGCCAGAGGCCTACCAATAGTCGACACGGGGCACAGCCCCGCGCCATCATTCAGCCCGCCTGACCACGGCACTTTTGTACACGCAGTATCTCACGGAACATCCCTATGCGCATCGACGAAATAGATCAAGAAGACGCCGACATCGATTGGTTTGCTACCGATAACAACGGTCATATTCTACACATAGCATCCGGCGGTGGGATACTACCCGAATCGGTTGCTGCCTCCGAAGAAGAGCTACTGGAACTGCACCAGTATTTTCTAACGCTGCCTGAAACTGGTTCGGGGGTGACGGTAGCGGTAGAAGAGACAGCCGACGAAGGCAGTTACCAGGGGTTTGCTCGCTACGCTCGGCGTGGACTGTTTTCCTTTGCCAAAACCCGCCTGCACGAGCGCGCCGATACCCAGTACTATATAGTAGCCCGCCCGACACAGCCGCTAACCGTAGCGGAACTGCCAACACATATAGCTGAATTATTGGGCCGCACACGGCTACTGGGGGCCGTGACAGAACAAGTAACGCTTGATAGCAAAACTATTCTATAGTCAATATCAGTAAGCGCCGAGACGTAGACTGATAATTAGCAAAGGACTCTACTTGTATGTTATTCCTATCAACATACCTACTCCCACCACCGCCGTTGCGGCAGCGGCCCTACCCCTACCACCACCGGTTGGCCTAGCTCGGGGGTAGTGAAGGGCACGTGGCGGCGGGCGGCTTCGGCGGTGGCGCGCTTCACCGACTCGTTCCAGGGGTGGTGGGCCTCGGTGAAGGCGCCCCAGTGCACCGGCAGAAACACCCGCGCCTGCACGTCGAGGGCGGCTTGCACGGTTTGCTCGGGCAGCATGTGAATCTCGGCCCAGTTCTTATCGTACTGCCCGCACTCCAGCAGCGCCAGATCGAAGGGGCCGTACTGCTGGCCGATGCGCTGGAAGTGCGGCCCGTAGCCCCCGTCGCCGCTGTAGAACACGCGGTGGGTAGGCGTCTTCAGCACCCACGACGACCACGAAGTGCTGTTGCGGTTGCCCAAGCCCCGCCCCGAAAAGTGCCGCGCCGGCGTGCTCACAATCGTGAGGCCGGGCAGCTGGATGGAGTCGTGCCAGTCTAGCTCCTGCACGCGGGCCGGGTCTACGCCCCAGGCCAGCAGGTGCGCCCCTACCCCCAGCGGCACGTAGAAGTGGGCCACCTTGTCCTTGAGCTTGACGATGGTTTTGTAGTCGAGGTGGTCGTAGTGGTCGTGCGAAATCAGGACCGCTTCGATGGGCGGTAGCTCCTCGGCGGTGATGGCCAGGGAATCGTTATAGCGCTTGGGCGTGACCAGGGGTAGCGGCCCCATCTTCACGCTCAGCATGGGGTCGAGCAGGATGTTTTTACCGGCTATTTCCACCAAGCTGGCCGAGTGCCCAAACCAGGTAACGCGCACCATGTCCGGCGTTTTGCGGGTGATGCTGAGCGAGTCGAGCTGATGGGTAGGCAACGGGCCAGGCGGCTCGCTGTTGGGCGTTTTGCTGAACAAAAACTGCCAGAACACCTTCACCGTGCTCCCCCCAGTCATCACTTCGGTCGGCACTAGGTTCCGAAACTCCCCATCCACATAGTGCCCCGACTCTGCATAGGCCGCCTGCTGGGCCTTGGTTGGCTTGCCGCCCAGCTCCGGGCTAAGCTGCGCAAACGCGACGCCTACAACAATCAGCACGGCCACGATACTTGCTACCAAGTAGCCAACGCCTTTCAACAGTTTTCGCATGTTTATCCGGAGAGCTAAGAACGTTCTGTGTATCCAAGCTGGATACTCGACTGTTTGTTCGGAGTTTACATAACAATAGCTTTTCCGGAGAACATCCGAAACAGGATGAGGGCAGGACAGCCCAAAAGCAAAAGCGTCATTTCGACCAACGGGAGAAATCTCGCGTGCTGACAGAGGATAGTATCTTTCATCAGCACACAAGATTTCTCCCGTTGGTCAAAATGACGGTCTGTTAAGTCCTGCTAAGCCGTTTTATATAATAGACGGCGCTTATTTCTTCGACAGCCACAAGGCTACCGCGCCGCCTACCAGCGCCAGCAGTGCTCCCGAGGCTACCGGGTGCAGGGAAGCACGCGTGTAGTAGCTTTTCTGGAACACGTAGCCCGGATGGTCGCCGTGCACGCGGCCCCCAACGCCAGGCTGGTGCAAGCCGCCCTGCGGGTTGCTGGGTGCCTGGTCGGGCCGAACTTCCTGGCTAGGCATCACGTGGGCGTTCACCCAGTCTACAGCGGTAGGCGCTACCTTATTGAAAGAGCTGAACAGCTTGCTACCACCACCCACGTACACATCGCGCTCTGGATGCGCGGCGGCGTGCACAATGGCATACGCTACCTCCTCGGGCGCATACACGGGGTCGGGTAGCTTTGGCTGCCGGTCCAGGTAGTTGCGGGCATTCTGCATGAAGGGCGTATTGATGCCCGCCGGCTTGATCAGCGTGACCGATACCGGCGCTTCCTCGTGCTCCAGCTCGGCCCGCAACGAATCGGTGAAGCCTTTGATGGCGTGCTTGCTAGCGGAGTACACGCCCTGGAGCGCCACTCCCAAATCGGATACTTCGCTACCCAAGTTGATGAGAGCACCGCCCTTTGGTTTCAGGTGTTTTAGGGCTTCCAGAGAGCCGTTTACCACGCCCCAAAAGTTGGTATCGAACAGCTTGCGGTAGTCTTCCACGCTTCCCTGCTCAATCATCCCCACAATGCCTACCCCCGCGTTGTTCACCCAGGTATCTATCCTGCCGAAGCGTGCTAGAGCAGTTTCGGCAATGCGCCGCACCTCGTCGGCATTTGCTACATCGGCGGCTACGGTGGCTACTTCGCCGCCTAGCTCCTGGGCTACTTTCTGCAAATCTTCTTCACTGCGAGCGGCTAGTACCAGCTTCGCGCCTTTCTCGGCGGCCAGCTTCGCTGTAGCCAGTCCGATGCCGCTGGTAGCTCCCGTAATAACGATGGTTTGTTCTTGAATGGGCTTGAGTTTCATAGGTGTAGAGATTAGAACTGAATTTCCTACCTCTTACGCAGCCTTACTCAACACGGCTAGTTCCAGCTGTTTGTTGATACTACAGCTGGAAATGATTCTGTATTTGCATTTATCTAACCAAGCACAAAATATTATTATCAAGTAACGCTGTATAATAACAATTATATAACACCAAATTATTATAAACAACCTCGCCTATCATCACTTAAAAGTGAATATATGTAGTATGCTTATAGTGTTATTATAATAAAATAGTTCAATATAAATAATTCCAAAAAACGCAATTAATAGAAGAGCTTAATTAGCATCAAATTACTGACATTCAAATACTTATAAACAAAACGTAGATACTATAAAATACCTTAAAGCGATAATACTTTAATTATGACAAAAGGATGATTATCAAGCTTATGCTTATACTGGTTAAATGCTCCTCCTTCAGAAAAGTACAACCTTATTGTTCAGCAAGCGTATAGCCGAACTTATTTAAGACAATACTGGCTTGTACAAGCTATAGTTTCCTTGAAAAAAGCTATAGGATTAGGAAGATACGTGTCTTTGAAATTTACCACATCAGCATATTACTATTTTACCTCACTGAATGGCATTTTTTATCAAAGAAACTTCTTAGCATAACTTTCTAGGGGCTGCGCATGGACACTGTAAATACTTTTGTAGCTAAGAGGCCAACTACTTTCTTAGATAAAGCCAATATAGCAACGGCCGTTGCCCGCAAGCCTGCTTTTCTGGACTATATTCAGAACGCCCGCGCCATTGCTATTCTATTTATAGTAGCCATTCACTGCTACGGCATCCTGAAGCCGGAATTTGAGCCTATTATTCTGCAACGCGGCACGTTGCTGTTCATGTTCATCTCCGGCTTTCTGTTTCAATACCTCTCTAAGCGGTTCGATAAGAAAACGTATTGGTACAAGAAGGTGCAGAATATTTTGGTACCCTACGTACTTATCTCGCTTCCTATCTTATTTATCCGCTTTGCAACGCACCATCACAACCCAGATATAACGGAAGTATTTCCGGCCTTTTTCACGTATTCCCTACCCACGCAGTTAGTGGCCTATTATATAACCGGAATGCACTTGGTGCCTTTCTGGTTTATCCCCATGATCTGCTTCTATTATCTGTTGGCACCGGTCTTTATCTACCTCGACCGTAACAGAACAGTGTATTATTTCCTACCTGTTTTCATGTGCCTGTCGCTAGTAGTTACCAGGTCGTCAGAGCTATACCGATTCCACTTAGCCTTTATTCACTACCTATCTATCTATCTGCTCGGTATGTTTGCCAGCCGCTACCACAAGCGGCTGCTGTCCATCACAGACTTGCTCTGGCCTATTCTGATTGGTCTTACGTTTGCCTTTATCGTATTGGGCGCCATATTCAACCAAAAGGAAATCCGCTTTATTGAGCAGTTCCAGTATTGCCAAAAAATACTCCTTTGCTGGAGCATCATTTATTTGCTGTGGAAGTTCAACGACAAGATTATGCAGAATAAATTCTTGTCTAAGAACCTCACTAAACTATCTAATATCAGCTTCGCTTTATACTTTGTACACTACTACTTCTTGTATTTTATAGATTACCTGACGGAGAACGGCACACTAAATTGGCCGCCTACCTTTTTCAATTCCACGGTAATTTTCGTTGCTGATTTACTTTTTTGCTTCGCGGCCATTGCTGTTATAAAAGCTATTGCTGGCAGCAGGAGTAAATACATTATGGGCTATTAGCTAGCCTTGGTAAAGACATAGCACGTTGTATCTCCTCGTTGGTGGGGTTTCTTGCTTAATCCGCCCGATAGCAGTCGAACTGCAAAACGCTCTACAAGCGTACCTTCCCTACCATCTCTCTGTTCCAGAACCAGGGAAACGGAACAGCCGAAAGGCCCGCTCTTTCTGCAGAAAGCCAGTTAGCCACAGGGGCCGGGCTTCAGCAGTTGCTGAAGCCCGGCCCCTGTGGCTAACTGGCTTTCAGTGGCTTTTCTACAGCAGCTCCAAAGCCGCTTCGTTGCCTTGCTGAATGGCTAGATCGTGGGCCGATAGGCCGCGCACGTCGCGGATGCTGGCGTCGGCACCTGCTTCCAGCAAAATGGGTATCAACTGGTTGCGACCAAACAGGGTGGCAAACATGAGGGCTGTGCCACCGTTGCCGTTCTGCAAATCCAGGTTGGCGCCGTGGGCAATGAGCTGTCGGGCAATTTCGGGGTAGCCCTTGAAGCATACGCCCATCAGGGCAGTGTTGCCGGCGCGGTCTTGCACGTTTACATCGGCGCCGGCCTCTAACAGCAGTTTCGTAGCCTCTAGGTGGTCGTCGTAGGCGGCAATGATAAGCGGCGTGAAGCCTTTGGCATCCTGCGTATTAACGTCGACGCCCGTGGCGAGCAGTTCGCGCAGGTAGGCTACGTCGCCCCGACGGGCGGCATCAAACAACAGGTCTTCGGGGCGAGCGGAGGTGAATGTATTTTCCAAGGAAAAAAGCTTAGTGATGATGCTGATACGATGGCCTACGCGGCTGGTTGTACCAACCAAGCGTAGCAGCAGGATGTTTTAGCGGGCGGGCACCGGGTAGCGCGCAAACAGTTCGTCCACACTGTTGTTGATCTGCTCTACCTGCCGGTGGGGCTTTTTGGTGAGGGCGCCGGCTACGTTGCCCTGCCACACCAGCGTGTTGCGGGCGGCATCTACTACGTCTACAGTAGTGGTGCCTTCGCGGTAGGCCCGCACAGGCACTTGCTGGCTTTGCCAGCCGTAGCGGCGCTGCCCCGCATACGGAGGGGCCTCCCAAATTTGCGTTTCGCGGGTTTGCATCTTATCAGCTACCACTACCCCCACGTGCACCCACACATCGGGCTGGGGGGCGCGGCGGTAACCCCGCTGCTCTAGCTGGCGGGCAATAGCTGCCTGCCAGATGGGTAGGGTGGGACTCATTACCTGGTAGCCGGCCTCATTGCGGGCGTCGGTGGTTGGAAAGTTGTAGGTGTGGTAGACCGTAAAATCGGTTCCGGCCATTTGGTCAACAGCCGTAACCTGTGCACTGGGAGCACAGGCACCCAACCCCAGCAAGAGTGGCAGTAGCTTCTTCATGCACTTGTGTACGCAACACGGCCTTGGGTGGCCTACCCAGAGCGGCACTACGATGCACAAAGCCCCCACCACCAGACCTAGCTGATGGTGGGGGCTTTGGCTAACTTCTCCAACTGCCTAGCGCCGGGCAAACAAGCCGCGTGTGCCGTTTCCTTTGTACTGTTTGCAATACGGACGGTGTACGTAGCCATGTCCACGCTTGAGCGCCCGGGTAAATGGGGTACCTGCTAGGGCATCTCCCATCGAAAGAAGTACGGCAACCAACACAAGAAGAACAGCACGCAGGGCAGTAGAAGAGAGCATGGTTAGGGCAATAAGTAAGGTGTAGAAAAGAGCTGTACTGCCGGGCTTACCCCCGTAGTAGTTCTTCAAAACAACCCAATTAAATAGCGAAAAACCTATTTTCTCGATGTTTGCACTCTTCTTATAGCTGAAGTGATTTATTGGGCCGATGAATTGATTCAATATTGGACATTTTTCCAATATTGAGAATAAGGTTTTCTGCTTGCACAGCGAAAACGGGTTGCAGCCAGTACCTCGCTCTTAGTGCAAGGGCCTCCGTTTCACCATACCGCCCTTGGTATCGCGCACGCTGCTCATCACTACAAAAGCATTGGGGTCAATCTTGTCGATTTCGTCGGTGAGGCGGGTCACCTCTAGGCGCGTTACTAGCGTAAAGATGATATCGATGGTACCCTGATCCTGCCCTTGTGTGTTGTACCCGCTTTTGCCCACGTAGAGGGTAGCACCGCGGCCCAGCTTCTCGGTTACCATGCGCCGGATGGCTTCACTTTTGGGCGAAATGATGGTCACGCCCGTGTATTCCTCAATGCCTTCAATGATAAAATCGACCATCTTGGCAGCGGCCAGGTAGGCAAGAATGGAGTAAAGGGCCGTGGTGATGGAAAGCAGCAGCGCTGCCACGCCAAAGATGACGATGTTGATGAGCAGAATAATGTCTCCTACCGTCAAGGGGAGTTTCTTGCTGAGGTACACGGCCAGAATTTCGGTGCCATCGAGCACGGCGCCCCCGCGTACGGCCAACCCAATACCAGAACCCAGAAAGAAGCCCCCGAACACGGCGGCCAGCAACTTGTCTTCAGCCAGCACCGAAAAATGCACGGAGTACAGCACCGTGGCCAGCCCCAAAATGGCGGCCAGCGTACGCGCCGCGAAGCCGCGCCCCAGCTGAAAATACCCCATCACCACAAACGGAATGTTGAGCACCACAATCAGCAATGGCAACGAAAGATGGGTGGTGTGGTTGGTGAGCAGCGAAATACCCGTTACGCCTCCGTCAATAAAGCCGTTGGGTAGCAAGAAGCTTTCGAGCCCCAGCGCAGCCGAGAAAATACCGGCCACCATCATAAGGCCCTGTACTACCTGCTTACGCCACCAACGTGGCCCGTATACTGTCGGATGAGCCTCGTCTTCGTGCGGTGGAATGGTTTCGGTGGCCGCGGTGGCGGCAGCGCCTTTGGGCTGGTTTTGCAGCTCGGCGGGGGTAGGCTTAACAGGCATGCGGAAGGAAATATGGTCCCTATACGTAGGAACGGCTTGGAGTTGGGTGCCTTAAAGCATAATGCCTCTACTTCTCGTTGCGCATTTCCTGGCGGCGCATGGGCATTTTGTCGATGGTGCCGAACAGGGCATCGGGAGGTATAGGCGTGGCGCTACGTTGTTTCACGCCGCCGTCTTTGCCGATTAATAGCACGGTGAAGCTGTCGGCGGACAGCTTCAGTTCCTGGCGGGCGTATTGGCGGTCGGCGGCGTTTAGCTGGCTTTCAATGACATCGAGCACCAGCATATCGCGTGCGCGCATTCCTTCCGGCTGGGCGGCAAGTAGGGCACGCTGGCGCTTCAGTGTGGCATCGTCGGCGGTAGGTGCGTGCAGGAGCAGTACGCGCTTTTTCCAGCGGTTGGCTTTCAGGGTAGCAGAGAGTGAAGCGGGGGGCGCGGCGCTCAGCAACACGGTCAGCAGCAGACCAATGCCGCCCAACATTCCCAAACAACGAAAAGTAGTATGCATAGCTACTCCTACGCAAACCATCAGCACCGGGATAAGCGCGGCCCCTACCCGGCCACCCGCAGCAGCCACCGTTTCAGTAGCGGCTGCCGGGCCACGGCAAAGCCTACGTTCATCAGCCAGGGCCGCGGGGCTACCAGGCGCATCAGGCGGTAGCTGCGCGCCAGCTTGCTGGTGATCTGGCGGGCTACCTGGTGCTCGTAGTCAGCTAGAAAGGTAGGGCTGAAATCGTTGTGCTGACAGCTCCGTACGGCCTGCCGGGCTGCCAGTATGCCGCTCTGCATAGCCGTGTCGATGCCGTGTCCCTGCAACGGGTCGATAAGCGAGGCCGCGTCGCCACAGAGCAGGAACCGCTCCCCCGCCAGCGGGCGTGGGCGTCCACCTAATGGCAACCCAAACCCTTCTACATCTGATAGTTGCTGCGCTCCGGCAAAGCGCCGCGCCAATTCGGGATGCGTGACCAACAGCTGCGGCAGCATCTTTTTCAAATCTACCCGCTGCCGCGCTACAGCTTCGGAGAGCATCCCAAACCCCACATTGTACACGCCATTGCCGACCGGGAAAATCCAGCAGTAGCCAGCCATGTATTCGTGCAGGAAGAAAAACTCGGTGGTGGTGCCATCTACCCCCGCAATGCCCGAGTAGTAGGCCCGCACGGCGGCGCAGTGGTAAGCCTTGTCGATGGTGCGCTGGGTAAGGCGTCGGGCCGCTACGGAGTTGGCACCATCGCAGGCAATGAGTAGGCGAGCCGTCAGTGGTTTCTGCTCCTCGTCGGCTGGTAGGAACTGCACACCCGTTGGCGTGGTCTGGATGTCGCGCACGGCATAGCACTCCCGTATGGTAGTGGGCGTATGGCGTCGTACTAACTGGAGTAAATGGTCGTCGAAGTGCAGACGGGGGCTATTGAAGGTAGGCAGCTGCCAGCGGATGCGCAGCTCGCGGCCGTTGGGCGCCACCACGCGGCTGTCGCGGGTGTCGGCGCGGGGCGTGAGATTCGCCAGCAACTCGGCGTGCCAGGCTGGATTGAGCTGCCGTAATGCTTTCAGTGCTAGGCCAGGAATGGCGTCGCCGCACACTTTGTCGCGCGGGAAGGTTGCCTTGTCTACCATCACCACGCGCAGGCCGTGGCCGTGCAAGGCCAGCGCGCAGGCTGCTCCGGCGGGGCCAGCACCTAAAATGGCTACGTCGTAGTCAGGAGTTTCCACGTGTGCAAGTTAGCAGGCGCTACTTACTTCCGGGTTTAAAGGTTCTTACACACATAGGATTTACACCCGAATCGGGTGCCGTTGCGGACTCCCGCGCCGTCTACCACATCAGCAGACTGTTCGTGCAACGTCAGCACACGGCAACCGGTCGGCTCGGGCGCAAGTCCTGATATAGTATATACAATATATATTTACCAGCCACGTTCCTGATTTTTATCCTATTTATAAAATGATACGCCTGCTGCTTTCTACGGGAGCCCTACTTCCTTTCAATCAAGCCCTTCTCAAAGCGCCTTTCGTGACGAACAGCAGCGTTTTCCACGCGTACGCACTGCGTATGACCATACACTTGCTGGGCTGCGCATGCGTTTGGCGGCACACGGTGTTGACCCCAATCAACCCGAAATATTTATACGGGCTTTCAAGGTAGGGCGGCAGTTGGAGGTATGGGCGCGCACGCGGGCCACGGCCACGCCGTTTGTGCTGGTTCGCACCTTTTATATATCCGGTACGTCGGGCACGCTGGGACCCAAGCGCCGCGAGGGCGACGGGCAGGTGCCCGAAGGCTTTTACCAGCTCGACCGCTTCAACCCTACCAGCGCCTACCACCTCTCGCTCGGCCTCAACTACCCCAATGCCAGCGACCAGTGTCAGAGCGACGCCCAGCACCCCGGCGGCGACATCTTCATTCACGGTTCCAACGTCACCGTTGGCTGCCTGCCCATCACCGATGCCGGCATTGAGGAGCTGTATGTATTGGCCACGGAGGCCCGGGCCGGCGGGCAGGATACCATTGAGGTGCACATCTTTCCGTTTGCGCTCACACCAGAAAACCTAGCAGCCCGCCGCAACAGTACACACGCCATTTTTTGGCAAAACCTGAGCGCCGGCTACACGTTTTTCGAGCAAAACCACCAGCTGCCCCATCTAGCTACCGACGCCAGGGGCTCGTATACCGTACGCTAGACGTTTGGCCCTCCCGGCTTTTCCTCCTTCCTCACCATGCCTGCCCTTACCCCACCCTTGCGCGATGCTGCCGTACTTGTTCCACTCTACCGTGATACTGCTGGTCAGCTGCGCCTAGTCGTCATTCGGCGCACCGATTTTGGTGTGCACGGCGGGCAGCTGGCGTTTCCGGGCGGCAAGCGGGAATTGCAGGACGCTTCGCTGGAAGCCACGGCCCTGCGTGAAACAGAAGAGGAAATTGGCCTACCCGCCGCGCAGGTGCGGGTACTGGGCAAGCTGCCGCCCATTGTCACGGAGGTTTCGGGGTTTCGCATCTGGCCGTTTGTGGGCCACATCGAGCCGCCCGCGCAGTGGCAATGGCAGCCCACCGAAATTGCCGAGGTGCTGAGCGTGGTTGTAGACGACCTGCTGCTCCCCGACGCCCGCGTAACGGAAACCTGGCAGTTGCCGGGCTGGCCTGCGCCGATGGCGGTGTCGTTTTACCGGGTAGGCCCCTACCCCTTATGGGGCGCTAGCTACCGCATGGTGCGGGCGCTGCTGCCGCGGCTTGTGGCGGGCGAGTTTATTATTTGATTTTACTATCGCTAGCCATGAATGCCGAACTACGCCAACTGCAACAGCAAGTAGAAATTCTTGCCAAGCGGATAGCTCCTATTCCTTGGAAACCCACCTATGGCTATAGCGTCGATGGTGCCCTTACGCATTTGGAAGTCGACAGCAACGGTATGCATTATGTGGTAGTAGAGCGTGGTCAGGAACAACTGCGCCGCACCACGCAGGACGTAGACGAATTGCTGTACTGGGTGTTTGCCAGCATTACATTTTCTATGGCTAGCAGCTATGAAGTGCGACACCGTGTACCCGACCAGGATTTTCGACGACTGTTATTTGCGAAGCAGGCAGAGCTACTGCACCGGCTCAATCCGGTTTGGGAGGTGCGTCGACAGCAAGAATTATCAGACATTCTACTGCAAGCGCCTTTCAGCGATACGAAATGAGGCAAAGCATATGACCGCACACAAAAAAGAAGGTCATTATCTTAGTATGGCACGGCATTTCGTTATGCTTCCTGGAAATGACTAATTTTTTCTGCTTTTCAGTCTATGCGTTTCTTTCTGCTTTTGTTGATTTCTTGCTTTGCGACTTTCACCGCCAGCGCCCAAAGCGAGCAGAACTTCTGGTATTTCGGCCAACAAGCCGGCTTGAGCTTCACTAATGGTACCCCTACCCCACTCAACGATGGCAAGATGACCACCTACGAGGGCTGCGCTGTAGCCACCAATAAGCGCGGCCAATTGCTGTTCTACACCAACGGCGAAACCATCTGGAACCGTCAGCACCAAGTGATGCCCAACGGCCGCAAGCTCCAGGGTAGCAACTCCAGCACCCAAAGCGCCCTAGTGGTGCCTGACCCTGGCAGCGGCAACATCTTCTATGTGTTCACGGTAGCGCCCCAGGGCACCAACGTGGGCCTGCGCTACTCCATCGTAGACATGACCCGCGACAACGGCCTCGGCGACGTGCCCCGCGCCAATCTGCTCCTGATTTCGCCGGTGGCCGAAAAGCTGGCCGCCGTGCGCCACCAAAACGGCCGCGACGTGTGGGTGGTGGCTCACCGCTGGAACTCCAATGGCTTCGTGTCCTACCTCGTCACGCCCGAAGGGGTAGAGGCAGGCAAACCCATCCTAAGCAACGTGGGCTCCATGCACGCCGGCCCCGGCCGCAACGCCATCGGGGCTATGGCGTTTTCGCCCAATGGCAATCAGTTGGCCGTGGCGCTGTGGCGTGAAGCCAACAAGTTTGAGGTCTTCGACTTTGACCGCACCACCGGCAAAGTGAGCAAGCCCCGCGCCTTTGGGCCGTACGAGGAAGCCTACGGCGTGGCCTTCTCGCCCGATGGCACCAAGCTCTACGGTACCCGCAACGGCGCCGGCGGTGGCGACGCCCAGATCTGGCAGTTCGACCTCAAAACCAGCAAAGCCACCCAAATCGGCAACTCCGCTAACCGCAAGGTAGGCGCCCTCCAGCTCGGCCCCGACGGCAAAATCTACGTCGCCCGCGAAGACAACGGCTACCTCGGCGTCATCCAAAACCCCAACGCCACCGGCAAAGCCGCCGACTACAAAGACGACGGCCTGAGCCTCGGCGGCCGCCGCAGCAAGCTGGGCTTGCCGAGTTTCTTGGTGGAGCCGAAGTAGGTGACGTATAGAACCGCGTGTCATTCTGCGCCTCCTGTCATCCTGAGTGGAACGAAGGACCTTTTCACCCTAGAACGACCATCGTAACAACGACTCATTCTAGCGTGAGAAGGTCCTTCGCAAGCTCAGGATGACAGCAGGCGCAGGGGACAGGGTGACAGATGGTTTTCAGGCGCGTTTCGCTCATGCGTCTTAGCTTGCGGCTTCGCTCCCTACCTCCTCGCTATGCCCAAACGCCTTGCCGCCCACGAATACGCCGATGGCCTCCTCGCCGGCAACCGCGTGCGGCTGAGCCAGGCCATTACGCTGGTGGAAAGCACCCTACTCTCTGACCAAGAGCTCGCCCAACAGGTCATGAATCTGGTGCTGCCCCACACGGGCAAGTCGGTGCGGGTGGGCATCACGGGCGTGCCGGGGGTAGGCAAAAGCACGTTTATTGAGGCACTAGGGCTGCATTTAGTTGAGCAAGGGCACCGGCTGGCTGTGCTGGCCGTAGACCCTACCTCCCAGCGCAGCGGCGGCAGCATCCTAGGCGATAAAACCCGTATGAACCAACTGGCGGCGCATCCGGCGGCCTACATTCGGCCGTCGCCGGCGGGCAAGTCGTTGGGGGGCGTCACGCGCAGCACCCGCGAGGCGCTGCTGCTCTGCGAGGCGGCGGGGCACGACGTTATTTTCGTGGAAACCGTTGGCGTGGGCCAGAGCGAAACGGCCGTGCACGGCATGGTCGATTTTTTCCTACTTCTGATGCTAGCTGGCGCTGGTGACGAGCTACAAGGCATTAAGAAGGGCATCATGGAAATGGCCGATGCCCTCACCATCACCAAAGCCGACCACGGCAACGAGCAAGCCGCCCGCCTGGCCCGGCGCGAGTACCAAAACGCCCTGCACCTGTTTCCGCTGGCGCCCAGCGGCTGGAGCCCCGTGGTGACGACCAGCTCGGCTCTCACGGGCGCAGGCGTACCCGAAGTGTGGGAGGTGGTGCAGCAATACGTGCAGCACACCCAGGCCAACGGCTACTTCCAGCAACGTCGCCAAGAGCAAAACCTACACTGGCTGCACGACACCATCCGCCAGACCCTGGAGGCCCGCTTCTACGCCCAGCCTGACGTGCAGCAGCGCCTACCTGCCATCGAGCAGGCCGTGCGCGAGGGACGCCAATCGGCCTTCGGCGCGGCGCAGGAACTGCTGTAGGGGCAGGTTGCACGCGCCCGTCGTTGCAGAGGTTGTTTACGAAGGCCCTATCCCACGCCTACCTCCTCGGAACCTGAAACCCACACAATAAAAAAAGCCGCTCCTACCTAGGAGCGGCTTTTTTTATTGTGTGGGGCCACTTATTGGGCCGTAAAGGTTGTGCGGGTCTCGGTGGTTACCCCCGCCGTCGTTTCCCTTTCCACGAGCACGAGCCGGGTGGCGGATACCGATTCGATGGTGCCGCCCATTTCCATAGTCGCTTCTGCCCCTGGTTGGGTAGATAGACTAATAGTAGCTTTTAGCGTCATACCATTGTTCGACTGAGCCCAAGTGCCCGTATGGGTCTGCGGATGAGCTTGGTCACAGCGGGTGGCACCCTCATCTAACATGAAAACTCCATCAGCTTGGAATTGGTACACATTGTCCTGGATGCAGGCTGGCACGTCCGTGTGAAGGTCCTCAATCGGCTCACTGCCTTCTTTTTCGGCTACAGCTGTCATTTTCCAGCTTTTGGCCATCAGCAAATCAGTTGCCGATAGAATAGGGGTAGGCTTTATGTCAGAATTATCATCGCAGCTAGTGAGGCCGCCTAACAAGGATAAGGATAGGGCTAGAAAGGTACGCGAATACACAATGAAGAAATGTGAAGTTAGAAAAAGGACAAAAACAATACGCGCCTTTCATCAAACTTAGTACCAATGCTGTAATTTCACTCTTAATTAACCATTCGATGCTTAAGCGCTTTTTATGAATTTTGTATTTAACCCTTTTACACTAGTAAGTTTTGCTGCGGTTGCGGCAATGATGGCCTTTGCGCTCTATAATGCCAAAAAGCGAGACGATAGACTACAAACCAACGGTGTGCGGGCGCGGGGCGTCGTAGTACGGAATAAAATAAAATGGGGTAGAACTATTGTAGTCAGGCCCATTATTCGGTTTGAGACGCGAGAAGGTCGAACAATCGAAGCGCTGTATGAGCACGGGGTAGCCCTGGCAGTACCCCGCTACCCGGAAGGCTCTACGGTAGCAGTTTTATATGACCCAGTAAATCCTCATGACTTCAGCATTATAGCTGCTGACCGTCAGTACATTTGAAAAGTACGGACTTGAACCCGTAGGAACTGCCTGTTCAACTAAAAAGCAAAACGCTCCTTCCGCTGTTTACCTACCTACACCGGCACGATGCCGGCGCGTAAACCACCCAAACTATGAACATCGGAATCATTGGCGCCGGCAACATCGGCAGCGCCTTGGCCGTGCGGCTCACTAGCCTCGGCCATACGGCATACATTGCCAACTCGCGTGGCCCTGAAACGCTAGGCGACGTAGCCCAGAAAACCGGCGCTACCCCCGTCACGGTGCGGGAAGCGGCCCAGCGCGGCAACGACTTCATCGTGGTCACCATCCCGCTGAAAAACATCCCCGATCTGCCTAACGACCTGTTCGAGGGCGTGCCCGCCGAGGTGCCCGTTATCGACACGAGCAACTACTACCCCCTGCTGCGCGACGGCCAGATGACGGAGCTGGAAACCGGCGACCTCACCGAGAGCGGCTGGGTACAGCAGCACCTAGGCCGCCCGGTAGTGAAGGTGTTCAACAACATCTTCGCTGACCACTTGGAGAAAAACGGTCAGACTGCCGGTACGCCCGGCCGCATTGCCCTACCCGTAGCCAGCGACGATAATGCCGCCAAGCAGAAAGTAATGGCCCTGGTAGAAGAACTGGGCTTCGACGCCGTAGATGGCGGCACCCTGCACGAGTCGTGGCGGCAGCAGCCCGGCGGCCCCATCTACTGCAACGATTTGCCGGCTGATAAGGTACGCGAGCAATTGGCTAGCCTCGGCACCGAGCGCACAGCGGCCCAGCACACCGAGTTTCTGGATAACCAGGCCAAGCAGGAACAGGCAATGGAGGCCCAAGGCATCAAGCTGAAGTAGCCAACGGATAACTAGTTAATTTAGCCCGTCATGCTTCGACAAGCTCAGCATGACGGGCTTTGTCTTGTTCTCGAAGCCAGAAATTTTATCTATTTTAGATTCTGCATTGAACACATAGTCACTTATCTTCTAATGCTATACTTACCTGTTTTCGCCAAGGGTAGCCCGCTTTGAGTACCAACTCAAAGCTCCATGAAAAGAGTTAAAAAACTCCAACAAGCCTTTGGCACCGTAGATGAAGGTGCCTTCGTATCCTTCCAAGCTTTCCAACGTGCAGGTGTCTCGTGTTATTTTCGGCAATGCCCGCGGCTGTGCTTACTGCTTTCCGCACGGTCCTGAAGTAGACAATGCTACGCTTGCTACTCTGCAACGGACTTGGAAACGGTTTCGGCGTACGCAATGGAAAGGCTAGTCCAACAAGAAAGCGCCGCTCTAATTTTGGAGCGGCGCTTTCTTGTTGGAAACAGTCCTACTTATTCTCCGCCGCAGCCGGCCCTAGCAAATCCCACTTGTTGCCATAGCAATCAGCGAAGACCACTACCCAGCCGTAGGGTTCGTGGCGGGGCTCCTCCAGGAACTGCACGCCCTGTGCTTCCATGCGACGGTAAGCGGGCCAAAACTCATCGGTGTGTAGAAACAGGAAGACGCGCTCGCCAGCCTGGTTGCCGATGCTGGCCTGCTGCGCGGGGGTAGCAGCCTGCGCCAATAGCAACGGACTGCCGGTGCTGCCAGGCGGCGCCACCAGCACCCAACGTTTGTCGTCATCTAGCGCGGTGTCTTCCAGCAGGTCGAACCCCAGCTTTTCGCAATAGTAGGCAAGGGCTTCGTCGTAGTCGCGCACCAAGAGAGTGATGCCGCCAATGGTTTGTTTCATACGTTGAAGGTAGCAAACGACTGGTAGGGGCGCGCCCGCTGTGGCGGAGGGTGCTTGCGAAAATCGTATAGGCTTTACCCCTACCCCAATAACAACATCAGCAACGATGGGCGCGTGCAACGCGCCTCTACACCCGCTTGCGGCGCAGGGCCAGGTAGTCGAGGTAGTACAGCACCTTCACCGAAACGGAGTTATTCTGCGGGGTGTTGATGGTGTTGTTGAGGTTGGCGAAGTACAGCGGCGTGGCCTCGTTACCGTCAAGCGTGGCGGTGCTGGCGGCTTTCCACACGATGCTGATCTGCGAGCCCGGCGCAAACCACCACGCGTACACCATGTCCAAGTTGAAGGCATTGTAGGTATTGTCGCGGTTGCGGCGGTAGTCCACCAGGGTTTCCGCGCCGTCTTTGTCGAGGCGGACGAAGTCCTGGTAGTGCACGTCGCTGGTGTAGTGGCGCAACCGCAGCGTGAGCGACATGCGGTTGGTGAAAGTATAGGCCGTCGATAGCACGTTGGTGATGGTAACTACCCGCCGACGCCCCAGCGGCACCTGCTCACGGAACACCGAATCCAGCGGCTCCGAGGCGCTCAGATTACCGTTCACATAGCCAATCTGGTTCTGGCGTAAGTCCCAATTGACGCTATAAATAAACAGCAGCTGGTTGCTGGCGCGGTAACGCGGCGACACGCCAAGGCCGTAGCCCATGCGGCGCGGACGCGGCAGGCGGTCGTCCTGCGCGTACCACCGCACGGCGGCGTTCACATCATACGCTACTTTCTTGCGATAGTCGCTGGAAATAAAGCCATTGGCACCAGCATTGGCTGGTACACGCACGTAGTAGTCGCCGAGGGGTAGCGTGCGCGGCTCGTAGTAGTCGCGGGTTACGGGGCTGGCGTCTACGTTGAAACCCGTGGTCAGGAAGCGCTTGGTGAAAGTAGTGTTGGCCCCGCCGTAGAAAACCAAGTTCTGGTAGCGCGTGGGCTGGTAGAGCAACGAGTGGTCGACGCCCCACCACGTATACAGGTTGTTGACTTTCCAGAACCGGTTGTACTTGTTGTAGCTGAAGTTGACGCCCTGCGTGATGTTGTTGTTGCCGAACAGAATCCCCAAATCATTCGGGTTATAGGAGGCCGATTCGATGCCGTGGCTGACAGTCCAGGTGAAGTTGCCGCTGATTTTGCCGGCGCTCAGCTTGTACTTATACCCGTTCTGGTCGTCGATGGGCGTATCAGTACCAAACTCATTGCCACGCCGGCGCGAGTACACTACCTGCCCGTTCACGGCATAGGCGTTCTTCTTATCGGCCAGGCGAAACAGGCCGCTGGTCACGTTGGCGTCGTAGGTGCGCCCGAAGCGCGTGACGTTGGTGTTAATGAGCGACACGTAGCTATTGTTTTTCAGCGACTGATCCAGCACCATAATACTGTAGTTGCTGAAGGGCTGGGTGAGCACCTCGCGCTCCTGCCCGGTTTCAGTGTCGCGCAGGGTAGCGTACACGTTGTTGCTCAATGCGTTGAACACGCCAATCCCCAGCCCCTTGCTGGTGCGGCCCGATACTTTGGTGGCGTTCAGCAGGCGCGTTTCGCCGGGGTTGCGGATGATTTTTTCGTTTTCTCCAGCCTCCACGCTGCCGTAGCCAATGGGCTGCGCCCCTACCCTGCGCGAGTAGAACAGGCCGCCTTTGTTGAACAACTCCGTACCCTCAGTGAAAAACTGCCGGTTTTCGTTGAACTGCACCTCAAACGGCGACAGGTTCAGCACTTGGTTGTCGCTCTGCACCTGCCCGAAGTCGGGCACCAGGGTAGCATCCAGCGTGAAGCTCTCGTTGATGCCCCACTTCACATCGGCGCCGCCATTGAAGCTGGTAGTGGTGCGGCGCTGGCCTTCCACGCTCACGGCGTTGCGGTTCAGGTAGGAAGAAACGTAGGGCGTGAGCGAGAGGCGCAACGGCGGCTTCACATCCCGAATGCCGCGCAGCTCGCCCCACTGGTTCACGAAGCCATCCACGGCGGGCTTCACCTCGTTCCAGAAAAAGCCTTGGTTGTCGCGCTTGCGCTGGCGCATAAAGTTGAGGCCCCACAGTTGCTCTGGCACCCCGCTGAAACGGATAGCGGAGTAGGGAATTCGGATTTCGGCTATCCAGTCGGTGCCGCGCAGGGCAGTGCGCGAGTCCCACACGGCATTCCAGTTGAAGTCCTCGCCGCCGGCCGGCGAGTAGCGCGCATCGCATTGCACACCGCCCGTGGTCACGAAAAAGCCGTAGCCGTTGAGCTTGTCGTGGTAGGTATCGAGGAAGATGCCGAAGAAGTCGGTGTTGCCGTCGAGGTCGTCGCGCTGGGTGAGCTGGCGCGGAATGGAATCGGCACTCACGTCGTGCATCACGGCCCCGATGTAGAGGTTGGCGTCGTCGTAGAGAATGCGCACCTCCGTGGGGTGCCGCTCGGGTAGGCCGGGCGCGGGGCGGTTCTGGATGAACTGCGAGGCCACCGGCGCCTGCTGCCACACGGCTTCGTCGAGCACCCCGTCCAGCTTCAGGCCCTCCGTGATGCGTAGGGCCTGAAGCTGCCGCTTCGGGGCCGACGTAGCAGCCGTACTAGCAGACGTTGCCGGGTGTTGCGCCCTACTTACCAAGCACCACAAAAGAAGGCCTAGCAGCAGGCCAAAACGACGAAACACGGGAAATTGGGTGGGGGTAGAAGTGGGACGATGAGAGGAAAATCAGGTCAGTAGAGCAGCTACACGGCGCCATAGATGCATACCTGCACACAAGCGTTGCTTAGCGGCCGAAGAATAGAAGAGGCGGCAGCCAATAGTGCTACTGCTTCAACAAAAAAGGCCGGTAGCGTAGTGCTACCGGCCTTTTGTTCTTCTCATTCACTCACTGACACTTGCACCATGCGGTTGGAGTTGCCGCTCGTAGGTATATCATAGATTAGGCGGTATTTGGCCGTCATTGCCGCCGGTTGTGGCTTGCCGTTCACGCGCAGGCCTTCTTTATCGAGTTGAAACTGAAAGCTTTTTTCATCGGCTCCTAATAGTCCGTCTTTGCGCAGTTGTGCGCGTAGCTCGTTAGTGCTGAGCGTGGGCGGGGTAGGCGGTGCGGGCAGTGCCGGCACGGCAGGAGCGCTTGGAGCAACTGGTGGCGCAGGCGGTGCCGGTGGTGCTGGCATAGCAGCAGCGCTCGGTGCTGCCGGCGGGGCAGGTGGCGCGGGCGGGGTAGGCATCACCCGACCGGTACTGGAGCGCGTCACAGAACCTGATAACCGCGTGCTACCCCGCGGCCCGCTGATGACGTTGGTACGGCCCGTGCTGTTTTTGTTGATGTTGATAGAACCCGTACCGCTTAGCTTGCGCCCGCTCGCCGATTCATAGAGCGCCAAGTATTTCTTTTGCAGAGCAGCCGACTGCTTGGTGCCGTTCACGGTCAGTTCCGTTGGGCTAAGCCGTAGCTGGTAGCTGTCGGCAGATTTAATCAAGCCGTCTTTCAGCAGCTCCGTTTCCAAGGTTTCGTTTAGCTCGTTGCGTCGTTCCTCCTCTGCTTCTCGGCGCGCTTTTCCCATTTCATAACGGGCTTCCGCAATGCTATTTCCTAGCTCGTGCTTTTTCTCCAGCATCTCGGCAAATTTTTCCTGGACTAATTCCCGCTCCTCAACCGTTTTGGCATCTTGTGCAGCAGTGTGCAGAGAAGCTTCTGCTTCTCGCAGAGCATCACGGGTAATGGCATTGATATCGATGTTACTGAGCGCCGCATCGGCCGTAGCCAAGGCGTCGTGGGTGATGCCGTTGATGTCGATACTGGCTAGCTCGCGTTGCGCAATTCGTAGCGCGTCGCGGGTGATGGCGCTGACGTTGATGTTGATGTCCTCGTCAAAGCTCTCGTTTTGAGGCAACTGTACCACCTGCACTTGCTCGCCTTTGACTTTTTTGCCTTTGGGCTCGTCCAGCTCCACGCGGCTGCCATCTACGTACAGCTCTTTCAGGCGCCCTTTTTTGTCTTTTTTGATGACTACGGTGCCGTTGTTGTTGCCGCGCTCAATGCGGCCCAGGGCTCGCAGTTGGCGCATCACGTTCGGGTTCAGGGTAGTATCAAAGCTCACTTGCATGGCGCCGATTTGCGCCAGCGCTTTGCCATCGGCCGAGATGCTGAGAATACGCATTTCGGTGGGTGCTACGGCCGGCGCGAGGGCCGTGGTTTCGCGTACTAGCACGGGGTCGGCCTCCACGGCAACTGTCTCGGAAGAAGCCGTAAGGGCGTTGTGCGAATCGGCTGTGGCACGCGGGCCGGCCAGTGTTACGGCCGTGCTGAGCAGCACCAACCCCACCAGCACTACGCAAGCGGCCATAAAGCCCTCCGTGAAGGTAGGGGCCGTGCGGCCCTGCACCAGCCGCCGGATACGGCCCAGTAACGAGCCATCGGGCCCTACTGCCGACAAGGCCAGCTGTGGCGTTGCTTTCGGGGTCAGGCTGTGCTCGGCCAACGCGGCCAGGGCGCGGGCCAGCGTGAGCGGGTTGCCGCCTACTAGCGTCGTAGCCATGTCATCGCAGCAGTTTTCGCGCTCGGTGCGCAGGCAGGCCGTCATAAACCACACGGCAGGGTGGTAGAAGAAGAGGATTTCGGCTAGGGATTGCAGCAGGTTCATCAGGTAGTCGCGGCGCGCTACGTGGGCTAGCTCGTGGGCCAGAATGGCTTCCATATACGTCTGGCTCAAACCGGTTACGGTGCCCAGCGGCAGCAGAATCACCGGCCGCAGGTGCCCTACCACCAGCGGGGCTTTCACCTTCGCCGATTCCAGCAGCTGTATAGGGCGTTGCAGGCCGGCGCGCTGGGCTAGCTCAGCCAATCGACGCTGCCAGTCCTGGCCCAGCGGCTGCACGCGGTAGTGGCGCAGACGCTGCACGTAGGCCAGTCCGCCCAGCAGGCGCAGCGTCATGGCCAGCAGACCCAGCAACCAGGCCGCTACCAGCACCGGCATGTTCTGATCGAAGTATTGCAACCCGCGCTGCCACACCGATGCGGTGGCAGTTGATCTGGCAGCAGGTAGCACCGAGGCTACCTCGCCAGTACCAGTAGGCGCCGCCAGTTTCACTACCTCATACGTGACAGCCGCTTGGGCTGGCGCCACGGGCGATGCCAGCAGATAGTACTTGCTAAACGTAACAGCCGACAGCACCAGCAAGGTGAGTAGGGCCACGGCGGCCGTGGTGTAGCGCACCTGGGCGCTGTGGCGGCGCAGCAGCAACAGCAGCCCTACCAGCGCCAGCGCCACTACGGCACCCTGCCAGAGCGAATGGAGTAGCGTCCAGCCCAGGGCGCGTACCAGGGCGGGCGAGAGAGTTTGTTCGAGCCAGTTCATTGCTTGTCTGCGTTAGGGTGGTCGGTATCGCCTAATTCATTCAGTAAATTCCGAATCTGATCTAGCTCGGCCTGCGAGGTGCGGCCGCTGCCCAGGGCCTGCATCACCAGTTTCATGGCCGAGCCACCGAAGGCTGTGTCTACAAACCGGTCGAGGAGCAGGCTTTGGGTTTCCTCCTGCCGCACGGCGGCGCGGTAGATGTGCGTGCGTGCGTCGTCGTCGCGCAGCACTAGGCCTTTTTCAAGCATGAGCTGCAACAGCTTGAGGGCAGTCGTGTAGCCAACTTCGCGCTTGCGGTTCAGCTCGTCGTTCACGAAGCGAACAGTGCTAGGGCCGTGTTGCCAAAGCACTTGCAGGATTTCCAGCTCCGATTCGGTAGGCTTGGGGATGGGGGTTTCGGACATGATGTGTGGCGTTTTTTATATACGAATCAATTCGTATTACAAGTATATACGAAACATATCGTAGAAACAAGATTAATCTACGATTTTTTTCGTATAATATATAAATTGATTTTCTGGTCGCCTTATTAGCACACCATTTTTTCTCTTGCCTATAGTTTTATAAGAGCTTTGTATCCTGATTAGAGTACAGTAATTCTTATCTATTCATCTTGCCTAATCCTAATGAAACCTTTTCTACGCTTCGCTTTATTTGCTGCTAGCCTGTGCTTTATGCAGTGTACCCAGGAAGAAGCAACACCTACTATCGATTACGACCAAAAAAGCATCGAGTTGATGAATCAGCTTACCCCACAGATAGTAGGCGAATGGTCGCTTCAACGTGTATCCATCAAAAGGCAGTCGCACAATGGCAGCCAAGCCGAAATCGGTATTAAGCGCGATACCGTGCTGCAAAACTTAGCTATTCTTTCTATTAGGCAGGCCGCGGTTCCGCGAAGCAACCCTAAGTACCTACGCCACCCCGATTTTGACTGCACTATTCAGTACAAAGACAAGACTTATCCGCTGTCATTTTCGCTGCTTTCTAATCCTACTCGCATCGTACAGGGGATAGGGCCGCAAGCATTTTTTTCTGTTGCAGTATAGCTTTCCAACAGATTCACATGTAGTAGAGCCTGAGGAGGAATTTCTTCAGTTGTTGGGTCTGATTGACAATTTTTCTGTGGAAACCACGGCCAATCCGACTACCATGACGTGGCGTGGGCTGAATCGGGGTGTAGAGAAGATTGAGCTACGGAGGCGGTAACCGTCTATAAGGTGCTTTGCAGCTTCTTCTTGAGCTTGGGGTAGGGAATATCCACGGCCACAATTTTGCCGGTCTCATCCACGAGCAAATTCGCCGGAATGGCATTGATGCCAAACCGCTGCATGTCCTCCCCGCTGGTTCCCTTCAGCTCTGACAAGTGAGGAATCAGTAGGCTGTCCTCGGCAATGGCTTCTCGCCACTTGTTGTGGTTGGTATCCAGCGAAACGCCTACCATGCCAAAGCCTTTACCCTGGTACTGCTTGTGCAAGCCGTAGTATTTGGGCATCTCCATTCGGCAGGGCCCGCACCAGCTGGCCCAGAACTCGACCAGCGTGAACTTGTTCTGCTGGAAAATCTGCGTTGTATTTAGCTTTTGGCCATCCGGCGTCTTACCAGCTAGGCTCTGCACGCGCTGGCCCACAAAGCGCTGGTTGTTCACGTCACGCTCTTCGTTTTCGGCTAGCGCCTCATCTAGTCGGCGGCCGTAGAAGCTCTTTTGCAACTCGGCGGGCATAGCCTGATAGTACTGACGGAAGCGCTCCGTCGAAGGCCGGTCGCCGCGGTTGCTGAGCATGGCGTAGAGCAACACCATAGAAGAAGGATGCTGCTGCGCGAATGTATGAGCCGCCGCAGCATAGTAGCCGGAAACCCTGTACTCAAAGTTTCTAACAGAATCGGCCCATTGCTCGACTAGAGCCTTGTTATTCGAATTGAAGGTTTGGACAAACTTAGCTTTAACCAGTTCCCGATCCACAAAGAACTGATACCAAAGACTGTCTCCTATCAGAAGATATTGTTCAAACTCCTGTTGCATAGGAGAAGAGGAGAAAACGATTGTGCTTTGTAGATAGGAGCCTACCCCATCGGGTGCAGGCGCTCGGTAAAATTTCGTCCGGATATTATTTTTTTTGAATTCTATATGAATGGAGTCTGCTGGTAGGTAGACCGTAGCACTGCCAGTCGTAATGTCTGTTTTATTCGTGTAATAAATATCATAGAATCCAGGCTGGGTGATTTTGCCTTGCAGCGTAAAATGACTGCCTCGGGCTGTTGTACTATCGATAATATAATGCCCAGTAGTATCTCCCATAAAAGACAGCCTGACATGACAGTCTTTACATGTTTCTGCGTCCGCTACGATCAGATAGCTGTATTCCTTTTTTTGCTTTTGTTGGCAGCCAGCCAGCAAGGCCAGCAGAAAAAAGATCCGCAAGTACTTTTTACTATAGCTCCACATACCATTTCGTTCGGTTAGTAATAGTTAAACAATTGATAATAAGCTTCAGGGAATAATATATAAATATCTATACATATAACAACAAGCATCTATTTTATTTATAAGCTAGCCCACGCAATAAACGCCCATAAAGAACGAAGCGCTACCGACTAGCCACGGAGTAAGTAACTAGTCGGTAGCGCTCTGGTGCGCCTCGTTTCATTCGCTCCTCTAGGAGTCAACGACACTGTTTGGGTTCACACATTCGCCATCCGGAACGGCTGTATCTCTACCTTTTCCCACACGCGGCCGGTGAGGTAGGGCTCGTCACGCTGCCAGGCTTCTAGGTCGTCGGGAGAGGCAAACTGCGCCACCATCATCGAGCCGATCATCTTGCCTTCTGCATCCAGAATGGCGCCGCCCGTGAGGAAGTTGCCGCTTTCTTTGAGCCGACGCGCTCCGGCCAAATGATTTTCGCGCACCGCCAGGCGACGTTCCAGGGCCTCAGTGTCGGTGTAATCGTAAGCGGTAATCAGGTATTGTTGCATGGTTTGTAAGGAAAGATTAAAGGAAACAACAAGTACCCCACTCCCGGCCCACCTCGCTTGATGCGCGGCATCCTCCGGGAGAGGGGTGCCAGACGACGCTGATAGCCAATAGCTCTATCGGAACGCACCCCTCTCCCAGAGGGGGACCGGGGGTGGGGTCAACGCTAGCTACCCGCCGCCGGCTGGGGCTGTTGCAACACTGGCCTCAGAATACCCCACACGGTGCGCGCCACCAGCCGGTGGCCGGCGGGCGTGGGGTGGATGCCGTCGCGCTGGTTGAGCTTGGCTACCCCCCCTACCCCTTCGAGCAGGAAAGGTATCAGCACAAGGTTATTTTTTTGTGCTAGCTCGCCGTAGAGCTGCTTGAACTCGGCGGCGTAGTCGGCGCCTAGGTTGGGCGGAATTTGCATGCCAGCCAGCACAATCTGCGCCTGCGGGCTCAGTTGCCGCACTGTGTCGATGATGGCTTGCAGGTTGCGGCGCGTGTCGGTGAGCGGGATGCCGCGTAGGCCGTCGTTGCCGCCCAGCTCTAGCACAAATACGGCTACGGGCTTGCGTAGCACCCACCCTACCCGGCTACGGCCGCCGGCGCTGGTTTCGCCGCTTAGGCCGGCGTTTACCACAGTGTAGCTTAGGCCCGCAGAATCAATTTTTTGGCCGATCAGGGCCGGGAAGGCTTCGTCGGGTTCTACTCCCAGGCCGGCCGTGAGGCTGTTGCCGAAGAACAGAATGGTAGGCTTGCCCGTGGCGGTTGAGGCAGCGGGCTTGCTGGCCGCGGGGGGCGCGTCGGTGGTGGTTGGGGTGTCGTTAGTGCTACAGCCCGCCAGCGCGAGTAGCAGCCAGCCGCAGAAGACAGTCCAGGTTAGTTTCATCATCGAAGAAAGTAAGAAGTAGAGGGATAACGACAGAACCCGCCGCAAAGGTTAACCTAACCGGGGCAGGCGCGTTTGGGTAGGGGCTGCGTATGCGCTTTGTTGTTCTCTTATCCAGCGGTTTCACGCAGATGTAGTCGTTGAATAACTCGTGGTTGAATATCAGCTGGCGCGGACGACGAGACGCGAATACGCGTCTCTACACCGTTCGATGCATCCGTTCTACGAAACAGAAAACTCTCACACGCCTAAAGTATTCTGCGCATCGACTCGTTACCTACTTAGACGATTCTCTCATTTGCCTTTCTCTCAGTGCTTAAAATAGAAAACCTTACCAAGTCCTACACCAGCGGCGGACGGGCGCTTACGGTGCTCCAAAACGTTAGCTTCGAGCTGACGGCCGGTGATACGCTGGCCATTGTTGGCTCATCGGGAAGCGGCAAAACCACGCTGCTGGGCCTGTGCGCCGGCCTCGACCGCGCTACCTCGGGCAGCGTGTGGCTCAACGGCATCCAGCTCGATAGCCTTAGTGAAGACCAGCGGGCAGCGGTGCGCAACGAGCATGTGGGCTTTATCTTCCAGAACTTTCAGTTGCTGCCTACCCTCACAGCCCTGGAAAACGTGCTGGTGCCCTTGGAGTTGCGCGGCATTTCCAATGGTGCCGCTACGGCCCAGGGCCTGCTGGAGCGGGTAGGGCTGGGCGGGCGCGGGCACCACTACCCTACCCAGCTGTCGGGTGGCGAGCAGCAGCGCGTGTCGTTGGCGCGGGCGTTTGCCAACCGGCCTAAAATCCTGTTTGCCGACGAGCCCACCGGCAACCTCGACGCTGAAACCAGCGCTACAGTGGAGGAACTACTATTTGAGCTGAACCGTGAAGCCGGCACTACCCTGGTGCTCGTTACACACGACCCGGAGCTGGCCAATAAAACTCAGCGTGTGATTCGATTAAAAGGCGGGCAGCTGATTTCTGACAGCCTGTAGGGGCGCGCTGCACGCAACCGTTGTTCAACGACAGGTGCGTGTTCTTCTTCGCCCTTTTCCACCGCATGATAGCGGGCGCGTGCAACGCGCCCCTACCCTAACCCACAACGACGGGCGCGTGCAACGCGCCCCTACCCTAACCCACAACGACGGGCGCGTGCAACGCGCCCCTATTGCATATGACAAACTTCCTCTGGCTCTGGCGCATGGCGTGGCGCGACAGTCGCCGTAGCCGCTCCCGGCTCTTGCTATTCAGCGCGGCCATTGTGCTGGGCATTGCGGCACTGGTGGGCATCAACGGCTTCGGGGCCAACCTGGCGCGTAGCATCGACGAGCAGGCCCGCGAGCTGCTAGGGGCCGATTTGGTGCTGTCCAGCAGTCAGCCATTTCAGCCGCGCTTCAAGCCCACGTTGCACCCACGCAACCAAGGCAATTTCATCCTGGACTACAGTGCAGAAGCGGCGTTTGCGTCGCTGGTGTCGTTTCCGCGGGGTGGGGGCGTGCGGCTGGCACAGGTGCGCGCCGTTACGGGCAACTTTCCGCTCTATGGCGAGTGGCTGACGGAGCCCACCAGCGCCGTGCAAACCTTCCGCGACGCGGCGCGCCGCAACCAGCCCGTGGCGTTGGTGGATGATGAACTCATGGCGCAATTTGCAGCCCATGTGGGCGACTCTGTGCGGGTAGGCAACGTGACGTTTCGTATTGCCGGACGGGTGCGCGAAACGCCCGGCCAATCCGGTTTCAGCGCTTCGGTAGCCCCTACCGTGTTCATCCCCGGTGATGCGGCGCAAGTCACGACGGGCAAAGCCGATTCCACATCATTGTTGGCGCGCACCGCCCTCATTCAACCTGGCAGCCGCGTGCAATACAAGCAGTATTTCACTCTGAAACCAGGTATTCCGGAAGCCCGTCTGCGGGAGCCGTTGGAGGATGTAAAAGATCAGGAAAACGTCAATGCAGAGACCGTGGCCAGCCGCAAGCAGCAAACCGGCCGCTCCTTCGCCGACCTTACTCGCTTCCTAAACCTAGTGGCGTTTGTAGCCCTGCTGCTGGGCTGCGTGGGTGTGGCGAGTGCCGTGAGTTTGTACGTGCGCGAGAAAATTACCTCGGTGGCTGTACTGCGCTGCCTGGGTGCCAGCGGCAGCCAGGCACTGCTGATTTATCTGTTGCAGGTAGCGGCCCTGGGCTTTGCCGGTGCTCTGTTAGGAGCAGCACTTGGCACAGCGGTGCAGCTATTGCTACCCCGCGTGTTTGCCGATTTCCTACCCGTGGCGGTCGACATTCAGGTGTCGTGGGGGGCGGTGGCGCAGGGCGTGTTCACGGGTGTGCTGGTGGCGGTGCTGTTTGCCTTGCTGCCGTTGCTGAGCATTCGGCGGGTGTCGCCGCTGCGCACATTGCGAGCTTCGTTTGAGGAAGATACCACCGCGCCCGACCCGCTGCGCTACCTCGTCTACGGGTTGATATTCGTGTTTATTACAGGTTTCGCCTACCTCCAAACCCGCGAGGTGAAGCTGGCCCTGGGTTTTGCGGCGGGCTTGCTGGTGGCGCTGGGCGGATTGGCGGGCGTAGCGGCGGGCCTGCGCTGGCTGGTGCGCCGCTTCTTCCCTACCTCCTGGAGTTACGTGTGGCGGCAGGGCTTGGCCAATCTGTATCGCCCCAACAACCAGACGCTGCTGCTTATCATTTCCATCGGGCTGGGCGTGTTTCTGATGGCGACGCTCTACATCACCCAAGGCTTGCTGCTCAGCCGGGTACAGGTGGCCAGCGGCGAGAATCAGCCCAATCTAGTGCTCTTCGACATTCAGCCGGCCCAGCGAGTAGGCGTGGCCCAACTGCTCACGCAGCGCCGCCTACCCGTATTGCAGCAAGTACCCATTGTGACGATGCGGCTGACGGAGCTGAATGGCAAGCCTACCTCCGAGCTGAAAAAGGACAGCACCAGTGGCCGTTCGCGCGGCTCCCTTACCCGCGAATACCGCGTCACGTACCGCGATTCGCTTATCAGCTCCGAGCAGCTAGCCGAAGGAAAGCTTCCCTACCTCGCCGCCGATGGCACCCCGCATATTTCCATCGAAACGGGATTTTTTGAGCGCCTGAAGCTCAAGCTGGGTGATACGCTGACTTTCAACGTGCAGGGCGCACCGCTCCTGACCATCGTCAGCGGCACGCGCACCGTGGACTGGACGCGGGTACAGACCAACTTCGGGGTGGTGTTCCCCAGCGGCGTGCTAGAGCCCGCGCCGCAGTTCTACGTACTCCTCACCCGCGTACCCGACAACACCGTGCTCGGTGGCGTGCAGCGCGAGTTGGTGCAGCGCTTCCCCAACGTTTCGGCCATCGACCTGGGCCTCATCCTGCAAACCCTGGACGACATCCTGAGCAAGATTTCCTTCGTGATTCGCTTCATGGCCTTTTTCAGCATTGCCACGGGCCTGGTGGTGCTCATCAGCTCTGTGATTGTGAGTCGCTACCAACGCGTGCAGGAAAGCGTGCTGCTCCGAACCTTGGGCGCCAGTCGCCGCCAAATGCTGCGCATCACGCTGGTGGAATACGCGCTGCTGGGCTTACTGGCCGCTGCCACCGGCCTCGTGCTGGCCGTGCTGGCGGGCTGGGCGCTGGCCTTTTGGGTGTTCGATATCGGCTTCACCACCGCTCCCCTACCCTTGTTGCTACTCGCGGCACTTACCACAGTTCTCACCGTCGTCATCGGCCTCTTCAACAGCCGCGACGTGCTGACACGGCCACCGCTGGCAGTGCTGCGCGGGGAAGGGTGAGTGAGTGGTGAAATGGTGAAGTGGTGCGTTAAAACTCGGCTGTCATCCTGAGCGCAGCGAAGGACCTTCTTACGCGTGAACGACAAGCGTACCAACGACTCGTTCTACCGTGAGAAGGTCCTTCGCTGCGCTCAGGATGACAGCCGAGTTTTAACGCACCATTTCACCACCCTATCTACCCCTTCCCTCCTTGCCGATCATCATTACTGATGGTTTTGCGGGCTTTTTTGGGTGCGTCATCCATCTTGCCGAACTGCCAGTTGAAGCTCAGGCGCACGGAGCGGTTGTAGGCGTAGGTCACTTCTTGGGAGGTGAACAGGTCTGCCTGCGTGATTGTGGTGCGGAAGCGAATGGTGCGGGCAAATGGGTTGTCGAGGCCCAGCGTGAGGCTGCCTTTCTTGTCAAACAGCTCTTTCTTCACCGATAGGTTGTGCCACACGTTGCCGTTGGTACGGCCTTGCAGAAACACCCGCGGCGAGTTGATATATACGGCAGCCTGCGCGCTCAACCCATGCTCGAAGGTCCAAGCAGACGTGAGGTTACCGTTGTATACCCAGCCTTGATTGGAAGCGCCCAGCTCCTTACTTTTCACCGACACGTAATAGGCGTTGATACTGCTGTTCAGCGTCCATTTATCCGTCAGCTTGGTCGAGCCGTACACGTTGGCGCCGTAGGTAGCGCGCTGGCCCACGTTTTCTGGGTTGGTAAAGAAGACCGTGGTATTGCTGGTATCGGTAGGGAAAACCTGGCTGGTGGGCACCGTGCGCGCCACCCGCTGAAACGCGTTGCTGGCACTGCGCGCATAAACCGACATGTTCAGCGTGGTTTTCTGGATGGTCGTGCTATAGCCCAACTCGTAGGCGTTGGTCAGTTCGGCCGTCAGGTTGGGGTTGCCGGTGCTCACCACGCGCCGATTGCTCACGTCGATGTAGGGATTCAGCAGATAGATAGATGGACGCTGGAGCCGACGTGAATAGCCCACATTCAGCTTGTGCTCCTTTTCCTTACCAAACTCGTGGGAGATGTTCAGGGTAGGAATAAAGTTGGTGTAGCGCTGCCGTACGCTGGTGCTGCTGGTCAAGAAGTCGCCATCCACGCGGGTGTGCTCTACCCTTGCCCCGGCTTTCAGGTTATAGCTTCGGAGCAAGCGCAGACCATAGGAAGCATAGCCAGCCACCACGTTTTGCTGGTAGTTGAACTCGTTGGAGCGCGACGGCAATAACGCAAACCCTTCCCCATTGAGGCTGTCGGCCTGAATGCGGTAGTCGCTTCGCTCGTTGCGCAGGATGGTTTTGGCGCCAAGCTCCAGTACGCTGGTGCTATCGAGAGGCTGAGTGTAATCAAGTTGCAGGGTGGTTTCGCGGCTGCGGCTGCGGTTGTTGCCGGTTTCGAGGTAGTCGAGGCCCTGCTCGGGGCGGGTCTGGTCGAGGCGGTAGGCGGTGGTGTTCGACACGTAGTTTTGCAGGGCTAGCAGGCTCAGCTCGTGCTTCGGCTTGAAAGTGTGCGTGTAGCTGCCGTTCAGGCTGAACTCGGGCCACCAGTTGGCGCCCCACGGCCGGCGAATGTCGCGGGCAAACTGGTCGAAGCTCAGCGGCGCCACGTAGGTAGAAGCCAGGTGCTGCGTGGCAGTAGAGCGGTAGAGGTCGGTGTAGGCGCCCACGGTCACGGCGTCCTTTTCGGTCAGGTCGTAGTCGAAGCCCAGGCGGGCGTAGATGCCACCACCACCGTTGCGCCGACTGTTTTGCTGGCTAAGTTGGGCCGTTTGGTTGTCTCCTAGAAAATCGGTGCGGTCGATGCTGCCCCGGCTGCGGTTGTAGTGAGCATAAGAACCCGCTTCGGACGTGATACCCAGCTTCCCCCGCCGAATAGTCAGGTTTGTATTGACATTGCTATAGCGCGTGCCCGCCGTGGCGTCCACAGAGCCTGTCATCCCCGTTAAGTCATTCTTTTTCAGAATAATATTAATCACCCCGCCCGAACCCTCGGCGTCGTATTTCGCGCCCGGCGACGTAATTACCTCCACCGCTTTGACCTTGTCGGCGGGTAGGCGGCGCAGGGCGTCGGCCACGCTGCTAGCCAGGATGGAACTGGGCTTGCCGTTGATGAGCACCCGCACGCTGGTAGAGCCGCGCAACTCCACGTTGCCGTCGTTATCAACGGTGAGCAAGGGTACCTTCCGCAACATTTCTGCAGCCGTGGCGCCCGCGTTGCTGATGTCCTTTTCCGCGTTGTAGACGATGCGGTCGGCGTGGGTTTCTACTAGTTCCTTTTGCCCTACCACCTGCACCTCACCCAGTTGCTGCGTGGTAGGTGTCAGCAATACTTGGCCTAGATTTACAGTTACCGTGCCCGGTGTCACGTTCTCCACCACCTTCGTCTCAAAGCCTACAAAGCTGATGGAAACGCTGTACTCGCCCGGTGCTACCTTCTCAAAGACGAAAGCGCCTTTGTCGTTGCAAACGGTCCCGTCCAGTGGCTTGCTGGTGGCCTTGCTCAGCAGCGCTACCGTGGCAAATTCCACGGGTTGTTTGGTGGTGGCGTTAAGCACCGTGCCTGTAATGCGACTGGTGCTAGTGGTTTGGGCTACAACCGGGCACAGCACGCCCAGCAGCACCCATAACAGGGCGATATATTTCAGCATATCAGGGAGTTATAAGGAGCCAAATGGCTCTGATGAAGGCACGCAGTGGACCGTACTACCACTTAAGCGGGCAGTAGCAGCGAGAAGGCAGAGGAGTAGTAGAAAGCAACGCTACAGCAGTTGCGCGGTGCCTGGCAATGGAGCCGATGGAATAGGAATAGGGCGGATAACAGGCATCTCAACAGGCACGCCAGCGAGAAAGGATAAGAAATACTTTGTCAGTACGAACAGTTTCGTAATACAAACATATAGTACTGTTCCTATAAATGCAATAGTATCTACGAAATATTTCGTTGATTAAAATATTATTCTGCTGGAAGCCGCCCGGCACCTACAACCCTGACAGGGCTTCAAGCCCCTGTCAGGGTTACATAAGTCCGATTATCTACTTTCGCTTGCGAAAGAACACGTCGCCGCTGATGGATTCGAGGCGGACGGCGGGGCCGCCGTTGCCACCCAGCGTACCGCGTAGCTGGTAGCCCACAATAGGGTTCTCTTTGCGGTTGACGAAGGCAATGTCCTGATCGGTATACACCTCTCCGGTAATAGTTTTAAACGCTACCTCTGCCCCCTGTCGGGCCGGCCAGCTCACATCCACGAAGCCGCTGATACTTTTGGCTTCCAGCGGAGCCGTCAGGTCGGTTACCTCAATATTGCCGCTGATGGTGTTCACGCGCACCGCCACGCCGGTCGGCACCGTCACGTCTACCTCAATCTTGAAGCACAAGGCCGGGCCTTCCGCTTTGCCATTGCGCCAGCTGCCGCCCCACCGGGTGTAGCCCTGCCCGTCTGGACACTCCGCGCCCTGGCTCTTTTTCACCAGGTTATCATCGAAGGCCGAGGTGATAGTAATTCCCTCGTCGGTTTTGCTGGTCGTGAGCAGCAGCGCGTCGTTTAGCTGCCCGCCGTTGATGGTAGCCGTGGCGCGCAGCACCACCTGCGAGCCGCTACCCGCATGAATTTTAATGGTCGACGCCTGTTTCAACTCCAAATTCAGCCGCTGGCCGGCTTTCATCGAAGCGGTTTGTTCCAGTACTTTTTGGGCGTACGCCCCCAGGCTGCTCAGCCCTACCAGGACCGACAGCAATAGCAAAAAACGAAACATGGGAAGAAGAATAGCTGGTGAGAAGAAAGACTACACTTTGATGCTGAGAGCTATTTGGATTTGCGCACGTACACGTCGCCGCTCACGTTTTTCAGTGAAATGGCCGTGCCGCCGCCGTTCACGGCCCCGTTGAGGGTTTGGCCGCCAATCTGCACGAGGCTGTTGGCATTGGCCGGCTTGGGTAGGGCAATGTCGAAGTCGGTGTATACCTCGCCCGAAATAGTCCGCATGGTCAGGGAGGCTTTGGTGCTGGCCGGCATGGCTACATCAATAGCGCCGCTGATGTTGCTGATGGAGCTGGGGCCGGCCTTCAATGTGGAGTACACCACCGTAATGTCGCCGCTGGTGCTGTTGGCTACCACGGGGCCAGTCACGTTCAGGAGCTTGGCATCGCCGTTTTTCATCATCACTTCCAGTTTTCCTTGCAGGTTTTGCAGCAGCACGTGGTTGCCGCCCCACTGGGCCTCGCGGTACACCACATCGGCCGTGCGCGGCACCCGAATCACGTAGCCACCCTCCCGGCGCGAGGCTTTCACAATGCGAACGGTGTTGCCTTCTTTGGTCACACCTAGTCCCAGGCGAGTGTTGTCTACCGTCGAGTTGTACACGGGCCGTAACCCCTCGGCGCGTTTGGGCGCTTCCTCGGTGGCCCTACCCCCTTCACCCTTGATTAGTACTTCGTCGCCATCGTAGCCTTCCACGGTTACGTGGTCGCTATTCTGCATTTCGATAACCACTTTGCGGTCATTACCAGTGAGTTTAATTTTGAATTCCTGGGCCTGAACGGTTGAGCAGGCAGCCAGCACGCTGACGAACAAGAGAAACAGATGCTTTTTCATGGATAGTTGACGTTGAGGAAGAGCAGGAAGCAACCATCCGAAGCCGCGGACTTCGGTAGATAGCACTGCGTGAGTGAGAGAGAAAATTTTACTGAAGGATGTCGCTATTGCTGGCGCTACAGGGTAGGCGAATCAATGGGACAGTGTATAGGAAACCGTTCTGGTTAAATCAGGAGGCTGACGCCTTGCTTGGCTTGGTCGCGCACGGCGGGTAGGGCGTCGGGGCGTTGGGAGAGGCGCCGGAGCTGGGGCAGGGCCTGCTTGTCGCGCAGCTTCACCAGCAGCTCAATCAGCGTGATCTGCACGTTGGGGTCGGTCTGCACGGGTAGGGCCTGGATGAGAGCTGGCCCGACCAACGAATCGGCCCGCAGGCGGTAGAGGGCTTCGGCGGCGGCCAGGCGCACGTTGGGGTTCGGGTCGGCATTCAGGGTGTTGATGAGCACCAGCACGGTAGGGTCGCCGGGGCGGGAGCTACCAGGGGCGTCGCTTACCAGCTGAATGCGTTGGCTGGCGGTGGCCGGCTGCTGGGTAGCAGTCGTGAGTTGCGCCGCTAAGGTCTGCGCCTCTCTGGCGGGTGCAACCGCCGCAACCGGCGCGGCCGGGCGGTTTAGGAGCAGCCCCAGCACGGTGCCTACTGCCAGTAGCGCTATGCTGGCGGCAATGCGCAGCCACAACCCGTTTTTGCTCGCCGCCGCCGGATACAGCGGCACTGGCTGCTTCTCAGGCGTCACTACCGGCGCAACGGCGGGTAGCAATTCCTTCTCTGCGTTCAGCATAGCCAGAAAGTTGTCGCGCAGAGCGAGCGGCGGCATAGCAAGCGGCTCAGCCTCGAATGCGTCCAGCAAAGTGGCATACTGAGCTACCCGTGCTTGGCAATTAGGGCACTGGGGCAAGTGTGCTGCTACCCGTGCCCTATCGGCCGGCGGCAGGGCCTGAGCTGCATAGTCGGCCAGCAAGGGCTCCAAGGCAGCGCATTCGGGTGAGGTGAGGAAGTGGTTGTTATCGTCGAGCATCACAGAGCAGTCAGAGTATTAGCTGAAGTAAATTTTGCGGAGCGCCTCCAGGGCGCGGTGGGCTTTCACGCGGGCGGTTCCTTCCGAGCAGCCCAGCATCTCCCCTATTTCGGCGTAGTCGAAGCCTTGGAAGCGGTGCAGCACCAGGATTTCGCGCTGGGCAGCGGGCAGCAGCGCCAGGGCCTCTTGCAGGTGCTCACCATCGGAGCTGGCTGCCACCCCGGCCAGGGCGGCGCGGCGCAGGGTAGGCGTGCGCTCGGCCGCTTCCAGGTCGCCGGCCGGCACGGGCTGGCGCTGCCAGTGGTCGGCGTGCACGTGGCGGGCCAGCTGGTACACCCACGCCCTAAACGGCTGAGTAGGCTGGTAGCTGGCGCGGTATTTCAACACCCGCAGAAACACGTTTTGCACGAGGTCCTGCGCCGTGTCGCGGTCATTCGTCAGCCGCAGCAGAAACCCAAACAGCGGTCCTTGGTAACGCTCGAACAGCGGCGTGAGCTGATCGAGGTCGTTGTCGCGGACCTGCGCCATCAAGGTTTCGTCGCTGGGGCTGTGCACGGCGGAAAGGGTAGGCGTTTGGGGGAGAGTTGAAGGGAGTACCGTCGATTTCGGCATTCGTTACAAGCCCCGCAAAAAATAATTTTTGGTTTGTTTTTGGCTGTTTGTTTACGGTTTTTGGTAAATAAGAAAAGGTGTCATCCTGAGCGCAGCGAAGGACCTTCTCACGTGAATACGATTAGCGGAACAATGACTTGTTCTACCGTTCTTCGTTCACACGTGAGAAGGTCCTTCGCTGCGCTCAGGATGACACCTTTTCTTGTTTACCAAAAACTAACCTACCGACGCCGTTCCAACGTAATGCGGGCGCGGTGGCAGATACCGCCCAGCGGCGGGTTGAACTTCGACACGCTTACGCGGGCGCCGTGGATGTAGGGGAACTCCGCCAGCACCCGGTCCAGCACGCGGTGCCCAAGGTGTTCGAGCAACCGGGCCGGGGCTTGCATTTCCTCCGCCACCACTCGGTACAGCACTTCATAATTCACGGTTTCCTGTAACTTATCCGAAGCCCCGGCGGCGTGTAAGTCCGTGTCGATATACAGATCGACACCATACTTGTTGCCGATCTTCTGCTCTTCGTCGTAGTAGCCGTGAAAAGCGAAAAACTCCATGCCTTCCAGCGCAATCTGGCCCATATGGTGAAATGATGAGTGGTGAGATTGTGAGTAGTGAATAAAAACGCCTGTCATCCTGAGCT
Source organism: Hymenobacter sp. NBH84 (assembly GCF_014217645.1). Lineage (NCBI taxonomy): Bacteria > Pseudomonadati > Bacteroidota > Cytophagia > Cytophagales > Hymenobacteraceae > Hymenobacter > Hymenobacter sp. NBH84. The sequence goes on from NZ_CP043644.1 coordinate 3,163,923, forward strand.
TGCGAAGGACCTTATTACGGTAGAACGAGTCGTTAGTACGCTAGTCGTTCTACCGTAATAAGGTCCTTCGCAAGCTCAGGATGACAGGCGTTTTTAGTTCGTCTAAATTTCGTCGAAAAACGACTTTTCTGCCACCGCAGGCTCGGCTTTGAAGCCAGGGCCAGGACTGCCCGTGCCGGGCTGAGGCGCCGGAGCAGGCGGCACAATCTCGGGGTGACTAGGACCTACGGGCTGAATATCCGGCCGCACGGGCTCTACGTTAGGCGAGTCGGGCTCGATGATGCGCGAGGGAGACGGCTCATCAATGCGCGAGGGCGGCACCTGGCCGGGGTTTTCGTTGGGGATAGGGTCGGGGCTGATTTCCGGACCGGGAATCTGCGCGGGTGCGCCGGGGTCGGGTTGCTGGCCGGGCTTGGGGTTGTAAGCACCGGGCTGCGGACCGATGGGGCGGCCCGTGGTAACGGCGTCGCTGCCAAATTGGGTGGCAACCAGCGCGCCGCCTACGGCAGCGGCCGAGGAAGTGGCAGCAGTGTCAATATGCATAGTAGGAGTGGCTTCAGGTGAAGGTTCGGGTTTACTCACCTTTACGCTAGCCGCTTGCGAAAGGATGGCCGCCGTGCCGCCTTTAGGTCGGTTGCGGGCTTTGTCGGCCTTCTCCATGGTGTCGGTAGCCAAGTGCTGCAAGTCGCGCACCAGGGAATCCAGCGCACCTTCCAGGCGCTGATGCTCTTGGTTGAGGCGGCTCACCTCCACCTGCATTTCCGTTACACTACGCTCGGCTTGCTTATAGGCATCTTCTACCAGCGTGCGGGCTTTTTGCCGGGCCTGCGACAGTAGTTCCTCGGCTTGCAGCTGGGCCTCGCGCAGCCGGATTTCCGCGTTGCGCTGAGCTTGCTCGGTGATATTCTGGCCGGTGTCCTCGGCGGTTTTGAGGGTGCGGTAAAGCGAGCTTTCAATCTCGCGCATCTTCTGCACTTCCTGGGTGGCGTAGTCGAGCTTGTTACGCAGGTCGCGGTTTTCGTCGCCCATCCGCTCCCACTGCTGCGAAAGGGTGAGCAGGAAAGCGTTTACTTCGTCGGCATCGAGGCCCCGGAAGGCTTTTTCAAAGGTCTTTTGCCGAATGTCGAGGGCAGATATTTTCATGGGTAGCGGTTGGCTAGTAGCTGTTAGCTCATAGCCAGCAGCCTTTGCATTTATTGAGAATACGCCACAACCTGACGATATATTGCAGCATAGCAATACGCTGCTTGGTTATCAACCACAAAGCCAACAGCTAACAGCCATTAACTGTCAGCCCACGTAAGCTCCCACACCGCCAGGCTGCGGTCGTCGCTACACGAAACTAGCCGATTTTGCTGCCCCGACCAAAATAACTTGTTCACAGAGGTGCCGTGGCCGGCGTGGCGCGCCCGGTCTACCACCCGCAGTAGGCGCAGGGTATCGGCCTCCCACAGCTTGATGGATTTGTCCATGCTGCACGTGGCCAAATAGCGGCCATCGGGGGAGAACGTGAGGTGGTTGATGGTGAACATGTGCGCTACCAACGTGTCGGCTAGAGCGTAGCCAGCGGCCGCGTCGTAGCGGCGCAGGTGGGCGTCGCGGCCGGCGGCCAGCAGGTAGCGGCCATCGGGGGAGTAGGCCACGGTGAAAACGGAGTTGGTGGCGTGGGGGAGCGTGTGCAGGGCATCCAGCGTGTGCACGTCCAGCACGCGCACGGTGGCATCGCTGCTGCCCATGGCCAGCTCTGGGCGGGTAGGGTGCAGGGCCAGGCAGCGCAGACTTTTGTCGGCGAGGCGCAGGAGCTTTTCCAGGCTGAAATCGGCGGCGCGCAGTACGGCCAACGTGCCATCGGCCAGGGCCACAAATAGGCGTTGCGCTTCCTCGGAGTACGCCAGATCGAAGATAGCCAGCGGAGGTAGGGCCGTGGCGTGCGCCAACTGGCGGTTGTGCAGATCAATCACCTGCACGCCCTCGTAATTGTGCCCCAGTACCAGCAGTTGCCGCCCCGGCAGGTAGCGCAATGCATACACCGACTTCTCTACCTTCGCCACCAGCGTGCCATCGGCTTCGGGTTCCAGTACATTCCAACTAGCCACCAGCCCATCGGCCCCAGCCGAGTAAAACGTGGTTTCGTTGGGGGCGCCGCTCAGGGTATACACACAGTCGCGGTGCCCAGTGAGGGTAGCGAGTTTCTGGACCTGAGGACGAGCGGGAACGGACATGCGCACGAGAATTTAGGCGAAATTACGCCAGATTTGCTTGTGCCGCGCCACTTCGGGTGGGCGGCGCTCCTACCCTATGCCCCTGCACTCCATCACTCCCCTGCCCCACGGCGCCATCCTCGGCCTGTGGCGCCTCACCGAAACCACCGTCGAACTGCTGCCGCAGCTCCCCTACCCTACCGTGTACCAGGCCCTGTACCCGGCCGGCCGCGACCCTACCCGCGCGGCGCAGTGGGCCGCGGGCCGCTTGCTGTTGCACGCGCTGCTTCCCGAACTGACGGCCGCCCCCGCTACCCTGGCCAACGACGCCAATGGCCGCCCCTATCTCCCTGCCCTACCCCATTACGCCGTGTCGCTGTCGCACTCCGGCGAGTGGGTGGCCGGAATAGTTGCGGCCCAAGGCAGAGTTGGCATAGATGTTGAATTAATTCGTGGAAAAGCACAAAAACTGGCCCCACGGTTTCTATCGGAAGCCGAACGGGCCGATGCCGGCGACGATGCAGCCAAATACAGCCTCTATTGGAGTGCCAAGGAGACGCTTTATAAGCTGCATAGTCGCCGGGGGCTGGTGTTCAAAGAGCAATTATTGCTCGACCCGTTTTGGCTGCGGGAGGCAGGCGAGTTGACGGCTCACCTGCTGCTCGAAAACTCCCGCAGCCAGCACCAGCTGACCTACTTGCGCCCGGCGCCTAGCTATGTGCTCACGTATTGCGTTGAATTGATGAACTTGGAGCAATAGCCATTTGCTTCATCGCTTCGCACTCGACGCTTCTCACCTCTTACTTCCCGCTATGTCTTTCCGCCGACTTTCGCTTCTCGCTGCTGCTACCCTGGTTTTCTGCACTGTGGGCTTGGGGGTAGCACGCGCCCAAGGCACGCGCACTGTCACCGATTTCACGCTGAAAAACGCGGCCAACGCGTCGGTGTCGCTCAGCAGCTACGCTGGTAGCAAGGCCGTGGTGGTGGTGTTTATCAACCAGAACTGCCCCTTTTCCAAGTCGTACCAAGGCCGCCTCAATGCGCTGGCCTCCACGTACGGCGGGCAAGGCGTACAGTTCCTGTATATCGATGCCCCCATCAACATAGATGCGGCCAGCGACGCGCAAAAGCTCGTGCTGAAAAGCGACAGCAACAACATCACCTACCTCACCGACGAAGGCCAGAAGGTGAGTAACCAGCTCGGCGCCACCAAAACCCCAGAGGTAGTAGTGCTGCAACCCGCCGGTAACGGCTTCACCGTGCGCTACAAAGGCGCCATCGACGACAACCCCCAAGTGGAAAGCGACGTGCGCCAGCGCTACCTCGCCCAGGTGCTCGACAACCTGCTAGCTGGCCGCCCCGCTGGCATAGCCGACACCCGCGTTGCGGGCTGTTTGATTAAGAAGTTTTAGAGGTAGTAATTAGGTGGGTAGATAGATAATTCTGTCATCCTGAGCGCAGCGAAGGACCTTCTCACGGCAGAACGAGTCGTTGGTACGCTTGTCGTTCACGCGTGAGAAGGTCCTTCGCTACGCTCAGGATGACACACTTCTTTATTTCCTATCCTCCTACCCCCATACCCTCACAAACTTCCTACCCTTACTCCTCCCCTTCATTATCCGTCAGCGGTTCACCTTCGTCTGTCAGGATAGCCAGCAATTCAGCTACTTCGCCAGCTTTTGCAGGTTCCTGCATTTTCTCGAAGCTCAACTGCAAGTTGCGCAGGGCACGGCGTACAATGTCGAGGTGCGAGCAGGGCTCGAAGAATACTTCGTTGGGCGTGAGGTTGAGTTGAGCAATGTAGTGCTCAATATCGGTGCGGGACAGGATTAGGCCGCGGTTGTAGCAATTGATGTAGAACGGCTCTACGTTGGGATTGGTGGGCCTGAAAAGCAGCACAAACAAGTTGGGCAAGTTCACGCCGTAGATGGGCAGCATCAGACGCTGGGCCACCAGCAGGTAGATAACGCAGAGCGTGAGCGGGTTGCCGCGCCGGGTTTCCAACACTAAGTGCAACATGGAGTTGGCCGGCGAGTGGAAATTCTGCGTGTTGGCCGCCAGCTTGTGCGTACGAAACAACACGTAGTTGAGGACCTGCACTTGGTCGGCGGGGTGCATGCCGGGGCGCATTTGGGTCCAGGCTTCGAAGCGCAGCTGCTCAATGGCGCGGTTCAGAGCCTGAAAATCGGCATCGGGGTACTGGTAGGAGTTTAGTAGCCACATGCCTTCCAGCAAACTGTCGCCGCCCGTGTCGCGCCACACGCGCAGGCGCTGCTTCAGCCCATCGAATTGCAGGTTATGAATGAGGTCTTCGAGGCGTTGCTGTTGCTGCGGGTCCAGCGTTTCTTCCCACGATTCTTCCAAAAACGGAATAATACTTTCTCCCAGATTCTGGATAGTGCCCTGAATCTGAGGCGCTACTTCCGGATCATCGAGCAGCGAGATAAGCGCTTTTATTTCTTTGTTGGTCATAGACATAGCCGAGGCTTCGGCGGCGGGAGCCAGAACTGGCAGAGCGGAGATACTGAATAAAAGTAGCCGGTTTGATGCCTCGCACCAAACCGGCTACTGTCAACACCGCTAACTACGGCAAATGTTCATTTAAAAGCTATTGACGCGGCATTTTTGACTATCCAGCTCGGAATGACGGGCTAGATGCTCTACAGTCCCAACAGGTTCAGGTTGTCCTTTGCCAAGTCCAGAATTTCGTTGCCGCGGCCGCTCATCACAGCTTTCAGGGCGTAGAGGCTGAAGCCTTTGGCCTGTTCTAGCTCAATGGTAGGCGGCATCGACAGCTCGGCGCGTTTCACGATGGCGTCAATCACCACCGGGCCAGGATGCGCAAAGGCTTCAGCCAAGGAAGCATGCAGGTCGCCGGGGTCGGCTACGCGTATTCCCCGAATGCCCACGCTTTCGGCCAGGGCTGCGAAGTCGGGGTTGTCGAGCGTTGTCTCGAAGGGTAGCAGACCGGCTTCTTTCATTTCAAGCTCTACAAAGCCTAAGGAGCTATTGTTGTAGATAACGAGTTTCACGGGTAGGTTCAATTGCTTCAGCGTCAATAGGTCGCCGAGGAGCATGGCGAAGCCGCCGTCGCCGGCCAGGGCTACTACTTGCCGGTTGGGGTAGACCAGCTGCGCGCCAATGGCCTGGGGCATGGCATTGGCCATGCTGCCGTGGTTGAACGAGCCCAGCAAACGCCGCTGGCCGTTCATGGAAAGGTAGCGGGCTGCCCACACAGTAGGCGTGCCCACATCGCAGGTAAAAATGACATCTTCCGCGGCCAGTTCGTTGACCAGCTTGGTGAGGTACTGCGGGTGCATGGAGTCGTCGCCGGGCTTGCCGATGGCCAACTCGTCCAGGTTCTCGCGTGAGTCTTTGTAGTCGCTGAGCGCCTTATCCAAGTGTGCTCGCTCCGTTTTGGTGGTTAGGTGAGGTAGCAACTGCCGAATGGTTTCGCCCACGTCGCCAGCCAGGCCAATGTCTACCCGAGTGCGGCGGCCAATGTGCTCGGCGCGGCAGTCCACTTGAATGGTTTTGGACTCTTGTGGCAGGAATTGGGTGTAAGGGAAATCAGTGCCCAACATTAACAGCACGTCGGCGTTCATAATGGCGTGGTAGCCCGAGGCAAAGCCCAGCAAGCCGGTCATACCCACATCGTAGGGGTTGTCGTACTCGATATACTCCTTGCCGCGCAAGGCGTGCACAATAGGCGCTTTCAGCGCGCTGGCTACCTGCATTAGCTCGGCGTGCGCTTTGGCACAGCCGGCCCCAGCCAGAATGGTTATTTTCTCCGCCCCGTTCAGCATGGTAGCGGCATCGGCTATATCGGCGTCCGAAGGGCGCAGGGTAGCGGAACGGTGCCGAGCAGGTAGGCGCGGCTCGGGCGCCTCTATTTCCATCTCCGACACGTTGCCGGGTAGCACAATCACGGCCACGCCGCGCTTTACTAAGGCAGTTTGGATGGCGCTTTCAATCACGCGCACGGCGTGTTCGGGGGTAGAAATCAACTCGCAGTAGTCGCTGCATTCCTGAAACAGTCGCTCGGGGTGGGTTTCCTGGAAGTACTGCGTTCCAATTTCTGCACTCGGAATTTGGGAGGCAATGGCCAGCACTGGCACGCGGCTGCGGTGGCAGTCGTAGAGGCCGTTGATGAGGTGGGTGTTGCCGGGGCCGCAGCTACCCGCGCACACGGCCAATTCTTGGGTAAGGTGGGCTTCGGCACCGGCCGCAAAGGCACCGGCCTCTTCGTGCCGCACGTGCACCCAGCCAATGCCGTCGCGCTGCCGGATAATGTCTGTCACGCCATTGAGGGAGTCGCCTACTACGCCGTACACGCGCTGCACACCAGCAGCCAGCAGCGTATCAATCAGTATTTCGGATACTTTCTTCTTCGCCATCGTCTTCAATTCTTGTTTTGAAGACTATACGGGAAGTGTAGGGGTAGGGACGCGTTGCTGGGTTAATGCCTACACAGAGTAATTGAACAACAGCTTCCGCAAAACGCTACCAAGGATAGGCCCAGTGGTCTACGCCTTTCAGTGGATGTACACCTTGTTACGACTGAAACACAGATCTACATTTCAGTACCGTATCAACAATCAGTTGCTGATACTTTCAAACAGCTTATTTGCAAAGTAATGACCGCCCCCTACCACGAGCATTGCGAGTGAGACTATCAACAGAATAACTATCATCCCAAAGGCTTCGAAAAAGCTTAGCATGATGGCATCAACGGGATTTTCCGGATCATATACAATCCGCACTTGTTCGCCTACCTCCCATGCTGCCGGATTGGTAGAGGAAGTCTGGGTATAGATGAGTTCCTGATTGTTGCGTGTGGTATACCTAAAAATTGCCCTATAGGTATTATCGCCCTCATTATCCTTTTCACAATCTATTCTGATAACTGTTGCTGTCGTACTTTCCTGGGTCTTGATGGTATGTATTCTGCTTCTCAAGGAAAGCAGGCTAACCACCAGAAAAAACACACCTGCTATACAGATTATATTGTATCCCATTGTACAGCTTTCTACAGCAGCAACGACACCAGCATCGGCCCTGGCCCATCTTTCGGAATCTTGTATGTTTTCAGAAAGGCTTTCACCGCGGCCGGGTCGTGCCCAAAGGCTAGCACTTCGGCGGCTAACTGCTTGATTTTGGCTTGCAGCTGACTTTTCTGGCGGCGGTAGTCCAGGTCCATGGCGGCAGGCGAGGTAAGGGCATACCACGGCTGCCCAGAAAAGGCCGACAGGTCCATCCGCTCGGCTTGCAGGGCATCCTCCAGCTCACGGGCCTGCTCGCGCAGCAGCTTGTTGTAGTAGCGCAACTGCTCTTCAGCCATGTTTTCGAGGTGGGCCTGGTCGATGCGATTCAGCTCTAGCTGGAGGCGCAGCAGCGTTAATAGCTCATTGGCCTCGTAGGCCGTGGTCACTTGTTTCAGCAGCTCGGTTTTGCGGGCTTTTTCTGCTTCGTCGGGCTCCCGGTCGGGGTGCAGGTGCTTTACTAGGTCCATGTAGAGCGTGCGTACGGCCTTGGTGATGTTCTTTTCTTCGGCCTGCTTTTTCTCTTCGGCCGCCTGCTGCTTGGGGCTCTTTTTGCGTTTGGCCCGGCGCTCGGCCCGCTGTGCTTCCTCGGCGGCAAACGCTTCTTCCTGCGCGGCCATCTGTTGCGCCACGTAGGCCTGCAACTTCTCGGGCGTGCTCACATCAGCATCGGCTTCAAACTCAATTCCGAACTGCTGACTAAACAGCGCCTTCATCATCTCGGCGGTTTCGGCATCGGCCTCCACGTTGGCAGCTTCCACCTCAGCAGCTTCTTCGGCACTCAGGGGCGGGTCGTGCTTATCGAAAATGGGCTCTAGATCGTCGTAGCCCCAGTCCAGCAAGTCAACACAGCCATACACAATGATGTCCACGATTTTGTCGCGCTCGGTTTTGGTGAGCCTGTATTCGTCGTGCGCATGGTCGAGCACGCGCACTAGGGCGGCGCGCTGGTCGTTGTGCTGCTGTTGCAAGGGGCGATATTCGTTCTGCACCCGCTGGCGCAGGTGGGTAGCAGCCTCACGAAAATCGGCTACTTCCTTTTCCAGCTTGCTGATACGCTTGGTGAAGCGGTTGAAGGCCTTTTGCTCTTTGGAAAGGGTGCTGCCAGTTGCCCCCGCCGCTGGGATGTGCACAATTTGAGGCGAGGCAGGAACGGATTTCTTAGCCATGAGAAATACAACTAGATAAGTGCCCCAAGATACAACCAGACGTTATCTGCGCCGGGCAGGCCAGTTGCAATCTACTTTGATACTCCCTACCCTAGCAGCCCAGCCAGGCCCTTCACATTCAGGCGGGCAAATTTGCGGACACGCTCAAACGTATCTATCGTGGTAGCTAGCTCTTCGTCTTCGGGTAGCTTGGTAGGCACGTGCGTGCTTAGCAGCGCAAACACGCTGGCAGCAATATCCAGGTAGCCCAGCAGCAGCAGGTACAGTTGCTTCTTCTCGTCCTCAGTGTAGGCCTTGGTGCGAATGGCTTTTACCAGTGTGCCGAGTTGGGCGGTTTCGTCGGTGTATAGGTCGCGCAGGGCGCGGCGGGTCTGTTGGTAATCGGCTTGTTGCTCCTCCGTGGCTGCATGCAGCGCAAACGGAAACGCCTCAACGAAAGCGGTAGCCGCCAAGAAAGATTTCTCCGCGCTGTATACGGCCGCTAAGTGTTTTTGCAGGCTGACCCACAGGCCGGCGCGGGCTTTTTCGAAGGCGGAAGGATTTTGTTCGGTCACAAAGGGTAGGGCTGGGTGAGTGGCAAAGGTAGGAACAGAGATAGAATCGGAACTGCTCTCACACCTGAATCACCCCCACATTATACGCCTTCTCAATCGGTGCATGATTGGCCGCGGCTATGCCCTGCGAAATGACCTTACGCGTTTCCAGCGGGTCAATAATAGCGTCTACCCAGAGGCGGGCGGCGGCGTAGTAGGGCGAGAGTTGCTCCTCGTAACGGGCCTTGATGGTGTCGAGTAGCTCCTTCTCAGCTTCGGGCGTGATTTCCTGGCCTTTGGCTTTCAGAGAGGCTACCTGGATTTGCAAGAGCGTATTGGCGGCGGCGGCTCCGCTCATCACGGCTAGTTGGGCGGTCGGCCAGGCCACAATAAGGCGTGGGTCGTAGGCTTTGCCGCACATGGCGTAGTTGCCGGCGCCGTAGCTGTTGCCCACAATCACCGAGAACTTCGGCACCACGCTGTTGGCCATGGCATTCACCATCTTGGCGCCATCCTTAATGATGCCGCCCTGCTCGCTCTGGCTGCCTACCATAAAGCCAGACACATCGTGCAGGAACACCAGCGGAATGCGCTTCTGGTTGCAATTCATGATGAAGCGCGCCGCCTTGTCGGCTGAGTCGGAGTAGATGACACCGCCCATCTGCATGCCGGTTTTCTTCGACTTCACGATTTTGCGCTGGTTGGCTACAATGCCTACCGCCCAACCATCAATGCGGGCCAGGCCGCAGATGAGCGTCTGGCCGTAGAGGTCCTTATAAGGCTCAAACTCCGAATCATCAACCAGCCGGTTGATAATGTCCATCATATCGTAGGGCTTGGCGCGGTCGGCGGGTAGGAGGCCATAGATGTCCTGCGGATTCGCTTTCGGCTCAGCAGCAGCAGCACGGTTGAAGCCTGCTGTGGGCGTATCGCCCAGCTTATCGAAAATGTTGCGGATATGGTTGAGGCACTCTTCGTCCGTCGCAAACTTGTAGTCCGTGACGCCCGAAATTTCGGAGTGCGTGGTAGCGCCGCCCAGCGTTTCGTTGTCGATGGTTTCGCCAATGGCCGATTTCACGAGGTAGGAACCCGCCAAAAACACCGACCCCGTACCCTCCACAATCATGGCCTCATCGGACATGATGGGCAGGTAGGCCCCGCCCGCCACGCACGGCCCCATAATGGCCGAAATCTGCACAATGCCCATTGACGACATCACGGCATTATTGCGGAAGATGCGGCCGAAGTGCTCTTTATCTGGAAAAATCTCGTCCTGCATCGGCAGGTACACCCCCGCCGAATCAACCAGATAGATGATGGGTAGACGGTTTTCAATGCTGATTTCCTGTGCCCGCAGGTTCTTTTTGGCCGTGATGGGAAACCACGCGCCGGCCTTTACGGTGGCATCGTTGGCCACTACCACGCACTGCCTACCCTGCACGTACCCGAGTACCACCACTACCCCGCCACTGGGGCAGCCGCCTTCGTCGGCGTACATACCTTCGCCGGCAAACGCGCCTACCTCTACCGTTTCCGCATCCTTATCGAGCAGGTAGGCTATCCGCTCGCGGGCAGTCAGCTTGCCCTTCTCCTTATGCTTGGCAATGCGCTTCTCGCCGCCCCCAAGCGCTATTTTCTGCAAACGCTTCGAGAGCTGGTAGGTGAGTTGCTTGAGGTGGTCTTCGTTTTTGTTGAATTCGATATCCATGGGTGGGTGGGGGTAGGGTGGGTGGTGAGGTAGTGAAATTGTGAGTGTGTGAATAGCAAAAGCGCCTGTCATCCTGAGCGGAGCGAAGGACCTTATCACGCAAGGGTGCGTCGTTCGTACGATGGTCGTTCAACTGGCATAAGATCCTTCGCAAGCTCAGGATGACACGCGTTTTTTTAGCTCATAATTTCACCGTTTTACTATTCGTAAAAAGCAAGAAATCCGCCCTTTCGAGCGGATTTCAAATCTATCAAAATAACTGACCGGATAAATGCTTATTGGCCGGCGGGGGTAGTGGCAGGCTGCACAATGCCGCCGGGCGTACCATCTACCCGCTTCGTCTCAACTTCTACCTCGCCGTTAGGCTTTTTGGTTACTTCCTTCTTCACCTTGTCTTTGCCACCGCCAAACACCGAGAAGTGCACGTAGCGCTTGGGATTAGCCTGAAAATCAGTGAGCAGGGAGTTGGTGCTGGCTGCCGTCGCGTTGAGGTTGTTGTAGAGCGAATCGTCATTCATGAGTTTGTTGAGCGAGCCTTCCTGATTTGCCAAACCTTGGTTTAGGGTAGTCATGGCCGTTTGCGCTTCAGTCATGGTCGCATTGAGCTTACGCATGGTAGGGCCAATGGGCGCTTGTTTCAATGAGTCGCTGAGCTGGTTGAAGTTGGCCGCAATCTTGTCAAACTTCTGGCTGGTCACGGCCAGGTCGTGGGTGAGGCGGGCCATGTTGGTCGTAATCTGGTTGATGTTGCGCTGGTTCATCAGCAGCAAATTCTTGAAGGCTTCCGACGACCCCTCTGCGTTCTGTAGCGTTTGCTGCAAGCTCAGACGGGCATCCTTGCTCAGGAAGCTGTTCACTTTAATCAGCGTAGAGTCTACGGTGCCAAGCACAGGTAGGGCTTTGGCCTGAAACGCATCCGTGATGCTGGCTACCGTGTACGAGCGTAGTTCTTCGCCCCCGTCGTACACTTTAGAGTTTTTGCCCAGAAACAGCGTGATGGTCTTGCTGCCCAGCAACGAGCCCGACAAGCTGGCCGTGGTAGAGTCGCCTACCACCACATCTTTGGCAAGCTCCAACGCCACTTTTACGCGGTTGTGCTCGCTGGGCAACAGCTCCATCTGCTTCACCTGCCCTACCTTGATACCATTCAGTACCACTGGGTTGCCCACAGCCAAACCATCTACGTTATCGTATTTTGCGTAGTACGTGCGGTCTGAAGACAGCAGATTAGAGCCTTTCAGAAAGTTGAACCCAATGAACAGGATTGCTATGGCTACGATACCCAGCAACGCTACTTTTATTTCTTTTGACACGTTCGGTCAGAATAAAGATGAGATAATAAAGCACTGGGAAACTGAAAAGGCTGATGCAACAGCTGGATGGACTATCCTTCGCTGGTGCCTTCCAACTCGTTACGATACGTGCGGAAAGCACGGTATATTCCCGAGGCCATATACGACTGCCCCGATTTATCGTTGAGGTATTGTTCTTCCTTGCGGTTAGTCAGGAAGCCTAACTCGATAAGTACCGACGGCATAGCCGTTTTCCAGAGCACCAGAAAGCCCGCCTGTTTCACGCCGCGCGAGTGGCGCTGCACGCGGGTTTTAAACTCTGCATCAACGTGTTGCGCAAAGCGTATGCTGTTTACCATGTACGCACTCTGGAACAGCGAAAACAGGATATGGCTCTGTGGCGAGCGGGGGTCGAAACCGTTGTAGCGCTCTTTATAATCGTCTTCTTGCAGAATTACGGCGTTTTCGCGCTTGGCTAGGGCCAGGTTCGCCTCGGTTTTGTGCGGACCCATCGTCCAGACCTCCGTGCCGTAGGCCACCGATGGCCCCGAGTTGCAATGCACCGAAATAAATAGGTCGGCGTTGTGCTTATTGGCAATCCCGGCGCGGTCGGCTAGTTCCACAAATACATCGGTTTTGCGGGTATACACTACCTTCACGTCGGGCATATTTTGCTCAATCAGGCGGCCAAGTTCCAGCACGGTTTTTAGAGCTACCTGGGCCTCGCGGGCCGCGGAGCCGGCACAGCCTCTATCTTTGCCACCATGCCCGGCATCGAGCACTACGGTTCTGATCCGGTACTTTTGGGGTGGTAATTTAGCAGTGTGCGCCACCACACCCGGCGCAAGGGCCACCGACGGTCCGGCAAAAAACACCAGCACAGCGGTGCAGACAATGACAATATTCCGCACAGTTTTCGTTAGTTGGAGCAGCTACCCGCTACCTTTGTAAGCAGCCACAAAATAAACGAATTAAAACTACGTGGCCCGGACCATCCCTTTGTCTTCGTTATTCTTTTTACGCTTTATCCGGCAGCTATTGCCCTCCACTATCCTACTGCTACTCTTATGGGTAGGGGTGGCAGGGCATGCAATAGCCCAAACCAATAAGCGTCCGCAAACCACTGCCGTGCCGGCCAACGCCGACGTTCGCCCCGGCCCCATCATTCGGCCCAATGCCAATGATACCGCCCGCGTCGTAACGCTGCAACCCGTGCCGGATTCTGTGCGCGTAGCCGACTCGCTACGAGTGGCAGCCCGGCCCAAGGGTCCCATTCAGACCACTGTTAAGTACGCTGCCAAAGACTCCATTGAGTTCGACATCGACGCCAAGATTGCCAAGCTCTACGACAAGGCAACTGTTGATTACGGCGACATGTCGCTGAAAGCGGCCATTATCACCGTCGACTATAATAAAAACCTGATGTCGGCCGTGGGGGTACCCGATTCTACGGGGCGCACGCAGGGGCAGCCGCTGTTCAAGCAGGGCGCCACCACCTACCAGGCCGGCAAGATTGACTACAACTTCAAAACCCGCAAAGGCAAAATTGGGGAAGTAGTGACGCAGCAGGGTGAGGGATTTGTGCACGCCGAGGTGGTCAAGAAAAACGACCTCGACGAGATATACGGCCGCAATGGCCGTTATACCACTTGCAACCTCGCCGATCCGCACTTCTACATCAACACGGCCAAGATGAAGGTGATACCGGGCCAGAAGGTGATTACCGGCCCGTTCAACCTGGTGATTGGTGGTATTCCTACCCCTCTGGGCCTACCATTTGGCTACTTCCCTACCCCACGCAAGGGCAGGGCCTCGGGCCTCATCATCCCTACCTTCGGGCAGAGTGCCGACCGGGGGTTTTTCCTACGCAACGGGGGCTACTACTGGGTGCCCAACCAGAATATTGGTGTCCGCTTCACCGGCGACGTATACTCTGGCAATGCCGAAACCTTTGGCGGCTTCCGCGGGCAGGCCGAGGCGCAGTATACCAAGCGCTACGCCTACTCCGGCCTGTTCAGCTTCAGTTACGACCAGCGCCCGGCCCAACGCATTCTGAACCCGGGGGGTATACAGCTGGAAAGTACAGCAGGCCGCGTGTACACGCCCCGCACGTTTTGGCTGAGCTGGTCGCACACGCCGGTGGCGCGCCCTGGCGGTGGGCGGTTCTCGGCCAGCGTGCAAGCGGGTAGCAACAACTATAACCGGCAAAACAACTTCAACGCGCGCAACTACCTCACGCCGGCGTTCAGCTCCAATATTTCCTACTCTAAGCAACTGCGCTACCTGCCTATCAACTACTCCATTCAGGCCAGCCAAAGCCAGAATACTACCACGGGTACGATGGACTTCACCCTACCTGACGTGACAGTAGGTGTGGCCCGTCAATATCTGTACAGCCTGTTTGGGCTGGAGCCAAAGGGTAAAATTTATGAGCAGTTTGCAGTGGCGTATACTCTCACGGCTCGAAACCGAATCAGCAATTCTATTCCGTCGCGGGTACTGGAGGGTGGAGCTATACCTCTCATCGGTGGCACCAATACCTCGCAAATCCTACCTGTCAAACTGTCCAATATCAATACGCTGCTGCGCAACGCGCAAACCGGCATCCAGCATCAGTTTCAGATTTCGTTGGGCAGCTATACTGCCGATCAAGTCTTTGGTGGCTTGCTCGATCGGGTAGCCTTCCTAAAATACCTGACCGTCCAACCTTCCATCAATTACGGCGAAACCTGGTACTTTAAACGTCTCGATTATAGCTACGTAGAGGAGGCCCGCGCCGTGCGCATTGATACTGTCACGGGTTTTAACCGAGTGTATAACTACTCGGGTGGTGTGAATATGGGCACCAACCTGTATGGTATCTATCAAATTAAGGGAAAGAAAATTGAGGCCATTCGCCACAAGATTACACCCAGCCTTAACTATCAATATTCTCCCAACTTCGCCGCGAATGATGCCTACTTCACACTGCTGAATACAGGCACACTGGTGAACTCGCAGGGTTTGCTGTATAACCAATTTGCAAGAGACGATAATGGGCAACCAATAAGAGACCGAAGCGGCAATCTAACTCCTCTTACCCCCGGTACGCTTGTCAACCAACTGGCCTTATCGCGCTACAACGGCTTTGCTTACGGCGTACCCAGCGGTAGCCGCACCAGCGCCCTAACGTTCTCGCTCCAGAACTCTGTGGAAATGAAGGTGCGCGATAATCAGGATACCACCGGCACTACCCCATTCAAAAAAGTAAGCCTGATTGATGGCTTCGATTTTAGCACTGGTTACAACTTTGCGGTCGACTCGCTGAACTTTGCGCCGATTACCGCCACGTTCCGTACGCAGGTGGCGCGCAAGCTCAATATTTTGATCAATGGTAATTTCGTCGTGTATCAGCGAGACTCCACAGGCACATTGATCAACCGTTACCTTTTCGATCAGCCCAAGCGTCGTCTTGCTCGCCTTACCACGGCTGCGGTGCAGCTTTCCTACCAGTTCAACCCAACATCCGGCAATAAGAAATCGACGGTACCGCGCGCCGTGGCGCCTACCAACGACCCCATGCTAGGCACGCCGATTCCAGTGAATCCGTACGAGGATTATATGGACTTTACGTTACCCTGGGAGTTGAGCACCAGCTTTACCGCAAGCTACATAGACCCCGGTACCCGCGCTACCAACCTATTTTATACCAGACCGGCACCGCTAACGGCCGTAGCGCTCAGCCTGAGCGGCTCCGTGAAACTCACCGATAATCTGCGCCTGGGGTACAGCACGGGCTATGATTTCAAGAATAATACCGTCACCTTCACATCCTTAGACTTCTCGCGCGACTTGCACTGCTGGCAGATTACCGGCAACTGGCGCCCCTTTGGCTACACGCAGGGCTACTACGTGACCATTGCGGCCAAATCGGCGCTGTTGCAGAGCTTGAAGCTAAACCGCAACAAGACCTTCCTGAACAACTAAGGACCGGTGAGTGGGATCGTACCACTTAAATCCTGATTTTTTAGGAGCTTTGGGCCCTGTTCCTGCTACCGCGTGAGTTTCTGGTGCCACAGATTGTTTGCATCGTTGCCTACCCACACGTCCGCAAGACCCCCTACGTCCTTAAGACCCCAATACCCTAAAATGTCTCAACACAAAGAAGTGAAGCTCGTGACCACCCACCAGCTGCTGGCCATGAAGCAGCGCGGCGAGAAAATCTCGATGCTGACGGCGTACGACTTTTCGATGGCCTCCATTCTGGACGGCGCTGGCATCGACGTGCTGCTGGTGGGCGACTCGGCCTCCAATGTGATGGCCGGCCACGAGACTACCCTACCCATCACCCTGGATCAGATGATCTATCACGCGCAGTCGGTGATACGGGCGGTAAAACGGGCCTTTGTGGTGGTAGACTTACCGTTTGGCTCCTACCAAGGCAATTCGTCGGAGGCGCTACGCTCGGCTGTGCGTGTGATGAAGGAAAGCGGTGCGCACGCGCTAAAGCTGGAAGGCGGCGCTGAAATCAAGGACAGCATCACGCGAATTCTCACGGCGGGCATTCCGGTAATGGGTCATTTGGGCCTTACCCCGCAGAGTATTTATAAATTTGGCACCTACTCAGTGCGGGCCAAGGAAGAAGCCGAGGCGCAAAAGCTAATTGAAGATGCCCTGTTGCTCCAAGAAATCGGCTGCTTCGCGGTAGTACTGGAAAAAATTCCGTCAAAGCTGGCTAAGCAAGTAGCCGAGCAGCTTACCATTCCCGTAATCGGGATTGGGGCTGGTCCTGATGTGGACGGCCAAGTGTTGGTAGTACATGATATGCTGGGCATCAATAAAGAATTCAAGCCCCGCTTCTTGCGGCGCTACGCCGAGCTACACGAAATCATGAGCGACGCCGTGCGTCACTATGTACAAGACGTAAAAAGCCGCGACTTCCCTACCCAAGAAGAAGCGTATTAATCAATTAAAAATGAGGAATGAAGAATTAAAAATAATTAGCTGTACAGTATATCTACTCTACTATGTCCTCAGCTTTTAATTTTTAATTATTAATTTTTAATTCCCTATCCGTGAATCGTCCGAATATCTGGGCCGAGGGCCGTGAAATCCTATTTGAGGACAACCACTTACTGATTATCAACAAACCCGCCGGCTTGCTGGTGCAGGGCGACGCCACCGGCGATGAGCCGCTATCGGCCAAAGCGGAGGAATACCTACGGTTTAAGTACAAAAAGCCGGGCGCTGCCTTCATCGGCGTGGCGCACCGCCTCGACCGGCCCGTGAGTGGCGTAGTAGCATTGGCTAAGACCAGCAAAGCCCTTAGCCGCCTCAACGAGATGTTTCGGGATAATAAGGTGCACAAAACCTACTGGGCGCTGATAGGTAAAGCGCCCGAGTCGCTGGAAGGGCACCTCACACACTGGCTGGTGAAAGACCCCATCCGCAACGTTACCAAAGCCTACCCCAAGTTGCACCCGCAGGGCCAAAAGTCGGAGTTGGACTACCAAGTGCTGGGCCAGGCCGGTTCGCGCTGGCTGGTGCAGGTAAACCCTATCACCGGCCGGCCGCATCAGATCCGGACGCAACTGAGCACGGGCTTAGGTACTCCCATCGTGGGTGATGTGAAATATGGCTTCCTGGCTCCCCTACCCGACGTCAGCATTGCCCTACACGCACGGCAACTGGAATTTAGTCATCCCGTCACCAAAGAAGCTATGTGCTTCCAGGCGCCCCTACCCGATGTAGCTCACTGGGAAGCCGCCCAGGCGTATTTGTAGAAACGTATTGGTTGGCAAGTTTACTCTTAGGTGACAAAACCGTCTGTCATCCTGAGCGGAGCGACGGCCCTTATGCCCGTAGAACGACAAGTGTAACAACAACTCGTTCTGCGGGCATAAGGTCCTTCGTTCCGCTCAGGATGACACGCTTTTTCCTACCTAACACTCTACATCTTATTGTTCCACGGCTTCACCTTTTAATAATATTTTGGCCTTTTGGTCAGGATTATTGAACAACGTACGCTCTGGCCGTAGGTTTGTGAAGTGAATGTGAACTAAACATAGCCCGTTTGCTTTGTTCGGGCAACTCACCTCGATTTTTCACGGCGTTTCTAACTCTTTTGATCCATGCCGATCCTCATTTTCTTCGTTGCCCACTATTATCTGTCGCTGTTCACGCAGACGTTTTACCTGCACCGATATGCGGCGCACAAGATGTTCACGATGAACAAGTTCTGGGAGAAGTTCTTCTTCCTGTTCACGTACATCTGCCAGGGCTCATCGTTCCTGTCGCCGCGTGCTTATGCGCTGCTGCACCGTATGCACCATGCCTTCTCCGACACGGAACTGGACCCGCACTCACCGCTCTACTCGTCGAACGCTTTCACGATGATGTGGAAAACCAAGAATATTTACAACGACGTGCTCAATCGCAACTACGAGCTGGCGGAGCGCTTCGAAGGCAATTATCCTGAGTGGCGCCTGATCGAGAAAATCGGCGATTCCTGGATGTCGCGTCTGGGCTGGGGCACGGCCTATGTGCTGTTCTACATCAACTTTGCTACGGCCTGGTGGATGTACCTGCTCCTACCCTTGCACTTCCTGATGGGTCCGTTGCACGGTGCCATCGTGAACTGGGGCGGCCACAAATACGGCTACCAGAACTTCGACAACCACGACCATTCCAAAAACACACTGGCGCTGGACTTCCTGGCCTTCGGTGAGCTGTTCCAGAACAACCACCACAAGCTGCCCATGCGCGTCAACTTCGGTGTGAAGTGGTGGGAGTTTGACCCTACCTATATGTTCATCTGGACGCTGGACAAAGCACGCATTATTAAAATCAAGCGCAAAACGCCTACCAGAAGCAAGTTGCGCGTTGCTGCTTAGCGCTTTGGCACCTCCTCTGAAAAGGCCGCTACTGTCTGGTAGCGGCCTTTTCTTTTGCATTGATTACGAAGCAATAGCTATCATACCACGGACATAAATCTATTTCGGCGCAATCCTTTCAATCTGCAAAATCTGTGAGTACCTTTGCGCCTCACTTTCAACCAGACGCACGAGTTGCGTCGCTTAACCAACCCGGTTTATGGCAGTTAAAATCCGCCTCGCCCGCCGCGGCCGTAAAAAGGCCGCTCAGTTTGACATCGTAGTAGCCGACGCCCGCGCTCCCCGCGACGGCCGTTTCATTGAGAAGCTCGGCACATACGACCCCAACACCAACCCTGCCAGCATCAACTTCGACGGCGACAAAGCTTTCGATTGGATCATGAAGGGCGCTCAGCCTACCGACACGGTTCGGGCTATGCTTTCGTACCGTGGTGTGCTCTACCGCAAGCACCTGCAACTTGGCGTAATCAAAGGCGCCATCTCGCAGGAAACTGCCGACCAGCGCTACAACGAGTGGATGGAGCAGAAGAACGCCAAGATTGAGGACAAGCGCACGAGCCTGGGTACTGCCCAAGCCGAGAAGCGTCAGGCTCAACTAGCTGCCGAAACCAAAGTGCGTGAAGCGCGTGCTGAGGCTATCCGTCAGCGTCAGGCTGCCGCTGCTGCTGCCGCCGCTCCTGCTGTTGAGGCAGAAGCTTCGGCAGCAACTGAAGCTGCTGCCGAAACCACAGAAGAAGCTGGCGCCTAATTGCCCGCTGCTACGTAGGTAAAAGTCGGAAGGCTTGGAAGAAGGTGATGACGGGCTTTCCCGCGTAACCTTCCTTCTAAGCCTTCTGCTTTTTACGTTTAGCCCTTTCTTATGAATCTCGACGAATATTATCAGCTAGGCACCGTGGTGAAGCCCCACGGCCTACGCGGCATGGTGGTGGCTTTTCTGGACGTAGACGACGTGAACGACTACCGCAAGCTGAAAGCGGTGTGGTTGGCTCTACCTGCTACTCCCAACCAGCCCCGGGAATACGCCGTGGAGCGTGTGCAGCCTCAAACCGCCGATCGGGTGTTGCTGAAGCTAAAGGGCATTGAGCGGGTAGAAGATGCTGAGCCGCTCCGCAATGCCGTCCTCTACCGCCCGCTGGCCGATTTGCCTCAGCTGGAGGAAGACCAGTTCTACTTCCACGATGTAATAGGTTACACAGTAGTAGACGAAAACCTGGGCGAGCTGGGCATTGTGGAGTCCTTTTACGAGCTTCCGCAACAGGATGTCATGGGTATGCGCTACAAAGAGCAGGAGGTGCTTATTCCGGTGGCCGACGAACTCATCTCCCGCGCCGACCAAGCCACCAAGAAGCTCTACGTAACCCTGCCCGAAGGGCTACTCGATATTTACCTGGGTTCTTAGCTCAGCTTAGCTGATGACTTTCTACTAAAGCGAAAGCCATTAGCTAACCGCCAATTCATTCATCATGCGTATCGATATTGTCACCTGCCAACCCGAGTTACTGACGAGTCCTTTTGCCTATTCCATCATGAAGCGGGCGCAGGAGAAGGGATTGGCAGAGTTGCACGTGCACGATTTGCGGCGCTACGCCATCAACAAGCACGGCCAAATCGACGACTACGTATTTGGCGGTGGTGCGGGCATGGTGCTGCGTGTGGAGCCCATTGCGGCGTGCTTTGATGAATTGATGGCCCAGCGCTCCTACGATGCTATCATTTATCTCACGCCTGACGGTGAAACCTTACGTCAGCCGTTGGTCAACCGTTTGTCGTTGGGTGAGAACCTGCTGCTGCTCTGCGGCCACTACAAGGGCGTTGATGAGCGCATCCGGCAGGAATACATCACCCACGAAATCAGCATTGGCGACTATGTGCTAAGTGGCGGCGAGCTAGGTGCGGCGGTTTTGGTAGACGCCGTGGTGCGCCTACTGCCGGGCGTACTCGGCAATGAAGAATCGGCCCTCAGCGACTCTTTCCAGGACAACCTGCTAGCGCCGCCCGTATATACCCGGCCAGCCGAGTGGCGCGGGCAATCGGTGCCCGATATCTTGCTTTCCGGCAATACCCCACGCGTGGAAGAGTGGCGGCACGAGCAAGCGTTAGCCCGCACCCAGCAGCGCCGGCCCGATTTATTGAATTAAATGATTGAATTGTTAAACGATTGAATAGCTACTCAGCGAAAAGGTGAGTTGTTGGTTTGCCTATTGAATGGCAAAACAGTCAATCACACAGCCTTTCAACCATTTAACAAATCAGTCATTTATCTTCCAGACTTGCAATCTTCAAAATAGAGGGCTATATTTGCGCCTCTTTACCCGAAACCTAGCCGGACGGCGGCGCCGTCCATTTGATTTTTTTTCAGTCATGAGCGTACTACTCGATTTTATCCAGCAGGAATCCCAGGAGCGCCGCGCCAGCTTCCCCGTTTTCGCCGCCGGCGACACCATCAACGTCCACGTGAAAATCCGCGAGGGCAACAAGGAACGCGTTCAGCAGTTCCAGGGCGTAGTAATTCAGCGCAAGAACGCCAGCTCGAACGGCGAGACGTTCACGGTGCGTAAAATCTCGAACCAGATCGGTACCGAGCGTATTTTCCCGCTGTTGTCGCCCAACATCGAGAAGATTGAGCTGATTCGTCGTGGTAAAGTACGTCGCGCTCGTCTGTTCTACCTGCGTGGCCTGTCGGGCAAAGCTGCTCGTATCAAGGAGCGCCGCATGAAATAAGGCGTGCTTGTATAGCATCCATAAAAAAGCCTACCCTTTGCGGGGTAGGCTTTTTTATTGGGCTTGTACCAACTATTTATTGGTAGCCGAATCTTCTGCCAGGTCTTGTGCGGGCGTGTTCTCGTTGCTCTGCACTTGCTTGCTAGCTGATAGCAGCGCCTCGCCTAATTTTGTCACGCGCTCGGCTGTGTTAGGATTTTCGGCAAATACAGCTGCCTTCACCGTGTTTTCGCCCAAACGGTTAAGTAGGCGCTTGATGATGCTTTTATCGAGCGTGCCCGAGCCGAAATGGGCTTTCAAATCCTGTAAGTTCGTGACAATCTGGTGAAATTCGGGATTGTCTGCATCCTTTATATCTTGAATCCAGTTCTGAAGCGTGTTGTCCAGGCCGGCGCGGTTGGCTTCTTCCTGCAAATCAGAATTCAGGATTTTGGTAGAGCCGTCCAAGTGGTTTTGGTGCTGAGTATCGCTTTTGGGTTCTTTATGAAAAGACATGGGTTGTAGGCGTTATGCTGCCAAGGCAGCAGGTGGAAAGTGCTTATGCAAACGCGACTGGTAGGGAAAGGTTGGGATACTGTAGTTGAGCAGTATTCCGTAAACTTGACCTTCTTCGCTTGCCAAATGGCTACCCACCATTTCCTACCCTTTGCCTATGCGCCTACCCCTTCTTTCTTTGCTTTTGGGCACGCTGAACCTGTTATGCAGTTGCCGCACCGACTACGCCGACCTCCCCACCTTTTCCACTGAGCATCACCTGTTGCAAGCCGTAGTCGAAATTCCGGCTGGCACCAACCACATACAACAGTACGACCCCACCACGCGCACCTTCCGCAAAGTGCAGCGCGCTGGCACCGACCGCATGGTGGAGTTCCTCCCCTACCCCGGCAATCTGGCCTTTGTGCCCGGTACCCATACTACTCCTACCAAACGCCACCCCCACGGCCAGCCCCTCGCTGCGCTTATCCTGGCTGAAAGCCAATCGACTGGCACTGTGTTGGAGATTTTGCCCGTGGCGCTATTGCGGCTCGATGAGGGCGGTATACCCCGGCAGGTACTCCTGGCAGTGCCCGCACGCCCGAGTCTGCGCATTTTACCTGGCGCTACTACATGGGCAGCAATACAGCGAGACTACCCCCATGTGCGGCCAATGCTGGAGCAGTGGTTCCGGCAAACGGGCACCGCCGCCGGGAGCGTGCGCGTAGCTGGCTGGAAGGATGAGCAGTTTGCGCAACAACAGGTACAAGAAGCTAGGTATTAAGAATCGTATTCTCATGCAAGGGCAACAAAAAACCCCGCCTGGTTAGGCGGGGTTCTCATATTCTTACGTAGCACTAGCTTACTCCAGCTTGTTCATGCGGTCTTTCACTGCTTCCAGTGCTACGCGCATATTCACAATGTCGGCGCGGGCAGCTTCCTGCTCTTTCAGGTTGATGTCTACCTGGTTGTTGAGGTTCAGCAGCTCGGCGGCGTTTTGCGCCAACTGCTGCTGAATCTCTATTTTCTTCGCTTTGTTCTTTTCAATGTCTTTCTTGATGTTATCCTGCTTGGAAATTACCGCGCTGTGGTTGTTTTGCGAAGCCAAAAGTGCTTTCTCAGCCTCCTGCACCTGCACAGCCAAGTCTTGGCGGTAAAAGCATGCGGGCAAACGTCTTTAGATAATCCTCCGAGGCTTTCCACTGCGCTGGGGTCGACTCTTTGCTGAGGTAGGCGTTGCCTAGGTCGACAGACCACCACACGGCGGTACCAGTCGGTGCAGCATCTACCTTGCTGATCACGCGAATAGGTGTTTTGGATATTTCCTCAATCACTACGCCGTCAAGTGTGTAAATACCCTTGTCGTTTTTCAGCTTGCTACCAAACTTTTCGTTTAATTGTTTGGCCCAGGCATCTTCCACCCGCTTGTTGTCCAACTGCACTGTTACGCGTTGGCCTTTGCGGGGAATGCCTTTCACAGCCATTTCCGTTTCATCTACAGGCGAGCGTTGAGCATAGCCCGTAACGGTCAAAGCCAATAGCAAGAAAGAGAGAAGTAGGCTTCGTTTCATATGCGGCAAAGTATGTTGAAATGAAGAGGTTTCAGTATTGTAAACGTGGTTATTAGCTATTTTAACTGACCAAATCTAACCTCCTTTACTACTACAAATGCTACGCCACAATTGATTTTTTCAGTGATTCTTGAATTTTGTTCAATAAATACTATAGCATATTATTTAACTGCCAAAAACAATTCAACTCTAATCTTACCAGCACTTTTTGTTCGCCATTTGCTTTTTTACTATTGGCCAAGCAGCCCAAAACTTCTACTACTCCCACCGGTTGTACCTATCCTATGCAAGTCACAGTTTGCCGCACAGAGCATTTCAACGCCGCGCATCGTTTATATAACGCTACCTGGAGCGACGAGCAAAACCAACAGGTTTTTGGCGCGTGCAACAACCCACACTACCACGGGCACAACTATGAGCTTACCGTGCGCCTGCGTGGTGCGGTGGACCCCGAAACCGGGTATGTGTATGATATGAAGGATCTGAGCCGGCTATTGAAACGCGAGATTCTGGGTATCTTTGACCATCGAAACCTTAACCTGGATGTGGCAGAGTTCAGCCACCTCAACCCTACGGCCGAAAACATTGCCGTCGTTATCTGGAATCGGCTGCGCCCGCACCTCGCCGCCGATCTGCACCTGTCGGTAACGCTCTACGAAACCGACCGCAACTTTGTAGAATATCATGGACAACTTTAACCCGACGGAGCCGGTTTCGTCCCACTCCGACGGCCCCGATACCCATCTGGCACCCGAGCTGCGCACTCCCCTACGCGACGATGCCTTTGCGCTGACCGACGAAACGAAAATTGACGCCATTGCCGGTCATTTTCGTGAGATTATGCACTTGCTGGGCCTCGACCTCACCGACGATAGCCTAAAAGGTACACCCCACCGGGTAGCAAAAATGTACGTGCAGGAGTGGTTCCGGGGGCTAAACCCTGAGCACCGGCCGGAGGTACGCTTGTTTGAGAATCGCTATAACTATCAGCAGATGCTGGTAGAGCGCGACATTACGGTTTTCTCCTGCTGCGAGCACCATTTCGTGCCCATCATTGGCAAAGCCCACGTAGCCTACCTACCCGGCGAGCACGTGGTAGGGCTGTCCAAACTGAACCGGGTGGTGCAGTACTACGCTCGCCGCCCGCAGGTGCAGGAGCGCCTGACGCGCCAGGTTGCTGAGGAGCTAAAGAATGCGCTGCACACCGATGACGTGGCCGTGCTCATTGAAGCCGACCACTTGTGCGTGATGAGTAGGGGCGTGAACGATACCAGTAGCGGCACGCTCACGGCCGAGTACGGCGGCGCCTTTGGCCAGGATGCCCAACTACGGCAGGAGTTTCTGCGCCTGATTGGCAAGTAAGCCGGCATCCTCGTTGCCAATTACAGCCTATGGGTTAGCTTGCGGCTGTCGGGCGGCTACAACTCTGCCGCTCGACAGCCGTTTGTTTGTATCACGACCCTTCCTTACACTCTGCAATTCCCTTCTGCATGTCGCGAAAAGTACTCATCTCGGGCGGCACTGGCCTGATTGGCACCCGACTGGCCGAAATGCTGATTGATGCTGGCTACGAAGTGGCGCTACTGAGCCGCGAGGCCCACGCCGAGCGGTTCCGCCGCTTTCATTGGGACCCGCGCCACGACGATATCGACGAAAATGCCGTTCCCTACGCCGACTACGTGATTAACCTGGCCGGTGCCAGCGTATCGGATGGGAAGTGGACAGATGAGCGAAAGAAGGAGATTATCGACAGCCGCTTGCAGGGCACCAACCTGCTGGCCCGCACCCTAGCCCGCGACAACCACCGCGTGCAGACGTTCCTGTCGGCTTCGGCCATCGGCATCTACGGCGACCAAGGTAGCGACACAGTAGACGAAAACTTCCCCCCCGACCCCGACGACTTTTTGGCCGAAGTGGCCCGGCAGTGGGAAACAGCAGCCCAGCGCGTGCAGGCCCTAGGCATTCGTACGGTGGTTATCCGCATTGGCATTGTGCTCAGCGCCGACGGCGGCGCCCTACCCGCTATTGCCAAGCCCACAAAGTTGGGCGCGGGCGCACCGCTGGGCTCGGGCAAGCAGTATATGTCCTGGATTCACATTGATGATCTGTGCCGGCTGTTCATCCAGGCCATGGAGGAAAACGAGTGGCGCGGCGTTTACAATGGCGTGGCGCCTCACCCAGTCACCAACCGCGAGTTTACCGAAACGCTGGCCGAGGTGCTGCACCGCCCTTTAGTACTTCCCAAAGTACCCGCCTTCGGTCTGAAACTGCTAATGGGTGAGATGAGCGAGATTGTGCTAGCCTCCCAGCGCGTAAGCGCCGATAAGGTATTGCAACACGGCTTTCAGTTTGAATATCCGCACTTGCAAGAGGCACTGGAAGAGATTTACGAGCCGGAGGAGTAAGACCTAGATAAATAAAAAAGACCGTCATTTCTGCGCTAGAAATGACGGTCTTTTTTTGATTTATGGAGATGCTACAAACTATCCGGTACGCTACTCCTACCAGAATTTATCTGATCCAACAGGTTGTCAATCCGTAGCGAGTCCACGGCTTCGCGCTGGCGGCGGGGAGCTTCCGTCACACACTGGTACTTCTTGTTTATCTTGACCGTGGGCTTTGGAAACGGCCCCATTTTGTAGTCCAGTTCCTTGTCCTGATAGACTTTCTCCATGTAGAGGCCGAAAATGGGCAGGGCCATGCGGCCGCCTTCGCCCTGCTCGGAATGCAGGAAGTGGATGCTGCGGTCCTCGCCGCCTACCCATACGCCGGTTACGAGGTCCTTGGTGACGCCCATATACCAGCCATCGGAATAGTTGGAGGTAGTGCCAGTTTTACCGCCAATCTGGTTGTTGTTTTTCCAGAGTTCGTAATCCCACAGGGCCTGTGAGGTGCCACCGGGCTCTTCCATACCCCCGCGCAGCATATACGTCATCAGCCAGGCAGTTTCAGCCGAAATAACCCGTTTCTGGCGCGGGTCAAATTGGGCAATGACGTTGCCGTTGCGGTCCTCGATGCGCGTAATCAGGCGCGGCTCGGGGCGGAAGCCCTGGTTCACGAAGGTGCTATAGGCATTCACCATCTCGTACACGCTCACATCGCCCCCCGAGCCCAGGCCAATGCTTGGCACACCCAGCAGCTTACTCCGGATACCTACCTTATGCGCATATTCGGCCACCTTGTCCCAGCCCACCAACTCCGTGAGCTGG
The DNA here is from genome assembly GCF_014217645.1 of Hymenobacter sp. NBH84. Lineage (NCBI taxonomy): Bacteria > Pseudomonadati > Bacteroidota > Cytophagia > Cytophagales > Hymenobacteraceae > Hymenobacter > Hymenobacter sp. NBH84. The sequence continues at coordinate 3,190,715 of NZ_CP043644.1, forward strand.
GCCGTCACGGAGTTCACGGAGCGTGCCATGGCGTAGCGGAGCGTCATATTCATGCCGGTGTAGGAGCGCGTCACGTTGTCGGGCTTCCATTCCATGGGCTTGCCGTCTTCCACGTATTTAATGGTGATGCGCTCATCCCGAATTCGGTCGCAGGGTGCGTAACCGTTGTCGAGGGCTGTGAGGTAGACGAAGGGCTTGAACGTGGAGCCCGCCTGGCGCTTGCCCTGCTTTACATGGTCATACTGGAAAAAGCGGTAATCGAGGCCGCCTACCCAGGCTTTCACCTGACCGGTGAAGGGGTCCATGGTCATCATGCCGGCCTGCAAAAAGTGCTTGTAGTAAGCCAGCGAATCCAGCGGCGAGAGTACCAGCGTGGTGTCCTTGTCGCCTTTCCAGGTGAACACTTTCATGGGCCGCTTGGCGTGCAAAGCCGAATCTAGGCGGGCGGGTTGCCCTTTGAACTGCGCGGCCAGCATCTTGTACTGCTGGGTGCGCTTCATCTGGGTTTCAATGAAATCCGGAATCTCCTTGCCCTTTTCGTTCACCCAAGGATTCTGGTTGCGGTTGCGCCAGAATGCGTCGAAGCGCCGTTGCAAGTTCTTCATGTGCTTTTCCACCGCATACTCCGCATGCTCCTGCATGCGCGAGTCGATGGTGCTGTACACGCGCAGGCCGTCGCGGTAGAGGTCGTAGCCGTTTTGCTCGCACCACGTGTTCAGCGCCTGGCTGATGGCCCCCCGGAAATAGGTAGACGGCCCATCGATGTGGCGCTCCACGTGGTATTGCAGCGCAATAGGCAGCTCTTGCAGAGAATCGGCGGCAGCGGGCCGCAGAAAGCCCGCCTGCCCCATGCGCGTAAGCACCAGGTTGCGGCGCTTAATAGCCGCTTCGGGGTGAAAGCGGGGGTTGAAGGCAGTAGGGTTGTTGAGCAGGCCTACCAGCATGGCCGCTTCCTGGGGCGCCAGGCTATCGGGCGAGGTGCTGAAAAAGGTTTTAGCTGCCACCTTGATACCGAAGGCATTGGAGCCATACTCCACGGTATTGAGGTACATGCGCAGAATTTCTTCTTTGGTATAGCGCTTTTCCAGCTCTACAGCCGTCAGCCATTCCTTGGTTTTGCTGATGATAGTGCTTACGCCGGGAATGTGGCCCAGGCCGCCGCGAGTTTCGCCGCGGCGGGTTTTGTAGAGGTTCTTGGCGAGCTGCTGGGTGATGGTGGAGCCGCCGCCGCTGCGGGTGTCGCCGCTGAGCACGCCCGCAACGGCGCGGGCCAAGGCGGTGGCATCAATGCCGGAGTGCTCGTAGAAACGCACGTCCTCGGTGGCAATGAGAGCTTTGATGAGCAAAGGCGAAATTTTATTATACGCTACCGGCGAACGGTTTTCGCGGAAGTACGTGCCCATCAGCACGCCATCGGACGAGTACAGCTCCGAGGCTTGCTCTACTTTGGGATCTTCTAGCTCCTCCAGGCTTGGCGACTTTCCGAACAAAAACAGGAAGTTGGTGCTCACCAAAATAGGGTAGAGCAGAAATACGCCTACCCCAATGATGAACAGCGCCCACATAAAGCGCGACAAGCGGTTGGGCCAACGGCGGCGAGGCGGGGCAGAAGCAGAATTCTCTTGTTTCGGAAGGTCGGGAGCGGACATGCGGAGCGCGTTGGGACCGGCCCGCGCAACGGGTAGGGGCCTGGCAGGAACAAATATACCAGATTAGGCGCGGGCGGACACAGAACGGTAGTCAGAAGGGGTAGAACGAAAAAGCACTGCATCAGCGTATCTGTTCCATAAAGTCCTTTCATTAGCTCAGGATAATCGCGAAGCTGAACAAGCAGACTGCAACCATCCCCGCAAAGATCAGAATGCTCAGCAACCACGCCAGTGACCAGCACATCCACCAGAACGTATGGCGCACGGTTTGCCGGATTCTTTCCAGAGTAATGACCACCCCCCACTGCCCCAGGGGTAGGCAACCCACTATTAGCATTAAAGCTACTGGCTCAACGCCTGGCGTGTGCGGCCATAGTTCCAGTTGAAATAGCAGATTCAGGGCGCCTACCACTACGCCCGCCACTGCCCACCATAGCAGTGGCGGAATCAGATGGAACGTTCGCAGTAAGAAATGCACTAACACTCTCATTTGCTTTTCCTTATGAGGGCCTACATTCTTTCATCTGCGACGAGCTGATAGAGATGAGGATTAAACTTATTAAGCTGATTCCTACGCCTATTGAATAGCCTATAACCAGCAGGCCTGCTATGCCTTGAGTTAGTGCATCTGACTGCATTTCCTGCAATGAAAAAAGCAGTACACAAAATGACTCATGTAGAAGTGTGAGCCCCCAAAGTATTACTGTCCGTTTTCCGTTACACTTACCCAATACCAACCGCCAGCGCAGAAAAAAAAGAATCAGCCCCGGTATGGCGATACCACAAAGAATTCCGAACAATAGAAGAACATTTAATTCGAGGATGGTGACAGAATCTTTGAACTGCTGAGTGGCTACCAGCCACTTCATGATTCTATTGTTAGGTATACTAAAGCGCTTCTGCTCTGGCAATTCTGACAGGCGCTCACTACTAGCGATATGTTTACTGTTCATTTTTCGGGAATATTATCCTTAATCTTAATCTGAGTAAGTAGTGCGCAACAGCACATAGGATTAATAGAAGCTATCAATCTGTATCGTGTATTTTGATTCTACCCGGCCGTAGCCGGCGTCCAGTACCGAAACACAAGCGTCAACGACCCGAGTATGAGGCCGACTACCAGCGCCGTGACGGGTAGCACGAGGTACACCAGCCGCCGCCAGCGCACATCGGGGGTGGCAGCGTGTTCCTGCCACGTGAGTACTACGGCCAGGGCCACTACCCCGCCGCCGCAGCTCAGCAGCGCGAGCAGACTAAGGGCGAGGTTCGTTAGCATGGATAGTGGCGTGAAGTGGAAGGGAACGAATAGCTTGCCAGTCGGCTAAGGAGCGGCTAGGCCAGTGGCGCTGCGTTTCCAGTGCTCGAAAGTCCTGGATGCGCTGGCGCAGGCGGGCTTGCGCTTCAGCTTCGGGTAGAGCTACCCACTGGCTGTAGTCGTTTTCCTGCACTAGCTCGCGGCCGGCGAGGGTAGGTGCCGCAGCGGCTAGCTCGGGCAGCACGCGGTCGGGCATATCCAGCAAGAAACCGTAGTCGACGCGGTGGAAACGGGGTTGCAGGTTGTAGCGCACCATCCAGATTTCCCAGTTGCCGGCGGCCAGCAGGAGCAGCACCGCGTAGGCCGCCAGCGCGTTCAGGCGAACCAGAGAGTAGGCTGAGCGCCGCTGCCAAATTTTCAGTAGCACCGTGAGCAGGCCGAAGAAAGTCAGCAGCAGAAAGCCATATACACCGATGCGTTTGTAGGCTAAGCCCGTGTATACAATATAATAGTAGTTGCGCAGCCCCACCGACACAGCCAGCACCGCATTCTGCACCACCCACACAGTAGCCAGCCACCGCAGGGTAGGCAGACCCTTAGGGTAGAAGTTGAGGTTGCGCCGGAAATACCACAGCACAATCCCCATCGCCACCAAAATGCTTAGGATGAGCACATAGGTGCCCTCATGCACAAATTGCGTGAGGTCGAAGTCGGCGGCGGGCCGGAAGTCGATCCAGATCCAGCTGATGTCGATGAGGTTGACCACGAGCAGCAGCAGGTTCACCAGCACCAGTAGGCTCATGGCCATCAGGTACTCGCGGCGCAGGCCCAGGGGCGGAAAACGGTCGGCGCGGAAATCGGGGCGGCGCACGCCCAGCGAGGCTACCCGGTCGCGCTGCCGCTGCACAAACTCCCCGAAGCGCGACTCATGATCCGCGAAGTAGTGTATCGGCAGGATGAGCAGCGCGCCCGCCGTGAGCACCAACCCCAGCAGAAAAAACAGCACGTGCGGCACCGATAAGCGGCTAAATAGCATATCTAGCGCTTCACCTACCAATTCCCAAAAGCGAGTGGTGAGAGCTGCATACTTCGGATTAGCCAGTACAAACAGCAAATGAAAGCCCGCCAGCGCGACCAGTGGCAACAGCAGCAACCGGCCGTAGAACCAGCCGCGCCCTACCCTACCGCTCAGGTTAGCCGGCAGGCGCAACAGTTGGAGTAGGCGTTGCGTGGCCGGTGCCAGATTAACCACACCCGTGAGTACAGCATAGAGCACTAGGCGCAGGTGAGGCTGGTTGCGGTAGCCCAACCATCCGGCAAGCGATACCACCGCCGCTAACTGCGCTGCGCTGGAGGCATACACGGCTACCAAGCTGGCGCTCAGCACGGTACCCGCCAATAGCAGCCAGCAGTAGCCTGAGCGCCACTGTGGCGCTGTGCGCGGCAGTCCGGCTACACTCACGCCCAGCACAAATAGCGTGTATACCAGCATGTTCAGCGCCATGCGCTCATGCCAGAACAATATATCAAATAGGATGGCGCCTACTGGCAAAGCCAGCTTTTGCAGAGCCGTGAGCGGAAAAGGTGGCACGGCGGGCGCGGTTGCGGAGTGGTAGGCGGCGCTGGGTGAATAAGTTGCCATATTTTATTTTTATTAAAGTACTTTGTATTTCAAAGTTTATACACAAAAAAAAGAGCCTACCCTCCTTTCAGCAGCTTTTCCAACGCATTCAGGTGGTCCTGAAAGGCTAGCTTGCCTTCGCTTGAGGCTGTATAAGTAGTATTGGGTTTCTTACCCACAAACTGCTTACTAACGGTCACGTAGCCGGCTTTTTCCAGGGCCGATACGTGGCTGGCTAGATTGCCATCGGTGAGGTCCAGGGCTTCTTTCAAGTCGTTGAAGCTCACCGAGTCGGTGGTCATGAGCACGGCCATTACGCCCAGCCTCACGCGGTTGTCGAACGCTTTATTAAGGGTATGAATGGCGTACTTCACGCGGGGCGGGAACGTTCGTAACGGTTATACATGAGCAGGCCATAGCCGATGTGGCACAGTCCGAACCCGAAGGCAAAGAACAGTAACCCCCAAACCGGAAGCAAGGTTGCGAGCAGTCCCAACCCAATTTGGGTGAGGCCCAGCCACCGAATTTCGTCTAAGGTATACTTGCTGGCGTTGAGCAGGGCTAACCCGTAGAACAGCAACATGCCCGGTATCACCAGTCCGGCGGCCCCACGCAGGTAGAGCATCAAGCAAAACAACCCACCCGCTGTCAGCGGAATGGCCAAGCTGACTGCCAGCCGTCGCCCGAGTGGCCCCCACAAGGCCATGCCGTTTTGCCGGGCGCGGCGCTGGGTGAAGAAGAAAGCCACGCCGAGTGCCAATACAATAATGACAGCCGCCAAACCCAGCAGAAACGGCAGCGCTTCCAGTCGGCTGGCATAGTCGCCATTCATTAGCCGCATAAAGCCGCCTTCGCCGTACTGACTGTTGAGGTACCAGTTGCCTATGGCTACCCCGGCTAGCGCCACTACCCCCGCCCCTACCCCCGACAGGCCGCTAAGCGAGATGAACCGCGACGAGCGCTCCATGATAGCGCGAATTTCCGTGAGTTGGGCGAGCGGATCAGTAACTGGCTTCATAGCGTACAGAGCACTTTGTATTGCAAAGTTGTTAAATCGTCACGCCATTTCCAAACATTGTGACGATTTCTGCTGACCTGATCGTCTTGCTGATCTCCCTAACAATGCCATCGAGGGTTAAACGCTTTGGCAAACTCTTCATGACCACTAGCTCATTTCTTAGCAGTAGCAATGCCTACAGTTGCTACCAAAATGAGACGGCCTTACGGAAATGCTATTCCCCATTCCCAGGCTTTGCCATAAAAGTGCTTACCAGGCAAGTGCTGTAGCCCAGTTGACAGTTTTTACTTTTTCAAAAAATACGTTTGAAAATATCTCGTAGCCAGCGCTGGAATGCGCTTTATAAAAAAAGTTCCACTTGATAAAAATCCTGCAAAACCGTCATTTCGTATATTAAATCGAGATACAGTTTCACTTTTCCCATTTCTGTTCTAATTTTCCAAATAATAGAATTTCAACATTTTTTTACTCCCACTGCTTCTCCCAACTTTCTTACCCTTTGTTATATGCTATTTCTTAACTCACTAACCAACTACTCTCTACGCAAGGCTCTTTCGCTGTGGCTACTCAGCAACCTTGGCGGCACTATACTGCTCACCCTCGACTTCGCGCTCGACCGTCCGGCCGATTTCTCTATTGGCTTGTTTAGCGGCTTGCTGGCGGCTTTGGTTTCGTTGGTAGTATTGCCCTTGTGCGTACCTCTTTTCAGCTTGCTAGGCCAGTTGCCTACCTGCTCGGCCCGGCGTACCATTGGCACAGCAGCCGTATTGGGTTGCTATGGGCTCACCAACTTCTTTGTCATGCATCATTTGCCAGTGGTTGATCTGCGCAGTCTGCTCACCATGTCGCTGCCGTATCTGGCGGCAGCGTTGGCCGCGGTTTACTTTCTGTGTGAGCCGGCTCCCCCACGTTTCCAGCACGCCGCCTAGGCATGTAAAGGTCAACGTTTCGGGCGGGGTGGCGTAGCAGTAGGCATATATACTGCTGTTATGCCTCCCGCTTATGGAAGATGATTTAGCAATTGAGGCAATTCCTCAGGAGAATAACCTGGCACAAACCAGCGCCTGGTGTCACCTATGGCACGGCACTGTGCTAGCGTTTGTTTTGCCTTCAATAGCATTCCTGTACGTCAACCGCGACGCGCTGCAAAACTCAATTGCAGCATGAAGCTCCGCTTGCAACTGTTCGAGTTTGAGGACCTGCCGTGGTTTCCGAAGGCGGTGCGGGCGGGCATGATGGACTACCTGCGCTTCATGATTTCGGGGTTGAAAATTTATCAGCCCATTGTGCCCATTCTGCGTGAGGCACTGCGTCACACCAGCCAAACCGAGTTGCTGGAGCTGTGTGCCGGCGCCGGCGGCGGCACAGAAGGCGTATGGCGGGCGCTGCAAGTGCAGGACTTGCCGCAGTTGCACGTCACTCTCACCGACCTCTATCCCCAGCCTGCCGCCTGGCAGCACCTGCACGAGCGCACAAGCGGCGGACTTGCCTTTTTGCCTACGCCCGTAGATGCTACCCGCGTGCCAGCTACCCTGCCGGGATTTCGGGTAGTGTTTTCGGCCTTTCATCATTTTCCTCCCGCGGTAGCCGAGGCTATTCTGGCCGATGCCGTGCGGCAACGGGCAGGCATTGGCGTATTTGAGGGAGCCGGCAAGCACTGGCATGAAGTAGCATTGGCGGCCCTAGTAATGCCCGTGGCGCTGCTATGCATCACGCCCTTTATTCGCCCATTTCGCTGGAGCCGGCTGCTGTTCACTTACCTCGTTCCCCTGATTCCGATGTGCACCGTCTGGGATGGCGTCGTGTCGATTCTGCGGCTTTATCCACCCAACCAACTCCTGGCCTTGGCCCATCGTGCCGACCCTAGCGGCGCTTTTGAGTGGCGCGTGGGCAAGGCGCGCCATTGGTCGGGCTCGCAGGTGCTCTACCTCACGGGCTGGCCGAAAAGTCAATTACAGATCGAGAAGTAAAAATTAAAGGCGATTCTGTCAACTTTACGGCTGGTGCGGCCTTCCTTACCTCAACCACCGTAGAGAAAACAGAAACCCTACCCGAAGCTGCGCAACTACATGCTTGCTTCTCATTTTGCTTCTTCCTTGCTGTATAACAAGTACCGTCGGGCGTTGCCGCTGCTGCGGATTCCGTTTTCGGTGTACCTGATGCCAGTGTTCTGGTTTGGGTTGAGCGCCTTGCGCGAGCCGTTCAGCCCGTGGCGGGCGGTGGGCGTATTTGTGGTGCTGCACCTGCTGGCCTACCCTGCCTCCAACGGCTACAACAGCTACTACGACCGCGACGAAGGCAGCATTGGCGGCCTGCGCCAGCCACCACCAGTATCGCGGGAGCTGCTGCATTTGGTGTGGTTGTTCGATGGGCTAGCTGTGTTGGGCGGGGCGCTCCTGTCCCTACCCTTCGCGGGGCTGGTAGCCGTGTATCTGCTGGTATCGAAGGCGTACAGCTACGAGGGTATTCGCCTGAAAAAGTACCCGCTCGTGAGCACGCTGGTAGTCGTGGTGTTTCAGGGTGCCTATACCTTTCTGATGACGCAGGTGGGGGTAGGCGCTTCTCCTGCGGCTATTTTGGCCTCTGATAACCTCCTGCTGGCTATGGTGAGCACACTGTTCTTATGCGGTTCCTACCCGCTCACGCAGGTATATCAGCACCAGGAAGATGCCCGCCGCGGCGACCGGACGCTGAGCCTGCGCCTGGGCATACGGGGTACGTTTGTGTTTGCGGGCGTGGCGCTGGGGGTAGGGGCAGCCTTGCTGGTGGCCGTATACGCACAGCGCAACGAGTGGCCGCACGCGCTGCTGTTTCTGACGGCTACCCTACCCGTGGTGGGGCTGTTTGGCCGCTGGGCTTGGTTGGTGTGGCACGATGCCAGCGCCGCCAACTTCGACCATACCATGCGCATGAACCAGGTATCGTCGTTGTGCCTGAGCGCCGCGTTTGTGGTAATGTTGCTCTGGCGCTGGTGGTAACGCGCCGCCGAAAACGTCGGCCAAGCACTTGCCGTATTAGCTAACTCCTCCTGTTCTCCTCCACGGTATGCGCCCTCTTGTTGCTCTCTCTTGCCTGCTGCTCACTAGTGCATGTTATCAGCAGAATAGCCAATATTCGGGTACCTCGCCCCTGGCTGCCGATACAACGGCGGCCGACACGTCGCTGGAAGCGCCTGACACCACCCGCGCCGGCAGCGTCTCGGCCCAGTCCGACACGCTGAAGGTAGTGCAGAAACGCCACGAGTTTTCTACCCCCGGCATGCCCGATGTATTCAGGCTAGTATTGCGCGGCAACGATGCGCTGAGTGGGCAACTCGATTTCACTATCACCGACCATACCGGGCAGATCATCTTTCACGAGGTATTGTCGGCGGCTGATCTGGAGGCGGCAATGGTGTATGATATGGCTGGCACCACGCCCCCTACCCCTGCGGCCCGCGAGGCCTACGTGCGCCGCCGCATGGATGAGTTTTTTGCCGATCAGAATTTTCATCAGCCTGCCCTACCCACTGCTACTCCTTTCCCCGCCGGCAACCCCCTCGACCGCAACACGTGGGCCGACATCCAGCGCCGCGCCGATACCATCGGGTTTCAATATCTGGTAGGCAAAGAAGACCGCCGCCGCATTGCATATTCGCCCCTCAAAAAGCAGGTGGTGCAGTTAGGCGGCTTCGGTAGTTAGAAGCGCCTATTCTCTACCCTCCGGCTTTCTCAGCTAATGCCTGCTCCAGCCCGGCCGCAAATACTGTGTAGGGTTGATAGCCTTTGGCCAGGATATAGCCCTCGTTACCCACGCGCAGCACAGTAGTGGGTAGGCCTTCCAGGTTGAGCCGATTAACAGTAGCAAATTCCTGTTGCACTACCTGGGCTGTTTCAGGCGCGGCCCACAGGCGCTGAAAAGTAGCTGCATCAATGCCGTATGGCTCAAGCAATGGTAAGTAGGTAGAGAGGTCCTTTAGATTCTGGCCATCGCGGAACAAGGCGGTTTGTACGTCGTGGGCAAACTGGATGGTGCGCTGCTGGTCGCCATCTAGTTGGCGGAATACAGTGATGGCACGGCTCGGTGGCTCCGAGTCAAGCCGCAGTGTGCCCTCTTCCCCTACCGTATGGTAGGCGGCACCAAACTCCGCCCCTGTTACTTCACCAATCTGTGCGGCCGCCCCGCTCAAGAAGTCCCAACTTTCACCAATGGACGTCACGTCGTTGCCCGTCAGCATGCCGCCGCACAGCACCGATACGTCTACGCGGCCTGCAAACGCCTGCTGCGCCTGCCGAATCACGGGGCTCATGCCGTAGCACCAGCCACACAACGGATCGAAGAGGTAGAGGATTTCGGGGCGGTCGGCGGTCTGTTCCATATGGCAAAAGTATAGGGTAAGCTATTAACAAAACAGAACGTCATTCCGACCAGCGGGAGGAATCTCGCGTGCTGAGGACGGAGGTAAGATACTACCCTCTGTCAGCACGCGAGATTCCTCCCGCTGGTCGGAATGACGTTCTTCTACTCTGGCTACAGTAAGAAGTTAGCCGTTCATCGAAATTAGGAACTCATCGTTGTCCTTAGTGCCTTTCATGCGGTCTTTCAGGAACTCCATGGCTTCGGAGGCCGTCATATCGGACATGAACTTGCGCAGCACCCAGATACGGTTCAACTCTTCCTTGCTCATCAGCAAATCTTCGCGGCGGGTACCGGAGGCCGGCACGTCGATGGCGGGGAAGATGCGCTTGTTGGCCAGCTTGCGGTCCAACTGCAATTCCATGTTGCCGGTACCTTTGAATTCCTCGAAAATCACCTCGTCCATCTTGGAGCCGGTTTCGATAAGAGCCGTGGCAATGATGGTGAGCGAGCCGCCGTTTTCCACGTTGCGGGCCGCCCCGAAGAAACGCTTGGGTTTGTGCAGCGCGTTGGCATCCACACCACCCGACAAGATCTTGCCCGAAGCTGGCTGCACCGTATTATAAGCACGTGCCAGACGCGTAATCGAGTCCAGCAGAATCACTACGTCGTGGCCGCACTCTACCAGGCGCTTGGCTTTTTCCAGCGCAATGCTGGCAATTTTCACGTGTCGGTCAGCGGTTTCATCGAAGGTAGAGCTGAGCACTTCGGCTTTCACCGAGCGGGCCATGTCCGTTACCTCTTCCGGGCGCTCATCAATCAGCAGGATAATGAGGTAGACCTCGGGGTGGTTCTCGGAAATGGAGTTTGCAATTTCCTGCAACAGCACCGTTTTACCGGTTTTGGGCTGAGCCACAATCAACCCACGCTGGCCTTTGCCAATGGGGGCAAACAGATCCAGAATACGCGTGCTATACTGGCCAGGCTTGGTGGTCAGCTTCAGACGTTCCTCTGCAAACAGCGGTGTGAGGTTGGTGAAGGGTATCCGGTCGCGAGCTTCTTCCAGTGAGCGGCCATTCACGTTTTCCACATTTACCAGGGCAAAGTATTTCTCACCTTCGCGGGGCGGACGAATGGTGCATTTGACCGTGTCGCCGGCTTTCAAAGCGAACTGCTTTACCTGCTGGGGCGCCACGTAAATATCATCGGGCGAGGCCAGGTAGTTGTAGAACGGCGAGCGGAGGAAGCCATAGCCACCGTCGGGCATCATTTCCAGCGTGCCTTCGCTCTGAATGGTGATATCCAGATCGTTGCGGGCAGGAGCGGCCTGCTGCTGACGAGGGTTCTGTTGCTGCTCCTCGCGGCGCTGCTGGCGCTGTTGCTCGCGGGCAGCAAACCGCTCCTCGCGGCGCTGGTCACGGTCGGCGCGGCTTTGGTCGCGCTCAGGGCGCGGCTCGCGGTTGTCGCGGCCGTTCTGGTTCTGGTCACGGTCACGTTCGGGGCGCGGCTCCCGGCCATCGGTACGCGGGGCATCGTTGCGCTGAGGACGGTCGTTGCTACGATACTCGCGGGGCGTGTCGTTGCGCTGGCCTTCCCGGTTTTCGCGACCATCGCGGCCGTTCTGGTTCTGGTCACGGTCGCGCTCGGGGCGCGGCTCCCGGCCCTCCCGCACAAAAGCCGTGGGCTGGTCGCGGAGAACGGGTGAGGGGGCAGCGGCAGTTTCAGATGCTACTGGCTCGTCGGCTACTGCTACGTCGCTGGCAGCAACTGCTGTTTCCGGTGCGTTTTCCCGGCTACTCTGCCCATTGCGGGGGCGGCGCTCGGGGCGCTGATAGAGCTTAATGGGGCGGTCGTTGCCGGCAGGGGTTTCTACGGAGGGCGCAGGAGTAGCTTCCGATTCCAGCGCAGGGGCAAATGCCGCAACTTCCGATGTGGGTGCTGGGGCAGCTTCTGGTTCCGGCGCAGGGGCCGCAGCTACGGCTGCGGGAGCGGGTGCTTCCGCTTCAGCCACCTCCGCTTCCGGAGCGCTGGCCGCCGGAGCCGCTGCTTTGGCACCACCACGACGCGGCGCGGCAGCCCGAGTAGCACGGCCATTGGCACGAGGCGCAGCCGGTGCCTCAGTTACTTCTGCGGGGACAGGAGTTGTGTTTTTTTGAGGTAGCTGATCGGCAGGCAGAATGGCCTGCTGATCGAGAATCTTGTAAATCAGATCCTGTTTGCTGAGTCTGCGGAAGTTACCAACCTTAAGCTCTTCTGCAATTTCCTTTAACTCGGACAGCAGACGGTTCTTCAACTCGTCAATAGTGTACATAATAGGTAGTAGGGGCGAAAAGGCGGGCTCGGGACCGAACACGCGGCCGCTTAGGCTTACGTTGGGCAACGAAGGCAACCGCCGGGCGGCGCGAAACGCGAAATCAGACTAAGAAAGAATGGAGGTACTGGGGAGGCGCTGGAAAATCGGCATGGGCCTCACAACAGTACAAATTACCTGTAGGCCCGGCAACAGCGGCCGGCTTGTTTAACGCAATGTTAGGGTAATACGCGCACTTTGCCAAATGAGATACATGGATTTTTGAAAAATCCAGACCACCCGGACTAGTGTGGGTACTGGCAGTCTAACGCTGGGCACGTAGCTTCCGTTCCGGCTGCGTACTTTTGCGTTCTCCCATTTCGCGATATCTCCGTCTTATGTTGCAAGTTTCCGTCCTGCGCGAGCACACCGCCGAGGCGCTGGCCGCCCTCGCCAAAAAGCATTACAAAACTGCCGAAGCCGACGTGCAGGCCGTTCTTGACCTCGACCAGCGCCGCCGCCAGCTCCAAACCGAGCACGACTCAGCTCAGGCCGAAGCCAACGAGCTGGCCCGCCAGATTGGTGGCCTGATGAAGGCCGGCAACAAGGCCGAAGCCGAGGAGCTGAAAGTCCGCACCGCTACCCTCAAGCAGCAAACCAAACAGCACGCCGACGAGCTGGCCCAGGTGGAGCAGGGTTTGCAACAAGTGCTCTGGAAGCTGCCTAACCTGCCCCACAGCAGCGTGCCTGAGGGCCGCACAGCCCAGGACAACGAAGTGGTGCGCGAGATAGGCGACAAACCCGAGCTACCCGCCGATGCCCTACCCCATTGGGAGCTGATCAAGAAGTATGACATCATCGACTTCGAGCTAGGGGTGAAAATCACTGGCGCGGGCTTTCCGGTGTATAAAAACCAGGGTGCGCGGTTGCAGCGGGCACTCATCAACTTTTTCCTCGACGAAGCCCGCGCCGCCGGCTACACCGAGATGCAGCCCCCGATTCTGGTGAACGAGGCCTCGGGCTATGGCACCGGCCAGCTGCCCGACAAAGAGGGCCAGATGTACCACGATGCACAGGATAATCTCTACCTTATTCCGACTTCGGAGGTGCCCATCACCAACCTCTACCGCGACGAGATTATTCCGACGGAAAAGCTACCTATCCGCAACACCGCCTACACGCCCTGTTTTCGCCGCGAAGCTGGCAGCTGGGGCGCCGATGTGCGCGGCCTGAACCGTCTGCACCAGTTCGACAAGGTGGAAATCGTGCAGATTACGCAGCCTGAAGAAAGCTATGCTATTCTGGAGCAAATGGTGGCGCATATCGAAAGCCTGTTGCAAAAGCTGCAACTGCCCTACCGTGTGCTGCGCCTCTGCGGCGGCGACATGGGCTTCACCTCAGCTCTCACCTACGACCTAGAGGTGTGGAGCGCCGCCCAGCAGCGGTGGTTGGAGGTTAGCTCGGCTTCCAATTTTGAAACCTACCAGGCCAACCGTCTTAAGCTGCGCTACCGCGCCGAAGGTGGCAAAACGCAGTTGCTGCACACGCTCAACGGCTCGGCGCTGGCCCTACCCCGCATTGTAGCGGCTCTGCTGGAAAACAATCAAACAGCAGATGGCATTGCGTTGCCGGAGGTATTGCATTCGTACTGCGGATTCAGCAAGATTGGGTAATTCCAGCTTTTCTTGCTGACTATCCTGATTTATCCGTGCTACCAAGTTCATCTTTGTTTGCGCAAAGAGGCCCGCTTCGAGCGGGCCTCTTCTTTTTCATACCCACGAATGCGCTGATTGCATCAATTTATAACAACGAAAAGCTGTACCTACCGCCCATCCCGAGCGGGCGGCAAATCCAGATCGAAGCGAATGTCGCGCATGCATTTGAAATGTCCTTGCGGGCACTGCCCGAAACCGATTTTGGAACACGGCCGACACGCCAGCCCTTCCACCTCCAGCACCCGAAACTCCGTGCGGTAGGGGTACATCCCAAAAGCCGGCACCGTATTGCCCCACACGCTGAAAATCTCTTTTTTGAAAGCCGCCGCAATGTGCATCAGCCCCGTATCGTGGCTGACTACGAGCTGCGCCTGCCGCACCAGCGAGGCAGACTGATGCAGGTTGAACTTGCCGCAGGCGTTGTAGATGAGGGTCTTAGGATCTTGGGGCCTTGGGGTCTTAGGAAAATAGTATGGGCTGTCGGGAATTTGGGCGGTAGGCGGTACTGCTGTGGCCGCTTCCTTCTCAAAAGCCAGCTCCACCACGTGGCCGGTGCTTTCGTCCTCGGGGCCGCCAAGTAGCACCACGGGCCGCCCTAGTTGCCCGCACAGCTCAATGATGCGCTCTACGGGCAGGCGCTTGGTGGCGTGCTGTGCCCCAATAGCGAAGGCCACGTAGCCGCGCTGGAAATGAGCCGGTAGCGTCGTGGCTAGGTCTACCTCATCTTTTTCGGGGATGAAGTAATCAAGGCCCTTGCCGTCGTTGCGCACGCCCAGGGGCGCGGCTGCGGCCAGGTAGCGGTCCACGATGTGCACGTGGGGTAAGCGGTTGATTTTGAAGCGTACCAATAGCCACTTCTGAAAATTCAGCTTATCGAAGCTGCTGCTGGGCACGTTGAGTTGCAGTTTCAACAACCTAGTACGCAGGTTATTGTGCAGATCAACGATGTAGTCGAATCGTTCGGCGCGTAGCTCTGCTGCCAACTCGCGTAGGGAGCCCGTGAGGTAGTGGCCCTTCTTGATGTAAGGGTTTGACTCGACCAAGCCGCGGTAGGCGGGCTTGGTGCAGAAATGCACCTCCGCACCGGGCACCTGCTGCCGGATGGCGCGCACCACGGGGGTAGTCAGCACAATGTCGCCGATGGAGGAAAAGCGCAGAACCAGAATTTTCATGCGGTAGGGACGCGCTACACGCGCCCGTCGTTGAACGGCGGTGTGGGCAACGTTATCAAACTAGAAAAACAACCTCAGCAACGATAGGTGCGGGCCACGCGCCCCTACTCAAACAACGACTTTTTATATTCCAGGGGCGGTTTGATATTAGCTTTTCGCTCGGCGAAATACGCCGCTACCTCTTCCACTGATAACGCATTAAACGTCATATCGGGTGTCAGCATACCCTTGCGGCCCATCAGCACGCCGTAGCGCATGTCGGCGTAGCCGTCAGTGTGGTGGGCGTCGGGGTTGATGCTGAGGCGCACGCCTTGGTCGAGGGCGTAGCGCACCCAGCGCCAGTCCAGGTCGAGGCGCCAGGGGTTGGCGTTGATTTCGATGATGACGCCATGCTTGGCACAGGCATCAATAATGGCTTTGAAATCAAGCGGGTAGCCTTCGCGGCGCAGCAGCAAGCGGCCGGTGGGGTGACCCAGCATGGTGCAGTAGGGATTTTCGATGGCGCGCAGCATTCGCTCGGTGGCCTTGCGCTCGTCCATACGCAGGTTGCTGTGTACGGAAGCCACCACGAAATCGAAGGAGCTAAGCACGTCGGGCGTGTAGTCCAGCGCTCCATCACTCAAGATATCGCACTCAATCCCTTTGAAAATGCGGAACGGGGCTAGCTCCTGGTTTAGCTGGTCGATTTCCTGTTGCTGCTGGCGCACGCGCTCCGGTGAGAGGCCATTGGCGTAGTGCGCCGCCTGCGAGTGGTCGCAGATGCCGAGGTACTGGTACTGGTGGTCGCGCAGCCACTCGGCCATTTGGCGCAGGGTGTGGGCACCGTCGGAGTAGTTGCTGTGGTTGTGTAGGGAGCCGCGCAGGTCGGTGTCTTCCAGCAGGCGCGGTATTTTCTGCTCTTTGGCTAGAGTTAGTTCCCCCCTACCCTCACGCAATTCGGGCACCACGTATTGCAGGCCGGCTTTCTCGTAGATGGCTTCCTCTTGATAAAATCGCTCTTTCTTGACCACTTGGCGCAATGTGGCCGGCTGACCGGGCATGGCGCCGGGTAGGGCCTCGGTGAGGTGTTCTTCGTTGCCAGTAAGCAGGAACAGCTGGTTGGTGAAGTTTTCCTTGGTCACGAAATGCACCTCCACTTTCACACCCGATTCGGTGGTGGTGCCGCGCCAGCAATATACCCCGCACTGGGTAGGCTCGGCGGCCAGGCCTTCTAGCGCATCCAGGGCATCGTGGCCGCGGTCGGGAGTAGAGGTAGCGGCTACCAGCACAATAGTTTCGATGGTTTCGAGGCAACGGCGCAGCTCCCCGGCCACGGCCACCTGCTCGGTGCGTAGCGCCTCGCGGAGGCGGGCTTGCAGGTCGGCGGCCAGGGCTTCGGCCTGCGGAAACAGCAGCTTACCTTTGCTTTGGCTGGTAAATTCGAGGGCGGCTAAAATCAGGTCCTGGGTCTTTTTGCCGAAACCTTTCAGTTTGCTGATTTGGTCCTGCTCGGCAGCTTCGCGCAGTTGCTCGGGGCTTTCAATACCAGCCTCGCGCCACAACTGACGGATTTTCTTGGGGCCGATGCCTTTGATGTTCAGCAGTTCCACTACGCCGGGTGGCGTAATGGCTAGCAAGCGCGTCAGCTCATCGAACGAGCCCGTATCAAGTAGCTCGGCCACGCGGGCGGCGGCGCTTTTGCTCAGGCCGGTGCGGTCGGGCAGACCGGTGCGGTCCACGTCGGCCACCTGAAAGTTGAGCTGATCAAGGGCATTGGCGGTGCCTTCGTAGGCGCGGATTTTAAACGGATTCTCGTCGTGCAGCTCCAGCAGCTGGGCCGCCAGTTTGAAAGCCCGAATCAGGTCACGATTGGTCACGGGGTAGGGAACTTAGGAGTTTGGGTCGCGCCGGATGCCGGGTGCCAGGCAGAACGCAGCTCGGTAAAGATACGGGCAAACTGGTAGCTTAAGCCCGGTTTTGCTCCAGCGGACCCCAGCGCGGTAGTTACCGTATACAACACTACGTAGGTTTCGAGCCGGGCGCTGCGTTTTTTGTTGCCCGTGCCGTTTTCATCTCCTTGCTCTGAGTATTATGCGTCTTTTTACTTTCCTTGCCTTCCTAAGCATCTTGTTTTTGGCCGCTACCTGCACGCAGTCCAGTATCAACCTGCGCAAACTGGAAGGCACTTGGTTGCACGCCCACGAGGAAGACCAGGAGGGCGTCTTGGTCTACCGGCCCAACACCTATGCGTTTCCGCCCTCACGGGGCCGCACTGGCTTTGCCTTCGACCGCGCCGGCTTGTTCACGCAATACGACATTGCCCCCACCGATGGCTTGGAAGGCCACGAAGGCACTTGGAAAATGGACGGCGACAACACCGTTCTTATTTCCCTGGAAGACAAACAGGAGCCAGATTACCGCCTGGAAATCGTCTCCCTGGAAAATAATGTGTTAAAAGTACGACGGCTAGAAAAGTAGCGTGCAACGTTTGGGGCAGCAAGGAGGCTCTTGGTTGAAATTATTACTCCTTCTCTTACATGCGTCTGCTAACACTATTTTTTGCAGTATTTCTGTTTTTACAGTTGGCTTCTTGCGAGTCGGACGCTGATGTTGCGCCGACGCAGACCCAGCTAGTTGACCGAATCTGGCTGAGGTCGCACGAAGAAGAAGCGGCGAACAGCGCTATTCAGGTTTATCGGCCTAAAGGTTACTCGTTTCCGCCCTCGTGGCCGCGCTCAGGTTATCTTTTCCATACGGATGGGCGTTTAGTTCACTACAGCCCGGCTCCTGATGATGGAGGTTCTATCCCGGAAGAAGTAGGGATATGGACCTGGGAGAGCTCGAACATCCTTCACGGCCATCTTTCCGCGCAGTATGGCTCCGAATACAAGTTGAAAGTTGTTGAGCTAACGCCAGAAGTCTTAAAAGTAGAGCAAGTGCAATAGCCACGTGCAACGTTTGGGGCAAGATATGGCTCCTTTTTACGTTACGTCACTGCTTGTCTAGATTCACTACTGTATATGCGCTTTTTAGTACTTCTCGGCTGCTTTTTGCTCGCCAACTTATTGTTTAGTGCTTGCTCCGCGGATGATGAGACCGTGTCGCCGGAGGCAGTGAATTCGTACTTGTTTGGTCAACTATGGTTGAATTCCTACGAGGCCAAGTCGGATGAAACGCCTACCTACCGCCCGGATAACTACACGTGGGTTGAGCAACCAGTGCGTTACAATATGCCATTTGAAGGCGGCGACGGCTTCCGCTTTGAGAAAGATGGCACCCTGCTCTACATCGCGCCCGGTATTGGTCCTGGCCCTACCCAACACCAGGGCGTTTGGTCGCAGAATGATGATAAAACGATTTTCTACGTGCATCTCAACGACAACTCCAGGCCCGATTTTCAGGTGCAGATTGTATCGGCCACCAGTGATTTGCTGCGCGCCCGCTACCTAAGATAGCAATTGCTACCCTACTGAAGCGGCCTACCTGGCATAATCCGGGTAGGCCGCTTTGTTATAAGTTTGTAGTTCTCATTTTCCGTTTGCTTTCTATGAACTACTGGCTCGTTAAATCCGAACCCGAAAAATACTCCTGGCAGGATTTTCTGCAAGAAGGCCGCACCGACTGGACGGGCGTGCGCAACTACCAGGCCCGCAACTTTTTGCAGCAGATGCAACCCCAGGATCTGGTGCTGTTCTACCACAGCGTATCCGACAAAGAAATAGTAGGCGTAGCCGAAGTAGTAGCCCCCGCCGCCCCCGACACTACTGCCGAAACGGGCAGCCCGTGGGTAGCCGTAGCCCTAGCCCCCCGCGAGGCCTTACCCCAACCCGTGTCGCTGGCCCAAATCAAGGCCGATGAGCGCCTAACTCAAATAGCCTTGTTGCGTCAGTCGCGGCTGTCGGTGATGCCGCTTCGGCCCGAGGAGTTTGACACCTTATTAGAGCTAGGCGCAAGGTAAGAGACCTACCTCTCTAGGCCCTTCCAGCTGTTATCTAAGCCGGCTTTACTTCACGTACGGCCGGCTTTTTTGTGGAAAACGGTGTCGATTAGCATCAGGTAGTAATAAACCAACCCGTGGGCGCTGGCTTTTCTGGTTGATTTATCGTAATTCTACCACTACGCCCTTTCTACACCTATCGATGAAGCTATTTTTACTACCCTTGCTCTGGCTGTGTATAGGCTCGGCGCTGGCCGCCGAGGAGCCCACGCAGCCCGCCCGTCTGGAGCTACCCCTGGATGCCTACAACAGCGAAGTCAGCATTCAGCCCCTACCCGCCGATAGTAGTGTGGTGTTGCTAGTGGAGCAGCTGAAGCCCGGCGCTTTCACTACTACGCTCAGCTTTCAAAAATACGACTACCAGTTGCGACCCGTGTGGTCGTCGCCGCTGGAGGTGCCCAAGGGCTTTTCCTTTGATCGGCTCACCTCCGATGGCATGACAGTCTACGCGCTGTTCCGGCCCGATTTGCTGGGCAAGCAGCTGTGGATAGCCGAGCTGGATGCTCAGACGGGCGTATTGTACGCGCACATGTTTGAGGCGGAAGATGTGCGCAGTATCTACGATTTTCGGGTGTTGCGCGGGCAGGCGTTCCTGACGGTGATGGTTGAAAATCATCTGACAGCGTTGCTGCTGAACTTGCGCCGCAACCGCATTAGCGCGCTGCCCGCCATCTACGAGCAGCTGCCTACCAACTTCACCTTTGCCGTCGACCCATTAGCGCAGCGCGTCGATTTCATCAGCAGCCAGACCAACGGTTACAAAACACGCCTGCAAGTGAAAGAGCTGTCGGCGGAAGGCCAGCTGCTACGCTCGGAGTTTGTGCAGGCCGAAAGCGACCGGAACCTGCTTATGGCCCAACTCAGCCCTGGCCTCCGCGACCGGCTGCTGCTGGGCACCTACAGCCTGCGCGACACGCGCTACGCCCAGGGCCTGTTTGTGGCTGATCTGAACGAGGCGCCTACCCTCACGGGCAGCCGCCGCAGCCTGCGCTTCTACGATTTCCTGAACCTGAAGCACTTCTTCGATTTTGTGTCGCCCAAGCGAGCAGTGCGGCTGAAAGTACGTGGCGAGCAAATGCGCGCCACCAACCGCAACCTCCGCCTGCACTACCGTTTGCTCACGCACGAACTATTGCCCACCTCCTATGGGTATGTGCTGGTAGGCGAGGTATACAATCAGCGCTTTCGCAACACGGTGCCCTACCA
The DNA here is from genome assembly GCF_014217645.1 of Hymenobacter sp. NBH84. Classification (NCBI taxonomy): domain Bacteria; kingdom Pseudomonadati; phylum Bacteroidota; class Cytophagia; order Cytophagales; family Hymenobacteraceae; genus Hymenobacter; species Hymenobacter sp. NBH84. Next base: position 3,210,952 of record NZ_CP043644.1, read on the forward strand.
GCCCAACTCAGGTGTTCCGCTGGGCGCTTACGGCAACAACACCGAGGGCTATTATACTACCCACGCCATCGTCTGCGGCTTCGACCATGAGGGTAATCTGTTGTGGGACAATACGTTTGTCTTGAAAGATGCTCGCAGCTATGATTTGGTGGAGATGGTGCAGCTGCGTCCCCTACCCGATGGCCGGCGGTTTGTATTGGCCTACCTCGATGAGTATCGCATTCGCTACAAGCTGATCGACGGTGCCAATGCCTCTTCCAACGACCTGATGGTGCCCGTGCAAACCACCCTCAGCGACAACAAGGAAAAGGCCAACAACGCCACCCAACAAGGTATGCTGGCCTGGTACGGCAGTCGCTTTCTGGCCTTTGGCTACCAGCACATTAGAGCCACCAATGGTACCAACCGCGACGTGTATTTCCTGAATGCTGTGGCGTTCGACAAAATGACTGCGAAGTAAGTTGCCCAAAGCATAGCAGCGGAATTTGGCGCAATTTAGGCGCATGAAACGCTATGCTTTTTCCTTAGTAGCCGCGCTGGCGCTGCTGCTAAGTGGCTGCCGGGCCAGTGGCCTCGGCACGCCGGCCCGTACCGTGGCCGAGTTTTTTCGCAAGTACGATGGCCGCCCCGGCTTCCGCACCACCGAGTGGTCGGCGGGGCTGACTACGCGGCTGCTGCTGGGCCGCCTGGGCAAGCTAGGTGGCGACAACGACCTAGCGCAGGCGCTAACGGCTATTCGAAGCTGTAAGGTGTTGGCCTTTACACCTACTTCATCGGGGGCGCTGAAGCTTACCAACGAAGGGCTGAGCCAGGAAGTAGACGGTTTGCTAAAAAACGAGCGGTACACCCCCTTGGCCGTATCGGCCCCTGATAACGATACGGCATTACGCTACGCCGTTCGGCAGCAGGGCGACCAAGTGCAGGAGATGGTAGCCACCGGCCACCTCAACAGCGCCCCCGACTCGTTTGTGCTGCTCGATGTAAGCGGCAACTTTACGCGGGCACAGGCCGAGCGACTGGCGGAGTTCCTACCCAATGTGGTACGCGAAACCGCGCCGTAATCTGAGAATTCAATCAACACAAAAAAGGGGCGAACCAATGGTTCGCCCCTTTTGCTTTAGCGCAGTGCAGGATTAGGGTTGCGGCTGGCTAGGGATGTAGAATTCGAACTTGAACTCGGCGCGGCGGTTTTTCGCCATGTTAGCACGCGAGGTGTTCGGAACAACTGGCTTGCTTTCGCCGAAACCTTCCGTTGGGATACGGTTCGTGTCGATGCCTTTGCCAGTGAAGTACGTCTTAGCCGACTCAGCGCGACGCTCCGACAGGCCTTGGTTGTACTCATCGGTACCGCGGCTGTCAGCGTAGCCCGAGATGCGGAGGCTATACTCGGGGTGGTCGTTCAGTACTTGTACCATCTTATCGAGGGTAGTGTACGAGCTGCGCTGGATTACTGTGCTATTGGTTTCGAAGCGGATGGGTTGCTCCAGCTTGCGGATTTCAGCGGGGATAGGCAGCGGGCAACCAGTCGAGTCAACCGTCACGCCAGCCGGAGTACCGGGGCACTTATCCACGTCGTCATTCACACCGTCACCGTCAGAGTCTACTACTACTGGGCAGCCGGTTGCGTCAACCTGGGTACCAGCAGGGGTGTTGGGGCACTTGTCGTCTTTATCAGCTACGCCGTCGCCGTCAGAGTCAGGGCAGCCGCGCAGTGCGGGCAGACCAGCCTGGTCGGGGCATTCGTCTTCTGAGTCACGTACACCGTCACCGTCACGGTCGGGGCAGCCTTCCAGCGAAGCCAAGCCTTTCTCGGTGGGGCACTTATCCTGGTAATCTGGAACACCGTCGCCGTCGCCATCAAGTGGGCAGCCGTTTTCGTCTACTGCTACACCAGCAGGAGTGCCGGGGCACTTGTCTTTGCGGTCTGGAACACCGTCCATGTCCTCATCCTTCGGCTTGCCAAACGCGATGTTCAGGCCAGCCGAGTGCTGCAAGAAACGGTCATCCCAGCCATCATTGTCGCCGCCTACGCTACCGTCGAGGTTGGCTTTGTAGCCTACTACCTGCGAAGTCTGCACGAAGATGCCGATGTTGTCGCTGATGCGGAAGTTGATACCCAAGCCAGCCTGACCAGCAAATTTGGTCTCGTCAGCGTTGATGTTGGTATTTACGTTGTTGGAACGGTACTGACCTTCACGGCTGTAGTACAGAATGCCAGGAGCCAACAAGATGTAGGGCTGCACGAAGGCATCTTCCTTCAAGGCCCAGCCATTGTTCAGCATCAGCTTAATCGGCACATTGGCGCTCACAATGTTCGTGGCGAAGGTGCTGCTGTTGGTACCGATGGACTTCTTCAACTCAGCATAGCTGCCTTGCAGACCAATGCTGAGGCCGGGAGCGATGTACTGGTTGATAGAGATACCAGGGCCCCACTTGGAGCGGCTGAAGTCCCAATAATCAGAACCCAGGTTGCCTTTATACTGGAAGGCATTGGCTGAGAGGCCAATCACCGTCTTGTGGTCAGAGGTCTGTGCCTGGGCTTTGGGGGCGGCTGCGAACATGGCTAGTCCGAGTGCCGCCGTTGTGGTTAAAAGGTGTCTCATAGAAGAGAAAAAATTGGGTAAAACTTGTAGTAGATCCGCTCAATATGGGAGAGAGTATGAGGCGGAATATGCTGCCTATACCGTTCTAGGGAGAATAAAGTTGTAGTAAGTGCGTATTCGGTCACGTATACCCTACACTGATTTACTACCCTATAAAGCCCATTTTCAAGCAAATCGACCGCATTTTAGGCCTTATTTTCCAGCATAAAAAAATATATTTTATTCATTGAATATAACAAACAGAGCCTCAGAAACTCCGATCAGAAATTAAAATTCCCGTCATGCTACACGTTGGCAGCACGGCGGGAATTTCAGTTGAACGCTGGTGATAGCGCTGTATCAGCGTCCGGCTTGCATCAGGCGCTCAATATCATCTGCCTCTAACGGGATGTTTTTCATCAGGTCATCGTTGCCGGTTTCCGTGATGAGAATATCATTTTCCAGGCGTATGCCAAGGCCTTCTTCCCGGATGTAAATACCCGGCTCGCAGGTATACACCATGCCCGGCTCAAACACCCGGTATTTGTCGCCTACATCGTGTACATCGAGGCCCAGGTAGTGAGAGGTGCCGTGCATAAAGTATTTCTTATACAGGGGCGCGGCGGGGTCTTGGTTCTTCACGTCGTTTGCGTTGAGCAGGTCCAGCTTAATCAGTTCCTGCTCCATGCGGCGCCCCACGGCGGCGTGGTACTCCTCAATATTGTTGCCAGCCACTAGCTGCGAGGTGGCAAACTTCATTACGCTCAACACAGCCTCGTACACATCGCGCTGGCGCTTGGTGAACTTGCCATTCACCGGGATGGAGCGCGACAAATCGGCGGCGTAGTTGGCGTATTCGGCCCCAAAGTCCATCAGCAGCACATCGCCATCTTTGCACTCACGCTCGTTGCTAACGTAGTGCAGGATGCAGGCATTTTCGCCCGAGGCAATAATGCTGCTGTAGGCCGGCCCGCGCGAACCATGGCGCAGGAACTCATGAAAGATTTCGGCCTCAATCTCGTATTCCATCACGCCCGGCTTCACAAAGCCCAGTAGGCGGCGAAACGCTTTATCGGTGATGTCGGCAGCCTGGCGCATCAGCCGGACTTCCTCATCGCTTTTAATAGCGCGCAGCCGGTGCATGAGTGGAGCCACGCGACGGTACTGATGCAGGGGGTAGGCTTCGCGCAGCCACTTGCCAAAGCGAGCATCGCGAGTTTCCACCTCCACCACAGCCCGAATGTGCTCGTTGGTGTTTAAATACACATTTTCAGCCTCATTCATCAGGGCCGGCAGCACCGATTTAAACGAGTCGAGCCACATGATGGTGGGCACTCCCGACTGTTGGCGGGCCTGGTCTTTGGTGAGCTTGTAGCCTTCCCACACCAAAATATGCTCGCTGGTTTCGCGCAGGAACAGAATTTCGCGGTACTGCGGCAACTTGGCATCGGGGAAGATTACCAGGATGCTTTCCTCCTGATCGACGCCGGACAGGTAGAACAAATCGTTGTTTTGCCGAAACGCCATGGTGCCGTCGGCATTGGTGGGCATGATGTCGTTGGCATTGAAAATAGCCAGCGACGCCGGGGGTAATAAGACCTTGAAATGGCGGCGGTTTTCGATGAATAACTGTGGGTCGATGGGGCCGTAGCGCATGGAAAAGACAGGATAGAAGATGAGGACGACGCCAAAATAGCGCCGCAGCAAGTTAACAGATTGAGCCGGCGATTGTCCCGAAAAGCTATTCCCTACCCCACCAGCAAGCGCTACGCCGCAGCCACCAGTTGGGCATTGCTGAGGTGCATAAGGCAGGGCGGGTGGGGTAGCAGTGCTAGGTATTCATCGGTGCGGTGCTGGCCAAATGGAAGTAGGAGAGCATGCGCGTGGGTGTTGCAAGCGGTGCCCGCCAGCGCTTGCAACCCCTAATAGGGTAGCAGAAGAAGTAAGCAGGTTGTAGTAGGCAGCAAATGGTCCGTGCCGCCGCCGGAGCCACCGACTAAAACGCCCACTTCTCCTTCCCACATAGACTTAGGCAGAGAATGCACAATAGCAGATACACCAACCGGCAACAGCAGTAGCACCAGTGACGCCACCTCGGCTTTTGTAACGAAATGCAGATGAGTAGAGGGAGTGAAATTGGTGCAAGGAGAGCATAAAACCGGCACGCATCAACATGTTGCCCAGCTAGTTTGGAAGCCGAAAAGGAATACGCATAGCCTATCGATGTTACGGGTTATAAGGGAAGGAATAAAATTTGGCCGTCATTTTGCACTATACCAATAAAGTTGCTTTTCTAAACAGTTGGCTTTTTCCGATACAGCAATGCTCCCTAACCGCTCTACCCTACTTATTCAAACTGGCTCGTTGGCTGATGTTATTCTGCTCACAGCTCTAATCGAATACCTTCGCCTGATAGAACCAACCAGTATTTTAGATGTATTGATTCAGCAAGAACACACTAGTGTGTTACAAAATCATCCTTTTATAAATCAGATACTTACAGTAGAAAAATCACAGATCAAACTACCCGTTGCCCATCAGCTACTGCGGCAGATCAGGGCGGTTAACTACCACCGGGTCATTAATTTACAGCACTCTACAGCCACAGGCTTGCTAACCGCTTTTTCTGGCGCCGAGGAAAGAATTGGATTTACTAAAAATCCGTTATCTACGGGCTTCACGCGGGCCGTTCCGTATTTCATTGCAACTGATACGCACGAGGTGGCGCGCAACCTGCAACTGCTGGCTCCACCCGCCTACACGCCCCTTACGCTGCCACGCCTCTACCCTACCCTCGCCGATGTGGAGGCAGCCATGCCCTATACGCTGGCGGGTAACTACTTATGCCTGGCACCCGGCGCCGACCAGCGCACCCGGCAGCTGCCTACCGAGCAATGGCTGAAGCTGCTGGCCGCCCTACCCTCCTGCTACCCAGTATACCTGGTAGGTACTACCGCCGACGCCGCCTTGTGCGCGGAGCTAGCCGCACGTAGCCACCGTTCGGGAGTTGTTAATCTGGCTGGGCGGTTATCGGTGCTGGCTACGGCGGCGCTGCTACGCGGGGCCGTACTCAACTACGTGCTCGATTCGGCCATGCTGCACCTGTGCTCGGCGGTGGCGGCGCCTACCTGCGCGGTGTACTGCTCTACGGCACCCACCTTCGGCTTCGGGCCGCTCAGCCCACAGGCCTGGGTAGTAGAATCGGCAGCAGACCTAGAGTGCCGCTCCTGCGACGTGACGGGGTATGCCCAATGCCCGCTCACGCATTTTCTGTGCGGCCGGGGCATCGGCACAGCCCAACTGTTGGCCCCACTGGCCGAGGCAGAACGGCTGCAGCGTATGATCGCGCCCCAGGAAGTGGTATATCGCGAACTGATGCGGGCCTAAGGCAGCGGCGTATTTCGTTGGCTTTTGTTGCTCTTTTTGTACGTTGCCCTCATGCAGCACGTACCTTTGCAACTACGCACCGGGCTTGGCTGTTATAGTAGCCCAGCCGGCCCCTACCCCGGCCCGCCGAGGTTTTTGCCTTTCTACTTTTCTGCTTTTCCCGACGAATGCTCGACTACGATTTGCTCGAACTGCCCAACGGCATTCGGGTACTCCATAAACAGGTACCTCACACTAAAATCGCGCACTGCGGCTTTCTGCTTGATATTGGCTCGCGCGATGAGCGCCCCGAGCAGCAGGGCTTAGCGCACTTCTGGGAGCACATGGCCTTTAAAGGCACTGAGCGCCGCAAGAGCTTCCACATTCTCAACCGCCTTGAAACCGTTGGCGGCGAGCTGAATGCCTACACCACCAAGGAAAAAATCTGCTTCTACGCCTCGCTGCTCAGCACGCATTTCGAGCGGGCCTTCGAGCTGCTGACTGACCTCACCTTCCACTCAGTATTCCCTGAGAAAGAAATCGAGAAGGAGCGCGGCGTGATCTTGGAAGAAATGTCGATGTACCTCGACGCGCCCGACGACGCTATTATTGATGATTTTGACGAGGTAATTTTTGGGCAGCACGCCCTAGGGCACAACATCCTAGGCACGCGCCAGAGCGTAAGCAGCTTTCAGCAGGCTGATTTCCGGCAGTTCCTGAGCGAAAATGTGCGCACCGACCGGTTGGTGTTCAGTTCCGTGAGTAACCTGCCATTTAAGGAGGTGAAGCGCCTGGCCGAGAAATACCTGGCGCCCCTACCTGCCCAACTGGGCGACCGGCCCCGCACCAGCTTTGCTGGCTACCAGCGCCGCGAGCTGCTGGAGCGTAAGCCTATCACGCAGGCGCACTGCCTCATCGGTGGCCCGGCCTATGCTATTGATGATGACCGCCGGATTCCGTTTTTCCTGCTCAACAACGTGCTGGGCGGTCCCGGCATGAACTCGCGTCTGAACCTGGGTGTGCGCGAGAAGTTCGGCTTGGTCTACGCCATCGACTCCACTTACTCGCCTTACACCGATACGGGCATGTTCGGTATCTACTTCGGCACCGAGAAAAAGCAGGTAAACCGTACTATTGGCTTGGTGCAAAAGGAGCTGAAAAGGCTGCGTAAAAAGCCGCTCGGCGGCTTGCAGCTACACACTGCCAAAGAGCAGCTCATGGGCCAATTGGCCATGGCCGAAGAAAGCAACGGCGGCCTGATGCAGCTCCTCGCCAAGAGTACGCTGGACCTGAACCGCGTGGAGCCCATCACCGAAATCTTTGATCGGGTGCGCACTATCACCGCTACGGAGTTGCTGGATATGGCCAACGATGTGCTGCGAGAGGATAACTTGAGCGTGTTGCAGTACGTGCCTGAGTAAGGTGAGTGGTGAGTAAGCTTACGGCTGTCATCCTGAGCTTGCGAAGGACCTTATCACGGCAGGACGTCTATCGTTCTAGCGTGATAAGGTCCTTCGCAAGCTCAGGATGACAGCCGTTTTAAGACAGCCACCTTTTTACCCCTTTACCAACTTATTAGCATGCCTATTTTCGGCCACATTGCTTCCTACCGGCCGGGCGACTTATTCGAGAACCGCTTAGCGTTGTCGCTGGTAGGAATGCACCGGCCACGGCGGGCGGGCGTAAGCGGCACGCAGGCCGAAGGCGCTGACTCGATTGTGCTGGCCGGCGCGTACGAGGATGATGAGTTTGCGGAGGAGGAAATCATCTATTCCGGCAGCGGCGGACGCGACCTACGCACTGGTCGACAGGTGACCAACCAGGAAATGACGGGGCGTAACCTAGCCCTGCGCCGCAGCCAAGAAACCGGCCGGCCCGTACGGGTGCTACATAAGGTGAGGTACGAGGGTGGGGAGATGTTTCGCTACGAGGGATTATTCCGCGTCACAAAGTATTATTTCGCCCAAGGCAAAGCCGGCTTCCAAGTGTTGAAATTTCATCTGGTTCCCTTCTCTACCTGATTGCGTGTTACTTTGCGGGCTTACTGTGCCTTGCTGTCTTACCCTTCCTCCGTATGCCGTTCACCCTTGCTCACCCGGCCATTGTAGTGCCGTTGCTGTACAAAGGCCGCCGCTGGCTGTCGGCTACGGGCCTGATTCTGGGCAGCATGTCGCCCGATTTTGAGTATTTCCTGCGGTTGCGGCCGGGCGGTGGGTTTGGGCATTCTACGGTAGGTATTTTTGTGCTTGACTTGCCCTTAGCACTGGTGCTCACGGGCTTGTTTCATGGGCTGGTGAAACGGCCGCTGGTGCGCAGTATGCCGGTGTTTCTGCGGCGTCGATTCGGGCGCTTTGCTGCCCAGTACTGGCCCCTTAGCAACCTGTGGAGCCCGCGCCTGCTGCTGGCTATTATCATTGGCGCCGGGTCGCACTTGGTGTGGGATGGTGTGACGCACACGCGGGGCCGCATTGCCCATCAACTTCCCTTTCTGATTGATACTGTGCACAACCGGCCGCTGTTTGTGTGGCTGCAATACGGCTCGTCGCTAGTAGGCGTGCTGATAGTGCTGTGGTTTGTGTGGCAGTTGCCGGTTACGCGACGTCCGCCGCGCGTGTCTACCCGCCAGCAAGCTATTTTCTGGCTAATTACCGCTACGTTGTTCAGTATGTTTGTGCTGATTTTTGCCTGGTACAGCCACCATCACTACGGCATGAATTTCATCATTTCGGGGCTGGTAGGGAGCATCAGCGCGGGTGTGCTGGCCGTGGTGCTTACTTCGGCCTTCGTACGGCTACTCCGCAACGACTGGCCCGCCGAGCAAACCGCCTATCCTTCTTCATGACCGACGAAACCGACCTCTACGCCGAAGCCCATACCTCCCCCGAAACGCCTCTGCTAGCTCGCCTCAACCGCGAAACACACGTGCAGGTGCTGGCTCCCCGGATGCTGTCAGGCCACTTTCAGGGCCGGTTGCTGAGTATACTCAGCCACATGATCCGGCCGCGGCGGGTGCTGGAGCTGGGCACGTTTACGGGCTACTCGGCCCTGTGCCTGGCCGAGGGCCTACCCGCCGACGGCGAGCTGCACACCGTGGAGCAAAACCCCGAGCTGGAAACTCGTATCCGGCGCTACGTGGCCGAGGCCGGCCTCAGCAACCAAGTACACCTGCACATCGGAAAAGCGCTGGAAATACTCCCTACCCTACCCGGCGAGTGGGATATGGTGTTTATCGACGCCGATAAAATCAACAACGACGCCTACTACGAGCTGGTGTTCCCGCAGGTACGGCCAGGTGGTTTCATCCTGATTGACAACGTATTCTGGAGCGGCAAGGTCCTATCCTCCTACCCCATCAAGGCTGGCGACAAAGACGCCTGGGCCGTGCGTGCCTTCAACGATAAGGTGCAGCAGGACGAGCGGGTGGAAAACGTGTTCCTACCCTTGCGCGACGGGCTGCTGCTGGTGCGCAAGCGGTAGTTTATGGACGTAAAAGCAGGTCGAAACCTGAGGTCAGCTCTAGCAATGAAAGTTAGTCCTGACTATCACTGATTTCAGAGCATTCCAGGCTTTTTAATTACGCTTTATTTTGCACTTGTCGCTGGACACGTACTTTGAAAAATAGAGGACTTATAGCTGTCAGACCCATGAAAGCAATACGATAGTGAAATATGCCGATATGCTGGTAACGTAGCAACATCTTTGTGTTAAAGAGAAAAGAGCGCTGTGCATAATGTCGATATTTTTCAAAGTCGTTGTCTTGCAAGGCCAGTTGAGTTAGCTTGTAGTGAAACCACTTTAGAACGGGTATTATCTCTTTACTGTACTGATGTTTAAAATGCTCATTTATAGCACAATACAATTCTATCATACGCTCCCAGTAGCGATATCCGTGTAGCAAGTTAGTGGCGCCGCCATCGTGCCGACGGTATACAGCCATAATACCTGGTACTAGTTTCAGCGAGCCAAAAGAAGCTAATAGAATATAAAAGGGTGTGTCGCCTACCACTGCGTTGCGCAGCCACTCGGGGTACTCGGTGAAGAGGTGGTTGCGAAACACAACGGAAGCAGTAGGTATAAGCCACTTTCCAATCAATTCTGGAAGAGTGTAGTCGGTTTTGATGTAGTTGTGAAACAACTCCATTTCTCGGTCTGGCTGCTGCTCAAACTTCATCCAGCAGTTGTGGAAGCACAGCACGTAGTCCGGATTAGCTTCCAGAAAATCTACCTGTTGCTGGAGCTTGGTGGGGTCGGTCCAGTAGTCGTCGCCCTCGCAGAACGCAATGTATTTGCCGGTGCAGGCTTCGCGGGCCAGGCGGGCGTTGGCCTGCGCACCTACGTTTTGCGCGTGCAGCAGCAGCCTGATGGTATCAGGGTAGCGCGCCTGAAACTCCTGGCAAATCTGGCGGGTGTTGTCGGTGCTGCAATCTTCCCCGATTACCACTTCAAAGGGGAAGGACGTTTCCTGGGCCATAATTCCATCCAGGCACTCCCGCAGGAAGCGCCCGTGGTTGTAGGTGATGACCCGCACGCTTACCAGCGGCACCTCACTGTGCATTGCGCAGCATTTTAGCTGGGTTACCGGCCCAGATTTCCAGCTCGCCTACATCCTTCAGCAGCACACTGCCCATGGCCAGGGTAGAGTAATTGCCGATGGTCAGAAACTCCCGTACCGTGGCGTTCATGCTGATGTGCACGCCTTCGCCTACCTGCAAGTTGGAGCCCGAGCAAGAGCCGGCCGCCACAAACGTGTGGGCGCCAATGGTGCAATTGTGGCTGACAATGGCCCCAATCATCACGCGGGTGCACTTGCCCAGCTTCACGCTGGTCGAAATAATGGCGTGGGGCATCACCACGCACCCCGGCCCCAACTCTACGTTGGCGGCGATGTAAGCCGTCGGGTGCACGAAGGTAGCGAGCCGGTCATCCGGTATGTTCAGCGACTCGAACAGCGCAATTCGCTCCCGCTGCCCGTCTATCTTGTAAATCGTGTTGAGGAAGTAGTAGCCTTCTTCCAGCAGCCTCGGAATATCCTGAAGCCCGCCCTTCACGGGGTAGCCTTCTATTTCTTCGCAACCGTCCCGGTCGTTTACGTAGCCGCAAAACTGGTATTCCTGGCTACCCCGCTGGGCCGCATCCAATATGGCATTGCCAATAACGGAGGCATTGCCCTGTCCGCCTAGTATTAGTACGTTTTTCATAGGAGTTCGTAGTCTTGTAAAAAGGCCATAACTGTCTCTTTCTCGTTGTACATCAGCACATCCAGGATGGAAAGCCAGGGCACAAACCCGTTGTCTGGCACGGGTTGCGCGTACCGGATGGGTAGGGATTTCACGAAGTGCAGCGCAATGCCGTGCTCAGCAAAGAACTCTTTAGTATAGAGCGCTTCGCCGCCGATAGGGTTCAGATATTGGTCGCCGCCCTCTTGCTGCACAATGTCTACTAGGCGGGCGCCTTTGCTGAGGTGGGTGTTGTGGTAGGGCTGCTGCGAACTAGTGACAATCGGCGTATCAATGCCAAGGTAGGCGCACACAGCCCGGATGCTGTGGGTGGCTACCTCCGCAATGGTAGCGGGGCCGCTACCCTCCAACACGCGTTGCACCAGCGGGTAGACCTGCTCGAAAAACGGCGCTTTTCGGTAGGCCATTTCCATGGTCAGGCGCACTTTGCGCACTTCTTTGCTTGCCCAGTCTACCTCTACCTCATTAATGAGCTTGTTTTGGCTGGCATTCAGGCAGGGCAACGTGAATAGATGCTCGGCTCCGTGTAGCAGAATGCGGTTGCGGTTGATCCACCCTTTTTTGATGTAGTGCACATCGTCGTACACCACGAATAAGTCGGCCGCGGCCAGCAGCTGGAAGTACCCGATGTAGGGGAATAAATACGGCTGCATGATGGCGACTTTCATAGGCTAGACTAGGTTTGGGCTGAGTAGGTAAGCGGGCGGCTTCTCGCTGTGAAGCGAAGCAGCCGTCAACCGGCCATGCGCATGGTGAGGTACTTCTCCCTGGAGAAATCGTATAGGTAGCGCAGGTTTTTTCCGGTTGAAGATGGCTGACAGCGTGAGGTAAATGGCCCCGCCCACCACGACCCACATCAGCAAGGTCCACCAAGTGAAAACCTGTAGCTGCTCACTACCCCACAGCAGGGTCATGCCCATAGCAAGCGATGTGCAGAAACTAGGCAGCAAGTCGCGCAGCTGGTGCGCAAAGCCGTAGGCAATCAGCTGCTTGGAGTAATGCGTATTGATTATCAGGGCCACGAATGACAAGGCAATTTGCCCGTAGATCAGGCCCATCACGCCCCACCGATAGGTGAGCAGCAGGAACACCACCGTCAATGCCTTCTTGATTATCTCGAGAACGAGAAACAAGTCAGACCGTTTTTTGAGCGTCAGGATATTCAGGTTCAGGGCGTGAATGGGGTAGAGCAAGCCCACGAACGCAAGGCCTTGCAGCAGCGGAATAGCGCTGGCCCATTTATCCGTAAACAGCACCAGTATCACGCTCTTGCTCAAGCCCATTAGGCCCATCAGAATCGGGAAGTAGGCAAACGACACTAGCTGCATGAGGCGCTTGTAGGCTTGCGTCAACCGGGGCGGATCGTCCTGCAACTCAATCAGAACGGGGTAGGAAACCCGGCCGGTGACCTGCGAAACCAGGGTCTGCGGAATGTCTTTCAGGTTCACGGCGCGGTTGTAGAACCCCAGCGCAGAAGCCGAGTAGAACTTACCGATCAGCAACGGATATATATTGCGAAAGCCCGTATCGAGCAGGCTAGAAAGCAGCATTTTGGAGCCGAACCCGAAGAAATCCTTGAACGAGGCTGTAGAGAAATTGAACGACGGAAACCACGCCCGCGCTGCCCAATACAGCACATTGGTAATGAGCGCGTTGAGCAGTTGCCGCATCACCAGCGCCCAGTAGCTCCACCCACGGTAGGCCAAATACAACCCAATACCGCCGGAGAGAATATTACTGACCAGCGAGCGGAGGCTGATGGTGCGAAAATCCAGCAGCTTCGTCAGCCGGATGTTCTGCACGATGTTCAACGAGTTCAACATCAAGCTGATGCCCAACACTCGGATAATGTCCGTGAGCAACGGCTGCTTGTAAAACTGCGCCACCAGCGGCGCGCAGGCAAACACAATGGCGTAGGCAGCAACAGACAAGCCCAGATTACTCCAGAACACGGTGTCGTAGTCTTCGGGAGTGGCGTCTTTTTTCCGAAGCAGCGCGCTACCCAGGCCCGCATCCGTAAACGGCTGCAACAGGGCAATGAAAACCGCTACCATGGCTATCAGGCCGAACTCACTGGGCCCCAGGATTCGGGCGAGGAAAACGGAAATCAGAAAATCACTGATCAGGCTCCCGAATCGCTCCCCCGTGAGCCATACCATGCTCACGGCCGCGCGGTCTTTTAGGGTTTTTTCCTTCATAAAGCCGCGGAAAGTTTGCGACCAACCAGTAAAAGCGCCGGGGAAGTTGGCCTAGCTAACCGCCGCCGTTTTGGGTAGGCCGCCCTCAATACCGTTCAGCGCGAAGAATGGCCCGACAAATCATCTTCACTTCCTCCACCGATAGCTCGTGGTACAGCGGGAGGCACAGCACGCGGGAGGCAATATCGGAAGATACCTGCATCTTCTGGCCGGGCCGCACGTAGCTCAGCTTTTCCAGGGAGGGGTAGAAATACCGCCGGGGGTAGACGTACACGCCGTGCATGGCATCAATCATTCGCAACAAAACCGCCTCACTTTCAAACACAACCGGGTAGTAGGCGTAGTTGAAGCCGGCATTGGGGTGCAGGAAAGGCTTGCCTACCTGCAAAGACTTCAGCATGCGGTGGTAGACCTCGGTCAGTTCATGCCGCCGATCCAGGATTTGCTGCACGTACTTAAGGTTGCACAAACCCATGGCGGCGTGAAACTCGCTGTTCTTGCCGTTGATGCCTACCCCCTGGAACGTTTCGGGGCCATGGAAGCCGAAGTTGCGCATGTGCGCAATCTTGTTGGCCAAGCCCGCGTCGTGCGTGATGAGCGCGCCACCTTCAATGGTGTGGAACAATTTGGTGGAGTGGAAGCTCAAGGTGCTGATGTCGCCCTGATGCAGTACAGAGCGCCCCTGATACTGGGTGCCAAACGCGTGGGCTGCATCGTAAATCACGCGCAGCTTGTGCTTGGCGGCTATTGCGCTTATTTCCTTCGCAGCACACGGATTACCGAACACGTGCGTAGCCAGAATGGCTGTGGTTTGGGGCGTAATGGCGGCCTCAATCAACGCTGGATCAATATTATACGTGGCGGGGTCGATGTCGACAAAAACCGGGGTACACCCCTCCCACACAATGCTGCTGGTGGTGGCAACGAAAGAAAACGGGGTAGTAATAACTTCCCCCTGCAGATCTAACGCTTTAATAGCCAGCTGTAAGGCAATGGTGCCATTGGTCACGTAGAACAAGTGTGGTACGCCAAAATAGTTTTTTAGCGTAAGCTCCAACTCATTGACTAACGGACCATTGTTAGTCAGCCATTTTCTCGACCAAATTCCCCGCAGGTAGTGGTCGTATTCCTCTTGAGGCGGCAGAAAAGGCTTTGTAACATTTATCATGTAGGAGTTTTTTCAACCAGCAGGCAAAACAGGAATTCTTCTATTCGAAGATGCTTATGCTTGTTCTATGCTGGTGCAACGCTGGATTCTTTCAAATGCCAACGTTGGTGAATTACTGCAATAATTATATTTTTTATAACCATTATTATACAAATATAACACAGTAGAGACTATAACGACTTTACTACATAGAAGTTGGCCTCTTTCTGCAAGACAGTACTAGACCGAAAAGGCCCTTTTCTATTCAGACTGGCAGACAATCTCATTAAGCAAATACCCCTGCTTACCAACGTTTTATAAAAATGATTTTTTTGAAACAGGTTGTTGCTGAGTGCCTTTATGCTATTCTCAAGCAAGCTTGTTCGTGCAGCACAAGCGCATCAGGCATTTATACTGATTGGCAAGGGTAGCTTACTCCGTTGCCAGCCGCACTACCGTCGCCAGCACGGCATCTACGGCGAGGGCCAACCGGCGCAAATCCAGTCGGTCGACCGTATCGGCGGCTTCGTGGTACTGTTTGTTGCGGTAAAAGGCCGTGTCCGTCAGTAGCACGGCGAGGTAGTCGAAATGCCAATAGTTGAGGTGGTCGGAGAAGTCAATGCCCGGCAGCCAGGCGGGGGCTTTGAACCGCTTGACGGGTAGGGCGGCGGTTTTCTTGTACAGGCGGGCAAACCGCCGGCCAAAGCGGCCGTTACCAAATTTCTGCGCCACTGTTACGTAGTTGCCGCGGCTGCCATAGAGCCAGCGCAAAGGCTTGAAAGGGTAGTCCTGCGAGTTTTTGCGGTCATCATAATAGCCCAGCATTTCCAGCGCTATCATACCACGCACTGGCACACCAGCCTCGTGCAGGCTGCGAGCATGCACATAGCTACCCATTTGCGGCGTCCGAAAAAACGGCGGTTCTTCTAATGTATAGGCCACCAGATCGACCCGGCACGTGAGTGGCTGGTGGCCAAGCAAGCGGGCCAGCTCCAATAGCGCAGCCACACCTGTCCCGTTGTCGTCGGCACCGGGCTGCTCGCCGCACACATCGTAGTGGGCACCAATAACGAGTCGTGGCCCATCAACTGGCCCAAAGCTGCTCAGAATATTCTGGTACATGCGGCCTTGCACCTGGTAGGACTGTTCTGTAGGGTGTGCCCCAGCGGCGGCCAGTTCCGCTTTGATATAATCGGCGGCTTGGTTCAGGCTGGCTTCGTGAAGGTAGTTGCGGGGTTGCGGCGTGGTAGTCAGGGCTACGAGGTGGCGGCGCAACTGCGCTGTATCGGCAGCGGGTAGCTGTGCTGCCATACCGTTTGTGCAGAACAGTGTACTAACTAACAATGCGCCAACGAATAGCAAGCGAATAGGGCAGTGAAACATATCCGACAAGCTAAGGAGCCGTTGTGGTTTCTACAACTCTACGCTCAGCCCTACCCTACTCACACTGCATGTGAAACCCTAGGGGAAAACGAGAAGCTGAATACACGAGCAAGGCGCACGCTACAACAACCGGCGCAGTGGTAGCCTTGCCTGCAACCTCCGGCACACTCCAGGGTCTGCTTCAGCACCACCAGCAGAATATTTCGTCGGCCTCTTTTGCCAGTTAGTAGATATTCCTGGGCGAACCGCAGAGTTCCAGCAGAGTACAGGCCAAAGGCTTAAACCCGCCCCATCTACCTTCGTCCAATAAGCCGCTACCTACTCTATATGCAACGACTTTTTCTCTTCGTTATCTTATTGCTGCTCAGCGGCTCCGCCTTGGCCCAGACCACCTTGCCAGTAACCGGCCGGGTAGAGGATGCCACCGACAAATCGCCGCTGATTGGGGCCAACGTGGTGCTGATTCAGGTGCCCGACTCGGTGCGGCGTGGTGCGGCCGTGGATACCGAGGGCAACTTCAGCATAGCCGATGTGCCTGCCGGGCGCTACATTTTGGCCGTGTCGTTTCTGGGCTATCAGACCATCCGGCGGCAGGTGCAGCTTACGCAAACAAACCGGACGCTGGGCACGCTACCCTTACAGGCCAGTGGAATTACGCTGAAGGGCGTGGAAGTGGTAGGCAAAACGCCCGCCGCCGTGCAGAAGGGCGATACGGCCCAGTACAATGCCAACGCCTTCAAGACCAACCCCGACGCCGACGCCCGCGACCTAGTGACCAAAATGCCCGGCATTACGGTGCAAGATGGCAAGGTGAATGCGCAAGGCGAGCAGGTGCAGAAGATTTTGGTGGACGGCAAGGAGTTTTTCGGCACCGACCCCGACGCGGCCATGAAAAATATTCCGGCTGAGATTATTGATAAGGTTGAAGTGTTTGACCGCCAGAGTGAGCAGTCGCAGTTTTCTGGCTTCAACGACGGCAACACGCAGAAAACCATCAACATCGTAACCAAGCCGCAGTACCGCAAGGGGCAGTTTGGACGCCTAGTGCTGGGGGCCGGACCGGAGCGCTACCAGGCCAGCGTGAGCGTGAACAGCTTCAATGGCGACCAGCGCATTTCGCTGGTGGCGCAGTCCAACAACATCAACATGCAAAACTTTGCCTCGGCCGATCTGGTAGGAGCCGGCGGTGGCGGGCGCGGCGGCCGCGGCGGTGGTGGCGGGGGAAATTTTCTGGTGCCGCAAGGCGGGGGCATCTCCACGACTAATGCGGTGGGCCTCAACTACTCCGACCAATGGGGCAAGAAAACGCAGGTGACGGGCAGCTACTTTTTCAATCAGACTAATAACCGCATTACTAGCAGCACCGACCGCCAGTACGCTACCCAAAACCAACGCTACCTCGAAAACTCTTTCGTCAACAGTCGCAACATCAACCACCGCGCAAACCTGCGCCTGGAGCACAAGATCGACTCGGCCAATTCCATTCTGTTTATTCCGCGCCTGTCGTTTCAGCAGAACACCGGCAATAGTACGCTGGACGGCCAGACCCTGGTAGGCGACGTGCCGCGGGGCGTGGTATCGACGGACTACCGCTCGCGCCTCACCGGCATCAACTCATCCAACCAACTGCTGTATCGCCACCGCTTTGCCAAGGCCGGTCGCACGATTTCGCTGGACCTCAACGCCAACTATAACAGCAAGGACGGCAACAGCAACCTCTACTCCCTCTCGGATACGACGGTGCTGGACCAGTATGCTACCCTCAACCAGCAAGGCTGGGAGCTGAACTCGGGCGTATCATACACGGAGCCGCTGAGCAAAAAGGACCTGTTGCAGTTCAACTACAACGTGGCCTACACGCCCAACGACTCGGACAAGAAAACCTACGATTTCTCGGAGACCGACAATGCTTACTCCGACATCAATGCAGGCCTGAGCAACGTTTTCACCAATACCTATCTCACGCAGGGGGTAGGCGCCAGCTACCGCCACCAGACTGAAACGCTGCAAGCCTCGGCGGGCGTAACGGCCCAGAAGGCCGACCTCGACAGCGACCAGAAGTTTCCGGCCGGGCCGGGCATCAACCGCACGTTCTATAATATTCTGCCCAACGCGCAGGTGCGGTATCGCTTCTCGCGGGAGAAAAACCTACGCCTGAACTACAACGGCCGCACGTCGGCGCCTGGCATTGGGCAGCTACAGGAGGTAGTAAACAACGCCAATCCGCTCCAGCTGACCACCGGTAACCCCAACCTGCGCCAGCAATACCAGCACGTATTGGCGCTACGCTACTCAGCCTCGAAGCCCGAAAAATCGACCTCCTTTTTTGCTGGCGTATTTGGCACCATTACCGACGATTACATTACCAACAGCACCTTCGTAACGCCCCGCGACACGGTATTGACCATCAACGGTGGCGAGGTAGCCCTACCCTTGGGCGGGCAGCTCACGCGCCCCGTGAACCTGGGTCAGCAATTTTCGGTGCGGGCGTTCAGCAATTATGGTTTGCCGCTGAACTTCATCAAAACCAACCTGAACCTCAACGGCTCGGTGGGCTACTCGCGCACGCCTGGCATCAACAACGGGGTGTTGAACTACTCAAAGTCGCCGAACGTGGGACTGGGCATCACGCTGAGCAGCAATATCAGCACCACGCTCGATTTCACGGTTTCGACGGATGGCCGGTTGACGTATGCGCGCAACACCACCAACGTGCGCCTCAACACCAACTATTATGTGCAAAATAGCTCGGTGCGCCTGAGCTGGACGTTTGGGCCGGGCATCAACCTGCAAACCAATGTGACGCATCAGTACAACCAGGGGTTGTCGGCGGCCAGCCAGCAGTATTTGCTCTGGAATGCCAGCATCGGCAAGCGCATCCTACCCGGCCAGCGCGGCGAGATTAAGCTGTATGCCTTTGATATTCTGAAGCAAAACCAGAGCATTCAAAACAACATCACGGTGGCCTACAACGAGCGGGTGGTAACCAACAACCTGCAACAGTATTTCATGCTGATGTTTACCTACAACCTGCGCCGCGGCAACGTGAACATGCCTACTGAGGGCGGCCGCGAGGGTAGAGGTGATTTCCGCGGAGGTGGTCGTCCGTCGGGTGGCGGTAGTCGTCCTGCTGGTGGTCGGCCGCCCGGCGGTGGAGGCAGGCCATCGAACTAATAGCTGCGTGAAAAACGGTGGTCTGTATGACCACCGTTTTTTTTCGGGCCTGCTTGCTTCGATACAGGCACTACCATTGTCTGCATCCAACCCGGATTTTTTCGCCTATTTTGGGGTTGGATGGGCCGCCACCAGTCCGGCGCGCCCCTGTAGTAGCCCATGAAACGACTTTTTGCTTTGTTGCTGTGTCTGTTGCCCTTGCTGGTGGCGGCACAGTCGGGTAGCCCTTCGGTGCCCGCTACCCTACCTTTTGCCAACCTTACCCTGCGCCTCAGCAACGGCGGCCAGCGCGCCGTGCAGCAGAAAGTAGATGCGTTGCGCAGCCACCCCGCCTCGTTTCAAGCCCGCGTGCTGCTGGCCGATGCGTATTTTCCCATCATCGACCGGGTATTTCAGGAGGAAGGCGTGCCGCTGGATTTTCGCTACCTGGCGTTGCAGGAAAGCGGCTTGCAGGGCGATGCGCAGAGCATCCACGACGCGGTGGGCTACTGGCAGTTCAAGCGCGAAGCAGCCACGGACTTCGGCCTGTTGATGAACGACCAGGTAGACGAGCGCAAGCACATTGTCACGGCCTCGCACGCGGCAGCCAAGTACTTCAAACGCAGCCACAACGCTTTTCACAACTGGCTGGATGTGCTGCTGAGCTACAACCTAGGCATTGGAGGCACCAAGCCCTACACCCTACCCACCGACGCCGCGGCCACCGAGATGGAGGTGACTGAACGCTCGCACCCCTACATCATCACGTTTCTGGCGCATAAAATAGTCTTTGAGCAGGCCGTGGGGCTGAATGGCAACCCCGCGCTGGCGTTGCAGGAGTTTCCGGCTGTTGCGGGTCAGCCGCTGGCTGCTATGGCCGCCAGCTTTCAGACTACGCCCGAGGAACTAGCCAAGCACAACCGCTGGCTGCTAGCCTCGGCCGTGCCGTCGGACAAAGTGTATACCGTGCTGGTGCCCATCACCGACCCTACCCAGCTGGCTACCCTGGCCGCCCAGCAGCCGGTGGCCTCCACGGCCCCCCTTTCGGCCCAGCCTACCCCCGACCCGCGCCACCCCGGCTTTGTGCTCATCAACGGGCTGCGGGCTCTCATTGCCCTACCCAGCGAAACCAAGGAGACCCTGGCTCAGCGTGCCGATATGAAGCTGCGCCGCTTCATGCGTTATAATGACCTCTATGCGTTTGATAACGTGGTGGCTGGCCAGCCCTACTTCGTGCAGAAAAAGCGCGATAAAGCGGCCGTGGAGTACCACGTAGCGCAGCCCAACGAGAGCATCACCACCATTTCGCAGCAATACGGCATACGGGTGCGTTCTATTCTGAGCAAAAACCGCATGGCCCGCAACGAGGAGTTGCGCCCTGGCCGGGTGCTGTGGCTCCAGCACACCCGCCCCCGCGACGTGCCCGTGGAGTACAAAACGGTACAGAACGAAGCGGCGCTGGCAGCTTTTGCTCGCCCAACGCGCGCTACCCTGGCCGCACCTGGTCCAGCCCCTGTGCCGTCTACCAAAACGTTCCCACCTTCTACCCAGCCCGCCGCTCCGGCCCCAGCACCAGCACCCGTAGTTGCATCTGCTCCCGCCGACACGGCTGCTATGCTGAACGACGAAGTTGCTACCACTGGCGTAGCAGATACCGCGGCCATGCCCGCCGCAGCCAGCCCAGCCCTAGCAACTCCGGCAGCCCCGCGTAACGTATACCGGCCGGCTCCTACCCGCCCTGCCACTCCAGCGCCGGCAGCCAGCAACTCCCCTACCCCTACCCCTGCTACGGCAACAGCTACTGAGGAGGCTCCCGCTGCGCCGGGCGCTGCCCCCTACCCCGTGATGGCAGCGCCCGTCACGCCCGCTGCCATTCCGCCGAACGGCCTACACACGGTACGCACCAAGGAAACGCTCTACGGTATTGCCCGCCTCTACCACATCAGCCCCCGCGACCTAGAAGCCTGGAACGGCCTACCCCTAAACCCATCTCTAAAAATCGGCCAGCAGCTTCGCGTGACGCCTCCGGAAGAAGCTGCTTCGCTTCAGCCTACGGCCACGCCCGCAACAAAGCCGCAGGCTACACCTATTGCCCCTGCTACCCCCGCCAAAGCCCAGCCCGCTGCCCCTACTACGGTGCAGCACACGGTGCAGGCCGGCGAGTCGATGTATGGCATCTCGCGCAAGTACGGTGTCACCATCAAGCAAATTATGGAGTGGAACAACAAGCCTGATTTCAACGTGCGCCCCGGTGAGGTGCTGACCGTCACGCCAGCGAAGTAAGTTGTTGATTGGCAGCAAAAAAGCCGCTGTCATCCTGAGCACAGCGAAGGACCTTCTCACATAGAAACAAGTCGTTGTTACGACTGTCGTTCAGATGTAAGAAGGTCCTTCGCTGTGCTCAGGATGACAGCGGCTTTTTTGCTACTAGCTAACTAACAACTCAACCCCTACTCAGTAGCTATAGCTATGCCAACACTGGCTCCGGCACGCGGGCAATGCGCTGTGTCCTTGCTTTAAGCAGATCAATAATTTCTACATCTGACTCGAAGCGGCCATCCAGGTTCACAAAGTTGCGGGCCAGCAAGTCGTAGCGGCGCGTCATGAGGTAGGCGAAGATGTGCAGGAAGTGAATGCCATCGAACACCACCGACTCCTGGCGGGCGTACTCAGCCACGTTTTTGCGGAAGTGGTTGGGGTGCTCGGTCCAGTGTAGGGCGGGCTTGAGGTGGTGGCTGATGTGGTAGCCATCGTTCCAACACTTATGGTTGTACTTGGTATTAATGCACGTTACACTATTGGTGTAGCAGTTGCCGGGGTCGTTGCTGTCAATAAAGGCGTGCTGGCTCCAGTTGCCCAGCATCATCACGATGCGCGCAACAATCAACGGCAGAATCAGCACAACAAACGTAGCTGGCAGGTTCACGAAGGCCAGCACCACGCAGGCCAGAATGAAGGCTAGCTCCCCCTTGAAAGCCCGCCATTTAAACTTGGTTTTGCCAGTGCGCGACAGATAGCCAAACAGCTTCGGGAAGCCCAGGAGTAAGAAGTCGGCAAGGTAGTGCCCAAAGCTCAGCCACGAGTCGCGCTGGTAATACATGGTGGAGCTTTCGTCGTCGGGCAGGTTATTTTCGGGGTGGTGCATGCCCATGTGGTGGGTGTAATACGTTTCGGGCGTTTGTCCAAACAGTGGCCCAATCACCCACGGTATGTACTGATTCATCCACCCATACTTCTTCTTGAACAAGATTCGGTGGCTGGTACAATGCAGCATCAGCCCAAACGGACCTTTAAAATAGAAAGTGGATAGCCCTAGATATACAACCAGCACCGACCACCATGCCCACCCCGGCAACGGCAGGAATAAGGCCACGGCCATAGGCAGCAGCGTCGCCGAGATTTCCAGTAAGAGGTAGAGAAACGGCAGGTCACGCTTGTCCTGGCAGAAGCGCAGCAAGAACGTATCGAGACGGGTAGGCGCAACGGGCTCGGTATACACCGGGTCGGTGAGGGCGGTAAGGACTTTCATGAGGGTAGGGTTGCTGCCTGCAGAAAGACGCAACCGTTAGGAGACGGAGAGAAGAATGCGCTGCATATCGAGAAAAATCCGGCAGGACCCGAAAAACAAAACATTATGTATGCTAAGGTAAACGCTTTTAAACTCAACGGGTTCAGCTTGCTCTTTTCGAACCGTGGAATAGAGTGATGGTATCGGCATCCTTCACCCTAGCTTTCCGTGAATTTCACGGTTTAGTTTGCCAACGACTTCCGGCAATAGTACAGTAGCATGTAATACGCCTGCATGTGGTGTCTTATACAAAACCTCTTACCGCACAACCTTTCCTGTCCGCTGATTCGTGGGTAACTTTACTATCCGCTTCGCGCCCTAACGGCGCGGCGCCCGTTGCTCATGCCCGTATTCTCGCACTTACACTGCCACACCCAATATTCCCTTCTCGACGGCCAAGCCAGCATCTCGGCCCTGATGAAAAAGGCCCAGGCCGACGGCATGCCCGCCGTAGCCCTCACCGACCACGGCAACATGTTCGGGGCCTTCAACTTTGTGGCCGAGGCGAATAAATACAACGTGAAGCCTATTGTGGGCTGCGAGTTTTATTTGGTAGAAGACCGCCACAAAAAGGCATTCAGCCGCGAGAAAGGCGAGCGGGATATTCGCCGCCACCAGTTGCTGCTGGCTAAGGACCAGGCCGGCTACCACAACCTGGCTAAGCTGTGCTCCATGAGCTACATCGAGGGTGTGTACTCCAAGTTTCCGCGCATCGATAAGGAGCTGCTGCTGCAATACCACGAGGGCCTAATTGCTACTTCCTGCTGCATTGGCGCGGAGTTGCCGCAGGCTATTCTCTGGAAATCGGAGGCAGAAGCGGAAGAGATGCTGAAGTGGTGGCTGGATGTATTCGGCGAGGACTATTACATCGAAATCCAGCGCCACGGCCTGATGAACATCGACAACACCGGCAAAAGCCAGGAAGATGTGAACCAGGTGCTGCTGCGTCTCGCGCACAAATACAATGTCAAGGTCATCTGTACCAACGATTCGCACTACGTGGAGCAGAACGACTTTGCGCCCCACGACCTCCTACTCTGCGTGAACACCGGCGAGGAACACAGCATTCCGGTCGGCGACTTCGAGACGAACTACTTCCGCTTGATTTCGGGCGACAACAAGGTGATTTACGACCACCTCGACACCATCCGTCCGATGGCGGCAAGCGACGATTCGGTGCGGCGCCAGCTCATGCGCATCGACGAGGAGCGGCAGATGCCCCGGCCGCGCGCGCGCTTCGGTTTCCCTAACGACCAGTTCTACTTCAAAAGCCAGGAGGAGATGAACCGGCTGTTTGCCGACGTGCCGGAAAGCGTAGACAACACCAACGAAATCGTGGACAAAATCACGCCGCCCAAGTTGCAGCGCGATATTCTCCTGCCCAACTTCCCCCTACCCCCCGAGCACCCTACGGCCGACGCGTTCCTACGTCACCTTACCTACAAAGGTGCGTTTGAGGGCAACCGCCCCCGCTACTCGGAACGCACGCCCGAAATCGAGGAACGCCTGGATTACGAGCTGCGCATCATCGAAACGATGGGCTTTGCGGGCTACTTCTTGATTACCCAGGACTTTATCAACCACGGCCGGAGCATTGGCGTGGCGGTAGGTCCGGGCCGGGGCTCGGCGGCGGGCTCGGCGGTGGCCTACTGCATCGGCATCACCAATATCGACCCGATTAAGTATTCCCTGCTGTTCGAGCGTTTCCTGAACCCCGAGCGCGTGTCAATGCCCGATATCGATATTGACTTCGACGACGTGAACCGTCAGAAGGTCATCGATTATGTGGTGAATAAGTACGGCAAAACGCAGGTGGCCCAGATTATCACCTTCGGTACCATGGCCGCCAAATCGTCTATCAAAGACGTGGCGCGGGCCATGGAGCTGCCCCTACCCCAGACCAACGACCTCACCAAGATGGTGCCCGAGCAGGTAGGCACTACCCTGGCCAAAGCCTTTGCCGAGGTGCAGGAACTGGACATGATTCGCCGCGACGAAGCGCCGGATAACTTAAAAGGCCAGATTCTGCGCCTCGCCGAGCGTCTAGAAGGCTCGGTGCGCAACACCGGCATTCACGCCGCCGGCGTCATCATCGCCCCCGACGACATCACGAAGTACATTCCGGTCTCTACCTCCAAGGACTCGGACCTGCTCGTGACGCAGTTCGACGGCAAGGTGATTGAGAGTGCCGGCATGCTGAAGATGGACTTTCTGGGCCTCAAAACCCTGACCATCATCGAGGATGCCATGCGCCTGATTGAGCAGAACCACGGCGTCAAAATCGACATCGACGATATTCCGATTGACGATGTAAAAACCTACGAGCTGTACCAGCGCGGCGACACTATCGGCACGTTCCAGTTTGAATCGGAAGGCATGCGCATGTACCTCAAAGACTTGCGCCCGACCAACATCGAGGACTTGATTGCGATGAACGCCCTGTACCGGCCCGGTCCCATGCAGTTCATCCCGAACTTCATCAACCGCAAGCACGGCAAGGAGCCGGTGGAGTACCCGCACGAGCTGTTGGAACCCATCCTGAACTACTCCCAGGGCATTATGGTGTACCAGGAGCAGATTATGCAGACGGCGCAGATTCTGGCCGGCTACTCGCTCGGCGGTGCCGACTTGCTGCGCCGTGCCATGGGTAAGAAGGACATGAAGAAGATGGCCATGGAGCGCGAGAAGTTCTGTGAGGGCGCCAAAAAGCTGCACGGCATTGTGGCGAAAAAAGCCAACGAGGTGTTCGACGTGATGGAGAAGTTTGCGGCCTACGGCTTTAACCGCTCCCACTCCGCTGCCTACTCGGTGGTGGCCTACCAGACCGGCTACCTCAAGGCCCACTACCCTGCCGAGTACATGGCTGCGGTGCTCACCAACAACATGGGCGACATCAAGAAGGTGACGTTCTTCATTGAGGAAGCCCGCAAGCAGGGCGTAGCCGTACTTGGTCCCGACGTGAACGAATCCATCATGAAGTTCAACGTGAACGAGAAGGGCCAGATTCGCTTCGGGATGGCCGCCGTGAAGGGCGCGGGCGAAGCCGCCGTGGAGGAAATCGTGCAGGAGCGCAAGCGCAAGGGCAAATACACCGACATTTTCGACTTCGCGAAGCGCGTGAACCTGCGCGCCGTGAACAAGAAGACATTTGAAAGTCTGGCCTTGTCGGGCGCGTTCGACTCGTTTGAACGCTACCACCGCCGCCAGTTCGTGGAGGCGCCCTCGGGTGACCAAAACCTCATCGACAAGGCCGTGAAGCTGGGCCAGCAGCACCAAGCCGATCAGGATTCGGCCCAGCAGAGCCTGTTTGGCGGCGGCGCGTTTGGGGCTGTAGCCATGCCCCTACCCAAGGTAGCCGACATGGAGAAGTGGCCCGCCACCGAGCAGCTCCGCCGCGAGAAAGATGTGGTAGGTTTCTACCTATCGGGCCACCCGCTCGATAATTACAAGATGGAAATCGACTCGTACTGCACCACCTCGCTCGACAAAATCGAGAACCATAAGAACAAAGACATCAACGTGGCGGGGCTGATTACGAACGTGGCCTACCGCACCACCCGCAACGGCCAGCCGTTTGCGGCCTTCACGCTGGAAGACTACGACTCGTCGCTGCAATTGGCGCTGTTTCGGGATGAGTACACGCGCTTTACGCACGTTATCAATCCGCGCAACTACCCTAACGAGCAGGTACCACCGATGTATATTCGGGCCAAAGTATCGTTGCGCTACGGCTCGGAGGACCAGTGGGAGCTAAAAATCCTGAATATGGAGCCTCTCAGCGAAGTAGCCGAAAAGCTCAGCAAAGGCGTGCGCGTGCGCCTGGACCTGCGCACCGTGTCTGGCCCCATGATCGATAAGCTGGAAGCCGCCATTGAGGCCGCGCCCGGCCGCAAACGCCTGGAAATTCAGTTTGCCGAGCCGCACGAGCACTTGGCGGTAGACATGTTCTCGCGACGCTTTCAGATCGAGCCGAAAGCGTTTATCACCAAAATGAGAGAGTTGGAACTGGAAGTTTGTCAGCTGATCTAAGAAAGTAGGGCCTGTCTTGGAGTAATTATTGCCCGCGCCGCTTCTATCGCATAGAAGTCTACTTACATGATGCGCACAGGCCCTACCCTGCGGCTCCCACTTTACGGGATACTTACATTATTATTAGCATTGCTAACGATGCTACCGGCTCGCAGCCAAGTCTATTATTTAGATTTGGGCAAACAAACAGTGACCCTTCCCAACCGCTCCGTGCACGTGGAGCAGGTAGTAGATGGCCGACCAGGGCGGCCAGGTATTGGGCTTGTGTACAGAGGCTTAGGCAATAAGCCGGCGGCGGTACTCTTCCGGAATGGCCTGGAGCAAGAGCTAACGGATTTTCTGCGTCGTCAGCTTCCTGCCCGTCCTACCGATCAGGCCCTTACGCTGTGCATTCGGCAACTACGGGTAGGCGAACAGCTTAATGGGTTGACGGAAGACGCCAGCGCGGCGCTGGCAGCCGATGTGTACCTGCACGCAGCCGATGGCTATCATTTGGTGCAGAGTGTAGGGGCCAGTACCTCAGGGCGAGCGCTCGAAACCACGGCCTTGCACGCCGGGCACGTGGCTTCCCTCCTACAACAATGCCTGGAGCAGCTTACCCCACCCTGGCCGCCTACTGCCCAAGGCCCGGCCCGCACGCTGACCCAACTCACTGCCGATGAGGCACCTATAGCAACCTCGCTCGGGCGTTCCTCCACGGCTGGCCCTACGGCGGCTATCCTGCGCGAGTCGCCACGGCGCGGGGTGTACCGAAACTTCACGCAGTTCCTCACCAATCGGCCCGATTCCAGCGTGACCGTACTCACGGACACCGTAGCTGTGCGACTGTATGGCCACCCGGCCAAGTACTTATGGTCAGGCATTACGCGCGTACGACCAGTACTGGTAGATGGCCAAGGAGTACGCACCCATCCCAAAGATTTATGGGGTTTCTCAGATGGCTACCAAGCGTACGTGCAACAAGGGGGCTCGTATTTCCCGCTGACCCGTCAGCACGATTTTTTCACGTTTGTAGGCGAAGCACCGCTTGATGTCAATTTCATGAAAGCCAAATCTAAAACTCAGGCAAGTGTTATGATAACAGGTGGTGTCCGAGTAGTGCCTGTTCCAGACCATACGGGCGAGCCCACAGCTTATGCGCTTGACATGCGCACCAGCCAGCTGGCGCCCTACCCCGACCCGCTAGGCCGTAAGCCGGCCCAGCCCGATACCGCCTACGTGTACCTATACCGCCGGCCCGACGCGGCTCATCCCGAAGCTATTCCCGTATTCGTGGATAATCAGGAAATTGCCCGTTTGAGTCCTGGGCAGTATGTGGAGTTGGCGTGGCCCTATTATGCCCGTATTCTTGCCCTACGCACGGGGTCACAGACTGTACGCACCACGGGTTATCTTTTGGTGCCGGATGCAGCGCGCCCCACCTACTTGCTCCTCACGCCACCTGCCGCTACTACAGCCGCTCCTGTCTGGCAAACCGTTACAAACGCACAGGGCGAGGCAGATCTTACTTCCATCGATTTGAGTGGTACCAACTAGTTTTTATCGCTGATTTGGTCGAGCTGGTTTTCTGTAATAAACCACGTAGGAGCTACCACAGCCAAATAGCGCGCAGGTCTGAACTTTCCTACGGTTCGCTTGTTAAACTCCCAATCTGCTACCTTGCAGGCCCAAGGCTCGTAAGAAGCACTTTAACCTTGTATCATCAACCTCCTACTGTCATGGGACACAAAGCAATCGAGATTACCGATTCTAACTTCGACGAAATCATCAACTCCGATAAGCCGGTACTGGTCGACTTTTGGGCTGAGTGGTGCGGCCCTTGCCGCATGGTAGGCCCCGTAGTAGAAGAACTGGCCGGCGAATATGAAGGCAAAGTAGTGGTAGGCAAAGTCGACGTAGACTCTAACCCACAGACTTCGGCCAAATTCGGCATCCGCAGCATTCCTACACTGCTCGTTTTCAAAAACGGTCAGATTGTAGACAAGCAAGTAGGTGCTGTACCGAAGCACGTACTGGCTCAGAAACTGGATGCGCAGGTAACGGTTGCCTAAGGCACTCTACCTTCATTCAAGCAAAAAGCCCCGTTCCTGTACAGGAATGGGGCTTTTTGCTTGAACACTAAATTGTTACAGTAGTTGAATAGGACGATTGAGCGACTCTTCCAAGGAAATCAGCGTTTCCGTCCGTTCAATGCCTTCAATCAGTTGAATCTGGTCGTGCAATACCTCGCGCAGGTGCTGCGTATCGCGACACACGAGGCGGGCAAAGATGCCGTAGTTGCCAGTCGTGTAGTTCATGCTCACGATTTCCGGAATCTTTTTCATCTCCTCCGCCACGCCGTTATACATTGAGCTTTTGAGCAGGTAGATACCAATGAAGGCCGTTACGCCATACCCAAGTTTCTCATAGTCAATACGCAGGGTAGCACCCTGCACAATCCCCAGCTCCTCCAGCCGGGCCATGCGCACGTGCACCGTACCTCCGGATACGTGCACCTTGCGGGCAATTTCAGTGTAGGGCATTTTAGCGTCTGCTATCAGTAGCGCTAATATTTTGCGGTCGGTGTCATCAAGTTCGTAATTGCGGGCCATTTTTTAGCGGTGTGTTTAAGCATTTGGCAATGTATACTGCCTATTATTAAATTTAATGTAAATTTTTGAGCAAATGTCTGATAAAATTTTATAATAACGATTCAACTACTACATTTGTCATAATCAAACGCGAACGGCGGACGATTACATCAGACATTGTAGAATGATGAAACTGGCAGACATGCCCGCCTCTCTCGCGGGTGGTGATTCGGGATAAACTGGTCCGGCGGCCGGCTAACTACACCGTGGAGGTTCGAATCCTTCTTCTACAGCTTTTTTGGGTGGATTTTGGGAAGTGGAAGAGTACCGGGACGTATCTGGGTGGGTACGTTCTTTATTAGGAGGCTGCATCTGGGTGGGTGCAGCCTTTCTTTTTGCCCTTTTCTGAGCACATAGCTATAGCTGTCTTACGCCTCCCTACCCTCCTCCGAATAAAGAGCGGCGCAAAGTTCAGGTATTTTCGGCAGGAAAACAGGCGTTTCATTACAATTATTGTACTCATCAGGCGAGGCTACTTTGTAATCCCGCAAAACACTACCCGCCAGCAAACGCTTACTCCTTGTAAATCAGAATTTGCGCGTCGCCGTTGGCTTTAATATAGCCCCGGTACATGCCTTCTGAATTAAACGGCATGGCAATGTTGCCTTGGCGGTCTACGGCAATCAGACCACCATCGCCTCCCATTTTTCCTACCTTCTCGATGGTGGCTTGCGCGGCCTGCGCCAGAGGCAATTTCTGGTACTCCATGCGAGCGGCCACATCGCGGGCCACCGTAGCCCGGATGAAGAACTCGCCCCAACCCGTACACGATACGGCGCAGGCGTTATTGTCGGCATAGGTGCCGGCCCCGATGAGGGGCGCATCGCCAATGCGGCCGTAGCGCTTGTTGGTCATGCCGCCGGTGCTGGTGGCGGCGGCCAAGTTGCCGTATTGGTCCACGGCCACGGCACCCACGGTACCATACTTCCTACCCTCCGTAAAGATCTGGTCTTCATAAGGGACAGCGCTTTGCGGCTTACCGGGTTTCATTTTGGTTTTGGCTTTCTTGACGGGCGCGGCCTCTACTTTGGTAGGAGTATTGAGTTGATCGGGCGTACCGGCGCTTTTCTCGGCGGCCAAAGCTTTTTCGAGCTGTTGGTGGCGGGCCTCGGTGTAGAAATAGCTAGGGTCAACAATAGCGAGGCCTTTCTCTTTGGCAAATTGCTCGGCACCGCGGCCAGCCAGCATCACGTGCTCCGACTGGTCCATCACAGCCCGCGCCGCCGTGATGGGGCTGCGCACCACCGTAACGCCCGCCACGGCGCCAGCTTTCAGTGTGTTGCCGTCCATGATGGCGGCGTCCATTTCGTTGCGGCCTTCGTGGGTGAACACCGCCCCCTTGCCCGCGTTGAACAGCGGAGAATCTTCCATCACCTGAATGGTAGCCTGCACGGCGTCCAGCGAGGTGCCGCCTTTTTTCAGCATGGCGTAGCCGGTTTGCAGTGCTTGGTTCAGCATAGTGCGGTAGGCCTGCTCCTTTTCCGCCGACATGTTAGCCCGCGTGATAGTGCCCGCGCCCCCATGAATAACCAGCGTGATGCGGTTCGGATCGGGGGCGGTGGTAGATTGCGCCCGACCGGCAACGGCACCCCATAGAAGCAGGAAAATCAACAAGCAATTTTTCATAAAGCAGCGCAGAAACCGGGTTTGCAATGAGCCGAAACAACGCAAAAGAGGAAAAAGCTGACGCTGTTTCCTCTTTCACTGGACAATAGACAGATATGGTACGGCGAAGGCTGCCTCTAGCGCACCGCCACCGGCTGATTTTGCTGCTTATACTGCGCCAAACCAGCATCCAGGAAGCGCACGAAAGCGGCTACATCGGGCTCGTAAGCAATAGGGGGCGCCAATGTATGCGCTAGGTCGGCGGGAGCCTCCGGGTCTAGCAGCACGTAGTAGGGCTGGGCATTTACGTTGAAACCGGTGAGCTGCAAATCGGCGTTTTTCTTGCCGAGCGTGGTTTTTTCCTTGCCATCGTGGGCGGAGGTGTACTGCTCGTTGGCGGGTAGTGTAGCTTTGTCGTCTACGTACAGGGCCACTACCACGTAGTCGTCGCGCAGGCGCTTAAGCACTTGCGGGTCGCTCCACACGGTGGCTTCCATCTTGCGGCAGTTCACGCAGGCGTGACCCGTGAAGTCAATAAAGATGGGCTTGTTCAGCGCGCGGGCACAGCGCTGGGCCTGGGCCAGATCGAAGTAGCCGTGCAGGCCGTGGGGCAATTCCAAGAAGTCGGCGTAGCGGGGCTCTTCGCAGAGCGTATTGGTAGCGGGGGTAGCCGGCGCCATGGGGGTAGCAGCCGAGGCCAGCGAGAAATCATGGCTGGTTTGGGGAGGCAGGTAGCCGGCCAGCAGCGGCAGCGGCGCCCCAAACAGGCCCGGCACTAGGTACACCATAAAGCCAAAGGCCAGCACGGCCATCAGCAACCGGCCCACGCTCAGGTGGGGTAGGTCGGAGTCGTGGGAGAGTTTGAAGCGGCCCAGTAGATAGAGGCCCAGCAAGCCCGAAAGCGTAATCCAGATGGTGATGTACAGGTCGCGGGACAGCAGGTCCCAGTGGTAGGCAAGGTCGGCCATACTCAGGAATTTCAGCGCCAACATCAATTCCACAAAGCCCAGCACCACCTTCACTGTATTCAGCCAGCCGCCCGAGCGGGGTAGGCTTTTCAACCATGCTGGGAAGATAGCGAACAACGTGAACGGCAGCGCAAACGCCAACGAAAAGCCCAACATCCCAACCACCGGCGTCACCCGCTGGCCTTGCGCGGCCAGACTCAGAATGGTAGCCACAATGGGACCCGTGCACGAAAAAGATACCACTACCAGCGTGAGAGCCATGAAAAATACGCCGCCCCAGCCACCTTTATCGGCCTGCGCATCAATCTTATTGACCATGCCGTGGGGTAGGGTAATTTCAAATAAGCCCAGAAACGAAAGGCCAAACGTGACAAAAACAGCGAAGAAAATCAGGTTGGGCAGCCAGTGCGTGCTGATGAGGTTGAGGCCATCGGCCCCCAGCAGCACCGTCACCAATAAACCAATCACCACATAAATGAAGATAATGGACAAGCCGTAGACCACGGCCTTGGTGATGCCCCGCTGCCGGCTGTCGCCCCCACTGGTGAAAAACGAAACCGTCATCGGAATCAGGGGGAAAACGCAAGGCGTAATTAAGGCGCCCAAACCAAACACGAAAGCCCCAAAGGCAAACGCCCACAGCCCGCCCGCTGCCGGATCGACGGCAGGGGCCGTGGCCGCTACCGAAGCCGCCGGGGTAGGAACAGCCGTAACGGCACCCGGACTCGCGGCCAGTTCCGTAGTTACTGCGGAGCCCAGGGTAGCCGTATCGGCAGTTGGTGCCGGGGTGGCATCGGTTGCGGCAATTGCCGTCGTAGATTCGGGCGTTGCGGCCGCGGTGGCAGTAGGCGTGGCGGGCGTCGCCGTGGGGGGGGTAGTAGCCGATGTGGGGGTAGCGGCGGGTGGCGTTACGGCTCCCGTGCTGGGGGCGGCAGCCGTGCCGGTTACCGTAATCGGACCAAACGACAGGGCATCGTTGCCAGGCACGCAACGGCCGTCCACATCGGTGCAGGTTTGGTAGTCAGCTTCAGCTTTGATGGTGAGGGTACCCGGCTGGAGAATTTTGATACGCTGCTTGATCTGGCCAGTGCCTTCAAAATAGGTGACGTCGCCCTTAAACACGTCGTCAAACTTCTTCTTCTCCCCTACCGACTTCGGCGGACCTACCAGCGCATAGGCTGCACTTTTGGGAATAGTGAGCGTGAAAACCGTTGGCCCTAGGTCGGGGTCGAAATTGGTGGCGTACAGGTGCCAGTTGGGCTCCATGCGCGCATTCACTACTAGGTCGATTTCGTCGCCCACCTTCGCAGTGGTTTTGCTGACGGCGGCCGTGAGCTTGGTAGGCGTGAGTACCTGCGCGGCAACAGGCCACAGCGGCAACAACAGGAGCACCAGCAGCGGTACTAGCTTTTTGAGAGTAGACATAAACTTTTTTTTCGACGCGGCGGAGCTTGCGGAGCACAAAGAACGGTAGGAACTAACACAAAATTAGTGTGTCAGAGTTGCACGTTGACACACTATCCTGCGGACCTAACCGCTTCGACCTGCCGAGGTTTCAAACAGTAGCTTACTTACTTAACAGCGAACTGCCCCAACCGCTTGCCAATAATCTCGTATTTTTGCGATACAAAGGGCGCTGAGCCGCGTGAGCTGCAGCGTCCGCACCTATGGGCTTAAAGATCTTGTTTACCATTCTGCTTGTCTTGCTGAATGGATTTTTTGTGGCGGCCGAGTTTGCGCTGGTGAAAGTGCGCAGCTCGCAGATTGAGCTGAAGGCGCAGGGCGGCAACCGGCTGGCCAGCCTGACCCTCACTATGCTACAGAATCTGGATGCCTACCTATCGGCTACGCAGTTGGGCATTACGCTGGCATCGTTGGCATTGGGTTGGATTGGCGAAAGCGTGGTATCGGATGTGGTACTGAGCATTTTGCACAGTATGGGCATTGGCGTGAGCGACGTGACGGTGCACACCTTTTCGGTAGTGGCTGCCTCGTTTATTGTCATCACGTCGCTGCACATCGTCATTGGCGAGCAAGCACCGAAGGTGTTGGCCATTCAGAAGCCCGAAACTATTTCGATGGCCATTGCAGCGCCTCTACGTGGTTTCTACCTTATCACGTTTCCGCTGATTTGGGTACTCAACAAGCTCTCCAACGCGGTAGCGGGCCTGTTTGGCGGCCAAGTTTCGCATAGCTCTGAAGTACACACTACGGAGGAGCTGCGCCTATTGCTCGACCAGAGCATGCAAAGCGGCGAATTGCAGGACTCGGAGCACGAGCTGCTCGAAAACGTGTTCGAGTTCAACGACCGCATGGTGAAGCAGATTATGGTGCCCCGCACCAAAATTGCGGCCGTCGACATCAACGCACCCCAGGATCAGGTACTGGAAATTGCGTACAGCGAAGGCTACTCGCGCATTCCGGTGTACGAGGATAGCATCGACAACATTGTGGGCGTGCTCTACGTGAAAGACTTGTTGCAGATTGTGCGCCGCGGCGAGCCAATTGTAGTGTCGCGCATTATGCGGCCAGCCTATTTTGTGCCAGAAACCAAGAAAATCAACCGCTTGTTGCGCCAGTTTCAGCGCAAACACATGCACATGGCCATCGTGAGCGACGAGTTTGGCGGCGTATCGGGCATCGTGACGATTGAGGACATCATTGAGGAGCTGGTAGGCGAAATACAGGACGAGTACGACAACGAAGTACCGGTAGTGGAGAAGGTATCAGAAAACGAATACCGCGTGAACACCGCCACGCCCATTCCCGATGCCAACGAGTACCTCCCCTACCCCCTCCCAGAGGGCGACGACTATGAGACGGTAGGTGGCCTACTAAACATGATCTACGGCAACATTCCCGACGTGGGCGACACAGCTATTCTCGACAACTACGAGTTTCGGGTGCTGCAACGCTCCCGCCGCGCCGTGGAGCTAGTACAGCTCCGCGTGACGCGTCCACAAGAGCTGGAAGAGACGGCCGAGGAACTGGACTTGTAGAGTCTTAAGATCAAAGAAGGTAGGCCGTTATTTCATGTGAGGTAACGGCTTACTTTTTTCTATTGCGCTTTAAACCAGCTTGCGTACTGCACATAGTTATCGGCCGTGCGCTGAATGGTTGCTCGTTGCTCATCGGTCACTGGTTTGATTTTGCGTGCCGGAATGCCGGCGTAGAGGTAGCCTGGCTCGCACTGCGTGTTTTCCAATACTACCGCACCGGCCGCAATAATGCAGCCCGAGCCTACCACCGCATGGTCCATCACGATGGCACCCATGCCAATCAGCACGTCGTCTTCTACAGTGCAACCGTGCACAATGGCGCGGTGCCCGATGCTCACACGACTGCCAATAACCGTGGCCGCCCGCTGGTAAGTGCAATGAATTACCACACCATCTTGGATATTGGTCTGCTCGCCGATACGGATGCTGTTTACATCGCCGCGAATAATGGCGTTGAACCATACAGTACAGCGGGCGCCTAGCACCACATCGCCCACAATGGTAGCATTATCGGCCACGTAGCAGTTGGGGCCAATTTCAGGTTGTTTTCCGCGAACAGGTAGAAGAAGCATAAGGAGTGGTGAAGAGGTGAGATGGCACGTAAAAATACAGTTGTCATCCTGAACGAAGTGAAGGACCTTCTGCCAGTTGAACGAGTCGTTGTTACGCTTGTCGTTCTGGCGTGATAAGGTCCTTCGCTGCACTCAGGATGACATTGCCACTCACCATCTCACCATTTCACAACCTCACCATTTCACCGCGTCAGCATCCGTTTCCAAGTGCCTTTGGCTACGTTATACTTCACGGTGCTGGGTAAGGCCTGCCAGAAATACTTACTAGTTTCGACAGCGAAACTGGGCTGCATATAACAGTTGATGGTGCAGCCCTCGCATTGGGGTAGGCGGCCTTCTAGCGCGGCTAGGTGCTGCACATCGCCAGAGTTGTAGAGGTCGAACAAACGGCCTTCCACCGGAAATTTCTGCTGGCCCAGGTGGTAGCAAGGTAGCACCAGCTCGTTGCTGGGTGAGATGACCAGGGTAGTACTGGCCGCTCGGCACACGGGCGCAGCTACGTGGTTGCCACCATCGCGGCGGAGCTGAATGAAGGCTTCGTTGAGGTAGACGCCCTTACGACGGCCGAAGGCAGAGAGGTAATCTAGTTCCTCAATCGTCAGATGCTCGCCGGCGTCTACACCGTTGTATTCGAAGGCTGGGTTCAGAATCAGCATCACCTTATTCGGCTGGGCGATGTCGCGGTACACGGCTTCCAGGTCCTTCAGGTTTTCGCGGAAGACGGTGAACAGAATGTCCGGCCGCTCGCCCAACTCCCGCGCCACCCGGATGCTCTCTAGCACGAAATCGTAGCAGGCCACACCTCTACCCCGGTCGTGCACTTCCTTTTCGGAGGCATCGAGGGAGAAGTGCAGCATATCCACTTTGCCGCGCAGTCGCTCGGCGTATTTTGGGTAGAGCAGGCAGTTGGTGGTGAGGGTAGTGATGAAACCCATGTCGTGCGCCAGCCCCACAAACTCGTGTATCTGCCGGTGCAGCAGCGGCTCCCCACCTGTAAAATCTACCACCGACACGCCCAGGCGCTTCAAGTCGCGCATGTTTTGCTCCACATCCGCCAGTTGGATATAGGGCGAAGGTTTCTCCCAGATGTCGCAAAACGAGCACTTGGCGTTGCACCGGTAGGTGACGTAGTAGTTGCACAGAACTGGGTGACGAACAAGGCGCATAAGAATACAAAGGTAAATAATACTACATGGCAAGCCTTGCAACCTTATTGGTTGCAGAAGGCTCTACCATTAAAACCATCTATACTTAACTTCACATGAGACTACTAAAACTCGCCGTTATTCTTTTAAGCTTTTCTTTGCTTTCAGCGTGCTCAAAAGAAGAGCCTTCTATCCAATCAGATTACATAGTATTTGGAGCTTTCTCAATGGAGTGCTTTGGTGATCAATGCTTCAAAACCTACAAACTTGACAACGTGCAGCACCATTTGTATGAAGATACTACCACTATATATCCAGCATTTCCATCTCCCGAACGCCAAGGCCAATACGTACTGAAGAGCCAAGCCTTGTATGATCAAGTCAAGGGCTTGTCAGACAAGATTCCCGCGAGTTTGCTAGCTATGCCAAATGGAGACGTCAACATCCATGCAGTAGCTGATGCTTACACGTATTATGTGGAGATACAACAAGGTGATGAGAAAAGGCACTGGTACATGGAAGCCGATAAAGCTAATGTACCTAGTTCATTGCATGCCTTCCATAGTGAAATAAAAGCGAGAATCGATCTGTTGAGATAATATAGAACTTAACGCATCATACTGCTCAATAAACCTTAATGCGGCAACTCTCCCCAGGCCGTATCCCAACGCTTGGGGGTAGCAGCCAGCGCTTCGGGTGTGGCGGGGCCGTAGTGCTCGGTATAGTAGTCGCAGAAGTCTTTGAGCGGGCAACGGGCGCAGTCGGGCTTGGTGTAGAGGCACACGCGCTGGCCGTGCCAGTAGTTGTGTTTGTGGAAATTGAGTAGCACGCGCGCATCCTGCGGCAGTTGTTCCAGTAGCAGCTTGTGCGCTCGATCTGCAGAAACTTTCGGCCCAATCATCCCTACCCGCTGGGCAATGCGGTGCACGTGCGTATCGACTGGCAGCACGGGCTTCTGAAAGTTGAACAAAAGCACCAGCGAAGCCGTTTTCAGGCCAATGCCGGGCATATCGGTCAGCCATTGCAAGCCCCGCTCGGTGGGCCAGTCGGCCAGGAAATCCAGCGTAAACTCGCCCCGCTCGGCTTTAATGCGGCGTAGAATATCTTGTATGCGTGGCGCCTGGGTATCGGGCCAGCGCGTGGTGCGGATAGCATGGGCCAACGCAGGGGTAGGCGCGGCCAGTACGCCCTCCCAGTCGCCGAAGGTTTCTAGCATGCGGGAGTAGGCCAGTTCTTCGTCGGCGTGCGTGGTGCGGTGCGACAACACGGTACTGATGAGCTCACGCATGGGCGTGCGCCGCGGGGTAGAAGATAATTCGCCGTAGAAATCGTTCAGGATCAAGTGGTCTTCCCAGGTTTTCTGGGCGGGCGAAAGCGGGGCGGCGTTGGTCATGTGCTTTCTACCCACAAGCGCCCCGCGGAGTTGCCCCCCTACCCCCAAAAAAAGTAGCGGCTTCCCTGGGTAGGGAAGCCGCCGACTGTAGTACCTGGCAATGCGAATTTTGTTAGATAGTGCCTTTTTCGGCAGCTTTCTTCAGTTTCTCATTAGCATAGATAGCCACTTCTACACGGCGGTTGGCGCTGCGGCCAGCTTCCGTCGAATTGTCAGCAACGGGTTCCTTAGAGCCATAACCCGTCACCTGAAAGCGCGATGCATCCACGCCCTGCGACTGCGTATAGTTGGCTACAGCCTGCGCCCGGCGCTGCGATAAAGGATTGTTAATGGCGTCGGTGCCGGTGTTATCGGTGTGGCCTTCTACCAGTACGTTGGTGTCGCCGTACTTTTTGAGGGTAGCAGCCAGGGTAGCAATATTCTCCTGCGCCGCTGAGGTCAGTGTAGAGGAGTTCTTAGCAAATAGAATACCCGAGTCGAAGGTGATTTTGATGCCTTCGCCTACGCGCTCTACCGTGGCACCAGCCATTTCACGCTTCAGCTCGGCAGCCTGCTTATCCATACGGCGGCCGATAAGGGCGCCCGCGCCGCCGCCTACTGCCGCGCCAATAATGGCACCACCGGCGGTGCTGTTTTTACCACCAATTACGCGACCGAGTACGCCGCCTACCAAGGCGCCACCACCGGCACCCAGCAAACCACCCTTCGCGGTTTTGCTCATAGGCTTTTTGGTGGTTGTAGTAGTTTGCGCTTCGGCAAAGTGGCCACCCAGCAACAGCAGCGCCAGCAGCAGGGAGAGTAGGGAACGGGAGGTTTTCATAAAAGTCAGATAAATGGGAGAGAATACGCACAGCACCGGGCTGCCATTGGCATATTGGCAACCACCTTGCCAAAATCCCCCTATTTGTTATGCCTTCAGCACAATTCTTAGTTGCTTTTTGATTATCAAATAATTGCCCTTCAGAATCTTCTGGTTCGCCACTGAGCTAGCAGCGAAATACGCTATCTGATACCAACGCTAAAAGCAGAAGGACTACCCACCGTGGATAGTCCTTCTGCTGCTATTGCCCGAAAAGTATATTGCTGGGCTAGTTATTGCGACGGTTACGGCGTTCTTCCCGGCGCTGCTCGCGTTTTTTCTTATCGCGGCTTTTGCCATAGAGCGAACCGCCTATGGCGCCTACCCCAGCACCAATGGCAGCGCCTTTGCCACCACCAATCAGGCCACCACCCACGGCACCAGCACCAGCGCCTACGGCCGTGCTAGTCCGGCATTCCGTCATAAAAAAACAAGCGCCAGCAAGGGCGAGCAAACGTAACTTCTTCATGGTGCATTAGTATCGTAAAAGGCCCAGAAATGGCCCGAATGAGAAAAATTCTAGGCTTTATAACGCAATGCCACTAGTCTAAGTTGAGGTACGCGCCTTTTTGCCCAGCTCTTATATGCAAAAGGGCTACCCCGGTGTGGAGTAGCCCTTTTCCTTACGCTATGGTTGAGCTTACAGCGTGCCGTTTTCAGCAGCCTTTTTCATTTTCTCGTTGGCGAAAATGGCGATTTCTACGCGGCGGTTGGCCTGACGACCAGCTTCCGTCGAGTTATCAGCAATAGGCTGCTTGGAACCGTAGCCATTGGTGGTGATGCGCGAAGCATCTACGCCTTGCGTCTGTGTGTAGTTGGCCACCGCCTGGGCGCGGCGCAACGACAAGGGGTCGTTGATGGCGTCGGTGCCGGTGTTGTCGGTGTGGCCTTCTACCAGGATGTTGGTGTCGGGGTACTTTTTGAGGGTAGCAGCCATCTTCTGAATTTCCGTCATCGAAGCCGGACGCAGATCCGATTTGTTGGTATCGAACAGGATGCCCGAGTCGAAGGTCACTTTAATGCCTTCGCCTACGCGCTCTACCTTAGCGTTCTGCATATCGCGCTGTAGCTCTTCGGCCTGCTTGTCCATTTTGCGGCCAATGAGGGCACCAGCACCACCACCGACGGCAGCACCAATAATAGCGCCGGCAGCTGTACCACCCGAGCCGCCAATTACGCGGCCGAGTACGCCGCCTACTACAGCGCCGCCACCAGCACCCAGCAGACCACCCTTTGTGGTTTTATTCATGCCGGTTTTGCGCGGGCCAGTGCCGTTGGCGTCCGGAATGTTCGGGTTGTGCGAGGTTGCGCACGAGCCCAGAAACAGCATCAGTGCCAAGCACAGCGAAATAATTGCATTAGGAGATTTCATCAGTAGGAACTTTGGTGAAAAATGTAGGGAAAGAGAAACGATGGTTATCCGGTGTTGGGTACTGTACTTCGGCCAAAAATGTTTATTTGAAATTGCTTTATAGCTGTAAGGCTATCTAAGTCAAGCACCTCAACACGAAAAAAGCCTCTTCAACATCTGAATAATACAGTTGAAGAGACTTTTTCAAAAAGCTTGCCGCTTTTGCTGGCAATTTATTTAACGACGTGCTGCCGTCACGGTTGCAGCCTCTGCCACTACAGCTGGGCGCAACAGGTGCAGCAAATCTGCCAGCTTCTGCTTCAGATCTTTACGATCTACAATGAAATCGAGGAAGCCGTGCTCCAGCACAAATTCGGAGCTTTGGAAATCTTTCGGCAGGTCCTTGCCAATGGTTTCCTTGATAACACGCGGGCCAGCGAAACCAATGAGTGCCCCCGGCTCCGCAATATTAAAATCGCCCAGCATGGCAAACGAGGCCGTTACGCCGCCCGTGGTGGGGTCAGTAAGCAAGGATATGTAGGGCACACCGGCTTCGGAAAGCAGCGCTAGCTTGGCCGACGTTTTGGCCATCTGCATCAGAGAGTAGCCGGCTTCCATCATGCGCGCTCCGCCCGATTTGCTGATCATCAGGAACGGGATGCGGTGCTGGCGGGCGTAGTCGATGGCGCGGGCAATCTTCTCGCCTACCACCGAGCCCATGGAGCCGCCAATAAATTTAAAGTCCATGCAGGCAATCACCAGCTCGGCGCCTTGGCTGCGGCCATACGCCGTGCGCACGGCGTCGTGTAGGCCGGTGGCGCGCTCGGTAGCCGCCACGCGCTGGGGGTAGGGCTTGGTATCAACGAAGTGCAGCGGGTCGCCGGAAGTGAGGTCGGCGTCCAACTCCGTGAACTGGTTGTCATCGAACAACACTTCGAAATACTCGGCCGAGTTGATGCGGTCGTGGTGGTTGCAGTTGGCGCAGGTGTAGAGCAGGCGCTTGTGCTCGGCCATGGTAGCCACGGTTTTGCATTCCGGGCATTTGTACCACAGGCCGTCGGGGGTTTCCTTTTTTTCCTCCGTGGGCGTGACAATGCCTTTTTCTACGCGTTTAAACCAAGACATCAGGTAAGAATTGAGGGGCGGATACTAGCGTGTGACGACAAAGATACTACGCAGGGTGGCTACGGGCCGGCTTTTTGGCCGGAAGAATTGTCTGGCTATTTCTGAAATTCAGATAGAAATTTCGGCTAATACCTTGACTGCAAGCATTGTATTCAGCGTCGAACAGCAACAAAGATAGTCTGAAAAATGGTTTGAGCCGGCCTTAAGAATTGGAAGTTGCCCCAGCAACCGGCTACCTTGCTACAGGGTAGGCCCTATCGGACTATTCCGTTACTCTTGCTGTTTCACCTACGTTTATTCCGTGTATAAATTCTCTTCGCTGACCCTAGCTGCTCTTGTGGTGGCCGCTTCCACTACCCTACCCAGCTGCGTAGCCTCCCGCAAATACGACGAATTACAGGCTCGCCAAACGGCTACCCAGCAAGCCAAAGAAGATTTAGAAAAACGCCAACGCCAGGCAGTAGCCGAGTTGCAGAAAGCCAACGACGAGCTAGCCCAACTTCGCCTCGATAAGAAGCGCCTCGTAAACGACTCTACCCAAACGGGCAACATCCTGCGCAAAACCCAAAGCCTGTATGGCGAGCTGAACGACTCGTACGATAAGCTGCTCAAGAACAGCGACCGGGCTATGGCCAACAAATCGGCCGATTACGACAAGGTAGCCAAGGACCTGGCCCGCCGCGAAGCCGAGCTGGGCGAGCTGGATGTGAACCTGAAGAAAAGCCGTACGCAAATCGACCAGCTTAATACGGACCTGAAAACGCGTGAAGCGAAGCTGGCAGAACTGCAACAAGCACTGGCCGCCAAAGACAAAGCCGTGAACGATCTGCGGGCTAAAGTCAACAACGCACTGTTGGGCTTTAAGTCCAACGATTTGAAGGTAGAGCTGCGCAATGGCAAAGTATATGTGTCGCTTTCGGAGCAACTGCTGTTCAAATCCGGCTCTACCAAGGTGGACCCCAAGGGCCAAGACGCCCTCAAAAAGCTGGCCCAGGTGCTGCAAGAGCAGCCCGATGTGAATGTGGTAGTGGAGGGCCACACCGACAATGTGCCCATCTCGCGTGGCACCGCTGGCATGCAGGACAACTGGGATCTGAGCGTACTGCGCGCCACCGAAATTGCTCGTTTGCTCACCGTGAGCGGAGTAGCGCCCCAGCGCGTGACGGCCTCAGGCCGCTCGCAATACCTACCCATAGCCCCTAACGACAACGCCGCCGACAAAGCCCTGAACCGCCGCACCGAAATTATCCTCACGCCCAAGCTCAACGAGCTGTTTCAGATTCTGGATAGTAATTCGGCGGCGAGTGCTGGTGGGCAATAGCTCTACGTTTCCCTACCTTAAGCAAAACGGCCAGCCTTCTGAGAAGGCTGGCCGTTTCAGTAGTATACTACAGTGCTTAGAGCGAAACGCTTACGCGAGCAAAGTAAAACGCACCGTTGAAGCCAAACTGGTTGGCGCTGTACAGGTAGCGGCCCCGGTTGGAGTTGTCCAGCGAGGAGCTATAGCTCAGATTGGGGTCCACGGAGAAGTTGTTTGGGTCGTTGCGGGGGTTCACGTAAATCTTGTCTGGATACACGTTGAACAGGTTGTTGGAGCCGATGGCCAGTCCTATTTGCTTGGTGATTTGCGCATTCAGCGTCAAGTCCGTAATCCACTTGGCCGAGAAGGTCTGGTCGAGGTTGGCGCGGGCTGGGTTAGCATCGGCCGTACGGATTTCGCCAAAGCGCACCGTGCGGGCTTCAATGCCGAAGATGCCGCGGGTGTAGGCCGCCGACAGATTGATTTTACTGCGCGGGTTGCCGTATTCGAGGCGGGTGCGCTGCTGCC
Organism: Hymenobacter sp. NBH84; assembly: GCF_014217645.1. Lineage (NCBI taxonomy): Bacteria > Pseudomonadati > Bacteroidota > Cytophagia > Cytophagales > Hymenobacteraceae > Hymenobacter > Hymenobacter sp. NBH84. Next base: position 3,254,090 of record NZ_CP043644.1, read on the forward strand.
GGTCAAAGAGCGTGTTTTGCAGGTTGCCGGTCCCTACCGTTTGGTCGTTGTTAATTGTAGAGGACGTACTGTTGAAGCCGGTTACTTCCGTTTTGTTGAAGTTGGCGGCGGCCGTCAGCGTCAAGCGGCTGTTTTCGCCCAAGGGCAGGCGCTCATTGGCCACAATATCAATGCCTTGGGTACGGGTATTCACGGCATTGGCAAAGAACTGTACTCGGCTCACATCGCGGCCGGCCAGAATTTGGTCTACAATGGTAGGCGGCGTCACGGCGGGGTTGCTCTTGGCAAACTGCGACGACAGTACAATCCGGTCGCGGATATCAATCTGGTAGGCGTCTACCGTCAGCGTGAAGGTGCGGCCGATGCTGCTGGTCAGGCCCAGGCTGTAGTTCTTCGACTTTTCCTGCTTCAGCGACCCTACCCCAAACCCACGCTGGCTCGAGTCATCAAAGCTGTTGCGCACAATCGGGTTATCATTGTTAACGGTGAGCACCTGGTTGGGTAGTCCGCTGACAAACTGCGTGCTGGTATTGGTGAAGTAGCGCTGCTGCAACGAGGGCGCCCGGAAGCCATTGCCGATGGAGCCGCGCACGGCCACCGTTCGCAGAATGCTGTAGCGCGCGCCCAGTTGGCCGCTCACATTGCCGCCAAAGTCGCTGTAGCGCTCGGCCCTGCCAGCTAGGTGTACTAGCAGCTTATCCGTGATGTCACTTTCAAAATCGAGGTAGCCCGCCACGTTGGTACGGCCCTTGTTCACTTCATCCTGCGGCTGATACCCCGGAAACACCTGGGCACCAGAAGCAGTAGGTGCACCGTTGATTCTGCGGCCACCGTTGATATACGACGCGTACTCACCTTTGCCGATCAGGAAGTTGTCGTACCGGAACTCGCCCCCAGCAGCCACGTTCAGGCTAGCCAGCGGCCCCACGTCCATGAAGCGCCGCGACACGCTCAAGTTCGTAGTGTTTTGCAGGAACGCCAGTCGGCCTGCGTAGAAATCTGTTGGGTTTACAATGCCGGGTCCTTGAGGTAGGGAGGCATTCACGGAGTTGCTAACGTCGTAGCGCAACTCGTTGCGGCCGAAGGTATTGCTTAGATCAACCGCGAAGCCACCGAAGGTGTTGCGCACGCCCACAATAGCCGACTGATCGTAGATAGTGGTGTTGATGAAGGGCAGGTAGCCGTTCGGGAAAATGGTCAGGTCGCTTTGGGTGGCCTGGTTGGGTAGGCGGTTGAAGCCCGAGCCCTGGCCCGTGCGGTACGAGGCACCACCAGACAGGTACACCTCGTAGCCACGTCCCAGCCGATACCCACCATTTAGAAAGCCACCGAAGTTGCGCGTAGCCGACTGCCCTACCCGAAAGTCTCGCCGGTCGAAACCATTGGCCGCTACCAGCGCATCGTCCTGCGCCTTGAGGGCGCGGCGGGCTTCCTCAGTATTGGCAGAAGCCGGATAGGCCCCGCCGCTACCCAGGTAAATCAGCGGCGTCCGGTCCGCAAACGAGCGGTCAGTGTAGCCGCGGTTCAGGAACTGCCCGCTCAGGTCCAGAAAGCCGCGCTTGTTCAGGCCAATGCCCACGTTGATGTCAACTTGCTCGGTTTTGCCGTCGGATTCAGCAGTCTGGCCGTAGTAGCCGGTGCTGGTCACGCCCGTCGAATCGTCTTTGAGCTGAATATTGATAACACCCGCAATGGCATCGGAGCCATACAGAGCCGATGCCCCGTCGCGCAGCACCTCAATGCGCTTGATGCTGGCCGTGGGAATTACGTTGAGGTCGGTGCCCACCGAGCCCCGCCCTACCGTGCCGTTGATGTTGACCAAGGCCGAGTTGTGGCGGCGCTTGCCGTTCACCAGCACCAGCACCTGGTCGGGGCCAAGGCCGCGCAAGCTGGCCGGGTCCACGAAGTCGGTACCATCCGAAACAGCCTGCCGCGACGACTGAAAAGAAGGCGCAACATAGGTAAGCACTTGGGTGACATCCGTTTGAGCAAACGCTTTGATTTCACGGGCCGAAATTACGTCGACTGGCGCGGTGGTGAGGATGTTGGAGCGGCCTTCGGAGGCCCGCGAGCCGGTTACCACCACCTCGCTGAGGTCAGTGCTGGCGTCCTGCAAACGCGCATTCAGCACGGAGCGGCCATTCAGGGGAATTTCCTGTGAGGTTTGCCCAATGGCCGAGAAGATAAGGGTAGCCGACGTGGGCACGGCGAGGCGGTAGCGGCCTTCCGCGTCGGTAGAGGTGCCGTTGCTGGTGCCTTTTTCCAGTACCGTCACGCCGGGTAGGGCGGCACCGGTAGGCCCAGTTACGCGGCCGGTTACGGTCTGCGTCTGGGCCCACGCGGCGGCGGGCAACAGACTGGCACACATAATAGAATAGAGTAAGGTTTGGCGCATACGCGTTCAGAGAAGAAAATAAAAGAAGATGCAAATTTGCCGAAGAGGACTACCCTTCTTGATGCCAACAACAGCCTACAAGGGCGACCATCTACCGTTTTTCACGATATGAACAGAATATCCCGCAGGATGTATTGCTTGAAACAAAAAAAGTATACTTCTTCCGTAGCGATACAGTTATAAGCTATTCTACTTCAGCCTATTATATGCTTATCGGCACTTTATAAAGTGGCGCGCCACTGCTAGCCGTGCAACTACTTTGCGCTCACGGTCACTACTTTCTGCACCACGGGTAGCGCCGCTTCCGCCCATGTTGCCATCTGCTGACCGGAATAGTGCAGGCCATCGGGAGCAAACTGGGAAGCATCACCGCTGGCGGAACGCGTGAGGCCAGTAATATCCACGAAGGCAACGCCGACCTGCTGGCATTCTTGCCGGGCCACCTCGTTGAACTGGTCGATTTCCTCCCCAATCTGTGTCCGGTTGCGCCCTTGCGCGTAGGGCGTCTGTCCCCAGTCTGGTATGGACAGCACAACCACTCGGCCAGAACGGCCACCGGCAAAGCGCGTGGCCGTTAGCAGCAGTTGGCGTAGGCGTGGGCGATAATCAGCGGCGCTTTGCCCCTGGTACTGATCGTTGACGCCAATCAGCAACGACACCAGCTCATAAGTGCGCTGATTGCCGGAGGCCACAATAGCCCGTTGTAGGTCCTGGGTTGTCCAGCCGGTGCGGGCTATGAGGTCGGGCGGCGCTACCTCGGTACTGCGCTGGCGCAACTGCTGCGCCAACTGCACGCTCCAGCGGGCTTGTTCGCTCACGCCCTCGCCTATAGTATAAGAGTCGCCTAACGATAGAAAGCTGATAGTAGCCGCCGATACGGAGGGGGCGGCCATCGGCGTAGGCGGCACCTCGGTGTGCGTGCAGGCCCAAAAGGGTAGTAAGGCAAATAGGAGAGCAAGGAAACGCATACTATCGGAATAAGCAGCTAGCTTACCTAACTTGGAATGCTACGCCGCTATGATCCGTACGAAAACGCGCTATTTGTAGATTGCAAGCCGCTTTCCGGTAACTAAGCAAGCCCCTACCCCCGCCACCACCCAGACACGTAAGGCGCTTGCGCAGCCTCCACCCGCTCACCGGGCCGGGGTAGCAACAGCGCTACGCCAGCAGAGGCGGCGGCTTGTTGCACTTCCTCGGCCGGGTCGGTCCAGGCGTGGTAGGCCAGGTTGAAAGTACCCCAGTGAATGGGGAGCAGCGCCCTGCCGCGCAGGGCTTGGTGGGCAGCTACGGCTACTGTAGGGCCCATGTGCACATCTGCCCAGTCAGGGTCGGCGGCGCCTATCTCCAGCATCGTCAGGTCGAAAGGGCCATAGGTGTCGCCTATCTGCTGAAACGCGGCGGCAAACGGGCCGGAGTCGCCGCCGAAGAACGCGCGGTGGGCAGGTCCCAGCAGCACCCACGACGCCCACAGCGTGGCATCCTGATCGAGGCCGAGGCGGCGGCCGGAGAAGTGCCGGGCGGGTGTGGCCACCAGCGTGAAGTTGGGCGCCAGCGTGTGGGTCTGCCACCAGTCCAATTCTGTAATTTTATTGGGAGCCACGCCCCAACGACGCAGGTGGCGCCCTACCCCCAGCGGGCAAAAGAACGGTACGCCCGTGCGCGCCAGTGCCCGCACGGCGAGGGGATCAAGGTGGTCGAAATGGTCGTGAGAGAGGAGCACACCATCCAGCGGCGGCATATGTGCCAAGGGTAGCGGGTTAGGAAAGAAACGCTTCGGCCCCATAAAGCTCACCGGCGAGCTGCGCGGGCGCCATACCGGATCGGTCAGGAAGCGGCGGCCGTCAATTTCCAGCAGCACCGTGGAGTGCCCCAGCCAGGTAGCCCGTAGGGCAGTAGGCGGCACCGGTTGGGCCAGCGCCACGGCATCTACCGAGAAGCCTGCTAGTGCCGGCTTGGGCACGCGCTGCTCTTTGCCTAGCAGCCAGCGCCGGGCCATCTGCCAGTAGCTGGTGGCTGTGGACATAGCAGTAGGCACGGCATTGCGGTAGCGCTTGCCATCGAAATGGGAAGATATTTTCATAAGGATTACTTAGTCAGGCAGGCAGATAAAACAGAACGTCATTCCGACCAGCGGGAGAAATCTCGCGCTGGTCGGAATGACGTTCTGTCTGAACGGGTAGCTAAGCAGACGCTTTGCTACCCGTTATATTTTAACGACAGGCGGTTTACCTACTCCTACCCTATTGCCTGGCCCAGGTCTTCCAACAGATCTTCAATATCCTCCACGCCTACACTCAGGCGAATAAGGGAGTCGGAGAGACCCGCTTTGCGGCGCTCCTCGGCCGGGATGCTGGCGTGCGTCATGGTGGCGGGGTGGCCGGAGAGGCTTTCTACCCCGCCCAGGCTTTCGGCCAGCGTGAAGAGCTTCAGTTTTTCGAGCACCGCAATGGCGTCTTCTTGCTTATCGCCTTTCAGCACGAAGGAAATCATACCCCCAAAGTCGCGCATTTGCCTGGCGGCTACGGCGTGGTTGGGGTGCTCGGGGAAGCCCGGCCAAAACACCTTCTCTACTTTCGGATGTGCTTGCAGGTACTCGGCCACGGCGCGACCGTTTTCGCAGTGGCGCTGCATGCGTAGGTGCAGGGTTTTGAGGCCGCGTAGCACCAGGAAGCAGTCCTGGGGGCCAGGCGTCCCGCCGCAGGAGTTTTGCAGAAACGCCAAGCGTTGCAGCAGGGCGTCGTCGTTTACAACCAAAGCGCCCATCACCACGTCGGAGTGGCCACCCATGTACTTGGTGAGGGAGTGCATCACAATGTCGGCACCCAGCGCAAGGGGCGTTTGCAGGTAGGGCGTCGAGAAGGTGTTATCGACCACCAGCAGGGCGCCGGCCTCATGGGCTACCTCGGCGGCGGCTTTAATGTCGATGATGTTGAGCAGCGGGTTGGTGGGCGTTTCCACCCAGATCAGCTTGGTTTTGTCCGTCACCTTTTCGCGCACGGCTGCCATGTCGTGCATGGGCACGAAATGAAACTTGATGCCCAGCGGCGCAAATACTTTGGTGAAGATGCGGTAGCTGCCGCCGTAGAGGTCGTTGGTGGAAATCACTTCGTCGCCGGGTTGCAGCAGCTTGATGATGCAATCGACCACGGCCATTCCTGAGGCAAAGGCCAGGCCGTGCTTGCCATCTTCCAAAGCGGCCACTGCGTCCTGTAGCTGCGAGCGGGTAGGGTTGTGCGTGCGCGAGTACTCATAGCCCTTGTTCTCGCCGGGCGAGGTCTGTACGTAGGTAGACGTTTGGTAAATGGGCGTCATGATGGCGCCGGTGGCCGGATCGGGGTGCACGCCGGCATGGATGGCTTTGGTTCCGAATTTCATATCGTAGGGGTGGGTAGTGAAAGCAAGCGCCCGGGCAGCGCGCGTTCAAAGGTAAGAACGCAACAAGTTGCCCGCACCGGCTTGCTACTATTGTATCTATATACTAACTACCCTGCGCGCCGTCTTGTTACCAAACGATGCCTGCCCATACCTATTCAGCCGCGTTTTAGATTTGCTACGACTACCGCGTGCCAAATCCGTAAGAGCAAACAGGCTGTCGTTTCACTAGCCTGTTTTTCTTTGTCTATGCTCTCCACTCTAAAAGCGTTGTTTCGGACCAACGCGTCCTCACTCCTGTCTATGTTTCTGCTGGTGGTGCTACCCATTGTAGGTAGCTCGACCGTTACTTACTTGCTCTACGAGCACCAAAATTTGCTGCGCGACCTCACCCTACCCCAAATGCTGCTGTACTTTGGGCTGATGGTGTTCGTGCTGGCATTTTCGCTGGTGCACTCCACGGTGGCAGTGCTGCTCACGGGTTTCTTCCTGGGTTGGGCTGGGCTGCCGGGCACCATTATAGCCTATGCACTGGCGGCGCTGCTGGGCTACGAGTTGGCCACTCGCCTCGACCAGGGAAAGTTGCTCCGCTTCGTACACTCTTTCCCGAAGGCCGAAGCTATTATGCAGGAGCTGCGCCACCAAAGCTGGCAGCTGATTCTGTTGGTGCGCTTGGCGCCCGTCCTACCCTTCGCCCTGATGACGTTCGTGCTGGCTATCCTGGGAGTGGACCGCACCCGATTTTTGGGCGCCAGTGTGTTGGGCATGCTGCCGCGCAGCCTGTTTTTTTACTGGATAGGCACACAGGCGCAGGATGCACTGTCACTACTCCACAATCCTGATACGGGCACCACTGGCAAAATACTGGTGCTGGTGCTGCTGGCTGTAGCTGCACTAGGTCTGTACTACGTTTTCAACCGGGCCGTGCAGCGTGCTTTGGACCGGCAGGTGGAAAAACACGAAAATTATTAAATCTGAAAATCAGTTGCTTGCACATTTTCTTGCGTTTTTTCGTCTTTAAATTGTCACGCGGCTTGTTTTCCGGGAAATTCTGCTGTTATCTTTGCACACCGTAACAGAAAAACGGTCGCGTAGCTCAACTGGATAGAGCACCTGACTACGAATCAGGAGGTTTGGGGTTCGACTCCCTACGCGACCACAAGAAAAGGCCCTCAGATTACTCTGAGGGCCTTTTTCGTCATGCTGTATACTACATCTCCCATACTCCCTACCCGGCTTACTACCTACGCAGACGGCGCTACGGGCGCTTCTAAAGCAGGCTTAGGCAGCACTTTACTTTTGTCTGGGTTTGCATAGGGTAGGTGTAGCGAGCATCCAGGAACAGAACTTCCACGTTGAGGTCCAGCATACAGCTTTGCACCGTTGCTAGTATGGCTAACAACGATTGTCCGTCCAGCCAGATATGCATTGCCATGGCGCATTCAATCTGCTGCTTAATCGTCATAACTTCTCTAACAAAATTTCTTGTATGCTGCAAGCTGAACGCAATTCATCTGTTTATCAGCATGATGCAGTATAGTCTGACATTGATTGAGACAGTGTACATCTATTTATAATTAGACTAAGTATAAATAAATAAAATCCAGCTTGTAGCTTTGCGGTATCATTCGCCTACCGTTTACTCTATGAGCATACCACTTCCCTCTTTGTGTCGCGCTTTCTGCGTTTTTGTTTTGCTGCTTAGCAGTAGTTTCATCGCTACTGCGCAACAGGGCACCGTTCAGGGCCGCATTACCGATGGCAACGGCCAGCCTACAGCCGGCGTTTCGGTAGGGCTACAAGGCACGTCGCTGGGTATGGCTACTGATGCCAACGGAGATTTCCGGATTGAGAATATTGTACCCGGTACCTACACCCTGGGGGTGCGTATGGTAGGTTTTGTAACGCAGGAGCGCGTGGTAACGGTATCGGCCGACCAAACAGTGACGGCCAACTTCGTGCTGAACCCGTCGAACCAGCGCTTGCAGGAGGTAGTGGTAACGGGCGAGCACGACCGCTACAACCGAAAACAAGCATCTGAATCGCTACGCCTGGGCGAACCGCTTATTGAGGCGCCACAGAACATTCAAGTAGTAACCAGCAAACTGCTCGCCGATCAGCAGATTTTTAATCCTACGGAAGGCGTAACGCGCAACGTGAGCGGCGTGATTGCACCTGGCCACTGGAATAATGTGTACGCTCGCATCACCATTCGTGGGTTCAACTCGGGTTTTGGTTCGTTGCGCAACGGCATGAATGTGGGCAACTACTTCGGGCCGTTGATGGAGGATATGTCGTTTGTGGACCGGATTGAGTTTGTGAAGGGCCCCGGCGGATTTCTGATGGCGAATACCGAGCCCGGTGGTTTTTATAACGTGGTCACTAAAACGCCTACCGGCACAGGCCGCAAATCGGTGGGCCTCACGCTGGGCAGCTTCGGCACGTACCGCGCTACCACCGACATCGACGGCAAGCTCAGCAACGATGGCAAGCTGCAATACCGCCTGAACCTGATGGGTCAGACCAGCGACTCTTACGCCGGCTACGAGTTCAACAACCGCGTGGTCCTGGCGCCTTCGCTGCGCTACCTGCTCGACGAGCGTACCACCATCACGGCTCAATACACTTACCAACGCTCGCAGTTTTCGCAAGCTGGCAATTACCTGTTCTCGCCCGACGGCTTCAAATCCGTATCGCGCAACGTATCGGTATACGACCCGCTGATGGGCAAATCGAACGTGAACGACCACAGCTCTTTCTTCACTGTAAAGCACCGTTTCAATGATAACTGGAAAGTAACGGGCCAGGTTTCCTACCTCTCCTACAAGATGCGCGGCCTGTCGACGTGGGTGGCTGATAGCTCCTTTGTAGCTACCCCTACCCGCTCCAAGCGCCTGATTGGCCCGAATGTACTGCAACGCTCCGTAAGCTCCTACGACGTAGACAACACCAGCACGCTGGGCCAAGTATTTGTGAATGGCAATGTGACGACCGGCCCGTTTCAGCACCGCGTTATTGTGGGCTTCGATGCCTCGAACAAATCGTACGACGCCGATTTCGCCTTGTACGGCACCATGGCCCTTGACCTCAACCGTCTGGACGACCCTACCTACACGCAATACCCTACCTCGGCGCCTGCTACCCTGGGCACTCCCAATCGTTCGCAGAGCCTGAGCCGCAGCGGACCTTATAAAGGATACCTCCGCTACGCCGGCGCTTATGTGCAGGATGAGCTGGGCTTCTTCGATAACCGCCTGCGTCTGACGCTGGCCGCTCGCTACTCTAATAACTACAACGTGCGCTCCCGCGCACAGGACGATGTAGTGACGCCCCGCGTGGGCCTGAGCGCCACAGTGGCCCCTAGCACTTCCGTGTATGCCCTCTACGACCAGTCGTTTATCCCAGTGGCGGGAGTTGATGTCAACAACGTGCCCTTCGACCCGCAGCGCGGCCGCAACACCGAGGTAGGCGTGAAGCGTGACTGGATGGATGGTCGCTTCTCGTCGACCGTGACGGCCTTCAACATCACCAAAACTAATGTGCTGGCGCCTGATAACAATAGGGCAAACCTGGAGCGCAACCTCAACTCACAGATTCAGGTAGGCGAAGTTCGCTCGCGGGGCGTTGAAGTTGACTTGACTGGTGAGTTGCTACCCGGCCTCAATGTGGTGCTGAACTACGCCTACCTGGACCCGGAGGTAACCAAGGACAACCCGCGCCGCAACACTGCCGGCGACATTGTGGCGCCCAGCAACCAGGGCCGCAAGCTGGGCGGCGCGGCCAAGCACACCAACAACGGCTGGCTCACCTACCGCTTTCAGCAGGGCGCCCTGCGCGGCTTTGGCCTCTCGGGTGGCTACCAGTGGCAGCTCGACCGCTACGCCGGCCTGGGTGGTGTGGGCCTGCTGCTACCCGACAACTATTTCCGGCTGGATGGCGGCATCTCGTGGCAGAACGAGCGCATGAACGTGAACCTGCTGGTGAATAACCTCACCAACCGCTACAACTACAGTGGCGCCAGCTACTACGCGGGCACTGCCCGCACGGGGGCCTTCTACTCCTGGCAGGCCGAGGCACCCACCAATTTCCGCCTGAATATCGGCTACAACTTCTAACCGCTAACCGCTCAGCGCATGACGTTCAAGAAACTCGTCGGTAAGCTGCACCTTTGGCTCGGACTCTCGTCCGGGCTCGTGGTGTTTATTGTGGCCCTCACGGGGTGCATCTATGTGTTTCAGAAGGAGCTTTTTGACGTCCTGCACCAGGATTTAGTGCGCGTAGAGGCGCCCGCCCAGGCACAGCCGTTACCGCTGAGCGTGGTGTGGGAGAAAGCGCAAGCGGCTCTTGGACCCGATAAGCCGCTGCAAAATGGCACCACCTACAGCGACCCTACCCGCGCCTGGACGTTTATGACCTACAAGGGCAACGTTGGGCAGCCCTACTTCGGGAGCATGATTGAGTACCACCGCACGGTGTACGTGAACCCCTACACCGGCCAGGTGAACGGCGTGCTCGATAATAAGTACGAGTTTTTCCAGGTAGTGAAATGGCTGCATTGGGGCCTGTGGCTGGGCGCTGCCGGCGAATACATTGTGGGGTGGAGCACCCTGATTTTTGTATTCCTGCTCCTTTCGGGGTTGGTGCTATGGTGGCCCAAAAACAAAGCAGCCCGCAAGCAGCGCTTCACGGTGAAGTGGAATGCCACCCGCAAGCGCCTAAACTACGATTTGCACAACACGGTGGGCTTCTATCTTACGCTGGTGGCCCTCATTATTGCTCTCACCGGCCTCACATGGTCGTTCAACTGGATGAAGCAGGGCGTCACCTACCTAGCCACCGGCCAGACCGAACTTCCTGGTGGACATGGTGGCAAGGGCAAGAAAGGCGGCAAAGAAGGCGCAAAGCCCGACCTCTCGCTAGCGGCCCAACTGGCCCCACCCCCCAAGGCCGTTGATGCGGCTCTGCGCGACGCTTGGCAGCGCCTACCCCAGGCCAAAGCCATTTCGACGGGCAAGCCTACTCCCGAACAGCCGGTTGTACTGCGCGCCGCGCTGGGCAACAACCGCTACCAATCCGGCCAACTGACCTACACGGCGGCGGGGCACTTCGAGAAAGTGGAAACCTACCGCGAGAAGCCGAAGGGCGAGTTGCTGGTGATGATGAATTATGACATTCACGTAGGCTCAGCCCTTGGGATGCCCGGCAAGATCATCGCCTTTCTGGCTAGCCTGCTGATTGCTACCCTACCCGTCACGGGCTTCTACATCTGGTGGGGCAAGCGCCACAAGCAAAAAGCTACACACCGACCCGCTGCCGCAGGCACTGTAGTGGAGCGCCGCCGCATGGCACGCCCTGTACGCCCTGCCTATGCGGCCTCGGCGGCAGTGCGCGCTCCAGCCGAAGCGTAAGGCGGGCAGTGCTATCTTTGCGGCTGGCCCCACGTAGTGAGGGTGGCAAAATGGCATCGGTTGTCGTTTTTCACGTGCAATCTGCTGTTTTCGGCCAACGATTTTCGCCTTCTGTTTGTTAAGATAACGTCCTGAACGGATGCTGTTTTTTCTCTTTTTTAGCTGTTCCCGATGAGTTCTATTTCCACCGATATCTGCATTATCGGCGCTGGCCCGGTTGGGCTGTTTGCTGTATTTGAAGCTGGCTTGCTGAAGCTGCGCTGCCACGTAGTAGACGCCCTACCCCAGGTAGGCGGGCAGCTCTCCGAGATTTATCCCAAGAAGCCCATCTACGACATCCCCGGCTTCCCGTCGGTGCTGGCCGGCGATTTGGTGCAGAACCTAATGGAGCAGATTGCCCCCTTCCACCCCACCTTCACGCTGGGTGAGCGGGTAGAGAAGTTCGAGAAGCTCGACGATGGCTCTTTCCAGCTCACGACCACCGATGGCACCGATATTCACTGTAAGGCCATTGCCATTGCCGGCGGTTTGGGTTCGTTTGAACCACGCAAACCGGCCGTGGAGTCGCTGGAAAGCTTTGAGGGCGGCAAAGGCGTATATTACATGGTGCGCGACCCCGAGCACTTCCGCGACAAGCGCCTGGTGATTGCCGGCGGCGGCGACTCGGCCCTCGACTGGACTATCTTCCTGGCCGATGTGGCCAAGGAAGTAACGCTGGTACACCGCGGCACCACCTTCCGCGGCGCTGCCGACTCGGCCGAGAAGGTGAAGAACCTACACGAAGCCGGCAAAGTGCGGCTGGTGCTGAGCAGCAACGTAACGCACGTGCACGGCAACGGTAGCCTCTCGCACGTGACCATCACCGGTAACAACGGCGAGCCGGAGCAGGTGTCGGTTGATGCCTTTGTGCCTTTGTTTGGCCTCACGCCTAAGCTTGGCCCTATTGGCGAGTGGGGATTGGAGATTGAAGACAACGCCGTGAAAGTAGATACCCTAGACTACTCCACCAACGTGCCCGGCATCTTCGCCATCGGCGACATCAACACCTACCCTGGCAAGCTAAAGCTAATTTTGTGCGGTTTCCATGAGGCAGCTCTCATGGCCCAGGGTGCCTACAAGCACATCTACCCAGATAAAAAATATGTGTTGAAGTACACCACTGTGAACGGGGTGCCTACGCTGTAAATGGTGGCTGTCAGCAAATAATTTCGGCTAAACTGTTAAACTCGCAGCGGGCGGCAGGTAGTGCACACGGCAACGTAGGCGCTACCCGCCGCCCGCTGTTACCTTTGTGGGGTAGCTACCCCCTGGGGTAGCCGCGCCCTACCCTCTGTTTTACAACCGACGCCCTTATGAGTTTAGACGCCACCGAAGTCCGGGTATATGTGGAAGATGCCCCCGGCCAGCGCACCGAGATTGTTGCCCCCACCGATATGGGCCTGAGCCTGATGGAAGTGATGAAGGCTTCCGGCTACGACATTCAGGCCACGTGTGGCGGCATGGCCCTGTGCGGCACCTGCCACGTGGAGGTGCTGGCCGGCCCCGCCCTCCTGGAGCCCAGCGACGACGAGATGTACATGCTGGAATCTTTACCCATCCTCACCGATGCCAGCCGCCTGTCGTGCCAAATCCGCATCACGCCCCGCCTCGATGGTCTGGTGGTGCGCCTCATGCCGCAAGACGCGTAGGCGCCCTACCCTACTTGCTTAAAAACGACGAAGGACGAGCCGCAATGGCTCGTCCTTCGTCGTTTTATCATACGTTTATCTACTTGATACGCTGTTATCGGCGGTGCTTGCGTGCGGTGGTGGTATGATGGACCGTTGTTTTGCGCGTGGTGGTTTTCTTACGAGCAGTGCTACTGCGGTGCGCCGAGCTGGTACGCCGACGATGGTACGTGGTGTGGTGTGCGGGAGCGGCGGGTTTTGCTTCCGTCTCAGGAGCGGCCGGGGCTTCTTCTGGCACGGCCGGACCGTGCACTTCGGGCGTAGTGGTGGTTTCCTCAACTTCTTCGGCTGTTTGTAGTGCGGCGGCGCGGCTGCGACGGGTAGGCATCAGCATATCGCGCTCCACCCGCTCACGCGCCGTCAGGTTCTCCTCACCCGGCAGTACCGGCGACACGGGAACAGCAACTTTTCCTTCCAGCACGGGGGCCGACGTTGTTTTTACAGGGCTTTGTGCCAGTACCGGCGCGCTGCATAACAGCAGGCCGGCAAGCATCAGACTCTTATTCATCAGCATCACTTTTGAAATCCTAAGAAGCTACAAAATTACGATGGAATGCCTCCCCGCACAACCCAAAACCCTGCCAAGCACCTCTTCTCTAGCCGAAGCACCGCTTTCATACTCAATTTATTACCCTGCTTTTTGCTCGTTTGATCACTTAGCGTTGCGGTGCAATCTGCACCCGCTGCCCGGCCGAATGAGCCGAAAATTCCGGTGCATACAAGCATTGCAACTGCGACAAACCACCCGAGAAATTGCCTGCCTGCGCGGCCCGCAGGCGGTATTCGAACGTGTGCGTGCCCTTAGGGAAATAGCTGATGAAGAAGTTGGTGGCCGCATCGCGCGGACTCTCGTAGTAACCCAGCCCCGACTGGTACTGGTAGCCCGAAAGCTGGTTGATTAATTCCAGTCCGGCGGCGCGCTGGTCTTTTAGGTGCACGTATTCCAGGTCGCGGTCGGAGCGTAGTACCAGGCGCACCACCAGCACGTCGCCTACCCGCAGGGGCGTGGCGGCGGTGATGGGTTCCACTACCGGCCCGCCGGCCGTGCGCTGCTCTCGAAACAGCTGGCGCGTGAGCTGCAAACCAGTAGCAGCCGGCGTAATCTTGTCGATCTGCTCGAAATACTGCCAGTAAAGCGCGCCCCAGGCCACACCGGCATCGGGTTTTGTGACGGTGACGCGGCCCTGCGCTGGCTTCACCTCTGCCGCCGGCCACGTGTTTTTGAAGTAACCGGTGCCGGCTTCCAGCTTGTTGGGCGTCACCGCCTCGCCGCCTACCGTTACCTGGATGAGCTGGGTAGGCGTGAGCCAATCGGAGCCGCGCAGCAGCAGGGCGTAGCAGGCATCGGCGGTGGCGCGGGTACTTTCCCAGTTGCGAGTTTGCTTCTGCTTGAGCAGCCAGAGCTTCATCTCGTCTACGGCTTGCTGATTTTGAGCTACTTCGTCGTAGGCTTCAATAAGGGCGGCCTGAGTTTCAGTGGGGGCCTGCTGCCAGTAGTAGCCGGCGCGCACGTCTTTCCAGTACATGCCCAATTCGGGTGAGTGCAGGGCGTTTTCGGTAAGGGCCTTCATCACCTGCTGGGCGGTTTTTGGGTCGCCGGCGCGGTGCAGCGTGAGGGCCGCCAATCCTTGCAAGTAGCGATTTTGCTGGGGCCAATAAGTAAACAGCTGACTTTGGTAATAAGTAGTAGCCGATTGTGCAGCATTGGCTACGGCCGGTTTCGGCCAGAAGCTGCGGGCGTACAGCGCCTGCACCTGAGTAGGGCTCAGGTGGTTTTCTTTCAGGTTAACGTTTTTCTGCTTGCGCAAATCGGCGTAATCCTCCTGCATCTGCCCATCGAGGTAGGCCAGCGCCCTACTGAGTACTTGCTGCGCCTGCGGATTCTGCGTGGCGTCAAAGGCATTCAGCTTGCGTAGCTTGCCAAACCCGGCCACAATGAGCTGTGTGATATAGCGGTCGGCGGGCATCTTCTCGAACCACGGGAACGCGCCATCGGGCAGTTGCATTTGAGCCAGTTTGGCCAGGGCGCGGGTGGTTTCGGCTTGCAGGCGGGACTCGTCGAACAGCTCGGCGAGGCGACGCATGCGCTCGGTGTCGGTCTGGGCGTCGCGCACCCAGGGCGTTTCTTGCAACAGCAGGGCTTTCAGTTCCTGGTTTTGTTCGAGCTTGCTGGTGAGAGCCTGCTTGTCGCCGCTTTGGGCGGCGCGCTGCCACTCGGCCAGTACTGGTTTGATGCGCGGGTTCTGCTTCAGAATACTGGCCGCCAGCAGGTTGGCGTAGAGGCGGCTGAACACCTGCTCCGAGCACTCGTAGGGGTACTCCATGAGGTAGGGTAGTGCCTGCACGGCATACCAAGCCGGGTTCTGCGTCATTTCCAGCGTGAGCGAGTAGTTGCGCCGCGTGGGCGACGTGGTGCTCGTCAGCTTCTGCAAATCGAACGTTTTGGTGCCCGCGCCGGCTATCGGGAGGGGTAGGCTTTCAGTGATGAGCAAGCGGTTGGGCAGCACCGGCAGCGTGTTTTCCTCACCGTCGGATACGGTTTGATGGTTTTTGGCTTCTCGGCGAGCTTTTCGTCTGCCTTTTAATTCTTCATTCTTACTTTTTAATTCTCCCTGCGCTACCACCCGGTAGGTAATGGCCTCTAGCGGCACCTGCCCCTCGGCGGTTTCAGGGATAATGATGTTCCAACTGAGGGCCGTGCTGGCGTTGCCGTTCAGGCTGAACGGCTGCTGCGACGGCCTCACAATCAGTTCTTTCAGCGGCTGTTGGGTGCGAGCATCAAGTAGGAACAACTGTGCGTTACCGCTCGTCGCCTGCTCCGTCAGGTTGCTAATTTTGGCCGAGAGCGTGAGCTGGTCGCCCTGGCGGAAGAAGCGCGGAGCGTTGGTGGTTACTTGCAACTGCTTCTGCGTGACGAGGGTGCGTGCCAGCGTGCCGGTGTGTAGCTGCTGGTCGTGGGCCAGGGTCAGGAGCTGCCAGCGCGTCACGGCTTCAGGCATCTGGAACTCCAGCACGGTTTCGCCTTTATCGTTGGTGCGCAGGTCGGGCAGCCAGAGGGCGGTTTCGCGGAAGTCGGAGCGGGTAGGGACGGTGGAGAGGTCGGGCAACTCTCTCAACGTATCCATATCTGGCAAGCCGTCTGTTTCACCAGGCGCGGGTGGTGCGCTTGGAGGTGGAGGTGGAGGCGGTACAGAATTACTCATGGTAGACATACTACGAGCTTGCACGCCCGTTACTCTCTTTTGAAGAGTTCTTCCTAACGATTCTTGGTCCGCTACTACTCTCGACGGCTCCTTTCCGGTCCCACCGTCTATACCAAACAAGTCAGGCAGCGGTGGGCCCGTCTTTGTTAGGTGTATGTCTTCACCATTCAATCCCCACATATTCAGATGAGGATATTCAACCTCTTTTACGTTGACTTCTTCGTCATTAGTCCCAAACAGTTCATCCCCATCCGTCGTCCCAAACTGCCCATTCCAGATCAACACAGGTTGATAATAGGGTTTCGGAAAATCCAGCTCCATAAACGAGTGCATCCGGAACACATCTAACGATTTGTCATACAGCGAGGCCAGCAGTTCCGCCTTGGCCGGTTTGTCGTCGGCGTTGTGAATCGTGACGCGCCAGGTTTCCTTCTGGCCGGGTTGGAGCTTGTCGCGGAACGTGGCCAGGCTGATGCGCAGCGGCGCGGGCGGCGCGGGCGGCGTGACGACCTGCACAGTGGCGTTGTGCTGGTAGAGGCGGTTGTCGCGCACCTGCGTGAGGTGCAGGTAGAGCTGGGCACCTTCCAGCGCGGCAGTGGTCGGGATTTCTACCACGCGCTGCTCGCCGGCCGAAAGCGTCAGCCATTCGTGGCGCAGGGTTTCGCCCTTGGTCTCGGCTTCGAGCAGAATGCGTGCATCGACCTCGGAGCTGCCTACCAAGAATCGGGCTGGCTGGCCGGGCGCCACGCTGTCTTGCAGCGCCACAAACCAGTCTGGGGTAGGCACGGGCAGCGCCGCGCTCTGGGCCGAAAACAGCGTGAAGAATTGCTCGGTGGTAGCTTCCGCAGCCTTGGTTTTAGTGCTAGGGGTAGCCGTGGCTTGCAGCAGGTAGCGACCGGGTTGCTGCCGGGCTAACTCGGCGGCAAGCGCAGGTAGCAACGGGCTTTGCTCGGTGGTGAACTCCTGGGTGGTTACCAACGTGCGCACCCACGTACTATCATTGTCCTCCTGGGCGTAGGCGTCGAGCGGGAATTTCTGCTTGAACTCCTCCCAGCTCAGCGCTTCCCGCTCAGGCCGCTCCCAGGCACGAGTGCGTAGGGCGCGGGTGGGCGGCGTGAGGCGGTAGAGGCGCCATGTACCGTGGGCAGCCAACGCCTCGCCGGTGGCATTGGTACTGAGCAGTTGGAGCGTAGGCAGATCTTCGCGATTCAGCAGCTCGGGCATTTCCAGGCGTAGCGTGAGAGCGTTGGTGCCCAGGCTCACGGTTTGCGTGCCGGTGCGGGTCTCGCCGGCCACATCCGTCACGTCGGCCGTCACGGTGAACACGTAGCCGGGCTGCCAGGGGCCGCGGTGGTTGCTTCCTGCCACCTCGCCTTTCGCCGTGAAGGTCACCACGAAACCACCCGCTGAATCGGTTTGCGCGGTGCCATTGCTGATTTCCACTTCGGCGCCGCTACCGGGGTAGATGGGTTGACCGTAGCCACGCCCAAACAGTGGCCACACCGTGCGCCTCACCACGCGATACTGCACCGCAGCCCCGTCAATTGCTTGGCCGGCGTAGGCCGTGGCCGTGCCGCGCACCGTTACTTGTTGCCCTAGTACGGGCGTACCCTGCACCGGCGCAAACGTCACCTGGAAGGTAGGACGCTTGTAATCTTCCACCGCAAAACCCACGCTACCGTGGTCAGTATCCAGGGCCATTTCGCCATTGAGCAGCCCGGTGGGTAGCACCACCGAGCCGTGGAAGGAGCCGAAATCGGACGTGGTGAAGTTGAACGTTTGCACGGTCTGGCCGTTCACGTCGCGCAGGCGTACGGTTACGGGCTGGCTCGTCAGCAACTGATTTTTGCCGGCGCGGCTTTCTGTCAGGATTCCTTTAAAATAGACTGTCTGGCCGGGCCGGTAAATGGCGCGGTCGGTGTAGAAGAAGGTGCGGCGTTGGGGTTTCTCTACCTCAGCTGTGTTAGCCCGACGTGGATAGTAGTAGCCGTTTAGGTTTTCTACCAGCAGCGAATCGGCACCACGCGTGAGGAATACGCTATGTAACCGGTTATTGTCGTCGGTTTTCATGCCCATTGGAATCTGAGTTATTCCTTCGGTGCTAGTTAGCAAAGGTGTGCCGCGCCGTTGCTTGTATGCTTCTTCCTTTTGGCTGTAGTACTGAAATAGGGGTAGCACCCGCACGCCAGCCAGCGCATTGCCGCTCTGGCGGTGCAGCACCAGCAGCTCTGTTCCTGAGGCCGCGCTGCGGTGCACCTGGCTCAACTCACTCACACTCAAAAAAGCCCGGGCCGTTACGACGTTCGGACGCTCCCGGGCGGGGTTATCAGGACTAGTGCTGAGCAGGATGATATAATAACCCAGCGGTAGGGCTGGCCCAGCGTGCTGCACAGTGTGGGCGCGGTAGTCGGCTGGGGTAGATAGATTGAGCGTCCAAGTAGCAGCGGGCTTGCTGGCCAAGGCGCGGGCAAAAGTTTTCTGGAAGTTGAATGCTTTGTCTGAATTATCCGGCTCCGACAGGCGTAGGTGGTAGGCGCTGCTTACGCGGTAGGCGGTGGCATAGAGGCGCTGAGTGTTGCGCACATCCAGTTTCAGCAGCCAAGGCTGGTTGGGAAGCACTACTTCTTCGGTGGTGAATCCTACCGTTATCTGCTCAATCCGCTGCCGCAACGCCCGCGCCCGTTGCCCCCCGCGTGACTTTGGAAATTGCTTTTCGGCCTGCAATGCTAGCTCGCGGGCTTGCGCCGGCTGGGTTTCTTCCAAGTTATCGGCCGCAGTTACCAGGAATTCCGTGCTAATGGGCAGCGCCCGGTGCGCTTCAGCGTCGCGTAGCAAGGCTGTCCGGTAAAGCGAATCTTTGGCAGCAAACGCGGCGTGCTGCCACACGAAGCGCAGGCGCTGCAAATCCACATCGGCCAAGGCCGCTTGGTTTTTGGTATCGGTGAGGCGGAACTGCGTGAGCTGCTGCAACACCCGTAGCGCGTGAAACTGGCCGTTGAGCGAGTCGGCTTTGGGTGCTTGCAGGGGTAGGCGGGCAAAATCGGCGGCAGGGCTGAGCAGGGCCGGGTTCTTCAACTCGAACTGCTCGGCGGGACGCGTTACGTAGAACTCGTCGTTCTCGAGGCCATCTACGGCGCGGTGGGCCAGTAAGTCGTAGAGGGTAGGGCGTAGGGCACGGCCTTCGATGTCGCCGCCGCGAATGGCGTAGCCGAGCTTGGCAAGCTGTAATTGCTGCTGACGTTGCGGCTCATCTTCAACAGAAGCCCGGTAGTGCGTGATGATGGCGCTGCCGAGGCGGGCGGCGTCCCAGGTGGTGAGGCTGTCGGTTTGAGCGGCGCCGGGCGTGCGGTCGTATAGCTGGTAGCGGTGCTCCTGGTAGTAGCTGGCGTAGAGCTGAGCCAGCAAGGAGTGCAAAATAGGCCGGGCTGGAAACTTAGCCGTTTCCAGGTCTTTTTCGACTAAGGCAATGGCCTTTTCTTCGGCGTTTTCCTCTTTTTCTTCCAGGATGCGCAGCTTGTAGAGCAGGGAGCGCAGATACTCGGGCGTGTCTTGTTGGCGGCGGGCTTGCTGATAAATTTCCTCTACCAGCTTACCAGCCGAGGTGGTTTGGTCTTTCTTCAGCAGCGCATCAATCTGCTGCCACTTCTTTGGGTTAGGGCCATCGGGAGGCGACATGAGGGCGGAGGAGCCGGCAGTAAACATCAGCAACAGGCCAAGCGTGAGCAGCAGAAAGTAGCGCATAAGGCAGAAACGGAAAGCGGAACAAGTTTATGCATTTCAGATGCAGAACCTGATCGGATTCCATACGGCGCTACTCATTTTGTTTTTGATACAGTAGAACGGCATGCTGGGTTTGCCGTTCTACTGTACCCTATTTGCCGCCTTCTAGCACGCGCTCGGCCTGGGCAATGTGGCGTTGGGCGTGCACCACCAGCAGCTCCAGTTGGTCGGTGAGACGCAGGCGCAGCAACGGGATTACTACGTTGGGGATGCGGATGGAGTTGATGTTGACTTCGCGCGCCTGTTGCAGCAGCGTCAGCAGCTCATCGGCCTGCCGGTTGAACACTTCTATTACCGTGCGCGGCAGGCGGGAGCCGCTGGGCGCGTACTGCTGGGGCGTTTTGGTGGCTTTTTCGCTGGCCGGCACGCGCATGGCCTCGGTGAGGCGGCGTCCTACCAGGCCGCGCTTCACGGTGTCGGCGGGGCGGGAGGTGCGGGTTTGGGCCTGTTGCAGCTTGTGCGCTATCACAGGTAGGTAGAGGCCTCCAATGATGTTGAGATGCTCCAGACACTGCCCCACGCTCCACTTGCCAGGGCCGGGCCGACGGTTCAGCTGGTCGTCGGTGAGGGGCCGAAAATCCTGCGCTACGGTGTCCTGTAAGGCGCGCAGATCGGCCGTGAGCTGGTCGAGGAAGTCGGTGGTGCGGGTAGCGGGCTGGCTCATAGCGGGCGGTGGCCGGAGGCTGGCTCCGGGAAGGAACATCGGAAGAAACAGTAATGATACGGCAGCGGGGGCGTAGAGGCAACTATGCGGGCGGGTTTCCGCGCCTACATAGTTGCCGCGGCCCGATTTTAGATAATCATTCTCTGGCTATTGCCTTTATGCTCTATCGCTAAGCTACAACTCTATGCCCGGCCTTAAGCCCGCTCCTACCCCACGCAAACGTGCTGCCTGGCTGCCTACACTCGTGCGGCGCTACTTTGGCTTTTCGCGCCGCGAAACCTCTGGCTTTCTGGTCCTGCTATTGCTCCTGCTGGCATGGTTGTTTGTGCCGATGCTGCTACGGCCCGCCCTACCCCACTACAACCCAGCGGCCGACCAACGCCAACTCGATCAACTGACCACTGAGCTGGCCGCCCGGCGCCAGCCCGAAGCCGCCCGCTACGCCCGCCGCGCCTACCCCAGCCGCTACCCCGTAGTGCCCCAGGTGGCGCTGGCCCCCTTCGATCCTAATGCCCTGACGGCCCGCGACTGGGAAGCCCGCGGCCTGCGCCACTTTCTAGCCGAGCGCTTGGTGCATTTTCGCGACGTAATAGGCGGATTCAAAGCCAAGGAGCAAATCCAGCGCACCTACGGCCTGCCCGATTCGGTGTACCAGCGGTTGGCGCCCTACATGCAGCTACCCGAAACGCTGCCCGCCCGCGGTGCCTACGCCAACCGGGGAAAAGCCTTCGACCGGAAATTTCCGGAGCGGACGCCCTACCCCGCCAGCAAGTTTCCGCGCAAGCCTACCCACCTGGCGGCCTTCGATCTGAACACGGCCGATACCACCCAGCTCATGCAGATTCGCGGCATCGGGCGGGGACTGTCGGCGCGAGTGGTGGAGTACCGGGCGCGGCTGGGTGGCTTTGTGCGGGCCGGGCAGTTGGCCGAAATCTATAGCCTGCGCGACGCGCCTGACTTGGTAGATAGCCTGCGCAAATACACCTTCGTGACGGGCAGCTTCGCCCCTACCCCCATCGATATCAACAATGCCCCTTTTGAGCTGCTACAGGCGCACCCCTACGTGGGCAAGCGCCTGGCGCGGGTAGTAGTGGCTTACCGCCAGCAGCACGGCCCCTTCCGCCAGGCCACCGACCTGCGCCAGATTCGCATTTTGGACGAGGCCACGTATGAGAAGCTCTTGCCTTACCTGCGTCTCTAGGTGCAATGGGAGCATCTGCGCTGGCACGGTCTACGTATGCGGGGCAACTATTCTGCCTTTCTGTACCTCACCACGCCATGCGCGACCTTCCTCGCAACGCTTTATTTTCCCTAGGGCTATCCTGTATACTACTAAGCGGGTGCGGTGAAACATCAACTCGCGGCGAGTTTGTGGATGTGAGCCAGCGCTATACCGTAGAGCAGGTAGGGCGACTGCCGAAAAGCAAGGTGATGGAAAATTCGGGCCTAGCGCCGGCCAACAAGGTAGGCGACCTGTGGACCCACAGCGACGGCGGCAACAGCTCCCGCCTCTACCAGATTACCCGCCAGGGCGACTTGCTGAAAACCCTGGACCTGGCCCCGCTCACCAACATCGACTGGGAAGACCTGGCCCACGACGATGAGCAGCGCCTCTACCTCGGCGACTTCGGCAACAACCAGAACAAGCGCCGCAACCTGGCTATCTACCGGCTCAGCGGCCCTACTTTTCGGCAAGTCGATACCATCCGGTTTGCCTACTCCGATCAGCGGGCGTTTCCGCCCAAGAAAAGCCAGCGCAACTTCGATTGCGAAGCCTTTTATTACTCGCAGGATAGCCTCTACTTGTTCACCAAAAACCGCAGCCCTGAGGACCTGTGGGTGAAGCAATACGTGCTGCCTGCAAACCCCGGCACCTACGTGGCCCGCTTGGCCGATAGCCTATTGCTCGATACGTGGATTACGGCCGCCGACCTCAGCCCCAATGGCCGCACGGTGGCCCTGCTGGGGCAAGGTCGGGTGTTTCTGTTTCAGCGAGAGCACGGCAAACGCTTGTTTGACGGTGCCAAGCAAATGCTGCGCCTACCCATTGACAACCAAGTGGAAGCCCTGTCGTTTCTCAACAATCATGATTTTATCATCAGCAGCGAGAAAGGCCGGCTCTACCAAGTAACGCAGCGGTAGCACCTGCCCCGGTTGGCTGTTTTGCGCCTGTTGCCGTAAGAAACAGGTATGCGCTGTCAAAGCATCTGTCATCCTGAGCATGTGGCGCATCAAGCCAGTGCCAAAGGACCTTCTCACGCCAGAACGACTGACGTACCAACGGCTCGTTCAACTAGCATAAGGTCCTTTGGCACTGGCTTGATGTGCCACATGCTCAGGATGACATGCGTATTCCGTCTGACATCCATCAGCTTCACAAACTCGCAACTCATAATTCCTATATCATGGCATCTACCATTCTGGTTACCGGCGCTACGGGCACCATTGGCACTGAACTGGTAAAAGCACTGGCCAACCGTGGCGTCACGGTTCGGGCGGGCGTACACTCAATTATTAAAGGTGACCGGCTGAAGCACCTCAACCCCGATGTGCAGCTAGTGGAAATAGATTACCACAAGCCCGAAACGCTGGCCGTGGCGCTGACCGGGGCCGAGCGGGTGTTCCTGCTTCCCCCGCCTACCTCCGACCAAGTGGAACTGGCCCGACTCTTCATAGACGCGGCCCAAAAAGCCGGCGTGCGGCAGCTGGTGCAGCTTTCGGCCGCCGGCGCTGGCCGCGACGCGCAAATCGAAATTGACCGCCGCCACCACGAGATAGAGCAACTGGTAGCCGCTAGCGGCCTGACGTACGCCACACTGCGCCCCGAAGGCTTCATGCAAAACTTTGTGGAGCAGCACTGTGCTACCATCCGCGACGAGGGCAAGTTCTATATGCCTCTCGCAGAAGCCCAAGTGGCCTACATTGATGTGCGCGACATTGCCGCCGCCGCCGCTACCCTACTCACCTCCGACCCCGCTACCCATGCCGGCCAGGCCTACCACCTCACCGGCCCGGCGGCTCTCACCGGCCAGCAAGTAGCCGAGGCGCTTAGCCAAGGTACTGGTCGAGAAGTAACCTATGTGCCAGTTTCGGAGGAGGATGCCCGCACGGCCATGCAGGAGCTACCCGCCGAGCGGGTAAAGGAATTACTAGCCTTATACGCCGACTACCGCGCCGGCCACGCGGCTACTGTCACCGATGAGGTAGCATCCCTTGCCGGCCACGCGCCCCATACTATTCAGCAGTTTGCTAATGATTACAAGGCCCAGTTTCAGCCGGAAGACTAGTTGGTTTTAAATAGGAGTGTCAAGGCGCGTGTCATCCTGAGTAGCGCGAAGGACCTTATCACGTGCGAACAACAGACGTTGCAACGACTTGCTCTACTGTGACAAGGTCCTTCGCGCTGCTCAGGATGACACGCGCCTTGACAACTCGCAACCGGAAACTTTTCAGCTGAGCGGTTACTTTTACTGTTCTTTTCCATCCCATCCGCTTATGTCCGCTACTGCCGAGCAGCCTGCTATTTTGTCCCGATTGCGTGTTGAAACCCGGCCGTACCATGATGCGCTGGAGCAAAACACGTTCAATCAAGAGCTGACGGCAGGGACGGTTTCGCAGGCGGCTACGGCGCATTTTCTACGCCGGATGTATGGCTTTTTGCAGCCCTACGAAACCCAGTTGCGGGCACACGCCGCCGCGTTTGGGCCAGAATGGCAGCTTGACCAACGCTACCGCGCCCATCTGATTCTGGAGGATATGGCGCAGACCAACAACCCATCGGAGCCAGTGCTTTGCCCTACCTTGCCACCGCTGCATACCCGTGCGCAATTGCTGGGCGCTATGTATGTGCTGGAAGGCTCTACCCTGGGCGGACAAGTGATTCAGCGGCAATTGGCCAAGGCCGACATTCCGCTGCAAGCCTATTTCACAGGCTACGCAGAGCGCACAGGGCTAATGTGGAAAAGTTTTTGTCAGCTGCTGACGGCAGCGGCTACCGCCGAGGAGCAGACAGAAATTGTGCAGTCGGCCGTGCTTACCTTTCAACACTTACACGCGTGGATCAGTCAACCGTAAGCCATACCAGCGAGCTTTTGTCGGACATGCCGACTACCCTCACCAACTGCGACCGGGAGCCGATTCATATTCCGGGCGCGGTGCAGCCGTACGGGTTCCTGCTCTGCCTGGATGAGCAGACGCAGCGGGTGGTGCAGGCCAGCGCAAACACGCAGTCTCTGCTCGGCATTCCAGCTGAGGAGTTGCTAGGCGCGGGCCTGGAGCGGCTGCTACCCCCCGCGCAACTGGCAGAGCTAGATGCCCTTTGGCCTACCCTCACGGATACGCCCAAGCTGCTAGGGGTCCAGCTGCACCACACGCCTGAGCAGCCGTTCTACAAGCTCATCGTGCATCGCTACGATGGCCTGCTGTGGGCCGAGTTCGAGCCGGTCGATTCCAACAGCCCCGGCGTGGTGGATTTGGCTACCCTGAACACGGCCCTGGGCCAGATGCTAGGTGCCGCCACCGTGCTCGACTTCTGCCAGCACGCCGTGGAGCAGGTACGCAGCATCACGGGGTTCGACCGGGTGGCCATGTACCGCTTTGCGGCCGACGAGAGCGGCGAGGTAGTAGCCGAAGCCATTCGCCCCGACCTAGACCCGTGGCTGGGCCTGCACTACCCCGCCACCGATATTCCGCAGCAGGCGCGGGCCATGTACCTCAAAAACTGGCTGCGCTTCATTCCGGATGCTTCTTACCGGCCGGCCCCACTGGTGCCGGTGCGCAACCCCACCACGGGCCGCTCCCCCGATATGACGCACGCTGTGCTGCGCAGCGTGTCGCCCATCCACCTGGAGTACCTGCACAACCTGGGCTCGGCGGCCACCATGACCATTTCCGTCATTCGGGAGGGCAAGCTGTGGGGCATGATTACCTGCCACCACCTCACGCCGCATTTGGTGAGCTACGAGCTGCGGGAGCTGTGTTTATTTATCGGCAAAACCTTCTCGGTCCTGCTTCCTACCAAAGAACAGCAGGACCAGCAGGCCTATCAGCTGCACATTCAGAAAACCCGGGCACGGCTGTTTGAGCAGATGAACAGTTCGGCCGATTTCATCAAGGGCTTGTATCAGCAAACAGCCACGCTGCTGGATGTATTTGCGTGTGGTGGCGCTGCTATTTGCTTTGAGGACGAGATTGTTACGCTGGGCACTACCCCTACCCCCGACCAGATACAGGGTGTAGTAGCGTGGCTGCGCCAGCATGCGCCGGAAGATGTTTTCCATACCGATTCCTACGCCCAGCTCAATCCCGGTGGGGTAGCTATTCGGAGCACGGCCAGTGGCATTCTGGCCATCACGCTGGCCCAGGCGGCCAACGACTATATCCTGTGGTTTCGGCCCGAGCAACTCCAGACCGTTACGTGGGCTGGCCGCACGCAGAAGGTGGAAACCAAGGCCGACGGCCAGATTTTTCTGTCGCCACGCCAGTCGTTTGAGGCTTGGAAGCAAACGGTAGAAAATACGGCCGCGGCCTGGCTACCGCTGGAAATAGAAGCAGCCCAGGAACTGCGTCTACACATTGCCGATATCCGCCTCAAGATTTTCAATGAGCTGCAAGCCCGTGCCACCAGCCTCAGCCGCCTCAATGCCGAGCTGGAACGCAGCAACGACGAGCTGGACTCCTTCGCCTACGTGGCCTCGCACGATTTGAAAGAGCCTTTGCGCGGCATTCACAACTATTCTATTTTTCTGCTCGAAGACTACGCCGACCGCCTCGATGCGGAAGGCGTAAGCAAGCTCCAAACGCTGGTGCGGCTCAGCCAGCGCATGGAAGCGCTTATTGAGTCGCTGCTGCAAATTTCGCGGGTAGGCCGCCTGGACCTCGTACCCATCCCGACGGATATGAACGAGCTGGTAAGCGGCGTGCTGGAGCTACTGGCTCCTCGCCTGGAACAAACCCACACCACCGTTACGGTGGCTGGCCCGCTCCCTACCATACTGGCTGACCCCATTCGCCTGGGCGAGGTTTTCAATAATTTGATTACCAATGCCATGCGCTACAGCAACGACCCGGAGAAGTACGTCACCATTGGGGTAGCCGCGGCCAATGCCTCTTCTGTAGCAGATTTTCCGTCACCGGAGCAGTTTGATGTGTTTTACGTGCGCGACCAAGGCATTGGCATCGACCCAAAGCACCACGAAAACATCTTCAAGATTTTCAAGCGGTTGCACTCACAGGACAAATATGGCGGCGGCACGGGTGCCGGCCTCGCCATCGCCAAAAAAATGATTGAAAAACATGGTGGTAAATTGTGGGTTGAATCCGTACTTGGACAAGGCGCCACCTTTTATTTCTCTCTTCCCAAAGCTCTATGATAGTTCCCTTCACCCAACCCATCCTGGTGGTGGAAGATAGTCTGGAAGATTTTACGGCGCTGGGACGGGCCTTTCGCAAACATGCCCTCCCCAACCAACTGCTGCGCTGCGAAGACGGCGACCAGGCGCTGGAGTACTTGCAGGGCTACGGCAAGCACCCCGATTGGCCTGCCCATCTGCCGGCTTTCATCTTGCTTGATCTGAACATGCCCGGCACCGATGGCCGGGATGTGCTCGATGTACTCAAGCACGACCCCCGCTTGCTGTCTATTCCGGTTATCGTATTCACCACTTCCGCCAACCGTCGCGACGTGGAAGAGTGCTACCGCCTGGGTGCCAATAGTTACCTCACCAAGCCGATTGAGTACACTGTGCTCGAAGAAAAAGTTGAATTAATTATCCAATATTGGCTACAGTCGTCTCAGCTGCCGCTTTCTATTTAAGCTCCTACCCTTGAAAAAGATTTTACTCATTGATGATAATGAGCAGGACCGGATGCTCTACAAACGCTACCTCGACAAACAGGCCGGGCAGGAGCGTATGACCATTTATGAGGCCGATTCGGGGGAAACAGGCGTGGAGCTATTTGAAACTCACCGCCCCGATTGTGTTCTGCTGGACTACAATTTATTGGATACTGATGGGCTGGAAGTGCTGGCCGAGTTGAAGCAGCGCACGCCGCTTAATACGCTGTGCGTAGTGATGATTACGGGCGGCGGCAGCGAAACCCTGGCCGTGCGCGCCCTCAGCAGCGGCGCTTTGGACTACCTAGTGAAACAGCAATTCGACCCCGAGCTGCTATATAAAACGGTTATCCACGCCATTGAGAAAAACGAGTGGCGCCAGTACCAAGCCCAGTATCACGGCCAGTTGCAGGCCGTCAACCAGGACCTGCGCGATTCACTAGCCGAGCTCACGGCCGCCCGCCAGCAGGTAGACGACACCAACGCCCAACTGCTAGCCGCCAATGAGGAGGTGCGCCTGCGCAACCAGGAGTTGGCCACTGCCAACCAACAGCTAGCCCGCACCAACGCCGACCTCGACAACTTTGTATACGCGGCCTCGCACGATTTGCGGCAGCCCGTGAATAACCTGCGTGGCCTGTTCGACGAGCTACGCCGCGCCGCTACCTTCCACGACCCCGAGGAAGGAGTTCTGCTCCGCCTGATTGACGAATCGTTGCAGAATCTTACCTCTACCATCACCGATCTGGCGGCGGCCGTGCAGGTAGAACGCCTACCCGGCACGCACGTGCAGGAGGAGTTGGATTTGCCTTCGCTCATGGCCGATGTGCTACAAACCTTGCGCCCGCAACTGCTAGCCGAACAGGCCACGGTTTCCACCGATTTCGACGCCCTACCCTCGTTGCAGTACGTGCGCAGCAACCTGCGCACCATCCTACTCAACCTGCTGGCCAATGCGCTCAAGTACCACCACCCCGACCGGCGGCCTACCATTCACTTGCGCACCCAGGTACTCCACGACGCCTCCGTGCTCGAAGTGCGGGACAACGGCTTGGGCATCGACCTAAAGCGCCACGGCGCCGAGTTGTTTCAGCTGTTCCGACGCTTCCACCCCGATGCGGGCGAAGGCACTGGA
The DNA here is from genome assembly GCF_014217645.1 of Hymenobacter sp. NBH84. Lineage (NCBI taxonomy): Bacteria > Pseudomonadati > Bacteroidota > Cytophagia > Cytophagales > Hymenobacteraceae > Hymenobacter > Hymenobacter sp. NBH84. The sequence goes on from NZ_CP043644.1 coordinate 3,282,609, forward strand.
CTTGGCTTATTTCTGGTAAACCGCTTGGTGCAGTCGCACGGAGGGCATATTGAGGTAGAAAGCGAAGTAGGGCAAGGCACTACCTTCCGCATCTACCTGCAAAAGCATCAGCATTCCGAACAAGAAGTGTAGGGCTTTCCTATTCTCCTATCCTCGTAGCAACAAAAAGGCCTCCCCATTGTGGGGAGGCCTTTTTTAGTGGTGTTCAAATGAGGCGCGCTTAGTTGCGGTTTTCATCATCGTTGTCACGGCCACGGTTGCGGCGGGGGGCCGAACCGTAGTCCGAGTCGTTACGCTGGTTGCGGTATTGGTCGCGGCGCTGCTCCCCGTAGTTCTGCTGGTTGCGGTCCTCGGAGCGGTAGTCGCCACGGTCGGGCGAACCCTGCCAGCTGCCGTTCTGGTTGCGGTTCGCGGAGCCGTACTCATCGTTGTAGGAACCGCCCTGCGAGCCATAGCCGCTGTTGCTGTTGCCGCCATAGCTGTTGCGGCCGTTGCCGTAGCCGCCCCGGTCTCGCTCATCCGAGCGGTTGTAGTCGTTGCGGTAGCTGTCGTTGCGCGAGTTGCCGCCGTATTGCTCATCGTTTTGGCGGCCGCCACGCTGCTGGTCGCCGTAGTTGTTCGAGCGGCCATAGCCGCTGCCGTAGTTACTACGGTCGGGGCCTTGCTGCGAGCCTTGATTGTCGTAGCCGCCGCGCGACGAGCGGTAGTCTTCATCTTGGTTGCGGTACTCGTTGCCGTAGCTGCTACGGTTGGCATCATAGCCCCGGTTTTCGCCGTAGTTGCCGCCGTTGTTCGTCGACGAGTTGCCGTAGTCGTTGCTATAGCCACCGCGGCCTTGGCGCGAGCCATTGTCGTTCTGGAAACCGCCCTGGTAGTTGTTATCGTTGCGATTATCGTTGCGATAGTTGCCTTGCTGGTTGGATGAATTGTTCATCCAGCCTTGCGAGTTGCCGCGATTATCATCATAACCGCGCTGGTTGTTGCGGTTGTTGTCGTCGTTATAGCGATTCTGATTACCGCGATTCTGATTATCGTACGAATCACGACGTTGATTTTCGTTGTTCATAGCATTAGAATTTTGGGTGGAAGAATACGACCGGTTATAGGCTCCCTGGTAGCTACGGTCGTAGTCACTGCCGTAGTGCGGGGCATTGCGTCGGTCGCGGTTGTGGTCGTCTTGGGGATGATAGCCGCCGGAGCCGTAGTTGCCACCATAGCGCCGGTCTTGTTCATCGTTGTAGTAGTTGCCGCGGGTTTGGGGCTCGCGGTACTGGTTTCCATAGCCACCATTTGTACCGCCGTAGCCCTGGCTGCCAAACTCGCCGCGGCCGGCGCCGCTGTCTTCATTCTCGCGGCGCTCATGGTCGCGGTACATATCGGTGGTGCTGTTGCTGGCATCGTCCACATTGCTGTTGCCAGCTACATTGGTTAATGCCTGCTTGCTGCTGTCCGATTTCTTGTCTTTGTCTTTGCCGCTGGCTTGTGCCATGGTAGGCTGCTTCTTGTCTTTGTCCGTCGAAGACTTAGCGTTGTTCTTCGACGATGACGCCTTCATATCGGCCGGATTAGCTTCCTTATTTTGCTGGTTGCCTTTCTCGCCCGTTACAGCGCCTTTGCCTACGCTCATTTCCGAGTTAGCCAGCGACTGGCTAGACACGGCATTCTTCTCTTTATCGTCGCCGGATTTCATGCCGGGAGTTTCTGGCTGATTGGGATTGTTCGCCAATGTCTGGCTGGCGTCGGCACCCATCTTGGCATCCTGCCCCGTTTTGTTGGTAAGGGAAGTATCGTTCGACGAATTATTATCCTGGTTGTTCTGGTTTTTCTCTTTCGTTTCCATGGTGTGGGGGTGGGTTTGGTGAGAAAATAGGTGGGTGGATGTATATTTTTATACGCGCCGGTCTCTCTCTGAGTTAAGTTTAGGCCTAGAAAAATCTTGGCTTATCCTCTTCACGAACAGCAAATTCCAGTGTTGTAGCCTACCTCGCTACAGCCAAGCTGCATCATATTCCGGCCACGATTTCGTCTGCTTCTGGTGCAGCAGCGAATACAGAAATACCCGTAGATTTACCCTCGATTCGCTAACTCAACCATTACCATTGCATCCCATGAAAACGGGTACCGTAAAATTCTTCAACGAAGCCAAAGGCTACGGCTTCATCGTGCAGGATGATACCAACCAGGAAATTTTTGTACACCAAACCGGTCTGATTCACGAAATCCAAGAGAACGACCGAGTTTCTTTCGATGTCATCGACGGCAAGAAAGGCCTGAACGCCGTGAAGGTAGAGCGCATCTAAGCGGCTCACTTTTTGGCTGAGTGCCAACAAAAAAGCGCCCCGGCTCACGTGAGCCGGGGCGCTTTTCATTTATGCAGGGTAGGTAGTTAGAAGCGTACTACTGAGCGGTAGGGCTTTTTACTACGCGCACGCCTACCGCCATAATATCGGGCAGTTGATCCTGGCGCATATACTGCTCCAGCATCACCTTGTAAGTACCCGGCTGGTGGAACTGCTGCCGGGGCAGCGCCAGAAACTGGTGGTCGAAGATGTCGCCGGCGCCGCTACCCAGTGGCTCGCCTGTTTGCGGGTCCATCAGAATCATCTGGTGCAGGAGCCGCGAAATCTGCTTGCCGTCGGGGCCCGTCAGCGTGTGCCGCACATACAGGTTGTAGTAGCCATACGAAGACGTGTTGCGCACGTTGAAGTACACATCGTACCGCTGAGTGGTGTCCTCAATTTGAAACTCGAACGTGGGCTTTTCCTGCACCGCCCACGTGCGGTCATCAAAATCGAGGTTTTTCTCAAACACCTGATCGGGGTTACAGGCTGCCAGCACTAGCCCCAATAGCAACGATGGAAAACGAAAATAACGATGCATACAAGAATTAGGAAGCCGCAGGAGGGGTAGGAGGTGTGGGCGCATCGCCGCCGCCTGTGCGGCCGGGCCGGTCGCCGCGCCGACGGTTGCGGTCGTCGCGGTGGCGGGGGTTGCCGTTGGGACGGGCGGAGGCTTCACCGCCGTCGGGCGAGGCTGCACGGGGCGGGCGCCGGTCGTTGTTGGAGCGGGGCGGACGTTCCTCGCGGGGGGCACCACCTTCTGGGCTAGGGCGTCCATCGGGGTTCTGAGGACGTTCTGTTTTTTCGCCTTTTTCGCCGCGGCCGCGGTTGTTGCGGCGGTTCAGGGGCTTGGCAGCCGCGCCACGCGGCCGGCGGCTTTCTTCCGATGCTCCGGCTGCCTCGCCAGCTGAGGGGGTAGGCGCCTCAGTATCGGGTGCGGCCAGCCGGGCGCCACGGGTGCGCTCAGAGCGTTCTGGTCGCTCCGTTCGTTCGGGCCGTTCAGTACGCTCTGCTCTTTCGGGGCGCTCTGAGGTAGCCGACCGGGGCGGACGCGCCGGGCGGGCCGTATTGTCCACTTCGCCGATGCCGCCTTTGCGTTTGCGCTTGCCGCGTTTGGAGGCGGCAATCTTATCGTCGAGGCGGTCGAGGCTACCCTCTACGATGGCCGAGAGGTCAGGTGCTTTGTCTTCCTCGCGCACGGGCGGCAGCAGGTTTTCGGGCTTTTCGCCGCGCTTGTTCATCTCCTGCACTTCGCGCACGCGCTCGGTGGGTAGCATCACCCAGTTGTTGTCGCCGCGGAAGGCAAACCACATGCGCTTCTTGAAGATGTCGGTCTTCTGCAAAAACGCGTCGCCGCGCTCGGTTTGCAAGGGGCGCTGCACCTGCGGAATGTCCTTCAAGGCATCGAGGTAGGTGTCCAACTCGTAGTTCAGGCAGCACTTCAGGCGCCCACACTGGCCCGAGAGCTTGGCGGGGTTTAGGCTGAGGTTTTGGTAGCGGGCCGCAGTAGTGCTCACGCTCTTGAAATCGGTGAGCCAGGTGGAGCAGCACAGCTCCCGCCCGCACGAACCGATACCGCCCAGGCGGCCGGCCTCGTGGCGCAGCGAAATCTGGCGCATCTCCACCCGCACCCGAAACTCGTCGGCCAGACGCTTGATCAGGTCGCGGAAGTCCACCCGGTCGTCGGCGGAGTAGAAGAAGGTGGCGCGGGTGCGGTCGGCCTGGTACTCCACGTCGGAGAGCTTCATTTTCAGGCGCAATTCTTCCACCACCGAGCGGGCCCGGAACATGGTACCGGTTTCCAGGTCGCGCACGGCTTCCCAGCGCTCCACATCTTCGGGCGAGGCAATGCGCAGGATGTTGCGGATTTCCTTGCTGTCGGTGGGCACCTTTTTCTTCTTCATTTGCAGGCGCACCAGCTCGCCTTTCAGCGACACGTGGCCCAGGTGCCAGCCATTGCCGGCCGCTTCTATCACCACGGCATCACCTGTGGTGAGCGGGAGGCAGGAAGCGTTGCGGTAGAAGTCTTTACGACCACCTTTGAAACGGATTTCGACAATGTCGAACCCTTTAAAATCACTGGGCAGGTCTACGTCCTGGAGCCAGTCGAATACGTTTAGTCGGTTGCAGCCGCCAGAACTACAGCTCCCTTTGGAGCCACAGCCCCCAACGGACGTAGTAGAGCAGCCGCCCCCGGAGGAACAGGAAGTGCAAGCCACGGCTAATAATCTATCTATGATGAGGCGGCCTAAAGCCGCACGAAATCGGGTTTCAACAAAGATACAGAATTAGAGGGTACGGGGGTAAGCCGTCTATTTTGGGGTGAACTACGCCGAAAAGTCATCTTGTAACCAGCAGCCTGCCCTACCCCGTACGCACGGCAACTGTGCACAACTGCCTATACTTGCAGCACCAACCTACACTACTCTTTCTCGCACCATGAGCCAACTCACCATCCGTAGCCTCGCCGAACTCCTGCAACACGAAGGGCAGGAGCTGGGCATTTCGGACTACTTCACCATCACCCAAGAGCAGATCAACCAGTTTGCCGCTGCTACCCTCGACCACCAGTGGATTCACGTGGATGCCGAGCGGGCCAAAACGGAGTCGCCGTTTGGGGCGCCCATCGCGCACGGCTACCTTACCGTCTCGCTCCTACCCTACTTCTGGAACCAGATTATCGCCATTGAAAACCTGAAGCTCCAGGTGAACTACGAAATAGAGCAGCTGCGCTTCAACCAGCCCGTACTCGTGAACAGCGAAGTGCGTTTGTATGCCAAATTGCTATCCGTGAAAGATTTGCGCGGCGTCGCCAAAGCCCGCATTGAGGTAAAGATGGAAATCAAAGGCCAGAAGAAACCCGCGTACAACGGCGTGATTACGTTTTTGTATCATTTCATGTAGCCATCCTTTTTCGTGTCATCCTGAGCGTAGCGAAGGACCTTATCACGCATGAACGAGTCGTTGTTACGTCTATCGTTCTCACGTGATAAGGTCCTTCGCTACGCTCAGGATGACACGAAAAAGGATGGCTACCCTTCCAGCAACGCCGCACACTGCTGCGCTATTTCCAGCTCCTCGTTGGTGGGCACCACCAACACCTTCACCCGCGACTCAGGCAGATTGATTTCGCGCAGACCGGGCGCCCGGGTTTGATTCTTGACTTCGTCGAGCTGAACGCCGAAGAACTCCAGATGCTGGCAAGCCAGTTGGCGCACCAGTGCGTCGTTTTCGCCTACCCCGGCCGTGAACACCAGCGCGTCGAGGCCGTTGAGCACGGCCGCATAGGCACCAATGTATTTGCGGATGCGGTAGGCGTAGAGGTCGTAGGCTAGTTGGGCGCGGGCGTCGCCTTGGTTGAGGGCCGCCGTGATGTCGCGCATGTCGCTGAAGCCGGTGAGACCCAGCATGCCACTTTCCTTGTTCAGCAAATTGCTGACTTGCGCGGGCGTGTAGTGCAGTTCCTGCAACAAATGGAACACCACCGAGGGGTCCAGGTCGCCGGAGCGGGTACCCATCACCAGGCCTGCCAGCGGCCCGAAGCCCATGCTGGTATCCAACGATTGATTGCCCCGCACGGCGGCCATGCTGCACCCGTTGCCCAGGTGAATGGTGATGAGGCGGGCATCGGGCTTGCCTAGGTAGGCGGTAGCTTGCTCGGCCACGTATTTGTGGCTGGTGCCGTGGAAGCCGTACACCCGGATACGTTGCTCAGTGTACAAGGCTTCGGGTAAGGCGTAGCGGAAAGCATATTCGGGTAGGGTTTGGTGAAAAGCCGTATCGAACACCGCCACTTGCCGGGCCTGCGGGAAGATGCGCTCGGCTACCTCAATGCCCAGATAGTTGGCCGGGTTGTGCAGGGGCGCCAGCGCAAACAGCCGCCGAATTTCTGCCTTCACCTCCTCATCAATAAATGTAGTAGCGGCAAAGCTTTCCCCGCCGTGTACCACGCGGTGGCCTACTACCCCAATTTCAGTAGGGTCGCGGAGCACGCCGGCGGTAGGGTCCGTCAGCAAGCGCACCACTTCACGCAGGCCGGCCTCGTGGTCGGGTAGGGCTAGGGTGAGCTGCTGGGTGGTGGGGTCGTTGGCTTCGTTGAAAACCTTGTGGGTGATGGTGGCATTGTCGGCCCCGATGCGCTCTACCAGCCCGCTGCACACCGGCTGCTCGGTAGGCCAGCGAAACAGTTGATACTTGATGGAGCTGCTGCCGCAGTTGATAACGAAGATGTTCATGGGTGGTAAAATCACTCTTAAAGTGTATCTGTCGCTGTGCAACGCTAATCTAATAACGACAACTACCTTGCAATCTTTATCTTGCTAACTATTGAATAGAAGTACTACTGTTCACCTTGAATTTCAATCAGCACTATTTCTTCCAGCTTGAGAGAACAGACCAATGAAACTAGCGCTCGGTTATTTAACATCTAGTATTTCTATAATATTTATTTCTTGGATTATTGGACTTATTATCAGTGCCTTTATAAAAGAAACGTATTTTTATAAAAACAAATTATCAAATCTAAATTTTATCAGAGATGAAGACACAAACAGAAATATTGGACTCTACATTATCAAGTGGATTATAAAGAACACATTTTTTAAATTTTTTAACCAAAAGCTAAAGCTTAACGGAAGATTTACTGCTTCAGAACTAAAGATTTTACGTTACGAAATGACCAAATCCGAAATAGATCATTTGATTGCCTTCGTATTCGTTTTACCTTTTGTCCTTTTTAAAATATTCAATCAGCAATACTTATTTGCTACAATCCTCATGATTGTAAATACACTCATGAACTTATACCCTTCTCTGTTACAACAGCAAAACAAAAGAAGAATTGATAAATCAAGGCTACTATCTTTAAAGCAACAAAATACTTACTCTGATAATAGTAATACATTTATTTAACTATCATATTGTCGATTCTTTCTTATCCTTACCAGGCACTACCTTCTTCACTACCCCTACTATCTTCTCAATAATAAACCCAACAGCCAACCCGAAAATACCGCATGCCAGTACCTTCGCCAGCCAAGCTATTGCTGGTATGTTGGCTAAAGAATGTTCTAGTTCGTGCAGCAAATGGGCGGTGAACGGAATGCCGTGGGCAATGATTTCGGCGCCTACCCACAGCATGGCGGCGGTGCCCACGTACCCCAGGATGAGTAGAAACTTCGGCATAAACTTTACCATGCCGCGCCCGATGCTTTGGACGGTAGGGCTGTAGTCGCCTTTGGCAAAGTGCACGCCGATATCATCCATTTTCACGATGAGGCCCACGAAGCCATATACCCCTACCGTAATAAATACGGCTACGGCCAACATCACCAGAATCTGGTTTGTGATGGGCTGGCCGGTTACCTGGCTGTAGGCAATGGCCATAATTTCGGCAGACAGAATAATATCGGTGCGTACGGCGCTGGCTACCCGCTGCTTTTCCAGCTCCTCGGGCGTAATAACTTTTACGTCTTCGCTTTCAGGATCGGCCCCGTGGCTTTTGCTGAACATGGAATGCACCTTTTCGTATCCTTCGAAGCACAGATACGCGCCGCCTACCATTAGAATGGGCGTAATGGCCCACGGAGCGAAATAGCCGAGTAGCAAAGCCGCTGGGCTTAAAATCAGCAGCTTGTTAATCAGTGACTTCTTGGCAATCTGAAAGATAATAGACAGCTCGCGGGATGGGTCGAGCCCTACCACATACTTGGGCGTAACGGCCGTATCGTCAATCACGATGCCGGATACTTTGCCGGTTGTCTTGGCTATCTGGGTAGGCACATCATCCAAACTGGCTGCACTGGCCTTCACCAAGGCCGATATATCATCTAGTAAGGCAAAAAATCCGGAGGGCATACAGTGTTGATGGAGGGGTTGTAGGTATGTTTTGAGAACGGCGGTAGTATTCTCAATTGAATTTTCTAGAACGTCATGCTGAGCGTAGCCGAAGCATGACGTTCGTTTGCTTTGTGCTTGCACAAGCAGCAGCAAGTTACAGGGAACGGCAGCATTACAGCTATTCCTTTCTGCGCGAGGCCTTCATCAGCACTTACCCCTGCTGCGCCTGAATAGCCGTAATAATCACGGTATTCAGAATATCATCTACGGTGCAGCCGCGGCTGAGGTCGTTTACGGGTTTGTTGAGGCCCTGCAACACGGGGCCAATGGCCAGGGCGCCGGTTTCGCGCTGCACGGCTTTGTAGGTGTTGTTGCCGGTGTTGAGGTCGGGGAAGATGAGGACGCTGGCCTGGCCAGCCACCTCGGAGCCGGGAAGCTTCTGGCGGCCCACCAAAGGGTCTACGGCGGCGTCGTATTGGATGGGGCCTTCCACTTTCAGGTCGGGCCGTTTTTCGCGGACCAATTGGGTGGCCTTGCGCACTTTGTCTACATCGGCGCCCTCGCCGGACGTGCCCGAGGAGTACGACAGCATGGCTACCCGCGGCTCGATACCGAAGGCCTTGCTGCTGTCGGCGGAGGCCATGGCAATTTCAGCCAACTGCTCGGCGGTGGGGTTGGGGTTCACGGCACAGTCGCCGAATACGGCCACGCGGTCGGGTAGGCACATAAAGAACACCGACGACACCACCGACATGCCCGGCTTGGTCTTGATGAACTGCAAGGCCGGCCGAATGGTGTGCTGGGTGGTGTGCACCGCCCCCGACACCATGCCGTCGGCGTGGCCCTTGTATACCATCATCGAGCCGAAGTAGGACACGTCGCGGAGCAGGTCGCGGGCCATATCCTGGTTCACGCCCTTAGCCTTGCGCAGCTCGTAGAACGTCTCCACGTACTCGGGGTAGTGCGGCGACTGCGCTGGGTCTACTACCTGCACGTGGCCCAGCGGCAGGTTTAGGCCCAGGCGCTTCACGGAGGCGGCTACCTCGTCGGGGTTGCCCAAGATGGTAAGGTCTACCACCTCCTGGCGCAGCAGGTGTGCGGCAGCCCGTAGGATACGGTCGTCGTTGCCTTCGGGTAGCACAATGTGCTTGCGCTGGCGCTTGGCCCATTGCAACAAGCGGTACTGAAACATGTGCGGCGTGATACCCTCGGAGCGGAAGCTCACCATCTTTTCCTCCAGCGCCTCCCTATTCACGTAGCGCTCGAAGGTGTTGATAGCCAACCGAATCTTGCGGGTGTTATCGGGCGTGATGCGCGACTTAACGGCCGCCACGCGCGTGCTAGTTTCGAAGGTACCCGTGGAGACGGCTATAATCGGCACTACCGTTTGCAAACCCTCAATCAGCCGCAATACGGGCGCTTCCGGCTCCGAGCCGGCCGTGAGCACAATGCCCGCCACCCGCGGGTAGCTGGCCGATAGGTTGGCCTGCAACGCACAGATAATGATGTCGCCTCGGTCGCCGGGCGTCACAATCAGCACGTTGGGCTTGAGGAAGTTCAGGAAGTTGGGCACTTGCATAGCGCCCGTCACGAAGTTGTCGACTTGGTTGGTCAGCGACTCTTCCCCGAACAGCAGCTTGGCGCCCAGCCCTTCGTAAATCTCGCGCATGGTGGGCTGCGACAACTCTTTCTCAGCCGGTATCACGGCCAGAATCAGTTCGGCGGGCAGCTGCGTTTGCAGCAGCTGGCGCACGTCGTCTAGCTGAGCAGGCGCTACTTTGTTTACGACCACCATCAGCACCTGCACCTCGTTGGTTTCGAAGCTGCGGAGGGTAGTGAGTACGGTGTTGATGATCTGGGCGGTTGGTTTGTCGTCGCCCGAAAGCACTAGGATAACCGGGGCGCCCAGGTTTTTAGCAATCTGGGCATTGTAGCCAAACTCAAACGCCGTACCTGGTCCCACAAAGTCGCTACCCTCCACCACCGTGAAGTCGTAGTTCTCTTCTATCTGCTTGAATTTATGGATAATGGTGTCGATAATTTCGCCTTGGCCGTTGGTTTCAATCAGCCGCAATACCTCCGGGCGGGTATAGGCATAGGTGTCTTCGTAGGCAATGGGCAGCTTGAAATGTTGCAGCACCGTTTGCAGGCGTATGTCCTTCTTTTCGCGCGGGCTTGCATCAATAATGGGCTTGAAGTAGCCCACTTTCTGTGCTTTGCTGAGTAGCATATTCACTAAGCCCAAGGCTATCAGAGACTTGCCGCTATACGGTTCGGCCGTGGCAATGAAGACAGTTTTGGTCATGAACAAGACAGCATGAAAGTGTGAGCAGGAAAGGGTAGTGCCAGATAGGACTGCACCGATCAGGTAGCGCCCGAAGGTATGGCAGCCTCTCTTACGCAACCGACCAAGTCAAGGGTACGGCGTGGTAGCGGCTTAGATGTGTTAGGACTGAAGCGCCAGGCTATGAAGCACCTTTGTGCAGCAGTGTTACTTCAAACGCTGTTTGTCAACTTCAATATACGCCATAGCCCGTAGACCCCACCCTAACCCACTAGAACACCAAAAAGCCCTACCCAGCATTGCACTGGGTAGGGCTTATAGGCTAGAAAAACAGTGTACTCAAACTACCGCACCCGACCGCGGCTACCGCCGCCTTGCCCAAACGAGCGGCCACCCTCGTTTTGCTCGCTACGGCCGGCTGGCAGCTCCTGCATCTGCTGGCGCTGGGGCGCTGCCTGCTGGCGTTGCGGCACTTGATCTGTCCGCTGCCACTGACCTTGGCTTTCGCGCTGCCGGACGGGCTGACGCTCCGGCTGCATACCACTGCTTTGCCCTACCCGACCACGGCCGCCGTAGCCGCCCCACGCGGAGCGCTCAGGGCTACCAGTAGCGGCCTCCCCAAAACGCTCCTGACGCTCTGGCCGTTGCGCGGGGTAGGTGCGGCCAGCATCGGCCAGGGTACGCGGCTGGTTGTAGCTGCTTCTGTCCCGCGAGTCCCGCGTGGCGCCGTACTCGGGGCGGTTGTCGGCGCCGGCACTCACTACCCTACCTCGTTCACGGCTGCGGTAGTCGCCGCGGTTGTCTGCGCCATTGTCAAAGCGACGCTCCACGTTGCGCGGTGCATCGGCGCGGCCGGCGCGAACATCGGGTCGATAAAAGCCGAGAGAGTTTTGCTGCATCGCCACGCGGCCTGGGCGGTTCACGTTGCTCACGTTGTAGACGTTCACGCGGTTGCGGGTCACGGCCTCCAGCTCGCTCCGGCGCGGGCCAGTCACATACGTGCGGTTGTTCTGCACGTACGTGTTGTTGATGATGGTGGTATTGTTGATGATGGTGATGTTGCGGGCGGGCCGCACGTAATAGTCATGCCAGCGCGGGCTCACCACGTACTGCTGCGGTACAAACACCCAGGCCGTATTAGGCACCACATAACGCGGCCCAAAAGATACGTTGATGTTTACGCTGGGTCCCAACGGCGCCCAGCCGTAGTAGCCGCCGCCGCTGCGCCAGCTTACCCAGGCTGGTCCCCATTCGGTGCCGGGCAGCCAGCTCCAGCCGTAGTAATCGGAATAGCGCCAGCGGCCGTAGTGGAATGGCGCCCACCCCCAATCGTAATTCGACACCCAGGTGTTGCCGTACTCCGTCATGGCCCAGTAGCCGTTGGTGCTATAGGGTTGGAAGTCGGGACCGACGTTGGGCAGCCACACGTAACCATAATCGGGGTCTTGCACCCAGCGGCCGTAGGGACTCAGCTCGTCGTAGAAGGTTTGGTACGTGACGCTGACGCTGGGCTGCGCCGCAGCCAGCCGAGGAGTCAGCGCACTCAGCACCAACCCCAGCGCCCAAACCAGACCGCTTCTTTTTAGTAAGGTTATCATGGAAATAAGAAGTTAAAGCGTGAGAGCAGCTTGGCCGGGGGCAGGCCGTACGTCCTGTCTCCTACCCTAGTAAGCGCTTATTTCTTAGACAACTCAAATCCTGTACCGTTTAATTGCTATTCCACTTACTTCGGAGCGCCCGCTAGTGTATACACCCGAATTTCTTTTGGCAGCAGCACGTAAGCGTATTGTTCGCTCACCAATACCTGCTGCACATCGGTCGTTGGCAAGGGTAGGGCGCGGTCTGTGAAGTTGTAGAGGTGGAAGAAGTGCAGGGCGTTGTCGGCCACGTAATACAGTTCATCTCCCAGAAACCCTACATAGCTTAATCCTGTGAAGGGCAGTTTTTTGCGGTAGTTGCCTAGGTTATCAAACACCAAAATGCCCCCCACCCTATCCACCAGATATACGTTGTTCTGGTACTGCCGCAGGAAACGAAAATCCGGCTTGCTCCTACCCACTAGCAAGTCCATAGGCGTGGTGATGATAGGGCGCTGCTGATTGAGGTCGAACTGCTCTAGGGCAATGTTACTTTCATCAAATAGCCACAGGCGCTCATCGGGCGCGATGGTAGCGGCGCGGATGGTGCCATCCAGAAAATCGGCGGTGCGGATTTGGGTGAGCGGCGCCAGAAACCGGTTGAGCAGCAGTAGTTGTTGGCGGTCGTCGTAGAACGCCAGAATCTTGGTGGTATTCCAAGCTTCGAGCTGGGCAATGTGCCCCGGTAGGGCCGGCGAGTAGGTATTCAGTACCTGGCCTTCGGCCCCTAGCTGCACAATGTTGTTCTGCCGGTCTACCACGTAGAGCGTGCCGCGCCTGTCGAGAGAGGCCACGCCGGTGGTGGCCAGTTTGATGGTGCGCACCAGCGCCCAGCCCTCGGCCGCCGAGGCAATGGGGGTAGGCACGGCCGTAGTAGTAGGCACCGGCACCGGCTTACTGGGCGGCGCCACCGACCCAGCCGTGGGTACGGTGGTTTGCCCTACCCCTAGCAGCGGCAGCACCAGGACAATAGCCGTTAAAAGGCAGCTAATCAGCTTGTTCGAAGTATCGCAAAGCCAGGGTTTCGCCATCATATACCGCGTAGGAGCAATAATTGACCCACTCACCAAGATTAATATAGCGGCTGCCGGGGGCTACTTCTACGTCGAGCGGCAGATGGCGGTGGCCGAAAATATAATACTCGTGGTGGTGGTGGTGCTCCAGCTCCCGGCAGTATTGCAGCAGCCACTCCTCATCGCCCTGGTACACCTCTTCTACCTTGGTATTCTGAATGCGGCTCCGACGGCTCCAGCCATTGGCAATACCGATACCCAGATTGGGGTGGACACGCGCAAACAGCCACTGCGATATGGGCGAAGCAAACACGCGCTTCAGCACCTTATACACGTAATCCTTCGGCCCAAGCCCGTCGCCGTGGCCCATATGAAACTCGTGCCCACCAATGCGCTGGCTCACCGGGTGGCGGTGAATGGGAATACCCAACTCCTCCGTAAAATAATCGAACATCCACATGTCGTGGTTACCGGTGAAGAAGATGATAGGGATGCCTGCATCCGTCAGCTCGGCCAGCTTGCCCTGCAACCGGATAAACCCACGCGGAATGGCATGGCGATACTCAAACCAGAAGTCGAAGATGTCGCCTAGCAGGTAGATGGCGGCGGCATCGGGAGCTACCTTATCCAGCCAACGCACAATCTTGCGTTCCCGCGCCAGAGAGCTAGCTACGGTAGGCGTGCCCAAGTGAAAATCGGAAGCAAAGTACACCCGGCGGCCGGGAGGTAGGGCCAGATCAGGCAGGCGAGGTGGCGTCATCCAGTAAGAACAGCACGAGGCTGCGCGGGCCGTGGGCACCGAGCACCAGCGTTTTTTCAATATCGGCCGTGCGGCTGGGGCCGGTAGTTAAGGAAATCATGGAAGGTAGCTTGTCGCCGTGCTGCTCGCGCACCCGCGCCAGGCCGTCGCCAATATCGGCTACTACCTGCGAAGTACGGGCCAGCACCAAGTGCTGATCGGGATAGATGCTGAGGCGGCGGCCGCTGGCTGTGGCGGCACTCACCAGAATGCTACCCGTGCGGGCTATCAGCGCCTCGCAAGTGGTCAGGCCCGCGTCGGCGTTGCTGATGAAGTCGGTTTCGTCGCCCGTGAAGACGATGCCGCCTTGGTGCAGCAGCTTTTTCAGCTCCGGCTCCCACACAAACAGGTTGTTCAGCTCTTTCTCCTTTTTGTAGATGAAAAGCTGATCGAAGAAATGCTCCTCCGATTCGCAGTAGTAGAACTCGCCCCCTATGCGCCGGAAACTCTCCACGAAGGCAATATCCAGTTCCTCGGCGGGTACGCGCGGGTGCAACGGCATCCCAAAATCGGGCGCGGGCGGCTGTGGGGCCGGCTTTTGCACTGCCTCCCGAATGCGGCGCAACAGAATATCACGAGACGACTCAGCCATGCAACAAAGGTAAGGGCTTCTGTATAGTGTTCTGTCAGCGTGAAGCAATTTGTCTGTCATCCTGCGCAGCGCGAAGGACCTTATCCCCGTTGAACGAGTCGTTCGCACGCTTGTCGTTTTCACGTGATAAGGTCCTTCGCGCTGCTCAGGATGACAGTGTGCTTTAAGTGGGCACATGAACACAAAAAAACCAGTGCCTTCTACAAGACACTGGTTTTCTGCATTTACAAATATACTGATACGCTACACGGGCGTTACAGCGCCACCACTAGGAATATCGGCGGAGCGTGGACCGTTGTCGGTCTTGTCGTCGATGCCGGGTAGGTTCATGTCGGGCAGGTCGTCGCCGAGGGCTATGGGGTGCTCGTCTTTCAACTCACTTAGCGTTTCGCTGCGGTCGGTGCCGGCCATGTGCGCTTGGTAGCTGGTCTGGGCGCCATAAGGGCGCGGACCAACCAAACGCTCCAAGTCGTCCTGCAACAGCACTTCCTTAGCCAACAGCTCCTGGGCAATGGTTTCCAATTCCGTGTTGCGCTCGGTCAGCAGGTTCTTGGTGCGGGCGTAGGCGGCTTCAATAATGCTGCGTACTTCCTCGTCAATCATCTGCGAGGTAGCCTCCGAGTAGGGTTTCGAGAAACCGTACTCGTTCTGCCCCTTCGAGTCGTAGTAGGAAATGTTGCCCAGCTTGGGGTTCATGCCATACATCGTCACGATGGAGTAAGCCATCTTCGTGATGCGTTCCAAGTCGCTGAGCGCGCCGGTCGAAATTTTACCGAAGATCAACTCTTCGGCGGCGCGGCCGCCTAAGGCCATGCACATTTCGTCGGTCAGCTGCTCGGTGTTGTATAGGAACTGCTCGCGGGGCAGGTATTGGGCGTAACCCAAAGCTGCTACCCCACGGGGCACAATACTCACCTTCACCAATGGGTCAGCGTGCTCCAGAAACCAGCCGGCAACAGCATGGCCGGCCTCATGGTAGGCCACGATACGCTTCTCATCGGGCGATATAATTTTATTTCTCTTCTCCAAGCCACCAATCACGCGGTCGATGGCGTCGGTGAAGTCCTGCATGCCTACATTCTTCTTGTCGCGGCGGGCGGCAATAAGGGCAGCTTCGTTGCAGACGTTGGCAATTTCGGCACCGGCAAAACCAGGCGTCTGGGCGGCCAGCTTCTTCGCTTCTACGTCGTCATTCAACGTAATCGGCTTCAAGTGCACATTGAAAATCTGCGTGCGGCCGTTAATATCTGGCTTGTCAATGCTGATTTGACGGTCGAAACGACCGGGACGTAGCAGAGCCGAGTCCAACGTATCGGGCCGGTTGGTGGCTGCCAGGATAATAACACCTGAGTCAGTACCGAAGCCGTCCATCTCTACCAGCAGCGAGTTAAGCGTGTTTTCGCGCTCGTCGTTGCCGCCGGGTACGTTGCCACGCGAGCGGCTACGGCCAATGGCGTCAATCTCGTCGATGAAGATGATACAGGGCGCTTTGGCTTTGGCTTGCTTAAATAGGTCGCGCACACGGGCAGCGCCTACCCCTACAAACATCTCCACAAAGTCGGAACCTGACAGGGAGAAGAAAGGCACGTCGGCTTCACCGGCTACAGCTTTGGCCAACAGGGTTTTACCCGTACCAGGAGGACCTACTAGCAGCGCGCCTTTCGGAATCTTACCACCAAGCACTGTGAACTTGGAAGGGTTGCGCAGAAATTCTACGATTTCCTCTACTTCTTCCTTGGCTTCCTCTAGGCCAGCCACGTCTTTAAACGTCACTTTCACCTTGTCGCCGCCTTCAAACAGGGCTGCACGAGATTTACCAATGTTGAAAATCTGACCACCGGGACCACCAGCTCCGCTCATGCGGCGCATTAGGAACCAGAAACCCACGAAAAGCAGAATCAAAACACCCCAGGTGCTGATGTACTGTCCATAGCCCTGATCGGTCTCAATGTCCAGCCCGATTTTTTTCTGACCGGCCGGCAAGTCAGCCTGTAGTTTGTCCAAATCGTCTTTAAACGACTTGCCGTCCACTACTGGAAAGTAGTACTGCGGCGCGTTGGCACTAGAGGCACCCAGTCCCGGCCGACTACGCGAATCGCGGTTGGCCACATTCTTCTGGGCAGCCTCGCGCGTTAGCGTCACCTGCACCAGCTTGTCGTTGAGCAGGGTAATTTTACTTACTTCGCCAGCTGCCAACAGCTGCTCGAAGCGTTGTTGATTGATTTTGGTAGCGGAATTGGTGCCGGTGAAGTAGACCACCCCAAGGATGAACACCACCAGCCCCAGCAACACCCACAACTGCATTCCCGGCCGCGGCGCGGGGGAAGGAAGCGTAGGTTTTTTCTTTTTGGGCGTTGGATCAGGCATGAACTAGAAATGCTAAAGCGAAAAACATAGGCGGAACACGCCGCCAGCGCTAAATGTTCGGGGTAGCAGCACGTAACTTACTGAGCGGCGGCTTCTTCCTCCACGTAGGTAATTTCGGCGTCGCCCCACAACTCTTCCAGCGCGTAGAACTGGCGCCGGTCGCGCAGGAAAATGTGTACTACTACGTCTACGTAATCCAGCAGCACCCACTCACGGTTGGTACGGCCTTCCATTTGCCAGGGCTGCTGGCCAGTTACTTTCTCTACTTCCTCTTCTACTGAACGCGCCAGCGCGTCTAGTTGCGTGTCAGACGAAGCGGAGCAAATCACGAAATAATCAGCTACGGCATTCTTCAACTCTTGCAGGTTGAGCACGACGATGTCGACGCCTTTCTTGTCCTGCATGCCGCGCACTACAATATCTGCCAATATGTCCGAATCCTGCCGAACCGGGGTACTTTTCATCAAGGTATTATTAGGTTTGAACGTCACAACATACGAATAAAGACGTGGAGGAACTTGCCCCCCAAACGCTTTTCACGGGTCAACAGCTGCTTTGGCTGCCCGAATGCGCATCCACAAACACGGAAGCCCATAATCTTGTAGTCAAAAACAGCGCCACCGACGGCTGTACTATCATTACCGACAATCAGACCGCTGGCCGGGGACAACGCGGCAACCGCTGGGAGGCGGCGGCCGGCGAAAACCTGACGCTTTCGGTGGTCTGGCGCCCCACGTTTCTGGCCGCTACCGATCAGTTTCAGCTGAGCCGGGCCGTGGCCCTTGCCGTGCACGACTGGGCTGCTACCCTGCTCGGGCCAGACCCAGCCCTACGGCTGAAGTGGCCAAACGATCTGTATTTCGGTACGCAAAAGCTGGGGGGGATACTGATTGAGAACACGCTCAGCGGCGCAAAGATTCAGCATAGTATTATAGGAATTGGCTTAAATATCAATCAACAGCATTTTGCAGTGCCTACTGCTACCTCAATGGCCTTGCTTACGGGTAGGCCACACGCACGGCCCGCGCTGGCTGCCCGGCTCTTGGAAAGCCTGGAAGCACGCTACCTGCAACTACGCGCCGGGCACGTAGCACAACAACAGCAGGACTACCTGCATGTGCTGTATCGTTACCAGCAACCAGCCTTATATGAGGTGGCAGGACAAGCAGTAAGCGGCCAGATTGAAGGAGTCGACCCTACCGGTCGCCTATTGGTTCGCATCGACCACGAGCTGCGAGCGTTTGGGTTACAGGAAATTGTCTATCGATAAAGTACTGTGTGCTTCTGATAGAGTAGTTGACGTGGTAGGGTAGAAAATACTTTATTCTATTCCAAAAATTGTGAAGCACTACCGCACATTTGCGGTGTTTATATCTGAATTGTCGATTATTTTAGGGAGTTCATCTAAAATTTAGATTTTATCTGTCATAATGCGCAACCTTTCGGCTACAATTAGCATCTAAGACAGTAACAAGCCTACTGAATAAGGCGTAACGCTGGTCTGGCGTGCTTGTTGTACTACCCATTCTAGTAAAATCCATCTTTTTCATTTCAACCGACAATTCCTACCCGTCGGTTTTAACCCTGCCCGATGCCATGAACACTTTTACACGACTTTTTTTGGTTGGCTTGTTTATGAGCGTGCGGCTAACGCTGCTAGCGATGCCCGTTACCGCGCAGTCGTCGGTGACGCCGCCTGCCGCTACTACTAGCGCCAACGAAAGCGCCCGTTCCCTGACTTCTACCCTTAGCCTCTACCCCAACCCGGCTCGCGGCATGGTGATGGTTTCCATCACGCAAAAAGCTGGTCAGGAATATAAGCTACGTTTGAGCAACATTCTAGGCCGTGAGGTACGCACAGTTGCGTTGCAGCCTGCGCCCGGCGAGATTTCAATGCCCGTAAACCTGTCGGACCTACCCGCCGGCATGTATTTTTACAGCTTGCTGATGAACGAGAAAGTAGTGAGCACCAAGCGATTAGTTCTTCAAAACTAAGTTACTATCCTTTCTTCTACATATTTAAAAAGCAGTCGGCACCCCGACTGCTTTTTTTATGCCCTACACATTCTAAGGCTCTCTCCGAACGTTAGCCAACACACGGCCCGATTTATTGTCTATTTTTGGCGCTTCGCTACGCTGACTCCTTTAGCTTAACCTTTTTAGTGCTGTGGCGGATGGGGGGTCACCTCCATCTTACTTTTACTTCTGTATGCGTTCCTATTCTCGATTGAATAATGTAGCCGGCTGGGTGGTGTTTGGCCTCTCGCTGCTGGTGTACCTGCTCACCTTAGAGCCCACGGCCTCGTTCTGGGACTGCGGCGAGTTCATCGCCTGCTCCTACAAGCTGCTCGTGCCCCACCCCCCCGGCGCCCCTACCTTCCTGCTGCTGGGCCGCCTCGTCTCGCTGCTCAGCTTCGGCGACGTGACCAAAGTCGCCGTGCTCGTCAACGGCCTCTCGGCCCTGAGCAGCGCCTTCACCATCCTGTTTCTGTTCTGGTCCATCACGCTGCTGGCCAAAAAGCTCGTGCTGCGCCGCCCCGGCCTGCACGACGACCGCGGCCTGGAGCCGACCCTGGGCCAGACGCTGCTCATCCTGGGCGCCGGGGCCGTGGGCGCCCTCTCGTTTGCCTTCTCCGACTCGTTCTGGTTCAACGCCGAGGAAGCTGAGGTCTACGCCATGTCGGCGCTGGGCACGGCCACGGTGGTGTGGCTGATGCTCAAGTGGGAAAACCGCGCCGACGAGGCCGATAGTGACAAGTGGCTGGTGCTGCTGGCCTATGTCATCGGCCTGAGCATCGGCGTGCACCTGTTGAACCTGCTGGCCATCCCCGCTCTGGGCTTTCTCTACTATTTCCGCCGGCAGCCAACCCCCACCTGGGCTGGGGGTATTGCCACGCTGGTTATCAGCTTCGTACTGGTGGGCGCCATTCTGGTGGGCATCATTCCGGGCTTGCCCACGCTGGCGGGCAACTTCGAGGTATTCTTCATCAACACCCTGGGGCTACCGTTCAACTCGGGCATCGTGCTGTTCATGCTGCTGCTGGTGGGGCTGATCTGGGTGGGTTTTCGCCAGAGCTTCGTGCGCCGCAGTCAGCTGCTGAACACGTTCATGCTCTGCTTCGTGTTCATTCTGATCGGCTACTCGTCTTACCTGATCGTGCCGATTCGCAGTTCCTACCACCCCACCATCAACGAGAACGACCCCGAGGACGTGCTCAGCTTCGTGAGCTACCTCAAGCGCGAGCAGTACGGCGACCGGCCCCTGCTCTACGGCCCACAGTTCAATGCGCAGGCAGTTAGCCAGCAGGATGGCGCCCCGCGCTACGTGCGTCAGGGCGATAAGTACGTGGTAGCCGAGCACCGGCAGGAACTGATCTACCGCGACGAGGACAAGATGCTGCTGCCGCGCCTCTATAGCAACGACCCGCGCCATATTCAGGAATACCAGAAGTGGGTGGATCTACGCGAAGGCGTGAAGCCCACGATGGGCCAGAACCTGTCGTTTTTGTTTCGCTACCAGATGGGGCATATGTTCTGGCGCTACTTCCTGTGGAACTACGCCGGCCGCGAGAGCGACGTGCAGCAGGCCGGCACCTTGTGGCCCACCGAAACGAGCCAGGGCCTGCCCGAGCGCGTAGCCGAGAGCAAAGCGCGCAACCAGTTCTTCGCCATTCCGCTCATCTTAGGGTTGCTGGGCCTGTTCTACCAGGCCCGCCGCGACGGCAAGAACGCCTTGATCGTGGGCCTGCTGTTCGTCTTCACGGGCCTGGCTATCGTGGTCTACCTGAACCAGCCGCCCATTGAGCCCCGCGAGCGGGACTACACCTTCACGGGCGCGACCTATGCCTTTGCCATCTGGATCGGGCTGGGCGTGCTGGCCCTAGCCGACCTGCTGGGCAAAGTGGTGAAGGCCGATACGGCCCGCGCCGGCGTGGTGACGCTGCTGGGGCTGCTGGCGCCGGGCCTCTTGCTGGCCCAGGGCTGGGACGACCACGACCGCTCGGGCCGCTACAACTCCGTGGACTCGGCCCGGAACCTGCTCAACAGCTGCGCGCCGAACGCCATTTTGTTCACCAACGGCGACAACGACACCTTCCCGCTGTGGTACGCCCAGGAGGTAGAGGGCGTCCGTACCGACGTGCGCGTGGCCGTACTCAGCTACCTGAACACGGACTGGTACATTGCCCAGATGAAGCGCCGCAGCTATCTGAGCCAGCCCCTACCCATCTCGCTGGATAGCTCGCGCTACGCCCAGGGCACCAACGACTACCTGCCGTACGCCGAGAACCCAAGCGTAGGGGAAGTCAACTTAAAAGATTTCATCCAGCTAGTAGGGCAAAACAGTGACTTGCTGAAGGTCAGCTACGGCGAGGGCGGGCCTACCCTACTGTCCTTCCCCTCACCTACTTTCTACCTACCCGTAGACACGACGGCAGTGCTGCAAAGCGGCATTATCCCCGCCGACCGCCGCAATCAGCTGGTGGAAAAAATGGAATTCACTGTCGGCAAGCGGGCTATCGAAAAGAAAAGTCTGGTGATTCTGGACATGCTCGCTACCAACAACTGGAAGCGGCCTATCTATTTCTCCAGCACCGTAGTGCCGTCGGATATGCTGGGCTTGCAGCCGTATTTCCAATTAGAGGGCATGGCTTATCGCATCCTACCTCTACGCGACCCTAACTATTCGCCGAAGAGCAATGATGATGGCTACGTAGAGAAAACGCTGATGTACAACAAGCTGATGAACCAGTTTCAGTACCGAGGCCTCGACAACGCTAGTATTTTCTACGACGAAAACAATCTGCGTTTCCCGGCCAACTACCGCGACAAGTTTGTGCGCCTCGCCAATGCCTACCTCGCCAATGGCGATACGGCTACTGCTAAGAAGGTAGTAGACAAATGCTTGGCAGTGATGCCCGATAAGGCGATTCCGTACGACTACTACACGCCGCAGCTGGTGCCCGCGCTGGTAGCAGTAGGCGAGCGGCCCAAGGCCAACCAGATTATGGACGTTATGACCAGTCGGGCGGAGCGGAGCGTAGCGTATTACACCACGCACAACAGCGCCCTGTTTGATCAGGAAGTAAGCCAGGCCTTGATTACGCTGCAAAGCATCTACTTCGCGGCCCAGCAGGTAGGTGACCAGCAACGCGCCAGCAAAGCCATGCAAACCCTAGGGCCATATCTGCAAGGCGGCAGGTAGTATGCTGATTGCTTGACCAGTAAAAACGCAGACAGCCGGTTTCTCTTGCAGAAGCCGGCTGTCTGCGTTTTTACTGATTGTGCTAATACAGCAGAGGATGCCTTTACCGCCGCTTCTTACGTATCCAGTAGTTTATCGCCGTTCTATAATCCGTTTAGTGTGAAGCTCTTTCTGCTTTGTCTGCTGAGTCTGCTACCAATTTGCACGCAGGCCGTTCTTCCACCGCGCCACGATTTCAGCGGCCAGTACCGCCCCAACTGTCCGCAGGCTGATACCCGACGCGAGGCGGACAGCCTGCGGCTATACGTCCGATTTCCGGGGGGGACGCTGCCTGCTGGTCAGTCGCTGTACGTAGCGGTGTGGGCCAGCTACGATGCCAAACAGCCTCTATGGCGGGACTCGGTGCGGCATTTGGCCCGGCAGCTGCGCCAGCGTCCCAACGGCACTTTGCTAGAAGTAAGCCTACCGGTGGCGCGTTTGCAGGCCAATCAGGTTATCAGCGTGCAGCCAGCTCCTACACCCTCCCCCGATGCCAGCAACGAGGCATGGCTGCTGCTCACTGCCAGTCGTTTAACGCGACCTTATGTACTGGTAGACTCGCTGGGCGACCCGCTCCTGAGGCGCTACGTGCGCACAAGCGAAACATTCGGTTTAGCTTATTATGGGTTGGAGCGCCCGTTCAAGATCAAGCAATATGACGCAACATTTGCGGCGGCTCTTCCGCCCATGACCAATCCTGCATCAAAACCTACACAGCCCCGCACGCTCACTATCAGTGACACGGTGAATCTTCGGCCGGGCCAATTGGTACGACTAGCCCGACAAGGCATTTATGCCTTGCAAGGTGATTCACAGGAGCCAATGCTGGGCCTGCTGGCCGAAAATAACGCGTATCCGGAAATTACTACCGCGCCAGAGTTGATCGAGCCGCTTATCTACCTCACTACTTCGGCTGAACGCAGGCAGCTCTACGCGGCCACCGATCCGAAACGGGCCACCGATTTATTCTGGCTGAACATTGCGGGCAATAATCAAAATACGGCTAGGCAGATGATTCGTACCTATTACGGTAGGGTAGCGGAAGCAAACCGCCTTTTTTCAGCGCACAAAGCTGGCTGGATGACTGACCGCGGGATGCTGTATCTGGTATTGGGGCCGCCAGATGCCGTGTATCGGGCGGGCACGGAGGAGCGTTGGGTGTACCACGCGCCAGCAATTGCCAGCGGCACATATGTGTTCCGCGCCAAACCCAGTACCTTTGCTCCCGACAACTATGATTTGGTGCGCCGCCCTGAGTATGAAATGCTTTGGTACGCCGCCGTGGACCAATGGAGAAAAGGACTGACCGCCCAAGCCGCCCGGTAACCGAGCGCCGCACCTTCTACGACGAAAATAACCGTCCCGTACCCCGCCGCGACAACCGCGACGAACGCCCCCGTGAGCCCCGCGCCGATGGCGATAATCCTCGCTACCCTCACCGTCCGGCTGCCGACCGTAGCATTGAGATGCTATTTGGCTTGCGTCCTATTTTGGAGGCGCTAAACGCCGGTCGCACGCTGGAGAAAATCTTCTTGCTGCGCACCACCAAAAACAGCATCACGCAGGATATTTCGGCTTTGGCTAAGGCCGCAAATATTCCGGTGGCCATGGTGCCGCTGGAAAAGCTCGACGGCCTGACGCGCAAAAATCACCAGGGCGCCGTGGCCTTTGTTTCGCCTATTGACTATGCCCCGCTGGATAATATTGTGGCGCGGCTGTTTGAGGAAGGCAAAACCCCGCTGCTACTGATTCTAGACCGCATTACCGATGTGCGCAACTTCGGCTCCATCGCCCGCAATGCCGAGTGTATGGGTGCCCACGCCATTGTAGTGCCTAGCCGCGGCGCTGCCCAGATCAACGGCGATGCGCTCAAAACCTCGGCCGGTGCCCTCAACCTGATTCCGGTGTGCCGCGAGCCAAACCTAAAGGACACCATCCGTTTCCTTCACGATTCGGGCATTCAGGTAGTAGGCTGCACCGAAAAGGCCGAAGACAGCCTGGAAACCGGCGCCGTAGACCTCACCGGCCCCGTAGCTATTCTGATGGGTAGCGAAGAAGACGGCATCTCGCCCGAGTACCTGCGCCTCGCCGATCATACCATCCGTATTCCGATGGCTGGGCAAATCAGCTCCCTCAATGTGTCTGTTGCCAGCGGTATTATGTTATTTGAAGTGCTACGGCAACGGTTGGCAGTTAAAAGTTAAAGTAATGCCAAATAAAGAGCGGCCACCTGTAATGCACAGGTGGCCGCTCTTTATTTGTACAAGGTTGATTAATTATAGCCTACCCCTTTTTTCGATTTCACGTCAGCTACGAAGTCTTTCACACGCTGCTCCTCAGTGCGCTTGCAGATGAGTAGCACGTTGTCGTATTCGGCTACGATATAGCCATCCAGGCCCTGCACCACTACTAGGCGGTCGGAGGGAGTTTTGATGACACATTCGCAGGTATCATACAGAATCACGTCGCCGTCGATAACGTTGTTGCACTCGTCGCGCTTGCCAATGCGGTGCAGCGAATCCCAAGTACCCAGGTCGCTCCAGCCAAAGTCGGCGGGTAGGACGTACACATTGTCTGCCTTTTCCATCACGCCATAGTCGATGCTGATGTTGCGGCAGCGAGAATATGCTTCCGAAATGAAGTCTTCTTCCTGACCAGTACCCAACTGGGTAGCGCCCTCATCAAACACTTCCGAAATATCACTCAGATATTGCCGGAAGGCGTGTAGAATAACGTCGGCGCGCCACACAAAGAGACCGGAGTTCCAGAGGAAATCACCGCTGCTTACAAACATCTGCGCTAGCTCCAGATTAGGCTTTTCGGTGAAGGTTTTCACCTTGAACAAGCCGCCGGGCAGGGAGTTTGCAGCATCGTCCATGTACTGGATGTAGCCATAGCCCGTGTCGGGGCGCGAGGGTTGAATACCCAGCGTAATCAGAACATCGTTAGAGCGGGCCGCGTCTACGGCTTGGCGAATGACGCGTCGAAACTCCTCCTCATTCACCACGGCATGGTCGGCCGGAGATACTATAATCGTTGCTTGGGGGTCGCGCTGGGCAATGCGGTAGCTGGCGTAGGCAATGCACGGGGCCGTATTCCGGCCAATTGGCTCGCCAAGGATCTGGTCGGAAGGCAACTGAGGCAAATGCTCCTGCACTAAGTCGTGATAGTCCCGGTTGGTTACCACAAATACGTTTTCAATTGGGCATATTTCAGCGAAACGGTCGATGGTGAGTTGCAGCATGGAGCGCCCGATGCCCATCACATCATGAAATTGCTTGGGGTGGTGCGTGCGGCTAAATGGCCAAAACCGGCTGCCAATGCCGCCGGCCATTACAACGAGGTAAGTATTCTGCGCCATATAATCTGATGCGGAGTGTCGTAGATAAGAAAAGTTCAAACGTAGAGGTGCAAATATCCTATTTTATTTATCAAGTACTACACAATACCAAATTAATTATACTTTAATAATGATAGAGCACAAAACATAGTTATACCAAACCCTCCCGCAGTAAATCGTGCAAATGGATAAATCCGCTGAACTGCTCTCTATTCAGGACTACCAGTTGCGTGATATTACGTTGTTGCATACGGTTGAGTGCTTCCACTGCAAAGTCCTCTACATCCACGGTTACCGGGTTGAGCGTCATAATATCCCGGGCACGAATAGCATCCAGATCATCAAAGTTGGTCAGCATCCGGCGCAAATCGCCGTCAGTGATAATACCTTGCAACTCGTCGGTAGCGGGGTGTAGTACGGCGGTTGCGCCCAAACGTTTGCCTGAAATTTCCAGAATAATTTCCTTGAGCGGCGCTTCTGTGCTCACGCGTGGCTTGGCGTTTTGCACGGAAATGTCGCCTACCTTCAGATACAACTTCTTGCCTAGCGTCCCCCCAGGGTGTAAGGTGGCAAAATCTTGAGAGGTGAATTGCCTACCATCCAGCAGACACATGGCCAGCGCATCGCCAACGGCAAGCGCTACGGTAGTACTAGTGGTAGGTGCTAGGTTCAGCGGGCAGGCCTCGCGCTCTATGGGCGCGTGCAACACATAATCGGCCTGCTGGGCTAGGTAGGAGTCGGCATTGCTTACTAGTGCCACCAATGGCACGCCTCGGCGCTTGAGTAGTGGCACCAGCACTTTTATCTCGGGTGTGTCGCCGCTTTTGCTGATGGCCACCACAAAATCCTGCGGCTGAATCATGCCTAGGTCGCCGTGAATGGCATCGGCGGCGTGCATGAATAAGGCAGGAGTACCCGTCGAATTTAGGGTAGCCACTATTTTGCTGGCAATGTGGGCACTCTTGCCAATACCCGTTACTACTACCCTACCGGGCGAGACAAGTATAGCGGCTACGCATTGTGCAAAATCGGGAGCAGTTGTCAGGCTATCGGCTACCCGGCGGATAGCTTCTGCTTCTTGCAACAGCACTTTTTTTGCAACGGAGTTGATATCGTTCTGCGCTTTCAATCTAAATTTGATATTACGTAACGGTTAAGAAGCCGCTGGCAGTAGTTGGAAATACGTTTTCCTTTCGCTTCAGCATCTCCAACCGCTATTGCAAAATTCCTTAGATTGAGAGTTCAACCTAGTGTGAGGTGAGGCTCTCATCTACCATCCCCAAATCGAGAAGTGAGGAAGTCTATGCCAGCCGTTAAACAAATTCCTCTGCCGGAGGCTGATCTGAAAGGCAAGTTAAAGGAAGTTTTTGGGTACGGACAGTTCCGTGGCACCCAGGAAGCGGTTATCCAGAATGTCATTGAGGGTAAGAATACCTTTGTGATTATGCCTACCGGCGCGGGCAAAAGCCTGTGCTATCAGCTCCCCGCGCTGGTGTTACCGGGCACGGCTATTGTTATTTCGCCGCTTATCGCCCTGATGAAAAATCAGGTGGATCAGCTGAACGCGTTTGGCGTAAATGCAGCCTTTCTGAACTCGACGCTTTCTAAATCGGAAATGAACCGGGTGAAGAAGGATGTGATTACCGGTGACGTGCGCCTGCTGTACGTGGCGCCTGAGTCGCTGACCAAGGACGAAACTATTGAGTTCCTGAATAAAGCCACCATCTCCTTCGTGGCTATTGACGAGGCGCACTGCATCTCGGAATGGGGCCATGACTTCCGCCCCGAGTACCGCAAGATTCGCGGTATCATTGATAACCTGGGCGCCAATGTGCCCATTATTGCCCTCACGGCCACGGCCACGCCCAAGGTGCAGCTGGACATCCAGAAGAACCTGCAAATGGACGATGCTTCGGTGTTCAAGACGTCGTTCAACCGCACCAACCTCTATTACGAGGTGCGGCCCAAGCATAACACCAAAAAGCAGCTGATTCAGTACGTGAAGCAGCACAAGGGCAAAGCCGGCATTGTGTATTGCTTGAGCCGTAAGAAGGTAGAGGAAATTGCTGAGCTGCTGAAAGTGAACGACGTGAAGGCCCTACCCTACCACGCCGGCCTCGACCCACATGTGCGTATGGCCAACCAGGATGCTTTCCTGAACGAAGAAGCCGACGTGATTGTAGCGACCATCGCCTTCGGCATGGGCATCGATAAGCCCGACGTGCGTTTCGTGATTCACTACGACACGCCCAAGAGCATTGAAGGCTACTACCAGGAAACCGGCCGCGGCGGCCGCGACGGACTGGAAGGCAACTGCTTGATGTTCTACAGCTACGACGATATCGTGAAGCTGGAGAAGTTCAACAAGGACAAGCCCGTGACGGAGCGCGACAACGGCAAGCTGCTGCTCCAGGAAATGGCCAACTACGCCGACTCGGCTGTGTGCCGCCGCCGGCAGTTGCTGCACTACTTTGGGGAGGTGTACGACAAAGACTGTGGCTTTTGCGACAACTGCCGCCACCCCAAAGAGCGTTTCGAAGCCAAGGACGAAATGCTGATGGCCTTGAAAGCCGTGGTGCAAACCAACGAGCGGTTTGGCATCGACCACATCGGTACGGTACTGATGGGCATGAAAAACGCCCACATAGAGAGCTACGGCCACAATAAGCTGCCCGTGTATGGTCAGGGTAAAGACCACGATGCGCAGTTTTGGCACTCCTTGTTGCGGCAAGCGCTACTTAACGGCTTCTTACAGAAGGACATCGAGAGCTTTGGTGTTGTAAAAATTACAGCCAAAGGACTTGACTTTATCGAAAATCCTTACGCTATTAAGCTCACCAAAGACCACAACTACGAGGAAGAGGTGCAGCAGGAAGAAGAAAAAGAAGGGGAACAGCAGGCCGCCGGCCACGACGAGACGCTGTTTGACATGCTGAAAGCATTGCGGAAGAAGACTGCCCAGCAGAAAAACCTGCCGCCCTACGTGCTATTCCAGGACCCATCGTTGAAGGAGATGGCTACCACCTTCCCAACCAAGATGGACGACTTGGCCCACATTGGCGGGGTAGGCATGGGCAAAGCGCAGAAGTTTGGTGCGCCGTTCCTGGCCCTCATCAAGAAGTATGTAGAGGAAAACGATATTGAAACGGCTGCCGATGTGGTGGTGAAATCGGCCGTTAACAAGTCGAAAATCAAGATTTACATCATTCAGCAAATCGATAAAAAGATGGACCTGGAGGAAATTGCCGCCTCCAAGGGCCTCGATATGCGTGAGCTGATGGAGGAAATTGAGCACATCTGCTACTCCGGCACCAAGCTCAACCTCGACTACTATATTAATAATGTATTGGACGAGGAGCGTCAGGACGAGATTTACGACTACTTCATGCAGTCGAACACCGACAACATTGCCGTAGCGCTCAAAGAACTCGGCACCGACGACTACACCGAAGAGGACCTACGCCTGATGCGGATTAAGTTCTTGAGCGAGGTAGCCAACTAAGCTCACGGATTTTTTCGGATTAGTCAGATTATGTAGATGATTTTCCTAATTACCAACCGTACTCTCTTAAAAACAAAAGGACTTGCCAACATGGCAAGTCCTTTTGTTTTTACAGGAATGTCTACAAAATCCGACCAATCCGTCTAATCCGAAAAAATCCGTGATTAGCAGTACTCCTCGAAAGCGCCTTGCAGGTTGTTGGCGATGCGCATCATGTCGTTGCCTTCGATGTGGTAGCGCTCAATCATGTGCACCAGTTCGCCATCTTTGAATAGGGCGATGCAGGGCGACGAGGGAGGGTAGGGCAACAGGTGCTCGCGCACTTTATTCACTGCGTCACCTTCCATACCAGCAAATACGGTTACCAAGCGGTTAGGCTTTTTATCGGCGCTGGCTACGGCGAGCTTCAGGGCTGGGCGGGCTTTGCCAGCGGCGCAACCGCACACCGAGTTCACGGCCACCAGCACAGTGCCTTGGTCGGGATTGAGGGCGGCATCTACTTCTTCGGGGGTCATCAGTTGCTCGAAGCCAGCCTCTACGAGGTCTTGGCGGATAGGAGCTACCATGTATTCAGGATACGTTGCCATTGCGTGAAATGGGCTAAATGAAATAAAATCAACGATTGACTCTCAGCAGAGTACCGCAAAAAATACGGAAACTCCGCTATGCAAGAGACATTTGCTGTCACAACCACAAAGAAGACGCCACGGTTTACCAAACCTGTTTTTTCTGCGTAAACAAGAAAAAACTACAGCTCTCCTCCCGTATGAATCGCACGCAATTCACTGCTACCCTTACCCAATCGGAGCCGCCTGCTGGCCTTACCCCTTTGCTTGAAGCCCTGTGGTATGCCGGGCGAGATGAGTGGCACCGCGCCCACGCCATTGCGCAAGACCACGAGGATGACCCAACATACAACTGGCTCCACGCCTGCCTCCACCGCCAAGAAGGCGACCAGACAAACGCTGCCTATTGGTACCGCCGGGCTGGGCGGCCGGTGCATACGGGTTCGTTGCGGGCTGAGTGGGAGGAACTGGTACGCACGCAACTGCCCCAATAACTGACCTGGCTTTGCCCGCAAATTTGGTCTAGTAATTTTGTTCTGCCTCGAATAAATTATACTAATAAACGAATCTTCAGGCAGTTAGCGCAACGCTACGCAATAGAAGTTATATTTATTCCGCGTTGGTACGGTCCGGCGGAAAAGTATGCGAAAGATAGTTGCGTTCACCTTTACCCTGTTGTGTGCCGGCGCGGCTCATGCACAGGTAGACACTGTACGAGCCACTACCCTCCCGCCCGACCAACTGGCGGAGAAGCTCTACAATAGCGGTGTAGCCAAGTACAACCAGAAAAGCTACCGCGCCGCCCTACTCGATTTTGACAAGGCACTGGCCGCAAAGCCGGAGTTTGCCAAGGCGTATTACAACCGCGCCACTACACGCTACGAGTTGCAAGAGTATCAGCCTGCTGTGCAGGACTACGACCACGCTATTCAGCTGGAGCCAACCGGCACCTCCTACTTCGGGCGGGCGCAGGCTCGTGAGGCGCTAAAGCTACGCGACGAAGCCGAGCAGGACTATACGAAAGCAACGGAACTGCAAGCTGGCTATGCGCCCGCTTGGTACTACCGGGGCGCCTTGCGCTTCGAAAAAGCTGATTATCAAGCTGCCCGTGCCGATTTTGATCAAGCTATCAAGGCCGATCCTACCTACGCCTATGCGTACCATGATCGGGGTAGCACCCAGCGCCAGCTCGGAAATTATCCGGCCGCCATTCAGGACTACACCAAAGCCTTAACACTTCAGCCTGATTTGCTGCCGGCCTTGCTCAACCGTGCGGCTACCCGTCGCCGCGCTGGCGACTTGAAAAGCGCATTGGTTGATTATAATGAGTATCTGAATAAAAAAACGGATAACGCCGTGGCCTACTCCAACCGCGGCGCAACCCGCTACGAGGCCGGCGACTACCAAGGCGCTGCCGACGACTTCAGCAAGGCCGTGGCGTTGCAGGCCGACTATGCATTTGCCTGGAACAACCGTGCCGCCGCCTACCTCAAGCTAGAAGAGTATAAAAAGGCTGCGGATGACGCCAACAAGGCCATTTCGCTGAATCCGCAATATGCCGAAGCCTACCTCAACCGTGGCCACGCCCGCGAAATGCTGCGCGATGCCGGCGGCGCTTGCCAGGATTGGCGCAAGGCCGCTGAATTAGGCTTGGAAATTGGCAAGACATACGCGGCCAACTCGGGCTGCAACGGTGATTAATAAGTGAACGGCTGATTTTAGTGACGATGCAACAACCTTTACGCTTTCATGCACCTACTTCCGCAAACCGCTGGGGAAAACTAGCGCTGGCTTTTTGTGGCTTTCTATTCACGCTGACTACGCAAGCGCAAAGCGTAGAATTCAGTAAAGACCGTTTCGGGAACGACAAGGAAGGATTGAAGGCCGCCCAACGCGAGTTGAAGGAAGGCGACGAATGGTACGATATGGACCCTTCCCGCTACGAGCTAGCCCTGCCACACTACCTTGCTGCCCAGAAGTTCAACCCTGATAATGCTCAGCTCAACCTAAAAATTGGGGACTGCTACCTGCATTCAGGCTTCAAGCCGAAGGCACTGGCCTATTTGCAGAAGGCGTATAAGCTCAATCCTGATGTGGACCCTACCATCCACTACCTACTTGGGCGGGGCCTGCACCTGAATGCGCGTTGGCCGGAGGCCATTAAAGAATATAAAGCAGCTCAGCCCAATGCCAGTAGCAAGGACAAGGCAGCTTGGGCAGCAGATATTCAGAAGAAAATAAAAGAGTGCGAAAACGGGCAGCAATTCTTACGCAAGCCCGCACGCGTGTTTATTGATAATGCCGGCGCCGGCGTCAACTCGCCTTACCCCGACTACGGTCCGGTGATTTCGGCCGATGAATCGGTTATTCTGTTCACGTCGCGCCGCGCTACCTCTACAGGTGGCCAGAAGGACCCCGAAACAGGTGGTTTCTTCGAAGATATTTACCAAAGCACACGCCTACCCGATGGTCAATGGAGTCAGGCCATGAACCTGAGTGCACCTATTAACACCGATGGTCATGATGCGACCGTGGGACTTGCTCCCGATGGGCAGCGCCTGCTGGTATATGTAGAGGACAATGGTGGTGACCTACACGAAAGCGAGTTGCACGGTACCGAGTGGCGCAAGCCGCAAACGCTGGGCACGCGCATTAACAGCCGTGGGCACGAATCGTCGGCGGCCTACTCGCCCGATGGTCGCACGCTCTATTTCGTAACAGACAAGGAAGGCGGACTAGGTGGGCGCGATATTTACCGCATTCAGCCCGAAGGCCGTGGCCCCGCGCAAAATCTCGGCCCTAATATTAATACGCCCTATGGCGAAGAGGGCGTCTACCTACACCCCGATGGCAAGACCATGTACTTTTCCTCTGAGGGTCACAACTCGATGGGCGGCTACGACATCTTTAAATCGGTATACGAAAAAGGGCAGTGGAGCAAGCCCGAAAACTTGGGCTGGCCGATTAATACGCCCGACGATGACGTGTTTTTCGTAATTTCCGCTTCCGGGCGCCACGGTTACTACTCTTCTTTCCGGGAAGATGGACTAGGCTCCAAAGACATCTATCAAATTACATTTCTCGGCCCAGAAAAGGCACCTGTGCTTAACCAGGAGGACCAGCTGCTGGCTTCGCGGGCTCAGCCGGTAAAGGAAACGCTACTGGCCGCGGCCGTACCCATTGCCACAGCACAGGTTACCATTCTAAAAGGTACCGTAACGGATGATATGACTCACCAGCCTGTTGAGGCTACGATTGAGGTAGTAGATAACGTACTCAATCAGACCATTGCCGCCTTCCGGGCCAATGCGCAGTCGGGCCGCTATTTGGTGTCGTTACCTTCGGGCGTGAACTACGGTATTGTGGTTCGCCAGGATGGCTACCTATTCCATTCCGAAAACTTTGATGTGCCAGCTGGTGCTGCTTACGCCGAGGTTGTAAAAGACATTGCTCTCAAAAAGGCAGACCTTGGCGTGAAGGTGGTGCTGAATAATATTTTCTTCGATTTCAACAAAGCCACACTCCGTCCCGAAAGCACTGCGGAGCTGGAGCGTCTGCAAAAGCTGCTGGCCGAAGCCCCTACCCTTCGCTTGGAAATATCCGGTCATACTGACAACGTAGGCAAAGCCGAATATAACCAGGACCTGAGCCAGCGCCGCGCCAAAGCCGTGGTAGACTACCTTACTCAACATGGTGTAGCTGCCACCCGCCTCACCGCCGCCGGCTACGGCGATACCCAGCCCGTAGCTCCTAATACAACGGATGCCGGCCGGCAGCTCAACCGTCGCACCGAATTTAAAATAACAGGAAAATAAAAAAGGTGGGCCTGCTTAAGCAGGCCCACCTTTTTTATTTTTTCAGTTTTCGTTGCGGATCTACATCATACCATTGGCGCAGAATGTCCAATGTGAGTAGCCACAAGTCTTCGTAGGGAATTACCTCAATCTCTGAGAAGGCCTCGCCGGGCTGCGCTACTTCGCGCAAGCGCTCTAATAAGGATTGCCCTTTTTTAGTACTATTCTTCAAGCTGAAGTCTTCTTTTACCACTAACAACAGCATCCGCAGGAAAAGCTGGCTGCGTAGGGTAGCCGCATCACGCAGGTGACGCTGCTGGTACTTTCGTAGCCCCTCCAGTCGAGCAAGCAGCGCATCAGTTTCATGATTGCGCAGATAGTACAGAAACTGCAGAATTAGGATAGCAATGTTGTATCCCTGCTTATCTCGACTGAAATCAGGTACCGATTGTACAAACCGGGCGAAGTGCATAGCCCGTAAAGGCGAGCTTTCCGGAAAAACAAAGTGCAGATAGGCTTCAAACAAGTCCCAGCGCTGCTGAGCTGCTACTCGCTGTTTGCGGTAGTAAGGGTTTTTGTGTGCAGCAGCCAGCAACTCCCGCGCCTGGGAGTACTTTCCTGCGTGCATGGCCAGCAGGAAGTAGTGCTCCATGAAATAAAACCAGTTGCCCGAAGAATAGTGAATATCAAGCAAAAACTTCTCCGCCAGCTTCAACCCTTTATGCACCTGTCGGCTTCGCAGATGTGCATATACACTCATGAAATTATTAAACCGCTTATCAAAGCGCTTCTGATTGATCTTTCCCCGCTCCCATTGCCGGTTTACTTCGGCTGTATACTTGATGATGTTGTTGTAGTCACCGGTTAATTCGTACTCACTTATTTTACTGAAATACAATGAATTAAATGTATTAAAGCTTTTGGCTTTCTTATATAAACCTTCAAGCTCAGCTATATATCTGGACATTTTCTCTAATAGGACCCGGCGTGTTTGCACATTATGCGCCGATGACATCCTAATATCCCAGTAGATATGTTCTGCGAGTTCTTCTAAATCAGAAATTTCCTGAAGCCTCTTCAACTTCACCGAAATCGAAGCAAAACGCGTAGGCTGACGCCTATCTACATATAGCGTACGTAATGCCCGCGCACTGAGTATACTATATGTTGTAAACTCAGCCTCCACAGCAATACGCAAGCATTTGCGCATCATCTTCTCAGATAGCGTATACTCTCCCTCCAGCTTAAGAATATTTGCTTGGTGAAAAAGCTGAATACATTGCGTTTCGTAATTCCTAGAAACTGGAAAACGCGGATCGTTATGGTCAAGAAAGTATAGATTATTCAGTAATTTTTGCTGAACACGCGATTTGAGTTTACGATAAGAGGCGTAAGTGCTTTCTGTCGCATTACCATATAACTCCTTTATAATTCTTGAAGAGGTTGCTTCTGGTTCTTTTTCTAGCAAATAAACAAGAGCACTCTCCTTACTTCCCTTCCTATCTGCTAAGTTCAATAGAGGTGACATAGATATTTTTCTATCTGTCACAATTTTAACAAGATTATTCAAGTCATCCATTACAAAAACGCATCTTACGATGTATTATATAAGAAAAATAATACAATCAAGCAATATAAAATTAGTCACAATTAAATCAATTATAACCTTTCAAGCTAACTTAACCGTATCTTTTTTTACGAGGTTGTAATCTATATTCTATATATATCAATAATGTCACATTTCTGCGATTGCAAATCACGTCTTATTTAAGAAAAAAATATAAAAATCAATATTTCATATAAATAATGCAAAAAATACTAATAAAATAGCTAGTCCTAATAAGACTATACCCTTCCTTTATCAGGGGTGGAAATCGCTACAACTTTGTGTCGTTCAATTACTTGAGTCACACACAAAACAAACAATAGCCATGTTCCAGCTCCTCGCTATCGCTCTTTTTCAGGTTGCTTCTTTCACTAGCATGACGTTTCATACTAGTGATAATTCATTGGTTAAATCAGAGAGCAGAATTACTGGCAGCGGTGGCTGGGGCAACAGCGACGTAGCACGCACTGGCAGCGGTGGCTGGGGCAATAGCGACGTAGCACGCACTGGCAGCGGTGGCTGGGGCAATAGCGACGTAGCACGCACTGGCAGCGGTGGCTGGGGCAATAGCGACGTAGCACGCACTGGCAGCGGTGGCTGGGGCAATAGCGACGTAGCACGCACTGGCAGCGGTGGCTGGGGCAATAGCGACGTAGCACGCACTGGCAGCGGTGGCTGGGGCAATAGCGACGTAGCACGCACTGGCAGCGGTGGCTGGGGCAACAGCGACGTAGCCTTTTCAGGTCGTGGTGGCTGGGGCAACAGCGACGTAGCACGCACTGGCAGCGGTGGCTGGGGCAATAGCGACGTAGCACGCACTGGCAGCGGTGGCTGGGGCAATAGCGACGTATGCTAAAACCCCTCCGCTCAAAAACGAGTGTGTTTACTTTGCTACCTTGCCTGACAGTATGCTTATGTGACTGTTAGTTGATGAGGCAATTTCTACACGGACTTCTTCTTCTTGTTGCCCTCGGGTTAGGAGCCTGTTCTTCTTCGGCTCCTAACCCGGATACGATACGCGTTCGTTGGGCGGCTGATCTGGAGACGTTGGATCCTTTGCTTTATCTTAATTCAGTTAATACAACTCAGACTATCAATTTATTGTACTTCAGCTTATTAGACAACGGACAGG
This sequence comes from Hymenobacter sp. NBH84, assembly GCF_014217645.1. Lineage (NCBI taxonomy): Bacteria > Pseudomonadati > Bacteroidota > Cytophagia > Cytophagales > Hymenobacteraceae > Hymenobacter > Hymenobacter sp. NBH84. The sequence continues at coordinate 3,318,660 of NZ_CP043644.1, forward strand.
AAACAGTTCCACTATTAGCCGAAGCTCTGCCTAGTGTTCGTTACACTGATTCATTAACGTTTATTACCTATAGAATACATCCGGCGGCTACGTGGGATAACGGCCGCCCAGTGTTGGCCCGCGATGTAGCGTTTACGCTGGCTGTGATGAACTGCCCTGGTCTTCCAAACGAAGCGGCGGAAGCACAATTTGACTTCATCGAAAAAATAAAATACGATTCCACTGATCAGCGGCGCTTCACGTTTGTGTGCCGGGGTAGGTCACCCGAGTTCTATTCTGCCTCGGGTGATTTTCCGATTTTACCAGAATACGCTCTTGACCCAACCGGTAGCCTGGCGGCTCTTTCATTGCGCACATTGCGCATGTCTGAGGCCGCTAAGCTACCCGCCGTTACGCGCTTTGTACAACGTTATGTGGGCGCTCAACTCAACCGGCACCCTGGTAACCTACCAGGGTGTGGCCCTTACCGTTTGCACCAGTGGCAAAGCGGGCGCTACCTCTCTCTTCAGCGCAAGCCTATGTGGTGGGGTGATAAGGTGCAGTCTGCACCAACACAATTACAGGCTTATCCAAAAAAAATAGTCTTTGATATTATACCGGATGAGAATACGGCTGTATTGGCCCTACGCCGCCATCAACTCGATATCTATCCTCGCCTACCCGCAAAGGACTACATACGCCTGAAAGAGTCGGCGGCGGCCAAGTGGCTGTCGTTTTACTCAACCGGTTCGTACGAAATGGTTACGGTAGGGTTCAATACGCGCCGTCCTATGCTGCATGATCGGCTGACTCGCCAAGCCCTCAGCCGCTTGTTTAATGTGCCAGCTCTTATTGCTGGTACACAGCAGGGCTTAGCTTATCGCAGTGTAGGTATAATAGCTCCTCAAACAAAACCCTACTATAACAGCACTTTACCCTTTATACCTTATAGCTTACCCGAAGCCACTGTATTATTAAGGCAGGCGGGCTGGCGTCAGACGGCTACGGGCTGGCACCGAGCAACAGTAGGGGCCGCAACTCAACACTTAAAACTTACCATCTCATATCGAACCGGCGACCCCGCTTATGAAGCAGCTGCCCTCCAGTTTCGGAGTGCTGCTGCTACGCTGAATATTCCGGTAACACTACGCCCTGCCGAGCGCTCTATATTTATAGCGCAACTGCGCAATGGTGAATCGGATGTGTTCTTACATTCATTATCTGGCAACCCGACGGCGTTTAACTTTGCTCCGCTTTTTCACTCGCAATACACTAACGCAGGCAACTATAGTGGTTTCGGGACTCCGACGAGTGATAAGCTAATTGAGGAACTGGCGGCCGCTGAAAGCCAGACGCAAAAAATCGAGTTGGTGAAAGAATTTCAGCAGATGATGCAAGAAGAAAGCCCAGAGGTAGTGCTTTATTTTCTGCGCTATCAAACGGCTGCTAATGCGAAGCTAACCGGTTTGGAACTCTCCCCTTTAAAGCCCGGCTATAACGTATCGACCGTGCGCCTCCGAAAGGGCAGTTGATATGGTGCGCTACCTGTTGTTTCGTCTACTCCGGCTACTGTTTGCTCTTTGGCTGACAGCATCCGGCGTTTTTTTACTAAGCCGCTCCCTACCCGCTGATATTATTCTACAGCGGCTGTCCGTGGATGAGATAAGTGCTACTGCATCCAGCCTGCAGCAGCAACGTATTGCGGAGCAGCGCTTTCGGCATCGGTTGGGCTTGGATATCCCACTATTTTATTTCTCCCTACCTACCGCCGCCACACATCAGCAATGGCAGTGGCACGGCCGACGCAACCAATACCACCGGTGGATACAGCAGCTGCTCCATGGCAACCTGGGCCGTTCTTACCGCGACGGCCAACCCGTGACGACCTTATTAGCAGCGGCTCTGACTTACACGTTGCCGCTCACCACGCTGGCCGCTACGATGTCTGTTCTACTGGCGCTGTGGCTGGCTACACGTTTGGTAGTGCATCATCAGATTCGTTTGTTTGCTCTTCGGCTCTTGTATGCGCTGGATGCATTGCCGCTGTTCGTACTTGCCCTACTGCTGCTGTTGCTGTTTGCCAACCCGGATATGCTGACATGGTTTCCAGCATATGGTCTGGGGGAAGAGGCAGAGCTAGTGAATACCTCTGCGCTGGAGCGCATTGGCATTTTGCTTTACTACCTCGCGCTCCCGTTAATTTCTCTGATTCTTGTGAATTTGCCTCATCTAGTAATACAGATGGATGCGGCGCTGCAACAGGAGCGCCTCACCGCCTACGCAGCTACTGCTCGCGCCAAGGGTGCCCCCGAAAAGCAGGTCATACAGCACCATACTCTACGAAATGCACTACTACCTAGCTTAGCCCAACTCACCGATTTATTACCAGCTTTGGTAGCAGGCGCGGTGGTGGTGGAGGTTATTTTTGCTTTGCCGGGGGTAGGCCGCCTACTTGCCGAGGCGGCAGCCACGCACGACTATCCGGTGATAGTAGGGGGAGTGTTGCTTACAGCACTGGTACGGTTGCTGGCGCAGTTTCTCACGGATGGCCTGTACCTGTTGGCTGACCCTCGAATCAGGCTGCGTGCATGAGTGTATCTTTCTACTTTGCTAGCTGGCGCCGACGAATGGCGATTGGGTGGCTTTGCCTTTTGCTGGTAAGTGCTGTGGCTGCCCCTTGGCTACCCCTCCCTTTTGCACCCGATCAGTTGAATTTATCTGCCACAATGCAACCGCCCGGTACGGATGGCCACTGGTTAGGCACTGACCCGTATGGCCGCGATGTACTGGCGCTGCTACTATTTGGGGCGCGTACTGCCTTGCGTCTCAGCCTACCAGCCGCCATCCTGACAACAATATTAGGCACGCTGCTGGGTGCCACAGCCGGCTTCTATCGTAACCGACCTCTCCCTATCGACAGTCTTGTTACGGGGCTGATGGCCGTTATTTCCTCCATCCCGCGGCTTATCTTGGTCTTAGCACTGGCAGCAGTGCAGCCCCCTTCCATCAATACGTTGTTGATGCTGTTCTTATGTACGTATTGGATTGGTCCGGCCCGGCTGGTACGTGCTGAAATGCTCCGGACCCGAGAATTACCTTTCATAGAAGCAGCTCGGGCTGCCGGCATTCCTACCCATCGTATACTAATACGTCACGCACTGCCTAACACTTGGCAGCCAGCACTAGCCGTTTTTCCGCTCAGTGTTGCGTCCCTCATCGCGCTCGAAACTACGCTATCCTTTTTGGGCGTAGGGCTGCCACCCGAAATAGCGAGCTGGGGCCGTTTGTTGGCTGCTTTCAGTATTGACCCTAGTGCTTGGTGGCTCTTGCTCTATCCGGCCGCTATTCTATTCATTACTTCGTTAGCCCTACGTCAGCTCAGTAAGTGATTATTACCTCTGGTTCGATTGCAGGTGAAATGTCACAAAATCTTATAATATCAGCATCACCAAGCTCGCCCTATATGTGTACTTTTTTACAAGATTAGGACACTTTTCGTCATTATCTACCTGAACTCAATCAAATACACTTAGAATTATACAAATATTCTTCAAAATATATCAAGTCATTATTTAGACAATACTGTCCTTTTTGAGACCACTCTTTCCCTATAGCTTTGCTAAAAGGAAAGCGTCTTACTAACGAGATATCATATAAAAACAAGCTTGTTCATCTCTTTTAGCGGCCATTAAAGCGCTGTTTATAAAGATACTACTCGTTTGATTGATTTACGTCCGAGACCTTTTTCACAGCCTACCCTATACGCAGGTCGAGGCTTTATAGAGCTTAATGAATCTTACTTCGCCGTGAAATATGTTGCGAGCGGCGTTGGTCGAGGATTTAGGATTGTTGCAATAAATTAGGTGTACAAAAAAACCGCAGATGCTGTCTGCGGTTTTTTTTTGCATTTCAAGATTCTACTGGGTGGTTTCGGCTGTTTGTTGAGCCAACAGACGTATTCCGTCTGCAAAGGAGTGTGGCTGATACCCCAGTATTTTCCGCGCTTTGGTGATAATGAATCCTGTGCGCGGCGGCCGACGAGCAGGCTGCGAAAACGTGCTACTATTAACACTGGTAATCAATTGCTTATCTAAAGCAAAAAAATCTGCCACGCGTAGCGCCATGTCATACGGTGTAAGTAGTTCATCGCCGCTAATATGAAAGATACCGGTGGCGTTTTGTTGAGCTACTAGCCAGCAACCCTGGGCTAGGTCCTCGGCCAGGGTAGGCGTTCGGAGCTGGTCGTCTACCACTTTTATGGGGGTATGGGACCGGAGCGAGTCGCGCACCCATAGCACGATGTTGGTGCGGCTGTAGTCGTGGGCGGTACCGTACACCAGCACTGTGCGCACAATGCTCCAGGGGCAGGTAGCCACCTGCACAACCTGCTCAGCGGCCATTTTACTTTCCCCGTAGTAATTAACGGGTGCGGGTAGGGCTTCTTCGGTCAGTGGTCCGGCTTCCCCACTGAACACAAAATCGGTGCTGACGTGGATAAGATGCACTGCTAGAACCTCGCACACGGCTACTAGATTCTCTACGGCCGTCACATTTTGCTGCCAACAGGCCGCGCGATTCACCTCGCACTCGTCCACATTGGTCATGGCAGCTGTGTGGATGAGGTGAGATGGGCTCACGTCGGCTAACACCTTTGCCACCTGCGTGGCATTGGTCACGTCGAGTGGCACGAACCGCACATCCGGATATAGAGCAGCCAGTTTATTGGCGCCCCGCGATGAAGCTACTACCTCTATTTCGGGCTGCGTGCGGAGTAGTGCTACCAGCTTCTGGCCGAGCAAGCCGTTGGAACCGGTAATCAGGATGCGTTTGGCCATGGCAGTAATTCAGGCTTAGTACTGATAGTTGTATTGCTCCGCTATTTTTTGCTTGCTCAGCTTGTCTACCTTCATCTTCATTTTCACGTCCGTAATGGGCCGGTCGCGGATGTCTTTGGGCACGGCAGCTATTTTCTCCACCACATCCATACCGCTGATTACCTGGCCGAACACGGTGTAGGCACCATCGAGGCGGGGTACGCCCTGCCGATTTTCTACGATGTAGAATTGTGAAGCGCTGCTGGCCCGGCGCGGATTCACGGCGTCGCCGGTGCGAGCAGCGGCCACGGCTCCGTAACGGTGGTGCAACTCAGGCCGGATTTCAGCCGGAATTAGTTTCTCATTCCGTTGGCCAGCCCCGTCGTTGTTGGGGTTGTCGTCCTTGGAATTTGGGTCGCCACCCTGAATCATGAAGTCGGGAATGACCCGGTGAAAGGTGGTGCCATTGTAGAAACCTTTCTTCGCCAGCTTCAAGAAATTGGCCTTGTGCCGGGGCGTCTGATCAAACAGAATCAGCCGAATATCGCCCTGCGGCGTGCTGATGATCACGACCTGGTCTTTCTTGCTGGTTTTGGTTGATGCAGTTGGCGCTACGGAACGGGTAGAAGCGCAGCCGGCGCTTAGCAATAGCAGCACTAGCCAACATGCGCCCCACGATTTCAGATGAATCATATACTTTGTTTTCAACCCAACAATAGAAGATACGCTACGCTACGCGGTGCGCCCGGATATCATCCAGAATTTCCTGCCCGCCGCGTTGCAGTACGCTTTCGGCAATCTGAACACCTAGCGCTTCAGCCTCTGCCTGATTGGTAATCGACTTCGTTTCCTCAATGTACTGCTGCCCGTTGAGGCTGATGAGGCCGCCATGGAGCTTCAAGGCCCCCTCGGGAGTGTAGGTTGCCAGCGCAAACGACGGAATACTGCACCCGCCCTCCATCGTGCGGAGGAAAGCCCGCTCGGCCAGCAAGGCCGTGTGGGTAGGCAAGTGGTCGAGAGCCTGGTGCAACGTCTCTTTCAGCTCTGGCTGCAAGTTTCGGGCGCACTCAATGGCGACGCTACCCTGCCCGGCGGCCGGAACAAATTGTGTGGCGGGTAACACATGCCGAATCAGGTCGTCGTATTCCATGCGGTGCACACCGGCGTAGGCCAGCACCAGGGCGTGGTATTGTCCTTCTTCCAGTTTGCGCAGGCGCGTTTGCAGGTTGCCACGGGCCTCGGCGGTGCGGGCGTTGGGGTAATAGCGCTGCAACATGGCCTTGCGGCGGGTGCTGCTGGTGCCCAACACAAGGTCGGGGCGCGTGAGGTCTAGGTTAGGGTCGAAGCTCACCACCACGTCGTTCACTTGCTCGCGCTCCATAAAGGCCAGCAGTTCCAAGTCGTCGGGAATGGTGCTCTGCACGTCTTTGGCGCTGTGCACGGCCAAGTCAATATGACCCGTACGGAGGCTGATTTCCAGCTCCTCCGTGAACACGCCCTTGGCCCCAATCTTATCGAGCGAGCGGTCCAGTACCACGTCCCCCTTGGTGGTGATGATGACAATTTCCGTGGCCAAGCCGCGCTGCTGTAAGCGGTCGGCTACGTGGTTGGCCTGCCACAGTGCCAGCTTGCTCCCCCTGGTACCGATGCGAATAGGCTTCATCCTTCGAGAATTAAATAAGTAAGTCAAGCACTAAAGGGCCGTACCGGCGCTCTTGGAGAGCTTGCGTAAATCGTGTTTCTTGTGCCCTGCAAAGGTACGAAAGCCAGCCCCGGCGATACTAGCTATAGCACTTTTAGCACTAGCTATATCAATTTACCAAAGTGTATTTAATGCCTTTATAGCCTGTAGAGCGAGTTTTGTGGGCCTTTATCAAGCTTGCCGAAGTAGCTCTGCCACGCGTAGCGATGTATCCACGAACACCATGCGCGGGTTGGCGTTGCGCTCAATGTGATAGTGCGCGTCGTTTAGCTCGCGGGTGAGCGGGTCGGCATTGCGAGGCGTCACAAACTTGCTGAAGCCGGTTACAAATTGCTGCTCGCCGGCGGCTAGGTGAGGCACCAGTTGCGCATCGAGGCCGAAGAGCAGCACCTTACGCAGCACGCCCAGCGAGTAGTGCAGCAGTTCTTTTTGGTTTTCGCGGCCCAGCTTCTGAAACTCGTCGCTTTTGCCCAGCAGCTTGTCTACCTTATAGCCGTAGCACTGCCGCATCCAGTCGATAAAAAACGTAAGGTAGTCGTGGTCCTGCCCCGAAGCCGTGGCCGCTGCCAAGGCTGCCCCTAGGCTGCCTTCAGCTAGCTGCGCCACCTGATGTGCTTTGGCCTCGGGCAGATGCCGTTGGTCGCGGAGGTAGGCGGTTAGCTCCGCCTCGGGCAAGGGGCGCACCACAATAGGCTGCACCCGACTAATGATGGTGGGTAGTAACTGCTCGGGCGCATTGCTGACCAATAGAAACACGGTAGCAGGTGGCGGCTCTTCCAGCAGTTTTAGCACGGCGTTGGCGGCGGCGGGATGCATTAGTTCGGGCAGCCAAATAACCACGGTTTTGTAGCGCGCCTCGAATGCCGTGAGCGACACCAGCCGCAGCAGTTGCAGGCTTTCTTCCTTGGAAATACTCCCCTGCTTGTTGTCGGCCCCAATGTGCTGCATCCAGTCGTTGAGGCCCTGGTAGGGATTTTCGAGCACGAATTGGCGCCACTCACCGGCAAATTTGCTGCTTACCGCATCTTTCGGTACCGCTTTGGTGGTCGTAACGGGTAGGATGAAGTTGAGGTCGGGGTGAATCAGCTTGTCGATTTTTTGACAGCTAGCGCAGTGCCCACACGAATCGGCAGCCTGCGGTACGCGACCCTCGCAGTTGAGGTAGGCCGCATACGCCAGCGCCAACGCCAGCGCCGCCGAACCCTCTGCCCCGCGAAATAGCTGCGCGTGCGCCACGTGCTGCCTCTGTACCGACTGCACCAGCACCCGCTTCACCTCCTCATTACCCGGAATATCCGCAAAACGCATACCGTTGACTTCCTTCTACTTGCGTGGCAAGCGCAAACTATTTAGCGCTAGCCAGCACGTACCGATCAAATATTTACTCTATTACTATTGGCGCGGTGCTATTGCCTGCTGCCCGTTCCCACACGCGGTCCTTGGCCGTGGCTTCGTACACATAGGCCATGATGTCTTGCTCCGTCTGGTCGTAGGGCAGATTGCGGCGGCTCATCACCCGCTCGGCTACTTCGCCGGCTTTGGGTAGGCGGAAGGTTTCAAAGCCCGACGAGCCACCCCAGCTAAACGATGGCACGAAGTTGCGCGGAAAACCTGCTCCGAAGATATTGGCCCCTACCCCTACCACGGTACCGGTATTAAACATGGTGTTGATGGCGCACTTGCTATGGTCGCCCATCATCAGGCCACAAAATTGCAATCCAGTATTCACGAAACGCCCGGCGGCGTGGCTCCAGATCTTAACGGGGGCGTAGTTGTTCTTGAGGTTCGACGTGTTGGTATCGGCGCCCAGGTTGCACCACTGACCTACCACCGAGTTGCCGAGGTAGCCTTCATGGCCTTTGTTGGAATAGGCCATCAGAATGCTATTGGCCATTTCGCCGCCTACCCGACAGTACGGGCCTACCGTATTGTCGCCGCGCAGCTTGGCACCTACGTTCACATGTGCCGCTTCACAAACAGCCAGCGGACCTTTCAGAATGGCGCCCTCGTGCACCTGCACGTCTTTGCCCAGGTAGATGGGGCCGTCTTCTGCATTGAGGATGGCCGCCCGGATTTTCACGCCCTCTTCTATAAAGATATTTTCTGCACCGTACACAATGGTATGCGCGTCGTTCACGGGTTGCGACTGCCGTCCTTTGGTCAGCAGCGCAAAATCCTGCCGAATCTGGGCGCCGTTTTGTTGAAACAGGTGCCAAGGCTGACTGATGATCGTAAGGCTACCTTTTGCCTGCCGTACATCGCGGTAGCCATCCTGAATTAGCTCGGCCACTTCAGACGCATCCGGCAGGTAGGCCGCTACCAACAGTTCTTCACTCAGCAAGGCTTCGCCGGGCTGCAAGGCCTGTACTTGCTCTATCAGCTTTTCATCGGGGCACACGGCGCCGTTGATAACCAGCGCCGGCCCTTCGGTGGGACCGGCCGGGAATTTTTCGCGCAAGTGGGGCTGCGTGAGGTAGTGTACCGGCTGTTGCAAGTGGTGCTGCCACTTTTCGGCAATGGTCAGGATGCCGCAGCGTAGGGCAGCTACGGGCCGGGTGAAGGTAAAGGGTAGTAGATTAGGCTGAATAGCCGGGTCGTCGAACAGTAGAATATGCATAGCGGTAGAATTCTACCGCGAAACTACGGCTTTTGCCGGTGCGGGGCGCGTGGGCGTTCTACTGACTTCCCCGCCCGTCATGCTGAGCGCAACGGAGTGGAGCCGCAGCATCTCTACCGTGAGTAATTCCTTTATCACCTGTCGAAGCGTTAGAGATGCTGCGGCTCCACTCCGTTGCGCTCAGCATGACGGTCTTTTTTATTCTACCCTACCCCACAACAAAAAAGCTCCTTCCGCGAGCAGAAGGAGCTTTCAGAAAAGCCGGCAGCCAAGGGCTGAAGGCCGTTATTTCTTCTGGTAGCGGTTGCGGAATTTCTCCACACGGCCGGCGGTGTCGATGAACACGTTTTTGCCGGTGTAGAAGGGATGCGAGGCACTGCTCACTTCTACTTTGATAACGGGGTACGTCTTGCCGTCTTCCATCGTGATGGTCTCGCTCGAGTTCATCGTCGAACGGGTGATGAATTTGAAGTCGCTGGACGTGTCCTGGAATACCACTTCGCGGTACTCGGGGTGAATGTCTTTTTTCATGGTCGGGATGCCGTTAAAACCTTCTGGCCCTGCCGATTTTGCGGAAGGGATTGCAAAAGTACGTTTTCGGGCTGACATTCAAAAGCCTAGCCCGGTTTTTCTGCTGAATGGTTGGGTGGCTACGCTAGTTGTATTGCTGGATTACCTTTGAATAAACTTTCTACGCTTGCTTCCTCACGGTTCTGGCAGCATCATTCGTTGCCCACCGAATCAACCATCAATCCTTTCACTTCTTCAACCTATGCGCCTTTGCTTTGCTTCCAACAATGCCCATAAACTCGATGAAATCCGGGCCATCCTACCCAGTTCCATTGAGTTAGTGAGTCTGGCTGATATTGGTGGTCCCGACGACCTACCCGAAACCCAGGACACGCTGGCCGGCAACGCCCACCAGAAAGCGCAGTACGTGTGGGACCACTTCGGCGTGGCCTGCTTCGCCGACGATACCGGCCTGGAAATCGATGCGCTGAATGGGGCACCCGGCGTGTACTCGGCCCGCTATGCCGGGCCCCAGCGCCTCGCCGCCGACAACGTGGCCAAAGTATTAGACGAGCTGGCGGATGCTCCCTCCCGCACGGCCCAGTTTCGTACCGTCATTGCTCTTATCCTGTCCGATTCGGAGAAACATACCTTCAACGGGGTAGTAGAAGGGCTAATTACGACGGAGCCCCGTGGGGACGCCGGTTTCGGCTACGACCCCATTTTTCAGCCCGTTGGCTTTCAGGAGACATTTGCCGAGATGCCCTTGGCGCAGAAAAACACACTCAGCCACCGCGCCCGCGCCGTGCAGCAGTTGGTAGCTTTTTTTGAATCCAGAGAAAAATAAACCGTTTTCGGCCAAAATTTTGGTTTTGCCGCCGCCAAACCTGCGAAGTGCTTACTTTTGCAGGGTTGGCCCCGCCGGTACGGGCCACTTTTCTACCCATGCAACAACCTTTCATCGTCGGCATTACGGGGGGCAGCGCCTCGGGCAAAACCACTTTTTTGCGCCGCCTGCTGGCTTCGTTTCCCGAAGAAGAAATCTGTCTGATTTCGCAGGACAACTACTACCACCCGCGCGAAACCCAGCTGGTAGACGCGCAAGGCGTTACTAATTTCGACCTACCTACCTCCATTGACTCGGCCTCCTATGCCGCCGATGTGCTCAGCATCAGCCAGGGCAAGGAAGTGCGTCGGCCGGAGTACACCTTCAACAATCCCGATGCGCCGGTGCAGGAGCTGGTGTTTCGTCCGGCCCCGATTGTAGTGGTAGAGGGCATTTTCGTGTTTCACTTCGAGGAAGTGGCGCGCTTGCTCAACCTGAAAGTGTTTATCGACGCCCAGGAACACGTGAAAGTGCTGCGCCGCATTGTGCGCGACCGGGACGAGCGGGGCTATGATCTGGAAGACGTGCTCTACCGCTACATCAACCACGTGGCCCCTACCTACGACAAGTTCATCAAGCCCTACCGCAACGACGCCGACATCATCATCCCCAACAACAGCCGCTTCGATATGGGCCTGGAAGTGCTGGTGTCTTTCCTGAAAGCAAAGGTGAAGGCGTAAGAGGTGAAGTTGTGATTTTGTGAAGTTGTGAATGCAAAATGTCTGTCATCCTGAGCTTGCGAAGGACCTTCTCACGCGTGAACGAGTCGTTATTACGTCATTCGTTCACGCGTGAGAAGATCCTTTGCAAGCTGGATGACAGTCCCTTTTACAGTCAATTTTCAGAAATTCACAACTTCACTTCTCACAACTTCACCTTTTAGTATATTTGTAGCCATTGCCCTACCTATGTTTTTGCTGAGTACCCGGTTTTTATCTCGTTTGCGGTTCGCCTTGCTCACAGCTACGGTGCTGTTTGTGCTGGGCCTGAACCACCAGACGGTGACGACCTTTCGGGTGGCGCCGGGCAAGACTACGCGGGTAGGCGTGCGGCCCAAGGCGGCCGTCATCAAGCAAAAAGTAAATCTGGAGGCCGTGGGGCCGCTGGTGCTGCACGTGGCACCCGATGCCGATGCCTGGCTCCCCTTCCCTACCCCACAGCATTGGCTGCCTGCCGTGCGTTGGGCGTTGGCGGTGCCACGCCTCCTGGCGGGCATTTTGCCCAGCAGCATCTTTCGGGTGCGGCTGTTGGTAGCGGCGCTTTCGCCGCAGGCGCCCTAGAAAAAATCGAAGTTTCGGGAATCAAAATAGTGCGGTTGTTTTTCTAGCAATTGACTATCAGCCTTTTCGCTGCGTACGCTTCCCGACGATTGATTTTTAATTGCTTGTTGCCTTTCCAAAAAATCTTTTCTGATGCGTAATAAAGGACTCATCATTGGGCTGACCATCGTGGTATCGGCCCTGTGTATCTACTTTCTCACGTTCACGTTCATCTCGCGCCGGGTACAGTCCGACGCGGTGAGCTACGCCACCAAGAATGGCGTTGTGAACCAACAGGCCCGCCAGCGCTACCTCGACTCGGTGTGGCGTGCGCCTGTAACCAGCATTTTGGGTGTTGATTACACCTACCGCGATGTGCGCGCCTCGGAGCTGGGCCTGGGCCTCGACTTGAAGGGCGGTATGCACGTGACGCTGGAAGTGTCGCCGGTGGAGATTGTGCGCGCCATGAGCGGCAACTCCAAAGACCCTAAGTTCAACCAGGCGCTGGAGCAGGCGCAACAAGCCCAGAAGGCTAATCCTTCGGCTCCTTTCACCACGCTGTTCCTGCAAGCCTACCGCAACGTAGCGCCCAACGATAACCTGGCGCGCATTTTTGCCAACACCACCAACAAGAGCCGCAAAATCGATATCAACTCGTCGGACGCCAAGGTGATTGGTGCTATTGACACCGAGATTGAGGATGCCATCGACCGCTCGTTCAACATTCTGCGCACGCGTATCGACAAGTTCGGCACCAGCCAGCCCAACATTCAGCGCGTGAAGGGTACCGGCCGCATTCAGGTAGAGCTACCCGGTGTAGACAACCCCGACCGTGTACGTAAGCTGCTGCAAGGCCAGGCTAAGCTGGAGTTCTGGGAAGTGTGGCGTCAGGATGAGTTCGGCCCCTACCTCCAGCAACTCGACCAAGCGCTGGTAGCTAAGGAAACTGCTGAAAAAGCTGCTTCTCCTACTGCTGCCGCTACTACCACCACTGCTCCTGGCGACACGTCGTCGTTGGCTAGCCAGTTGGCTAAGAAAAACACCGCTACTGCCGCTGCCGATTCGGCTAAAGGCCCACAAGGCTCGGTGCTGGCCCGCTTGTTTACGATGCCCGGCCAGTTGGGTGCCAACATCCGCGACACGGCCCGTGTAAACCAGATGCTTCGCTCGCAGGAGGCCCGTGCGGCTCTCCCTCCCAACCTCACGTTCATGTGGAATGTGAAGCCGCAGGAGTTGGGTGGTCAGGAATACCTGAGCCTGGTGGCTGTACGTAAAGCTTCGGGTGCTACGGCTCCGCTGGAAGGCGACGTAGTAGCCGACGCGCGCGGCGACATTGACCCGCAACGTGGCGGTGCTGAGGTAAGCATGAGCATGACGCCCACCGGCGCCAAGAAGTGGCAGAAGCTGACCAGCAACAACATCGGCCGTCAGGTAGCCATTGTGCTCGACGACAACGTGTATTCCGACCCCGTGGTGCAGGCCGAAATTGCTGGCGGCAACACCAGCATTTCGGGCAACTTCACCATCGAGGAAGCCCAGGATTTGGCTAACGTACTGAAAGCCGGTAAGCTGCCCGCTCCTACCCGCATTGTGGAAGAAGCTGTAGTAGGTCCGTCGCTGGGTCAGGAAGCCATCAATCAGGGTCTGTACTCGTCGGTGGCTGGTTTGCTGATTATCATGGGCTTTATGGCGCTGTACTACGGCCGTGCTGGTCTGGTAGCCGATGCCTCGCTGCTGTTCAACATCTTCCTGATTTTGGGTATTTTGGCTCAGTTCCAATTTGCCCTTACGCTGCCGGGTATTGCTGGTCTGATCCTGGTATTCGCCTCGTCGATTGACGCCAACGTGCTGATTTTCGAGCGTATTCGGGAAGAACTTGACCACGGCCATTTGCTGAAGGATGCCATCAACGCGGGCTATTCGCGCGCTTTCTCGGCCATCTTCGACTCCAACGTAACCACGCTCATCATCGCCCTCACGCTGTTCATCTTCGGTACGGGTCCGGTGCAGAACTTCGCCGTTACGCTGCTGATCGGTATTTTCACCTCGTTCCTGTCGGCCGTGTACGTGTCACGCCTCATTATTGAGTGGCTGGTGAAAGGCAAAGAGACGAGCAAAATCACCTTCTCTACCTTCCTCTCGCGCAAGCTGTTCACCAACGTGAACTTCGATATCGTGGGCAAGCGCAAAATCGCCTACGCTTTCTCGACGGTGGTGATTGTAGTAGGCTTCGTGCTGATGGCTATTCAGGGCGGCCCCAACCTGGGTGTAGACTTCCGCGGTGGCCGCGCCTACGTGGTAGACTTCAACAAAGCCATGGACGCTTCTAAAGTGCACGATGCACTGGTGGCCGACTTTGGTGGCAGCGGCACGGAGGTGAAAACCTTCGGTACGCCCAACCGCCTGCGTATCACTACTGGCTACCTAGCCGATGATGAAAGCGTAACTGCCGACAAAAAGGTGGAAACCACCTTGTTGAATGGCTTGAAGAAGGATTTCAGCGGCGACGCACCCGTTATTAAGTCTACTTCTAAAGTAGGCGCTACCATTGCCGACGACATTAAGAAGACCTCGGTGCTCAGCTTGGGCCTAACGCTGCTAGGCATCTTCGTGTACGTGTTGCTGCGCTTCTCGCGCTGGCAGTACTCGATGGCTGCAGTTATTGCTTTGTTCCACGATGCGCTGCTGGTTATTGCCTGCTACCCTATCGCTCGCCTGTTTGGTCTGAACTATGAGATGGACCAGATTTTCGTGGCGGCCGTGCTTACGGTGCTGGGCTTCTCGATGAACGATACGGTGGTAATCTTCGACCGTATTCGTGAATACCTGCGCGAAAACCCGCACCTCACGTTTGCTCAGGTGGCCAATCCAGCCCTAAATAGCACGTTCTCCCGCACCATGATTACTTCCACTACCGTGTTCTTGGTGGTGCTGGTACTCTATATCTTCGGGGGTGAAACGCTACGCTCGTTCTCGTTTGCTATGCTGGTAGGCATTGTGTTCGGTACGTACTCGTCGCTGTTCATTGCTACCCCCATTATCCTAGACACCTACGGCCGCAAAGAAGCCCGCGAGCGGGGCACCGACATCTCCACGCACATTGGCGATACAGGCGCACCCAAGCTGTCGACCTCCAACGTGTAAGCATTATCCCAGATGCTGCAGATTGATTGGATTGCACTGAATTGAGCTAACCAATTCAGTATCCACAAAAATGCCCGGCCGATTGGCCGGGCGTTTTTGTGTTCCTGCCTCTTATCGCAAGCCTATCAAAAAGGAAAGGCCCGACTGATAGTCGGGCCTTTCCTTTTTGGTGAATGTAACGCCACCCTCTTATAAGGCAACGGTTACTTCTGCGAAATCCGGTTATTCGCAAGTATTATACGGTAACGCCTTCGGCTACTACCTCCGTTACCTCAGGCACCATGCGCTTGAGCAGGTTCTCGATACCCGATTTCAGCGTAACAGTAGCCGAGGGGCAGCCCGAGCACGAGCCTTGCAGATTCACGGTCACTACACCTTGGTTGTAGCTCTTGAAGGTGATGTTGCCACCATCCTGCTCTACAGCGGGGCGCACGTAATTGTCCAGCAGGTCGATAATTTTCTGACTGGTTTGCTGGTCTTGCTCCGAGTGGTCGCCGGTGGCGGCGGCTTGCTGGGCGGCGCGCTGCTCCTCGGCGGGATCTACCGTGAAGATGGGGCCATTTGCCTCCACGTACGACTTCAGGAAGGTGCGCAGCTCGGGAATGAGCTGAGTCCACTGGTGTTCGGTGGTTTTGGTGATGGTGACGAAGTTGGCAGCAATAAACACGCGGCCTACATAGTCGAAGTTGAACAGCTCCTGAGCCAGCGGCGAATTGGCAGCAGCTTCCACGTTGGGGTAGTCCACACTCACGCCATCGCTAAGCAGCGTGGCGTTGAGCACAAACTTCATGGACTCAGGATTGGGGCTGGCTTCGGCGTAGATGGAAACCGGCGAGGCGGCAGGAGTGGTATTCATAAGGCAATTGATACGTAAGGCGTTGCGAAGTAAAAAAGAATGTCTTTTGGCTAATTTCGCCAAATCCATTGCATCTACAACCAATCGGAGCCGTAGATGTTATAAAGGTAACAACTCCCCTCCTCTTTTAGCTCCCCACCGACCATCTTGCGCTTGCCGATGGCCGGTGGGCTACTTTTGTCTTTCACCTAGCGTTTTCACTATTGCCTTTTTTCTCTGCCTCTCTCCTACTCGCCGTGCACATGCCAGCCGTTGCTCCTTGGCTGCTGATACCTTTTGTTAGTTTGCTTGGGCTTATTGCCTCTGGCCCCTTGTTGTTTCCGCATTTCTGGGAACGTAACTATGCCCGCATTGCCGTGGCGCTGGGCCTGCTGATGCTGCTTTACTATGGCTTTGCCCGCCACGACTGGCACATGGCCGTTGAAACCCTCGCTGAATATTTCTCCTTCGTAACGTTGCTGGCGTCGTTGTACGTGGTGGGCGGCACGATGTACCTGAACATCGGTTTGCAGGGAACTCCTCAACGCAACGTTATTCTGCTAATCATTGGTGCGGTGCTGGCCAGCTTGATTGGTACTACTGGTGCTTCGCTGGTGCTTATCAGGCCGTTTATCCGTCTCAACGACGAACGCATCAAGCCCTACCATATCGTCTTCTTTATCTTCATTGTCAGCAATGTAGGCGGGCTACTCACTCCACTCGGCGACCCACCTTTGTTCATTGGCTTTCTGCGCGGCGTCCCGTTTATCTGGACGTCCTTGCACCTAGCCCTACCGTGGGTGGTAGCCAACAGCGCACTGCTGCTGATTTTTTGGTTGATTGACCGCCGTATCCCCTACCCAAGCCGCTTCTCGCGCGAGGAGCAGGAGCAGATCCGGCGCGAGGGCGGACTGCCGCTGCTGGAGTTTCATGGGCGCTACAACCTGATCTGGCTGGTCGTTGTACTGATTAGCGTATTCATAGATCCGCAACAATTTCCTTGGATTCCTACCCTGAGCATTGCTGGGGTGAACGTGTCGTTTGTGCGGGAAACGGTGCAGCTGCTGGCTGCCTGGGGCTGCTACCGCACAGCTACCGGCCGTGCGCTCACGGGCAACCATTTCACGTTTGGGCCTATTTATGAGGTAGGGTTTCTGTTTTTCGGCATTTTCCTGACCATGATGCCCGCCCTCCAACTGGCATCCCGTGTAGCTTCCGACCCGGCCATCGCCACGCGCCTCACGCCAGCCGTACTGTACTGGGTGACCGGCCTGCTCTCTGCCTTCCTCGACAACGCCCCTACCTATGCCAGCCTGGTATCGTTGAGTATGGCCGGGCACGAGCTGGAATTCAACAAGGTAGCCTCCGTGGCCGCCTTCGCCTACGACCCCGCTACCATGCCGCTGCTGCGCGCTATTTCCAGTGGGGCGGTGCTGTTTGGCGGTCTTACCTACATCGGCAATGGCCCCAACTTCTTGGTGCGCTCCATTGCTCGTGACGAGGGAATCGATATGCCGGCGTTTTTCCAGTATATTTTCCGCTACTCCCTGGTCTACCTGCTGCCGGTGCTAGCCCTGGTGAGCGTGTTGTTGTATTGGATGTAGCCTAGTAGCCTACTTACTGTTCTAGCGTTTGGTTGAATGCGTTCCTGGACTGCCGCCCTATTTCGCCCCATTGATATTGCCTGGCTGGTAGTAGCTCGCGTGCTAATTGGGTCCTCGTTGGCGCTGGAGGTGGCAGGCAGCTTAGCGCTGGGCTACATCCGCGAGTACACCGAGCCGGCTTTTCACTTTTCCTACCTCTTTTTCACCTGGCTGCCCGCCCTACCCCCAGTCGGTATGATAGGGCTGCACTTGCTCATTATTGGGCTGGGCGTAGCGGTGGCGGCCGGTTGGCGTTTTCAGTTTACGGCGCCTGCGTTGTGCCTGGCCTTTACCTGGCTGTTTCTGGCCGAGCAAACGCGCTATATCAATCATTTCTACCTCTATTCCTTGCTGGCGGGGCTGCTGGCTCTCACGCCGGCCCACCGCGCCGCGTCTGCCGATGTGCGCGCCGGCCGCACTACCGCTTCTACCACCACGCCCGCTTGGACGCGCTGGCTGCTGCAACTGCAACTAGGGCTGGTGTATTTCTTTGCTGGCCTGGCTAAGCTGAATCCTGACTGGTGGGCGGGGGCATCGCTCCGCATCTGGCTGGCTCCCAAAGCGCATTATTTCCTCATCGGGCCGCTGCTGGCGCAACCGTGGTTGCCGGTCTGGATGAGCCGCGCCGGTCTGGCCTTCGATCTGCTGCTGGTGCCGCTGCTGCTATGGCGCCGCACCCGGCTGCTAGCCTTGGTGGCGGCGGCATTTTTTCACCTGTCCAATGTGCTGGTGTTTGGGCTCGGCACGTTTCCGTGGTTTTCGCTGGGACTGACGGTGTGCCTCTTCCTACCTCCCAATTGGCCTCGCCAAACCCCAAAGCTTCGTAGTTGGCTGGCCGCCCGCGTGCCATTGCCCGCGCTTTCGGCCAAGCCAATTATCCCACGTACGGCGCCCGTATTGCTTACTTTTTTGGCCTTCTATATTGCCGTACAGCTGCTGGTACCATTGCGCTACCTGCTCTACCCCGGCGATGTGCACTGGACCGAAGAAGGCCATCAGTTTGCGTGGCACATGATGCTGCGCAGCAAAACCGGCAGCGTGTACTACCACGTGCGTCATTCCAATGGCCAGCTCGATATTGTAGACCCTCTTCGTTACCTCACGCCCCGACAGCAGCACTACCTGCTCAGCAACCCCGATGCGCTGTTGCAGTTCGCCCATTTCCTGGCCCGCGACTACCAGCAGCGCGGCCTCGGGCCGGTGGCAGTGCACGCCATATCACTGGTACGACTCAACGGGCGGGCACCGCGGCCGTTGGTATCACCGGATGTGAATATGGCCGCCCTACCCCGGCAGGTTGCACCATATAAGTGGATTAGTGAGTGAGGGTATCTTTAGGGGTAAGAAGGTAGGAGCGGCAGCAAATGTGTCATCCTGAGCTTGCGATTTACCAGTTGAACGAGTCGTTGCTACGATGGTCGTTCTACCGTGACAAGGTCCTTCGCAAGCGCAGGATGACAGGCGCTTTTCTTCTTACCTCACACCCTCCTTCCCTCAAAACCCTCCTACTTTAAGACACCTCACCTACCTTATTTGCCCGTGCCCGCAAAATCATATCGGCTAGCACAAGGCTAGTCATGGCATCTACGATGGGTACGGCGCGGGGTAGTACGCAAGGGTCGTGGCGGCCTTTGCCGGCCAGGCTGATTTCCTCGCCTTGGTCGTTGATGGTTTGCTGCGGTTGCAGAATGGTAGCGACGGGCTTGAAAGCCACCCGGAAGTAAATATCCTGCCCGTTGCTGATACCGCCCTGGATGCCGCCCGAGTGGTTGGTGCGAGTGCGCACTTCATCAGCTTCATTGGTGTAAAACTGGTCGTTGTGCTCGGAGCCGAACAGCAGCGTACCAGCGAAGCCCGAGCCGTACTCAAAGCCCTTCACGGCGTTGATGCTCAGCATAGCTTTTCCTAGCTCGGCGTGCAGCTTGTCGAATACCGGCTCGCCCAAGCCTGTGGGTACGTGGCGCACTACCCCCGTCACGATGCCGCCTACCGTATCGTGTCGGTCGCGGGTTTGGCGGATGAGCGTGGCCATGCGCTCGGCCGTTTCGGGGTGCGGGCAGCGTACGGGGTTGGAGTCAATTAAACCCAAATCCAGCTCCTCGTAGCTCACAGGCACGGCCACGGCCCCTACCTGCGACACATAGCTAGCCACCTCGATACCATAGTGCGCCAGGAATTTCTGCGCTATTACTCCAGCCGCCACGCGGGCGGCCGTTTCGCGGGCCGAACTGCGGCCGCCGCCCCGGTAGTCGCGCCGACCGTACTTCTGGTCGTAGGTATAATCGGCGTGCGAAGGGCGGTAGGCATGCTCGATGTGGGAGTAGTCGTGGCTGGCTTGGTCCTGGTTGCGGATGAGCAGGCCGATGGGCGTGCCCGTCGTCATACCGCCAAACAGCCCCGAAAGCACCTCTACCTGGTCAGCCTCCTTGCGCGGGGTCGTTAGGTCCGACTGGCCGGGCCGGCGCCGGTCTAGCGCCGCCTGAATTTCCGCTACATCCACTGCCAAACCGGCCGGACAGCCGTCGATGGTAACGCCAATACCCACGCCGTGCGATTCGCCGAAGGTGGTGATGCGGAAGAGGGTGCCGAAGGAATTAGCCATAGGGTAGCAGTGAGTAGTAAGCAGGTAAGGAATGAGCAATACGCAGTTCTGTTAACCGTAAAGGTCAGCAAAAGCCCTCATTAGCGCACGCAATTCCCTATTAATCCTGCTACGCTGCCCCTTGTTGGCCTCCCCGCCACCAGCCAAAACCCGCCAGGCCCAGCAACAGCACAAGCACTATATTGGCGTAGCGACGCACATCACGGTAGGCATCCAGGGGCTGCAACGTGTTGTCGGCCGCTTGCAGGGCTTCCGTGTAGAAAGGGTCGTCGGGACGAGGGCGAAACGCAGCTTTCTGGGGCGCATCCTGCACGGATACAACCAGTTGCGGACGCAACGTATCGTAGCGCGCCGTAGCCAAGTTGAAGTACACCAGCGTGAGCAGACTATCGAGCAGCAGCGGGCCCGGCTGGCGGGGCACCAGCCGATACGTAAACCGTTTGCGCCCGCCTACCCGCCCACTCTGGCGCGTCAGATCTTGCTGAATATCCGGCCCGTAGAGCTCTACCCCAGGCTGAGGCCGCAGGGTAGGCGCCGATAACGTGGCCAGATTTCCCTCTCCTTCTACCGAGAATGTATACGTAAAGGTCTGCCCTACCTGAAACGTAGTGCGGTCGATGGCCTCGCGCAACTGATAGCGGCCCACAGCTACCTGATCGCGCAGGGGGTGGGGCGGTAGGGGCTTTACCGCTATGGTCAACGGTTCAGTGAAGTAGGTTTTGTAGCCTTCTAGGCGGTCAGTGGGGTCGGCAGTGGGGTCCTTTGCTACTTTGTATTTCACCATCTGCAGCGAAATAATGGGGAACCGCAACGCTTCAGCCGTCAGAGGATACAGTTCCGTTTCGTAAAGGCGGTAGCGCAGGTAGCTTTTACCTCCTACCGTTATGGTTTCGGGAGTTATTTCCTGATCCTCGAAATGCTCTTCCCAGGCCGTGCGCTGCTGCAATTGCTGCATGATGCCCGGCAGCTGACCGGCAAAATTATAGAAGTCTAGCAGGCCCTGGTCGGCTGGCGTGAGGTAGAAGTACATGCTCACGTGCACGCCTTCGCCTACGTACACGCTGCTCTTATCGGCTACCAGCGCCAGAAACGCGTGGTCTTTCGGCTCCACGTACGCGTCGGGCTTGGGCTTTCCGAACAGTTCATCCAGCAACCCAATACCTTGCAGGGGCTGGTTATTGGGGTTGGCACCGGTGGCGGGCGGGGTAGGGGCTGTTTGTTGTGGCCCTACCTCCAGGGTAGCGCCGGGCGAGCGGATGGGGTTGCCGTTCACGGTAATTGTGAAGGGCGGTAGTTCAAACTCTCCTTCCTGGTAGGCGGCGTACCGCTGCGTAATGGTCAGCTCAATCGAACTCTGCCCGCCTACCGTGCGCGTGGTCGTGGTGTTCAGCTTACCGCTTTTCTTGAATCCCTCGATATCCGGAAAAGCCGAATAGCGGTCTAGCGGTGCCCCCCTTAGGGTGAAGCTGATGGTGAAGTATTCGTTGATCGGAAACTCCGTGCGGCCCAGCACCACCACCGCCTGGCCTGTATTAGTGGCAGGCGGAACAGCTTGCGCACGGCTTGTTTCTGCGAGCAGCAACAGCAGAAAGCAGAGAAGAGCTTGGAGTCGTATCACGCGCAAATTTAGGCAAAACTGACAGCCTGTTGTCAAATAAGGGTTTGTACGTAGTCAATTGAGGCAGAATGCGCTGTGCGCTGTTTTTGCCTGGTAGTTTATACTGATACTCTTATCTGTAATGCTTTGTACACCGACAAGGGGCTGTAGGCAGGATTAATCACACCTGCACAAGTCCCGTAAAAACAGCAGAATTCAGCTAATACGAGAAGTTTCATCTACTTCAGCCCTCACCCAAACTTCCTTTTTATGTCCAACATCATCAAACCCGACGAAACCGACAACGCTCTTACCAAACCACTGTACGCTCCCATTAAGCGCCGTTCTTTCTTTATGTATGCCGGTGCTACCGCTGGCGTAACTGCGTTAGCACTGGCTGGCTGCAGCGACGATAGTGAAGACAGTTCCTCTTTACTTGACGTGGGGGCGGGCGATGTAGGCGTATTGAACTATGCGTATGCGCTGGAGCAATTAGAAGCAGCTTTCTATGCCCAAGTAATAGCTGGTGGCTATTATATGAACAATGCAAACGCCGCAGAAAAGCAGATATTCCAGGATTTGGCGTTGCACGAAAAAATTCACGTTGATTTTTTCCGCCAGGCTATTGCCGCTGCAAATGCCACACCACTGCCAAACTTAACACCTGATTTTTCAACTATCAATTTCGGTGAACGCGCCAGTGTATTGAATGCTGCAAAAGCATTCGAGGATTTGGGGGTTGCCGCCTACAATGGTGCCGGCCAGTATATCCAAGATGCAGCCTATCTAACCATAGCAGGTAAAATTGTGTCGGTAGAAGCGCGCCACGCTGCGTTGATTCGCGACCTGATTACATTCAATTCTTTTGTGGGAGACGACGTAGTTGACTTTAGCACCACAGGAGCTACCGCCCGACAGGAAAAGTCCAAGTTACCTTCTCAGGTACTTGAGACAGCTAACATGTACTTAGCCGATGGCTCCAAGCTGCGCGCTAGTAGCCTAGGCTAAACTCTCCATCCCTTTCCTACCCTTTCACACGTTGTCTTTCCATCATGGATTTATTTAAGATTATCTCCGACATTGAAAAAGTAGACCCCGAGGTTTACGACCGTTTTGACACCCGTCGGCGTGTATTTAAGCACATTTCAGGTATGGGCAAAGCCGTAACGGCAGCTACTCTTCCTGGTTTGCTAGGCACTATGTTCAATAAAGCATACGGCCAAACTGGTTCCTTACCCAGTGGTATTGTGCAGACGCTAAACTTAGCGCTACAGCTGGAATACTTGGAGTACCATTATTATAATACTGGCCTGCAAACTAGTGGGTTGATTCCTAATGCTGATGTTCCGGGTATTACTATTATTCGGGATGATGAGTTAGGTCATATTAATGCGCTACGTGCAGTGTTAGGTAGCCAGGCATTCAGCCCGAATGATCCTACCAGAGCCGCTTTTGACTATACAGCTGGTGGTAAATTGCCTGATCCTTTTGCCAACTCAGCCACTTTCTATGGCACTGGCCAAGCATTCGTAGATACGGGAGTACGTGCCTATAAAGGCGGCGCTCCTAGCTTAATGGGCAATAAGGCAATTTTGACGGCTGCTTTGAACATCCATTCAGTTGAAGCACGCCACTCTTCGCACTTACGTTTGCTGCGCCGGGGCGGTGTAACGGCTACGGCAGACATCAACAATTTGAGTGCTAAGCCCAAAAGCTGGATTTCGGGCATCGACAACGGCGGTCCGGTACCGGCTGTTACGACACCAGTATATGATAAGGGTTCTGATGCTAATCATCCAGCGGAGAGCAACGTCATACAGGCAAATATTGACGTGCAGAATACCTCTACAGCTCCAGCAGGCCTTACTATCACGGCAGCCGCAGCTTCCGAAGCTTTCGATGAGCCACTAGATGCCAATGCAGTAAAAGACATTGCTCGCAATTTCCGCTCGGCGGTTGGCGTAACGGCTGGCTTGTTCAGCTAGAACTTTGTGTAACAAACTAACAGGCAACAAAAAAGCCGCTCTGAGAGCGGCTTTTTTGTTGCCTGTTAGTTTTAGAAGGTAGTCTTGCAGAAAGAAGCTGAACAAAAAAAAGTACTACTACCCAATCCATTTTACAACGTCAGCCGTAAGTCACATCAAACAACAAGCTTCCGGGGTATTCAATATTTGAAAAAGACAGAAAAAAGCTGTCCTGACTCTGTATTGCCCTTGCTTTCCTGTTTCATTTAAACTTCCTTTTTTTATGTCCAACATCATCAAACCAGGCGAAGACGAAGCGGGCTTCACCAAGCCCTTGTACGCTCCCATTAAGCGCCGTTCTTTCTTTATGTATGCCGGTGCTACAGCTGGCGTAACAGCGCTGGCACTGGCTGGCTGCAACGACGACGAGGATAATTCGCCCTCTATGCCCGGCATGGTGGACTTAGGTTCGGGTGACGTAGGCGTATTAAACTATGCGTATGCATTGGAGCAATTAGAGGCTGCTTTTTATGCCCAAGTGATTGCTACTCCTTATGCCAACATGAATGCCGATGAGAAAACCTATCTGACGGCTATTGCGAAGCACGAAGCCATTCACCGTGATTTCTTTAAGAAAGCTATTGATACAGCCGCTGCCGGTAAAGCCATTCCTGGTTTGACGCCAGACTTCTCCAAAATCAACTTTTTGGACCGCAACTCGGTACTGACCACTGCTAGAACGTTCGAAGATCTTGGCGTGTCAGCTTATAACGGAGCCGGCAAGCTTATTAAGGATACCAATTACCTGCTCATTGCTGGCAAGATTGTATCAGTAGAAGCACGCCATGCAGCTTACATCCGCGATTTGATTAACAATGGTTCCTTCGCAGCCGACGACATCGTAGATGCCAATGGATTGGATAAAGCCAACGATGTGGCTACTGTCCTGGCGGCCGCTCAGCCATTCATCAAGGAAACCATCAGCGGTGCCAACGTAGGTAAATAATTCACAGATAGCAGACTTCATCATGAACTTGTTCAATATCATTTCAGAAATCGAGAAGGCTGATCCAGAAATTCTGGACAAGCTCAACTCGCGTCGCGATGTATTCGCTGCACTTGGCAACATGAGCAAAAAAGCTGCTTTGGCAGCCGCTCCTATTGCACTCGGCTCTGTATTCAATAAAGCAGTGGGCCAGCAAACGCTGAATAGCGCGAATGCCGTACTGAACTACGCACTGTTGCTGGAATACCTAGAAGAAGACTTTTATAAGCAAGCTTTAGCTAAAACTGGTTTGATTCCGAGTGGCGCTCCTACCGCAGCCATTCAGCAAATCATGAAGCATGAAACGGCGCACGTGAATTTGTTGGTGGGTGCATTAAAAAATGATGCTAACCCAAAGCCAAAAAGCTTCGATTTTGGTCCGGCATTCGATAATTATGCTAACTTTTTAGCGTACGCTCAATCGTTAGAAGATGGTGGCGTACGCGCTTACAAGGGTCAGGCAGGCGTAATTAAAGGTGCTGGTAACCCTAATGACTACTTGACTATTGCGTTGCAAATTCACTCGGTAGAAGCTCGTCACGCAGCGCATATTCGCTCGATGCGCAAAGCTAACGGTACTGCCAACAATGCTCCTTGGATTACCAATGCTGAGGCAAATGGTGCAGTGGACGCTATTTACGGTGCAGGTAAACCTGATACTACTTTCCCTGCTGAAGGGAACATAATACAGGCCGGCGTAGATTTAACTACCCTCGACCCAAGCTACACTAAGGCCTTGGCTAGCGAAGCTTTCGATGAAGCACTGGATGATACCTCTGTACGCACAGTAGTAGGGCCGTTCATCAAGAACTAGGCTCGCTCTATGTAGCAATTCAACAAAAGGGTACGCCGCGTGGCGTACCCTTTTGTGCTTTTTGTGGGTTCCATCCGCTATTCAGTCGGAACTAAGTAACTTTACCAGCGCCTATATCAGATTTATAGTGAATCTGCGTTGAAAGCCTGTTTCGCCTTTGTGTATGTCCGATAAGCTTACTCCTTTCTTCACATCTACTCCCCTGCCACGCCGTACATTTTTGCGGGCGGCAGGCGCAACGGTTGCTACCTCTACGCTGGTATTGGCGGGTTGCAGTGACGATGATGATGAGAACACGCCTGTTACGCCTGTCACGCCTCAACTGTCCTATACCAATCGTGTACAGGGCATCACTGCCAACAATGTTGTATTCAACTATTTGTATAGCCTACACCAGTTAACGTTGGCTTTTTATCAGGCAGTGGTAGCCGCTTTCCCTACGGGTATGACGACAGCGGAACAGGCCGGCTTCACCGATCTGCGCGACCATGAGTTGATCTATACAGAGTCGTACAAGTATCTGTTAGGCGCCAACGGAATTGCCCCACTAGACTTCACGTTTGCTACCCTTACTCTTACTACTCGTGCCGGCGTGCTGGCTGCGGCTAAAAAATTCGAGGATTTGACCGTAGCGGCCTATAACGACGTTGTCGTGCGATTCTCCACGGATAATACTGGTAAGGAGTACTTGCTATTTGCGGGTAAGATTGCCTCCGTGAAGGCCCGCCACGCCGCCTACGTGCGCGACCTGGAGGTATCTGGCTCTTTTGCCGGTACCGATGTAGTAAGCAATAGCGGCGACTTGGCTGGACTTGATACCATGCTGGCTCCATCGGCCGTGGTTACGGAACTGGTCCCCTACTTCAAAGTAACCGTTGTTACTTCCGATACAGCCGCTTTAGCTTAGTCTCGCCCGCCCTTTCGCGTATGAATATTTTAAAACTACTGGTCAACCTGACCGAAGCCGATCCGGAACTGCTTGCTCGGCTGGGCTCGCGCCGCGAAGCCCTTACCCGCTTGGGCTCCCTCACCGGCAAGGCGGCCGTAGCCACGGCGCCTCTAGTGCTGGGCTCGGCGCTGCGCCAGGCCTACGGGCGTGGAGCACAAACCATTACCGACTCGCTTTCGCTAGCGCTTACCCTGGAGCTGCTCGAAAACAACTTTTATTCGCGGGCGCTGGGTTTAGTACCCAACACGCCCGCCGTGCCTGCCGGGTTTATTCCTGCTGATTTGCGGCCGGGTATTGTTACGGTGCAGCAGCACGAGCAGCAGCACGTTGCCTTCCTCACGCGGGCGCTCCAGGCATCCGGCGCTGATATACCTACCAACCTTAACTTCGATTTTACGGGTAGTAAAAACGGTACGCAGACCGCACCGTTTGCCGACGTATTCAGCAACTTCGACACGTTCTTGCAAGTAGCTCAATTGTTGGAAGACACCGGAGTTCGCGCCTACAAAGGCCAACTTGCCACTGTGCAAAGCGACCGGGTGTTTCTAACTGCGGCCGCTCGAATTCACTCGGTAGAGGCCCGGCACGCGGCCCACATCCGGACCCTGCGCCGCAACCGCAACGCCACCGTAAAGCCTTGGGTCAGCCCCACAGACCAATCCATCACAACGGCTGGCCTGACCGATGCCGTGTATGCGGGCGAGGAAAACACCACCCAGCGCGTAGCCGGTCAAACCATTCCGTTCGATCAATTACCCATTGATGCAGCGGGGGTAGGGCAGACCGCCTTACAGAAAGTGCAAGCCGCTTTCGATGAGCCCATGACGGCCACTACCGCCAGCAATTTAGCAGACCTATTTATATACTAGAATATAGCAAAAAGGCGGTTTTTCAAGATAAAGCCACAAAAAAGGGACGCCATACACGTTCCTTTTTTGTGGCTTTAAAATTTAATTTCCGGATTGTCTGATGGTTAGCAATTAGCCTTTCGTAAATTACCACTCTACCTAACGCTTGTTCGTATAACGGTTCGCCCTCCCCACCCAGTAATCCACCCGCTATTGAAAACCACCCACCATGTTAGAGTACACCAAAACCATCCTATCCAAGGTTAGTTTCGACAAGTTTTTATTTGAAAAGGAGCTACGCAAAGCGCTTCGCACGATACTACCCGAAGAAGTAGCCCAGTTCAAGGAATGGTGCTACGCCCAGTTTGCCAAAGTCTACCGCGTTATTCTAAATCGCGCCTTTGGTCAACTAGCCATCTGATTCCGCCACCCCCCTACCCGCCGATGCCCCAGCATCGGCGGTTTGCGTTACAAACAGGATGTTGCGCTGCAAGCCCGCATAGCCCGTGCGCTTCACTGCCGATTGCCGAAACAGCTCCGAAAACAGCTCATGCGTGATTTCCTGCCAGTCAGTAGCGCGTAGGTGCTTGAACTGCGGGTGCGCCTGAAACTGAGGCTCGTTGTGCGCCTGGGCGAAACGGTTCCAGGGGCACACATCCTGGCAGATGTCGCAGCCAAACACCCAATTGCCAAATTTACCGGCTACTTCCTGCGGTATCTGGTCTTTTAGCTCGATGGTGAAGTAGCTGATGCACTTGCTGCCATCTACCACGTAGGGCTCCGTGATGGCACCCGTCGGGCAGGCATCCACGCACTTGGTGCAGGTGCCGCAGTAGTCTTTGATGGGGCCGTCATAGTCCAGTTCTAAGTCCAAAATCAACTCAGCAATAAAGAAAAAGCTGCCGGTGCCAGGTCTGATTAGATTACTGCTTTTTCCTACCCACCCCAAGCCGCTTTTTTTGGCCCACACCTTATCCATCACCGGCGCCGAATCCACGAACACGCGCCCGCCTACCTCCCCTACCTCCTGCTGGATATCAGCGAGCAAGGTTTTCAGCTTGTCTTTGATGACAAAATGATAATCACGGCCGTAGGCGTACTTGCTGATTTTGAGCGCGTCCGGGCCATCGGGCTGTTGGTCCTCCTCGGCAGGGTAGTAGTTCAGCAGCAGCGAAACGACTGATTTGGCACCCTCTACCAACAGGCGCGGGTCGAGGCGCTTGTCGAAGTGGTTGGCCATGTAGGCCATTTTGCCGTGGGCATTGCGGTTGAGCCAGTTTTCCAGCCGCGGCGCTTCCTCTTCCAGAAACTCCGCCTTCGAGATACCGCAGTACATAAAGCCCAATTCGGCAGCGCGGCGTTTAATGAAGGCAGTATACTGAGCAGTGGGAAGCATGAGGATAACAAAGGTCGGCTGAAAAGCCGAAACGCCCCACCAGTGGTGAAGCGTTCCAAAAGTAAAACCAGTTTTCCCGTTCCGGTCAGCAACATCTACCTTAGGTTAGTTCGATGTCCATGCGACGTAGTAGACCCTGCTGCAACGTGTATATATGCTTCACTACTCCATCGAATAGCAGCTTGTCCTGCAAGTCCCTGACTACCTGATGAACGGTAACTTCCAGAGTTCCATCTTGTCTAGCTGTGCATTCAACTGGCTCAACCCTAGGGTTTATTTCCGACCATTGACGTGTCCAATAATCCCGAATAGCCGCATGGTCACTCACGTAGCCTCCTTCAAATGCCTTAGGCCACTGAATCTCAGGATGCATGGTTGTAAGCGCCGCGTCAATATCCCGGGCATTGAAGGCAGCGTACGCTTTAGTGATTAATTCTTGGTTTTGCATCGCTATGTTTTTGATTTTACGATACCAGTTTACAGGTGTTCTTCTTAGCGACAAGATAGTCTGCGTATGATCCGAATTTTAGCTTGCAAGTCACTGACGTATATAACTGTATTCGACACGGGGTATCTGTGCTAATTAACATCCTTAACACATAAAAGCGCTCTAAAATAGCTTGTCATACTATCTTAGAGCGCTTTTTGACTAGTACCTGAGCGTGCAAATCAACTAAACAACTCCCCCGTACTCGTATTGCCGCGCAAATGCTGAGGCATTTGCCTACCTAAATGCAAGTAGGCAGCTTCGGTGGCCTCGCGGCCGCGGGAAGTGCGCTTGATGTAGCCTTCCTGAATCAGGAACGGTTCGTACACTTCCTCAATTGTTTCGCCTTCTTCACCGCAAGCCGTAGCAATGGTGCTGATGCCCACTGGGCCACCTTTGAACTTATCGATGATGGTGCTCAGGATACGTTTGTCCATGTCGTCGAGGCCACGGGCGTCTACGTCAAGAGCGTTGAGGGCAAACTGGGCTATTTCCACCGTGATGGTGCCTGTTCCCTTAATCTGGGCGAAGTCGCGGGTGCGACGCAGCAAGTTGTTGGCAATACGGGGCGTACCGCGCGAGCGGCGCGCAATTTCGTAGGCAGCATCCTCGTAAATCGGCGTGCCCAGGATTTCAGCAGAACGCTGCACAATGCTGGTCAGCAGTTTGGCATCGTAGTACTCCAGGCGCGAATTGATGCCGAAACGCGCCCGCAACGGCGACGTAAGCAGGCCCGAGCGGGTAGTAGCACCAATGAGCGTGAAGGGCGACAGCGAAATCTGCACCGAGCGCGCATTCGGACCCGAATCGAGCATGATGTCGATGCGGTAGTCCTCCATAGCCGAGTACAGGTATTCTTCTACCACCGGGTTAAGGCGGTGAATCTCGTCAATGAAGAGTACGTCGTGCGGGTCGAGGTTGGTGAGCAAGCCGGCCAGGTCGCTGGGCTTGTCGAGTACCGGGCCGCTGGTCATTTTGATGCCCGCGCCCAACTCGTTGGCAATGATGTGCGACAGCGTGGTTTTGCCCAGGCCGGGAGGTCCGTGCAACAGCACATGGTCGAGGGCATCGCCGCGGCGTTTGGCGGCGGCCACAAAGATTTTCAGGTTCTCGACTACCTTGTCCTGTCCGGCAAAGTCGTCGAAGCTAAGCGGGCGCAGGGCCTTGTCAATATCTTTGTCCGTGGCGTCGTAGTGCTCGTCGCCGCCAGTAAGGAAGGGTTCACGCATATGCAAAGGTAAGCGGATTGTGGTTGGCTATAGAACAGCACCATTTCGCAATTTGTCCCATTACATTAGCATTTTTTCAACTGGCACAGACATTACTAATACCAATAGTATAAATGAAACAAAAAACCGCGCTGGCGTTTCGAATATGAAGCGCCAACGCGGTTTTCTGCTGAGTGGGATCTAGGGCAACAGCTGTGCCCGTATTACTTATTGATAGGAAACTTCTGGCTCCAGGCTCTTGGCATGATTCACAATATCAGCCATTTGCAGCATATCAGGCACAGCATTTACTACTTGGTGTTCCTTATTGAGGGCTACGAGCTTGCTGTGCAGGCTGAACGGCGAGCGGCCCCGCAGATCGAGCATGGTGGTGATGCCGGCTTGCTCTAAGAGAGCGGTCAGGCCAGGCTCCAGCCCGTCGATACGCGACAAGTCAGCGTAGTTTACCCATTTAAAGATCTTCATTTCCTCGATACCCGTGTTGCGAGCCAGCTCGCGGCGGTCGGCGGGTGTACGTGCTGCGCGCAGTAGCGCGTCTGACGTCATAATGCCTTCCTGCTCGAGGGTAGCTGCTTGTTTAGCCGAAATACTTTTGATAGAATTGATTTGATAGTGCATGTGTATGAATTAGGTGAATGATTTATTTAAAATTGATAATACAAAGATACAAAAAATAATATATAAATGCAATTTAAATAGACTGTATTGCCAAATAAAAACTACACATCACAGCTTTTTTTATCATTATAAATAACTGTTACAAAGCACTATAAATTCATATTATTCACTATAATTTATTTTTACAATTTTATATTATGCTTTAATTACAGCAGAGCAAATAATAAATATATAACCCATTTTTTTATTTATTAAAAAGATATACTGAAGCAACAATTCAGTCTTCTTCGCCACCTTTGCACATGCTTTCCTTCACGCACTCGCCTGACCACTCTCTGCGGCCTTTGCCACCTACTACCTATGCCCAACTAGCGCCAGCCTTATCTGCGCTGGGCATGGCTACGCAGCACTTTTTCCAAGTGCCTGCGGCAGCAACGGCTCAGGAAGCCATTACCGCACTCACTCGTCTTGATGCCCCTACCGTAGCCCAACTGGCGGGGCTGGCCTCCACTGCCGAGCTGGAAGAAACAATAGCCACCCGGCCGCTCCGCCTCTACGACTATGTACTACTGGGTAGGGCGGCCCTAATCAGCCCGCTAGGCGCGGCAGTGCGCGCCTACCTGCGGCAGCACATGCAACTCTCGGATGAGGAATTGGAAAGCCTTTTCACGTATTGCCTACAGCTTAGCGCTGAGTTGGAAAATGCGCTAGAGCAGTTTCTGGCCGGCCCGAGTGGCGCGGCGGCCCTGGCACCGCTGCGCCGCCGCCAGCAGCAGATAGAGGCGGTTTTCGAGCAGCACGAAGCTAGTTTACGCCCAGCGTTGCCACCAGCGGCTACCCTGGGTTTCGATGAGGGGCGTTTGCAATTGTTGCGCTTGGCGCTGCTACTCACGCAGGAATTGCGTCATACCACGGCGGCCTCAGCTCACCCTTTACTAAAAGCCCTACCCTCACTTACCACGTTATCCGACTCGGCCATAGAAGCCATTACCACGCGGCTGAGCGCAGTGGAAGCCGGTGAACGGCTCCCGCTAAGCTTACCGGAGCTGGTGCTGCTTTACCAGGTACTGCACGTGTGCGCGCTGGCTTTTGTATCGGATGTGCTGGGCACACTGGGCCTAGAGGATGCCCTACCCCTCGCCGACTACCCTGTGGCGGCTACCCCTGGCACCAGCCGCCAGGCCGTGGCCGCCCTGGCAACGGGTTTTATTGGTTGGGTTGACCGGGAATTTGGCCAAGAGCCCACCGTGCAGCAGGCACGGCAGGAAATAGCGGCGCTGGCTGAGCTATTGGGGTAAAAACATACTGGCGCTCCGTTAAGCTTAACGGGACGCCAGTATGTTGTATCGGTTGACTATATACAGGTCATTTATTTTAATAACCTGACTACCGCAATTTCAGAATTAATTAAGCGAGTACGTTTCCTGCAGGAATAAATGCAACCACGGAATGTCTATAAACATAAGCGCTGTGAGTAAAATGCAGAACAAAACAACGTACAGCATAAACCACTTCCGAGTGTAGAGCTTTTCGGAGCCTTGCACCGGCGAATTCTGCAATAGCCCGAGGCGGAGGTACCAGGCAAATAGCAGCGCAAAGAACGGGAAGCTAATTAGCAGCTCTACCCGGTTTTTGATCAGAAAAATACCTAGGAAGAAAGCCGATGTGAGGGCATAGAAGAACATCGAAATCAGCAGACTGTGCTCGGTGTAGAACTTAAAGGAGCGACGGTACAGGCCGGCCAGCTCGGAGTTGCCGATGAGGCGGTACTCTGCGAAACGCTTGGTAGCCATCAGGAAAGCGCCGCCCATCCAATAGGCAATCAGAATGCTGGATGATGGTAGGCTCCAGAAAAGATCAGCTCCTTTAAAGGTTGACAAATGAAGGGCAGGTGCTACAATAAACCAGCCTAGAGCGAATCTGATTGGGTTATTAACTGATTCCGACAATACATCTAGAAATACTCTTTCCTTCGTACGAAAAGGACGCACGTTGTACATTACGCCCATGAATAGCAAGAAAGCCGATACTAACAGAAACTGTACGGAAATCAGGTAGCCCAGCGTCAGACCCACAGTAGCTAGCAACGCCCATTCTAGATATACTATCGTTGGGTTGACAACGCGCACCACGGATGTGCGCTTCTTCTTCAGTGGGTGAAACTTATCGAATTCAGCATCCAAGTATTCATTGATAACGTAGTTGGCCGATGCTATCAGGCAAGTACTTGCTATTCCCATCAGCAGCTTTAGTACGAAGAATGAGTCGAGATCTAAACGGTAGACGAGCAGGGCGAAAAGGACACCCGGCATCATAAAGACGTTCTTGGCCCAATTGTCGGGACGCGCAATGGCGATGTAGTCGCGTAGGCCCGCTGGCTGCAACGTAGTTGTCTCCTGACTGTCAGTGTCAGAAAGGATAAAAGTGTTTTCCATAAGTCTAGTTGGTGGAGGGGAACAACTGATTTTTCAGAGTGTGATAGAAATCGAATTGGGCAAACGGCTGTTTGTCCACGATGCGGTAGGGCATGTTGGCGCGTTCTGCACACACGCCATCTAATTCCTGCCGGTCGCCAATGAACAGGCATTCTTCCGGTGCTACCTCTAGTTGCTGAGCAATGTAGAGCAGGCCTTCTGGGTTCGGCTTCATGCGGTCAATGAAGGGGTCGGTGGAGCTTACCACGATGTCAGCCTGCAAGCCCATTGCTACCAGCTTGTCGTGCGCGGCGTAATCGGAGTAGATACCGATTTTAATCCCGCGCTGCCGTAGGGTCTCAAAAAAGGTCTGCGTGCCCGGATACACGCACTGCGCCAAATACCGATTGGGGCTGCGGAATATCCACTGCTCTACTGTGCGCTTAATTTTAGGAATAGAATACCCGCCTTTTTCGGCGCACCACGTATACTGAGCGTTTTCCAGATCGGGGCCAACAGCACCAGAGCGCTTTTCCCGCTCTGCCCGAAACTTGCTTAGAATTAACAGTTCTTGCGCCCGCCAAGGACGCAGTGCATAGTAGCCCAACAGTGCATATAGCATCTTGCGACGCAGACGGGACTGATCATAGAGCGTCCCATCTACATCGAATATAACGGCCTTCATTGTGGATAACGCAGGTAGTAGAGTTGAAGACAACGAAAATGCTGTTTGTATGAATCGCGAACAAGTTACGGTTATTGTCATAATACAGTTCAATATAAAAATAACAACATTAATACTGTTTTGTATATTTCAAAGTCACTATTAATGAGTTTAACCGACGCATATTTGATCATGTATTCTACATCTATCGACTGCAAACAATCATTTTTACATCTTTCAATGAACGGTAAATCATTAGTTCATCTGTATTTTTTTTGCATATAACCCATATAAAATATTACTCGTTTTAAGTGA
Source organism: Hymenobacter sp. NBH84 (assembly GCF_014217645.1). NCBI lineage: Bacteria > Pseudomonadati > Bacteroidota > Cytophagia > Cytophagales > Hymenobacteraceae > Hymenobacter > Hymenobacter sp. NBH84. The sequence goes on from NZ_CP043644.1 coordinate 3,352,991, forward strand.
AAATATTTACAACCGCATCCCTTAAGCGTCGCTGCATGGCTATAAGCACTACTTTTTCTCCTATTGCTAATGTTTATTTCATCCGTCAGCGGCTCACCCACGGCGTACTCAGTTGGCAAATCGTTTTCGGACTGCTGTTGAGCTTTGGTGTAGCTCTTCGGCTGTTTCACTTCTTCGACAACCGCTCGCTGTGGATTGATGAAGTGTACGTAGCCAATAGCCTGATTCGGATGGATTTTGAGCAGTTGGCGCAGCCTGCTCTAGAGTACGAACAGAAAGCCCCCATTCTGTTTCTGTGGCTCTGCCGCTTGTCGGTGCTGCTCTTTGGTAAGCAGGAAATGGCGTTGCGACTGGTTCCGCTGCTCTGTTCGCTGGGTGCTTTGGCGCTGTTTGTACCGGTTAGCCGCCGGGTACTGTCGCCGCTGGGTGCGGCTGTGGCCATGGGCATACTGGCACTGGCGCCACCGCTGGTATATCATAGTGTCGAAATCAAGCAGTACAGCGCCGAGCTGCTGGCTACTGTGGTAGCGTTGTATCTCTATCTCCGTTTTTATACAGCGCAGCAATGGCGGCCATTGCTGCTGTGGGCCGTGGGTGGGGCGGCGCTGGTGTGGTTTTCCTACGCCAGCATCTTTATACTGATGGCCATTGCTGGTGCCCTAAGCCTATGGCACTTGTGGCACCGCGACTGGCCGCGCTTCTGGCGACAGTTGGTGCCATTTACCGTTTGGCTGCTCAGCTTCGCGCTCAACTATTTGCTCTTCACGGGCCGCTATACTGAGTCGGGCTGGCTGGTGTATTGGTTTGAAACGCTGGACGCCTTTATGCCCGTAGCCGCTACGCGGGCTGCTGTGCGGTGGCCTTTCTACCAGCTCTACATGGCGCTGGACTATCCCCTTGGTCTTCTGCTAGACCTGCGCACCCTTGGCAGCACGCTGCCGCGCCTGGTGCTGCGCCTCGTGCCGCTGGGGTGTTTGGCGGTGGGTGCTTTTGTGCTTTTTCGGCGGCAGCGGCAACTGTTTCTGGTGTTGCTATTTGCCATTCTGCTCACGGTGGTTGCCTCGGCGCTACGCAAGTATCCGGTGTATGAGCGTCTGATTGTGTTTCTGGCGCCAGTGTTTATTCTGTTTATTGCCAGTGGCTGCGCGGCTATTGGGAATCGTGTGAAAGCGAGTTGGCAGTGGGTGCTACCCCTGCTGCTGCTGTTGCCGCCATTAGCGGCTTCGGCCCGCCAGCTAGCCGACCCAGGATTGTTTGGCGGCTATAAGAAATCGTACTTCCGGGAGGCTTTTCAGTTCATAAATGACCGGTATCAGCCCGGCGATGTGGTGTACTTGAACTGGAACCACGTGCCGCCTTACCGCTATTATAAGCTCGCCTACCCTTTGAAATATAACGCCGTACTGGGTCACGACTACCGGCCGGCTTCGCGCAGCATTCCTACCTACATCGATAAAACAGCTGATGAGTTTGCCGCTGCCACCCAGGGCCACCGGGGTTGGCTGGTGTACGATGAGCTGTACAAGGGTACTATTGGCGACTACGATGGCAAGCCCGCCTGGTACTACCTAGAAAGCGACACCGTACTGTTTCAGCGGCTCAACCGCCGTATCATGACGACCACTCACCGGCCGCGGCAGGCCTCCTACCAGATGCGTACTACGCACGCAAACCTGTTTGGCCTACCCCGCCGCCGCTCTACCCCTCATGTACAGCAAAACTGAAGTCACGCAGCTACGGCAGGCTTTCTGGACCACCTTTGGGCAATACATGGCCCCGGTTCCGTCGGCCGAAGGGCTGCCTACCAACTGGATCAACTACAAAACCGGCCTGAAGCACGTCTACTTCCGCATGCACGCCGATGGGCGCCGGGCCAGCATTGGCATTGAGCTTACCCACCCAGATGCCGGCATCCGGGAGTTGTTCTTCGAGCAATTCAAGGAGGTGCGCCGGTGGCTGGAGGAAGCCACAGGCGAAGCCTGGACCTGGGAGCCCGAAACGCACGACGCCAACGGCCAGCCCATAGCGCGCATCTACCAGGAGCTGGCGCCCGTCAACCTGTTCAACCGCGACGACTGGCCCCGACTGATTTCCTTCTTCAAACCGCGTCTGGTAGCCCTAGACGAGTTCTGGAGCACTGCGCAATATGCCTTCGACGACTTGCGCTGAAGCGTTATACCTCCTGAATGGGTAGGACTACTTCCATTTCCAGGTACAGCCACTCGTCTTCCCAGGCTTTGTGGGTGAGGCGGCCAGCCAATGCGAAATCGGCGTCGAGGAGGCGGGCTACGGTTTCGTTGCGGCCTTCGGGGAGGTAGCCGAGCCACATCGGCTCGGGGCCGGCCGTGTACACGCGCACGGCCCAATCGTCGTAGGAGCTATCGGCCTCGCGCTCCAGCGTCAGGGCCTGGCCTAGCTGTAGCTGCGGCTCGTAGGCCTTCAGGCCCTCGCGGTGGGAGGTGCCGGCAATCAGGCATTCAAGCAAAACCAAGGGCGAAGCAGAAGGAGCAGGTGCGGCAGCCATAGAGGTCAGATCAAATAAATGGATGGGCTAATATAGGCGGATGCTGGGAAGTACGGCCGTGCCCGTCTCCCCAAACCCAATTCAGGGATTATTTAAACGCCTGAATCCCCGTAATATCCGCCCCCGTAATCAGCAGGTGAATATCGTGTGTACCCTCATAAGTAATCACCGATTCCAGGTTCATCATGTGGCGCATGATGGGGTACTCGCCCGTGATGCCCATGCCGCCGTGAATCTGGCGGGCCTCGCGGGCTACCTCTAAGGCCATGTGCACCGAGTTGCGCTTGGCCATACTGATTTGGGCTGACGTGGCCTTGCCTTCGTTTTTGAGCACGCCCAGGCGCCAGGCCATCAATTGGGCTTTGGTAATCTCCGTGAGCATTTCGGCCAGCTTGCGCTGCTGCAGCTGGAAGCCGCCGATGGGTTTGCCAAACTGCTCGCGCTCCAACGAATACTTCAAGGCCGACTCGTAGCAATCAATAGCCGCACCGATGGCGCCCCAGGCAATACCGAAACGGGCCGAGTCGAGGCAGGAGAGCGGGCCTTTGAGGCCTTCCACGTTCGGCAGCACGTTTTCTTTGGGTATGCGCACGTTATCGAACACCAGCTCGCCGGTGCAGGAGGCGCGCAGGCTCCATTTGTTGTGGATTTCGGGGGTAGTGAAGCCTTCCATGCCGCGCTCCACAATCACGCCTTTGATGCGGCCTTCCTCGTTTTTGGCCCACACCACGGCCACCTGGCACTCTGGCGAGTTGCTGATCCAGAGCTTGGCCCCGTTTAGCAGGTAGTAGTCGCCTTTGTCTTCCAACTTCGTGACCATGCCGCCGGGGTTAGAGCCGTGGTCGGGTTCCGTCAGGCCGAAGCAGCCCAGCCATTCGCCCGAGGCCAGTTTGGGTAGGAACTTCTGCTTCTGCTCTTCCGAACCGTATTGGTAAATCGGGAACATCACCAACGAGCCCTGCACCGAGGCCGTGGAGCGCATACCCGAGTCGCCGCGCTCGATTTCCTGCATAATCAGGCCGTAGCTGATATAATCGAGGCCACCGCCGCCGTACTCTGTGGGGATGGTAGGACCGAAGGCACCTACCTCACCAAACTTGCGTACGATTTCGGAGGGGAAATGCGCCTCCTGCGCCCAACGCTCGATATTGGGCGAAATCTCCCGCTTCACAAAGTCCCGAATGGTCTGGCGGATGAGCTTGTGCTCCTCCGTGAGCAGGCCGTCGAGGTCGAAATAGTCGGTGAAGCCAGCAGCATTGGTGGAGCCGTGGGCGCGGTCGGCTTTCTTTTGGGGCGAGAGGATATCGGCTTGGGAAGACATAGACTAGCGGGGTGGGGTTTGGTTGTCAAATATAAGCAAGGGGCTTAGGAAGCAAAAAGCGAGGAATGGGGCATAACTTCCTGTTATGCAGCAAACTAACCGCTATTATAAGTGCAGCAAAATTTCCGAGGTCAAATTTCGCTACTTGTTGCGTCTTTTCGCGCTGGATTTGACGGCTTCGGACGCGGCCCGGCTGACGGGTCTGAGCGTACGCGCGGTCAACGACATATACCTGCGCCTGCGCCACCGGCTGCTAGCTTGCAGCCCGGTGCCGGCTGACCTGGACGGGGCCGTCGAACTGGACGAGAGCTACTTCGGCCCGCGGCGCGTACGCGGCAAACGGGGCCGGGGAGCGGGGGGTAAAACCATTGTCTTTGGCCTGTTCAAACGCGGGGCTCAGGTATACACGGAAATCGTCCCGGATTGCTCGAAAAAGACCCTGCAAGCTATTATTCGGGGTAAGATTGATGTCACGGCGATGGTCAACACCGATGGCTGGCGCGGCTATGATGGCTTGGTGGACGTGGGCTACGACCGTCATTTTCGGGTGCATCATGGGCAGAACGAGTTTGTCCAGGGAGCCTCGCATATCAACGGGATTGAATCATTTTGGAGCTTTGCCAAAGCCCATCTGCAACGCTTCAAGGGCGTGCCCAACCATACGTTTTTACTACACTTGAAAGAGGCCGAGTTTCGCTTCAATCATCGCCACGAAGACCTGTACAAACTCTTACTTAAATTGCTTCGTCAACAGCCCCTCTAATTAGTTTTGCTTCCTAAGCCCCTAAGCAATTGCGAAGGGGCAAATTGTTCCCGTAAACCAAGCAGGAAGCAAGTGCCGGCCGAGCTTTTCCCACCTTTTACCCGACTACCCCCGTACACCTTCTATCCCCTCCTACGCTATACCCGATGAGCCACGAGAAAAAACTAAACGAATTGGAAGCCACTGCTATCTGTGGCAACGACATATCCTCTTCCTGCCTATACGTGTCGGCACTGGCTATTGCGTATGCGGGCCAATACGCGTGGGTAGCTCTGCTGATTGTGGGAGGCGTGCTGTTCTTATTCCGTCGCATTTATGGCGAGGTCGTGGGCGCCCTACCCCTCAATGGGGGCGCCTACAACGTGCTCTTGAACACTACCAGCAAGCGCAACGCGGCCGTGGCCGCCTGCCTCACTATCTTGTCTTATATGGCTACGGCCGTTATTTCGGCCTCCGAGGCCATGCACTACCTGCACACGCTTTGGCACGGCCTACCTATCATCACGGCCACGGTGCTGCTGTTGGGTTTTTTTCTACTACTCACCATCCTAGGCATTTCTGAGTCGGCGGTGGTGGCTGTGGGCATTTTCGTGCTGCATTTGTTCTCACTCACCTTACTGGTGGGCGTCACAGGGTGGTATTTGTTTACGCATGGGCTGAGCACTTTAGTCGAAAACTGGCACATGCCGTTGCAAGGGAGCCTCTCATCGGCGCTTTTCCTGGGTTTCAGCGCGGCTATGCTGGGCATTTCGGGCTTTGAAAGCTCGGCCAACTTTGTGGAGGAGCAAGCTGAGGGCGTATTTCAGAAAACGCTGCGCAATATGTGGGTGGTGGTTACGGTGTTCAACCCCCTGCTGGCGTTGCTGGCCGTGGCTGCGCTGCCGCTAGGCGAGGTGGGTGAGCACACTGAAACTTTGCTTTCCTACCTCGGCACCACTACTGGCGGTCCTTGGCTGGCTACCCTTATTTCGGTGGATGCCGTGGCGGTGCTCAGCGGTGCCGTGCTCACCAGTTTTGTGGGCGTGAGCGGGCTGATGAAGCGCATGGCCCTGGACCGCATCCTACCCCAGTTCTTTCTGAAAGAAAATAAGCGCCAAAGCAACTACATCATCCTCATTACCTTCTTTCTGCTGTGTATATCGGTTCTGCTGATTACGAACGGCGAGCTGGGGCCGTTGGCGGGCGTGTATACCATTTCGTTTCTGTCGGTAATGGCCTTTTTTCGCGTTGGGTAACTTCCTGCTCAAGCGCAAGCGGCCCAACCTACCCCGGCCGGTGTACGCAGGTGTCGTTACGGTGGCGTTGGCGCTGGTGGGCGTTGTCACGGCGCTGTACGGCAACATCCGCATCCGGCCCGATTACTTAGTGGTTTTCCTGCAATACTTCGTGCCATCCATGCTAGTGGTGGCGGCCATGCTGAATCGCACGGCCATTCTAAACCTTATTCTAGCTGGCGCAGAGTCGTTTGCCAAACACTCGCCCCGCGTTTCGCGCCTTACGCAGGTTACCATTAAGCGGCAGCTACACGAGCTGAATCGCCAGGAATTCGTATTCTTCACCAAGGGTGACAACGTATCGAACCTCAATAAAGTCATGTCCTACGTGGTCGAAAACGAGTTTACCAACCGTCTTAAAATTGTGACGCTGCTACGTGAGGGCGAAACGTTTTCCCAGGATTTGCTCCGAGATATTAAAGTATTAGACCGTGCCTACGAGGAAATCGTGATTGACTTTGTACCGCTCAAAGGCCAGTTCGGACCCGCCCTCATCGACCAGCTCTCGCAGGAGTGGAACATCCCCAAAAACTTCATGTTCATCGGCTCTCCCGGCGACCGGTTCCCCTACCAGATTTCTGAGTTGGGTGGCGTGCGCTTGATTATCTGAACCACGGATTCGCTCGGATTTATTGGATGACACGGATTTTGTGGACGATTCCTCCAACTTATCACCGTACAGGAGACAACAAAAAAGCCTCGCAAACTGCGAGGCTTTTTTGTTGATAATGGGCGCTTTTTCGGAAAGGAAAACCGTCCACGAAATTCGTGTCATCCGATAAATCCGAGCGAATCCGTGGTCTAGAAATTGACGCCTACCGACGCTAGGAAATTACGCGTAGCCTGCGGGAAGTACCAGTTGAACGTGTCGAGGCCGCCGCTGGCGCCGAGGTAGCTGTAGGTGTAGCCGTTGGCTACGTAGCGACGGTTTAGCACGTTATTTACTAGCAAACCCAACTCAATTTCCTTCACAAACTTTGGCCGGATGGTGTAGCGCGCCCGGAAATCGAGCACTTGGTAGGGCTTGATGCGCCGGTCCTCGTTGGTGGTGTTGTCGAGGTACTGGCGGCTCACGGTTTTGTAGAGCAGCGCCAGGCGCAGGCCCGGCAGCGGCTGCCCCTCCAGCGTGTGCGCCGATACTACCGAAGGCGAGTAGGAAATGGTGCTCGTGCGCGGCGCTTCCGTCACGGGGTTGTAATCAGCGTCGTAACTGATGCCCTGATAATTCAGAATGCGGTTTTGGCTGACCGTGAGCGTGCTGCTCAGGCTTAGCTTATCATTGATAGAGGCAAACTCCGTTAGCTCTACCCCACGCCGGTAGCTACGAGCTACATTAGTCCGCAGAGGCGTGCCCACATCGTTGAGCTGGCCGGTGGCTACCAACTGGTTGCGGTAGCTCATATAAAACCCGTTAATCTCAACGCGCACGGTGGCTGGAAAGCCTAACAATCGACCATTGGCGCGAGTGAAGCGGTAGCCGCCCTCCCAGTCGTTGAGGCGCTCGGCTTTAGCGCCTACATCGCCGGCAGGACGGTCGGTGAAGTCGGAGCGTACGGGCTCGCGTTGGCCCACGGCAAAGCTGGCGTAGAGCTGCTGCCCTTCGGCCAGGGCGAAGGTAGCGCCGGCTTTGGGGTTGAAGAACGTGTAGCGGGCGCGGGTGCGCACGTCGTTCTGCTCATCCTCCACGCCATCAATAGTATACGTGATGTGGCGCACCTGCATGTCGCCGTACACGCCCAACTTGGGTAGCACTTGCCAGGTGGCGCGGGCGTAGGCGTTGTAGTCGGTTTTGCGGGCGTTGTTGAAGTAGTAGCGCTGGCGAATGGTGCTGTTGGAAGCGTACTGCGCCCAAATCACTTCGCCGTAGTGGTCGTTATCAAACTGATTCCAGGCGCCGCCTATGTTGGCTTGCAGCTTGCCATCGCGGGGCTGGTAGTTGAGCGCGAAGGTGCCGCCGTAGAAGTAATTATCCAGCCATTTGCGGTCTACTAGGTTGGTGCGCGTGATGGTATCGCCGCCGATAATCACGTTTTGCAAGCCATAATCGGTGAAGCGGCGGCGGGCGCGGTAGCTCTCGTAGTAGCCAAAACCGCGCGTAAGGTGCAGGGCCGCGCCCACGTTCCAGTCGGGACCCAACTGCTGGGAAAGGTGCAGTTGATAGTGGTTTTGCTGGTAGTTGTCGGTTTGGTTGTCGTAGGTGTAGTAGCTGTAGCGCCTACCCTCGCGGCGCACGCGCTCGGCATCAGCTTCGCTCAGCTCGCCGTTGTCGATGTAGTTCTGAAGCAGAGTCTGGTTGCCAGTAATGGCCGGTTCGGGCACACCGTTCCAGGCCTGGTAGGTTTTCTCGCGGCCCGAGAAGGTAATGAACTTCAGCATGGTATTCTTGCCCTGGTAGCCCGCCGCAAAGTAGTACGACTTCAAATCCGACGACGCTCGATTCATATAGCCATCCGTGGCAATGCGCGACAGGCGGCCATCTACCGTGAAGTGGCCATTAATCAGGCCGGTGCCAAACTGCACGTTGTTTTTCCAGGTGTTAAAAGAGCCGTAGGTGTTTTGCGTTTCGGCGTAGGCCTCGCGGCGCACATCCAGGGTAGAGATGTTGATGCTGGCTCCGAAGGCCGCGCCGCCGTTCTGACTGGTACCTACCCCCCGCTGCACCTGCAAGGAATTAACGGAAGACGCCAGATCCGGCAAATTCACCAAAAACGACCCGTGCGACTCCGCATCGTTCAGCGGCACCCCGTTGATGGTCATGTTGATACCCGTGTTGCTGGTGCCCCGAATACGGATATCGGTGTAGCCCACGCCCGCCCCGGCATCGGAATTGACCACCACCGAAGGCGTTTGGTCGAGCAGGTAGGGCAGGTCTTGGCCGAAGTTGCGCTTGGCTAGGTCTTCCTTGCCCAGGTTGGTGTAGGCGGTGGCCGTGCGCTCGTTGGCGCGTTGGGCCGTTACGAGGGCCTCGCCGGTGAGCACACCGCCGGTCTGCAACGGCACTGTGAGGCGCTGCGCGGTGGCTTGCCCCTGCACGGTGCGCGTGATGGGGTCGTAGCCCACAAACGTGATGCGGAGCGTGTGTGCGCCAGCTGGCACAGCGGGTAGGGAGAAGCCGCCGGCCGCGTCGGTTACCACGCCGGTAGCGCCGTCGAGCAGTACGGTAGCGCCGGGTAGCGGCGTGCCTGTGCGGGCATCGGTGATGATGCCGGACACGGGACCTTGCGCCCAGGCCGCTACGGGCAGCGCCAACAGCGCGGTGCCCAAAACCAGTACATTTTTCAAGAATGCAAAAGCAGAAAAGTGGAACGGGCCCGGTGCCAGGGGTCGGCACCACTCGGGTTTTCACGTTCGCGGATCGTCTGTTCCCTTCGCCGGCATTATCCGGATCAGGTTCAATGGGTATGATCTCAGCCACTGGCCGCCAATAGGCGGGGTAGCACCCCTAAACTATGCAGCAAAAGTAGGCGCTGCACCGGCCAGTTACAAGCAGAAGCACGCGGCTATTTTTCTTTCGCGCCAGAACTTCGTATCTTGGGTAGACGCGGGCGGAGGGGTTGAAAAAGTGACTTTTTCCGAAAACAACTCGGCCCCGACTGCCGTTAGTTAACTGACTGACAGTAGTCTTTCGTCGTCCTTTCCCTCGTCGATTCACCCACCTGCTTCCGCCATGATCAGTCTGATCTATACCCTTCTGGTCTTTGCCGTACTGGCGTATTTCCTGGTGATGCCCAAGCGGCGTTTCCTACGTCCCCCCTACCCCGATAACGACGACGAAGGCGGCGAGCCCCTCGACGACGGCCTACCCGACCTAGATTTGCCGCCCGGCATCACCCGCCCCATCAACGATTGGGAGCCCGATTACAACCGGGGCGTACCCACGCGCCCGGCCGCACCGCTGGTGTAGCCGCTGGCTTTCCCCTCAAAAAACAAGAACCCCTTCTAGTGGGCTGGCTTTCTCTCAATTCGTGGCTGAAAGAGAGAGCCTACCCTCAAAAGGGGTTCTTTGCGTGTAAGCCCCTCAGGGCGGACGCTACGGCAAGCGGCGCTGCATCCGCACGTACGGAATCGGACCTTTATAGAATACCTCCCTTTCCGGCTCCATCCCAAAACGCCGGTAAAAATCAGCGGCCGACTGGCGCGAGTTGCACCAAATGACGTGTGCGCCCAAGCGAATGGCCTCGCCTAGCACGTGCGTGAGCAGCGCCGTGCCAATGCCCTGCCCCTGGAAATCGGGTTGGGTAGCAAACTTGCGAAACCGCGCCTCGCCCCGCGCATCCACAAACAACGAAATCACCGCTACCAGGTTCTCTCCTTCAAACACCCCAAAATGGTGTCCATCAGCATCTTCCGGCAGTTGCACGTATGCCAACGGTTTGTCGGGCCACAGTACCTGGTGGCGCAGGGCGTGGGTTTGCTCGGGGGTGATAGGTTGGATATGCATGCGCGAGCTACTAGGTAGTTGAATGTTTTTTCTCTGTCATCCTGAGTGAAGCGAAGGACTTTCTTACGTGAGAACGAGTCATTGTTATGTCGGTTGTTCTAGCGTGAGAAGGTCCTTCGCAAGCTCAGGATGACAGGGAAAAAGAGGATGACAGAGAAATGAATTTACTGCACAGCAATAGAATACGCGGCATTGAACTCCTGGCCGGGAGCCAAGGTCAGAATACCTTCCTTATCAGCTAGTTCCACGGGGGTACCTACTGTGCTGGCAATGCCTTGCCAGGGCTCTACACACACAAACTCGGCGCCGGGGCCTTTGGTCCAGAGGCCGAGGTAGGGAAAGCCGTCGAAGCGCAGACGCACGGCGCGGTCGGAGCGGGAATTGCGCAGCGTAATGGTAGAAAAGTCGAAATGCTTGAGCACCAGCGCATCGTCTTTGAACAAGTCGTACGTCAGCGGCAGCTCGGTTTGCTGATTTAGCACTGGCTCCGTTTCGCCGGAGAGTAGGCCGCCTTGCAGCAAGTACCGCTCGAACGTAACGGGGTGGTCGAAATGGAAAGTGTAGTCCTCAAACGTTTCGCCAGGCAGCAGCGGGCACCGGAACGCCGGGTGTGCCCCGATGCTGAACAGCAGCTCCTGATTGGTGGCGGGGTTCAGCACTTGCCAGCGCACGTCCAGGGTTAGCTCGTGCAGGTGGTAGGAAATCCGCAGCACAAAATCGAAGGGGTATACCTGCTTGCTCTGTTCGTCGGCGTGTAACTCAAATGTCAGTTCGGTTTCCGTTTGCTGTACCAAGGCAAATTCCCGGTCACGGGCGAAGCCGTGTTGGGGCAATTTATACTCTTTGCTCTGATGCAGGTAAGTGTCCTGCGGCAGCTTGCCAACGATAGGGAACAGCACCGGCGCGTGGCGGCCCCACACGGCCGGGTCGGCCTGCCACATATATTCCAGCTCAGGCGGGTTCTGTTGCGAATCGGTACGGACGAAGCTAGCCAGCTCGGCTCCTTTGGTGTTGATCGTGACGCGGCAGTGGTCGTTGATGAGCGTGTGTTGCATGGGTTGGGGTAGGGATATGAGCTATGGGGCTTTCGAAAGAACGTTTGTATCCAGAACGTCATTTCGAGCTTGTCGAGAAATGACGTTCTCATTAGTATAGCCGTAGTAATGTATACGCAGATCGGCGCTTACTAACTATTCCGCAGCAACGCATCCACTGCCGCTACAGCCCGTGCCAGCCGCTCAGTCGGCGGCCCACCTACTTCCACAAATTGGCTGGGTATGCCCTGCAATTCCCGCCGGTACCACTCATAGAAATACTGACGCTGCGCGGGGTCCGGGTGTTCGCGCAGGGGGTCGGGCTCCCAGGGCAGGTCCACGTCGAGCAGTAAGGTCAAGTCGTGGGGATGTTGGTGCAGGTGGTCGGTAATCCAGGTAGGACACTGCCCGAAAGCGTGCTCGGCCCAGATTTTTATCACCAACAAATCGGTATCAAAAAATACCACCGGTTTGCCGGCCGCCGCCGCTTCGGCCGTGGCTTGAGCTTCGGCGGCAAGTTGGCCGCGGGCAATGGCCTCTAGGTCGGGCAGGGTGTAGGCAGGGCCGCGTTGATCGAGGTAGGCGCGAGCATACTCGGGCGCGTGGGCGGTGCCGTAGTGCGCGGCCAGCAGGCGGCTCAGCGTGCTTTTGCCCGTCGATTCGGGGCCGGTGAGGGAAACGCGTAGCATTTAGATGGCTGAATTGGAGGTGCCAGTAGCTTGCGCTACCTGAGCAGCGCGTTTCCACTCCACGTAGCCATACACGGCCAGCACGAGGTACAATGCGTAAAGGCCGCTGGTAGGGTAGAGCTGTTTGTGCCACAGAATAGGCACATACAAGGCATCGACACCAATCCACAGCAACCAGTTTTCCAGGCGCTTACGCATCATCAGATACTGCGCGGCCAGGCTTATGGCCGTGGTCAGGCTGTCGAGGTAGGGAATGGTGTCGTCGGTGTAGTGTTGCAGGTAGTAGCCGAAGCCACCCGTGAAAGCGGCCGCGCCCAGCGCGAGCAGCAGCCACTCCTGAGGGCGCGTGCGCGACACCGTTAGCTCGGTGCGGCGGGCGCCGCCGTAGAGCCATTCGTACCAACCGTACAGGCTCAACAGGATGAATACGACTTGCAGGTTGCGGTCGGCGTAGAGCTTGCTGTCGTGGTAAACCAGAATGTAGAGCGTACAGCTCACAATGGCTACCGGGAAGTTCCACAGCGATTCGCGGGCGGCCAGCCACACGCACAAAAACCCCGTGACAACGGCTACCCATTCCAGCGGCGTGTTGCCCACGGCGGCCGTCCAGAATTCGTACAGAGAATGCAGCAAAACAACGCGTGTTTGAGTGAGCACCCAACCGGGTGCGGCCAAAGCTACCCAAACCTACCGAGCCGCGCCGTATTTTTGCAACCTACCTTTCCTCGCTACCTATGCTGCCTGACCTCACGCCCTCCGACCTGCACGCCCGCCAGCAACGCGGCGAAACTTTCCAGCTCATCGACGTGCGTGAGCCCATGGAGTACGACTACTGCCGCATCGAGGGCAGCCACCTGATTCCGCTAGGCGAGTTGCCGCGCCGCACCGAGGAAATAGCCACCGACCGGCCCGTAGTGCTCATTTGCCACCACGGTGTGCGCTCTATGCAGGCCCTGGCGTTTTTGCAGCATCGCCACGGCCTCACCAATTTGCTCAATCTGAAAGGCGGCATCGACGCTTGGAGCCGCGATGTAGACCCTGAGGTAGCGGTGTATTAGCAGTGTTGATTGCTAAAAATTGAATTGAAATACGTCTATCATCCTGAGCCTGCGAAGGACCTTCTCACGGCAGAACGAGTCATTGGTAGTTGATACTAAATGACGAGAACGACTTCGTGTGGTAGTGTTCCAGCTGTGAGAAGGTTCTTCGCAGGCTCAGAATGACAAACGTATTACAGTAACTACTCCACTAGCCACCCGTGCATCTCCCCGACCTCCCCATCCGCGCTGCCCTACCCGAGTTGCTTGCTACCCTCGGCCACAACGCCTGCGCGGTGTTACAGGCCCCGCCTGGCGCGGGCAAAACCACGCTGGTGCCGTTGGCCCTGCTCGAAGCCGACTGGATGCCGTCCGGCGGGCGCATTATTGTACTGGAGCCGCGGCGGCTGGCGGCGCGGGCGGCGGCCACGCGCATGGCGCAGTTGCTGGGTGAACCAGTCGGCCAAACCGTGGGCTACCGCATGCGCCTGGAAAGCAAAGTCTCCGCGAAAACGCGGATTGAGGTAGTCACGGAAGTGATTCTGACGCGCCAACTTCAGGACGACCCCGCGCTGGAAGGCGTGGCAGCCGTGCTGTTTGATGAGTTTCACGAGCGGAGCTTGCAGGCTGACCTTGGCTTGGCCCTGGCACTAGACGCACAGGCCGTACTCCGCCCCGATTTGCGGTTGCTAGTGATGTCGGCTACGCTGGAGGCCGAGCGGTTGGGTGCTTGGCTGAGCGCGCCGGTGGTGCGTAGCGCTGGTCTTAGCTACCCCATCGAGACGCACTACCTCACGCCAGCGCGGGCGGGCAGCGCCAGCCGCCGGCCCCACGAGCGGCTGCAAGACCTGATGCCCGCCGTTATCCGCGAAGCCCTGACCACCCACGCCACCGGCGACGTGCTGGCCTTTCTGCCCGGCCTAGCCGATCAGCGCCGCGTGGCCGAGCGCCTGGCCCCTACCCTCGCTCCCACCACCGACCTGCACGTGCTACACGGCGAACTACCTTTGGAACAGCAGGATGCTGCCCTGCGGCCAGCGTCAGCCGGCCGGCGCAAAGTGGTATTGGCCACCAGCATCGCCGAAACCAGCTTAACCATTGAGGGCGTGACGATTGTGGTAGACGGCGGCTATGCCCGCGTGCCGCAATTTGAGCCGCGCACTGGTCTTTCTACCCTCACTACCCAGCCCGTAAGCCAAGCCGCTGCCGACCAGCGCCGGGGCCGCGCCGGCCGCCTTGGTCCCGGCACCTGCTACCGCCTCTGGACCGCCGCCGACCATCACCAGCTACCCGCCTACCTCGCACCCGAAATCCTGACGGCCGACCTGAGCGCCCTGGCCCTGGAGCTGGCACTTTGGGGTGCCTACGATGCCCAGGCCCTGCGTTGGCTCGATGCGCCGCCCACCGCCGCGCTGGCTTTGGCCCGCGAACTATTGGTGCGGCTTCATGCCCTCCAACCCGATGGCCGCCCTACCCCCCACGGCCGGGCACTGGCAGGGCTTGGGCTAGCACCGCGCCTGGCGCACTTAGTGGTGCGAGGCAAAGAGGTAGGGCAAGGCCCCACAGCCTGCGCCCTGGCCGCCCTTCTCACTGAGCGCGACCTGCTGCGCCCCACCGACGGCTCCTTTGGGCCGCCCGATGTGCGCCTGCGCCTGGAAGCGCTGGAAACCGGCCGGGCGCCCCTACCCGGCCTGCACCCCGACCAGGACACGCTGCGCCGCGTACGCGAAGCTGCTACAGTCCTGCGCCGCCGGGCCGGGGTAGAAGCTACTTCCTTGGAACCCGACGCGGCCGGCCTACTCACGGCCCTCGCCTACCCCGACCGCCTCGCCCAGCGCGAAACGCCCGAACGCGTGCGCTTGGTATCGGGCCAGCGGGCGACGTTGCCGGCGGAGTTTTTCAGCGCCAGCGACACGTTTTTTGCCGTAGCTACGCTGGATGGCGTGGCCGCGCAGCCACGAGCCGGACTGGCCGCGCCCGTTAGTCGCGCCGAGCTCGAACAGCACTTCGCCTACCTCATCGAAGCACAGGAGCAGGTGCGTTGGGACGATATCGCTGGCCGCGTGGTGGCCCGCCGCACGCAACGGTTGGGTGCACTGGTTCTAGCTGAATCTGCCCTACCTCAGCCCACGCCAGAAACGGTGGCTACCGTAGTGCTCGACCATCTGCGGGCCGATGGCATCAGTCGGTTGCCGTGGACGGAGGCGGCTACGCAGGTGCGGGAGCGGCTGGCGTTTCTGCACCACCTGCGGCCCCAGCAGTGGCCCGAGGTATCGGATGCAGCGTTGCTGGAGGCGCTACCTGAGTGGCTGGGGCCGTTCCTGGATGGCGTGCGCTCCACCGCCGACATCAACAAGCTAGACCTAGGCGAGACCTTGCTGAACTGGCTGCCCGACGGCTGGGCACAGCGCCAAGAGCTGGACCGCCTCGCCCCTACCCACCTGGAAGTCCCCACCGGCTCGCGCATCCGCCTCGACTACCACGACCCCACCGCGCCTGTGCTGGCCGTGCGCTTACAGGAGGTCTTTGGCCTGCTCGACACACCCATGGTAGGCGGCGGCGCGGTGCCGCTCACCCTACACCTGCTCTCGCCCGGCTACCGCCCCGCCCAGGTGACCCGCGACCTACGCAGTTTCTGGACCAGCAGCTACTTCGAGGTGCGCAAGGAACTACGCGGCCGCTATCCCAAGCACTACTGGCCCGAAAACCCATTGGAAGCACAGGCTATTCGAGGCACCAAAAAGCAGAACGGGTTGTAGGCAGGCAGCATCTTTTTGCGGTTTTGCTACCCTGATGCAGAGTCTTTATATGATCTTCCTAGAAGCATTGGAGATAATGCTATTTACACAAGTAATGGAGTAGCTGCGTAGCGGCTCCAGTTTTGTAGTACGCCACGAATAAGGGATGCGCGGCGCGTTAGAATCGATATTTTTCTACAAACCTATAGCCGCTACGCGGCTATTCTACAACTTATGTCAATTAATATTAATAAAGTAAGATATTTTGGCATTACACTTGAATAAGCGGGCCTTATTTGATCTATCCACTTTCCACTGTTGCCTTGTATGCTTAAATCTTACGTGCCTGCCCTTTTACTAACAGTAACCGGGGCCTTGCTGAGTCGCCCGAGCGTGGCCCAGTACACCCCTACCAAATGGGCATTTTACTTCGAAGCCGGCCCCAAAATCAGTGACTTTCGCGCTATGTCGTACGGGGGAACGTATAGCCCGCGGTCAGCCTCGCTCGTGTTCCCGGAGGATCAGCGTAAAATAACGATACGCAACACGTTTTCGGGCTTTATGCAGGTGAAGGCCTTCAAGCCACTGTCGGAGCGTGTGGTGCTGGCGGCCACGCTGGGGCTGGACATGCAGCACCTGAACTACAAAACCGGCTACACCCAAACGGTGGTCAACGACATCATTACGGCCTATGAAAATCAGCATATCAGCCGCCTGCTCGCCCGCGCCCGCGCCGACTGGGGCATCTACTACCGGTTCAACTTGGGCACCTCGGCCCACCTGATGCCCGGCGTGGCGGTAGGGCAAATGGTCAACCTCAGCCACAACGGCTACAGCTATACCTTCATTCAACCCGGCCTCTATTTCACCAACGACTGGCTGCTGCTGTCCGCCACGGTTTCTGACACGCCCTACAACGTGCTGATTCCGGGTGCCTCGCGCTTCGAAGGTGAGCTTAATGGTCCTTATACATACGATGCGGAGTACCGCATCCGGGAGTTTCAGCTAAGCGTTGGTGCAAAGTTCTAGCTACAATTTTTCGTTGCTGAAAAACCGAAAAGCCCCGCAGCTAAACGCTACGGGGCTTTTTTCGACGTACTAGCAACATTATTTATCCTCCGGGAAATCAGCTGAGTTTCCTAGCTCTTCCACTTGCGCCAGCTCTTTTACCAGCTCCGTGAACTTGTCGCGGGCACCTTTCACAGCAGCTTTGCCAATGGGCAGGTGCAGGGGTGGATTTTCCTCACGCACCAAATCGTACATGATTTGCGCGGCGCGGTCGGGGTCGCCGGGCTGCTTACCACTGTAGCTCTGAATGCCTTTCAGGTTTTCGCCTACCGTAGAGCGGTAGTCCTCAATGTTGGTATCCACGTAGGTAGCTGAGCCACCGGCCCACTCTGTACGAAAGCCGCTGGGCTCAATATTGGTAACTTTGATACCAAGCGGTTTCACTTGCTGGGCCAGGCTTTCGCCAATAGCTTCGAGCGCAAATTTTGACGCGTTGTAGATACCTACCCCCGGGAAGGTTTTCAAACCGCCTACGCTGGTAATGTTGAGCACGTGGCCGCTTTTCTGCTCGCGCAGGTGGGGCAGCACGGCGCGCAGCACACGTAGCGGACCAAACACGTTCACGTCGAATTGGCGCTGTACTTCTTTGTCATCAATTTCTTCGATGCTGCCCAATGAGCCGTAGCCTGCGTTGTTCACTACGACATCTATGTGGCCCAGCGCGTCGATGGACTGCTGAATTGCCTGCTGCACCTGCGCCTCGTCCGACACGTCGCACAGTACGCCCAGGCCTTGCTCGCCGGCTTTCTTCGTGAATTCGTCTACTTGTTCCTGTTTGCGGAAGGTAGCGGCTACTTTATCACCTTTTTTGAGGAGTAAATCGGCTAGCGACGCACCGAAGCCGGTGCTAACGCCGGTTATAAACCAGTTTTTTGTAGTTGCCATGAGGGGTGGAGTTATAAGTAAGAAGTCAGCTAGACGCTATTGTATCGCGCCCGACTGACTTTTCAACTCCAAAGCTCAGCAGAAGGTTGGGCCGGGCCCCGTTAAAAAAACCAACTACCGCGCTTTCCCCGCGGCCGTCTGCAACGTCACTTCCCCATTCTTCACCCCTTTGGCGGTAGCCTGCACGCGCACGGTACCAGGCTTGCCTGTCGTTTGCACAATGGCGACCAGCTGTCCATGAAACGCGTGCATCTGCGGCGCCTGGAACGACTCCAGCGAGGTAGGGTCGCCGTTGCCGATGGCCCGGAAGCTGCCCGCGCCGCTTACTTTGAAACGCAGCTGTTCGGTGGCATCGGGGCAGAGGTTGCCCTGGGCATCTTCTACCCGGGCGGTGATGTAGGCCTGGTCCTGGCCGTCGGCGATGAGCTGGGTGCGGTCGGCTACTAGGCGGATGTGGTGGGGTTTGCCGGCGGTGCGTACGGTTTCTTCGGCTATGGCTTTGCCCTGGGCATCGTAGGCTACCACTTTGATGCTGCCGGGCTGGTACTGCACGTCGTTCCACATCAAGCGGTTGCGGGTGCGCAGGTCGGCGGTATTGGATTTGGTTTGGCGGCCCATGCTCTTGCCGTTCACAAATAGCTCGGCCGAGGGCGAATTGGTGTAGCAATACACGGGCGTGGTCTGGCCTTCGCGGCCGGGCCAGGTCCAGTGCGGCAGCACATGCAGGGTAGGCGCTTGGGTGTTCCAGCGGGCGCGATAGAGGTAGTACCGGTCTTTGGGCATGCCCGCTAGGTCCAGAATACCGAAGTAGGAGCTGTGCGAAGGCCACGACTCGTCGTAAGGCGTGGGCTCGCCCAGGTAGTCGAAGCCCGTCCACACAAACTCACCGGCCACATAGGGTAACGTGTCCTGGGCGGCAAACTCGATGTCCGGAATTTGCGACCACACGCAGTATTCCACGTCGTAGGACGACGACTGGTTATCGGGGTATTTCTTCTGTTTCGCCAGCTCCACCGGAAACTTGTACTCGCCCCGCGAGCTAACGGTAGAAGCGGTTTCGGAGCCCAGCAGGTATCCCTGCGGCAGCTTGCTGTTGGCCTCGGGGTAGCGGTGGGGCTTGTAGTTGAAGCCCGGTACATCGAGCACCGAGGCGAAGTTGTTTTTGATGGCATCGTCGATGCGGTCCATGCCGGCCGTGACGGGGCGGGTAGGGTCCTCGCGGTGCACAATGTCTTGCAGACGCTTGGCAATCTTGTTGCCGCCGGGCGCGCTCTGGTCGGGCACCTCGTTGCCGATGCTCCACATAATCACCGAAGGGTTGCTACGGTATTGGTGCACCATATTCACAAGGTCCTTCTCGGCCCACTCGTCGAAATACTGACTGTAGCCGTTTTTCACCTTGGGCGTTTTCCACTCATCAAAGGACTCTACCATCAGCATGAAGCCCATTTCGTCGCAGAGCTGCACCAGTTCCGGCGCGGGCATGTTGTGGGTGGTCCGGATGGCATCGCAGCCCAAATCTTTCAGCAGCACCAGCTGCCGGCGCAGAGCGGCCGTGTTTACGGCTGTGCCCAGTGGGCCCAGGTCGTGGTGGTTGCACACGCCCTTAAACTTGCGCGGCTGCCCGTTCAGGGAGAAGCCTTTACCGGCCTCAAACTTAAATGACCGAATGCCAAACGGCGTCTTGTACTCGTCTTTCAGCACATCACCCGCATACAGCTTGGAGGTAGCTGTGTAGAGGGTAGGCGTTTCCGGCGACCAGAGCTTAGGCGCTTTCACCACCAAGTTTTGTTCGAACTCCTGCTGGTCAGTGGCCGCCAGGGTAGACGAGGTAGTAGCCACCACCTGCCCGGTGGCGTCGCGCACTTCGGTTTCCAGGCGCAGCGGCTGGAAGGTGTTGCCCGGCGTTTCTACCTTGGTTTTCAGCTTGACTTTGGCAAACTCCGTGTTGATTTCGGGCGTGGTGAGGTAGGTGCCCCACACCGGAATGTGCACGTCGTTGCTCACGATAAGGTGCACGTTGCGGTACAGCCCCGCCCCTGGGTACCAGCGCGACGACTCCGGCTGATTTTCCAGGCGCACGGCCAGCGTGTTGTTGCCGCCAGTTTGCAGGTAGTCGGTGATGTCGAAATAGAACGAGTTGTAGCCATAAGGCCAGCGGCCAACCTCCTTGCCGTTTATGAATACCTGGGCATTGCTCATTGCCCCATCAAACAGTAGCACCGCCCGCTTGCCGGCCCCAAAGCCCGGCACCTCCAGTTGACGACGGTACCACCCTACCCCCACAAAGGGTAGGCCGCCCGTGCGGCCGGTTTTCACCGTAGCCTGCTCCTCTTTGTTCTGCTCAATCTTCACTTGCTGCTTATCGTTGTCGGCGCCGAACGGGCCGTAGATGGCCCAGTCGTGCGGTACACTGACGGTCTGCCACTTCGCGTCGCGGAAGGCTGGGGCGGCGGCGTTGGCGACCTCGCCTTTTGTAAACTTCCAGTTATCGGTCAGGAGGTAGTCGTGGTGTTTTTGAGCAAAGCCAGGGACGGACGCAGAAGCAAACAGCAACAGAAAACCCGCTGCGAAAGCGGGGTAATGGAAACGAGGCATATGGACTAGGTCAGTTTAGACAAACGTTTGCGTAGCGCAAGGTAGGGGAAATCGGGCGGTCCGTTTGCACCAATGCCTCTTGCTAGAATGGATTTGCAGCGCATCTTTCATAGTTTGATAACACGCAAGCCAACTTTTCGTCGTAGCTTTGTCCGGCAATAAGTAGCACCTAACCTTCTTGTTGCCATGGCCGACTACGCTGCCAAAATTGCCTTCGAGGCCCTTACCTACGATGACGTCCTGCTACTTCCGGCCTACTCCGAAGTACTGCCCCGCGACGCCGACACCAGCTCCCAGCTCACCCGCAACATTCGCTTAAACCTGCCCTTTGTTTCGGCGGCGATGGACACCGTGACCGAAGCCGATATGGCTGTTGCCATGGCCCAGGAAGGCGGCATTGGCATGGTGCACAAAAACATGAGCATCAAGGCGCAGGCTGAGCTGGTGCGCCGCGTGAAACGCTCGGAAAGCGGCATCATCCTCGACCCCTTCACGCTGGAAGACACCGCTACCCTCGGCGACGCCAAGCAGATGATGCGCGACAACAAGATTGGCGGCATTCCGATTGTGGACGATCAGCGCCGCCTCAAAGGCATCCTCACCAACCGCGACCTGCGCTTTGAAAAGGATATGAACCGCCCGGTGTCGGAGGTAATGACCCGCGAAAGTCTCGTAACGGCCGCCGCCGGCACTGCCCTCAGTATTGCCGAAGAAATCCTCCAGGATTCAAAAGTGGAGAAGCTGCCCGTGGTAGACAAGGACGGCAAGCTGGTGGGCTTGATTACCTACCGCGACATTCGCAAGCGCCGCCGTTCGCCTAACGCCTGCAAAGATGAGTTCGGCCGCCTGCGGGTAGGCGCCGCTGTGGGCGTGACGGCTGATTTGCTGGACCGCATTGCGGCCCTAGTAGAAGCCGGCGTAGACGTGGTGAGCGTGGACACCGCCCACGGCCACAGCAAAGGCGTGCTGGACGCCGTGCGCAACATCAAGCAGCAGTTTCCTACCCTCGAAGTCATTGCCGGCAACGTGGCTACCGCCGAAGGTGCCCGCGCCCTAGCCGATGCTGGTGCCGATGCCGTGAAGGTAGGCGTAGGTCCCGGCTCCATCTGCACCACCCGCATTATTGCCGGTATTGGCGTGCCGCAGCTCTCAGCAGTATTGGAAGCGGCCCGTGGCCTGGAAGGCACCGGCGTCCCGCTGATTGCCGATGGCGGCATCAAGTTTTCGGGGGATGTGGTGAAGGCCCTGGCAGCTGGCGCCTCTACCATCATGGTAGGCTCCCTGCTAGCCGGCACCGAGGAGGCACCCGGCGAAGTGACGCTGTTTGAAGGCCGTAAGTACAAGAGCTACCGCGGCATGGGCTCGGTAGAGGCCATGGAAGACGGCTCGAAAGACCGTTACTTCCAGGATGCCGAGGCCGACGTGAAAAAGCTGGTGCCCGAGGGCATTGTGGGCCGCGTGCCCTACAAAGGTCTGGCCGCCGAGGTGCTCTACCAGCTGGCCGGTGGCCTGCGGGCCGGTATGGGCTACTGCGGTGCCCCCGATATTGCTACTCTGCAACAGGCTCGCTTCACCCGCATCACGGGCGCAGGCCTACGCGAGTCGCACCCCCACGACGTGCAGATCACCCGCGAAGCACCGAACTATAGCAGCCGGTAAGCAAAAGCAGTACGCTGCGTTACAACATTATTTCGACCAGCGGGAGAAATCTCGCGTGCCGTACTAATTCAATCATCAGAAAATTAGTGGGAGCACGCGAGATTTCTCCCGCTGGTCGAAATAATGTTGTATTGCAAGTGTCTACCACCTGCCAATTGCACTCTTGCGGTTGAGCTTCCACTTTCGCGATATAGCGTCTATACTTGCACTAGCAAATCGCTCATTAGTTTAGCAGCCCGGTAGCATCCCGCGTCCGATTTCGGCGCGCTGCGTATCTTGTCGGCCCTTTCGCTATTGCCACTCCGCTGCGGCGCACGGCGTAGTTCTACCTTGTTTTCACTGTATGTCTCTTCGCCAGAAGCTGCAAGCTGTCATCCTACCCCTCACTATTCTGAGTTGGTTGGTGCTGCTGTACTGCACGCTCCTGACCGCCAGCCCAGAGCTGGCTACCCAGTTAGGGCGCCCGGCGCCCTGGCTCACGCTGATGTCGCAGGCGCTTTTTGCAGCGGGCGTGTTTCTCTACCAGCGCAATCGTCCCGACCCGCTCCGCGGCACCGATTTCACGGGGCTGCTGCGGCGGCTGTTGTTGGGGCCCGGCATCCTGGCCAGCGTTTGTGTGGGATTGCACCTGCTGGAGCGCTTCATTCAGGCCGAAGCGCCTACCAATGACCGGGTCTTTTTCGCGGTTATCTATACCATTAACCTAGCGCTGTTCATCGTCTTTCTGGCCAGTACCAACTACACATGGCGGTCGTTGGTCCTGTTTCGGGCGCCTACCCACTTGCGGCGCGAGTGGCTGTGGTTTGAGCTGTTATTGGGCGGTACACTGTTGTTTCGTCTACTGAACTGGGCGCCCACGGGCCTGCTTGCCTACCCCGTGATGGGTGGCTTGGCTTTGTTTGGCATCTACCTCAGCGGCAACCAGAAGTGGGTAGCCTACCTCAACCGTCGCCAGAAATGGGAAGTGGTGCTGTTGCAGGCAGGCTTGCTGCTGTGCATGGGGGTGTTTGTAGTGTACTTCCTGCGCATCGAGCACGACCCCAAGCTGGTAGCGCCCGCGCCCCAGCACGCGTTTTTGATGCTCACCGTTTTCTTCGCCGCGTTCTATTCGCTGGTAGGGCTACTGGTCACGTTTTTCAACCTGCCTACAGCGGGTGTGTTTGAGCAGAAACGCGAGGAAATCCTGAGCCTGCAACGCCTCACGCAGCTGATCCAGAAAGGCCAAACCGAAAAAGAAATCTACAGCACCTTGTTCGACTCGGCAGTGCAAACGGTGGGCGCCGATGCCGCTTGGTTGACCCTGGATACCCCCACAGATGGCTACTCAGGCAAATATTTCAATATTGAGCAGGAGCAAAGCGCTGCCATTCACAGCCTGCTCACCGATTACAACCTAGGCCACATTGAGTATCTCAACAACGATCTGGACAATAGCAGCGGCTTTCGTAGCCTGAAGCTGCCGTTTTCGTCTATGATTGTGATGCCGTTGCGCTCTACCAAGCGCCGCTATGGCTCCCTGTATATGCTGAAGGACCAGCGCCACGGCTTCGACCGCGAGAATCTGGGCATCCTACAAACTTTCACCAGTCAAACGGTACTCAGTATCGAAAACCTGCAACTGCTCCAGGCGTCTATTGAAAACGAGCGGGTACAAGAGGAGCTAAAGATTGCCTCGGCCGTACAGGACAGCCTGATTCCGAAGACCCTACCTACCGACAACTGGTTTGAAATCAGCTCCTTTGCCTTGGCAGCCAAAGAGGTAGGCGGCGACTTTTACGACTTCTTACACCTGCCAGGTAGGCGCCTAGCCATTTTGGTAGGCGACGTATCGGGAAAGGGCGTCACGGCGGCCTTTCACGTGGCGCAGATGAAGGGTATCTTCCACGCGCTGATGCAGGAAAACCCTCTGGCTCGCAACGACCGGGAAAAATTCCCGGTGCCCAGCCGTTTCATGTCTCAGGCCAACACCGCCCTGATCCACTGCCTGGAAAAGTCATCTTTTATCACTGCTTCGCTCTATATTATTGATTATGAGCACGGTGGATTTGTATTTGCGCGCGCTGGCCACTGCCACACGCTCTATTATCACTCTATCAAGGAAGAGGTTTCCTACTTCCGCACGGCGGGCCTGGGCTTGGGTATTATCCGTAACGACTCTTACGAGAAACACATCAAAAATCAGTTCTACGATTACAACCCCGGCGACGTAATGGTAGTATATACGGATGGTATCGTGGAGGCGCGTGGGGAGAATAAGGAGGAATATGGGGAAGAGCGGTTACAGCGCGTACTGGAGCGCACATACTACCTGGAAGCGGAGGAGATTAAACAACATATTTTGAGCGACTTAGCTGAGTTCAGCTATGGTCAGCCCGTGCACGACGATCAGACGTTGCTGGTGATTAAATTCAAAGCTGTTCAACCTGATCCGCACTCCTAACGTAGAGCCGAGGCATGAAAATAACGCAACAAGCCACTGATACATCGCTCACCCTGAATCTCGACGGTGAGCTGGACGCTAGCTCGTCTGTGATTCTGGATACGGAGCTGTCGAAATCGGAAGTTCTGGACTATCAAAAAATATTAATCGACTGCCAACGACTCAATTATATCTCTTCGGCAGGGCTGGGCGTTTTTATATCCCACTTGCAACGGCTGCAAGATGCCAACGTGAAGCTCATTTTCTACAACATGCAGGAAAAAGTGCATAACGTATTCGAGATTCTGGGCCTCGACTCGCTGATGACGATTGTACCCACACAGGCAGAAGCCGTTGCTATTTAACTTGTTTTGTCGACGGACGCTGCTTTCATGAAAAAAGATATCCGCATTAGTTGTAGTAGAGAAAACCTGAAGGTTGTGCGCGACTTCGTGAACGACTATCTGGCTACCTACAACTTGTCGGAATTACAGCTAAACCAGATTATACTGGCTGTCGACGAGGTAGTAGCAAATCTGATTATTCATGCCAATGGGGAAGATGAATCCCGCTCGTTGTGCCTGAGTATCAACTTCGTAAACCATGCTGTGGATATTTCTATTGAGGACAGTAGCCCGATATCTTACCGGCCTTCTACGTTCCGCGAGCCGGACATGAACGAGCATGTGCGCCTGGGCAAAAAAGGCGGGGTAGGCATGGCACTGGTCAACCGGATTATGGACAGTGTGGAGTTCACTACCTCCGGTACATACAACGTTTGCCGGCTGCACAAGCGCGTTTCCTGAAGAAAAACAGTCGAGTTTAGCATAAGAAGGCACCTTTCGCGGGGTGCCTTTTGTTTTGCGCCCGCGGGTGCTGCCCTCCACGGGCTGGGCAGGAAAAAATCCGTAAAATTGCATCGGTCCTTTCCTGCGCAATGGCGTAGGGTGTCTGTTTTAGATTTATTGCTTTTATGCCTAAACGCATTCTGTACGCCGGCGCTGCCTTAGCACTACTGGCCGGCTGCCAGTCTACCAAAACCACGTCGGCAACCAAACAACCCGTTGTTGAAACGCTGGGAACGCACCCGGTACCCGCCTCGGAGTTTGCCTACGTATACCGCAAAAACAACAGCACAGCCCCCGATTTTGGTACCCGTGCGGGTGTGGATGAGTATCTGAAGCTGTACACTAATTTCAAGCTGAAGGTGCTCGATGCCGAGCAGCGCGGCCTGGATACCACCCAGGCGTTCCGGCGTGAGTTGGATGGCTACCGGCAACAGCTGGCCCAGCCCTACCTCACCGAGAAAAGCGTGACCGACCAGCTCGTGCGCGAGGCCTACGACCGCCTGAGCAAGGAAATCAACGCGTCGCACATCCTCATCAGAGTAGCACCCGATGCCGCGCCCAAGGATACGCTGGCAGCTTACCAGAAAACGCAGGCCCTACGCCAGCGCGTGACCAGCGGCGGCGAGGACTTTGAAACGGTGGCCCGCCAGACTTCGGAAGACCCTTCGGCCCGCGAGAACGGTGGCCGTCTGGGGTATTTCACCTCGATGCAGATGGTGTACCCCTTCGAGTCGGCGGCGTACAAAACGCCGGTAGGGCAGGTATCGGAGCCGGTGCGCACGCGCTTTGGCTACCACCTCATCAAGGTGAACGACACCCGGACGGCGCAGGGCGAAATCAAAGTAGCCCACCTCATGATTCGGGCCACGCCCAACATGCCCGCCGCTGATTCGGCCACGGCCAAAAAGAAAATCGACGAGCTGTATAGCCGCCTGCAACGCGGCGAGAACTGGGACAAGCTAGTAGCGCAGTTTTCGGAAGACGCCGGCTCGGCACCCAACGGTGGCGAGATTCCCGCCTTTGGCGCGGGCCGCATGATTCCGAGCTTCGAGGAGGTTGCCTTCAAATTGCAGAAGCCAGGCGACCTGTCGCGGCCCGTGCAAACGCCTTACGGCTGGCACGTTATCAAGCTGATTGAGAAAATGCCGGTGCCTTCGTTTGAAGCCATGCAGCCTACCCTCAAGAGCAAGGTAGCCAAAGACTCGCGCTCCGAGTTGAACCACGCGGCTTTCTTGAAGCGTGTGAAAACTGAGAATAAGTTTGACGAGAATAAGGCTGGAAAAGAATACGCTTTTGCAAAGGCTGATACAGCCTTGGCGAATGGCCGCTTCAAACACGTGAGCATGCCCGTAACGAAGGGAAAAGGTAAGCCATCTACTAACCCTACCCTATTCACCATTAATGGCAAAGCCTACCCCGCCACCGACTTCTTGGCCTACGTGGAGCAGAGCCAGCGCCCCCGCCCCGGCGATGAGCCCCAGCACGCCATGCAGGTGCTCTACGACCAGTACGTAGACCAGAGCCTGACCAACTACGAGCGCGACAACCTGGAAAGCAAGTACGAGGACTACCGCATGCTGGTAAAAGAATACCGTGACGGTATCCTGCTGTTCCAGCTAATGGACGAGAAAGTATGGTCCAAGGCCATTGACGATTCCGTAGGCCTACAAAAGTTTTTCACCGAGCACCAGCAGGACTACCAGTGGGCGCCGCGCGTGCAGGCAACGGTTATCAACGCCGCCTCACCGGAAGTCTTGAAAGAGGCCCAGCAGTCGCTGCAAGTAGGTCGCTACCAAATCATGACTGACAAGCTGCCGAAAGCGGTTGATTTTAAAGCCGGTTCGGCAGAGCTCACTTCAATGGCTCAAGCAAGCCTTAATCAGCTAGCTGATCGGTTGCTGACTGACACTACTTTGGTATCCACTGAAGTAGTGGGCCATATAAAGCGCGGTGAAAAGTCTGCGCTAGCTCGCCGGCGCGCTGAGCAAGTTGTTGCCTACCTCACCTCCCGAGAAGTACCTGCCAGCCGCCTACGTGCCACAGCCAATTCAAAACCAGCGACAGCAACTGTTGCATTTGCTCAAAGCAGCAACAACCCCGCTATGCTGGAAGCTATCCTCAATCAGAAAAACCCATTGGGGGTAAAGATTCAGCAGCGCACGTTCCAACAGGGCGACAGCAAAGCCGTGGACCAGGTAGCGCAGCGCGGTCCTGGCACCTATCCCGTGCAGTTAGATGGCCGCTACTACTCCGTTATCATCAAAGAACAACTACCGGCCGGCCCCAAGAAGCTGAGCGAAGCCCGCGGCCAAGCCACTTCCGACTACCAGAATTACCTGGAGCAACAGTGGATTGAGCAGTTGCGGACGCAATATCCGGTGCAGCTCAACCAATCGGAAGTCGATAAGCTGGTGACCAAATAGACTTCGGATGAGCGCAGGTTTTAACGGATTTCACGAATTTTGTAGAGGACGTTGGGGCTAGCGTATGCAACGCTAATAGGTCTTTGCGGTATCCGCAGCAAGTAGGGTAGCCCCAATGAGCTGGCACAGCTGTGAGGCGCTGCCCCACTCCGCCCACAAAATCCGCTTTCATCCAAAAAATCCGTGATTTATGTTGAAATTTACGCGCTGCTTTTTGCGTTGCTGGGTAGTGCTGTCCGACTGGCAGGTGCCAACACCGGACCTATTTTCTTGCTGCATGACTTATTTTTTTCGTTTGCCGATGCGCGTAGCGCTGCTTAGCCTCGGTTTACTGACGGGCATCGTCACCTCTGCTTCGGCCCAATTAGGCATCGGCCGACCCGTAGGTCGCACGATAGTGGATGGTATTATCGTAAAGGTGGACAACCAGATTATCCTGAAATCAGATCTGGATATAGTATATGCGCAGGAGGAAGCCCGCGCCGAGGGTAAGGCCTTACCGCTTGACTTGCGCTGCAAAATCCTGCAACAGATTGTGATGAACAAGCTGATGCTAGCCAAGGCCGAAACCGACTCGGTAGTGGTAGAAGAGGCCAAGGTCAACGGCGAGTTGAATCGCCGTATGGCCTACTTCGTGCAGCAAATTGGCTCTGAGAAAAAGCTGGAAGAGTATTACAACAAGCCCCTGAAAGCTCTCAAGGACGACCTGCGCCAACAGGTGAAAGACCAGTTGACGCAACAGGAAATGCAGGAGCGGATTGTGGGCAAAGTAACTGTGACGCCCCGCGAGGTGAAGCAGTATTTCAACCGCATTCCCAAAGACAGCCTACCTTATTTCTCTACCGAGGTGGAGGTAGGGCAGATTGTGAAACTGGCCCAAGTGAACGACAAGGCCAAGCAGGAAGCTATGGCCAAGCTAAACGATCTGCGTGCCCGCATCCAGGGCGGCGAGAGTTTCGAGGAGCTGGCCAAGCAGTATTCGCAAGATCCTGGCTCGGCGGTGCAGGGAGGGTATCTGGGCTTTTTCAAGCGCAAGGAGCTAGTACCTGAGTACGAAGCGGCCGCCTTGCGCATGGAGCCAGGGCAGTTGTCGCCGGTGGTGGAATCGCAGTTCGGCTTTCACCTCATTCAGTTAATTGAGCGCAAGGGCGACAGCTACAGCACGCGCCACATCCTGCTAAAGCCCGAAACCGGCTCGAAGGACGTGAGCGTGGCAGCGGTGCAGCTAAACAAGTTACGCACCCGTATTCTAGCCGACAGCCTTACGTTTGCCAAAGCTGCCAAAGATGAATCAGACGATAAAGCCACTAGCACCAGCGGCGGCCTGATCCAGAACCAACAGAACGCCAGCACTTATATCCCGTTGGATAAAATTGACCCCGCTATCTTCTTCACCATTGATACGATGAAGGTAGGTAGTATTTCGCAGCCCCTACCCTACCGCACCGAAGATGGCAAGGACGCCATGCGCCTGATCTGGCTGAAGTCGAACACGCCGCCTCACCAAGCTAACCTCCGCGACGACTACCAGAAAATTGCGCAGGCTGCTCTCAATGAAAAGAAAAATAAGGCACTAGACGAGTGGTTTGAGAAGAACCGCACCACCGTCTTTATCGACGTAGACCCACAGTACGACGAGTGCCGGCTGCTGCAAAGAACGCTATAGTGATGCGTGAATGCCTGATGCGTTAACGTGCTGATTGAAGTATATACTCGGCATAGTAGCGCATCAAGCATCAGTATATCAAGCAAAGCTCAGCCTATCCATAATCCCTACATCAGCAAATCGACCTATGCCTTTCGCCTCCGATAAAGAAGCCGCCGATGCGCTGGCGCAATCGTACCATAAGCTGCGGCAGGAAATCGGTAAGGTAATTATTGGGCAGGATGAGGTGGTGCGGCTGGTGCTGACTGCCGTGTTTGCCCAGGGACACTGTCTCTTAGTGGGCGTGCCGGGCCTCGCCAAAACGCTGCTCATTCACACCATTGCTGAGTCGCTGGACCTGTCGTTCAATCGCATCCAGTTCACGCCCGACTTGATGCCCTCCGACATTGTAGGTTCGGAAACAATGAACCAGCAGCGGGATTTTCATTTCGTGCAGGGTCCGATTTTCGCCAACATTGTGCTGGCCGATGAAATCAACCGCACGCCGCCTAAGACCCAGGCGGCGTTGCTGGAAAGCATGCAGGAATACGCCGTGACGGTGGCCGGCAAGCGTTACGCCCTCGACCGTCCGTTCTTCGTGCTAGCTACCCAAAACCCGATTGAACAGGAAGGCACCTACCCCCTACCCGAGGCGCAGCTCGACCGTTTCATGTTTAACATCGAGTTGGGCTACCCTAGCTACGAGGAAGAGTTGCAGGTAGTAAAAAATACCACCAGCGACCGGAAAGCTACCGTAAGCAAGGTACTACACGCCAGTGAAATCCAAGCCTATCAGCAGCTTGTGCGCCGTGTACCCGTGGCCGATAACGTGGTGGAATATGCTGTGAGTCTGGTGCACAAGACCCGCCCAAATACCAGCCGCGCCGCAGCCCGTGTGAATCAGCTACTGGAGTGGGGCGCCGGTCCACGTGCTTCGCAGCACCTGATTGTGGGTGCTAAGTGTAATGCCTTGCTCAACGGAAAATACTCGCCCGATATCGAGGATGTGCAGGCGGTGGCCCTACCCATCCTGCGCCACCGTTTGGTGCGCAACTTCAAAGCCGAAGCCGAAGGCATCAGCATCGAGCAAATCATCAAGGAAATTCTGTAGCATTGTTGAAGTTTAGGGCATCAGTGGTCAGCTAAGCTCTGATTATAGGCCAATTCTCAACAGCCACCATTTACCATTCAATACTTCTACCATGGAAGTTTCTGCGTACTACCAGCAGTTCGAGCGTAACGTCAATATTATTCTAGATGCTCTGGCTGCGGGTCTCGATCTGCGCACTACGGCGCTGGCTACCTCTCTCCCGCTGGAAGTATACGTGCTCTGCGAAGTGCTGAACCAGGGTGGCACGCAGTACCGCCTCACTACCGATGGAGTAGGCCGCCTAGCCGAGTTTCAGCAGCAATACATGCAGCACGAAGACCAGACGGAAGCCACCATGCGTCGCCTCCTAGAGGACAAGAAAGCCTATATGGCCACACCCGAAGGCCGTGTGCTGCTCAAAGAAATGCTGATTCGCCGGCTGGAATACTTCAACGAAGCCGCCCGCCAAGTGAACATCATGCGCACGCAGCACGCCCTGGGCAGCCCCGCACAATACAAAATTGCGGATTAGTAAGGATTGTCTTTGTAAAGACTCAATTCGATAAGGTACAAAAGCAAAAAGGCTTGCCAATGGCAAGCCTTTTTGCTTTAAGAAACTGTGAGCGTCAATCGGCTACAAAATCCGTGAAATCCGCTAAAATCAGTGTTAATCCGTAATCATGCTAGCTGCGTCTTGCGGACGCACTTCGGTGTTGCCATCTTTGGTATGTTCGACGGGTAGGACACCGATAGGCTCCTTAGCCAAGTCGCTAGGCACCTCGTCGCCGTGGGGGCCTTTAGAGACGGTAACGCCGCCATCCACGAAATAAATGGCGCCGGTAACGTAGCTAGCCTCATCTGATGCCAGAAAAGCATACACATTGGCTACCTCCTCGGTGGTGCCGCGCCGACCCATGGGCACGCCTTGTACGGTGAGCTTTTCCATTTTAGCATTCATCGGGCCGGTTTCTTTGTGTGTCCAGGCGGTGTCGATGGGGCCGGGACCTACAATATTGGAGCGCACCCCAAATTTGGCCTGCTCCACGGCTACGCCTTTTTGAAAGGCGTGTATGAAGCCCTTAGTACCGCCGTAGGGCGTGTTCTGTGGTTCGCCCATGTGTCCCGCCTCCGAGCCTGCCGATACGATATTGCCCCGCGTTTTTTGCAGGTGCGGAATAGCAGCCCGGGTCATCATAAAGTTTGAGTAGATGTTGTTTTTGATCATGTACTCAAACGCCTCCGTTGGGTATTTATCGATGGTAGAAGTGGCCGGAAACACCCCGGCGTTGTTTACCAGAATGTGTAGCTCCTGATACTCTGCCAGCGCTGCCTGCACGCAGGCCTCTGCCGTTTGAGGGTTCGATAAGTCGCCAGTGAAGGTAATGGCACGGCCACCGGTGCGAATAATCTCTTCCGCTACCTCGCACACTGGATCTTCCGCAAAGCCTGCTACCACCACAGCAGCACCTTCTTTCGCAAATTTTTTAGCAATGGCTTCACCAATCCCAGCGCCACCGCCCGTTATGATGGCCACTTTGCCTGCAAGTCTTCCTGTCATGTCCGTAAATAAAGCTGATAAGCACTGCTACCAGCAGGTGTATAAATGAGTTATTTGCCTTTCTAGAAACGCCCTACTCTACGCGAGGTTAAGGCAGTCAGGCAAAACATTTTGTCATCCCATTGCCTGCTTTTACGTAAGCTCATCAGCGTTTTACTTCCTTGTATGCCTGTTGCTGCCACGCTGTTTGTTGCGCCACCCCTCACTACGGTCACCACTGCGCGCCTCACGCTCCGTCCGTATGCTCCTACCGACGAAGCGGACTTTTTTGCGCTGCTCGACCAGGAGCGCAACCGCCTGCGCCCTGCTTTCCCGGCCCGCGTAGCTGCTACCACCACTCCTACTGATGCGGCCCGGGTACTAGCCACTTTCCTGAGCGACTGGCACTCCGACCTGCTGTATGTGCTCGGTATCTGGCATACGGCCACCGCTGCTTACCTGGGTGATATCAGCCTGCGCCCGCAAACGGGCCGCACCCGCACCGCCGAAATTGGCTACTACCTTGCCCAGTCGGCCGAGGGCCACGGGTACGCCCGCGAGGCCCTGGCCGCTGCCGTGCAGTTTGGCTTCGACGACCTGCAAGTGGGTACTTTTTCCATTCGGTGCCGGGCAAACAACTCGCGTAGCTGCGCCGTGGCCCAGGCGGCAGGATTTCGGCAGTTGCCTACCCGCACACGACTGTGGCCTTTGCGCAAGCACGATGCGGAGGGAGAGATTTTATACTATAGCTTATCTCAGGCTACCGCTCCTACCCGGTAGTTGCTACTTGCCTACCCGTTCGCGGCGGCTGATATTGCCCAGCAGCCATTCCTGCCGGAAATTCAAATAAATACCCGCCGCGAAGTCCGTCTTTTTTTCCTTGAAATCATGCACTGGCTCTACGCGCACGGTAATAGCCGCCGCTTCGCCCAACGAAAAATCCCGCATCAAGCGCAAAATCAGAATACGACGGTGCGGCTCGATATACGTTGGGCTGCCCACTGAGCGGGAAGCCGACTGGTACAAATCGCCACCCAGCGGCGATAGAAACCGCTGGCCCTGCCAGTAGCTCAGCATCACGTTGAGGTAGCGCGTCTCGGCGGTGGCATTGAGGTAGAGCCCATTGCCACGCCGGTAGGGCAGCTGGTACGTAAACGACTTGTCGTAATAGCCTGTGCCGTAGGCCTGCACCCGAAATGCCGTGGTAGGGTGGGTAGGAAGCTGATAACGCGCCTCTACCCCTGTAGCTCCGTTGAACAGCGTCTGCAACGGCCGGTCAATGGTGTCGATTTGCCCGCCCCGGTGGGTGGCGGTGAATTGCAGAGGTAGGGACACCGTCACGGGGCTACTGGCGCCGGTGAGGCGCACCGAGCCACTGAGGCCGCCCGCAATTTCTTCCTGATAATTGCTGTACCGATACTGCTGCCGTTGCCAGTCCACCCACACGTCTAGCCCTACCCTATCAGAAACATAGCGATACTGCAATCCTTCCTCCAACGGTTTTAGGATTACGCGCTCAAAATTGAACAGCGGCTCGATGTAGCCGTGGTTCAAATGCGGCCGAATGTTTCCAAAAATAAACTCGCTGTTGCCCTTGGTATAAGTAGCCCGAAAAGTAGGACGCACCTGTCGCAGCCGGGCGTTACCAAAGTCTTTCCACAGAAATACACCGCCTTCCAGCCGCAAATTAGCTGTAGGATAATACACGAGCTGTGGGTTCAACTGCGTGCCAAATAGCGTATATCCCTCGATAATGCGGTTGAAATACTCGTTATCCTTGAAAAACGTGAAGGAGCGCACGGATAGTTGCAGGTCGCCGGCGGTGTTTTCTTCTTCGCTGGAAGAAGCCTGCTGATTGAAAGTTAACTCGCTTTTTTTGCCTGGTTCAGTATTTGTGAATGCCCGATTATCTAGCTGCGCTTGCACCGCATGCGTGCTAACTAGCAGACCGCCAACAGCTAATATATTTAGTAAATAATTTCTCATATATTTATCGGCACAACGGCACGAAAAGCCAGGGTCGGGTGTTAGAAAAAGCTGCCCCAAATAAGCGCCGTCACGGGTTTCACCGTGCAGCGCTGAGCTTGCTGGGCAGCCGGAAAAAGCATAATTTTCACCAAACGTAAGTACTTTTTATAACCTACCCTCACATGGCTGCAACCACAGAGAAAGTCGTCGCCGATCCGGCCGCTGAAAAAAGAAAGGCCCTGCAACTCACGATGGAAAAGCTGGACAAGTCGTTCGGCAAAGGCACCGTGATGAAGCTCAGCGACAATAAAGTTGTCGACATTCCGGCTATCAGCACTGGCTCCTTGGGCTTGGATATTGCACTGGGCATTGGCGGCCTGCCTAAAGGTCGTATTGTTGAGATTTACGGCCCTGAATCGTCGGGTAAGACTACCCTCACGATGCACTGCATTGCGGAGGCACAGAAGAAAGGCGGCATCGCGGCTTTCATCGACGCCGAGCACGCCTTTGACAAAGGCTACGCCGAAAAGCTAGGCATTGACACCGAAAACCTGCTCATCGCCCAGCCCGACAATGGCGAGCAAGCCTTGGAAATTGCCGACCAGTTGATTTCCTCCGGCGCCATCGACATTATTGTAATTGACTCCGTAGCTGCCCTGGTGCCGAAAGGTGAACTAGAAGGTGATATGGGTGACTCGAAAATGGGTCTGCACGCGCGTCTGATGTCACAGGCCCTGCGGAAGCTCACTGGTACCATCAACAAAACTGGCTGCTGCTGCATTTTCATCAACCAGTTGCGCGAGAAAATCGGTGTGATGTTCGGTAACCCCGAAACCACCACTGGTGGTAACGCCCTGAAATTCTACGCTTCTGTGCGCCTTGATATCCGTCGCATCGGCCAGATCAAGGAAGACAAAGACAACATCACCGGCAACCGCACCAAGGTGAAGGTGGTGAAGAACAAGGTAGCACCACCCTTCAAGGTGATTGAGTTCGATATTATCTATGGCGAAGGCATCTCCAAAATCGGTGAGATTCTGGACCTAGGCGTAGATATGGGCATCATCGCCAAGTCGGGCTCGTGGTTCTCCTACAACGGCGACCGTCTCGGTCAGGGCCGCGAAGGCGTGAAGACCATTTTGCACGACAACGAGGAGCTGGCCAACGAAATCGAGAACAAGATTCGTCAGATGGTGAAGGGTGAGCCCGAGGCCGCTCTGGCTGCCATCCCCGAAGACCGCACGGTGGACGAGGACGACGAAGTACTGGCCGAGTAGGCATTGTTCCTACCCTAGCTTGAATTGCAAAGCCCCATAGCCGTTGGTTATGGGGCTTTTTCGTATTCTGCCGCATTTTACTACTATGCTCCTCAAGCTCAGGTGTACTTAGCTGGCGGCGCGTTCGTATGTTGTGTAGCTTTGCTGGCACCGCTTTTGAATACGTACCAGCTGAAACAACCCCGCCGTTCCGTATGTCCCGTCGCTGGTTTTACTACGTTTGTCTGCTTCTTTTCGCTGGTGTAGGCCTTTCGGCTTTTCAACCAACGGAGGCTACCCGTATCGTATCCAATAGCAGCTTCACTCATGGCGAAGTGCTCAGCTACAAGGTACACTATGGTCTGATTAACGCTGCCGAGGCCACTATTGAGGTAGCCGATAACATTCACCGCGTGAACAACCGGCCGTGCTACCAGGCTACTGTTACGGGACGCACGCTGGGCTCCTTCGATTTTTTCCTGCGCATCCGGGACACCTGGCGCTCCTACATCGACACGGCTTCCATCCGGCCGCAGCGCTTTTTCCGCAACATCGAGGAAAACCACTACCGCAAGCGCGAAACCGTGGACTTCGACCATACCCGCGCCGTAGCTTCCGTCGAATCGTATAAAAAAGATAAGAATGATGTAAAACGCGGTACCTTTAAGGTGCCAAGCAATGTGCAGGATATTGTGAGCGGGGTTTATTTCCTGCGAACTATTAATTTTGACCAGCACCGACCCGGTGAGGTTATCCGGGTGCAGGGCTTTTTCGACGACGAAGTGTTTAGCATGGACGTTATCTACAAAGGGCGCGAAACGGTGGAAACCAAAGCAGGCATTGTGCGGGCGCTTCGGCTGGTGCCCAAGATGCCCAGCAATAAACTTTTTCGCGGCGAAAACGCCATTTCGGTGTACCTCTCCGACGACCGCAATAAAATTCCGGTTCTGATTCAGGCCGAAATGTTTGTTGGCTCTGTGAAAGTGGATATGTATAAATACCAAGGCCTCAAAAATCGATTGAACTTAGTGGCCTCTAATTGATTGTAAGGAAAAGCGACTCCGTTGGGGGTCGCTTTTTTTGTAGCTCGGCGGCGCAAACGGCCCGTCGAGTCTGTTTCACTTTTTAATGCTCCCCTCCCTTGGCATCAACGGTTAAGACACTGCCAGCTCGCAAAAACGTCCTTTCTCCTCCTACCTCCCACCGCCGCGTTGGCCTGTCGGCCCGCGTTCTGTTCTACCCCAAACCGCCTCGCCCTGTGCACGCTACTTCTGCTTCCAACGCCTATCGCATTCTCGTTGTTGACGACGACCCAGACATTGTTGAGCTACTGGAGTACAACCTACGCAAAGAAGGGTACGAAGTAGCTTCGGCCGCTGATGGCCGCCAAGCGCTGGAAATCGCCACCGATTTTGGTCCTGACATCATTCTGCTCGACGTCATGATGCCCCATCTGGATGGCATTGCCGCATGCCGCCAGCTACGCGAGCAGCCGCGCTTCAAGGATGCCTATATTATCTTCCTGACGGCTCGCGCCGAGGAGTTTTCGGAAGTGGCTGCATTTGAGGCCGGCGCCGACGACTTCATCAACAAGCCCATCAAGCCGCGTGCCCTCATGAGCCGTCTGGCCGCCTTCGTGCGCCGCGACCAGGATCCGCAGCAGGTTAGCGCCACCATCGAAATCAACGGCCTGACTATTGACCGCACGGGCTTTGCCGTGTACCAGGATGGTCGCAAAATCATTCTGCCTAAGAAGGAATTTGAGTTGCTGGCGTTCCTAGCTGCTTCGCCCCACAAAGTGTTCAACCGCGACGAACTTCTCCAGAATATTTGGGGTAACGACGTATTTGTGCTGGCCCGCACCGTGGATGTGCACGTGCGTAAAGTGCGTGAGAAGGTAGGCGACCACCATATTCAAACCATCAAAGGGGTAGGGTACAAATTCAACGCTGATTAGCGCCTCCCGCAAAGCCTTTTGCTAGAACGTCATGCTGAGCGCAGCGTAGCGGAGTCGGAGCATCTTTCTTGATAGTAGTTCAAGTCACAGGAATTATTATCTTAAGTACAGATGCTTTGCCTCCGGTGCGCCGCGTTCAGCATGACCCATTTTCAACCACTACCTATCCTATATCTTTTCCTTTGAAACTCAATCTGTCCTCACGTACTATTGCTATCCTCATTTCGATGCTCGTGGCTGGTGTGCTTACGGCCTTGGCCGTTTACGCGCCACAGATGGAGTTTCGGGAAGCATTCTTAACGGCGGGCATTACAGTAGCAGCTTGTTTTCTGCTGGTTTACTTATCGTTTGAAGCGCTGATCTTCCGGGAAATCAATACCATTTATTCAGGTTTGGAGATGATCAAGCGCAAGGAATTGCGCAAACTCTCCAATAAATTTCTGTTTCGGCCCGAGCCCCTGAAGCGCCTGCGCGACGAGATTTTGCAAATGGCTGCTCGCAAGCAGCAAGAAATCGACGAGCTAAAACGCTTGCAAGTGCTGCGCCGCGAGTTCCTAGCCGATGTATCGCACGAGCTGAAAACGCCCATTTTTGCCGCGCAGGGCTTTGTGCACACGATTCTGGACGACGACGAAATAGACGAAGTAACCCAGCGAAAATTTCTCTCCAAAGCCGCCAGCAGCCTCGATGCCCTCAACGACCTGGTGCAGGACCTAGTCACAATTTCACAGCTGGAGAAAGGCGTGGTGCAGATGCGCCGCCAGCGTTTCAACGTAGTACAGCTGGTGCTCGACATCTTTGAGCAGCTAGAGCTAACGGCCGCTCAACGGAGCGTAACGCTGGAGCTACTCCCCCCTACCCTCGCCGATGCCGAGCTACTGGTGCTAGCCGACCGCAACCGCATCCGCCAAGTGCTCATCAACCTTATCGACAACGGCATTAAGTACGGGCAGGAGAGAGGCCACGTATCCGTACACCTCTCAGAAACCGCCAAAACAGTGCGTATTGCCGTGCACAACGATGGGGAGGGCATTGCCAAGCAGCACCATCACCGGGTTTTCGAGCGATTCTACCGCATCGAGAAAAGTCGTTCGCGCAACTCGGGTGGCACGGGCTTAGGCTTGGCTATCAGCAAGCACATTGTGGAAGGCCATAAGTCGGTGTTGCGCCTACACAGCGAGCCGGGCCAGGGCACCACCTTCGAATTCAAGCTACCAAAGCCCAAGTTGCGACGCCCCGTAAAACAGCCGGAGCAGGTAGACTAACACGGATATGCGCGCTTCCCGCTACCTTCGTAGTGTAATGAAGCATATTGATTTTCAAGACCTGATTCTGTTTGAGGACGAGGACTACATCGTCATCAACAAGCCGCCGTTTCTGGCTACCCTCGACGAGCGGTTTGGCGGTGCCAACAACATTCTGCGCATGGCCCGCGAGTATGCCAATGATGTGCAGGCCTGCCACCGCCTCGACAAAGAAACCTCGGGTGCACTGGCGCTGGCCAAGAACCCAGCCGCCTACCGCCACCTTTCCATGCAGTTTGAAAACCGGGAGGTGGACAAGCTCTACCATGCCGTGGCCTGGGGTGTGCATCACTTCGATAATCTACTAGTAGATCGTAAAATCGAAACCACTTCGAAGGGCAAAGCCCGCCTCGCATTCAAAGGCAAGCCTGCCGAAACCTATTTCACTACCCTCGAAGCCTTTGCCCGCCATACGCTGGTGCAGTGCGTACCCGTCACCGGCCGAATGCACCAGATTCGTCTGCACCTGATGTTTTTGCAGGCTCCCATTATAGGCGACGGCTTGTATGGCGGCGAAGACTTCTATCTGTCTTCACTCAAGCGCAAGTTCAACGTGAAAGAAGGTGAGGAAGAACAGCCATTTATTAAGCGCTTTGCCTTGCACGCCCGGCAGCTCACCTTTGCCAAAATGGACGGCGAACGTGTAACTCTTGAGGCCCCCTACCCTAAAGATTTCCGGGTATTGGTGGATACGCTACGGCAGTATCAGTAGCCATCAGCGGCTTAGCGAACTGCTTAAAAAGTGCTCCTGTGTGCAGCGCTATGGCTTTCACACACAAAACTTTATAGCATCGTTTGCTTCCTGCCCGAAAAACGGTAACTTTGTGTCCGTTTTTCCCGAGCCGTATTCGGTTCATGCCTCATTTTCAAACGTTTACTCAACTCATCAATGGATCATCTGAGCTTCAAGACGATTTCCGTCAACAAAGCCAACGCCAATAAGGGCTGGGTCGTGATTGATGCTGGTGACGCTACGCTGGGCCGTTTGGCCAGCCAAGTTGCCAACATCCTACGCGGCAAGCACAAGCCCTCGTTCACGCCCAACTCGGACTGCGGCGACAACGTTATTGTTGTTAACGCTGACAAGCTGCGCGTTACGGGCAAGAAGCTGACCGACAAAATCTACATCACGCACTCGGGCTACCCCGGCGGTCAGAAGCGCATCAACCTGCGCGATAAGAAAGCCAAAGACTCGACTCGCGTAATCGAGCACGCCGTGAAAGGTATGCTGCAAGGCAACCGTTTGGGTTCGGAGCAATTCCGCAACCTGTTCGTGTATGCCGGCGCCGAGCATCCCCACGCAGCACAACAGCCTAAAGCTGTTGATCTTAAGCACCTGTAAGCCATACAAGGCTTTCCTTTTTCTCTAATCGTATTCTATTAATGGAAATTTCCAACACCTCTGGTAGAAGAAAAACCTCGGTGGCGCGCATTTATATGCAAGCCGGGCAAGGGAATATCACTATCAATGGCCGGGACATGAAAGCGTACTTCGGTAACGAGCTCCTGGAAAATATCGTGAACCAGCCTTTGGCGACGGTCGAGCAAGTCGGCCAGTACGACATTAAGGTGAACGTGCGCGGCGGCGGCATCTCGGCTCAGGCTGAGGCTATCCGTCTGGCCATCTCGAAAGCCCTCGTAGGCGACAACGCAGAGGTTCGTCCGGCGTTGAAGAAAGAAGGCTTCCTGACCCGCGACCCGCGCATGGTGGAACGCAAGAAATTCGGTAAGCGCAAAGCTCGTCGTTCGTTCCAGTTCTCGAAACGCTAATCTTCCAGAGGAATTCCTATCATGGCTCAGACCACCACATATAAAGAACTGCTTGACGCAGGTGCCCACTTTGGTCACCTTACGCGCAAGTGGGACCCGAAAATGGCGCCGTACATCTTCATGGAGAAGAACGGCATCCATATTATCGACCTGAACAAGACCCTCGTTTCGTTGGATCAGGCAGCTGCTGCTATACGTCAGATCTCTAAGTCGGGCCGGAAAGTACTGTTCGTAGCTACTAAGAAGCAAGCGCAGGAAATCGTAACGGAAGAGGCTAAGCGCCTCAAAATGCCGTACGTAACCGACCGTTGGCTGGGTGGTATGCTCACCAACTTCGCTACTGTTCGCAAGTCGCTGAAGAAAATGAGCACCATCGACAAGATGGTGAAGGAAAACACGGCTTACGCAGCACTTGCTAAGCGTGAGAAGCTGATGATGTCGCGCGAGCGCGAGAAGCTGGAGCGTGTATTGGGTGGCATCGCCGACCTGAGCCGCCTACCCGCTGCGCTGTTCGTAGTTGACGTGAAGCGTGAGCACATTGCTGTGAAGGAAGCTCAAAAGCTGAACATTCCGGTATTTGCTATCGTGGATACCAACTCCAACCCCGAGTTGGTAGAATTCCCTATCCCAGCTAACGACGACGCCTCGAAATCAGTATCGCTGATTATCGGTGTTATCGGCAAGGCCATCGAAGATGGCTTGTCGGAACGGAAGGTAGACAAAGAAGAGTCTGACCGGAAGCAGTCGGAAGACGAAGGCATCCAGGAAAAACAAGCTGCCGACGAATAGGCTCTGGCCCATTGATTGAGTGAGAGGGAACATGCGAAGCACTCGGCTCCGGTGTTCCCTCTTTCTTTTGGGTAGGCAGCCTGTTGCATGTGTCGATATGGCAGACTCCGGGTGCTTTGCAAGACTTTTGCACTACCTACTTAGAACACGCACCCAAAGTGCAGTTCATTTACAATAGTATCACCCAACTCCTAAACATACACGAAGAATGGCAGCAATTACCGCCCAAGACGTGAACAAGCTGCGCGCTATGACTGGCGCGGGCATGATGGATTGCAAAAAAGCACTGACCGAGGCAGACGGCGACTTTGAAGCTGCCCGCGACATTCTGCGTAAGCAGGGTCAGAAAATTGCAGATAAGCGGGCTGAAAATGCTACCGCTGAAGGTATGGTAATGGTAAGCGTAAGCGAAGATGGTACCACTGGCAAGTTGGTAGCTTTGGCTTGCGAAACTGAGCCAGTTGCCAAGGTAGAAGACTTCCGCAAGCTGGCCCAGCAAGTATTAGATGCCGCTGTGAAGTCGGATGCTGGTACCAAGGAAGACCTGCTAGCCGCAAAGCAAGACGATGGCCGCTCCCTGCAAGAGCATATCACCGACCTAATGGGCAAAATTGGTGAGAAGCTGGACATCGTGGCTTACGAAACGCTGACTGCTGAGAAAGTTGCTTCTTACATCCACTCCGATAATAAGAAGGGCGTATTGGTAGGCCTG
Organism: Hymenobacter sp. NBH84; assembly: GCF_014217645.1. Lineage (NCBI taxonomy): Bacteria > Pseudomonadati > Bacteroidota > Cytophagia > Cytophagales > Hymenobacteraceae > Hymenobacter > Hymenobacter sp. NBH84. Next base: position 3,394,740 of record NZ_CP043644.1, read on the forward strand.
AAGAACGTAGGCGACGCCAATACCAACGAAGTAGGTCGCGACGTAGCTATGCAGATTGTAGCCATGAAACCTGTTGCCGTTGATAAAGACGGTGTAGACTCTGCTACTGTAGAGCGCGAAATTGAGATTGGCAAGGAGCAGGCTCGTGCTGAAGGCAAGCCTGAGGCTATGTTGGAGAAAATTGCTCAAGGTAAACTCAACAAGTTCTATAAGGAGAACACCTTGCTCAACCAAGAGTTCGTGAAAGACAACTCTGTTACTATCGCTCAGTTGCTTGACAAAACCAGCAAAGGCATGACTGTAACTGACTTCAAGCGTGTTGCTATTGCATAACCACGCCTGAGTATAAAGTTCTCGTTCAAAAGAAAGAGCCCGCTACCTATTGGTAGCGGGCTCTTTCTTTTTACTCATACTGGTCATAAAGAGCAGCATCATGACAAAATAATTGCACTTAAATTATATAATATAATATATTTTTATCATATTATACATATTAAATATGAATATTATACAAATTCATCTAATTAAATCAGCTAATCTAAATTTTGGATCTTCGCGTACGTAAACTGGATCTAAATAGATTTACTTTATTCCCAAAATTGAAAAGCGAATTCTATAAAATAGAAATTTCATTTCATTTATATAACAAAATTTATAAATAATCTAATATAATTGTACTATTAAAATAAATATCCAAATGCTTTCAAATACAACTCAGTTGGCAAATTGCGCTATTTACCGTGTATAGAACTGAATTTATCGAAGATACAGTAGGTTCAAACCCTTTACTAACATCATTTTACGAATAGATTATGTCCATTTTTTTATTGAATTTTGTGTTGTCAAAATCAATGTCACTTTTACAACAACACAGCTCATTATGAAACTCAGCGCCAACCCATTTCATCCCATTTCGGGAGAATTACTCTCGGTATACCGCGACGCTTACCTCCGCGGCGACCTATCGACTGAAAACACTACGCTTGTTGATGCTTACATCAAAGCGAACAGTGCACATGCTGATGCTACTTTACGCCGCTTCTACGAAATGAAGCAGCAAGGCCACCAAGTGCAGCCTGTAGGCTGGGTGCAACGGCAGTTTGATTTGATTCGGACGGAGCCCCAACGTTTTCGTCGCCGTGCTGCCTCTATGTTAGTAGGTAGCGTATTGGTCGGTGGTGCCGTATTCGCCAACTCTGGCCGCACAATCGAGAATACCGCTATTGCACCTGTTACCGCAGTAGCATCTGAAACCTCGGTAGCTGAAGTAGCTTCAGTAGCTTCAATCAATGCAGCAACAGTAGTTGTGCGTGGCCGCATTCTGGACGAGAACGGTCGGCCATTGATAGGCGCCACTGTTCTGCAGAAAGGCACAAGCCGGGGCGTAAGCACCGATGCACAAGGTAACTATTCGCTACGCGTTCCGGCTGGCCGCCCAACCACGCTTCAATACGGCTATGCAGGTTACAGCGACGACGAAATTCAGGTGAAAGGTGGTGCTGTAGAAAATATGACCCTCGTACCTAACATGGAAAAAGCGAAGAAGCCTAAGCGTCACTGGCTCTTCTTTTAATTGCTAGCGCAGAAGGCTGTGGCGGTGGTATATGGAGTGTATGACTTCCCATTGATATTACATTGTAGTGTATAAGCTGCTCTATAAAGTGGCTTTATACTACAATTCAAAGGAATACTTTACTGCTCCTTATATCACCGCATATTTTTTATCCATGGAAATCAGTAATTGTATTTTTGGCATTCTATTTGGCCTGTGATTATCATGAAGGCTTTCTGAACAGGATAAACAGAAGACATCGAACTTGGCTTCTTTATTCGTTTAATTGGCCGTCAGCTGCTGTGAGTAGGGAGTGTTTTTGCTCCCCTCTGCTTAGCAGTTTACTTCACTGATATTCTTACTACCTCTAGCTGTTGGAACCAGATAGAGTTCTACTCAAATGAGAATTCCATTCCTGCAAAAAGTTGCCGTTCGGAAAATTACGAGTGATGTCACTGGCGCCTCTCGCGAACGGGCAACTGAGATATTGGAAGGAATACTTCAGGAATTACCCGAACTGCTTCTAGCTACCGTTGTCGATCTGAGTTCTGGACGGTTGTTGGCGGCTTACACCAAACAGGCTCAATCAGACCCTTATAAAGTAACTACGCATGCAGTAGCTACGGCGCGGCATCTAGCGCGCCTATCGGCCCAGCCAGGGCTGGCTACGCAGCAGTTGGAAGATCTGGTACTAGTACTAGACGAACAGTTCCACGTGCTTCGCCTAACGGCAGACCAACAATGGGGCTGCTTGCTACTAGTATATACGCACGATACCAACCTGGCTTTGGCACGCGAAGTACTGCGCAAGCACTCCAGTTAGTAAACTACACTTCACCTTGTTTTCTCACTTTCATATTTACTTATTGCCATGAGCGTTACTGTTGCTCCCAACCAAACGGTTCAAGAAATTTTAAAAGAACTGCCCTCGCTAGTAGCGGTAGCAGTAGTTGAAACTGAAACGGGTATGCCTTTGGCTGCTCATTCAAACGTAGCCAGCTTCGATATCGAAACGGCTGCCGCTTACAACACAGAGGTAGTAAAGCAGAAGCTGAAGGCTATTTCGGCCCTGAAGCTGAACCAGACTATCCAAGACATTCTGCTAACGCTGACAGATCAGTTGCACTTGCTGAAATTGTCGCCTAACGGTCAAAAGTTCATCTATCTAGCTGTGAACTCCCGCGACACGAACCTGGCTGTTGCCCGTCAGGTATTGAAATCGCATACCGACGTATTGAGCTAATACGCTGCTTATGGCAAAAAAGCCCTGGTATCTTGTATAGATACCAGGGCTTTTTGTTGTACACTTATATAAGCGGGAGCCTACTTCCTACCTGAAAATAGGGCTACTGGTGAGTTGAGTGCCAAGCTTGCAACCGCGTTTGTGCATTACGGCGCAGGTTTATGTAGTACAAGCCATAGTCTACTAAATGAAAGGAATAGTGTAGCTTGTGGTGTCCGAAAATTCGGACCCTTGTATAGCCGTTGGCATCTGGGTCGTGGAGCCAGACGAGGCCATTGTGCACCTTAGCGTCTGCCACGCCGCGGTCGATACGGTCGAAAGACTGGGGCACGCTACCTTGGTTGAGGGTCGCGGGCGCGTACGTGGTATCAGTAGTCCAGGTAAGGGGGTTAACGGCCACGCCGCCTTCAAAACGCGGAAACGGTTTCCGCCAGTTGACGGAATTCCAACTCACGTAGCAGCCAGTTTGAGTGGAGTCGGTGCACGGTTGCAGCACTTGGTACGTGGTGGCGGGCACTTTGTAGCCGATAAGGTAGGCCGCTACCAACCGGCGGCGCAGAGCCGGGTCTTGGTCAAAAAACTCGCGCAACAAGCGAGCAGCCAATACAGTGCCTTGGCTATGACTGGCCAAAATAATCGGCCGGTTTTGGTTGTAGTAAGTCAGATAGTATGTGAAAGCAGCCTTCACATCGGTATATGCCAAGTCTAGCGCTTTCTCCCCGTTGTGCTTTCGCTTGTTCTCAAAAAAACGCATATAAAGTAGCTTGCCGGTAGCGGGGAGCATAGATCTGCCCCGCTGCATTGAACACGCTGGCCTGCTTACGGATGACTTCCCGATCGGTAATCTTATTCACCAATTCGTCGTCCAACGCGGCATTCCAGGTTTTGCGACGATAGTACGTCGTGGGATGCACAAAGAATACATCGGCGCTGGCGTTTTGCTGCTGGTCGCGCAGGTTGGAGCCGTAGGGTACAGTATCGGCTGAGTCGAGGCGGGTAGGCAAAGCCGCCCAGTTGGCCGCGTTGCTGTAATCAGGAGCGAGGGGAGGCATTTCCTTGCTGATTGGATGTCCCGGCTTCAGTAGCTTCAGACAAGATGAAAGCAAGCCCATCAGCAACAGCAGGCCTACCTTACTTGTCCAGCGCAGGTTTCTGTAGGCTGTCATAGGAAAGCAAGTAGCACGGGGCTACTCCGTAAATTTATTTTCCAGCAAACGCTCCTGGCGCAGATACACGATTTTGTAATCTGGGTCGAAGCGTACCCGCACTTGCGCTTTGGTTTGCTGGTGCTGCTGGCGCGACTGCCGGAAAGCAGTACTGGTTTCGAGGTAGGTAGCAGTACGGGTCCCATCTTCGGCGGCGGGTTCTACCTTCAGGCTGCCTGGCACTATCTGTGTCTGCTCCTCCGTAAACTCCGGAAAATGTGACGCAGCGAGGTCGGCACTAATGGCTTCAGGCGTGGTATTTTGCAGGGTGTAGAACCGCTCTACACTCGGAGCAAAGTGGTCTTCGGCGTTGATAGGGGCAGCTTGCAGATCAGTATAATACGCAGCAAGTGCCTGCTGCACCCGGGTGCGCACCGCTTTTTCATCGGCGGCAGAAGGGACTGCCGTAGCAGCCGTTGATCCTGAATCGGTGGTTGGAATAGGAGCTGCGGGTAGCACTGCCGGCGCTACCCGTACGGTTTCGGGGGCAGCGGCGGGCGGTAGCTCAATTTGCTCGGCCTGGGGGCCTACCTCTGGCTGCACGGCTACCGTATCGGCAGCAGTTTGGGAGGTGCTGGTTAGGCGCTCCGACTCGCGCCCACCGAATACCAAGTAGGCCATCAGACCCAAAAGCAGTACAATGCCCCCTACAATCAGAAGAATGCCCAAGGGGCTACGCGATTCGGCCTCACTTGGCACAGGCCCCACACCAGGTGCCAGCGGATCGAGCCCGGCCGACGTGGGCTCTGGGTCAGGAATAGCGGAGGGAGCCAATGGTACTGCCGGCCCCGCAGCCGCGCCCGGCGCCAAGTACGGCGGCTGGGCAGTTGGCGCGAGGGGCTCTGGCTCGGTGGTGGGCTCCACGGATGGCGTACCGGGTAGGGGTAGACCTTCGCGGTGGACTCCTTGGTTGAAAACCAGTTTGGTTTTCAGCGCTTCAAACTCCTGAGGCGTGATGGCACCGGCGTCCAGCCATTCTTTGAGCTGGCGGAGCGTATCGAGCGGCGAGGGGTCTTTTTCCATAAAAGACAGTACGAAAAACTATTTGTGACGGCTACGCTAGCAGCTATTTACGGTCGAGGGCTGATAGTTGGTCGCGGCGGCGCTGCACGCGCTGCTTGTATAGCTCCAACTCCTGGGCATTACGTACGAGCTTTACAGAATCTTGACGGGCTTGCAATACGTTGGCTTCGTTTTGCTTTTGCAGGGTAGCAATCTTGAGGAGGTTGGCAGCCGTATTGGTTTGCAGATTCGTTACGTCTTTGGCGAGGCGTTCCTTTTCCTTCTCGGAGGCGCGCAGCTGTTCTTCTGCGGCTACCAGTTGCTCGCGGTAGGCTTTTTGCCGGGCAGCGGCCGCAAAGCTCTGCGCGATGTTGCGCAACGCCGCGTATTCGCTGGGTGTACTGGTGGCACTGAGGTAGGAAGTTTTATCGAAAGCGGCGTAGACACTTAGCTGGGCAGTGGAATCAGTAGGTGCTACGATGATGGAGTAGAAATTCAGCAGCTTACCCGACACGCTTGACACGGGCACTTGCTGCGCTTCCAGCACATCCTTCTTCCCTACCCCCAACATACCGTTGCCCTTCAGTCGGATGTTATAGGTGTCTTTCAGCCAGGATTGCCAAAAGTCGCGCAGCCATTGCGCCGAGCCGTCGGTCTGTACCTGCACCGCGTCGCGCGCCTGGCGCTCCACATTCACAGAGCCGTTATGTGCTTCGTAGAGCTGGGCAGCAGCAGACAGAGGTAGCACTGCCAGAAGGCTACCGAGCAACAGCAGGATGATAATAGGCTTTTTAGTCATGCAAAAGCTGTATTCCATTTCCAACGCCTACAGATCGTGCCGGTCGAAAGCAGCTTGCAAATCGGTGCGCATGCCCGCGAAGCGGGAAATGGCCGCTTGTAGAAATTCCTGGTCGAGCATGGCGTGCACGTCGTCTTCGCTGGTGATGTCCATTTCGCTCACCTTGTAGGTTTGTTCAAACATGCCTTTTTCTAGCTTAATCAGGTATTTGCCATTCCAGGCGAAAAGTGTGATTTTGACTTCGGGGTGCGGAACGACGGCGAGTTGGCGCATAGCAGCTTGCGTAAAATGAGGCGCGAAGATACGCAGTGTGTTTCAAGCCCGATGGAAGCCCAGCTATAACGCACGCGTAGGTAACGCGTATAGGAAAACTGTTCGTTTACCTTTCACCTAACACACTTTATATCATGCCACAAGGAGATAAATCGGCCTACACCGACAAGCAGAAGCGGCAGGCCGAACACATTGAAGAAAGCTACGAGAAACGCGGCGTATCGGAAGAAGAAGCCGAAAAACGCGCCTGGGCCACTGTCAATAAGCAAGACGGCGGCGGTAAGAAAAGCGGCTCCGGCCGGAAAAAATCGGAGTAATCTGGATATTCTATAGCCAAGAAACACAACCACCCTACTACGCAACGCAGTAGGGTGGTTGTGTTTCTTGGCTATAGAATAATAGAATAAACGCAAAGGCTACCCTATTCAGCTAGTCCAAAGCTTGATGAAGCGACAGCCTACCTACGCAGGCTTGGTTTCCGACGCAATATCTGCCTGCATGATTTTATCGGTCACCTGCTTGGGCGTTTCCTCTTTGCGCAGCTCGATGTGCAGACCATACGCCGGCTTTTCCAATGTTTCAAGCTGCGAATCCAGCATATCGACGGCCATGTAGTGGCCTTTTCGGTGTTCGATTCGGTCGCTCAATAGTTCACGGGAGCCGTCTAGAAATACCCATCGCAGGGACTGGCGGGCACCGCCCTGCAATGTTTGGCGGTAAGCTTCTTTCAGCGCAGAACACGCTAGCACGGCACCGCCGGTAGTTTCCCATTTAGTAATGGCTTTGGCCATATCGGCCAACCAGCCGGCCCGGTCGTCATCGTCGAGCGGAATGCCGTTGCTCATCTTCTCGATGTTGGCGGCAGGGTGAAAATCATCGGCGTCATGGAAAGGCAGCTCCAACCGCTCGGCTAACAATTTGCCTACCGTGGTTTTGCCGCTGCCCGACACGCCCATTACAATGTAGATTGAACTGATTTGCATTCAGGAAAGTGCTAAGGAAAGACTATCTCCGGCTATACGGAATACACCAGCTTTAGGAGAACAACGCACAAAATCACTCGGTGTTCAACACCGCTAGGTTGGGCACCAGTGGCTGTTGTCGCCGGAGCACCAACAGCAGCCCCAGCGAAGCCAGAAAAGCCACGAACTACGTGAGCACTACCCACTGCTTGTGGTGCCCAATCACGGAGTATTGATGTTTGTCGATGAGGGGTTCCCACGCGAACTGAATGGCCCAGGGCAGGCCTATGATGACGCCAAACGAGGCTACGGTTTCGGCGATTATCACTTTGACAATCAAGTATTTTACTAAGCCCGTGAGCCCAAAGCCCGCCGGGATGCCCTGCATCACATACAGGTAGAAAAAGGTGAAATACCGCAAGCCTTGCTTTTGTGGATAACCAGATGCTTCACAGAGTATTTGACAGAGGGTAGGTTCTGGAAGGCACTCCAAATTGGCTTAGCTTCCGGCCACTATCGGACTCTTTTTATGAGCTGGAGCCTCGTTCTCGGCCAGTACTTGCTCGGTGGTGCGGCCAATGTCGCTGCTGACTTTCTGCAAGAACTCCAGTTGATCGAGTAGCAGCCGGTCGTCGGCAGTGAGGGTGGCGGTGGTGGCTGAAGCTGGAGAAGCGGCCGGGATAGGCGGTGAAGGAGCCGGGGCAGCCGGAGTCAGTTGCTGCGCGCTTCGTTGCAGCGCCGATAGCGCTTGCTTCACTGGGCGCAGGCCGTCGCGGGCGTGCTGGGGCACACCATTTTCCAAGGAGGCTGCCACCGTGGCCATGTTGGATGACAGGATATGATTGAGCACCACAAAGCGATGCACGTCGGAGTTATGGCGCTGCTTGCTTTTGGGTTCCGAGAGCATCCGTTGGAAAGCGGCACCCAGGTTGGCCGAGCTGATGTACACGTCTTTGCGCGCCAGCTTATAGTCCGTGAGAGAGGGCGGCTGGCCGCTCAGGCGTTGGGCAATTTGTTGGAGGTAGGCCATGTTGGCCTGCAATACAGCACGCATGTAGCTGCGCAATTGGTCTGACTCCCAGTTGGGAAACAGCAGGTAGGACGCTGCCAGCGCAATGGCACAGCCCACGGCCGTATCGGTCACGCGCTCCTCAATCACATTAAAATAGGCCAGGCCCATGAAGCTAAAGAGAATGAGCAGGTAGGGCGTCAGGAAAATGACCATCACCACGTAATTGCGGCGCTGGAAGCTGTAGGCCGTGAGCATAAACACTACCAATAGCCCAAATTGCACCCGCGGGTGGGTAGGCAACAGCAACAGCACGGCCACCCCAATTAGCCCGCCGATAAGCGTGCCCATAATGCGCTGGTAGTTGCGCTGCTTGGTCAGGCTGAAGGAGGGCTTGAGCATCAGCGTACTAGTCATCAGGACCCAGTAGCTGTGATGGCCGGTGAAGAACAGCTTGGAAACCAGAAGGCCGAACACGCAGGCCAGCATCACGCGGGCCGCGTGGCGGAAATGCGAGGAACTGAGCGTGAGGTTGTCGCGCAGAGCCTCCCAACTAAAGCGCAGCGGCGACACAAAGCGCGCGTATTCGCGGGCGTTGGCTGCCCGCGCCACCTTGGGTAGCTCAGCATCGGCCTGAAAGTATTTTACAATATCCTTCACTCGCTGCGTGAGGTTGCGCAGGCTGACTAGCACCTTTTTCAGCACCAGCGTACTGCCTACCTGCTCGTCGCCAGTGAGGGCGTCAATGCGGGTTTTGAGTTGTTCCAGCTGGGCAGTGAGGTCGGTAGTGCCACGATGGGTACGGTTGGTCTGGATGGCAAAGCTGATGGCATCCAACTCGTCGGCCAGGCGCTCAATCACCACCGCTATTTCCTCTAAAATACCCGTGGGGCCGAACTTCTCCCGAAGGGCCGCATTATCGAAATAGGTGGCCGTGATGTGGTCGTAGAGGTCCACCATGTCCACGAAGGTGAGCACCAATCGGCGGCTCGTGCGCGTCGATTCCTGCACCAGCCGGCGGGTTTTGAACATGATTTCGCGGGTGGCATCCTGCTTTTCACTCACCGTCACCTGTTGCGCTACCAAGCGACGGTAGTCATCATCGAGGTTGGTGGTGGTGCGGTAGAACTCGGCCTTAATGCGCAAGAAATCGGCTACGGCGTGAATGTTTTCGCCCAATGCCTGTTGGGCCGCCCGATAGGGCAGCACCCGGAAAAAGGCCAGCGCCAGCGCCATGTACCATAGCCCGCCGGCCAGCACCAGCAGGGCATTGGGTAGCACCTGCGCGGGTGTCAGGGGCTTGTCCATCTGCAAGATCATGAGCAGCAGCGCGGCCGTGCCCACGGCGCCGGCGCGGGCACCATACACCAGCAGCATCGAAAAAAAGAAGCTCAGCACAGTAATTTCTACCCCCAGCGCGAACGGGTACAGGCGGGCAAACCCCGTGAGCAGGGTAGTCACGAATACGAACAGCGCCCCGTAGAGCATGCCGTTGCGCTTGTGCTTCACGGGACCGGGCGTGTCGGTCACGCTCACGCCCACTGCGCCCAGCGAGAGCGTCATGCCCATTTCGAGGTGCCCCAAGAGTGAACACACCAGCGCCGGCGTCAGGATGCCCACAGTGGTGCGCAGTCCATCAGAGAAATCCTGGCTGGCAAAGAAGTACTGTAAATTGCGAAAAAAAGGTAGCCATAGAGCGGTAGCACAAGCAGCGCGTTGCCTATACGCAACGGCGACCTGCAAAGTCGGGGCCTAAAAAGCAAAACGTCATGCCGCGGCGTGCGGCATGACGTTTTGGTGGTTCACCACAGTCAACGTGGCTTAGTACAGGATATCGTTCACAGGCTCAATCTTGGGCGGCATATTGGTTTCGCCCAGCATTTGGCGCAGGTCTATTTCGATGTTGCGGCAGAGAGCCGTCATCGGCACGTCGTTCATCTCATTCTCGAAAGGGTCTTCGCTGTGGTGCCCTACCCACTCGATGGTGTAGTACACCCACGACACCAGCACCGAAAACGGCACCGTGAGCCAGAAGTGGCCAGGACCCATATTTTCGAATTCGCCGATGAGGCCCAGCGGCAGCAGCGCCGCAAACATCCACACAAACACCCAGCTAAAGTAAGCATACTGGCGCGGGAAGGGTGTATTCTTAATTCGCTCGCAGGCGCCTTGCAGGTTGAACAGCTCTTCCAGCACCCGCATCATGGTCACGTGCTGAAAGTCATTGAGCAGGCCGCGGCTTTCGCGCAGCACGCGCATTTCGGCGGCTTGGGCCCGCAAAATCTGGGCGGGCGGGTTGGCAAACCCGCGCAACTGCTCCGACTCGGCTGGCTCTAGGAAGGGCGCCACGGCCTCGTCCCACAGCTCAGGCTGGCGACGCAGGTTCAGGCGCAACGCATTTATCCAGGCAATCTGACGGTACACCATGCGGCGGTGCCGCTGGGTCAGTTCCTCGGCCGAGGCGGGCGCCGCCTGCACATCGGGCGCATCCACCACCGACGTCACAAATTCCAGCGCCTCCATAGCCCAGGTGCGGCTGTAGTTCACGATGCCGCCCCACAGCTTGCGGCCCTCCCAGAAACGGTCGTAGGAGCCGTTGTTTTTGAAGCCCACGTAAAAAGCCACCGCCACGCCCAACGTGCCCACTGGCTGCCACGGAATATCCAATGACCGAAAGCCGAGCGGGCCGTACAGGTAGCAGACAATCGTATCGTAAATCAAAAAGATCAACAAACTTTTCCAGGCGTATTTCCAGATAACACGCCAGCGCAGATTTTCACGAATGTACATAGGTAGGAATGCTACGAGGGTGCGGGTTGGGTTGTGGGCACACCCTCGTTGAAGTGCGACAATTTAGTAGAAGAAAACAGAGCGGTAACACCCATGCCGTCGTCTTCTACCAGTATTATTCTCGAAAGTTGCACGTATAAAAGCAAACCACACAACGTAGGTTCACACATTAAAACGATTTAATCTCCTGATTAAAATCATTTTAATCCCCTACCCTTCTTCCTCAATAGCTATACCCATGAGTTGCATGAGCTTACTGGCATTGAAGGCCCGGCACACGCCCGGCGTCAGTTGGTAATCGAAGCGAATCTCGTCGCCCTCAATGGTGCTGTTGAAGCTGAAGTTCTGTACGGCGCCGGGCAGCTCGTCGGCCAGAGCAGCCAGCTCCAGGTCGTGGGTGCTGATGAGGCCGCTGGCCTGACGCTGGTGTAGTTGGTGAATAAGAGCGTGCGCACCCCGGTGCCGGTCCAGCGAATTGGTGCCGCGCAAAATCTCGTCGAGTAAGTAGAACACGGGCTGGCCGGTGCTGGTCAACTCCAGCAGCAGGCGCAAACGCTTCAGCTCGGCGTAGAAAGAGGAAGTGCTTTCGGCCAGATTGTCTTGCGTACGCATGGCCGTGTATACCTGCGCCGAACTCAGGCGCATGCTGGCGGCGCATACCACACCTCCCGCCTGGGCCAGCACCATGTTCAAGCCCACGGTGCGCAGGAATGTGCTTTTGCCTGACATATTGGAGCCGGTAATCACGCCCGTGTGCCCTACCCCCTTCATGCTGAAATCATTCGTGATGCGCTGGCGCGAGAAGATGAGTGGGTGCCCTAGTTGTGTGGCCGTGCATTCCAGTTCGGCCGGGCTTAGTTCGGGCACCACGTAGGTAGGGTTGGCGAAGGCGAAACCTGCTAGGCTCACCAGCGCTTCCAGCTCGGCACCCGCTTCCAGCACCGCATCGAGGTTGGTAGCAGCTTGAGCTTTCCAGCTTTCCAGCCGCCACATGCACTGCAAGTCCCAGGCAAACAAGCTGTTCATAAACAGGTTACCGAAGGGCGTTTGCCGGGCCGAGAACAGCCCGGCAATGCGCGCCAGCTGCCCAATCTGCGCCGAAGCCGCGGTGCCGCCGGCGTGCAGAGTAGCGTGCAGCGCCCGCAGCCGGGGTGCCTGCCAGGTGCGCTGCTCAAACAGCGGCAGTTGGTCGCGGGTGGCGCGCAAGGCATCGCGCACGGTGGCGCTGTGCTGGTAGTAGTCGTCGCGGGCAGCACGAAACTGCGCGTTCAATAAGCTAATCAGGCCGATCATGACCACCGGCGGCCAGATGGCCCAGTAGTCTAGCAGCCAGCCGGCTACGCTACCTACGGCTAGTACGGGCAGCACCACGAGCAACGGCTTCAACCAGCTTTTGCCAGCGAAGAAATCAGGCTGCCGAAGCCAGGCTGTGAAAGTGCGCGGGTCGGACTCCTGCTGGGGGAAGTGGCGCGCCCGCGCCTGCCACTCCTGCTGCCAGGCCACATCGGGGGCCAGCTCAGCCACGGCTTGCTGCCGGCCTACTACCGCCGCGGCGGACGTGGGCGCGAGCAGCCAGCCGGCCAGCCAATCGTGGCCCAGGCGGGAGGTAGCACGGTTGAGCAACTGGTAAAGCGAGTGCGCGCCGAACACGTCGAGGTCGGCGGCGTAGGGGTGCGTGGCATCGAGGTAGCGCAGGCCCGCGTCGAATGTAGTGAGCTTGCCTTCCAATCGGGCCAGCTCGTCGCGGTTGAGCTGGGCCAGCAGGCGGTGCTGCTCGCGTTGGTAGCCTATTGTATCGTGCCAGCGCACCAGACCCAGAAATACCAGATACAGCGCAAACAGCACCGCCAGTGCCGGCACCAACATTCCTGCGGAAAGAAAATAATACGCCCCTACCCCGGCAGCGGCAAAGGCCGCTACCCGTACCCACGCCACCACCCGGTGCCGACCAGCAAAGTAGGTTTCGCGGGCGGCGTGGGTGGTCACGCTCTCGGTGAACACATCAACGGGAGCAACGGTAAGCGGGCGGAAGCTGGTTTCGGGCACGGTAATGGAAACAGATTTTGTTCAAAGATACGGGGTGCGCCGCACCGAATGGCTGGTGCGGTTGTTGCCCCGCCTACCTGGTTTCTCACTGCTTATCTCATGCCACGTCTCCTACCCCGCCTTGCTTTCTTATTCGCGCTTAGCACCGCCAGCCTTATTGCTCAGGCGCAACAGAAGCTGAAATATCCGAAAGCTGATCCGCAGGAAATCTACCAGGAAGTAGAGAAGCCGGCCATTCCGGCTGGAGGCGTGGAGACCTACGCGCAATATTTGGCCGAGCATCAGCAATACCCTACCCAGGCCTTGCAGGCCGGCAAGCAAGGCACGGTGCCGGTATCGTTTGTGATTGAAAGAACCGGCAGCATCTCGCAGGTGAAGGTGGAGAACCCCCTAGATCCCGCGCTGGATGCCGAAGCCATCCGGCTGATTTCTGCCGCCCCGCGCTGGACGCCTGCCCAGCACAAAGGCCAGAAAGTACGTCAGCGCGTTACAGTGCCCGTCACATTCCAGATTCCAGCAGATGCTACTGGTGCCGCTGCTCCTACCCCCAACCCTAACGGTAGCCCTATTACCGTGAAAGCCGACTCGCCGGCTCGGCCCGTGGGCGGTACGGATGCGTTTTTTGAGTGGGTACAGCAAAATCAACGCTACCCCGCCCTGGCTCGGCAGCGCAAGATTCAGGGCAGGGTGATGGTGGAGTTTCTGATTCAGCCCGACGGCTCGCTCACCGATGTGAAGGTGCCCAAGCGCCTGGGCTCGGGGCTAGATGAGGAAGCTATCCGCCTGATTAAGGCCGCGCCCAAGTGGGACCCGGCCCGGTTTCAGGGAAAGCCCGTGCGGCAAAAAATGGTACTGCCTATAGTATTTCAGCTGTAGGCGCAACCAGAAGGGACAGTCGGCGGTTGCTATCTAACCGCCGCGCTTCCCTGCGGTGGGCGCTGCCTGGTACGCATCCGGCGGCGCTTTTATCCCGCTGTTGTATGCTGACGACCCTCCCCTTGCTCGCCGCACCGCCCGTTGCGCCGGGACTACCTATCCCTAGCCCCGACCCTACCCTGATCTGGCCCTACCAGGCGCATTTCCGCCAGGCCGCTCAGACAATGGCCGATGGCGTATTCGACGCCCTGGATGAAGACTTGCAGCCGCGCGTGCAGCTCCTGGCCGTGCCAGCCATCGACAATGCTACTGGACTGGCCTCGCTGTTAGGCTCTAATGTATCGGAGTACGATCCGACTACTTTCGCCGATGTGCACACGCGTTGCCAGCACCTACACGACCGCGGCAACTGGATTCTGACTGAGCGCACCGAGCAGACGCCTGAGGAGCCCGTGCGACGGCGCTACGAGGGCTACATACTACGCCTCGCCATTCAGGAAATTCTGGATGAGCATGATAAAGCGCATTATACCCGACTGTCGTTTGCCGGGTGGTCGGTGCTTATCAACGGCTACCATGTGATGCCGGTGCTTCAGCTCGACCGCAAAACAGTGCGCCGCCACCCTACTCTACGTTCTGATCGTTTCTATACCACAGGCCGGCCTGTGATACCGTCGCTGATTCAGGCGGCTATTATTCGTTTTCACGAGGAATGCGCCAAGTCGCTGAGCGAGCCAGAGCCCGGCGCTGGCCTGTTGGTGCGCCCCCGCGAAACCGACGAACTGGTGCGCGCTGCCGGTACGCTGTTTATGCAGACGCCCGCCCAAGATCTAGGCATCAGCAAGGCTGAGGCCAAGCTGTACGCTACTCTCAACACTATTTCCTCGCTCCGCTACGAGGGCATGGAAGGAGTAGGCAAAATGATGTTGGCGGCCCGGCATCACCCCAACCTGGAAGAGGTTTTTGCTCTCACCTGCCCTACCCCGCTCAGCGACTACCGGGCTGTGCGTAAGCTCTTGGAAATGACTACGCCCGATGTGAGCCTGCTCGCCGACGGCGAAAACGTGTACGCCCTGGGTCGCCAAATCGGCCACTACGACGCCAGCCGCGAAGATTTGTTCGTTATCAGCTTCGTGACGCACTATGCCTGGGAGTTTCAGCACGCCGGCAAGGTGCTGATGCGTACGCACTACGGGCAGCCCAGCCTGGCGCGGGCACGCCTCAACCGCAGCAGCTTCCGCAAGGAGCTGCGCCGCACTTTCGACCTTACCAACCCCGAGAAGGTAGAGCGCCTGTGGGAGGTAGCCGCCGAAGCCAGCCGCCAGAAGCACGGCACGCTGCTCGTTATTACCACTGAAGCCTTAGCCGAGGCCGACCGCCTGAAGCTGCAATGCACGCTCATCGAGCCGGTGCCGCTCACGCCCCTCATCACCCGCCTGGTCACGGCCATCGACGGCGCCGTACTCCTCGACCCCGAGTCATACTGTTATTCCATTGGTGTGATTCTGGACGGCACGGCCACCGGGCGCGGCAACAGCACCCGCGGTGCCCGCTACAATTCCGCCATCCGCTACGTGCAAAGCTCCCCCTACCCCTGCATGGCTATTGTGGTCAGTGAGGATGGGTTAGTGGATGTGTTAACCAAGGAGAGCTTGGAAGAGGAGTGAAATGGTGAAGTTGTGAGTGTGAGGTAAAAAAAGCGTCTGTCATCCTGAGCGGAGCGAAGGACCTTATCACGTCAGAACGAGTCGTTGCTACGATGGTCGTTCAACTGGCATAAGGTCCTTCGCTGCGCTCAGGATGACAGACGCTTTTTCACTGCGCATTCACAACTCCACCCTTTACTTCATCGGCTTGATAGTCTGGATGCTGCCATCAGCATTACGCTTCAGCTCGGTTACTTTCACGTTGCGCAGCCAGGTTTTATCAGAGAGTTGGGTATCGTGGTAGAAAATATACCACTTGCCGTCTTTTTCGATGATGGAGTGGTGAGTGGTCCAACCTTGTACCGGCTCCATAATTACACCCTGGTAGGTGAAGGGGCCGATAGGCGAGTCGCTGGTGGCATACACCAACAAGTGCGTGTCACCGGTGGAGTACGACAGATAGTACTTGCCGTTGTACTTGTGCATCCAGATGCCCTCAAAGAAGCGTTTTTCATTGTCGCCAGCCAAAAGCGGCTTGCCGTCTTTACCTAGGATCTGGATTTCTTTTACGGGGCCGGCAAACTCCTTCATATCGGCACTCATCGTAGCCACGCGGGGGCCAATGGCCACCTCTTGCGCTGGCTGGCTGGGCGCTACCGTCGAGTCGTACTGCGCAGTGCGCCACCGCTGGAGCTGCCCGCCCCAAATGCCACCGAAGTACATGTAGGTCTTGCCGTCAGTGTCCGTAAACACGGCCGGGTCGATGCTGTAGCTGCCTTTGATGGGCTGCGGCTCGGCCTTAAAGGGGCCGGTGGGCGAGGTGCTAGTAGCTACGCCAATACGGAAAATATCCTGCTTGTCCTTCACCGGGAAGTACAGGTAGTAGGTGCCGTTTTTGAAGGCCGCATCGGGCGCCCACAACTGGCGCTTGGCCCAGGGAATATCCTTGATGTCGAGGGCCACGCCGTGGTCGGTCACCTTCCCGCCCACGCTGTCCATCGACAGAATGTGGTAGTCGCGCATGGCGAAATGGTCGCCGTTGTCGTTTTCCGGCATGCCCGTCTCGATATCGTGCGAGGGATACACGTAGATTTTGCCGTTGAACACGTGCGCCGATGGGTCGGCCGTATAGATGTCGCGCACCAGCGGCTGCGACAGGTACTTGGTAGAATCGGCAGCCGCCGTCGGGGTGGCGGCAGCGGTTTCGGGTTGCTTGGTGCTGTTCGATTCGCAGGCGGTCAGGCCAAGTATGGCGCCGAGTAGCAAGTAGGAATGAGAGAAACGCATAGAGAGCAATAGAGGTGGAAAGCAGCAAATACGCAGAAACCGCGCAGCTTTACTACCCTTCCCTACCCTTGCGGGGCATCATAACCTATCGGTATCGTTTGCCTCCCCACATTTTCTTACAAAGGACTACTTCGCCCGGAACGACCACCGTACCCGGAACACGGCTACCACGTCGCCGGCCGCATCGTGGCCGGTGCTGGTGCACACCACCGTACGGCCTTCGCCGGTAGCGCGGCTGTCGGCAATGGCCTGGGCAATGGCCGCGCCATCGGGGCACGTGAAAGTGATGAGGCCGATGGCTTTCTTGGTGAACTCCGCTTCCAGCCCCACCACCAGCATCGACACCCTACCCGCCCCCTGGATGTGCAACATAGCTTGCACCCCGCTGGCCAGCTCAGCGGCCATGCTCAAGCAAGCAAAGTAGATGCTCCGGAACGGATTCTGCGTGAGATATTTGAAGGGCACCGTGACGATAGCCTGCTCCTCTGTGAGGCTCAGCACCCGCAGCCCGGCCAGGTAGGCCATGGGCAGGCTGCGTAACAGAAACAACCGCAGCTTCCACGGATTCAGAATGTTGCGCTTGAAAGCTTGCTGGGCCACTGAGAGCACTGGGGCCGAACTATGCGAGGAATCAGCCATGAGCAAAGTGAGAGAAAGCTGGGAAGTTACGGCTTTTCGGGAGCCGCTCCGGCTGGGTAAATCGCCAGTTCGTGATAGGAGGAAATCACGTCTGGCTCCCGCCGAAAGACCAGCGCCGGCAGCACGCCCAGCACCAGCTCGGCGGTGGTGTATATGATGTTGCCATCCAGCAAATGTCCACCTATCATGCGGCCCGTACTATCGGCCACAGCCAGGTGCAAGTGGCTGCCGCTCTCGGCCAGCGTACCCACCAGCGATACTATCTCGAAGTGACCGTGATAGGTGGTAGCTACGTCCTGATTGGCTAGGCGCAGCACCACCGTGGTGAGACTGCCCACACAGGTAAGCACCGCCCCGGCCTGCATACCCAGCGCCCGCACGGTGGTGGTTAGTTGCTGACGCAGGTCGTCGCCGGGGCGCAGACGCAGGGCATAAGCGGTGAGCAGGGAAGGTGACAACAATGATATGGGCATTGGTTTAACTTCGGCATGACGAAAAACAGAAAGCTAGCGAGTGCGCCGGCTTTCCAATATACTGCACGAACCAGAACGCCCACTACGTCGGTTTCGGGGCGTAAGCCCGAAGCAAAAAGCTCACTCGGCAGAGCCGAGCGAGTCTGTAATGAGCCGTGAGAATCAGCCTTTCTTTTCCAGTACCAACACCACTTTGTTGAAGTTGGCGGCGGCGTTTACCACGTCCCGGAACGCTTCAAAATCCTTTTTTGGCCACCGGATTTCGCGGTAATACTCCATGATGTTGATGGTGACCGTTTGGCCTTTCTGCTCGTACTGCGAGCGAAACAGGTAGGATGGCGCGGCCGTAGGGCCGGTTTTCACGTCCACGTTCAGGTCTTGCAGGTTGCGCACGGCATAGCCGGCCGGCAGCTCCACGGTAATTACGCGGTTGTAGCGGCGGTTGAAGTCGTTTTCTACGTCGTACTGCCGGGCTTCGGCCTGGTACAGCTCCGACTGCGGCCCCAGCAGCGTCCCAATTTTGAACAGGTACTTCGGTCCGGCCCGGTCCAGCAAATCCGCCGATTCCACCTGCGCGTCTACCACGAAAGGTTTCGTCAAGGCGCTCAGGCCGGCTTCGCCGTTGGTTACTTTCACCGAGGTGAAGCTGGCGTTGGGCACGTTGCTTTTCACCAGCTCCTGCAATACTTCCGTCCGCTTATCTTCCGGAATAAAGCTGTAGAACGGCTGGATAGGCTGCGCCTGATAGCCGCCCAGCGTTTCGTGAAAGTCGATAAGCGTCTTGTCCAGCGCCGGCGAAAAAACGCACGGTCATGGCCAGATCGTTGGGGCTCTCGTCGGCGGTGAGGGTAGGGATGTCGCGCACCATACCCACGGCCGACTCGGTAGTGCCCAGCTTCACGGTCTTCACAAACAAGCCCTTGTTGGCCGTCCACTCGGCCGGAATCATGCCGTAGCGATAGTCGGGGCGGGCCGGAGCCAGGTACTGCTTGGTGGCAGGAAAATAGAAGGCGTAGTTGCTGAGGTAATTCCAGCTGTCGAAGCCTTCGTCGAAGGGCGCGTCGCTACGGTCCGAGGTCAGCACCAACTCATGCTCTACGTATAAGCGGCGCAGCACGGCCGCAAACAACCGCGTGAAGCCCACCTCCGAGGCGTTGCGCGTGGTGATAATGCGCGTCAGCGAAGGCTCGGCGGCCGGATCGAGGTTGAAATTACTTTTCAGGTACTGCTCGGCGGCCGTGATTTTTACGGCTACGTCGGCGCCAGCCGGCACGGGCAACTGCTTCATCAGCTTGTCCAGAGCCTTATTCTCGTCCTTGCTCAGGGTGTAGGTCGTGCCGTGGATGTACTGGCTGGCATCGGCCCAGGTGAACAGGCGGGCATTGCCGCGGGTAGCGTTGTAGGCCAGCTTGTACTCGGCGCGCATCAGCTCGGCTTTGGGCGCGGCAAAGGTTTCGTCGTGGCTGGCTACC
Organism: Hymenobacter sp. NBH84; assembly: GCF_014217645.1. NCBI lineage: Bacteria > Pseudomonadati > Bacteroidota > Cytophagia > Cytophagales > Hymenobacteraceae > Hymenobacter > Hymenobacter sp. NBH84. The sequence continues at coordinate 3,414,014 of NZ_CP043644.1, forward strand.
ACGGCGGGTAGGTGCACATGCGTGATGCGTTTTTCCTGGCGCACGGTATCGTGCTGGGCACCGGCCGGGACGTGGTAGAGCCGGGTTTCAAAGGTGAGTGTGGCGGGCGAAATCAGCTCAAACGTGACATCGCGGGCCGGAATACCCGATTGCAGGTACTCGCGCCCGAAGAACGTGCCGGGCCGCTCCCGCATAAAAATGTACTCGATTTCGCTGCCCTTCTCTACCCCATCCAGCGCGAAAATTTTGTAGTTGCGGGTGCCATCGTCGTCCTTCAGCTCTTTCATGTTGCCCTCGCTCACTTCCACCACCTCGCCGCGGGGACTGATGGTGCGGGCCTTCAAGGTCACGATGCGTGCACCGTCCTGCACCGGCACGTAGATTTTGTTGAATTGCTCGATTCCCTCCGACGTGTTCACCCGGATAATCCGGTGGTCGATAGAAAACAGCCGCAGGTTTTTGCGCTGCGCATCAGTATAGGCAAACTCGTTGGCGCTGAACTCCCGCAACACAAGGGCGGGCAGCTGGGCATCGTCGCTGCTCACGGGTAGGCGCTTGCGCTGCGTTTCCCAGTTATAGGTAGCATACGTGAGCGAAGCTGGTAGGCTTTGCGCCTGCGCCGCAGCCGGTAGCAATACGGTTAGAAAAAGTACAAAGGAGCGAATCGGACGAGAATACATAGCGTTACGAATTGTGAGTCACGAGTTACCAGTTGTGGATTGCGAGTGTACTGGCAACCCACAACTGGTAACTCATCACTCTTAGGCTTTTTTCTTCTTGATAATCAGGGCGTCGCGGTAGGCGGCGTTGAGTTTGTCGATGACGGCGTTCCACTGCGCAAACTGGCTGGGCTGGAGCATGAGGTAGTCCACATACACGTCCTTTTCCTGCACAATTTTGTTGCCCTGGCGCTCGTAGCGAATCTTGAAGCCTAGCACCGGGTCGGTGGCCTCAGCGTTGGTAGGCAGGTATTCCACCTCGTAGCCGGCTGGAATTTCAAACTCGGTGCGGGTGTGGTTGGTGTGCGCGTACTCGTTCACGCGGGGCAGGCGGCGCGTGGCCGGGTCGATGCGGTCGGCGGCGTAGGGCTGCTCCAGGTTCAGGTTCACGTAGATTTCGTCGTCGAGCTGCTGCACGTAGTCCTGCAAGCGGTACTCGTAGTCGATAGTGAGCGGCTGCTCGCGGGTATCGAGGTTGCCGACGGCGTATTTATCCACGAAAAACTTGTTGTTGCCGCGCTCCAGCAGCGCCTTCACGTACTTGGCCTCGTCGGTTTTGTTGGTGCCGTCGAGGGCGTAGGAGCGCTCTACCTTGGGGTAGCCATCCAGCGCCAGCTTGCCTTTGCCGCGCAGCCCGTTGCCCTCCAGCACCACCTGCGACACGTCGCTGACGAGGTTGCGCTCCTTGGGCATCACGGGCACGGTGGCCACTTTGCACTGCTTGGCGTCCACAGCCAGCAGGGCTTCCTTACCCTGAATAAAGGCCGAAGGCATCCCAAAGGGCGTGTATTTGCTGGTGGCATCCAGAAACACGTACTGCCCCGGCTTCGGCTCGTATGCCGCAATCATGTGGTTGTCGACGCCGGGCGTGGCCAGTTCGGAGTAGCGGTAGGGTAGGTCGCGGGTGCCAATCCAGGTGAGGTAGGACTTCACGCCGGCCATGCGTAGCATCTCGTGCGTGAGGTTGGCCATGTCCTTGCAGTCGCCATAGCGCTTGCCGCATACCAGCCCGGCATCGCGCGGGATAAAGCCGCTCATGCCGTTCTCGAAGGCCACGTAGCGCACATTGTCCTGCACCCAGTAGTACACGCGGCGCACGCGCTCCTGCTCGGTCTTGGCCCCTACCACCAGCGAGTCAACGATGTGGCGCAGGGCGGGGCTTTCCTGCTTGTCCACGTTGGCCGTGAAGCCGGAGTACATGGCGTACAGGTCCTCTACCCCACCCAGCACTTTGCGCGGCTGCCCGGCAGCGGGTGCTTCTTCAATATAGTATACAATGTGCGGCAGGTAGTACGCCGCCGCCGGACCATCCTCGTCGCGGGGTGGGCTGGGCAGGTTGTCGGCCGTCCAGCGGTAGATAACATTGCCGCCTTTCTCCTGGCGGGTGAACTGAATGGGCGTTTGCTCGGCGTGAAAAACCTTGTAGTTGATTTTCACCGCTTTGGGTGCCGTGATGGTCAGCTCGGCGTGGCGGGTAGGCACGTAGGAGCCCACGTAGAATGGCATCATAAACCGGGCGTCGGGCTGGCGCACGGTGTAGTCGCTCACGGTGCGCACGCCGGGCGCCACGGCCGGAAAGCTGAAGGTAGTGGCCCGCGTATCGTCGAAGAAAATGCCCGGCTGCATCTCAAACTTCTCCTTGAAGCTGGTCACCTTCATGGCCTTATAGCCGTTGCCAACGGGCACCATGGTTTGGGCTTCCAGCTTCTGCAACCGGCTGAAGTGCGAGCTGTATACCTTGTCGTTGGCGTACATGCTCGACTGCGCCCCCAGGTGCAGCATATCATAGTGGTGGCGCGTGAGCACCTGCACCGAGTCGCCCTTCAGCGTCACGTTCAGGTCCTGCCGATACTCTAGATACACCGCTTTTTCGGTGGGATACTGCTCCTTCATCTGGGTTAGCAGCTGCAAGGGCTGCTGGGCGCGGGCGCCGGTTACCAGGCCCAGCGCCAGCAGCGCCCACAGGCTGCCCCGACGGTAATAATCACTTGCTGCCATACACATAAGTATCCCAGTAGACGTCCGTTTTGGTGGGCTTCCCCTGAGTGTTATAGTAAATAGTTGGACCGCATTTTTCGCCGCAACGGTAGGTTTCTTCGCGCTCCGGCGTGCCGTCGGGGCGGTAGTAGCGGCTCCGGCCGTGCAGCTCATCGTGCTGATACTGCTCCTCTTCAAAAGGCTTGCCAGTGGGGTAGTACGTGGTGAGCAACCCGCTTAATACGCCATCTTTATGCTGAATTCGGCGGTACACCTGCCCGGTGCTGTAATAGTAGGTGCGGGCGCCTTCCGTATCGCCCTGGCGGTAGGTTTCCTCGGCGGCCGTTTTGCCGTTGGCGAAGGTTGTTTTCAAGGAGCCGGTTACCGGCACGGGCTTGTACTCGCCGGTTGGGCGGCCGTCGGGGCCGGGGCCGCGGTAGCGCACGGGTAGGCCGTTCTCGTATACTTTCTCCAGCATCAGCTCGCCCAGGCGGTTGTAGCTGAGCGTGGGGCCGTGCCGCTCGCCCCCGGCGTAGGTGGTGCGGTACTCCACTTTGCCGTCTTCAAAATACGTAAGCCACTCCCCCATCAAGTCGCCATTCTCGTAGGTGCCGGTGCTAAGCAGGGCGCCGGAGGGGTAGTACATTTTCCACGGTCCTACCCGCACGCCGTGGTGGAACTGGCCCTCGGCGGCCAGCTTGCCGTTGGGGTGGTAGGCGCGGTGGGGGCCGGCATTCTGGTCTCGGTCGCGGGTGGTGGCGTACTGCACCTGGCCCGTGGGCGTGTACCACACGGCCTGGCCCGTCTCGGTAAAGCAGTTGATGTCGGTTTTGAACAAGGGCTTGCCACCGGGGTAGGCCAGCGTATAGCTCTTGGTTTTGGGCGTCAGCGCCACGTGGCTCAGCACTTGCCCGGTAGAGTCGTAGGCGGTTATCTGCACCAGGCGGTCCTGCTCATACTGCTTTTCTTTGGTGAGCTGCCCGGTAGGCGCGTAGCTCTGCGACAGGCCATTCAGGTCGCCGTTGAGGAAGTTGTAGGTTTCGCTCAGGCGGCCGTCGGCGTAGTAGTCGTGCCACGGCCCTTGCTGCTGCCCGCGCTGGTAGAAGCCGTTGCGGCGGGGCTGCCCGTCCATGTAAAACGTTTCGTAGTAGCCGTCGGCCTCGTCATTGTGGTACTGCTGGCGGGCCTGCACCCGGCCATTCACGAAGTAGCTTTCCTCCAAACCCTCCTGCTTGCCCTGGGTGTAGTGGCGCACCTTGGAGGGGGTACCGCTGCGGTGCAGCCAGCGCCACTCGCCTTCCATCAGACCATCGGTGTAGGTGCCGGTCAGGTAGGGCGTGCCGTCGGGGCGAAAGCCCTGGATGGTGGTTTTGCCTTTCCGGGCCACGTCGGTCTGGTTGATGGTCTTGCCGGCTTTGTCGAGGTAGGCGGTGCGCGTTACGCGGCCGTGGTCGTAGGTGAACTCCGCGAACAGTTTGCCGACCTCGTCGAAGTCGCGGTAGGACCCGTGCAGCTCGCCCGAGTTGTCGTAGCTGATTTCGGTGCTGGGCTTGCCATCGGCGTAGAACTCGCGCCACGTGCCCGTGCGCTTGCCCTGGGCAAACGTGCCGGCGTTGTGCACCTGCCCGTTGGGGTAGTAATCGGTGTAGGCGCCGTGCAACTCGCCCTTTTCATAAGTGCCTTTCTTTTCCAGGTTTTTAGTAGGACCAAACACCTCAAAGGCCCCGTTCAACTCCCCGTTGAGGTAGGCGTACCGGTACTCCACGGTGCCGTCGGGGTAGTAGGCGGTTTCAGGGCCGTCCTGCTTGTCGGCTTTGTACTGCTCGCGGCGTCTTACCTTACCATCGGCGTAATAAAACACCGCTTCGCCGTTGATGGCGCCATTGCGGTAGGGCCGCACCTCGCGCACAATGCCGCAGTAATAGTATAGTTTGGCGTCGCCCTCGGGCTCCCCATTGCGGTAGGCTCCCTCAATTGATAGCTCGCCGTTGTCGAAATATTCTTTGTACGAGCCCTCCTGCTTGCCCGCCGCGTAGTCCAGTACCTTGTGCAGCTGGCCGTTGTCGTAATACTCGTGCCACGTGCCTGTGCGCTCCCCATTCGGCGAAAAAGCACCCTCCGACACTACGTAACCGGGCGCCTGCACCATCATCCAGTCGCCGCGCAGGTGCATTTTGCCGTCTTTGCCTACTTCGCCTTCCCCAAACCCATCGAGGCTGCCTTCGCTGTCGTACCAGGCTTTCATCCGAACGGGCTTGCCCTGGCGCTGCACCACTTGGTAGGCCCGCAGCTCGTTGAGCGCGTCGGCGCCGGCGCTGCCCACGGCTTCCACCTTTTTCTTGTTCGACTTCACCCACTGTGCCGGCTTCTTATCATCGGCTGACATAAGAATAAGGTAGGTGAAGGCCGTGAGGTTGTCGTTCTTGCGCAGGGTAGCTACCAGCGGCCCATACGTGCGCAGCCAGAAATCCGACTCGGCCGCCGCGCCGGTAGCCGCCGGAAACTTCTCTACCAGCAGCTGCAACTGCTTCACCACGTTCGCATTAAACTTCACCTTAGAGGTGTAGTCGTTGCGCAGGGCAACTTTGGAGTTCAGCAGCAAATCCAGCTCCTGAAAATTCTCGTTTGGCACAAAGGGCTTCACGCGCTCTTTCTCCTCCACTTCCAGTGTACCCGAAGCCAGCTGCTCCAGCGACACCAGCACACCATTGCTCTGCTCTGTATCGGGCCGAATCGCCAGGTAAGTCATCAGGCTAAGCATAGCCCGCGCTGTCTGCCCTTGCTGTGCTGCCAAACCACCCAGTAGAAAGTGACTGTTGGCGTGGGTAGGATTCAGCTCCAGGCTACGCTGCAAGCTGGCCAGCGCCTCGGCGTAGCGGCCATTATTTTTCTGCGTGACGCCCTGATTATACCACAGCGTTTGGCTGTACGGAAACCGGCGCAGGCCCTCGGTGTAGGCCTGCAACGCTTCGGGTATATGGTTCTGCTGCTCTTCTGCCTCAGCCAGGACAACGTAGGGCTCCGCATCGTTGGTGTGCAGGGCAATAGCCCGGCGGCTGACATCGGCGGCCTCTTTATACTGCTTGTTGGAGAGGTACGACAGGCTCAACTCGCCCAGCACCCGCACGTAGGCTGTGTCGCTAGAGGGCACGGTGCGGTATTGGGCAATGGCGCCGGCATAGTCGCCCTTGTCGTGCAGGGCTACGGCGTCGCGGAGAATTTGTGTGGAGTTGGGAAGGGTAGGCAGCGAGGTTTGTTGTGCCTGGGCCGCACTACCGGCCGCTACCAATAGGGCCACCAGGGCCGGACGGGTAAACTTACGCATTCAACTAACTGAATAGAACTATAATTACTTGATAAAGCACCAGGATCAACCCGAAGGCTATTATCACTGCCACAATAATATCACTATTGTTGCATCTAACCTGAACCGTTCGTGCGTTTTAGATGAAATTTTGGGGTAGTGCATCTGCTCTGCGCATCATTAAAGCACAGCCGCATGTACTACCTTATAGGTCACACAAAAAAGGCCGACTTCACAGCCGGCCTTTCTCTTGTTCTTAGTATTGCTATTGCACACCGCCTTAGCGGTTGAAACTCACGTTGCCGTAGCGCACTTTGATGTTTACGTTGCTGGCGTTGCGGGCCTGCACCGCCCCAAAGCTACCCTGCGTATCGCTGGAGGCCTCGTTGCTTTCTTCGGAGGCTACTTTCACCATCTCCTTGTCAACCAACAGCTTGCCGTGGTCGGTATTCACATCGAAGTTGAAGCCCGCATCGGCGGCAAAGTTGAGTAGGAAGGTGCTATAGCCACCGTCGAGGTTGATCTGGCGGAAGTTCTTGCCCGTGTTACGCACCTCAAAAGCCGGGCAGTACTGCACTTTCATGTCCAGCTTGTTGTCGAGCTTGTCGATGCTGAACTTGGAGAAGCCCGACGAGCCGCTGAGGCTATGCACGGTACCCAGCACTACGTCGCCGTACTTACTGTGCACGGTCAGGTCCTGCACCGTACCCATGTCGATATCCGAGTAGTTGTTGCGCAGTTCAATGGTCTTACCGGCGTTCAAGCGCAGGCGGGAGTAGCAGGCGTCGATGGTAGCGGCGCGGGCGTAGGCTACAGTGGCCTGGCCGTTGCTCACGCGCACGGCATTTTGCGCGCCATCCAGACGGCCAGCACGCAGTTGCCCGTAGTGCACGGCCAGGTCGGTGCTGCCGGTCAGGTCACCGTTGATGCTGATTTCGCCGAAGGTGTTCTGGAGCTTCAGCGGCGTGTTTTTGGGTAGCCAGATGGTGTAGTTTACTTCGTAGATGCGGCGCTTGCTCCAGCATTCCTTGGGCATCAGTCCAAAGCGCGAGCGGGCCGACACGCCGCCCGTGGCCGGGTCGTTGGCCAACAGCTGCACCTGAATCATGTCCTGGAGCTGCTGGGCTTTCTCATCCGTCGAAGCACGCGTAATCACTTCCACATCCGTCCGGATTTCCTTGCGGCTCCATGTATTGATCTGCACGCGGCCGTAGCGAGTTTCCAGGGCATAGCTTTTGCCCGGCACAGCAGCAAACGTGCGGCTCAGCTTGCGAGACTTTTCTACGGCAATAGCACCGGGGTCTTGTGCAGGCATTTCACCTTGTGCCGGGGCTTCGCCTTGCACGGCAGTAGTGGTGCCTTGGGCAGGAACCGTTTGCTGGTGCGCGGCCGTAGCTGCTTCGGCCGCAGCCGGCTGCCGGTAGAACTCCCCGGTCGTTTCCGCAGTTTGGGCGTAGCTCAAAGAGGCGCCTGCGCACAAAAACGCTGTCCACAGGGTTCTACCCCAGCCTGCACGTGTAAACCAGTGGCTCATTTGCGACGATGATTATCGGCCAGCGCAAAGGGCTCTTCGTATGCTTGTACCTGCTCGTGTGTGCGCAATTGTTGGTTCAGAATATCCAGCCGGATTTGCAGGTTACGGTTCATGGCGTCCAGCACCACATCGGGCTCGGGGTTGCGGTACAGCTCCACACGTAGCTGCCGGTAGGTGGAGTCCAGCGCAGTTAATTCCTGGCGCCAGTCGGCGTCGGGGGTAGCGATGGTGGCTGTTTCCAGCTCATGCAAATCAGCTTGGCGCTCCCGAATCTGGGTAGCGTAGTAGGCTTCCATGCGCTGCACGGCCGTGGCTAGGCGCTGGGCCGGCGCATTAGAAGCTTCTACCGCCATCGGCTCGCCGCCCAGATAAAGCGGCAAATTAGAGGTAGCAGCTGTTGCCGAAGAGGCACTTGAAGTTGTTGACTGGGTAGCCCAGCCGGAGTTATTTTGGGTGGTAGTCTGCCAGAAATAGCCACTGCCAGCTAGCAGTAAAGCCGCGCAAGCAGCAGCCCAGGCATAGCGACGACGCATGGGCTGTGTTTCGGCTACAGGAATATGGGTAGGGGTAGCAACTGGTTGCGTCGGGGCATCATCTGCCACAATGCGCAAGGGAGCAGGCGCTGGAGTTGCCGGAGCATCCAGGGCTTGGTCTAAGTCGTCCCATAAGTCGGGGCGGGGCTCAAACGCGTCGAAGTCGGCGCGATGCCGCTCCACGAAAGCCTCTAGTCCGTTGGGGTTCTTGTTCATACTCAATAGAGCTATACACAGCCACATCTGGCCACGGTCAACTGTCCGCTGTGTATACGATGGGTGGTGGAATAACGCGTCTGGGGCCGCGGGGGTTTTACAATCCGTGTTGCCGGGCAAGTTCTAACAGCTTCTTACGCGCCCGGCTATACTGTGATTTGGAAGTTGATTCGGTGATGTCGAGAATACCGGCTATTTCGGCGTGGTCGTAGCCTTCGAGCAGGTACAGCGAGAGTACAACCCGATACCCGTCGGGAAGTTCCTGCACGCAGCGGCGCACCACGTCGGCGCGCCAGTGCAGCTCCTGCGCATCGGCCTCCGAGAAGTGGCTGTCGGCGTCGCTGCCGGCCGCGTCGTGCTGCTCTCCTAAAGGCACCACTTGCAGCCGACGGTTGCGTAGGCAGTTGATACTTTTGTTGATCACGATGCGCTTCAGCCAGGAGCCAAACGACGAATCGCCCTTGTAGCTGTGCAGCTCCCGGAACGCACTCAGAAACGCCTCCTGCAACACGTCCTCGGCCTCGGCAAAGTCGCCGGTGATGCGCAAAGAAGCGTTGAACATGGCTTTCGAGTAGCGTTTATAAATCTCCGCCTGCGCACGCCGGTCGCCGAGGCGGCAGCGTTCTACAAGCGGGGCATTGATGTCGGTATACGCGAAAGCTTCCATGCAAAAGACGTTCAGGGTTTCGGAATCAGGTTAGCTGTCCAATATCCGAAATTCTGGGCTAAGCTGCTAGTTTCAGCGGGTAAGCAGGAGAAAGACAAGTGATTGAGGAGGAAGGTTGCAAGGGCCGACACTTTCCTTCTAACAGGCAAAATCCCCGCCGAATACACGACGGGGAGTAATGTTGTTTCCTATTCAGTATAAAATAGAGTGCGAGGGTAGGAATACTGCTCTACCACCACTTTTCAGCTGGCTTACAAGCTATTGCACCCAACCACGGGCAGCTACAAGCCGCCCCTACCCTCATACATCAAATCGTATGCCCTGCGCCAAGGGCAGCTCGCGGGAGTAGTTAATGGTGTTGGTCTGGCGGCGCATATACACTTTCCAGGCGTCGGAGCCGGACTCGCGGCCGCCGCCGGTGTCTTTTTCGCCGCCAAAGGCCCCCCCAATTTCAGCGCCCGAGGTGCCAATGTTTACGTTGGCAATGCCACAGTCGGAGCCGGTGGCGGCCAGGTAGGCTTCAGCTTCGCGTAGGTTGAGGGTGAAAATGCTGGACGACAGACCCTGACGCACGCCATTTTGCAGGGCAATGGCCTCCTGCACGTCGCCACTGTACCGGATCAGGTAGAGAATCGGGGCAAAGGTTTCTTCCTGCACCGTGTGGTAGTGGTTTTCGGCCAATACCACCGCGGGGCGCACATAGGTACCGGTTTCGTAGCCGGGGCCGCTCAGCACGTCGCCGCCGGCCAGCACCGTGCCGCCTTCCTGTTGCAAGCTGGCCAGAGCCTTGGTAAAGGCCTCCACGGCTGGCTTGTCGATGAGCGGACCTACCAACGTGCCGTTGGCCAGGGGATGACCAATGGGTAGGTTGGGGTAGATTTTGAGCAGGCGCGCCTGCACGTCCTCAAAAATAGAGTCGTGGATGATGAGCCGGCGCGTGGTGGTGCAGCGCTGCCCAGCCGTACCTACCGCCCCAAATACCACGGCGCGCATGGCAATATCCAGGTCAGCATGCTCGGTGAGGATAATGGCGTTGTTGCCGCCCAGCTCCAGCAGCGACTTGCCCAAGCGGGCGCCCACCGCCGCGCCTACCTGCTTGCCCATGCGGGTGCTACCCGTAGCCGACACCAGCGGAATCCGCTCGTCGGCGGCCATGGCTGCCCCTACCCCCGCATCGCCGATAATCAGGTTGAAGATGCCCTCGGGCAGGTCGTTTTCCTTGAGCACCTGTGCTACCAGATGCTGCACGGCTACCGCCACCAGGGGTGTTTTTTCGGAGGGTTTCCAGATACACACGTCGCCGCACACAGCGGCCAGCATAGCGTTCCAACTCCACACGGCCACCGGAAAGTTGAAGGCCGAGATGATGCCTACCACGCCCAGCGGGTGGTACTGGTCATACATGCGGTGGGCGGGGCGCTCGGAGTGCATCGTGAAGCCGTGCAACTGCCGCGAAAGACCCACAGCAAAGTCGCAGATATCAATCATTTCCTGCACTTCGCCCAAGCCTTCCTGCTCAATCTTACCCATCTCGTAGCTCACCAGCTTTCCTAGCGGCGCTTTGTATTCGCGCAGCTTGTTGCCGATTTGTCGCACCACGTCGCCGCGCTTGGGCGCAGGCACCAGGCGCCAGGCCGTGAAGGCTTCCTGAGCGGCTTTCACTACCTGCTCGTAGTCCTCGGGGGTAGCCAGCTGCACCTGCGCAATCAGTTGCCCATCGGCAGGCGAGTGGATGGCCCGCTGTGGCCCGTTGCCTACCTTGCTCCAGTAGCGGCCGGTAGAATAGGCAGCGTTTTCGGGCTGCACGCCCAGTTCCTGCAATACCGTTTGGATGCCATGCGGATCTTCGGGTGCGGGGGCCGCGCCGGTGGCGGCAGCTTCTTCGAGGGCTTGTTTCATGTCAGAAAGGGTAGAGGTGTTGGGGTGGGAGAACAAACGCCGTTGCTTGCGCTGGACGTCTTACGTAGTATAACAAAGCTAACAAACATCGGCGCGACGTAAGGCTATCTGTTAGCTTTCCTACCTGAATAGGCGATAACAAAAGCAGGTAACACTACTTGACAATTACCTGTCATTCTGCGCTTGCGAAAGCCTCTCTCACGCAAGAATAATGCTCGTAACAACGACTCGTTCTCCTGTGAGAAGGTTCTTCGCAAGCGCAGGAGAACAGCCGCCTTTTGCGTCACCCTACCCTACCCCTCTCACGGTGCCAGCGCCCGTAGCGCCGCTAGCGCTTCTTCGGTTTCCTTGCGCTCTTTCTGGTACTCGCGCTGGTCTTCGTCGGCGTCGTGGCCGCCGAGCTGGTCGGTTTGTTGGGCCAGGGTGGGCACGCCCTGGACGAAGTAGGTGAGTAACTCGGAGCGCAGACTAGGTGAAAGGTGCTCGAAGTGATGCTTATGTAGCTCGCGCAGCAGCTCGCCATACGTGGCATCGGCCAGATGGTAGATGGTAGGGCGCATGGGCTGGCCGGTGTCGAGGTTGGTGTTGAGCAGGTGCGGGTCGAGGGCGGCCGTGTCGCGGGGAAGTGCGGCGGTAAGGGCGCCGTACTCCCTTAATACCACACGGTAGCTTTGCCGAAACTTCTGCTCGCCGGCCGGGCTGGGCAGCTCAAAGGCGTACGTTTGCAACGGACCTATTTTGGGAAGCAGGTTAATCAGCTTGGCCACCACCCGCGCCCCGAAACCGGGCTTCTTGTACTCGGTACCAAACTCGCGCTCAAACTTGCGGCGGTTGGTCTTGTAGAGGTACTCGCGGCGGCGCGCCCGGGGGCTTACCCGTCGGATTTCCTTGCGCTGACTATGCCACGCTGCCCGCGCCGCCGCTGGCAACAACTGGTTCACGGCAAACCGAAACGACGCCACGCTCACATCCACGTTTGGAAACACCTGCCCCAGTTCCAGCCCATACGTCTGCTGAAAGGCCCGTTCCAGCACGTCTTTGCTCACCCGAAACCCGATGGCCTTGTGGTAGTCCTGGGTGCGGTAGCGGCCGGCAGCCACTTGTACTACATCAAACGAAAACTCCAACTCGGTGTGGCGGATAGGTGCGTTTTCGTAAGTCACTACGGGGCCGTACCTGGTGCGCAGGTCCTCATACACGGTGGGCATAATCTGGTTGGTGCCCTCGGGGTGGCCCACGTTGTCGGCGGCGTAGTGCGAGAGGGCGCCTAGGGCAAAGGCATACTCGTTGCGGGTCCGGGCCTGCCGCAAGAGGTTGCGCACAAAGTCGCCGCTGCGTACGTAGTGCGTGAGGTCGGTAAAAAACTCCACGCCCAGCGGGTAGTACCCCATGTCCTGAATGATGGCGCCGCCATAGGCGTAGCTTTTGGCTTCGGCGAGCTGTACGGAGTCAGCACCGGGGTAGCGCTGGCGCAGCAGCGGCACCAGGCGCTGGTCCCAGGTGGAATCGATAACGGCCTGGTGAGTAAGTACCGAGTAGGCAGCGGCCGGCGCGGCCGGCAAGGTCAGCAACAAGAGCAACAAGAGGCGGGAAAACATGTGGGAAGGTAGGCAGCTGAACTTGAACTGTGCTTAACCAATAAAGCCACGCAACGGTTGTGTTTTGCGCTTCTGCTCAATGGTCGAAGCGCTAATTTGTCTGCCAAGAAGTCCATCAGAGCAGTAGAATAGGGGAAATAATATATTCAACAAAATGCGTAGATTACCTAACCCACCTCTTTTTTACCCCCTATGCACGCCCCCACCTGCTCCCTCGCCTACCGCCCCGACTTGGGGTCCCTCATCGTGCGCTGGCCCGACGATGCGCCCTTCCCTACCCTGCAAGCCGACTTTGAGGCCATTCTGGCCGTAGCCGAGCAGAACGGCACGGCTCGCTGGCTGCTCGACGTGCGCCGTCGTGCCCACCTCGACCCACAGCTCGGCGACTGGACCACCCGTATCTTCTTCCCGCACGCGGCCGCCCGGCTGGCTCCGCAGGCGCTGCGCCTGTCGGTGCTGTGCTCTCCGGCACGCATGGCGGTGTATGCGGCCAGCGCGGAGCAGCAGAGCTACCTGGCCCACGGCATTGCCCACCAGGCGTATCAGATGCACCTAGTGTGCGACGAAGGTAAGGCCATGGAATGGCTATTGGAATAGGCAGCACCTGATTGAAGAATATCCCGCTACTATCAAGCCTCTCCCGCTATCTATTTCTTTCGGGACTTCCGCACGAATCGTCTGCCGGTCCAACGCCAGAAGCGTCTAACTGGTTGCCGTCTGCTGACGTTGCACGAATGATCTGCGAACGTGGCAAACGACTCGTGCGGAAGTCCCGCCGTCACAAAAAAAAGCTCCTAACCATGCGGTTGGGAGCTTTCTGTTTTGTTACAAGCAAGACATTGTTTAGCCGGCCTGCCCAATGGGGTAGTAGGCTTCGCGGCCGTCGGGGTACACGCCTTTCAGGAGTACGCCTTCGCTGTCTTTGGCCGCTTCGAGGTAGCGTTGCACATCTTGCGGTTTGGATACTTTGTGCTTGTCAATCTCCGTGATGATGAAACCATCGGCGATGCCCGTGCGGCGGAAGTTGCTGCTCCGAATGCCGGTGATTTTCACACCACCTTGCAGGTCCAGCTTGCTGGCCTCCTGGCGCGATACGGCACTGAGGGTAGCACCTTCATACTTCACACTGGCAGCAGCCACTTCCTCGCGCACGATATCGGTGGTGCCGGTGGCGTTATGTAGGGTAGCGGTAGCAGTGCGGGTGTCGGAGCCGCGCAGGTAGCTTACCTTTATCTTGTCGCCGGGGCGGAAGCGGGCCACCTGCTCTTGCAGTTGCGAGGAGGTATTCACGCTTACTCCGTTGATAGAGGTGATGATGTCGCCCTCTTGCAAGCCCGCGGCGGCGGCGGCGCTTCCTTTGTTGGCACCGGCTACATATACCCCGTTGAGGCTGCTCAACTTCTTCTCGGCGGCCAGCTGGGCATTCACCTCCTGGATATTCACACCTAACAGGGCGCGTTGCACCACTTTGTACTTCAGCAGGTCGTCTACCACCTTGCTCACAATAGAACTAGGCACGGCAAATGAATAGCCTTCAAACGCACCCGAGTGCGAGGCAATGGCCGAGTTAATGCCAACCAAGTCGCCTTTCAGATTCACAAGCGCACCGCCCGAGTTACCGGGATTCACCACGGCGTCGGTCTGCAAAAACGACTCGATGCCCATGTTGTCCTCGCGGCGCAGGATGTTGATGTTGCGGCCTTTGGCGGAGATAATACCGGCTGTGACGGTGGAATTCAGGTTGAAGGGGTTGCCCACGGCCAGTACCCACTCGCCAATCTTCACGTCGTCGGAGTTGCCGTAGCGCACGAAGGGTAGGTTGTCGGCTTCCACCTTCAGCACAGCAATGTCCGTAGTGGGGTCGGCGCCTACCAGCTTAGCTTTGAACTTGCGCTTATCGTCCATCACCACCTCAATCTTATCGGCCTTCTCAATCACGTGGTTGTTCGTGACGATGTAGCCGTTGGCGGCAATGATAACTCCGGAGCCCGAGCCCATCTGCGGGCCGCGCTGCTGGTGGTAGCCCCGCATATCTTCACCAAAGAACTGACGCAGGAACGGGTCCATACCCGACTCGCCTTGTTCCTGGCTTATTTTCGGAGCGTATTCTGTCATCACGTGCACCACAGCGGGCGTCACGGAAGCGGCAGCAGCCACGAAGTTCAGGCCTTCGGGCACGGCATAGTTAGAAGAGCGCAGTGCGCTGGTATAACGAACATTGGGGTCGGCGGCTACCACTTGCTGCGGGGTGTCCACGGTGGGTTCCAGCAGTTTGTAACCACCCACGGCCACGCCCCCGCCCAGGATAGCGGAGCCTACGAGGCCGAGCATCATTTGTCTTGCTTGCATGGGATAGAAAGAGGGTTGGAAATTGAAAACAGTCTTAAAGTAGAAATTCTAAATGACAAAACCATGAACGACTAGCCGTTTTGGTTGGCTAACGGAGGAGCCCAGCCGCTTGGTATAGGTTGCATTAAAACAACGCTATATCAAAGAAAAAAGCTCCGTGCGGAGCCTTTTTCTTGAGTCAAATAACTAGCGTACTTCGATGTGGTGCTTGGTCACTTTGTCGGTGTCGAAGGGCAGTTGCACGTGCAGCAAGCCGTCGGTCAAATCAGCCACAATGGCCTTGGTATTCACCGTGTCGGGTAGGCGGAAGCTGCGAGTGAAGGTGCCGTAGCTGGTTTCTACCCGACGGAAGCGTGGGGCGTTGTCCTCGCCCTCGGCGGCCACCAGAGCTTTGCGCTCTCCTTTGATGGTGAGCTTGCCTTCCTCCACATCGAGGCTCAGGCTGTCTTTGGCCACGCCGGGCACTGCCAGCACCAGTTCATAACCATCTTTCGACTCCAGCACATCAGTGCTCGGTACAAACGAAGTGGCGGGCTCAGTAGCAGCCGGCAGCGTTTCGCGCAGCAGCTCGTTGAAGACCGTATTGAAGGGGCGCGCCGGACGGCGGGCGGGCAGGTTGTTATAAAGCAGAGTTGCCATAT
The DNA here is from genome assembly GCF_014217645.1 of Hymenobacter sp. NBH84. Lineage (NCBI taxonomy): Bacteria > Pseudomonadati > Bacteroidota > Cytophagia > Cytophagales > Hymenobacteraceae > Hymenobacter > Hymenobacter sp. NBH84. The sequence continues at coordinate 3,429,451 of NZ_CP043644.1, forward strand.
TGGTACTGTAGAAGTTAAGGTTTAAGGAGGAACTACATCGTGTTCCTACCCCTATTCTATAAATTCTATACCAACGGCTATCTGCGCTATATTTTAATGACTTTTTGTCTCATTACAAATAATATAGCGGTCATAAGTATGAAATATTTTCAGTGTATAATAGCAATACTACTCATATACGCACTTTCATCAAAATCTAGCGCACGCCATAATGTCACTATCCTATCTAGTGTTGGGTAGGTAACTGGCGCCGCTCAAACATGCTACCACCCCGGAATAGTGTGAAGCGCGCATCCAGCCCTAGCACGGGCGTTATAAGGTTACTAGCTCCAGCCGCTCGGATAATGTTCCCATCATTATCTAAACGTGCTAACGCAAAAATATAGGTGGTTTGATATCCAAACCATGGGGTAAAGTCGAAGCGGTTGGAGAGGCGTATGCCTACCTCCGCACGGGCATAACCGAAGTCAATAAACCGCTCTTTCAGTTGAGTAGCTTCGTCACGCTGGAAACGTAGGTAAGCAGTAGCCTGATATGCAAGACGTGGCCGCAGCACTATCTGTTCTCCTACCGGCACCAGTCGATCCAAGTCGAGGCGCAGGCTCGTCTGAGCGCGGCTCTCGCTGCCCGGTGTACCAAGTACTTCGTACGTCACGCCTAGACGCTGCCGGAAATTAAACCCGCCGAACGTATTCCAGTGCCGCACAAATAGCTCCGGCGTAAGGTCAGCATAGACTCTGCTTACATCACTGCCGTTACGATAAACAGAATACGCATCCACGCCCAATGTAGCGCCGCCACTCCATTGCGCATTCCAGAATTTCTCATACCCCAATAAAACACCCAACCGCTCCAATCCATCATCATCGCTAGTGGGATTGATAGAATTACGCAGACTCACTAGCAGGTAATCGTCACCATGCAGTGCATACTCAGCTTGTAGCTGTGGCAATAAGCGTATATCGTTCACAGTACGATACTGAGCAATGGCGCTAGTAGCCAGTAGAAATAGCCCGGTCAGCAGGGCAAAGGGGATAGCGAATTTCATAAAACACGGTGGATATAACAGCAGCGACTTATTTGGCTGGCAGCGCGGCCAACTCGTGTAGCGCCAGCCACGCCATCAGGCCAGGCCCTACCTCTAAAGCCTGCTTGTCGATGTCGAAGGTTGGCGTGTGTACGGAGGCCGCGTAGCGCCCGTCGGCAGCGCGGGTGCCCAGGCGGTAGAAGCAGGCATCGGATACCTGTGAATAGTAAGCAAAATCTTCGGCGGCCATCCACTGGTCCAGTTCCACCACGTTGTCGGCGCCGAGGTAGGCTTCGGCGGCTTGGCGGGTGCGGGCCGTGAGGCGGGGTTCGTTTTCGAGGTAGGGGTAGCCGCGGCGGATTTCCAACTCGCAGGTGGCACCCATGCTGGCAGCCAAGCCTTCGCAAAGCGTACGCAGGTGCTGGTGCGCCTCATTGCGCCACTCTTCGTTCAGGGTCCGGAACGTTCCCTCGATATACACCTCATTGGGAATGACGTTGGTAGCGCCGTTGGCAATCACCTTCCCAAACGACAGCACCGAGGGCAGCTTAGGACTGGCCCGCCGACTCACAATCTGCTGGGCCGCCACAATAATGTGGGCCGCTACCACCACCGGGTCGATGTTTTGCTCGGGCATGGCGCCGTGGCCGCCCTTGCCGCGCACGGTCAGGTAGAGCTCGTCGGTACTGGCCATGTAGCGCCCAGCCCGAAGCCCAATTTTGCCAGCTGGCAAATGCGGAAACACGTGCTGGCCCAGCACACTCTGCGGCCGCGGGTTTTCCAACACGCCATCCTTGATCATCAGCGAAGCGCCACCGGGTAGTAATTCCTCGCCGGGTTGAAACAACAGTTTGATGGTACCCTCAAACTCATCGCGTACCTGCGTTAGAATGCGAGCCGCGCCTAACAAAGAGGCCGTGTGCACGTCGTGCCCGCAGGCATGCATCACACCGGGGTTAGTCGATTTGTAGGGCACCTCGTTCTGCTCCTGGATGGGTAGGGCGTCCATATCGGCCCGTAGGGCTACCACCCGGCTTTCGGGGTTGCGACCTTCGATAAGGGCCACCAAGCCAGTTCCCGCTACCGGCTGCGGCTCTATGCCCAACTGGCGCAGTTGCTCCGCCACGTAGGCTACCGTATTGGTTTCCTGGAAAGAAAGCTCGGGGTGAGCGTGCAGGTGCTCCCGCACGGCTACGACGTCGGCAGCGTACGCGGCGGCCAGTTGCTGAATTTTCTCGGGCTGAATCATATGTACAAAAGTAGGGCGAAGTTTGGCTTTGCCCTACCTCGCCTATTGCCCCCCTTTACTCAACAGCACCTGCGCCGCCTGCAACTCTGCTTTGGGAGCCAATGGTTTGAGGCGCAACAACGCCTGCTCGGCTTCCAGGCGGGTAAGGTAGTCGCCAATATACAGCCGGTACACCGGCTGTTTGAAGGTCAAGTAATCTGTTTCCTCAGGATAGCGGCTGATAACGGACCGCCGCACGGCCATAGCCTGGTCACGCTCTAGGCCTGCGTAGGCCAAAATGCGGTAACCTTGCGCATACTTCACGTTCAGGTTGGCAGCAGCTTGGTCGCGCAAGCGCTGCTCAATCTGCGTATTCACTTGGTTGGTAGGCACTACCGGCTTTTTGGGTGCCGAGGCTGGGGTAGCAGCTGTGGTAGCAGGCGCTTCAAATACGGGGCGGTACTTGCTTAGGTCCTCGGCCGGCGTGCGCCGGGTGGTATCGGAACGAGAGGCAGTGGGTGCCGAGGGAGAATTGGTGGCACAAGCTGCCACCACGAACAAAGTCGGCAGCAGGAGCACGTTACGGAATAGGCGTTTCATCATGCAGGTCCAGCAGGGCAATGCTGTTAGAGGAGCCAATACGGTCGGCACCGGCCGCAACTAAGGCCAGCGCCGCCGCGCGGGTACGAATGCCCCCGGAGGCTTTAATACGGATAGAGCCCGGCAAATGACGACGCATCAATCGGATATCTGCTACCGTAGCCCCTCGGTTGGCATAGCCAGTAGAAGTCTTCACGAAATCTACCTCTGCCTCGGCGCAGAGCTGGCAAGCCAGCACTATTTCCTCGTCGGAGAGCAGAGCGGTTTCGATAATGACTTTCAGCTTGGCACCGCGCAGGTGGCAAAGTTCTGCTATTTCCCCGATTTCCTCCTCTACCTCCGTGTACTGCCCCGAATGGAAAGCCGCCAGGTTCATCACCATGTCAATTTCCTTGGCGCCATCGTTCAGGGCCTGATGCGTTTCGAAGAATTTCACCTTCGCCAACTGATACCCCAGCGGAAAACCTACCACTGTGCACACGGCCACCCCCGAGCCGGCCAGCTTGCCGGTAGCCCGGCGCACAAAGCACGGTGGCACGCAAACCGAGGCGAACCCATAATGGGCGGCTTCAGTGCAAAGCTTATCGATATCAGCCTGCGTGGCGTCGGGCCGGAGGAGCGTATGGTCGATACGGTGCGCAAGCGTGGTAGTCACTTCCATGAGGGCGAACAGGTTAGCATTCGGTTAACAGGGGGGCTATACTCAATAACTGTGCAAAGAATACGCAGGGCGTTGGTCCTTCCGAAAACAAACAGTGGCAGAAGGAATAAATCCAACTGCCACTGAGTAATTTATGCAGGTAGAATCGCTTACGCTTCCTCTACTAATACGCACCGACCGCTGGCCAGATCGTCCTCTACAGTCTTATATTTCACGTCGCTTACAATGCGGCCGTCCATGTACTGCACGCTCACCTTCTCGTTGCGATTCGCGATTTTCTGCACCCGCACGGGTTGCTGTTTTTCCAGTACTACCGGCTCGTCGGGACCCATGTCTTCCGGCCCAGCGCCCAGCGAGATAGACGACACTTCTTTCTGCGCTTTCAGCTTGGGCGCGGGCGCAGGTGCTGGCAACTCGTCTTCGACATAGAACTCGGGCTCCTCAGCCTGGCCGTTCTGCTGGTTGGGCACGTCGGCGTGGAACAGGAACGTGACGGTTTCCTCGTTCACCTTACCAATCATCTGCTTGAACAGCTCAAACGACTCAAACTTATACACCAAAAGCGGGTCTTTCTGCTCGTACACGGCGTTCTGCACCACCTGCTTCAGGTCGTCCATGGCGCGTAGGTGCTTGGTCCAGGCGTCGTCAATCACGGCCAGCACCACTACCTTCTCCATACCCCGAATGATTTCGTGGCCCTGGGTGGCCTGGCTGCGGCGCAGGTTAGCCACGGCGTTTACCTGCTTGCGGCCATCCGTGAAGGGAATGGCGATGTTCTCAAACGGCGCATTCTGGTTGATCAGGTCGTTGATCAGGGGCAGGTTGTGCGACGCGATGAAATCGTTCTTGCTCTGATAGTAGCCTAGGGCTTCGTCGTAGAGGGCCTGCGCGAGCTGGTTCGCCTGCATGCCGCTGAGTTGCTGGGCCGTCAGGTGCGTGTCGTAGCCGAACACGCGGATGATGGCCAGCTTGAAGTCCTCGAAGTCGTTGGTGACTTTGTGGCTGGTTACTACGTCGTCGCAAACGTCGTAAATCATGTTCCAGATGTCCAGCTCCAGACGCTCGCCGAACAGGGCGTTGCGGCGGCGCTTGTACACCACTTCACGCTGGGCATTCATCACGTCGTCGTACTCCAGCAAGCGCTTGCGGGTGCCGAAGTTGTTTTCTTCTACCTTCTTCTGCGCGCGTTCAATAGAAGAGGTAATCATGGAGTGCTGAATCACTTCACCTTCCTCCAGACCCATGCGGTCCATGAGCTTGGCGATGCGGTCGGAGCCGAACAGGCGCATCAGATTGTCTTCCAGCGACACGAAGAACTGCGAAGAACCTGGGTCGCCCTGACGACCAGCACGACCGCGCAGCTGGCGGTCTACCCGCCGCGACTCGTGCCGCTCGGTGCCGATGATGGCCAGGCCACCCGACTCCTTGGCGGTGCCGCGCAGCTTGATGTCGGTACCGCGGCCGGCCATGTTGGTAGCGATGGTCACGGTGCCGGGGTTGCCGGCGGCGGCCACAATCTCGGCCTCGCGCTGGTTTTGCTTGGCGTTCAGTACCTGGTGCGGAATACCGCGCAGCTTCAGCATGCGGCTTACCAACTCCGAAATTTCAACGGAGGTAGTACCCACCAGCACCGGCCGGCCGGCCTGCACCAGCATTTGAATCTCCTCGGCTACGGCGTTGTACTTCTCGCGTACCGTTTTATAAACTTTGTCGTGCTCATCGTGGCGGGCAATGCCGCGGTTGGTCGGAATCACCACCACGTCGAGCTTGTAGATTTCCCAGAACTCGCCGGCCTCGGTTTCGGCCGTACCCGTCATGCCGCCCAGCTTGTGGTACATGCGGAAGTAGTTCTGGAGCGTAACAGTAGCGTAGGTTTGGGTGGCGTCTTCCACGCGCACGTTTTCCTTGGCCTCAATGGCCTGGTGCAAACCGTCGGAGTAGCGGCGACCTTCCATAACACGGCCAGTCTGCTCGTCTACGATTTTCACCTTGCCGTCGTCGGTCAGGATGTACTGGTCGTCGCGCTCAAACAGGGTGTAGGCTTTCAGCAGCTGGTTCACGGTGTGCACCCGCTCCGATTTGTCCTGGTAGTCCTGCATCAGTTGGTCTTTCTGGTGCAGCTTATCCTCGTCGCCGAGGGTTTTGTTTTGCTCGATGGCGGCAATTTCGGAGCCGATATCGGGCATGATGAACAAGTGCGGATCTTCGCCCTGGGCCGTAATCAGGTCAATGCCTTTTTCGGTTAGCTCAATCTGGTTGTTTTTCTCGTCGATGGTGAAGTACAGCGGCTCGTCAGCCTTCGGCATTTGCCGGGCGTTGTCTTGCAAATAGAAGTTCTCTGTCTTCTGCATCACAGCACGCATGCCGGTTTCCGACAAGAACTTAATCAGTGGCTTGCTCTTGGGTAGGCCGCGGTGAGCACGGAACAGCATCAAGCCGCCCTGCTCCTCCTCGGGGCCGGTGTTGCCTTCCTTGATGAGCTTGCGGGCCTGCACCAGGTAGTTCTGCACCAACTTGCGCTGGGCATCCACTAACATCTGAATGCGGGGTTTGAGTTGATAGAACTCGTGCACATCGCCGCGAGGCACGGGGCCAGAGATGATGAGCGGCGTACGAGCATCGTCAATCAGTACGGAGTCTACTTCGTCCACAATCGCGAAGTGGTGCTTGCGCTGCACCAGCTCCTGCGGGTCGCGGGCCATGTTGTCGCGCAGGTAGTCGAAGCCAAACTCGTTATTGGTACCGTAGGTGATATCGGCCAGGTAGGCCTGCCGGCGGGCGTCGGTGTTGGGTTGGTGCTTGTCGATGCAATCCACAGTGATACCGTGGAACTCGAACAATGGTGCATTCCACTCCGAGTCACGCTTAGCCAAGTAGTCGTTCACCGTTACCAAGTGCACACCACGGCGAGCCAGCGCGTTCAGGAAAGAAGGTAGGGTCGATACCAGCGTTTTGCCTTCGCCCGTTGCCATTTCGGCAATTTTGCCCTGGTGCAGCACCACGCCGCCAATCAGCTGCACATCGTAGTGCACCATGTCCCAGGTGATTTCGGCACCGGCGGCCATCCACTTGTTCGACCAGGTAGCCTTGTCACCTGAAATCGTAACGTTCTTTTTGCGTTGGGAAATTTCGCGGTCAAAATCAGTAGCCGTTACGACTAGCTGGCCGTTTTCCTTGTAGCGCCGGGCGGTTTCCTTCACGATGGCAAACGCCTCGGGTAGAACTTCCAACAGCACCACTTCCAGATCTTTGTTGCGCTGCTTTTCCAGATCATCAATCTGGTCGAAGATGACTTCCTTTTGGGCGGCGTCTAGGTTAGGCTCGTCGGTGATGCGCTGGTGCAGGGTGCCCAGTTGGCCATCAATGGCGCTCAGGCGCTCATCAATTTTAGCGCGCACCTCGTTGGTGCGCTGGCGCAGCTGGTCGTCGGAGAGCGGTGCCAGTTTGGCATACTCGTCGTTCACGAGTGCCACGTATGGGATAATCTCCTTCAAGTCCCGGTCCGATTTGGTTCCGAAAAGCTTGGCGACGGTCTTCCCTAGAAAGTCAAACATGCTGGTAGTATAGAAAATGAAACGCCGGGGCGCACCTCAAATTTACAGATTTTCGAGTAAAACCCGACCAAGCGCGGCCCTGTTCCTCAAAACGCTAAAACCCCGACACTTCAAAGAGTGTGCGGGGTTTTCGTTTGCTGAAAAGGTGTCAGGTGGAGAGACGATGATGAAGTTGTAAAAGATCTGTCATCCTGAGCAGAGCGAAGGACCTTCTCACGCCAGAACGAGTTATTGTTATGATAATCGTTCAAACGTGAGAAGGTCCTTCGCTCTGCTCAGGATGACAGCCGGCTCTTAACGCAACCTAGGCTTTCGGCTTGGCTGGGTCGCGAGATACCAACTTTTCAACCAGCGAGGTCGAACCCGAAATAGCAGGCTTCTTGATTGCCTCATCTGATTTTTCCGTCAGCTTCTTGTACAAGGTCAAAGCTTGAGCTACTACTTGGTCCATATTGTAGTACTTGTAGGTAGCCAAGCGGCCTACGAAGTGCACGTTGGGCGTTTCCTCGGCCAGCTTCTTGTACTTGTTGTACAGCTCCGCGTTTTCGGCCATTGGAATGGGGTAGTATGGGTCGCCCTCAGCTTGTGGGTACTCGTACACCAGCGCCGTTTTGGGGTGCTCCTGACCCGTTAGGGCCTTGAACTCGGTGATGCGTGTGTAGAGGTTATCGTTGGGATAGTTCACGACGGGCGCGGCCAAGTGCTTTTCTTTGCTCAGCGTTTCGTGCTTGAACTCTAGTGAGCGGTAGGGAAGCTTGCCAAACTTGTGGTCGAAATACTCGTCTACCGGACCCGTAAAAATCATTTCTTTGAACGGGATGAAGTCGATGACCTCGTGGTAATCCGTGTTCAGCATGATCTTGATGTTGGGGTGGTCCAGCATCTTCTCAAACATGCGTGTGTAGCCGTGCAGGGGCATGGCCTGGTAGGTATCGGTGAAATACCGGTCGTCGCGGTTGGTGCGGGTAGGCACACGGCTTGTTACCGACTTATCCAACTGCGAAGGGTCGAGGCCCCACTGCTTGTTGGTGTAGTTCTTGAAAAACTTGTTGTACAGCTCGCGCCCTACCTTGCTCACCACCACATCTTCGGAGGTCTTAATGTTGGCTACCGGCTCGGCCACCGAGGCAAAAAACTCCTCTACCTGGAAGCTGGTTAGGTTCAGACCATACAGTTTGTTAATAGTGTCCAGGTTAATCGGCATCGGTACAAACTGCCCGTCTACCGACGCCAGCACGCGGTGCTCGTAGGGACGCCACTCCGTAAAGTTGCCCAGATAGTCGAATACGTCCTTGGAATTGGTGTGGAAGATGTGCGGACCGTACTTGTGGATCAGGATACCTTCTTCGTTGTAATGATCATAGGCGTTGCCGGCAATATGACTACGCTTATCGATGATGAGTACTTTCTTGTTGGAACGAGTGGCTAGCCGCTCGGCCAGCACGCTGCCGGCAAACCCGGCCCCGACGATGAGATAGTCAAACATAATAGAGGGGTGTTTTGGGTTGTATGTAGAAATGTTAGTGTAGAAGCAGGTGCTTATAAACGCTCGTCGGGGGTAGGGCTGGCAGCCGAATCTTCTGAGGTCGGATTTGTTTTGCGCCCTATGCGGTCCTGCATGAGCTTCACCATTTGCTCCCAGGTTAAATCCCAGGAAATGGTACCGAGGTACTCGTCGGTGCGCTGACGCCAGTCGGCATCCTGGTGTTGCTGCAAGGCTTTTTCAATGCCTTGAGTAAATTCGTCGGCAGTGGACGCAATGTGCACTAGGTTCAGGTCGCCGTAGGGCCGCACCACATCGCGGATGGGTGTGCTCACCACCGGGCGACCAGCAGCCAAGTATTCGGGCGTTTTGGTAGGCGAAATAAACTTGGTGCTTTCGTTGTCGGCAAACAGGAGCGTTGCTACATCCCAACCCCGTAGGTAGGCGGGTAGTTCCTGATAATCTTTGCCGCCGAGATAATGAATATTGGCGGTGCGCGGCAGGCTAGCCGGGTCGATTTTCACCACGGGCCCGATAATGACAAATTGCCATTCGGGATGGGCTTCGGCCAATGCACCCAGCAGTTCAATGTCCAGGCGCTCGTCTACTACCCCAAAAAAACCAATGCGTGGGTGCGCAATGCCAGCCTGGTCGGCTGGCTCGGGCATCTCCTGGCGGGCTTGGCCGAAGTGGTCTTTATCGATGCTACTCGGAAAAGGGTGCGCGTCGCGGTGCTGCTGACTTTTGGCTTCGTAGAGCGTATGCCCACCGGTAAACACCAAATCGGCTTTGCCAAACAGCTCCTGTTCCCGCTCACGCAAGGCAGGCGGCGCAAACTTAAACGCGGCCAGCTCGTCCATGCAGTCGTACACGGTCAGCAGGGGCTTAAACTGGCGCGACTTGTCCAGCGCCATGGGCGTGTAGTACCAAAAAATATAATTTTCGATGCTGTTTTCGCCAAAAAAGCGGGCCAGCAGTTCGTATTGTACTTGGTTGCTGTGTGCCTCATCGAGGCCGTGGGGTAGGTGCGCTACTACTACCTTCAGCCCATTCTGCCGGTCCTTGATTTCGAGGTGCGGCTCCACCTGATCGGGGTGAACAAAGGCATCTTCGACGTAGAACACGCGGCCTTGCTGCGCGAACCGCGACAACAAGTGCTGGGGACGCTGCCATACAAAATCCCAGTGCAGGTGCGCAAAACACACCAAATCAGGCACGGTGGTATCGTTGGTAGCGGGAAGAGGATGTAAAACAGGAACGGAAGCGGCAGCTACAGTATCGCGCGCAGGTTCTTTGGCCGAAGGCGGAGACGGCATGTACAAAAGCAGTAAAAAAGTAGAGGATGGCCCACGTACAGCAGATCTCACACTTACCTGTAGCGTAGTATTTCTGACATACGGAGTTGCCAACAAAAAGATATTGTTGAGCTAGGGCAATTCCGTGGGCTTTTTCCGCTACTGTTTAGCTTTTTCCTCAAATGCTGCTTCGGGGGATGCGGGTGCCGTGAGCACCCGCTGAAATTCTACGGCATCGTCCCAGCTAGTGGGCGTGCGTAGCCAATCGCGCCGGACGCCCACGCGCCGGAAACCCGCCGCCCGAAACAGGCGCAAACTGGCCGTGTTGCGCGCCGATACGGTGCAGTACAACTGGTGCAGGCGCAGGGTATGGTAGGCGTAGTCGAGCACTAGCTCCAGGGCCGCCAGCGCAAAACCCTGCCGCCGCTCGGTAGCCAGGATGGTGATGCCTACCCCCGCGCGTTGGTGCAAGGGGTCGTAGTTGAAAAAATCGAGCGTACCAATGGGCCGCTCATCTTCGGTGGCACAAATCACCAGGCGTAGCTGGCGCACCTCGTGCCAATCGGCGGCGGCGTGGTCGAGGTAGCGGCGCAGCATGTAGCGCGACACCGGTGCCAGCGTGTCAGACACGCCCCAAATCACGGGGTCGTTTTCGAGTTGATAGAGAAAGTCTAAATCCGATTTTTCCAGCGCCCGCAAGCTTACTAATGGACAACGCAGCATCAACTCAAAATAGAAATTCGCGAATAGAGACTAAACTACTGGTAATAAGACGAGCCAAAAGAACGTCATTTCTTCTCTTTGCTTAATGCGCAACATGGTCGAAATGACGTTCTATTCAAACAAGCCAAGCTACGCTATTTCGATGGTTCCATCGAACACGCGGGTAGCGGGGCCACTGAGGTAGATATCGGTAAACGAGCCATCGGGGTGCGACTTGAAGCCCACGCGCAGGTCGCCACCGGGTGTGCGCAGGTGCACGGGGCTGCTGGCACCGCGCCGCGAGGCGGCTAGCGCTACGGCCGTTACGCCAGTGCCGCAGCTTTGGGTTTCGTCTTCTACCCCCCGCTCGTAGGTGCGTACCTGCCAGGGCGCATCAGGCGCGCTAGGTTCTTCCACGAAGTTGACGTTGGTGCCTTTATCGGCGTAGAGCGCGCCATAGCGCACGGCCCTACCCTCAGCAAACACATTGAAGGCAGCCAATGACTCAGCGGGTAAGAACCGTACGAGATGAGGCGAACCGGTGTTCAGAAATACACCGTCGTGAGCCGCTACTTCTTCTTGTCCGGCTACGTCCTGCATGCGCAGGTGCACGGTGCCGTCGGCGTCGATACTGGCCTCGTGGGGTCCGTCGGCGGCCAGGAAACGGGTGGTGGTATCAATTACGCCTACCTGGCGGGCAAAGGCTACGGTGCAGCGTCCGCCGTTGCCGCACATAGAGCCCAGGTGCCCGTCGGCATTGAAGTACACCATCTCGAAATCGTACTCGGGATGCAGACGCAGCAAAATCAAGCCATCCGCCCCAATGCCGCGGCGCCGGTCGCAGAGGCGGTGCACGAGTTGGTGGTTGGCGGCGTCGAACTGATTGGCCCGGTCATCTACCATCACGAAGTCGTTGCCGGTGCCTTGGTACTTGAAGAAGGAAAGCTGCGTGGTCGTCATGTTGCAAAGATACGGCGCGGCGTTCTACCCTACTCCCTACCTTTGTGGCTATGTACTCTTTCCTTACCACCGGCACCTGGCCTGACTACGAACTGCTGGACGCAGGCAACTTCGAGAAACTGGAGCGCTTCGGCCAATACATTCTGGCCCGCCCCGAGCCGCAGGCCATCTGGGACCCGCACCTGCCGGCCTCGGAGTGGCAGCGCGCCCACGCTACCTTCACCCGCGAGAAAGGCAGCCAGGAGCGCGGCCAGTGGAAGCTGAAGCCCAGCATGCCCGAGCAGTGGGTTATCAATTACGATCAGGGCGATTTGCGGCTGCGGTTCCGGCTGGGGCTGTCGTCGTTTAAGCACGTAGGGCTATTTCCGGAGCAGGACCCCAACTGGCGCTTCATTTTCGAGCAAACTCAAAAACGCCGCACTCCTACCCCGCGGGTGCTGAACCTGTTTGCCTACACGGGTGCCGCTACCCTGGCCGCCCGCGCCGCCGGTGCCGACGTGACGCACCTGGACTCGGTGAAGCAAGTGAATTTCTGGGCCCGCGACAACATGGAAGCATCGGGCATTGACGGTGTGCGCTGGCTGGTGGAAGATGCCATGAAGTACGTGCGTCGCGAAGTGAAGCGGGGCAATAAATACCAAGGCCTGATCTTGGACCCGCCCGCCTACGGCCGCGGCCCCAACGGCGAAAAATGGCAGCTGGAAGACGAACTGAACGAGATGCTCAAGCTCTGCCGCGAGTTGCTAGACCCACAAGATCATTTCTTTCTGATTAACCTGTATTCGCTGGGCTTTTCGGCGTTGATTTTGGACAATCTGACCACCGCCATCTTCGGCGTATCGGCTGGGCAGCGCGAAATCGGGGAAATATACCTGCACGACCAAGGCCAGCGCAAGCTGCCGCTGGGCACCTTCTGCCGATTTGCTACCTAGGAGCACGTTGCGCGCCCCTCGTTGAACAACTGTTACTTTGTCCTGTCCCTAGCCAAAACGCACCCAAAAACAATGGGTGCGTAACGTGCCCCTACCTATGCACCCAACCCGCCACCGTCGCCTTGCCCTGATTGATATGGGCACTAATACCTTTCACCTGCTGATTGTGGAGCTGCCCGAGGCTGCGCATATAGCGCCCAAAACCTTGCTGAGCACCAAAGCCGGCGTGAAGCTGGGCGAAGGCGGGGTGAGCAAGGGCGAGTTGCAGCCCGCCGCCATGGACCGTGCCCTGCATACGCTACAAGGCTTCAAAGAGGAAATAGAACTGCACCAAGTAACCGAAGTGCGCGCCACGGCTACCAGCGCCGTGCGCGTGGCCCGCAACGGCCGCGAGTTTGTGCAGCGTGTGTTCGAGGAAACGGGCATTCAGGTAGACGTTATAGACGGCGCCCGCGAGGCCGAGCTGATTGCTTACGGCATCCGGCAGGCCGTGCCACTGGGTAGTACTCGCCATTTGCTGATGGACATTGGCGGCGGCTCGGTGGAGTTTATCATTGCCGATGCTGACACCATTTTCTGGAAGCAGAGCTTCGAGATTGGCGGGCAACGGCTGCTGGACCAGTTTTTCCGCCACGACCCCCTCCTACCCTCTGATATTGCCGACGAGCAGGCCTACTTGGCTACCGCGCTGGCGCCCCTCACGGCGGCCGTGCAGCAGAACCAGCCCACGGTGCTGGTGGGTTCCTCGGGCACCTTCGATACGCTGGCCGACATGCACGCCGCCCGTGTGGGCGAGCCGCGTCCTACCCCACCGCCGGCTACTACCCTCTCGTCGGAAAGTTTCTACGAAAGCTACCGCCTATTCCGCACCCTGGATAACGCCGGCCGTCGTGCCCTACCTGGTATGCTGCCTATGCGCGCCGATATGATTGTGGTGGCCAGCGTCCTCATCGACTACGTGCTGCAAACCTATAGTCTCACGCAGATTATTGCCTCGGCTTACGCTTTGAAAGAAGGCATGCTGGCGGAGATGTTGGCGTCGTAGCAACTTTGTCATTCCGAGCGCAGCGAGGAATCTGAGAATCCACGTCAGACAGACCGTCATGCTGAGCTTGTCGAAGCACCTCTACCATGAGTAATCCTAATCGATATCAACGAAGCGGTAGAGATGCTTCGACTCCGCTTAGCATGACGTTCTTTCACAGAAATAGCTTCACAACCACATGACCTTCTCCTACAACCATCTTTTCACCTTCACCGAAAACGTGTTCCGCAGCATGGGCTGCCCGGAGGCCGATGCGACCCTAGCCACCGAAAGCCTGCTGGCGGCCGACTTGCGCGGGGTAGACTCGCATGGTGTGGCGCGGCTGATTGGCTATGTGCGACTTTGGGAAGCCGGCCGCATCAACCCTACCCCCCGCGTGGGAGTCACCTACGAAACGCCCAGTACGGCCGTGGTGGATGGCGACGGAGGCCTGGGCCTAGTGGTAGCGCCCAAGGCCATGGAGGTGGCTATTGAGAAAGCACGCGTGGCGGGCACGGGCTGGGTATCGGTGCGCAACTCCAACCACTTTGGCATTGCGGGCTACCACGCCATGAAGGCGCTGGCGCACGATATGATTGGCCTAGCCATGACCAACGCCTCGCCCCTGGTGGCTCCTACCCACTCCCTCGACCGACTGCTGGGCACTAACCCCATTGCCGTAGCCATTCCAGCCGCCGAGCAGCCCGACTTCGTGGCGGACTTTGCTACCACTACTGCTGCCAACGGCAAGCTGGAAATTCTGCAACGCAAGAACCAACCCGCCCCTACCGGCTGGATTCAGGACAAGGACGGCAACGTATCAACCAACCCGAATGAGCTAAAGGATGGTGGTGCCCTGCAACCGCTGGGCGGCGAAACCGGCTCACACAAGGGCTACTGCCTGGGTAGCGTGGTCGATATTTTTTCGGCAGTGCTCAGCGGAGCCAATTACGGGCCGTGGGTGCCGCCCTTCGTGGCGTTTCTGCAACCGCCTGCCGATCCGGTGGGCCAGGGCATTGGGCACTTTTTCGGGGCGATGCGCGTAGACGCCTTCCGCCCCGCCGACGAGTTCAAAGCACACATGGACAATTGGATTTCCACCTTCCGCAACGCCCGCGCCGTGCCTGGCCAGCAAGTGCTTATTCCTGGCGACCCAGAGCGCGAATCGTCGACCAAGCGGCTGCTGGAAGGCATTCCGCTTCTCGACCCCGTGGTGAAAGACTTGGAAACTGTAGGGCAGAAGTTTGGGATTACTTTGTAAAAACAACCTGTGCTACCAACGCAAACAGCCGCCGCGAATTTTTCGCAGCGGCTGTTTACGATTAGGAGTAGTCTGAAATTAAATCAGTTGTCCTGTATTAGAATTTGCAGCGGCCAGGGCCTGTGCGGCTACGTTTTGATCAAGGTAGTGCGAACTGTAGGAAGCATCGTTGCCGTTCAAAAACAAGCACGTATGCCCGCCTACTGCATCAATAATCTGTGCGTATTGGTCCATGGGTAGGGCCGGGCAACCCAGGCTGCGACCCAAACGGCCATACTGCCGGATAAAGTCTTCGCTCACATAATCAGCGCCGTGCATCACGACGGAGCGCTTCAGTGCATTGTCGTTGTAGCCTTCATCGAGGCCTACCAGCTTCAGAGAGCGGCCATGTTTACCCATGTACTCAGCCTGCGTCACATAGAAACCCAAGCTGCTCATGTTCGACTCGTTTTCGTTGGAAAAGTTGGTCGCCATGTTTTCGCCAGAGTTGTGGCCGTGCGCTACCAGCGTGTGGAAAAGTACTTGTTTGCTGTCCAGGTCCAACACCCACAGGCGCTTTTCGGTGGAGGGTAGGCTGAAATCGATAACCGTCAGGCGGTCTTTCTCACCCAGCTTATCGGCTTTTTTTAGGTTGAGGTAGCCGGTCATAGCTTTCTCAAACACACCGAATTGCATACCCTGCGCTTCCAAGTTCATATCCTGATACAGCTTGTCGAACCGCTGATTCAGGAAAGTGGCGCGCATCTCCTCGGCCGTGGGTAGGGTTTGGTGCGTACGAGCGCGCGCCAGCGTTTTGCTGACGGGTGCCGCTACCGGCGTGGCCAGAAACAAGGCGGCCACAAAAGGCATAATTCGACGCGTGAGCCGCTTGGCCCGGCGCTTCAGTCGCTGACGATGTACTACACTCGGCTTTTCCATTGGGAGTAAGGTTCTTACTGGAAGAAAAAAGCACCAACACATTTGCCTGGTGCTTATCTGCTCCTATACGAACAATGTTAATGGATGATTCAGTTTCCGCCTACTTCATTTTATTAGGACGACACTATATTGTCATGGCATCTTCCAGAGGCCTTTTCGACTAGCTTCGCCACCAAAAAATTTAGAAAGACGCGCCTGTATTCAGCTTCATGTAAAACGGCCACCCACCATACGATGCAGCTCCCACACAGGGGCAATTTTGCCGCATAGCTGGCCTTTAGTCTCGAACCATGCCTGGTTCCACTTGCTATTGAACAAGTTCGCGACCCAGGCCCCTACTTGAAAGCGGCGCAGTATAGCTCAGCACTACTTCTGAAATTCTAATCATTAAGTAATCTGGCACCTTCTGTTTCATGGTAGGGTAAGCACAAGGAAAATGCTTCCCTTTGGGAATATCACCCCGAGATTGACCAACTGCCCAACTACCCCGGCGTTGTTTCTTCGTTACTTTTGCGCGCCCGCACCGGTTCTTTTATTCGTATAGGTAATCAAACACCTATACTCCTACCGTTCGCCTCATCGCGCGCTTGGCGCGCTGCTTTTCGCATCTTATGGCTAAAGTCGCAATCAACCTCTCCACCGGGAGCCTGCAACAGGAAGAAATTATTGTTGGAATTGATCTGGGTACTACCAATTCGCTGGTGGCCTACATCCACCCGGAAACCCGCCAGCCCGTGGCCATCAACGACCAGGGCCGAGGCACTATTGTGCCGTCGGTGGTGCACTTCCCGACCGATGGTACCGCGCCTATTGTGGGTACCGAGGCCAAGCAATATTTGCTTACCGACCCGCAGAACACGATTTACTCGGTAAAGCGCCTGCTAGGAAAAGCCTATCAAGACCTAGGCAACCACGCCGACCAGCTGGGCTACAAGATTATCGATGATAATTCGGAAGGATTAGTACAGGTACGGGTAGGTGAACAGTTCTACTCGCCCATCGAGTTATCGGCGGAGATTCTGAAGGAGTTGCGCCAGCGCGCCGAGCACGCTCTGAAAACGCCCGTTAACCGCGCTGTTATCACCGTGCCGGCGTATTTCAACGACTCGCAGCGCCAAGCTACCCGCGACGCGGGCCGTTTGGCAGGCTTGGAGGTGCTACGTATCGTAAACGAGCCTACCGCCGCCGCACTGGCTTACGGCATCGGTCTCTCGCCCGACGAGGAAAAAACTGTGGCCGTTTATGATCTGGGAGGTGGCACGTTTGATATCTCAATTCTGCGCATTCAGCAAGGCATTTTCGAAGTGCTAAGCACCAACGGCGACACCTACCTCGGTGGCGACGACCTCGATCAGGCCATCTACCACTACTGGGCTACCGAGTACCAGCTCTCTCCCCTGTTGTTCCAAAACGTAACGGCTCAGCAGCAACTTCGCCTGTTGGCCGAGCAGGCCAAACGCCACCTCAGTCAAAACGACGAGTTTGAGGTGATATTTGATGAGGTGCGCCTACCCTTAAGCAAGGCGAAGTTCAATGAGCTAATCACACCTCTGGTGCGCCGAACAATGGATGCTTGTCAGCAGGCCTTATCCGACGCGAAACTCACCCCCAAAGACCTGGATGCGGTGTTGCTGGTAGGCGGCTCTACCCGTGTGCCCTTGGTATACGATTCTGTATCGGCCTTTTTCCAACAGCCCGCCAATAATTCGCTGCACCCCGATGAAGTGGTAGCCTTAGGGGCCGCCATTCAAGCCGACATCTTGGCCGGCAACCGCCGCGACGTGCTGCTACTCGACGTAACGCCCCTCACGCTGGGCATCGAAACCATGGGCGGTTTGATGGACTCCATCATCCCGCGCAACTCCAAGATTCCGACCAAGGCTGGCCGCCAGTATACCACTTCTGTGGATGGGCAAGTCAACCTCAAGGTATCTGTGTACCAGGGCGAGCGAGATTTGGTGAAGGAAAACCGCAAGCTGGGAGAGTTCGTGCTGAGCGGCATCCCGGCTATGCCCGCCGGCCTACCCAAGGTAGATGTCAACTTCATCTTGAACGCCGACGGTATTCTGAAGGTAGAAGCTATTGAACTACGCTCAGGCGTCAGCCAACAAGTCGAAATCAAGCCCCAGTACGGCCTCACCGACGAGCAGGTAGAGAAAATGCTTATAGACTCGCTCACCTATGCCCGCGACGATGTATCGGCCCGCATGGTGATTGAGGCCCGCACCGCCGCCGACCAGCTGCTGTATCAGGTAGAGCGGTTTGTCAACAAGAATTCGCAGTACCTCGAGGAAACGGAAATCACCCAAACGGCGGCCCTCACCGAAGTCCTGCGCGAAAGCCTCGCCACCAACGACAAGGATACCATCCTAAAGGCCATGGACACGCTGGAAGAGTACACCCGCCCCTTCGCCGAGCGCGTGATGAACATTTCTATCAAACAAGCTATGTCGGGCAAGAAAATAGAGTAGGGAACACTGTCATCCTGAACGCAGCGGAGCGTAATGAAGGACCTTATCACGCTAGAACGACTGACGTGCCAACGACTCGTCCTGACGTGATAAGGTCTTTCACTGCGCTCCGCTGCGTTCAGGATGACAAGAAGTTTCCTACTCTATTTTCTTTTCTGTTTCTGCGGCGCCGGCACCATCCCAAACGTCAGCACCTGAGTAGCGGTCGAATCTCGGAAGCTAACGTCTAACAGCACCTGCGGCTTTGGCCGAAGCGTGTCGCTGGCAAAGTGGAATTGGTAGAACGGATGCGCCTTCTGATCGTCGCCAATGCGAAACCCTAGCTTGTAGAGCGTGATGCGCGGCCCAAACCGCTTTCCTTGCTCATACAGTACGCGGCTATCCGTACGGAACTGAGCGGTAGTCAGGCGTTGGCGGGTTTCGGGCGTCAGGAGGGGGTAGGCGTCGCGGTACTTGCCTTGCAACACCGTCAGCAAGAACTTCCGCGTCAGCTGCACTTGCGACGCTTTTTTAGGAGGTAGCTCCGCTGCCAGAAGCAAACCGCTGCAAACGAACAATAGACAGGTAAAAAGAACCTTTCGCAACAACTGGGTAGAATAGATCATGTCCCTGTTACTGCAAAAGCCGGTGCTGCGTTGGCTGGCACCGGCTTTTGCGGCTTATTCTTCCTCCTGCGGCACTAGAATGAATACGTCTTCTCCCGGCCGTTTCATGATGTACTTTTCGCGGGCAAATTTTTCTAGCAGTTCAGGGCTACTCAATAGTTCGGCGCGGTCCTGCTTCACCTGCTCAATATTTTTAAGGTAGTAATCACGCTCGGTTTGCAAATCGCGCCATTTGGCGTACATATCGTATTGCTTCACCAAGTCATTGGCATCGAAGACGAACATCCACACCAAAAATCCCATTCCCGCCAAGAAGTAGAAACTGCGCAAAAAGCGGGGCACACGGTGAAATACGTCGAGCAGGCTCATAGCAAGTATAACAAGGTAGGAAACGCACCAAAGCAGGCGCCTACCACAAATATCAAGATTTCAGTTGATACCGCTCACAACAAAAACGGCACCGCCGCTCGAAAGCAACGGTGCCGTTCTTATGAAATCAGTGGAATCCTGCTAAGTAGCAGAACCCGTGATTTACATTTTTTTGCCGGGGAAGTAAGCAGTTTCGCCTAGTTCTTCCTCAATGCGAAGCAACTGGTTGTACTTAGCCATACGGTCGGAGCGCGAAGCGGAGCCCGTCTTAATCTGACCTGTGTTCAGCGCTACAGCCAGGTCAGCAATAGTGCTGTCCTCCGTCTCACCCGAGCGGTGCGACATGATGCTCTTGTAGCCATTGCGACGGCCCAGGTTCACGGCATCAATCGTCTCGGTGAGGGTACCAATCTGGTTTACCTTGATGAGAATGGAGTTGGCAATCTTCTCGTCGATACCACGCTGCAAGCGCTCTACGTTGGTCACAAACAAGTCGTCGCCTACCAACTGGGTAGTCGAGCCGATGCTGTCGGTCAGGCTCTTCCAGCCGCTCCAATCGTCCTCGTCCATACCATCCTCAATGCTGATGATAGGGTATTTCTTGGTCCAATCAGTCCAGTAAGCTACCATCTCCGAAGAAGTCAGCTTATCACCGGTGCTCTTCTTGAAGTGATAATGCCCATCCGAGTAGAATTCGGATGCCGCGGCGTCCATGGCAATCATCACATCGTCGCCTGGCTTGTAGCCAGCCGCCTCAATGGCCTGCAACACTACTTTAATAGCGTCTTCGTTGGATTTGATGTTCGGCGCAAAACCACCTTCGTCACCCACGTTCGTGCTCAGCCCCTGCTTTTTCAGCACGTTTTTGAGGTTGTGGAAGATTTCAGTGCCCCAGCGCAGCGCTTCCGAGAACGAAGGCGCACCGACTGGCATGATCATGAACTCTTGAAAGTCGATGGAGTTATCGGCGTGCGAGCCGCCGTTCAGGATATTCATCATGGGCACGGGCAGCGTATTAGCCCCTACCCCACCTACGTAGCGGTAGAGTGGCATACCGGCATCCTGCGCCGCCGCACGAGCAGCAGCCAGCGATACGCCCAAAATGGCGTTGGCACCCAGGTTTGCCTTATTCGGTGTGCCATCCAGCTCGCGCATTATTTTGTCGAGCAACGCCTGTTCATACACCGAGAAGCCAATCAGTTCTTCTGCAATCTTGGTATTCACGTTGTCCACAGCCTTCAGCACGCCTTTGCCCATGTACTTCGACTTATCGTCGTCGCGCAGTTCTACGGCTTCGTGCTTACCCGTGCTGGCACCCGAAGGCACAGCAGCCCGACCAGTAGCGCCAGAATCTGTCGTCACGTCTACTTCCACGGTAGGATTGCCGCGAGAGTCAAAAATCTGCCGGGCGTGAATGGAGGTGATAATGCTCATGTTGAAAAGTATGAGAGGTTGAAAAGTGGTAGGGTAGCCGCCAGCTGTTGAGCGAAACAGCAGCAAACGGGGTGTTTCGGTGGGCCAAGGTAAGAAATTCGACAGGGAAGCTGTACTCTTCTTATCCATGCCGTGTAGGCAAACAACAAAAAAGGACTGGCTTGCGGCCAGTCCTTTTCGTTTCAGAGCAGTTGCTTACGAAGCAGCTTCTTCGTCACGCTCCTGTGCTTCTTCGCGGCTTTCACCTTCTTGCACAGTGGTGGTAGGGGTATCTTCGGGAGCCGAAACTTCCACAGTAGCATTCGGAGCAATAGCTTCACCGCTTACTTCAGTGGCGCTGGTAGTGGTATCGTCGGTAGCTTTCTTACCACCACGACGCGAACGGCGGGTAGTCGTCTTAGCTTCACCGGCGTTCTTCGCCTCTAGTAGCGTTTCATTGTAGTCTACAAGCTCAATGATGCACACTTCAGCGTTGTCGCCCAGACGGTTCTGACTCAATTTGATGATGCGGGTGTAACCACCCGGACGGCCAGCAATTTTAGCCGCTACGTCGCCAAACAGTTCTTTGATGGCTTCTTTGCTTTGCAGGGTAGCAAATACGGTACGACGCGAGTGCGTAGTATCATTCTTCGCCTTGGTCAGCAGTGGCTCTACAAACTGGCGCAGGGCTTTAGCTTTTGCTACCGTCGTGGTCAGACGCTTGTACTGAATCAGCGAAATTGCCATGTTCGACAGCATCGCATTGCGGTGGGACGTAGTACGACCCAAGTGGTTGATAGATTTACCGTGACGCATAAAAAAGAGAAAATGTAAGCTTGCGGATGCCGGCCACGGCGGGTAAGCAGCCTAGCTGCCTCCACATTAGTACCGACGCCCCTCAGGGCTTACTGATTGAAAAAAGTGAGTGTTTTGTAACAAGTAAATAGCCGAATGGCCGAACCGCTGGCGGTATACTCATCGAGCAACCTCTTAACAGTCCAGCCATTCGGCTATTCAATACTAGTCTTCGTCGAGGCGATATTTGCCTAGATCCATCCCGAAGGTCAAACCTTTTTCCTCCACGAGGTTTTCAAGTTCCGTCAACGACTTCTTACCGAAGTTGCGGAACTTCATCATGTCGCTCATGTCTAGCTGCACCAAATCGCCCAGCGTTTTGATGTCGGCAGCCTTGAGGCAATTGTAAGCGCGTACGCTCAAGTCCATATCTGCCAATGGCGTCTTCAGAACCTTGCGCATGTGCAGCGTCTCTTCATCCACAGTTTCCTCTTCCTCGGGCTTAGCCGATTCGAAAGTCATTGTGTTATCAGAGAATAACATGAAATGCTGAATCAGAATGTTGGCGGCACCTTTCAGTGCTTCCTCCGGATGGATTGAGCCGTCGGTTTGAATCTCAACCAACAAACGCTCATAATCCGTCTTCTGCTCTACGCGGGTATTTTCAATGCTGTATTTCACGTTTTTGATAGGCGTGAAAATCGCATCAATAGCAATCTGGCCGAAAACCTGATCAGTCGGCTTGTTCTCTTCAGCTGGCACGTAACCACGGCCTTTCTGAATTGTGAACTCGAACTCGAGTTCCGTACCTGGGTCAACGTGACAAATCACCAAATCCGGATTCAATACCTGAAAACCGCTGGTGAAGTTGTTAATATCGCCCGCCGAGAAAGTTTCCTGACCTTTGATGCGCACCGTGATTTTATCCTCAATGGCGTCGCTCACCTTCTTGAAGCGAACCTGCTTCAGGTTCAGAATGATTTCGGACATGTCCTCAATCACACCTTCAATAGTCATAAACTCGTGCAGAACGCTGCTGGTGCGTACCGACGTGATGGCGTAGCCCTCCAGCGACGACAGCAGGATGCGGCGCAGAGCGTTGCCGATCGTGACGCCGTAGCCTTTCTCCA
Source organism: Hymenobacter sp. NBH84 (assembly GCF_014217645.1). Classification (NCBI taxonomy): domain Bacteria; kingdom Pseudomonadati; phylum Bacteroidota; class Cytophagia; order Cytophagales; family Hymenobacteraceae; genus Hymenobacter; species Hymenobacter sp. NBH84. The sequence continues at coordinate 3,451,879 of NZ_CP043644.1, forward strand.
GCGGTTTGAATTCAAACGTTCCGTAAAAGTCGTCTGATTTCTCCATCACGACCTTTTCCGGCATTTGAAAAGCTAAGATTGACATAAGTGGGGCTTTATATGTAGTGTGTATGAGTAGTAGGTAGCAAGACCACAAACAAATTGTTTACGTCCTGCTACCTACTACTCAGTACTCAAATCCATTAAATACAACGAAGAAAATCGAATGAACGCCCCAGCCATAGCCAGGGCAGTTACTACTTCGAGTACAGCTCGACAATGAGCTGCTCAGTGATTTTCTCCGGAATCAGTTCGCGGGAAGGAGCATTCAGGAACTTGCCTACCATCTCTTTGCCATCCCACTCCAGCCACGAGAACTGACGCGAGTTACGCACGCTCAAGCTATCGGTGATGGTTTCCAACGACTTCGATTTTTCACGAACACCCACTACGTCACCAGCACGCAGCTTGTAAGAAGCGATATTCACGATTTCACCATTTACCGTAATGTGCTTGTGCAATACCAATTGACGAGCAGCACGACGGGTAGGTGCAATGCCGAAGCGATACACTGTATTATCAAGACGCGATTCCAGCAGGGCCAACAGGTTATCACCTGTAATGCCGGGAAGAGTAGCAGCCTTGTGGAATAGGTTTTCGAATTGCTTCTCCAACACGCCGTAGAGGTATTTCACCTTCTGCTTCTCCATCAACTGGATAGCGTATTCCGATTGCTTCTTACGGCGGCCACGACCATGCTGGCCGGGGGGATAGTTCTTTTTATTGAGTGCCTTGCTCGGGCCGAAAATCGGCTCATTGAAGCGACGGGCAACTTTGGTTTTAGGACCGGTATAACGTGCCATTTCGGGGTTATTGAGTTTTACTGGGGGTTGAACCGCGTGTGTCGGGCCTCTCGAATGTGCCTTGCAGGGGTGAAAGGCTGCATCAGAAACCCGACACGGAGGGCAAACCAACGCCAAGCGTCAGCTGCCAGTTCATTATATCAGACGCGACGACGTTTAGGAGGACGGCAGCCGTTATGGGGCAGCGGCGTCACGTCGCGGATGGTCGTCACCTCAATACCCACGTTCTGGATAGTACGAATAGCCGACTCCCGGCCCGAACCCGGACCTTTTACGAATACTTCGGCTTTGCGCATACCTAAGTCATGCGCTACTTTGCCGCAATCCGTAGCTGCCATTTGAGCAGCGTAGGGAGTGTTCTTCTTCGAACCACGGAATCCCATCTTACCAGCCGATGCCCAAGAGATTACCTGGCCATTGTTGTTGGTGATGGAGATGATGATGTTATTGAACGAAGCCTTGATATGTACTTGGCCGGTCTGTTCAACCTGGACAACGCGCTTCTTGGCTTTGTCTTTTCTCTTTTGTGCCATTTGGTTATCGCAAAATATGCGGAAGTTGTTGAAGCTATATATTACTGCTAGCTCCGATTTCCGCTACTGGTTATTTAGTAGCCTTTTTCTTGTTGGCAACCGTCTTACGCTTACCCTTACGGGTGCGCGAGTTGTTCTTGGTACGCTGACCACGAACCGGCAAGCCTTTACGGTGACGCAGACCACGGTAGCAACCAATATCCATCAAGCGTTTGATGTTCAGCTGCACTTCCGAACGCAGTACACCTTCCGTTTTGTGTTCGGAAGCAATAATGCTACGGATTTCACCAGCTTCATCTTCAGTCCAATCTTTCACCTTCTTGTCCAGCGAAATGCCAGCTTTGGTAAGGATCTTCTGGGCAGAAGAACGGCCGATGCCGAAAATATACGTCAGGGCGATTTCGCCCCGCTTGTTGTCCGGGATATCTACCCCTGCAATACGAGCCATGTTGTAGTATCTGAGTGCTTAACCTTGCCGCTGCTTATAACGCGGGTTTTTCTTGTTGATGACGTAAAGCTTGCCTTTGCGGCGAATCACTTTACAGTCAGCGCTACGCTTCTTTACGGACGCTTTGACTTTCATGAGTGTGGAAACTTAGGGTCTATGAGACATGAGGCCTTAGAAAGACCCCGAATTCTAGAAAAGTGGTGCAAAAGTACACAACTTCCTGAAATTCTGAGTCTCTAAGACCCTTATTTATAACGGTAAACGATTCTACCTTTCGACAGGTCGTAAGGAGACATTTCCAACTTCACCTTATCCCCTGGCAGAATCTTAATGTAGTGCATCCGCATCTTACCCGATATATGGGCAATTAGCTGGTGACCGTTTTCCAATTCCACGCGGAACATGGCGTTGGACAGTGCTTCCAGAATGACTCCGTCCTGCTCAATGGAGGATTGTTTTGCCATGTGGCTATTGTAAAGCTTTTTCTATGTACTCAAAGGAGGTCAATACCTCTGCTTTGTCTTTTCTAACAACAACTGTGTGCTCAAAGTGCGCTGAAGGCATTTTATCCTTCGTACGGATAGTCCAGCCATCCTTTTCTTGCACAATTTGCTTAGTACCTAAATTGACCATTGGTTCAATGGCAATAACTAAACCTGTCTGTAACTTAAGGCCAGAACCACGCTTACCATAATTAGGGACCTCAGGACGTTCGTGTAGCTTTTTACCCACACCATGCCCCACAAGTTCTCTAACTACGCCATAGCCCTGTTTCTCAACATGCTGCTGTACAGCGTAGCTTATGTCACCCATGCGGTTACCAGCTACTGCTTGTTCGATACCAAGATAAAGTGATTCCTTGGTTCGCTGCAACAACGCCAATATCTCAGGAGTAACATTGCCTACAGGGTAGGTGTAAGCGCTATCGGAATGGTAACCGTTAAGAAAAACGCCGCCATCTACAGAAATTATATCTCCGTCCTTTAGCGTATAGTCACTAGGGAAGCCGTGTACTACGACTGAGTTGGGTGATATACAGAGACTGAAAGGGAAATCGTTATAGCCCTTAAAGGAAGGTACTCCACCATTATCACGGATGAACTCCTCGGCACGCTGGTCCAGTTGCCGTGTAGTCACTCCTTCTTTGATAATCTTAGCTACCTCCCCATGAGCTTGAGCCAGTACTTTCGCACTGGCTCTCATCAACTCTATCTCTTCTTCTGTTTTGTAAATTATCATTAGAACTATGAAGCCAGAGCGATATTCTGCGAACGGCCTCTTACTTTACCGCTTTTCATCATGCCATCGTATCGTTGCATGAGTAAGTAGCTTTCTATCTGATTCAATGTATCCAATACTACCCCTACCATAATAATAAGGGAAGTACCACCATAGAAAGCTGAAAAGGGCCTTGTTACACCGAGTAATAAAGCGAAAGCAGGGAAAATGGCAATCAATGCAAGAGCTACTGCACCAGGCAATGTAATCCGCGTTAGTACTTCATCAATATACTCTGAAGTATCTCGTCCAGGCTTCACACCAGGTACAAAGCCTCCACTACGCTTCAGATCGTCCGCAATTTGATTAGGATTAACGCTGATAGCAGTGTAGAAGTAGGTGAAAACGATGATGAGGGTAGCGAAAACTAGATTATATTGCCAAGAGGTGTAATCTGAAAACTTTAGTCCAATATAACTTGCAGTATCACTCTCATTTTGCCAGACTGATGCCACAATAGCAGGAACAAACATTAGTGATTGCGCAAAAATGATAGGCATTACACCAGCTGCATTCACCTTCATTGGGATGAACTGGCGTTGTGCATTTAACTGCGATGTACCACCAATTTGTTTAGCGTACTGAACCGGAATACGACGAACAGCCTGAGTCAATACAATGACAGCCATTACCACCAGGAACAAAACAACCAACTCAATTAAGAAAATAAGAGAACCTTGCATACGCTTGGCTGCTGCTTCTCCAATTAAAGCACCTGGCAGACGCGATACAATCCCGATCATAATAATCATGGAAATACCGTTGCCGATACCTTTATCGGTAATCTTTTCACCCAGCCACATGCAAAATAAAGTGCCAGCTGTGATTACTACCATTGTAGTAATAGTGAATAGTAACCCAGGATTAATTATCGCTTCTGCGTTGATAGTTGCAATGAACCCAACTGATTGGGCCATTACAATTGGTATTGTTAGAAAACGCGTATACTGGTTTATCTTCTTCCGTCCAGACTCTCCTTCTTTCTGTAGCTTCTGGAAATAAGGGACAGCAATAGTCAGAAGTTGCAGTACGATAGATGCCGAGATATACGGCATGATACCTAATGCAAAGATGGAAGCATGACTAAACGCTCCTCCTAACAAGGTGTCCAAAATGCCAAAAAGGCCTTGAGCACCTTGTTTCAATTGGGTTGGGTCTACCCCTGGCAAAACTACATAAGAGCCAAGCCGGTAGATAGCAATGAAAAAAACAGTATTGAGGATCCGAGTTCTCAGATCCTCAATTTTGAAAATATTCTTTATCGTCTCGATAAACTTTTTCATTGCTTAGTATGCTTTACAGCGTCACAGCTTTGCCCCCAGCCTTTTCAATAGCTTCAACAGCCGATTTTGAGAAAGCATGAGCATGAACTTCTACGGCTTTGGTGATTTCACCACGACCTAGAATTTTTACTTTGGCGTTTTTAGATACCAAACCAGCATTCACGAAATAGGCAGCATCTAAAGTAGAGGCAGTGCTATCTTTCTCAGTGAGTGAAGCCAGAACATCAAGGTTGATGCTCTTGTATTCCACACGGTTGATATTCTTAAAACCAAACTTAGGTACCCGGCGCTGAAGGGGCATTTGACCACCTTCAAAACCCGACTTTTTGGAATAACCCGAACGGGACTTGGCACCTTTATGACCACGCGTCGACGTGCCGCCGCGGCCGGAACCCGTACCACGACCTACACGCTTTTCATTGCGGGTAGCACCAACGGCGGGTTTTAGATTGCTGAGATTCATATCCGACTTATTGCCTAAAGTTCTGTTACTTCTACAAGGTGCTGCACTGCAGCTACCATACCAGCAATTTGAGGAGTATTTTCAACTTCCTTTGTACTGCCAATTTTGCCCAGACCAAGAGCCTGAACAGTGCGCTTCTGACGCTCAGGGCGGTCAATAACGCTTTTCACCAAGGTGATTTTAATCTGTGCCATCTCTGCTTAGCCGTTAAATACTTGCTGAAGGCTGATTCCACGCTGTTGTGCAATCTGCAACGGGTCCCGCATTTTAGCCAATGCATCGAAGGTAGCCTTCACTACGTTATGCGGATTTGAAGAGCCTTTTGACTTTGCTAGCACGTCTTTGATGCCAGCGCTTTCAAATACAGCACGCATAGCACCACCAGCAATTACGCCAGTACCTGCAGCAGCAGGCTGTACTAACACGAAACCACCCGAATACTTACCTTCCATTACGTGCGGTACAGTATGCTTATACAGCGGCACCTTTACAAGATTTTTCTTAGCGTCGTCGATGCCTTTGGCAATAGCGTCAGTTACCTCATTGGCTTTGCCAAGACCGTAACCTACTACTCCGTTGCCATCGCCTACTACTACAATAGCTGAAAAGCTGAAGCGGCGACCACCTTTTACTACTTTGGCGACGCGGTTGATTGCAACCACTTTCTCCTTAAGGTCGGTTTCGTTAGCACGAACAACCTTGTTGTTATCTCTATTCTCTTTGGACATTGTCTTAGAAATTCAGCCCGCCTTCACGCGCGCCATCTGCCAGTGATTTTACGCGGCCGTGGTAGAGATAACCGGAACGGTCGAATACCACTTTCGTAATGCCTTTACCTTGAGCACGGGAGGCAAGCTCTTTGCCTACTGCGGCAGCAAGGGCGACTCCGTTGCCCCCTTCCACCGAAACGTGCTTCGAGGAAGCAGACGCCAACGTATGACCAGTAGTGTCGTCGATAATTTGAGCATAAATGCCTGTATTACTACGAAATACTGATAAGCGTGGACGCTCGGACGTGCCAGCAACCTTTGTGCGGATGATGCGCTGGATCCGTTTTCTTCTAGATGCTTTATCGAAAGCCATGATGTGAAATTATTTCGAAGCCGTTTTACCAGCCTTACGACGAATTTGCTCGCCCACGAAGCGCACACCTTTGCCTTTGTAGGGCTCAACTTTGCGCAGCGAACGTATTTTAGCAGCTACCTGACCAAGCAATTGCTTATCAATGCTGTTCAGTGTAACAATGGGGTTCTTACCTTTTTCCGTAACAGCAGTAGCAGTTACTTCTTTCGGCAAAGCCAAGAAGATATTATGCGAATATCCTAAGGCAAGTTCTAACGTATTACCAGCAACAGTGGCTTTGTAACCAACACCTACCAGTTCTAGCTTCTCCTCGAACCCATTACTAACACCTTGGATAGCGTTGTTGATGAGTGAGCGGTACAAACCGTGCAGCGCTTTGTGACGCTTCTGCTCGGTGGGACGCTCCACGACCAATTGGCCATCAACAGTAGAAACCGTAATATCTTGATCAACCGGTGTTACCAGTGTGCCTTTGGGGCCTTTCACGGTTACCTGGTTTTCGTTGTTTACATCAACCTGAACACCAGTGGGCAGGCTAATAGGCAGTTTACCAATACGTGACATAGTCTCGGCTCCTTTCGGTTAGTAAACGTAGCACAGCACCTCGCCGCCCACATTCTCGTTCTTAGCTTCTTTTTCCGTCATTACACCTTTCGAGGTCGACAGAATAGCAATACCCAAACCGCTCAACACACGAGGCAAATTCTCTACGTGTGCATAAGTCCGTAGACCTGGCGTGCTTACGCGCTGCAACTTAGTAATTGCAGGCTGCTTTGTAGTTGGGTTGTATTTCAGAGCGATTTTAATCGTACCCTGCACCGACGAATCATCAAAACGGTAGCTCTGAATATACCCTTTGTGGTAGAGTACTTTCGTAATCTCCTTTTTGATGTTGCTGGCCGGAATCTCTACTACCCGGTGATTTGCCTTGATGGCATTGCGCAACCGGGTCAGGTAGTCGGCAATTGGATCTGTATTCATTTGACTATTAGAGCGAGTCCCTGTTTTTTAGAGAGCCGCAAAGATAAGAAAATTTCATCATTGCTCAAGGCAACTCCGAAATTTTCAGGTTAAGACTGCTTGGCTCGGCTGTCTGGACTCGGCCAATGGTTTCTTAGGCAAAGAAGGCTGGATAGCTATAAAACTACCCAGCCTTTCTATTTACCAGCTCGATTTGGTTACGCCGGGAATTTTACCATCAAGAGCCATTTCACGGAAGCGAACACGACTGATACCGAATTTCCGCATGTAGCCACGCGGACGGCCGTCAATCATATCGCGGTTATGTAAACGAACAGGAGAAGCATCACGGGGAAGTTTATCTAGCCCTTCGTAATCGCCAGCAGCTTTGAGGGCAGCACGTTTCTCAGCGTAGCGAGCAACAGTGGCGATGCGCTTACGCGCTCTTGCTTTTGCGGATTCTTTAGCCATTAGTTTTGTTTCTTGGCGTTTGTAAACGGCATACCGAAAGCTTTGAGCAGCTCATAGCTCTGCTCATCATTTTCAGCTGTCGTTACGAAGGTGATATCCATACCTGAAATCGATTTGATCTTATCAATAGAGATTTCAGGAAAAATGATTTGCTCCTTTATGCCCAAGGTATAATTACCGCGGCCATCGAAGCCTTTGTCATTAATACCTTTGAAGTCACGTACGCGGGGTAGTGCAACAGTCAACAGACGGTCCAGGAATTCATACATCCGCTCACCACGCAGGGTTACGCGAGCACCAATAGGCATTCCCTCGCGGAGTTTAAAGTTAGAAACTGAACGCTTCGCGATAGTAGGTACTGCTTTCTGACCAGCAATAGTCGTCAGCTCTTCCACACCGTTATCTACTAGCTTCTTGTCAGCTACTGCTGCGCCAATACCGCGGTTAATGCAGATTTTAGTGATACGTGGCACCTGCATAATGCTCTTGAATTGGAATTTCTCCTGGAGCGCGGGTACTACTTCTGCTTGATATTTTTCTTTGAGTCGAGCCATTGTCGTAAAGCCAAATTAGGCGTTTGTCGTTGCAATTGGCTGCACGTTGCTCACGTGAATCGGTGCCTCAATTTTGGTAATACCCCCTTGAGGGTTTTTTGCACTAGGCTTATTATGCTTAGTTACCAAATTTAGGCCTTCAACGATTACACGTTGCGTAGAACGGTTCACCGATTTAATCACACCGGTTTTGCCGCGCTCATCACCAGCAATCACCTTGACGGTATCACCGGTTTTAACGTGCAGTTTAACAGGCTTTGCTTTCGTTTTCGTTGCCATTGCTTAGAGAACTTCAGGAGCCAGTGAAACAATCTTCATAAACTGCTTCTCACGCAGTTCGCGGGCCACGGGGCCGAAGATGCGGGTGCCACGAGGCTCATTATTATTATTGAGCAATACAGCAGCATTGTCATCAAAGCGAATATACGAACCGTCCTTGCGACGTATCTCTTTCTTTGTGCGTACCACTACTGCCTTGGATACAGTGCCTTTTTTTGCGTTGCCAGAAGGAATAGCTGACTTAATAGCTACTACGATCTTGTCGCCAACGCTAGCATATTTTTTACCCGTACCACCTAAGACACGGATGCAGAGCACTTCTTTAGCGCCGCTATTATCGGCGACGGTCAGACGGGATTCTTGCTGGATCATCTTACTTAGCGCGCTCTAGAATTTCTACCAATCTCCAACGCTTGTTCTTGCTAAGCGGACGGGTCGACATAATGCGAACCGTGTCCCCTTCACCACATTCGTTGTTTTCATCGTGTGCCATGAACTTAGTGGTTTTGGACACAAACTTACCATAGATCGGGTGCTTCTGTTTGATTTCCACAACTACCGTAATGGACTTGTCCATCTTGGAGCTGGAAACGCGCCCGATGATTTCCTTGCGCATATTGCGCTCAGGTGCGCCGGTTACCGGCTGCTGTGCTGCGTTGCTTTCCATCGTTTATTTAGCAGTTTGGTTAGCCTGCTCGTTCTCGCGACGGGTCAGCTCCGTCAGCAGACGGGCTACGTTTTTGCGGCTGTGCTTCAGGCGAACCGGGTTTTCCAAAGGAGAGATAGCATGCGCAAAGCGCAATGACTGCCCGTTGGTCTGTTCGGTTTTGATTTGCTCTTTCAGCTCTTCCAGCGAAAGGGCGCGGATATCTGCGTTCTTCATCTTGTCTTAGCTTTCTACGTAGTCGCGACGAACAACAAACTTAGTCTTAACCGGCAGCTTCTGCGCGGCCAGACGCAGCGACTCCTGCGCTACTTCTAATGACACCCCGTCCGATTCGAACATGATGGTGCCGGGTTTAACTACAGCTACCCAATATTCAGGTGAGCCTTTACCCTTACCCATACGTACCTCAGCAGGCTTCTTCGTAATAGGCTTATCGGGGAAAATACGGATCCAAACCTGACCTTCACGCTTCATTGCGCGGGTCATAGCAATACGAGCAGCCTCAATCTGGCGTGCCGTAATCCAAGCCTGCTCCAAAGACTTGATAGCGAATGAACCGAAATCGATAGTGCTGCCGCGATGGGCGAGGCCGTGGATGCGACCCTTCTGCATCTTCCGATACTTAGTTCTTTTCGGCTGTAACATGAGTTATACGAAAAAAAGATTCGAGATGAGAAAAAGGGCCTAGCGACGAGGGCCGCCACCCTGACCACCACGGTTTCCACCAGCTTGGCCTCCACGACGGTTACCGCCTTGGCCACCACGGTTTTCACCACCACGGTCATTACGGTCGCCACGCTCACGACGAGGGCCACGGTCACCACGGTCACCACGTGGGCCACGGTCGTTGCGGCTTTCACCATTACCAGGGTTAGTTGGCTGTTGGTTAGGCGACAAATCAGGCTTGCCGAAAACTTCGCCACGCATGATCCACACTTTGATACCGATCTTGCCGTAAACCGTTTGAGCTTCTGACAAAGCGTAATCGATATCTGCACGCAAAGTGTGCAGAGGCGTACGACCTTCTTTGTACTGCTCAGAGCGAGCAATTTCAGCGCCACCTAAACGACCGCCACATTGAATTTTGATGCCTTCAGCACCAACCCGCATAGCAGCTTGGATAGACATCTTCATGGCGCGACGGAAGGAGATACGAGCCTGCAATTGCTGTGCAATGCTTTCTCCTACCAGCTTCGCATCAAGTTCAGGACGCTTAATTTCGAAGATGTTGATTTGAACGTCTTTGCTGGTAATTTGCTTCAGCTCGTCCTTAATCTTATCAACCTCCTGACCCCCTTTACCAATTACAACACCCGGACGAGCCGTATTAATTGTAATGGTAATACGCTTCAGCGTACGCTCGATTACGATACGGGAAATGCCACCTTTCGGAATACGAGCAAGAATATATTTACGGATTTTTTCGTCCTCAACCAGCTTATCGGCAAAATCTTTACCGCCGTACCAGTTCGAGTCCCATCCTTTGATGACTCCCAGACGGAAGCCGGTTGGATTTACTTTCTGTCCCATAGTGCTTATGCGGTAACCTCAGCTTGATTTGCGGTCGATTTCTTAGACGAACGACGGGTAGCTTTTGCGTCACCCGCGTTACCAGTCGTTTCAGCAGCCTGCTTAGCGGCAGCTTTGCTGCCTAAAGGCTCAACTTTCGTATCAATAATCAACGTTACGTGGTTGCTACGCTTACGAATACGGTGACCGCGACCTTGAGGGGCAGGGCGTAGACGCTTCAGCTGGCGACCTTCGTCAACGAAGATTGTCTTGATATAAAGATTAGCATCTTCGATACGCTCGTCTTCGTTCTTTTGCTGCCAGTTAGCTAGAGCTGACAAGAGCAATTTTTCGATTTTTGCGGCGCCCGAATTAGCTTCAAACTTCAGCAGGCCTAAGGCACGAGTCACTTTCTGACCACGAACCATGTCGGCTACCAAGCGCATTTTGCGCGGCGAGGTAGGCACATTACGGAGTTTAGCTACTGCTTCCATCTTAGCGCTTGCCTTTATCTTTCTTGGCTACGTGGCCACGGAAGTTACGCGTAGGCGCAAACTCACCGAGCTTATGACCGACCATGTTTTCGGTCACGTATACCGGAATAAATTTATTGCCGTTGTGTACGGCGAATGTGTGGCCAACGAAATCCGGAGAAATCATAGAGCGGCGCGACCAAGTCTTCACCACTGATTTCTTACCGGCTTCATCCATTGCCGTTACTTTCTTCTCGAGCCGAAAATCAATGTACGGCCCTTTTTTTAGCGAACGTGCCATTGGTTATTTCTTGCCTTTACGGTTAACGATGAGCTGCTCGGAATACTTGTTCTTGTTACGGGTCTTCTGTCCTTTTGAGAAGATACCGTTACGGCTGCGTGGGTGACCACCCGACGACTTGCCTTCACCACCACCCATTGGGTGATCGACAGGGTTCATAGCTACACCACGAACGCGAGGACGACGGCCTAACCAACGATTACGACCAGCCTTGCCTAGACGCACATTCATGTGGTCACCATTCGAAACAGTGCCTACTGTAGCCATGCAGGTAACCAGTACCATGCGCATTTCACCAGAGGGCAATTTCAAAGTAGCATACTTGTCTTCGCGAGCTACAAGCTGCGCGTAAGTACCTGCTGAACGGGCCATAGCAGCACCGTTACCAGGCATCAGTTCAATATTGTGTACAATCGTACCGAGTGGCATTTCACGCAGAGGGAGCGTGTTGCCTACTTCAGGTGCTACACCAGGGCCCGAAACAATCGTAGCACCTACTGTCAAACCGGCGGGCGCGATAATATAGCGCTTTTCACCGTCAGCGTAGTTTACGAGTGCGATACGGGCAGTGCGGTTCGGATCGTACTCAATCGTCTTCACCGTGGCTGGAACACCAGCTTTGTCACGTTTGAAGTCGATAACACGATACTTCGCTTTGTGTCCACCGCCAATATAGCGGTTCGACATCTTACCCGAATTGTTACGGCCACCAGAGTTTTTGAGGGGTGCCAACAGCGACTTCTCCGGCGTCGACGTCGTAATCTCGTCGAATGCCGGGGCGATGCGGAAGCGCTGACCCGGTGATGTTGGTCTTAGTTTTTTGAGTGCCATTACTATAGCTGGTTTGCTCGATCAGAAGGCTTAGATACCGCTGTAGAAGTCGATTACGTCGCCTTCTTTCACCGTTACAATAGCCTTTTTGCCATGAGGACGACGGCCGCTTACGGCACCGCCTTTCGTGAACTTCGATTTTACTTTACCATTCGTGCGGATGGTGCTAATGCCCGTAACCGTCACGCCGTAAAATTGCTCGATGTCCTTCTTGATTTGAACCTTGTTAGCCGTACGGGTCACTTCAAACACGTACTGGCCTTTTTCGTTCAGGCTAGTAGCCTTTTCGGTTACAACCGGTTTTTTCAGCGTGCTCATTATTCAGCAGAGGTATAAAGTTGTTCTAAAGACTTCAGACCATCTTCTGACAACAGCAGGGTGTCAGTATTCAGTAAGTCGTGCGTATTTAAAGCTACTGGAGTAGCCACGCTTACTTTCTGAAGATTGCGAGCCGACAGAACAACGTTCTTGTCAACTTCACCAGTTACTAACAAGGTCTTCTTGCCATTATCCAGCTTCAGACCAGCTAAGATGTTCGCGAAATCTTTCGTCTTCGGAGCCGACAGCGTGATGTTCTCTACAAGAGAAATTTTGCCATCTTTCGCCAGTGAGCTGAGAGCAGACAGACGAGCTAGACGTTTGGTTTTCTTGTTAAGTTTGAAGCCGTAATCGCGTGGCTGTGGACCGAAAACACGGCCACCACCGATGAATACAGGCGACTTCATGCTACCAGCACGAGCACCGCCCGTACCCTTCTGCTTCTTCAGCTTCTTGGTCGTGCCGCTTACTTCGTTGCGCTGCTTCGCTTTATGCGTTCCTTGACGTTGGTTAGCCAAGTACTGCTTCACGTCGAGATACATGACGTGCTCATTCGGCTCAAGACCGAAAATAGCGTCCGACAGGGTCACTTTGCGACCAGTGTCTTCGCCTTTAATGTTATATACTGACAGTTCCATCTCGCGTTATTTTTCCAGGACTACGTAAGAGTTCTTCGCGCCGGGAATCGAGCCGCTCACCACAATCAGGTTTTTGTCGGCCACGATGCGCATCACCTTCAGGTTCTGCACTTTCACACGGTCGTTACCCATACGGCCACCCATGCGCATTCCTTTGAAAACGCGAGAAGGCCAAGAGCAGGCACCGATGGAACCGGGGTGACGGCCGCGGTTGTGCTGGCCGTGCGTTTGACCACCTACACCGGCAAAGTTGTAGCGCTTCACAACGCCTTGAAAACCTTTACCTTTTGAGGTGCCTACTACGTCTACGAACTCACCTTCTTCGAATAGATCAGCTTTCAACTCGCTGCCAGCCGAATAGCTAGTTACGTCATCAACGCGAAACTCGACGAGCTTCTTCTTGGGAGTAGTACCGGCTTTGGCGAAGTGGCCAGCCAGCGCTTTTGTGGTATTTTTCGCTTTTTTCTCGCCGTAGCCGAGTTGAACAGCGGTATAACCGTCGTTCTCTAGCGTTTTCACCTGCGTCACTACGCACGGACCCGCCTCAATGAGGGTGCAGGGAACATTCTTCCCGTCCGGAGTGAAGAGGCTTGTCATACCGATTTTTTTACCGATGATGCCAGGCATTCTATTGGATGTTTATGAAAAAGACACAGTGAAAACGCCCAAATAGCGTTTTCGTAATGGGAGTGCAAAGATAGGGAAAGTTTTTGTAAGAAGCCAGCATGTCTCTAAAATATTTCTATACTTAACCTGTCAGTTTATCACTAACAATCAAATACTTTACTATGCCAGAAACTGTCTTATTCTCTTCTTGATCTCATGATAATACCATCAAGAGAGTAACTCATATTATGTGAAAATTTGCATAAAAAAGGAAGTCCGATCAACTGTAATAGTTGATCGGACTTCCCTTCCTAATTAGTCGGAGAAATTAAATTCTCAGACTTTGATTTCAACGTCGACACCGCTAGGTAACTCTAGCTTCATGAGAGCATCCACTGTCTTCGATGAGGTCGAGTAAATGTCTACAAGACGCTTGTAGGTGCAGAGCTGGAACTGCTCGCGTGACTTCTTGTTCACGTGGGGCGAGCGAAGTACAGTGAACTTCTCCTTGTTTGTAGGCAGTGGGATAGGGCCGCTAACAACAGCGCCCGTCGCCTTTACCGCCTTCACAATCTTCTCCGACGATTTGTCCACCAAGTTGTGGTCGTAGGATTTGAGTTTGATGCGAATTTTCTGGTTCATTTCTGTGATGTGAAAGCGGAATTAACGAATGGCATTACCTTTTTGCTTGGCGATGATACCATCAGCCAAGTTGTTAGGTACCTGATCGTAGTGCGAAAAGGTTAGTGAGGCTGAAGCACGACCTGACGTGATAGTACGCAATGAGGTTACGTAACCGAAAAGCTCTGACAGAGGAACGTCAGCTTTCACTACGTTAGCACCGCCTTTGGTATCCATACCCTTCATAATGCCACGACGGCGGTTCAGGTCACCCGTTACGGAGCCGGTGTACTCGTCTGGTGTTACCACTTCTACCGCCATAATTGGCTCAAGCAACTTAGGTCCAGCTTGACGAGCAGCATCGCGGAATCCACCACGCGCAGCAAGTTCAAACGAGAGAGCATCGGAGTCTACATCGTGATACGAACCGTAGAACAAACGCACCTTCATGTTATCTAAGGGGAAGCCAGCCAATGGGCCGTTTTTCATAGCTTCTTCAAAACCCTTTTGTACCGGTGCGATAAATTCGCGGGGGATTACACCACCCGTGATATCGTTCACGAACTCTAGGCCAGGTTTCTCCGGATCGGTTTCTTTCGGACCGAGTTCGAATACAATGTCGCCGAACTTACCACGGCCACCTGTCTGTTTCTTATACGTTTCGCGATGTTCTACTTTCTTAGTTAGAACCTCCTTATATGCAACCTGTGGAGCACCTTGGTTGATTTCAACCTTGAACTCACGACGCATACGGTCAATGATAATCTCAAGGTGTAGCTCACCCATACCACGCAATACAGTCTGTCCCGTTTCAGGGTCAGTTTGTACCGACAGGGTAGGATCTTCTTCTACAAGTTTGGCAATAGCCATACCCATTTTGTCAACGTCAGCCTGAGTTTTTGGCTCAATAGCGTAACCGATAACGGGCTCAGGGAACGACATCGACTCTAGTACTAAAGGCTTACCTTCAGCAGTCAGCGTATCACCAGTCTTAATGTCTTTGAAGCCTACACCAGCAGCAATATCACCCGCCTGAATTTTTTCTATTGGGTTCTGCTTATTGGAGTGCATCTGCATCAGACGCGAGATGCGCTCTTTCTTCTGCGTACGGTTGTTGAACACGTACGAGCCAGCATCAAGTTGACCGCTGTAGCAACGGAAGAAGCATAGACGTCCTACGAAAGGGTCAGTAGCAATCTTAAATGCTAGTGCAGTGAAAGGCTCATCATTATCAGGGTGACGCTCTACCTCTTCACCGGTATCAGGGTTTGTACCGATAACAGCAGGCATATCTAGTGGAGATGGAAGATAGGCCATTACGCCATCCAGCATCGACTGCACACCTTTGTTTTTGAAAGCTGAACCGCACATTACGGGCGAGAACTTCATATCAATAACCGCCTGACGGATAACAACCATCATTTCTTCACGGGTAATGCTCTCCGGATCTTCGAAGAACTTCTCCAATAGACGGTCGTCGTATTCAGCTACGCTTTCAATCAGCTTTTGACGCCATTCAGCTACGGTATCTACCAAATCCTCAGGAACCGGAATCTCATGATAGGATTTGCCTTGAGTAGCGTCATCCCACACGATAGCTTTACCAGTTAGCAGGTCAACTACGCCCTTGAACGTGTCCTCAGCACCAATCGGGATTTGCAATGGTACTGGGGTAGCACCTAGCTTCTCCTTAATTTCGTTAACTGCCTTGAAGAAGTCAGCACCAGCGCGGTCCATCTTGTTAACGAAACAGATGCGAGGTACTTTATACTTGTCAGCCTGACGCCATACTGTTTCCGACTGTGGCTCTACACCCGACACAGCGCAAAACAATGCTACAGCACCGTCTAACACGCGCAACGAGCGCTCTACCTCTACCGTAAAGTCAACGTGACCCGGGGTATCGATGAGGTTGATTTTGTATTGTTTGGTATCAGGAGTTGGGTCGCCTTGCTCGTTCGTAGGATAGTTCCAGAACGTAGTAGTTGCGGCCGAGGTAATGGTGATACCGCGCTCCTGCTCCTGCTCCATCCAGTCCATCGTGGCAGCACCTTCGTGCACTTCCCCGATTTTATGGGTTTTGCCGGTATAGTAGAGAATGCGCTCCGAAGTCGTGGTCTTACCGGCGTCGATGTGCGCCATAATCCCGATGTTCCGGAGGAATTGCAGGTCTTTATTAACAGCCATTGCTTTATTAAGTGTTATTTAAGGGCTTAGGGTCTTGGGCACCTAGTAAGCTTCAAAGAGAAAACTAAGTTCCTAAGACCCTAAGTCCTTAACAACGATTTAGAATCGGAAGTGCGAGAAGGCTTTGTTGGCTTCAGCCATACGGTGGGTGTCATCTTTTTTCTTGACAGCAGCACCTTCGCCTTTAGCGGCAGCAATAATTTCACCAGCCAGCTTGTCTTTCATGGTTTTCTCACCACGACGACGAGCATACTGGATCAACCACTTCGAACCAACAGCAATGCGACGGTCAGCGCGAACTTCGATCGGCACTTGGAAGGTAGCACCGCCTACACGGCGACTCTTCACTTCTACAGTTGGCATCACGTTGTTCAGGGCTTTACGCCACATTTCCAGACCACTTTCCTTCGTACGCTGCTCAACTAGCTCGCAGGCATCGTAGAAAATAGTGTAGGCTAGGTTTTTCTTTCCGTCATACATCATGTAGTTGACGAAACGGGTTACCAGCGTCTCCTTGTATTTGGGATCAGGCAGGAGAATGCGCTTCTTCGGTTTTGACTTTCTCATAGTATCAGAAGTGAGTAAAGAGAAGTGAGAAGTGAGATAAGAGCCATAGTTTGGCACTCACCTCTCACTTCCAACTACTCATCTCTTAGTATTTACTTTTTCTTACCTGGTGCTGGTTTGCCGCCTTTGCCGGCTGCGGGAGCTTGGCCTGGCTTCGGACGCTTAGCACCATACTTCGAACGACGCTGCAAACGGCCGTTTACACCAGCGGTATCGAGAGCGCCACGGATGATGTGGTAACGCACACCTGGCAAGTCTTTCACACGGCCACCACGGATCAGCACGATGCTGTGCTCCTGCAGGTTGTGGCCTTCACCGGGAATGTAGGCGTTAACTTCTTTGCCGTTGGTCAGGCGCACACGGGCAACTTTACGCATAGCCGAGTTCGGCTTCTTAGGCGTAGTGGTGTATACACGGGTGCAAACGCCGCGGCGCTGCGGGCACGCATCAAGGGCCGGCGACTTTGACTTCGTCGTCAGCTTCTCGCGGCCTTTACGTACTAATTGGTTAATGGTAGGCATCTACGGAATGGTTTGTCCAGGAGGGTCTTCTCCCAAAAAATTAGGCTTGCAAAGGTAGAGAAAGTGTTTTGAAATAGCAAACAGGTTGAAATAGTTTGTCTTAGAGAAATCACGAGAATATCTCCTCATAATCTTTCATTCTTTCCTTACCCCTACCCTATCACACGAAAAGCAGCGTTACAGCTTCCGAGTAACGAGGAATTTATCCCCCACTGCGTGACTGTCTGCTGGCTATGCTTCCCCCATTGTCCCTCCGAAATTCATCGGGAAACTTGGCATCTCGGGTTGCGAGTTGATGGGGCCAAATGTCTGCTCAAAGCGCTCCACGTTATCGGCCAGTGCAGCAAGCAAACGCTTAGCATGCTCTGGCGTGATGACAATACGAGCTTTCACTTTGGCTTTGGGTAAGCCTGGCATCAACCGAATGAAGTCAATTACGAACTCGCTACTGCTGTGCGCAATCATTGCTAGGTTGGCATACTGCCCTTCTGCAATATCTTCCGGTAGCTCTATGTTGATGGCGTTGGGGTCTTGGGGGACGTTAGGATCTGGTTGGTTCTGATGGTTTGCCATTGCTCTCTATTGGGATGTTTTTGCTCATAACATCTTTTATACTCGCATAGGTAGCGGGACCAAATATTATCAGAACTGCTATGTAAACTGATAAATGCACTTGTTCACTTCCTATTACGCTTTCCACGAATGATAAAAGTAAGCTGAACAAGCAGAATACACAGACGCTTGCCAGACATAGAGTTATAAAAAAGTGGAATATTCTATCGCAGAAGTAGAGTATATGCGTCATAATGCAAAGAAAACAAAACGGCCGGTCGGATTACTCCAACCGGCCGTTTCTTATGTAAGCTTTAACCGGATTATTCCGATACCGACTCACGCTTGGCACGTGACGCCCGCTTGGGAGCTACGACTTCTTCAGTTGCCCGAGCGTTCTGCAACGCTTCGAGTTCCTCCTTCGAGCCTACTACCTGGCGCGTGTATTCGCGCAAGCCAGTACCGGCCGGAATGAGGTGACCTACGATTACGTTCTCCTTCAAGCCCAGCAGTTCGTCGGCCTTGCCACGGATGGCAGCTTCCGACAGCACTTTAGTCGTTTCTTGGAAGGAAGCAGCCGAGATGAATGACTGTGTACCTAGCGAAGCCTGTGTGATACCCTGGAGGGTAGGACGCGATACAGCGGGCTGAGCCTCCCGTACCTCCACCAGTTTCAAGTCACGACGACGGAGCGACGAGTTTTCATCGCGCAGCTTACGAGCCGATACAATCTGGCCGGGGCGCATATTGGTCGAATCGCCGGCTTCCGTTACCACCTTCATGTCGATGATGGTATCGTTCTCCTCCATGAAAATCACCTTGTCTATTACTTGGTGCTCCAAGAAGCTAGTGTCGCCTGCATCGAGAATCACAACTTTCTGCATCATCTGGCGCACTACCACCTCAATGTGCTTATCGTTGATTTTTACACCCTGCAAACGGTACACTTCCTGAATCTCGTTCACGAGGTACTCTTGCACTGCGCCTGGACCCTGAATGCTCAGAATGTCGTTCGGAGTGATAGCACCATCGGAAAGCGGCATACCGGCCCGGATAAAGTCGTTGTCCTGCACTAGAATGTGCTTCGACAGCGGCACCATGTATTTCTTCTTCACGCCGTCTTTCGACTCAACGAAGATTTCACGGTTACCACGCTTCACCGTACCGTAGCTCACTACACCATCAATTTCCGATACAACGGCCGGGTTTGAGGGGTTACGAGCTTCGAATAGTTCCGTAACGCGAGGTAGACCACCGGTAATGTCGCGGGTCTTACCCACGGCACGCGGAATCTTAGCGAGGATGTAACCTGCTTTGATTTTCTGACCATTCTCCACGTTCAAGTGAGAGCCTACTGGTACACTGTAGCCTTTCTGAGACTCGTCAGCGTCCTTCTTGCCCGACTTAACGATGATAGACGGGTTCTGGGTCTTGTCGCGTGACTCGATGATTACCTTCTCACGGTGACCTGTCTGCTCGTCCGATTCTTCACGGTAGGTTACGCCTTCCGTAATCGAATCGTACTGAATCGTACCGTCAAACTCAGCCAGAATTACCGCGTTATACGGATCCCAGTTATTGAGCTCTTGGCCTTTTTCTACCTGCTGACCTTCGTCGACGAGCAGGAAAGAGCCATATGGGATGTGGTGCGAGATAAACACTTTACCAGTACCTGGCTCCACAATACGAATCTCGCCCGAACGGCCCATCACAACTTTCACTGACTCGCCTTCGGCGTTGGCAGTGTCTACTGTGCGAACATCTTCGAATTCGATAACACCATTGAACTTAGCACGTGTGCTAGCTTCTACCGCAATGTTAGAAGCCGTACCACCTACGTGGAAGGTACGCAGCGTCAACTGGGTACCAGGCTCACCGATTGACTGAGCAGCAATAACACCTACCGCTTCACCCTTTTGGACCATACGGCCCGACGACAGGTTACGGCCGTAGCACTTAGCGCAAATACCACGCTTCGATTCGCAGGTCAGTACCGAACGGATTTCCACCGATTCGATGCTGGTCTGATCGATGCGACGCGTCACCTCTTCGGTGATTTCGTCGCCAGCTGTCAGGATTACTTCGTCGGATAGCGGATCGATGATGTCGTGCACTGCTACCCGACCCAAGATACGCTCAGCCAATGACTCTACGATGTCCTCGTTGTCTTTCAATGCGAAAGTCTCGATGCCACGCAGTGTGCCGCAGTCTACTTCATTTACGATAACGTCCTGCGATACGTCTACTAGACGACGCGTCAGGTAACCGGCGTCAGCCGTTTTCAGAGCAGTATCGGCTAGACCCTTACGAGCACCGTGGGTAGAGATGAAGTACTCGATTACATCTAAACCTTCTTTGAAGTTAGACAGAATCGGGTTTTCGATAATCTCCCCTACCGAACCCTGCAACGACTTCTGCGGCTTGGCCATCAGACCCCGCATACCGCCGAGCTGACGAATTTGCTCGCGCGAGCCACGGGCACCGGAGTGCATCATCATGTAAATCGAGTTGAAGCCCTGGTTCTCCTTTTCGAGGCGACCCATGAGGGTTTCAGTGATTTGGTTGTTGATGCGCGTCCAGATGTCGATAACTTGGTTGTAACGCTCGTTGTCCGTAATCAGACCCATCTGGTAGTTCTGGGTTACGGCCTTCACGTCGTTCTGAGCTTGCAGAATCAGTTCGTCCTTCTCCTGTGGAATCTGGATATCACCCAGACCCATCGACAGACCACCTTTGTAAGCCGACTGGAAACCCAGCGTCTTGATGTCGTCGAGGAACTGCGCGGTACGGGCCATACCGGTCCGCTTGAACACCAGCGAGATGATCTGCTGAAGCTTCTTCTTAGTCAGCAACTCGTCTACGAAACCTACCTCCTCAGGCACAAGCTGGTTGAACAGCACGCGACCAGCAACGGTTTCGATGATTTTGGTAACGAGGTTATCTTCTTCATCACGAACCTTCGTGCGCACCTTGATATAGGCGTGCTTCGAAAGCTGCTTTTCGTTGATGGCAATTACTACCTCTTCATCCGAATAGAACATCCGGCCTTCGCCTTGGATTTTCTCTTCGTCAGTTGAGCGCTTGCCTTTGGTCACATAGTACAGACCCAGAACCATGTCCTGCGACGGTACCGCGATAGGCGCGCCGTTGGCTGGGTTCAGGATGTTATGCGAAGCCAGCATGAGCATAGAGGCTTCCAAGATAGCAGCAGGTCCCAAAGGAACGTGCACAGCCATCTGGTCACCGTCAAAGTCAGCGTTGAAGGCTGTACAAACAAGTGGGTGCAGCTGGATAGCCTTACCCTCGATGAGACGCGGCTGGAACGCTTGGATACCCAGACGGTGCAAGGTAGGAGCACGGTTCAGGAGAACAGGGTGGCCTTTCAGCACATTCTCCAGAATATCCCATACCACAGCGTCCTTACGGTCTACAATCTTCTTCGCTGATTTTACCGTTTTCACAATGCCGCGCTCAATAAGCTTGCGGATGATGAATGGTTTGAACAGCTCAGCAGCCATGTTCTTGGGTAGACCGCACTCGTGCAGCTTCAACTCAGGTCCTACCACAATAACCGAACGACCAGAGTAGTCGACGCGCTTACCGAGCAAGTTTTGGCGGAAGCGGCCCTGCTTGCCTTTCAGCATATCAGACAGCGACTTCAGCGCACGGTTACCCTCAGCACGCACGGCATTCACTTTACGTGAGTTGTCGAACAGCGAGTCTACAGCTTCCTGGAGCATGCGCTTCTCGTTCCGCAGAATCACCTCAGGAGCCTTGATTTCAATCAGGCGCTTGAGACGGTTGTTGCGGATGATAACGCGGCGGTACAGGTCATTCAAGTCAGAGGTAGCAAAACGGCCACCATCCAACGGCACGAGTGGACGCAACTCCGGCGGAATCACCGGCACCATGCGGATTACCATCCACTCGGGCTTGTTCTCAATGCGGGTAGCGGCATCACGGAACGCTTCCACTACGCGCAGACGCTTCAGAGCCTCAGCCTTCCGCTGCTGCGATGTTTCGTGGGCAGCTGAGTCACGCAGAGAGTAAGACAGCTCATCCAAGTTGGTACGCTCGAGCAGCATTTGCAGCGCATCGGCACCCATCTTGGCGATGAATTTGTTTGGATCTTCGTTAGGCAGCATCTGGTTCTCGCGGGGGAGACGGTCGATGATGTCCAGGTACTCGTCTTCCGTGAGGAAGTCAAGTTGCTGTACGCCTTCTTCAGCCAGAATACCTGGCTGCACGACAGCGTAACGCTCGTAATAGATAATCTGGTCGAGCTTCTTAGTGGGTAGGCCCAGCAGATAGCCGATCTTATTAGGTAAGGACTTAAAGTACCAGATATGCGCAACGGGCACCACCAATTCGATGTGGCCCATCCGCTCCCGGCGTACTTTCTTCTCGGTTACCTCCACACCGCAACGGTCGCAGATGATACCCTTGTAGCGAATCCGCTTGTATTTGCCGCAGTGGCATTCCCAGTCCTTCACCGGACCGAAGATTCGCTCGCAGAATAGACCGCCCATTTCGGGCTTGTACGTCCGGTAGTTGATCGTCTCAGGTTTCACTACTTCACCGTTCGACCGCTCCAAAATGGATTCGGGCGAAGCCAGCGAAATGGTAACTTTCGAGAAGTCCTGTACCAGTTTCTTGTTTTTTGCAAACGCCATGTAGGGTAGCTGTTGTTAGCTGTTGGCTTGTATCTGTTTGTTGGTTCCGCTAGTCTTAAGACAGGTCGGAAAGAACATAACAGTTCGACTCTGCGAAAAGTGCTCTGAGGGTCGGATAGGTACGCCGCGCAGTAGTTTTCCGCCAGGTCTTACTAGTTGGTTGATTCAAAAGCTGAATCGAATTGCGGCCAACTACCACCGAGGATGAATGCTGTTCTGACCATATCTCGGAACAACGCCGGCAGCGGCTGTTATCGGTTTCCCGAACCGCGGGTATTCTAACTGACTTGAAAAGTGGCTGCCGATACCGAAATATCAGCAGCCACCGCTTTCAAACTTTAGTCAAGCGTGATTTCCAAAGCCAGACCGCGCAACTCATGAATGAGTACGTTGAAGGACTCGGGGATATTCGGCTTGGGCAGTACGTCGCCTTTTACAATTGCTTCATACGCCTTGGCACGGCCAATCACGTCATCCGACTTCACTGTGAGGATTTCCTGTAGCACATTGGATGCACCGAAGGCCTCCAACGCCCACACTTCCATCTCACCGAAGCGCTGACCACCAAACTGCGCCTTACCACCCAGCGGCTGCTGCGTGATGAGGGAGTACGGCCCGATAGAACGAGCGTGCATCTTATCGTCAACCAAGTGACCCAGCTTCAGCATGTAGATCACACCGACCGTTACAGGCTGGTCAAACCGGTCACCCGATAAGCCATCGTGGAGATAAGCACGACCCCAATCAGGCAGGCCAGCTTCGGTCAGTTCTTTCGCTACTTCATCTTCGGTAGCACCGTCGAAAATTGGGGTAGCATAAGTGCGACCCATTTTCAACCCGGCCCAGCCAAGAACGGTCTCGTAGATCTGACCGATGTTCATGCGGCTTGGTACACCTAGCGGGTTCAGCACAATGTCCATCGGCGTGCCATCGGGTAGGAAAGGCATGTCCTCGTCGCGTACAATACGGGCTACTACACCCTTATTACCGTGACGACCAGCCATCTTATCCCCTACCTTCAGCTTACGCTTTTTGGCGATGTATACCTTGGCCAACTGCACGATACCAGCAGGCAACTCGTCGCCTACCTCCAACGTGAATCGGTCGCGCTTGAAGCGGGCTGTGATAGTATTGCGACGCTTCGCATAGTTTTTCACTAGCTCAGCCAACATGCTATTCACCTTCTCGTCGGCTGTCCAGCCTTCCAAGATAAGGTCTTTGAACATGTTCACCTCTTCTGGCACAGCGTAGTTGCTTTCGTCCTTATAAGGATTCTTGTCAGGGAAGAGAGCATCGGTGATGTTCTTCTTGCCAAACTTGGCACCTTTCGTCAGGATCTCGTCGCCAAACTTGTGCTTCACGCCCTGCGACGTTTTGCCGTCGAGCAATTGCACCAGTTTGTCGATCATCACAGCTTTCACGCCACGAAGCTCTTTAGCGTAAGAGTCCTTCAACTCTTCCACTTCCTTCTTCGACTTGGCACGTAGATTCTTATCCTTTTTCGGACGCGAGAACAGCTTAGTGCCAATTACTACCCCATTCAAAGATGGCGGCGCCTTAAGCGAGGCATCTTTCACATCGCCGGCTTTGTCACCAAAGATGGCGCGGAGTAGCTTCTCTTCCGGGGTAGGATCCGTTTCACCTTTCGGTGTAATCTTACCGATGAGAATGTCGCCTTCACGAACTTCAGCACCCAAACGGATGATACCGTTATCGTCAAGATTGCGCACAGCTTCTTCACTTACGTTCGGAATCTCCGACGTCAGCTCTTCTTCGCCGCGCTTAGTCTCACGCACTTCCAATTCAAACTCCTCAATGTGAATAGAAGTGAAGATATCGTCGCGCACTACCCGCTCCGAGATGACAATAGCATCCTCAAAGTTATAACCCTGCCATGGCATAAAGGCCACCTGCATGTTGCGTCCAAGTGCTAACTCGCCGTTGTTAGTGCCGTAGCCTTCACACAGCGGCTCTCCTTTGCTCACGCGCTGACCGCGCTTCACAATAGGTGAAAGGTTGATGCAAGTATCTTGGTTCGTGCGACGGAACTTGATCAGATCGTAGGTGATACGCTCCGCATCAAAGCTCACGAGGATGTCATCAGCCGTCAGATCATATTTCACAATGATCTTGTTGGCATCTACATAATCGATTACCCCGTTACCTTCAGCTACTACCAACGTCCGCGAATCGATTGCCACACGGCCTTCCAGGCCTGTACCAACGATAGGTGCAGTCGCTTTCAGCAACGGTACAGCCTGACGTTGCATGTTCGAACCCATCAGGGCACGGTTAGCATCGTCGTGTTCGAGGAAAGGAATCAGCGAAGCAGCTACCGATACAATCTGGTTCGGTGCTACGTCCATGTAGCTATACTCGTCAGGACCTACTACCGGGAAGTCACCCTCGAAACGGCCTTTCACCAGCTCGTTTACGAAGTTACCCGAATCATCCAAACGAGCGTTTGCCTGCGCGATATGGTGGGTATCTTCTTCCTCAGCCGTCAGATACTTCACGTTCTCGGTCATGTCGACCTTACCGCTTTCTACTGTACGGTAAGGCGTCTCAATGAAGCCCATCGAGTTTACGCGAGCGTGCACACACAGCGACGAAATTAGACCGATATTCGGACCTTCAGGCGTCTCGATAGTGCACAAACGACCGTAGTGGGTATAGTGTACGTCACGTACTTCGAAACCAGCACGCTCCCGCGACAGACCTCCTGGCCCCAGTGCCGATACGCGACGCTTGTGCGTCACCTCGGCCAGTGGGTTGGTTTGGTCCATAAACTGCGACAGTTGGTTAGTGCCGAAGAACGAGTTGATAACCGACGACAAAGTCCGGGCGTTGATCAGATCAACCGGTTTGAAGTCTTCGTTATCACGCACGTTCATGCGCTCCTTGATAGTACGCGCCATACGAGCAAGGCCTACCCCAAATTGGGCATAGAGCTGCTCCCCTACTGTGCGTACCCGGCGGTTGCTCAAGTGGTCAATGTCATCGACAATGGCCTTCGAGTTGATCAACCCGATCAGGTATTTCACGATGAGTACGATATCCTCGTTGGTCAGCACACGAGCTTCCCAGTTGGTATCGATACCCAGCTTCTTATTGATACGGTAGCGACCTACGTCGCCAAGGTCGTAGCGCTTATCCGAGAAGAACAGTTTTTGGATGATGTCGCGAGCCGTCTCTTCGTCAGGTGCTTCCGTATTGCGGAGCTGACGATAGATTTGCTCTACAGCTTCCTTCTCCGAGTTCGAGTTGTCTTTCTGCAGCGTATTGTAAATAATTGCGTAGTCCGCAATATTCACGTTCTCGCGGTGCAGAATAACGGACTTCGTACCCGAGTTAATGATGGTATCTATATCCTCTTCCTCAATGGTTGAGTCACGCTCTAGCAACACCTCATTCCGGTCGATAGAAACTACCTCACCGGTATCTTCGTCTACGAAGTCTTCAGTCCAAGTACGGAGTACCCGAGCTGCCAGCTTACGGCCTACTGCCTTCTTCAGGATCTTCTTATCGGCCTTTACCTCTTCCGACAATCCGAACAGATCCAAAATGTCTTTGTCGGTACCATAACCGATAGCACGCAATAGGGTAGTAACCGGGAATTTCTTCTTCCGGTCAATGTATGCATACATCACGTTGTTCACGTCCGTAGCAAATTCAATCCACGAACCTTTGAACGGAATGATACGAGCAGAATACAGCTTCGTACCGTTGGTATGCTTGCTTTGCGCGAAGAATACACCCGGCGAACGGTGCAACTGAGATACAATTACACGTTCTGCTCCGTTAATGACAAAAGAGCCTTTTTCGGTCATGTATGGGATATTTCCCAAAAACACTTCCTGCTCAATTGTCTCAAAATCTTCGTTGTCCGTATCATTACAGATAAGGCGCAACTTTGCTTTAAGTGGCACCGAATAAGTCAGGCCACGGTCAATACATTCATCTACCGAATATTTCGGTGGGTCAATGTGATAATCGATAAACTCCAGAACGAAGTTTTCGCGCGAGTCCGAAATGGGGAAGTTCTCCGCGAACACCTTGAACAACCCTTCATCGGTGCGGTTCTCGGCGGCCGTCTCCAACTGGAAGAAATCCTGGAACGACTGCAACTGCACGTCCAGGAAATCCGGATACTCAATAACCTTTTTAATCTTGGCGAAGTTGATCCGCTCGTAGGCTTTCTGCAAAGCCGTTTCTTTCGGTGTAGCCAATGGGTAGGGGTTTATAAAATGGACACTGAGAGGGCACTTGATAACTCAACTACAGCCCTATGCGTTTAGCCACGAAAAGCCGCAAAGCGGCGCGTAAAAGGACTTTCGTAAAGTTTATTACCTACAAACAGGAAAAGACCTGGCTTAGTTGCCAGGCCTATCCTTATTTGTGAGGTAAGATGCTAGGCAGCAGAATTACTTAACTTCTACTTCAGCGCCAGCTTCTTCCAGTTGCTTCTTCAGCGAATCGGCTTCGTCTTTAGCCACGCCTTCTTTCAGAGGCTTAGGAGCACCGTCAACCAGTTCTTTGGCTTCTTTCAGACCCAGACCGGTAAGGTCTTTCACCAGCTTAACAACAGCCAGTTTCTGACCACCAGCAGCCTTCAGGATTACATCGAACGACGTTTTCTCCTCAGGAGCCTCAGCAGCAGCAGCGCCACCACCAGCAGCAGCTACAGGAGCAGCAGCAGCCGGCTCGATGCCGTACTCGTCTTTCAGGATAGTAGCCAGTTCGTTTACTTCTTTCACCGTCAGGCTAACGAGCTGCTCAGCGAATGCTTTCAAATCTGCCATTTCTGTAGATTGTTAAAAAAGAGTTGTTGAATTATAAATTGAAAGTGAAAAAGATGAGCAGCGGTTAGCCTGCAACCTCTTCTTTTTCGGAAAGCGTTTTGAGGAGACCAGCCAGAATGTTGCCACCGCTCGACAGAGCAGAAATAACATTTTTGGCGGGCGACTGCAGAAGGCCAATAACCTCACCAATAAGCTCGTTTTTGCCTTTCAGCGTCGAGAGCGTATCCAGTTGATTAGCGCCGATGTAGATGCTTGCATCAATGTAAGCACCTTTAAATGCGGGCTTTGGCTCTACGTTCTTGCCGTAGTTCTGCGCCTTGTAGAAATCCTTTAGCAATTTGCCAGGAGCATTACCAGCCTCTTTCGAGAACAGTACGCCCGACTGGCCTTTCAGAGCTACGTCCATTTCTGCAGTGTCACCGCCGAGAGTATCGAGGGCTTTGCGGATGAACGTATTCTTATAGACCTTATATTCCAGACCGCGCGTGAAGCACAGGCGACGGAACTCGTTGATTTTTGCCACCGACATTCCCGAAGCATCGGCAATGTAGAACGCGTTGTGCGATTGAAACTTCTCGCTCAACTCGTCGACGAGGGCTTGTTTTTCTTCCCGGGTCATATCGTTTTGATTGTAGTTTAAGCGGAAGTAACCGAAGTATCAACCGGAACGGCTGGGCTCATCGTGCTCGACAGCGTGATGCTCTTGATGTAAGTTCCTTTAGCCGAAGAGGGCTTCAGGCGCTGCAGCGTTTGAATAACCTCGATAGCATTTTCAGCTAGCTTTTGGTCATCAAAAGACACCTTACCTACTGAGCAGTGAATGATACCGGTTTTGTCAACTTTAAAGTCGATTTTACCAGCTTTCACTTCTTGTACTGCTTTCGCTACATCAGTCGTTACCGTACCCGACTTAGGGTTTGGCATTAGACCACGAGGACCCAATACCCGGCCCAAACGGCCAACCTTAGCCATTACAGCAGGCATCGTGATGATAACGTCGATATCCGTCCAACCTTTCTCGATTTTCGATATGTAGTCGTCCAGACCAACGAAATCAGCACCAGCAGCCGTAGCTTCAGCTTCCTTATCGGGAGTTACTAGAGCCAGTACACGAACAGTTTTACCAGTACCGTGGGGCAACGTAGCTACGCCACGCACCATTTGGTCGGCTTTACGGGGGTCAACGCCCAGACGAACATCGATATCAACAGAAGCGTCGAATTTGGTATAGGTGATATCCTTTACCACTTTAGCAGCTTCTACCAGATTACGAACCTGCGTCAGGTCGTGCTTAGCAAGGGCTTCCTTGCGCTTTTTGCTAACTTGTGCCATGTTGATTCTGCTTCGTTTAATTAGTTAGCGAAAGGAGAATCCCCTTTGATGGTGATACCCATGCTGCGAGCCGTGCCGGCTACCTGGCGCATAGCTGCTTCCACTTCGAAAGCATTCAGGTCAGGCATTTTAGTTTCGGCAATGGTGCGAACCTGGTCCCACGATACCGAGCCTACCTTGTTGCGGTTGGGCTCTTTCGAACCGCTCTGGAGCTTTGCAGCGTCCATCAGCAGTACGGGCACCGGTGGTGTCTTCACCACGAAGTCGAACGACTTATCGGTGTACATGGTAATCAGTACCGGACAAACTTGGCCAGCCTTATCCTGGGTCCGCGCATTGAACTGCTTGCAGAACTCCATGATGTTAAGGCCTTTGCTACCAAGTGCAGGTCCTACCGGCGGTGCAGGGTTTGCAGCGCCTCCCTTTATCTGAAGCTTCAGATAACCTCTAATTTCCTTGGCCATTTGGTTTAAAAAGGCTTCCGTTCCTTGCGTGGTAACACACGCGAAACGTCAGTTGAAAAGTGCTCCTGTGTGGAAGCCCCGCCGGTCGGAGCGAATAACCAGCGACGTATTGTATATACAGTCTTAAGACTCTTTCTCTACCTGGGTGTAACTCAACTCCATGGGAGTGCTTCGGCCAAATATCTTCACGATAACGTTGAGCTTCTTCCGCTCTTCGAATACCTCGGAAACCGTACCAGAGAAGCCGTTGAAATTGGTATCTATGATTTTCACCAAGTCTCCTACGATGAATGGAGTTTCCAGCGTAGCTGTCTGCTCTTCCGTCTCGTCCACGATACCCAGAATACGGTTTACCTCTGACATACGAAGCGGTACTGGTTTGCCAGCTGTATTCTTCCCCTCATTCTCACTCAGGAAACCAATCACACCGGGCGTACTTGTGATGATGTGGTCCACTTCACCATGCGATAAGTCAGCATGGATCAGAATATAGCCAGGGAAGAAATTACGCTCACGTACACGCTTCTTACCGTTACGCATCTCGTAAACCTTCTCTGCTGGAATCAGCACTTCAGGTACCAGATCAGAAAGCCCATGGCGTCCTATCTCTGTCTCAAGATACGTTTTGGCTTTCTTTTCTTGCCCACTTACGGAGCGTACTACGTACCACTTCAACTCTCCCATCTCTTCTGCTTGTTAACGGAATGAGTTGTAAAATGCTTCCAGACCCGTTTTAAAAATGATATCCATGATACCAACGACAGCAGCAAATACCAGCGAACCAATAAGCACCAAACCAGCACTCTTCTGTAATTCCGACGAAGTTGGCCACGTTACTTTGTAACGCATTTCCTCCGTGGTATCGCTAAAATATTTCGTCAGCTTGCTCATGGTTAGGACCGGGTTTGGCTGAAATAGATGCGGTCTAATGACCAAGTAAAGCACGGGCGGAGAGATTCGAACTCCCATCAAAGGTTTTGGAGACCTCTATTCTACCCTTGAACTACGCCCGTAGAATATTTCCCAGCAAACTTTCGTTTTAATTGGGAGTGCAAATGTACAGCAATCTATAGACAAAACAAATCCGCCCCCGAAAAAATCGGAGGCGGATTGTCTTAATTCAGAGATTAGTCGAGGATTTCGGTCACCTGACCGGCACCTACCGTACGGCCACCTTCGCGGATAGCGAAACGCAGGCCTTTCTCCATCGCTACCTTGTTGATCAGTTCAACCGTGATAGTGATGTTGTCGCCAGGCATTACCATTTCAACACCTTCGGGCAGCGTAATGATACCCGTTACGTCAGTGGTGCGCAGGTAGAACTGGGGACGGTAGTTGTTGAAGAACGGGGTGTGACGACCGCCTTCTTCTTTCGACAGAACGTATACCTCAGCCTTGAACTTTTTGTGAGGAGTTACCGAGCCGGGCTTGCAGATAACCATACCACGACGGATGGCTTCTTTCTCAATACCACGGAGCAATAGACCTACGTTGTCACCGGCTTCGCCACGGTCCAGAATCTTGCGGAACATCTCAACACCAGTCACAGTCGACTTCAGACCTTCAGCACCCATGCCGAGGATGTCAACTTGCTCACCCGAGTTGATGATACCACGCTCGATACGACCAGTAGCAACCGTACCGCGACCCGTGATAGAGAATACGTCCTCTACGGGCATCAGGAAGGGCAGGTCGGTCAGACGAGCTGGGATTGGAATGTACGAGTCAACAGCAGCCATCAGTTCCTCGATCTTAGGAACCCAGTTAGCGTCGCCGTTCAGGCCACCCAGAGCAGAGCCTTGGATTACAGGAATGTTATCACCGTCGAAGTCATAGAACGACAGCAGTTCACGGATTTCCATTTCCACCAGCTCGAGGAGCTCGGGGTCATCCACCATGTCTACTTTGTTCATGAATACTACCAGCTGAGGAACACCTACCTGGCGAGCCAGCAGGATGTGCTCACGGGTTTGAGGCATCGGACCATCGGTGGCAGCTACCACGAGGATAGCACCGTCCATCTGGGCAGCACCCGTTACCATGTTCTTCACGTAGTCAGCGTGACCAGGGCAGTCAACGTGTGCGTAGTGACGATTTTCGGTAGCGTACTCTACGTGGGCAGTGTTAATCGTGATACCACGCTCTTTTTCTTCAGGAGCGTTGTCGATCGACGAGAAGTCACGCTTAGCGGCCAGACCTTTGTTCGCCAGTACCGTCGTGATAGCAGCAGTCAGGGTGGTTTTGCCGTGGTCGACGTGCCCGATCGTACCGATGTTCACGTGCGGTTTGGAACGATCAAAATTTTCTTTAGCCATTGTAAAGAGATTAGAGGAATTTTGTAGTAAAGTGGGGAAAAACGCGGTGAAGCTATACTCAAAGAAAGCGAAACACAGCTCCGTTTAGTAGGGACTGCACGTCGCTTTACTCTATCCATAGCGCCAACTACTCAATTGTTGTGTAGGTTGGTACTCGTCATTCTGAGCCATTTATGGGATTTGAACCCATGACCTCTTCCTTACCAAGGAAGTGCTCTACCACTGAGCTAAAACGGCTAATATTGTTTGAAACCTAAACGTCTCACAGAAAACGGCAGCAACCTGCTTGATCGTTTGATTTCACTTTCACAGTGTGAAAATAAAGAGCGGGAGACGAGGTTCGAACCCGCGACCTGCAGCTTGGAAGGCTGCCGCTCTACCAACTGAGCTACTCCCGCGTAGAAGTAATTTAATGATTTAGTGCCTGAGTGAAATCACTCAGGCACTAAATCATTATTTCACTGTGGGGGTAACAGGACTCGAACCTATGAACCCGAAGGAGGTGAGTTACAGTCACCCGCAATTGCCGCTATGCGATACCCCCAGTTAAAAACGCTCCATCCGAGCTGTCTTTTTTACCCTTTTGATTCTATCGTTGTGCGGTAGCTTTCAAAAGGAGTTGCAAAATTAACGGGTTTCTGATGTAAGTCAAGCCCTACCTCCAGAAAGAGCTAATATTTTTTTTTGCTATCGTATCCTTACTTGCCTTTATGTAAGCGATAAGACTTTGATTCTGTTTTAGATGCTGTATCGTTTTGCCCGGCCTAACAATCTGAAAAAATTATTGCAGCATCGTATAGATGGTAGCTAGATTCTTATCCTTTTCGCGGCTTCGGATGTCTTGCAGGGTAAGTTTTACACTGGGGCTGCTTGGCACCAGCATGCTTAATCCCTTGTATGCCCCAAGTCGAGCGTATTGATTGGGGTAGGAACGCGCAATTATTTCGAGGCGGGCAATGCCTTTATCGCGCTCTACTGGCGGCATGCGTAACATTAGCGTAGCGAAGTTTTGCAGGAATTGATATAGTGCTTCATTACGTACGTCGTTGCTTCGCCGTAAGAACCATTCATATTGATCTGCGGTGCCGTTGAGAGCGAAGTAATTGGATATAGCATCTATGAGCGCTGCATTTTTTGTTTCCTGAAGCGCCGTAATTTCCTTCAGTGAAGTGACGGTAGGAGCTTTAGCTAAGGCATTAATAGCAGCACTTGTTACCGTGTAAGAACTGTCCGTAAGAGCTGCGGTATACAATTGGCCGTAGTCTTCGTTTTGGAAGGAAGCCAGAGAGTTGATAGCGGCAGCTCGCACTTGAGTTTTAGGGTCTTTGGCAGCCACCTTTTGTAGATCTTTCCGTATGGCAGTCCCTTCTGAGCCTTTATAGCGTCGCAATGCCTCTACTGCTGTTTGTCGCACGGCCCAAAAGTCGTCGCTCAGCGCGTTGCGTAGCATGGCACTTACGGGCAACTCCATCGTCTTGCCGCGCAGAAGGGTAATAGCTTCGTACTTCTGTAGGAAGTTTTGCGCATGGTAGAATTGATACAGTAGCTCCTCCGTGGAGCGCTCTTCCTCTATTTCAGCCAACAATTGTCCAGTAGCATCAAACTTTACTAAAGCAGGTCGTTGACTGACTGGCAAAGCGAATGTTTGATCCGCTTTAGTGACTATGATACGATGATTGACCGGTTGATTATTAACCCATGTGGTAACCGTAACTGGCAATTGGTAGATGGGCGAGAAGGTAGAATCCTGTACCTGTCGCACCCGCAACGCTACTTGATTCCCGGCATAGGAATGCGTAATCTGCAACTCAGGGTGTCCCCGCTTTAGAAACCATTGGTCAAAGAACCACATCAAATCTTCGCCCGTCACTTCCTCAAAAGCAAGCCGAAGCTCCGCTATTTCTACAGACGAAAGCTTGTTGCGGGTTAAGTAACGGTTGAGCGAGGCGAAGAATGCTTCGTCGCCTACGTATTGCCGTAGCATGTGGAGCACCCGCCCCCCTTTGCTGTAGGAATGCCGGTCAAACATGTCCTCCCGGTCGGCATAATGGTAGCGAATGAGAGGCTCGCGTTTGGTCTGGGACTCTTCCAGGTAGGCCGTTAGCGCTTTTTGTTGTACCAAAGCTGCTTCAGCCGAACCATATTTGTGTTCAGCCCACAGGAACTCAGAATAGTCAGCGAAAGCCTCATTGAGTGGCAGGTTGGACCAAGACTCACTGGTTACGTAATCGCCAAACCACTGGTGGAACAACTCATGTGCTACCACAGACTCTGGCTCGTAAGTAATATCTAGTAGTTCGCGCGTTGTAAACTGAGTAAGCTTATCCTGAAATGTAGAAGCAGTCGTGTTTTCCATCGCCCCCGATACGAAATCATGTACTGCTACCTGCGCATATTTCTCCCAAGGAAACTCTACCCCCAGCTTGGTTGAAAAAAACTCCAGCATCTCAGGCGTATGGCCGAATACTGCTTTCGCCGTGGTGCTGTAGGGTGAGTCAACGAAGTACTCAACGGCTTTGCCTCGCCACGTATCACTAACAACAGCAAATTCACCCACAGCCAACATAGTAAGGTAGGGAGCAGCGGGTAGGACTTGCTTCCAAACGTCTGTGCGGGTGCCATCTGCGTTTTTGCGAGATGAAATCAGCAAACCATTGGATATGGTACGAAACTTATCCTCCACCGTCAGCGCAATCTCCTGGGTCATGCGTTGATTGGGCTTGTCGATGGTAGGAAACCAGGCTGAATTCGCCTCCGTTTCACCCTGGGTCCAGATTTGTCGAGGCTTGGTATTATCCGTACCGAGCGGGTTGATGAAGTACAGCCCCTTGTTGCTGGTAATAGCTGCGCTGCCGCTTGCTGGTAATTCGTTGGGCTTGGCAACGTAGCTGACCCGTACTTGGTAGGCCTCCGTGCGGGGGTAGCTACGATCCAATGTTATCGTCAGCTTTTGCTTGTCATAGGCGTAGGTGAGGTTTTTTTCCTTACCGTTTACCAATAGCCGCACCGATTTGACTTCGAAGCCCTTTGCATCAAGCACTACCTGGCTTTGGGGGTAGAAGTGCGGCCGTAACGTAAGCGTGGCTGTGCCCAGCAGCCACTGCTTTGCCCAGTCGAAACGCACATCTAGCTTAGTGTCCAGCACATTGGTAACAACTGTGGCCGCTGGTTGCACCGGATTATCTGGCGGGAGCCACGAAGGAATGATAACAATGTCCTGCTTCGGCGCGGCTACCGGAACCTCGTTGGCGGCCGGTGTTTTATGGCGCGTGCCGTTCTTATCGGTATCTGGTTTTCCGGCTTTGCCCGTCTGGGCTAAAGTAAGACCACTATGAAGCAGCATTACGCTAAGCAAGCCAAGAACTCGGTACTTCATGTAACTAATCAACGAGGGAATGAACCCTCAATTTCTGAATTTATTTCAAATTTGACCTATCTTTAAGCCCCTTTAGCTCGTCCTATTTCTTCCTTCTTTTATGCTACAGGTACAGACCGGTCCGGCCCAAAATTGGGAAGTTGATTTCCGTGCCAACGACAACATTCTGCTGAACGGTGAGCCTTTTGCATGGGACATTGTAGCACTCGGCCAACAACGATACCACATTTTGTATCGGGGTAGTTCTTTTGTTGCGGAAGTGTTGGAGGCAGACTATGCTACCAAGACAATTCGCTTGCAACTCAATGGCCAAATAGTAGAGATACAGGCAAAAGACCGCTTCGATCTGCTATTGGATAAGCTAGGAATGAGCGCTGCTGCCAGTCAAAAAATAAATGAGCTGAAGGCACCCATGCCGGGCCTGATTGTAGACGTGCGTGTAACTCCGGGACAATCTGTCCAGAAAGGCGACCCGCTGCTGGTGCTGGAAGCTATGAAGATGGAAAACATTCTGAAGGCTCCCGGCGATGGCACCATAGCGGCCATTAAGGTGAAGCTGCGCGATAACGTCACGAAGGGACAAGTATTGATTCAATTTTCGTAATGCAGTGGCCGGTGGATTTATTCTATCGGCCACTCGTTTTTTAATCTTAATATTTCCTCGTTTTGAAGTACAACCGAATCCTGCTGAAACTGAGTGGCGAGGCCCTGATGGGGGAGCAACAGTACGGCATTGACGCCGTGCGCCTCATGCAGTATGCCGAAGAGATAAAAGCCGTAGCAGCCACGGGCACACAGGTAGCCGTGGTGATTGGTGGGGGCAACATTTTTCGGGGAGTGCAGGCTGCTGCTTTCGGCCTCGACCGGGTGCAAGGCGACTATATGGGGATGTTGGCCACTGTTATTAATTCAATGGCCCTGCAAAGCGCGCTGGAGAAACTGGATGTAAGTACGCGTCTACTCTCTGGCCTTACCATCCAGCAAGTGTGTGAGCCTTACCTTCGGCGGCGGGCGTTGCGGCACCTAGAAAAAGGTCGGGTTGTGATTTTCGGCGCGGGCATTGGTTCGCCCTACTTCACCACGGACTCGGCGGCCTCGTTGCGTGCGATTGAAATAGAAGCCGATGTAGTCTTGAAAGGCACCCGCGTAGATGGCATTTATACGGCCGATCCGGAGAAAGATCCTACGGCGGTGCGCTACCCAGAAATTACTTTCGATGAGGTAATGGCCAAAAACCTTAACGTAATGGATATGACAGCCTTCACGCTGTGCAAGGAGAACAACCTGCCCATTATCGTGTTTGACATGAACAAAACCGGCAACCTACAACGCCTCATTGAAGGTGATACAATAGGTACGCTGGTAACCATGAAAGGCCCTAGTACCGTACAGAATCCGGGTGATAGTGAATTGCAGCCCATTCTGTAACTCCATACATTTCCGTTGAAAACGGACGGCCACCTCTTTTTATAGCTTTCATGCGTAACGAGCCGCCTGTTTTAACTTCTCAACCTAACCCTCTTAACCAATGGACGAAGAAATTCAGTTTTACCTAAGCGAAGCCGAAGAATCGATGGGTAAAGCCCTAGAACACACTGGCGTGGAACTAAGCCGCATTCGGGCGGGTAAAGCCAGCCCAGCCATGCTCGATTCGCTACGGGTAGACTATTATGGCACGCCTACCCCCATGGCGCAGGTGGCCAACATTTCGACGCCGGATGCCCGCACGCTTTTCATCAAGCCCTGGGAGAAAAACATGATTAGCGAGGTAGCCAAAGCTATTAAGAATAGCGACCTGGGCCTCAATCCACAATCCGATGCGGAAGGCGTACGGCTCAATATTCCGCCCATGACGCAAGAGCGTCGTCGCGACTTAGTGAAGCAAGTGAAAACCGAATCGGAAAGCGGCAAAGTGCGCATCCGGGGTATTCGCAAGGATGTAAATGACTCGTTGCGCAAACTGCTGAAAGAAGGCGCTTCTGAGGATGCTGTTAAAGATGCCGAAGCCAAAGTGCAAAAGGCTACTGATTCTTACATTGTGCGAGTAGATGAACTCGTTAGCAAGAAGGAAGCAGAAATTATGACTATCTGAGGACGCTTTTACGTCAATGAAAAAGCCCCCGCACCGAATAATGCGGGGGCTTTTTCATTAAAAATTTTTTTTGATTTTTTGCTACTTTATTCTTGCCAATAGCGCTGTTCTTGAATGCGCTTCTCCACTCCGGCAGGCACTAAGTAGCGAATAGATTTACCCGCACGTACACAATCGCGCACAAAAGTGGCCGATATATCCAGTAGCGGTGCATCTACGATGCGCACATTTGCCGGGCTAGCTATTGAGGTAGCCTCAATACCCGGCCGTGGATACACGTAGATTTCATATTCGGCCATGATACGGTCAGCAGCTTTCCAGCGGGGTAGGCCGGGTAGGTTGTCTTCCCCCATCAGCAACACAAACCGATGATGGGGATAGTGCTGATGCAACTCCTCCAACGTATCGATGGTATAGTTCGGCTTAGACATAGAAAATTCTACGTCTGAAACTCTTAGCTGGTCGTTGCCTGCAATGGCTGCTTCTACCAGCTCGTACCGAGCACGTTCTGGCAGCAGCTCCTGCCCTACCTTAAATGGGCTCTGAGGCGACACAATCAGCCACACCGCATCGAGGTCGGTGTGTGTGGCCATGAAATGCGCCAGAATAAGGTGCCCGGTGTGGATAGGGTTGAAAGAACCAAACAACAAGCCTACCTTCGGATCAACGGCACTCACAGCACGTTAGGGGTGGTAGCGATGAAATTGCGCACCAGTTGTTCAGCTTCGTCCGTAGCCTCATCCAAGTTGTCGTTGACAACGGTTACATCGAACCGGTCTTCGAACGTCAACTCAAATTCAGCCTTATACAAACGGCTGGAAATGCTGGCAGCTGAATCGGTAGCGCGACCTCGCAAACGAGCTTCTAAAGCCTCCACGGAAGGTGGTTTCACAAAAATGGCTAGTGCCCGATCCTTATAGAACTCCTTGATGCTAAGACCACCCTTTACGTCCACATCCAAAATGGCGTGACGGCCGGTAGACCATATTCGCTCTATTTCAGATTTCAGAGTGCCATAAAACGCACCTTCGTACACCTCCTCCCACTCCACAAATTCATCATGACGGATTTTCTCCTGAAACTCCGTCACGGAAATGAAGTGGTAGTCCTTGCCATTGGCTTCGGTTCGACCGCGTCGGTCACGGGTGCACGCTGAAATAGAGAAGCTTAGCTCCGGAATCCTATCCATGAGCCGGTGAACAATCGTGGTTTTACCGGCTCCGGAAGGCGCTGAAAAGACAATAATTTTACCCTGCATCGGGCAAAATTAGGCCATTTTCACTTGCAAACGGTTCATAATAGCTTCTGGTAGCGAAGAAGGAGCACCTTTGCGGCCTACATGCTGCGCCAGAAAATCAATGAAGATGTGTTGCTTATCGATGCTATCGAAGCAGGGCGAGCAATCTTCGGCGTGGCTGATGAAGTACTCCTCATCTTCCAAGCTAGGGTCGTTGCCCACAATAATTTGGTCGAGAATCGTGTTTACACGTTCACAATCGGGGCCATCCGTAGCGGCAGTCTGGGGGCTTAGGGGCGTAGCAGTTGGTTTCATAACAGTGCTAAAAAGGTTATTCAGAGGGGTTGTCTTCAATGTCTTCATCTGCCGCATCGTTGGAGTTGCCATAGCCCATTGTTTTGGCGTATTTTTCAAGTTTTTCCTTCAAAAAATTTCGGGCGCGGTGCAAACGCGACCGAACCGTTCCGATAGGAATGTCCAGTACTTTCGCCATCTCCTCGTACGTGAACCCTTCTAGGTCGCAAAGGATAATAACGGTTCGAAAATCCACGGGCAACGAGTTGAGCGCGCGGGCTACCTCATCGCCGATGAGGTCACGCACGGCTTGTTGCCGCATGTCCGACGAGGTGCTACCCGCGTCGCCCTCGGCCTCTACGTCTTCCGAATTGTAATAGCTCTCAATTTCGTTGTAGTCGACCTTGGCGGGCTGCTTACTCCTTTTTCGGAAGTCGTTGATGAACGAGTTTTTCAGGATGCGGAACAGCCACGCTTTGGCGTTGGTTCCCTGCTCGAAGTACTCGAAGAAGCGGTAGGCCTTCAAATAGGTCTCCTGGACGAGGTCGTTGGCATCGTCTTCGTCAAGCGTAAGGCGGTAGGCGAAATTGTACAAAGAGTCGATTACCGGCATCAGTTCAGCCTGAAACCGGCGGTCCTTCTCTTCTTTGCTCAATTTGGGTACCCGTTCGGGAGAATCGCTCATTAGACTGAAAAATTACGGCTTAAAATGCAAAAAAAGTACGCAGACAGAAAACAAATGGATGGAATAACCTTCCCGTGTAGGTCATTATTTTGTTAAATCTGCACTCTGGCGCTCTATAGCCACCAATAAGAAACCATAGCAGAACACGAAGAGATTGAAGCTGATCTGAATTTCCAGCAAAGAATCGACCAACATGGCTGCACCTTGAATTAGCAGGAAGTTATACACGTACGGATTACGACGTAGGGCAGGTTGTGCTAATGGCCCCAATAGTACCAGTAGCCATAGCGCCAAGCCCACCAAGCCCCCAGCCAATAAGAAGTGTAAATATTGGTTATGCACCATAACACGGTTGAGAGGAAGCAAGCCGAAAGAGCGCCAACTGTATTGCGCCATCATTTCGTCGGTGGCATCGGCAGCGCCTACCCCTAGCCACGGATTTGCTTGCGCTATCGTTATAGCTGTGTGCCAAGCAGCCAAGCGTTTCGCTAAAGAGTAGTTGTTTATGTCTTGCCCCCAATCAAACTGCTCAATATCGTACTGGCTGCTCACTATTTGACGTGATACAGACGGCACAGTATGATAAGCCACTAGTGGCGCAGCCACTAATGTTACGAGCAATAGCAATCCTATCTTCCACCAGCGGCGACTCATCAGCAAACGCAGGGTGTTGAAAGATAGCATGACGTAGAAGGCTAGTAGACCAGTACGGTACACCAAAGCGTGCAGAACCAAGGCACTTAAAAAACCACTTATCCACAGTAGCCAACGGCCCCCCAAGGTGCGAGCATTTTGCCCCAGCAAAAAGCCGAAAACACTCGCCATTGCTAGCATCACTCCAAAATGGATGTGAAAAATACCTGTTACAGATTGCAGGTTGGTTGCTTCGCGTAATTCCTCATTAGTGCTGCTGGGAGAAAGCCAGTAGCGTCCGGCTGTAGCCAGCCCAATGGCTGTGACGCCTATTGTAAACGCTACCCCTACCCAATAGCGTTGCCGCGAGCGAAGGGGTACAGCCAGCGCAAAAGCCAGCGGAATGGCTAAGAAAGGCAATTTGCGATACAACTCGTGGCGCCAAACGGTCCAGGCACTCGTGTATAGCCCGCTGAATAGCAACAACGCATATAGCAAGGCTAGCCACCAAGCGCTTTGGTTGCGTAGCCAGCCCGGCACGGCTGCCCGCAGGTTGGGGTTCATTAGAACTGCCACAACGCCCACTATCGGGCTGATAGCAACCAGTGCACGGGATGTTAGCAAACCAACTACGCCAGCAAAACATGCCAACAGTAATACATATTGAGAAAGGAGTCCTTGCTGATAGAGGTATTTCAACCGCTGCATTGCCAATACGCGCATAGGACCGCAAATAACGCAGCAAATGCTTACAAAACTTTATCAGCTATTGGCAATGGCTGCCAATCTGCTACCCGCTCTAGTGCCTGCATAGGTAGCAAGGCTTTGATGCAGGTGCAGGCAGCAGGTTGGCTGCGGCAGTCCGAGCAATCGGGGCGGTTGAAGACCATATAGCCGGCGTGGGGGCCCAAGGGAGCCCAGCGGCTGGGGTGCATGGGCCGGATGGGTGGGTAGAGACCCAACGCATGGCGGCCTAGGGCGGCGGCTAGGTGCAGCGGGCCCGTACTACCCGCCACCAGTCCATCAGCGGCGGCGATGAAGGCAATAAGCTGCGGCAAGCTAAGCTGGCCTGTGAGGTCGGCGGCTAGGTAGGATTGATGTTCTTGTAGCCAATCAGCCAGCTCCGCACCTTCGGCGGCGGTGCCCGTTACCCATACGCGATGCCCCGCTGCGTGGAGCAGTCGAGCCAGCTCACCGAAGTGAGGCAATCCCCATTCGCGGGCGCTTCCACGGCTGCGCGGGTGTAGGATAACGTTGAGTTGACCTGGCCGACGTTCGCGTAACGATTTTTGTATGGGCTCGGGCAGCGCTACCTGCGGTTGCAAGCGTACCCACTCCCCTACCCTGCTCAACGGCAAATCGGGAAAGTAGCCCAGGGGGGTTAGCAGGTGCAGATTGAGCTGTGCCTCGTGCAATACCGAGTTACGGCGGCTCAGAGCCACCAGCTTCGTACATGTTAACCAATGAAACCAACGGTTGCGGGTGCCTATCCGCACAGGAATATTAGCTAGCCGGGCCAATCGGGCTATTGTCTTATTTGGGAAAACGTGTACTACCAGATCGGCCTGCACCTGCCGGAGTTGCTGTACTTGTTCGGCCACTGAAAGCGTCAATAGCTCGTCGAAGTTGAGGAACGCATCCACCCAAGGGCAGGCATCTGCTACGGGTAGCGTGTAGGTACGCCCCAGCAGTACCACTCGGCACTCTGGAAACGTCTGCTTCAGCCAACCTGCTACGGGTAGCGTGAGCACTACATCGCCAATGGCATCGGTGCGGCTAATGAGGAAGGTTTTCATGGGTAGAGGCACGGGTACGCAGCTTGGCAAATTTTAAAAATACACCCCAGGCCGAGATAGTGGCGATGCTCAAGCCGGCAAAGCCATCCAGAAAACCCAACCGCAGTACATAGCCGTGCACAAATTTCCAGATAGGCTTCAGCACCAACTGAAAGGGCGTAACGCGGGTTTTGCCACGTAGGGCCAGTTCCTCGGCTGCTATGCTGGTGAAACGGTTCAGCTGCGCCACATGCTGCTCTACCGAGTCGTACGAGTAGTGCAGCAGGTCGCCCGCCAGGTCCCCTACCGACTGAAACGGTTTTTCAATGAACTGCTCGTGCAGCAACAAACCCTGCCAGCTACCCAGGCGCCGGTCGTAGAGACGTAGCTTGCGGTCGGGGTACCAGCCGCCGTGGCGCACCCAAGTGCCGCAGTAGTTGGTGAGGCGCTTGAGGGTGAAGCCTGCCACGGGCGGCCAACTGGCTTTCACTTGTAGAATGCTCTGGCGCAGCTCGTCGGTCAATACCTCGTCGGCATCCAGTTGCAGCACGTGATCATACTGGGCCTGGCCGGTAGCGTAGTTTTTCTGCTCCACGTAGCCGGCAAACGCGTGTTGTATAACCCGGGCTCCGTACTCCTCGCAGATAGCTACCGTGCGGTCGGTGGAGTAAGAATCGACCACCACTACCTCATCGGCCACGCCTTGTACGGCTTCTAGGCAGCGAGCAATGTTGGCTTCCTCGTTGAAGGTAATGATGACAACCGAGAGCGTAATGGACATAAGCACGGCAAATATCCGGATTACTTCTTTACCACCTTCTACCGTACTTCATCAGCAATTGCAGGATTTGAGGGCTTTAGCTTAATTGCACTTATTTTATATAATCAACCTAATCATTTCCTGTATGTTCAAAGATGCTTTTCCTTTAATGGCCGCATCCGCCGTAAAGAATATATTGTTAGTCAGTTACTTTACTACGTTGGCTTACTGATTATCTCCTTCCTTGTCAGTGAAGCCGATATGCCAATAGT
Organism: Hymenobacter sp. NBH84; assembly: GCF_014217645.1. Taxonomy (NCBI): domain Bacteria; kingdom Pseudomonadati; phylum Bacteroidota; class Cytophagia; order Cytophagales; family Hymenobacteraceae; genus Hymenobacter; species Hymenobacter sp. NBH84. Next base: position 3,494,574 of record NZ_CP043644.1, read on the forward strand.
AGGCTTCCTTTTCTTGCCTTTGGCTTGGTTTAGCTTGGCACAAGGAGCTAAAAGATGCCATGACCGGGATAATACTGGTTTCTTTCAGATCATTCCTTTTTATAGTATTTGGATGTTTTTTGCACCGGGCGATAATGGTCCGAATCGTTTTGGTCCTGACCCCAAGCAAACAGCTATGGAGATGCATCTTATCTAGCTATCTAATACTCTACTAAACCACAAGACCAACCTTTCTGGGTTGGTCTTGTGGTTTAGTAGGGCTAGCGGTTTCCATTTATTACTCAGCATTTCATGCTGTGATGCGTATATGAAGAATTCTAACCTAGCTTAAATGCTCATGCCTATTCTACAAGACAAAACCATACTCGTGACGGGGGCTACCTCCGGTATTGGGCAGATTACGGCGCAGGAACTCGCTAAACAAGGCGCCTACGTAATACTGCTAGCTCGCAATCCTGAAAAAGCCGAGCAAGCCCGCCGCGACATTGTGGCCGCCGCCGGCCACGACCGGGTAGGCATTCTGTTGGCCGACCTATCCGACTTGACCCAAGTGCGCAAAGCCGCTTCCCAGTTCAAAGCCACCTACCCTCGCCTAGATGTACTGGTAAATAATGCAGGATTATTGCCCAAGAAAGAGCGCGAAACCTCCGCCCAAGGCTACGAAATGGGCATGGTAGTAAACCACTTAGGGCCATTTCTGCTAACTAGCTTGTTGCTGCCTATGCTCCAGGAAAGCTCCGCCGCACGTATTGTGAACGTAGCATCGGAGGCCTACCACTTTGCCAAGCCTAATCTGGCTGACTTTCAGTCGGAACAGAACTTCAGCGCATTGCGCGTGTACAGCAATACCAAGCTTTACAATATTATGTTCACGCAGGAACTGGCGCGGCGATTACGTAGCCACGGCATCCGTAACGTGACCACCAATGCACTGCACCCCGGCGCCGTAGCCAGCAGCTTCGGCGGCGACAGCACCGGACTAATGGCCGTGGCCATGCTGGTAGCGCGGCCTTTCATGATTTCGCCGGAGCAGGGCGCGCAAACCAGCATCTTTCTGGCCTCCGATCCATCGGTGGCCGACATCAGCGGCGGCTACTACGATTCGAAGCAGACCAAAGCAGTGAAGCACTCCTTCAACACCCCGGAGAACGCCCGACGACTGTGGGAAATCAGCGAGGAGCTGACGAGTACGCACTTTTTGGAGTAGGCAGCAAGCGTTTACCCCTCGAAACATTTGGGGCGGCTAGTCGCTTGCTTCTACATTCACTTGTTTATTTGAACTCATGGAATTAGGCATTAGCTCTTTTGGCGAAGTAGCACCAGCCCACGTAGCTGGCCAAGACTACGCCGCCCAACAACGCATGCAGGAAATATTGGCCCTGGGTCGCCAAGCTGATGAGGTAGGGCTAGATGTGCTGGCTATCGGTGAGCATCACCGTTCCGATTATGTGGTGTCGGCGCCGGAGGTGGTGCTGGCGGCCGTGGCCGCCACTACTCAACGCATCCGGTTGGCCAGCGCCGTTACCGTGCTTAGCTCGGCCGATCCGGTGCGCACGTTCCAGAACTTTGCTACTGTCGACCTTATCTCGAATGGTCGGGCTGAGATTATTGCAGGACGTGGTTCTTTCATTGAGTCGTTTCCGCTTTTTGGTTACGACTTGAAGCACTACGACGCGCTGTATGCTGAAAAGCTAGAGCTTCTATTGAAGATCAACGAGCAGGAGATTGTGAGCTGGCAGGGCAAGCACCGGCCTAGCTTCGCGCAAAAAGGCGTGTATCCGCGCCCGGTGCAACCGCGCCTACCCATCTGGATTGGGGTAGGCGGCACGCCGGCTTCCGCCCAACGGGCCGGCGCGCTGGGCCTAGGCCTCACCATTGCTATTTTGGGCGGCGCACCAGCGCAGTATGTGGCCTTTGCCGACCTCTACCGCCAAGCGGCTCAGCAGGCCGGCCACGACCCGGCTACCCTACCGTTATGCCTCAACTGCCACTTTCACGTAGCCGAAAACTCCCGACAGGCTGCCGACGAGTTTTTTCCGGCTTACGCTACCGTGATGAACCGCATCGGCCGTGAGCGGGGTTGGTCGCCCATGTCGCGGGCGCAGTTCGACCACTTGCGTGGTCCGCAGGGACCATTGCTGGTAGGCAGTCCGCAGGAAATCATCGACAAGCTGCTGTATATCAGTCAACTTTTCAACAACACTCGCTTTATCGGACAGCTGATGCTGGAGGGAATGCCGCACGGACAAGTGATGCGCTCCACCGAGTTGTTTGGTAAGGAGGTAGCACCAGTAGTGCGTGAGCGGCTGGGAGTAATGGTATAAATTACTTTCCTGGTTGCCGAACCGCTTCTTAACATATCATACAAACAAAACCCCGCCCGGTATAGCACCGGGCGGGGTTTTGTTTGAGCACTGGTTATTTTCTAGTAACGGTACAGATCCGACTTGAACGGGCCTTCCACATCTACGCCGATGTACTGGGCTTGCTTGGGACGCAGTTCGTCCAGTTCTACCCCAATCTTAGCGAGGTGCAGGCGGGCTACTTTCTCGTCGAGGTGCTTGGGGAGGGTGTACACCTGGTTCTCGTACGCCTCAGCATTGGTCCACAGCTCAATCTGGGCCAGCGTCTGGTTAGTGAATGAGTTCGACATTACAAACGAGGGGTGGCCGGTGGCACAACCCAGGTTCACCAAACGACCTTCGGCCAGGATAATCACCTCTTTGCCGTCGATGTTGTATAGGTCTACCTGCGGCTTTACGGTGTCTTTGGTGCTGCCGTAGGTCTTGTTAAGCCACGCCATGTCGATTTCATCATCGAAGTGGCCGATGTTGCAGACGATGGCTTTATCTTTCAGCGAGCGGAAGATTTCCTCCGTGATGATGTCGCAGTTGCCGGTAGCCGTCACGATGATGTCGGCCTGGGGGGCGGCGTCTACCATTTTCTTCACCGCGTAGCCATCCATGGCGGCTTGCAGGGCGCAGATAGGGTCAATTTCCGTCACGATAACGCGAGCGCCAGCGCCGCGCAGCGAGGCAGCGGTACCTTTTCCTACGTCGCCGTAGCCGGCCACTACGGCTACCTTACCGGCCATCATCACGTCGGTAGCGCGGCGGATAGCATCCACAGCCGACTCTTTGCAGCCGTACTTATTATCGAATTTCGACTTGGTAACGGAGTCGTTAATATTAAAGGCGGGGATGGGTAGGGTACCGGCTTTCACGCGGTCCAGCAGGCGCAGCACGCCCGTGGTAGTTTCTTCCGAAATACCCTTGATGCCAGCGGCCAACTCGGGGTACTGGTTCAGCACCATGTTGGTCAGGTCGCCGCCGTCGTCCAGAATCATGTTCAGGGGCTGACGCTCTTCGCCGAAGTATAACGTCTGCTCGATGCACCAGTTGAACTCCTCCTCATTCATGCCCTTCCAGGCATACACCGGAATGCCAGCGGCCGCAATGGCTGCAGCAGCGTGGTCCTGGGTAGAGAAGATGTTGCACGACGACCACGTAACATCGGCGCCCAAAGCAATCAGGGTTTCGATGAGAACGGCCGTTTGGATAGTCATGTGCAGGCAGCCGGCAATGCGGGCGCCTTTCAGCGGCTGCGAGGGGCCATACTCCTCACGTAGCGCCATCAGGCCTGGCATCTCAGCCTCAGCCAAGCGAATTTCCTTGCGGCCCCACTCGGCCAAAGAAATGTCTTTTACTTTATAGGGGACGTAGGTCGTCGCCGTGGTTGGGTTTGTATCAAGCATGATGCAGGTAATTTGGCGTTTCAACCACAAAGGTAGCCAAGTTGTTGGGGAATTTCGAGATGACGTTCTGCTAGTTTGCGGGTTGCAGTTCCTCTACACTCAGCGCCAGCGAGCCGGGCGTGGTAGCCGTAGCCGCGGCCCCACGCAACACTACATTGTATAGCTTGCCCGCCCGCAAAATGGAAGGCTGGGAGGTAGTAGCCACTACAGAGCCTCCAGGTTGCACGGCACGCAACGTTACAGTATCAGGATCAACTACCAAAAAGCCGGTATTGTTACGGAAAGCAACGTCCGGGGCATAGGGGGAAGTACCTGCTTTGCTATTAGTCAGCGTAATACGCGGCGCTTCATATCCCAGATTAATAAAACGCAAGTGCGCTTTGCCAGCCGAAGGAATCGTCAGATCATCCGTTAGGCTCAAGGCCGCTACCTGGGTAGGGCTGCTATTGTAGATATACACTGAGTGAAATTTCCGACTGTTAATCGTGAGCGGCACGCTCACTAGGTTGGATGGGGTAGAAGCAGCTTCAACTTCCAATGTATGCGCCCCGGCGCTTAGCTCAGTATATCCGGTACTCTGACCATAATAGAGAGACTTTGCAGTCTGATCATCCACCCGCGCATTCACGGAAGTTGGTACAGCAGAAGCCACGTGTACAATGTTGAGCTTACCAGCAGCTGGCGTGTTTTCCGCATCGTTACAGCCAGCCAAAATCAGTAGAACCGGTGCCAACAGTGCCCCGCAACGTGATGCAGGAAATAGAATATGTGTCATGCTTATTGTTTTTATAAGGATATAAATTCCTAAAGAAAACAGATTACTAGCAAATAGTCGCATATGCGTACTAAACTACTGTCTTCTGCAAAACCATACAGTGCGGTAAACGGCCTCTGCAAAGCTATTTAAAGCGAGTGTAGACAGTCGTCGTCGCCGCGTACAGAACGAATCAGTCCGGAATAGTGTTCGACAAAAAAATAGGACTCTTTTTTGCTAACAAGCCAAATTAGTTCTGTCTAGGTACTTTTTATTGTCGCATCTATGCGCTTCTCTGTTACGACGATCTGCCGTCGCATTGCTCTGCTGTTCTTTTTTCTACTGGGGTTTTCTCAGGCGTATGCGCAGCAGCCTACCCCTATGGGGCAATATATTCGCTTGAGCCCCGAGGATAAAAACCGAGGTCTGAACGGGCCGCAGACCAATTTTTACTTTGCCACCGATACCAGCACCAATTACCGCAACGCGGGCTATTTCGGGCAGAAGCTTCGCCCCTACTTGGCCGACAATTCCGAGGCGCTGGAATTTCTTAACGATTACCGCCGACAGAAGTCGTTGCATTTGGCCGAGCGACTGGTGTTTGTTGGCTCTGTGGCGCTATATGGTCAGCAAGTGTTAGCCGGCGACGAGCGGCAGTACTTCAACAACACCCAAAAGGTGGCCGCAGGCGTGGCCGTTTTCAGCTTGATAGCTAATGTGCTCATCTCGCGTAACACCAACACCCACTTGCTGCGGGCAGTAGAAACACACAACAGCATGTTCCCCGCAGCGCGGCACGGTGCCCTCTGGCAGCGCTACCGCCCCACTACAGTAGGCATGAGCGCCACTGCTACGGGCCGGCCTTTGCTGGCGTTGAGCTGGCAGTTGCACTAATTTGCCCGTTTTTGCGTAGATAGGGGCATGGAATATCCGTTGCCCGCGGCGGCCCGGCAGTATGTAGCCGACCACCTGCACCACGACCCGGCCCAGCTGGCGTTGCAGGCCCGCCGCTTTCCGGGACTCCCCGTCCCCGAGCTGGTTCGCCAGATTCAGGCCCGCCAAAAGGCGCGCACCAAGCTGCCCGCCTGGGCCGAAAACCCCGAATTGATTTTTCCGCCGGCCCTGTCGGTGGAGCAGGCTTCGTCGGACCGCACGGCAGCTTTTAAGGCCGAGTTGGTTGGCGGGCAACGCTTAGCCGACCTCACGGGCGGCTTCGGTGTAGATACCTGCTACTTTGCCAGCCACGTAGCCGAGGTGCACTATGTGGAGCGAAATCCGCAGTTAGCCGAGGTGGTGCAGTACAATTTGGGTCTGCTAGGTGTGCGCAATGTGCACTACCACACCACTGATGCCCTGTCATTTTTAAAAAGCACACCGGATACGTTTGACTGGCTCTACCTCGATCCGGCCCGCCGCGACACCGCCTCGCGCAAGATTTTCCGGTTGCAGGACTGCGAGCCGGATGTGCTACGTATCCTACCCTTACTGCTGCACAAGGCACCGCGCATCCTGCTCAAAACCTCACCCATGCTCGATATTGAGCTAGCCATTCAGGAATTGAAGCATGTGCGTCGGCTGTGGGTACTGGCTGTGGATAACGAGTGTAAGGAGGTGCTGTATGAGCTAGGTGAAGAACCCGCCGTAGACCCCGAGCGCTACGCCGTGAACCTGACCCGCGCCGGCGAGCAGCAGGAGTTCCGCCTGAACCGCGCCCGGGAAGCCCGCGCCATATCGCGCTACGCCGAGCCGCAGACGGGGCAGTACCTCTACGAACCCAACGCGGCCATCCTGAAAGCAGGAGCGTTCCGTAGCATCGGCAATGCCTTCGAGCTACTGAAACTGCACCAGCACAGCCACTTGTATATGGCCGACGACCTGCGTGCGGACTTTCCGGGTCGAATCTTCCGCATTCAGGCGGTGGAGCGTTACGATGCCGATGCTCTCCTACCCTACCTTGGCTCCGAAGCGCGCGCACACGTTACTACCCGCAATTTCCCAGATACGGTAGCCGTGTTCCGGCAACGCACCGGCATCCGGGAGGGCGGCCACATCTATTTGTTTGCTACCACCGATTTGCGGGGCCGCCTAATGGTATTGGTGTGCGAAAAGGTGAAGCGTTGGAGTGGAGAGCTAGTAGCGGCTACCCAATTGGCTTAGTATACCGTACTATTTGGCCGGGCTGGTCCACTGGCTATCCTTGATGCGGAAGCGCCAAGGTAGGCCAGCCGCCTCCGCGCCAGCGTAGGCCAGCCCTACTCTGGCGCTAGCGCGTACCTGCGTGTCGGGCACGTCCTCGCCGTGGTCTTCCAGCCAAAGCACCTCGCCCTGCAGATCGGTGCCGGTGAGGGCGGGTGTGACGCCTAGCGCCTGCGTGAGCAAGCCAGGGCCGGCCGTCAGGTTGCGGGCTATGGCCGCTAGACCGCGCCGGCGGAGCATCGTATCAATGCCCACGGTAGGCTCAATGGCGCGAATCAGGACAGTATTAGGAATATCGGCGGCGTTGCTGACGATGTTGAACAGCGTGTGCCGCTGATATACTGTGTAGAGGTAGGCGCGGCCGCCCGGCTCGTATAGCGCCTGTCCGTGCTGGCCGCGCCGCTTCAGGTGCATTGTGAGGGAGTTGTCGCCCTCGTGAGAGTAGGCTTCCGTTTCGACGATGCGGCCGCCGGTTAGCTCGCCATCAATGCGGGAGAAGACGTACTTCCCCAGAAGTTCGCGGGCAATTAGGGTAGGGTCGGGGCGCTGGAAGAAAGCGGCTGAAATTATATTGGCCACGGATTCGTTTGGATATTGAGGGTTACACGAATTTTTGTGAACGAGAGTTTTTTTCGCCCATCGCCTACCCTGTCATCCTGAGCTTTCTAACAGCCCCATCCACGAAATCCGTGTAATCCGAAAAATCCGAGCGAATCCGTGGTTCAGACAGTATCTTTGTGGCGTAGCGGTGGCCGGACCCTAAATGCGGGGCGAGGCTGAAAAGGGAATCCGGTTCAAGGCCGGAGCTGTCCCCGCAACTGTACGCTTCGAGAGTGGGCGCATCACGCAGCTGCCACTGTTTCGCAGAACGCCAGGTTTCGATCACGAAACTTAGCCGGAGAAATGGGAAGGCGATGTGCCCGAAGCAAGCCAGGAGACCTGCCACTACGTTTCCCCATGTTCAGCGCCTTCGGTGGAAGGGCGGAGAACGAATGCAGCGGGCGGCCTCGGCCTCCCGGTTTTTTCTGTTTTCGGCCTCGGCTACGTGGCGGGTTTCGGCTCGCAGCGGAGTTTTGAACTGACTTTTCCTACCCCGGAAATTTTGGTTCGGATACGTTTTTTACGCGCTACTTCTTCCACCCCTACCCGCACGTTACGCGTGCTGGCGGTGGCAGCAAGCCTGTTGCCAACCGCAGCAGTGCAGGCCCAGCGCGCACCCATTGATACCAGCGCTGCCACACCCCATTTGCTACCCACGGCTGTAGTAGAGGCCGCCCGCTTGAGCCGCTATGCTGTGGGCAGCCGCCGCACTACCCTCGATTCGGTGGCTGTTAACCAGCTGCCAGCGGGCACGCTGGCCGAGGCGCTGAGCCGGCTTACCCCCATTTATCTGAAGAATTACGGGCCGGGGCAGCTGTCGTCCATCACGCTGCGCGGCACCTCGGCTCGCCACACGGCCGTGCTCTGGAACGGCTTCAACATCAACCTGCCTACCCTGGGCGAAGCCGATTTTGCCCTGCTACCCGTGAATGGGGCTACCCGCATTACGGTGCAGCCCGGGCCGGCCAGCGCGGTGTACGGCAATGGCGCTTTGGGGGGCACAGTGCTGCTGTCGTCGCCGGTGCAGTGGGGAGCGGGGTGGCGCGGGCAGGCGCAGGCCGATGTGGGCAACTATGGAATGCGGGCGGGTAGCGTTGAGAACAGCTTCAGCAACGAGAAGCTGGCCTTGCGCACGGCTGCTTCTTACCGCGAAGGACAAAACGACTTTCCCTACCAGGAGCGCACGATTGACGGCTTGGTGGAACGCCGGCAGACCAACGCCGCCTACCGGCAATGGAGCCTCACCCAAGATGCTACCATGCGCCTGGGCCAGCACGGAGAGCTGATGGGCGCCGTGTGGCTGACAGACGCCGACCGCCGCATTCAGCCCGCTATTGGGGCCGCTAACGACAATGCCCAGGAGCGCGACCAGAGCCGTCGGTTGTTTGCCGGCTACCGCCACGTGGCCGGCCGCCACGAAACGGGCGTGCGCATGGCGTGGTTTGAGGATATTCTGAACTACCGAAGCAACACCGTGGCGCAGAGCAACTCGCGGGTGCGCACCAGCCAAATACAGGTCGACCACAGCCTACAACTCCGCTCCAACCTGAGCGTGCGGGTAGGCGGCGAGGCGCAGCACTTTGCCGCACGGGTAGATGGCTACGGCCAAGACCTCACCGAAAACCGCTTCTCGGGCTACGCTCTCGTGCGATACGACCCTATGTCTACCCTCCGCCTCACGGCCAATATCCGACAAGCGTTTATTCCGGGTAGGCGGCCGCCACTGGCTCCTACCCTGGGCGGCGAGTGGCAGGTGTGGCAACACGACACCCATACGTTGGTGCTGAAAGGCAGCGCAGCCCGCAGCTACCGTGTGCCGACCCTCAACGAGCGATACTGGCGCCCCGGCGGCAACCCCAACCTGCTGCCTGAAACCAGCCTGGGCTACGAGGCCGGCGTGCAGCACACTTTCAAGCCTATTCCTACCCTCTCGCTGGTGACGGAACTGACGGCCTACCGCCAACAGGTGCGCAACTGGGTGCAGTGGCTGCCCAGCGACACGGTAAGCTACTGGTCGCCGCGCAACCTACGCCGGGTGCGAGCGCAGGGGATAGAGCTGAGTTCGGAACTGGGCTGGCAGCCGGGGCGCTACACCCTCACGGCGCGGGCGGCCTACGCCTATACCCAGTCGCAGAAGGTGAGTGGCTACACATTCGACCCTGACCCAGTGGGTGTGCAATTGCCCTATGTGCCCTTACACACGGTGGCGTTCACCACGCGCCAGAGTTGGCGCGGGTGGCAACTGCTCACGCAGAGCACCTTCACCAGCTTCCGCTACACCGATGCTTCGGCTACTAGTTTCCTACCCTCCTACTTTCTGCTAAGTGGGTCGTTGGGCTACACCTTCACTACCCGCAGCACCTGGAGCCTTACCGCGCTGGTGCAGGGCTTCAACCTTACTAACCTCACCTATAACAGCTACGAAGCCCGCGCCATGCCCCCGCGCAATGGCGTGCTGAGCCTGCGCGTGAGCTGGCGCTGATTCTAATTTTCACACTTTTCTTTTATATGACACAACGTTTTCTTTCCCTCAGTGCCCGCACGGCCTTCATACTGGCCAGCGGCCTGACTCTCTGGAGCTGCGACCCAGACAACGACAATGACGCCTCGCCGGCCGGTAGCAATGTGTTTATCGTGCAGGAAGGCAACTTCACGCGGTCTAATTCCGAGATAGTGGGCTTCAACAGTAGTGTAAGTGCTATTACCAATGCCGCTTTGTTCCGCTCCGTGAACAACCGTATTCTGGGTGATGTGGCGCAGTCGATGACAGTAGTTGGCAACTTAGGCTACATTGTGGTGAATAACAGCAATAAGGTTGAAGTAGTATCTCTACCTGATTTCAATGATCAGGCGACGATTGACATCTTTGCCAAAGCCCCCGTAGCTCCCGATACCGTTACACGCCTCATCCTACCCCGCTACTTCGCTGCCAGCAACAAAAAAGGATATGTGTCGCAAACGGTAAATTACGATGTACCGAACGGCCGCGTGAGTGTGATTGACCTGGCTACCAATCAAGTAACCAAAACTATTCCGGTAGGAAAACAACCCGAGCAAATGGCTGTGGTAGGCAACAAGCTGTTTGTGTCGAACAACGGCAGCAATACCGTTAGTGTCATCAACACTCTAACCGATTCAGTGGAAGCCACCATTACCGTAGCCGATAGCCCGGCTAGCATGGTAGTAGATAAGAACAATGCTCTGTGGGTGATGTGCTCCGGTCAGAGCACCTACAGCTCTACCCCTCCCTACGCACCCATCGTAACAGTACCGGGCAGCTTGGTACGGATAGACCCGGCTACCAACGCTGTGACGGCTACCCTGCGCTTTGCGGCGGGCCAGCAGGCCGGCGGCCTGCGTATTAATGGCGCGAAAGACCAGCTATTTTTCCGTCGCCAAAGCGGCGTGTACCGCATGAGCATTACGGATACCGCCCTACCTACTGCGCCGCTGTTTCAGCGCCGGGGTGGTTTCTACGGGCTTGATGTAGACCCGCGCACGGGCCTAATATATGGCTCGCCGGAAAACTTCACGGGCACGGCTCGTTTCTTCCGCTACCAGACCACTGGCCAGGTTATCGACTCCTTCACTATTGGTACCAGCGCCAACAGCTTCGTGTTTTATAATTAGGAGCGCTATCCTACCCACCCTATCCTAGGTGGCCTATCGCTAAAACGGCCCCGTACAGGTTTGTACGGGGCCGTCGTAGTTTATAAAATGGTCACGAAGTATGCTTAATCGGCTTTACCGTCGTGGTTGTGGTCGGTGGCTTGCAGGGTTTGATCGTACTGCTGCTCGATGGTTTTTTGACCAGCCGTGTCGGGAATGGCGCGGGTGGAGGGCATAGAGTCCAAGTCGCGGCCGGGAGTAGCGTCGGACTGACCGAAGTCTTTGGCGGCGCCGCGCTCTACGTCCGTATCAGCATTATCGGTGCCGGTGCTGCACGCGCCCAGCAGAGTAGCAGAGGAAATAAACAACGTGGCGGCCAGCAGGCGCAGGGTCGAAAGAGTTTTCATGAGGTAGGGAAAGCAAAAAATCAGCGAGGAGAAAGTAATGGTACGGCGGAAGGCCGCCGCGGTTTTCGTTCTCTTTCCGAAGTGCCAGGTAATGATATATTTGTAGTCCGTTGCTTTGCACTTATGGCCCGTACACTCACTTCTTCTATTCCTTATCTGCGTTTGCGACGGCAAGCTGGCATCCTGGCTGGCGTGAGCCTGTTGCTGGCCCTGCTGCTGATTGGCTACACCTTTGGCGTAGAGAATCATTTTTTTGCTAGACTATTTTCCGCCTTTTTCGTATTTTTCTGGTTGTTGGCAGTCACTTTTTTGGGCATCGTACCGTTTGTGAACTGGGCTGCCCGTAGTTGGTTTGGCAAGGAGTGGACTTCCGACTCCTTCACAAAAACTGCTGCTCGTCGTTCATCTGCCTCAACCTCACCATCGTCTGCGCGTACACCTACCCGAACTGCCTCTCGATCCAGCCAAAAACGACACCCGTGAAAACTACACTCTTACACATCAAGAACATGGTGTGCCCCCGGTGCATCGACGCCGTACGCACTGTGTTGGAACAAGCCGGCTACCGGCCCACCGAAGTAACCCTGGGCCAGGCTCAGCTTGACCGTACTACCCCGGCCGACCCTACCGCCGTGGCACCTATCCTGCAAGAAGCGGGGTTTGACGTGCTCACTGGGCGGGCTGAACAGCTCACCGAGCAAATTAAAACGTCCTTGACCGAGTACCTGGAGCACCTGCGCACCGCCCGGATGCCCCTCACCACCTCGGCCTTTCTGACGGAGCGTTTTGCGGCTACCTACTCGCACCTGAGCAAGGTATTTTCGCGCACCGCCAACCTCACCATCGAGAAATACCTGATCCGCCTCAAGATTGAACGCGTGAAGGAGATGCTGAGCTACGGCGAAATGACCCTAAGCGAAATTGCTGACCAAATGCGCTATAGCTCGGGCCAGCACCTGAGCAACCAATTCCGCCAGGTAACGGGCCGCTCCGTGAGCGAATTCCGCCGTGATCTGATGCCCAAGCGTTTGTCGCTAGACAAGGTAGGGTAACACGGAACTGTCCAAAATAAAACCGGCGGGGTAGGAGCTGTGCTCTCCTATCCCGCCGGTTTTATTTTGATGGCTATCTAATATGAATCTTGGCTTCCGTGTATTGTATCTATAATACTCTACAGATTAGGCTCTGTCTCACCTATCGCTAAAGGATGAGCCTTCATCTGCACAATATAAATTTCCAACATTTTTTTGAATAATTGGCTGTATATCAAACGTTACCGGAATATTGTGAGGCGCACCAAGCAAATTGGTACCCTGCTTAATTATGTTGTACTCCACATGTACTTCACCTTCGTACCAACAGTCGAAGAAATTCACGAATCCTTTAAATAGGTTACGCAACAGGCGTACTGGAAAACCAGGCTTGTTATGACCGCCGCTCGAGAAATTCAGGTAGCTATAAAACACACATTCTTCAATAAGTAAGCCACCCACAAAGTAAGCAAATATGAAATCGGCCCGGTGAAAATGGCAGTAGCTCAGTATCATCGGTCGCTCATATGAAAGCACTACGCCAGATAAGTCGTCTACCTCACAGTGTAATATGATAATGGAGTGGAAGCAATAAGTATTGTCGGTTGATAATTGCAGCAGATCCAGCTTTCCTATAATATGATAGTATTGGAGCGATTCGCCGTTTCGCAGCTTCTCCAATGCCACATCAGCAGGTAAAGCGGTCAGAAGTTGGGGGAAATTGAACACAGTAATACTGAGTTGATTTGACGCACTCTAAAGTAAGAACAATAGACCGCGCCGTATCTTTGTGGGCACCTTTACCGCCGCTTGGTGGTTATTGCCGCCGTGTCTAGTCCTCGCATTCTCCTTATTACCCCGCCGCTTACGCAGCTGAACACGCCCTACCCGGCTACGGCCTATATCAAAGGCTTTCTGGTGGGGCGCGGCTACCAGGTTACGCAGGCCGACCTAGGGCTGGAACTAGTGTTGAAGCTGTTTTCGCAGGAAGGGTTGAAGCGGGTTTTTGCGGCTATAGAGCAGGGTAGTTTTGAGCTGAGCGACAACGCTCGCCGTATGGTGCGCCTGCAACGCAGCTACCTCACTACTATTGGGCCGGTCATCCGCTTTCTGCAAAATAAGGATACTACCCTAGCGCCGCGCATCTGCCACGCCCGCTACTTGCCCGAAGCCAGCCGCTTCGATAACGTGGCCGATTTGGAAAGCGCTTTCGGCACGATGGGCCTCACTGATCAGGCTCGCCATTTGGCCACGCTCTACCTCGAAGACCTTGGCGACCTGATAAAAGAGACAGTAGGGCCGCAATTTGGTTTTTCGCGCTACGCCGAGAAGCTGGGCATGTCGGCTACTTCGTTCGATCCGCTGCACGAAGCACTGCAAGCTGCGCCCAACTTGCTGGATCAAATGCTGGAAGAGTTGCTGGATGCGCTGGTGACCCGCGTGGAGCCAGATGTGGTGGGCTTCTCGGTGCCGTTTCCGGGCAACTTATACGGGGCATTGCGGCTGGCAGGCCGAGCCAAACATCTGCGCCCACGCATCAAAACCCTGATGGGCGGCGGCTACCCTAATACCGAACTACGCCAGTTGAAGGAACCACGCTTTTTCGATTACATCGACTACCTCACACTGGACGATGGCGAGGGGCCGTGGCTACGGCTGCTGGAGTATTTGGGTAAAGAAATAGGTCAACAAGACAGCCATGCTGAGCCTGCCGAAGCATCGCTCCCCCTACCCTTCCAGCGCACTTTCCTGCGTAATGCGGCTGGTGAAGTCGAATACGTCAATCAGCCTTTCCCCGACATTCCGCACCCCGAGGTAGGCACCCCCGACTACTCCGATTTGCCGCTCGCTGAGTATCTCTCGGTGATTGAAGTGCTGAACCCCATGCACCGGCTCTGGAGTGACGGCCGCTGGAACAAGCTCACCATTGCCCACGGCTGTTACTGGAAGCGCTGCTCCTTCTGCGATGTAACGCTCGACTACATCTCGCGCTACGAGACGGCACCCGCTACCTTATTGGTAGACCGCATTGAGCAAATTATTGCCCAGACGGGCCAAACGGGTTTTCACTTTGTAGACGAAGCCGCCCCGCCCCTGGCCCTGCGCGACCTGGCCGTGGAACTGTTGCGCCGACGCGTGAGCATTACGTGGTGGGGCAATATCCGTTTCGAGAAGACCTTCTCGCCCGATTTATGCCGGCTACTGGCTGCCTCAGGCTGTATTGCCGTGAGCGGCGGCCTGGAAGTGGCTTCCGACCGCCTCTTGGCCCTTATGGAAAAGGGCGTGACCATTGCCCAAGTAGCCCGCGTGACGGACGGCTTCACGCAGGCCGGCATCATGGTGCACGCCTATTTGATGTATGGTTTCCCTACCCAGTCGGCGCAGGAAACGGTGGATTCGCTGGAAGTGGTGCGGCAGCTGTTTGGAGCGGGTATTGTGCAAAGCGGTTATTGGCACCGCTTTTCCATGACGGCGCACTCGCCTGTGGGCAAAAATCCGGCAAAGTATCAGGTAGAGGCCATTGGCCCCGAGCCCGGCCCTTTTGCGTGGAATGACCTTTGGCACGACGACCCTACCGGTACCGACCACGAACAGTTTGGCCCCGGCTTGGCTAAGGCGCTTTATAATTATATGCACGGCGTGGCCTTACACGAGCCATTGCAGTTTTGGTTTGATTTCAAGACGCCCCGCCCTACCGTAACGCGCCACCTTATTCAGCAGGCGTTGCAAGAGCCGGGCAAACCCGACTTTGCCCGGCAAAACAACCGGCTATTCTGGCTGGGCAACGCACCCGAACTACGTCAGGAAGCCGGTAAAAAAGGCTCCCGGGCTGTGCTCACATTCTACGAGCAGGCTGAGGACTTTGAATTGAAGACTAGTCCCACCCTCGGTACCTGGCTGCACGCGCTGCTCACTCGCCTCACTACTGATTATGATACTAAGCAGCTACTCAAAGAGGTGGCGGCTACCTTCCCAGTAGAAGCTGGTCAGTCGTTTGAGGCTTTTTTACAGTCGCCTACCTGGCAACTGCTACGGGAGAAGGGCCTGCTGCTGATCTAAGCACTTGCATTAGTACGCCCGAGGTTTGCCCGGAAGATATTCCGGACCTAGCCGCACGTGCCTAGCCGCGACATTCGACGCTTTACTACTATTCTGGTTAGCCCAAAGCCACCTTATACACAGGCTACGCAAGCTCAACAGGGCTATTTCCTTGCTTCTAGGCTATATATTCCGAAGCCAGATGCTTCTAAACCATCTAGTTGTTGCTCCTAATCAACTAATTATGGAACGAGTATCATTCTTCGCTATCTAGGAATATCAAAAAAATATACAGCTATGAAAAGGATTTCTGCAAACGATTTCGATATATTTCAAACGATTTCTAAAAAATTCCCACACTTCATTCTTTCAGCGTATGAACAACAATTACATGTGGTATCACTCGTCTGTGCCAGCTACGGCCCGGCAAACGAGTAGCCGCCAAACCTGGCACGTAACTTTGCTGATGGTTCTGGCGGCCTTGCTTGTCTCTCTCCCTTTTTCCGGTCTGGCCCAAGCCACTCGGTCTATTTCGGGTAGAGTAACAGACACCAATTCCAGCGGTCTGCCAGGTGTTACAATTATTATTCCCGGCACTACCGTGGGTACCAGTTCTGGCTCCGATGGCTCGTTTGAGCTACAGGTGCCCGCCGCTACCACTACCCTGGCGGTTTCGTCGGTAGGTTACACGTCGCAGCGTGTTGACATCACGGGCAAGTCTACCGTGCAAATCAGCTTGCAAGAAGACTCCAAGGCTTTGGGCGACGTGGTGGTGGTAGGCTATGGCACAGCCCGTAAAGAAGATGTGACCGGCTCCGTGACGACCGTAACGGAGAAGGAATTCAACAGAGGTACCTTCACCTCGCCCGATCAACTCATTCAAGGACGGGTATCGGGGGTGCAGGTGAGCAACAACAGCGGCCAGCCCGGCGGACCAGCTACTGTTCGTATTCGCGGAAACTCGGCCGTAACGGGCACTGGTCAGCCGCTGTATGTGGTGGACGGCGTACCACTCGATGGCCGCTCCGCTCGTCCTGGTCTCTCGACGGGCGCGCTAGGCGCCGGCGCGGATAGCAATCCACTCAACTTCTTGAACCCTAACGACATAGAGTCAATGACGGTGCTTAAAGATGCCTCAGCCACGGCCATCTACGGTTCGCGGGCGGCCTACGGGGTAGTGCTTATCACGACCAAGCGGGGCAAATCGGGGGCACCGCAACTGAACGTAGGCATATCGAACGGCTTCTCCTCGCTGCTGCGCCGGCCCGCTTTCCTGAATGCCAGCCAGTACCGGGAGGCCATAGCCTACTACGGCGCCCCAGCCGCTAACGATAAGGGCGGTGATGTGAATGCCCTCGATGCCATTCTGCGTACCGGATACTTGCAAAACTACAACGTAGCCATGAGTGGGGGTAACGAAACCGGCCGCTACCGCCTTTCTATTGGTTACCTCGACCAAAACGGTATCGTGGACAAAACGGGTTTCAAGAAGTACAGCGCCAACCTCTCGACCAATTTTCAATTTTTAGAAAGCAAGAAGCTAGGACTCGACGTGAACATTGCGACTAGCCAGTTCCGTGAGCAGCTGGCCCCAATCAGCACCGACGCTGGTTCTCAAGGAAGCCTTATTGGGCAGGCCTTGCAGTGGAACCCTACTCAACCGCTACGCAACGCCGACGGCTCCCTCTTTGTGCAGCCCGGCGAGGTGGTAAACCCACTGGCCGCGCAGGAGTATTTCAACGATAACTCCCGCGTAACCACCATTTTGGCTAGCGCAGCACCTTATTATAAGTTCACCGACTGGCTTCAGTACCGAGCGCTCCTGAGCGTCAATTACAATACTGGCGAACGGCGAACCTCTATTGACCAGCGCTTGATCAATTACAGTGATATACAAAACAAAGGCTTTGCCGGCATCGGCCAGAATGAGCTGACGACGCAGCAAATGGCGCATACGCTAACCTTCAACAAGCAAGTTGTTGATGGTGTAAACGTCAATGCCCTCCTGGGCTACGAATACACGAAGTTTGCCAACCAGGGCTCCAACATGAATGCTTTCGGTAACCCCGACCAGGGGGGATTCGGTAATTTCGGTGTTGATTATACCAACTACATTCAGTACTCGGCCGCTGGTAACCGCTCAGTGTCCTCTTTCATTGACCCTTCCTCTCAATTACAATCATTGTTTGGCCGGGCAATCTTGAACTATAAAGACCGCTACGTGCTGACGGGAACCTTGCGCCGAGATGAAAGCAGCAAGTTCGGGCCGAACAACCGGGTAGGCTACTTCCCGTCCTTCGCCGCTGCCTGGGACCTGAGCCAGGAGTCCTTCTTCCCGAGTGAGCGCCTCACCCAGTTGAAGCTGCGAGCCGGCTACGGCCGCACCGGCAACCAAGAGTTTCCGGCTGGCTCTTCGCAGGGTCGCTACTCATTCGATAACAACGGGGCACAGTCGCCTCTGAACGACGCAAACCCGGATTTGAAGTGGCAGTCGGACGCACAGTACAATGCTGGCATTGACGTAGGCATATTCAACAACCGCCTTACGCTTACAGCTGACTACTTCTACAAGACTACCTCTGACTTACTTTTCCCCACGTTGCCTGGCCAGCCCGCGCCACCAGTACAAGCTATTCGCTGGACTAACCTCGACGGTAAAATCATCAACAAAGGGGTAGAGCTAGCGCTGGGTACTATCATTGTTAACAACGATAAGGTGAACGTGGGCTTAAATGCCAACGCTACTTTTATCCGCAACGAGGTAAAAGACCTTGAAGGTGCGGCTATTACGACTGGGGCCATCAACGGACAAGGCTTGTCGGGTGTGCTGGCGGAGCTCATCACCAATGGCTATCCTATCAACTCTTTCTTCCTCCCTCAATACACAGGCCTCAACGAGCAAGGACTGTCGAATACGCCGGGCCCGATTGCCTACTCGGGTAGCCCCAACCCCAAAACGTTGCTGGGTCTGAGTGCTAATGTTCAGTATGGCAAACTTTCGCTGACGGCCAACATGACCGGCGCGTTCGGGCAGTATATCTATAACAACACGCTTAACGCAGTAGGCAACGTGGGCCAGATAGGGGCCAGTAAGAACATTGCCCTCTCTACCTTCGAGAATCCGGTGAAAGAAGCTGTTGGCAACCCCTCGGCCGCTACCACGCGCTACCTTGAAAAGGGCAACTACCTGAAGATGTCTAACCTCACGCTGGCCTACGCCTTCGGCGATATCGGCCCGGTGTTTAAGGGGGGCCGTATTTATGCCACGGCTCAGAACCTGTTCGTGCTGACCAACTACGACGGCTTCGACCCAGAAGTGAACACTGTTAAGCGCGGCGCCAATCAAGTGCCTTCTGTGGGTATTGATTACTTGGCCTACCCGAGCGCCCGGACCTTTACGTTCGGCATTAATTTCTCGCTGTAATCTTCCATTCTACTTCCCATGGCTTATTATAAGTTCACCCGCGCAGCCGTCCTCCTGGCCGTGCTGCAATTGGCCAATAGCTGCGACGTTAGCGAAAAGCTAGCTGGTCAAATAAGCGATTCTCAGATTCCGGCGGGCGACCCCGCGGCCCTATTGACTGGGGTATATCAGGCCCAGCGAAACCCTATTCAGGGTTGCGTGAGCGTATTTGCCCTCGAAGAAGTATCGACCGATGCCCGGATCATGCCCACTCGTGGGCCTGACTGGGATGACAACGGCAAGTGGCGGGAGCTGTTTAACCATACCTGGACGCCCAACAACGAACGGGTGCGCGAGACCTTCACCCAGCTTGAGGGCATCGTATACTCTTCCACCGATTTACTGCGCTTTAGTCCTAGCGCCCAACAGGAGGCCGAATCGAGATTTATTCGCGCCTGGGCCATGTATCTACTCCTCGACCTCTACGACCAAGCCCTGTACCGCGACCCGGGTGAGAACCTGGGCATGAAGGCCCGCGTGCGCACCGGCACCGAGTTGCTCAATTACATTGTGAGCGAAATCAATACCGTGCAGCCCAACCTACCCGACGGCCCCGCAGGTCGTGCCAACAAGGATGCCGCTCGGGTGCTGTTGATGAAGTGCTACCTCAACAAAGGCGTATATGCCAACCGCCAGGCCCCTACTTTCGACCCGGCCGACATGAACCAGGTGATCAAGCTGGCCGATGAAGTGATTAACAGCGGCAAATACTCATTTGCGCCTAGCGTCTTCGACAACTTTGCCCCCAACAACACGGCCATTGGCAGAGAAAACATCTTTACCCAGGAGAATACGTTCGGCAACGCCGGCCCTACCCGCGACTTCTGGAAGTTTGTTTTTCACTATAATCTGCTGCCCGTCAATGGCTATAATGGCCCGGCTACTACGGCCGAATTCTATGACCTGTTTGAAGCGACCGACAAGCGCCGCGGCGTGGCCTACAAAACCGAAGGCGGCCCAGCCAACCCCGGCAACCGCGTCAACGTGGGCTTCTACATTGGGCAACAATACGACCTTACCAACGATGCGCAGGTGAAAACTCGCGCTGGCGCTCCATTGGTCTTTACAAAAGAAGTCAACCTCTTTGAAACCGGCCCCGACCTAGAATCGAAGGGTGCCCGGCCGCTGAAGTACCCTGTAGACTACGTCAGTGAGGCCAAAGGCGGCAACGGCTGCGAGAACGACCACGTGACCTTCCGTTTGGCCGATGTGTTGCTGATGAAGGCCGAAGCTATTATGCGCGGCGGCACGCCTACCAGTGCCGGCCAATATGGCAATACCGCGCTGGCCATCGTTAACTCCATTCGCACAGATCCCGGGCGCGGCGCCAGCGCCTTCACCTCACTCACGCTGGATATGTTGCTCGCGGAGCGCGGCCGGGAATTATATGGCGAGTCGTGGCGCCGACAGGATATGATTCGCTTTGGCAAGTTTCTACTGGCACGCAAAGACAAGCCCGTGAGTGACCCTACTCGCCTAGTCTATCCTATTCCGCAAAGCCAGGTAGATGTAAATTCTAATATCACCCAGAATCCTGGCTACTAACCGTCTAGAAAAGCCCCCGATGCTTGGCGCGGTGCCAAACGTCGGGGGCTTTTTCTGGCCCCTACCCTACCCCGTGGCCAGAATGTAAAGTCTAATAGCCAAGCTTTTAGTCGGAATGCCTCGCTCCTTGTCTGATTTTTATGCTCTTTCCTGTTTTTCTGCACAAGAGAAGTTTTTGTAGCCTGCTGAGTGGCCTGCTACTCCTGACCGGAGCTACAGCCTGCAACCAGAACTCCAAGCAGGAATCCGCAGTCGGCACAGAGGCTACGGCCACTGCCGCCGCAGATACCACAGTCCTTACCAAAAACCCTGACTGGTGGAAGGAAACCGTGGTATACCAGCTCTACCCGCGCAGCTTTCAGGACAGCAATGGCGACGGGGTAGGCGACCTGCGCGGTATCATCTCGCGGTTGGACTACCTCAAAAGCCTAGGGGTAGGCACCGTATGGCTGAACCCCATCTATGCCTCGCCCAACGATGACAACGGCTACGACATCAGCAACTACCGCCAGATTATGCCCGAGTTTGGGACCATGCAGGACTTTGACGAACTACTTCGCGAAATGCACCGGCGTGGCCTCAAACTAGTGATGGACCTAGTAGTCAACCATAGCTCCGATGAGCACCAGTGGTTTCAGCAGGCTCGTAGCTCCCGCACCAATCCTTACCGCAACTATTACTATTGGTGGCCCGCTGAGAAGGGCACGCCCCCGGCGCGCTACAGCACCTTCGACGTGAAGAAAAACGCCTGGGCTTACGACTCGCTCACGAACTCCTACTACCTGCACATTTTTTCGCGCAAGCAGCCCGATCTGAACTGGAACAACCCCAAGCTGCGCCAGGAAGTGTACAACATCATGCGGTTTTGGGCCGATAAAGGCATTGATGGCTTTCGGCTGGATGCGTTTCAGTTTGTGGCGAAGGATCCTACCTTCCCGCCCATGCCGGGCCTAACGGAGCAGAACTACGCCAACGCGTACAATCATGGCCCTCACCTGCACGACTACTTGCAGGAAATGAACCGCGAAGTGCTTGGCCACTACAACTTGATGACCGTGACCGAGGGCGCCGGCCGCAACCCCACCGAGGCCATGCTGTTCGTGGACCCTGCCCGCAAGGAGTTGGGCATGACCTACCATTTTGAGGGCACAGGCGTGGGCAGCAACTCCGATACCTATCAACTCACTGAGCTGAAGCGCGTGTTCACGAAATGGGACAGCACCTTTGCCCACAAAGGCTGGCAGGCACTCGACCTAGGCAACCATGACCAGCCCCGGATGGTGAGTAAATTTGGTGACGACCGGCCGGCTTTCCGGGCCGCCTCGGCCAAGCTCCTGAACACCTTCTTGCTGACGATGCGCGGCACGCCCTACTGCTACTATGGCGACGAGCTGGGCATGACCAACAACCCCAAACTGGCCAAGATTGAAGATTACCGCGACGTGGCTGCTCGCAACGGCTACCAGTTGGTGAAAAGCCAGGGCGGCGACTTGGCTGCCTACCTCAAAAACCTCCGCCGCTTCTCGCGCGACCACAGCCGTACGCCGATGCAGTGGGACAGCACGGCGCACGCAGGCTTCACCACCGGCACACCCTGGCTACCCGTCAACCCTAATTACCACACCGTTAATGAAGCCGCCGAGAACCAGGATGCCACCTCGGTGCTAACCCATTTCCGGCGGGCAACTGCTATGCGACAACAGCACCGCGTGCTGGTATATGGTCAGTACCAGCTGCTCGACGCCGCTAACCCCCACATCTACGCCTATACGCGCACGCAGGGCCCAGACAAGGTGCTGGTGATACTCAATTTCTCATCGGAAGTGCGGCGGTGGCCTATGCCAGCAGGGCTGAAGTCGAGTGATCAGCCCTGGCTCAACAACTACTCTGGTTTTACCATGGAGCCCACTCTCATGCTCCAGCCCTGGCAAGCCGTGGTACTACCTTTGGCGCAGTAGCCTATGCTTGCCTCTACCCTTTTTTCTTTCTATGCTGCTTTCCCTACTTGCTTTTCTGTCGCGTGCGCTGGGTGCCGCAACGCTGTTTATTTTCGGGCTGATGCCTTTGCTTGCCACCGCCCAAACCACTCCCGACCCCTGGGTGCTATCGGCCGACAAAGTGGACCCCGCTGCCTACTACGGTGTGACGGTGGCCAACGGCATGCTGGGCGTGGTGTCGTCGCCCGAGCCGTTTAAGGTGAAGAGCGTGGTGTTGGCCGGGGCCTACGACCAGTATGGACGAGGCAGAGTCAGCAACTTTCTCAACGGTTTCAATCTGTTGAATATGTATCTGGAAATTGACGGTCGGCGGCTGGGCCCGGCTGATGCCCGCAACTTCCGGCAGCAACTCGATATGCGGGGCGCCTCGCTCACCACTACCTTCGACTACGGTGATAAAGCGACCATTAGCTACACCTACCGTGCGCTGCGCCACCTCCCCTACTGCGTGCTGATGGACGTAACCATCACCGCCAAAAAAGACCTTGCCCTAACGGCTGCCAGTGTGATGGAAGCGCCCGATGCGTTGCGCGACGTGCAGAACTACTACAACGAAATCGACCGGCCGCACGTCACCATCAGCCTGCTTACCTCCACGGCCCGCAGCCCTACTGGCAAGCTGCAACTGTGTGCCAGCACCAGTTTTTTGTTCTCGGAGCCGCACGGGCAGGAGCCGCGCGTCATTCACGAGATGTGGGACAGCAACATGCACCTGATGAAGTTCAGCAAGACGCTGAAGGCTGGGCAAGCTTATACCTACGGCGTGACGGGCGCTACCCTCACCTCCGCCCACGATGCCGACCCGCTGAACCAAGTAGAGCGCCTCACGGTATTTGCCCGGCTCGAAGGCAAGGAGCGCCTACTGGCTTTCCACCAAAAAGCGTGGCAGGACTTGTGGCAGAGCGACATTCAGATTACCGGCGATGCGCAGGCCCAGCAAGACGTGCATAGTATGCTTTACCACCTCTACAGCTTTTCGCGGGCCGGTACCGATTTTTCGCCTTCGCCCATGGGCCTTTCGGGTCTGGGCTACAACGGGCATGTATTCTGGGATACCGACTTGTGGATGTACCCGGCCCTGCTGGTCTTGCACCCCGAAATTGCGAAGTCGTTGGTTGAATACCGGTTCAACCGGCTGGAAGCAGCCCGGCGCAATGCCTTTGCACACGGCTACCAAGGCGCCATGTTTCCGTGGGAAAGCTCCGATACGGGAGTAGAGGAAACACCGGTGTGGGCGCTGAGCGGACCATTTGAGCACCACATTTCGGCCGATGTGGCGCTGGCCGCCTGGCAGTACTACTGCGTGACCCAGGACAAAGCGTGGCTGCGCGAGAAGGGCTGGCCCATCCTACAAGCCACCGCCGATTTTTGGGCCAGCCGGGTAGAGCGCAACGGCCCGGGCCACTATGACATCAAGAACGTGGTAGCTGCCGATGAGTGGGCCGAAAACGTAGACAATAATGCCTTCACCAACGCCGCGGCCAAAGTAAATCTGCAAAACGCCGCGGCTGCCGCTAAGCTGCTGGGCCTACCCGCCAACTCCGACTGGGCGCTGGTTGCCCAAAACATTCCCATCCTGCGCCTACCCAACGGCGTGACGCAGGAACACGCCACCTACCAGGGCGAGGGCATCAAGCAGGGCGATGTCAATCTGCTGGCCTACCCGCTAAAGGTGATTACAGACCCAGCGCAAATCAGAAAAGACCTGGAGTACTACGAAACCCGCGTGCCCAACGAAGGCACTCCCGCCATGACCCAGGCCATTTTTGCCTTGCTCTACGCTCGCCTGGGCGATGGCGCAAAGGCCCGGCAGTTTTTCCGGGATGCATATGAGCCCAATCTGCTGCCGCCATTTCGGGTTATTGCCGAGACCAAGGGTGGCACGAACCCCTACTTCGCTACCGGAGCGGGTGGGGTGCTGCAAGCCGTGCTGATGGGATTCGGCGGGCTTGACATTACGCCTACTGGCATTGTGCAACGCAAAACCACGTTGCCTACGGGCTGGCAGTCGGTGAGGATAACGGGGGTAGGCCCGCAGCGCAAAACGTATTCCGTTACCCGCTGATATTGCCAGCCTACCGTACGGTTTGCTGCCGCAGCCAGGTCAATAAGTCGCTCACGTAGCCGGGAGCCGGTTGGGGCCACTGCCACTGGCCCTGGGCGTTGGTGTAGCCTACTACCGTCAGGTTGCGATTGGCATTGGGGTAGAGTCGTACGGCGCTGGCCCTACCCTTCAGCGCTGGGCGCAGGTACCGGACGCTCTCCCGTACGTTCAGGGTAGTGTCGGCTGCGCCGTAGAGGCCCAACACGGGTAACTGCCGGGCCAGTAGCTGGAACGGCTGCGCCTGGGTACGCGACGCGACGGGCACGCCTTCCAACACCGCAAACCGGCATTTGGATTGGGCTTGCAACGCCGCTTGCGTAGCCAGCGCCGCATTGGCACCACGCACCCACAAGCCCACGTGAGCCGTATCGATGCTGCTTTCGGTGCGGCAGGCGGCCAGTCCGGCACTGGCGGTATGGTAGGCCACCGAATCGGCCGCGCTGGCTGAGTCGGCGGCTACGGCTGGTAAGAGTAGCACCACGAAGCCGTGGCGGGCCAGCAAGTCGGCGCGGGTAGCGGCGGCGCCCGCCGTAATCTGGTCGGGTAGTATCACCACCGCCGGGTAGCGCTGCGCCGTATCCTGCGGAATCAGCAGCGAGGCCATGCTGTTGGCCGCTAGCCCCGGCAGCCGTACCGACTGCTCGCGGTAGGGCCGCGTGGCCGCTTGCCCGCGCCGCACCCACACAAACTGCGTTTGGATGGTGTCCCAGGTGAAAATACCACGTAGGAAGTCGCCCTCGCGCACGGCATTTACCGTGATGCTACCCGGCTGCCCCGGTTGCTGCTCGAAGTGTAGTTGCGGCTCCCGGTAGCTCAGGTTGGCCACGGGAAAGCTGATACCAGGAATTTCGGGGAAGTGCATGTCGGCCTGGAGCTGGCCCGGTGTTGTTTCGCGCACGTCCAACGTCACGCGCAAATCGGTACCCTGATACGTAACCGGTCCTTCAAAATGACCAGTCAGAACAGGCATAGTCGCTTTTTCAGGTTGACTTGAACACGCGCTCAGCAGCAGCACCATGCCTAGCCACCCTACCCAGCCTAGCGCCTCTAGCCCGGTAGCCGGCATGGTTATTCTCAGTACAGATATACTTCTAGCAAGATTATTCACGCTGCAAAGGTAACGTTGCCACCGAACGCATCGTATCCGGCCGACCTCATAGCCCTTTGCGCAGAATCAAATCCGTCTGCACATCGGAACCCAGCGTGAAAGCATGCTGGCCAATTTCTTTGAAGCCGAACCGCTGGTAGAAGCCAATAGCGCGCGTATTTCGCTCCCACACGCCTAGCACCACCGTGCGGCACTTGTGCACCCGGGCTTCTTCCAGCGTCCGGCGCATTAGGGTAGCGCCCAGGCCGGTGCCTACCCAGTCCTCGCGCACATAGAGGCGCGCTATTTCCAGGCGGTTATCCACTGGTTTACCCGACTCTAGGCCTAGGTCCGATTTCAGCCGGAGCATGGCATAGCCTACCAACTCCTGCTGCATTTGGGCCAGCAAGAAAATGACATTAGGATCTTGCAACTCGCTCAACTGCTGCTCCGGCCCGAAGGTAGCCGCCAGGTAGGCGTCCATGTCGGTAGGGGTATTATCGGCAGCAAACGTCTCATGAAACGTCTGGCGACCCAAAGCGGCGAGTTTCGCGGCTGTTTCGGGGGTGCACTTTGCTACCAGTATGCGAAGGGGTGAGGACATAACTTTTGTGAAATCAACGACGAAGGCGACGAATGCCCCATCTTCCGAGCCACAAAGATACCAGTATGGCCAGTGCCAACGCCAGCAGATAGCCAATGGTGTTGCCAGTGGCCAAGCTAGCGGTAGGCGCTGCCGGGGGCGCCATTAGGTACGTACTGGTGCTTACCAACACGCGCACCAGTAGCGCGACGCTCAGTAGCAGCGCCAATACGCCTAGCAGTTTTGGCACAAAAGGGCTCAATCCAGCAAGTTATTTTTGCCGCGCCGCATTGCCCAACCGGCCCGCAGAAAGTAGCCCGCCAGAATCAGCAAGGCAATGTTGATGACGAAGCCGAAGGTATTGAAGTTACCCGATTGCCACTCGGTATAGCGGCCAAACAACAAGTACAGCTCCACCAGTAGCAGCACGCCACCAACCAGCAAATGAATAGTACCGCCGGAGCGGGAATTGGGCGTTGCAGCCATAATTGAAAAGGAGAAGCGGTCAGAAACCAAAGAAGCGTTGCCCTTGCAAGCAACCTGTAGAAACCCATACGCACAAGTATTGAAAATTGGTTTCTGCGGTGTATTTTTGCCTTACCAAGTAGTTCAGCGAGAGTAGCTCAGTTGGTAGAGCATCAGCTTCCCAAGCTGAGGGTCGCGAGTTCGAGCCTCGTTTCTCGCTCAGTTGTTTAAAAGCCACTTATCCCAACGCGGGTAAGTGGCTTTTTTCATGCAACTCGGCGCATGTTCGCAGAAAGCCAGCTTGTTACCGGTTTTTGGCTATTCCCCGGCGCACTACTATGCTATATGATTATTCGTTGCCGTCTGGCAGCTATGTATTATCCAATCATGAGCGCTTATGCGCATAACGTATTGACTGATATGATTTTTATTGCCAACGTATTACTAAACATAGTACCTTTTTAATTTATATTATATAAACAATGTTATATTTTATCCTCGATTAATTAGGTATACAGGAGGAAAATGGCTCTATTACGCTTTGTAACTGCTTGTTAACAAGAAGCTACAAAGCATTCTTATCCACTCTTACTTCCTTTCATGTATACCAAACCTCTTACCCACAAAATCCTTCCTCTTTTCAGCTTGGGCCTACTTTTCACGTTTGGCTGCGCTAAAGAAGACTTATCTCCCACCGAGGACTTTAGCGCTACTACTGCCCAGCAAGCCACGCAGGATGGCCCCACCGTTACGCTAGACTCCAAACGGTACATTATCATTGCTTCTGGCGACCAGTTGCCTAGCGACATTACCGCTCGGGCTGAATCAGCCAACGGCACCATTACCTCGCTACTTAGCGAAGCGGGCATTGCCGTTGCTACCTCCGACGACCCCCAATTTGCTGCTAAGGCTTCTCAAATTACCGGCGTGCGCTCCGTGGTGCGCGACTTCACCTACCAGGCATTCGATCCGCAAAAAGAGCGCTCAGCCGATGTGGCTGCCAACAACGTAAACCCACCCAGCACTGGCGACAGTAACCCCTACTTCCCGCTGCAATGGGGCCACACGGCCATTCAGGCACCCCAGGCCTGGAACACGGGCGCGCAAGGCGAGGGGGTAGTAGTAGCCGACTTAGACAGCGGCTTCGATCTGACCCACCCCGACCTACAGTCTAACATCGTGGGTAGCGTTTCATTTGTACCCGGCGAGGATGCTCAGTTTCGTGGCGCGGGCTCTAGCCACGGCACCCACACGGCCGGTACCATTGCCGCGGCCGACAACAACATTGGTGTTATTGGGGTAGCACCCAAATCCAAGCTTTTGTTAGTTAAAGTACTGCGTGACAGCGGATCAGGTTCGTTTTCTTGGATGATGAGCGGCATTGTGTATGCTGTGCAGAACAATGCCAAGGTCATCAACCTGAGCTTGGGTGCGGCCATTCTACGCAATGGTAAGTTTCTGAATAACAACGGTACGCCGAACGATCCATCGGATGACTTCATCGAGCACGATGCCAAAGGCACGCAGGAGCTACTGGTAGCTATCAGCAAGGTAACCAGCTATGCTGCCAAGCAGGGCGTTACCATCATTGCATCGGCGGGCAACGATGCCAACGACGGCAACAAGGATCAGTCGTTGGTGCACATTCCGGCCGATGCTACGGGCGTTATCTCTATTTCGGCCACTGGCCCCATGGGCTGGGCGCTAAATCCGCTCACGACGAATCTGGATCGGTTGGCTTCGTACTCCAACTACGGCACGTCGGCTATCGACTTTGCAGCTCCCGGCGGCGATTTTGCCTACCCTGGCAGCGAGATAGTAGTCTTCAGAGGCGTACGCCAGTACGTATGGGCGCTTGATATGGTACTGAGCACGGCCAAAAACGGTGGGTACACTTGGATGGCTGGCACCAGCATGGCCGCTCCTCACGCTACTGGGGTAGCTGCCCTCATCATTGGTAAAAATGGTGGCCAGATGGACCCGGCACGCGTGAAAGCCGTTCTGCGCGCCTCTGCTGATGATTTAGGCAAGCCCGGCCGCGATGCCGCCTATGGCCACGGCCGCGTAAATGCCTTCCGTGCAGTATCTCAGGCACTATAGCCCTGCTGCACCGCGCAAATACGCAACGAAGAAAAGCCCTGTCGGTATTTGCCGGCGGGGCTTTTTGTTGACTAGCCTGATTACCTCAGAACCTAACCCCACTTTAAGACTGCCCAACTTACCTGCTTTTTCTGAAGCATTCTGTACTAGTTTTCCTTAGTATAGGTACTCTTATCACGAAAAGCACACTCGTTATTATTCTAGCAATAAGACAAATAAACGCTTGACTATCAGAATTTAAATCAAATTACAGCTACACGTTTTGCAATACACGATTCGGCACTTACTTGCTGGGTTTAGCAAGCGCACAGCAATGTTTTTCCTCTTCTCTGCATTGGGTATCCTCTTTTATTCGTGGCATATTTAAGGCGCTAATACACTTCCTATGGCTGCCTTTCGCATACCTCTTCTGCTTATTGGGCTTTTGCTGGCAGCCGGCGGCAGTCAGGCACAGAGTGCACCCCACTCTGTGGCGCCCCCTAAAGAGCAGCAGGATCTAGTGGTGCGCGTGACGGTGCCTACCGCCATAGCGACGCTGAGCGACTACGCTAGTACGCTATTCTCCAAGCAGAAAGACAAACTCAAAACGCTCACTGCTCCTAAACAGCTGCGCACCAGCAATCCGGTCATTGTTTTCACGCTGCCGCTGCCCAAAGGCTGGGGCACGAAGAAAGAGAAAGAAGCCAGTCCGTAATTGCCTACCTCGGTAACACGCCCTTCTTTGCCATTAATCCTGCTGTTTCTACCCGTTTATGAGCGTCAATACGACTATCTTTTTCAGTATTCTAATAGCCGTAGGGCTGGTGCGTGTCATCCGGAAGTTCCTGGATTTACCCACGCGCCTGCCCCGCATCAACCGGCTGCTGGACTACATCTGGGTGCCAGGCGTGGTGCTGTTTGCGCTTTCTTCGCTCATTCACTGGAAATCCGATCAGTTAGATGAGCTGTATCTGCTCTTTGTATTTGGGGTAGGCGTTTGGGTGTTGCTGCGCTTGCGCACGTACCGGCCAGCGCGGTTGCTGCTGCTGGCCGCCCTACCCTTCGTTGCATATTCAGCCTTTGAACTGGTACTGGCGCTGGTTGCGCCAGCTATGCTGAAAGAGTATGACGACAGCTTTGAGGTAGCGCAGGCCTTCACTTTCATCTGGCTATTCACCTTTGCGCTCATTGCCCGCAATCAAAAAAACCAGCTGGAAAAGGACCGGCTGCTGCGCGAGGAAGAAGAGAAGGCCAAGCAGCGCATTTCGGCCCAGAATGTAGAGTTGGAGCGCTTGGTGGCCGAGCGCACCGCTACCCTCACACAGCAGGCCGAGGAGCTGCGCTACGCTCTCACGGAGCTACGCATCACACAGAATCAACTGATTCAGAGCGAGAAGATGGCGAGCTTGGGGGAGCTGACGGCCGGTATTGCCCACGAGATTCAGAACCCGCTGAACTTCGTTACCAACTTCTCCGACGTAAGTACCGAGCTGCTCACAGAGCTAGAAGAGGAGCAGCAAAAGCCCGACCGCGACCCAGAGCTGGAAGCCGAAATCCTGACCGACCTCAAGCAGAATCTTCAGAAGATCACGCACCACGGGCAGCGCGCCGCCAGCATTGTGCGGGCCATGCTGGAGCACTCCCGCGCCAACAATGGCGAGCGGCAGCCCACCGACCTCAACAAGCTAGCCGACGAATACCTGCGCCTCGCCTACCACGGTCTGCGCGCCAAAGACAAGACTTTCAACGCCACCATCACCACCTTTTTCGACCCGTCGCTGGGGCATATTAGTGCTGTATCGCAGGATTTGGGTAGGGTGCTGCTGAATCTGTTTACCAATGCGTTCTACGCGGTGCAGAAAAAGCAAAAGGACGGTAACACGCCCGGCTACGTGCCTACGGTGAGCGTAAACACGCTGCACCGCTCGTCGGGGGAGGTGGAGATTCGGGTGCGCGACAATGGCACGGGCATCCCGGAGAGCGTGAAAGACAAGATTTTTCAGCCATTTTTCACCACCAAGCCCACCGGCGAGGGCACCGGGCTGGGTTTGTCGCTGAGTTACGATATCATCACGAAGGGCCACGGCGGCACCTTGACGGTGGAAACCGAGGAAGGCGAAGGCACAGAGTTTATTATCAGGCTACCTGGGTGATTTTTAGCTGTTAGTCATTTGCTAGTAGCTGATGGCTTTCGTGAATTGCTTGTTCTCGTTTGAGAAGAACCAATAGCTAACAGCCGGCAGCTACTAGCTAAATTAAACGCATAGCTTTGTTTGTGATGAAAATACTGGTAGTAGACGATGAAGCCGATGTACGCGTGCTATTTGAGCAGCGCTTCCGACGCGAAATCCGCAGTGGGTTGTTCACCTTTTCCTTTGCCTACTCGGGCGAGGAAGCCCTGACGTATTTGCACGATCATGCCTCGGAAGTGGTGCTGATTTTATCCGACATCAATATGCCCGGCATGAGTGGCTTGGAGTTGCTGCGTCACATCAAGCAGACCTACGCCGCCCCGCCCCCTACCCCACCACAGGTGATGATGCTGACGGCCTACGGCGACGACCCTACCCGCCAACAAGCCATGCAACTGGGAGCCAACGACTTCCTGACCAAGCCCGTAGATTTTGTCGCGCTGAAAGAGAAACTGACTGTGCTAGCGAGCCATGAAAACTAAGATACTGGTAGTAGACGACGAGGCCGACCTGGAGCTGCTCATCAAGCAGAAGTTCCGGCGCAAAATCCGGGAAAACGTCTACGAGTTTGTGTTTGCCAGCAACGGCCAGGAGGCCCTAGACTGCATTCGGGAGCACCCGGATATGGATATCATCCTCAGCGACATCAACATGCCGGTGATGGACGGGCTGACGCTGTTAGGCAAGCTCCCCGAGGCCAACCCGATGGCCAAGGCCGTTATCGTGTCGGCCTACGGGGATATGGAGAACATCCGGCTGGCCATGAACCGCGGCGCGTTCGACTTCATCTGCAAGCCTGTAGATTTCAACGATTTGGAGGTAACCGTGGAAAAGACCGCCCAGCAGGTGCGGCAGATGCGCGAGACGCTGAAGGCCATTCAGGAAAACAACATCCTGCGCATGTACGTGGATGGCACGGTACTCAACCTCATGGGTAGACCCGATTTCGAGAAGACGCTGATGGTGAGCGAAACGGTGGACGCTACCGTGGTCTTTATCGACATTTGCGGTTTCACGTCGCTTTCCGAAGTGCTACCCCCGGCCGATATCGTGACCATGCTCAACACCTATTTCGACCAGATGGTGAAGGAGGTGATTGCGCAGGGCGGCTACATTGACAAGTTTATGGGCGACGCCGTGATGGCCGTGTTCCGCGACGAGTTCCACCTGGACCGTGCCATCGACGCCTCGCTGGCGGCGCGGGCCGTGGTGCAGGCCAACGAGTTTACCCTACCCGACGGTCGTATCTACCGGCCACAGGTCAGCATTGGCATAAACACCGGCGAAATGGTGTCAGGCAATATCGGCTCGGCCTCCCTCAAGCGCCTCGACTACACTGTTATCGGCGACACTGTAAATACCAGCCAGCGCCTCCAATCAGCCGCCCAGCCCGGCCAAATCATCATTACAGAGGCTACCTATCAGCAGGTGAAAGAGTCTTTTCACTGCCAACCGTTGCAGGAAGTCAGCCTGAAGAACAAGGCTCAACCGATGATGATTTATGAGGTAGTGAGCTAGAGGTGAGATTGTAAAGTGGTGAATTGAAAAATGCGTCTGTCATCCTGAGCGCAGCGAAGGACCTTATCACGCTAGAACGACCATCGTAGCAACGATTCGTTCAACTGGTAGAAGGTCCTTCGCTGCGCTCAGGATGACAGACGCATTTTTCACTCAGTCACTCGCTACCGCCTCATAACTTCACCGCCTCATTCTGCCGCCGCAGGCGCTGGCAGAGTACGCGCAGGATGTTCCGCAACACCTCGCCGCGTTCCTCCATCACGTCGTAGAAATCTTCCTGATCGAGGCGGAAGGCGGTGACGGGACTTTGCGCTATGGCTGAGGCAGAGCGCGGTTCAGCGTCGAGTAGGGCTAGTTCGCCGAAGAAGTCGCCGGCTTGGAAGGTGGCGAGCTGTTGGGCGCCGGTGAAAATGCCTACCTCCCCTTCGTACACAATAAACAACGACGTACCCAGGTCGCCCTTGGCGAAAATCTGGTGGCCGCTCTCGAAGGTCACTTCCTTCATAATGGGCACAATGCTGCTGAGCACGTTTTCGGGAGTAGCAGCAAACAGCGCGGTGTTTTTCAGCAAGGCTACCCGTTCGGCGGCCGAGATACGAGAGGCGGAAGCGGCGTGGTGCATGCGCAGGGAAGCTAGGGTAGGGTGAGCGGTAAGAAGATACTGAAAGCCCTCGGGCGCGTCGTGGGCGAAGCGGTCCAGCACAGCCAAGGCGCTTTCCTGCACCAGCGGGCTGGCGCTGTTCAGGTGCGGCAGCAGCGCATCGATGGTGTAGGGGGTAGGGTGCCACTGGCGCAACGCCACCGCAATGGTCCAGTCGGAGAAGGCCGCGCTGCCGCGCCGGATGATGGTTTCGGTGAGAGGGGTAGATGCAACCGTTGGTCCTAGCAGATTCTCGAAGCGGCGGGCCTTGGCAGCAGGTGGGGCTACGTCCAGCAAGGTTTGCAGGGCTTGGTACACCGGACGCGCAATCAGATTATCGAGCATTTCGAGGGCGTTGGCCTGCCGCTCGCGGGCGGCGTGGGCTACGCCGCGCTGGGCATCGGCAATGAGCTGGGGCGGGTAGAGCTGGAGCAGCAGGCCAAACACCCGTTGTTGCAGGCGCGTCAGCTCATATTCCAGGCTGTCGCGCAGGGTCATATCGGCGGCGGCGGCTTGGCCGTGCAGCAGTTCTTGGCCCAAGCGCAGCTCCTCCTGCACCAGGTCCTGAAACACCGGCTCGTCGGCGACGGCTGGGTCAAATGACCGGAGTGCCCGCAGTCCGGCTTCGCGCCGGAACAGGTTGGGCTGGCGCACCAGCTCCACCAGCGCCTGCCGGCTGGCTGCTACCGGCAGTCGCCCGCAAAGCTGCGCCACCCGCCGAATAATGTGCTCGTCGGTGCTGGTGCGTAGGGCTTCCGTGAGCAAGGGTAGAGCCGTGGTGCCCAGCCGAGACAAGCGGGCCGAGGCAGCAGCACGGCGGGCTTTGTCGGGTAGGGTGGCAATAAGCTGGCGGATTTCAGCCGGCGCAGCGGGTGTATTTTCGACTTCGGAGGTAGGAGCGGGCACAGCGTCATCGGCGAAGCGGCGGCGCACGGCGTGTTGCAGCTCGGCCAGGTAGTGCCCGTAGGTGCGGTGCAGGTAGAACAGCACCACCAGCAGAAATACCCCCAGCCACGCGAACATCATACCCTGGGTTAGTCCCTGTCCGCTGGACAGCAGAAACAGCGCCACGCCCGCCAGACCCATGCCCAGCGGCTCGTACACGCCCTTAGCTAGTGTGTGCGCCTCCAGACGCTCGGGCGGCGAAAGGGGCTGAAACAGCACCAGAAACACTGGATCGAACACGGCGCGGCGCAGCACTTCCAGCGTCAGAAACAAGCCGCAGAAATACAGCATCGTGTTGGCGACGCCGCCCAGATGCAAGCTGCCAAACAACGCCAGCGCGCCCAGCATCACTACGGGTAGGGCCAGTAGCACGCGGCGCATCCCTACCCTGTCCAGCGCTTGGCCGGTGAGGAGGAGCTTCATCAGCAACGCCACCAAGTAGGTGAGCACCAACACGCCGCCCACGTAGCGCATTACCAGGGCCTGATCGTGGAAGCGGTGCTTCACGTTCACGAAAAACGAGTATTCCACGCCCGTTGTCACGATGGCAATAGCCAACATGCTCAGGCACATAGAAAGCACCAGACGGCTGCTACCGAACCAGCGTTGCAAGCCCGGCGCTACCGCCTCCTGGCGCGTGGCCCGGCGGGCGGGTTGCACCGCTACTTCATGCCGGCGCGAGGTAGCGCGCAGCGTAAGCAAGGCGGCCAGGTAGGCGCCAAATGCCGTGAGCAACAGCCACAGCAGCTCGGTGTGATGGTGAATCAGAATAGCCAGCACGGCGCCCAGAGCCTTGGCGGGCATGTCGCCGGAGCTGATGACGCTGAACAGGCGCCGGCTCTGACGCACATCAAACACCACTGCCGACACGCCCCAAAACTCCAGATTAGTCAGCAAATAGATAACCCTATAGCCCGCCATAATGGCTACGGCCGCCGCCACCGAGTGCCCCGCATAGACCAACACGCCCAGCACGCCCGTGAGCACCACCACAGCCAGCAGCACCCGCACCGCCACGCGCTGCAACCCCAGGTGGTGCTCGTAGTGGGCGTAGATTCGGCCGGCGGCCAGCATCGCCAGCGCGGACACGCCGTAGGCCAGCGGCAAGTTGCGCTCGGGGTGGTTTTCGAGCAGGATAACGTTGGCCGACACGTACACCAGAATGGTGCCGATGCCCAGCAAGAAGTTGTGCAAAAAGAACAGCCCAACGGTGCGGCCTTCCTCGGCGCGAATCCCCACCAGTTGTTGCCAGCGTGCGAGTAGTGTCATAGTAGGTAGCTGTTAGCTGATAGCTGTTGGCTATTAGCTCCCATTCTGGAATAGCTGTCGAAAGCTAGCAGCTAATAGCCATTAGCCAGCAGCTAAAATCATCTCCGCAAGATAGGAGCATAAAGTGGCTGACAGCGTAATTTTCCTGTACTTACGCCTGCTTCTTTTCGTTTGCCGACATCATATGGACTGCCAACGCGCCGAAACCTACGTGCTGCACCAGTTGCAGCACCTCTCCCCTACCCTCTACTACCACGGCCTGCACCATACCCTGGATGTGGTGGCGCAAGCCGAGTCGCTGGCTGATGCTGAAGGCTTTACCGACGCGCAGGAGCGGATTCTGCTGCGCACGGCGGCGTTTTTTCATGATACGGGTTTTCTGACTACCTACCAGGGCCACGAGGAAGCCGGCTGCGCGCTGGCTCGCCAAGTACTACCCGATATGGGCTACACGCCCGAGCAGATTGTGAGCATCTGCCAGTTGATTATGGCCACGCAGATGCCTCAAAACCCCGGCACCTCGCACCTGGCCCAAATCCTCTGCGATGCTGACCTCGACTACCTCGGCCGCCCCGATTTCCTACCCATCAGCAACACCCTGCTGCAAGAGCTGCAAGCCCGCGGCAAAATGCAGGACCTACGCGCCTGGCAAGAACTACAAGTGAAGTTCTTGAATGAGCATTGCTACTGGACGCGCACGGCCCTGCAACGCCGCGAAGCCGGCAAGCAAGCGCACTTGGCCGCGGCGCGGGCGGTGCTGAATACCTAATACGCCTTTCGAAAAAGGTAGCGCACGTAGTCCGTTTCGTCTTTCCCGCCGGTTTGGCTGGTCGTCGTTACCAGTTCCCAACCGGCGGCCGACAATTCGTCTAGCTTCTGCATTACAAAGCCCTCATTGCTCTGAATAACCTCTTTTGCCTTGTCTTTCGATAAGGTGAAGCGACGTTCCAACTCCACATACGACTGCCCATTAAACGTAGGGGTAAAGTAGACGATACCAGGCACTCGTCCTATCACTGTCATTTGCATGAAGTGGTACCGTGTCTGGGCAGTGGCTGTGTGCGCCCATATTAGTAGCAGCAGCCCAAGTAGTATGGCCGCGCGTCTCACAGTGTATTGCATAATCAACAGATAAAGTAAGTAGAGCGGCTAAAGTACGCGCTGGCGCTTACTTCCAGCTCGCGGCCAATCCTTGCAACGGGCACTCCTATAGCCATTTCGTAGTCAGTGCTAGCGTGACCCCACCCCCAGCCCCTCCGGGAGGGGAGGGGCTGGGGGTGGGGTCACGCCAGCACTGACTACAAGACGGCTGTAAACTCCTATTTACGAAAACGTTTCCGCTGATTTATCTACCGAAGCCGCCCGTATCCAGCGTTAGAGCGAGTAGTTTTCCGTTTCTTATGCAGGACATGCCTGTACTATTTACCGGTTGCTTTTATGCTGGCAGCCTTCCTTTACCTGCCCTATCCATGAAAACGCCTACCCTTTCTTTGCGCTGCCTTTTGCTAATGCTCTTGCTCGCCGTGGGTACGCACCACGCCGTGGCCGACGACGGCTACCGCCTGTGGCTGAAGTACGACTTGCTACCCGATGCCGCCCAGCGCAAAGCCTACCAACGAAACCTTCGCTTTATTGCTACCGAAGAACGCACCAACCCTACCCTACAGGCGGCCACTGCCGAGCTGCAACGAGGATTGAACGGGCTACTGGGCCAATCGGTGCCGGTGGTAGGTAGGGCTTCGGGCAAGAAGGGCGGTATTGTGTTGCGCGTCGATCCGAACGTGCGTATCGATGCGGGTTTGGGTGCCACGGCTGCCGCGTTGACGAAAGAAGGCTACCGCATTACCACAGAGAAGGGCAACTTAGTGGTGACGGGGCAGACGGACGCGGGCGTGCTTTATGGGGCTTTTGCCTTGTTGCGCCACCTGCAAACCGGTCAGCCGTTAGCGGGCATCAGCCTGAGCAGCGCACCCAAAATTCAGTACCGCTTCCTCAACCACTGGGACAACCAGAACGGCACCATCGAGCGCGGCTACGCGGGCGCCAGCATCTGGCAGTGGTACGAGCTACCCGAGCGTCTCGACCCACGCTACACCGACTACGCCCGCGCCAATGCCTCTATCGGCATCAACAGCGTGGTGCTCAACAATGTGAATGCCAGCCCACGCTATCTTACTACGGAATATCTGGGCAAAATAGCGGCCCTGGCCAGCGTGATGCGCCCCTATGGTATTCGGGTGTATTTGTCAGTCTTTTGGGCGGCGCCCAAGGTGCTGGGCGGTCTACCCACTGCCGACCCGCTCGACCCGCGGGTGCAGCAGTGGTGGAAGAATAAAACCGACGAGATTTACCGCACCATTCCCGACTTTGGCGGTTTTCTGGTGAAAGCCAACTCCGAAGGCCAGCCCGGACCCCAGGACTACAACCGCACCCACGCCGACGGGGCCAACATGCTCGCCGCCGCCCTGGGCAACCACGACGGCTTGGTGATGTGGCGCGCCTTTGTGTATAAGGCCGACGTCAACAACGACCGGTTTCGGGCTTCCTACGACGAGTTCAAGCCCTTCGACGGCCAGTTTGCCGATAAGGTGCTGGTGCAGGTGAAGAACGGCCCGTTGGATTTTCAGGCGCGGGAGCCGTTTCACCCGCTCTTCGGCAAGATGCCCCAAACGCCGCTGGTGCTGGAAGTACAGATTACGCAGGAATACCTGGGCTTCGCTACCCACCTGGTGTATCTAGCGCCACTGTTCAAAGAGTGCCTGGACTCTGATACCTACGCCAAAGGCCCCGGTTCGACGGTGGCGAAGGTAGTAGACGGCAGCCTCGACCACCACGCCAGCAGTGCCATTGCGGGCGTGGCCAACATAGGCTCCGACCGCAACTGGACCGGCCATCCCATCGCGCAGGCCAATTGGTACGCGTTCGGCCGCTTGGCCTGGGATTATGAGCTGACTTCGGAAGCCATTGCGCAGGAATGGACGCGCATGACGCTTACCGCCGAGCCTAAAGCCGTGGCTACTATCACAGATATGATGGTGAAGTCGCGAGATATTTACGTGCGCTACACTACGCCATTGGGTCTGCACCACATCATGGGGCACGGCGTCCATTTTGGTCCCGAGCCGTGGCTGCCGTCTACCCCCCGCAACCGCTGGACGGCCGCGTTCTACCACAGCGCCGACGCCCAAGGCCTGGGCTTCGACCGCACAGCCAGCGGCAGCAACGCCCTGGGCCAATACGCCCCGCAGATACAGCAGCAGTGGGGTAACCCCCAAACATGCCCCTTGGACTACCTAATGTGGTTCCAACACGTGGGCTGGTCGCAGCCCCTGCGCACCGGCAAAACGCTCTGGAATGAGCTGTGCTACCGCTACTACACCGGCGCCGACTCGGTGCTGTGGCTCCAGCAGCAGTGGCAGCAGGTGCAACCCGCCCTCGACCCTACCGTGTTTGCCAACGTGCAGGCCCGTCTGCAAACCCAGCACAAAGAAGCCCTCTGGTGGCGCGACGCCTGCGTGCTCTACTTCCAGACGTTCGCCCGCCAGCCCATCCCGGCGCCCTTCGTGCCTCCTACTCGCACGCTAGATCAAGTGAAGGAGTTGGCGGAGGTGTATCAGTTGAAGTAGTTGGAAGGCACTCCGGCTTTCTATAACGATGTAGAGACGCATACTTGCGTCTCGTCGTTGCTGAGGTTGGGACAACAGGCATTCAGTAACGAGACGCTACACCAGTATAACTGCTGAAGCGCAACGACACTCATTCAACGACGAGACGCAAGTATGCGTCTCTACTTCAAAATTCACTTTCGACCTACTCCCGCTTGCTTTTCAGCATTTGCTTGAGCTGGGCCAGCTCGTCGCGGAATTTAGCGGCTTGCAGGAAGTCCAGTTCTTTAGCAGCGGCTTCCATCTGCTTCTCGGTGGTTTTGATGAGCTTTTCCAGATCGGTGCGGTTCATCATGGCCACGATGGGCTCGGCGGCTAGGGCCAAGGCACTTTCCTCGCTGGGGCCTACGTAGGCTTTGGGCTCGGCAATGCGGTAGTCGGCCACGGAGGTTTGGCCCATAATGGCCTCGCGCGACTTCTTCACGGTGCGCGGCGTGATGCCGTGCTCCTCGTTGTAGGCTATCTGGGTGGCGCGGCGGCGGTTGGTTTCGTCGATGGCGCGCTGCATGGAGCCCGTCATGCGGTCGGCATACATGATGACTTTGCCATGGTCGTTACGGGCGGCACGGCCCATGGTCTGAATCAGGCTGCGTTGGTCGCGCAGGAAGCCTTCCTTGTCGGCATCCAGGATGGCTACCAGGCTCACTTCGGGTAGGTCGAGGCCTTCGCGGAGTAGGTTCACACCGATGAGCACGTCGATTTCGCCTAGGCGCAGCTGCCGCAGAATCTCTACCCTATCCAGCGACTTCACATCGGAGTGCACGTACTGCGACTTGATGCCCAAGCGCTCCATATATTTTTGCAGTTCCTCAGCCATGCGCTTGGTAAGGGTGGTCACCAGCACCCGGTCGCCCATCTTCACACGCTCATCCACCTCGTCCAGCAGGTCGTCGATCTGGTTGATGCTGGGGCGAATGTCAATTTCGGGGTCGAGCAGGCCGGTGGGACGGATGATCTGCTCCACCACCACGCCGTCGGCCTGGGCCAGCTCGTAGTCAGCCGGCGTGGCCGACACGAACACGGCCTGGCGGTACATGCTCTCGAACTCGTTGAACGTGAGCGGGCGGTTATCAAAGGCCGAGGGTAGGCGGAAGCCATACTCGATGAGGGCCGTTTTGCGGCTCCGGTCGCCGCCCCACATGGCCCGGATCTGGGGCATAGTGGCGTGGCTCTCGTCCACTACCAAGAGGAAGTCGTCGGGGAAATAATCGAGCAGGCAGAAGGGGCGGCTGCCGGGCTGGCGGCCGTCGAAGTAGCGCGAGTAGTTCTCGATGCCGGAGCAGTAGCCCAGTTCCCGAATCATCTCCAGATCGAACTCCGTGCGCTCCATAATGCGCTTAGCCTCCGAGTCCCTACCCTCCTTCTCGAAGTAGGCGTGCTGCTGCACCAAGTCAAACTGAATCTGCTTGATGGCCTCGTTCAACGTGTCCTTACCCGTCACGAACAGGTTGGCGGGGTAGAGTGTCGCCGATTTCTCGTCGGCCAGCTTCTTGCCGCTGATCGGGTCGATGCGGTGAATGGCCTCGATTTCATCCCCGAAGAAAAAGATGCGGTAGGCGTAGTCGGCGTAGGCCGGAAATACATCCACGGTGTCGCCCTTCACCCGGAACGAACCGCGCGTAAACTCGGCCTCGGTGCGCGAGTACAGAATCTGCACGAACTGGTAGAGCAGGTTATTGCGCGAGAATTTCAGCCCCGGCGCCATGTAAATGACGTTTTTGCCGAACTCCTCGGGGTTGCCGATACCATAGATGCACGACACCGACGCCACCACAATCACGTCGCGCCTACCCGAGAGCAGCGTGGAGGTGCAGTGCAGCCGCAGCTTCTCGATTTCCTGGTTAATAGCCAGGTCTTTCTCTATAAACACGTCGGTGCTGGCGATGTAGGCCTCCGGCTGGTAGTAGTCGTAGTAGCTGATGTAGTACTCGACGGCGTTGTTGGGGAAGAACGTCTTGAACTCGCCGTAGAGCTGCGCGGCCAGGGTTTTGTTGTGGCAGAGCACGAGAGCCGGCTTGCCGGTTTCGGCAATAACGTTGGCCATCGTGAAGGTTTTGCCCGTGCCGGTGGCGCCCAGCAGCACCTGCGCCGGCTCGCCGTTGTTGATGCCCTGCACCAGCTGGGCAATGGCTTTGGGCTGGTCGCCGGTCGGCTCGAATTCCGAGGTAAGTTGGTATTGCATCTGACGAGGAAAGGTAGCCTAGGATAACTTGTTTCGCTGGGCAGAGGTTTCCTCGGAAGCTAAATAATCGAGGTGATTTGGGAATTGATGACGTCGATTAACCAATTTGCGAGGAAATAGCAAGACGCAGAACAATATGCCTTATTGCTTAATCAGTTGGTAGGTATTATACCTGTTTTGTTCCATGCGCTGCCCATTATAAAAGACGCTATTGCAGCGCAACAAATCAAAGCACTTACCGTGGTCTGTTTCGTACGTCACATCCAGCGTATCTACATCGGTATGCGACAGTCGTAAGAATAGTCGGACGGTTCCCGAGTTTTTAGAGTGAGGTTTCACCGGAAACAGCTGCATCAAAGCCCCTCTATTATCAAGTGACTCATACAGCACTCTAAAGTCTACACGTTCTGTGTCACGGGTGATTTCTATTGAATCCGGTGAATACTGGGTAGATGCATTTCCGATCAAATTTTGTCCATTTGGAGAAAGCACAAAGGCGTTGAATGCATCGCTTGGCCGGTCATAGTCTTCACACTGATTGCAGCTGATAAGTGTAACAGCAGAAATAAGCAAGCAGAAATTAGAGGGAACAAGACGTGCCATTGCTTTCTACTCATAAGGATTCTTCTCGTAGAGGATTGAAATGATTGTAAAGGTTGCATATCGCCTCTACCCCCTACTCTTAACACAAGCGTAACCGTCTCAACAAACTAAAGCAATATACCACCAAGAGCTTTGCAGTCGATTTCATCGAATCTTCATCTTTTGACTGGCATATGCCCTATTTTCTACATCGATTACTCTTGTTGAGCTTCTTGAGTCTGTTCTTATCGCCCGCTTTGCTGGCTCAAACAGGTGCTATCCAGGGAAAGGTGTTGGATGGTACGCGCCTGTCGTTGCCGGGTGCTTCGGTGCGGCTGCCGACGCTGGGACGCGGGGCCGTGTCGGATGAGGATGGCGGCTACCTGCTGACCGATGTGCCGGTGGGCACGCACCAGCTACTGGTTTCCTACCTCGGCTACCAAGAGTTTTCGACTACCGTAACGGTGACGGACCGCGCTACCACTACCCTACCCATTGAGCTGAGCGCAGGCCTCAACCAAATGGGCGAGGTGCAGGTGCTGGGCGCCCGCTTGCAAGGCCAGGCCAAGGCTCTGAACGAGCAGCGCACCAATGCCAACATCACCAACGTGGTAGCCGCCGACCAAATCGGCCGCTTCCCCGATGCCAACGTGGGCGACGCCCTCAAGCGCGTGCCCGGCATCACGGTGCTCAATGACCAGGGTGAGGCCCGCTTCGGCCTGATTCGGGGCACGGAGCCGCGCTTCAACTCCGTGACGGTGAACGGGGAGCGCCTACCCTCGGCCGAATCCGGCACCCGCAGCGTGCAGCTGGATTTGATTCCGTCGGACATGGTGCAGGCCATTGAAGTGAGCAAAACCCTGACGCCAGACATGGACGCCGACGCCATTGGCGGCACCGCCAACCTGGTGACGCGCGCCGCGCCCAACGGCCTGCGCGTGTCGGGCACGGCGGGCGCGGGCTACAACTTCCTGTCGCAGAAGGTACCCTACCTCGGTTCTTTGGTAGTGGGCAACCGCTTCCTGGATGGCAAGCTGGGCATCATCGCCAGCGGTTCCTACTTCAACCACCGCTTTGGCTCCGACAATGTGGAGGCCGCTTGGGACCGGACCGAAGGCGGACGAGACTACCTCACGCAGCAGGAAATTCGCAAGTATGACGTGCAGCGCATCCGGCGTAGCGGCTCCGTTTCGGTGGATTATCGCGTGTCACCCAACTCCACTATTACCCTACGCAGCCTCTACAATGTGCGCGACGATTTCGAGAACCGCTACCGCGCTACCTACTCCGGCCTGAAGGCGCCCGGCAGCAATGGCTTGACCACAGGCCGCTACGAAATTGAGACCAAAGGCGGCAATGGCAAGCACAATGCCCGCCTGGAGCGCCAGAAAACCTTCAGCAATACGCTTTCCGGTGAGCACCTAATTGCCAGCCGCGCCCGCCTCACGTGGGCTGGCACCTACGCCTACGCTTCGGAAGACCGGCCGCAGGAAAGCTACATCAGCTTCCGGACGGGCAACATTTCGCTGCGCCCCAACACAGTGGATGAGGAACACCCCAGCGTAGAGCCGGCTGCTCCCATCAACTACGCCACCATTCCCTTCCGCCGCTACCAGCTGCGCAACGACAACACCCACGAGCGCGACCTGAACGGCCGCATCGACCTGCTGCTACCCCTGCAAACCGAGGGGCCGTTTATGAACAGCCTGAAGGTAGGCGGCCGCTACCGCGACAAGCACAAGGAGGTAGCCCGCAGCCGGGGCGAGCTGGTGACGGACGAGGACGTGACCTGGGGCGCTATTCCTACCGCCGATTACTCTGATAATAACTTCCTGGCCAACGGCGGCGGCACGCGTTACCGGGTAGGACCGGCTCCGCAAAACTCGGCGCTGCCTACCTTTCAGCAGCAGTTCAATGCCACCTACGAGGATGATACGTACGATAACCTTTCGGCGAGCTTCCGGGCCGATGAGCGCATTTCGGGGGGCTATGCCATGCTGAACCAGCAGTTGGGCAATCGGTTCTCGGCTATTGCCGGCCTGCGGGTCGAGCACACGTATATCCGCTATCAGGCTACTATTCCGGCCGATGCAACTGGCGAAGGTCCGACCACAGAGGCCACGGGCATCAACAGCTACACCAATTTCCTGCCTGCCCTGCACCTGAAATATAACCTGACCGACAACACCATTCTACGGGCTGCCTATACCAACTCCCTAGCCCGCCCCGACTACGCGGCCCTGGCGCCTACCCGCACCATCGATGCTTCGGAAAACGAGCTGACCGAGGGCAATCCCAACCTGAAAGCCACCACGTCCACCAATTTCGACCTGATGGCCGAGCATTATTTCACGTCGGTGGGGCTGATTTCGGGCGGCGTCTTTTATAAGGACATCGAGAACTTTGTGTTCACGACCACGGAGCTGAACTACACCGACCCCGTAACCAGCAACACGTTTCTGCGTTACAGCCGTCCGCTAAATGGCAACTCTGCTACCCTGCGCGGGGCCGAAATAGCCGTGCAGCGCCAGCTCGATTTCCTACCTGGCGTGCTGCGCGGGCTGGGCATCTACGCCAACTACACCTACACCAGCTCCCGCGCCAACGGCTTGGCCGAGCGCACCTCCCTACCCGGCACCGCCAAGCACAACTGGAATACGTCGCTTTCCTATGAGAGCAAGCGCCTGACCCTGCGCGTGTCCGTCAACCGCCAC
The DNA here is from genome assembly GCF_014217645.1 of Hymenobacter sp. NBH84. Taxonomy (NCBI): domain Bacteria; kingdom Pseudomonadati; phylum Bacteroidota; class Cytophagia; order Cytophagales; family Hymenobacteraceae; genus Hymenobacter; species Hymenobacter sp. NBH84. Next base: position 3,538,994 of record NZ_CP043644.1, read on the forward strand.
AGCGGCTTCATCGACCCCGAGGAATCGACCCTTACCCTCTCCGACGGCAGCACCACCTTCCGCCACCTCGACCACCAACTGCAACTGGATGCCAACGCGGGCTACGCTTTCACGCCCAAGCTGCGCTTTTTTGTGGAGGCCAACAACCTCACCAACCAGCCCTTACGCTATTACCAAGGCAGCCGCAGCCGCACGTTGCAGAGCGAGTACTACAACGCCCGCTTCAACGCTGGCTTGAAGTTCGACTTGTGAGGTAAGAGGTTGTTCTGGTTCGTGTAGAATAATGTAGAGACGCCTACTTGCGTCTAGCCGTTGAACGTACATCGCCCAAATCGTTCAGCGGCGAGACGCAAGTAGGCGTCTCTACATCATGCTACACTAACCAGAAAATCAACTGCTTGCAGGCTACTTCTGTTCTACCTTCCGCTTCCCGAATGTGCCGTTTATCTAGTATTTGCGTAGCCGTTTTGTTGCTGGCCGTTGGCTGTCAGCGTACTACCCTACCCCTCGTTACGCCCGGCGTGGCTATGGGTCCTACTCTCAAGCCTGCTATTATCACTGATCCGGTACGGTACGACACCGACGACCCCGCTATCTGGATCAACCCGAAAGACCCCAGCCAGAGCCTGATTATCGGCACTGATAAGAATTCTGACGGTGCCCTCTACGTGTTCAATTTGCAGGGTAAGGAAGTGCCCGGCCGCACGGTGCACGGCCTCCAGCGCCCCAACAACGTGGACGTAGCCTACGGCCTACCCCTCGGCGGCCAGCCCACCGATATTGTCGTGACCACGGAGCGCGAGCGGCAGCGTCTGCGCATCTTCCGCCTACCCGACATGCAGCCGCTAGACAACGGCGGCCTCTCTGTATTTACAGGCGAAGCGCAAAACCTGCCCATGGGCATTGCCCTCTACACCCGCCCTTTCGATAAGGCGACGTTTGCGATAGTGGGCCGCAAAGATGGTCCTACCACCGGCTACCTATGGCAGTATCGGCTAGAGGACGATGGCACGGGCCACGTAAAAATGACGCTGGTGCGCAAGTTTGGCACCTACAGCGGCCGCAAGGAAATTGAGTCGATTGCCGTAGACAATGAGCTGGGCTACATCTACTACTCCGACGAAGGCGTGGGCATGCGCCAGTACTACGCCGACCCTACCCGCGGCGACGAGCAGCTCAGTCTATTTGCTACCCAAGGCTTCACGGAAGACCACGAGGGCATCAGCATCTACAAAACCAGCAAAAAGAAAGGCTACCTCCTGGTATCAGACCAAGGTGCCAACCAGTTTCACATCTACCGCCGCGAGGAAAGCAAAAACCATTCGCATGAGCTGGTAAAAGTCATTAAGGTAGAGGCGCTGCACAGCGACGGCTCCGACGTAACGAGCATAGCGCTTAATAAGCAGTTTCCGAAGGGCTTGTTTGTGGTGATGTCGGAAGGGCGCTACTTTCATTACTACCGCTGGGAAGACGTGGCGGGTAGGGAGTTGAAGTAGGTAGGCGTTGTAAGCAAACCCATCTGTCATCCTGAGTGCAGCGAAGGTCCTTATCACGCCTAAACGAGTCGTTGGTACGCTCACCGTTCTAGCATGATAAGGTCCTTCGCTGCACTCAGGATGACAGGTGGGTTTGCTTATAACGCCTACCTACTCCGGCATGACCAGGTAGGCCCGCATGGCGTCCAGCACTTCGCGCAGGGGTGGGGCAATGGCCATAACCAGCGCTGTGAGGGCGTCGCGCTGGAACTCTTCCTGCCACTGGTCCAGCTCTGCCACAGGCGGTATCAGGTGGTCTACCCCGAGGTGCGTCAGGCCGGGCTTGAGCGTGTGAGCAGCCGTTTTCAAGCGGGTCAGGTTGCCTTCTTGCAAACCCTGGGTCAGCTCCAACAGAATTTCCTCGCTGCTTTCCAGGAAGGTTTCCAGCATAAACGTCACAAACTCCTGGTCGCCCTGTCCAAGCCTGAGCAGCTCGTCTACCCGGAACAGGGGCGGCGCGGGCACCGGTATGGGCGCCGCATGGTGCGGAGCCATCCACTCGCTCACCACCTGCAACAAAGCTGTTTCCTGGAAGGGCTTGGCCAGGTAGCCATTCATGCCCGCCGCCAAGCACTTTTCCCGCTCTCCCTTAATGGCGTTGGCCGTGAGGGCGATGATGGGGGTAGTAATCTGGAGTTGCTGGCGTAGCGCGGCGGTGGCCCCGTAGCCATCCAGCACCGGCATCTGAATATCCATCAGAATCAGGTCGAAGGGCTGTGCTAGGGCCAGCTCCACGGCCTGCTCGCCATTTTCGGCTTCGGTTACCTGCACCTGGGCTTGTTGCAGGAACGTGCGGGCAATCTGACGGTTGAAGCGGTTGTCTTCCACCAACAGCACGTGCTTGTAGCGCAGGTTCTGGCGGATCGAGCTGTCTTCGGGCAGTATCGTTTGAGGTAGCAGGTCGGTGGTAGTGCCAACGGGTAGGCATAGCGAAAACTCCACCACCGTACCCTGGTTTTTCTGACTGCTCACCCGCACATCGCCGCCCATCAGCTTTACCAGGTTGCGGCAGATAGACAGGCCCAGGCCAGTGCCACCAAACTTGCGCGTCACAGAGGCGTCTTCCTGGCTGAACTCCTGGAAAATACGCGCCAGAAACTCCGGCTCGATGCCCACACCCGTATCCGTCACCCGAAACAGTATCTCTACCCCAGTGGCCGATGGCAGGGTAGTTAGCACCTGGCAGGCTACTACCACCTCCCCGCGCTCCGTGAACTTGATAGCGTTGCCGGCCAGGTTCAGCAGCACTTGTGTGATGCGGTATGGGTCGCCGAGCAATACCTGGGGTAGGCGCTCATCCAGCTCTGTGCGCAGACGCAGGCCTTTCTCGGCAGCTTTGTAGCGTAGGGTTTGCTCTACCTGGTCTAGCAGCAACGTGGGACCAAACCCTACCTGCTCCAGCGTCATTTTGCCCGCTTCCAGCTTCGAGAGGTCCAGAATGTCGTTGATGATGACAAGCAGGTTTTCGGCTGAGGTGGTAATGGCTTCCCGGTAACTGCTCTGGCTGGGAGTAAGCGGCGTTTTGGCCAGCAGCTGACTCATGCCCAGAATGGCGTTCATGGGCGTGCGAATCTCGTGGCTCATGTTGGCCAGAAACAGTTCCCGTGCCCGCACCGCCGACTCGGCCGTGATTTTGGCGTGGCGCAGGGCGCGCTCCGTGGCCACGCGCTCCGTCACATCCAGGCCGTAGCCCAGAATTAGGTTCAGGGAGCCATCGGCATGAAAAACGGGTTGCAGGCAGCGCAGCAGGTGCCGGTCGCCGTCGGGCCGCGTGAAGGTTTCTTCATAGGTAACCAGCTCGCGGGTGCGGGCCGCGTGCTCCAGCTGAGCCTGCCGCTCGTGGCCCATTTCATCTGGACGGCCGGTGCGCTTGAAATACGCGAGATTGTCTTTGCCTATCACCCATTTGCGCATCTCCGGGTCTTTAATGCCGCGGGCATTCACAAACAGATAGCGAAACTGGCTGTCAAATACGCCTACATCGGTAGGCAAATGGTCCAGCACAAATTCGTAGAAGGTCCGCTGATCGACCAATTGTTTTTCCATCCGGCGCTGCTCCGTCACGTCTACCCCCATGCCCACGACCATGCGCAGGGAGCCATCGGAGGCAAATACGGGCAGGTATTGCCGTTGCAGGTATCGTTTTTCGCCGGTTATGCCCTCTACTTCTTCCCACATAGCCGCCTTCCGGGTGCCCACCACATGGTCGAAATGCTCCTGCCTGCGTACGGCCACCTCACGGGGCCGCTGCCGGTGCGCGCAGTAAGCAAAGTTATCCTTCCCGATAACCCAAGCCCGCACCTCTGGCGATGCCATACTCGCTACGTTTACGAAGGAAAACCGGTATGCGGCATCGAATACGGCTACCTGTACCGGTAGCGCATGCAAAATGGTTTCGTAAAACTCTTGCTGCGTAGCCAGGGCCGCCTCGGCGCAGCGCAAGGCGGTGGTATCGTGCAGGTACAGCACCGTTTCGGCGCCGGCTGGCTGGGCTGTCGCTTCGTAGTGGCTATCGGCTATTGCAAGTGGCTGCGCGGCCGTATGTGGTGCAGTACGTAGCACATGGAGCAACTGCTCGGGCAATTGGTCCTGGGTTGATGCCAGCAACGCACGGCTCTGGTCGTTAGTGGCCACTACTTCGCCGCTGGCTGTGGCTACTATAGCGTGCCCCGGCAGCGCTTGTAGGAGTGCCTGAAAGCGAGCTTCCTGCGCCTGCGCCTGCGCCTGCGCGGCTGCCACTGCTTGCTCCAATTCTATGATATGCTTCTCGGCCCATCCACGCCACAGCTGTTCGCTTTCCGGCGAAAAAGACGACTCTGTTGGCACTGTAACATGCTTAGAAGCACTGGTCATAGAATATAAATTACAAAGGAAAGTGGCCACAAATATAAGCATAGCTTAAAACATAAATAAGTCAATAATCTTACCCTAAATCATTAATTAATAAAAATTTACGATTTCATATAATTATAATTATTACATTATTTTATATGTATAAAAGTTGCTAATTATAGCATTAGACCTGTCTTCTTACGCGAAAAAGCTCGCTTGTAATTACTCGTTAACTTTCTCCTGTTGCTTTGCCATTTTCCTCGGCTTTCTGTGCATACGACGCCCACAGCTGATCTTTGCGCTACCTTTTGCCACGTGCCTTTCATGAAAACACTTGCCTACCTAGCCACCGTATTAGCGGGGTTGCTGCTGACCACGTGCAGCCCTACCCATTCGCGTGTAGCCACTCTTGCCCCTACTCCCTCCATGCTCCTCGATCAGCTAGCCATCGACGTGACGCCCGCCGAGAACCGCGAGTTTTCGTTTACCGATAAGCAGTCGGGCTACTACTACGCCACCACCCACGCCAACGAGCAGCCGGCCTGGCACGCCGGCTGGAACATTGCCACTCACCGCGTACTACACGACTACGAACTGCTACTGGATGGCACCCCACTGGACCGCCAGTCGGCCCGCGTACGCGTGTACCCCTACAAGCTGCAACGCACCTTCGCCGCTGTCACCGAAGAGCTATATCTTTATGATAATCAACCCGTAATAGGCATTAAGCTTACGAACTTAAACGGGCAGCAGCTCACCTGGCGCCCCGCCGGCGACCTGACGACAGTTGAAGCAGACGCACCCGAGGGCTTGTGGCTGATTCCAAAAGAAGCGCCTACCCACCGCATTCTGGTGGCGCCGTGGCAGCCTGCGGCTATAACGGTGCAAAACGGTGCCTTGAGCACTGCGGCCGCCAGCGGCGGATTCGTGTTGGTGTATGGTCATTCCAAAGACGAAGCGCGGGCATTGCTAGGGCAGTTTCGGGCGCACCACGAGGCGTGGCTACAGCAGCGCCGGCGACGGATGAACACGTTGGTAGCCAACACGAGCCCCATTGCCAGCAACAGCCCCCAGCTCGACAAAGCCCTACCCTGGCTGCTGCTGACCACCGACGAGCTGGTGACCAACCAGCAGGGCTGGGGCATCTACGCGGGCCTGCCGTGGTTCAACGATTACTGGGGCCGCGACCTGTTCATTTCCCTACCCGGCGCCTGCCTCGTAACGGGGCAGTTTGAGACGGCTAAGAAGATTCTGCTGTCGTTTGCTAAGTTCCAGAACCTCGATCCTACCTCGAAAGACTACGGCCGTGTGCCCAACCGTGCCCGTCCTGACGACATCATCTACAATACCACTGATGGCACGCCGCGCTTCGTTATCGAAATGCTCGATTACCTGCGCTACTCCGGCGACACGGCCGCCATCCGGGAGTTTTACCCGGCCGTGAAGCGTGCCGCCGAAGGCTCGCTGAAGTATTGGGTAGACGCCAAAGGCTACCTCACCCACGACGATGCCGATACGTGGATGGACGCCAAAATCAAGAACGTAACGCCGCTTTCGCCTCGCGGCAACCGCGCCAACGATATTCAGGCGCTGTGGTACGAGCAGTTGCAAGCCAGCGCCCAACTAGCCGACTACCTGCACGACGACGCCAGCGCCCGCCAGTGGCGCGCCGTGGCGGCCAAGGTGAAGCAGCAGTTTCCGCAGGATTTTTTCGATGCCCAGCACCCCTACATGGCCGACCGCCTCACCGTCGCCGGCCAGCGTGACTTTCAACTGCGGCCCAACCAGCTCTATGCCTACTCCCTGGTGCCCGACCCGGTACGCCGGATGCAACTCACTAAGCTGGTGTGGCAGGAGCTGGTGTACCCGTGGGGCGTGGCCTCGCTCAGTCAGCACGACCCGGATTTTCACCCCTACCACGAAAACTGGCACTACTACCACAAAGACGCGGCCTACCACAACGGCACCGTCTGGCTCTGGAACAACGGTATGGCCATGCAGCGGATGCTGGAAGAAAATCAGCCCGACATTGCCTACCAGCTGTTTGAGCGCATGAACCACCAGGCGCTGGCCGAGGGCGCCGTGGGTAGCCTCAGCGAAAACGCCGATGCCCTACCCCGCCCCGGCCAAACGCGGGGCAAGCCCTCGGGCACGTTCTTGCAGGCGTGGTCTAATGCTGAGCAGCTACGCGTGTGGTACCAGTATTTCCTGGGCATACGGCCCGATATGCTGCGCAATGAAGTCGTTGTTCGGCCGTGCTTACCCTCCGCGTTGACGGATGTAGCCTTTGCCGTGGCTGTAGGCGCGGGGCAGTTGCGGGCGCACTATCAAACCGGGGCTACCAGTACGTACTCCGTGCAGGCGGTGGGCGTGGCGCCTACCATGCGGTTTTCGCTGCCCGGCTTTGAGGAGGTTGCGGTGTCGCTGCCGGCCGGTGCCACGCTGCAAGCGCGACACACGGGCGCAACACTAGAAGTAACCGTAGTTGACCAACGTGGTAAAACCACTCAGCAGCTTATACGCACCGCCAGCCCTACCCTGCAAGCGCAACTGCAAAAGCAGAACGCCTTTTTTGAAGGTACGCACTTTGCTGTGCCCTATCTGCAACCTAATTTAAAGAGCCTCAGCACCTATCATGAGCAAGCCATCAGCTACTGAATAGTCTACCCAGGCGAAATTCGCCTGAACACAAGAAGCCCCACGTAGTACACTACGTGGGGCTTCTTATTGATACTAAACTAGCAATACGCTACTAAAGATAGATATAATAGATTGAGAGAATCTGATACCTTAGAGGCTGTTTGAGTCTCGTCTATGAACGTGTAGAGACGCATACTTGCGTCTCGTTGCATGCGCCATCTCGTTCAACGATGAGACGCAAGTATGCGTCTCTACACCCTTTCAACGGCCCACCGGTATAACGCAACCAGCTTTTTAGCGGGGGTCACGCCATAGTAAGTGCTCCTGGGTGGCAGCGGCAGCAAAGTCGGGACAGCGGCCGTCGCCGCGGCCAGTGAGGCCACCACTGGGGGCGCAAATGATATTCAGGTCTTTATCGTACAGGTAGTTGAACTGGTCGCAGCAGTCGCTGGAGATTGTGTAGACAACCTGCCCGTGGTAAAGGTAGCTGTATACCACGGCGGGCGGATTCTGCTTGGGGTTCTTCTTCAATTCGGCAATCTTAGCCTGAATAGCACTGGGCACGCTGTCATCTTTACTACATTCTACCAGCAATAGACTCAAGCTCAGCAAAGCCAGCATGGATTTCATAGGTCAATAGAGGCGCTATGCGAAGACTGAGTTACTAATGCACGGTCACGGCCTTGCCGCCGCCAAACTCTACGCTGGCTTCTACCCCTACCATGTACGGCCGCGAGCGGCGCAGCAGCGCCTGGGCGGGGTCGCGGTTGAGGGTAGTGAGGCCGGCTTCGGCGGTAGGGCCAGCCAAGATGGCCCAGGTAGCGCCAGCCGGACGGTACTGCACCCCGCCACCGCCGCGCACCGTAGCAATCACCTGGCGGTAAGGCGAGTTGGCAGTGCTTAGCGAGTATTCCTGCGTGGCGGCGGCTTCGTCGGCTACTTCTACCCGGCTACCCAGCAGCAGGTCTACAGCAGCGCCTACCTTCGCGTAGAGCGACACCCCCGTTTTTTGCGAACCATAGCGAGCGGCCACGGGCACGCCCACCGTGCGGTAGCGGTAGGAAGTGGCGCGCGGCGCGGCCGTGTAGCCTACTGCATCGCGGGCATACGCGGCACTGTTCGAGAACGAATTAGACGCAGCCTGATACGCGACCGTAGCGCGGCCCGCATAGGCCGTTTCGCTCTGCGCCACCGACGAAAACGACGTTTCGGAGGAAGCACGGTACTCGGCGGCTTCTACGCCGGCCAGCAGCACCCAGTGCTTGCCGGCTGGGCGAGCTGCTGTGAGGGCCACGCGCTGCCCTACCCCGGCGCGCAGGTTTTGACGGTACTCAGCAGCACCGGTTTCGTACGCTACCTTCTGCACGCCCCGGCTATCCAGCATTGCCAGGTTATTGATGGCCGAAACAGTGCTTTGCGTACTGGCCTGCGCGAAGTTAATGTTGGGGTTGAAAGCCGATACGGCGTGCGAGCCGCCGAAACGCCAGCCACCCAACGCTCTCTTCTTTTTCTCTTCTTCCTTCTCTATCGGTGGCATCACGGCAGCCAGCATGGGTGGCGCGGCCAGCAAGGAAGGTTTCAGCGTATCGGGGTGAGTGAAGCGGCCCAGGGCCGAGCCCAACCGCGCTGCCCGCGCTGTAAGTAAATCCCAGGTGCTAGCACCTGCTTTGATACTGTAGTTAGCCTCGGTAGTAGCGGGCGTATACGCGGCAAACACCGGCGAGCCGTTGCGCGAGAACGTATTAGCAAACCCAGCAGAAGTGCCACTACCAGCGCCAGCCAGTTGCCCTCCAACTTGTTGCCCCTTAGTATAAGAAGCGCCCTCCCCCATCAAGCCCCCTTCCGGCTGCGACAACGCGGCCAGCAGCTGATTACCAGCAGCTGTTTTACCAAGCCCAGTGGTCAGGTTCAACTCCTCTTCTTCTTGCGCTGCAGGTACGGCTCCGGCTTTTGCTAAAGAGCCGGTTTGTGCTGCGGCGGCCCGGCGCCCAGCGGTGGTAGCGGAGTAATCGGCGGCAGTACGGCTGGCGGTGGTGGTGCCGGCTAGTTCTGGGGAGGTAGAGGGTTGCAGTTGCTGTACGCTTAGCCAACCACCTACGCTTAGTAACAGCAGCACGCAGGCGGCCGCTACCCAGCGGTGCATCAGCAGCCGCTTGCGGTAGGTTTCGTTTTGTTGAACCAGTAGATCGTGGTCGAGCTGCTCCCACAACTGGAAGCGGGGCGCGACTTCGGCCTCGCCCAGCTTTTGCCGGAACAGGTACTCCAGGTCGCCGGTAGGCCGGGGGTCCGGAGAGGTGGGGGCGGCTTTATTTGCGGAGGTGCCCATGAGAATGTTGCGCGTCGAGGCGCTCAAGTTTAGTCTTCAAAATAACGCGGGCCCGCGAGTATTGCGATTTGCTGGTGCCCTCGGAGATGCCCAGCATCTCCCCAATTTCTTTGTGGCTGTAGCCTTCGATGGCAAACAGGTTGAACACCATACGGTAGCGTGGGGCCAAATCTTGCACGATGCTCAGTAGGTCTTCAAAGGCATAGTTAGCTAGTACAAATTCTTCCCCGGCCAGGTCCTCGGGGTAGTCGCCCCCGTCGCTTACAGCTACTAGGGGCATGTTGCGGCGATGCTGGCGCAAGGCCGCATTCACCATAATGCGCCGGATCCAGAACTCCAGCGGACACTCCCGCCGGAAACTACCCAGGTTCTTAAATACCGTCAGAAAGCCTTCCTGCAATACATCTTCAGCCTCGAAGGTGGTTTGGGCGTAGCGCAGGCATACGGCCATCATGCGCGCCGCAAACCGCTCGTAGAGGTGCTTTTGCATCAGCCGGCTACCATTCAGGCAACCGTCAATCAGCTCGGCTTCGGTGAGTTGGGCGGGGGGCGTCAGGCGGCGCACGGCGGCGGTTGGTGCAGGTAGCTCTTCGGCCGTTTGTCGGCTGAGCAGTCCGCGCAACGCCCCCGAAACCCCAAAAGCACTAGCTAGCGCACTCATCGGGCCAGGCTACCAGGGCAGGCAGCAATAGAGTTTACAGAAATAGCTTGAAAGGCGCAGGGGCAGCAGTACGGATGCAACATACAACGCGGAACAGTAAAATAGGAAGCAGATAAAGGGCGTGGCTAACGATTGTGTGTAGTAGATGCTACCTACCCTGGGCAAGGTTGCAAACGATAATATAGTTACGGTATTTTATTTATCAACTCTTTCATTATCAGAATTTTAAAAATAAACTAAATTCAAGTAGCACAACTATATAGCACTATTTAATGTATGTACATATATTGCCTTGCCGGTGGCTGCCGGTTCAACTGTCCTTTTCTTCACTTTTTATTCTGCCCATGAAAACGCTCATCCTATTCTACTCCACGTATGGCCACGTGTATAAACTGGCTGAAGCTATTGCCGAAGGCGCCCGCGAAGTAGACGGCAATGAAGTAGTGATAAAGCGCGTTCCCGAAACCCTACCTCAGGAAGTGCTCGATAAAATAGGCGCCACCGAAGCGCAGAAAGCTTTTGCCCACGTACCAGTAGCCACCCCCGACGAATTGACGGAGTACGATGCCATCATCCTGGGTACCCCTACCCGCTACGGCAACATGTGCGGCCAGATACAAGCCTATCTCGATAGCACCGGCGGCCTGTGGGCGAAAGGTGCACTGGTAGGCAAAGTGGGCGGCGCTTTTGTAAGCACAGCTACCCAGCACGGCGGTCAGGAAACCACCATCCGGGCCATGCACACGGCGCTGCTGCACCACGGCATTATTCTGGTGGGCCTACCCTACGCCTGGCAGGGCCAGATGGGCCACGAAGAAGTAACTGGCGGCACGCCTTATGGCGCCAGCACCGTGGCCGGTGGCCAGGGCGAGCGGCAGCCCAGCGAAAACGAGTTGGAAGGCGCCCGCTTCCAGGGCAAGCACACTGCCCAGATTGCCAAGAAACTGGCTTCGTAAGCCAGTGTTTTTCGAGGCGTGGGAGCCTCCAATAAAAAGGCCGTCCTGCTGAGCAGGACGGCCTTTTGCTGCTTTCAAACTTCCCTATCCTCACAACTGCTGATATCCCCGCAACCGCTCTAGCAGCACTTCGCGGTAGGTGTCGCCGATGGGGAGGAGCTGGCCGGCTACCCGCACCCGGCCGCGCTCCAGGTACTCCACATGCGCCAGGGCAATAAGGTAGGAGCGGTGAATGCGCACGAAGCGGGCGGGCGGCAGCACTTCCTCAGCCCGTCGAAACGACTGCAACGTGAGCAGCCTACCCTGGGTGGTATGCAGCAGCAGGTATTCCTTGCGGCCTTCTATGTACTGAATTTCGGAGAAGGCCACCCGGCGGAGCTGGCCATCGTGCCGCACCAGTATAGCCTCGGGCGGCGGCTCTACTGGCAACGCGGGCAGTGCTGGCTCAGTGCGCTCTGCGCCACTGTATACTTTGCTCACGGCCTGCACAAACCGCTCGAACCCCACGGGTTTCAGCAGATAGTCCGTAGCATTCAGCTCGTAGCTACGCACGGCGTATTGGTCGTAGGCGGTGGTGAAGATGATGCGTGGAGCAGGCGTGGGTAGCAATTGCGCCAGGTGCAGCCCGTTGAGGCCGGGCATCTGAATATCCAGAAAAACCACGTCGACGGGGTGCGTGCGCAGAAAGGCCAATGCCGCCGCGGCATCGTGAAATTGCGCCTGCACTGCCAGAAAGGGCAGCTGGGCGCAATAGCTAGCCAGCACATCCAGGGCCAGTGGCTCGTCGTCGATGAGGACGCAGGACAGTACACGCAGCGCAGAAGAGCTTTCCATAGACTTATAAGATAACGGCCGTAGGGCGGAGTTGCACCATGAGGGTAGCGCAATACTCTTGCTCCGTGGTGCTGATGGTTAACGTGTGGCGCTGCGGATACAGTAGCGCCAGCCGCCGCCGCAGGTTGGGTAGCCCTACCCCACCGGGCGCTTCCAGCGAAGCAGCTTGCGACGCGGCCACTGCATTGCGCACCGTAAAACACAACGCGCCAGCCGCATCTACCTCCAGATTCAGCTGGATAGCGGGCGCCGGCGCCAACAAGTGGCCGTGCTTGAAGGCATTCTCGACTAGCGGCAACAGCAGCATGGGTGCTATTGGAAACACGTAGTCGGCACCGGGCGCTAGGGTGGTGCAGAACTGCACGGTAGCGGCGGCGTGACTGGGCAGACGCAGGCGCTGCAATTCCAGGAAGCCGTGCAAGTGCGTCAGTTCCCGCGCCAGCGGTACGGTATCAGCACCGCTTTCGTAGAGCACGTAGCGCATGATTTCAGACAGACGCAAGACGGCCTCAGGAGCGCGGGGCGAGTGTTGCAGTGTGAGGGCGTAGATGTTGTTGAGGGTATTGAACAGGAAATGCGGATTTACCTGCGCTTTCAGCAACGACAACTCCGTGACCAGATGTTGGGCCTGCAACTCGCGGCGGTTGTCGCGCTCCTCTAGGTAGTCGACGGCCAGGCGCAGGCTGCCGCTGAGAATTATAATCAGTAGCCCTAGCCCCAAATGGTAGTTGCTGAGCATTCGCACGTGTTCAGCAAGCTTGAACTGCTGCACCCCCTCAGCATAGAATACGCTGAGGCCGATGCGCAACGCGGCAAACACCAGCACGCCCCCTACCACCGCGCCGGCATACAGCACCAGCCGGCGCGCCGGGAGCAGGCGCGACAATACGATCCAGTTAAAGTAAAACAGCGCGCAATCCACCACATCCACCCACAGCGCTTTCAGCAGAAAATGCCAGCCGGTTTCAGTTTCCTGGTAGTACAGGCCAAATTGGCCGTACCACAGCTGAAAATCGGTGAACAGCAGCAGCGCCAGCCACACCACATGGGGCCACGGCCGAAGCGGCAGCCACGCGGGCAGCCAGGGCCGCAGCCGCTGGTGCACGGCCGCAGTAGTAGAAAGCGAAAGAGACATAAGAGAAGTGCAGGGGTAGGCCGTCACAAATAACAAACTAGCACTTTATGTCCGGTTAGTTTTCAACGAATCAAGCCCACGCCGTACCAGACGGCTTGCTTTCTTCAACGAAATTAACAGGCCTAATTAGTAGGACTTTACGGCCTTTTGTTGAAGCAATTAGCACTTTGATAAGCCCGCGTAAGGAGTTTATAGAAATTTAACATCGTCTATATCACAATTGATCTATGTTTGGCGTTGGCTAGCCGGTGCAACCTTGTTTATCCTTTCTGAATCCTTGGCCCGGTTGCTCCTTATCGTGCTCTTTATCGCCTTCCTTTTTATAGTTGTATGAAGCATTACATTACCTATTTGCTGCTTGCCAGCGCACTTGGCTACGGCCATACCGTACAGGCCCAATCGGCGCCGACATCTACGGCCCAGAGCACCTCTACTCGCCTCACAGGCACCGTGCTCGACGAGGCGAATAAGCAGCCCGTGCCGTTTGCCACGGTGGCCCTCCTACCCCCTACCGGCGATAAACCCGTAGCCGGCGCGGCCTGCGACGAGAAAGGCAGCTTTGTGCTGACGGCTCCGGCTGGCACCTACCGGCTGGTGGTCAGCTTTGTGGGCTACACCAGCCGCACCGAAACCGTGACGCTAGGTGCCACCGCCAAGGACATGGGCCAACTAACGCTGGCGGCCACCTCGCAGAAATTAGGCGAGGTAACGGTGGTAGGCGAAAAGCCGCTCGTAGAAGCCCGTCCCGACCGCATTGTATACAATGCCGAGGCCGACGCTACCAACACCGGCGGCACCGCCTCCGATGTACTACGCAAAACGCCCCTGCTGAACGTGGACGCCGACGGCAACGTGCAGCTACGCGGTTCCAGCAACCTGCGCGTGCTTATCAACAACAAGCCCTCGGCCATCCTGGCTGGCAACTTGGCCGAAGCGCTCAAGCAGATTCCGGCCGATCAGATCAAAGCCGTGGAGGTGCTCACTACCCCATCGGCCAAGTACGATGCCGAGGGCACAGGCGGGGTGGTAAATATTGTATTGAAGAAGAACTCGTTGCAGGGCGTGAACGGGCGCGTGGGTGTCGCAGTAGGCAACCGCAACCAGAACCTGAACGGCGCCCTGAATGCCCGCCGTGGCAAGGTAGGCTTCACCAGCAGCCTCAGCGGTTTTTACAACCAATACCCCGGCCGCAGCAATAGCTCCCGCACCGACTACCTGGATGGGGCCATTGGCCAACTCACCCAGAATACGGAAAACAAGTCGCGCGGCGGTGGAGGCTTTGGCAAGGTAGGACTCACCTTCGACCCCACCGAGCAGAGCGGCTTCACGCTGGACTTCACCGGCAACGCCTATCACTCTGTAAATGACCAGGACCTGTTCAATGAGTACCGGGTACTGCCTCAATTGTCGCAATACAACAACCTGAATACCCGGTACACCCGCGACATTCAGCAGCGCACGCCCTCGCGCAACTACGATGTGAGTGCTGGCTACACACGCACGTTCAAGGACCAGCCCCGCCGCGAGTGGAGCGTGCTGGGGCAGCACTCCGTGAGCCGCTCGCGCCAAAACTATACGCTCGATCAGTTTCGTGCTCCCGAATTAGTGGAAAACGGCAACCCGCTGGAATACCAGGAGCGAAGCGAAAACCTGGCCCTGAACCGTGAAACCACCATCCAGACCGACTACGTGCACCCCTTCAAGGGCAAGACCACGTTGGAAACCGGTGCCAAAGCTATTCTGCGTCAGGTGAATAGCGACTACGACTTGGATACGCTGCGCACGGGCCAGCAAGCGAATTTCGCCCGAAATGACCTTCGTTCCAATGCTTTTGACTACCGGCAGAACGTGTTGGCGACGTACGGTAGCCTGGGCTTCAGCCTGGGCAAAAAGTACAGCTTTACGCTGGGCACGCGGGCTGAGTACACGGATATAAAAGGCGAGTTTGTGGGTGAGAATGGTCGGTTTCGCAACGACTACCTGAATGTGCTGCCTACCCTAAGCGCCACCCGCAACCTGAAAAAGGATGGGCAGACGCTGGGCCTTACGTATGCCCGCCGCATCCAGCGCCCCCAGATTTACTTCCTGAGTCCCTACGTCAACCAGACCGACCCGCGCAACATTTCCTACGGCAACCCCGAGCTGCGCCCCGAGCTGACCCAGAACTTGGATGTTTCCTACAACACGTATTCCGAGAAGTCGTCGCTTACGCTCTCGCTCTACGGGCGGCGCACCAACAACTCCATCGAGTCGGTGCTGACGTACAATGATACCCTTGCTCGTAGCGAATCTACCTTCCAGAACATTGCTAACAGCAGCACCATCGGCTCCAACCTCTATGCCTCGGTGCGGCCTGTGAAAGGTCTACAGATAGGTGGCAACGTGGATGTGAATTACGTGCATCTGAAAAGCGTGGCCTTGAACCGCACTAGCAGCCGTTTTCTCTATAATGTCAGCGCCAACTCTTCGTACAAGTTCAAGGAGAAGTACACGGCGCAGTTCTACGCCGGTTACTATGCCGGCTGGGTACAGCTCCAGTCACGCAACTCGGGTTATTACTACTACTCGCTGGGTCTAAAGCGCACCTTCCTCAACGACAAAGCCGACCTGACCCTGAACGCCAATACGTTCCTGCAAAGCGGCATCAACTTCCGCAATACCACCACCACCCCCAACTTCGTCAGCCGCAGCAACTTCTTCAGCTACCAGCGCAGCGTGCGGCTGTCGTTCAGCTACCGCTTTGGCAAGGTAGACTCAGGCGCACCACAACGCCGCCGTCGCAGCATCCAAAACAACGACAGCAAAAGCGGCAGCAGCGGCCAGCAGGGAGGGTAGGGAGTGAGAGAATGCGAGAGTGACTGAGTGAAAAAGCGTCTGTCATCCTGAGCTTGCGAAGGACCTTCTACCAGTTGAGCGAGTCGTTGTTATGATGGTCGTTCTACCGTGATAAGGTCCTTCGCTGCGCTCAGGATGACAGACGCTTTTTCACTCAGCCACTCTCTCACTCAGTCACTCTTTGTTCCAAATCTCCCATGCAGCTTCTGCTTGCAGGCAGAGCATTTCGAAGCCGTTGAGGACGTGGGCGCCGGCGGCGAGGCCGTGCTGCATGAACTTGGTTTCGGCGGGGTTATAGATGAGGTCGAAGAGGTAGTGTTGGGGTGTAAGGGCGTGGTAGGGTAGCGGCGGGCAGTCGTCTACGTTGGGAAAAGTGCCCAGGGGCGTAGCATTGATGATGAGCGGATGCGCTGCTACCAGCTCGGGCGTGAGGTCGTCGTAGGTGAGGCCGTTGGCCAAGGGATTGCGCGACACCAGCCAGTAACCAATACCCAGGTCGCGCAGTGCTACCTCCACCGCTTTGGAGGCGCCGCCGGTGCCCAGCACCAGGGCGCGGTCGGGCGCATCGCGGCGAGGGTAGAAGCGCCGCAGCGACTCTTGGAAGCCTGTAACGTCAGTATTGTGGCCCACACGGCGACCATCGGCTGTAAACTCCACCACATTCACGGCCCCTACCCTAGCAGATGAAGAAGCCAGCTCGTCAAGGTAAGGCCAGATCTGTTCCTTGTACGGAATCGTAACGTTGAGGCCGGCCAGGTTCGGGCGCGCCGCCAGCAGCTGCGCCAGATCGGCGGCCTCGGGTAGCTCGAACAACTCATACCGATAGTCTTCGAGGCCCAAGTCTTGAAATTTTTGGGTGAAATAGGTCTGCGAAAACGAGTGTTTCAGCGTGCGGCCAATCAGTCCAAATTCCTTCATTGTGCGTTGTGAGTTGTCAGTGAAATACGGCTGTCCTCCTGCGCGTGCGAAAGACCTTCTGCCGGTTGAACGAGTCGTTGTTACGATGGTCGTTCTACCGTGATAAGGTCCTTCGCTCCGCTCAGGGGGACAGCCGTATTTTCTTATTTTGCAACCAGCCCCTTAAGCTACACGGCTGATTTCTGGCCGCGTGACCGGAAGAACTCGAATACCGCCGGCAAAATGGACAGCACGATAATGGCCACTACGACTAGCGAAAAGTTTTTCTGCACAATAGGCACTTGCCCAAACAGATAGCCGGTACCTACCAGCAAAATCACCCACAGGATACCACCAATGACATTGTATGCCAAAAACCGAGCGTAGCTCATGGTGCCCATGCCCGCCACAAAAGGCGCAAACGTGCGAATGATAGGAATGAAGCGGGCCAGGATCAGAGTCTTAGCGCCGTGCTTCACGTAGAAGTCCTGCGTTTTCAGCAGGTGTTCCCGTTTCAAAAAGCGGGATTTATCCGTAAACACCCGCGGCCCTAAGTAGTCGCCAATGTGGTAGTTGAGTGTGTCGCCCAATACGGCTGCGGCAATTAGCAACACCATCAATACAGCCACGTTCAGGGGGCTACCATCCAGTGCGGCCAGCGAGCCAGCTGCGAACAACAGGGAGTCGCCGGGTAGGAAGGGTAGCACCACTACACCCGTTTCCACGAAAATAATCAGGAATAGGATGGCGTAGGTCCATGTGCCGTAGTCGGCAATGATGGCGGTGAGGTGCTTATCGAGGTGCAGAACGAAGTCCAGCGCTTGGTGTAGAATTTCCATGAAGCGGGGTTTAGATCACAAAGAAAGCACGTGCAGCCGTCATTCCGAATGAAGCCGAGAATCCGGCAGACTTTTGCTGTCGAATTCTCGGCTTCGTTGACAACCAATTCTATAGTTTGGCCATCCCCCGCGCCTCAGCCGAGGCAGCGGCCACCCGCCATACTTTGTTGCCAGCATCGTCGGTTACCAGCATCGAACCGTCGGGCATCACCGTCACGCCCACCGGGCGACCGTATGCTTCGTCGCCGTTGCCTACCAAGAAACCCGTCACAAAATCTTCGTACTTACCTGTGGGGCGGCCGCCTTCAAACGGCACAAACACCACTTTGTACCCCGAGAAGGTAGAGCGGTTCCAGGAACCGTGCTGCCCAATGAACGCACCATTCTGGTAGCGCGAGGGAAAAGCCTGCTGATCGTAAAAAGCCAGCCCCAACGAAGCCGTATGCGGGCCAAGCGGTACCTCAGGCATAATGGCTTTTTTCACCAGATCGGGCCGCTCGTCCTTGCGGCGCGGGTCCACGTTCTGACCGTAATACGAGTAGGGCCAGCCGTAGAAACCGCCTTCCTGCACGCTGGTTAGGTAGTCGGGTACCAACTCGTCGCCCAGCTCGTCGCGCTCATTCACGGCGGTCCAGAGCTTGCCGGAGGTAGGCTGCCAATCCATTCCCACGGGGTTGCGCAAGCCGCTGGCATAGATCTTTTCACCCGAGCCGTCGGGGTTGATTTGCAAGATGTTGGCGCGGCGCTCCTCGTTTTCGGGGCCGTGCTCCATCACGTTGGAGCCGGAACCCACCGTCACGTAAATCTTGGAGCCATCGGGCGAGGCCAACAGGTTGCGCGTCCAGTGGTTGTTATATCCCCCTTTAGGTAGGCTCAGAATCTTCTGACCCTGCCCGGTGATTTTGGTTTGGTCTGGCTTGTAGGCATAGCGCAACACGCCGTCGGTGTTGGCTACATAGAAATTATTGCCCAGCACCAGCATCCCAAACGGCTGATTCAGGTCGCTTAGAAACGTCTCGCGCACATCGGGCTTACCGTCTTTATTGGTATCGCGCAGCAGCGTAATGCGGTTGGCGCTGGTAGCCTGCAACGATTTAGAGGGGTCCAGGTCTAGGGCGGCCGCTACCTTCTTTTTGATGGTTTTGTTGGGCACCGTATTGGCCTCGGCTACCAGCACGTCGCCGTTGGGCAGCACATAGGCCCAGCGCGGGCTGTCGAAATTGCCCGCGTACTCGCTGATGGTGAAGCCCGCAGGTACCACCGGCGTTTTGCTGGCTGGCCAGCCAATCACCTTCACGCGGTGCGTCACCGACTCCGTTTTATAAGGTGCTGGCAGTTTCAGAGGCTGCACGGCAGTGGCTACCGTATCGGTAGGGGTAGTAGCTTGCGCTTCCTGTTTATCTTCTTTCGAAGGGCCGCTGCACGCACCTGCTAACAGCAAGGAAGTCAGGAATATAGAAAGATGTTGACGCTTCATGATGGGTAGTACACAATGGATACTCCCTTACGCATCAGCTACATGCAATGTTCTTACCCTTGGAGGGTAGGAATAGTAAAGCAGGAAAGCAGAACGTCATTTCGCGTTGGTCGAGAAATTTCGCGTGCTGATGGAAGATACTATCCACCATCAGCACGCGAAATTTCTCGACCAACGCGAAATGACGTTTTATTAAATAGGCGAGTCGCTAGATAGGAACTACCCGCGTGGCATGGAAGTGCCAGGGCGGCCGGTAGGCTTGGCTGGCTTGAACATCTCATCCACGTTGTCCATGTCGAGGAAGTGCGTGAACGTGTCGCCGCGCAGACCCAGACGGATGGTTTCCAGACTCACGATTTCATTGGGGGCGATATTTCCTAGGTTCACGTTGGCACCCAGTAACTTGATAAACCACACCTGCTGTGCCTTCTGCGGGGCTTCCCACAGGATTTTCTCCACTGGCACTTTGGTCAGGATTTCCTCTACCAGACCCGAGCGCACCTCGCCAGTGCTCCGGAACAAGCCTACGTTGCCAGCCTCGCGAGCTTCGCCAATTACTTTAATAGAACCGGCTTCCAGCTCCGTCTGCATCTGCGAAATCCACTTGTAGGGCGGAATAATCTTTTCCGCGTCCTTGGAGCCTACCTCCGACAGCACCTTCACCTCCTTCGACAGCGTGCGGATGTACTCACACTTCTTGTCGTGGGGCATGTCCAGCGAGCCATCCGATACCTCGGCGTACTCCATATCGAACTCCGCCAGCAGGCGACGGTAATCGTCAAACTGATTGCGAATGATAAACGCCTCGAACAACGTACCACCAAAATACACCGGAATGCCCGCTTCTTTGTACACGGCCAGCTTGCGCTTCAGGTTGGGCGTCACAAAGGATGTGGCCCAGCCCAGTTTCACAATGTCAGCGTACGGCGCGCCTACTTCCAGAAAGTCTTCCGTTTCGCGTACGCTCAAGCCTTTGTCCATAACCATGGTATAGCCTTGCTCGCGGGGTTTCTCAGTGCGTTCGGGAAGTTGATCGAGGTGGTAATTCATATGAGGGTCTTGGGTCTTGGGGGCTTGGCCGGTATAATAAGGGTAGCCCCGAAAAAAAGAACGGGCGTAAAAGTACGCCCGAATTTTATAAGTAGAGTGAGCACCCGAGAAGGTAGGGACTGAAGGACTGGGTTGACGTTCAAAAGAACAATTGCTAAACGTCAACCCAGCCCTCTAAAATCTCCTACCTATTTTCGATACTGGTCAATCAGGCGGGCCAGGGCACGCTGCGACTCTAGCTCCGGGAAGTAATCGAACAGCAGCCGGTGCTTGCTGAAATCCAGGGTAAGAGCGTTTTCCAGCACCTCATACGCCTCGCGGTAGCGGCCGGCAGCCAGCAGATAGGCACACAGGCGGTAGTACAGTTCTGCTTCGGCGGGCTGCACTTCCACGGCATTGCGCATCAAGTCGATGGCCCCATCAAAGTTGCCCTGTTCATAGAGGATGATGCTCCAATTCAGCCAGCCCTCTTTGTTATCGGGTGCTACTTGGGTAGCACGGTCATACGCCTCCACCGACGATACTACGTTGCCTAACTGGTATTCGGCCGCAGCCAGCGCCAACCAATACTCCACGCTTTCATCGTACAAAGCCGTGGCTTTGCGGAAGAAGTGAATGGCTTCCATCCACCGCTCCTGCGCGTTCAAAATGATACCAATACCAAACCATGCCTCATCCATCTCCGGGTTGATGTCGATGGAATGCTGGTAGTTGCGGCGAGCTTCGGCCCAGTTTTCCAGCTTCTCGTAGCACTCTCCAATGTTGCACAGTGCCTCGGCCGTGGGCTGGTCTTTCTCGTAGCTCAACGTAAACTCCTCGATAGCCGCCTGGTATTTCTCCTGGCTCACATAGGTGCTGGCCAGGTAGCCGTGGGCATCGTAGAATTTGTTGTCGATGAGAATGGCGTATTCGAACGCGCTAACGGCTTTCTCGTAGTCGGCTACGCGGTAGTAGGCCTGCCCCAGGTTGTACCAGGCAATAGCGGAGTAAGGGTCTTCGTCGGTGAAGCGGCGAAAAAAATTCCAGGTTGGCTTCCAGCCGTTCGCTCACCTCTAGGCAGTACAGCAACTCCTGCACCGCCACGTCGTTGTCGGAGTTCAGGCGCAGGCTCTGCTTGTAGTACTTGGCGGCACTCTTGTATTTCTGCCAGCTCTGGTACGCCAGCCCCAGATTGAAAAAGATGTCGTCACGGTCGGGCGCACGCTCTACGGCGCCTAGAAAAAATTCTACAGCTGTCGAGAAGTCGCCGCGCTGGGTAGCGATAATGCCACGCGTCACGGCCACGTCGGGGTTATCGGGGTCGAGTAGGGCTACGGCCTCAATTTGGGTAGCAGCTTCGGCATACTCGCCTTTCATGGCCAACACCTGCGCGCGGTCAATCAACAGCTCCGTGCTAAATGGATATTGCGCAATAGCGGCTTCGCAGGCCTGCAAGGCCTTGGCATATTCGGTGTTACTGGTATAGTGGTCGATGATGCTTTCGAACTCGGCCAGATCAAAAAAGACGGACTCATTGCTGGCCACCATCTGTTCAAAACGGCGTACGGTGGCCTGCACTTCGTCCCGTTCCTCAAAATTCTCGTTCATTCTCATACTGCAAAAAGCAAAGGACCGTCAAAAAGGCAGACTCTGCCGGCTAAGGGAGGGTAGGCCACCAGCGTGGCGCTACTGTTTCTAAGTTACAACAACCGCACCGGATGCCGGCAAGTTCTGTCGTAGGCCCGCGCAGCACCAAGCAATGGTTTCGGCCAGCGGTCGAAAGGCTATACCCGTGGCCTGCTGCACTTTTTTGGCTTGATAAGTAGTGGCTCGGCGGCCAGCGCGGGCAGTGTCTTTGGTGATGAGCGGCCGCGCCCCGGTCATAATAGAGCGCACGTGTTCCAGTCGCCAAATTGCCTCGGCGGCCCACTCTGGCACTTGCAGGGTAGGCGGCTTCTTTTGAAAACACTGCGCTGCTTCCGCCAGAAATTCGCGCAGGGGCATGGCACCCGCGTTCAGCACGTAGCGCTGGCCCGTCAGGCTGGTCTCGAAGGCGAGATGCAGCATCATGGCCACTACATCGCGCACATCTACAAAATTGATGCTGCCGGCCGTGTAAAAAGCGTGCTGCTGGTAGGCGTACCGAAAGAGGCGGGTGCTGCTCCGGTCCCAATCGGCCGGTCCTAATATTACGGAGGGGTTTACCATCACGGCATTCAACCCCTCGGCCACACCGCGCCATACCTCCAGCTCCGCCAAGTACTTCGACGTAGCGTAGGCCGGGTGCTCGGCGCCCAGGTCCCACTTCGCGGTTTCGTCCAGCGTCAGCGGGCCAGCGGGTGTTTCCGGTGTGGCAGCCGCTCCGCCCAGCGCCGCCACCGACGACACGTGGCACAGCCGTACGCTAGGATATTGTAAACAAGCATCTACTACAGCCGCTGTTCCTTCTACATTCACTTGTAGTAGAGCCGTTTCGGCTTGAGGAGCGTAGGAAACCAGCCCCGCGCAGTGAAACACATGCGTAACGTCGGCCAAAGAGGCTTGCAGCAAATCCGTGTCCCGGATATCGCCCTCTACCCACTCCACCTGTTGTGCAATTGAGCCGGTTGGCGGAGCTTGCCTATACATAGCCCGCACCGCGTACCCACGCGTCACCAGCGCATCAATCAGGAAACTGCCCAGCAGGCCGCTACCACCGGTGACGAAAATCATAGGAAAGAAGTAAGCGTAAAGAAGGCGGACCGTTCGTAATCGAATGTAGGAAAAATTGCGGGTCCGCGGCCGCTTACAGGGTATTATTCAGCAGAGGCAATTCTAATGCTTTGCGCAGGTAATTGGTGGTGAGCACCTTATTGCGTAGGGTAGCCGTGTGCTTCACATTGTGGGTATCTGTTCCCAGCATATCTACCAAACCCGCATCAATGAGCTTTTCAGCTACGCGCTGTGCTCCTGATGAGTAGTAACCCGCCAGCGAATTCAAATTAACCTGCAATAGCACGCCACTCTCACGAATACGCTCCAACTCCTCAAACCGGCCGTAGAGGTAGGTATAGCGCTCAGGATGCGCCAGTACCGGTTGGTAACCTGCTGCCCGCAGATTAAATACGGTTTCAGCTAAGTTGAAAGGCTCGTTGATATAAGATGTTTCAAAAAGCAGATAGTGCCGGTCGCCACCAAATGTTAGCAGTTCCTCGTTCGTTTCCAGCTTACGCCCAAACCACTCATCTAGGTAGTATTCGGCAGCGCATTCCAACTCTATATCCGTAATACCCGCTGCGGAAGCGGCTGTTCGCAATTGTGTCAGCGCGGCCCTAATGGTAGCAGGCGTATTCCGAAAAAAATCCCCCATCACATGGGGCGTCATAATCAGCTTACGGTAGCCTAATTCCTGCATTTCCCGCAACAGCTCCACCGAATGCTCCACCGTGGCTGCCCCGTCGTCGATGCCTGGCAGCAAGTGCGAATGCATGTCTACCACCAGTTCCTGCAACGACGCGGGAGCCGTAGCCGGCGCCATGCTACCAAATATTTTTTGCAGAAAAGAAGACATTTCGTATTAAAAGCTAGGAGGACATACGCTTCCGCAAACGTCCAACCAGTCCCTGTGGTGCAGTTGGCTCCTCATAATATCCTTGCCCATAGCCGTAGCCATAGCCATAGCCGTAGCCGTAACCATACATGCCGTTTGCTTTGGCATCGTTCAGGATGGTAGTCAGCTTGGTAAAGCCATTGGCACGAATCAGTTTGTTGATGTTTTTGAGGAAGGCTTTTTTCGAGTAGTTGGCCCGCACGATGTAGATCGGTACATCGGCTTTGCGCATAATTAGAATACCATCCGTTACTAGCCCTACCGGCGGCGTGTCAATCATCACTACATCGTAGTGCTGATATAACTCAGCCAACAGCTCATCAAACTTCGGATTTAGAATCAGCTCCGATGGGTTGGGTGGCGTAGGGCCAGCCGAAATGAAGTCGAGGGTAGGAATAGAGGTATGCTGAATGCATTCTTCCCAAGCATGCCGCTCAATAAGAATCGTACTGATACCCTTCACATTAGGGGCATCGAACGCCAAATTCACCTTGGGCTTGCGCATGTCCAGATCCAGCACTACTACCCGCTGCTCAGAAGAAGCAATAATAGCCGCCAAGTTCACCGTCACGAAGGTTTTGCCCTCACCACTGACTGTAGACGTCACCGAAATTAGACGCTTCTTCTTGGAAGACGCCATAAACTCTAGATTGGTCCGAATAGAGCGAATAGCCTCTGAAATAGCCGACTTCGGATTCTTGTCCACCACTAACTTCGACACGGCCATTTTCTCGCGGTCGTAGGTAGGGATTACGCCTAATACAGTAGCTGCACTATTCCGCTCCAATTCCCGAATATTGGTTACAGTGTTGTGCATGAGGTAGCGCACCGCAATTAGCCCAATACCCAACACAATACCGCCTGCTAAACCAATAGCGTACACCATAGCACGCACGGGTGAGATGGGGGTACTTGGAGCAGAAGCAGGGGACAGAATTTGGAAGTCGGGGGTAGTTCCGGCCATCGCAATGCCATACGACATTTTTCGGTCCATCAGCATTCCGTTTGTTCGCTCCAATAGCTCGAATGGCCGGCGTAGGCGTTCCTGCTCTGTAAATTTTTGGGGTAGGGCTTGTAAACGGGCTTCCATCTGCTGGCGTTGTTGGTTCATTAGCGCCAGCTGTTTTTGCAATACTGTTTGGTTTTGCAATAGTAAGTCTTGTACCGTTTTTTTGGTGAAAGCCATAGCTTCCTGTCGCAACTGCACAGCAGTGGTAGTAGATTTATACGATTTCAACACCTGCTGTAGCTCTAGTTGCTGGTCGTTGAACTGTTGCAGGAGCTGCGGCAGTTGTGAATCGCCTAGATCTCCCAACGCTGGAATAGCCTGCGCTACATCTACATCTCCTCTACCTATTATCTGGTCATTATCTACTGTACTACGCAGTTCTGTAAGCAGCTTCACCTTCTCTAGCAGCTTCTGGCGTTCTACTTCCTGATCAGCAATAGCAGAAGCAATAGTAGTTAGCTCACCTTTTACATCAAAAGCTTGATTGCGTTCAGCAAAGGATTGAATATCTCCCTCAGCTTTATTTAAGCCAGCTTTGCTTTTATCTAATTCAGAATCAATAAACTGAAGCGTTCTAGCAGCTTGCTCTTGCTTCTTTAATACCTTTTCAATTAAGTAAACTGTATCTACTTTATTAACGATGTCCTGAGCTTTGAGCGGTGTATTATCTGTGAATGAAATATTAATAGTACTTGCGTCTGGATTTTCAATTGCCACACTTAGATTGGCATTTAAATAATTATTAATGGCACTATTATCATTAATTACAAAATGATAGTTACCATCTATCGTTTCTGACCCAAAAAAATCAGTCTTAGAAACAGTCAATATGAAGCCAGGCGTTTCAATAGGTTGTCCAACCTGGTACTCCTGCCCTTGTTCTTTGCCCTGCACTTCGTAGGAAAGTGTGAAGCGCTGTTCATCTAAGAAATCAACAGCAAAACGGGTATTGAACTGAGAACCATCTTGCACTGTGTAACTGACCTTGAACGGTGAAATCTGGTACAATTCGCGCTCGAGTACTGTGCCTTCTGCATAATAATTTACATCAAGCATTAGTGAATCCTTCAGGCGGCGGTAAATTAAATCAGACTTGATCAGTTCCACCTCTCCTGAAAGGTTGTTCAGGCTTTGCTTTTTCTCCATACCTTCACCAACCCCACCTAAGCCCAACACTCCCGCCTCCGTCTTCTCATCTATTTTCAAGACCGATGATGATCGGTAGATAGAGGGCGTATAACGCAAAAACAGCCAAGAGGCTGTCAGACCTAAGCCAATTAATAATATTACCCACGGCAGGCTCTTGCGCGCTACCATAAGGAGTGTAGTCAAATCTAAGCCAGTGCCTTCATCTTCCTCCGACTCGGCCTCGCCACCACCCGCGTTGCGGATCAGCTCTTCTAATTCAACTTCTTCTTTCGCAGCCATAGGGGCGCTTTGCTGTTGATTTGATGGTACTGTTTAACGACAGTGATAAGTATAATTGTTTGTTAATTATCACGCCTTAACGTAATTGTCAGATAGATAATAGTAGTAGCTAACCCCGCTAATCCGCTAACAATAGTAAATAACGGAGCAATATCCCCTACTGCCTCAAAAAACGGTCGTCGTACAGGCTCAACATAAATTATGTCGTTGGGTTCCACCTGCAGATTGGCTTTACGCATGCCAGCAAAGGAGGTGAGGTCGATGACCTGCACGCGCGGGTTCTTTAGATCACCCCGAATCAAGCGAATATTATCGGCCCGGCCTATGCGCCCGGTTCCTGCTCCCGTAATAGCACCACCATCGATGCCTCCTGCTAATGCCAAGACTTCAATTAGATTCATGTTATCATTGGCCAAAGGAATGATCTGACCACTGCTACCACCTACAGCCCCTAGAACGATAATACGGTTGTTGCTGACCTGCGTCGTCACAAAGGGTTGCTGATAGAACTCATTGTATCTGCCTCTGAGTACACTATCTACTTCTAGTAAGGTATAACCGCTCAGCTTCACATCGCCTACCATGGGTAGGCGCACGATACCGTCATTTTGCACTAAAAACTCGGCACCACCATTCTGGGCACCACCTCCGCGACTAGCGCCAGCCTGTTGCCGACCAACTCCTACGGCCTGCCGACTACCACCTCCGGTAGGGGCGCCAAACGATAGTTCGCCGTTTGGGTCAATTATAGATTCTCCCTCGTTAGTATACACCCGGATAGCGAGGTAGTCGTTAGGCTGAATGACGTAGTTGCGCTCAGCACGATTTACAGCACGACGCAGTTTAGATGTATCAGCCATCGTACCATCGAGGCGGAACATAGTGTTCTGCTGCCGTACACGTGAGGTGGTGCAGGAAGAAAGCAATACTACTAGCGAAAATGGTAGGCAGAGCAGCCAGAAACGCAAGAGGCGACGAAGAACGGGTAGTTGTTGCATGCAGGCCGGACAAGCCGGATCAGATCTAGGATACAGACTGACAGCACCTTAGCGCTGGTTTGCCTATCTGGAAACCTTCAAAGTAACCAAATTGGCCGTCCCTTTCAAAATTCGCACCACTACAGCTCTGTGCCTGACCAGATACTTGTTTACTTTATTTTTAGGGGCTTAGGAAGCAAAACTAATTAGAGGGGCTGTTGACGAAGCAATTTAAGTAAGAGTTTGTACAGGTCTTCGTGGCGATGATTGAAGCGAAACTCGGCCTCTTTCAAGTGTAGTAAAAACGTATGGTTGGGCACGCCCTTGAAGCGTTGCAGATGGGCTTTGGCAAAGCTCCAAAATGATTCAATCCCGTTGATATGCGAGGCTCCCTGGACAAACTCGTTCTGCCCATGATGCACCCGAAAATGACGGTCGTAGCCCACGTCCACCAAGCCATCATAGCCGCGCCAGCCATCGGTGTTGACCATCGCCGTGACATCAATCTTACCCCGAATAATAGCTTGCAGGGTCTTTTTCGAGCAATCCGGGACGATTTCCGTGTATACCTGAGCCCCGCGTTTGAACAGGCCAAAGACAATGGTTTTACCCCCCGCTCCCCGGCCCCGTTTGCCGCGTACGCGCCGCGGGCCGAAGTAGCTCTCGTCCAGTTCGACGGCCCCGTCCAGGTCAGCCGGCACCGGGCTGCAAGCTAGCAGCCGGTGGCGCAGGCGCAGGTATATGTCGTTGACCGCGCGTACGCTCAGACCCGTCAGCCGGGCCGCGTCCGAAGCCGTCAAATCCAGCGCGAAAAGACGCAACAAGTAGCGAAATTTGACCTCGGAAATTTTGCTGCACTTATAATAGCGGTTAGTTTGCTGCATAACAGGAAGTTATGCCCCATTCCTCGCTTTTTGCTTCCTAAGCCCCATTTTTAATATCAACACATAACTAATAACTTACGTTTGTTAGTATAAAGCCCTTTCCCACCCCATCCATGCTAATAGAAGAAGTTGAAAATCAGACACTGATTGCGCAAATAGTGCGTGATTTTGGCGCCACCTATATCAAGCCGCACATGATGCGTTGGGATGAAAGCCAGGAATTTCCCATTGACGTGTTCCATCAGCTAGGCGAATTAGGCCTAATGGGCGTGTTAGTACCGCAACAGTATGGCGGTTCGGGCTTCGGCTACCCAGAATACGTGACGGCTATTGCCGAGTTGGCCAAAATTGATGGTAGCATCGGCCTCTCTATGGCGGCGCATAACTCGCTTTGCACCGGCCATATTCTCCAACATGCTTCTGAGGAGCAGAAGCAGAAGTATCTTCCCAAACTATCTTCCGGCGAGTGGATTGGTGCCTGGGGCCTAACCGAACCGAATACCGGGTCGGATGCTGGCAACATGCGTACTACCGCTGTGCTAGACGGCAATGAATACGTGCTCAATGGCGCCAAAAACTTTATTACCCACGGCAAATCTGGCCATGTGGCAGTAGTGATTGCGCGTACCGGTGAGGTAGGCGACTCACACGGCATGACAGCATTTATCGTGGAGCGTGGTACGCCCGGCTTTGCAGGTGGCCGCAAAGAAGATAAGCTAGGCATGCGCGCCTCCGAAACCACCGAAATGATTTTCACAGACTGCCGCATACCGCAGGAAAACGTGATTGGTAAGGTAGGAGACGGCTTTATACAGTCGCTGAAGGTGCTGGATGGCGGCCGCATTAGCATTGCGGCACTGAGCCTAGGCATAGCGCAGGGCGCGATGGAAGCTGCACTAAATTATTCGCAGGAACGCCATCAATTCAATCAGCCCATCAGCAACTTCCAGGGGATTTCTTTTAAGTTAGCGGATATGGCGACGGAAATTGAGGCTGCTTTATTGCTCACCTATCGCGCCGCCGATATGAAGCAGCGTGGTTTGAACGTAAATCGCGAATCGGCGATGGCGAAGCTTTACGCATCGGAAGTAGCGGTGCGCGTAGCCAACGAAGGGGTGCAGATTTTTGGCGGCTACGGTTACACTAAAGACTACCCTGCGGAGAAATATTACCGCGACGCCAAACTTTGTACCATTGGTGAGGGTACTTCCGAAATTCAGAAACTGGTCATTGCCCGCAGTCTGCTTAACACCTAAAAATAGGCCCTGCTAACGTTATTTTCGCTTCCTCGTGTTTTGAGAAAGCGATTTGCGGGCCTGTAAAAACGCTTTATCACCTGAAACCTAATATGCTCGCTTTGAAATCATCAGAAACTATGGTTATCTTTGCAGCCCTTTACCAAAGCAGAAGTTTTCAAGCTAACTGAACATATGATCATCGTCCAAATCAAGGAGAACGAGTCGGTAGACCGCGCGCTGAAGCGCTTCAAGAAGAAATTTGAGCGCACGGGTGTGCTGAAAGAACTGCGTCGTCGCACGTTCTTCCAGAAGCCGTCGGTAACCAACCGCAAGCAGAAAGAGAAGGCTATCTACAAGCAAGCCACTTACGGCACAGGCAACGACTAGTCTAACCTCTCTTTGAGTTGACAAAACCGGCTGATTTGCTTTTTGAAGCGAGTCAGCCGGTTTTTCGCGTGCGTACTTTTCTGTGGAATTCCATACATTGGTAACCCAGCCCCTACCCGGCTGGTGCTTTTGTATGGAATTGTTTTTTGAATACCTGCGCTTCGAGAAGCGTTACAGTCCGCACACTTTGCTGTCGTATCAAACCGATTTGCGGCAGTTTGCTGATTATTTGCAAGTTGAGTATGAGCTGGCAGAACCAGCTCAGGCCGACCATACACTTATTCGTGGCTGGGTAGTAAGTCTGATGCAGCAGGAACTGGACCCGCGCACCGTGAACCGGAAAATAGCCTGCCTGCGCTCCTACTACAAGTTTCTGCTCCAAACGGGCTCTGCCACGCGCAACCCCATGTTGCGCATTAAGTCGCCGAAGGCAGCGAAGAAGCTGCCCGACTTTGTGCCCGAAGACTCACTGAACGGGCTGTTAAATTCCTTTGAGTTTCCGGAGACTTTTGCCGGCGTGCGCGACCAGTTAGTGCTAGAGTTACTCTATGGCACCGGTATTCGTTTGTCGGAGCTAATTGGCATCCGGCCCGATGACGTGAGCCTACCTGGCCGCACGGTGCGCGTGACAGGTAAGGGCAACAAGCAGCGCATCGTCCCGCTCAATCCCACATTATTGGGCGTGTTGGACAAGTACTTAGCGCAAAAGCAGCAGGAATTCAGTACGGCTGACAACGTCCGGCGGGCGCTCCTCGTTACGGATAAGGGAGACCCGCTCTACGAAAAGTTTGTTTATCGTACCGTGAAGCACTATTTGAGCCAGATAACCACGGCGTCGTCGCAGCAGCATCCGCACGTGCTGCGGCACTCGTTTGCCACGCACCTGCTCGGCAAAGGGGCCGACCTCAACGCTATTAAGGAGTTGTTGGGGCATGCTAATCTGGCCGCTACCCAAGTGTACACACACTTATCGATTGACAAGCTGAAAGCGGTTTTTGAGCAGGCTCATCCAAAAGCCTAAGCTATTTCTTTTACCCTTAACCCCTTACCCGATGAAAGTACAGATGCATTCGGTGCACTTCACTGCCGACCAATCCTTGCTCGACTTCATCCAGAAGCGCCTCGACAAACTGGAAACCTTCTACGACCGTGTGACGGAAGGCGAGGTTATTCTGAAGCTGAATAACAAAGACGGCATTAGCAATAAAACCTTGGAAGTGAAATTATTGGTCCCCGGCTCCACTATCTTTTGTCAGGAAGAAGCTCCTACCTTCGAGTCGGCAGCTGATGCGGCGTATGAATGCCTGCGCCGACAAATTGTGAAGTATAAGGAAAAGCACATGTCGCACTAAGGCCTCTGCCTTTCACGA
The DNA here is from genome assembly GCF_014217645.1 of Hymenobacter sp. NBH84. Lineage (NCBI taxonomy): Bacteria > Pseudomonadati > Bacteroidota > Cytophagia > Cytophagales > Hymenobacteraceae > Hymenobacter > Hymenobacter sp. NBH84. Next base: position 3,569,872 of record NZ_CP043644.1, read on the forward strand.
TATATAAAAGAAGGCCCTACCGGCTTGTCGCAGGTAGGGCCTTCTTATGAGGTTCAATTCCGCCTTATAGCTCGAAAGCCGCTTTAATCTGATTCACATAATCAAGCTTTTCCCAGGTAAAGGTCTCGGCAGTTTGGCCATTGCCATTCAACGATACCTGACCGGGCTGACGGCCCATGTGCCCATACGCGGCGGTAGCACCGAAGATGGGGTTTTGCAGGCCCAGGCGCTGCACAATGGCATACGGACGCATATCAAACAGCTCCTGCACCTTGGCCGAGATTTCACCATCGGTGAGTAGCTGGCCGCTGGCGTTGGTGGCTTTGGTAGTGCCGTAAGTCGTTACGTACACACCTACCGGCTTGGCCACGCCAATAGCGTAGGCTACCTGCACCAGCACTTGGTCGGCTACGCCCGCTGCTACTAGGTTTTTGGCAATGTGGCGCGCCGCGTAGGCAGCCGAGCGGTCTACCTTAGAGGAGTCCTTGCCAGAGAAAGCGCCACCGCCGTGGGCGCCTTTGCCGCCGTAGGTATCTACAATAATTTTGCGGCCCGTGAGGCCGGAGTCGCCGTGAGGACCACCAATCACGAACTTGCCCGTGGGGTTGATGTGGTAGGTGATCTGGTCGGTGAAGAGTTGCTGCACATCGGCGTGCAAACCGGCCTTTACGCGCGGAACCAGAATGGTTTTGATGTCGGTGGCAATCTGCGCCAGCATCTTCTCCTCCGACTCATCGAACTCGTCGTGCTGGGTGCTTACCACGATGGTTTCGATGGCCTCGGGCGTGTTGTCGTCGGCGTAGCGAATGGTTACTTGCGCCTTGGCATCGGGCCGTAGGTAAGGCATTTCCTTACCTTCTTTGCGGATGGCAGCTAGCTCGCGTAACAGGCGGTGCGAGAGGTCGAGGGCCAGGGGCATGTAGTTATCCGTCTCGCGGGTAGCGTAGCCGAACATCATGCCTTGGTCGCCGGCGCCTTGGTCTTCGGGGTTCTGGCGCTCTACGCCTTGGTTGATGTCGGGCGACTGCGCGTGAAGACGATTTTCTACCTGGCAGGTATTGCCGTCGAACTTATACTCGGGATTGTTGTAGCCAATGCGGCGAATTACGTCGCGGGCAATCTGCTCTACGTCTACCTGCGCGGTCGACTTAATTTCACCGGCCAACAGCACATAGTCGGTGGTGACGAGGGTTTCGCAGGCTACTTTGGATGTAGGATCCTGGCGCAGGAATTCGTCGAGGATAGCGTCCGAAATCTGGTCGGCGATTTTATCGGGGTGGCCTTCCGAAACCGATTCGGAGGTGAACAAGTACGGCATCAGCGTAGAAGCATATAAGGTACGCAAGGGGCCGGCAGCCCCTGCCTCGCACCGGCAGTAAGGCCAGGCAAGGCCGCAAAGCTACGAGTTTTATGTGTGGTTGTTGAATGGTGTCATTCACAATGAAAAAAGTGCAGGTCTTAACCTCCACAGTATATTCTGCGTTGTATGTCTATCATTCAATTTTCTTCTATGAAGTACATTTACACTTTAATGTTGGCTGGCTCACTGTCAGCTGCCACTACCCCAACAGCAAGTGCCCAAAAAGCACCCTCACCTTATAAAACCCGTTTTGCTGTAGATGCACCTATTACAGCAGGCTTGGGTGCGCTAAGTGGGGTAGGATTATACTTGGTTTCGCAGAAAGACGGTTTGAACGACACGCAGCTAGCTGCGCTCAACAAGAATGATGTACCTAAGTTTGACCGCTTTGTAGCAGGCAATTACAGCCAAACTGCGCAAACAGTAGGGGACTTTATTGTATATCCTACCCTACTTATTGCCCCCGGTTTGCTAGCATTGGACTCTGATGTACGTGGGCGCTATGGGCAAGTATTGGGGCTGTACTTACAAACGCTGGCAGCGCAGAACGCTATATTCACGATGACGATAGGAACCACCACGCGCTACCGGCCTTTCCTGTATGGTACTGAGGGTAGCGGTGACCGGAATAGCCATATTTCTACCAACTCGTTCTACGCTGGCCATACGGCCAACACAGCGGTGGCTACTTTCTTCGCTGCTAAGGTCTATCACGACTTCAACCCCGGCTCGGCTGCCGAGCCATTTGTGTGGACGGCGGCAGCCCTGGTACCAGCTGCTACGGCCTATACCCGCATCAAAGCTGGTAAGCATTTCCTCTCTGATAATATTGTAGGATATGTGATAGGTGCAGCTACGGGCATTGTGGTACCCCAACTACATAAAACCGCTGACCGTACGGGCCTTTCCCTGACACCAGTACAGGGAATTAATATTAATGGATATGGGTACAGCGGATTAGCTATTACGAAGCGTCTGTAATAGCCCTAAATTGACAAACTGGAATGGCCTTGCTCCTTCATCAAAAGGGCAAGGCCATTCCAGTTTGTAAGAAGAACAACCTACTGCCCAGTACCACCGCTCCCCCCTACCCCGGCCGGCTTCAGATTCGTTTCAAACAGCTTCAGAATCCGCTTGTACTCGTCGGTCCAGGAAGCAGGTTCCTCGAAGCCGTGGTTCTCGACGGGGTAGACAGCCAGCTCCCAATTCTCCTTGTGCAGCTCGATGAGCCGCTGCGTGAGGCGTACAATGTCCTGAAAGTGCACGTTGGTGTCCACCATACCGTGGCACATCAGTAGGGCACCTTTCAGGCCATCGGCGTAGTAGATGGGTGACGAGCGAGCGTAGGCGATGCTGTCGTTGTAGGGCTCGTTGAGGATGTTATCGGTGTAGCCATGGTTGTAGTGCGCCCAATCTGTGACGGAGCGCAGGGCGGCCCCAGCCTTGAACACCTCAGGCTGGGTGAACATAGCCATGAGCGTGATGAAGCCGCCGTAGCTGCCGCCGTAAATTCCGATGCGCTGAGGGCTGACACCGTATTTTTCAGCCAGCATTTTGGCGCCGTCTACGTGGTCGGTGAGGTCTTTGCCGCCCATGTAGCGGTAGATGCCGGTGCGCACATCGCGGCCGTAGCCAGCCGAGCCGCGGTAGTCCATGTCCAGCACCGTGTAGCCTTTGTCTACCAACAGGTTATGGAACATGTACTCGCGGAAGTAGCTGCTCCACCACTTATGCGCGTTTTGGAGGTAGCCAGCGCCGTGCACAAAAATCACGGCGGGGCCTTGCGCCGCGGGGTTGGCGGGGCGGTAGAGACGGGCGTACACATCGGCGCCGTCGCGGGCCTTGAAGGTTACAATTTCCGGTTCGCGCCAGGGGTAGCTTTCAAACTCGGGGGTAGTGGAGTGCGTGAGCTGACGCATTTTGGCGCCGGGCTTGTTGTCCATCACGTATAGCTCCCAGGGCTTGTTGGAATAGCTGTAGCGCACAGCCAACGTTTTCTCGTCGGGTGAGAGCGTGACTTCGTTGGCGCCTACCTTGCTGGTAATCTGCGTCATCGTACCGCCCTCTACTGGCATGCGGTAGAATTGCTGCTGGCCGGGCTCGGGCTTGTTGGCCGTGAGATACCACGTCTTTTTATCGCGGCTGAGCTGGGCGTTCAGAATTTCGAATTTGCCGCTGGTGAGGGCCTTTTTCTGGCCGTTCGTAACGTCGATGGTGTAGAGGTGGGAGTAGCCGGTGGCTTCGCTCTGAAACCACATGCGCCGATTGTCGGGCAGCCAGCCTACGTTGCCGGTGCCATAGCCAATGCCAGGCCCGTTGATCCAAGCATCGTCGTGCTGACGGTCGAGAAGCTTGATTTTCTGGGTAGCGGGGTCGAGGCCCACAATCCAGCGGTCCTTGTTGTCGGCCGAGCGGATGACCACGAAAGCGTGCTTACCATCTGGGCTCCACACGGGGCCGTAGGGCTGCACGCGGCGCAGTTCGGTGGCTGGCTTTTTCTTTTTAGCGGCCGTAGCGGCTTTGGCTGAGTCGGCGGGGGTAGGCGCTTTGGCTTTCAGCTGATATTCTTTGCGGTAGGCTGGCTGCTCGTCGAGGCCCTGCAACTCCCTATAGCCCAGCACAAAGGTGGTATCACGACCAATATCGTAGATGCCCAGCTGCAAAGCCGTTTGCGGGGCGCCTACCTTGGTACGGGTCGAAATGTCCTCGGTGAAGCCCGAGGCCGTGACGAAGGCCGGCACCACGGCCACCTTCTCGCTGGCCGGCTCCTGCACCAGGGAGTAGGTCGCGTAGCGGCCATCGGGAGAGAGTTGGAGATTACGCACACTCTGTTGGCCCAAGTAAATAGGCTTGGGGCGGAGCTTGTTGAGTGCCTTCTGCGCCCGCTCGCGGGCCTTGGCGTCTTGGTCGCGCTGCCGGATGATGTCGAACAAGGCCAGCTGCTGTGCCTTCAGAAATTTCTCTTCGGGGTCGGTGAGGCTGTTCTTGGGCTTGGCGCCCTTGCGGAAGTCGGTGCGCTGGACCGTTTCGCCGGTGGCGGGGTTCCAGGTGAACAGGTTGCCGCCGCGGGCGTAGCTGACGAGCTGGCCTTGCAGGGCGAAATCGGGGTTGGATTCGCGCTCGGCGGTGTTGGTCACCTGCCGAACCTTGCCCGATTTCAGATCCAATAAAAAGATGTCACCCTCTTTCTCATACACCTTACGGGTGTACCGCTCGTCGTAGGTGCCGCTGCCGGCGGGTAGGGCCTGCTGTTCCCGGAAGCTTACCTTCCGGGCAGAACCACCGCCGGGAGTCACGTAGTACAGCGAGTCCTGGCGGTTTTTATCGGGATTCCAACTGAAATAGATGCGCTTGCCATCCTCGCTCCAGAACACGTTGCTGGGCGCCGTGCCCAGCCATTGGGTAGGGTCGCGCATGATTTTCTCCACCGTCAGCGGAGCCAGGGAAGAGGTAGGCGTTTGCGCAGTAGCAGCCAGTGGCAACACGCTGGCAAAAACAAGCAGAGCGGAGAGTTTTCGCATAGATAGGCGGAAGGATGAACCGCAACTTACGCAGTTCCACCCAAGGACGCCAACCGCCGCCCGGCGTTGCAACGGCTCTATTAGCAGCCTATCTACAAATCGGCCAGCTCCAGGCGCAGGTTGCGGCGGGCGGCATCTTCCAGCCGCTGCCGAAACTCGGGCGTGCGATACAGGGTTGGCGCGGCCAGCATCTTTTCCAATACTTTACGTCGGCCGGGACGGTACAGCATATCCGGAATCAGGCGGTACTCCTGCCGGATCTGGCGGGCGTATTGCCAGTAATCGGCTTCCGGCGCGCCCAGGATTTGCAGATCGGCATCCAGGAAAAACGCCAAATCAGCATCCGGCGCAGAAAGCGGCTGGGTGTGGTCTTTGGTGCGCTCGATGAGGTAGGTCACGCGCTGCCGACGGGCGGCAGACAAGGTAGTCTGCTCCAAGAACTTCAGCGCCAGCGTGGCACTGCGTTCCTCATTGTTGGAGCGACGGGCACTGTACACGGCATCATGAAACCAGATAGCCAGCTGCACCACCGCGGGGTCTTGCAGGGTAGAGGCATAACGCTCGGCGGCGTCCAGCAGCGTCCGCACGTGGTGCAGGGTATGATAATGGCGGTCGGAGGCGGAGTAGGCGGCGCTGAGCTGCTCGTACGCCGCGGCGCGAGCTGCCTCATCGGATAGCATGGGGGCCGTCAGCTGGTGCCAACGGTTGGATAAGGTAGAATTCGTCACATCAATCAACTTCAACAGGAAGTCTGCTTTCTACAAAAAATGATGCCTGATTAGTTCTTAGTAGCCACTCCGTACGGATTTAGCTTCTTTTTTTCCAAGAATCTATCAGGCGCAGTGAGCGGAGTGAAGCCAAACTGTTGATACAGGCCGTGCGCATCTACGGTAGCCAGCATGTGCCGGCGCTGATCTTTCAGCTCCGGGTGCGTCCATATCACCTCCATCAGCCACTTCGACAAGCCCCTACCCCGGAATTCGGGCAGCACAAACACGTCGCAGAGCCAAGCAAACGTGGCCCTGTCCGTGATGACACGCGCAAAGCCCGCCTGTTGGCCATCGGGCGCAAACAGCCCAAAGTTGAGCGAGTTGGCAATGGCGCGCTCCAGGATTTCCAGCGGCATATTTGTGGCCCAATACGAGTCTTCAGCCAGGTAGCGGTGAATGGCGGCTACGTCCAGCTCGGCCGGGTTGGTGCTGATGCGGAAGCCGTCGGGGTTGGTTTGGGAGTACATGAGTTCTGTAGTTTGACCCCACCCCCCATCCCCCTCCCCTCCGGGAGAGGGGGAGCCGAGAGGAAAGCTGTTAGCCGTTAGCCTCGTTCAACAGAAGCTATCAGCCAATAGCTAACAGCCTAATCGTCTGGCTCCCCCTCTCCCGGAGGGGAGGGGGATGGGGGGGTGAGCGTTAAGTTATATTATTGAAACAGCGGCGGGTGCTTCTCGTCGAAGTCCGTGGCGTCTTGATAGGCTTTCACCAGAGCCAGCAGCTTGCCCTCTTCGTAGAGCTGGCCGGTGAAGGTGATGGTGCTGGGTAGGCCGCTGGCGCGGAAGCCGTTGGGCACAGCCACAGCCGGGTGGCCGGTGAGGTTGGTGATGGTGAGGCTGGCGCTGCTGGTGGGCGCCAGGTAGAGGTCCAAGTTTTGCAGCTTCTGGTCCATGGCTTCAATCAGCAACGTGCGGGCGCGCTGGGCCTGGATGTACTCCACGGCCGGCACAAAGCGCGACGACCGGAACGTGTTGGGCCAGGCGTAGCGGTGCTGCTGCACCAGCAGCCCGTCGCGACCCGAGCGGGTGAGGTCGTCGAAGGCGGCGGCGCCCTCCACCGAGAGGCCGAAGCGCATGGCCCCGGCGGGTAGGGTAGGCAATTCCAGCGGCACCAGCTCCACGCCCAGCTTGCGCAGTACGTCCAGGCTGGCCTGGTCGTTGGCTTTGGTGGGGTAGTCGCGGTCAAACTCCGCTTTCAGGTAGCCTACCCGTAGCTTTTTAATATTGGTGTCGAAGGCGTAGCGGAACGGCGCGGGCGCTTGCAGGGTAGCCGGGTCGCGCGGGTCGGGGCCGGCCAGGGCGGCCAGCACCAGGGCGCAATCCTCGGCCGAGCGGGTAAGCGGACCAGCTTTGTCCATAGTCCAGCTCAGGGCCATCGCTCCGGCCCTGCTGATGCGCCCGTAGGTAGGGCGCAGGCCGGTGGTACCGCAAGCTGTGCTGGGACTCACAATCGAACCCAATGTCTCAGTGCCGATAGCAAACGGCACTAGCCCCGCCGCCACTGCCGATGCTGAGCCCGCCGACGAGCCACTGCTACCCTCGCTCAGCTTCCACGGCGAGCGGGTTTTGCCACCAAACCACACGTCGCCCTGAGCTAGCGCGCCCAGCGTAAACTTGGCCACCAGTACCGCCCCGGCCTGCTCCAGGCGCTCCACCACGGCCGAGTTTTCATCCAGCATCTGGTCTTTGTAGGGCATGGCTCCCCAGGTGGTTTTGTAGCCCTTGGCGCTGAACAAATCCTTCACCCCGCACGGAATACCGTGCAGCGGTCCGAGGTACTTACCGGCTTTAATTTCCTTGTCGGCTTGGCGCGCTTGCTGCAACGCCAGCTCCTCGGTGAAGCTGATGACGCAATGCAACTGCGGGTCGTACTTTTTGAGGCGGGCCAGGCAAAACTGCGTTAGCTCTTCTGACGAAAGCTGCTTGGTGCGCAGCAGCTCGCCTAACTGGCGCACGGTGTAGTAGGCCAAGTCGTCGCGGTTGGTGGGCAGCTTCACCTTGCCCATTTTGGGCAGCTTGCCGGCGTCCGCTACGCGTGCTGGCTGCATAGCCTGGCGGATGCGGAGTGGGCGCGGGTCGAAGGTTTCGGCGGGCGCTACGCTGTTGGGCATATTCAACTGACGCAGAGCCTCGTAGCTGGCGCGATTCTGCCGCAGGTTGCTGAGGGTAGAGTCGAGCTGAGCATCGGTGAAATGCAGGCCCAGCAGGTCCTGGGCAGCTTGTACGGTAGCCAGCGTGATGGGCGGCAGCTCGACGGGGCGCGTGGCGAAAGCGCCCGCACCGAAGCAGGTCAGGCCCACGGCTAGGTAGGGTAGGGCTTTTCTTAGCATGAAAGAGTAGGGACAGCAGGTGCACAGCAAAGCTACTCGGACTACCCACTTACGCAAGTAACTTCTTGTCATTCCGAGCAAAGCGAGGAATCCAAGTTGTTATCTGGAAGTTGTTTGCGTTGATTTCCCAGGCTACTTGAACGGTGTAGAGACGCATACTTGCGTCTCCTCGCTCGCGCCAGATGGCCGAAATCGTTCAACGATGAGACGCAAGTATGCGTCTCTACACCGTTCAAGTAGCCACTCAGCTACTGAGAAAGTGAAAGGTCAGGGAAACATCAGCCACAACTGCCTTGTAGTTAAGGTAAGCATACCCTTTCCACAACCACCTACCCCTCCCCAACATGAAATACAATCTGTTAGGCAACACCGGCCTGAAAGTATCCGAGCTGTGCCTGGGCACCATGACGTTTGGCCAGACCGAAGGTCGCTTCAAGGAAATTGCCAAGGTAGACCAGGCCGGCGCCGATGAGCTGCTGAAGCGCTCTGTAGACGCGGGCATCAACTTCCTTGACACGGCCAACGTGTATTCCGAAGGCCAATCAGAAGAGATGACCGGTCAGGCCATCCGCAACTTGGGTCTGAGCCGCAGCGAACTGATCGTTGCCACCAAAGTGCGCGGCAAAATGGGCGACGGCCCCAACCAGGTAGGCCTCACCCGCAAGCATATCATGGATCAGGCCGAAGCCAGCCTCAAGCGCCTCGGCACCGACTACATCGACCTTTACCAAATGCATAGCTACGACCCGCTGACGCCCTTCGAGGAAACCCTGCGGGCGTTTGATGACCTGGTGCGTAGCGGCAAGGTGCGCTACATTGGAGCCAGCAACGTGGCCGCCTGGCAGCTGATGAAGGCGCTGGGCACCTCCGAGCGCCTGCACCTGGAGAAATTTGTGTCGCTGCAAGCCTACTACACCGTGGCTGGGCGCGAACTGGAGCGCGAGTTGATTCCGCTGCTGCAAGACCAGAAGGTAGGGCTGATGGTTTGGAGCCCGCTGGCCGGCGGTTTGCTCAGCGGCAAGTACAGCCGCAAGAAGCAGGAAGGCGAAGACGGCCGCCGCGTTAACTTCGACTTCCCACCCGTGAACCGCGACCGGGCCTTCGACATTCTGGACATTCTGCACCCACTAGCCAAGCAAAAAGGCGCTTCCGTAGCCCAACTGTCGCTGGCGTGGCTGCTGCACCAGCCCGTCGTGACCAGTATTATCATTGGCGCCAGCAAAATGTCGCAGCTCGAAGACAACCTGAAATCGGTAGATGTTAAGTTCTCCGAAGAAGAGTTGAAGCAGCTGGCCGAAGCCAGCGCCTTACCCGCCGAGTACCCCGGCTGGATGCTGGACATGACCGGCCAGGACCGACAGAAGTAGGTTTTCATTTGTCATCCTGAGCGCAACGAAGGACCTTCTCACGTTGGCACGAGTCGTTGGTACGATGGTCGTTCAACGTGATAAGGTCCTTCACTGCGTTCAGGATGACAGGTTTTGTCAATTTTCCTACCCTTCCGCCAACTGATGTCGCTCGTTGCGGACGGCGTTGGCGAGGTTCCACTCTACCTCGTGCGCGAAGGCGTGTTGGCGGACGGGGCAGTCGGCCATATGGCATAGGGAGCAGGCGCGGAAGGTACAGGGGTCGGCATGCACAAACATTTCCACCTCGGCGTCGGCGTGCTGGCGCATGAGGGTTTCAATCTTATTCAGCTCATTATGAATGGCTTCAAGGCTGAAATAATATGGCATCTGCATGTGGCAGTCGATGTGCAGGTTGGCGCCGTAGCGCTGCACGCGCAGGTTGTGCACGTCAATCCAAGCGGGTTGGCGGTGGCGTTGTAGCTCGGCCACTACCTCGGCCACCGTGGCCGCGTCCGATTCATCCATTAGGGCCGAGGCGGAGCTGCGCAGCATCTTGTAGCCATTCACCACAATCACAATGCCCAGCAGCAGCGCCGCCAGCGTATCGAACAGCACAATGCCAGTGAGAAACACCAGCAGCAGCGCCGCGCATGATACCAGCGACGTCAACGCATCAATATATAAGTGCTGTCCATCTCCGACCAACGCGGCCGATTTCAGGCGCTTGCCCTCGCGCACCAGCAGGTAGCCTACCCCTAAGTTGATGACACCCGCTACCGCCAGCAGCCACACGCCCAGATCGGGCGCGGCCACGGCGTGCGGCTCAAACAGCGTGCGCGTGGCGCTGTAGAAGATATAGAGGCCGGCAAACAGAATCAGTCCGCCTTCGAATCCTACCGATAGATGCTCGATTTTTCCGTGGCCATAGGGGTGGTTTTCGTCCTTGGGTAGGCTGGCCAAGTAGATGCTGTAGAACGCAAAACCGCTCGTAAAGACGTTGATAATCGACTCCAGCGCATCCGTCAGCACCACCTGCGAGCGGGTCATGAAGTAGGCGTAGAACTTCAGCGCCACCAGCGCTACGCTCACCACCAACGATAGCAGGCCCAGACGGTTTTTGGTTTTCTTATCAAGCATAGGGAGGGGAGCAACGGCAAAAAGGGCCACAAAATTCCGCGAAAAAAACCACTTCTGTTTTCAGCGAAACTTTTACCCTGCTTGTCTACGTATTTATAGACGCTTAAATTAATTTTTAGGTTTATCTAAAAATTAAACTAGCTTTCGCAGTTCTTTCGCTACAAGTTACTTATGCCTCTACCCGTACAGGATTCGCCTACCCCACTCGCTTCTGCCCCTACCCCCGCCCATGCACCCGATGCCGGCTGGCGGCACGCTCGGCGCGCCAATTCCCTACCCGAGGTACACGGTTCCATTAAAGTACCCGGCGCTAACGCCTCTTTTTGGCGCAAGCTGCTGGCCTTTGGCGGGCCCGGCCTGATGGTGGCCGTGGGCTACATGGACCCCGGCAACTGGGCCACCGACATTGAAGGCGGTGCCCGCTACGGCTACACACTGCTGTCGGTGATTCTGATTTCCAACTTTTTCGCCATGCTCTTGCAGCACCTGGCGGCCAAGCTCGGCATCGTAACCGGGCGCGACCTGGCTCAGGCCTGCCGCGACCACTACTCCCGGCCGGTAAGCCTAGTGCTGTGGGTACTCTGCGAAATTGCCATTGCCGCCTGCGATTTAGCCGAGGTCATCGGCTCCGCCATTGCGCTCAACCTGCTCTTTGGCCTGCCTCTCACCTGGGGCGTGGCCCTCACCATCCTGGACGTGATGGTGGTGCTACTGTTCCAGAACAAAGGCTTCCGGGCGCTGGAAAGCTTTGTGGCAGGCCTGATGGTGGTAATTTTTGTGTGCTTTATCTACGAAGTAGTCGTGTCGCACCCCAATTACTTCGCGTTGGCGCAAGGCCTGGTACCTCAGCCCCAGATTGTTACCAATCCGCACATGCTCTACATTGCCATTGGCATTTTGGGTGCTACCGTGATGCCGCACAACCTGTACTTGCACTCCAGCATTGTGCAGACGCGGCAGATCGAGCAGACGGAGCCCGGCAAGCGCATGGCCATCAAGTTTGCCACCATCGACAGCACGGTGTCGCTCCTGCTGGCGTTTTTCGTGAACGGAGCCATTCTGGTCACGTCAGCCGCGGCCTTCCACTACAACGGCTACCGCGACGTGGCCGACATTACCGACGCGCACAAGCTGCTGGCGCCAGTGCTGGGTGCCGGCGCGGCCAGTGTACTGTTTGCGGTGGCGCTGCTGGCGTCGGGTCAAAACTCTACCCTTACGGGCACCCTCGCAGGTCAAATCGTGATGGAAGGCTTTCTGGATTTGAAGCTGAAGCCCTGGATGCGTCGCCTGATTACGCGCAGCATTGCGGTGGTGCCGGCCTTTGTGGTCACGGTGATGTACGGGGAGCACGGCACCAGCGAGCTGCTGGTGCTCAGCCAGGTTATCCTGTCGTTTCAACTCAGCTTTGCTGTGATACCCTTGGTGCTCTTCACGGGTAGCAAGCTCAAAATGGGCGTATTCGTGAACAAGCCCTGGATGCAAGCCACGGCCTGGAGTGTATCGGCCATCATCGTGGTACTGAACGTGTACCTGCTGGTGCAGACGTTTATAGGATAAATAAATACGAAAGCGCTGTGGTGGGTAAGTCCGCCACGGCGCTTTTTTGGGTCAACAGGTTTAGATTAATCTAAATATATTTTTCATACGCTTTAAATATGAAGCAGCTTTTCTTTCTTCTTTTGGTGCTGTTGGTAGGAAGTGAGGCAACGGCACAGTATGCTACGGCTACCATCCGGGGGCAGGTGCGGGCGGCGGGCCAGCCCTTGGAGCAGGTGACGGTGGCGATGGTAGGCACCGCGGAGGGCTGCACCACTAATGCGCAAGGACGATACGAGCTACGCAACGTGCCCGCCGGCCCTGCGGAAATCGTGTTTTCGTTTGTGGGCTACCAGCCAGTGCGGCGGCGCGTGACGGTAGCAGCGGCCCAAACCCTGGTGCTGGACGCTACCCTGGTAGCCACGCCTGCGGCACTGGAAGAAGTGGTGGTTACAGGCGTGTCGCGCGCGACGGAGCTACGCCGCAGCCCTGTGCCCGTGGCGGCCCTCAACCGCCGCGACATCAACTTGAACGCCAATGGCAACGTGATTGACGCGGCCGTGCGGGGCGTGCCCGGCCTGAGCGCCGTTACTACGGGCCCCAACATCAGCAAACCGTTCATTCGGGGGCTGGGCTACAACCGCGTGCTGACGATGTACAACGGCCTGCGCCAGGAGGGCCAGCAGTGGGGCGACGAGCACGGCATTGAGGTAGATCAGTATGATATTGAGCGTATTGAAGTGGTGAAAGGCCCCGCCAGCCTCATCTACGGCTCCGATGCCGTGGCCGGGGTAGTGAACCTCCTACCCCGCCGCCCCGACGACGGCCCCGAGGGCCAGCTCCACGGCGACGCCCTCACGGAGTATCAGACCAACAACAACCTGTTGGGCGCGTCGGTGGGGTTGCGCTACCACCGCGCCGGCTGGCACTACGGTGGCCGCGCCTCCTACCGTCTGGCTCAGAACTACCGCAACCCGGTGGATGGCCGCGTGTACGGCACCGCCTTCCGGGAGCTAAACGCCACGGCCACGGCCGGGGTAGACAAAACCTGGGGTAGCTCCGACTGGTCGGCGACGCTCTACGACAACCACCAGGAAATCCCCGACGGCAGCCGCGATTCGCTGAGCCGGCGCTTTACGCGGCAGGTGCTAGATGGTGGCGACGATATCCGCAACCGGCCGCTGGTGCCCACCGCCGAGCTTTCCACCTACCGCCTCAACCCGCTGTACCAGCGTATTCAGCACTACCGCTTGCTCACGCGCAATCGCTTCCGGCTGGGTACGGGCGAGTTGCATGCGCTGCTGGGCGTGCAGCAAAACCGCCGCCGCGAGTACAACCACCCTACCCTACCCGAGCAGCCGGGCCTGAGCGTGCAACTCACTACCTATAACTACGACCTCCGCTACGCCGCTCCTACCCTGCTGGGGGTGGAGGCTACCGCGGGCCTGAACGGCATGGCCCAGCGCAACCGGAATCAGGACGCCACCGACTTCCCCATTCCCGACTACAACTTGTTCGACATTGGCGGTTATCTGCATCTCAAGAAAACCTTCGGCCGCCTCGACCTGGCCGGCGGCCTCCGCTACGACACTCGCCACCTCACATGGAACGACTTCTACGTGGGGCCGAACCCGGCCACGGGCTTCGAGCAGCAGGTGCCGGCCGCGCCGGGTAGGGAGCCACAGTTTGCGGCGTTTGGTCGGTGGTACCGGGGCGTATCGGCTAGCGTGGGGGGCACGTATGCGCTGAATGAACGGTACGTGCTGCGCGCCAACGTGGCGCGGGGCTACCGGGCGCCCAACATCACGGAGGTAGGCTCCAACGGCCTCGACCCCGGCGCCCATATCGTGTACCTCGGCAACCGCACCTTCAACCCCGAGTTCAGCCTGCAACAAGACCTGGGCCTGGCCGCCCGCCTCCCCTGGGCCGACCTGAGCGTGGATGCCTTTCACAACCGCATCACGGGCTACATCTACCAGGCCCGCCTCACCGACGCCAACGGCCAGCCTGTGGAACTGGTGCCCGGCAACGCTACCTACCAGTACCAGCAAAGCGGCGCGCGCCTCTACGGTGCCGAATTCACGGCCAATCTGCACCCCACCTCCCTACCCGGCTTCCTACTCAACAACAGCCTGGCCTATGTGGTAGGGCTGAATCAGAACAACGCTCTGCGCGCCACAGAGGGCAACGCGGCCAAGTATCTACCGTTCATTCCGCCCCTGCACGCCCGCTTCGAAGCACGCTACACTATGCCGCGCCCGCTCGGCCCCTTGCACGCTACCTACGTGCGCGCCACGGTGGATATCAACGCAGCTCAAAACCGCTTCTACGCTGTTGATAACACCGAAACCCGCACCGCGGGCTACACGCTGCTGGGTCTGGGCGCGGGCACTACCCTACGCGCCGGACAGCGTGAGGTAGCGCAGCTGTTTGTGCAGGTTGATAACGTGTTTAATATGGCGTATCAATCGCACTTGAACCGGCTGAAATACTTTGAATACTACACCGCCTCGCCCAATGGCCGCTCAGGTATCTATAATCAGGGTAGGAATGTGAGCGTGAAGGTGGTCGTGCCGTTTTAAAAAATGCTGAAAAAAGAATAGCACGGCGTTTCCGTTTACGAAAGCCGTGCTATTGGTCTTAATGATGAGGAATTACTTTCCGCTCGCTACCGGCTTTACCGAAAAATCCTCGAACGCCACCGGGAAGCCTTTGCCATCGGGGGCGGCGCACATCAGGCCAATCTGCACTTTCTTGCCCGGCGTGGGCGGAAAGTAGGCTAAGCGCAGCATCTTGAACTCCTTGTTGTCGAAGGAATACTGAATTTCCACGTAGTCACCTTTACGTAGGAGCGTAAGCCACATGGCTTTCGGACTATCCTGCCGCGGCACCACCGACCAGTCGGACACCTCGCGGGTTACGACGGCGCTGACGTTTTGTACGCCTTTCACGTACTCAATACCGGTCTTGATCCAGTTCTTTTCATCCAACCGAATCATAAGGCCGGCTTGGTCATAGAGTTCTTTGTACTGGCCTACTACCTTCACTTTCGCCAGAAAATCGCCTTCCTGCTCCTGAAAGAAGAAATGGCCGTTGTCGCGGATGAAGCCGTAGTGCGTCACGCGCCAGAAATCGGTGCCGCCGTCTACCTGTACCTGCACGCTGTTGGCAGTGATGGTCGATTTTTTGGGAGCGTTTTGCCAGCGCATGGTAGAGAAGGATTGGGCAGCCGCCGTGAACGTTAGAAAAAGCGAAAGGGTAGCGAGAAGAAGGGTTTTCATGGGTTGAGGTAGGGTAGGATACAAAAGAACGCCATGCTTCGGCTCCGCTCAGCATGACGTTCTATCTTAGATTTCGTTTATACGCAGCTATTTAGTTCACTACCAGCGTCATCATGGAGTGGGGTAGGCTGACGGTAGGTGCGGCCTGGCCTTTAATCCAGAGGCTGAACTCCTGCTGTTTGTCGCTGTCGTTCATCACCACCACGGCCACTTTGCCGTCTGGGTTTACGAAGGCCGTGGCGGAAAGCCAGTCGCGGGTAGAGGCCACGGCAATGCGTTTGGCACCGGGGCGCACGAACTTGGAGAAGTGCCCGATGTAGTAGAACGAGTTGGTGTAGTTAAGCTTGCCAGTGCGCGTATCGGCGTGCACGGGGGCGTAGCAGAAGTTGCCCACGTGGTTGGGGCCGCCGTTTTTCGTCGAGCAGGATGTTCCAGTCGGTCCAAGCCACGGTGCCGGCGTTGAAGTCGTTTATCATGGAGCGGCCGTACCGTTCGCCCAGCTTCCAATCGCCAATGTTGTCGAGCTTGAACTGCTCCACGCAGCCTTCCGTGAACACTAGGTTTTTGCTGGGGTAGGTTTCGTGCACGCGGCGCAGATTGTCGAACAGCTGGCCGCTGCCGGTCCAGGTTTCGTACCAGTGAAAGCCGATACCCCAGAAGTACTGGCTGGCCTCGGGGTCGTCGAACAAGGTGGTGGCCCGTTGGAAGATCTGGTCGCGGTTGTGGTCCCAGCCGATGAGTTTTTTGTCACTTAGGCCGTTTTTTCTTGAGCGTGGGGCCCAGGAAATTCTTCACAAAGTCGCGCTCCTCCTCGGCCGAATACACGCACGATTCCCAGGTTTGCTTGGCCATGGGCTCGTTTTGCACCGTGAGGCCCCAAATTGGAATCCCTTGACGCTCATACTCTTTGATAAACTTCACGTAGTGGTTGGCCCAGGCCTGGCGGTACTCGGGTAGGAGCTTACCGCCTTTCACCAGGCTGTTGTTGTCCTTCATCCAGGCGGGCGGCGACCAGGGGCTCACAAACAGCGGCAGCTTGCCGCCCGCCGCCGCCGTGGCCTGCTTAATGAACGGAATGCGATACTGCTCGTCGTGCTTCACGCTGAAGGTTTTCAGCTCCTTGTCGTTGTCGGCCACGTAGGTGTAGCTGGCGCTGGAGAAGTCGCAGCTGGCAATGTTGGTGCGGGCCAACGTGTAGCCAATGCCCTTGGTAGGGCTATAGTAGGCGTCCAGCAACTCCTTTTGCTGGGCTTTAGGCAGCTTAGCAAATACTTCGGCTGAGGCATCGGTGAGGGCGCCACCAATACCCGTGAGCGACTGAAACGTGTGGGTAGGGTCTACAAACAGGCACACCTGCGTCTCCAGTGGCTGCCCCATCTGCTGGAAGCTGAGGTCGTTATCCGCTTTGGCGAGGCGCATTTGGGTATTGGCAGCCGTGGTGTATACCTGCACTTTTTTGCCGGCGGCGGAGTAGGCTTTGGCAGCTGGGGCGGTGGCTTTCTGAGCTGTAGCGCTCGGCGCGCTTAGTATACCAGCAGCTAGAATTGATAGAAAAATATTACGCATGGGTAGGAGTGGGGATGAACAGCAGCGCTGAAAACAATTGGCTACAAAAGTCTGCATCCTATTGCTTTCGGCTGCGTGCAAATTGCTCAAAATCACAACCAATACCTGTGCGCCACAATAAAACATTGGCATACAATAGATTGTGTATCCATTCTCTATTTTATTCACAGCAGAGGCAGTATACAGATAGTGAAGCACAACAGGGTGGATTTTGGCCTTATCTTAATAGTTATACCGAAAGCCTACGCAGGGGCTTGCTCAGCCCAGGGCGATGCGACCTATATTCCTTCCGCCTACCTTCGCGCTATGTCCCTCCCCTACCCCTCGTTGCTACTGGCAATTCTACTGCTAGTTGGCTTGAGCGCCCGTGCCCAGACCAACGACACCATTTCGGTCGATAAAAGTCATTACGACTTGTTCCACCCTACCCCGCGCAAGTACATGCGCCCGATGGTGCCCGACCGCCCTGGCATTACTGAAAGCCCTTACACAGTGGATGCGGGCCACTTTCAGCTAGAAAATGATGGACTGCGCCTGCTCAACTCCCGTGATGGAGACGCCCGCGACCGGTCGCTTTACCTCAACCATGTCCTAATGAAAATAGGCCTTACCAACCGGACCGATTTGCAGGTAGGCCTGAATTCCTATACCATCAACAAACATTGGGAAGATAAAGGAACGATGGAGCCGGAGCGGCAAGCCCGCATGGGCGATATGGTGGTGCGCCTCAAACGCAACCTTATTGGCGACGACAACAAAGGCTTTGCCTTGGCGGCCATCGGCTACGTACGCCTGCCCACCGGCAAAGAGGTAGGCGACGGGGCCGTGGAATATGGACTTCTGGTGCCAGTAATTTACATGTTACCCCACGACTGGAACATAGGCGCCCAAACCGCCGCCGAGTGGATGTACGACCGCGAAAGTACTTCGCATTTTGTGTTACTCACGCCTACCTTCACCATCGATAAGGTTTTTACGCATTGGCTGGAAGGCTTTGCAGAAGTGGTAGGGCACTGGGATACAAGCAAAAACCGCTGGCAAGCCGGCGTGAATCTGGGGCCGCAGTTCGACGTTAGCGACAATCTACAATTCGACATCGGTACGCACATTGCCCTCAACCGCCAAACAGACCACGAGTATTTCGTGGGGTTCAGCTTCCGGCTGTAGACGCTGAGTACAAGCCGTTAAAAACCACAAAAAGCCCTGTCAGCAGTGTCTGACAGGGCTTTCTTATAACCGTATTAGGTATACCGAGTGTTACACTCTAGGCGTATCCGTTGCGACGCTGCGGGTTTCGGCGTGCCAGTCGGTGATGAACCACACCAGCAGAAACACTACCCCCGAGGCCATAAAGAGGTTGCGGGCGGTCAGGTTGTCGTCGGCGAAGCCAAACAGCCAGGGCGAAACCAGAAACACCAGTCCGCTTACCAGTTCCAGCCGGCCGTGCACCAGAAACGGAATAACCTTGAGCACGCCCATGGGGAAGGCTGTGAGCAGGGTAATGAGCAGGTAGCCCGCGGCCAGTACGTAGCATACCGTGGCGTAAGTGCCCGTGAACCCAAATACGGTGGGGGCCAACGCGAAAAAGGCAACGGTCAGGTAATCGAGGATGCCATGTGCAGACGGAGACAGAATTTTCATGAGGAGAAGTGTTTGGTGAGAGAAACAGCGTACCCCGCCTTCTACGTACCTGATACTCAATAGATATTGTCGAGCTGCTATTTTTTAGCCGCATTCTTTGCCTATGCTTCAGCTTTGGCGCTCACCTTTACGTCACCCCGCTCAGGCCTTCAAATTGGCTACCCAAAATGGTAGTGTCATCGGCCTGAAGCCAGTTGCGGAGCACGGTGGCGTAGGTGGCGCGAAGAACGAAGTGATACTTCAGGTCGCCGGCGTCGAGGTCGTGCAGGTTGGGCGCGTCGTTGAGGATGCCTTGCTTCTTGAAACCTGCTGGTGGTGCCGTGGTCGGTACCGTTGCTGGCGTTTTGACTTATGCACCGGCCAAAGTCCGAGAAGGTCAGTACGAATGCTGGAGTTGCTGCTGCGTCATAACACCCTCGATTCGTGACGGCCGTTGGATGCCTACCCATCCTGAAGGTTCAACCATCTACGGCGGGGCTGGCATTTGATTTTCAGCTAGAGGACAACCTTGTCTGACTTTCCGCGGTAACATCAGAAAACCACACCTTCCTTATTCTTTTCCCATGAAACGTCTCCTTTCCATAGCCGCCGCTGCTGCACTACTCACCGCTACGCTGGGCTCTTGCCGTAGCCACACCACCGACGAAACGTACCAGGCAGGCAACGGCAACCCCGAAACCACAGCCCAACAAGAGCAACTCTCACCCCGCATAGATGCGCCCAACAACGCAGGCATGGCGGATAGCGCCGGTAATGCCAGCGGTGCAGGTACTACGGGTAGCACAAGCGGTGGTACCACAGGTAACACAGGCGGCACCACAGGTAGCACCACGGGCACTACAGGTAGCATGGGTACCACCACGGGCGGCAGTACTACGGGCAGCAATTAAGTAACTGTCCATAATCAAATAAAAACCGTCCTACCGAATACAGCCTTCAGCTGTATTCGGTAGGACGGTTTTTATTTGATTATCTACCCACTCTGCCCGAAACGCTACCTAAAACCGGGCGCCTACTACCACTGTCTTTTTGTACTGCCGTTGGTTGCCACTGGCTGGGTGCAGGAGTTCAATCAGCAGTACGTAGGCCCCTACGGGCACTTTGCGGCCTTGGTCGTTGAGGCCGTCCCACTGCACGAAGCCGCTGAGGGGTAGGGTTTCGTTGCGCACGAGGCGGCGTATGAGCCGGCCCTGAGCATCGTAGATAGTAACGGTGGCAGCATACCCTGGTTGATCGAGTTGGTAATTCAGGGTAGTGAAATCTTGCTGCCCATCTTCGTCGGGCGTGAATATCTCGGGCTCCAGCCGAAACAGCTTATCACCGCCAGGATCCTCCTGGTACTGCGAGTTGGGCCTACCCGGCGTGGCATAACCCACCGCGCTGGCCGCCGAGTGAAAGTTGCCCGCCGCGCTCGGCCCATCAGCCCGAATGCGCTCCAACGACACCCCATCCAGGTCGCTGAGCAGAGCCAGATGCTGCGCTTTATCGTAGGCGTAGCGGTCGAGCAGCACCCCAGCGGCCGAGCTGACGCTTACTATACCGGCATCATCGGGATAGGTGGGTAGGGCAGAAACGGGTAGGAACGCGGCCGCATCGTGAGACGTCGGGTACTGCGCTTGCACGATATCGGGGCGCTCCGTCAGGACCACCAGTTGGCGCGGAGCCAGCACATAGGGCGCGGCCGTTACGGATTTTGTATCCAGAGTGCCGTCAGGCTTTTGGTTGCTGAGCGTCCAGCTTTGCACATCCAGGTACTTATCGGAGCGATTCAATAGCTCTACAAAATCCACCGCATACGTGGCGCGGGTTGAACAGAATTTCATTGATAACCACGTCGCCCGCGGCAGGGGTGCCGGGTAGGGCAAACGTAGCCGTAGCCGCGGCGCCGATAGTATTCCCCACACAGTCTACGGCGCGTTGTACGGTTACCGTGAGGGGCTGATTGGCTTGCAGAGCCGCGCCCAGCGTGAGGTCCACCGCCCGGAAATCGGGAGCTATGGCAGTGGCCCGCGTGATGATACCCGTAGTAAGCGCATACAGCGCTACGTTCGCCACAGCGGCACTATCCAGCTTCTCCCCGAAAAATAGCCGCACGGTGGTGGGGTTAGTGGCCAGTGCCCGCAGTAGCGCCGGTGGCGTTTGGTCGGGGTTGGTAGCGTGCACAGAGTTGGCACGGCCGGGCGTGCCACCGCTCCCATCCTGGCTGGCGGTCCAATTAGCGAGGCCGGCACAGGGGTTGGCCATATCCACCATTTCCAGCGCCCAACCGCCGTTTTTTTTCTTGCTGTCCTTGTACCACGTATCGGAATAGCTGATTTCAAACAACGTCTGCCCCGTGCGGCTGCGCAATACTAGTTGGTCGCCGGCATTGGTGAGTGTAGGGAAATTCGTTAGGCCAAATACTTTCCCGAAGCCGGCAAACTGCGCAGCCCGCGTGCTGCCGCACACCACGGCGTACTCGCCCGGTAACAGCACTGCCCCAGTCGGAAACACCGCCGGATTACCGGTGCTGCTAGGTTTCAGCAGGCGCACGCCCGCTAGGTCCAGCACAGCTGTGGCACTAGGGTTGTGCACCTCTACGTATTCCGACGCGGGTAGCCCTACAACGGGCATTTCGTTGGCTAGTATTTCAGTGATAAGCACTTGGTTGAAGCCTGGCGCCACGGCAAAGCCATTGTTGACAAAGCCCACCGTAAGCGGCCCGGCTGCTACATTGCCGTACAGATCGGCCACGTTGCGTACCTCCACCGTATTGCTGCCCAATGGCAGATTGGCCGCGTAGGTGAGATGCACTACGGCAGGGTCCGCTGCGTCGCGCTCGGCGCTCAGGATTGGCAGCGCCCCGGCCGCCACCAATCGGAAACTGGCGGCACTAACGCCAGTTGCCACGGGCTCGTTGAACGTCACATCGAGCTGCCGGGCAGCCGTGGCCGTGGCTTTCACTGGGGTAGGCGGTGCGGTGTCTGTCACCCGAAAATCAGTGAAGGAATACTTCTGGCTGTTGGCCGATGAGTACGTGACGACTACCCCCACGTAGCCGCCGTGCTGGTGCGTGGCATCGGTACCGGTTCCTTCCGTGGTGAAGTTGGAGCCGCCGGTCAGGTCGCGCTCCAGCGTCCAGACGTTCTGCACGGAGCGCGTCACGCGCACCCGCACCAGATTATTGGTGGTCGAATTCAGCGTGTTATCCCGCCCATCCACCACGTACGTTGGGCTACCCGTGGCGTTTTTTGCGAAATAGCGCTACTTCCTTCGGTGTGCCGCCGAGGCGCACAAAGTAGCCCTGCGTGCCACTGGTTTTTAGGTCGGCACGGTCGGCCAGCAGCCACACGTCGGCGTAGTTGCCGCTGCTCACCGTGTTTTTGATGTTGACCCAACACTCCCAGGTGGTGCCCGTTACGGCCTGGCAGGGCGTTACGAGTTGCAGTTGGGTGCCCGTCACCGCGGGGCCGTTGGTTTGCAGCTGCTTCTGCGCGTTGATGGTAAAGCCGGCCGCGTCGCCGGTCCAGGGTGGGTTTTGGGTGAAGTCACCATCGGTAAACGAGTCGCTGAGCTGGGCGTGTGCGGACAGCGTGAGCAGCAGGGCTGCCAATAGCAAATAGAGTTTCACGAGGATCGAACTAGTAATTTCCGGCGCAGTGCGCGTTGTATTCTCACGCAGAATACGCGCCAACCTTTGCGCATTGTATCAGGAAATCCAAGTTCTACTACAAAAAAGAGCAGCAGCGTGTACCTTTACTGTTCTACTCATTTTTAAACAACCATGAAAGTAGCCGTAGTAGGTGCCACCGGCCTAGTCGGGGGCGAAATGCTGAAAGTGTTGGCCGAGCGGAATTTCCCGGTCACCGAGCTTCTACCCGTGGCCTCTGCCAAATCGGTGGGCCAGGAAATTGAGTTTCAGGGCAAAAAATACAAGGTGGTGAGCATGGACGACGCCGTAGCGGCTCGCCCCGATGTAGCCATTTTCTCGGCCGGCGGCACCACCAGCAAGGAGGAGGCCCCACGCTTTGCCGAGGTAGGCACCGTAGTAATTGACAACTCCTCGGCTTGGCGCATGGACCCCACCAAGAAGTTGGTAGTGCCCGAAATCAACGCCAAAGAGTTGACTGCCGATGATAAAATCATTGCCAACCCCAACTGCTCTACCATCCAAATGGTGGTGGCCCTCAACAAGCTACACGAAAAATACAAGGTGCAGCGCATTGTAGTAAGCACCTACCAGAGCGTAACAGGCACCGGCAAAAAAGCTGTAGATCAGCTCCTGGAGGAGCGCGCCGGCCAGGATGCCAGCAACCCCGCCTACCCCCACCGCATCGACCTGAACGTGCTACCCCACATCGACGTGTTCGAGGACAACGGCTACACCAAGGAGGAGATGAAAATGGTAAAGGAAACCAAGAAGATCTTCGGCGACGACAGCATCCGCGTGACGGCCACCACCGTGCGCATTCCCGTGATGGGTGGCCACTCGGAGTCGGTGAACGTGGAGTTTGCCGAGGAATTTGACCTCGACGAGGTGCGCGAACTGCTGTGCCAGACCGAAGGCGTGGAAGTGGTAGACGACGTAAAAAATAACGTCTACCCCATGCCCAAAGACGCCCACGGCAAAGACGCCGTGCTCGTCGGCCGCCTCCGCCGCGACGAAACCCAGCCCCGCACCCTCAATATGTGGGTAGTGGCCGACAACCTGCGCAAAGGCGCCGCCACCAACGCCGTGCAAATTGCTGAGGCCATGATGAAAATGGGGTTGATTGGGTAGGCCAGTGAGGCTACCGCAGAGTTATAGCAGCAAATACCACAGTGCCCCGGTCGGACTTATCCGATCGGGGCACTGTGGTATTTACGAGAATTACAGGCAACCCAAATTATAAGAATTATTATATAATAAGTATTTGTCATTCTATTATAAGGTTAAGGAAAAAAATAATGAATCACCTTGCATACAAATGATATTGGCCATTTCTATATTCGCATACTTCTTCTAAAATCCTTTCCGGAATAGAAAATTATTTGATCTTTTTTCTTTTTTTAATCATACTCATTATTACATGAAAGTAACTTTACCCTTCGCTTTGGCTGCTACATTGGCACTAGGCAGCTGCGCCTCCATTGTTAGCAAAAGTCGCTACCCTGTCGCCATCAATAGTGTGCCAGTCGGTGCCGATGTTACCGTGACCAATCGTGCCGGTAAGGAAGTATTTGCGGGCAAGGTGCCCACCGCCGTTATGCTAAAATCGGGTGCCGGCTTCTTTAAAAAGGAAATCTACACTCTCACCTTTAAAAAGGCAGGCTATGACGACCGCCAAATGACCTTGGAAGCCAATTTAAACGGCTGGTATTTTGGCAACATCGTTTTTGGAGGCCTTATCGGGATGCTGATTGTAGACCCGGCTACTGGCGCCATGTACCGCATTGCACAGCGCGATGTGCAAGGTGTAATGGCTGAAAGTGCACAGGGTTCTATCCTCTTCAAAAATGATGGCCTTAGCATCATTTCAACGGAAGATGTACCGGCCGATCTACGCGACAAAATGGTGCCAATCGAGAAGTAATCCCCTTAAGTTAGAATCTGAAAATGGTCTGATGAAGCGAGCTTCATCAGACCATTTTTTATGCAAACGTCACCGCCGCGAAATCAAGCACTGCCTGTCGCGTGCGCTCCGGCGCCTCTAGGTAGGCCAAGTGCCCTACCTCCGCCAAAAACAGCGCGTATGTAACCGGCGCCAGTTGCGTCACTTCTATCGACTGCTCGAAGGGTACCGCCAAATCCTCTTTACCGGCAATAACGAGCACCGGAAACTGCGCCTCGCGTAGCACCTGCGTGCGGTCGGCGCGGGCGGCCATGGCCCGCAGCCCACCGATGAAGGTTTCCTTGGGCGTGGCCTTACCGATATTCTCCAGCATCCGTAGCTGCTCGGGCATCGAGTCGCGGTGGGCGGGCGCGAACAGGGGGCGCACGAAGGAGTTCATGAACTTCTCTACCCCGTGCCGCTCGATAAAATCAATGTTCTTCTCACGGTTCTGCTTTTTCTCGTCCGTATCAGCCAGCGCCGAGGAGTTGAGCAGGCACAACCCTGCTACCAGCTCTGGGTGCTTTTCGGCCAGAGCCAGCGCTACGTAGCCGCCCATGCTGTGGCCTATCAGCACAGCTTTTTCAATGTTTTGCTGCTGTAGTTGCTTGGCCACATAATCGGCCTGGGCACGCATGGAGTAGTTGGCTACGGGCGCCGTATTATCGCCATGGCCTAATAGATCGGGTGCGAAGATGGGGTAGTCGTTGGGAAAGTCACGGGTGAAATCCGTCCAGATTTCGCGGCTTTCGATGAAGCCGTGGAGGAAGACGAGAGTAGGGTGTTGATGTTGGTGCATGGTTGAGTAACGCAAAATTGTAGTAGTCTATACTTACGACTAGCCTACTCAACCTGGCTGTATTTTTTTATGTTTTTTAACTAAGAATTACCCTCTTTATATTCCTCAATTTACTATTTATTATCAATTATTTACAATGTAAAACTTTGGTACATTTTACATGCTTATTGCTTTTACTTTTAAATAAATAAATTAAAAAAATACAATTTTTTTCAAATTTAAAAATAGCCTATTCTCTTACCTTCGAGCCACGAAATGCGCTATATATTTTCTGCCTATGTTTCCACTACTACGCACTAGTTTTAGCATCTTATGGTTATTACTACTCGCTGTTCTGCCAGCCACGGCCTCTCACTTGTTGGGCGGCGAAATGCACTATAAGTACCTTGATGCGAACGGGCCGACGGCAGCTCCGTTTCGGTACCAGGTAACCGTATTAGCGTATCTTAATAAGGAACCCTCCTCCCAAATTCCGGATGGCAGACCTTACATCACACTTAATATTTACAATAAATCTCAAGCTGGTGCTCGCATCCTGAGTCTAGAGGTACCGCGCAATAGCTTTGCAGAGGTAACCCCACCTGTTTCCGGAACTTGCGCCCTCCCTAACAGGCCGCCCCGCGTAACGCTGGCTACATACAAGACTACCGTCAATCTCCCTCTTTCGTTTGACGGTTATTACGCTGTGTTTGCGGACAACACGCGCAATGTGGGCATTATCAATCTGGTAAATTCCGGTGATACCAACATGCTGTTGTACACCGAGATGGCGCCACCACTGCTCCCCAATACGTCTCCGGTCTTTTCGGACACGGCCGTGGCTGTTATTTGTCAGGGAGATACCAGCCTGATTCTCAATAATGCCTACGATGCCGATGGCGACCGGCTAATTTATTCGTTTGGCACCCCTTACCAGGGCGCGCCATTGGGCAGTACCGTTTTTGCCCCACCGCCGGGATCGGTGCTGTACGCACCGGGGTATACGGTCAATCAACCTTTCGGCAAGAATGGTTTTGCGGCGCTTAACGCCACTACAGGCTTGAGTCGGTACGCCTCTCCTGCCGTGGGCAACTTTGTGGTGGCCGTAGATGTGAAAGAATACCGCAAGCTAAACGGGCGGGAAGTACTGGTCGGTACCACCCGCCGAGATGTGCAACTGGTAGTGCGCCCTTGTCCCTCCAACCTACCACCAGTATTTACGCCATCCTCTGTTGCTGTAAAAGAATATGCCATTGAGGAAGGCCAAACGGTGCGTTTTACGGTAATGGCATCTGACCCAGAGCAGCAAAAGCTCACGATGAAGCTTAATAGTGCGCTGCTGGATGGTGCTGGGCCTTTTAACGCTACTTTCAATAATAATCCCGGGACGATAGCTACGGGAAGTGCCACGGGCTCGGCCAGCAGCACGGCCGTGGGCACCATCAACGGCAGCTTTGTATATACTGCTGGTTGCGGCGACGCGCGCGCTACACCCTACGATGTAATTATAACAGTGACGGACGACGCGTGTGGCAGCAAAAGCATTGCGGAAATTTACCGCATCATGGTAACCAAAGCAGCACCACTAGCTCCTATTACGGGCGAGGCCAGCATCTGCGACCGGTCGCAACCTGTTACGTACGCTACAGCTTCTTCTAGCACCACTGGTTACCAATGGCTTGTAAGTGGCGGCACCTTGCAGGGTGCTACCACTGGTAATACCGTGCAAGTGCTTTGGGGTACTGGCCCAACGGGACGCGTCACCGTGTATAAAGCTCAGGGCTGCTTGGCTGACTCTGTTTCAAAGGTGGTAGATCTGCGACCGGGCAATGCAGTGGCTGTCAGCCCAGCCGCGAGTATATGCCCTGGCGCAAGCACTACCCTCACGGCCTCGGGTGGGCAGGACTATACGTGGACCGGCGATGGTCAGACCTTTCGTGGGGCTATGGTCACAGTGTCGCCAACGCGCACAACTACCTACACGCTTACTGCCACAACGGGTAATTGCACAATCAGCCGGCAGGTAACCGTGACCGTAGCGCCCGCACCCGTAGCCAATGCTGGCGGCAACGTAGCACTTTGTCCGGGTAGTATTACTATGCTGGGTACGGCGGCCTTGCCGAACTACTCCTACCAATGGAGCCCGGCTATCGGCCTGAGCAACACCACATCTGCCCAGCCGACCTTTAGACCGCCTACTGGTGTAGCTCAAACCTACACCTTTACTCTCACCGTCACAACCGCTACTGGCTGCACGGCCACCAGCAGCGTGCAGGTAACGGTGCAACCGCCGGCCACAGTAAACGCCGGCTCCGACCGGGTAACATGCGCCGCTGCGCAAACTCAGTTGGGTACGGCGGCCTTACCAGGCTACTCCTACCAGTGGAGCCCAGCTATTGGCTTGAGCAGCACCACATCTGCCCAGCCGACTCTGACGCCTACCAATGCTACGTCTGCACCTGTCGTTCTCACCTACGCAGTGCTGGCTACGGCTCCCACGGGCTGCGTCGCCCACGATACGGTTCGCATCACCGTCAATCCCCGTCCGGTACCTGATAGTATTCAGGGTAGCCAATCGGTTTGCCCCACGGTTCGGGGTATTGTTTACTCAATTCGCAACCCACGGGCGGGAGCCTACCAATGGGAGGTACGCGGCGGCACCATCAGCGCGGGGCAGGGCACGAGTAGTATTCTCGTCGATTGGGGCGCCGCCACTACGGACGGTAGTGTGCGGGCCGTTACGCTCAACACTGCGGGGTGTGCCTCTGAGGCCGTGGTACTGCCCGTGCGTGTTCATCCGCAACTAGCAACGGTAACGCCCAGCGGTCCTGTCCAAGCATGCCTTTCCGATGGTGTGCTAACCTACCAAACGCCCTACACCAATGGTTCAGTGTATGGCTGGCAAATTATAGGCGGCACCCAGGTGAGCACCAACCAGGGCACAGTGCGGGTGCAGTGGACCCGGCCGGGCATAGGCAAGCTCATCGTAACAGAAATGAGCAATCCAACGGGAGGTATTTGCCGCGGGCAGAGCGACACACTCTATGTGCGCGTGCTGCCTACCCCCGCTACCGATTTAGCCATCAGCGGACCCGAACGAGTGTGCGCAGCAGTCACTACTGTTTCCTTCTCTCTACCTGGCGCGCCTACCTCGCGCTATGAGTTTAGGCTGAACGGCATGGTGCTGCGGGGTGCTGCCGGAACGACTATTACGCTCCCTACCCCCGCCGCCAGCACGACACCCTATACGCTTACGGCGCAGGAAACCAACAGCAATGGCTGCCAAGGACCGCTTTATACGAAGCAGCTGTTGGTAACACCCCCACTAGCTATTACGGGGCCACGCTTTTATTGCCCCGAAGCCCGTACGGCTCTCACGTACACTGCCACCACGTTGCCGAATGGTGTATACGACTGGGTAGTAATTGGGGGCACTATCGTGCGTGGTCAAGGCACGGCTACGGTGCAGGTAGATATCCCAGCCGGCGCAACTACGGCTTCCCTTCAGGTGGCGGAGACCACCAGTGCTAGCTGCACGGCCTCGCTCACTGTCGCGCCCGACAATGTTCAGGTAGCCTTGTATACGGCCTCAGTGGGCCCCACCGATGACCATCATACCACGCTGACTTTCCGAGTAACCAATCCTGTAGCTTCTACTGGTCAGGTGCGTGTAGCACGGCGGGTACCGGGTAGCACTAGTGCTTTTCAACCGATAGCTACCCTGCCAACTACGGCCACTACCTACACCGACCCAGACGTGGATGCAGACCGCAACAGCTACGAATACCAGCTACAACTTCTCAACAGCTGTGGCACCGTTCTGCTTAGCACCCCGCATACCACCATCTTGGCTACGGCAACCGCCACCGAAAGCACCGGGGGCCGCGCGGTCGGCACTACCCAGATTAGTTGGACGGCCTACCAGGGTTTCGCCGTGCAGGAATACCGCGTGTACCGCGCCACTGATAATGCACCGCCCGAATTAGTAGCGACTGTACCCGGCAATACGCTCCGCACTGAATTGGCTACTGGTGCAGCAGGCTTCAGCCAGTGCTTCCGGGTGCAGGCTGTGAGTGGAGACGCGCAGCCGCTACTGGCGTACTCCAACGACGCGTGCGTGGCCTTCGAGAATAAGCTGGGCTTCTACAATATTATTACGCCCAACAACGACGGCAAAAACGACGTGCTCTTCATCGACAACGTAGCGCTTTATCCTAATAATACGCTTACGGTATTTGACCGCTGGGGCAAGGAGGTGTACCGCACAACTAATTACCGCAACACTTACGGGGGCGAGGGCACTAGTAGCGGCGTGCACTACTATTTGTTTAAGCTCCCCGATGGGACTTCCTACAAGGGCTGGTTCCAGATTATGTATTAGCAGC
Source organism: Hymenobacter sp. NBH84 (assembly GCF_014217645.1). NCBI lineage: Bacteria > Pseudomonadati > Bacteroidota > Cytophagia > Cytophagales > Hymenobacteraceae > Hymenobacter > Hymenobacter sp. NBH84. The sequence continues at coordinate 3,599,095 of NZ_CP043644.1, forward strand.
GTTAAACGCTTGCAAGAAAACAGGGCTGTACACGACTTCGGTCAGCCCTTCAACTATTGATTGAAATTTAAGGCTACGATTACCCGTGAAAGCGAGATACTCATTACGACGTTTTTTAGTTGGCTGTCTGTTAGTGTGGAATGCGGCTCATGCAGCGGCGCAGTGTCCGGCACCCGCCAGTTGCACGCCCGGCGCAGCACCCGCCGCAAATGCCATTTTTGGCATGGGCATCTACCGGGTACAATTGGGCCAACTCGATCATACCACGCTAGGCGGTACTGATGGCTACCAGAACTATAGCTGCACCAAAACTACTACCCTAGTTCGTCAGGGCAGCTATACGCTCACCGTGCAAACCAACCCCAACGTCGACGAGAATGTGCGGGCATGGATTGACTTCGATAACAACGGTGTTTTTGACCCCGTTAAGGAGCTGGTGCTGCTTTCCAATGATGCCCGCAAGCATAGTGCTACCTTCACGGTGCCCGCCAATGCCGTGCTTCAGCAGCCCCTGCGCCTACGCATCGCGGCCGATAATGCCAACGCTCCCTTCCCTACCCCCTGCTCCTCCCCCGAGTACTCGCAGACCGAAGACTATGGTGTGGTATTAACCAGTGGCACGTTGTTGCCACAAGCAGCTTTCAGCACGCCCGACAGCCTCTCCTGTAGCGGCTTGGTACAGTGGCAGGACCGCTCGCGCAACACGCCTACCAGTTGGGAATGGGACTTTGGCGACGGCACCACCTCTACCGCGCAACACCCACAGCACCAATATGCTGCCCCTGGTCGCTACTCCGTTCGCCTACGGGTGTGCAACGCCACAGGCTGCGATGCGCTAACTAAAACAAACTATGTAGTAGTACGAGCCGCGGCGCCGCGGCCGGCCACTTGCCAGCCGCGCACACTCGCTTATTGCTGCGGATTTGGCATCACGCGGCTGCAACTCCTCGACATTGATCAACGCTCGGGCGACGGGGCCGAGGGGTACCAGGATTTTAGCTGCCGTTCTCAAGCCACACTTACGGTCGATCAGCCTTACCAGCTCCGCCTCACCACGGGCGCCAACGGCCACGACGTGCGCATTTATCTGGACCGCAACGATGATGGGCAGTTTTCATCCACCGAGTTGCTCTACGAAGGCTTGGGTGTGCAAAGCCCTACTATAGCGCTGACCGTCCCTTCGCTTCCTACAGGTATGGTATATAATAAAGTGCTGCGGCTACGCGTAGTAGCGGATTTTGCCAGTGGCGCGGCGGCTAGTCCCTGCCGCGACGTTACCAGCGGTCAGGTAGAAGATTATGGCATAACGGTGCTACCCAATACAGTGCCGCCTACGGCCAGTATAGCCATGCACTACCAACAATTTTGTGGCCCGGTGCGCGTACAGTTCGATAATACTACCATTGGTACTGTCACCGCTTATCAGTGGAACTTTGGCGATGGCACCACCTCTACCCTAGCGCAGCCCCCCGCACACACCTACACTCAACCCGGCACATACGATGTGCAGCTTACAGCCCAAAATACATTTGGCAGCACTACTGCTCGTCAGACCGTAGTGGTGGCCGGCGCCTGCCCCAGCTATTGTACCCCGGAAGGATACGGCGGCACCCCCGATATTCCGTTCTATTTCACCCGCGTGCAGTTGGCTGATCTAGACAACGTCGCACCTCGCGCCTGGGGCGTGGGCTACCGCGACTTCACCCAGCTAACGGCCACCTTGCAACTGGGAAAAACCTATGAACTACGGACTGAGTCACTGGAGCGAACCTTTGCCTCGGCCGACGTGTGGGCGCACGTGGTAGCCTGGATTGACTACAATCAGGATGGACAGATGGGACCCTCCGAGTTAGTGACGCCTCAAGCTACTAATAGCTACAGCCCGTACCGGCTCACGTTTACAGTGCCCCGCAACGCTCGGCTTGGGGCCACACGCCTGCGCTTACTGATTTATGGACAAGATCAATTGGCTTCCGACTCCTGTACACCCTTTTCTTTTAATACTTCTACGGAAGACTACACTGTACTGCTGCTGCCGGACGCCGCACCTCCCCGTGCCGGCTTTGCGGTAGACTGGCCCAAATCCTGCACGGGTACAGTACAGTTCCGAGACCAGAGCGAGTCAGTACCAACGGCGTGGCAGTGGAGCTTTGGCGACGGCACTACTGCCAACGAGCAGCACCCGCAGCATACCTACGCCGCTCCCGGCACCTACACTGTGTCGTTGCGGGCGACGAACCGCTACGGTAGCCATACGACCACGCAGACCAAGGCCGTAATCGTGACCGGCACTGCGCCCGGCGTGCGCCCGGCCGCGTGTGTTCCGCGTTCAGGAGCATTCACCTACGACTACCGGATAGCTCAACTGAAAGTAGGCAATCTGGTTTACGGAGACACGCTTCGTGCGCCCGGCTACCTCGATAATACCTGCACTGCAACCACCATTCGACTGGCTCAGGGACAGGCGCAACCCTTTACCCTAATCGGCCAGAATATTTACTATCATACCCTATACATGTGGCTGGATAGCAACGACGACGGGGAGTTTACGCCGGATGAGTTACTATTTAACTCTACCAAAGAGCCCGTTATGTTTACCCGCACTGGCACCATTACACCACCGTCCAATGCCCCCACCGGCCGGCCGCTACGTTTACGGCTGGCATACCAGCAGCAGTTTGATTATTACCGGCAATTTGCTAGTCAACCTAGGCCCTGTACCCGCAATGAAGAGTACGAGATGGTGCGTGATTTTGCGGTGATAGTAGATGCGGGTGCCGTTACAGCCACTCGTCCCAGCCAGCTGTCTTCGGCTGCCTGGAGTATCTACCCCAACCCCTCTACGGGCTACGTGCAGATGCAACTTCCAACGCATATGGCGGGCAGCCACAGCGCGGAAATATGGGACGCCACTGGCCGCTTGGTGCAAACGCTCCCACTAGTCGTAGGAGCTAGGGGTACCACTGAGGCTAATTTAAGTTATCTACCGAAAGGAATTTATTTTCTACGACTAGCCCATGAGGCGCTGCCAACACAGCGTATCAGTCTTTACTAATGCCACATAAGCCAAAAGGCCCCGCCGGACGTTGCGTCCGGCGGGGCCTTTTCGTGTCAGAACCAGCAAGCTTACAGCAACACCTTTTCCACCGGCGCTAGAGCTTCTATCTTCCCGCTCATCTCGCGCACGGCGGCGGCGATACCGGCTGCGTCGAAGCCGCACTCCTTGTATAGCTCGTCTTGGGTGCCGTGTTCCACCACCCGGTCGGGGATGCCGAGGCGGCGCACGGGTAGGGAGTAGCCGTGGTCGGCCATGAACTCCAGCACCGCCGAGCCGAAGCCGCCGGGTAGGCAGCCGTCTTCTACCGTCACGATGGCGCGGTAGCGACTGAATACGTCGTGTAGCATTTCCTCATCCAGCGGCTTGCAGAAGCGCATGTCGTAGTGGCCAGTGCTGAGGCCTTCGGCGGCTAGTTCCTTGGTGGCGCGCACGGCGTAGTTGCCAATGTGGCCGATGGTCAGGATGGCCACGCCTTGGCCCTTGCGCACCAAGCGACCCGTGCCTACCGTCAACTTCTTGAGCGGCGTACGCCACTCCGGCATCACGCCCTCGCCGCGGGGGTAGCGAATGGTGAATGGACCTGCGTTTTCGGGTAGTTGGGCCGTGTACATCAGGTTGCGCAGCTCTTCCTCGTTCATGGGAGCGGCTACCACCATATTCGGAATCGAGCGCATGTACGACAGGTCGTAGGCGCCATGATGGGTAGGGCCATCGGCGCCGGCAAACCCGGCGCGGTCAAGGCAGAATACGACGTGCAGGTTTTGCAGGGCCACGTCGTGCACCACTTGGTCGTAGGCGCGCTGCATAAACGACGAGTAGATGTTGCAGAACGGCACCAACCCCTGGGTAGCTAGCCCGGCCGAAAACGTAACGGCGTGCTGCTCGGCAATACCCACGTCGAAGGCGCGGTCGGGCATGGCCTTCATCATAATATTCATCGACGAGCCCGACGGCATGGCGGGCGTCACGCCCATCACTTTGTCGTTTTGCTCGGCCAGTTCTACCAGCGTATGCCCAAATACATCCTGATACTTAGGCGGCTGGGGCTTGTCGGGAGTTTTTCTTGTAGATCTCGCCCGTAATCTTGTCGAACAAGCCCGGCGCGTGCCACAGCGTCTGGTCCTTCTCAGCCAGTGCGTAACCTTTGCCCTTCACTGTCACACAGTGCAGTAGTTTGGGGCCGGGAATATTCTTGAGGTCGCGCATGATGGTGACAAGGTGCTGCACATCATGTCCATCTACTGGGCCGAAGTAACGGAACTTCAATGCCTCGAACAGGTTGCCTTGCTTCAGCAAGGTAGCCTTCATGGCCTGCTCTACTCGGCGGGCAATTTGCTGGGGGTTTGGGCCAAATTTGGAGAGCTTACCCAGCACATTCCACAGCTCGTCGCGCACTTTATTGTAGGTGCGGGAGGTAGTGATGTCGGTGAGGTATTCTTTGAGTGCGCCCACGTTGGGGTCGATGCTCATGCAGTTGTCGTTGAGCACCACCAGTAGGTTGGAGTTTTCTACCCCGGCGTGGTTAAGGGCTTCAAAAGCCATACCGGCCGTCATGGCGCCGTCGCCAATCACGGCAATGTGCTGGCGGTCGTGCTCACCTTTGTACTCGCTGGCCACGGCCATGCCCAGCGCAGCGCCAATGCTGGTACTGCTGTGCCCTACCCCAAAGGCGTCGTACTCACTCTCGGTGCGTTTTGGGAAGCCCGACATCCCGTGGTAGCGGCGGTTGGTAGGAAACTGGTTGCGGCGGCCCGTTAAGATTTTGTGACCATAGGCCTGGTGGCCCACATCCCACACCAATTGGTCGTAAGGGGTATTGAAAACGTAGTGCAATGCTACCGTTAGCTCCACCACACCCAGCGAGGCGCCAAAGTGGCCGCCATAAATCGAAACGGAATCAATAATGAATTGTCGAAGTTCCTGGCTGAGCTGTACGAGCTGCTCGGGGCTGAGCTTTTTTAAGTCGTCGGGCGAGTCTATTGCCGCCAGCAGGGGACCAGGTTCAACAATCATCGTAGAGAGAGCAGAATAAGCTAGAAATAGTGTCGGTTAATGGGCCGGATGACGTTGCTCGAACCCAACCATACGTTACACGCCGTACACTAGACAAAGGTACGACTTTTCCGAAGGCGCGGTTGTACGATACCTTGCTCCTGACTTACTGCCTAGCAACCAATTCCGGGCCAGCCTGATTAATACCTACTTTTGTTTTCCCTACCCTACCTGCATATGCCACCTATTGAAGACTCTCAGGAACAGCAACTGCTTCACAAACTGCGCCCTTCGCGCATCGTGCTGCCAGTGCTGCTGGGGCTGAGTGTAGTGGGCTTCATGTTCTGGCGCAGCTACAAGCCCGGCGACCTTGCCCCACTGGCCAATGCAAAATTGCACTGGTTATTTATTACTCTACTCGTGCTTATTGCCCGCGATGCGGGCTATATGTACCGCATCCGGCACATTTCGGAGAAAGTATTAAGCTGGCGGGCTAGCATGGAGGTAATTATGGTCTGGGAATTTGCCTCCTGTGTTCTACCCTCGGCGGTAGGCGGCACCTCGGTAGCACCCTTTCTGCTGAATAAAGAAGGCATTACGTTAGGCAAATCGCTGGCCTATGTGATGGTGACAGCCCTGCTGGATAATATGTACTATGTGGTGCTGGTTCCGCTAGTGGTGCTGCTGGCCGGCGAGGGCCTCTACCCCGACGAAACCCTGCACAGCGGCCTCATCACTACCTTGCAAATTGCCTTTGTGCTGAGCTACGTGATGGTGTCGCTTTACTCTGGGCTGATGTTGTACGCGCTGTTTATCAACCCCATATCGGTGCGACGGTTTCTGGTGCGGTTCTTTTCGTGGCAGCTGCTGCGGCGGTGGCGTGGCAGCGCCTACCAGCACGGCGCCGAGATGGTAGCGGCCTCGGCCCAGCTGCGTGGCAACGGCGCGGGCTACTGGCTGCGCGCCATCTTCTCTACCATTTTTCGTCTGGACGGCCCGCTACGCGGTTATCGGCTGCATTATTGCCGCTTTCATTCAGGTTACGGGCCACGATTTTGCCATGATTTTCGCCCGCAACCTTACCTACAAAGTAATTCTGTTGCTGGCTATTACGCCCGGTGGCGCAGGTATTGCCGAAGGTGCTTTCCCTACCTTCTTCGGCAAGTTCATCGGCACGCCCACCATGACCAATTTCATTGTGCTACTCTATCGCATCACTACCTACTACCTGTACCTGGTATTCGGCGCCATTTTCCTGCCGCGGTGGGTAGGCCGGGTGTTTGGCCGGCGAGCAGCGGCCGAGGTTATGGCGTCGTAACGAGCCTACCCCTCCTACACAACACAAAAGGCCCGCTGACTATCTTCGTCAGCGGGCCTTTTGTGTTGTGTGTCAAAGCTCATTCGACACTTAAAACCCAACCAATATTTCTATTGAGCTTCCAGCATCATCTGCGAGCCGTCGGGAGCTTTCAGCGTGATTTCATCCTTGGTCAGGTTCACCACGTCGAACGTCATAGAATTGGGCGCGCCAGTAGGCGTGAGGGTAATTTTCTTGGCCGTTTGGTCGAAGGTGTAGTTGCCCTGCATGCTCTGCGCGGGCGACGACATATTGAACGAACCATTGGAGTAGAATTTTAGCTCTGTTTTCTTGTCGGCGCTGGTTTGGGCCACTTTTTCGCCGGCGGCATTGGTTTCTTTGTCAGTTGTCCAGGTTTTGCTGTCGGTGCCATAGAGCAGGTTGGTTTCGCCTACTTTGTTTTCTGAGCTACAGCTAGCCATGAACAGAGACACTAGTACCAACAGGCTGGCTAGGTAAGAAAGAGGAGAACGTTTCATAGGGAGGAGTGAAATGGGGTGAATAAAGCAAATCGCACAATACGGTATAGCACTGCGCCGATATTGCGACTTCTACGCCCCTAGCTCGAAAGAGTTTACCACACGCAAGCGCTACCGTGCTCCGCACAACCAAAATGCCCGGCAAGCGTAAGTTACGCAAGACCGTATGAGGCTCAGCCACATGCGGTTTTTCCTAGTTCCCTCACCTCCTAGCATTTGATATATCATGGGACTCTTTGATTTTCTGAATAAAGGCGAAGAAAAACCTGTTGCCCCCGCCGCCGGGACGCCCAACGCCAATGCCGACACCGATTTCTTCGGCAACAGCAAAGCCGATACCACTACCGCAGCAGCTACCACGAGCGAAACCTACACGGTAGTAAGCGGCGACTCGCTCTCCAAAATTGCTAAAAACCACTACGGCGACGCCAGCAAGTGGCACCAGATTTACGACGCCAACAAAGGCACTATTGGCAGCAACCCCGACAAGATCGAGGTGGGCCAAGTGTTACAATTGCCTAAGCTCTAAGCTAACCCAATATATCAAAAAGCCGCTTTCTGCTACAGAAAGCGGCTTTTTTTCTTGTATATACCTCTCTCCTACGGCCCTCGCAGCCCCATTGCATTTCCGGCCGTCGTGTCGAAAAAATATTTTCGTTAAAGTTTGGATTTTAAAATCCTGCCTTTACATTTGCAACCACCAACCCGGTACTCCCCCAACACGCTGGGGTAGTTTTTTTGAGATTTATACAGAAGTGGCGAGAGAACAGGCTCCGTGACCCACTGGCAACCATCCGCAGAAGCGCGACAGGTGCCAATTCCTGCCCGCTTGGCGTATTGCCGGTGGGAACTATAACCTTGAGTACCACATGTTGCTTTCATCCGACTTCATCCCTACCCACCCGCACACTCCGGCCGCCTCGTCGCGCTCCGAAAGTTTTGCGGGTTCTTGCATTTCGCTGGCTGCTGCGCCGATGCGAATGCGAATGTGTTGGGGTTGTCGGATGTAGCTCTTTGATGCTGCCGTAGCGCGCATCGCTTCTTTTCCTTGCCAGCACGCCACTTGTTGCCCTGCGCACAAGCGGCCCTCTCCTCCGACGCATGCCCTGCTGCGTCCCTGGCCCGGCTCCGACAGCCCCTAGAGTTTCCTAATTCTACTTTTTTCTTCTTCTCTGACTCGTTTTTTTCGTTTTCCATATGTCTACGCAGAACCTCCACTTCGAAACCCTCCAACTCCACGCCGGCCAACAACCCGACCCTACCACGGGTGCCCGTGCCGTACCGTTGTACCAAACTACTTCCTACGTGTTCAAAAACGCGGAGCACGGTGCTAACCTGTTTGCACTGAAGGAGTTTGGCAACATCTACACCCGCCTAATGAACCCCACCACCGACGTGTTTGAGCAGCGCGTGGCGGCTCTGGAAGGCGGGGTAGCGGCTGTGGCAGTAGGCTCGGGCCAGGCGGCGCAGTTCATCGCCCTCAACAACATCTTGCAGGCCGGCGACAACTTCGTGAGCACCACCTACCTCTATGGTGGCACCTACAACCAGTTTAAGGTAGCATTTAAGCGGCTGGGCATTGAAGTGCGTTTCGCCGATGGCGACAAGCCCGAGGAATTTGAGAAGCTGATTGACGACAAAACCAAGGCTATCTACCTGGAAACCATCGGCAACCCCAGCTTCAGTATTCCAGACTTCGAGAAGATTACGGCTATTGCCAAAAAGCACGACCTGCCGGTGGTAGTAGACAACACCTTTGGGGCGGGCGGCTACCTGTTCCGTCCCCTGGAGCACGGCGCGCACATCGTGGTAGAATCGGCCACGAAGTGGATTGGCGGCCACGGCACCAGCGTGGGCGGCGTGATTGTAGACGGCGGCAAGTATGACTTCGGCAACGGCAAGTTCCCGCAGTTCACGGAGCCATCGGATGGCTACCATGGTCTGGTGTTCAACGACGTATTTGGGGTAGGCGGGCCATTTGGCAACATCGCTTTTGCCATTCGGGCACGGGTAGAGGGCCTGCGCGACTTCGGTCCCGCCATCAGCCCCTTCAACTCCTGGCAGCTACTGATTGGCCTGGAAACGCTCTCGTTGCGCGTGGAGCGCACGGTAGAAAACACCCTGAAAATTGCGAACTGGCTGGAGCAGCATCCGCAAGTGGAATCGGTGAACTACCCTGGTCTACAAAGCAGCCCCTACTACCCCCTGGCGCAGAAATACCTGCCCAAAGGCGCAGGCGGCGTGCTTACATTCAGCATCAAAGGCTCGAAGGAAACGGCTACTCAGTTCATCGACAACCTGAAGCTAGTGAGCCACTTGGCCAACGTAGGCGATGCCAAAACGCTCATCATCCAGCCTTCGGCTACCACGCACCAGCAGTTGTCGGAAGCAGAGCAGCTAGCCTCGGGCGTGATGCCTACCTCCCTGCGCCTCTCAGTAGGCATTGAGCACTTTGAAGACATCAAAGGTGACCTGCAACAAGCTTTTGATGCGGTGAAAAACCTCGCTACCCCCGACGAGTCGGAGGAGGCGCTGCAAAAGCCAGCCAAGGAGCACGTGCAGCCGCTGGAAGTATAAGCCTGTCATTTGGAACGCAGTGAGAAATCTGAGTGAAGACCCCAGGTTTTACTCAGATTTCTCACTGCGTTCGAAATGACAATCTAATTGGTCCGGTGCCGACTGGGTTTTGTTTTTGGGGTGGGACTTTTAAACGTTCCCTCGGCACCGGCTCCAATTTGAGGTATATTCTATGCGCAGGAAGTGCGTACCGGGCGCACGATGGCGGCCGGTACCACTGCCTGCTTTTCGCGTTTTATGGAGGATTCAACTCACCTTTTTGTATCACCTGAGCCCTTTCCGCTGGAGAGTGGCACCTCCCTACCCCAGATGCATGTGTCTTACTGCACCTGGGGTACGCTGAATGCCGCTGGCACCAATGTGATATGGGTGTGCCACGCACTCACGGCCAACGCCGACGTGCTGACGTGGTGGCCCGGCTTGTTTGGTGCGGGCTTTTACTACGATCCGGCCGACTGGTTTATCGTGTGCGCCAATGTGCTGGGCTCCTGCTACGGCTCCACGGGGCCACTCACGCCAGCCGCGCCCGGCGCACCGGCGCCCTACCAGGCGTTTCCCCTGGTCACCATCCGCGACCAGGTGGCCGCCCACGAGTTGTTGTGCCAGCACCTGGGCATCACACAAATTCACACGCTGATAGGTGGCTCGCTAGGCGGGCAACAAGCCTTGGAGTGGGCCGTGCAGCAGCCTGCTTTATTCGAGCATTTGGTGGTGCTGGCTACCAGCGCCCAGCATTCGCCCTGGGGCATTGCCTTCAACGAAGCCCAACGCATGGCCATTCTGGCTGACCCTACCTACCACGCGGCCACACCCGACGGCGGCCAGGCTGGCTTGCAAGCAGCTCGGGCCGTAGCGCTCCTCAGCTACCGCACCTACGATGCCTACGGCCAAACGCAGCAGGAAGACACCGACGAGAAGCTCACTGATTTCCGCGCCAGCGCCTACCAGCGCTACCAGGGCCAAAAGCTCGCGGCTCGTTTCGATGCGTATTCTTACGTAACGCTATCGAGGGCTATGGACTCGCACAATTTGGGTAGGGAACGAGGAGGCGCAGCAGAAGCACTGGCCCGCATCCGGGCGCATACGCTGGTTCTGGGTATTTCTTCCGATGTGCTGTTTCCGCCCAGCGAGCAGCAATTCCTAGCGCAGCACATTCTCGGCGCCACCTACGCCGAAATGGACTCCTGCTACGGGCACGATGGCTTTTTGATTGAGGTAGAGCAGATTGCGCACCACTTGGCGCAGTTCTATGCTACTGCGCTAGCCCAGTAGCTACACTTGCTCACCTATATAAGTAGTGTGTTTGTTGAGTAGGTTTGCGCCGAACAAGCTGCTACGTTATGCCTACCCTCCCTCCGACCCTCCGACCCGGCGACCGGGTTGCCATTGTTTGCACCGCCCGCAAAGCCTCGCACGAAGAGCTTGTCGCCGCCGTTGCTACCCTCACTGTATGGGGCCTAGAGGTAGTACTGGGTGCGTCCACCAACGTAGCGCAGCATCAGTTTGGCGGCTCCGATGAGGTACGCCGGCAGGATTTGCAGCAAATGCTGGACCGCTCCGATATCCGCGCGATTCTGGTGGCGCGGGGTGGCTACGGCACCACCCGCATCCTCGACCAGGTAGACTTTTCTGGCTTCGCTGCCAACCCTAAATGGGTAGCCGGCTTCAGCGACATCACGGCCCTCAACTGTCATTTGCTGGCCCTGGGTCACGCCAGCATCCACGGCGTCATGCCGCTGCTGTTTCACCAGGCGGGCGGCGAGGCATCATTGGAAAGCCTGCGACAGGTGCTGTTTGGGGAGCCGGTTTCGTATGCTGTGCCGGCGCACCCGCTCAATCGCATAGGCACGGCCGAAGGTGAACTGGTAGGCGGCAACCTTAGCCTACTCCAAACAATCACCGGCACTGCTTCCGATGTGTCTACGGCCGGGCGCATCTTATTTTTGGAAGACGTAGAAGAATATCTCTACAGCATCGACCGGATGCTGGTGCACCTCGACCGCACCGACAAGCTGCGTAACCTGGCGGGGCTAGTGGCCGGTCATTTCTCGGCCCCACAGGACAATACAGTGCCTTTCGGGCAAACGCCGGAGGAAATTATTGCCACCTACGCCAGCAAGTATGAGTTTCCGGTAGCATACGGTTTTCCGGTAGGCCACGAGCCCGAGAATATGGCGCTGGTGGTGGGCCGCCGGGCACGGTTGGTAGTAGGTGAGGACGGTACACAACTACAGTACTTATAAAAGCAAAGGGCCACCGCGTTGTAACGCGGTGGCCCTTTGCTTTTATAGATAACTTGTTTACTCTCCGTAAATCGTCGTCAGCACCGTTTGGCCCACGGCTTTGAGCGTGCGCTTGTCGATGATGTCCATGTTATCGAGGGTGGTGTGGTGGTAGGCGGGGAAGTACTCGTCGCCAACGGGTAGGTGGTCGATGATGTCGATGGTGCGCACGCCGGCCTGGTTGGTGTACACGTGGTCGTCGTCAATGCCGGGCGCACTCTGGAACAGGAAATAATCGGAGTAGCCGAGGTTGGAGGCGTTGTTCCACACCTTGTCTACCACGTCCTTGGCATTCTGTACCGACAGTTCCTCGCGGCTGAATTTGGCATTCTGGGCGCCTACCATATCCAGCAAAATCCCGAAGCTGGGGTTGTAGTTGGCCGGCACTTTGTTTTTGGCCCAATACTGTGAGCCCAAGCACCAGCTGTCGGTGCCGTCGGTAATACGGTTTTTCAACTCGCCTTGGGTTGATTCGTCGTAACCGTAGTCTTCGGAGTCAAACAGGATGAAGTCGATGCCCACGTTGGGCTCCAGGCTATCGGGCTGCATGCTGAGCTGGCGGGCCATTTCCAAGGCAATGCCCACGCCGCTGGCGCCGTCGCTGGCCCCATCGAGCGGGGCGTTTTTGTTCTCTTTGTCTTTATCAGCAAACGGGCGCGTGTCCCAGTGGGCAAACACCGCCACGCGCCGCCCCGCCTGCGGGTTGAACTGCGCAATGATGTTGCGGCTGCGCAGCATCTTACCATCAAACGCCATCGCCTCAAACGGCTGCTCGCGCACACTTAGCCCAAAGCTTTTAAACTTGTCTACAATCCAGTTGCCGGTGGCTACGTGGGCCTTGGAGTTGGGCACACGCGGCCCAAACGCTACCTGCTTAGCTGTGTAGGCATAGGCCGAGTCGGCGTTGAAAGCGGGGGCTTTGGGTAGGGCAGGCGTTTCGGGTGCGGTGGCGGTGGTTTCGGCCTGGTTGTCTTTCTTACAACCCGTTACGAGCAGCAGCAACGCCAGCGCAGGAGCCAGCCAGGAGAATTTTTGGGTCATTTTATTGAAATAAATAGCGCGCTAAGAACGTCATTCCTCGACAAGCCCAGAATGACGGTCAGACGAAGTGATTTTCTACGTCAAAACGTATTGCGTTAACGACAAACCTACTCTTCGCTGTACGCCCAATCAACACCTGCTTTGGTGTCTTTCACCACAATGCCCTGCTCTTTAAGCGCGGCCCGGATTTCGTCCACTTTTGCGTAGTCTTTGGCAGCTTTGGCTTCTTGGTAGAAGTGCAGCGTGAGGTGCAGCAGTTGCTCGGCGTCGGCGCGAGGCTCGTCGGCCAGGCCCAGAATGTCGGTCACCAACGCACGGTAGGCAGCGGTAGTTTCCTGCAACGCAGCCTCGCTCACGTTGGCGAGGGTAGCCAGATTGGCTCCGTAGCCGTTCAGCTTGCGCAGCAGGTTGAACAGGCTGGCCACGCAGCGGGCCGTGTTCAGGTCGTCGTTGAGGCCCACGAAGCAGTCGGCCGTCAGCTTGCGCAGCTCAGCATCGGCCTTTTCAGTGTCGGGGGCGCGCTCGGTACCTTCGGGTAGGGCCAGCTTGTCGAGTAGGCGCAGGCCGTTCATGAGCTTACGGTAGCCTTTGCGGGCGGCTTGCAAGCCTTCCTCCGTCACATCTATGGGCGAGCGGTAGTGGGCTTGCAGCAGGAAGAAGCGCACCACCATGGGCGAAAACACCTGCGACAGCGCCTCGGTGGTGCCGGCAAACAAGTCGGTGAGGGTGATGAAGTTGCCCGTCGACTTGCTCATCTTCGTGCCGTTCACCGTAATCATGTTGTTGTGCATCCATACCTGCGACTCGTCGGTGTGCGAGTGACTGGCTTGGCTCTGGGCAATTTCGCACTCGTGGTGCGGAAACATCAGGTCCAGTCCACCGCCGTGGATGTCGAACTCCTTGCCCAGGTACTTGCGGCTCATGGCCGAGCACTCCAGGTGCCAGCCCGGAAAGCCTTCGCCCCAGGGTGAGGGCCAGCGCATAATGTGCTCGGGCGACGCGTTTTTCCACAACGCAAAGTCCAGCGGGGAGCGTTTCTCGCTCTGGCCCGCCAAGTTGTCGCGGGTGCCGGCCAACAGCTCGTCGATGTTGCGGTTGGAGAGCTTGCCGTAGTTGTGGCTCTCGTTGTAGGTAGGCACATCGAAATACACTGAGCCGTTCACCTCGTAGGCAAAGCCGTTGGCGATGATTTCCTCGATCATCGTGATTTGCTCGGTGATGTGGCCAGAGGCACGAGGCTCGATGTCGGGCGGCAAGTTGCCCAACTGCGCCATGTGGTGGTGGTAGCGGTGGGCGTAGGTTTCGGCCACTTGCATGGGCTCCAGCTGCTGGGCGCGGGCCTTCTTTGCCAGTTTGTCCTCACCCTCGTCGGCGTCGCTTTCGAGGTGGCCTACGTCGGTGATGTTGCGCACGTAGCGCACGGTGTAGCCAAGGTAGCGCAGGTAGCGCGTCAGCACATCAAACACCACCGGGCCACGGGCATTGCCTAGGTGCGCCTCGCTGTAGACGGTAGGGCCGCACAGATACACACCCACAAACGGCGCGTGTAGAGGTTCGAACGGGGCCTTGCGGCGCGTGAGGGTATTGTAGAGGGAAAGCGGGTGCTCCATGAAGGCAAAGGTAAATCGCAGATATTGCTGATTCAGCGGCTTGCACTGATTTTGTGTGCGGCCGTCAGACAAACAATTAGCGAGTAAGAACAGCTAACTAGTTCGAGGCCGTTTCGTTTCCGGCGTCCTGTTTTTTCTTGTTTTATGACGCAACTAAGTACAAAAGTCAGTTTGCGTAGTATAAAGTCGAAGCTCAACAGTATATAAAGTTCAATTGCCAGTACATAACACTACTTTGCCGGTGTTGACACGTGCAAACGGTAGCGCGCCGTGAGTGGAAAATGGTCGGAATACGGAATTTCGCGGTGCACCTGCACGTCGTCGATGGTCCACTCATCGCTCACAAATTGATTGTCGATGCGCACGAAGGGTATGCGGCCGTTGTAGGTGGCCCCTACCCCGTTGCCGATGCTGGCCCAGGCGTTTTGGTAGCGGTCGGCTAGTTGGTCGTAGCTGTAGCTATAGGGCAGGTCGTTAAGGTCGGCGCAGAGTAGTAGTGGGTAGGGGCTACGGTCGAATCGGCGCGTGAGCGAGTCGATCTGCACGCTGCGCGCCACCATGCCGCGCCGGAACCGCGCCAGCAGCCCACGGCCTTTCTGCTTGAACCCGGCCTTGCTGGAGTAGCTGTCCACAATGTCGCGCTCCTCCATGCTCATGCTTTGCAGGTGAAAGTTGAACACCCGCACTGTGTCGCCGGAGGGTAGACGTAGGTCGGCAAACATGGCGTGGTTCTGCGTGAGCTTGCCAAAGGAAATGGTGCCGCGGTTGACAATCGGGAACCGCGAGAAAATGGCTAACCCAAATTCCGCTCCTATACTGTTTGTCAATGATTTCGACACGAACACTTCCCTACCCTGCGCCGGCCCAATGCGTCGTACAGCATTGAACACGTCGCCATCCTGAGTGGCTTTGGGCTCGTTGTAGAACTCTTGCAGGCAGATGATATCGGCCGGGTTAGTGGCAACCCACTCAATTAGCCGGCGAGAGGAAGTGAGGCCCGCATCGCGTAGCTGTGGGTATACATTGAAAATGCGCACGTTGGCGCTGAGCACTCGCACCAGCTGGCCAGGCGCGCTGGTAGGCGGCACCACGTGCAAGGGGTGCAGGGCCAGCCCCCGCTGAAAATGCGGCCACGTGAGCACCGCCACCAACAGCGGCAACGCTGCTACCCGCCAGCTACGCAGCAGCCAGTAGAACAGGGCGCCCACGTTGAAGCCCAACGCCACCGGCAGGGTAAGAGCGCCAAACGCCGCAGGCCAGAACGTGCGGGCCGGCACTTGCATGCAGGCAATGGCCACCAGCACCCACAGGATGATGAGCAGGGTAGACTTAAAAGCAAAGGAACGACGCACAGGCACTACGGCGTGGCACAGGCCACGAAAATCGGCGGAAAAGCAGGCCTGCGCCGGCAACGCGGGTCCGCTGGCAAAGGTAGGATTTCGGGGCGGATTGGCGACAGCGGAAGCACTACAAGCCTGATCTTTTGGCAACTTTGGCAGGGCAGGAAACAGTTTTTTGTCCGTACATTACCTGCGTTTTTACTTTATCCGCCTATGCTTATTTCTACCCTACGCACTGGCTTGTGCGCTTTGATTACTAGTTTGATTACCAGCACCCTACCGGCGTTTGCGTCTGCTACGCCGGATGCGCGCACGCTGGAGTTTGTGGAGAACCGCGGGCAGTGGAACGACCAAGCCGCTTTTGCGGCCGAGCTACCCGCTGGCCGCCTGTTTCTGAGCCCTACCCGCTTCACCTACGCCTTCGTAGACCCGGCGGTCCTGCGCGCCCACCACGACCACGTGGCGGCGGAAATCACCGACCAAGTACGCGCGCATGCTTACAGCGTGGAGTTTGTGGGAGCCAACCCCGATGCCGTGCTGCAAGGAGAAGAGCCCACTGCCGGGCAGCGCAACTATTTCCTGGGCAACCAGGAAGAGCGTTGGGCCAGCGCCGCGCAGGGCTACCACACGGTACGCTACGACAAGCTTTACCCTGGCATTGGGATGCGACTGTATGAAAACAGCCGGCAGCTACTGGAGTACGATTTCACGGTGCAGCCCGGCGCCCAGCCCGAGCAAATCACCCTGCGCTACGACGGTGCCCAGCTGCGCCTCGACCACGGCAACCTGGTAATTACCACCAGCGTGGGCCACGTAACGGAGCAGGCACCGCAGGCCTGGCAGGAGCGTAACGGCCGGCGGGTGGCCGTACCAGTGGCCTTTGTGCTCACCGGCAACACGCTCACGTTTCAGCTGGGCAAGTACGACCACCGCCTGCCGCTTGTCATCGACCCTACCCTGGAATTTTCGTCGTTCACCGGCTCCACGGCCGACAACTGGGGCTTCACGGCTACCTACGATGCCCAGGGCAACATGTATTCGGGCGGTACGGTATTCGCCCTCGGCTTCCCAGTGTCGCGTGGGGCGTACAGCACCAGCTGGAGCGGCAACACCGACATTGGCATCATTAAATACAATACCAAGGCGAGCGGCACCGCCGCCCGGCTATACGCCACTTACATAGGAGGTAGCGGCGCCGAGGTGCCGCAGAGCCTAGTAGTGAATCCGCAGGGTGAGCTGGTGATACTGGGTTCTACTAGTTCCGGCAATTACCCAACCAGCGCCGGCGCCTACGACCGCACCTACAACGGCGGCACCACCTTCACCCCCGATCCGGGCCTGGACTACCCCGGCGGTTCCGACATCATCATCAGCAAGCTCAGCGCCAACGGCAGCGCCCTGATGGCCTCTACCTACCTGGGCAGCTCCGCCAACGACGGCATCCTGGAGCGCATTGGTGATGACCTGGTGCAGAACTACGGCGACCAGTTTCGAGGCGATGTCACCACCGATGCCGAGGGCAATGTATACCTGGCTTCTTCCACTACTGGCAACAACTTTCCGGCCACGGGCTTCCAGCGCCGTATGGGGGGCGGTATTTCCGATGCGGTTATCTGCAAGTTCTCGGCTGATCTGCGCACGCTGGCGTGGAGTACGTATTTGGGCGGTGCCGGCAACGACGCGGCCTACTCCATTCAAGTAGATAAAGCGCACGAAGTCTTTATTTGCGGTGGTACTGTCAGCAGCAACCTGCCCGGCACCACCGGCAGCTACCGCCCTACCCGCCAAGGTGGCATCGATGGGTTTGCGGCCCGCATCAGCGCCGATGGCGCTACTTTGGAGCACCTCACCTACCTGGGTACCAGCGCCACCGACCAAGCGTATTTTTTGCAGCTTGATGGGGATGAGAACGTCTATATTCTGGGTCAGACACGTGGCCGGATGACGGCTACCGCGGGCGTGTATGGCGTCCCGAACGGCCATCAGTTTGTGCAGAAGCTCGACCACAACCTCACGCGCAGCGAATACATCAGCACCTTCGGCTCGGGCGCCGCCGACCCCAACATTTCGCCCACGGCTTTTCTGGTAGACGAGTGTGAGCGGATTTATATCAGCGGTTGGGGCGGCAACACCAACTACAGCGGCAACACCAACAGCCTGCCCACTACGGCCAACGCCATTCAAAAAGAAACCGACGGCTCCGACTTCTACCTGGCCCAGTTTACGCCGGGCATGGTGCGGCTGGAGTACGCTACCTTCTTTGGTGGCACCGGCCGCTCTGGGGAACACGTGGATGGTGGTACCTCGCGCTTCGATAAGCGGGGCGTGGTGTACCAGGCTGTGTGCGGTGGTTGCGGGGGCAATTCCAGTTTCCCTATACCACCTGGCGCCAGCACGTATTCCAGCACCAACCGCAGCAGCAACTGCAACAATGCCGCGTTCAAGATTGACTTCCTGCCGGTGCGCTCCAACCCCGGCCCGGTGCGCTACGTGTGCGCCAGCGCGTCTCCTATGACGTTGGGCGGCACGCCCGCCGGTGGCACTTGGAGCGGCCCCGGCGTGACCCGAACCGCTTCGGGCTCCTACCAATTCTCGCCGGCCAACCTGAGTGCAGGCTCCTACTTCCTTACCTACTCCGCCCCCGTTACGGGCACCTGCGTGAGCAGCACCACCGTGCGCTACGTGATAACGGGTACGTTGCCCGTTGCTCTTACAGCCATGCCTACCCTATGCGTCAGCAGCACGGCGGCCCTACCCCTTGCGGCCGCCGTAGCCGGTGGCACCTGGAGTGGTCCTGGCGTTGCAAACAACAGTTTCACCCCCAGCCGGGCTGGTGCGGGCACGCACACGCTCACGTATTCGCTCGCCGACACGGTGAGCTGCACGGTGTCTACGATGGCCGTCACGGTGCAGCCGCTCCCTATCATTACCACCAACCCAGTCATCACGCTCTGCGCCGATCAGCCGCAAGCCTTTCAGCTGCCGGCGGCTTCTCCGGCCGGGGGCACGTGGTCCGGTACGGGCGTGTCGTCTAGCGGCATGTTCACGCCACCCGATACCAAGGGCAAAGGCGCTAATATCACGCTCACCTACCGCTACGCTACCCTTGATGGCTGCGAAAACACCGGCACCCAACAGGTAGTGCTAGCCCCCGTTTCTGCCTCCAACGTGGTCCTGAACGTACCCGAATGCACCGCCGCCCCACAGTACGCGGGGCTAGCCCCGTTCACCGTGCAGTTTGAGCCGGTACTACCCGGCGGCAGCTATGAGTGGGACTTCGGCGACAACACGAAATCCACCGACGCCAACCCCAGCCACGAGTACACCAAAGGCGGCAGCTACCGCGTGCAGCTAACGGCCCGCTACGCCAATTGCGTGGTCGTGACGCAATTTGCCCCCGTGGAGGTAGGCGACGTGTTCGTGCCTAATATTTTTACGCCCAACCACGACACCAAAAACGAAACCTTTGTGCCGCGCTTCAGCTGCCAGCCAGCCGCACTGAAAATGTTCAACCGCTGGGGCACGAAAGTGTATGAAACCGAGACGTACCGCAACGACTGGCACGCCGACAATCTGCCGGATGGGGTGTACTATTATCACCTCCGCGACACGGCCGGCCGCACGGTTAAAGGTTGGGTAGAAGTCAGACGTTGAGTATGTTGCGAGGATAATCAATCCTGCTTCTATCTTGGCGGTACTTCTACTACCTTTTTTATGTTTTTAAAAAGAATGGTCGTCTGCGTGCTTGTGGGCTGGCTCTCTATGGCTGCGGCACTGGCGGCGCAACCAACAAAAAGTTTAGATTTTATTGAGAATCGTGGGCAGTGGGATTCTCGTGTCCGCTATGCTGCCAACCTGCACCAGGGCGGCTATTTTTGGAGAGCGACGGACTAACGTACGCCTTGTTTGCCCGCAACCCGCTGGCGCACGCGCACGACGACTCCAAGCTTACTGCTCAGCGCCCTACCCTCGCTCCCACGGCTGCCACCGACCAACTCGCCGCGCACGCCCTGCACGTGCGTTTTGCCGGCGCCAACGCGCAAGTACAGCTCCGCGGCGAGGAGGCAACTGGCGAAGTACGCAACTACCTCCACGGCGCCGACCCTACCCACTGGGCCAGCAAGGTTCCTAGCTTCCGGCAGGTACGCTACCAGCAACTGTGGTCGGGCATAGATGCGCATTTCTACGAAAACGCCCAGCAGCAGCTGGAATACGACTTTCGAGGTAACAGCCAGTTGCCCACCGCAGCTGCAAGTTTTCTCACGCTGGGGAGCCAAAGTGTATGAGTCGGCGGCCTACCAGAACGATTGGGACGGCGGCATTCAGCCCGATGGTATCTACTACTATTTATCTACTACTATTTGCTGCGACTGGTAGATGGTCGTGCGATCAAGGGATGGGTGGAAATACGTAGGTAGACTGCCCCAGCAGAGAGTTACACAACATGAACTAAGTGGCCCTAACATAGTGTTACGCTATTATAGTACTGCTACTCTTCTCTACCATGCAACAGTAAGAGGGCCACAGGTTGCGAATTGCATTCTTATTTCGTACCTTTGCCCTACTTATTAGCTATCGTGAAGAGGGGACGCGCAGTCCCCTCTTTCTTTTGCCCCCTGTTTTTCTGCCTATGAAGTTTGATCGTGACCGCATTGCCGAGCTGTTGCAAGCCAGCCTGCCCGATGACGCCAACCTGTTTGTGGTAGGCCTGACGGTATCGGATGCCATTCGGCCCAAAGTCACCGTCACGCTGGATGGCGAACAAGGAGTAGGGATTGACGAATGCGCGCAGGTGAGCCGCCGGCTGGCCCGCCGCATCGAAGAGGAGTACGGTGAGGAAGCCAGCTATACGCTGGAAGTCACCTCGCCTGGCGCCGACCAACCCCTCACCGACCCACGCCAATACACCCGGCACGTGGGCCGCTCCTTGGATCTGAAGCTCACCGATGGCACCGAGAAAACTGGTGTATTGGAAGAAACCACCCCCGAGGGCATTCAGCTGGCGGAGGTAGTGAAAGAAAAGAACAAAAAGAAAACCCTACCCGCCGCGCACATTCCGTTTGCGGATATTGCGGAGGCCAAAGTGGTTATTTCGTTTAAATAACTGGTTAATAGTTAAGTACTGACAGGTTGAATTGCTGAATGGTTGTTTGCTCTAGCTGAACTCACCGACCGTTTATCATTCAATAAGCAGCCATTTAACAATTCAACAATTTAATCTTCAAATTCGATGAACAGCAACGTCCTGATCGAATCGTTTGCCGAGTTTGCCCGATCCAAGAACATCGACCGCCCCACGATGATGAGCATCCTGGAGGACGTGTTCCGTACCATGATCCGCAAGAAGTATACGACCGACGAGAACTTCGACGTCATTATCAACGTGGACCAGGGCGACTTGGAAATCTGGCGCAACCGGGAAATTGTAGACGATAACTCCGAGGATATCTGGGATTTCGACAAGATTCCGTTGGCCGAAGCCCGCAAGATTGAGGCTGAC
Source organism: Hymenobacter sp. NBH84 (assembly GCF_014217645.1). Classification (NCBI taxonomy): domain Bacteria; kingdom Pseudomonadati; phylum Bacteroidota; class Cytophagia; order Cytophagales; family Hymenobacteraceae; genus Hymenobacter; species Hymenobacter sp. NBH84. The sequence continues at coordinate 3,620,331 of NZ_CP043644.1, forward strand.
TTTGAGGTAGGCGAGGAAGTAGCCGAAGATGTGAAGCTCGAGGATTTCGGTCGTCGTGCTGTGCTGATGGCCCGTCAGACGCTGATTCAACGCGTGAAAGACTTGGAGCGTGACAATCTCTACCAGCAATACAAAGACATGGTGGGTGAAATTATCACCGGCGAGGTCTACCAGGTTTGGAGCCGCGAGGCCCTGATTCTGGATAAAGAAGAAAACGAGTTGGTATTGCCCAAAGTAGAGCAGATCCCCAAGGACCGCTACCGCAAAGGTGACACTATCCGGGCCGTAGTGCACCGCGTGGATGTACTAAACGGTACGCCCAAGATCATCCTGTCGCGGGCAGCACCGGCGTTCCTGGAGCGCTTGTTTGAGTTGGAAGTGCCTGAGATTTATGATGGCCTTATCACCATCAAGAACATCGTGCGCGAGCCTGGCGAGCGGGCCAAGGTAGCTGTTGAAAGCTACGATGACCGTATCGACCCAGTAGGTGCTTGCGTGGGCATGAAAGGCTCGCGTATTCACGCCGTGGTGCGGGAGCTGGAAAACGAAAATATCGACGTCATCAACTACACCGACAACCTGGAGCTATACATCGCCCGGGCTTTGTCGCCCGCGAAGTTGACTTCGATGAAAATAAACGAACAAACTGGTCGGGTTTCGGTGTTCTTGAAGCCAGATCAAGTGAGTCTGGCCATTGGCCGGGGCGGTGCCAACATCAAGTTGGCTTCGCGGCTGGTGGGCATGGAAATCGACGTGTTCCGCGACGCGGGCGATTACGAAGAGGACATTGCCCTCGACGAGTTCCGCGACGAAATTGAGGAGTGGATCCTCAATGAATTCAAGAAAATCGGTCTCGATACTGGCCGCGCCGTATTAGCGGTCAGCAAAGAGGATATCGTACGGCGCACGGAGCTGGAGGAGGAAACGGTACAAGATGTTTTCCGCATCATCCGCCAGGAATTTGAAGCCGACGAAGAGCAAACAGAACCAACCATTTCCGACGACGCGCAATGAGGGCGCGGCGGCCGGTACGGCAAAGACGCTAAATCACGCCAGTGGCGCGACTTAGCGTCGGCTGACAAGATTTAATATAGTAACTTTGCAACTGGATAAGAGTATCGTTCGCGAGCATAGAATGGCGGAAGCAGCAACCAAACGGCTGAATCAGGCGGCCAAAGACCTGAACGTCGGAATTTCCACGATTGTGGACTTTCTGTCGGAAAAAGGCATTGATATCGATAATAAACCGACCACGAAATTGACGGCCGAGCAAGTACGCATGCTCAATAAGGCCTTTGAATCGTCGGTGCAGGATAAAATCGAGGCGGCCAAGCTCAGCCAGGCCAAGCGCCAGACGGAGCAAGAAACCGTCCAGCCCAAACCCGAGCCAGCTCCGGCTCCTAAGGCCAGCGAGCAACCCGCCGCGCCCAAACCCGCTGAGCAGCCTGCTCCCGCAGCGGCTGTACCGGTGGCTGCTACACCATCGGCTCCTGCTGCTCCCGCCCAGCCCGAAGCACCCCGCGTGCCTGGGCTAAAGGTGTTGGGTAAGATTGAGCTGGATGCCAAGGGTCGCCCCGTGCCACCCCGACCTGCTGCGCCGACACCTGCTCCCGCCGCCGCTACGCCGGTCCCAGCCCCGGCTTCCAAGCCGACAGCTGCTCTTGCACCAGCGCCAGCACAATCCGCCCAGGAAAAAACACCGGCCGCTCCGCAGCCAGCACCAGTTCCTGTAGCGGCTGCGCCTACTCCCGCTCCGGCGACACCGGCATCGGCACCGGCACCAGTAGCAACTACGCCAACGCGTCCAGTTGCTCCGGCTCCAACTCCGACACCCGCGGCACCTACTGCTACCCCTGCTCCGGTTCCACCCGCGGCCCCGGCTGCGCCAGCGGCTACGGTTACTCCTGCTGCTTCAGCAAAAGCTCCGGAAACGCCCCCCGCAGCTCCAACGGCTCCAGCCGAGGAAGATTCAACCATCGTAGCGAAGGCCGATCAGTTGAAAGGCCTCACGGTACTGGGCAAAATTGAGCTACCCGTAGACTCATCGCGACGCGGTGGCCGGCGGCCTGTGGCTTCATCTGATGTGCGGAAAAGCGGCATCGGTGCGGACAAAAAGAAGCGGCAGCGCATTCCTACCCCTGGTGGTGGAACTGTCGGGCAGAATCAGCCCGGCCAGCAAGGCCAACAAGGAGGCAACCGCACCGGTGGAGGTCGTCCCGATCAACAGCGCGGCAACAACCGTCCTGGCCAAGGTAACCGCAATCAGCCAGCTCGTCCGGCCGTAGCCAATACGCCCGAGCAGAACGATAAGCAGATTCAGGAGCAGATTAAAGCAACCCTGGCGAAGCTTAGCGGCAACAGCAACAATAACAGCCGCGGTAACCGCGCCAAATACCGCCGCGACAAGCGGGCCGGTGTGGCCGAAGCTACCGAGTTGCAGCGTCAGCAAAACGAGCTGGACTCGAAGACACTGAAAGTTACCGAGTTCATCTCGGCCAACGACCTAGCCTCGCTGATGGACGCGTCGGTTAACGACGTAATTAAGGTGTGCCTGAGCATGGGCATGTTCGTATCCATCAACCAGCGTCTCGACGCGGAAGCCATTACCGTTATTGCCGACGAGTTCGGTTATGACGTGGAATTCCTGTCGGCGGAGGAAGAGGAGACCGAGATGGAGATTGTGGACGATCCGGAAGACCTCCGCGACCGTGCTCCGATTGTTACCATCATGGGTCACGTCGACCATGGCAAGACGTCGCTACTGGACTATATCCGCGATGCGAGTGTAGCCAAGGGCGAAGCCGGTGGTATCACCCAGCACATTGGTGCCTATGAGGTGAAAACGCAGTCGGGCAAGCCAGTTACGTTCCTTGATACGCCGGGTCACGAAGCCTTTACGGCCATGCGTGCCCGCGGTGCCAAGGTAACGGACATCGCCATCATCGTGGTAGCTGCCGACGATTCGGTGATGCCGCAGACGAAGGAAGCTATCAACCACGCCCAGGCGGCAGGTGTACCGATCATCATCGCGCTCAACAAGATTGACAAGCCCGGCGCCAATCCCGAGAAAGTACGGGAGGAGCTGTCAGCTATCAATATCTTGGTAGAAGAATGGGGTGGTAAGTACCAGTCGCAGGAAGTATCGGCCAAAACCGGTATCGGTATCGACGATCTGCTGGAGAAAGTACTGCTCGAAGCGGAACTGCTGGAATTGAAAGCCAACCCTGACCGTAATGCTGTGGGTACGGTTATCGAAGCCTCGCTGGACAAAGGCCGTGGCTACGTAACCACCGTGCTGGTGCAAACCGGTACGTTGCAGGTAGGCGACATCGTGCTGGCCGGTCCGCACTACGGCCGCGTGAAGGCCATGACGGACCACCGCGGCAAGAAGATGAAAAAAGCTGGCCCAGCTACTCCGGTGCAGGTGCTTGGTCTGACTGGTGCCCCGCAAGCTGGTGACAAAATTGTAGTGATGGACACAGAGCGCGACGCTCGTGAACTAGCTACGCAGCGTCAGCAACTGGCTCGCGAGCAGAGCATGCGTACCAAGAAGCATATCACGCTGGATGAGATTGGTCGTCGTTTGGCTATCGGTTCGTTTAAAGAACTGAACGTGATTGTGAAAGGCGACGTGGACGGCTCGGTGGAAGCACTGGCCGACTCCCTGCTGAAACTCAGCACGCCGGAGGTAGCCGTGAATATCCTGAACAAAGGGGTAGGCGCGATTTCCGAATCGGACGTGTTGCTGGCATCGGCTTCCGACGCTATCATCATCGGCTTCCAGGTGCGGCCCTCGCAGAGTGCCCGCCGCTTGGCCGAGCAGGAGCAGATCGATATCCGTCTGTACTCTATCATCTACAATGCCATCAACGAGGTGAAGGATGCCATGGAAGGCATGCTGGCCCCAACGGTGCAGGAGGTGACGGTAGCTACGCTGGAAGTACGTCAGGTGTTCAACATCACCAAGGTAGGCACTATTGCCGGCTGTATGGTGACGGAAGGCTCTGTCAACCGGAACACCAGAGTGCGCGTGGTGCGCGACGGCATCGTGCAGTATACTGGCGACGTGCAGGCCCTGAAACGCTTCAAAGACGACGTGTCGGAAGTGCGCCAAGGCTACGAGTGCGGTATCAGCATCAAAGGCTACAATGATTTGCAAGAAGGCGACATCATTGAAGGCTTCGAGGAGAAGGAAATCAAGCGGACGCTGTAAGCAGCCGCTGGAATTTTCAGCAAACGCGAAACGCCCCTGGTTCCTTAAGAGCCGGGGGCGTTTCGCGTTTAGCTTCTCCTGAGCAAAAAGAAAGCAACAGTTTGTGGTCACTTACTCGTTGAACAGCTAGTATCAGTAACAACTGTACACGAAATGCTGTAGTAGCATATCCACTATACACTAAGCCACTATTGAATCTATTCAGGAAGTCAAGAGATTGACGGTCATGCTGAACCTATCGAAGCATCTCGCGTGCTGACAAAGGATAGTATCCCACATCAGCACGCGAGATACTTCAACAGGCTCAGCATGACGGCCTGATGAACAGCTTCATTGGCTTTGCGTTAATAACGTTGATATTTCATACTCCATATCCCTGTTTTTTTTGCCAAAAAAGCCCCTACCACTTCTGTGTGGTAGGGGCTTTCAATTAGGGTGTTTCTGCTCCTAATTAAAAGAACAAAAATCTTTTCTTATGCTTGTGCTTCAGCGGTTTGCCTTTGGGGTCGATGCCGGGAGCAGCGTGGGTCTGGCCGCGTTTCTGGCGTAGCGAGCCTACGTTTTTGGTTTTGAATTTTTTGACGGTAAAACCACCGTTGCGCGAATCGTATTGGCGGGCAGAGCTACTGCCACGGCTGAAGCTGGTATTGGAACCCATACCCGAACGAGCTTCCAGAATTTCCATCTGTTTATCGCGCTTGGCCTCATCGGAATTCATGCTCATACGTTGCTGCATACGGGCAATCTCTGCATCGGAAGCCTTCTTTTTGCCACTACGCCGGGTAGCGGGCTCATCGCTAACCAACGATTTGCGGGTAGCCAGTGTGGCCTGAGCAATGGCTTGCTGAGCCAAGGACGTGAGGAGCAACAAGCTTAGGCAGACAAAAAAGTGCTTCATGCAGCAGCGTATTAAGGGACTATGGGCGGCAAGCAACTAAGATACCGCTTTTTGATTGGTACGACAACCCCTACCTTCTCACTTTAGTTCAGCCCTAGAACTTGTAAGTCAGGCCAATACCTAAGGTTTCTTTGAACTGAATACGACGCCCTTTTTCGCCCGTAGTGCCATCACCAATGGGTACGGGAATATCGTCGTCGTACATCAGAATAGTGGCTACGTTGGCGCTGATAAACTTGTTGACTTTGCAATCAAGCAGATTGGTCCAGTATACATCAACGTTTTGCGGGTTGTGGAAGTAGTTACTGAATAGTTCCAGCCGGGTTTGGTAGGAAACGTTGGGTAGAATGGTTTTCACCATTCGGGCATTCATATACCCCCCCACCTCGGCCCGAAACAGCTTGCCGGTTCCGCGCACCAGGCGTCCATCGGCGTCGCGGCGCGCACCCTGCACCCCAAAGGCGCCGTAATCAGCCAGGCGCTGGCTATTGACCACCGTAAACTTGCCGGTAGCGGGCGATAATAGGACGGAGATGTACTCAACCGGCTTGTACTCCCAGCCTGCCGACGCCAGAATGTACGCGGGCGCGAAAAATCGGGAAGTCAGCGAATCACGAATTTCATTGGACTTGGTAGGAGTGAGTTGAGTTTTGATATTGACTTGCGTAGCATACGACCACTTGTTGGAATACTGCCGGGCGTAGCGAATGTTCATTTCCAGCCGGTCGTCGCTTTTGCGCATCTTGGCCGGGCCAGCCTTCAACAATCCATACACCAAATCGACAGCTGCGGCGAAGGTGTGTTTCTCACCCCGAAAATGCGCGTACACGTTGCCAATGCCCAACAATGACAGGGAGCTTTGCCCACCGGCCGCCCAATTGTTGAGACTTACCTGGCTGAGATTAATGGAACCGGCGCCACCGCGCCGCCAGCCGCGGGCCGTGTCGATTTCAGTGGCCAGCTTGTAGGGTTCAAGGGCAATGCGGCGCGGCATGGTCTGCGCCTGGCCGATAGTCGGTAACAAAAGCAGCAGTAAGAGGACAACTCGGAGGACAAAGGACAAAACAGGACGGAAACAAACTATCATATACACAAAGCAGCCGGTGTACAAGCCTTACGAGCTTGGTAACCGGCTGCTCAGTAGACCACTCTCGCCGCTATGCGCGGCTACGCAAGGCGTCGCGAATTTCGGTAAGTAATATTTCTTCTTTGCTCGGCGTTGGGTCCGGCTTCACTTCTACCACAGTGGGTGCTTTAAATCGATTGGCAAAGCGGACAATCAGAAACACGCAGAACGCAATGATAAAAAAGTAGATAACGGCATTCAAAAACAGGCCCACATTTACGGTAGCCGCCTTGGCTGCCTTAGCTGCTTCCAGATTGGCGTAGCTTTTCCCATCCAACGGAATGTACCACTCCTTGAAATCTATATCGCCCGTAGCCAGACTGATAATCGGCATGATGATGTCCTCGGTCAGTGAAGTGACGATCTTACCGAAGGCGGCGCCAATGATGACACCGACTGCCAGATCCAGCACGTTGCCTTTCGCTACGAACGTTTTAAACTCAGAGAAGAAACCCATGTAGCCTATTGTTTTGGTGAATAAATGAACAGGAATAGCACAAAGTAAATATAATTTTCAATATATCTTTTCATTTATAATTCAGTATCAATTGGTTGCCTAACCGATTTCGGGTTATTGCGGACCCGCAGGCCGGACGAAACAGGCCCCGCGCTTTTACTTTATCTTTGCCCGCTCGACTTTTGATCTTCTATTTTGTTACGGCTCTATGGTTCCTCTTTTTCATAATCTGTTGCTGCAACAGGATTCCGTTTCCGGCATCCTGCGCATTACTTTGAACCGCCCTACCAAGCTGAACGCGCTGAACGCGGCTACTATTGAGGAAATCCGCCAAGCCATGCAGTATGCCCTGGATGCGCAAGCAGTGCGCGGCATCATTCTGACGGGTAGCGGCGACAAAGCCTTTGTGGCCGGCGCCGATATTGCCGAGTTGGCCGAGTTGAACGAGATAGTAGGGCGCCGTATGGCCGAGAAGGGCCAGGAGGTATTTTGCCTGATTGAGGAAAGCTCCAAGCCGGTTATTGCCGCTGTGAATGGCTTTGCGCTGGGTGGCGGCTGCGAGCTGGCCATGGCCTGCCATCTGCGTGTGGCCTCCGAAAACGCCCGCTTCGGGCAGCCCGAAGCCAACCTGGGCCTGATTCCGGGGTACGGTGGTACGCAACGGCTGGCCCAGCTCATCGGCAAAGGCAAAGCGCTGGAATTGCTGATGACCACCGACCAAGTAAAAGCCGATGAAGCGCTACGACTGGGTCTCGTGAACCATGTGGTGCCGCTGGCGGAGCTGCTACCCTTCTGCGAGCAGTTGCTGGGCAAGATTCTGAGCAAAGCGCCGCTGGCCATCGGCATGATCATCGACTGCGTGAATGCGGCCTACGACCAAGAGCGCCACGGCTACCAGACGGAGGCCAACCTCTTTGGCCGTTGCTGCGGCTCCGCCGATTTCCGCGAGGGTACCCAGGCCTTTCTGGAAAAGCGCCCGGCAGCATTCACGGGTGAGTAAGTAGTGAGATGGTGAGCTCGACGTTCTGCGAGTACTACTGGCGCAGTGCGCGCAAGTTGCGCAGATAATACGTCAAATTCACCATCTCACTATTTGCTCTCTATTTCATCATTTACCATTTCACTCCGTGAGTATAGCTAAAAAGCTGGCGGGCCAGACGGCCGTGTACGGCGTGAGTAGTATTGTAGGGCGGGTACTGAATACGCTGCTGGTACCCGTGTATACAGCCCGGTTTGTGGCAGCGCAGTATGGCATTGTCACGGGGTTGTTTGCCTACGTATCGTTCCTGAATGTGGTATTCACCTACGGCATGGAAACCACGTTTTTCCGGTTTGCCAACCGCCCCGGCACCGACCGCCAAGAGCTGTACGACCGTGTGATGACGCTGCTACTGCTCACCAGCGCCGTATTTACGGTAGGGTTGGCTTTGCTGGCCCGGCCCCTGATGAGCCTGCTTTCCCTCCCCCCCGGCCACGAGCGGTACGCCATCTGGATAGCCTGTATTCTGGGCCTGGATGCCGTAGCGGCCATTCCATTTGCCAGGCTACGGTTGGAGAACAAGGCGAAGAAGTTTGCGGCTATCCGATTGGCTAACATCCTGTTGAACATCGGGTTGAACCTGTTTTTCATTGTGTTCTGCCCCGATGTGCTGGCCGGGAAATACCTAACGGCCTTGCAGCCGTTGGTGGCCCGCCTCTACGACCCCACGGTGGGGGTAGGATACGTGTTCATTTCCAACCTGGCAGCCAGCGCTTTCACGCTGGTATTGCTGTACCGGGAGCTGCTCGATATTCGCCCACGCCTGAACCTGGAGCCGTTGCGGCCGTTGCTCCGCTACGCCTACCCCATTATGCTGATGGGCCTGGCTGGTATGGTGAACGAAACGCTGGACCGCATTCTGCTGCCTAAGTGGCTTCCAGAAGGCTTCTACCCCGGCCAGGATAGCTTGGCAGCAGTAGGTATCTACGGCGCCTGCTATAAAATTGCTGTTTTGATGAGCTTGGTTATTCAGGCGTTTAAATACGCGGCCGAGCCCTTTTTCTTTGCGCAGAGCACCGAAAAAAACTCACCCCGCACGTTTGCCTTGGTGCTCAAGTGGTTCACGCTGTGCTGCGCCGTGCTGTTCGTTGCCGTAAGCGTGAACGTGGACTTAGTAGCGCGGGTGTTTCTGCGCAGTCCCGAATACCTGCAAGGCTTGAGCGTGGTGCCGGTGCTGCTGCTGGCCAACCTGTTTTTGGGCGTATACTGGAACCTCTCGGTGTGGTTCAAACTCACCGACAAAACCTACTACGGCACCTATATAGGATTTGCTGGCGCTGTACTTACCATCGTCCTCAACTTCCTACTCATTCCGGTGCTGGGGTATATGGGCTCGGCCATTGCCACGCTGGCCTGTTATTTTATGATGGCGGCGCTATGCTGGTGGCTCGGCGAACGGCACTTTCCGGTGCCCTACCCTGTGGTGCGGCTGCTTACGTGGTTGCTGGTGGCTTGCGGGGTAGTAGCTGTTAGTTGGTGGCTACCCTTATCGGGTACCTGGAGTGGACATGCTTTTCACGCGCTACTCACGCTAGCCTTCATTGGGCTGATTGTGCTGATTGAGAAACCGCAACGCGCACTAGGTAGGTAACTGTTAAATGTTCTTTCGGGATGAGGTTCTGGCTTCTTGCCCCTACCCTCCTACCTTTGCCCGATGCAGATTCCCGTTATCAACCGCTCTCACCATCCTCTACCTGCCTACCAAACAGCACACGCCGCTGGCCTCGACGTGCGGGCTAATCTTACGGAACCCGTGACGCTACGACCTTTGCAACGCGCCCTTATCCCGACTGGCTTGTTTGTGGCCCTACCCGTGGGCTACGAAATGCAGGTGCGGCCCCGCAGTGGCCTGGCCTACAAGCACGGCATTGGCATCGTGAACAGCCCCGGCACCATTGATGCCGACTACCGGGGCGAAATTCAGGTGCTACTGGTGAATCTCTCCGACGCGGATTTCGTAGTGCAGGACGGCGAGCGAATTGCACAGCTAGTAGTAGCCCGCCATGAGGTAATTGACTGGGAACCTACCGAAGAGCTAAGCGAAACAGCCCGCGGCACGGGCGGCTACGGCAGTACTGGCAGTCATTAACCAACCGCAACAAGCTTTTCCCCGTTTCTATATAATATAGAGCACTTATTACCCACTTTTAACACTCCTACTCAGGAAGGATATGAAAATCATCGTCCCGATGGCTGGCATGGGCAAACGCATGCGCCCCCACACCCTCACTGTTCCTAAACCCCTAATTCCGATTGCGGGCAAGCCCATTGTGCAGCGCCTCGTGGAGGACATTGCCCAGGTGTGCAACGAGCCGGTGGACGAAGTAGCCTTCATTATTGGCCGGGCTTTCGGCAAAGAGGTGGAGAGCAACCTGCAAAAAATTGCTGAGTCGGTAGGTGCAAAAGCAACTATCGTGTATCAGGATGAGGCCCTAGGAACTGCCCACGCTATTCTGTGCGCTAAGGAGTCGCTGACCGGCCCGCTGGTAGTGGCCTTTGCTGATACGCTGTTTAAGGCTGATTTCAAGTTGGACTCGTCGGCTGCTGGTACCATCTGGGTGCAAAAGGTAGACGACCCCAAGCCCTTTGGCGTGGTGAAGCTGGACGACAGTGGTGAGATTACCGACTTCGTGGAGAAGCCTGAGGAATTCGTTTCTGACCTGGCCATCATCGGCATCTACTACTTCCAGGACGGCGCCTACCTGCGCGAGGAACTACAATACCTGCTCGACAACGACATCAAGGACAAAGGCGAGTACCAACTCACCAATGCCCTCGAAAATATGAAAAACAAGGGTACCAAGTTTGTGCCCGGCCGCGTAACCGAGTGGCTTGACTGCGGCAACAAGGATGCAACCGTCTTCACCAACCAGCGCTACCTCGAATACTTGCAGGAGCGCGGCGAGAAACTGGTAGCCGACTCGGCCAAAATCACGAACTCGGTGATAATTGAGCCCGTGTACATTGGCGAAAACGCTGTGGTGACCGACTCGGTGGTGGGTCCACACGTATCGTTGGGTGAGGGTAGCAACGTGCGCAACTCGGTGCTGACCAACTCTATCGTGCAGAAATCAGCCTCGGTACTGCACGCCAATATCACCAACTCGATGGTAGGCAACAACGCCACCGTCGTAAGCGCCCCCGCCGATTTGAGCCTAGGTGACTTTAACACCCTGCGGGTGTGATATTTTTCTGCGTTTTGACGTTAGCAATAGCGCGGTCCTGACGGGCCGTGCTATTTCTTTTGTTATTTTGTTGATGCGCCGGGCAGTCCGGCCGGTTTATTTCCTCTCTGTATGCCTCAACTATCCGCTTTCTTGCTGCTGATGCTGGGGCTACTAGTGGCCGGCAGCACCATGGCACAACAATCCACGGAGACAGACACTGGCCTGACGCCGGCCAAGGAGCGCAAGCTCAGCCGCCGCGAGCGGAAGGAGTTGGCCCACCGGGTGGCCCTAGAAAATGCCCAGCAGAACTCGCGTGAGCCTTCGTCGCGGGAACGGGAGCAAAGCGAGGCATACTTTGTGGACGGGGTGCGCTACGCCTTGCTCGAAGACTACTCCAAGGCCATGGAGCGGCTGCTGAAAGCGTATGCGCTCAGCCCCAACAATGCGGCCATTAGCTATAAAATTGCTGAGGTGAATATGCTTACGGGCAACCTCAAGGAGGCCACCAACTTTGCGCAGGCCGCCGTGCGCCTCGACCCCAAAAACACCTATTATTACCTATTGCTGGCTCAGACGTACACCACCCAAAAGCAGTATGACCAGGCAGCAAAGGTGTATACCAGCCTAATTCGGGATGTACCCGATTCAAACTATTACCTGTTCAACCTAGCCGACTTGTACTTGGCGCAGGGTAAGCTGCAAGAAGCGCTGACTACCTACGACCAAGCCGAGAAGGAATTTGGCTCCACAGATGAGGTAGCGTTCAAGAAGCAGCAGATTTATCTGAAGCAGAACAATCTGGATAAGGCGTTGCAGGAAGGCGAAACGCTGATTGCCTCCAACCCCGAAGACATTCGGTACGTGCTGGCGCAGGCCCAGATGTATGTGACCAACAACCGCCTACCCGACGCATTGCGCGTTACCCAACAGGCGTTGCGCCAAGCCCCCGACAACCCACAGGCCCGCATGATCTTGGCCGATGTGTACCGCTTGCAGGGCAAAAAGGCCGAGTCGGTGGAGCAACTGAAGCTAGCGTTCGGTAATCCGGCGATGGACATAGACTCAAAAGTCCGCATCCTGATTGAATACGTTCGACAGTTGCCTAATCCAGACCTCACCCAAATAGTGCTGGACCTGGCGGAGCTAACCACGAAAGCGCACCCTCAGGAAGCCAAGGCCTTTGCCATGGCTGGCGATGTACAGACCATTATTGAGCACAGGCAGGATGCCCGCGCTTCCTACCTGCGCGCTATTCAGCTTGACAACTCCAAGTTTCAGATTTGGCAGCAAGTGGTGTTGCTGGATGCTGAGCTAAACCAGTCCGATTCGTTGCTGGTGCACACCGAGCAGGCGCTGGAACTGTTTCCTAACCAAGCACCGCTCTGGTTCTACAATGGGGTAGGGCACGTGCTGAAAAAGCAGCCCGCCCAGGCTATCAAGTCGCTGGAGTATGGCCGTAAGCTTACGACCGACAACCCCGAGCTACAGGCGCAGTTCAATACGCAGTTGGGCGATGTATACCACGAGCTGAAAGACTACCCCAAGTCGGATGCCGCGTATGAGGCAGCGCTCAGCGTTGACGCCAACAATGCCCAGGCCCTGAACAATTACAGCTACTATCTCTCCCTACGAGGCGAGAAGCTGGACAAGGCTAAGCAAATGGCTGGCCGGTTGGTAAAGCAGTCTCCCGATAACCCTACCTACCTCGACACGTACGCTTGGGTGCTGTATAAGCTGAAAGACTACACCGGCGCCCGCCAAGCGCTAGAAAACGCCCTGAAACACAGTTCCGATGGTACGCTGCTAGAACATTACGGCGACGTGCTGTTTCAGCTACAGCAGCCTACGCAGGCCGTAGCGGCCTGGGAGCGCGCCAAACAAGCCGGCGACGCCTCGGCCCTGATTGACCGTAAGATCAAAGAAAAGAAGCTTTATGAGTAAGTACCCCGGCGTTTTGCTGCTCCTTGTTCTGCTTGTGTTGGGCAGCTGTCAGCGCAAGCTAACGCCTACTGCTACCAACAATCCGGCTACCACGGCCACGCCAATCAACCCAGAAATCAAGGTAGAGAATATCGATTTCCGCTACCTCGCTGCCAAAGGCAAGGCCCAGGTAGACATGCCTTCGCTGAAGCAGACGGTGAATATCAACGTGCGCATGCGCAAGGACAGCATTATCTGGATGTCGTTGGGCCTAGCTGGCTTTGAGGGCGTACGCGCCCGCATCACCCGCGATTCTATTCAGATTATGAACAAGTTGCAGCGGGAGTATTACGCCGGCAACTTTGCCTACCTGAAGCAGCAGTTTAATGTAGAGGTAACCTTCGAGCAGCTACAGGCGCTGCTGCTGGGTAACTACCTGCCCGCACCGGCCGGCGTAACGCCTACCGTCGTTACCGAAGGCCCGCAGCAGCGGGTAGAGTATGCCCAATCGGGCCTGCTGCTTAAGCAACTGATTGAGCTGAGCCGGCAACGCGTGAAGGAGCTAACAGTGACCGACCCCAACTCGCAGAACAGCTACATGGTGAACTACACCGATTTTCAGGCCCTAGCCGGTACGCAGCAACAGTTCGCCTACTCCACACTGGTGCAGGTGAAGCAGGGTAGTGGCGCTTCTACGCTATCCATCAATTACCGCAACGTGGACCTGGACAAAGAGCGCCTGTCTTTCCCCTTCTCCGTACCTTCGGGCTACACGCGAAAAAATTAACAGCGTGAAGGGAACGTTGCGTTTTTACATTTTACTCTGTACTGCCTTCCTGTTACTCCTGAGTGGACCTTTTACTCAGGCACAACAGCGTAAGCGTCCTACCACTCGTACCAAAAGCAAAGCGCAGTTGGAACGGGAACGACGCACTACGCTGCGGCGCATCAAAGAAACCAGCCGCATCCTGGCTCAAACTCAAGAGAAAAAGCAGGCTTCTATTGGGCAACTGAATGCGCTGAAGGAAAAGCTCACCGTACAGCAGGGCGTAATTCGCAACATTTCCACGGAGCTGAAAACCGTGGAAATGGACGTGCGCCAGACTGAAGGCCAAGTGCAGCAAACCCAGCAAAGCCTGGAGCAGTTGCGCGCCGAATACGCCCGCATGATTTACGCGGCCTCCAAAACGGCGAATAGCTACAACCGCATCATGCTCCTGTTTGCGGCCGATTCGTTCAATAGCTTTTTGCGCCGCCTGCGCTACGTGCGGCAGTATTCTGAAGTGCGGCAGGCCCAGGCCGCCCAGATCAGTGCCACTCAGCAGAAGCTCAGCCGCCAGTTGACGAACCTTAATGAGCAGCGTCAGCAGAAAAGTACACTACTTTCCAATCAGCTCACGGAGAAAAAGAACCTTATTAGTCTTAAAACGCAGCAGGATCAGGTAGTAACCAAGCTCAGCCAGCAAGAAGAAAAGCTGGGCCAAGAGCTGGCCCGCCGCCAGCAAGCCGTGCAGCGCCTCGACAACCTGATTGCCCAACGGGTACGCGAAGAAATTGCCCGGGCGGCCCGCGCCGCTGCCGCTGCTCGTGCCGCCCGAGCCAATGCGGCCCGTAGCGGGGTGCGAGGTGGTGCGGGTGGCACCTCGCGCACCAGTGCCGCCGAGGAAGATGCCGCCGCCAGCCGGGTAAACCGCGTGACGCTTACCCCCGAAACGGCCGCCCTCTCCTCTTCCTTTGCCGACAACCAAGGCCGCCTGCTGTGGCCTGTGGCACGCGGCTTCATCTCCCAGCACTTTGGCCGCCACGCGCACCCGGTGCTCAAAAACGTAGTAGTAGAAAACCGCGGCGTAGATATCCAGACGAATGCCGGTGAGCCAGTGCGGGCTATTTTCGACGGTAAAGTACTCACGGTATCCAGCGTGCCAGGCATGAACAACATTGTCATGATCCAGCATGGCGAATATTTCACCGTGTATGCCAAGCTACGCTCCGTGAGCGTACAAGAAGGCCAGGTAGTGAAGGCCCGTGCAACTATTGGCACCGTACAAACCAACTCGGAGGGCACCTCGGAAGTGCAATTTCAGCTGTGGCGCAACAGTGCCAATCTCAACCCAGAAAATTGGCTGGGCCGCAAATAGTGCTAGGTGAAGTAGCGCAGCAAAACCTACAGAACAAAAAAAACACCGTATACAATACGGTGTCTTTCCGAGCTATGAAAACAAACTTAGCTATCAATATTCCAACTCCAGAACATAGCCTGCTCCTTTGTTAAGTCTTAGATAACTACCGGAAAGTTATCTAATTCTCAATAAGTATATCTTTCTTTTTCGCTGAAGCAACAGTTTCGCTCGGTAAAGTCACGAATTACGGCCGCTGAATAAAAGCTATGCTATTCAGAAACGGTACTATATCAAGTTCAGCCGGTTGAGAAGTGCCGCCTTGTAAGAGTTGCCGATGGGCAACGACAACGTAGTGGTCTTGCTGGTCTCAAACAAAGCGGTGTCGGTTTCAATGGCAATAATGCGGCCTAGACACACAATGTACTTGCGGTGAATACGGGCAAAGTCCCGATTAGGCAGCCGGCTTTCCAGTTCTTTCATCGTGCTGTATACCGTAAGTCGCTCTCGATCAGTATAAATATTCACGTAATCGCCCAGGGCCTCTACGTAGGTGATGTCGGCTGTAACCACGCGCACCAGCTTTTGCTCCTGCCGCACGAATATTTCTGTGTACTGCTCTTCCGCCGCCGCTGTATCGGGCTTATTGGTACTTGGGCGTAGCAGTTCAAACAGCTGCGTTTTTTCCTTTTCTAATTGCAGCCGGGCCCTGCGCAGCTCTAGGTGCGCTACTACCTCGCGGGCTAATATGCGTAGCGCTTCGCGCTGCTGCTCGTTCAGCCGGCGCGGTACCATATCGATGGCGCATAGACTACCCAAGGGGTAGCCCTCGGGCGAAAGCAAAGGAGCGCCTACATAAAAGCGCACTTTCTGCTTGCCAACTACTAGCGGGTTGTATTGAAAATCAACGTCATTCGCGGCATCTTCTACCTCCAGCAAATCTTCTGACAGCATCACATAGTTGCAGAAGGCAATGTCGCGCGGCAGATTGTGCAGGCCCTCCCCTCCTACCTCCGCCTTCACACTCTGCCGATCGGCGCCAATGAACGATATGAGAGCGATTGGCGTATCACAGATATAGGCCGTGAGCTTTGCCAAGTCGTCGAAAGCCTGTTCTTTGGGCGTATCCAGAATTTGATAGTTGCGCAGTATTTCTAACCGCGTAGCCTCCCGGCTGCCAGAGTCATTTGAAATCAGTGAGGATTGACTCTTATATGATTTTTTTGTCATTAGCGTGCAGATAAACTACTGAATTGCATGCGCTGGTAAAAGATTAGTAAGATAGAGGGGCAACGAAGATATCAGTTGATCAATGGATTGCCGGGCGGTAATCGTTGAACTATGATATTAGCACGGCAGAAGCTGGATTTTTAGCGCTCAACTTTTTACCTTACTTTCTACCGAACAGGATTAGCCTGCATCGACTCCAACAGGAAAACTACTGGTTATCGGAACTGATTTGCGAATTATCGGGTACCTTTACCAATCCTAAACCATAGCCAGTTGCGTAGCTATAGTTTTACCACCCCAAACTGGCCTTGCGGCCTCGCCCATGCTCTTAACCGCGCTGTTTCTGGCTATTGCCCCCCGCACGATCATATTCATTATCTTCGTGCTTGTCATCTTTTTTGGTGCAAAACGCATTCCTGAATTGTTCCGTGGCCTAGGTCAGGGAGTGAAGGAATTTAAGGATGCTTCGAAGGAGGAGCGTCCCGAGTACCGCGACCAGCAGCAACCCCAGCAGCCTCACTACGGTAACCAGCAGCCTACTCAGCCGCCCTACCGCGACCAGCCAGCGCCGCCTACCAATCAGAATCCAACTCAACCCCGTTACTAACCTACTGCAATGAATACGCCTCTTTTCTTATTCCTGGGAGACCTGGGAGGTGGTGAGATAATGCTCATCATGGTGGTTATCCTCATTTTCTTCGGCGCCAATAAGATTCCTGAGTTGGCGCGGGGCCTGGGCAAAGGCATTCGGGAGTTCAAAGACGCTTCGTCGGAGATTCGCAACGAAATCGAGAATTCCGGCCGTCCCAACCATAATCAATCGTACCAGCAGCCACAGCAGCCGTACCAACAGCCTTATGCTTCAGCTCCTGGCGCTCCAGCTCATACCGACTCGGTGCCAGTGCCTCCTACCACGGTAGCACCGCCCATGGATGGTGGTGTGGCTATGCCGGCTCCGCAGCCAGAGCATACATCTAACCGCCTCGATCAGACTTCCTAAGTCGTCGTTTCAAAGTAAAACCGTACTTTAGTTGTCAGGAAGTAGCGGTCTGTTCTTTATGCAAGCCTACAAAGCTCGCCAGCAACAGACCGTTATTTCCTGACAATTTCTTTTTTCACTTCACTGACCCAGCGATTTGAAACGTTTTAACTCCCTCACGGAAGTTCGTCGCGAGCTGACGGCAGGCACTACCACCTGTCGTCAGCTCGTCGAGTATTATTTGGATAACATCCAGCAAAAGCAACACCTGAACGCCTTCCTGGAAGTGTGGCCCGAAGAGGCCCGCGCTCAGGCCGATGCCGTGGACGCCAAGCTGCAAGCTGGCACGGCTGGCAAGCTGGCCGGTATGGTAATTGGCCTGAAAGACGTGCTGGCCTACAAAGACCACGCGTTGCAGAGCAGCAGCCACATTCTGGATGGGTTCCGCTCCTTGTTCACTGGCACGGCCGTACAGCGTTTGCTGGATGAAGACGCTATTCTGATTGGTCGCCAGAACTGCGACGAGTTTGCTATGGGCGCCTCCAACGAGACATCCTACTTTGGCCCCGTGCGCAATGAACTAGACACTGACCGGGTGTCCGGTGGGTCGTCGGGCGGGTCGGCGGTGGCAGTACAGGCCGATTTGTGTCTAGCCTCTATTGGCTCCGACACGGGCGGCTCAGTGCGGCAGCCGGCGGCGTTTTGCGGTGTGGTGGGTTTCAAGCCTACTTACTCGCGCATCTCGCGCTATGGACTGATTGCCTACGCTTCCTCGTTCGACCAGATTGGTACGCTCACGCGCTCCGTGGAAGATGCGGCGCTGCTGTTGGAAGTGATGGCCGGAGCCGACAATTTTGACAGCACCGTGAGCCACCACCCGGTGCCAACGTACAGCCAGCAGCTGGAGCCGGCGGCGCAATACCGCATCGGCTACATCAAGGACTGTCTGGAGCGGCCGGGCTTGAACGAGGAAATTAAGGCGGCCACGGAAGAAGCGCTGGACTTGCTCCGCAGCCAGGGCCACGTGGTAGAAGCCGTGGACTTTCCCTACCTCGATTACATTGTTCCTACCTACTACATCCTGACCACTGCTGAGGCCAGCTCCAACCTGAGCCGATACGATGGCGTGAAGTTTGGCTACCGTGCCCCGGACGCTACGGATCTGGAATCGCTTTACAAGAAAACCCGCGCCCAGGGCTTTGGCCCAGAAGTGCAGCGCCGGATTCTGTTGGGCACCTTTGTGTTGTCGGCTGACTACTACGATGCGTACTACACCAAAGCCCAGCAGGTGCGTCGCCTGATCAAGGAGAAGACCGATGAACTGCTACGCCAGTACGATTTCCTGGTGCTGCCTACTACCCCTACCACGGCGTTCCACATTGGCGACGTGAATAAGGATACGTTGGCGATGTACTTGGCCGACATTTTCACGGTGCAGGCGTCGTTGGCTGGGGTACCGGCTATTTCAGTACCGGCGGGCACCGACAGCGAGGGGCTACCCATTGGTTTGCAACTGTTGGCTGGGGCATTCCGCGAGGAACACCTGCTGGCTTTTGCCAATTCGATTACTGAGTCTTTAACACCCGCGTTGCCCTGATGAAGAAGCTGTCGTTGTGGAAGCGGGTAGCCGCACCGGGGTTGTTATTTCTGGCTTTTGGAAGGATGGGAACGGCACAAACGCTGCCCGCCCCGCCCATTGGCTCGCTCCCGCTTCCCGATGATACCGTGCAGGTGAACCTGCTGGCCCTACCCCCCGATTCGCTGGTAGCGGCGCCCGTCGACTCCGTGAAGCTGCTGTGGGCCCAAACGCCCCCTGAGCTGCGCGACCTGGTGGGCGACCGGGTAGGCTGCATTGAAACCGACATGCCGCACGTGTTCAACAACTCGGTGCTAGCCTACGTCAACTTTTTCACCCAACGCAACCGCGCTTACACGCAACGCGTGCTGGAACGGGAGAATATGTACTTCCCGATTTTTGAGAAGTACTTGGCGAAATACGACTTACCCAACGACCTGAAATACCTGGCTGTCGTCGAATCTGCCTTGATTCCGACGGCCAAATCCAGGGTAGGCGCTACCGGCTTGTGGCAGTTTATGGGCCCTACCGCCAGCGACTGGCGCCTCGTGCGCGACGAATGGGTAGACGAGCGCATGAGCCCCGAGAAGGCCACCGAAGCAGCCTGCAAATATCTGCGCGCCCTCTACGGCGTCTTTCACGACTGGGAGTTGGTGTTGGCTTCGTATAACTGGGGGGTAGGCAACGTGCAGCGCGTGATACGCCGCACGGGCAAGAAGAACTTCTGGGACCTATACCCCTACATGCCGAAGGAAACGCGCAACTACGTTCCTACCTTCACGGCCATCATGTATACCATGAAGTACGCGCGGGAGCACCAGCTGCACTCGTCCGAGCTTCGCTACCAGTACGCTGAGCCGCTCGACACGCTGCACTTGCGCGGTAAAGCCTTCGACCTGCGCCGCCTCAGCCAAGCAGTGGGCTTGTCCGATTCGTTGGCGTTGCTGCGGTATAACCCGGAAATCAAGCGGGCGTATTTGCCGTCGGGGTATCGTTCCTACGTTATTCAGGTACCCTCGGCGCTCCGGGCCCAGCTAGTTAACGTTGATCGGTCTACGCTGTTTGCCTACTGCCAGCCGCTGCGAGAGTTGCCGCAGCCCTTAGTGCCCCTACCACCGCACATGGCCGGCGCGCCTGCTACCCCGGCTATGCTGGCTGCCGCCGCGCCACCACCTGAAGCCCCGCGCCTGCAACGCAAGGTGCACACGGTGCGCCGGGGCCAGACTATTGCTACTGTGGCCCGCAACTACGGTGTCTCACAAAGCCAATTGCGACGCTGGAACAAGCTGAGCAGCCGCCAGCAGACGTTGCGGACGCAGCAGAAATTAGTGCTATTTGTGCCAACACCCGCCGAAAAACAGCCTACTCCTACCCCAACTTATGCAAAGGTAGCGGCCCAGGTACCGGAGGCCCTACCCACCGTAGCATCGGCGCGGCGGGCAGACGGCACGGTCGTGACGCCGGTAGCGGTAATGAAACCAGTTGCGCCAGCGGCAGCTATTGCCACCGCAACGGTAACTCCTACCCGGTCCGCTGCCCGACGCACGGAGGCCCCTACCCCTACCCATCAGGAACACCCTACCGCAGTACCCGAAACGTCCCCAGTAGCAGTAGCATCAATAGCGCCTGCGGACACGGCTGCTACCTTGTACACTGTACGGCGCGGCGACAATCTTAGCAAGATTGCCCAGCGCCACGATGTGACGGTGGCACAGTTGATGGATTGGAACCCATCGGCTTCCAGCCACTTGATGCCGGGGCAAAAGCTGACGCTCTACGTGGCGCAGGCCGATGAAGAAACTCCGGCAGCTCCGGTGCTAACCGCTGCGGCTCATAAGCCAGTGCCCCGCTCAAAGCCCGCTGCTCCCACCCTTTTGCCGCCCCGTACCTACCTGGTACAGCCCGGCGACACGCTCTATAACATTTCGCGCCGCTACCAAGGCGTGACGGTGGAGCAACTACGCCGGTTGAACCATCTGAAATCGGATGCCGTGAAGCCGGGCCAGAAGCTGATTGTGGAAACCAGTTAAAGCACGTCATTTCCAACATTCTGCTTGATGCGCAGAATGTTGGAAATGCCAGGCATTACCCTACCCTACGCCCCGGGCCTACCGCCTGGGGCGCTTTTCTTTCCGGTGGCGCCTACCTTTGCCGGCCACTAGCTTACCTTTGCCCCTCAGTCGCACCCACGACTTTTGCCACCCACCTTTCTTACCTCATGCTGAAAATCAACAAACAAGACGCCCTCAACTACCACTCCCAGGAGCCTGCCGGTAAGATTGAGGTAGTGCCCACCAAGCCCGTTAGTACGCAGTCTGACTTGGCGCTGGCCTACTCGCCGGGGGTAGCCGAACCGTGTTTGGCCATTGCCGCCAACCCCGATGATGTGTATAAATACACCGCGAAGGGCAATCTGGTGGCCGTTATCAGCAACGGCACGGCGGTGCTGGGCCTGGGCAACATTGGCCCTGAGGCCAGCAAGCCAGTGATGGAGGGTAAGGGCGTGTTGTTCAAAAAGTTCGCGGGTATTGATTGCTTCGATATTGAGATTGATGCCACGGACCCCGACGAATTCATTCGCATTGTGAAGGCCCTGGAGCCTACCTTCGGCGGCATCAACCTAGAGGACATTAAGGCGCCCGAATGCTTCCGCATCGAAATGGCCCTGCGTGAGCAGATGAACATCCCGCTGATGCACGACGACCAGCACGGTACGGCCATCATCACCTCGGCCGCCCTGCTGAATGCGTTGGAGTTGGTAGGAAAGAAAATCGACGAAGTACAACTGGTGGTGAGCGGCGCCGGCGCGGCCGCTGTGTCATGCCTACGGCTGTACTTGGAGTTGGGTGTGAAGTTGGAGAACGTGGTAGTGTTCGACAAAGACGGCGTTATCAATCCCCAGCGCACCGATCTGGCTGATATGCAGATGCGCTTTGCTACCCAGCGGCCCGTCACGACGCTGGCCGAGGCCATGCGCGGCGCCGATGTGTTCCTGGGCCTATCGGCGGCCAACGTGCTGCCGGCTGAGCTGCTGCTGACAATGGCCGACAATCCCATTGTGTTTGCCCTGGCTAATCCGAACCCGGAAATCGACTACGACTTGGCCATGGCTACTCGGCCGGACATCATTATGGCCACGGGCCGCTCCGACCATCCCAACCAGGTGAACAACGTATTGGGCTTCCCCTACATTTTCCGGGGGGCGCTGGACGTGCGGGCCACGGAAATCAACGAAGCCATGAAGCTGGCTGCCGTACGCGCCCTGGCCGACCTGGCGAAGGACGTAGTGCCCGACCTCGTGAACAAAGCCTACGGCGACAACACGTTGGCCTTCGGACGCACCTACCTGATTCCCAAGCCACTAGATCCACGCCTGATTACCACTGTATCGCCGGCCGTAGCAAAAGCCGCCATGGAAAGCGGCGTGGCCCGCCGCCAGATTACGGATTGGTTTGTCTACGAAGACGAGCTGCGCGGCCGCTTAGGCGTGAGCCAGAAGCTACTGAACCGCGTGACGTCGGCGGCCAAATCCAACCCCAAGCGGGTGGTGTTTGCCGAGGGCGACAACTACAAAATCCTCAAAGCCGCCCAAACGCTGGTGGATGAGGGCATTGCCAAGCCCGTTTTGCTGGGCAACCGCCAGAAGCTGGAAGAAATTGCCCGCGCCAACAACCTGGACCTTGCCGGCTGCGAAATCATCGACAACATCCAGGAAAAGGCGACCCGCGAGGAGTTTGCGCAGCTGTTGTTTCAGAAGCGCCAGCGCAAGGGCATCACGCTCTACGAGTCGCAGCGCCTGATGCGCGAACGGAACTACTACGGCTCGATGATGCTGGAAACCGGCCAAGCCGACGCGTTTATTACGGGTTTGACTAAGGACTACAGCAAGTCGATTCAACCTGCGTTGCGCGTGATTGGGGTGGATGAGAGCGTGAAGCGCGTGGCTGGTATGTACATCATCCAGCACAAGCGCGGGCCGTTCTTCTTCGCCGATACCACCGTGAACATCGACCCCACGGCCGAAGAAATGGTAGACATCATTGGCCTAGCGGCGCGCACGGTGCGCTTCTTCGACAACGAGCCCCACATTGCGGTGCTCAGCTACTCCAACTTCGGCTCCAACCCTGGCCCCATTCCCGATAAGTCGCGCCGGGCAACAGAGTTGGCCAAGCAGCGCTACCCCGACCTGATCCTGGATGGTGAGATGCAGGCCAATACTGCCCTGAATCCGCAGTTGTTGCAGGAGCAGTACCCGTTCTCGGAACTGGCTAAGTATGGGGGAGCCAACACACTGATCTTCCCGACGGTACTAGCCGGCAACATTGCTTATAAGGTAATGCAGGAGCTGGGCGGCGCCGAGGTAATTGGGCCGGTGCTGATGGGTATGCGCAAACCGGTGCACATTCTGCAATTGGGCGCCTCGGTGCGCGAGATTGTGAACATCACGGCCATAGCCGTGGCCGATGCACAGCAGCTGGCGAAGGGTAGGCAGCAGCTATAGGTAGCAGCACAGGCACCGGCTTATTAATTTTTCGATAGCTTGATAAAAATTGATAAGCCGGTGCCTTTTATAAGAGGTTTCGCTGTTTGCTGCTTATTGCTGCTATGCCTGAACAGCTGCCGGCAAGCTCTCGCCGATCCGCAGGCCGATGTACGGGCCATTATCGGCGCGGTAGTGACCAATCCGCAGCTCTGGAATTTCGCGCGGCCTCATGCTGAGCAGCAAGGCTTCATTTCCGTTCGATTTTCGAATCCTGTAGTCTACAACCGCCGGTTTATCCCAATCGACAATTTCGAGCTGCCAGGGCGCTACCCGGTGCGGTGGTTGAATGTGCCCCCTACTGAGCCGTTGTTATCCATAGAAGCTTTTTCCATTGACGACAAGCAGGCGGCTATTTTACTCCGAATGCCAGTGCAGGGCGTAGTAGCTACTTTTTACCTCACCAAACAAGAAACCTGGGCCATCTGGCACGCGGAAGTAAGCGAGAATTAAAGAATGCACTCGGCACAACCCAGGGCCCTCATTTCCTTTCGCCGGGGATAGATTACGTGTCCAAACGTGTTTATCCGTAGCTTTCCACTCACAGAGAAGCACTTTCTGTTTCTAGCTCATCCTACCCTCTGCTATGATTGCCTATATCGACGGCACGCTTGCCTATAAAGACCCTACCCTCGCCATTCTCGACGTGCACGGCATTGGCTACGAAGTGAAGATTTCGCTGGCTACTTACTCCAAGCTGCCCACCGAGAACGAAAAGGCAAAATTGTATACTTATCAGCACATCAAGGAAGACGCCAACACACTCTACGGCTTTCTGGACCCCAACGAAAAGGCGCTATTTATGCACTTAATTTCGGTGTCGGGCATTGGGCCGGGCACGGGCATTGTGATGGTGAGCAGCATGAGCGTGGGCGAAATTCGGCACGCCATTGTGAGCGAGGACGTGCGTTCCATCCAGAGTATCAAGGGAGTTGGCCCGAAAACTGCCCAGCGGGTGGTGCTGGAGCTGAAAGACCGGTTGCGGAAGGATGAGTTGTTGGCCAAAGCCGGCGTGGATACCGTGCCGCTGGCCAAGGCACACAATACCAACCGCTCCGAAGCGTTAGCGGCTTTGGTGACTCTGGGCTTTGCGCGGACGGCGGCAGAAAAGGCGTTGGATACTATCCAGCACAAGCACGGCAACGAGCTGAGCATAGAGGAATTGATTAAGTTTGCTCTTAAGACCCATTAGCGTTCTTCCCGGCCGTGCGGCCGTTTCACTTCCTTGAGCTTCGATAAGAAACACCTCTCCTCCTCGCTGGTTCTGTGTGCGTTGCTGGTGACCTGGTGGTCGCAGGCGAAGCCGTTGAGTACCAACGCTACTCGGTTGCACCAGCTCCTGACACACCTACCCGTGGTGGCGCAGCTGCTGCCCGATACCCCGCGCGTGGTGCTGCCCGATACCAGCCGCTACCGGCCCAGCTCGCGCCCCAAAGTGGCGCCCGCAGACCGGCAGGGTATTACGTCGCCTACCCGGCGCCGTTCGCCCCTGCTGCTCGACCAGCCCGCCAACGTGAAACCCGAGGTAGTGGCGAGCGACAGTTTAGACTACTACGACTTAAACGAGAAAATAGGTTCGGATATCGACTATCGGAATCCGAGTCGGATGACGTTTGAGGAGTATTCGCGGTTTCGGCAACAGCAGGCTGTGCGCGATTATTACCGCGAAAAGGCCGCTGGCGGTGTAACTGGCGGCGCCAACACGCCCGCTACGGCCCAGCGCCTGATTCCGAAAATCTACCTCGGCCCAATGGCCGACCGCATCTTCGGGGGTAGCTACGTGGACATCCGGCCCCAGGGCGCCGTGACGCTGCGCATGGGCGCGCGCTTCAACCGCAACGAAAACCCTACCCTCACGCTCCGCCAGCAGCGCACCGGCGACTTCAACTACGAGCAGAACATGAACCTGAACCTCACCGGCCAGATCGGGGAGAAGATGCGGGTAACGTTCAACTACGACACGAAGGCCGCCTTCGAGTTCGAGAACAACATGAAGCTCGACTATACGGGCTACGAAACGGAGATTATTCGGAAGGTGGAGCTGGGCAACGTGAGCCTACCCCTGAACAACTCCTTAATTACAGGCGGCCAGAACCTGTTTGGGGTGAAAGCCCAGCTGCAATTCGGGCGCCTGGGCGTAACGGCCGTAGCCAGTACCCTGCGCGGCCAGCAAGACGCCGTGACGGTGCAGAACGGCGGGCAGAGCCGCAACTTTGAAATCAAGGCCAGTCAGTACGAAAACAACCGGCACTTCTTCCTGTCGCAGTTTTTCCGCGACCGGTACAACGCGGCCCTGCGCAACCTGCCCACCGTGCAGAGCGGCATCGAAATCCGCCGCCTGGAGGTGTATGTGACCAACGACAACCGCACCGCCACCGACCTGCGCAACGTGGTGACGCTGATGGACCTGGCCGAACCGTTCCGGGTATACCGCCCGCAGTTCCTGCAAGGCAACCGCACGACGAATACGCCCCCCGGCAACGGGCAGAATACCGAATATGAGCAGGTACGCCGGGACCGTGGCAACCTCACCGTAGACAACTCTTTGAACGCGTTGGGGCTGGTGAAAGCGACTGACTTCGAGCGGGTTCGTGCCCGCAAGCTGGCGCCCACCGAGTACACCTTCAACGCCCAGCTGGGCTACCTTTCGCTGAACACGCAGCTGCTACCCGAGCAGGTGCTGGGCGTGAGCTACGAATACCTCTACAACGGCCAGGTATACAAGGTAGGCGAGCTGGTGGACGACTACGCCAGCGTGAATGCCGATCAGGTGATTTTCCTGAAGATGCTGAAGGCCACCAACCCCGGCGTGGGCCTGGCCGACCCCAACGTGAATCCGCAGAACCCCAACCTGCTCACGCGCAACCTCCCTACCTGGGATTTGCTGATGAAGAACGTGTACTCGCTGAATGCTACGCAGCTCAACCGCGAGAACTTCCAGCTGCAAGTGGTGTACAAGGACGATGTGACGGGTGTGGATTTGATTTCGCTGAAGGAAGGGCAGAACGTGCAGAACGTGCCGCTTATTCAGGTGCTGAACCTCGACAACCTGAATCCCAACAACGACCGAAACGCCGACGGCAACTTCGACTTTATCTCGGGTATCACCATCGACCCTACCCTGGGGCGCATCTATTTCCCGGAGGTAGAGCCGTTTGGCAATTACTTGCAGAACCAGTTTGTGGCCGGTACTGAGCAGGGACTGATCGACAAGTACGTGTACTCGGCCCTGTATAATCAAGTGCAGAGCGATGCCCAACAGGTGCAGGACAAGGACAAGTTTTTCCTACGCGGGCGCTACCAGGCCACATCTACCGATGTGATTAGCCTACCTGGCTTTGGCATTGCGCAGGGTTCGGTGCGGGTGTACGCGGGTAGCACCTTGTTGCAGGAAGGCGTCGACTACCAGGTGTTCTACGATCAGGCGCAGGTGAAAATCCTGAACCCAAGCTACCTCAATTCGGCCAACGAGCTGCGCATTACCTTCGAGAAAAACGCAGTGGTGCAGGTGCAGCCGCGCCGCCTTATTGGCACTCGTCTCGACTACCGCCTCAGCCCCGACATCAACTTTGGCGCTACCATGCTGAAGCTGATTGAAAACCAGGCCCCCGGCATCAACCGCGTAGCCATCGGCGACGAGCCCAACAACAACACCATCTACGGCTTCGACGTGAACATGCGCCGCGAGTCGCGGGCCCTCACCAAGTACCTGGATATGCTACCGGGCCTCAGCACCAAGGCGCCTTCGTCGGTGGCCTTTAGTGGGGAGTTTGCCCAACTACTGCCGGGCAAAACGGAGCTGGGCCGCGGCGAAAACGGCGTGTCCTATCTTGATGACTTTGAGAATGCGCGCACGCCCTACACGCTGGCCGGCCTAAACTCGGCCACGGTGTGGCGCCTGGGCACGACGCCCCTACCCATCCAGGGCTCGCAAGCGCAAGGACTGCCCTTTGCCTACCGCCGCGCCAAGCTGGCCTGGTACACCGTAGACCAGACCTATTACTCCAACGGCCCCAGCAAACCTTCTAGCATTGGGGCGCAGGAGCTGCGCAACCACTACGTGCGGGGCATTCCGCGCACCGAGATTTTCCCGGCCCGCGATGTGGGTGCTACCGGCAACGGCTTTGAGCTGCCCCTGGACCTGGCCTACTTCCCAACAGAGCGCGGGCAGTATAACTACAACCCGCAGGTAGGCCCCGATGGCCGTTCCCTACCCCTCGGCCTAGCCCAGGGCAACTATGGCGCCATCAGCCGCGAAATCACCTTCGATACGGACTTCGACAATGCCAACGTAGAGTATATCGAGTTCTGGATGATGGACCCATTCATTCAGAGCAACAACGGCAATAACGTCATCCGCGATGGGGTGAACGAGACGGTAGCCTCTGCCAACCCTGGCGGTGATTTTTATATCAATCTGGGCTCGGTGTCGGAAGATGTGCTGCGCAATAACAACATCAACGAGTTTGAGAACGGCCTACCCGACGGCGTTAATAATGCACCCAATCTAACGCAGAATACTGTGTGGGGCCGGGCTACCACCCAGCAGTTTTTGACCGATGCCTTCTCGGCGGCCAATGGCGCGCGGGCGCTGCAGGATGTGGGGCTGGACGGGGTAAACAATACCGCCGAAAAAGCGCTGGGGGTACCCGGTCCGTTCTCGGGCCTAGACGACCCAGCCGGCGACGACTTCCTGCACCACCTCTCGGGCCAGTACGATGGCAACCCGGCCGGCAACCACATCTTGGGCCGCTACAAGCAGTACAACGGGATGGAGGGCAATTCTACCTCCGATACCAACCAAAGCTCCACTGCCTACCCCGACAAGGAAGACCTGAACCGCGACAACGTGGTGACGGATTTGGAGCGCTACTACGAGTACCGCCTGCAAATCCGCCCCAACAACATGGTGGTGGGCCAAAACTACATTGTGGACAAGGTGACGCGCTCCATTGCCGGTTCCAATGGCGAGTCGGTGTCGTGGTACCAGTTCCGGGTGCCGGTGCGGCAGTATTCGGCTGTGCGCGGCACGCCTAATGGGCAGCCGTTTGGTTTCAAATCCATCCGGTTTGTGCGCCTCTACCTCACGCAGTGGCAGCAGCCGGTGGTGCTACGCCTGGTGCAGCCGCAGTTTGTGGCCAACCAGTGGCGCCGCTTCCTGAGCACCATTGCTACCCCCGGCCAGCCCGTACTCAACAACGATACCGATGCTGAGGGCTTTGCTATTTCAACGGTGAGCTTGGAGGAAAACGGCGCCTCGGCCAATACGTCGGGTGCCATTCCGTACGTACTGCCGCCCGGCATTCAGCGCGACCAAGAGTATGGTTCCAGCACCGTGAACCGCCGGCAAAACGAGCAAAGCCTACGCCTGACAGTGGACGGCCTACGCGACGGCTACGGCAAGGCTGCCTACAAAAACATCCAGATCAGCCTGTTGCGGTACAAGCAACTGCGGATGTTCCTGCACGCCGAAACGCAGGAAGCCAACGTGAACGATGGCGACGTACGCGCCTTTATCCGCATCGGCACCGACTATACCCAGAACTACTACGAGTACTCGCTGCCCCTGCAACTCACCCGCCCCGGCGCCTCCACTACCTCCGAAATCTGGCCTGATGCCAACCAGATTCAGGTGGCGTTCCAGGATTTTATCAATGCCAAAGCGGCCCGTAATGCCGTTGCCGTTCAGAATAATCTGGGGTCAGAGTTTTATTTTACTCCCTTTACTTATACTGAAAACTTGCCCACTGGGGCTACCATCACGGTAGTAGGCAACCCCGACTTCTCACAGGTGCAGGGTGCCATGATTGGCGTTTTCAACCCCCTGGACAACGGCGTGAGCAAGTCGGTGACGGTGTGGGCCGATGAGTTCCGGGTGTTTGAGTTCGACCGTAAGAGTGCCTGGGCCGCCACAGCCCGCTTTAACACTCAGCTAGCCGACGTGGCCAACGTGACGGCTACGGGCAGCTATGTTACCTCGGGCTTCGGTGGCTTGCAGGATAAGCTCCAGCAGCGCACGACCAGCGACATTATGCGCGGTGACGTGAATGCCACCATCGCGGCCGACAGGTTCCTGCCCGAGAAGCTGGGCCTACGGCTGCCTGTGTTGGTGCAGGCGGGCTCCGAGGTCAGCAAGCCCGAGTACGACCCGCTGGATCCTGATACCAAGCTCAGCCAGTCGCTGCAAAAATTTGGCTCTGATAGAGAACTGCGCCGCGAGTACGAGAAGGAAGTCGTTTCGCAAACCAGCCAGCGCAGCATCAGTGTTCTAAACGCGCATAAGGAGCGCACCGACCCGCAGAAGCCGGTGCGCCCCTATGATATTGAGAACTTTGCGGTGAGCTATGCCATTACCGAGCGCACGCACACCGACATCAATACCGACAAAGACTACACTCGTACCTTCACGGGGGCGCTGGCCTACGTGTACCAAACCACGCCCAAGAACTACACGCCGCTAGCAGGATTAAAGGCGCTGGACTCGCCCTACCTGAAGTTTTTGCAAGAGGTGAACTTCACGCCCCTACCCTCGCGCTTCTCGTTCCGGGCTGACCTGGACCGGCGCTACAACGAGCGGTTTTTGCAGCGTGTGCTGGAGCCTGGTACCCTTCCTGTTTCAACGGGCGCAGGTATTTTCCAGAAAAGCTTCTACTTCAACCGCATCTACGACCTGAAGTGGGACCTGACCAAATCCTTGATCCTAGATTACACGGCCAACAACCGCGCTATCGTGGATGAAGGGGTAGGCCGAGCCGTGGGTGGCTCCGATCAGGCCCAGCAGAACCGCGACCTGATTCGCGACAACCTTTTGCGCGGGGGCCGCACCACCAACTTCACCCAACTAGTAGCCGTAACGTGGCGCGTGCCGCTGGATAAATTCCCGCTCACCGACTGGGTATCTATCAATGCGCGCTACTCGGCCAACTACACTTGGCAAGCGGCTTCCACGGCCCTGCGCGTGCTGCGCGACCCCTATGCTCCGCTGACCTCCGACAGCACTACCCTCGGCAACACCATTCAGAACAACGGCGAGCTGAGCGGTACGGGCAAGATTGATTTGGTGAAGCTCTACAACAAGGTGCGCTTCCTCAACATCATCAACAACGCCCCACCGCCACCGCCCGTGCAGCGCGACGAAAAGGGCCGCATCATTAAACCCAAGCCTACCCCACCCGGTGCCCCTGGTGTGGCCGGTGCCCCCGCCGATACCACCCGCAAAGCCCCCGAGTTCCGGGCGCTGAAAGCGGTACTGCGTTCCTTGATGACGGCCCGCTCCCTGGACTTCACCTACACCCGCAGCAACGGTACGCTGCTGCCGGGCTACCTGCCCAGCACGCAGTTTTTTGGAATGAACAACTCGTTTGATGCGCCGGGTATTCCGTTCATCCTGGGCAAGCAGTACAGTAAGTTTACAGAACTGGATATGCTGTACCAGCGCGCCGCCAGCAACGGGTGGTACACCGAGCGCAGCGACCTGCTGAATACGCCGCTCAGCTCCCTGCTCACCGATAATCTGACACTGCGCACCTCCCTGCAACCCTTCCGCGACTTCAACATTCAGTTGGATGCCCGCCAGCAGCGCGTCCGCAACCGGGAGGTCTTCTACCGTCGGGCTATTGATGAAGAAACGTTGCTGCCCGTGCCAGGCGCTGTAGCTACAGCAAGTAACCCGTTGGGGTCGGGGTCATTCAGCACCTCGTTCATCTCCATCCAAACGCTATTTGGTGACCGATCTGCTGAGGGCACGATTTCCAAGGCCTTCAACCGCTTCGTGCAGAACCGGGCGTTCGTGTACGACCGTCTGACTGCTGCCAATACTGCCCCCGGCGTGTACAGCTACAACTCGCAGGACGTGCTGCTACCCGCTTTCCTGGATGCCTACCGCGGTAAGTCGTCGGATGGTTACGAGGCGAAGGGATTCAATCCTACCAAGCAGTTCAACGTTCCGCTGCCCAACTGGACTATTCAGTACAACGGCCTGGCACAACTGCCCTTCGTGCAGCGCTACTTCCGCTCTGTTACGCTCAAGCACGCCTATACTTCGGTGTACAGCATCAATAGCTATACTACCTCTACTCTGTATAAGGCTGCACCTGACGACAATGATTTTTCGACCGTCACCAACAATAACAACCTGTTTGTTCCCTACTATATCTTAGGACAGGTGACGATTTCGGAGCAGCTGGCCCCGCTGATCGGTATCAATTTCCAGACCCTGCAAAAAGTATCCGGCAACCTGGAGTACCGCGTAACGCGCAACGTGGGCTTGAACACCATCAACGCCCAGGTAACGGAGCTGCACACCACCGAGATGGTGATAGGCTTTGGCTACGTAACGGACCGCCTGAAACTGCCTTTCCGCATTGGGGGCGAGCAAAAAGTGCTGCGCAACCAACTCAACGCCCGCCTGGATATGTCTATTCGGGACAATACCATCATCCAGCGCACTATCGAGGATGTGGTAGACGGGTCGGATGTGGGCACGCCCTTTAGCCTGGTCACTAGCGGTACCCGCCAGGTGCTGCTACGCCCTACCATCGACTACACCCTCAACCAGCGCCTGAACCTGCAATTCTACTTCACGCGCACCGTTACGGCCCCGCGCGTGCAGAACTCCTTCCGCAACGCAGCTACCGAGGGCGGCATTCAGCTTCGCTACAGCTTGTCGCAGTAAAGAGGTGATTTTGTGAAATGGTGAATGAAAAAGCGTCTGTCATCCTGAGCGTAGCGAAGGACCTTCTCACGTGGGAACGACAGACGTACCAACGACTCGTTCTCCGGGCATAAGGTCCTTCGCTGCGCTCAGGATGACAGACGCTTTTTCATTCACCATTTCAAAACTCACTATTTCACAACTTCACAAACTCCCCCTTTCACCATTTCACTCTTCGCCTTTTCCCGTACTTTTGAGGGCTGTTCATTTTAACCTGGCTTTGCATGAATCTCCCCGCTGAACTGAAGTATACCAAAGAGCACGAATGGGTGCGCGTTGAAGGCGACGTAGCGTATGTAGGCATCACCGACCACGCGCAGAAAGAGCTGGGCGACATCGTGTATGTGGACATTGATACCTTGGACAAGGACGTAGCCCAAAACGATGTATTCGGGACGGTAGAGGCCGTGAAGACGGTTTCGGACCTATTTAGCCCCCTCACCGGCACCGTGCTGGAAATCAACCCCGCCCTCGACGGTAGCCCCGAGTTGGTGAACTCCGACCCCTATGGCGATGGCTGGATGATCAAAATGTCGGTAGGCAATGCCGCTGAACTGGACGAGCTGCTGACGGCTGAGTCCTATGGCGAAATCGTAGGCGCTTAAGTTGACGGCTTCTACAAGCATAACGCCGTCCGCGTCGCCGCGCGCCTTTGCTGGCGTGCCGGCCGCGTGGGCGGCGTTGGTGTTGGTGCTGACCCTCACACCAGCCCAAGAAATGCCCGACACGCCGCACTGGGAGTTGCTGTCGTTTGACACGGCTGCCCATGCAGGCGTTTTCGCGGTACTGTCTTTCACCAGCTATATCTCGGCCCGGCGGCAGCGCCGTTTCCCTACACTGCATAGGCAAGCAATGTGGTGGGTGGGTATTGGCTGTACTGTATTTGGAGCGCTGATTGAGGTGCTCCAAATGACTATGAACCTAGGCCGCCACGGCGAATGGTCCGACCTCATTAGCGACACACTGGGTACCGTGGCGGGCTTGGGCGCGGCTTGGCTACTGCGGCGCTGGTGGCAGGCCTAATGGCTACCGGGCGCCGTTGGCTGCTGCTGGGGGTAGGGTTCCTACCCTTTGGAGCACTGGCGCAGGACATGGCCCGCGCGCGCCAAACCATTGCTACCCTCGCCGCGCCCCAGATGCACGGCCGCGGTTACGTCCGAGGCGGCGACCGGCGCGCCGCTGCCTATCTGCAGCAGCGGTTCCAGCAGCTGGGTTTGCAGCCCTTAGCACCTGACTATACCCAGTCGTTTCCGCTGGATGTAAATACCTTTCCGGGGAAGCTGCAACTGGAGCTTCGTTTCGGCATGCTGCGGTTTCCGATGCTGGGCCGCTCCCGCCAGTTGCAGCCGGGCAAGGAGTTTATTGCCGCTCCCGAATCAGGGTCAGGCAAAATAGGCGGACCGTTTTCAGCGGCACCCGTTATTCGCCTCGATACGCTGGTTTTCACAGATGCCGCGGCCCAGCAGCGCCTATTGAAACGCCCCTGGTACGGGGGCGGCGTGGCAATCCGTAGCGCCGACGTACCTCGCTTGGCTACCCTTCCCCTACCCCTACAGCAGCACCTCGACTCGGCGGCGTTACGCTTCACGCTAGTACCTAAGCTCACGGCCTCACTGGCTCCCACGCAGGCTGGCCAAGTACGCCTAGATATTTTGGAATCAGTTTGGCAGAAGTATGCTGCTAAACAAGATGACCTAGCAGCGCAGGTAGCTGTGCGGGTAGATGCAGAACTGAAACACGACTACCAAACCCAAAACCTGATTGGGATGCTGCCCGGCACCACCCAGCCCGATTCGTTCTTGGTTGTTACGGCGCACTACGACCACCTGGGCACAATGGGCCGCCGCGCCTACTTTCCCGGCGCCAACGACAATGCGAGCGGCACAGCCATGCTGCTGGAGTTGGCCACCTACTATGCTCGACCCGAAAACCGGCCGGCTTACTCCGTATTATTCATTGCCTTTGGTGGTGAAGAAGCTGGTTTAGTTGGTTCACGCTACTTCGTGCAGCACCCGTTGGTGCCCCTAACCCGCATCCGGTTCTTGCTCAACCTAGACTTGTTGGGTACTGGTGAAGAAGGCATTACCGTGGTGAATGGCCGTGTTTTGCCCGATGCTTTTCAGCGCTTGCAACAGCTCAACGAGGCCGAGCATTTTGTGCCTTCCGTAGCAGCCCGCGGCAAGGCAGCCAATTCTGACCATTATTATTTCACCGAAAGCGGTGTGCCTGCCTTTTTCCTCTACACCCGTGGCGGCCCTACTGCCTACCACGATGTGCACGACCAGGCTGCTGCCCTACCCCTAACGGCTTTTTCCGGCGTGTTCAGGTTGATTACTCGGTTTCTGGCTTCATTTTAAGTAAGCAGGCGAACCCAAGAGCGTATTGATTTATCATTTGAAGCAGCTGCCGAAACGCGCTACGGTCATGCTGATACGCACAAAAACCACTAGCATATCACCGATTGGTGACGTGCTAGTGGTTTTTACACTCTTCGGCTGACGTGCTTAGTCTTAGCCGTTGGTACGCAGGGAACCCATAATCTGCTTGGCTACCGTTTCCCACTCGGGCTTTTGGCGGTCGGCGCAGGTGAAGGTGCACATGAGCAGCTTGCCCTCCACATCGGTGAAGAACACCAGCGTATATACCTCGTGGCCCAGCTCCGGCTTCATCAGCTCCATGTAGCCCATCTTACGGCCATTGATTTCGCGCACGCCGTTTGAAAACCACTTAGCGTTCTTGAACTGCTTGGTATATGTCTTGTAAAACGTTTCAGCGTACATGTCGATCATGTCCTGATCAGCTGCGTTGTCGGTGTAGGTGAAGGCAACGCTGGCTTCCTTGCTGTTGGTGTAGATAACACTCGGGCGGCTTTGGGCACTTCCGTAGTTGAAATCCATTTGCTGCTCGCTCATCACCTCGAAGCCTTTGGGAATGAGAATTTCAACCCGCTCGCTTAGTACGCGCTTCTTAATAAGCTCCACCTCGGCGAACGGGCGAGCTGCCATCAAAAGCATAGACAGGCAGAGAAACGGAAGTAGTAAAGCTTTTTTCATAACGTTTACTTGAAAAAAGATGAATTTCAAAAGAATAATGGGTCTGTTATAAAAACGACTCCTGCTTGATTAGCACAATTTACTACGAATAATCTTAAAGACAAGTTTTGTCCAAAAGAAATATTTTTATGCTATTGCACCTCATCTCCTAAAATCCTGCCAATTTCATCTAAAAACGTCAATCATAAGCACATAAATCTTTACGTTAATTATACACAGATAGTAGACAACATTAATAAAGTACTGTAAACACGCATCAAAATATAAACTTGTTATCATTTAAAAGTACTATAAAAATCAATCTAAACCGTGCAAGAGAACCTATAGTTTATAGGATATTATTTATTTGCTCTTTGATTTTTTCTAGCTCCTCCTTCATACTCACCACTAGATGCTGAATGGTGGAATCATTGGCTTTCGAGCCAATGGTGTTGATTTCGCGGCCGATTTCCTGAGAAATGAAGGCGAGTTTTTTGCCTGTAGGTTCGGGCAAATACACCGTTTCGGTGAAGTAGTGCAGGTGGTTGATGAGGCGCACCTTTTCTTCAGCAATGTCGAGCTTCTCGATGTAGTACAGCACCTCCTGCTCGAAGCGGCTGGCGTTGAAATTTTCCGTCGCAGCTAGCTCACTCAGATGGTTTTGCAGGCGTTGCCGCACCTGGGTAATGCGCGTCGGGTCGTGGCGCTCTACGTCGGCCAGGGCTACGCGAATGTGGTCAATATAGCCCAGAATTTCGGTGGTCAGGGCCTGGCCTTCGTCGCGGCGAAACTGGTTGATGCGCTCCAGCGCCTCGTGCACTAGCGGCAATAGCTCGTCCCAAGTGATTTCCACTTCCGGCTCAGCCAGTTGATCGGGGCCGGCCAGCACGCCGGGTAGGCGCAGAGCCGCCAACAGGGTTTCCTCGCTGGCAGGCAGGCCTAGTTCTTCCGCTATGGTTTTCACCTCCTTATAGGCCGCCAGTAGCGCTTCGCGGTTGAAGATGGTAGCAGCGCGGGCGCCGGCGGTACGGCTCACTTCGAAATTCAGGTTGACTTTCCCACGAATTAAACTCTTAGCCAACAAGTTACGCACCTCCAACTCGCGGTCTTGCAGGAAGCGGGGTAGGCGCAGGCTCAGGTCCAAAGTTTTGGAATTGAGCGACTTAATTTCAACGGTGGCGGTGTAACGGTCGGTTTCGCGGTGGGCGATGCCGTAGCCGGTCATGGACAGGAGCATGGTAGGAAGACAGTTAGAGTGAAACGGTGCAAAAGTACTGCGGCGCTTCTAACTACGCCGGGCTGGTCTTTTCTGGGTCCTGTGGGCTTGCCTTGGCTGTTTAAAACCCTGTAGCTTGCAGCATATGACCAAACTTCGCGTGCTGATGCTACCCAAGTGGTACCCGCACCGCTACGACGACCAGGACGGTGATTTTGTAGCGCGGCACGTGGCGGCCATTGCCCCCACGCGCAGACCGCCGTGGTGTTTGCCGCCGTAGCCCGTGGTCCCCTAC
Organism: Hymenobacter sp. NBH84; assembly: GCF_014217645.1. Classification (NCBI taxonomy): domain Bacteria; kingdom Pseudomonadati; phylum Bacteroidota; class Cytophagia; order Cytophagales; family Hymenobacteraceae; genus Hymenobacter; species Hymenobacter sp. NBH84. The sequence goes on from NZ_CP043644.1 coordinate 3,656,849, forward strand.
CCCACCTCGTTGTCGGCGAAGTCGATATGGCAGGCCCTACCCCTACCTGGCGCTACTACTACCGCGCCCGGCCAACAGGCTTGGGTTTGATAGATAAGCTATTGAAGCTGATTCTATATTACTGGTGCGTGGGGCAGGGCTACCGAAAAGCTGTGCAACACTGGAACGGACAACGCCCACAACTGGTGCACGTGCATGTGTTGTTGCGTACGGGTCTGTTTGCGTGGTGGCTACGGGCGCGACATGGTATTCCCTATCTCATCACCGAGCACTGGACGCTGTACTTGCCGGCTAAGGCAGCAAGCATAGGCAAGCTCCGCAAGTGGCTTACCCGCCAAGTAGTAGCGCAGGCGGCGACGCTGCACACGGTATCCAATAACCTACGTCAGGCGATGCAGGCGTTGGGCATTTCGAATCCGCATACCGTTGTGATTCCGAATGTGGTGGACACGCAGCTGTTTCGTCCGTCCCTACCCTACCCCAGGCGTGCCGGGCGACGCCTTTTGCATGTAGCAGCCTTCAACGAAGCAGCCAAAAACCTGACTGGCTTGCTGCGAGTACTGGCGCGCCTGAAGGAGCAGCCAGATATCAGCTTACGCGTGGCGGGCTACGGACCCGATGAAGCGCACATGTTGCAGACGGCGCAACAGCTTGGCTTGCTGGAAGGCACAGTAGAGTTTTTAGGGAAGCTTCCCTCCGCTGCCGTCGCCCACGAAATGCAGCAGGCCGACTGTCTGGTTTTATTCAGCAACTATGAGAATTTGCCTTGTGTGCTGATTGAAGCGCAGGCCAGTGGGTTGCCTGCCGTGGCCACAAGGGTAGGCGGGGTGCCCGAGCTACTACCCGCCGACGGCCGCTTCGGCCTGCTAGTACCGCCCGGCGACGAAGCTGCTTTGGCCGACGCCCTTCTCTCGGCCCTAGAAAACCCAACACAGTTCTCCTCTGACCTGATGCGGGCTCGTGCAGAAGAAAAGTTCAGCTATGGAGCCGTAGGACAGCAATTTGCACTACTTTACCGTGCCATACTACCCACATGATCCGCCGCATCGCCTACCATTTCCTGACGCGCCTGCTGACGGCATTGCTCAGCTTTGGGGTGGTATGGCTCACGGCTCGCTACCTGGGCGCGGCCGGACGCGGGGCTGTGAGTTTGTTTGTGACGGACTGTGCTGCGGTGTTGTTGTTTATTGGGCTGTTGGGCGGCTCTTCGCTTATCTACCTTTCGCCGCGCTATAGTAGCTGGAAGCTGTTGGTACCGGCTTATGGCTGGGCAGTGGCAGTTTGCGGCGTGGGCACCCTGGCCGTAGGGTTGTTTCGACCGGTATCATCTGCCTACTTAACGCATTTATTAGTAGTGACGATATGCCAGGCGCTATTATCAACAAACACCTCTCTACTGCTCGGGCGCAAGCGCGAAACCGCATATAATCTCTTGACTATCGGGCAAGTGCTGCTCCTGGCTGGTGGCCTGCTGATAGCTTTTGTAGGTAACTGGCAACGCACAGTAGATGCTTATTACTATGCCGCCTACCTGGCATATGGCCTACCCTTACTGCTCAGCTTTGGAGCTTTGTGGCAACTTCCTGACCGCTGGCGCACGGGACAGTCGCTACGGCAGGTGGTGCGGGAGTTGGCGTATCATAGCCGCGGCGCGCATTTCTCCAACATTCTCACGTTTATCAACTACCGCCTAGCTTACTACTTTGTGGCGCATTATGCCAACGTACGATCCTTAGGGGTTCTAAGCGTAGGCGTGTCGCTGGCCGAGGCGTTGTGGTTGATTCCGCGCAGCACTGCTCTTATTCAATACGTTGACCTAGTGCACGCTACCGATAAGCAGGCGCAACTGGCCCCTACCCTTCGCACAACACGGCTCACGCTGCTAGCAACCGGCGCGGGTTTGCTGGCGCTATGCGCGCTGCCCACGGTGGTACTTACACGCCTGTTTGGTCCCGAGTTTGGGGCCGCGCGGCTCGTGCTCTGGTATCTCACACCGGGCATACTAGCGGTGGCTAGTAATATTATGTGCAGCACCTACTTCAGCGGCCTAGAGCGCTACCGCGTCAACAACGTGGCGGCGGGGTTAGGCGTGCTGGTGACCCTGGCGGCTTGCTTCTGGCTGATTCCGCGCTACGGGATTCGGGGAGCGGCACTGGCGATGTCGCTTTCTTATTCGGTATCGGCTCTCTACCTACTCTGGCAGTTTCTGCGCGATACTGGCACCGGCCTGCGCCACCTACTGCCCGGGCCCGCCGACGCCGCGTATGGCGTGGCGCTCTGGCGCAAGTGGCTTCTGGCGCAGCGCGGTACGAAGGTTTAGAAAAAGTGAACTGCTGTTAGCTGATCGGCACTTTGCGCAGGATGGCTTCGATGAAATCCTGGGTGCGAATGCCGTCGGCTTCGGCTTCGTAGTTGAGTAGGATGCGGTGGTTGAGCACGTCGGTGGCCACGTCTTTGATGTCTTCGGGCAGCACGTAGTCGCGCTCGTTGAGGAAAGCTACGGCCTTGGCGGCGCGGTGCAGGGCAATGCTGGCCCGCGGACTCACCCCAAAATGCACGTATTGGGCATATTCGGCCAGGTCGTACTCGGCGGGCTTACGGGTGGCAAACACTAGTTCGATGATGTACTTCTCCAATGTCTCGGAAATCTGCACCTGATTGATGAGCGTCCGAATGGCGAAGATGTCCTCTTTAGTGAGCACCGGCTGCACGGCTTCCACGTAGCTCATGTTGGCCATCCGGCGCATCACCTCCAGCTCGTCGGCCTTTTTAAGATAGTCGACGTACACTTTCAGCATGAAACGGTCGAGCTGGGCCTCGGGCAACGGGTAAGTACCTTCTTGTTCCACTGGGTTTTGCGTGGCTAGCACCAGAAACGGCAGATCGATGGGGTAGGTGGTTTCGCCGATGGTCACCTGCTTTTCCTGCATGGCTTCTAGCAGGGCGCTCTGCACCTTGGCGGGCGAGCGGTTCACTTCGTCGGCCAGCACTAGGTTGGCGAAAATAGGCCCCTTCTTTACCTCAAACTCCGACTGATTCTGATTGTAAATCATCGTGCCGATGAGGTCGGAAGGCAGCAAGTCGGGCGTGAACTGCACGCGCTGAAAGTGCAGGTGCAGCACTTTTGATAGTGTACTGATGGTAAGCGTCTTGGCCAAACCCGGCACGCCTTCCAGCAGAATATGGCCGCCGGTAAACAAGCCAATCAGTAGCCGGTTGACCATGTATTGCTGGCCTACCACCACATTGCCCACTTCGGCAAAAACCTGTTGAATTTTCTGGCGGTAGTATTCGGGATCTGGGGTAGACATAGGCGGTGAAGGGCAGGAATAAGAAGGCGCGAAAGATACGGCAGCAGAACGTGTAACGCAGAAAGTTGCGCTATTGCTGGTAGAGACACAACATTTTCTGTCTCGTTGTTGAACGGCAGCGGTAGCTAACCCTGTCAGGGTTCAGCGGAAGATGCGCAACAATGGAGCTAACGACTAGACACGCTATTTTGTGTCTTTACTGCCTTGTCAGTGGGGAAGCACCCTTCTGCAAGATATACTCGCTGTGCAGTAGGTAGGCCCCATCTACCACTACCTCTTCCCCGGCTGTCAGGTGCGAGAGAATTTCGACTTGCCTGCCTGTCTGCTTACCAAGTTCTACTTCGCGGTTCTCGTAGCTGCCGTTGGGTAGGCGCACCCACAGACTGTTACCGGCTTGCTCCTGCAACACGGCAGCCATAGGCACGCGTAGTGCGCCTACCGCCGCTGGGGCTTGGGGTGAGGTAGGGGCCATGCGCACCACGGCTTGCAAGCCTGGCGTGTAGGCGCGTTGCGGGTTGGGTAGGACCACGCGCACCAAGGTTACTTTGCTATCGGCCAGCTCAGGATTCACAAAGCTCACGCGCCCCGTCACCTCCCTACCCGGCAACGACGGAAACGTGACTGTAACCGGCTGCCCGGCGCGCACGGCGGCATCGGTGGCGTAAAGCTGCGCTTCCACCCATACTGTACTCAGGTCGACGAGAGAGAAGATGGGCGTGCCTTCCTGCACGTAGTCGCCCTCACGCAAGGCTACTTCCTGCACTACGCCACTTTTTGAACTGAAGTATGGCACCGGGTTTAGCGGCTTGCCAGCCCGAAGTAATTGCCGCAGCTGATTCGACGTGAAACCCCAAAGCTGCAACCGGTTGCGGGCAGCGGCTACCAGCGGGGCGTAGTCAATGTTATCGGCGCCGGACAGCTCGCGCTGCTGGGCGGTGGCGAGCAGGAAATCCAGCTGCGCTTTCTGCAATTCTTCGCTGTAGAGCGCAAACAGCGGCGCGCCGGCGCGCACGGTTTCGCCGGGGTTGCGCACGTAGAGCCGCTCGATGCGGCCGGGCACGCGGGCGCTTACCTGGGTGGTATTTTCGGGGTTGGGCACCACGCGGCCTGTGAGTGCCAAGCCGGTACCGGCCGCCGCAGTAGCCATTGGCTGCTCGCCTACCTTTCTCACCTTGATGCCGCCCAGGCGCACCTGCTCGGCGCTGAGCCGGATGGTGCGCGCCGTGGTAGTGCCCGACTGGTGCTGCACTTTGATGAGGTCCATGCCGCAGATAGGACAGTCGCCGGGCTCGTCCTCGTGAATTTGCGGGTGCATGGAGCAGGTGTAATACGACTCCGCCGTGGCGGCCAGCGCTGGGTTGGGCGTGGGGTCAGCTTCGGGCACTGTAGCAGAATCGGCCTCTGGCGTGGCTTGACGGCAGGCCACGAAGAATAGCAGTAGAAGCAGCGTGTATTTCATGTTTTTCTCGCAGAGGTTCGCGGAGGTAGGCGCAGAGGTTCGCAGTGTTCTGACGAAAAGGTCTTGCAGAAATTCAGTTATAGAACCGGTTCGATAAAACTCTCACTATCTGTTAGGTACTGCGCGTTAGCGGCTATTTGGTCCTGAGCAGTCAGGCCACGCGTGATTTGTACTTGGTTGCCGGTGCGGGCACCCGTTACCACCGCTACGGGCTGTAGCTGATTGCCTTGTTGCCGGAACACAACCTGCCGGGTACCCAGGTCGAGGACGGGCCGCGGCGGGCACCCATAGTCCTGTAGCTTGCGTGGCGGGTTGAATCCGGCCCGTTACAAGCTGCCCGATTTTGAGCTGTTGCTCGCTGTTTGATAGGTAGACACGGGCCGTAGCTGTAGGTGCGCTGCTGGTAATGAGTGGTTCTACCAGCGCTACGTTGCCCTGGCGCGACGCGGCTTGGGGCGCATCATTCAGCGTAATTTCCACGGCCTGGCCCGGTTGCACACGAGCCAAATCGGCGGCATACACTTGCAGCAACGCCCACACCGTAGTGGTATTGATGAGTTGCAACACGGGCTGGCCGGTTTGCACGTAGTCGCCCTCTTGGATGCCCAGCGGACCGGCTTGCTCCAATGCACCGTCAGCTTCAGCCGCTGGTCCTACTTCCGTTACGTAGCCACTAGCTGGACTATATACGCTGATGCGCAGTTGCGGCCGGCCGCTTTTCTCAACGGCCCTTACTTGTCCGGTTGTTAGGCCTAGTAGCTCCAATTTGCGCCGTGAGGACGTCAGCAGTGTCTCGTCAACGGGCTTGTTTTTCAGGATGAAAAGCAAGTTCTGTTGCTCCGTTAGCAGTTCCGGACTATAGATGTCGTAGAGCTTCTGCCCTTTTTTCACGGGTTGAAAGCGGTAGCGCACGTACAGCCGCTCGATGCGCCCCCCTACCCTCGCCGACACCCGCTCGAACTGGCGCGGGTCGTAGCTGATGACGCCGGGGGCGGTGATGGTCGTGGTTTCTGCGCTGGTGGTAGGGTGCACCAGTTGCACGTCGGTGGGGGTAGCAGCACTACTAGCGGGGGTAGGGAGGGCACTGGTATCGGCATCAACGGCCGGACCGGTGGTTTTCTTCACCAGAAACATGCCGCATACCGGGCACTTGCCGGGGCTGTCCTGAACCACCTCGGGGTGCATGGGGCAGGTGTAATATTCTTCAGCCGTGGCGTGGGTGTGCTCATGGGGCTGTTTGGTAGAGCAGCCGGCAACCAGTAGCAACAGGAGCAAGGCGGTAGAAACGCGTTGCGCGTGCCTACCCGTTCGCATCAGAAAATCAACTAGATAGACCATTTTTTTCAATCAAAATCGTGCAACGATGGGCGCGTGCGACGCGCCCCTACTGTTCCTGTTCGCGCTCAAACTCCACCTGTAGCTGCAACAATTGCTGCTCCTGGTCCACGGCGGCGAGGCGGGTGTTGCGCAGGGTTTCCCAGGCTTGCAGCACCGCCGAGAAGGTTTCGGTGTTTTGCTCATAGGCGAGCAGGGTAGCGCGGTAGCTTTTGAGCACGGCCGGCAGCACATTCTCCTTATATAAGAGTACCTGCTCGTACTGGGCGCGGCGGCGGGCGTTCAGCGCTTCTACTTTGCCGGCCGCTTGGTTTAGCAAATCGGCGCGTTGCTCGCGCAGGGCCTGGGCCTCCAGCTGCATGCCCGCCACATTGGCCTTGTACTGGCGCAAGGCCCACGGCACAAACGGCACCGACATGGTACCCAGCACCGTGTACTGGTTGGGCATGCTGCCCAGCCCCTGCATGTGCTGGGCCTGTACGGCAAACTCGGGCCGGGCGGCGGTGCGCTCCAACTGCTGCTGCAACTGGTTACGTACCAGCGACTGATCCAGGGCGCGCACGTCGCTGCGGGCCTGGGCCAGCTCGGTGGTGTCGAGGCTGCGGTCGAGGGCGCGCAGGTGGTAGGTGGTGTCGATGTAGAACAGGGTTTGCGGGTCGCGCACCAGCAGGGTGTTCAGGTTGGCGCGGCGCTCTTTCAGTTGACCTTCCAGCTCCATTTCCTCCACGTGGTGCAACTGAAGCGCGGCCTGGGCGCGGTAGGCGTCGCTAAGTTTTTCGCCGCCGTATTTGTACCGCAGCTCGATGCTACGAAGCGCAAACTCCATCAGGCGCTCGGTTTTTTCCAGCACGTGCAGCTTCTTTTGTAGCATCAGCCAGTCGTAATAGTTCTGCTTCACGTCGGCGCGGAGCTGGTTGCGCGTGTAAGCGCGGGTTTCGCGGTCCACGTTGGCCTGGCTGCGCAGGTAGCTTTCGTTAGCGCGCTGACGGGCACGGTTGGGTAGGCCTTGCTCGGCCATCACCATCACCGAGCCTCCCGACTGCATACCCATATCCTCGCCGCGGCGGTTGGCACTATACGGCACCATAAAGGGGCCGGCCCCTACCCTGGGCGCCATCCACACCCGCGCGCCGGCGGCGTATGCGTCGGCGGCTTTAGCTTGGGCGTCGTACTGGCGCAGGCGCGGGTGCACGCGCTCTACCCTGGCCAGGATAGTGTCCAATGGCAACACCTCCGGCAGTTGGGCCTGGGTGGCGAGAGGTAGGAAAAGCAAGAAAAGCAGGAAGCGTTTCATATATACAATCGTCTGAAATGCAGAAAAAAGGCGGTCATGCTGAGCGCAGCGCAGCGGAGCCGAAGCATCTCGCGTGCTCCTGGTAATTACTATCTGCCATCAGCACGCGAGATGCTTCGGCTCCGCTGCGCTCAGCATGACGTTCTTACTTCTTTCCATCAATGCCGGGCCACTGGGATTTCCATGCGGCCATGTTTGCGCAATTCGTATTCCTTGGTCATCTCGAACACCACTGGCGTGACCAGCAGAATGTGAATGGACGACGTGAACACGCCGCCAATCAGCGGGAGTACAATGGGCAGCATCACATCAGACCCTACCCCCGTGGACCACAGCACCGGCACCAGCCCGAATAAGGACACCGAAACCGTCATGATTTTGGGGCGTAGGCGCTGGGCGGCGCCGGCCATCACGGCCCTGCGGATGTCGGCGGGCGTGATAGTGTCGCGGGAGTTGCCTTTTTCGGCTACCAGCTTCTGCATGGCTTCGTTGAGGTAAATGACCATCAGGATGCTGGTTTCCACGGCCAACCCGAATAGCGCGATAAAGCCCACCGCCACCGCTACCGACAGATTTATGCCGTAGAAATACACGATGAACACGCCGCCAATCAGCGCAAACGGCACCGTAACGAGGTTAAAAAAGGCTTCCTTCAGCGAGCCGAACGTGAAATAGAGCACCCCGAAGATGATGGCCAGCACCAGCGGCAGAATCAGCTTGAGGGTTTGGGTGGCGCGGAGCTGGTTTTCGTACTGCCCGCTCCAATCGAGGAAGTAGCCTTTCGGCAGCTTGCCCATCATGGTTTCTAGGCGCTGGCGGGCTTCGGCCACGGTGCCCCCCAGGTCCCGGTCGCGCACGTTGAATAACACGGTACCGCGTAGCAGGGCGTTTTCGGAGTTGATCATGGGCGGACCTTCCGCAATGCGGATATCGGCCACCGATGACAGCGGGATGGGGCCGCTGGCCGTTTGCACTTGCAGGCGCTGCAAGGCAGGTAGGCTGTTGCGGAAGTCCTGGGCAAAGCGGGCATTCACGCTGAAGCGCTGCCTACCCTCAATGGTGGTGGTCAACTCCATGCCACCCAGCGCCGACTCTACCAGCAGGTTCACGTCGTCCACACTCAGTCCATAGCGCCCTATTTCATCACGCTTCACTTTAATGTCAAGATACTTGCCGCCTGTGATGGGTTCCACATATAGGTCTTTCACCCCCTCAATACCAGCCAAGTGCTGCCGAATTTGGGTGGAAAGCCGGTAAATAGAATCCAGGTTTTGGCCGTACACTTTCACGCCCACATCGGTACGGATGCCGGTAGAGAGCATGTTGATGCGGTTGATGATGGGCTGCGTCCAGCCGTTCACCACGCCCGGAATCTGGAGTTTCTGGTTCAGCTCGTCTACGATTTTGGCCTTGGTCATGCCAGCGCGCCACTCGTCGCGGGGCTTGAGCAGAATGATGGTTTCAATCATCGACAGCGGCGAGTTGTCGGTGGCCGTGTTGGCCCTACCCGCCTTGCCCAGCACGTGCGCCACCTCCGGCGTTTGCTTGATGATGCGGTCCTGTACCTGCAAAATGCGCTTCACCTCCTGGTTCGACACGTCGGGCAGGGTCACGGGCATGAACAGGATGCTCCCCTCGTCGAGCGGCGGCATGAACTCCGTGCCCAGGCTCAGGAGCATCGGAATGCTGATGAGCAGGGCCACGATGTTGATGCCCAGCGTGGTTTTGCGCCAGCGCAGGCACCAAGCCAGTACCGGCGTGTACACGCGCTCCAGCGTCCGCCCTACCGGGTTGCTACCCTCCGGCTTCAGCTTGCCTTTCAGCAAGAAGCTCACCAGCACCGGCCCTACCGTAATGGCAATAAAGGCATCAACGAGCAGGATAAAGGTCTTGGTCCAAGCCAGCGGCGCGAACAGCTTGCCCTCCTGCCCCGTGAGCAAAAACACCGGCAGAAACGACACCACGATAATAATGGACGAGTAGAACACGCCCGGCCCTACCTGCTGGCAGGCCCGCTCAATAATTCGGTTGCGTTCTTCGGTGGTCATGTTATTAGAGCTAAAACTAGTGCTAGCTCCCCTCCTTTTTTAAGGAGGGGGTAGGGGGTGGTAAAACTGGTTTGCACGTTGCTAGAGCTAGTTTGTATTTGAATGATTCAACGACTTTTACCACCCCCTACCCCCTCCTTAAAAAAGGAGGGGAGCTAGTTCTAGTTTTCTAACTCTAGCCGCTTGCAGCTTCTTCTGTCTGCTGCGCTTCCGACAAATGCCGGTAGGCATTCTCAACCACCACAATGCCATCGTCCACAATCACTCCAATGGCCAGGGCTATGCCAGTGAGCGACATGATGTTGGACGACACGCCAAACGCTTCCAGCAAAATGAAGGCAATGGCAATAGACAGCGGCACTTGGATGAGGATGATGAGCGCGCTGCGGGCATGAAAGAGAAACAGCAGCACAATCAAGGACACCGTCACCATTTCCTCCACCAGCGTGCCGCGCACCGAGGCAATGGCCCGCTCAATGAGCGTACTCCGGTCGTAGGCAATGTCGAAGGTCACGCCCGGCGGCAGGCCTTTTTCTACTTCCTGCATCTTGGCTTTCACAGCTTGAATGACATTATCGGCATTCTCGCCGTAGCGCATCACTACAATGCCGCCAACAGCTTCGCCCTCGCCATTCACATCGAAGATGCCCAGGCGCAGGTCGCCGCCCATTTGCACAGTGGCCACGTCTTTGATGCGAATAGGGGTAGACCGGTAGGTGCCCACAGGCATATTCTCCACGTCCTGGATATTCTCGATGTAGCCCAGCCCCCGCACGATGTAGCCCATATCGCTCATCTCAAACTTGCGCCCGCCCACGTCGTTATTGTTCGATTTCACGGCCCGCAGCACATCGGGCAACGGAATGCGGTAGTAGTTGAGCTTGGTGGGGTCGAGGGTGATTTGGTACTGCTTCTGGAAGCCGCCAAACGAGGCCACTTCGCTCACGCCAGGCACCGTTTGCAGGGCAAACTTCACGTACCAATCCTGTAAGGCACGCTGCTCGCCCAGGTCCATACCCTTCGCTTTCAGGGTGTACCAGAGCACGTGCCCTACCCCCGTCCCATCGGGGCCGAGGGTAGGCGTCACGCCCTGGGGCAGTAAGCGCTGGGCGTAATTGAGGCGCTCCAGCACCCGCGAGCGGGCCCAGTATAGGTCTACCTCATCCTCAAAAATCAGGTACACAAAGCTCATCCCAAACATCGACGTGCCCCGGATATTCCGCACCTTCGGAATCCCCTGAAGGTTTGACACCAACGGGTAGGTCACCTGGTCCTCCAGCACCTGCGGACTACGCCCGCTCCACTCCGTAAACACAATCACCTGGTTTTCGGAGAGGTCCGGAATGGCGTCGATGGGGTTGCGGCGCAGGGCGTATACGCCCCACCCAAACAGCCCTGCTGCCAGCAGCAGCACCAGCACCCGGTTGCGCAACGAAAGCGAAATCAGCTTTTCTACCATGTTTTAAGCTGTTGGCTGATAGCTATTAGCTATCAGCTTTTTGTTGAACAGAAGCCAATAGCTAGCAGCCATCAGCCAGTGGCTATCTTATTGTTTCACTAAGGCCATACCGCACTTGGGGCAGTCGCCGGGTTTTTCGCTGGTCACTTCGGGGTGCATGGGGCACACGTAGGTTCCGGCGGTGGCGGGGGTAGCCGTGGTATCGGTTGTGGTGGTTTCCATGTTGTCGCCAGGGCCTTCGGCGCCTACCGTTACAGGCTTGTTATCAGCGCCGCAGCTGCTCACGAGGAATAGGCCAGCGGCCACGAAAGAAAGGAATGCAGATTTTATCAGCATAAGTGAAAAAGGTTGAAAGTGAATGAGAAATGTGAAAAGGGAGGCCGTACAGCGCCTACTTGCTACTACAGCGTCTTAGCGCACAAAAACGCGCTGCCGCCGCGGGCATAGCAGAGCTAAACCCACGGCGGCAGCGCGTGCGAAATCGACCTTAAATAGTCAAGGAATGGGTAAAGACCCGGATATCCGGAATCTTCGGCTTCAGGTGCCGCCGGGGCACCAAGGCTACCGGCCGGGCCTGCTCCCAGCGCACGTAGCGCGCAAATTCGAAGTTGAAGGTAGGTGGCAGCACCATCCACAGCGGCGCATCCACGCTCACATCGTGGCTGGGCGGGCCGGCTAGCGCGGCAAAAAAGGCTTTCACCGGTGTCTCGCAATCCGACTTGTCGGTGCTGCCAGACGGATGACCTGTCTTGCTCATCCCCTCGCACTGCTTGCCGGCCATCTTGGTGCAGCACGTCATCTTAGGCGCTTTCACCTCACTGCCTATCGGCGCACAGAAACACCGCCCCGCGAACATGCTGAGGAAGGCTACCAGAAAAGTAGCCGCCGTCAGGCGTCGCGTAAGGGCTGAGAGTTGGAACATAGGGTGTGCGGGGCAGTGCCCGGTACTCAACCGCAAAGATAGGTAAGCAGTTCCGGTTGTGCGGGTATGGAATTGTGCTGACGTGGTATAGCTCTTTGGCCACATCTGGCCCCGTAACGTTTCCGGCAACCGGTAGCGCCTCTTTTTTGTTGAGCAGGTACAACCTTCATGAGGCTTTGCCTGCGGTCCTATTCGGATGCCGTCCGCCAGCCTCCTTTTCCTTCCGAATTATGACAGCCGATGCTTCTTCCGTTGCTTTTTCCGTGCTGGATCTGGCGCCCATCCTTGCCGGAAGCACGCCTACCGACACATTCCGCAATAGCCTGCACCTGGCCCAGCAGGTAGAGGCCATGGGGTATACCCGCTACTGGCTTTCCGAGCACCATAATATGGTGAGCGTGGCCAGTTCCGCCCCGCCCATTCTGATAGGTCATATTGCCGGGGGTACTACCTCCCTACGGGTAGGCTCGGGCGGCATTATGCTACCCAACCATGCGCCGCTGGTAGTGGCCGAGCAAATGGGTACGCTGGCCTCGCTGTATCCGGGCCGCATCGATCTGGGCCTGGGCCGCGCCCCCGGCACCGACCAACGCACGGCCCAAGCCATTCGGGGCAGCCGCTTTGGGGCCGTGCAGGATTTTCCGCGCGATATCCAGCAGCTACAAACCTATTTCTCTGCTTCCAATAGCTCCAGCCCCGTGCGTGCCATGCCCGGCGAAGGCCTCGACATCCCGATCTACATCTTAGGCTCCAGCACCGATAGCGCCTACCTAGCAGCAGAGTTGGGCCTACCCTACGCCTTTGCCAGCCACTTTGCACCGGCACAGCTACTGCCCGCCCTGGAAATCTACCGACAGCAGTTCCGACCTTCTGCTACGCTGGCCGCACCCTACGTTATTGCCTGCGTGAACATAATAGCCGCCGACACCGATGACCAGGCCCAGTGGCTATCTACTTCCTTGCAGCGCTTTATGCTGAGCGTGGTAGCCGGCCATCCCGCCCCGCTACAACCACCCGTGAAAAACATGCAGCCCTTCTGGTCACCGGCCCAGCAGCATATGGTCGAGCAGATGTTGGCCTACTCCTTCATTGGCGGCAAAGCTACGCTACAAGCAAAGCTCCAAGAATTCGTTGACCGCACGCAAGTCAACGAGCTGATGGCCGTCTCCAATATCTTCGACCATGAAGCGCGCGTGTACTCCTACCAGTTGCTTGCCGATGCGCTTCAGATAGTGACTCGCCAGCCGCTTGACGCAGTAGCAGGTTAGGAACAGTAGAAGAAGCGACACAAAAAAGCCCTTTCATTTTTCAATGAAAGGGCTTTTTTACTAGTACCAGAGACGGGACTCGAACCCGTACGTCCGTGAAGACAAGGGATTTTAAGTCCCTCGTGGCTACCATTACACCACTCTGGCTCAAGTAGTTATACCTACCAGCAACAATACTTACTACGTGCAAACAAAAAAGACGCTGCTGGTAAAGCAACGTCTTTTTGTTTGGAGCGGGAGACGAGGTTCGAACTCGCGACCTCGACCTTGGCAAGGTCGCGCTCTACCAACTGAGCTACTCTCGCTTTTAGTCTCAACACCGTTACCGGCGTTTTGATGTGACAAAGGTAGAAGAAGAATTTCTGAAGTCAAGCGCCTGCTGTAAAAAAGCCTTCTATTTCACTGCAAAAAAGCTGTTTTCAGCTGATTTTCAAGCAGAAAAATTTTCCAAAAATGTAAAGAAGTGCTTGAAAATTCTCTCCTACTATCTGCGTATCCACACGTCGCCAATACATATCGTTATAGATATGTATTGAGTTTATGTATTCTATGCTTTCCGAATAGCCAGTATTTACAGTGTCTAAGCTGCATTTAACATTATTACTATTTTATTATAAATCAGTATATTTATCATACCACCTTATCTCTCTCTCCGTACTTTTCTCTTCCTCATCTCTATTTGTGAGTTCTCCACCTATCCGGTTTTATGCTTCTTGGACCGATGCTGCTTTATTGCAAGCAGTAGCCTTAGACAACCGGGGAGCTTTTGCTGAAGTGTATGAACGGTACTGGTACCGGGTATTCTCATTGGCTTACCGAAAGTTAAAATCGCGGGAAACGGCAGAGGAATTAGTACAGGAGTTGTTTGCCGCCCTCTGGCACAAGCGAGCCGAACAGACCATTGCACAGCTAGACCATTATTTGCTGGCAGCCATCAACCATCGGGTACTAAGCTACATTCGAGCTTATCGAGTCCGAACGCACTACGCAGCCTACTGCCATACCGTACAAATTGAGACGACGCACGAAACTGAAGAAGCGCTGGCTGCCAGTGATTTAACGGCCGCTTTCCTGCGAGGTGTAGAACTCCTGCCCGAAAAATCAAAGCAAGTGTTCCAACTGAGCCGATTGGAGCACCAATCCGTGGAGGAAATAGCAACGCATTTGGGGGTTACGTCTAAAACAGTAGAGTATCATTTGACTAAGTCGTTGAAGCTGTTACGCCTATACTTGCGGGAGTTCATGGTTATGCTGGCGCCCCTCCTGTTTTTTATTCGCTGAAAAGCAATTGTGTATACAAGCCCATACTACCTGGCGTAGTTGCTTGAAAAAAGTTTGCCTACTCTTTAGGGGTAAGCCCGAGATAGGCGTCTTACTTTTTAGACGCTTACCTCGGGCTTATTCTTATGACTGAAGCTGAATTTGAAGAGTTGCTCCAACGCTACCTCGACGGCACCAGCCGGCCCGGCGAACGAGCGTTGATAGAGCAGTGGAGCAACCAGCTTGGGGAGCCGGAGAATCTGGTCTTGCCACCCACGCAACATGAACAAGTGCGTGCCGCTATATGGCAACAGATTGAGCACCTCACGCAGGACAGCCTCAGTAATACGCCTCCGGTTAAAGAACTCCACCCTTCAACCTCCCTTTGGCGCCTGCCAGTAATGCGTTGGGTAGCGGCAGCCTTACTAGTAGTTGGGGTAGCGCTGGCAATCGTATTGCCTCAGAAATGGGAATCGGCGCCTGTACCTTCTACAATGGCCGTTGAGTGGACGCAGCACCACAACAAGGGAAAAAACATTGAGCTACTTACGCTGGCGGACGGCAGCCGCGTTACACTATCCCCAGGCAGTGGCCTGCAATACAGGGCTGGTTTAGCGGGTCCGCGCCGCGAGGTTCGGTTGCAGGGCGAAGCTTTTTTTCAGGTTGCCAAAAATCCTGATGCGCCCTTTCTGGTCTATACCGATCAGCTAGTGACGACTGTGCTGGGTACCAGCTTCCGGGTGAAAGCCTATGCAGGGCATAAGAATGAGGTAGCAGTGCACGAGGGCCGCGTATCCGTGCAACTACGCCGCGGTGCCGACCTGAGTGCCACGCCTGCGCAACCCGCTGCTGAGGGCATCATACTGCTGCCCAACCAGCGGGTAGCATATTCGGCTTTAACGCCGCGCCCGCTGCGTAAGCAGCTTGTACAAAACCCTGCAATCCTTACTCCACAGACCTTCACCTTTGATAAACAGCCTGTGAGCAAAGTATTGCAGGCGTTGGAGAAGGCGTACGGAGTTGAGATTATATATGATGAAGCCAAGCTAGTTAACTGCACCATCACCATTACTTTCTATCAGGAGTCAGAATCGCTCTACGATAGATTGGATGTGCTCAGCAAGGCGCTCGGCGCTAGCTATTCTCCTGCTGACAATGCTCGAATTTTATTCCACAGTGATGGCTGCACGCTTTAAGTTTTCGACACAACTCGCAATGGACCTTCACTTCTCTGTTGCCTCTGATTACTGCTATGCTTATCTGCTAAGCAGCACAATAGCGCGCTCACTCCCACAACTACTACAATAATTTTTTTTTACCTCTCCACCGCAATCGTTTTCTATCTATGAAAAATCGCTTACCTCTTTCGAAGCGTTTTGGATATCCTCTCCGGATACTAGCGATTCAATCTGCCTTAGCTTTTCCGCTGACTACTATGGCCACTGCTCGCCCAGCTGTGGCGCAGCAAGTGGTTCTGGAACGTCACGTTTCGTTTCAAGCGGAATCGCAAACGATTGAATCGGTGCTGAAACAGCTTGAAAAGCAACTAGACGTACACTTCGTCTATAGCCCACAGCTTATCGGCTCTAGCCGGCGGGTAACCCTGCGGGTGACAGACGAGCCATTAGAGAAGGTCCTGAATGAGTTGCTTGCTCCGCGCAAGGCGCAATTTGAGGTGCGCAAAGGCCGCGTGATTCTAAGCCACGCACCACTTGAGACTAGCGCCAGCGTCGCCGACGTACCCGTATCGGGCCGCGTAACGCAGCCTAACGGCCAGGGCCTACCCGGCGTAACGGTGGTAGTGAAAGGAACCACCACTGGAACCACCACCGATGCCGACGGCAACTTCTCGCTGACGGTGCCGCAGGGTAGTGTGCTCTCCTTCAGCTTTATCGGCTATAACCCGCAGGAAGTGACGGTGCAGGAGGCCACTACAACCTTGCGCGTTTCCTTGCAGGAAAATAGCCAGTCGCTTGACAACGTGGTAGTAGTGGGCTACGGCACCCTCGATAAAAAAGAAGTAACCAGCACGGTCACCCACATCGACAGCAAGGAGTTGCTGACTGTAGGCTCGACCAACCCGCTTACGGCGCTGCAAGGCAAAGTAGCAGGTCTTACCATCGCCAATACTTCGGCCGCCGATCCAAACACGCAGCCAAGTATTCAATTGCGTGGGGTATCGTCGCGTAATGCCGGTCTGGGACCACTCATTGTAATCAATGGCGTGCCAGGCGGTAATCTGGAAAACATCAACCAAAACGATATTGAATCCATTGATGTACTGAAGGGTGGCGCCGCTTCTGCTATTTATGGTACACGCGGCAGCAATGGTGTAATTGTGGTCACTACAAAGAAGGGCACGAAGAACAACTTGCTTGAGTACAACACTTACACAACGTTTGACTACGCTACCTTACAGCCCAAAGTACTTTCTCCTGAAGAGTTTTTAGCGCAAGAACGCGGCACGGATTATGGCGGGCAAACGAACTGGCTGAACGAAATATCCCGCAACTATGCCTTCGCGCATAAACATTCTCTTACTGCTTCGGGTGGATCCGACAATAGTAACTATCGTGCTACGATGGACTATCGCGATGCGGAGGGCATAGACGTGCGTTCGGGCCGGCAGGAGTATGGTGCGCGTCTTTCCCTGAATCACAATGCGCCCAGCAAGCTCTACTCCATCGGGCTAAACTTTGCGCCTCGCTATATTAACTCCCGCAATACTGACTATGGCAGTTATGAGCAATCCCTCACGCTGAACCCTACCATTCCGGTACGGAACCCCGACGACCCGACGCGGTACTACAACATTCAAAGCGGGTTCGATGGCCGTTTCAACCCGGCGGAGCGTCTACAAACGGAATTAGCCGGTACGGAAGGTAAAATCCTGAACTACGATGCCACCTTTAAGCTCAACATCTTACCTACATTAAACACGCAGGTAACATATGGGCAGTTCACTAGCGACTATTTCGACTTCTTCTTCCGGCCTTCTACTTCCACGTTCGCTTTACAGAACGAAGGGGGCATGAACTCTGCTCGGCGCAACTACAACCGTAGTGACCAGCGCAGCCTTGAGTGGATTGGGAATTATGCCCTTACAGTACAGGATCATTCTTTGCAGGCCTTGGCAGGGTATTCTTATCAGTACTTCGTTTCAGAAGGCAATGCCATCTACAACCGTGATTTTCCGTCCGATGCCTTCACATATAATAACATTGGCTCCGGGCTTTATGGGCAGGTAGCCGGACGTACTGATGGTAGCAGCTATAAAAACGACTCCAAGCTGATTGCCTTTTTCGGTCGTATCAATTACTCCTTCAAAGACAAATACCTTTTCTCTGCTAGCTTGCGTCGCGAGGGTTCGTCGAAGTTCGGTGCTAGCAACAAGTGGGGCAATTTCCCAGCCGTGTCTGTGGGTTGGCGCATTGGGGAAGAGTCTTTTCTGGATGGTCAGGAATGGATAAACGATTTGAAGCTGCGGGCTGACTACGGAGTGACTGGCAACCAAGATTTCGGCAACTATCTTTCGCTCAATACTTACTCTGGCTACGGTTATTATCTGCTCAATGGCACGTACTACCAAGTGTATGGACCGAACCAAAATCTCAATGCTAATTTGCGCTGGGAGGAGGCACAAAGTTTTAACGTTGGGTTGGATTTTGCCTTATTTAATAGCAAGCTTACTGGTAGCGTAAACTACTACACCCGCCGAAACAAAAACCTGTTGGGCTACTACAGGGTACCAACACCGCCTAGTACGCAGAACGAAACATATGCCAACGTAGGCACCTTAGATAACTCGGGTGTAGAAGTGCAGCTAAACGCCCCGATTATCAGCAAACCGAACTTTCAATATGCCATTTCCTTTGCTGGGGCAACAAATGGCAACCAGTTCGTTTCTTTCTCCAACGATACCTACCAGGGACAACCCTTTATTGATGTAGTAGGTCTACCTTCCCCCGGCACACCTGGCAACGCACAGCGTTTACAGGAAGGACAGCGTATTGGCTCGTTCTACATGTTGAAGTCGGCTGGTGTTGACGAGGATGGGCGCCTATTGGTGTATTCCAAGGATGGCACTATTATTCCGGGCAACCAGGCAACTCTGGACGACCGACAAGTGGTAGGCAATGGCTTACCAAAATACACATTGAGCCTAGGTAATACATTCACTTACAAGAACTTTGACGCTTCTATTTTCATTCGGAGCGTCCTGGGTTTTGATGCTTTTAATACCAGAGCTTTTTACATAGGTACGCCATCCACGCAGTCCAACGCCAACGTATTGACGTCTGCCTACGATGGCAGCAAATACTCTAAGCTCACTAACTCTGCTACCACCAATGTGCTATCAGATTACTTTTTGGAAAAGGGCGATTTTGTGAAGCTTGACAATGTGAGTGTAGGTTATACTTTCCAATTCACCTCGAAGTATGCGCGCTCATTGCGTCTGTATGCCGCGGCCAAAAACGTCCTGACGATAACAGGCTACACCGGCGGCGACCCTGATATCTTACCCATTAACGGGCTATATCCGGGCATTAATAGCAACCGCAACTACTACCCTGCCACCACGCAAGTCTTGTTTGGCCTTCAGTTCGGCCTCTAAACTCATCTTTTCGCATTCCATGAACTACTTCAAAACATACGCTGGCCTTTCGCTCGCGCTAGTGGCTGCTGGGTTGAGCGGCTGCACGGACCTGGATGAAACCCTGTACGACCGTATTACGCCGGCCAACTTTCTGCAAACTAAGAATGACGTGTACCGTGATTTTCTACGCACGTTTGAGCACGGGTACAACACAATACAAGGTTCGCCCTTTCAATTACAGGAATTGAGTGCCGATCAGCTTATGACGCCTAACCGGGAGGGAGACTGGTTTGATGGCGGGCAGTATGCACGGGCGCACTACCACACTTGGACGATACAAGAAGGATACATTAACGACACATGGAATCTGCTTAATCAGGGTGTGGTTTTGGGTACAAACTCTCTCGAGGATATTCAAGCGCTTGACCCATCTCGGTTTAATATGACTGAGGCAGAGCAAAAGCAGCTCATTGCAGAGTTGCGTGTCATGCGTGCTTGGTATAATATACGCTTGCTTGATCTGTTCCGTAATGTTCAGATTACCAAAAAGGTCCAGGGGGAATTAGCGAGCCCACCGCAGTCAACACCCCAAGAAACATTTACCTTCATCGAAACAGAGTTGAAGGAAGCAATGCCAGCCTTGCTGGCGAAGGGAGACCCTGGCACCGCGCAGTTTCAGGGACGCTGGACCAAGGCGGCCGCGGCTGCCCTACTCGGTCGCCTCTACCTGAATGCTAACGTGTACATTGGTCAAGACCGCTATGCCGATTGCGCAACTGTGTGTCAGGACATTATAAGTGGTAAGTACGGCCCTTATGCCATCGAGAGCCGCTGGGATGCCCCGTTCGACTGGAATAACGACCAATCTTCGGGAACCATCTTTGCTTTTCCGGGCTCTTTCGGCCGCTCACACTGGCAATACGAAGGCGGTATGTACTTCTGGGGGCTTCCCTACAATGTGCCCATCAACTACTTTAAGTTCACTGACTTCGGTGGGGGCAATCCGCGATATGCTTTGCAGCCGGGTCACGATGTTGAAAACAAGGAATATCCCTTTGTGCAGGGAAAGCCATTCGTAAAGTTTCAGAAGTACGCCGATGATGTGCGCCTGAAAAACTACATGAACCTGGGCAATAGCACTCGTGAGGGCATGTTTTTAAAAGGCTACCTGCTGTATAACGACGGCAAGGACACTATCAAAAGTACCCGCGGCTACACACTGTACTTGCGCGACCAAGTAGGCCTGTTCAAATACACGAAGCCGGGCCAGGTACCAGCCGATAAAACGTCGAACATGAACAATGCCGACCAAAATTCGGGCATCTTCATGGTAAAGTACCCTTTCTATCCTTCCACCGACCCCAACAAGATTGAAGCAGACTACGCCGAAATACGTCTAGCGGAAATCTACTACATGCTGGCCGAGTGTAAGTTCCGGGCGGGGCGACCCAATGGCGGCGGCTGAGCTGCTGAACAACGTGCGGCGCCGGAATTACCCTGCCGGCTCAGCCAGCCTGTACGGTTCCGGTGGGGCTGTTCTTACGGAGCAAGAGCTACTGGACGAATGGGGCCGTGAGTTTATCGGAGAAGGTCGCCGGCGCATTGACCTCATTCGCTTCGGCAAATTCAACAACAGTGCATGGTGGGACAAATCGCCAGATGGCGACGATCATACCAAGATTTACCCTATTCCGCTGAATGCGCTGAACGTGTCGCCGCAACTCAAGCAAAACCCTGGCTACTAGGTTTTCTTTCTAATCTGGTAGCCTACCCCCTTAGCGGGTAGCAAGCAAAAGCCCCTCGTACTGCACATCGTACGAGGGGCTTTTTTGCGTCTATTTACTTACTACCTGCCGCCAGCTTCAGCTCATTCAGCTTTAGCAGCGCTTCAATGGGTGTGAGCGTGTTCACATCGAGCTTCTCCAGCAGTTCGCGCAGGCGTTCCAGCGCCGGGTCGGCGGGCTCGAACATGCTGAGTTGGAGGCTGGGGCGCGGGGCGTTGTGCACGGCCGCGGCGGGTTGGGCCTTGGGGGCACGGCGGCCCGTTTCGGCGGTAGGCGGCTCGATGTCCAGGCCGGCCAGCACCTCATCGAACTCGGTGGGTGCGTCCGTGTCCAGGCCGGTGCCGGCGCGCTCCTGTTCCAGGTGGTGCATGATTTCGTTGGCGCGCAGTACTACGGCCGTGGGCATACCCGCCATACGAGCCACGTGAATGCCGAACGAGTGCTCGGAACCCCCTTCTTGCAGCTTCCGCAGAAACAGAATGCGGCCGTCGGCTTCTTTCACGGCCACATTGTAATTGCGCACGCGGGGGCAGTCGTCGGCCAGTTGGTTCAGCTCGTGGTAGTGGGTAGCAAACAGCGTTTTGGCCCGCGCTTTGGGCGAGTTGTGTAGGTGTTCCACAATGGCCCAGGCAATGCTGATGCCATCGTAGGTGCTGGTGCCGCGCCCAATTTCGTCCATCAGCACCAAACTTCTGTCCGATAGATTATTGAGAATGGACGCGGTTTCGGTCATCTCCACCATGAAGGTGCTTTCGCCCTTGCTCAGGTTGTCGGAAGCCCCTACCCTCGTAAAAATCTTGTCGATGATACCGACAGTGGCCGCATCGGCGGGCACAAAAGAGCCAATTTGCGCCAGCAGCACAATGAGGGCCGTTTGGCGCAGCAGGGCCGATTTGCCGGCCATGTTGGGGCCGGTAATCACCACAATTTGCTGGTCGTCCTGGTCGAGGCAGATGTCGTTGGGGATGTAGGCTTCGCCTACCGGTAGTTGGCGCTCAATTACGGGGTGGCGGCCGGCGCGTATGTCGAGCACGGTACCGTCGTTCACCACGGGCTTCACGTAGCGATGCTGGCGGGCTGTGTTGGCGAAGGAAGACAGGCAGTCGGTGACGCCAATAGCGCGGGCATTTTGCTGAATTTGGGACACCGACTCAGCCGCTGATAGCACCAGGTCATTGTAGAGCTGCATTTCTAGGGAAAACAGCTTTTCCTCGGCGTTCAGAATGGTTTCCTCGTAGGTTTTCAGCTCCTCCGTAATATAGCGCTCGGCATTCACCAGAGTTTGCTTGCGAATCCACTCCGTGGGCACCTTACTTTTGTGCGCGTTCGAGACTTCGAGGTAGTAGCCAAACACCTTGTTATACGCCACTTTCAGCGACGAAATACCCGTGTTGCGCTGCTCGCGCTGCTGAATGTTCAGCAGCTCATCCTTGCCCGAAAACGCAATGCGGCGCAGACGGTCAAGCTCTGGGTCTACCCCATCGTTGAGTACGTTGCCCTGGTTGATGAGCAAGGGCGCATCAACTTTGATTTTGGCTTTGATTTCGTCGCGCAGGGCCGCGCAGGGGTTCAGCTGATCGGCCAACTTTTGAAGGGCGCGCAGCCCCGAAACGGCCAGTAGTTCCCGTATCGGCTCGATGGCCTCCAAGGCGCGGGCCAGTTGTACCAGCTCGCGCGGGTTGATGCGGCGCACGGCTACCTTGGAAATCAAGCGCTCCAAGTCGTTGATCTGACGTAGGTATTGGTCTAACTCGGCCAGCAGATCAGGGTTTTGCAAGAGACCATCCACCGTATCGAGGCGGCGCTGGATTTGGGCGGGCTCCTTTAGCGGTAGGACTACCCACTTGCGCAGCAGACGGGCGCCCATGGGCGTCACGGTCTGGTCGAGGATGTCGATGAGAGGCACGCCGCCGGGGTGCTGAGCATGCACCAACTCCAGATTGCGCACCGTGAAGCGGTCGAGCCACACGTACTTGTCTTCCTCCAAGCGCCCGATGCTGCCGATGTGGCCGATGTCGGTGTGTTTGGTTTCGGCGAGGTAGTGCAGAATGCAGCCCGCCGCCGTGATGCCTTCTTTCAGATTATCAATACCATAGCCCTTGAGCGAGGCCGTGTTGAAGTGGCGCGTGAGCGTGTCGTGGGCATAGTCGAAACCAAACACCCATTCATCCAAGGCGAAGTGACAGTAGTCGGGGCCGAAGTTTTCCTCGAACTCGCGGCGGCTTTTCTTGCAGAACAGCACCTCGGCGGGCGTGAAGTTTTGCAGCAGCTTGCCGAGGTAGGCTGCATCGCCCTGGGCCACCAAAAACTCGCCGGTGCTTACGTCCAGAAAGCTGATGCCGGCCTCTTGCTTGCCGAAGTGAATAGCGCAGAGGTAGTTGTTGCGGCGACGCTCCAGCACGTTGTCGTGCATGCTTACGCCAGGCGTTACTACCTCCGTGATACCGCGCTTAACAAGTCCCTTGGCTTGCTTGGGGTCTTCTAGCTGGTCGCAGATGGCCACGCGCTGGCCGGCGCGCACCAGCTTGGGCAGGTAGGTATCGAGGGAGTGGTGAGGGAAACCGGCTAGTGGCACCTCCGAGGGCGTGCCGGCGCCACGCTTGGTCAGCACGATGTCCAGAATGCGCGAGGCATTCACGGCATCGTCGCCGAATGTTTCATAGAAGTCACCTACCCGGAAGAGAATCAGCGCGCCGGGGTGCTGCTGCTTGAGCTGGTAATACTGCTTCATCAGCGGCGTATCGGCCACGGGCGCGGGCCCAAGTGAGCCGTGCGTGCGGACAGGCTTCTTAGTAGAGTCGGCGGATTTCGTTTTCACGGGTGTGCGGGGTAGTACGAGGGTAATAGGGGTAGGCGGGGCAGGCAATCAGACCGTCATGCTGAGCTTGTCGAAGCATCTCGCGTGCTGATGTTGCGCAAGTGACTCAACGATGCGAGCGAGATGCTTCGGCAAGCTCAGCATGACGACCTTTCTGTCAATAACTCAGCAAACACGCGCCAGCCGGCGGCGTGTTCCTACCTTTGCCGAATGCGCAAACTTTCAATGGAAGAGCTGAACCGACTGACGGTGGCAGACTTCAAAAATACGCAAAAATTCCCCCTCGTCCTGGTGCTCGACAACGTGCGCAGCTTGCACAACGTGGGCGCGGCCTTCCGCACGGCCGATGCCTTTGCCGTGGAGAAAATCTGGCTTTGCGGCATCACAGGCCGCCCGCCCCAGCGCGAAATCACCAAAACGGCGCTGGGCTCCACCGAGTCGGTGACGTGGGAATATGCGCCTACCACCGTGGCGGCCGTGGAGCAGCTAAAGGCTGCTGGCTACCAGGTAGTAGCCGTGGAGCAAACCACCGAAAGCCAGCCCCTACCCGCCTTCCACCCTACCCCCGGCCAGGGCTATGCGCTGGTGATGGGCAACGAAGTCTTTGGGGTAGACGACGAAGTGCTGGCCCTCTGCGATGCGGCCGTGGAAATCCCACAATTCGGTACCAAACATTCCCTGAACGTGAGCGTGGCGGCGGGAGTGGTGTTGTGGGATTTTATTTCGAAGATGAGGTAGGTGAAGTTGTGAGTAGTGAGATGGTGAGTTGAAAAAGGGTTTGTCATCCTGAGCGGAGCGAAGGACCTTCTCACGTCAGAACGAATCGTTTGCACGACAGCTGTACTAACGACTCGTTCAACTGGTATAAGGTCCTTCGCTCCGCTCAGGATGACAGAACTGAAGTAATGACAAACAGAATCGGCTGCCCTTTTGGAGCAGCCGATTCTGTTTGTCATTCGGAGCAACGACGGGCGCGTGCAACGCGCCTCTATTTGCTCAACATCACCTTGCGGGTGGCGGTTTCGCCGTCGGCCGTTAGGCTGACGCTGTAGAAGCCGTTGGCGTAGCTGGTCAGGTCGAGGGGTAGGGTGAGCTGGCCCTTCACGGAAGTTTGCGACTTGCGCAACACCTCTTGGCCCAGCACGTTGCGCACCACTACTTCCAGAGTAGCCACCGGCTTATCGAAGCGGGTTTGCAGCGTAAACTGGCCGGCCGTAGGGTTCGGGAACAGACTTACGCCGGCACCTTGCAGCGCTTGGGCTGTGGGCGTCACGGTGTTGTCCTGAATATGCAGGTTGTCGATGGCCCAACCCCAGCCGTAGGCACCTGCATCGGCGTGCAGGTGAAAGCGGAGCTGCACCACGTCGCCGGCCTTATATTTATCCAGCAGGCTGATGGTGCGGGAAGCATAAAGGGACGGTGTACCCACAGCGGCCGAGTTGCTGCCACTTTTCGAACGGTTGTACAAATCGAGCCAGTTGGCATTGTCGCGGGCATCGTAGCCGGGGGCCAGTGGCGTCCAGGTGGTGCCATTCAGGCTGCCTTCTACCACCACATAGTCGTAAAAGTCCTCGTTGGGGAACACCGAGCCGGTTTCGCCGGGCTCCACCAGCACAATCTCATCAAAACGCACCCGTGCAATCTGCGGATCGGCCTTCACCCGAATAGGTACCAGCAACTGGTACGTGTAGTCTACGTTGTTGGCGTAGGGGTGCGTGGAGTGAATGGCGCCGTTGGTAAAATCCGTGGGCGTAGCAATGGAGAAGCCCAAGCCCACAAAGTCGATAGGCGTGGTACGCTCAAACTCGTTGGCGTACATATCGGCGGGCGGGCGTACTTCTACCACCGGCACCGCAAAGAAGCCAGTAGTGGGTAGGGTAGTGCGGTTAGACTTGGAGGAGTTATCCTGCACCACCAAGCGGTAGTTGATAACGTCGCCGGCTGCAATGGGGCCGGCAACGGTGCTGAGCGCGGCGGTGTAGGTGTTGGCTCTATTGCCGGTGCCCCTGGTCATAAGGATAGCAGGACGGGCCGTACCATTCACGTTGTATTCCAACGTAACGGATGCTACCCCGATGTTGTCCGCAGCCTGCGCCGTGATGGTATATGGCAGATTGCTGGTAAACAGGTAAGTAGGCGGCGTGTGCGTGAGCGTAGGCGCTACCACATCGGGACCCACGAAGAACGAGTAGCGGTTAGACACCGTGGAAAAGGCGTTGCGGCCGGGGGCGGTGTAGATGCGTCGGGTTTCGTTGTCGGAAGCTTCTATGTAGTAGCTCACCCGCACGTTGAGGCCAGGATTGGGAATAGTGGCAGTGTATTGGTTGGCGCTGCCGTTGGGCGTCATCGTCACCGTGGTGAGAGCACCATCGTTGAAGGAGTAGTTCAGCTTCACCGAGCCGGGCGTGATAGTGCCGTCGCTATCCACCCGAACCGTGACGGGGAAGGTGCTGGGCGTCTCCGTGTCGGTGTAAGGCGTGTGGCGCACGGCAGTATTAAACCACCCCATGTCATTGAACATACCCAGCACAATGGGGCCGGGCGAGTGAATAGCTTCACCCGAGGCAAACTCCGGCGACATCAGCGAGTTGGGGTCGCCGGAGCTATAGGTATTTTCGTCGAGGTGCGATATGCTGGAACCTGGTCTGTATAAGTCCGGAGCAGGAGCATACAAACGCGCCCGCTCTCCACTGTTAGCGGCCCGCGTCAGGGGACTATCAAAATACAAATCATTGGTAGTGAAGGCTGTGCCCAATTCCACCGAAGGATTGGCAAAGATGCGGGTGTCGGCTACGCTCAGTCCGGCACCGGTTTTCATGAAATCGGCATAGATACTAGGCGGCGTTGATAAAGCGCCTTGTTTACTAGTCACATCATAGCCTTTCGAGGTCAGAAAGCCCAAGCCATGCCCCAGTTCGTGCAGCACTACCGATACCAGATCATACTGCCCGGCAGGCGTATTGCCATCCGTGCCCAGATACCAGTTGAAGGTGCTGCCAAAGCTGGCGTTGATGTCAGCTGCCTCACCATTAATGTTTCCCCCTACTATCTTTTCCGCTAAAGCGGTAGGATACACCGAGTTGCTAATCCGCTCACCGCCGCCATTGATTGTATATAAGCTGCTGGGACCGGCAGACCCTAATACACCTTCTTCTAGTGGCTCCCAGGTGGCACTAATCCGAATGGGCACACTGGATACCAGCAACGACTGCCAGATATCAACTGCATATTGGAAAGCGGCCTGGGCCTCGGGTGTAAAGCCGGAATAGGTAACGATAATAGTAGCCTTGGTGGCCGATGGCCGATTTGCCAGAAAAGCTGCCGGCGGGAGCACCCGCGTACGCACAACCTTGGAACTGGCGTAGCAGGTATCAGGAATACCGGGGCCCGCATATTTTACCAGCTGCTGCCCAAAGGAAGGCGCCACAGTTGCCACGGCCAGGAAAGAAAGGAGTAAGAGTTTTTTCATTAACACAGATAAGAGGAGTGCTCGATACCACAACGGAGTTCCTAAATTTAGGAATCTCCGGCTGTATTACGTGATTTATTTTGGATGAAATCTAGTCTTGTACTGCCAAGTTGATTGTCCGAGAAGTCTGTTAGCCAACGGCGTATATACACAACACCCCTACCCTCCGGCCACTTGGAGAGTAGGGGTGTTATGTATGGTAGGAATGGCTTACGGCTGTTTAGCCGACTGTGCTTCTACGTCGCGCAATTCTACGGGCGGTACTTTCTTGCGGACACGCATGTTCAGCAGCTCTACCCCCAGCGAGAAGGCCATGGCGAAATACACGTAGCCCTTGGGTACTTCCTGGTGGAAGGCTTCCATGATCAGCATGGCCCCAATCATGATCAGAAACGACAGGGCCAGTATTTTGATGGTGGGGTTCTGGTTCACGAAATCGGCCACGTAGCCAGAGAAGGCCAGCATCACGCCCATGGCCAGAATCACGGCCAGGATCATCACCAATACATTGTTCACCAGGCCCACAGCTGTCAGGATGGAGTCGAACGAGAATACAATGTCGATGACGATGATCTGGAAAATCACGCGCGACAGGGTGTTGTACTTGCCCGTGCCGTGTTCCTCTTCCTCGCCCTGCAACTTGCCATGAATCTCGGTGGTGCTCTTGGCCAACAGGAAAAGGCCACCGAAGAACAGAATAATGTCCCTACCCGACACCCCGAAGTCAGGCTCTTGGAACGGCAGATCCAAATGGAACAAAGGCGTTTTCAGCCCCACAATCCACGAAATACTGAGCAGCAGTCCAATACGGAACACCAGCGCCAGCAGTAGCCCGATGGTGCGGCCGCGAGCTTGCTGCTCGCGTGGCAGCCGGTTCACGACAATAGAGATGAAGATAATATTGTCGATGCCCAGTACGATTTCCATGAACGTCAGCGTGAGCAGGCTGACCCAGGTGTGGGCTTCGGCGAAGGTGGAGAGGTCAAACACGGGGATGATGTGCTGATGAGTTGATGTGGCGATGGGTTGATTAGAACGTCCTGCTTCGACTGCGCTGCGCTTAGCAGGGCGTTCTAATCAACCTATCTACTTCATGTTCACAAATTGCAGGGGCTGGCCAATATCAGTGCGGCGCAGCAGGGCAATGACGGCTTGCAGGTCGTCGATTTTCTTGCCTGATACGCGCACTTGGTCGTCCTGCATCTGCACTTCTACCTTCAGCTTGGCGTCTTTAATGGCCTTCGTGATTTTACGGCCGGCTTCTTTGTCGATGCCAGCACGCACCTTCACGGTTTTTTTTACCAGCGCGCCGCTGGCCTGTTCCTCTTCCGAAAAGTCGAGGGACGTGCCGTCGATTCCCTGCTTCACCACGCGAGCCAGCAAGATGTCTTCCAGCGACTTCACGCGCATGGAGTTTTCGGAGCTGAGCTGGATGGTATTGGCTTTTTTGTCCAGCTCGATACCGCCTTTGGTATCGCGCAGGTCGTAGCGCGTTTGCAGTTCTTTTTTGGCCGTGTTCACCGCGTTTTCGAGTGTTTGCGGATCTACTTTGCTCACAATGTCGAAAGAAGGCATAAGTAAATGGGTACTAGAAGGGTAAGAAAAAGCGCCTACAGGCTACATACGGGCGCCAAAGGTAGGCGTTTGCCCGCAGGCCGCCTGTAGGCTGAATGATGCGTTGTACGTAATTTTTATCTTCGCTGCCATGTCCGTTTCCTCGCCCCGCACCGCCGCCGATTTTGCCGCCTACTACCAGCTGCGCTACACCGTGTTGCGGGCGCCCTGGCAACAGCCGCCCGGCTCGGAGCGCGCCCCCGACGATGACGACCCTACTACCCTGCACGCCCTGCTACGCTACGCTACCCCCAATGGCCCCGTGGTAGCAGTGGGTAGGGTGCACCCCTCGGCCCCAGGGCAGGCGCAAGTACGCTTCATGGCCGTCGATCCGGCCTACCAGGGTAGGGGGCTAGGCCGGCAGGTACTGGCGTTTCTGGAAGCCGGCGCCCGGCAGCAGGGCCTTACGGAGTGCATTCTGCACGCCCGCGCCACGGCGGTACCGTTTTACGAAGCCGCCGGCTACGCCGTGGTAGCGCCCTCGCACACGCTGTTCGGCAACGTGCCGCACTTTCTCATGCGTAAGGCGTTGCACTAAGCAACGCCTGCCAGCGGCGGCAGTGCGGGCGCTGGCAGGCGTTGGCGTAACCATTCCTACCGCTAGCAGTTGTAGGAAGTATGGCTACTCCGCTGATTCCGGTTTTTCGGTTCGACAACTACCCGCAGGCAACGGAACCGGCGCCACCTGGTGCTGCTCCTGAGGCACTGGAACAGGTAGTGATGTACCGACGAGAGGAACGGTTTGCTACCTGTCGGCAGCATATGGAGCAGCACCGCCGGCAGTTTTTCAAGCTCTCGTTGGTGGAAGAAGGCGGCGGCACTTTTTATCTCAACGACGAACTCGTAACGGTAGCGCCCTATTCCGTGCTGCTGGTGATGCCCGGCACCGCGCTACGCTGGCAGCTGTCCGATGGCTCCCAAACCGGTCTATATTGCTTTTTCTCTGCTGATTTTTACAATGCTGGCTTGCTGCCTGGCTATCAGCTACACGCGGTACTCGCTAGCCAGCCGCCCTACGTATACCACGCCTGCACCCCAGCCGAATACGCGACACTCCGGCAAAGCGGCGAACAGCTCTACCACCAGCAAGACCACCTGGAAAAGGCCCGCCTCTACCTACGCCTGCTGCTCACAGACCTCCGCGAGTGGCAAGCACCGCCTGCTACTCGTGGCCAACCCGCCACTATAGTACAGCAATTCCTGCATCTGGCAGAAGCCCGCCTCGCAGCCGGCGAACCCGCGCTTAGTCTGGAGTTTTACGCCGACGCCCTAGCCCTCACCCCAAAACACCTCAGCGACCTGTGCCGCCAAGCCACTGGCCAGAACGCCGGTAGCCTGCTTCGAGAGAAGATTCTGACGGAAGCCAAAGTACTCCTTTCCGGCACCCACCTATCCATAGGCGACCTGAGCTACCGCTTGGGTTTCTACGACGTTGCACATTTTTCGCGGTGGTTTCGGCAGGCCGCTGGCCAAACGCCGTCCGCTTACCGCTTGCAGGCCCTAGCGTACAAATAGTAAGGCAATCTGTGCAAAGAGGCAGGAAGTGAGGCTGCTAGCTTTGCTGACTCGCTATGCGAGGTCCCGATGCTTGCGTGTTCCGGCACGTTAAAAATACCGGTGGTATTACGTAAAGCAACTTACCAAACATCAACTTTCTACTTATGAGCACCAATAAAATTGCCCTGATTGTGGGCGCAAGCGGCATCATCGGCAGCAATCTGGCAACCGAGCTACTCGCCACCAATTGGACCGTATACGGCCTAGCCCGCCGCCCGCCGCAGCACCTCGACGGCCTGCACCCCGTAGCCGCCGACCTACTGGAGCCCGCCGCTCTGGAAGCTGCCTTAGCCGACGTGAATCCTACCCACGTCTTCATTACCACCTGGATGCGGCAGGACACGGAGGCCGAAAATATCCGCGTGAACAGTGCGCTAGTGCGCAACATCCTGGCGGTGCTTTCGCCCAAGGGCACCGTGCAGCACGTGGCGCTGGTAACGGGCCTGAAGCACTACCTGGGGCCATTTGATGCCTATGCCAAGAGCGGCACACTGCCGGCTACACCCTTCCGGGAGGAGCAACCCCGCCTCGACATTGCCAACTTCTATTATGCCCAGGAAGACGAAGTATACGCCGCCGCCGAGCGCGACGGGTTTACCTGGAGCATTCACCGTCCCCACACCATCATTGGCAAGGCCGTGGGCAACCTAATGAACATGGGCACCACGCTGGCCGTGTACGCCAGCATTTGCAAAGAAACCGGCCGGCCGTTTCAGTGGCCCGGCTCCGAAGCGCAGTGGCATGGCCTGTCTGATGTGACCGACGCCCGCGTGATTGCCAAGCAGCTAGCCTGGGCCGCCACCACCGAGGCTGCCCGCAACGAAGCCTTTAACATTGTGAACGGCGACTATTTTCGCTGGAGCTGGTTGTGGCCGCGGCTGGCTGCATGGTTTGGGGTAGAAGCCGCCGGCTACGATGGCACCGTACGCCCGCTGGAAGCGCAGATGGCCGACGATGCCGACCTCTGGCGCACGATGGCCGCCCGCTACCAGCTCACCGTACCGGAACTGGACAAGCTAGCCTCGCCCTGGCACACCGACCTCGACCTGGGCCGCCCCTTGGAAGTGATGACTGACATGAGTAAAAGCCGCAAGCTGGGCTTTCACGTGTATCAGCCCACCGAAGCATCGTTCTTCGATCTGTTCGCGCAACTCCGCGACGATCAGATCATTCCGTAGTTGCTATCAGCCTAGCCTGTTCTTTCCTCGCTAAACTCTATTCTTATGGCTACTTCCATTGATTCTTCGGCCGATAACCGCCATCGGCCGCCGTACCGCGCCACCTACCAGACCACTACCGCGCCGCTGATTGTGACGCCTACCTTCCTGACCCGCGCTGACCGGACGCAACCCACCGAGCGCCCGCAGGACGAAGGCTTCACGCGCAGCCGCGATGGTCAGGCGTTGGACAACCCTGCCGCCGAACCGGCGAAAATTGCCTTGGAAGCCAACGCTAACCTGGCGTATGAGCATTGGGATGAGTATTGGCGCAAGGTGCACGGCCCTAAGTTTGCCTACGAGGAGCCCGGCACCGACAACGAGCCGGTGCTACGCTATGACCAAATTCACCGCGTAGCGGCCGGGCCATCGTCGTACTTCCGGCCGCCCTACCTCGCCATGACTACAGCCGACGCCAAGCTGGTAGGCGACCCCCACGCGCAGGTGCCCACCTACCAGCGCCCGCGCTGGGACGGGTTTGCCTACATTGCCTACGCCACAGAGGCCGACATTGACAAGGTGCTGAAGCAGCCGCAGTATGATAAGCGCATTGTAGCCGACGAGCAAACGGTCTTCCGCATGGTTACGCGCTCCATTACCCGCGAGTACATCCTACTGCCCAGCCCCTCACATCGCGACCCTATCACCCTGGTTAAGATTCACTACCGGCACCCCAGCCTTTCCCGTGAGGCGTTTCAGCAGCGCTTGCTGACGGAGCACGCCGCGGTGGTACTGGCACAGCCTGCCACGCACGCCTACGTACGGCGCTACGCCCAGCTGCACAATATCGGCTCCACGCAGTTCGACCCCGAAGGCAGCCGTATGGATGCCATTTCGGTGCTAGCCTTTGCTAGCATGAATGATGTAGAAGACTATCTTAGCAGTGACGGCTACCGCGTAATTGAAGTCGATGAGGCTTCCATCACGGACATTGAGCAATCGGAATTCTGGACGGGTCTTACGTACAGCGTTATCAACCGACTACTACCCGAGCTGGCAACTAGCTTGTAGCTTCCTACCCAACAAACGAGAAAGATGCAAAGCCTTCATACACAAAAGCGCCGGCCTCCATTAGGAAGCCGGCGCTTTTTTTAGCTCTTAACTGAATAACGAAAGCTGGAAGCTAGAAGCCATCAGCTAAAAGCCAATACATGTTTACAGGCGGTCGGGCGAGCCGGCAGATTCGTGCTCCTGCTCCTCGTCATCTTCGTACTCGTCGCCATCTTCCATTTGCGGGGGCTGCACTTTGCGCACGTTGCGGGCGCAGTCCTCGTCGCGGTGATTGCGGCCTACGGTGAATTCCACCCAGTCGCCTTCATTCAGGTCGTTGAAGTCACCCTCGGCCATATCAGCGTAGCTGAAGAACAGGTTGTTGGGCGGCATCACGACAAAGCCGAAACCGTTTTTCAGGTTTTTGATGGTGCTGATGCCCACCGTGCCTACCGGACCAGCTGCCGTCGGGCCCGTAGGGCGTACGGGCTTCAGGGTAGAGGTAGGGTAGGTTGTGGGCTCCGACTGAGCCACAAACATATTCTCGATCAGCTCCTCGTTGGTCGACAGGCCTTGGTCGATGATGTCGTGCATGTCTACTGGGTAGGTAGCACTGCTAAGCAACTGCTGCGAAGCGCGCGTTACGCGGTTTTCGCCTTTGTAATCGGTGTATTTGAAATCCCAGTTCAGCAGCATCACGCGGGTGCCCAGGGTATTCAGCTTCTTGATGAGGGGGGCGTAGTCGCTGTCGCCGGCAATGAGTACTACCACGTCGAAGCTCTTGTACATAGCCAGTTCGTAGGCCTCCAGCGAGAGCCACACGTCGATGCCTTTTTCCTGCAACCGGCCGTCGCGGGTTTTCAGGGGCATGTAGTGCGTATTAATCCCCAGGTTCATGAGGATATCGTCGAACAGCCGGTCGTGGAACAGGCGGTCCTTGTCGCGGGCTTCGGTGGCGCTCAGGCGGCCACGGAAAAAGTGCGAATCGATAATTTGACTCAGGCGTACGTCTACGTCTTCTTCTTCGGCTACTTGCTGCCGGATAAACTCATGCAATCCTTCCAGGCTAATGCGGGCCTTGCGGTCATGCTGGAAGTAGTAGTAATCACTGATTTTAAGGAAATAATTGCCATCGTAAAAGACGCCTATCCTAACCAGAGGGCTATTGATCTGATTCATAAAGCAAAAAAATGTGTGTGCGCAAAATGAGGTGTGAGTAAGAAAAAGAGAACGGGCAAACAACAGAAGGTACTTTTGTTGCGGAAGTACCAGGTCAAATATACAAGTTCGATTGTGTAAAATTATTCATATTGATTACTAAATAATTACTGTAAAATATCAAGCTACGCTACCTACTTGCGTTGCAGCTTGTCGTCTGAAATATCTAGCAGAAGTGATATGCTATAGTAAGGAGTACTATACGAGATGATGCGTGGATGAAGAATGAAAGAGCACGCATAAATTCAGTCTCATAACTACCCTAGGTATATTCACTTAGCAATCTGCAAATTAAAGCAAATTCCAACCTATTCTGTATATGTTATTAGTTATATATAAATTTACTTCACGTGACTTCTCTTTACACTATCGGCCACAAAGCTAGCTGGTTCCTGTATTATTATAGTAATATATTTTTAGCTTTTCCAGTATAAATCCAGTTTCCAACACAACCGTTCCCTCCTTTCTGCTTTATTCTGCTTACTCCACATACTCCAGCTCCACTAAGCTATGTGTGCATTAAGTGTCTTAACCCGATTAGCACAGGCCTCAAACGCAGTTTAAAAAGACATATTGCCCACTACTATGCTTAATACTAGCGCAGCATAGCCCAGGCAGATAGCCACTTCCAGCGCGTTGCCACTCGCGGAGCCCGTCCGAATTAGGGGAACTCTAAAGCAGATATCGGTGAGCGGCATCAACCATTTCACGCCGGCTTTGGTGAGCGAATCGGCTACGAGGTGCGAGACGTATCCCGCCCCCGCAAACCACGCCACGCCGTGCCAGCCTAGCGTGTAGTTGGCCAAGTGCCCGATATAGGTCCAGAGGCCCGCAGCCCAAATAGTGTGCGTCCAGGAGCGGTGGCTAGTGAAGGGCGCCACGGCAATGAACGCCCCCAGCATGCTCAGCCACAGAAACTCGGTGTAGAAGCCCGCCACCACCGTGCACAGGCCTGTGAACAGCAGGGCTAACCGCCGCGCCGACCCGCCCTGCATGGCGGCACCCAGCAGACCAAACGCCAGCGCCGCCGTGAAGCCCATGCGCCGGTCGGGGCCAAGGGGTAGGAGAAAGTGGGTGTAAACAGCCAGCGCCGCGCCAGCCAGCACAAACGCCCAGCGCACATACTGCTGCACAAACCCCAGGCGCTTACTGAGACGGGAGTTGGGGTGGTCGAGGTCGGGGGCGAGGGAGGAGAAGCCCGCCAGCGCAATGCCGGCCACCGAGAAGGGCACGTGGGGGACAAGTCCGGCGACGGCCACGCCGGTAATCAGGCCAATGGCCAGGTGAGAAGATCCGCGCAAGGAGAGATACTACTATTATAAATAAACCACGAAGATATCGGCGTGGCAGTTGATTACGAGGCTTTGCGCAGCACAATATCTTCGAGCGTGCGCAGGCGGCGCTAGAAATCGGTAAACTCGTCTAGTTTCCTTACTATTTTCTCCAGCCGTTGGTTTATGCGCTGGACGCTCTGACGAATGTCAACAACGTGCTCCGCCAGGGTGCCGATGAGTTGGCTCATGGTCGTGAGTAGGCGGTCGTTGTTTTCCTGATTCTCCCGCCGCATTGCCCGCATTTCGACCAGGATTTCGGCTGCCCCCAGCGGAAGGTTTTCGTTATTATCAGCCATTGTAGAATACAGATAATCGGTTCTGCTAAGATACGGCATTTGCGGGGGCGGCGCCCATCGGCTATATCGGAAACTTTCGGCGCGCGGTTGTGGTATTGCTACTACCATTTGCTAAGCGCGCCCGACCGGAAAATCCTTCCGGCCGGGCTTCTACCTTTGCCCTCCCTCCTAGCTATATCCTGTTTTGAAGGTCACTGATTTCCTCCAGCTCTACCGCCTCGACCCGACCGTGCTGACGGTAGGCGCCCGCCTGAATCCGGCCACGCTTCGCTCCCTCAAGAAAGCCGAGGCCGCCGACACGCCCCTACCCCGCCTGCACCTGCGCGGGCTGGTAGGCAGCCAGGACGCGGTGCTGGCCGCTACCTTGCACACGCTCTACCCCGAGCAGCACCACCTGTTCATTCTGCACGACAAGGAGGAAGCATCGTACTTCCTGGCTGATTTGCAGCACCTGCTTCCGGGTCAGGAGCCGTTGCTATTCCCCAGCTCCTACAAGCGCCCATACGAGTTCGACGAGACAGAAAACGCCAACGTGCTCATGCGCGCCGAGGTGCTCAACCGCCTCAGCGGCAGCAAGGGTAGCAAAGGCCAGAAACCGGTGGAGCCTACCCCGGAAGTCGAGGAAAAGAAGCCAGATGCCGAAGCAACCGGTGCTCTCATCGTTACCTACCCCGAGGCACTGTTCGAGAAGGTCATCAACCGCAAAAGTCTGGTGGCGAATACGTTTTCCATCCAGACGGGCGAGAAGCTGGACGTGAACTTCATCGGGGAGATGCTGGGCGAGTACGACTTCGAGCGGACGGATTTTGTGTACGAGGCCGGGCAGTACGCCGTGCGCGGGGGCATTGTGGACATCTTCAGCTACGCCAACGAGCTGCCCTACCGCATCGAGCTGTTTGGGGACGAGGTGGAGAGCATCCGCACGTTCAACCCCGAAACGCAGCTCTCGGTGGAGCGCAAGGCGCAGATCAGCATCATCCCCAACGTGCAGACCAAGCTGCTGCAAGAAACCCGCGAGGCCTTCCTGGATTTCCTACCCCGCAACCTGACGGTGTGGGCCAAGGACGTGCGCCTGACCCTGGACGTGGTAGACGAGTCGTTCGATAAGGCCGACGCGGGCTTTCAGCGGCTGCTAGAGTCGGCGGGCGGCACGCAGATTGTGAGCAAGCCGGCCGACTTGTTTGAGACGGCCAAGACCTTCCGCAAGCAGTTGGAGAACTTTGCGGTGGTGGAGTTTGGCAAGCGGTTTCACTTCAAGACCGGGGCCGAGGAATTTGCCTTCACGGCCAAGCCCCAGCCCAGCTTCAACAAGGAGTTTCCGCGCCTGCTCAAGAACCTGCGCGACTACCAGCAGCAGGGCTATACCAGCATCATCGCGGCCGACTCGGTGCGGCAGGCCGACCGGCTCCGCACCATTTTCGACGAGCTGGACAACAACGTGCAGTTTCAGCACCTGCTGCTGGCCCTGCGCGAGGGCTACGTGGACGATACGCTGAAGCTGACCGTGTACACCGACCACCAACTGTTTGAGCGCTACTACCGCGCCCAGGAAACGCGCAAGTTCAGCAAGAAGAAGGCGCTGACCCTCAAGGAGCTGCGCACCTTGCAACCCGGCGACTACGTGGTGCACCAAGACCACGGCATTGCGCGCTTTGCGGGGCTGATGCAGGTAGATATCAACGGGCAGTTGCAGGAGGCCATCCGGCTGGTGTACCGCGACGACGACGTGCTGACCGTGAGCATTCACGCCCTGCACAAGATTGCCAAGTACAGCGGGGCCGAGGGCACGCCGCCTACCATGAGCAAGCTGGGCTCGCCGGAGTGGGAAAACAAGAAAAAGGCCGTTAAGAAGAAGGTGAAGGACATTGCGGCCGAGCTGATTCGGCTGTACGCCAAGCGCAAGACTGCGCCGGGCTTCGCCTTCGCCAAGGACTCGTTTATGCAGGCCGAGCTGGAATCGAGCTTTATCTACGAGGACACGCCCGACCAGGGCAAGGCCACCGAAGACGTGAAGCACGACATGGAGCAGCCCCACCCCATGGACCGCCTGGTGTGCGGCGACGTGGGCTTCGGCAAGACCGAGGTAGCCATTCGGGCCGCCTTCAAGGCCGTGGCTGATGGCAAGCAGGTGGCCATTCTAGTGCCTACTACCATCCTGGCCATGCAGCACTACAAAACCTTCCGCGACCGGCTCGCCGATTTGCCCGTGACGGTGGAGTACGTGAACCGTTTTAAGAGCACCAAGCAGATCAAGGAAACGCTGGGTAGGGTGGCGGAGGGCAAAACCGATATTCTCATCGGCACGCACCGCCTCACCAACAAAGACGTGCAGTTCAAGGACTTGGGCCTGCTGGTGATTGACGAGGAGCAGAAGTTTGGGGTGAAAACCAAAGACAAGCTGAAGGAGCTGAAGGTGAACGTGGACACGCTCACGCTCTCGGCCACGCCCATTCCGCGCACGCTGCACTTCTCCCTGATGGGTGCCCGCGACCTGTCTGTTATTGCTACCCCGCCGCCCAACCGCCAGCCGGTGCAAACGGAGCTGCACGTGTTTGACGAGGTGCTGGTACGCGACGCCATTTCGCGGGAGCTGAAGCGCGGCGGGCAGGTGTTTTACGTGCACAACCGCGTGAAAGACATTGAGGAACAGGCCGCTATGATCCTGCGCCTGGTGCCCGACGCCCGCGTGACCTACGTGCACGGCCAGATGGACGGCGACTCGCTGGAAAAGCGCATGATGAAGTTTGTGGACGGCGAGTACGACGTGCTGGTGAGCACCACGCTCATTGAGTCGGGCCTGGATATTCCCAACGCCAACACCATCATCATCAACCGCGCCCACATGCACGGCCTCTCCGACCTGCACCAGATGCGCGGCCGGGTAGGGCGCTCCAACAAGAAGGCGTACTGCTACTTGCTCACGCCGCCCGTGGCCGGCCTACCCTCCGACGCCCGCAAGCGCCTGAGCACGCTGGAAGAATTCTCGGACCTGGGCGCGGGCTTCAACGTGGCCATGCGCGACCTCGACATTCGGGGGGCGGGCAACCTGCTGGGCGGCGAGCAGTCGGGCTTTATCAACGATCTGGGCTTTGAAACCTACCACCAGATCCTGGACGACGCGGTGCAGGAGCTGAAGGAAACCGAGTTCCGCGACCTGTTTTTGGGCGACACCACCGGCCGCCTCCAGGAAGCCGCCGGCGCCAAAGGCCCTAAGGAGTGCAACGTGGAAACCGACCTGCAAATCCTGATTCCGGACAGCTACGTGAGCAGCGTGTCGGAACGCCTGCAACTCTACAGCAAGCTCGACCGCGTGAAGGACCCCGAGGCCCTGCGCAAGCTGGTGGCCAGCATCGTGGACCGCTTTGGCCCCCTACCCGCCGAGGTAGAGCAGCTGGCCGACATCGTGAAGCTACGCTGGCAGGCCTGCCGTGTGGGCTTCGAGAAGGTGACGCTGAAGAAGAACGTGCTGAAAGCTTACGTGCCCGCCACCAACAACGAGGCCTACTTCCAAGGCGACCAGTTCGGCACGGTGCTCAACTACGTGCAAACCCACCCCCGCACCGCCACCATGAAGGAGCGCAAAGAACAGCTCATCATTACGATTGACGATGTGAAGAACGTGCAAGCGGCGAAGCGGGTATTGAGTGAGTTGGGAAGTGAGGAGAAGGTAGAGGTTTAGAATATTGACCAATTTGTTTACGAATAGCAATTCTCTAAGAATATATTCTTAGAGAATTGCTATTCGTATCAATATAAATATATTTACATTTACAAACCTTTATTTTTTATAAAATGCCAAAAAAATCTAGTTCCTCACAATTGTTATTAAGCCATTTTCTAACTTACGAAATTTGGTTAGCAGGTATAAACTTCGTTGATTATCAAATAAATGAGAAAATAAAAGGCAAGAAATATTATAACACTTTTAATTTTTATTATTTAGAAAGAATTTTTACTAAAACCAAAAATATTAAGAGTAACAGGTATTACAGCGACAAAGTCGCAAACAATCTATTTTATGCTTTAGGCAATGAATTCTCCTTTACAAAATACCCTGTGCCTAAAAGCGGTGTAAGTGTTAGAAATTTTACATTTTTAAGCTATCCTATGATGGCGTTATACCAGAGCGTAAGCTTGTATATAGCTAAATTAACAAATCAACTATTAATTGATAATCATTCTAAGAATATAATTTCTAGATATGGCGGTGAAATTATTTTTGAAAGAGACACCAATTACAATCTGTTATTGAATCCAGCTAACACATCATATTACAAGCATTACAAAGACTTTGTGAAAAATATAGATGATAATTGTGTTACTGGGCCAAGCAAATGGGCTATAAAAATAGACATAAAAGACTATTTCGATAACATTGATATTTCCAAACTATTAACATTAATAGATACAAGAACAAAAAAATCAGTCCGCGACTATCATAAATTTGACAACTTTACAAAAGAACAGATTATATTCTTTTTTAAATATTTAGCTTATGGTAAAAACGGAATACCTCAAGCAGACAATAATATAGCTTCTGCATATCTCAGTCACTTATATTTATTCTTTGGAGATTTAATAATAGAAGACTTAATTAACAATATCAACAAGGAGACAAAAGGTAGAATATCTAATTATAGAATAATTAGATATGTAGATGATATTCATATCTTTTTAGATATACCAACAACGACAACGGAAAAACAATTTACAGATATAAATCACGTTAATACAGACAAAGAAGCTTTATTGGTATCTGAAATACCTTATCAGCTTTTAAACAATGTTGCCAACCAATTTTATATTCAATTGGGGCTTTCTGTTAATAATAAAACAAAAATATTTCACTTATTAGGCGATTCTGAAAAAGCCAGATTTTTAAATAGAGCCTTACTCTCGCATGAAGAGATAAGTCCCTTTGATGATGGAGACGTAAAGGAATCATTTAAAAAATTGACTTTAGGAATCAAGATGCTAAACGAATTAGCCTTAAACAAGACACTAAACGACGACCCTAGCATCAAAACTATTCAAGAATTAGTTAAATGTGTTTTCAATCAAAAAATGCCAGATTTTATAAAAATACCTTCTAACAAAGCAATAATCATCAAGCAACTTAATAAACTAAATTTCAATAAAATACATATATCTCCAAAAGCAATTACTTTATTAATAAGTCAGCATGACATTATATCTAAAAAGTTTATATCATTTTTATCAAAAGAAAAATCCATAAATATACCAACTAGAAATAATATAATAAATTTTTTATGCCATAACAAATTT
This sequence comes from Hymenobacter sp. NBH84, assembly GCF_014217645.1. Taxonomy (NCBI): domain Bacteria; kingdom Pseudomonadati; phylum Bacteroidota; class Cytophagia; order Cytophagales; family Hymenobacteraceae; genus Hymenobacter; species Hymenobacter sp. NBH84. The sequence continues at coordinate 3,697,385 of NZ_CP043644.1, forward strand.
ATTATATCTGATCCTTTATTTAAAGCATTAAGAAAAGATACTACTATATCTGCCATCATAAATATGTATGACAATCAGAGAGTAGTTTATCCATCTACAAATTACCATGACTTATCCTTCTCAAGCCTTAAAAAATTAAAAAACTGTGTTCCACTTATAGAACAAATTAGACTACGAACACATTATGAAATGATTGATAATTTTTCAATATGCTTAAATTTGTTATTAAATGAAATACATTTTGTATGTTTTCATTTAGAAAAATACAAAGACATAAATAAATATGCATCAGCTAACGTTATAGAATTTTTAAAGAGTAAAGGAGTGGATTCAAGCCTAAGAGATCAAATCAGAACATTATTTGACAGAAGAAATAACAATCCGTTTTCGCACCCAGGTTCAGATACTAAGCAAGCACTCATTGTTAGTAACGAAGAATATTTATACTTCAAAACAGGTGTAAGCAAAGCCATGCAAATTGTTCTCAACTAGAAATTTTTCAGCGTGAACTTATAGTTATTGGTAGTCAGGAAATCCCCTACATATATTACAAAGAATCAATTTCCTGCAATTTCAAAACTAACTGGCATCTCGCATTCCGACGCCACGGGTCCTACTGGCGCGAGCTTGCAGCTCGTGCCGGGCTTTGATGATGAGGTTGCACCTCATCTGCCGCAACGCGGCAAAGTGGATCCGAGCCACGCGTGTTCGTGCTTACGGGTGAGGCACAGCCTCACGGCAATGCAGGCACGAGCTGCAAGCTCGCGCCAGTTAGACCAGTCAGGAAGTTTCTTTACAGATCTTAGCCAAACGCACTCTCTACCTAACCGCAAAAACCACCGGCATCTCACATTCCGATGCTACGGGCTGTCCATTGGCGGAGGCCGGAATCCATTCGGCGTTGAGGCTCTGTACCGCGCGTAGGGCTTCTTCGTCGCAGCCGTAGCCAATGCCGCGCACGACGCGGTGATTCGAGGTGTTGCCGTTGCTGTCGATGGTGAAGGCAACGCACACCTCGCCCCCTACCCTATTGCGCAACGCCATAACTGGGTAGCGCACGCTCATGCCCACGGACCGCGCCAAGGCATCGTTGCCGGCCAGCGCGATGGGGGGCTCGGTAATCACCACATCTTTGGACAAAGGGCGAATAACCAGCTTGTTTGGCCACTTGCTGGGTGAGCGAAATAGTAATTGATTGGTGGTGTGGTCGTAGCGGGTGGCCAGGGTGCCTTCGGGGGTATAGTACTCCCACTCGTCTACCTTCTGGCCGCTATGGTAGCGGCCTTTGGCTTTCGGCTGGCTGCTCAGGTCGAAGTACTCCGTCCATAGGCTGTCTTTCTGCCCGGCCGCGTAGAAGCCTTCTGCGAGCAGCACGTTGCCTTTGCGGCCGCCATAGTGCCGGTAGGCACCCTGCTTCGTTTGGGTGTCAGTTGTTAATACGTTGAATTCTTCCCGACCCGCAGGGTTCTTCTGGCTGACGGTCATTGGTTGCGTGGCCTGTGCCCAGCCGCTTAATGGCGCACCAAGGAGTAAGAGAGGTAGTACTAGGGTAGAGGCTGTACGCATAAGGGTAGAGATAAAACGGTAAAAAGTAATGTAGTAGAATGACGCTGCGAAAAGTACGACTTCACTGGCATAGTTATCCTAATTCTGGCGCGAGCTTGCAGCTCGTGTCTGCTTTGATGATGAGGTTGTACCTCATCTGCCGTAGCGCGGCAAGCCGGAAACGGGCCACACGTATTCGTTCCTACGGGTGAGGCACAGCCTCACGATACTATAGGCACGAGCTGCAAGCTCGCGCTAGTGCTGCGTGGCCTGCATCCAAATCGCGCAGAAATGCCTAAATCTTGCGTTTCTTTAGCCGAACGCATTTTGCTTGTGCATGTCCAATCGTAGAAAATTCATCAAAGCGTCAGCGGCCGGATTGGCCCTGCTGGCAACCAAACCCGTAGCCGCAACGGCCCTACTCCCCGCCGGCAAAGTAAAGAACAAACCCGTGGCCATTGCCACCTGGAACGACGGTGTGCCCGCCAACCAGGCCGCCTGGCAGGTGCTCAGCAAAGGCGGCCGTGCCCTGGATGCCGTGGAAGCCGGCGTGCGCGTGACGGAGGACTCGCAGAACTGCTGCGTGGGCCTGGGCGGCAATCCCGACCGCGACGGCATCGTGACGCTCGACGCCTGCATCATGGACGACAAGTTCAACTGTGGTAGCGTGGCGGCGCTGGAGCGCATCAAGCACCCCATCAGCGTGGCGCGGGCCGTGATGGAGAAAACGCCCCACGTGATGCTGGTAGGCGAAGGCGCCCAGCAGTTTGCCGTGGCCCAAGGCTTCCCGCTAGAACCCCAAACACTCAGCGCCGATGCAGCCAACGCCTACAAAGAGTGGCTGAAAACCAGCGAGTACAAGCCCGTCGTCAACATCGAAAACTCGGGCAACCAGAAGAAGGTAGGCCCTGTGGGCGGCCCCCAAAACCACGACACCATTGCCATGCTGGCTATGGACGCGCAGGGAAACCTTAGCGGCAGCTGCACCACCAGCGGCATGGGCTTCAAGATGCGCGGCCGCGTGGGCGACTCGCCCATCATTGGGGCCGGGCTGTACGTGGATAACGAGGTAGGCGCCGCCGCCGCCACCGGCCAGGGCGAGGACGTGATTCGGATGGTGGGCTCGCACACGGTGGTGGAGCTGATGCGCCAGGGAATGTCCCCGAAAGCGGCCTGCAAAGCCGCCGTAGAGCGTGTCCTCAAGATCAAAGGCGACAAGGCCGCCCGCGACATTCAGGTGGGCTTTATTGCCGTAAGCAGCAAGGGCGAGGTAGGCGCGTTTGCCCTGCAAAAAGGTTTCAGCTACGCCGTATGCGATGCCAAAGACCAGAAGCAGCTCATCAACTGCGAGTACCTGCTGAAGTGAGCTACACCCTGGAAATTTGCGCCAACTCGGTGCAGTCGGCCCAAGCGGCGCAGGCAGGTGGGGCCGGCCGCATCGAGCTGTGCCAGAACCTAGAGCAGGGCGGCATCACGCCCTCCTACGGCCTTATCCGGCGCGTGCGGGCGCTGCTCAGCATTCAGGTATTTGTCTTGATTCGTCCCCGGCCGGGCAATTTCGTGTACGACAACGAGGAATTTGCCCTCATGCAAACCGACGTGCTAGCCTGCCGCGAACTGGGCTGCGATGGGGTAGTGCTGGGCATTCTGAACGAAGCTGGCCGCGTGGACATGGCCCGCTGCCGTACGCTGATAGCGCTGGCCGGTTCCATGCAAGTCACCTTTCACCGCGCCTTCGACGTGTGCCAGGACCAAGCGCAGGCCCTAGAGGAAGTTATCCAGCTAGGCTGTACCCGTATCCTGACCTCGGGTGGCGCCACTTCCGCCGAGGCTGGCCAGCAGCAGTTAGCGGCACTGGTAGCCCAGGCTGCCGGCCGCATCAGCATACAGCCAGGCGCGGGCATCAACGCTGAGAATCTGCTGCCCGTGGCCGCAGCAACGGGTGCTACGGAGTTTCACACCAGCGCCAAAAAGTTGATTTCCCTACCCTCGCAGCCCAATCAATTTGATGTGACCCACTGGCAGACGGATGCCGGGCTGGTGCGGGAGTTGGTGGAGTTGTTGGCGGAGGGTAGTGACTAGAGCTATTCTAACTCCCCTCCTTTTTTAAGGAGGGGTGCCCGCAGGGCGGGGTGGTAAAACCGTCTGGGCGATTTCTAGAACTAAAAATCTAAATATTAGACAATTAGGACTAGCATCGTTCAACGAGTTTACCACCCCGCCCTGCGGGCACCCCTCCTTAAAAAAGGAGGGGAATTAACCTTTAGCTTCTAGCTCTAGTTTTTCTTCCGCATCACTACCCCTTGCGCTTTCGTTTTCACGCGGCACAAAAACGTGTTGGCGGTGATGTAGAGCGTGCGGCCGTCGTCGCCCCAGGCGCAGTTGGCGGCTACTTCGCCGGGGTCGAGGGTGCCGAGCAGCTTGCCGGCGGGCGAGAGGATGGAGATGCCGCCGGGACCGGTGGCGTACACGTTGCCGGCCTGGTCCACCTTCAGGCCATCGGGCAGCTCCTTGGGACGCACTTTGGGTAGGGCGCTCATGTCGAAAAACACGCGGCCATTGAGGAGCTTGCCGCTGCTGCGCACATCGTACTGCATAATCACGGGGCGGAGCGAGTCGGAGTTGGACACGTAGAGCGTGCGGCCATCGGCGGTGAAAGCCAGCCCATTGGGCCGCGACAGATCCATGATTTCCTGGGTTATTTTTCCCTTCGCGTCGCGCCGGTAAACGCCGCACACGGACAGCTCGCGCAGGGGGTCCTTTTCCTTTTGGGGTAGGCCGAAGGGCGGATCAGTGAAGTAGAGGGCGCCGTTGGTGGGGTGGGGTAGCACGTCGTTGGGGCTGTTGTAACGCTTGCCGTCGTAGCGGTCCGTCACGGTGAGCAGCCCGCTTTTCTGGGCGAGGGGTAGCATAGCAATGCGCCGGTCGCCGTGCTGACAGAGTAGCAGGTTGCCTTTTCCGTCCAGGGCGAGGCCATTGCTGCCAGGCTCCTCGCCGTAGGGCATACGGCCGGTGTAGCCGCTGTTTTCCAGAAACTTCGACAAGCCCTTCTGCTCCGACCAGCGGTAGATGGTGCGCGATTTTGTATCCGAAAACAGCAACATACTACTATCAGCCACCCACAGCGGCCCTTCGATGTGCGCAAAGCCGGAGCCTACGATTTCAAGTTGAGCGTCGGGGCCGAGGAGCTGATCGAGGGCGGGGTCTTGCCGGATGATGCGGCCTTTGGTGAGCTTAGGGGAGGACTGGGCCGTGGCTGCTACGGGTAACAGCGGCAGCCAGAGTAACAGTAGAAGAAGGAAGCGCATTAGGTACAGAGTTAGCAGAACAGTAGAAGGAGGGGCGCTTCTTCCCTACCCTGCTACTACGCTGAAGGTTGCGCAACGTAGCTTGTATCAACCTGAGGGAAAGGGCAGCCGTAGGAAGAAGGCTGTTACTGTCACGTTTTTCCTGTCATCCTGAGCTTGCGAAGGACCTTCTCACGCGTGAACGAGTCGTTAGTACGCCTGTCGTTCTAGGGTGAGAAGGTCCTTCGCAAGCTCAGGATGACAGAGAGTAAAGTATAATAACGCTACAAAACTGCTTCTCCTGACCTTCCCCTACATGAAATCAACGCTCCTTTTCCTGCTGCTCCTTGCTATGTCTACCCTACCCACCGCGGCCCAGACGACTGGCGCGCCGTTGCTGCAAGTGGCGGAGTTTGGCAAGCACCAGCCCATTGGCGTGGCGGTGTCGCAGCAGGGCCGCATTTTCGTAACGTTTCCGAAGAAGGACAAGAACTACGACTACGCCGTGGCAGAAATCGTAAACGGGCAGCGCCGCCCCTACCCCAACGCCGAGTGGAACCAGTGGGACTCCCTGCAAGCGCGCAACCGCTTTGTGAGCGTGCAGACGGTTTTTGTAGATCAGGAGGATAACCTATGGGTGCTGGATCCGTCGAATCCCGGTGACGATGCCCCGTTGATTGCCGGCATTAAACTTCTGAAAATCAACTTGAAGACCAACCAAGTAGAACGCATCTACCGTTTCGAGGACATCCCGCGCGAACGAAGCGGCCTCAACGACGTGCGCATCGACACGCGCCGGCAGGTGGCCTACCTCTCTGACCCCAAGCTGGCCGCCATTGTGGTGCTGGACCTAAAAAGCGGCAAAAGCCGCCTGGTACTGCAAGGTGATAAATCGACAATGGCGGAGCCCGGTTTTGTACTGCGCATTGATGGCAAAGAGGTGAAGGACAAAACGGGTAAGCCGTTCAGCAGCAACGTCAACGGCATTGCCCTGACCCACAATTTCGAGTATTTCTACTTCCGCGCCATCAACCAAACCAAGCTCTACCGCATCAAAACCGAGTACCTACGTGACGCCAGCCTGAGCCCACAGCAAGTGGCGCAGCATGTGGAAACGGTAGGCGAAACCGGCATTTCGCACGGCATGCTTGCCGACGCGGCCGGCAACGTCTACCTCACCGACTCGCCCAACCACGCCGTGCGCCACGTAACGCCTGCCGGCCACCTCGAAACCGTAACGCAAGACCCGCGCCTAGAATGGCCCGACACCTTCGCCCTCGGCCCCGACGGCTACCTCTACCTCACCGCCGCCCAAATCAACCTCCTACCCAAGTGGAACAACGGCGAGGACAAGGTGCAGTACCCGTTCCGGCTGTATAAGATGAAGATTGGGAAGTAGCTATTAGCTGAGCGGTGTAGAGACGCATACTTGCGTCTCATCGTTGAACGACTGGCGCCTAAACGATTCCTAGCGGCGCAGGCGATGAGACGCAAGTATGCGTCTCTACACCGTTCAGTAGTAACACAAACACACTCTTGGATTGCTATCAGCCAATAGCCAACGGCTAACTATAAATTTATACCAACTCCAGCAACGTTTCCAACCCCATACCACGTGAGCCTTTTATCAGAATTAACTGGTTCTGAAGCGGCTGCTGTTTCAGCCAGTCGGCGGCTTCGGCTTTGGTAGGGAAGTAGTGGAAGCCTGGTTGCGCGGCGTGGCGCATTTCCTGCCCAATAACCAACACCGTATCAATGGATAAAGCCGCCAGCAGTTCACCCAGGGCGCGGTGCTCGGCTTCGCTCTCCTCACCCAACTCAAACATATCGCCTAGGATAACCACCTTACCGCTAGCCTGGGTAGGGCGGGCCGCAAAGCTACGCAGGGCGGCGGCCATGCTGCTGGGGTTGGCGTTGTAGGCGTCCAGCACCACCTCGTTGCGAGCGGTTTGCACCAGTTGGGAGCGGTTGTTGGTGGGCGCATAGGTGGCCAGAGCGGCGGCAATTTCTGGGGTAGGCACCTCGAAATACGCCCCCACGGCGGCGGCGGCGGCTAGGTTGGGGAAGTTGTAGTCGCCGGTGATTTGGGCAGTTACCTCGGTGCCGTCGAACAGGCGAAGGCGCACGGTAGAATCGGGGGCGGGGAGCAGCGTGGCGGGGTAGGTATCCTCGGGGCCGGGGTAGGAAACGCGCTGCGATATAGTTCCGGCCCGCTCGGCAATTTTGGCGTCGGCGGTGTTCACGAAGGCTGTGCCGTGGTGCGCTGCCAGGTACAGTAGCAGCTCGCCTTTGCCTTTGGCTACCCCTTCGGCGCCACCAAACCCTTCGAGGTGGGCGCGGCCGATGTTGGTGAGCAGGCCGTGGGTAGGCGCGGCCTGCTCGCAGAGCTGCGCAATCTCGCCTTGGTGGTTGGCGCCCATCTCCACAATGGCCAACTCGTGCTCCTGCGGCCGGATGCTGAGCAGCGTGAGCGGCACGCCGATGTGGTTGTTGAGGTTGCCGCGCGTGTATTGCACCCGATAGCGCCGGCTCAGCACGGCATTTATCAGTTCCTTGGTGGTGGTTTTGCCGTTGGAGCCGGTGATGGCCAATACCGGAATCTGTAGCTGCTGGCGGTGATAGTGTGCCAGTTCCTGTAAAGCCACGAGCGGGTCGGGCGCGTAGGTATAGCGGTCGGGGTCCTGGGCGGCCAGCGCGGCATCGTCTACCACGGCGTGACGGGCGCCCTGGGCGAGGGCCTGCGGGGCGAAATCGCGTCCCCAGAAACTGGGACCATTCAACGCAAAAAACAAGGTATTGTCCTGCGCTTGGCGCGAGTCGGTGCTGACGGCGGTGCACTGAAGGAACCGGGCATAAAGAGCCGCTGTATCTACCATGAACCTAGTGAAGTACTTTCGTGACGTGATTGTGCGTTGCAACTACCAAACCAGCTGCCAATGAACCGTTTTTTACTTTTCTTATTCGGAATAGCGGGTCCATTGGTGGCCGCGGCTCAAACCAGCGTGCCGTTTGGCCTGGTCAGCAGGCCTGACCTCGTAAAAGTAGTGCACGGCACTGAAACCCTACCCAACCCCTGGGCGGGCGGCCTGAACTCGCCTCAATTTTCGGCCATCGACCTCAACGGCGACCAACAGCAGGACCTCTACCTGTTCGACCGCGTCGCGAACCGCTCGCTTACGTTTCTGAACGTGGCCTCCCCCAACGGTGGCCGCATGTACCGATACGCCCCCGAGTACGAGGCGCTGTTTCCCAGTACGTTATTGAACTGGGCACTCTTGCGTGACTACGACTGCGATGGGCGGCCCGATTTGTTTACACTGGCGGGCGGCGATATAGCCGTGTACCGCAACGTGGCCGGCAGTGGTGGCCGGCCCGATTTTCAATTAGTGAAAGACCATCTCAGTTACTTTAACAATCCCACCTCGCAAGGCAATATATACCCTGGCGGCTACAACATGCCCGCGTTGCACGATGTGGACGGCGACGGGCGCCTGGATATCGTCACGTTTGATTTCAATAACAGCTCGGTAGTGCAATACTACCGCAACAGCAGCCCCGAATCTTGCGGCGGGTTGCAGTTTGAGCTGGTAACCCAGCAGTGGGGCGGCTTTGCTTCGTGTGCTACTTCGTGCACTTCGTTCTCCTTCAACAATGTCAATTGCCGCCCGGCGGGCACGGCGCATACCGGCGGCCACAACATCACGCTGCTCGACCTCGACGGCGACGGCGACCAGGATGCGCTTATCGGCCGCGACTACTGCCCCGAGCTGGTGAGCCTGCGCAACGACGGCAATAAGTCGGAAGCCCTGATGAGCAGTGCCGGCCTCAACGCCAGCTTCCCCAGCGGTACCACGCCCGTGCGCATCGCCAACTTCCCTACCGCCTACCACCTCGATGTAAACTTCGATGGCCGCCCCGATTTGGTGGTGACGCCTAGCGTATTCGATAATCAGGACACGATTAATACCACGCAGTCGGTGATGTTTTACGAGAATACTAGCGCCAGCGCGGTGCCCAATTTTGCCTACCGTCAGAACGACTTTTTGCAGCGCGGCATGATTGACACCGGCGAGAGTGCTGCCCCTACCTTCGCTGACATTGATGGCGACGGGCTGGTGGACATGCTGGTAGGTAGCACCAACCGCAACAACGCCAAAGGCTTTTTCCGGGCTTCGCTGACCTACTACCGCAACGTGGGCTCGGCCACGCAGCCGGCGTTTCAGTTGATGACCAAGGATTACCTCAACCTTTCCACGCAGCGGTACGCCGGCATCCGGCCCCAGCTCGCGGACCTCAACCAAGACGGCCGCCCCGATCTGGCCCTGATGGTGATTCCGATGAGAGTCAACGGCACGGCCGCGCCTACCAGCCAGCTGCGGGTGCTGCTGAACACCGCGCCGGCCGGGCAGCCGGCCGTGTTCAACCCGGCCACGGCGCAGGTGATTCAGAACCTACCCAACTACATCGACGACGCGCCGTGCTTTGCTGATATAGACGGCGACGGCCGCCTGGATTTGCTGCTCGGCACCAACATCAACGACCAAGCCGCTACCAGCCTGCGCTACTACCGCAACAACGGCGCGGCCACTCTCAGCCAGGCGTTTGTGCTGGCCAATGCCGATTTTGGGCAGATACGGAACAGCAAGAACGTACCGGCGCCAGACAACCGCGCCTACAACCTGAACCCCGCCGTAGCCGATTTCGATGGTGATGGTCAGCCTGATTTACTGGTGACCGATAGTGAAGGTCGGATCCAGCTCTTTCCCAATTTCCGGGCGCAACAAGGCGCGTTTACGCCGCTTCCTGAAACGTTTTACAACGAGTTGCTGGGTCGCTACCAGCCTGTGTGGTTGGGACAAGGCCGCATCAACCAGCTGATACTCGCCGTGGCCGACCTCAACGGCGACCAACGCCCTGAATTGTTCATTGGCCTCGAAAGCGGCGGCATGGTGGCCTACGGCGTGCGCGGCATCGTGGTCACGGACGCGCCCATGGCCCCTACCCTGCTCACGGCCGTGCAGCTCTACCCCAACCCCGCCCGCGGCACGGCTACCCTCGAAGCTCCCGACCCCGTGCGCGTAGCAGTGTTCGACGTGACCGGCCGCCTGCTCTACCGTTCCGCCACCGCCGCCCGTACCCACCACCTCGACCTGCACGACCGCGCCGCCGGTGTGTACGTGGTGCAAGCCGAAACCGCGGCTGGTCAGCGCACCACCCGGCGGCTGGTGATGCAGTAGGCGCGGTTCCCTTTGAACTCTGAAAGAACTAGGAGCCCTGCCAGGGTTGGCCTTTGGCAGTAATAAATTGTATTCAGCGCCCCACTATTCGCCGCCTGCGTTGCGCAAACCTGGCGGGCAGTGCGTAGCTTTACTGAGACTGGCTGGCAGCGTTTTGCGGTAGCGAAGCAACTTGCCAGCAGGTTTTGCTCCTTGCAGGCGGCACGAGGTACTTTTCTCTGAAAGTGCACGTTACCTGTCCGCCTACTTACCCGCCCTACTATGCCCCTAACTCTACTGTCTTCTACCCTCCGCCCTACGCCTGCTTTACTACCCAGCGCCAAGCCCTGTAGAATAGGTAGGCGACAATTGGCAGTTGGCTGGCTTCTGACATTGTTGCTCCTGTTACTGAGCGGCGCAACTACCAAATCCCTGGCGCAACCAACTAACCCCACGCCAGCAGAGCCACCTACATGCAGTCAGGACGAGAAGTTTGCCAACATTTGGTATTTCGGATATAAAGCGGGGTTAGACTTCAATCAAGCTACCGATTCCATCCCACCTAACGTGCTGACTGATGGCAAGATGACAGCACCAGCTGGTTCTGGGGTAATGTCTGATCCTAGCGGCAAGATTCTTTTCTACAGCGACGGCGATACTATCTGGAACGGAGACCATAGTGTGATGGGCACGGGCTTGGGCGGTAGTGGAAGTACAACCGACGGCCCTTTAGCTATTAAGAAACCAGGTAGCGGCTTCATCACATCAGATAAGCCAACGCGCTACCTCATCTTCACACTGAATGATACTATAGGCCTCAGCTACTCAGAAATTGAGATTCCTGCTGGTGGGGGGCAAGGTACAGTAGTTTCTAAAAATAATCTTTTGGCTCGTGGTACAGCCGAAAAAATGACGGGCGTATTTCACAAAAATGGTTGTCATATCTGGATTATTGTGCACGGTTGGGGTGATGCGAAGTCCGGCAACGACAACCGTGGTGACTCCTTCCTTGCTTACGAAGTAACGACCACCGGCATAGAATCTCCAAAGATTTCCACTATCGGAAGCTTACACGCCTCAAGAATCGCAAAACAGGGCTACAAAGGCCAGATGAAAATAACTCCTCAAGGAGACCAGTTGGCCTTAGCTCGCTACAGTGAGAGGAGTGGCGACAACAGCAGCACCGTGGAGTTGTTCGACTTTGATACGGCTACTGGCGATGTGAGTGAAAATCCGAACATTCCGTTTATCATCGACAGCGGCGAAGGCAAATACTACGGTGTAGAATTTGTACCGGGTAGTAGGCTATACGCCACGGTGATGAATCCACCCAAGCTGCTACAGTTTGATATAACTCCTCGCAATCCGCTTAACAAACAGGACATACCGCTGACCACATCCGCCGATTTGGGCTCTATGCAGGCCGCCCCAGACGGGAAGATCTATGTGGCCCGCAACGACCAGACTGCGTTGGGCTTTATTGCCTACCCAGCCGACTCGGTGGGCGCGGCCATTGGCTACGTCGAAGACAGCCTGCAACTGAAAACAGGCCGTAGCGGATTGGGTCTTCCTAACTTCAACCAAAGCACCTTACTGCGTGTGGGGCCTAGTGCGGAGATAACGGGTTGCCGTGAAATTACTTTTACGGCCCCGAACATTGACTTTGACGGGAAAACCTACGCCTGGCAGTTTGGTGACGGCGGTACTTCAGCAGAAGAAAACCCTGTGCACGTGTATGCGACTCCCGGCACCTACACCGTAACGTTACGCATCACAACCGAATGCTTTTGTCGCGAAAGTTCGGGTTCTATTCTGGTGCCGAACCTACCCGTGCCGGGCACCATTGCCGGCCCCCAAACCGTGTGCGCAGATAGTGCGCCGGCTGCCATTACCGCCACCGATGCCACCAGCGACGCCGGTTTGCCGGGTAGATACCAGTGGGAAACGTCGGCCAATAGCAATGGCCCTTTCACTGAAATTAGCGGAGCCACTGGTGCCAGCTACACGCCTACCGGTTTGCAGCCTGGTACTACTACCTACTTCCGGCGGCGGGTGCAGTTGCTGCTGCCCAGCGGCTCAGGCCCTTATTGCACGCCTACGTTCACGGCCTCGGTAGCCGTCACCGTGATACCGGCCCTAACTGCCGGCACCATTGCTGCCGACCAAACCGTGTGCGCGGGCAGCACGCCCGCCCCGCTCACCAGCACCGGCGCCGCCACGGGTGGCACGGGCACGTTCACCTACCAGTGGGAATCCTCCACCGACAACGGCACTACCTGGGCTCCCGTTGCTGGCGCTACCAGCGAAACGTTCACGCCCGGTCCGGCTACGATTACTACCCTGTACCGCCGCCAGGCTATTTCCGGTCCCTGCAACGCGCCGTCCAACCCCATCACCATCACCGTAACACCGGCCTTGGTGGCGGGTAGCATTGCGGCCGAGCAGAGCATTTGCGCGGGTGCCACCCCGGCGCCACTCACCAGCGTTGCGCCGGCTACGGGCGGCAACGTGCAAGTAACCTACCAGTGGGAATCCTCTATTGACAACACTACCTGGACGGCCCTACCCGGCGCTACCGGCGAGACCTTCGCACCGGGTGCCCTGACAGCTACTACCTCCTTCCGTAGGCAGGCGAATGCGGGCACGGCCTGCGCCCCGGCTGTGTCCAACGTGGTGACTATCACGGTGGCACCGGCGCTAGTAGCTGGTACCATTGGCGCCGACCAGACGCTGTGCGCCGGTGCTACCCCCGCCCCGCTCACCAGCACCACCGACGCCAGTGGCGGCGCGGGTGCGGTGAGTTATCAGTGGGAATCCTCGACTGACAACAACATCTGGACCGCCATACCGAATGCTACCGGCGCTACGTTTGCGCCCGGCGTTCTGCCGGTTACCACCTATTTCCGTCGCCAGGCCACGTCTGCTTCCTGCGCGCCAGTGGTATCCAACGTGGTGACGCTGACCGTGCTGCCCGAGTTGGTAGCCGGCGGTATTGCGGCCAGCCAGGCTATTTGCGCGGGTAGCACGCCGGCACCGCTCACCAGCACCGGCGCGGCTACGGGCGGCACGGGCACATTTGCGTATCAATGGGAATACTCAACGGATAACACTACTTGGATTGGGGTTACTGGGGCCACGGACGAGACGTTCGCGCCGGGCGCCCTCACGGTTACTACCTCCTTCCGGCGACGAGTAACAGCGGGGGCCTGCGGACCGGTAACGTCTAACGTGGTGACCATCACGGTAACGCCAGCCCTCACGGCCGGCACTATTGCCACCGATCAAACCGTGTGCGCGGGTAGCACGCCTGCTGCCCTCACCGGCACCGCAGCTACGGGCGGCACCGGCACGTTTGCCTACCAGTGGGAATCTTCCACTGGCAACACCACCTGGACAGCCATTGCTGGTGCTACTAACGAAACCTTCGCGCCGGGTGTGTTGAGTGCTACTACCTACTTCCGCCGTCAGGTAAGCTCCGGGTCGTGTGCTGCCGTGACTTCTAATGTCGTGACCATCACCGTCACGCCAGCGCTGATTGCTGGTACCATTGCGGCCGATCAGGCGGTGTGCGCGGGTAGTGCCGTGGCTCCGCTTACCAGTAGCGCTGCCCCTACGGGCGGCACCGGGCAGTTTGCGTACCAATGGGAATCTTCCCCCAACAATACCACCTGGACGGCCATACCCGGCGCTACCGGCGCCGAGTACGCCCCTGGCACGCTTACCAGCACCACCTACTTCCGCCGCCAAGTAAGCTCCGGGGCGTGTGCTGCCGTGACTTCCAACGTGGTGACCATCACCGTCACGCCAGCCCTCACGGCCGGTACCATTGCCGCCAGCCAGACGCTGTGTGCCGGCAGCACGCCCGCTCCACTCACCAGTGCTGGCGCGGCCACGGGTGGCAATGGTACTATCGAGTATCAGTGGGAATCTTCGTCTGATAATGCCACCTGGGCGGCCATAGGCGGGGCCACCAGCGCCACCTATACGCCGGGCACTCTAGCTGCCACTACCTACTTCCGTCGCCGGGCCACCTCGGGGCCATGCGGGCCGGTGGCATCCAACGTGGTGACCATCACCGTAACGCCAGCGCTGACGGCCGGCACTATTGCTGCCGATCAGACTCTCTGCCCAGGCGCTACGCCTACCCCACTCATCAGCGCTACCGCCGTTGGTGGTGGCACGGGCACGTTTGCCTATCAGTGGGAATCTTCAGCCAATAATGCCACCTGGATGGCTATTGCCGGTGCTACAGGTGAGACCTTCGCTCCCGGCGCACTCACGGCCACTACCTATTTTCGGCGCCAGGTGACGTCGGGCGCGTGCGGGCCAGTAGTATCCAATGTGGTGACGCTGACTGTACTACCGACTCTGACCGCGGGTAGCATTGCTGCCAACCAAACGATTTGCACGAATGCCACGCCTGCGCCGCTTACCAGCACAGGCGCTCCTGTGGGCGGCACGGGCACGTTTGCTTACCAGTGGGAAGCCTCTGCTGATAACACGAACTGGACGGCTGTGGCCGGTGCCACCGGGGAGGCCTATGCCCCCGGCGCACTTACGGCTACTACCTACTTCCGCCGCCGGGTGACTTCCGGCACGGGCACTTGCTCCACGGTGGTATCCAACGTGGTAACCATCCAGGTGCAGCCCCTTGTAACGCCGACCGTCACTGTAGCCACGCCACCCGTGCTGTGCCCCGGCACGCCGCTGACCTTCACGGCAGTAGCTACCAACGCCGGTGCTGCGCCTACCTTCCAGTGGTTCGTGAACGGTACAGCTGTAGCCAGCGGCCCTACCTTCACCAGCAGCACCCTCGTCACCGGCGACCAGGTGCGGGTGGAGGTGACGCCCACCGCAGGGCTGTGCAGCACTGGACCTGCTGTAGCAACCGTCACGGTTACGCGCACGCCTATCCCCACACCTACCCTGGCCATTGCCGCGCAACCGGGCGGGCCGGTTTGTGTGGGTGAACCCATCACGTTCAGTATTGCCAGTGTCACGGAGGCCGGGCCTACCCCCACGTATCAGTGGCTGGTAGATGGCAACGTCGTGGCTGCGGGCCCGGTCTTCACAAGCAGTACGTTGCGCGAGGGACAGGTTGTAACGCTACGCTTGAGCACCGTTAATAGCTGCGGCCAACCCGTCACGGTGACCTCCAACGGCGTACCAGTGCGGATTCAGCCGCCGGTAGATGTAGATGCCGGTCCCGACAAGGAGATTTTGGCTGGTAGCTCGGTGACGCTGGAAGGCCGCGCCGATGGCACCTACCCCGTCACCTGGACCCCAGCAGCCGGTCTCTTCATATCGCCTGCCGACCCGCTGCACCCCACGGCTTCGCCTACCGTCACTACTACCTACACGCTTTCGGCCGGCTCCGGTGGCTGCGCCGATTCGGACGAGGTAACCGTGACCGTGCGCCCACCCATCCGCATTCCCAACGCCTTTACGCCCAACGGCGACGGCCGCGACGATACCTGGCAGATTGAGTTCATCGAGCAATTCCCCGACAACACCGTGACGGTGTACAACCGCTGGGGCACCAAGATTTTCTCCGCCGAAAACTACGGCCGATCCAATGAGTGGCGCGGCGACATTAACGGCCAGCCCGCTCCGGTTGGTACCTACTACTACGTCGTCGTCACGAAAGGCCCCCTGGGCCGGTCGTACAGCGGTTCGATTACGATTTTGTATTGAGTTTGATAGAATTAGAACGTCATGTTGAGCGCAGCCGAAGCATCTCTACCGTGAGTAATTTTTCGTTGCTGCAATGGAGCGGTAGAGATGCTTCGGCCATGCTCAGCATGACGCTCAGAACTACAACTGAATAACTCCCACAGGTATGAAAAGAGCTTTACTTCTATTGTTGCTTCCACTGCTACTAGCCGCTGTGCCCGCGCTGGCCCAGCAGGAAGCGCAGTACAGCCAGTACATGAACAACAACTACCTCCTCAACCCTGGCGCTACTGGGGTAGAGGACTACATTGATATCAAAGCCAGCTACCGCACCCAATGGGTAGGGCTGGAAGGTGCGCCCAAGACGTTCTACCTCAGCGGTAGCTCTTCGCTGGGCAAATGGCGCAGCACCAGCAAACGTACCCTGAACGACCGGCGCCGGCCGTTCCACGCCATCGGGGGCCTAGTGTACCGCGACGTGACTGGCCCTACCAGCCGCACCAGCGCCTACGCTTCCTACGCCTACAACCTAGTGCTGACGCCCAAAATCCGGGCGGCGCTGGGGGCATCCATAGGCATGCAGCAGTTTGCCGTAGATGGCAACCAGCTCCAGTTCTACGACCCTACCACCGTGGCCGCCAGTGCCGCCTCGCGGGTGCTCGATGGCTCGGTGGGTCTGTGGGTATACAGCTCCAATTTTTACGTGGGCGTGTCCAGCACGCAGCTGCTGGGCAACAAGCTCGACTTCTCCTACGGCCCCGACCAAGTGAGTGCGGGCGCACCCGGCAACGCCCTAAAGCGGCACTACTTCTTCACGGGTGGGGTGCGGGTGCCGCTCAGCCAGGACTGGTCATTGGTGCCGTCGGTGCTGGTGAAGACCGTGAACCCAGCCCCGCTCTCCGTCGACGTCAACGCTAAGCTCAAGTACCGCGACCTGCTATGGGTAGGCGCCTCCTGGCGCGCCTTCGATTCGGTGATAGCGCTGGCAGGCCTCAGCTACGAGCAGTTCACCATCGGCTACTCCTACGATGCTGGCCTTTCCAAGCTCAACAACTACCACTACGGCAGCCACGAGATACTGCTGGGCTTGCGGCTGAAGAAAAAGGCGCAGGTGGTGTGTACGAACAGGTTCTGGTAAGGCTTTTCAATCCTGCTTTTACCAACCACTATTCAGGCTTGTTGCCAGGGTATACGTAAATAAGAGAGGTTGAAACCGCTTCTTATTATAGTTATTGCTTAAGTAAGCAAAACAGGTTTTTCATATAACTTAACTGTTGAAGATATGTCCTAGTGCTATTATTATAGAATTAGAATGAGGCCTCGCTACTAATGGAAGTAGCGAGGCCTCATCATTTCTAAACATACAGTTTTGACGCCTTTCATCGCTGAGCTCGGAGAGACACAATCATTGTATTATTGCTTTTGCCATCAAAATGAAAGTAGACTTCTCGACTGCGCACGCTACCCACATACAGATCGTTTTGGTACACCATGTATCCTTTATCATCTCGGCGAATCTCAAAAAATCCGAGTGGATCCGTGTAGGGTTTCCCGTAGCCGATACCTTTTCGTAAAACCTTAATCTGATAGTCGTCCATCTTAATGATCTCTACTTCAGAGGTGATCAGCACTTGCCCATCGGCGGAACGCTTCGGAAAGGTGAGGGTCTCCCCGTTCTGATTCTCCAGAGTGCTGATGGCGTAAACCCCCGCGATATCTGGAGCGACATCTTCCTCAGAGGATTTCTTACAGCCAGCTAACGCTGCGCAGAGCATAAAAAGCACTATACCATTTTTCATCATCTGCACTTTTTTTACATAAAAGTAAGCGTCTACTTTTAGCATCAGGTTAAGGCAATATTATTTTCTGACCTATAGTAGCTTGGCAACTTGTGTATATTTTCCACACCTAATGGCCACTTATTCCCTACGCTTTAGGGTGAGTTTAAGAACTCTACTACGATTGAAAATTTACAAGAGCTCCCATAAGAATCAATTTTATAAATAATTGATCCAATGCTGCTAACCTATTCTTTTAACTCACGATATTTTCAATACTTATTATTCAGATTGTGCTTACTAAACTACACCCCTACCCCTACCAGCGCGACGCCGGGTCATCAGGGCGCACCTCGAATGTATCGGCGTCGTAGAGGGCGGGGAACTGCTCCCGAAACGCGTCTAGGTCGTTGCGGCGCAGGGTACGGGTGATGCTGGTTTCTTGGTTACCGACTTCCACCAAATAGTCGCCGCGCATATCTAGTAGCGCCGAGTCGCCGGCGTATTCCAGGTTGTTACCGTCGGTGCCTACCCGGTTGACGCCCAGGGT
Source organism: Hymenobacter sp. NBH84 (assembly GCF_014217645.1). Taxonomy (NCBI): domain Bacteria; kingdom Pseudomonadati; phylum Bacteroidota; class Cytophagia; order Cytophagales; family Hymenobacteraceae; genus Hymenobacter; species Hymenobacter sp. NBH84. The sequence goes on from NZ_CP043644.1 coordinate 3,715,434, forward strand.
ATACGCAACGTTCTCGATGGCGCGGGCGCGGAGCAGCGCCATCCAGGCGTCGCGGCGGGCGGCGGGCCAGTTGGCCACGTACAGCAGCAGGTCGTAAGGGGCTGTTGCGGCGTTGCGGCTCCATACCGGGAAGCGCAAATCGTAGCACACCAGCGGGCAGATGCGCCACCCACGCCACTCCTCCAGCAGCCGCGCCTGCCCGGCAGCATACACGTTGGTTTCGCCGGCCATGCCAAAGCGATGGCGCTTATCGTAGTAGCTCAGGGTACCGTCGGGGCGCACCCAGAGCAGGCGGTTGTAGTGCTGGCCGTTGTCGCGGATGATGAGGCTACCCGTGACGACGGCATTGCGAGCCGCGGCCATACGCTGCATCCATTGCACAGTAGGACCATCCATGTCTTCGGCTAAAGCAGCCGCCTCCATCGTGAAGCCCGTGGCAAACATTTCCGGCAGCACAATCAGGTCAATGGATAGAGAAATTGTGTCGATATGATGCTCCAGCAAGGCCCGGTTGGTGGCGGGCTGGTGCCAGTGCAACGCCGTCTGCACAAACGATAATGTGAAATCAGCCATACAGTATCTTTTTTTGGTATTAATTTATGATAAATTATGCAATAATAAAGAATATATACCTATACGTATCGTTTGCTGAAAGCATGCAGCCGTGCAGTTGCCTCCTGCAACGTTTCGGCCTTTTTGGCAAAGCAAAACCGTACTAGCCCTTCATCTCGCCCATCGTGGTAGAAAGCCGACACGGGCACCACAGCCACGCCCGCCTCGCGGGTAAGACGACGGGCAAACTCAGTATCCGACTCGTGCGGCGCTAGGGCCGCGTAGCGCGCCAGCAGAAAGTAGGCGCCAGCAGCGGGTAGCAACTCGAAGCCTGTGCCGCGCAATAGGTCCACAAACAGGTCGCGCTTTTGCTGGTAGAAGGCTGGTAGCTCGCGGTAGTGGTCGGCGTGGGCTAGCACGTCGGCCAGGGCGTGTTGGGTGGGCGTGCTCACACTAAAGGTCAGGAACTGGTGCACCCGGCGCACCTCGGCCGTGAGCAGCGCCGGCGCAATGCAATACCCTACCTTCCAGCCCGTGGCGTGGTAGGTTTTGCCAAACGACGACAGCACAAACGCCCGCTCTGCCAGGGCAGGGTGCTGCAATACGCTGCGGTGCGCCTGCCCATCAAATACCAAATGCTCATATACTTCATCGCTCAGCACCAGCGTGTCTGTGTTTTCCAGCAGCCCGGCCAGCGTGTCGAAATCCTGGGTGGTGAGCACGGCGCCGCTGGGGTTGTGGGGCGTGTTGAGCAGGACAAGGCGCGTGCGCGGTGTGAGGCTGACCGCTACTCTGTCCCAGTCGGGGCGGAAGCTGGGGAGCAGCAGGGGTACGTACACGGGCGTGCCGCCCTGCAACCGGATAGCAGGGCCGTAGAGGTCGTAGGCTGGCTCTAGCACCAGCACTTCGTCGCCGGGGCGCACGGTGGCTGCCAGCACCGCGTACAGCCCCTCGGTGGCTCCGCTGGTGATGGTGATGTCGGTGGCTGGGTTGGGGGCGGGTACGTGGTAGAGCGCGGCGGTTTTCTGGCTGATCAGCTCGCGCAGGCGCAACAGGCCGGGCATGGGCGCATATTGTTGCTGTCCGGTGGCAGCAGCGTGGCGCACCAGGGCCTCGGTGAGGTTGGCGGGTGGGTCGAAATCGGGGAAGCCCTGGGCCAGGTTGATGGCGCCATGCTCCTGCGCCAGCTGGGTCATCACCGAGAAAATACTGGTGCCCACATCGGGCAGCTTCGACGAAAATTTCATGCCGGTAAGGTAGGGCCGTTTTGCGGACCGCATCAGATACGTAACCTGACCTGATGCGACTGAAGTTGGGGTAGGCACATGTTCTTAGAATAGACGCCTCAGCGCGCTCAACAGACCATTATTTTTGCCCACTGAGCACGTCTTATCCTATTTGACACGCTATTTGCATTCGGCTTGACACAACCGTTTTTTTCCAACAAAGGCGGGTGCATCTTTGTACATGCTTCGGCGTACGGCCGTCAACGGCTGCTGGCCTACCCTGTTTTCGCATCTATTTTTGCTTGCTTTGCTTCTATGAAAGTGTTGTTTGCTGTCCCCTACCTCAATATTCTGTTGGATGAGCGGACGCGGGTGCTCGAAACAGAATGGCTGGATTTTGCCAATAGCCAGCAGCTTCGTTCCTCGTTGATGGAAGCCTTACGCCTGGGGCGGCACCATCGGGTGCGGGGTTGGATCGGCAACAACGCCAAGATGCGGACTATTCGGCCTACCGATCAGGATTGGATGAATCAAGAGTGGTTTCCGGAGTTCACCAAGTTGGGCGTTGACCGCCTGGCAGTGGTGGTATCCAACGATGCGCTCAACCAAATGGGCATCGACAACATCCTGACTCGTGCCTCGGCTCACGTGCCCTTCGACACGAGGTATTTTGCCAGCGTGGACGACGCCCGCCGCTGGGCCGGCGAAAGCAACTAGAAATCAAATACATAAACAAGAAGCGCCGGCGCGAAATAATTCGTACCGGCGCTTCTTGTTTTGGTTAAGAAGATGTTTGAGTTCAATGAGACGCAACGAAGCGTCTCTACACCCTTCTAAGACGAGGGGGAGGCGGCTACAAAAATCAGCCGGGGAGCTGGGTTGTCGGTATCATATAGGCACAGCCGGTTGCCGCGCAACTCGTACGTCCGGACGTCTTGGAGTAGGCTGAGGTAGCGCAGACCAAAATCAAGGGTTGAGTTATCGGCTTCTAGCATCGTCACAATCAGGCGCATGGTACCGGCTAGCTGCGTACCGAACGAGGGCAGGCAGGTGCCTGTGCGGAGCTTGGCCTTGGCCGGTGCGGTGTCAGTAGGCAAGGCAGGGAGCAGAGCTTTATCGAGGTAGCGATGGTGCCGGGCCACGGGCTTCCCGTCCAGCATACGCAGCTCCCATTGCACGGGAGTGGGCTTCCCCGTAAAGGTAGGGGCCACTTGGTCGCCCGTCCAAAACAGCCCAACTCCCAGGAAGGAGCAGGCACACAACAGTAGACGCGACGGTATAATCATAGAAATAAATAGTAAGACTGAATATTTTCCATGAACAAGAGCCCTGCTGTAGGCCAATGGTTGCAGGGCTAGGCGTAAACAGTAGTAACCGACTGGTTTCCAACTCAAAAAATTGTCTCGCCCGCTGGCAGCCCCTGAGCCGTCTCCACCAAAGCGGTAATGCACACTACCCTGCGCGCTATCATACGCGGATAGTCCGGCACTAGTTTATTCTGAAAGCTACGCTTGGTAGCTCAACGTAACCTCATTTGCTGAAAAGAGTATTGGGTAAGTAACTCTTTCTCATTCTATTCCCTCTGAAAACCATGAAAATTTCCATAAGTACCTTGTGCTTGCTACTGCTGGTTGGCTGGCTGAGCAGCTGCTCTTCCGTGAACGTGCAGGAAAAGCAGGGCGTCAACTTCAGCCGTTTCCGCACCTACGACTGGGCCAAGACCGACGTGAAAACTACTGGCGATGCCAACCCCATCTACAAAAGCAGCCTAGCCGACGAGATGATTCAGGGCGCCATCAGCCAGGAGCTGAACAATCGGGGTATCCGGCAGGTGAGCGGCAATGCCAAGCCGGATTTCTACATCACCTACCACCTCTATGTGGAAGACGCCGAGCGCACGGTTTCTAATCCGCCCGCCGCGGGCTTCGCCTACCCCTACGCTGTGTCGTACCGCGGGGGCTTCCTGCCCATCAATTACGGCTATTGGTACTCGCCGGCTTACTTCAACAACACCGGCTACCGCACCGAGCAGTACAAGGAAGGGACGATGATTGTGGACATCATCGACGCCAGCACCAACGACCTAGTATGGCGCGGCTCCATTGCCGACCCTGTGAACAACCCAGGCAGCTTTGGCAAACAGTTCTCCGAATCGGCACGTGATATTCTGGATAAATTTCCGGCGCAAAAATCATAATTTTCCAAGAGTAACCTCCGCCGTAAAAGCCTCTTTCACTTGTTGAAAGGGGCTTTTTTGTATTTGCGAAATAGCCGCTTGAGTGGCGCGCACGGAGCTTTTGAAAAAGAAATTAGGTAAGCCGTTAAATCCGGTGCGTAGGAAGGCGTCGTAGGTGAGACCAGACTTGCAAGTGGTACTCTTCCAATTTAGACTCTCTCCTTCACCCTCATTTTCCTACCCCCTTCGTGATGAAAAAACAGTTGTTTTCCCTCGCCTTCGTGGCCCTGCTGGGCACTGCTTCCGCTACTTCTGCTTTGGCCCAGCAAGCCCAGCTTTCGCCTACTAGCGTGATGGTAGGCGGCCAAGCCATGCTACCCTCCAAGAACATTGTGGCCAACGCTGTGAACTCAGCCGACCACACCACGCTGGTAGCCGCTGTGAAGGCCGCTGGCCTGGTAGAAACCCTGCAAGGCAAAGGTCCTTTCACGGTGTTTGCCCCGGTGAACGATGCGTTTGAGAACCTGCCCGCCGGCACCGTAGAAACGCTGCTAAAGCCCGAGAATAAGGCTACCCTCACCAAAGTGCTGACCTACCACGTGGTAGCCGGCAACATGACGGCCGACAAAATTATGGCCGCTATCAAAGCCGGCAAAGGCAAAGCTTCGCTGAAGACCGTGAGCGGCGGCACGCTGATGGCCATGATGAACGGCCCCAAAAACGTGGTGCTGGTGGATGAAGCCGGCAACGTGGCCAGCATCTCTACCTACGACGTGCTGCAAAGCAACGGCGTGATTCACGTAATCGACAAGGTGCTGATGCCGAAATAATAACGGCCCCACCTTTTACCACAACGGCCCGCTGTGCAGTGCACAGCGGGCCGTTGGCGTTAGAGTGATACGCAGCACAGCGCCTTAGCCCTCGGCTGTGGGCGGGTGCTGGGGCTGTTGCCGAATCCAGTACAGCCACAGGCTAAAGATGCAGCCGTAGACCAGCACCGTGAGGATGCCATAATAATAGTTGAACGCTACGGCGTGGTAAGCATAATATTGATTCACGACCAACACGCCCACGCGCAGCAGGTTGAGCAGGTAGAGCCCGGCAATGCCCACCGGAATCAGCCATAGCCGCGTGCGGGTAGGGCCAGGGTAGGCCAAGATAAAGCCCGCAAACAGCGCGTAGATAGCCAAGCCGTTGTAGGGCGAACCGATGTACACAAAGGGCCGCGTGTCCATGAGCACCAGCATGGGATTGGCGCCCACCGTAGCCGCAAAGCCCGCCACGCGCAACAGCACAGCACTACTGCCGGCCATGTTGGCCGTGAGCAGGGCATCGAGGCGGCCATCGGGGCCCAGCCATTGCTCGTAGCCAAAAAACCAGAGTAAATAGAGCCCAGCCGCCAGCAGCAGAAAGCGGCGCCAGATGCCGGAATTAAACTTGGGAGCAGGAAAAAGCATAATTGGCAGGAATGCACGCCCGGAAAAAGCCGGTTGGCATTGCCTGAATGCAAAAGCCCCGCCAGATCGAATCAGGCCCTAGGTTAAATTGGAGTCAAACAAGATTTTTGCATTTTTTATAGCTCCGGTCATTCCGCCTGTATTCTTCATCTTAGCCTCAGGTAAATAGGCTTACCTTGCTCTACGGATGGCATTCACCATGCGGCTTTTCCTGCTGATTTTGCACCTATGAGCGCCACATCCTTCACCACCACCACCACTCCCGAACCGCACCGGGGCCGGGGCCGACAGATTGTACACGCGCATCCTGAGGTGAAACACCTCATGACCCGCACGCCGGCTACCCTGTTGGTAGCGCTGGCCTGTGTGGGGGCGCAGGTGGGGCTGGCCTACCTGCTACGCCAGCAGGCGTGGTACTGGGTAGTGCCGGTGGCCTACTTGGTAGGGGCTTTTTTCTCGCATACGCTGTTTGTCGTTATTCACGAAGCGGCGCACAATCTGGTGTTCAAGAAGCTGTGGCAAAACGTGGCGGTAGGTATTGTTGCCAATTTTCCTTCGGTGGTGCCCACAGCTATTTCCTTCAAAAACTTCCATATCAAACACCATGTGTTTCAGGGCGTGCACGAGTTGGATGCCGACTTGCCCGATTGGTACGAGGCCAAGCTGATTCGCAACTACGCGCTAGGCAAAGCGGTGTGGCTGTTTTTCTTCCCGGTTTTTCAGGTGATTCGCACGTTCCGTTGCCGCGAAGTGGCAGCCGTAGACCGCTACGTGGTGGCCAACGTTGTGTGCCAGCTGGCATTTGATGTGGCGGTAGTGTACTTTCTGGGGTGGACGGCGCTGCTCTACCTGGCCCTCAGCTTCTGGTTTTCGGTGGGGCTGCACCCGCTGGGGGCGCGCTGGATTCAGGAGCACTACCTCACCCTGGATGCCAACCAGGAAACCTATAGCTACTACGGCCGCCTGAACGGCGTGAACCTGAACGTAGGGTTCCACAACGAGCACCACGATTTGCCCAGCATTCCGTGGAACAACCTACCCAAGCTGAAGCAGGTAGCCCCCGAGTTCTACGAGCCGCTGCTGCACCACACGTCCTACACCAAGCTGTTTTTCCGCTTTCTATTTGATCAGGAAATCAGCCTATACGCACGCTTGGTGCGCAAAGAGCGTGGCCGCACCTCCCGCACCGGTTCGGTAGCGGAGCAGGTGTAGTACTGGCCCTACCCTACTTCGTTGCGCAACCCCGGCAATACCTTGTTACCGATAGGGAAAGGTTTTGGCGGCAGGGCGCAGGAGTTGCTTTACCAGCGCATCGGCGGTAGGCACGGTGGTGCTGCCCGTGCGCTCGTAATTGAAGCGCCAGACCATTTCCCCACTGCGACAGTCGTGCACCGTGAGGTTGGCCGTGGTGACGTTGCCGGTGAGCGGCCCGCCCAACAGCAAAGGCGTATTGCTGAGCAAATGCGCGGCCACGGCTACCCCGTTGGGCATGGGCTGGTAGAGCGTAGCCGCCCCCGACAGCACTGCGTCGACGCCCAGCGCCTGCTGCAACTCCGTCATAGAGTGCTCAAACAGATTATCATAGGTGATGCCGGCGGCGCGCAGACGCTGGTTGGTTTCGCGCACTGGCTGAAACGCTACGGAGCGACTACCTTGCCCCCGCATGGTCTGCACTTGGTTGTGCAGGCAGCGTTGTAGTTCGTAGGCCAGGGCTTCCCGCGCCTGCCGCTGACTTTCGGTCCACTGCTGCTGGCGCTGCGCTATTTGCTCGGGGGTAGGGTCGCTGGTGCCGTGGTATAGAATGTCCTGCGTACGCAGGCGGTCCAGTTCCACCTCGAAGGGCAGAATGGCCACCGTGCGGTGCGTGGCCAGCACCGGCTGGTTTACGTCGCGGGTGGCGTAGGTGCGGGCGCCACACCCACTCAGCAACAAGCTGCTGAGCAGCAGGATATATAGTTTCGACATACCTGTGAGTTCTTACCCGGAAAAGCTTCACCTCTAACCGGGGGCAGATTGAGCAAGCAGAATGGAAATTACGGCAAAAGTTGTCAACGTGATGACTACTTGTGCGTTTACTTATATTAGAAGCAGCTAATTTTCTTTATTCTCTCTCTATTCACTTTGTTTCGCGTTATGGACAGTGGTCTGATTTTTCAACTCGCGTTTCTTATTCCCATTTTCTACCTGATAGCCGGATTGGTGCTATTTGTACTGGCGGTGCGGGTACTGTTGGTGCTGCATACCTACCTCACGCTGAAGGTGAAGCAGGAACAGGAACGGATGCAGTAACAATCGTCGTTGAAAGAATAACTGGCCGCGTTGGCCGTATCTCTTGTTGACTCACTATACTTCTTATGATACCTTCCTTCACACAACGGCGGGCGGGCCTAGTAGCGGGCCTACTAGCTGTGGTGCTGCTATTCGTGGGCTTTCAGGTGGCGCCCCAGGCCGATGGCTTTCTTCAGCAGCTGGTGCGCCAGCTCAACCGGTTCTACGCTGCCACCTTCCCCGAGAAAAGCTACCTGCACCTCGATAAAACCGTGTATGCCGCCGGCGAAACCGTGTGGCTGAAAGCCTACGTGGTGCAGGCCGGCAACCACCGCCCCGACACCCTGAGCCGGGTACTGTACGTAGACCTGCTCTCGCCCGACCAAGTGCTGGTGCGCCAGCAGCTCCTGCGCCTGCGCAACGGCACCGCCACCGGCGACATTCTGCTCCCCGACACCCTGGTGCAGGGCCGCTACACGGTGCGCGCCTACACCAACTGGATGCGCAACACCAGTCCCGATTACTTTTACAATCAGCAGATTATGGTGTGGCACACGCCGCTAGATGCGGTGGCGCCCGCCATTGGAGAACGGCGCACGCGCGTATCGGGCAAAACAGCGGCAGCGCGCCTCACGGTGCAGTTTTTCCCGGAAGGCGGCAACCTGGTAAGTGGCCTGGAAAGCACGATTGGCTTCAAGGCCGTGGATGCTAACGGCCAAGGGGTAGACGTAACGGGTACTATTAAAGACGGACGCGGGCGCGATGTGGTGGCCTTCAAAAGCCAACACGCGGGCATGGGTCGGTTTCAGTTGAAGCCCGAGCCGGGACAGACGTACCAGGCCACGGTGCGGCAGTCGGGCGGCGCTTTCCTCACTACGCCCCTACCCACCGCACTGCCTACAGGCTTCACCATGAAGGTGATGGAGCTGAAAGACCAGATACAGGTGTACATTCAGCGCCAGGCTGGTACGGGCGCTGCTGCTGCCGAGGCCATTACGCTGGTGGCGCACGTGCGCGGGCAAGTGGCCTACGCCGGGCAGGGGCAGGTAGGTGCGGGCACCACGTTCAGCGCCCGCATTCCTAAAAGCCGCTTTCAGACCGGTGTGGCCCACTTCACCTTGTTTGATAGTCAAAACCAGGCGCGTTGCGAGCGGCTGGCGTTTGTGGGCGCCACCACGCCCGACCTGCGCATCACGCTGCAACCCGATAAAGCCCGCTACGCTCCTCGCGAGAAAGTGACCCTGCGCGTGGCCGTGGCCGATGCCGAAGGCAAACCCATGGCCGGGCAGTTTTCCTTGGCTGTGAATAATGCCCAGCTGGTACCCGCCTCTATGGAACAGCGCACCATTCGCTCCTACCTATTGCTCACCTCGGAGCTGCGCGGCACCGTGGAAGAACCCGGCTATTATTTCACCAACCCTACCTACGATACCAACCTGGCTCTCGACAACCTGATGCTGACCCAGGGCTGGCGGCGGTTTGTGTGGAAGGAGCTGCTGGCCAACCGCCTCGGCAACTATCCCTACCCCCTGGAACAGAGTCTGAGCGTGAGTGGACAGGTGATGAATGGGCAGCTACTGGGTAGCAAAGAAACCCCGGCCGCCAACGCCACCGTGCTGTTGCTGCGCTTCGGGGGTGAAAACCAACTGATGACCACCACCACCGACTCGGCGGGTCGCTTCTTTTTCAGTGGGTTTGCGGAGCAGGACACCAGCCGCCTGCTGGTGCGTGTGCAGCCCCAGAAAGGCCTGCGCAACCCCATCGTCAGGCTAGACCAGAAGGTGGCCGAGGGCACCAAAGATCTGCCTACCATCCCGTTGGAGGTGGGGTCGGCGGAGGAAGTGGCCTACCTGCGAAGCAGCAAGCGGCAGCAGGTGATGGAGCGCCAGTACAGCCCCGATGGCAAGCGCATTTTGCTCCAAAACGTGGATGTACGGGGCCGCCGCGAGGTTGCCGACGGCCGGCGCCTCTACTCCCGCGCCGATGCGGTGGTCCGCACCGCCGATATTCCGGCGGCCAATAGCTACACCAATATCCTGCAACTCATTCAGGGCCGGGTGGCGGGCGTGCAGGTGACGGGTAGCCCAACGAATATGAGTGTAGTCATTCGGGGGGTTAATTCCTTTTCGGGTAACAACTCGCCGCTGTTTATCATTGATGGCGTGCAGACAGACGCCAGCATTGTCAATTCCATTCCGGTGCAGGACGTGGAAAGCGTGGAAATCCTGAAAGGGGCGTCGGCGGCTATTTATGGCTCGCGGGGCGGCAATGGGGTCATTGCCATCTTCACCAAGCGCGGCAACCCCAACTACGACCCTGCAAACGACCCCTACGCGGCGTCGCCCATCGGCATGGCTACCTACGCGCTGCCGCGCTATTACCCCACGCGCGAGTTCTACCAGCCGCCCTACCAGAAACCCGGTGCCCAGCTCCCGCCCGATGATACTCGTAGCGCCACGCTGTTTTGGGCACCTCAGATCGTGACAGACGCCAACGGTCAGGCCACCATCACCTTCTATACCTCCGACATTGGTGGCGAATACCGCCTCTCCTTAGAAGGCCTGACCAACAACGGCCTACCCGGCACCGGCTACGGCACCCTGGTGGTAACGGGGAAATAGGGTGTGAGTGTAGGAAGGTAGAGGAGTGAGGTAGAAAAAACGGAGGTTGTCATCCTGAGCGGAGCGAAGGACCTTATGCCCGTTGAACGAGTCGTTGTTACGCTTGTCGTTCTGGCGTGATAAGGTCCTTCGCAAGCTCAGGATGACAACCTCCGTTTTTTCTACCTCACTCCTCTACCTCCTACCCTATCTGCACCTTGGCCAACTCATCGTTGATGAAGGAAATATCTTCACCAGAAAGCTTTACATCGCCAGCTTTGGCGTTTTGGGTGGCTTGGTCGGGGTTGCGGGCACCTACCAGGGCCACTGTGATGCCCGGCTGCGCAATGGTCCAGGCAATGACGAGTTGGGCCAATGTGGCGTTTTTGTCGTCGGCCAGGGGCTGTAGCGTGTGCAGGAAGGCGTTTACCTTCTCGATGTTGTCGGGCGTGAATAGCTTGTTGGTGGAGCGCAAGTCGCTGTCCTCGAACTTCTGCCCGGGCTTGAACTTGCCGGTTAGCAAGCCTAACTGCATAGGGCTATAGGCCAGAATAGCCTTGTTGTGCTCCTGGCAATACGGCACCAACTCCTGCTCGATACCACGTCGCAACATGCTGTACGGCACCTGGTTGGAAGCCAGCTTTATTGTTTTCTCCGCTTCGCGCATCTGCTCCACCGAGTAGTTGCTCACGCCTACGGCGCGCACTTTGCCCTGCTCCACTAGCTTGGCCACGGCCTCCATGGTGTCGTGGATGGGCGTAGTTACGTCGGGCCAGTGAATCTGGTACAGGTCGATGTAATCCGTACCGAGGCGGCGGAGGCTGTCCTCGCACTCCTTGATGATGCTTTCGGGAGCGGCGTATTTATACACGTCAATGTCCTGGCCCTCGTTGTTTTTGGTTTTCATAGCGAAGTCGCCTTTGGGCTCTTTCAAGTCCCAGCGCATGCCAAACTTGGTCAGGATCTGCACTTTGTCGCGAGGCAGGCTCTTGATGGCTTCACCCACAATCTGCTCGCTTAGGCCCTGCCCATAAATAGGGGCCGTGTCGATGCTGGTAACGCCATGCTCGTAGGCTGCATGAATGGCCCCCACGGCATCGTTTTGCTCGGTACCACCCCACATCCAGCCCCCGGCAGCCCAACTGCCAAACGTAATGGCCGACACATGTAGCCCGCTGTCACCTAATTCCCGGTATTCCATTTTTAAAATTCTATAGTTGATTTTATGAACAAAGGCTGACGGGCACGGCCTCCACTGCGTTGTGGACTGCCTGATTTCCGCCCGTCTCGCGAAAAAGCAATGGCCTACCTCACAAAAAATCAGCGCCAGACCAAAGCCCAGCGCTGATTAAGAAAGCAAGTAAGCCAGCGCGATTAGCGCATAGTAGTGGTGCCGCTCGTGGTACCCGAGGTAGTGCGCATCGTACCGCTCGTAGTGCCGGACGTGGTGCGCATGGTACCGCTGGTGGTACCTGAGGTAGTACGCATGGTGCCGCTCGTGGTGCCCGTACGACGACGGCCCGTGGTGGTCGTGCCCGTGGTGGTGCTCATCGTACCAGCCGTAGTGCCCGTGCGGCGACGGCCCGTGGTGGTAGTGCCGGCCGTAGTGCCCATGGTGCCGCTAGTGGTACCAGCGGTGGTGCCGTAGGTAGTGGTGCCTGTAGTGGCCGAGGTAGTTGTACCTGTGGTACCCGTGGTGGTGCCTGCGGTAGTACCTGCCGTGGTGCCGCCGGTGGTCATGGTGCCGGTGGTCATACCGCCAGTGGTCGTTTGAGCCGAGGCTACCGAGATACCACCAAGAAGAGCTGCTGCAAAAAGAATGACGCGTTTCATAAGAATCTGTTTTGAGGAAAGGATGGTAGAGATACTATAATCTCGTGTTCAGGCTCTTACGCGTAGCGCACAGCAGATGACTGAATATAATTTAGTGCTTATAAGAATCTATATTTATCTATATCAGGCAATTATCGCGGTGAACTACCACTACTACTGTGAGTTAGTACAGCTGCTGTTGGGCTCCAATTGCATAATTTAATCTCTGATAGACGCCGCGGCAGCCATTGCTTTTCGCCTGGGCAACCGGTTTCTTGCAGAACCCTAGCCCCTGCCCATGCGCCTGCTTCTTTGCTTCCTGGTATGTTGCCTGCTCCCCGCCCTACCCGGCGCAAGCCAGAGCCTGCCCGTGCTCGACCAAAACCCGCCCGATTTGCGCTGGCAGGAGGTGCGCACCCCGCATTTCCGGCTGCTCTACCCCCGCGGCCTCGACTCGGCCGCCCAGCGCACCGCACACCGGCTGGAGCAGGTGCAGCAGCCCGGCACAGCCTCGTTGGGTGTGGTACCCCGGCACCTGCCTATTGTGTTGCAAAATCAGACGACCATCAGCAACGCCTTCGTCACGTTTCTGCCCCGGCACGCCGAATTCTTCACCACACCCGAACAGGGCCAGGCCCTGGGCACCATGGACTGGCTGGATGGCCTAGTGCTGCACGAATACCGCCATGTGGGACAATTCGACAAAGCCCGACAGGGAATAGGGCGCCTGCTGGTGCCCCTGCTCGGCGACCAGGGCCTGGGCGTGGGCGCGGTGGGTGTACCGCAGTGGTTTTTTGAGGGCGATGCCGTAGGCAGTGAAACCGCCCTTAGCCGTAGTGGCCGGGGCCGCGTACCGTATTTTGGGGTAGGGATGCGCGCTAACCGCCTGGCCGGCCGCCACTTTGGTTACCAAAAGGCCGTAAACGGCTCCTTCCGCGACAACGTGCCCAACTGGTACGTGCTGGGCTACTACATGACCTCCTACCTGAAAACGCACTACGGCCCCAACGTATGGGCCTCGGTGCTAGACAAGTACTACCAGTTTCCCTTTTACCCGTTTTCATTCTCCAACAGCATCCGGCGCACTACGGGCCTGCGTGTGGAAGACCTCTACCAGCGCACCATGCACGAGCTGGACTCTACCTGGCAAGCTGGCCAGCAAAATCTGGCTATTACGCCGGGCAGGGAGTTTCGGGTGAAGGCCGAGGAGCGCGTGTTTACGCAGTACGAATATCCGCAGTACGTAACCGACAGCAGCGTGCTGGCCATGAAAACTGGCTTGGGCACTATTGCCCAGCTGGTGCTGCTGCGCCGCCACGCGCCCGAGCAAAAGGTGTTTGTGCAGGGCCTGACCAACCTACCCGAGATGCTATCAGTAGGCGGCGGCAAGGTCGTGTGGCCCGAGTACCGCTACGACCCGCGCTGGCGGCAGCGCGTGTATTCCGAGCTACGCATCTTGGACCTGAGCACCGGCCGGCTCACGCACCTCACCAAGCGCCGCTACACGGCCGCCGCCCTCTCGCCCGATGGCCGGCAGCTGGTGGTAACGCTCACCGACTCGTCCTACCATCATTCCCTGCGGATTGTGGACGTAGCCACCGGCCGCGAGGTGCGCATCTTGCCCAACCCGCGCAACGATTTCTACCAGCAGCCCCGCTGGCTCCCCGATGGCCGGGTGGTGGCCGTGGCCCTGCGCCGCGCCGGCAAAACCCTCACGGTGCTGGACCCCGCCACCGGCCAAGAGCAGGATTTGTTGCCCGTTGCCAACATCAACCTCACCAACCCGCAGCCTTGGGGCGAGTTTGTGTTTTACAACTCGCCGCAGTCGGGGATTGATAATATATATGCTGTGAGCCAACGCTCGGGCCAGACCTGGCAAGTGACTTCGCGGCCCGTAGGTGCCTACCACGCCGCGGTTTCGCCGGATGGTCAGCGTTTGGCCTTCCAAGAATTCCAGGCCACGGGCAGCCGCGTACTGGAAATACCGCTAGATACCACGGCCTGGCGTGCCCTACCCGCACCCGCAACTACGGCTGTACTTTCGGACCCTTACGCGGCGCAGCTAAGCGCCCAGGAGCCGGCCGCTGCATTAGTTCGGCCATTGCTGGTAAGGCCCGACTCGGCCACCACGCCTTACCCGGTGCGGCCGTATTCGCCGCTGCGGCACGCGTTTAATGTGTTTGGCTGGGGCGTGGTGCAAAGCCCTACCGGCAACAGCGTGAACGTGGGCGTGCGCTCCCAGGACTTGCTGAACACCACCCAGGCCCAGGTGGGGGTAGGCTACAACCAGGCCGAGCGCACGGCCAACGTGTTCGGCGGCCTCAGCTACCAGGGTCGTTACCCCGTGCTCGACCTGAGCGTGGAGCACGGCGGCCGCAACACCGGCGTGTACGTCGACCGCCGCACGCCCCTCGACAGCCTCGTACGCGACCGGTGGAACTACACCCGCCTCACGGTGGGCGGCCGCCTACCCCTCACGCTCACGCGCTCCAAGTACCTGCAAGCCCTCACGCTCAGCGCCTACTACCTCCGCGAGCAGGTGAACGGCTACGACCTGCCCCTGCGCTACCGCACCGACCCCGCATCTGACCGGCCTGTAAATGCCGTGCAAACCTCCTTCAGCTACGTCCGCCAGCTCAAGCTCTCGGCCCGCGATGTGGCCCCGCGCTGGGGCGGCTCGTTGTTGGCTACCTGGCGCACCACACCGTTTGGCGCGGGTCTGAATGCGGCGCAGTTCGGCACGCAGGCCAGCGTGTATTTGCCCGGCATCGGGCGGCACCACGCTATCCGGCTGCGCGGCGGCTACCAGTGGCAGCAGCAACGCGAGTACCAATTCAGCCCCAGCATCTTCTTTCCGCGTGGTATCGGCTACGTGAGCTTCGACCGCCTATGGGTAGGCACCACCGAGTATGCCCTACCTCTGGCATTTGTGCACTGGTCGGTGGGCCGGGTGCTCTACGTGCAGCGCCTGCGCACGACTGCCTTTATGGATGTAGCCCACGGCGAAAGCCGCTCTCTCACCACCGGTGCACTCATCCAACGCGACTACCGCACGGTAGGCGTCGATGGGGCTGTGCTATTTAATGCGTTGCACCTACGCACGCCGTTCGAGCTGGGCGCTCGTTTTGTATACAATCCGCGCACTCGCCAGGCGTCCTTCTCTCCGCTGGTCTTCAATATTCAGATATGAGAGAGGTAAAAGGATAGAAGGGTAGGAAGTGTGTCATCCTGAGCGTAGCGAAGGACCTTCTCACGGTAGAACGATTGACTTACCAACGACTCGTTCACGCGTGAGAAGGTCCTTCGCTGCGCTCAGGATGACACACTTCCTACCCTTTTACCCTCACACCCTCTACCTTCCTACCCTCACCCACCCCTCCCACGGTTTAAAAGGATGACCGCCGGTAGCCAGCTGATGCAACACGCTAATCACGCGCTTGCTGCGGGTTTCGGGGCGTTTGGCACTTTCGATGTGGTAGGCTAAGGCGCGTTTGGTGCCGGGCGTCAGGCGCTCGAAGGCAGCTTCGGCTTCGGGCCAACTGCTTAGGCCTTCGGCTAACTCCTCAGGCAGGTCTACCTGGTTGGGGGTAGGGTCGGGGCTGATACTGACGGTTACTTCGTCGCCGGAGCGCAGACTTAGTTCTGTTAGCAGGGCTTGGTTCAGCATCAGGTACCGCTCGCCCGATTTCAACGGGTGCAGGCCCAAACGCACGGTATGGTCCCGTAGTGCTACCACCACGCGCTTCACTGCTTTGCCGCCCAGTGCCTCTATCACCTCCACGGGCACAACAAGCACTTGCATCGGCATGAAGCTGGGGCCGCCGGGTTGCATTACGGCGCGGAAGGTAATAGGCGTAGCCATCGGTGATGGGGGTAGCAGATGGGGTAAATAGGTAAGCGTGAGAAAGCCCACCGCTCCGGCTTTGGTCGGCCGCGCTGCTTCAGCAGGCAAACTTTTCGCCTTCAAACTACTTATTCATCGGAAAGAAAGCACACGAATATGAAAGTAGAAATTTGGTCTGATATCATGTGTCCGTTTTGCTACATCGGCAAGCGGAAGTTTGAAGCCGGTCTGGCTGAGTTTGCCCACGCCGACGCGGTGGAAGTACAGTGGCACAGCTTCGAGCTGGACCCCAACATGCAGCACACGCCCGGCCAAACCATTCATGAGCTGCTGGCCGAGCGCAAGGGCGTATCGGTGGCCCAAGGCAAGCAAATGAACGACCACATGGCTGGCATCGCCGCCGAGGTAGGACTACAGTACGATTTCGACCGCGTTATCCCCACCAACACGTTCCTAGCCCACCGCTTCCTACACCTAGCTGCCGCTCAGGGCAAGGGCAACGAAGCCGAAGAACGCGTATTTGCGGCCTACTTCACGGAGGGCAAAGACGTGGGCGACCTCGACACGCTGGCCCAACTGGGCGCCGACCTCGGCCTGGACGCCGCTGAAGTGAAAGCCACGCTCCAAACCGACGCCTACGCCCAGCAAGTGCGCTACGACGAGTACCAAGCCCAGCAAATCAACGTACGCGGCGTGCCCTACTTCGTTTTCGATGATAAATACGCCGTGTCGGGCGCCCAGCCGGCCGAGCTGTTTCAGGAAGTATTGGAGAAAGTGTGGGAGGAAAACCATCCTGCCCCTACCCTGGTAGCTGGTCAGGACGGCGCGGCGTGCGATGTGGACGGAAACTGTTAGGTTTCTAAGCAACTGTTTAGAGTAACCACTGCACAATGACGAGACGCATACTTGCGTCTCGTCATTGAACGATACGGGTAGCTGTCGTTCAACGACGAGACGCAAGTATGCGTCTCTACATCATTCTAACTACCTTTTAGCTAACTTAAATAGCCTCTTAGACCGTCATGGCTCCTACCTTCTTCAACCAAGGCTTTCAGCGTAAGCGGCCCAGCAACCACAAGCTGCCGCCCGGCCAGTACGAAACCCAGGATTTTCCGGTGCTGTCGGCCGGGCCTACCCCGCGCATTGCGCTGGAAAAGTGGACTTTCATGCTGGAAGGCTTGGTGGAAGAACCCAAAAAATGGGGCTGGCAGGAGTTCAATGCCCTACCCCAGCAGGACTTCAACCCCGATATTCACTGCGTAACGCAGTGGTCAAAGTTTGATACTAAATGGGGCGGCGTAAGCCTGGACTCGCTGTTGGAGCACGTGCAGCTACGGCCGGAAGCCCGCTACGTAATGGCCACGTCGTACGGCGGTTACACCACCAACCTACCCTTGGCTGATTTACGCGAGGAAAAGGCCTTCATCGGCCTCACTTACGACGGCCAGCCCCTAACGCCCGAGCACGGCGGCCCGGCCCGCCTGGTGGTGCCGCACCTCTATTTCTGGAAAAGTGCCAAGTGGATTACCAGCCTACGCTTTATGGCCGAAGATGAGCCAGGCTTCTGGGAACGCGCCGGCTACAGCATGTACGGCGACCCGTGGAAGGCCCAGCGCTACGCCGACGACGATGAGTAGGTTGGACTGGCAGCTGGCCACCGTCACGGCCATTCACGCCGAAACGCCCCGCGTGAAAACCTTCACGCTCAGCCTACCCCACTGGACGCCCCACCTACCCGGCCAGCACTACACCCTGCGCCTCACCGCCCCCGACGGCTACCAGGCCGAGCGCAGCTACTCCATAGCCTCCCCGCCCGAGCAACCCGACGAGATTGAGCTGACGGTAGAAGCCGTGGAGGAAGGCGAAGTATCGGGCTACCTCTTCGAAGGTGTAGGGGTAGGCGACCAGCTAGAGGTGCGCGGCCCGATTGGTGGCTACTTCGTGTGGCGCGCAACGGCCGCGGCCCGGCCGCTGCTCCTTGTTGCTGGCGGCTCAGGCATAGTCCCGCTGATGGCCATGCTGCGCCACCGCCAGCGTGCGATGTTGCGCAACCCCACGGTGCTGCTGTTTAGCATCCGCACGCCGGAAGAGGTTATTTATCAACAGGAACTGGAAGCAATGGCTGCCACCGACGCTACCTTCACCCTGCTACTGGACTATACCCGCCAAGCCCCCAGCGGCTGGTCGGGCTACCACCGCCGCATCGATACGGCGCTGCTGACAGAGGTGGTAAAGCGATTTGCTGCCTCGCCCGAATGCTACGTGTGCGGCCCTACGGGATTGGTGGAAAGCGTCGCTACCGGCTTGCAGGATCTAGGCCTACCCGCCGAGGACATCAGAACCGAGCGGTTTGGGCCGACGGGCAGGTAATAACAATTGCCTGTCATCCTGAACATTCCGCGCATCAAGCGGCGGCGAAGGTCCTTCTCCCGCTAGAACAACAGGCGTATCAACGACTCGTACTCACGTGAGAAGGTCCTTCGTCGCCGCTCGATGCGCGGAATGTTCAGGATGACAGCTTCAGAAGGGACTTACAAAATCCTTCAGCAGCGGCAGCACCTGGTCTTTGACCGACACTGTAGCATCTGTCACGCCCCAGTCAATACCTAGTGCGGGGTCGTTCCAACGTAGGCCACCTTCTGCTTGCGGGGCATAGTAGTTGGTGCACTTATAGAGAAACAACGTATTGTCTTCCAGCGCTGTGAAGCCGTGGGCGAAGCCTACCGGCACGTAAAACATATTGTAGCGCTCGGCATCCAGCTCCACGGCTACGTGCTGGCCGTAGGTAGGCGAGCCTTTGCGGATGTCCACTATCACATCGAGGGCGCGGCCGGAAGCCACGCGCACCAGCTTGGCCTGCGCAAAGGGTGGCGCCTGAAAGTGCAGCCCACGTACCACACCCCGGTCGGAGCGCGACTGGTTGTCCTGTACCCAGTCGCCGGTGATGCCGGCGGCCGTCATCTTCTCCGCGCTGAACGACTCAAAGAATGCGCCGCGGGCATCACCAAACACGCGAGGCAGTACCTCTACCACATCTGCAATATTGAAGTACTTAAATTCCATGTATCACTAATTAAGCAGTAAGAACAGCCTTTTCTTCAGGCTGCGAAATTTAGATTGTCTGGCGCCGCGTCACGTCGGCCACAATGCGCAGGTATTTGTCCAACACCAGTTGCTCATCGAACTTTTGCTCGGCTAGCTGACGGCTGGCGCGGCCCATTTGGGCTAGGTCGGCATCAGAGAGTTGTTGTACTTGTAGCATCTTCTCGGCCAAATTGGCGGCGTCGCGTACTTGGCAGAGCAGGCCGTTGTGGCCGTGCACCACGGTTTCGCGGCAGCCGGGTACGTCGGTTGTTACAATGGGCTTGCCCATAGCGGCGGCTTCGAGCAAGGTTTTGGGCGTGCCTTCGCGGTAGCTGGGCAGCACCACGCAATCGGCCTCGCGTATGAGGGCAGCTACGTCGTCGGAAGTGCCTAGGTACTCGATATTGCCAGCTTGCAGCCACTGCTCGAAGATGACGCGTTTCACGCCTACTCCTCCACTCTCATCGATACCACCCAGCAGTTGCACCCGCGTGCCGGGCACGGCCTGGCGCACTAGCCGCGCCGCTTCAAAATATTCTTCGACGCCTTTCTCGTAGAGCACCCGCGCAATCATCAAAAACGTGAAAGGCGTGTTGCGCGTGAACTCAGGAGCGGGCTGAAACCGCTGTATGTCTACCCCTGAGCCGGGTAGTAAATCGGTGATGCCGGGCGCTACCAGCCGGTATTGCAGGAACAGCTGGCGGTCGTCGCCGTTCTGGAAAAACACCCGCTTCGGAAACCGAAACGCAAACCGGTAGAGCCCTAGCGCCACCCGGCTCACCAGGTTGCGCACGATAAACACCGTGCCCAGCCCCGACACGTTGTTGACGCTGGGAATGCCCGCCAGCTTGGCGGCCAGCGTGCCGTAGATATTGGGCTTGATGGTGTAGTGCAGCACCACATCGGGCCGCTCGCGGCGGTAGATACGGTAAAAGCGCTGCGTGAGCTGGGCGTCCTTGGCGGGGTTGGTGCCTTTGTTTTCCATCAGCACTGGCACGTAGCGGCAACCTAGCTCGGTTTCCAGGCGCTGCGAGTAGTCGTCGGGGGGCGCAATGGCCAGCACCTCATGGCCGGCGGCTTGCAGGGCTTTCACCAGACTACGCCGGAAGTTCCAGATGTTCCAGGAGGTATTGATAACGATAGCAACGCGCATGCAGGCAGGGTGGTTTGGGCGCAAAGGTAGGATGCAGAATGGCATCGTGTCCGCCCAAACAATTATTACACCACTACCACCCCATTACTTCCTTTCAGCCCTACTTATCCAACGACTGAAACCAGGGTAGCACGTTCAGCATCATCGGGGCAATGCTGGTGCGGTGCATGCCGCCTGGAATGGGAATAAACTCCACGTTGGCAGCACCGGCCGCCTGAAAACGCTTGAACGTTGTTTCGGATGTCTGGTAGAAAACCGACTCGTCGGCGGTGCCGTGGAACAGGCGCGTGGGGCTTTTAGGCACCCAGGTCAGGAAGCTGTTGTCGCGGAGCTTTTGCCGCAGGTCGGCTTCGCTGGTGCCATTTTGCAGATTGGTGTAGAACGCGGGGGCAAACAATTCCGCAGGTTTCGTAGTCAGGCTGGCGTCAATTTCATCCAGCGCTTTGGAGCCATCTAGTAGGCCGGGTAGCCTACCCGCGTAGGGTTGCTGGAAGAAATCCGTCAGCGGCCGATTCCAGCCATAGGTGGTGTTGTAGGCTTGCAGGATAAACGCCAAAAATGCCGGGGTAGCGTAGGTGGGCGTGGTGGCGATGCCCGTGAGCATTTCTGGCAGATCGTAGCCACCGGCGCCGGCAGCCACAGCCGTGAGCGTGAGGTTGTGGGCCGTAGTGGTTTCGATTTCCTTTTGTGCGGCCATCGTGACGTACCCGCCCTCGGAATAGCCAACCAAAAACAGGTGGTCGTTGAGCGCTGTCTGCTGGCTTTGTAGGTAGTACTGTGTTGCCTTCAGCATATCTACCACGGCAGCAGCCGAGGCAGGCTGATCGAAGTAGGGATGGAAGATATTGTCGGACGCGCCAAAGCCAATGAAGTCTGGAATGACGGTAGCAAAGCCCGCCCCGGCAAACAGCTCAAAGCCACTGAAGGAATTCGGGAAGTTGGAAGGCGCATCGGCCAACCGGAAGATGGTGCCATGCTGGGCGCTCAGCAACGCGGGTGGCTTGGGCGTATTGAGTGGAACTCCTACCAGCCCCGAGGCCTGAATTTCCTTGCCTTGAAACGTTGTCTTATAGATGAGCTTGTAAAACGTCACATCGTACTGCACATACTGAGCGTAGTTACCGAAACCGGCCGATGTGGCCGCTGCCTGCAATAGCGTTTTGGGTGCCGTCACAATCTTGGTGGCCGACACAAACAGGTCTTGCCCACTGGCCGGCGCTGGCTGCGGATCATCGGAAGTAGACTGGCAACCCGCCAGCAGCAACAGCAACCATAGCAGCAGCCACCGGCCCGAAGAGTACGTAGTTGGTTTCGAAATCATATAACAAAGGAAGTTGGGCAAGCGTACGGGGAAGCAGGCAAGGTAAAGTATATTTATCTGTTAACCAAATACTTATCTACACTATCTCCTGTAAGCACAACACTACTTTTCAGAAGACACAGGCAAGCTGGAGTGTATAAACCTCTTGTATCGGCTGACGTAGCAACATAAACCAGACGCGCTACACAGCGCAAAAGCCTACCCCTTGGGCGCGGCCGACCCTCTATACCTTCAATCTGCTATATATTCTGTCATTGCGCTTGGTACTTTGGTTACTTTGTGGCTCGTTTTGTTGTTATGGCTCTAATGATGATTTCCTACCTACCCCGAATCGTGCTGGGCAGTCTGCTGCTCGCTGGCTTGGGCGGCTGCCAGTCGGCCGATACTACCCACGCTACGCCGGCAGTGTCGGTGTCGCCGGCGGGCACTACGGTTGTCACGGCTACCGACTCGGCGGGCGTGCCCACGGCCATTGTGAGCACCCTAAACCAGGATGCGCTGGCAGCTGGCCACGCTATTTACACGCAGCGCTGCGCCGTGTGTCACGGCGAGGATGGCCGCAAAGGTGCTAACGGCGCCCACGACCTCACCAAAAGCAACCTCAATACCACGGGCCGTATATATATGGTGAAAAAACGGCTTAGGTAAGATGCCCGGCTTCAAAGACCAGCTCAGCGACGCCGAGATGGAACAGGTAGTCGCCTACTCGCTGACGCTTACGAGTGACTGAGTAGCGGCGTGACTGAGTGAAAAATCGTCTGTCATCCTGAGCTTGCGAAGGACCTTATGCCAGTTGAACGAGTCGTTGTTATGACCTTCGTTCTGACTTGATAAGGTCCTTCGCAAGCTCAGGATGACAGACGCCGTTAACAATCAAATTTTCAACAAATTAACTCTTCCTTATTTTGAGCAATAACTCCGGCTCCAAACCTCGCCAAAACAGCACCCGCCACCCCGGCGCCACCGACACGGTGAAGGGCCGGGCGGGCCGCATTCTGGCCAAAGGCAATAAAGACGCTACCTACGACACGGCCCAGGAGCAGGAATCTGCCGTGCTGGTAGCCGTGCCCGACAAGCGCCAACCCAATACGACTACTCAGGAATACCTTGATGAGCTGGCGTTTCTGACCGAAACCGCCGGCGCGCAAGTGGTGAAGCGCTTTGTACAGCGCCTGGAAAAGCCCGATATCCGCACGTTTGTGGGTGAGGGCAAGCTAGCCGAAATCAAAGCGTTTGTGAACCACTCGGGGGCCAGCATGGTCATCTTCGACGATGATTTGTCGCCCTCGCAGCTGCGCAACCTGGAGGCTGAGTTGAAGGTGAAAATCGTGGACCGCTCGCTGCTGATTATCGACATTTTTGCCAGCCGGGCGAAGTCGGCTACGGCGCGCACGCAGGTAGAGCTTGCGCAGTATCAGTACCTGCTACCCCGCCTCACTGGCCTTTGGACGCACTTGGACAAGCAGCGCGGCGGTGGTGTAAGCCAGCGCGGACCGGGTGAAACGGAAATCGAGACCGACCGCCGCGTGGTGCGCGACCGAATTTCCTTCCTAAAAGAAAAGCTGAAGGACTTCGACAAGCAGAGCGTCACGCAGCGCAAGTCGCGCACCGGGCTGGTGCGGGTGGCGCTGGTGGGCTACACCAACGTGGGCAAGAGCACGATTATGAACCTGCTCTCCCGCTCCGATGTGTTTGCCGAGAATAAGCTGTTTGCTACCGTAGACTCCACGGTGCGCAAGGTGGTGCTGGACACAGTACCCTTCCTACTCTCCGACACGGTAGGGTTTATCCGCAAGCTCCCTACCCGCCTGATTGAGAGCTTTAAGAGCACCCTGGATGAGATTAGGGAGGCCGACTTGCTGATGCACGTGGTCGATATCTCGCACCCGTCGTTTGAGGAGCACATTGAGGTAGTGAACGACACGCTGAAAGACATCGGCGCCGCCGACAAGCCTATCCTGCTCGTCTTCAACAAAATCGACCAGTATAACCCCGAAGCCGAAGCGGGCCTCGACCCCGAAGGCGGATTCGAGGACATGAACCCTGACGAGGAAGAAGGCACCCTGATCCGCCCTACCCTCGACCAGCTGCAAGCCTCCTACATGGCCAAAATGCATGATCCGGTGATTTTCATCTCGGCCCAGGAGCGTGAAAACATCGATGAGCTGCGGGCCTTGCTGGTGCGCAAGGTAGGCGAGTTGCACCGCCAGCGCTACCCCAATACGTTGGAGTACGACGAGGCAGAGTAAAGTGAACCGCCTGTCATCCTGAGCTTGCGAAGGACCTGCTCACGCCAGAACGAGTCGTTGATACGAGTATCGTTCTGGCGTGAGCAGGTCCTTCGCTACGCTCAGGATGACAGGCGGTTTTTATGGCAACTTACTTCGAGAAGCGGTAGGTGTGGTTGCCTACCCGTAGCAGGTAGAGGCTATTTCCAGGCAGACCAGCCACAGAAATGCGTAACTCCGTGCCCCCTGCGGCTTGTCCGCGTTGCACTACTTGGCCGGCCGCGTTCAGCAGGACGTATTCCGCCCCGCTGGGTAGGGGCACGGCAAACCGTAAAGCTACCTCGTTGGTAGCAGGATTGGGGTAGAGCGTGCCCGCCGTTGCGGACAGTTGCACTGCCACTACCAGGCTGAAGTGAGCCGTTTGGTCGAGGTCGAGCTGACGCAGGCGGTAGTACACGCTGCCAACCTGATCGGAAATCGGGTCGAGGAACGAGTAGCTGTGGGCACTGGTGGTATTGCCCTGCGCCGCAACCTGCCCCACGGCCTCAAATAGTCGCCCATCGAGGCTACGCTCTACCACAAACTGTGCGCTGTTCTTTTCTGAGGCCGTGCCCCAGCGCAACGCTACCTGCTGTTTCTGGGCTGTAGCTGTGAAGCTGGTTAGCTCCACCGGCAGCACTATAGGAGCGATTACCAGGCAGCTACCGTTGTTATAAGTAATGTTGTTGGACTGATTACGGGCAATCAGGCCCACGGCGTAGGTGTTTACGGTTCGGTTGTCGCCAATATCGTTGGCCCACTTGTGGGCGCCCGCGGCCGAGTTGATGCCGTAGGGATTCTGCTGGGGCGCCGGGAAGTTGGTGAGCAGAGCATCATCCCAGAAAGCATAGTCAACGTTGCCCGTATTGCCGGGGCGCACTTCCCGAATAATAATGCCATTGGTATTGCTTTCCGCATCGTAGATAGGAAAGTTAACAGGCCCTACCCCGCTGGAGTATGTGATGCTGATGTTGCCGGAAGGCATAGCGGCCTTAGTATCGGAGCTGCCGTCCCAGTCGAATGTGTTGTTGCCGATCTGTGTCAGGCCTTCGAGCAGACGGTCGGTGGTGGCTTCGTAGGTTTTGTTGTTGTTGCCGTCGATGAAGATGGTGCCAAACCCGGCCTGATCTACCCGCAACGTGAAGATAGCGCCCTTGTTATCGGGGCGGCAGCTGGTACTGATGGTGGGAGCGCCGGGCCGGATGGTAGTGGGGTAGATGGCAGGATCGGGGTCATTGACAAACAACTTATACTCGGCCGTTCTGAAGGAGCCGCTACGGCTCTTGCGCCAGTCTTTGTACGTGCCGGAGGTGTTGTCTACTCCGTAGGAATTAGCCGTCAGCAACACGCCCCAGGGCTGCATCCCGGCGTAGTCTACCCGCTTGATGAAGTAGGTACCTTTGTAGTTGGGGTTCGGAATGAGGGGGTAAAGCGAGAAGGAATTCGCCAGCCGGGCATCGCCTGCACCCGCCGTAAAGCCCCAGCTCTGGGAGTAGAGCCGCCCGGTTTTCTCGCCGGTGTCGGCGCGCACCGTTACATCCCAGATATCGTAGGCCGTACGCACTTTGTTGGTAGGAACATCACTGGTGTTCACCTCCACAAATTCAAACCAAAACTCCTGGGCACTACCCATGGTGTTGGTATAAGACAATGGTTTGTAGCCACCTGTGGTAGCACCGTTGTAGTCAGGCCCAACACTCGCCTCTTGCGGCGTATTAATAACACCAGGCCCAGCAGCCAGCAATGAGTTTCTGGTAGTACCTGCAATCGGATCTAGCCGGTTGGTTTTTACTACCGTGATAGCGCCCCCGCTTGGCTGGTAGAGCAATTGAATGCGGAGGGAGTTATGGGTTTGCGTGTAGTCCATGCGGTGCACACCGTAGTACACGGTTTCGCCGGGCTCTACGTGTACATATAGGCGCTCATCGGCGGGGCTACCAGCATTCAGGAAACCGCGCGTGTTATCTTGGTTGGTGTCGTTTTGCTGGAGGTAGCCCACATAGTCATTGGCTGTGTTGGCCGCGGTGCGGGGTGCTGTAGCGGGCGTTAGATTCTTAGATCCCTCCGCTTTCGCCTCGTAAGGAGCAGTGTGTAGCAATAATCCTAAAACAGGAATAAGTAAATTATTGCCCAGGGAAGTATAATATCTACGCATTACCTTGATTACTTGTGTTTTCAACAGCAAAATTCCTTTTACAATGAATATAAACCAATACATATATCTTATATTGTTTATAAATATTCTCATTTTTAGAAGAATATTCTCTAATTGAATCACATCTATAGCTGGTACTTTTCACTTTTGCTTGTGCTTAGCCATCTATATCGGCTCTCTTCTTGCACACAACCTGGCAGCAGCGCTACCCGGCCCAGATAACCATTTCGGCCGGGGCGTAGTAAAGAGACGTGCTTACCCACCGTGCCCCTACCCATGAAGATTCTGTACCTGATGCGCCACGCCAAATCCAGCTGGAGCTACGACGAATTGAATGACCACCAGCGCCCACTCAACGACCGAGGCCGCGACGACGCTCCTATGATGGGACAGGCCCTGGCCGAGCGCAATATCAAGGTAGACCTGCTGCTGACTTCCTCGGCCGTGCGGGCCCAAAGCACAGCCGTGCTAGTGGCACGCGAAATCAACTACCCCCACGATAAAATTGTGGTGGATGAAAGCATCTACCGGGCCGAGGTGAAAGATCTGTTGCGGGTAGTGCGCGAGTGCCCCGATACGGCCAACTCGGTGCTGCTGGTAGGCCACAACAACACCATCACCGATTTTGCCAATCTGCTCTCGCCTAATCTCATCAATGAAATGTCGACGGGCGCCGTTGTATGCCTGCACTTTCGGGTAGAGCGCTGGGCGGAAATTGACCAAGCCAACGCAGAGTTTTACTTCTACGACACGCCCAAGAACCAGAAATAGCCGCTTCGCCTTATGTCAACGTCCACTCCTACCCCTCCGGCGCTTCCCCTCCTCAACCGTGAACTGAGCTGGCTGACGTTCAACTACCGCGTGTTGCAGGAAGCGCAAAACCCCAATGTGCCGCTGCTGGAGCGCCTGAAGTTCTTGGCTATTTTTTCCAGCAACCTCGACGAGTATTTCAAGGTGCGCGTGGCCACGCTACGCCGCCTAGTGAAGCTCAAGAAGAAAACCCGCGCCAAGCTGGGCGAGGACCCCGCCGATCTGCTCCAAACGGTGTTGCAGGAGGTAGGGCGGCAGCAGCAGGCTTTCGGCGACACGTTTCGGCAGCAGATTTTGC
This sequence comes from Hymenobacter sp. NBH84, assembly GCF_014217645.1. Lineage (NCBI taxonomy): Bacteria > Pseudomonadati > Bacteroidota > Cytophagia > Cytophagales > Hymenobacteraceae > Hymenobacter > Hymenobacter sp. NBH84. The sequence continues at coordinate 3,742,457 of NZ_CP043644.1, forward strand.
CGGGCTTGCAACAGGAGCACATTCACCTGATTTCGGACCACGATCTGAGCCCCACGCAGCGCGACTGGGTGCAAATGTATTTCCACGAGCACGTGCGCGACTTGCTCTCCCCCGTTTTTCTAGACGATAACCTGCACCACCTGTTCCTGCGCGATCAGTCGGTGTATCTCACCTTTTTTCTGACGCATCTCACCAATAAAAAGCAGGCCGATGAGGAACGCGTGCTGGTGATGGAGCTGCCCACCAAGCGCCACGGCGGCCGCTTTGTGCGCCTACCCGACGAGGGCAAGGAGCACTACGTGATGTTTCTGGACGACGTGATTCGGGTGGGGGCGCACGAGTTGTTTCCTGACTATGAGCGCGTGCAGGTGCAGGCCATCAAGCTCTCGCGCGATGCCGAGTTGGATATTCAGGAAGAAGTATCGAGCAACCTGCTCACCAAGATCAAAAGCAGCCTGCAAAAGCGCGAAACCGGCTTTCCGGCCCGCCTGCTCTACGACCCCGCCATGCCCAAGGAGGTGTTGCGCGCCGTGATGCAGAAAACCGGCATCGGGCAGGACGAGCTGGTGGAGGGTAGCCGTTACCACAACTTCCGCGACTTTTTCGGCTTCCCGGATTTCGAGCTGACGCACTTGCAGTACGAGCCGCAGCCACCCCTACCCCACCCTACCCTGCCGGCGCGGCCGGGTACCATGCTGGCGGCCATTGCCCGGCAAGACCACCTATTGCATCTGCCCTACCAGTCGTTCAGCTACGTCGTGAACCTGCTGCGCGAGGCCGCGGCCGATCCGCTGGTCAACAGCATTAGCATCACACTCTACCGGGTGGCGGGCAGCAAGAGCGAGGTGGTAAAGTCGTTGCTGAAAGCCTTGAAAAAAGGCAAGCAGGTGACCGTGGTAGTGGAGCTGAAAGCCCGTTTCGACGAGGAATCCAATATTTTCTGGGCCGATAAGCTCCAGAAAGCCGGCGCCGATGTGATTATGGGTATGCCCGAGCTGAAGGTGCACACCAAGCTACTGATGATTACGCGCACTGAGAATGAGCAGAACCGCCAGTACGCCTACCTCAGCACCGGCAACTTCAACGAGGCCACTAGCCGCATCTACGCCGACCACGGCCTGTTTACGGCCGACCCGCGCCTGACGCAGGAGGTGGCCGCGCTGTTCCGCTATTTCCACGACCGGCAGCCGCCCACCAACTTGGAGCACATCCTGGCCGCGCCCTTCGACCTGCGCACCCGCCTAGATGCGCTGGTAGACGCAGAAATTGAGCGCGCCCAGAACGGCCAGGAGGCATATATCATTTTAAAGCTGAATGCCTTGCAGGATGAGGACATGATTAAGCGGCTCTACCAGGCTAGCCAGGCCGGCGTGCGGGTAGAGCTGCTCATCCGAGGCATTAGTTGCCTGATACCCGACGCGGCGGGCCTGGGCGACAACATCAGTCAGCAAGGCATTGTGGACCGCTACCTGGAGCACGCCCGTGTGTATGTATTCGGCAACGGCGGCGAGGAGTTGGTGTACGTGGCCTCCGCTGACTGGATGGCACGCAACCTCAGCCGCCGCGTGGAGGTAGCCTTCCCCATTCTCGATGACAAGCTACGCGCCGAAGTGCGCCTGCTACTCGATTTCCAGCGCCAGGACAACTTGAAGTCGCGCGACTATCACAACAATTTCATCCAAGCCGAAGAAGGCGCCGCCCCCATGCAAGCCCAACTCGCCACCTACGAATACCTAAAGAATCTGACGCAGAAGAAGGGCAGGAAGTAAGGGTAGGAGGGTGTGGGGGTAGGAAGGTTGTCATCCTGAGCTTGCGAAGGACCTTATCACGTGAGAACAGTGGTCATAACAACGACTCGTTCACGCGTGATAAGGTCCTTCGCAAGCTCAGGATGACAACCTTCCTGCCCCACACCCTCCTACCCTCTTACCCCTACTCCCTACTTCCCCATCGTTTTCTTCAGCAGCTTGCGGGGAGGTACGATGAAGATTTCCAGGCTGGCGTAGGGAGCACCGCCCAGCGTGTTGTCGATGATGCGGGGGCGGGTGCCGGCCCGAAACAGGCTGAAACCGCGGTTGCCATCGTAATCAAAGCCGTTGAAGGAGGCGTTGTAGCGGTAGCCACCTTCGATGCCAAACCACAGGAAATCGTAGATTTCGCGCTCCAGGCGCAGACGGGGCCTAAACTCGGTTTCGCGGATAATGAGGGTCGTGAGGTTGTTGTTGGGTAGAGGCTCACGCAGTTTAATATTGTAGTTGAGGCCATCCACGGAGTAGCCGCCCAGCAGCAGGGTTTTCTCGTTCACGTTGTACCGGAACGTGACGCGGGCCGGAAACAACGACTCCACGCCCCAATGCTCGTTCCAGGTGCGGTTGTAGAGAATAACAGGGTAGATACTCTGCCGCCCGAAGGTGTAGCTCAGCTGCGCCCCAATGCCCCAGGCAAACCGCGCACTGCGCTTCCAGCCGTAGATAAATTCACCCGACATTTTCAGGTAGTCGTTGAAGCTCAGGTCGCTGCTCTCGGAGGTGTAATCGCCGTTCAGCTCGCCCTTCACGCGGGCCAGGTACCAATGCACCTCGTCGATGGGCCGGATGGCGGCCAGTTGGGCACCCAGCGTTTTCAGGCCCTTGTCTTCCAGGTTGCGATAGAACGGCGACGCATCGGGGTTCTTGAACTGGAATTCCTCGCGGTCGTAGTTCACGCCCAGAATCACCTTCAGGTGAGGGTGGTTCCACAGCGGCGCGTAGGCTTTGATGAAGGCCCGACTGTTTTTAGTGACGGTAGTCTTCGTGTTCACATCAGCTACCCCCTCCGTATTGCTTTTGGTCTTGGTCGTGATCTGGAAGTCGCTCAAACGTTCGATGTGGGCCACAATCCCTTTGCTGGGTCCCATCCCAATAACCGATGGCACAGCAAACTCGCGGGCTTCAGCCTCCTGTCCTACCTCGCTTATCCCAACACTATCGGAGGGGGCGGGGGCAGGAACGGGGTATACAGGCGTGCGCGGCGGCACTTCCTGCGCAACGGCGAAATGAAATCCCAGGCTTAGCCCCACGCTCAGCAGCGTCGCCTTAGCCGGTAATTTCAGAGAATAGAGTAGCGTCATGTACGCGAAAATGAGCGTGTCCTACAAAAGAAAAGACGTTAAGTGTTGCTCTTAACGTCTTTTCCCGAAAAAGGGTACTGGTTGTTTCCAATTGTCATCCTGAACGCAGTGAAGGACCTTCTCAAGCTAGAACGAGTCGTTGCTACGCTAGCCGTTCTGGCTTGAGAAGGTCCTTCACTGCGTTCAGGATGACAATTGGAAATTACTAAAACAGGAAGTCGAATCCGACGAAAATCAGCTTCTCCTCGCCCACCGAATAGGTCGCATTCAGTACGGCTTGCTTCAGCACGTCAATCCAGATGCCGCCACCATAGGACGTATGAAAGGCCTTTAGGCCGGTTTGCACATCGTTGCCAGAGTACACGCGGGCAGCATCGGTGTGGCCCAGAATACCAAACTTGCCGGGCACCAGGTAGGCGTTAAAGGTGAAGAGCTGCAAGCGGGCTTCCAGGTTGCCGTAGAGCGAGCTGCGGCCGGCGTAGCGCGTGCGGCGGTAGCCGCGCAGGTTGGCCGCCGCAATGGTGGCGTTAGACTGTCCGCCCAAGGTGTTGGCCTGGTAGAAGCGGTAGTCGCCGATGTTGTGCGCCACGCCCACGCGGCCGGCCCAGGTAAGCTGGAAGGGAAAGTTGGGGCTGATGTAGGCGCGGAACTCCGAGGCAATGCGGCCGTAGTTCAGTTCCTCGCCGCCCAACTGGTGGTTGAACTCGGCGCTGTTGTACCAGCGCAAGCCAATGCGCGGGTTCTTAGGCGAGCTAACCGCGTCGATATTCATGTAGGCCTTGGCGCCCAGGTAGCGGTTCAGCTGGAAATCGGAAGGCCGAATGCCTAGGGCCGCGCCAGTGTAGCCGTTGTTGATGCCCTGCTGAATCTGGTTGCCCACGTCAAACGTCGACACCCGGAACTGGTCGTACTGCGGGCCAAAGCCGACTTTCAGGAAGCTGAACACGTCCTTCTCCAGCATAGGCGCCACGTACAGGCGCGAGAAGCGGACGCGGTAGTTATCGTTGATTTCGCGGTTGCGCACCCGGTCATCGGTCTGCTCGGCCAGGATGTTGCGCGAGTCGTTGCCCTTACCGAAGTAGTTGTAGAGCAGCTGCGGCCCGTAGAGCTGGCTGTTGATTTTCAAATCAAACTTGCCTAGCACATCCACAAAAGTACCCGTGTAGCGAATGTTGTAAGCATTGCGCGAAGGTGCCCAGTTAGCCACCAGCGTTTGCTCGGTAGCGAAAGGTGCGCGCCGGAAGCCATACGTGCGGTACGTTACGCCACCTCCCACAAACAAACCATCATCAATGTTGTAGCCGAAGTAGGCTGCCGGCCCGAAGTAGTTGAGGCGGTAGTCTTTGCGGTCGGCACGGTTGGGGTTGTCGTAGCGGCTCACGTCGTTGCCGGGTTCCAGGTGCAGGCGCGTTTCGGAGCCCGCGTTGATGACGTTGGCCGAGTCTACCTCGTTGTCGTACACCAGCGTTTTGTGGCGCCGGAACAGGCCACCTACCCGCGAGTTGTCGGTAATGGTGTCCTTATCAATACCGCCGATGATGCGCAGGGTAGGCCCGCCGTTCGACTGGCCAGTGACTTTGTAAATATCGTTGCCGGCAAAACCGTAGAGGCGCACGTCCTTGGTTACGTCGCCATCAATCACCTTATCGAACAGCACCTTATTGGTGTTGCCCTTCTTGCTGATTTTGGTCATGGTCACGTGCATCTTGCTATCGGGTAGGCGCTCTACCTCAAACAGCTCGCGCTTCTGGCTACCCTTCACCTCTATCACCTTGTTCAGCATGCCGTAGTAGTCGGCGGCTAGTTGAGGTAGCAGGTCGCGGCGGTTTTTGAGCTTGGCCACAATCTCGGCGCCGTGCAGGGCATAGATGTCGGCGGGCCATTGCTTCTTGAACGCCTGCTCAATCTCAGCGTCAGTGAGGCGGTTTTTCATGTCCTCGGCAATCTTCACCCACTGCTTCTGCGTCAGCTCGCCAAGAAAGCGCCGGTCGTTGCTGAGGGCCGTCAGGTTCAGGCCGCGCCAGTCGGCGTAGTCGTTGCCGAAGTTCTGGAAATTGCGCACCGCAAACTTCCGCGAGGCCAGGTAGGGCAGCAGGCCGTCACCTTTAAAGAAGGCCACGTCGCGGTCTTCGGGCACAGCCGTAAACTTCCGGTCGCCGTCTTCGTCCTTTTTCTCAGCCCAACGCCACTGGTCTTCGTGCCGGTCCCAGTCGCCAATCCACATATCGAACAGGCGCGAGCGGGCAAAATCTTTCTTGTCTACCTGGTTGTCGTTGTCTTGCTCCAGGCGCTCCATCACACGGTCGGTACCTACCAAGTTGGTGGCATAGTCCAGCGAGGCCACGTTGCTCTGGTCGTCCTTGGCGTCTTCTTCCAGCATAGCCGTAGTGTTGGCGAAGCGGTTGTAGTACTGTGCCAGTCGAGGGTCTTGCGGAATGAAGCGCGGCACCGGGTTAGTGTGCAAGATGCCCGCCGCCGAGGCCAGCGGGGGTAGGGCAAACGCCGCGTAGGGGTGTTGGGCCGAAATCTGGTCTTGCAACAGGTCGCGGGCCGCCCCATCGCGCAGGGCTTCGGGCAGCACGGCGGCGGGGTCTTTGTCGAGGCTGCGCAGGGTGTAGTTGCGGTTCTCGTCGTTGCGAAGCTTCAGCGAGGCCGTTTGTTTGCCGCCGCCTACCTTATAGGGCGTCAGGCCACCTTTCTCATGCGCCAGATCCAGCACCGGAAACGCTACGGGCGTAGCCCACTCCTTGCGGTAGTGCTTGCCAAAGATGAGATTGTGGAAGCCGTTGTGGTCGTTATACTCCGGGTTGATGGCTACCGTCACGGTGCTGTCGCGGAAATCGCGCTGAGGCGCGTTAGGTAGCGTTTGGCCCGGCGTACCGCCTACCTGCTTGGTAGCCACATCCTTCTGCAAGGCGTAGTTAGGCGCCCGGAACACCAAGCGGCCGTTTTCGCCCCGCTCATTCGGAATCCAGTACTCCGTCCATACCTCGCCGTTGGTGTAGTAGTTCACGCGGGCAAAGCCTTTTTCCTTATCAGAGAAGACGGCGTCGCCGCCCCTACCCGGCTTCACGTGCTGGGTTTTGCAACCCGAGCCGCTGGTAACGAACGTCATGTTCTGCTCGCGGAAAAACTGCAAGTTGTGCTCGTGTCCGGCCGCGTAGATGATGTTGGGATACTTAGCAAAAATCTCCATCATCCCCTGCTTATACGCCTGGTACTGAGGGTGAGGCAGGTCTTGGCTGATGCCACCATACTTGCGCGCCAGCGGGTAGATAGAGCCAATGACGGGCAACGGCAGATAGGCGTACTTATAGACAATGGACAGCGGGAACAAGTGGTCCGTGAACGTGAAGTAGCCGCCGTGAATGCCATCCGAAAACAGCGGGTGGTGGGCCACCACCATGATGTTCTTGTTCTTGTTGCGGGCAATAATGTCTTCGAGCTGGGTGAAGAAATCCGTTTCGTTGGCTACGCCGCAGTCGTTGTTGTTGCCGTAGGGTCGCTCGCCGTTGGTCTGCAAAAACCATTGCGAATTCACGGCAATCATTACCAAGTTATCGTTGAGCTGAATCTCGTAGGGGCCGGGGCAGGCGTCGCGCGGAATGAAAAAGTCGCCGGTGTAGGCAAACGCCGCGGAGTCACTCTTCAGGTAATTTTCCACGAAGTCCTGCTCGCGGTTCACCTGCTCCACGCTGCCGTCGTGGCCCTGCTTCCAGTCGTGGTTGCCCGGAATCATGTACTTCTCGCCCTGATAACCTTCTAGGGCTTTGAGCTGAGCCACCATGCGCTCCTCCGACACCTTGCGGTCAAACGCATCTTCTGGGGGCAGGCCATACTCGTAGATGTTGTCCCCCAGAAACACGGTGGTGCTCTTAGGGCCCGCGGCCAGAATCTGGCGGCGCAGAAAGTTCAACGATGGCTCCCCGCCCACCTTAGCGTCGGCGGGCTTGCCCACGTCGCCAATCAGAAAAACGGTATAGCGCAGCTGGCTGCTATCAGGCGGCGTCAGCGACTCCCAGTTCTTACCCTCACCACGGTAATTTGGCCGCTCCGGATGCGGCGTTTGCGTGGCTTGGCCCTGTGCCGACAGTGCGCTCGATCCTCCAAGAGCCAGCGACAGGAAATAATGCAAAATCTTTCTTCTCATACGAAGGAAATAAACAGAACTTTGACCACTATGTGTCGCTTCATGCTCTGTGAACCGCTCTACAGCTGTTCAGTTAGATAATTTCAGTAAACTTATTCAGGGATTTCCACTGTTCGGGTGAGTTGACACCTTATTTGCATGGTGCAGAGCCCTACGCAAATGCTGCCTTCACAGTTTGGATAGAGCCACACAAAAACCTCCGGACGGCATTCCCGTTGTAAACCGATGGGGTGCACCAGCCGGGCTTGTTGCGCTTCCTCAGCCTCTCCTTTTATATGGAAACTACCGCCACGCTACAGCCTACTAAGGCCGAGATAGTTAAGAAAGCCAAGGCTTATATAACGACGCTTTTCGAGGAAAAGCTGCCGAAGCAACTTGTCTATCATAATTTAGACCACACCGTGAATACGGTTCGGGAGGCGCGGGCGCTGGGCCAAGATGCCGGTCTGAGCGAAGAAGACCAAGAGGCCTTAGTGCTAGCGGCGTGGTTTCACGACGCAGGCTACACCGAAGAATACGACGGGCACGAGTACCGCAGCATGGCCCTGGCCGAGCAATGGCTGCAAGAACAGCAGTACCCCACCAACCGCATTGCGCTGATTCTGGATATGATTCGGGCCACGCACCGCGACGAGCCGCGCACTACCCAGCTACAGCACCTGCTGGTAGATGCCGATATGAGCAACACCGGCCGCGAGGATTTTGCGGCCCGTGCCGAGCTATTGCGCGCCGAGTGGGAAGTGGCCCAGGGCCGCACCTTTTCCAATGTAGGCTGGGCCGAGTCGCAGCTCGATTTTCTGATGTCGTTCAAGTTCCTCACCACCGTGGCCAAAAGCCGATACAAGGAGCAGCTAAAGGAAAACATCAAGGACCAGCGCAAGCTGCTGAAGAAAACCGAGAAGAAGCGCAAGGAAAAAGACAAAGCCCGCACCGAAACTTTCGCTGAGCCCAAGCGCGGCATCGAAACTATGTTTCGGACCATGTACGGCAACCACATGAAGCTTTCGGACATGGCCGACAAAAAGGCCAACATGATGATTTCGCTGAATGCCGTACTCATCTCGGTTATCATCACCTACCTGGGTACCAAGGTAGGCGGCAAAACGGCGGTGCTTAGCCCGGCCATCACGCACAACCCGGTGCTATCTATTCCCATGGGCATTTTGCTGCTCACGTCGCTGGGCTCGGTGGTGTCGGCCATTCTCTCGGCCCAACCCGACGTAACGAGCTTTAAATGGCTGAAAAAGAGCCCCGAAATTGCCACTAACCGCCGCGTCAACCTGCTTTTCTTCGGCAACTTTACTAAGCTCAACCTCGACGATTTTCAAGGTGGCATGCGCGAGCTGATGCGCCAGAAAGACGCGCTCTACACCAACATGGTAACGGACGTGTACTACCTCGGCGAGGTACTCTCGCGCAAGTATCGTCTACTACGCGTCAGCTACACCATCTTCATGGTAGGTTTGATTCTTACGGCGTTATCGTTTGGTATTGTGCTGCTGTATAAGCTGTAGGGTATGAGGGTGTGAGAATAGGAGGGCAGAAGTTTTTGAAGATAAAAAGTCTGTCATCCTGAGCATTCCGCGCATCAAGCGGCGACGAAGGACCTTGTTACGCGAGAACAAGTCGTTGTTACGATAGTCGTTCGCACGTGAGAAGGTCCTTCGTCGCCGCTTGATGCGCGGAATGCTCAGGATGACAGACTTCTTACCTTATCCTTTAAAAACCCTACCGCCGCTCGTACATCCGCTCGCAGAGCGCGGCTAGCTTTAAGATGGAGTACCCCAGAAAACGGCGCATGCGGCGCAACTGTCCTGTGCGGATACTTCGTTGCTGGCTGGCTACATGGCCATACTGAAATTCCAGCGTGACCAAGCAGGAACGGTCATCTACGGCTTCAATGAAGAAGAACAGCAACGAGTTGGGGAAAAGCCGGAAGTGCGAAATCTTCTCCACGTACTCTAGGCGGTCGGCCTCTTCCTCGAATAGCTGTACTGTTTGAAAGTCAATTTGCCCGTTGCCTACATCTACCTTGTAGCTGGTGCCCAGGCGGCCGGCTTTGGTTACATCGTAGTGCACGCCGGTAGCTTTTTCCATCCAGGAAGGCCGCAGCCGGAAGTTACGGACCACCCGCAGGGCGTATCCGGCTGGCACCCGCACCGCCCGGCGCACTTTCAGCACGCCGCTCTGGCTACTAGCGCCGCCGCTGCCGTCGGGCGTTGTCAGGAATTGACGCAGGGGCGTGAGGTGGGCGTAGCGGTAGCGGACGCGGCCTAAGTGTTCGTAGGCGGTAGAGCCCCGCAGTAGGCGCGTCCAGGTGAAGCTCTGCGCAATGTCGGTGGCTGGTTGCGTGCGCAGGTAGCTGTCCGAAAACAGGGCGTACTCGCTACCCATTACGTTGTTTTTGAGTAGCCGATGCACCACAATCACCTCCTTGCCCATCAGCTTGGTGTGCTGCCGGATCTGAGCCACGCTTACTGGGCCGTAGTGCACAATAATCTTAAGCGTCAGCTCGTAGCCCCGCAAAGCAGTACCCAGTTCCGAGTCGGCGTCGCGCTCTACCAGGCGCAGGTAGTTCTGAAAATCGAGGAATATGCGGCGACACTGCTCCACCATTTGCCGGATAGAAGGTGGCGGCCCCAGGCGGTAGAATAAAATAGCATCACCCTGAATCTCACTGACCTGCATGCCGATAATATTGGCCTCAATGAGGATTTCGAGTAGATCAGCTACCAGGAACGGGGCCAACTGGCTACCCGATTCCTGAATGAAGCGCGTGAAGCCACTAATGTCTGGAATACATAACAGGGCCGGCGTACGGTGGTCAGTTTCGGCAGTAGCCACGGCCGGACGGCGACCCGCTGCCCGGCGGGAGGCGCGCAAATCATCCAATAGGCCCATACAACGAAGTAGACAAGGAGAGGAGGAGAACGTTCATACGAAGATAGGCAGCAGGCGGCGCTCTTACCCGTTAACAACTTGGAAGACGAATTGAAATACCCGTATCTTTACCGAGTGGCGCAATCACGCTGGCTGCGTAGTTCAACGGATAGAATAGGCGTTTCCTAAACGCTTGATATGGGTTCGATTCCCGTCGCGGCTACAATAAACCCATTTTCCATGCCAGAAATCGGGTTATTCATTTAACAGGGGTCACTATAGGGGACAGCAGCTAATAGTACCCTTGTTAGCTAGAAAGCAAACCACTCTACGGAGAAGCCCTTTTCTTACCGAAAAAGGGCTTTTTGCTTTTTGGGGTTACGCGTAGAGGTACACGGCTATTAATTAGCCTCTTTTAAAGAGTGTCACTTGTAATTATATAATAAGCTCTATATTTCAGTGTAACTTATTCTTAGCGTCTTATTTCTAATGAAAACTTCTATTACTCTATGCCTTTTGTGGCTGATTTTGCTATCCGCCTCTGCCCTGCATGCGCAAAATATCTCCCTCCTGGCAACTGGTCCCACTACAGTCGCAACGGGTGGCACGGTGCCCCTGGCAGTGCAGCGAGCGGGCCTGAACACGACATTGCGCGGCGACTTTCCCAACTCCTTCCCGAATCAAGGGCCGATTACCTTAGGCGCCCCAGCGGGCGTAGACTTCCTATTTAATGCGCCCGCGCCCACTGGCGACCCATTCCCGGCCAATATGCTCGTCTACCTACGTGGGCAACAACTGGCCTCTGTGGACTTTACTGCGCCCTACTTAAACCAAGCCTGCGCCCTCACTTACCGGGATACCACCTACTTCTTTATCTTCCTGAACACCGACGTAGAGTTGCGGCCACTCCCCCGACAAACCATTCAGTTCTACCGCAATGGGGAGCCAATTGCCGGGGCCATCAAAGATACATACGCGGCCACGTTGTCGGGTACTTACACAGCCCGCGTGACCAGCGGGGCGTTGGCTCAGCAGGTGAGTAACGAGGTGCAGGTGGTTATCGGCACGCCGTTACCAGTTGGACAGGCGACCCCAGCAACAGCCATACAGGTATACCCCAACCCGTGTGTAGACGAAGTGCAGCTAACGGGCATAACTAGCGGCGCTGAAGTTAGCGTGTACGACGGACTAGGCCGCTTGGTGCTTCAGCAGCCAGCCCAGCGCCGGGTGTCGCTGCAAGGACTAGTAAGTGGTGTGTATATGCTACGTGTAGCTCAAGATGCCTCTGTGCGACAAGTGCGCATAGTGAAGCAGTAAAGTATGTAGCCCTGCAACAACCAAGGGGATGGTGCATTATTGCCACTAACACAGTGGTTGAGTGGGGCGTATGGTGACGGTAGGGCAGTTGGCAGGGGAATAAATTACAGAGTCAATGGTGAATAGTCCTATATTTCAGGACAAATCTCACCATGACTTATGTATTATCTATATATAGATGAGAGCGGCGATACTGGATTGGTCAATAGCCCCAGCCGATATTTTGCACTTACCGGATTAGTAATTCACGAAACTAACTGGACTGCTATTGTTAACGATCTAGTTGTTTTTAGACGAAACTTGCGAGTAACACATGGATTAAAAGTACGGGCAGAGATACATGCTAATCCATTTGTGCAACATGGGCAACCGTTATCAGGTACGCCGAGGCATGTTAAACTCTATATTCTGCGGCAATGCATAGATTGGTTAGCCTCACGCAATGACGTACATGTCATCACAGTAGTGATAGACAAACAAGGGAAGCCTCCAAAATATAATGTCTTTGAACAAGCCTGGCAGGTTCTAATACAGCGTTTCGAGAATACGATACAACACAAAAATTTCCCTGGGGGATTTTCTGATCAGCAGGGCATGATCATTCCGGATAATACTGACGCAAAGAAATTAACTGGGCTTTTGCGAAAAATGCGGCATTTTAATGCAGTCCCAAGTCAATCTTTTTTTTGCTCAGCAAGGCCAGTCGTACAGAAACTTACAGCTACAATATATTATAGAAGACCCCTTTTACAAGGATTCTACTTCTTCCCTAATTCATCAAATTACTGATGTGGTTGCGTATTTCGCTCGGCAATACTTCGAGCCAAATAGAAATGTGAAGAAGTTTGGAGCAAGAAACTATTATCTGCGGCTTGATCCAGTACTTAATAGACGAATAGGTGGCAGTACACCAACGTATATAAAATTACTATAAAGAGAAAGGGACAGCCTTTCGACTGCCCCGGGGAACTCCTACCACCTTGCGGATAGACCGTCGAGCAGTCTTTCAGAACTCACACAAATAAACGCAATTTTTTGTGTTTTAGTTTAAATAAAACACAAAGTGTATGCTGAAGTGTCTTTTCTACAACTCCGACAAGTCAATATACACTGCATAATCCCTCGGCTCCTATTTGTGCACAAACGTGCGGCAGTGGTGCAGATGGTTGACCTTGGTAAAGGAATCTGCCCACGCCTAAAAGCACTTCATACACCGACGCTTCCCAGCGCCCTGAGCCTTAGTTTCTGTAGTTGTCACCGTCTCATGGGTACAGCGCTTCATGGCTGAGCAATCCGTATCGTTGTGATAAACGGCCGTCTTGCCATTGTTGCAGATATAAACGGTCGTCGTGGCCCTGGCGTGGCTGTCGGCCTCCATCGAATAGCCGGCCGGGGTTGGGGTGGTGGCGCCCGTGCTGCCCAATAGCAGCAGAGAGCAGAATAGTAGTAGTTTTCTCATACGTTATTATTGATATAGTCCGCTAGCTTGCAAATAATTGACCACAAAACATAGGGCCGCAGCAATATAGTTTTGTTCGGTGCTGCACAGCCTTTATCGGCCGTTTTTCAGGCCGCAAATGGGTAACTTTACCATATGGCAACTACCTCTTTCTCTATGATTCTTGCTGGTGATGGTCCGGAAAAACCTGCCCATGCCCAGACTATTGGCGTCTCTTGGTGCGGGGCTCCCGGTACTCAGTTCAAGTTCAATCTTATCCCCAACGACTGGACCCGGTATTGTGGCGTTATGTTCTTCGTGGGAGGTGTGCAGATCGGCGCCGTAGATGCCAACCTAACCGGGGAACAGTGCGCCGTGACCCACAACGGCACCACCTATACAACGGTACTTAGCGCGGCCGGCTGGGGCAATACTTGGCCGCGAAGAATCAACTTAGTCTGAGCTATCCAATCGGCACAATTTTACGCCGATTGCTCAAGCACGAAACCAAGAAGCCCACTAGATAGTCTAGCGGGCTTCTGCTTTACTTAGGCTGTTCCCCTGGGTACCACGGCGGCAAGATTTGGCGCTTAATCCCGTAGGCTATACAATCCTTGCGCGAGTACATTACGCGGCGGCTCCTTGGCGTTCGGGGCAGCATTGCAATAGGGAGTTTGCCTCGATTACGTTGGTCGCGAAACCAACTTTGGCTGCGGCCGGTGAGTCGTTGCGCTTCCTCCAGCGGCACCCAATCGGGCAAGGCTTGCTGAAGCTGCTGAATCATCTGTACCAAGGGGGCTAGAGCTTTCTGCAATAGCTCGTCAATCTCAACCTTGGTATAGATTTCCGTCATAGCCCGGCCGGGGGAAGGGTGCGGTTTTCCCGACCATAGGCCACACAATCAGTGCGTGAATACATGGTGCGACGGTTGCCGGCCTCTCGCGGCAGCATCGTAATGGGTAGCGTGCCTCGGTCGCGCCGAAGGTAGAACCAGGCCCGGCTACGGCCCGATAGGCGCATGGCCTCGGGTAAGGGTACCCAGTCCAGCTGGGCTTGCTGTAATTCCTGTACTTGCTGGCTAAGCCGTTCGATGCGTTCCAGCCACGGCGCCAACTCCTGTTTCGTGTATACTTCCATGCAGCAAACCTAGTAGATACTCCAGCATCATAAAAGTATTTTGTTTGGTTAAATACCTGTATATTAATACTCTACCAAATAATATTCGGTAGAAAAGCCCGTACTATTATGGCTAGCTGGTTAGCGGATTTCGTCTAGCGCATGGTATAGATCAGTTGCATCCAAGTAGCTCGTTCCATCCGCAGCTAAGACGCGTTGGGCCTGTGTTACGGCTGGACCAATATATGGTAACTGCCCCTGAATAGAACGGATAATGCCTTGTTTGTCTACAAAAACCGTGATGGGATAGGCTTGTGTAAACAGATCACAATAAGCTTGTGCAGCTGGTAAATGTTGAAACGCAAACGCGCGCTTTTGCAAGAAGTCCCGCACTTTTTCCGGCTTCTCATAGGTAAGCGCGAGGAACGTAATGCCTTTATTATTGGGTGCTGCCATCACCTCATTCAAGGCAGGCATTTCACTAATGCAGCCAGCGCAAGTGGTGAACCAGAAGTTCAGTACCACCGGCTTGCCTTGCAAGCTAGCGGAGGTGATGAGCTTCCCGTTCAGATCGCGCAACGAGAAGGCAGGTAAGGGCTGTCCAATGAGTTGTTCGCGCTTCTCGTGCTCCGCCACCGAACTCAGCGAGGCCAAGGTAATGCCATAGCGATACACGACGGTATCATGCCGTAATACCCTGTCTTTGACTTCTACATAGGCGCCCATATTATTTGCCTTCATCTTTTCTCGGAGTTGCTGGACTTCGGCATCTACTTGTGCTTTGGTGAGCAGTTGCCCATCGTTGCCTGCTTGATACAGTATCCGCTGTTGGGCACGAATAGGTGCAGACAGCAGGAGCATGAACACACCCAATAGGAAGAAGCTGCGAGATAGAGGCATAACAGTCTGATTTAGAAGATAAAATGTCATAAAGCAATGTAGTAAATAAATAGAGTTTGGTGATGAATAAATCTTAGGCCAAGTAATATGAATACGCTGCTACAAAAATACCCTGTCGAATTGCTCCCAAATAAGCTGGAGTATTTCCAGGGTATTCAGGAGCAATGCGACAGGGTATAGCCGGTAGGCCGCCGGCCCGAGGTGGCAGCTACTCGACCTGCGTTGCGGCCGGTAGCGCAGCTGCACGGTGCTGATAGCCATTTCCCGCGCGATGACACTGCGGACGCGGGCCTAGGCGCTGAATTGGGCAAGTACTCGCGTGCTCATAGGATAACGGGCAATAAGATGACACGTAGCACCCGGCCTATTTCGCGCAAGTACTCCGACGCGTCCGGTTGGGCGTACTCCTCTGTTTCGAATGTGCAGACCGTAGGATACGGCGGGTTGTCTTTGCTGATAATTGCCGCTAGCGTCCCCGCTGTGCGCAGCTGGTTCGCTACAATGCGTACAAATTCATTGCTGAGAAAGTTGTTCTCAAACCCAGTAGGCGTACCATCTGCCAAGTATTCGAGTGTCACAAGACAGTGTTCGCCGGGTTGGATGGTAGGCCACTGGGCTGGGTCCAACGGCTGCACAACGGCGTAGCTACCACGGGGCAGCGCGGGGCCTAGGGTGGGCTCTTCCATCTCATACACTTGGCAGCCGGCCAGCGTTTCTTCGGGCGTCAGGAGTATTCGTAGCTCCCGGCACAGGGTTGGCGACAGAGGCACGTATAGCTCATGGTAATAAGTCGTGGGCAAGGGCATATAATTCATAGTAGGCAGGGGTGGGGCTGGTGATGGAATAAAAGGAAAGGGCAATATTTGTTGCACAACTGTGGTAAATATTCACAGTTGTGAAGTTAAAAGCAAGCAATAGCCTCGGTTTATTTCTCAGTTGTGAAAGAAACAATCAATACCCGTTTGGCAACCTTTCTGGAGCAGACAGGTCAAAGCAAGTTTTCGCTTAGCAAGAAGCTGGGGGTAAGTCCTTCGGCTATTGGCTACCTCGTGGGCAGCAGCGAACGGACTAGCAAGCCTTCAGCGGATATGCTGGAAAAGCTGGTGGTGGCCTGCCCTGAGCTAAACTTGAATTGGCTTGTAGCTGGGCAAGGCTTGATGCTGCAAGCTGCTGGGGAGGCCAAAGAAACACAGTGTTGGGCCTTACTCGAAGCGGAAACCGCACGGCGCCAACAGCTGCAAACTGACTACGACGATTTGCTTTTGCGTTTCCAGCAGACACAGGCCGGCAAGTAACCGGGTAGCTTTAGGGTTTCAATCGCCGCAATTCTGTGGAGGTCTAAGCCACTCGCGCGCAGATGGGGTAGGCCGGCGGGGTGTCTTCTTTGGGGTACCCGGTTTGGGGATTTCGTTTTCCTTTGATGGGTGGGTAGGGGGGCAAATGTAGACTTGATGCCCCTGTATAGCTCGCTCACTGCCTAGGCTGCTAGGTACCGATCTACCGCTTGCTGTAGGCGCCGAGCATACACAAGTATGACGTGGTTGCCCTTACTTGTTAGCCGAAGCCGGGGCCGGCCGTCAATCCGGTACCGTTCGACATAATCACCCAGCACCAGGATACGCACATAGGAGCGCAAAAGCGTGGGGCTAATGGGGGTGCTGGCGTATAGTTCACCCGGTCCAACAGGCCGGAACTCGCGTTTTATGAGTGAGTAAAGGGCCGAAAGTGCCTGTAAATGACTAGGCCGGATTCCAAACTGTTTGGCCGTATCGTTGCGGACTCTATCGTTTAGCATTGCCCTGACAATCCATTCTTTCGCATTGATTTGCAGCATCTTGCGCGGGTGTTATTTATGCAGAGTATAAGAAACCGAGAGTGGGCCAACGCCTACCCTATCGGCGGTTCAAGAGGGGGTGAAAGGGTGCGGGCTGCCTATTGGTTGTGTGTAGCTCACTCACTGCTGAAAATCCTAGCGTGAAGCAGCTGGTGGCGCGCGGGTGTTCCATCTTCGGGCAGCCTCGGCTAGCGTAAGGCAGGGGCCAACGAATACCAGGTTTGCCGGGCAGCCCGCGCCCTCGTGGGAGCAGTTAATGAAGTATTCTGTAGGTGCCGGCTCGTAGGGCGACGGTGGGCAGTACACTTCGACGGCGGCCGGGGCGCCACACCACGGGCAGGGCAGCAAAATGGGTGTGTCCATGAGGGGCTATGCCGCTATTGCTAGTGCGTGCGCCTGTTGGGCCTGCTCAAAATCCCAGCCCTCGGAAACCATCTTGCCTTCTCTGCAATTTCGCACTAGTCGACCATGATGAATATCGTTAGCCCTTGCGCCTTCCCGAGCAGAAGCGAAGCGGCCGTTAGGGGTAATGTACCATCCTATGAACTTGGGGTGTCCTTCCCCCACGTGGGCAGACGCCATTCTAGCCTTCGTTGTTTCGCTCTGGTGCGTGCCGTACATGTGGTGTTGGGGGCCACGCTTAACTGTAGCTAATCCTGTACTTCGCGCGTGGTGAGCTTGCTCTTTATAGGTGGCCCATTCCAAGTTGTCAGCCGCATTATTTTGACGGTTTGAATCGCGGTGGTTGACAGTGGGCTTATTTTCCGTATTGGGTAAGAATCGGGTGGCTACAAGTCTGTGGACCAAATGTCCTTGCCATTCGCCGCTATTCATACGCAATCTTATATGCAAATACCCTTTGTTGTTGGGCGCAGGTTTCAATAGAGCACGCCCGCCGTTACGCGTAGATAGAATATCTCCGCTCGGTGCTATGAAATAGCGGCTGGCATTTGCCAAACAAAAGAAGTACTGCCCTTCGTAGTGAATACATTGGGTGTTTCTGGGTATGATATGCATAGTGTGGGCATGGTTTGGCCGAAGTGTCCTGTTTTGGGCTCCTACGGGGGTGAATAAATACAGGGGTTGGGGTGGTGTGTAGCTGGTGCGCTACAGGTGCGGGCTAAACAACGTCAGCAATCCGTGACGCTAGGCGCTGTGCCTTGTCGAATGCTCCCTTCGGTCCGCTTCGACGCATCAATCTTCGGGTGATTATCGGGGCTCCGGCCGGGTATTTCGGCTCGTTCTAGGGGCCTGATTGGGAGGAGAGGTTTCCAGGTGATTACATGCATGGAAACAGGGGTCAAATATGGGCCTTAGCCCTACACGGCCGGGGCTATATCCAAGCGTGCTAGTTCCTGGGTCAGTGCTTCGTCATACGGGGAGGCCTCGGCGCGTTGGGCTAGTAGCTCCTGAGCACGGCGTCGGTGGCGTTTGTATGTGCTGGCCGGCTGACTTTTCTTCATGGCCGCCCAAAATGCTAGGTTGTCGGCCACGACTAGCAGCGTAGCATCTGAGAAGTTGAGCCCTGTATAATCTGGGTTTTGCATGGTGCGGTGGTGCGTAAGTTTCCAGTGAGTAGATATATCGGCCTGCACAACGGCCATTACTTCCGGCCGGGGTAAGTCGGCAAGCGTTAGGCTCTCAAGGCCTGTCAGGCGCAATAATGGCCGAATGCGTCGGTACACAATCTCGTAGCGTAGCAAGTGCGGCGGGCCGTTGGCAGGCAGTGGCCGGCCCTGTAGTTGGCTGTACTTGCCCTTATCATAGAGTTTTACCCAGTAGTCGCTATGATAGGCGCCGTACTCCAGGGGCCGGGTGGCGCCGTTGGGTGGCTTCATGGCCGCGAAGGGGGCGCCCTTGTGGCTCGCCAAGTTTTCCAGGAACGGCCGGGGCGAGTTGGCCGAAGGAATGTTCAAGCCAGCCTCCAGGCCTACCACTGCTAGGCTTTCCGGTGGTAGGTCAACAACGGCGGCCACATCGGCACAGGCCTTTGTCACGTCAGCAGCAGTGAAGCGGCCAAGGTTGTGGCCCTGGGCAAAAGTGTGCAGAGAACCACGGATTCGAACCTTCCTTGTCTCAGGGAAATAGTCAATCCGTAGGCCTCGGTGTTGTACTCTGACCCATCCCTTCGCATCGGTGGCGCCGTCGCTACTGGCAAAGGCCGGGGCACGGCCTAGTCGTTGCTCTGCCTCGCTATCGGGCAACGTGGCGCGCAGGTTTACATAGTCGTACACGGCGGGGCCGGACTATGCCATTTTGCGCATGACTGGGCGGGCCGTTTCCTTGCGCGCTGGTTTCTCCGACCGTTGGTGGGCCTGAAGTGCGTTCAAGAGGTCAGCACGCTTTAGGTAAGTGCGGCCGCCCATCTTGTGGTACGGCAGCACGCCGCGCCGCTTCCAATCGTGCACCGTCTGTGGGCACACATTAAGTAGCGTTGCGGCTGCCCGCACAGTCAGTAATTCCTCAGCTTCGGCGGCGGCTGGTACGCTGGTTAAAAGCTGCCCCAATTCAAAGCGAATCATAGGGCGAAGCAGTTCTACTAGCTCGGCTGGGGTAAGCCTGGCGGTGATAATGGTTTCTGTTTGCATGCTGCATTGTCACCCCGGGAATGGTGTTGTCCGGTATTGACGCTGCAAGCTGACAACATCCGATAGGTCGTGGCCGGTCGGCTTAAAAAGACTCGTAACGGCTCATCTATTTGTCTGCTTTGATAGTTTTTAGCGCGTTGTATATACGAGCTACTTCGGTTCCTCTGTGTGGTTCGCGTGTCCCTGCATCAATTTCTTGCCTGCCCAACAGGGTTATCTGTGACTTGCTTACGTCGGCGCCGAATGTGACTTTCAGCAACTTTTCCGCAAGTGAAGCCGAGAGCTTAGAAGGTAAAAACTCGCGAAGTTTAAGAGCCCAAACCAAGCTAGCCCACATACCAGGCTTCGCTGCTGCCGTAGGTTCTTTTTGCCTGTAGTCATACATTGCTAAGTACTCGTTGCTAAGTAGGGTATCTAGTTGACCAGGGGTGAAACCTCCACACAAAGCCTCATACAGGCTTTTGTAAGGTGTTGGCTTAACACTGCTTTCAATAGTTGCCGACAATCGTTTTTCTACCCATCTTCTCAGATAGTCGGCGCGCTGTACATTTCTGTCACCACCATAGAAATGGTCACTGGTAACTGAATCTGCAAGCCAGCCCATAGCTTTAGCTTCATCTGCATTGTCATGTACCCACATTCTCCCGTCGCTATGAAGTACACATATCCACCCATCCTTAAAGAATCCGTACTCTGTTGCTTCTTCCAGTAATGCATCAATGTATTCGGCGTCGATAGTATCTAGTTCGGGAAATTGCGAATCAAGCCAAGGATATAGGTCGTGCACGCCATAGTCGAATACATGCGTAAAAAAGTGACGGCTGTACAAGTGGCTATATTTTAGCGGGTATTCTTGCTCTGTAATTCGTCCGCATTCATCTTGGATACGCCAATAATTATAGTTGCTTGCTTTAATCATATCTCCACCATAGACTGCTGCATATTTGAGTTGCAATGCATAGTTATAGTTTTCGGCCTCTGTTCTCCGCTCTTCGGTGGTTGTGCCTTGCATCTTTATAATTCGATTATTGAGCAACCTTTAATAGCGTCGGCATTTCATACACCCGGGCAAATTCACGCTCTACCGCCTGCTCTGTAATGTTGACGTAGCGCTTGAATGACTTCCAGTCCCGGTGGCCGGTAATCTTCATCACTAGCTCGGGCCGCAAGCCTCTCTCCAGACTTAGAGTTACAAAGCTTCTGCGGCCACTATGGCAACCCAATTTTTGCCACTTCTCAACTGTTTGGCTCTCTCGCTTCCCGCCACGAAACCGAATGACTTCTACAGGGGCCGTAATAGCTGCCCTCTGCCCTAGCTCTTTCAGATAGTCATTCAACTTCTGATTAGAGACAGGCCGAATAAAGCCGGCTATCATTCGCTGCACAATTGGCAGGGCACGGGATTGTAATGGTATAGATACCGTCTCGCGGGTTTTCTGCGTGGTAAGACGTAGAGTTTGGCCGCGCAAGTGCTCGGCCCTGATACTCACCAAATCTGAATATCGTAGGCCCGTGTAGCAACTCAGCAAAAACAGAGAACGGGCATTATCCAGGTAGCCACCGCTGGGCAAGTCAAGCCCCTCCAGGGCCTCTACTTCTTCAGCCGTCAGCGTTATAATATCCGGCTCCTGACGCTTCCAGGTAAGACGCGTGTACCCTGTGCTATCGTGGTAGTTTCGCTCGGCGGCCCACTTCATGAACCGCTTTAGTCTCGACAGATTTTTGTGTATGGTGTTGTCTGTCTGTTTGGCCGTATGGAGTAGATAGGCCGTGTACTTGTCCCCCCATGTAGGAGTGATGAGGTTAAAGTCTATGGCTGTTCCGCTCGCCTCCCCAAACTCCCGTAAATGACGTGCGGCCGTTGCGTATGTCTGCGCTGTCCGGACTTGCCCGGCCGCACGCGTCAAAGCCTCCCATTCTGCGTGGCACTCCCAGAAAGTACGTGGTCCTGATTCGACGGCGGCCGCCTCTTTTAATACTACGGCGGCGCGTAGGTGCTCTGCACTGGGTAGATTCCCGTTGCTCAGGTGCAGATTATAGCAATCCGTTAAAAGCGTGCGCACCTTTGACAGTCGATCATTCAACGGGCCGTTATCCTTCAACCCTCGCGTTTGGGCCGCCTGCTCACCCTTCAGCCACTGGCGCGGCAAAATCTTCAGACCAGTTGCAACCTTCACACGGCGCCCACTAAAGGATACAAACGCAAAAATTGGAGTGGGCTTCAAGGAGTTCGGCTCCTTCAGCAAAAAAGAAATAGACAGCATAGTGCAGGGGTGAAATGCTGCACTAAATATATGTTTTGTCCCCCATCATACCTATACTGGGGAGCTATTTAGGGGACAAAAAACCGGATTACTTCGGATTCATTCCGATTAGCACCGACTATGAATTGCGTTATAGGCTCTTAAACAGGCTTCCATCATCTGTTGGAAGCGCATCAATTCGGTTTCAATCGTAGGGTGAAAGTCCCGTCGCGGCTACTACGAATATTATGCTGTTTTCCATGAAAGCGCGCCCCTGAAGCGCGCTTTTTTGTGTTTTAGACGGAAAACTGAATTATAAAAATATTTTTCAAAAAATGATTCTGTCACAATTTGGAGTGCGCACCAACAATTTTTGAAGCATAAACCATCTTATTCAACCTAAAATATTGCTTATCGTTATATATTTTATTAGAAATATTATAGTCGCATTTTGATCGAAAACTACCTTTTTTGGGAGCCTTTGAAGTAGGACCTTTGGGTATACTCTTCGACCTCCGAGCTATGCAACACTCTCATCAGCCACCGACCTCGCAACAAGGCCTGCTCCAATTAATCGCCGTTATGATGCTGTCTTCCCCTAGCATCCTACCGGCTTCTGTTTCCACCGCTTCCTAGCGGTTTCACCCTTTCCATACTTCCTTTCCGTTCCTTTCCACATCCAGACCCTAAAAACCGAAGGCGCAGGCTTTCGGTTTTTGGTGTCTTATGTCGTTTCAAATCGGGTAGTTTAGCACACAACGCTTTATCTATCTGCCACTTGCTAAGGCGTTCTGCGGAACGCTTTTTTTTTGCTACGGTAGCAGGCAGTAGGTGTTAGCAGGCCAGAAACGCAGATTATATCTTTTGCGCAGAAGCGAAACGCAATATAGTTTTCGGTAGCTAGGCCGCTATTTGTTCGCCGGTAGCGCGTACCTTGATGGCCCGATGGTAGCTAGTGTACCATCGGTTAGCTTCCAAGCGTTACTGCATGAATTCTGC
Organism: Hymenobacter sp. NBH84; assembly: GCF_014217645.1. Lineage (NCBI taxonomy): Bacteria > Pseudomonadati > Bacteroidota > Cytophagia > Cytophagales > Hymenobacteraceae > Hymenobacter > Hymenobacter sp. NBH84. The sequence continues at coordinate 3,765,031 of NZ_CP043644.1, forward strand.
TCCGCTCTCCGGGCTCTACGCCCCTTCACTCTCCCTCCTCACCGACCTCTACCAGCTTACCATGGCCTATGGCTATTGGCAACAGGGCATGCAGGACCGCGAGGCGGTGTTTCACTTGTATTTCCGCAAGCCACCGTTTGGGGGCGGCTACGCCGTGGCGGCGGGCCTGGCCTACGCTGTTGACTGGCTGGAACAGCTGCAATTCTCTCCTGATGACCTGGCATACCTCGCCAGCCTGCGCGGCAGCAAGGGCACCGCGCTATTCGACCCTAAGTTTCTGGACTACCTGCGCGATCTGCGCTTCACCTGCGATGTAGATGCCGTGGCCGAGGGCACAGTAGTATTCGGCAACGAGCCACTGGTGCGGGTGCGGGGGCCGCTGTTGCAGGCGCAGCTGGTGGAAACGGCCTTGCTCACGCTCGTCAATTTTCAGACACTGATTGCTACCAAGGCCGCCCGCATGCGGGAAGTGGCCGGCTCTGACCAGATTCTGGAATTTGGTTTGCGGCGAGCACAGGGGTTTGACGGGGGCTTATCGGCGAGCCGGGCGGCCTACCTGGGTGGGGGCGATGGTACCTCCAACGTGCTGGCCGGACAGCGGTTTGGCATTCCCGTGCGCGGCACCCACGCCCACAGCTGGGTAATGGCTTTCGACGACGAAGAAACCGCCTTCTCAGCCTACGCGCAGGCTTTCCCCGACGATTCGGTTTTCCTGGTAGACACCTACGACACGCTAGAAGGCGTGCGCCACGCCATCAACGTAGCCCGGCAGATGCGGGCGCAGGGCCACGAGCTAGGCGGCATCCGCCTCGACTCGGGCGACTTGGCCTACCTCAGCCGCGAGGCCCGCGCCCTGCTCGACGAGGCCGGCTTCACGGATACGCGCATTGTGGCCAGCAATGATCTGGAGGAAAACCTCATCACCAGCCTCAAACAGCAAGGCGCCCGCATCGACACCTGGGGAGTAGGTACGCAACTGGTAACGGCCTACAACCAGCCGGCCCTGGGGGGCGTGTACAAGCTGGCCGCGCTGCGCAAATCCGACGATTCGGGCTGGGACTACACCGTGAAGCTGTCGGAGCAGATCATTAAAACCAGCATTCCCGGCATTTTGCAGGTGCGCCGCTACGAAAACGAGAAAGGCCAGCCCCGCGCCGACATGCTCTACAACACCGCAGAGCCTCTACCCGAGTCGCTGACCATTGTAGACCCCACTGACCTCACGCGCCGGCGGTCTATCCGCTCTACTAATTTCCGGGAGCTGCTGGAGCCTATTTTCCGGCGTGGCGAGCTGGTGCATCAGCTTCCTACTCTGGCTGAAAGCCGCGCCCGCGCTCTGCGGGAAGTACAGAGCCTCGACCCCAGTATCCGCCGTTTCCTCAACCCGCACGTGTACCCCGTGGGCCTGGAGGCTACGTTGCACGACTACCGCACCCAACTGATTCTGGAGAAGCGCCCGCAACGGCCGGCGTAAGCCTTTTGCTTGTTGCTTCCGCCCTCGCTCGGCTGTACCGAGTGAGGACTACGTGTGAGGGGCAGTGCCCCAAATCCGGCCGCGCCGTTTGCGCAACACCGCGCTAACGTGAAGTAGACGCGCGCAGCAGAGCTGCTTGGGCGTAGGGCTCACTCGGCATAGCCGAGCGAGTGCGGAGTGCAGATAGCTGAGCAAAGGCAGAAATAATAGTAAACCGAATTCTATACACTGCCACCCGAAGCTTACACGCCTCTGCACGACACTTTCTACCCTGTTTCTTGTTCTATCCTTATCTAATCAGCCATCATGCAGCTTCAATAGCTGCCCTTTCGGCTTAATTTGCTACACTCCATGAATACTTTAAAATTCAAAACCACCATCAACTGCGGCGGCTGCGTGCGTGCCGTCACTGGCCCGCTGAACGAAGAAACCGCCATTTCCAGCTGGCAGGTGGACACCGATGACCCCAACAAAATCCTGACCGTGCAAGGCAACAACGTGCAGCCGGAGCAGGTAATCCGGGCTGTGCAGGAAGCCGGCTTTGAGATTGAGTCAGTGGCGTAGTCAATTGGCTAACGCTCTCTGAAGAAATATCGAGAACGTCCCGTTGCGCTGCGCGCCACGGGACGTTCTGCTTTTCGACCTACTCAGACTTCGCTCCTACCAGCTTCAGCAGTTGCTGATAGATGATGTTGTGCTGCCAGAATAGTTGCAACACCATTGGGACGTGCTTCTTGCCCGGCAACACCGTGTAGCCGGGCTGTTGTCCTACTGCCTGTAACCGCTCCCGAAACCGGGCGCTGCTGCTCTGGATAGAGGGGTAGGTTTCGCCGCCCACGAACAGTAGGAAAGGCGGGCTACTGGCCGATACGAAATACATGGCGGAGGTAGCGCGCCATACGGCGGGGTCTTTGCCGAAAGGCACCAGATATTGTTCGTCGCCGGGGTACTGCATCTTTTGGAGGTAGTCGAGCATGTCCAGGCCGGCGGGGTCGTCGAGGATGGCGCCGCGGACGGGGTTGCGGGCCAGCCCCCAACGCGTGAACAACTCGTCTTTGGTAGCGAGCAATGCCGATAGCCCACCGCCGGCCGAGTGGCCCATCACGAACAGGCGTTGCGGGTCGCCACCGTACTCGGCCACGTGTTGGGTGGTCCAGACCACGGCACGGGCGCAGTCGTCGGCCATTTGCGGCACGCGCACCTGCGGGGCCAGCCGATAGCTGATGATGACGGCCACTACCCCTTGCTTCGCCAGCCTCCGCCCGATAAAGGAATACAGATTTTTGCTGCCGCTGTTCCAGCTACCACCGTGGATAAAAATCACTACTGGCAAGGGCTGCGGCCCGCGCCGGCGGGGCGTGTACACATCCAACACTTGGCGCCCGGCCAGGTAGGCCGAGTCGGTAGGGGGCACGTAAGCAACGTCGCGGATGCGGCGACTGGGCCGGGCCACGGCATATTCGTTGGCAACCAGCAGCAAGAGCAAGCCGGCTACGATGGCTGGCAGTCCGTAGCGAAGAAAAGACATAAGGCGAGTAAGACGAAATACAGGAAGTAGCCCATACGTACTCGGCCCGGCAGCGGGCGGATTGCCGGCTGCCACGGTAGCATTGTAGTTGCGTGGTGCGGCGTTGTATATTTGTTAGCTAACATTGCACGTTACCACTTTATCGTTCGTTTTCCTGCTTCTTTTGCTTGATGAAAAATATTCTGATTCCCTGCGCGCTGCTGTTCGCTTTCCTGGTTACTACACCGGCGCAAGCGCAGCGCAAATCCAAATCCAAGAGTAAAACTGAGTCGGTTGCTACCACTATCACGGCAGCCAGCCGGGTGCAGCCGTTGTTTGGGGGGCTATCGGCGGCGCAGGCCGAGCAGGCGCTGGGCGCTACCTACTTGGGCAACATCCAGAAAAGCTTTGCGTCGCGCACCGAGGCCAGCGACTTTTTTGCTACCAAAGGCTTCGAGTACCTCAACGAAGGTCAGATCGACACGGCTACCTACCGTCTCAACCTGGCGTGGGTGCTCAACCCCAAGAACCCCCTACCCTACCGCGGGCTGGGTGTGATTGCCAGCCAGCAGCCTACCCCCGATGCCTCCATCGATCTGCTCAACCAAGCGCTGGCCCTAGCACCCAACGACAACCAGGCCCTCAGCGACTTGGGCAGCCTCTACCTGATTCGGTATGAGCAGACCAAGAAGAAAAAAGACCTATCGACCAGCACCGATTTTCTGAACAAAGCCCTGGCCGCCGACTCTACCAACGCTACTGCCTGGCAGCAACTGGCCCGCGTGTACTACATTCAGGAAGACTACGCCAAGGCTTGGAATGCCGTGCACCAAGGCCAAAAATACAGCGTGGCCAGCATCGATTTCAATTTCATTAGCGAGCTGATAGCCAAGCAGCCCGACCCCCAGGGCACGTTTAAGTAACGGCAGCTTACTGTTTGAACGTTATGCGTGGCATGACGGTCTTTTCTCTACCTACCCTACCCACCTCTTTCGTCTCTCCCGTGAAATCCTACCTTCTGTCTGCTGCCCTTGTTGCCTTGTCCCTGTCCGTTTGTGCACAGGACCACCCCGAGCGCCGCAAACGGCATTATGACATGCAGGCCCGCACGTACTACCGGGGTCCGGTACGCTTTTCGGCTGGCGCCGGCGTTGGCCTGTACAATGGCGACCTGACGAAGGGGCTCAGCAATCAACTACCCGGGCCCAGCTTCAGCCTGGGCGTGCTCTACCCCGTGCATCCGCACTGGACGGTAGGCACCGAGGCTACCTACTTCCAGATAGGTTCTACGGACTACCTGCCCGAGCGTAACCTTGCTTTCCGGGGGCGCAACGGCACGGGTACGGTATTCGTGCGCTTCGAGCCGCTACGCGATGGGGCTTATTATGCTACCCCACGGCCGGCGCCCACAGCCCTTGTGAAGCCCTACTTGAAACTGGGGGTAGGCCTGGCCCTCTACAGTCCCAAAGCCTACAACGGCACCACCCGCCCCGACGACAACACCTCGTTTCTGCGCCCCGAGCGCGGCGACTACCCTGCCTTGGCGATAGTAGCACCCGTGGGCCTGGGCGTAACCCTGCGCCTCACACCCAAGCTCAACGCCACCGCCGAAGCCGCCTACTACTTCACCACCACCGACCAGTTCGACGATATTAGTACCGGCCTTGGTCGTTCCAGCTCCGCGCTCAACGATGGGTATGGGTTGGTTGAGTTGAAGCTGGAGTACTCGCCGTGGAGTAGGTAGGCACATTTTGCGGCCACTACCTACTGTGGGATGTAGGTAGATCAGAAGCTATTGGAACAAGAAAAGGCCCGATGCAGCGTGCATCGGGCCTTTTCTTATGGGTAGCGAATTACGTACTACTCCTTCACAAACCGCTGGTGGAAGGTTTTCTGCCCGTCGCTGATGCTCAGGATGTACACGCCTTTTGCCAGGTTTGATACGTTCAACTCGCCTTTGACAGCATACGGTACGGCTACTTTCGTCCCGCGGATATCCATCACTTCCACGCCCGCTATGGTGCCGTTGTCGGGTAGGGCAATGGCTACGTGGTCGGTGGCGGGGTTGGGGTAAACAGACACCTGACGCGCAGGCGCTTTGGCATCGAGGGTGGTGATGCCTGTGAGGCTGGCTACGCCCGTGTTGTCGGCAGCCAGGGTGCCGCCTGTGATGTTCACGGAATAGTCTTCGGTTTCGCCGTAGGTATAGGTGCCGCAACTGGTGGTAACCGAGTTGTCGCTCATCACAATGCGCATGCGGGTTTTGCCGGTTTTGGCCGTGGCTGGTACTGTGAAGGTGGCGCTTAGGGTACCGCTGCTGCCGCTGCTGCCACCCACTACATTCTCGCCGGCATCCGTAAAGTCGCCGTCCTGATTGTAGTCGATGTACACGTCCCAGTTCTCGGTGTAGGCTGAAGAAGCAAAGCCCGCGCTGAAGCTAATGGTCTGAGAAGAGCCAGCTGCAACAGACGTGCTCAGGGCCGTGCCATCGTAGTAGCCGCCGTCTTTGCCCGAGGTGCGCGCAATGCTACCCAGCTTCACGTAGTCAATCCACTCGTAGGATATATCAGTGCCCTTCGAGGTGCAGTAGGCAACCGTGGTGGGTGGTGGCGTAGTAGTGCCGCCACCGGAGTAGGCCGCACCTACCCCCACAGCGTACCACGCATTGGTAGTAGCCACTACCTGCGCCGAGCCTGCCCCAAACAAATCGGTAGCTGCCTGAATGGAATAACTGCGGGCCGCCGCATAGTTGCTCGACGAGGTGAGGTATACGTCCTCAGTCCGGAAGGCAATTTTGGCCGCGTCGGTGATGCCTACCCCTGTCACGGAATAACTGTTACCACCTTCGTTGGTACCGCTCTTGCCTTGCGTCAGGATGTAAAACCAGTGATTGAGCACACCCGAGTTGGTGTGCACGCCCCCGTTGTCGGCGGTGCCAGCATACCAGTACTGGCCTTTGTAGTAGGCCGGCTGTCCCATTGCTTTGGGGTCGCTCATAGAGCGCAGAGCGGCCTGTTGCTTGTCGATGTCTTCGCCAATCAGCCAGGTATTTTTCGTGAGGGCGTAGCGGGCGGCATTGTATTGTTCCACGCAGGCGCCCCAGATATCGGAGAAGCCCTCATTCATGGCGCCTGACTCGTAGGAATACGTCAGGTTAGCGGTTTTTTCGCATACGGCATGGCCGATTTCGTGTGCGCATACGTCTAGCGACGTAAGCGGCCGGAAGCGGGTGCCGCCGTCGCCGTAGGTCATCACCGAGCCGTTCCAGTAGGCATTCTCGAAGCCTTTGCCGTCGCCGGGCGTGTCGTCGAAGTGCACGTAGCTTTTGATTTTGGCGCCAGCACCATCGTAGCTGTTACGGCCGAAGATGTTCTTCCAATAATCGTAGGTGGCCTGGGCACCGAAGTGCGCGTCGCCAGCCGCATTGTCAAAATTGGCGTTGTTGTACTCGGCGGCCGTCCAGTTGTTATCCGCGTCGGTGAAATCGACGGCGCTGGTGTAGCTGTTGCCTTTCCTGCAATTGTAGGTTTCGATACCGTTGCCGCGGGTGATTTCGCGCAGGCGGTAGCTGCCGTTGTAGCTGTCGGTGGCCACCGAACGGGTACCGCTGTAGGCCGTGGCAAAGCTGCCAGTGGCGGCGTGCTTGATGATATCGTCCTTATATACGACTTCACCCGAATGCGCATCCACGTAGAGGTAGGCGCGGCTTACGGGGGCCTTGGCGTACACATTGAACTTCCAGGCCAGTACCGTTTTGGCTTCGCCTTCGCCTACCCCAATCACTACCAGCTCGCCTTTGGGCTTGTAGGTAGCCATGGGGTCTTGCTCCTGCTCTTTCAGGAAAGCTTCTTCGGAGACATCCTGCCACATATACTGCCGGGCGCCCACAAAGCTCATGGCCCGCTGCAACGCGGCGGCTTCGGCCAGGGCTGGCTGCACATCCAGCTTGTCGATGCGGGTAAGATGGCCGCTCAGGCTCTCAATCTGGCCCTGTTTGGCGTGCACGGTATAGTCGCCGTGCTCTACCTTGATGCCCCGGTAGTATTGTTGGTACTTTTCGTGGACATACCCCAGCGCGTCGGCCGACGTTTTGGCACGTAGGAGCTGGTCGGTGGTAGCTAATTGCAACTGTTCGCGTAAGGCCTTGCTGGCTTCACTCAGCGAGTAATTGGTTTTCGCGCCGCGGAGTTCTACCAACATTGGCGCAGTGCTTTTAATTGGTTTTTCAGTCGCTGTAGGCACTTTTTGCTGTGCTTGGGCCGTAGCGATGCTTAGGCCGCCGAGCAATAGCAAGGCGGCAGCAGAGTAGTTTTCTGCCATACAAATGAGTGTGGTTTGGAAAGGAAGAAAGGAAGTAGAACAATCTGCTAACAGCAGGGTATCCAAATTAAGAATATTTTAATATGCATCCACAACACGTAAGCAAACTCAATTTTTATTCTCTACTCAAGTGGCTTATCCCGTACAACTAGTAATCCCATTTGTAGACTATCGCGCTTAGGCCAATACCACGCATTGTGCAATGAGTATATTAAATTTACAAATTCGGGAATTTCTCATTGCCTGTTTTCTTTTTTGAAAGGCCGAAATCTTATACAATAATCTTCGCTATGGCAGATGTCACATCTACTTTTTCTGCGGCTCGCTGGTCCCTGCAAGGGCAGGTAGCCGTTGTTACGGGGGCTTCCAAAGGAATTGGGGCGGCCATTACGGAAGAGTTACTGCGATTAGGCGCCGCAGTGCTGGCCGTAGCCCGCACCGCACCAGCGCTGGAACAGCAAGTGGCCGATTGGCAAGCGGCTGGCCTCGATGCGCACGCGCTGGCCGCCGACGTTAGTCAGGCGGAGGGTAGGCAGCAGGTGCTGGATATGGTGCGCGAGCGGTGGGGCCGACTGCATATTCTGGTCAACAATGTGGGCACCAACATTCGCAAGCCCACGGTAGACTACAGCGCCAGCGAGTTCCAATTTCTGCTGGCTACCAATCTCGAATCGACGTTTGCGTTGTGCCAGGGTGCCTACCCGCTGCTACAAGCTGCCGAGGGGAGCAGCGTGGTAAATATCTCGTCGGTGGCGGGGCTGCGGCACGTGCGCACCGGCTCTATCTACGGCATGACCAAGGCCGCCATGGTGCAGCTTACCCGCAACCTGGCCGTGGAGTGGGCCGCCGACCGCATCCGCGTGAACGTGGTGGCGCCGTGGTATATCCGCACGCCCCTGGCTGAAACAGTGCTCCGCAACCCAGATTTTCTACAAAGCGTGCTCGACCGCACCCCCATGCGCCGGGTAGGCGAGCCGGAGGAAGTAAGTGCGGCCGTGGCTTTCTTGTGCCTACCCGCCGCCAGCTACATCACCGGCCAGTGTCTGAGCGTGGATGGCGGCTTTGAGGTGAATGGTTTCCAATAATCACGGATTAGAGCGGATTAGTCGGATTTTGTAGACGATTCTACCTGTCATCCTGAGCGGAGCGAAGGACCTTATGACCGCAGAACGACTATCGTATCAACGACTCGTTCTGCGGTCATAAGGTCCTTCGCTCCGCTCAGGATGACAGATAATAATAGTAGAAAACTCCTCAGCTTTTTAAAGCTGACAGCGCTTTTTCGTACTGTGCCAAGGCCGTGGGCTCGGTGGCGAGGTAGAGGAAGGGCTCAATCAACTCTAATTCCATCAGCACCAATTCGCCGTCGATTTCTACCCCGTCTACGCGAACGTAGAGGCAGTCGGGGGCAAACTGGGCCACAATGGCATCGGCGGTGCGGCGCAGGTTCTCCGGCGCGGGCCGTGCTTGAATGCCGCCACCCAGGTAGTGCTGCACCCGAAAATCACCGGACTTGGGAGTTTTCAGCACGCAGTGGCTGTACTCGCCACCTAAGTATACCAACGACCACTCGCCCTGCGCCTGAATCTGGGGTAGGAAGGGCTGCACCAGAAAGTCTTCGTGCTGGAGCAGCTCGTTGAGGTCAGGTGTGCGGATAGAAGACTCGCCGCGCAGCAGTGCAAACGTATTTTTGGCGCCGCCACTCACGGCTGGTTTCACCACTAGGTGGTCGGTTTGCAGCGCGGCGTGGGCGGCTTCGGCATCAAAATGACTGCCACGGGGTAGCCACTGGGTAGGCACAATGCGCACACCGGCCTGCTCCATGTCGCGCAGGTAGCGCTTATTGGTGTTCCAACGCACTATGGCGGCGGGGTTCAGCATGGGCACTTGCAGCTGCTCCATCCGGTCCAGCCACGCGTAGAACTCCTCAATGCGGTCGAAGTAATCCCAGGGTGATTTCAGGAGCACCACATCGTACTTTTCCCACTCCACGGCCGGGTTGGTCCACACGCGGGGCTCTACGTGGTGGCCTTGCGCGCGCAGGTAGTTTGTGAGTAGGCTGTCTTCGTCTTCTACATTGGGCGCGGCATACTGAGCCAGGATGTCGCAGGTAACTAAAGCAATATTCATCGCAGATTGTGCGGATTAAATGGATTTCGCGGAGGGTTGAGGGTAGGGCGCAAGGTGTTGGTGTAGAATGTCATTTCGACCAACGGGAGAAATATCGCATGCAGCGCTAACCTCAACTGACAAAGATTATTGGGAGCACGCGAGATTTCTCCCGTTGGTCGAAATGACGTTCTGTAGGCATACCTACCGTTTCGCTCCCAGGTAGTCGGCGGCGAGGGTGGCTAGCGTCGTTACGCCCAGCGTCAGGCCGCTTTCGTCTACGAAAAAGTTGGGGGTATGATGCGGGGCCGTATCCGCTGGGTTTTTCCCTTTGGGCATTCCGCCCACAAACACAAACAAGCCCGGCACCTTCTCCTGGAAGTAGGCAAAGTCCTCGGCGCCAGTTACGGCCTTCTGTTCCTGCACGTTGCCAGCACCCGCCACGGCGCGCAGGGTAGGCGCCATTTGCGCGGTCAGCTTCGGGTCGTTGTAGGTCACGGGCGTGTAGTTCACGATTTCCACCTCGGCGGTAGCGCCGGCGCTGCTGGCAATGCCGGTAGCAGTGCGGCGCACATCGGCCCACAGTTTCTGCTGCATGTCTTTGTCCAGGGTCCGGATGGTGCCCGTCAGCTCCACTTGCTCGGGAATGATGTTGTTGCGCACACCGCCGTGCACCATGCCCACCGTTAGCACGGCCGCATCCTTGGTCAATTCTGTTTGGCGGCTGATGATGGTTTGCAGGCCCAGAATAATCTGCGCGGCCGTCACCACGGGGTCCACGCTCAGCCAAGGGTAGGCCCCGTGCGCCGACTTTCCTTTCACTTTGATGGTAAACACGTCGGCAGCGGCCATTTCGCCGGTGGGGCGGTAGCGCAGGTTGCCTACCTCCGTTTGGGCGTTGATGTGCAGACCGAACACGGCGTCTACCTTGGGGTTCGTCAGCACGCCTTCCTGCACCATTAGCTTGGCGCCGCCGGTTTCGCCGGGTAGGGAGCCTTCTTCGGCCGGCTGAAAGATGAACTTCACGGTGCCGGGCAGGTCTTTTTTCACCTGGCTTAGCACTTCGGCTGCGCCCAGTAGCATGGCCACGTGCGTGTCGTGGCCGCAGGCGTGCATCACGCCTACGGGCTGGTTGTTGTAGGTGGTCTTCACTTGCGAGGCGAAGGGTAGGCCGGTGGTTTCCATTACGGGCAGGCCGTCCATATCGGCACGCAGGGCTACTACGAGGCCGGGCTTGCCGCCGCGCAAAATGCCCACTACCCCGGTGCGGGCCACGCCGGTTTGCACCTCAATGCCTAGCTTTTTGAGGTGGTCGGCTATGATACCAGCCGTGCGGGTTTCCTGGTTGCCCAGCTCGGGATGCTCGTGGATGTCGCGCCGCCAGGCAATCACCTTGCTTTCTTCCTGCGCCGCCAGCTTGGCAATACGGGCATTGAGGGCAGCGTTTTGGGCCAGGGCCGGCAGGGTAGTCAGCGCCAAGGCGGTAGTGAGCAGCGTAGAAAAACGAGGCATAGGCAGTGGATAGAGGGCATGAAAAAACGTCCTAAAGTACGCCGATGGCACCACTTTCGCATACCTGCTTTCAGAGTGTTATTTTTGTACTGCACCTACCCTTTTATAGTGCGAAGCTCCTTCTCGCATGCTCGTTTCTAGTTCTCCCGCCACTACCACACCGGCGCGCCCGCTCACTTGGTCGGCAGTTCGATACCATCCTGCCTTCCGCCTGCGGCTGCTTGTGGTGGTGCTGTTGTTGCTGGGTATTTCCTACGCGCTGCCTTTCTTCTTTGCTTTCATTCAGGCGCGGCCAGGTACGGTGCTACCCGACCCTCTGCTGGACGCCCTACCCGCCCGCGACGTATCTGCGCCTACCTTTGAGGTTATCTACCTGAGCATTGCGGTGGCTTTGGTCTACCTACTGCCTCGCCCTACCCTGCTGCTGCGGGCGCTGTGGGCCTATGCCTTGTTACACTTGCTGCGCATAACTACGCTGTGGCTATTCCCCCTGGAAGCACCTGCCCACCTGCTAGTGCTACACGACCCAGTGGTAGAGCGTTTCTTCTACGCCTCGCCTACTCCCATCACCAAAGACCTGTTCTTTTCAGGTCATACCGCCACGTTGGCCCTCCTGTCCCTGGCAGTAGGTAGAGGCCGGCTGCGCCAAGTGCTGGCCGTCCTGACAGTGGTTGTAGCCACATTAGTGCTAATACAGCACGCACACTATACCTACGATGTGCTGGCAGCTGTGCCATTTGCCTTCGGCTGCTATTACCTGGCGGGGAAAGTGGTGAAGTGGTAAGTAAAAAGCGCCTGTCATGTTGAGCGCAGCGGAGGATCTTCTCATGGTAGAACGATAAGTGTAACAACGACTCGTTCAACTGGCAGAAGGTCCTTCGCAAGCTCAACATGACAGGCGCTTTTTACTTACCACTTCACAAACTCACTACTCACTATTTCCTACAAATGCTTCTCGTAGATACCGGCCGCAATCTTCTCTGTCAGCGACTTGGGTACGAAGCTGGTGAGCGTGGCGGAAATCTTATTGAGTGCCCCCGGAATCAGCTCGGCCTCGCCGGCCAGTAGGGCCACTACGGCGGCTTTGGCTACCTGCTCCGGCGTCATCGAGACCTTATTGGCGGTGGCTTGCAGGGCGTCGTTCATGCCGGCTCGATTGGCAAAGTCGGTGGTGGTAGAGCCGGGGCTGAGGCAGGTGACGGACACCGGTGAGTTGCGCAACTCGTAGCGCAGGCCGCGACTGAAGCTGAGCAGAAACGCCTTGCTGGCTGCGTAGAGTGATAGGGTAGGCACCGCCTGGTAGGCCGCGGTACTGGCCACGTTCAGGATGTAGGCCTTGGGCTGGCGGCGCAGCGCAGGGAGCAAGCGGTGCGTCAGCTCTACGGGCACCTGCATATTCAGGCGCAACATCTGTTGCTGCTCATCCAGGCCCAATTCTTCAAACCTGCCCCACAGTCCGTAGCCAGCATTGTTCACTAGCACAGCTAGTTCCGGCGCGGTGGCAGTGGCCCATTCCGCCACGCGGGCCGGACCATCGGCCGCGGCCAGATCGGCGGCCAGCACGTGCACCTCTACCCCAAACTGCTGGCGCAGGGTAGCGGCTACTGTTTCCAGGGCCTCTTCGGAGCGCGCCGTGAGTAGTACATGGTAGCCGTGCCGCGCCAACTCGGTGGCAATGGCCTGCCCAATACCCCGCGAGGCGCCGGTAATAAGTGCCGTTTTCATAGGATTATTTTTGGTGGTATCCTGCCAATTACGCGTAAACCGCCATGCTGAGCGCAGCCGAAGCATCTCTACCGATAGTAATTCATAATGAATAGAATTAGCGCTGCGATAGAGATGCTTCGGCTGCGCTCAGCATGACAGCCTTGTAGTCCTTACGCTACTTCACCAAATGCAGAAAGCGCAGGTAAAACGGCGTAGGACTTTCCTCGTTTTTGGGCTCGTACTTGCCCGAGATAATAGGAATGTACATGACACGGCGGCGCGACACCTCACCTACCAGCGGCGAGCGGGCCACGCGGTGCCACATGCGGCCGTCGTGCACGGTCAGGTCGCCGGGCTCGGTTTCTACGGCTATTTCGTTGGGGTCAGAGTCTACGTCTTTGTAGTATTTCTTACGAAACAGCATTTTGCGCAGGCTCTGCGTGTGTGTACCTACCAGCAGGCGCAGGCCGCCATTGGTAGCCGGCGTGCCATCGAGGTGCACACCTACGTTCAGCATCGGACCAATGCGCTTGCCGTAGAACACGTCGCGCAGAGAATCGGTGTGCCAACCCATTTGCGAGAACTCGGAGCCCGTTACGTTCACGTAGTGGTTGATGACAAGGCCGTCCTTCTCGTTTTCGCCGATGCGCCCGCCGGGAGCTTCTAGCAAGGGAAACAACGCTTCTAGGCGTGGATCTTTCAGGAACTCGCGCAGTACGGGGCTGTGGTGTGAGGCGAAAGCAAACCGCTGCACAATGGGCTGGCCGTCCACATCCTTACCGTATTTGATGGGCACGCCGTTTACTTTCTCTACCCCCTCGGCCAGCCATTTGCTCTGCACGTCTTCCGACGCGCGCAGCAAATCCTGCACAGTATCGGGGGTCAGAAAAGGTCGAAAATGCAGAAATCCATACTGCCGAAAAAACTCCAGTTGCTCCGTGGTCAGCGTATTACCTAAAGTGAAGCGGGGATAATTCTGAAGAGATGACATAAGGCAAAGTAGAAACAACACCCCCTGCGGGGTAAGCGGCAAAGATACTCACACAATCGTAGCCGTCAGATGCGGACATAAAGCACAAAAATCAGAGATTGTTTTGAGCGGGTTACAATAAAGCTTTATTGCGCAGCATGAAGATGGTATGAACAGCATCTGCTCGCGGACAGTCGCCTATATCAACTTGTTTCAGCAACGCGCTCTGCGCATCTGCAATAAGAAGTAGTCTTTCAGCGTAATTTACTTTACTACTGCTATATATCACGCCTCTATGCTACCCCTACCTATCCTTAACGTGCATCTGCAAGCCTGCTCTGAAGACTGGCAGCAAATGACACCAACGGCTCAAGGCCGCCACTGTGCCCACTGCAACCACGAGGTAATAGACTTCACCAACAGCACCGCCGCCGACCTGGCCGCCGCCCGCGCCGCCTCGCCCGATGGCCAGTTGTGTGGCCGCTTCCGGCAAAGCCAGTTGGCCGCGGCTCCGCAGCCGCGGCTGCGCTCCAAGCTGCGGCGGTTTCTGGTGGCGCTGGTGCTGGTGTGCGGATTGGGGTTGTCGGGTAGGGAAGCGTGGGCGCAGGTGAAGTCTACCACTACCAAGCAGAGCTTCCAACCAGAAGTGCTAGGTATGTATGTGGAGAAAATGCCTGAATACCCCGGAGGAGATAAAGCACTTCGACAATTCATTGCAAGCAATGTCCGCTATCCACTAAGTGCCACTCAATCAGGCCGAATTTGGGTTAAATGTCGAATAACCAAATCAGGTACAGTTGACAGTATCCGGATTGAAAGGGGCTTATCTCCTATTCTAGATGCTGAGGCAATACGCGTTATACAACTCATGCCTTGCTGGACCCCAGGCGAACAAAATGATATTCCAGTAGATGTTTATTACACCATACCAATCACTTTTACGTCATCCACTTCCTCAAAAAACAGAAAATAGTTTTCTACTTAAGCCTACTCAGACCTATGCCTACTTCTCTACCACGCCCGTTGCTCGGCGCCCTCACTCTCCTCGGTTTCTCAGCGTTACTCATCCCTGCTGCGCGTGCTCAAATGGCTACCTCAGCGCCCAATGCAGTGTCGTCGCAAAAACCAAACACATCTATGCTGGATGGCGATAAAATCTATACGTATGTGGAGCAGAAGCCCGCCTACCTGGATGGTGGTATGGATGGGTTGCAGTCGTTCATAACCAGCCACGTGCACGGCGGCGCGGCTAGCGGGCCCATGTCCGTTGTTACGTTTATCATTGATAAAACTGGCCACGTGCGCCGACCAGCACTCGGGCCTACCGCTGCCGAATCGGAAGAAGCCGTTACGCCCGCCTTAGCCGAGACTTTCCGCACCATCGGGCAGTTTCGGCCGGGTAGGCAGAACGGTAAGCCTGCAAATGTTCAGTTCACGGTGCCGCTTGTGAAGCGCGTGAAGGTTACCTACCTATCGTCATCCTGAGCAGCGCGAAGGACCTTATCACGCTGAACAATATCGTGCGAACGACTCGTGCCAACGTAATAAGGTCCTTCGCGCCGCTCAGGATGACAGCTGATTACTGCTCTCCGCCCAGCACCCTACTTCCTTGCCGCACCCGCGCCAGCTTGGCTTCGATTTCTTCCAAGCTCAGGTTGTGCACGCTGCCCAAGTGAGTGGTTTGGAACTCCTTGTGTGGCACGTAGCTACCCTCGTTCACGGCACGGCCTACCTGCTGGTAGGCTTCGCGGAAGGGTGTGCCGGTTTGAATGAGCTGGTTGATATTCTCTACTGAGAAGACGCCGTCGTACTTGTCCTGGGCCAGCAGGTTGGGCTTGATGCGCAGCTGGGGTAGGGCAAACAACACGATGTCCAGAATATCCAGGAACTGCGTCATCGGCTCGAAGAGCAGCTCCTTTAGAATCTGGAAGTCGCGGTGGTAGCCGCTGGGCAGGTTGCTGATGGTGAGCGTAATAGTGTTGGGCAGGGCCTGCAACGCATTGCACCGCGCCCGAATTAGCTCGAACACATCGGGGTTTTTCTTGTGCGGCATAATGCTGGAGCCCGTGGTGAAGGCGGCCGGCAACTCCACAAAGGCCAGATCCTGCGAGTTGTAGAGCACCAGATCGTAGCTCATCTTGGCGAGGGTAGCGGCGCACCCGGCCAGCGCGAAGGCCAGCGTTTTTTCCGTCTTGCCGCGCAGCATTTGGGCGCCCACGCTGCTCACGGCCATGTTGCCGAAGCCGAGTTCCTGCGTAGTCTGCTGGCGGTTGATGGGGAAGCTGCTGCCGAAGCCAGCGCCGGAGCCCAGCGGGTTCTGGTCGGCTACGGTGTGGGCGGCTTCGAACAACGCCAAATCCAGCAGCAAGTGCTCAGCATACGCCGAAAACCACAGCCCGAAGCTGCTGGGCATGGCGGCTTGGAAGTGCGTGTACCCAGGTAGTAAATCGGCTTTGTGCACTTCTGCTTTTTGCAGCATCACCTCCGCCAGCTGTACGATTTTAGCCGCGGCGCGCTCGGTGTAGTCCTTCAAAAACAGCTGAATAGCCGTTAGCACCTGGTCGTTGCGGGAGCGGGCCGTGTGAATCTTCTTGCCCGCGTCGCCGAACTTCTCCGTGAGGTAGGACTCAATTTTGGAGTGCACATCCTCAAACTCGTCCTCAATGGTGAAGGTGCCGGCTTCCACCTGATCGGCCAGTTCCGTGAGGCCCTGTTGCAGCTGCTGGTTTTCCTCCGACGTGAGCAGGCCTACCTGCGCCAGCATATTGGCCTGCGCCTTGGAAGCCAGCACATCGAACTTGGCCAGATACAGGTCCAGTTCCCGGTCTTGACCAATGGTAAACTGCTCGATTTTGGCATCTACAGGAATGCCTTTTTCCCAGATTTTCATATTCCTAAAAGGTAAAACTAGCTTCTAGTTTTTAGTCTCTAATTCTAGTCCCTGCAACAGCTCTACGTAGCCACGCACCCCGCCGCGAATCTCGCTTAAATAAATAAACTCGTCGGGGGTATGGGAACGGGCCGAGTCGCCGGGGCCTACTTTCACCGTCGTAAAGGGCATCATGCTTTGGTCGGAGAGCGTGACGGAGCCGAATGCTTTCCTACCCAGCGCCAACCCACGCTGCACCAACGGGTGCTCCAGGGCAATGCGTGAAGAATTGAGGTGGGTAGAGCGCGGCGTCACCTCGGCACCTACCATAGCACGAATAATATCGACTACTTCCTGATTGGAATACAGCTCATTCGTCCGTACATCTACCACGAACGTGCAACGGTCGGGTACTACATTATGCTGGGTCCCGGCCTGAATTTGCGTGACGGAGAGCTTCACTGGCCCCAGCAGCTCCGACACGCGGGAAAACTGGTAGTTGCGAAGTAGCTGAATGTCATCCAAAGCTTTGTAGAGGGCATTGTCGCCTTCCTCGCGGGCGGCGTGGCCAGTGCGACCGTGCGCTACGCAGTCCAGCACCACGAGGCCCTTTTCGGCAATGGCCAGGTCCATCTGTGTCGGCTCTCCTACAATGCCCAAGTCGATGGTAGGGAGTAGGGGCAACAGGCGACGGATACCGTTAGCGCCCGATACTTCCTCCTCCGCCGTGATGGCGCAGAGCAAGTTGAAGGGCAACGGGTTTTCCTCAAAGTAGAGAAACGTCGCCAGCAAGCTCACGGCGGAAGCGCCCGCGTCGTTGCTACCCAAGCCGGTGAGCTTGTCGCCTACTACTGCGGCCCCGAATGGGTCGGCGGTCCAGGAGGCGCCGGGCTTCACGGTGTCGTGGTGGGAGTTAAGTAGGACCGTTGGGCGGCCCTCCTGCCAGTGGCGTGACATGGCCCACACGTTATTGGCGTCGCGGTGCACTTCGGCACCGTGTGCTTGCAGAAACTGCTCTAGCAGCGTGGCCGTATCCGCCTCCTCCCGCGAGTAAGATGGTGTGCGAATCAACGCCATCAGCAGTTGAATGGCTTCCTCGGTCAACTGGTCTACTAGCTTTGACATAGCACAGTTTTCACGGGTTCGTTGATTTTCAACGCGTTTTCGATGATGACCTTTTCTACCCCTGCATCTAAGGCGGCAAAGGCATTTTCCAACTTCGGCAGCATACCGGCCGCAATAGCGCCGCTGGCTTTCAGCTCCTGAAACAGCGCGGGCGTGATTTGCGGAATCACCGAGCTGTCGTCGTGCACGTCAGCCAATACGCCGTCTTTCTCGAAGCAAAAATGCAGGGCTACCTCATAAAATGGTGCTAGTGCACGAGCCAACACGCTGGCAATGGTATCGGCGTTGGTATTGAGCAGTTGCCCTTGGCCGTCGTGGGTGATGGCGCAGAATACGGGCGTGAGGCCCCCACTGAGTAGGGTTTGCAGTAGTGGCGTGTTCACGCTCTGATCGGTCAGGTCGCCAACGTAGCCGTAATCGACCGCACCTATCGGTCGGCGGGTGGCGCGCAGCACGTCGCCATCGGCACCGGAAAGGCCTAGGGCATTGGTGCCACGCTCCTGAAGTAGGGCCACCAGCAGCTTGTTGGTTTTGCCAGCATAGAACATCGTCACCACATCCAGCGTGGCGGCGTCGGTAATGCGGCGGCCGTTCACCATCTGGGGCTCAATGCCGAGGCTTTGCAGCAAGGTACTAGCGCCCTTGCCACCACCATGCACCAGCACCTTCAGGCCGGGTAGGCGGTGAAACTCGGCTACGAACTGGTACAGCTTCTCTGGATCGTCCAGAATGCCGCCGCCTATCTTTACTATTTTCAGTTGTTCTTTCATGGAGGAGATGCTTACGTTACCGGTCCGACGCCGGTAGTCGCCTGACGGGATTCTGCTAAACGAGCTTCGTACTGACGGCTGCCATATAGAAACCAGGTAGAGAGAGTAAGTAAAGCGTCGTGTCGAGCTTGTCGAGACATCTTACGTGCTAACGTCCGCAAGCAGTTTTATCCTTTAGCAAGGCATTTACTATCTGATATCAGCGCGCAAGATGTCTCGACAAGCTCGACATGACGCTCTTGAGTAGCTTTATATTTATGAGCTGCGCGGTGCAAGCAACAGTATCGGCCAGGTAAAATTTTGTCTTTAAAATGAACTGCTACAGCTAGCGTGTGTTATATAGCTGCAACCGAATAGTCCTATTCGGAGCACATACGTAACATATTGGTTACGTGCACTTGCCAATACTCAAAAGCGCTTTGGCGCGTTACTTGCTCAAACTTTATTATCCCAATGTGATTTTTGCAACGCTGACAACCCCTTGATTAAGAATTGGTTAATTCCACAACCAACGAGGGTAAATTTCAGTAAAAGCTTGCAATATCCTTTACGGGGTTTATGTTTGCAAAAATTTTCCGCCGTGCACCTAACCTGCTCGGTAGCCGGCCGGAAACAAACTCAACCGAAATGATGCGACGACGGGTGTAGGACAGTTATTCATGCGCTGATTATGGGTCTTCTGGCGACCCAGTCAGCCCGGCTACCAGCATGTGCTAGCCGGCTATGGAAGTCCTACCCGAGTACCCGTCCCGCCGGCCCCGGTTGCCTAAAACTGCCTTTCTCGGCAGCAACGGCTCTCTTTTCGCAATCCTGCTTTTCGAGACATTTTGCCTACCCCTGCGTAGGCAAGCATCGCCGTATCTCCATGAACTTACGCGTCGCTACTTTCGCCGACATTCAATATGTTGACACCCTTTGCCAATGGTACGTTGAGTCGGCCAAGACGCGGGGCACTGGCATCGCCAAGCGCGAGCCGAATTACTTAATCAAGAAAATCCAGAACGGTGACGCCATCATCGCCTTCGTAGAAGGTGAGTTGGCCGGCTTCTGCTACATTGAGACGTTCGACGACGCCAAGTTTGTGGTGAACTCGGGCCTGATCGTGAACACCGAGCTGCGTAAGGAAGGCCTGGGCCGTGCCATCAAGCACGAGGTGTTCAAACTCTCGCGCACGAAGTACCCGGCAGCCAAGATTTTCGGTATTACCACCAGCGCTGCTGTGATGAAAATCAACAGCGAGCTGGGCTACCGCCCTACCACCTTCCCCGAGCTCACGCAAAGCGACGACTTCTGGAAAGGCTGCATGAGTTGCAAGAACTACCCCATCTTGCAGGAAAACGAGCGCAAAATGTGCTTGTGCACGGGCATGGTCTACGACAATCTGAAAGACCAGTACGGCAAGATTGCGCAGGAATCTATCGAGATTCTGCGGTAGCGCTACCCCACCCCCGGCCCCTCCCCTCCGGGAGAGGGGTGCGTTCTGACGAACTGTTTTGATACCGTCTGCCCCCCCTTTCCCGGAGGGGAAGGACCGGGGGTGGGGTTAATCGGAATGACGTTCTCCTACCCTCTCCCTACTTTCGCATACATTCTCTAACTCTCTGAAATGAAGAAAAAGGTAGTCCTCGCCTATAGCGGCGGCCTCGACACGTCCTACTGCGCCGTGTATTTGTCGCGCGAACTTGGGCTGGAAGTCCACACGGTAATTGTGAATTCGGGCGGTTTCTCGCCCGAGGAATTGGCCGCTATTGAAAAGCGTGCCTACGAATTGGGTTCCACCACGCACGAGGTTATCGACGTGACGGAGCGATTCTACCACGAGTGTGTGCGCTACCTGATTTTCGGGAATATTCTAAAGAACGACACGTACCCGCTGAGCGTGAGTGCGGAGCGCATGTTCCAATCGCTGGCTATTGCCGAGTACGCCCGCAGCACCGGGGCCGAGTACATTGCCCACGGCAGCACCGGCGCCGGCAACGACCAAGTGCGCTTCGACGTGGCGTTTGCGGTCATCGCGCCCAATACGGAAATCATCACGCCCATCCGCGACCTGAAACTTTCGCGCCAGCAGGAAATTGAGTACCTGCAACAGCAGGGCTTCGAGATGAGCTGGGAGAAGGCAAAGTATTCTATCAACGTGGGTATTTGGGGCACCAGCGTAGGCGGCGTTGAAACGCTGACTTCGCGCCAGGCGCTACCCGAATCGGCCTACCCTACCCAACTCACGCAGACCGAGCCGATGAACGTGGAAATCACCTTCGAGAAGGGCGAACCCGTAGCGCTGAACGGCGAGCAGATGGCACCCGTGGCACTCATCCAAAAGCTCAACGAGTTGGCTGGTCAATATGCCATCGGCCGCGACACGCACGTGGGCGACACCATTCTGGGCATCAAGGGCCGGGTAGGCTTTGAAGCACCCGCCCCGCTGATTCTGCTGAAGGGCCACCACTTGCTGGAGAAGCATACCAGCTCGCGCTGGCAGCAGATTCATAAGGAATACGTGGCCAACTGGTACGGCACCCTACTCCACGAGGCTCAATACCTCGACCCGGTGATGCGCGACTTTGAGGCATTGCTGGAATCGTCGCAGGAGCGGGTGTCGGGCAAGGTGTTCGTGACGCTGAAGCCCTACCAGTTCGAACTGCAAGGCATCGAGTCGAAATACGACATGATGCAGTCCAAAGTCGCGACCTACGGCGAGGAAAACAACGCTTGGGATTCGCGCGACGCGCGGGGCTTCATCAAGATCTTCAGCAACCAACTGCGGATTCACAGCTCGTTCAACGAGTAACCCCACCCCTAGCCCCACTCCCCTTGATGCGGAGAATCCTTCGGGAGAGGGGGGACTAGTTTCTACTTTTAGTTTTTAGTCCTAACTGTTGTTCACGCCGCCGTGGCTCCCCCTCTCCCGGAGGATTCTCCGCATCAAGGAGAGTGGGGCCGGGGGGTGGGGTCCACCTAGGAGGGCGACTAGACCATGCAAAATCACAACATCAAAGTCGGCATTGTGGGCGGCGCTGGCTACACGGCCGGGGAGCTGATTCGCATTCTGCTGCACCACGAATACGCGGAGTTGAGCGCCATCGTCAGCTCGTCCAACGCTGGCAATCCCGTCTACCAAGTCCACGACGACCTGGTAGGCGACACCGATTTGCGATTTGCGTCGGACCTGGCTGGCGATGAGGACGTGGTGTTCCTGTGCCTGGGCCACGGCAACTCCAAGGCGTGGCTGGAAAAGAGCAATCTGCCCGAAACCACCCACATCATCGACCTCAGCAACGACTTCCGCTTGGAAGCTGACGCCGAGTTTGAGGGTAGGGAGTTTGTGTACGGCTTGCCAGAGATGAACCGCAGCCGCATTCAACAGGCGCAGAGCATTGCCAATCCGGGGTGCTTTGCCACGGCTATTCAGCTGGCGCTTCTACCCCTGGCGGCGGCAGGTAAGCTCACGGATGCGGTGCACGTCTCGGCCATTACCGGCAGCACCGGCGCGGGCCGCGAGCTGACCGAAACCACGGGCTTCACTTGGCGCACGGGCAACATCTCCATTTACAAGCCTTTCAAGCACCAACACCTGGGCGAGATTGGGGAGAGTCTGCGGTACCTCCAGCCCCAGGCCGAGGTCGACATCAACTTCATTCCCTACCGCGGCAACTTCACGCGGGGCATCTTCGCCAGCGTCTACACGCCGTCGGAGCTGAGCCAGGACGAGGCGCGGGAGCTATATCGAAATTTCTACGCCGATGCGGTATTCACTACGGTTTCAGATAAGGAAATCCACCTGAAGCAGGTAGTGAACACCAACAAGTGCCTGCTGCACGTGCAGAAATTCGGGAAGCAACTACTTATCACGTCGGCTCTCGATAATCTGATTAAAGGCGCTTCGGGGCAGGCGGTGCAGAATATGAATTTGCTTTTTGGGCTACCAGAAACGACGGGGCTAGGATTGAAGGCGGCGTTGTTTTAACAGCTCGGATACCCTAGGGTTAAAACCCTGGGCTACGTAACGAAATTTGCCGAAATGCTGATTAGCCCAGGGCTTCTACCCTGGGTACCAGAACGGCGCTAACTGCTTATCATCATGGACCTCTTCAACGTTTATCCGCTCGTCAACATCACGCCCGTGCGGGCGCTTGGGGCGAAGCTGTGGGCCGACAACGGGCAGGAATACCTCGACTTCTACGGCGGCCACGCCGTGATTTCCATCGGCCACAGCCACCCGCACTACGTGCAGCGCCTCACCGAGCAGCTTCAGAACCTAGGCTTCTACTCCAACTCGGTGCAGATTCCGATTCAGCGGGAGCTGGCGCAGAAGTTGGGCGAGGTGTCTGGCTACCCGGAGTATGGGCTGTTTTTGTGCAACTCGGGCGCCGAGGCCAACGAGAATGCACTGAAACTGGCATCATTCCACACGGGCAAGAGCCGAGTTGTTGCGTTTAAAGGCGCATTCCACGGCCGTACGTCGGGCGCGGTGGCGGCTACGGATAACCCGAAGATTGTGGCGCCTTTCAACGCTAACCACGCCGTGAGCTTCCTACCCTACGACTTGGCCGAGGTAGAGCAAGCCCTGCAAGCGGGCGATGTATGCGCCGCTATCATCGAACCCATTCAAGGGGTAGGCGGCATCATCATGCCTTCAGACGACTTCTTACGCGGACTAGCCGAGCTGTGCAAGCAATACGGCGCCCTGCTGATTGCTGATGAAGTGCAGTGCGGCTACGGCCGCAGTGGCAAGTTCTTCGCGCACCAGTGGGCAGGTATTCAGCCCGACGTTATTTCGGTAGCGAAGGGCATGGGCAACGGCTTCCCCATCGGTGGCATTCTGATTGCGCCTACCCTGAAAGCTTCGTATGGACTACTAGGTACTACCTTCGGCGGCAACCACTTGGCGTGTGCCGCGGCGCTGGCTGTGCTGGAAGTCATCGAACAGGAAAACCTAGTGGAGCATGCGCACGAACTGGGCGACTACCTGCGCCAAGAACTAGAAGCCAACGCCGGCGCTGAGGAAATCCGCGGTCGGGGTTTGATGATTGGCATCAAGTACAACTTCCCCGTAAAAGAGGTGCGCGACAAGCTGTTGTCGGAGCACCACATCTTTGTAGGCAATGCCTCCGACCCCGGCGTGCTGCGTCTGCTACCACCGCTGAATATCACGAGGGAGGAAGTAGACCGGTTTTTAGAGGCGCTGTACACACTTATTCCGGCGGAGGCGAGGAAGTAAGCGACTTGTGGCCTAACTTGCAACCCCAATGAGTAGCACGATGAGGTTCACGAGCCAAGCTCCCCTTCTGATTAGCTGCACGCTGCCATTGGCTTCTATTGCGCAGCAACCGGCTGGTTCTTTCCATGAAAGAGCGGCCACCGCCTATTCCATTCAGCAGTCGTGCCCGCCAGACTTCCCGATGCCTGACATTCGGAAGCGGCAGTGCGCGGGGCCTAGTGAAACGCATTCTTTCGCCCCCGTTTGGCTTACCTCCTGCTTCGGCTGGAACAGACCCCTAGTTTTCGGTCCTGTTCCAGCCGAAAAAATATCGGAGCGGTTTCAAAAGCTGGCTGAGGACAAGCCGCGCACCCGCCAGACACCCAGCACAGGGGGCAAATCGTCGTATTTCGCTCCGATGGCAAGGTTCCAATCTATGCTAAGTGGGACAATAGGCGCACCTGCTGCTTCAGCCTACTGCAACATAGAAGAAAGCGGCCTGCCTGACTACCTCAGAAATTAACTAACAGAGTAAACCCTTTTACGCAAAACAGAGTGGAAAACGCTAAATCGGTGAAGCTGGTGCTGGAAGACGGCACCGAAATTCAGGGCAAATCCTTCGGCGCCTTCACATCGGCCGCAGGCGAAGTCGTGTTCAGCACAGCCATGACTGGCTACCCCGAAAACCTCACGGATCCGTCGTTTGCCGGGCAGATTCTGGTGCTCACCTACCCGATGGTAGGCAATTACGGTGTGCCCGGCGAGGATTTGTACGAGTCGGTTTCCAAGATTTTTGAATCGGATAAGATTCACGTGGCCGGACTGGTGGTGAACTATTACTCCGAGGAGCACAGCCACTGGCACGCTGCCAAGAGCCTGGGCGACTGGCTGTCGGAATACAACATCCCCGGCATTTTCGACGTGGATACGCGCCTACTCACCAAGAAGCTGCGCGAGAAAGGCGCCATGCTGGGAAAAATCGTGGCCGAAGAGGACGTGCCCCTGCACGACCCCAATCAGGATAATCTGGTAGCCCAGGTGAGCCCCACCGAAGTGAAGCACTACGGCAGCGGCAGCAACAAAATCGTGCTGGTCGACTGCGGCACCAAGACCAACATCATCCGCTGCTTCCTGGAGCGCGACGTAGAGCTCATCCGCGTGCCCTGGGACTACGACTTCACCCAGCTCGACTACGACGGCCTGTTCCTCAGCAATGGCCCCGGTGACCCGAAGATGTGCGAGGCGACTATTGGCCACCTCCAAACGGCCCTGCAGCAGGATAAGCCCATTTTCGGCATCTGCCTGGGCTCCCAACTCATGGGCCTAGCCGCGGGCGGCGACACTTTCAAGCTGAAGTACGGCCACCGCAGCCACAACCAGCCTGTCCTACTCACGGGCACTAAGCGCAGCTACATCACCAGCCAAAACCACGGTTTCGCGGTAGACACCGACACCCTACCTGCCGAGTGGGAGATGCTGTTCGAAAACCTCAACGACGGCACTTGCGAAGGCATCAAGCACAAAACCAAGCCGTTCTTCTCCACTCAGTTTCACCCTGAAGCCGCTGGTGGGCCCCAGGACACGGAGTTTATGTTTGATGACTTTTTGAAGGCGGTAGAGGAGTATAAGGAGGGTAAGTAAATCAGCCGAAAAAGAACGTCATGCTGACTGGAGCGCAGCAAAGTCGAAGCATGGCGTGCCTTTCTCCTGATTCATCACTTCCTAGGCCATTACTCTTATGCAAGCAAAAGGTAGAGGTTTTCCGAATTGGGGGTATATGCTGCTGGGTGTTTTAGCTTTTGCCGCGTTCTGTTTTTTCAAGAATATGGGACAGCAGACACTCATGAAAGCAATGCTCGGTGAACCAGCTGATTTGATTGCAAAAGCCATGAGTTCGGCCAGAGTTTCTCCCCGAATAACTAGTCGAACAGGAAGGATAACGGCCAAAAACTTTAAGGTTGAAAACCTGAATGCCAAAAAAGACTCTCTTGTTTTTCGCTTTTTATTAGATGGTGAACGCGCCGATGCAGCTATCAAAATCTGGATGACCAAACGGCCGTCCGGCAACTGGGAAATAGTGAGAAGCGACACTCTCTTTACTGAATAAAACGTACTCCGCCACAAAGCGAATCGGCTATAGCCGACTTTATACGACTGCCATTTAACATAACCGTTCCAGCGGTTTGTGACCCACCTCTTAGAATGAACAAACCACAAAAAGTCCTGGTCCTTGGCTCGGGCGCGCTGAAAATCGGCGAGGCCGGCGAATTTGACTACTCCGGCTCGCAGGCCCTAAAGGCCCTGAAAGAGGAAGGCATCCGCACCATCCTCATCAACCCCAACATCGCCACCGTGCAGACGTCGGACAACATTGCCGACGACGTGTACTTCCTGCCCGTGACGCCCTACTTCGTAGAGGAGGTCATCAAGAAGGAACAGCCCGACGGTATTTTGGTGGCATTTGGCGGCCAAACGGCCCTGAATTGCGCCGTGGCCTTGTACCAAGGGGGAATCTTCGAGAAGTACAACGTGAAGGTGCTGGGTACGCCGGTGCAGAGCATCATCGACACCGAGGACCGCGACATTTTCAAGGATAAGCTCGACCAGATCGGCGTGCTCATTGCCCGCAGCCGGGCCGTGACTACCCTGGATGATGCGTTGAAGGCGGCCGAGGAAATCGGCTACCCCATTATCGTGCGGGCGGCGTTTGCACTGGGTGGTTTGGGAAGTGGCTTCGCCAATAACGACGACGAGCTGCGGGCGCTGGCTGAAAAAGCCTTCACGACTTCCGACCAGATTCTGGTAGAAGAGTCGCTGAAAGGCTGGAAGGAAGTGGAGTACGAAGTAGTGCGCGACCAGTATGACAACTGCATCACGGTCTGCAACATGGAGAACTTCGACCCTATCGGTATCCACACCGGCGAGAGCATCGTGGTGGCGCCGTCGCAGACGTTGAGCAACCGCGAGTACCATAAGCTGCGCAGCATCGGCATCAAGACTATTCGCCACCTGGGCATTGTGGGCGAGTGCAACATTCAGTACGCCCTGGACCCATTTTCCGAGGAATACCGCGTGATTGAGGTGAATGCGCGCCTGTCGCGCTCCTCGGCGCTGGCCTCTAAGGCTACGGGCTACCCACTGGCGTTTGTGGCGGCCAAGCTGAGCCTGGGCTACGCACTGTCGGAGTTGAAAAACAGCGTGACGCAGACAACTTCGGCCTTCTTCGAGCCGGCGCTTGACTACGTGGTGTGCAAGCTGCCGCGCTGGGACTTGGGTAAGTTTTCGGGCGTGGCGCGGCAGATTGGCAGCAGCATGAAGAGCGTGGGCGAGGTGATGAGCATCGGCAAATCATTTGAAGAAGCCATTCAGAAGGGACTGCGGATGCTGGATACCGGCAAGCGCGGCTTCGTGGGCAATGCCGCTGAAACCGTGGACAACGCTACCCTCGACAAGCTACTGAGCGAGCCGAACGAGGAGCGCATTTTCGCTATTAATCTGGCCTTCGAGGCGGGGTATACCATCCAGCAGGTGCACGACCTGACCAGGATTGACCTGTGGTTCTTGCAGCGTCTCTACACCATCTTCGAGCTGGGCAACCAGGTAGGTGAACTGGATTCGGCCGATGCCCTACCCGCCGAGCTGCTGCGCGAAACCAAGAAGGCCGGCTTCTCGGACCAGCAGTTGGCCGTGAAGCTCTACGGCAACCAAGACGTAAAAGCCAACGAGCTAATCGTGCGCGAGCAGCGCAAGGCCCTGGGCGTGTTGCCCGTAGTGAAGCAGATTGATACGCTGGCGGCCGAATTCCCGGCACAAACCAACTACCTCTACACCACCTACCACGGCACCGAAAACGACCTGGAGCCTGAAACCGATAAGTCGGTGGTGGTGCTGGGCTCGGGCGTGTACCGCATTGGCTCGTCGGTGGAGTTTGACTGGTGCGGCGTGAATGCCGCCCAAACGGCTACCGAAGAAGGCTACAAGTCCATCATTATCAACTACAATCCCGAAACC
Source organism: Hymenobacter sp. NBH84 (assembly GCF_014217645.1). Classification (NCBI taxonomy): domain Bacteria; kingdom Pseudomonadati; phylum Bacteroidota; class Cytophagia; order Cytophagales; family Hymenobacteraceae; genus Hymenobacter; species Hymenobacter sp. NBH84. The sequence continues at coordinate 3,792,605 of NZ_CP043644.1, forward strand.
GTTTCGACTGACTACGACGTTAGTGACCGGCTCTACTTCGAAGAGCTGAGCTACGAGCGGGTGATGGACATTCTGGATTTTGAGCAGCCAACCGGCGTAATTCTCTCTACCGGCGGTCAGATTCCCAACAACCTCGCTACCCGCCTGGCCGATGCCGAGGTGCCGGTGCTGGGCACTGCCCCCGCCCGCATCGACGAAGCCGAAAACCGTCACAAGTTCTCCTCTATTCTCGACGAACTGGGCATTGCCCAACCGCGCTGGCGCGAGCTGACGACCCTGGATGCAGTATATGAGTTTGTGCAGGAGGTAGGGTTTCCGGTGCTGATCCGGCCGAGCTATGTGCTGTCGGGCGCGGCCATGAACGTGGTGTCGAACCGCGATGAGATGGAAGCCTACCTGGACCTCGCCTCGGCGGTTAGCGCCGAGTACCCCGTGGTGGTATCGGAGTTTATTCAGGATGCCAAGGAAATTGAGCTGGACGCGGTGGCCGACCACGGCGACATTGTGAGCTACGCCATTTCCGAGCACGTGGAGTTTGCCGGCGTGCACTCCGGCGATGCCACCATGTACTACCCACCTCAGCGAGTGTACGTGGGCACGGTGCGCAAGCTGAAAACCATTGCCGAGCAGATTGCCAAGCGCTTTGAAATCAGCGGGCCGTTCAACATCCAGTTCTTGGAGAAGAACGGCGAGATCCGGGTAATTGAGTGCAACCTGCGCGCCTCGCGCAGCTTCCCCTTCGTGTCAAAGATTTCGGGCCACAACTTTATCAAGAAGGCCACCAAAGTGCTGCTGGGCCTACCCGTGGAGCGCGACGCCAGCGAGTTGGTATACGACTCTACATTCGTGGGCGTGAAGGCCTCACAGTTCTCCTTCACGCGCCTGCAAGGCGCCGACCCGGTGATGCGCGTGGACATGACCTCAACCGGCGAGGTAGGCTGCCTCGGCGACTCGCCGGAGGAGGCGCTACTGAAGTCGCTGCTGTCGGTGGGCTACCGTATTCCGAAGCAGTCGGTGCTGATTTCCGGCGGGCCAATTGCCTCGAAGGTGGCACTTCTATCCGCCGCGAAGTTGCTGGTGCAAAAGGGCTACACGCTCTACGCCACCCAGGGCACGCACCGCTTCTTCGCCGAAAATAGCGTGCCTTCCCAGCTTCTCTTCTGGCCCGATGACTATCAGGAACCGAACGTCATCAGCTACCTGCGCGAGAAGAAAATCGACCTAGTCATCAACATTCCCAAGAACCTGACCAAGGGCGAGCTGGACAACGACTACAAAATTCGCCGTACCGCCGTCGATTTCAACACGCCGCTGATTACGAACGCACGCCTGGCGAAGGCGTTTATCAAAGCGTTCTGCAAGCTGGAAATGTCGGATTTGAAGATCAAGAGCTGGAACGAATATAAGGCGCAGTAACAGTCGCCCTACTTAGTTTACTGATTTAATAAAAGCCCTGCTATCTGATGATAGCAGGGCTTTGTGTATACTATGACACCTTAATCCAACGACCGTTCGCGGAACAGTACGAAGCCAATGTGCGCAAACACGCTAAACTGCCGGGTAGGCGCGTCGTAATGAATGAATTGCAGCGAGGCCGGGCCAACGGGCGTTTGGTACACGAAGCCCGTCATGGCTGTGAAGTAGGGACGGCTGATGGCCGGGCCACGTTGCGCTAATAGCGGGTTAATATCCTGCCGCTCCCAGGGACGAACCAATACGTGCACGTAGCCTTCGGTGCGCCACTCCAGCGAACCTACAATAGCCTTTATGTAGCGCAGGCCCGCCGCGGCGTAGGCCGTGCCCCGGTAGCGGTCCAGGAAGATGGTACGCGAATCGGGCAGGGGTAGGAAGGCGGGGGCCATCGTCAGGGAGGCGCGGTAGTTGGCAAAGCGCCCTTGCGTACTGATTTGCGACTCTACCAAGTAGCCCCAGGCGTGCACCCTACTGCCTACCGAATCGGTTTTATTGAACGTGAAATACTGCTCGTTGTAGATACCCAGCTTCACCCATTGATGGTTGCGGCTAAGGCCCTGCAAACTGTCGGCGGTGCTGCCGGGCGCGTATTTTTCCCGCGCCGCCACACCCCGGAAACCAAACTCTACGCGCCGGCCACTTACAGCATATTGCCGGCGGTTCAGGGAGTTGCGCTCGAAGCGGATAGCGCCGGTAGCACCCTGTAGGCGGTCTTGGTCCAGGGTGGCGCTGGTGTTGATGTCGCTGGTGTTGGCAAATCGGTCGCGGTTGGTGAAAGCGCCTACGCTCAACACGTAGCGGCTGCGGTAGTTGGGGCTGAAGCCTACTTGCAGGTAGGTTTTGAGGTCACGCTGCTGAAGTTGGGTATTTTGGGCCGAGGCACCCAGCAAACCGCCCGTATCCTGGTAGTTGAAATTGTTGAACGTAATCGTTGGCTCGAAGTAAATGGGCGTATTGCCGGGAATACTGATGCGGAACGAGCCCCGCGCCCCGTTGTAGAAGCGCCCAATGGTAGCATCGGCCCGCACCGAGTAGAGGTACTTGTTGAGGTAGCGGTAGCCTAGGCCCAGATAGATATTGCTCATGGAGCGTGTAGAAAGCAATACGCCCAGATCAGTAGTAAGATTGGAGTTTTGGCGCGCATCTACGTTCAACACGTAGCCTTTCAACTGGCTGTTGTAGTTGATGCGGGGATACACGTTGTTGAAGAAATCGTTGTTAACCAGGCGGTAGTAACCCTCCTCAATATCGCTAGGTGAGTAGCTAGATCCCGTTTTCTGGAAGAAACGGCGCACAAAGCCTTGCTGTCGTTGAGGTAGACCCTGCACGTCGATGCGCTTGAATACCGGCCGTGGAGCCTGTTCCTGAAACGCCCGGCGCCGCGCCTGTAGCGCCACAGTATCTTCGCGCCGTTGAATGCGTTCCAGAATCAGAGGCAACTTGCGCTCGGCGGCCTGCGCGCCGTACTGAATCAACTGATTCACTTTGTTGAAGTCAGCCGCTGTGATATCATTCAGGTTGGGCTGAATATAGATGCCATTGGGGCCTACTGATGTGGTGTCGGCTACGTTGGAGCCCAGGAATATCAGCGTGCTGGCCAGCAGTTTATCGTCTTTGTCCTTGGGGTATTTATTAAAAGCGACGTCGCCTACGTTCACCCCAATCATGATGTCGGGCTTGAACTCGTTCCGCATCACGTCTGTCGGGAAGTTATCCACCACAGCCCCATCAAACAGGTAGCGCCCATCTTCCTGCCGGATAGGCCGGAACGCCAGCGGAAACGCCATCGAATTGCGCACAGCATCGGAGAGAGAACCACTCTTCTGCACCACTTTCTCGCGGGTGAACACCTCCGAGGCCACGCTACGGTAGGGCACTAGCAGGTTATCGAAGTTGTAGTTGGCAATGGCGCCAGCGGGTGCCAGCATGGTAGCCAGCACATAGTTGAGGGTCACATCGTTGACGAGCTTAGGCGTCACGCGGGTTTTCAGCGTCGAGTCGATGGCCAGGCGCAGGTGCAGGGCAGCGGGCGTGGGGTCGATGTCGTAATAATTGTAGACTTTGCCCTCCACCGGCGAGCCATTCACCCAGTTCTGAAACTCTGGCTTCAGTACAATTTCTTCAATCTCGTCGGGCGAATAGCCGGCCGCGTACATGCCGCCTACAATGGCGCCCATGCTAGTGCCCACAATGTAGTCGATGGGGATACGGTTTTGCTCCAGCACGCGCAACACGCCCACGTGTGCCAGGCCTTTGGCGCCGCCGCCACTAAGCACAAGACCTACCTTTTGTGCGTATACTGAGTTTAGCAGGCTCAGCAGCAGAGCAACAAGTAAACAGAACTGTTTCTTCATATAGTGATATGGAAAGGCTGCAACATCGGCAGCGAGTTTCGTACGCAGCCGACGGAACCGGGTTGTGCCCGGCTTTCGCTACACCACCAAACGGTTTGCTACTCGACTGTTATACGAAAGCCCGACGAGCTTACGTCGGGCTTCGCAAGTTGTATACCACAGCGTGTTATGGAGCCAGCCAATAGCCAACAGAGGTTGGCAGATTGCGCAGAATCGTAAACAACACGACCCCACCTACCGTCAACCAACCAAACCAGACGCTATACAGAAAGGAGGTTCTGCGGGCCGATGCTCCGCCGCGCAGCCAAGCTTCTTCGAAGGCGCCTACCACCACCACCGGCGCGTAGCCTACGGCCAGCAAATTGTAGTGGACCGCCTGCCCTACCCTACCGTGCAGTAGCGCGTGCAAGGCGCGTTGGGTGCCACAGCCAGGGCAGTGCAGCCCCGTTAGCCAGTGCACCGGGCAGCGTGGGAAAGGGTAGTGGGCCGGATCGAGGCGAAAGTATAGGAGTAGAAGCCCTACCCCGCCCAGCACCAGTAGGCTGGCCAGCTTACCCCATCGCGGCTCAGCAGACTCGTTCACAACTACTTAATTACCAGACCCCAATCCGTTTAGCATTGCTAAGCCACCGAACAGGAAAACGAACGCTAGGTAGGCAACGGTGCCCGCAATGCTCACAAAGAAGCCAATCTTCGTCCATTTACCAGCTTGCTGCGAAGCGTGTAAGGCGCCGTCACGGTCGCCAGCAGCCCAACGGGAATTAACGTTGGCCGCATTCACGATGCCTGCAATACCAAAGGGTAGGCAACAAAAAATCGTAACCAGAATAGACTCAACCAGCCAGTTTTTGGGAGGTGGGCCGCTCGGGGTAAATCCGGTAGGCGAAGTGTAGGTATTTTCCATAGAAGTGAAAAAGGGATAAATGGAGTATAAGTGCGAAATAAGGTAGAGAATCCAGGGCAAACCACCAATTTGTGGCGCTACTGGTTAGTCCTCATGGCCGGGTACGTATAGGGTTGGTGCCTGCTGACGAGCTGCTTCCTGGGCTAAACGCTCCTGCTCCTTAGCTGAGGGTGTGCGGGGCAGCTTATCCAGATCGGGCTGACCGGCATCCACCCAGCATGTGTACCAAAAAGCCGCTACCAGACGCACAGCCTGGCGCATGCGACGCTCTACTTGCCCATTGAGCTGGCGGTGGTAGGCGCGCGCAAAATCGCGGGAGTAGGTCCGGATGGTCTGGCCGCCCCGCTCCTCGTAGCTATACTTGCGGTCGGCAGCAAACAGCAGCGTCTGCTCCCGCTCGAAGCGCAGGACTGAATCGACGGCGGCGTGCGAAGCGGCCACGGCCTGCCAGATGGCCTCCGTAGGTCGGTCGAGGTAGGCAGCTTGGCCTACCATCAGGTCGTAGTCGGTGCTCAGCAGCTCCGGCAAGCGGCTTTCCCACAACCCATGAATGCCGCGCTGACCCGTGAACTGGCCATTGTAGTTGCGGGTGGTATGCAGCGGCACGCAGGCGTCGGCTACGTAGTGGCCCAGGTCGGCGGAGAGGTGCAGGATGCGGTCGGTGTTGTGCTCCCGGAAGGCGGCCGTGAGTTGGCCTTTCATCTGGGCTACCTGCCAGGGCACAATGCCGTGGCGCATCAAGGAATCTTCGCCGTAGCGGGCCACGGCATCAGCGAAGTTGCGGGGCAGGCCGTTTTTGGTGAGGGCCGAGTCGCCGTACACGTCCACATCCAGGAAGTGGCGGGCGGCCTCGCCGGGCACCACTGTGCGGCGCGAGTCGGGCCGGGTAGCGTTTTCGGTGAGGTAGTCGATGTTGGCTTTGTAGAAGCCAATCATTTCGCGGGGTAGGGTGAGCACCGCCAGCCGGTTAATAAGCCGGTGGCTGAAGAAGCCCCAGGCGTAAGTAGGCGCGGCGGGAAGTAGGAGTAAACAGCATACAGAGAATAGAATAACAGTAGCGCGCATTCGAGAAATAAAGGAAGTACAGGAGGCTCACTACAAGCATCTTGCCTGTCTGCGTTGCGTATACCAGCAGACTGCTATATTCTGATGTTGGTCACCGATTCTTCACGCTATCTACTACTGCTTATGCTGTCTAAAATCCTTCTTTCGCTCCTATCGATTCTGATTTTGTTAACCAGCTGTCGGCAACAAGCAAAACACTATCCCTACCTCATCAAAATAGCCAATTGCCCCAACTGCTTCGCCCGCCTGCATCATCCGGGCCCAATAGATACAGCCAAACTACGCGCCAGCCAGTTGGTATTTGTGGGTACCGTTAGGCAGCCAGACGTTTACAGGGTATTCATCCGCAGCAACACGGATACAACCGTAGATATTCGCGCGGATGTATACCTCCCTGCCGATTCCATCCAGATAACCCTGCTTCCTAAAGACCAGCAAAAGCGTACTTTCTACCACATTTATCAGCGGCTAAAAATTGGCTCCTACCTCCGCAATGCCACCGTTTTTTCTACTTCGCCGCAGCAAAAAGATTTAGAACGTTACCTCTACCTCAACGACAGTATCTGGAACAAATATTTTGTGGATGAAAGCCTGCTGACCGCCAAGCTGACGCAAACATATGACTCCGGCAACCGTGCGCTCGTGGAGCAGTGGTCCGATTCGGCCCGAAGATTTAGAACCCGCTTTCCGGATTACATGGCTTATTCAGCGGTGCTGTTTGCGAAGCAACACCCGCACTCCGAACTCACGGCGTATGCCTTGCTGGACAATACCCACAACCGCCCGGATGTCAAGGTTATCCGGCCCTATTACCGCGCCCTCCCTGACTCGCTGAAGCAGAGCTACTTCGGGCAGCAGCTAGCCGCAAAACTGGAGGAGTTGCAGCAATAGCGTCTACTCTCCCCTGTCCCGCACCAACCGAAACAGCGTGTCGCGGTAGGTTTCACCCACCGGAATCTGCTGATCTTCAATATAAATGGTGTTGCCATCCACCATCCGGATTTTATCCAGCGACACGAGGTAGGACTTGTGTACCCGCAGAAACGGCGGCTGTGGCAGTTGCTCGCTCAGGTCTTTCAGGGTTTGGTAGGTGACCACGCGCTGCCCCGGCGTCACGATGGACACGTAGTTTTTCAGGGCCTCCACGTAGAGAATATCGGCGTAGTCGAGACGCAGAAACTTGTTCTTGCTTTCGCCTTTCACAAACAGGGAACTGCCTGTAGACGGGGCCGCTGGGGTAGGCGTGGGCGGCGGAGCCACAGCGGCCGGCGCGGGCAGTAGCGCCTGCGCCTTTTGCACGGCCCGCAGAAAGCGGTCAAAGGCAATGGGCTTCAGCAGGTAGTCCACCACGTCGTGCTCGTAGCCCTCTAGGGCGTACTCGGGGTAGGCGGTGGTAAGCACCACTTTGCACCGATTCCCGCAGATTTTCAGGAACTGCAAGCCCGTCAGCTCCGGCATCTGAATATCTAGGAATACCAGATCAACACGCCCCTCCTGCACCCAGTGCAGCGCTTCAATAGGATTGGTGGTAGTACCTACTAGCGTAAGTGTCGGAATTTTCTGAATGTAGCTGGCTAGCAATCGAGTAGCGTAGGCCTCATCATCAACGGCGATACAACGGAGCATAAGAACGGGGTAGTAAATAGGTAGGCAAGAACGTTATTTCTCCCGTTGGTCGAAATGATGTGCTGATACAACGATGAAAGCTCTGAGAAACTGTTTGAGTTAGCTGAAAAGGTTGTTAGAACGGTGTAGAGACGCATACTTGCGTCTTGTCATCTGCGCCATGCGGGCGAAATCGTTCGACGACGAGACGCAAGTATGCGTCTCTACACGTTCATAGTTAACTCAAACAGCCTCTTATTCACAACGCCACCGTTAACCGAATGCGGTGCTGCCTACCATCGTCCTCAATCTGCAAGTTGTGCCGGTTAGGGTAGAGCAGTTCCAGGCGCCGTCGGATGTTGGCCAGCCCAATGCCCGTGGTGGCGTCTTTTTGGTGTTGGTTGATGAAGTTATGCACTTCAAATAGTAGTTGGTCGGGCGCAGGTAGGTGCAGGCTGATTTCCACTGGCTGATCGGCTCTGTTTACTACCCCGTGTTTCAGAGCATTTTCTACGAAGGGAATCAGCAGCAGCGAGGCTACCCGCTGCCCCGCCACGGCGGCACCCGTTTGCCGGAACTGCACGAAGAATTTGTCCTCGAACCGCAATTGATGAATAGCCAAGAAGTTATGTACGTAGTCTACCTCCTTTTCGAGGTCTATCCGCCCATCGGGGCTTTCGTGCAGCATGTAACGCATCAGATCGGAGAGGCGCAGCACCGCCTCGGCCAACGGCTCCGATACGAGGTAAGCCTCGGCGTAGAGGTAATTCAGCGTGTTGTAGAGAAAGTGAGGGTTGATCTGGGTTCTCAGGAAGGCCAGTTCGGCCTGCCTTTTTTCTTGTTGCAAGGCCTGCAAAGCCACTCGATTTTCGCGCTCCTTTTCACGCAGCAGCGTGTCGCGCACGCCTACGGCCGCTCCGGCCAGCACGACCGTCGGCGCCAGGAAATAGAGGTTGTCCTTGAGGTAGTACAGCAGCGAAGTGCCGGGCGTATAGTTGCGGAAACCGAATAGCAGCGGCAGCAGCAGCTCTTCAAGCAGGTAGCGGGTGCCCGCAAATACCACCGGTGTACCCAACACGCCCAGCACTACCACCAACCAGCGCCCCCGCTGCACACCCTGCGGAAACACGAACAGGTAGCAGTAATAGAACAAACTCATAAAGCTGAGCCAGAAGGTGAGTTGCAACAGCAACGACTTACCCAATCCGAGCTTCGGTTTGCCCGTCAGCCAGATGCTGAGCAAGTCGTAGCCGATGAGCAGCGTCCATCCTACTGCCTGGTACAGAAAAAGTCGTTTGCGGTTCATCCGTTAAAAATAGCGGAAGCCGTTGCGTCTGCGCCAGAATATTATCCCTACCCCTACCCTACGGCTACCAACCCCGCCCAACAGCGGACGAATGGGCTTGCTCTGCGTTTTCCGGCTTTAGCTCGATTTTCAGGTGGTTGGGATAATAAACTTCCTACCCCGCTAGGCGGCCGGCACCTTTGTGTCATCACTTCACCACTATCACCGATGACTACTCTCCGCTACTTCCGCCGCGCTCTTCTGGCCCTCTCGCTATTCGGCACCACCTTCGCTGCCACTGCACAAACTGCCCCACCGGCTACTGGCAAAATCAAAGTGTACATCGTGGGCACTTTTCACTTCAGCGGATCTACCAGCGACGTGGTGAAAGGCAGCAAAACCGATATGGGCACCCCCGAGAAACAACGGGAACTGGAGGAACTGATAAATAAGCTCCAAAAAACGCAGGCTGATAAAGTGTTTATCGAATGGGAGCCCACACAGCAACGCTTCGTGGACAGCACCTACGCACTGTACCGCCAAAACCAGTTCACACTCGGCAACAACGAGGTGTACCAGGTAGGCTACCGCCTGGCTAAAAAGCTGAACCGCCCCCGCGTGTACTGCGCCGATGCCGACGGCGTGTTCGACTACGATGCTACCAAGGCCTATGCTAAACAGCACGGACAGGAGCAAATCTTGAAAGATGCCTTCTTGGAAGCACCACAAGATAGCGTTGGCCGCTTGATTAAGGCCCGTGTACGCACTGCTCTAAAGTCTTCTACCTATATTTCCTCCAGCAATACGCTCCTGACTCAGTTTGCCCGCATGAACACCATAGCAGCCGATCAGGGCAATATGGATACTTATCTGCTCGAACTAGCCCGCGTAGGTGGCGGCCCCAACTATGCCGGCGCCGATTTGGCCGGCGAGTTCTTCAAGCGCAACGTGCGCATCTACAACAACTTACTCCGCGCCGTGGATGTGCAGCACGACAAAGCCATTGTGCTACTGATCGGCCAAGGTCACGTGGCTTTCTTGAAGTCGATTTTGCAATACAATTCTTTGTTTGAAGTGCAAGACGTACTGCCCCTACTCACCAGCAAGTAGGGCACACACAAACCGTCACGGCCCACCCGAAATACTTCGAGTGGGCCGTGACTATTGACTATTCATGTATATATCAGTCTGTTTCTCTACCGCTGCTTTACCAGCGGAAAACGCATCCGGTAGTCGGCTTTCACGTCGCCTTTGCTGATGCGGGCGAGCTTGCCTTTGATGAACTGCTTTTTGAAGGACGAAATCTTATCCGTGAACAGCACACCTTCCAGGTGGTCGTACTCGTGTTGAATCACGCGGGCGGTCATGCCGGAGAAGGTTTCTTCGTGCGACTGCCGGTTTTCGTCCTCATAACGGAGCGTTACCACGGGCTGGCGGTATACCATTTCGCGCACGCCCGGAATGCTCAAGCAGCCTTCTTCAAAGCCCCACTCCTCGCCTTCTTCGTGGATGATCTGCGGGTTGATGAAAGCGCGTTTCACGGGTTGAGCGGTGGCTTCCAGTTGCACTGGTTCGCCGTTCTCGTCCTCCTCATCTACCATCGGCGCCGAGTCAATCACGAACAAGCGCACGCTTTTGCCAATCTGGGGCGCGGCTAGGCCTACCCCATGGGCATAGTACATGGTATCGTACATATCGGCCACGAGCTGCTTTAGCTCATCAGCCGAAAAATCGGCGGGCAGGTCGCGGGCGCGAGCTTTTAAAACAGGGTCGCCGAAGGCAACAACAGGGTAAATCATCAGGATTCAAGGAAAGATTGCAAAATGATGGCCGCGCTGATGCGGTCCACCGTGGCTTTATCGCGGCGGGCTTTCTTGCCTAATCCGCCGGCCAACATGGTAGCGTGCGCCATGCGTGAGGTAAACCGCTCGTCGACCTCGTGCACCGGCACCGCCGGAAACTCACGTCGCAGCTGCCGCACCAGTCCTACCACGGCGCTGGTAGCGTCGGTGGCCTCGTTGAGCAGGGTGCGCGGCATCCCTACCACCAAGGCAGCCAGCGGGTCACGCTGGTGGTAGGCTTTTAGGTACGCCAGCAAGTCTTTGCTGTGCACCGTATCCAGCGGCGACGCAATGAGCTGTGAGGGGTCCGTTACCGCCAGGCCCACACGTTTGTGACCGTAGTCAATAGCAAGAATCCGCCCCATTAGTACCTGTAAAAAACCACCCACCTGCGCCATATAGTTCCTCTTGGCATGGGTAGCACAAAGATACGATGGCCAAGCGGAACTGCCAGAATATTGCTATTGTCAGCCTGCTTTGATTAGATTTTCGATCAAACTATATACGGGTAAATTATTAAAATTATAATTTTACTTAATCTATATAATACAACCCGATGCTAGGATTTTTACGTAAATCAAAGAATAAAACAGCATAAATAGGCGTGTAACAAGATCAAATTGTATTGTTATCGAAAATCACAGTAGTCATTGTACTATGGCGTTATTCTTGAAAAAGTTTTACTACACTTGAGTAGTGTAACCACTTCAGGATTGCATTATCGTCATAACCGTTACGCCGCCTTTGCTTATGCCTGTTGAGCCGACCATTGCCCCTACCCCTCGCCCAGCCGTAGCACCCGAGCAGGCGCCTAACAACCGGCAGTGGCAGGTTCGGCAACCTCTGCTACTGGCTATTGTGCTGGTATGCGGCATTTTGGTGGGCGCCAACCCATTCCGGCCATCCAGCCAGAACCCCGACGGTACCTCCCGCGGATACCTCAAATTCAAGGAAATCCTGAGCTATGTGGACCGCGACTACGTGGATTCGGTGGATGCCGAAGCCCTGTCGGACTACGCCATCAGCCGGATGCTGGAGCAGTTGGACCCGCACACGGTCTTTATCCCGGCTCGCGAGCAGCAGGCTTCTGTGTTGTTACAGAGCGACTTTGACGGGGTAGGTGCCGAGGTAAACATCTTCCATGACACTGTAACGGTGGTAGCCCCGCTCAGCGGCGGCCCCGCCGAAATGGCCGGCCTGCTACCCGGCGACCGGCTCCTGCGCATCGGCGAAACCACAGTTTCGGGCAAACACACGTCGCTTGAGTCAGTACTGGGCCTGCTGCGTGGCCCCCGCGGCAGCCGCGTGCCGCTGCTGGTGATGCGCCGTCATCAGCGCACGCCCTTCACGATGCTGGTAACGCGCAACCGCATTGCCAACAACTCGCTGGATGTGAGCTATATGCTGGACAATCAGACAGGCTTCATCAAGATTAGTCGCTTTGCTAGCGGTACGTTCGATGAGTTTAAGCAGGCGCTGGGCGATTTACGCCGCCAGGGCATGACCCGCCTCGTGCTGGACCTGCGCGGTAACCCCGGCGGCTACCTCGACCGCGCCACTAAGATTGCCGATGAGTTCATTGGCGGCACCCGCAAGCTGGTGTACACCGACGGCAAAGGCGACCAGTTTGACACCCAAACCTTCGCCCGCGTAACCGGCGAATTTGAGGAAGGCCCGCTGGTAGTGCTGGTAGACGAAAATAGTGCCTCGGCCGCCGAGGTGGTAGCCGGCGCCCTGCAAGACCACGACCGCGCCCTGCTGGTAGGACGGCGTACCTTCGGCAAAGGCCTGGTGCAGCAGCCCATCACCCTCAACGACGGCTCGGAGTTACGCCTGACTATTGCGCGCTACTTCACGCCCTCGGGGCGCTGCATTCAGAAGTCGTACCAGGGCGGGGCAACGGCGTACGAGCAGGAGCTAGGCAACCGCCAGCGCCACGGCGAGTACCTGCATGCCGACAGCATCCACTTCGCTGACTCCCTGCGCTACCGCACGGCCCACGGCCGTACCGTGTACGGCGGCGGCGGCATCATGCCCGACCTCTTCGTGCCCTGCGACACGCTGCTGCAATCGGCGTATTACACTAAGTTGCAAAAGCTGAACCTGATCCGGGAGTTTGCTCTCAACTTCTACCAGGACCACCAAGCAGAGTTGGCTGGCCTGCGCTTCGAGCAGTTCAACCAGCAATTTCAGATTACGGACCAGCAGTTAAAAATGCTGGCTGCTCTGGCAGCTAAAGCTGGTACGCGTGCTTCCATCGCTGAGCAAAACCGTTCTGCTTTATTGCTGCGCACACAGTTGAAAGCACTTATAGCCCGTCATGCCTATGGCAACACGGCCTTTTATCAAGTAGTACAGCAGCAAGACGCTGAGTTGCTCCAAGCCATGCGCAGCTTTCAGAACGGCTCCGCGTTGCTTACGCAGAATTTAACTTCGATGAAGTAGAACAGCACACCGCAATAAAGGCAAAAGCCGTGTTTCTGTACAGAAACACGGCCTTTGCCTTTATTGCGGTGGACCGGCTACGGCATCTGTACCTTGTCCTGATACGTGAACTTGCGGTCGATTTTATCGAACGGCTTACCATCTACTTCGGCGTAGGGGTAGATAAAGTAGTTCAGCGGGTCGCCCTGTTGTGGGGGCGTCAGGGTCAGGTCGCGGCCGCGGGTGAATTCCACGCGGTTTTCATCGTGCGCGCCGAAAAAGTACTGGCGGCGGTCCGGGTTCTTGGCTGCCTCGGAAGCATCGACGGGCACCCAGCCAGTTTGCTTGGTGTAGAACTCAGCCCAGCAGTGGTAGCCCTGCACCTGGCCGCTCCCCCGCTCGGCGGGTAGGGGGAACCCGATGCTGAAACGCGCCGGGATACCCAGCGCCCGGCAATAGCCGATAAAAATAGCGTGGAAGTCGGTGCAGTTGCCGCGGCGGGCGTCGCAGGCGTAGTAGATGTCGCCGCGGCCCCAGCCCTGGCCGGTTTTGTCGTACTGCACGGTGCTGACTACGTGGTTGTAGATGGCGCGGGCTTTTTCGAGGTCAGTTTTGGCGTTGGCCTTGGTCACTACCTCCGTGGCCCAGGTCTTGATCTGGGCATCAATGGGCACGAGGCGGTCGGGTTGGAGCCACCGGGCCATGTTGGGGTCATTCGCTTCGGCCTTGGTAGGCTTGCGACCCGCGCTCAAAAACGGATTCAGGTGCTCGCGACGCACGGCCTGAAACTGTAGCTTCACCGTGAAACCATCGGTTGGGGGCTGCGCCACGCGCAGGTGCACCATCTGGTTGTTGTAGGGGCCAGTCGCTATTTCGTAGCGATACGGCGAGGTGATGCTTACACCGATAATTTCCTGCGACTTATCGTCGTGCGGCACGGGAAGCCACAGGTCCAGATAGTGGGTGGTAGTGGGTAGGTCGTGGAGCGTGGCGGTGTATTCCACGGCTACCGTGCGGGTGCGAGGCGCCGTTGACGACGACTGCGCAAGCACCACAGATTGGCTGATAAGCCCTAGAGCGGCTACCAGGGTAGCCATCCGCGCCGGCCGGCGCGGTCCCCGTTCTCGAATTTTCACGTGTTGTTGAGTATAGTATATAAGGCCAAGGACCATTCCAGACAAAGATACAAGCAAATGGCCGTGCTCTTGGGAAACTGCTTCGGAACCAAGTACTTTCCCGAGAACGTTGGCACCTACCTGCTGGATATACCGTAACTTTAACTTCGTCTGTCAGTAAAGGGAGGCGGGCATCCTTTCGTTATATTCTTCTATGTTTTTGCTGCGGCCGCGTGTGTATTTTCTGGTAGGGCTGCTGCTGATGTTGAGCACGCTGTCGGTGGTGGCGCAGCAGGTGCGCTTTGCCGGGCGCGTCACGGAGGCTAAGTCCGGCAAGGCCGTGCCGTTTGCATCGGTGTTCGTGCCGGGCTCCAGTCAGGGCACCACAGCCGACGAAAACGGCCGTTTCACCCTCACTGTAGCACAACCCGTCGATTCGCTGGGCGCTTCGGCACTGGGTCTTACACCACTGAAAAAAGCCGTGGGCACGCAACCCACGCAGACCGTCAATTTCGCCTTGGGTGGCGGGGGCGGCTTCACGTTAGGTGAGGTAACGATACGCCCACCCGGCGAGGTCGAAAATCCGGCTTACCGTATTCTGCGGTTGGTTCAGGCGCACAAAAACGAAAACAACAAGCGCAGCCTCAACACCTACGATTTCGACAGCTACAACCGCCTCCAGGTGTTCCTGGCTAACATGCCCCGCGACCCGGAGGAGGGTAGCCTGTTCCAGCAGATTCAGGACGTGGCCGACAGCCTGGGCGCGCTGAGCGACACCACCAGCGGGCGGGTGGCCCTACCCATCTTCGCCTCCGAGGCCATTTCGCGCTTCTACGTGCAGTCGCAGCCGCGCCTGACTCGCGAGGAAATCCGGCACACGCAGATGCACGGCCTGGCCCCGCGCGAGGGCTCGGTGCTGTCGCAGATTATGGGCACCTCGTTTCAGGACTGGGATTTTTACCGCAACTGGCAGCAGTTGTTGGGTAAGGATTTCATCTCGCCCATTGCCGACGGCTGGAAATTCACCTACGAATACGAGCTGCAGGACTCGGTGTTCCTGGGCGCTGACTATTGCTACCGTATTGCCGTGGAGCCGCGCCGCCCCGCCGACCTGGCCTTTACGGGGCTGATTTGGATCAACGCCGAAACCTACGCCCTGCGCCGCGTGGATTTGAAGGTAAGTCCCTCCGTGAATCTCAATTTCGCCGACAACATTGTGGTGCAGCAGGACATGGTGGCCTCCTCGGCCGGGCCGGGCCTGCCGCGCCGCACGCACGTGGAACTGGGCGTGAAGCCCCTCAAGAAAAGTCCGGCTTTCCGGGCCGAGTTCACCACCATCAACTCCGATTTTGTGGTGAATCAGGAACGCCCGGCCGAGTTCTACAACCTGCCCATCGAAACCCTGGCCAGCGCCTACGAAACCCCGCCCGGTTTCTGGGAAGAAAACCGCCCCGATACGCTCACGGCCCGCGAGCAGGGCACCTTCGCTACCCTCGACTCGGTGCAGCGCCTACCCGAGGTGCGCACGGTGCTCGATATCATGGACATTGCCGTGAATGGTTACTACCGTGCGGGCAAGCTGGACCTGGGACCGGTGCTGAGCACCTACGCCTTCAACAGCATCGAAGGCCACCGCTTTCAGCTCGGCTTTCGGACCACGCCCGCCATTAGCCGCAACTGGCTGCTGCGCACCTACCTGGCCTACGGCACCCGCGACGGCCGCTTCAAGTACGGCGCGCAGATCAGTCGCATTCTGGACCGCCGCACCTGGACAGTAGCCACCGTAGAGCGTCGGCACGATATCGAGCAGATTGCCCTCCTGGACAATGCTTACGCGCTGGAAAACCCATTGTTTGAGGCCTCAGCGCGCTTGGGTAACATTCGTAGCAGCCGGCCGCTACTGCGCGAGCTGAGCAGCGTATCCCTGCAAAGCGACCTGTTCCGGGGCTTTACGCAGAAGGTGATTCTTCGCCACCAGCAGTTCCGTCCGCTCTACCCCTTTGCTTACTATACCGATGTGCCCGCGCCTGGTGCCCCCACCGAAGACAATTTTACTTTGTCGGAAGTTGTGGTGGAGTCGCGCTACGCCCGCGACCAGGTGCTGGTGCAGAGTCAGACGCAAAACCGCCGCTACTCTATTGGGCTGATGCGCTGGCCAGTGTTTACGCTCCGCTACACGGTGGGCCTCAACAACGTGCTGGGTAGCGATTTCAAATACCAAAAGCTGAATTTTCTGGTAACGCAAAGTGTGAAATTAGGCCAGCTCGGCCGCACCGATTACATTTTGGACGCGGGCTACATTCCGAGCACGGTGCCCTACCCCCTGCTCAAAAACCACCTCGGCAACCAAACGCCATTTTACAATGCCGGCGCCTATAATCTGATGCGGTACTTTGAGTTTGTGAGCGACAAATACGTGGCGCTCAAGCTCGAAAACCACTTGGATGGCTTTCTTATCAATAGCGTGCCGCTGCTGCGCAAGCTGAACTGGCGCCTACTGGTAACTGGCAACGTGCTATATGGGGGAATCAGCAGGGCTAACCGGGCCATCAACCCCACCGAAAACCAGTTTGGTGAGCCGCTCCCTACCTTCCAGGCGCTAGGCCGGGCACCCTATGCCGAGCTAGGCTATGGCGTTGAGAATATCTTTAGGGTAGTGCGTGTCGATTTCATTCACCGCCTCACCTACCGCGACTCCCCCGGCGCTCGGAATTTCGGCGCTAAAGTCAGCTTTCAGTTCAAGCTGTGATTCTGTGCTAAACGCGCTGTCATCCTGAGCTTGCGAAGGACCTTCTCACGCATGAAAGATACTCGTAACAACGACTTGTTCATGCGTGAGAAGGTCCTTCGCAAGCTCAGGATGACAAATAAAAAAAACAACCTCTACTTCGCGCGCATATCCAGCGTGCTGAGCAGGTCTTTCACTGCTTGGTTCAACTTTGGGTTGCTGCGTAGGCGGTTGTTTAGCTGAGGGTCGGTTTCGAGGGTACCGAAGTAGGTGGCAAAGCTGGAGTTTTGCAGCCGTGCCCGCACGCCAGCCTTTTCGCGCGAGCTAAGCCCAGCCATCCACTGCGCATAGGTAGGGCGCAACTGCTGCGCCTGCTGACGCAATGGAGCGCCTTCCTTCTGCAAAGTGGCAATGGCCTCGGCATCGTTGGTCGCCGATAAAGCCCGTTGGACTACGGCCATCATATCAGCTCCCAGTCGATTGAATTTCGTTTCGGCTGGGTTTTGCTGATAATGCTCAACGGCAGTAGGTCCGGCTGTTGTTGGGACTTCGGGCACGGCTACCAGCAGCGCCAACGTAAGCAGAGGGAAATAGGTCATGGGCGGGAGAGAAGAAGGGAAGGAGCTGAACCGTGGTTCTTTAACACAAACGAAATATAGCGGCAAACGGATTCTGTAGCCTATGCTCTGCTAATTTTGTTTCTTCGCAGGTATGAAGAAGCCCTCGCCTCCAAAGCGCTCTAACATCTACCTACCCGAAAACACTTTTGAACGCTGGACAGCCGATCAGCTCAAGGTAGAGACTGAATGGGAGCAGTGCTTATTTGTTGATTGCAACTTCACGGAAGCAGATTTGCGACATAAGCGCTTCATCGACTGCCGCTTCGAGCGATGCAACCTTTCGCTGGCTACCCTCACCGGTGCGGGCCTACAGGGCGTGCAGTTTATAGAGTGCAAGCTCACGGGCGTACAATTCGCAGCCTGCCAGGATATGCTGTTTAGCGTCGATTTCGACAAATGCCAGCTGCACTACGCCAGCTTCGCGGGCAAGAAGCTGCGGGGCACCTCCTTCCGGCATTGCTCCTGCACCGAAGCCGACTTCACCCAGGCTGACCTCAGCAACGCTTCATTTGCGCACGCTACCCTCGGCCGAGCAATTTTTCACTACACGCAGCTCAGCGGCGCCGATTTCACCACTGCCACCGATTTCACCATCGACCCGGAGAATAATCCGTTGCGCAGTGCCCGTTTCACAGTAGCCGGACTTGTAGGTCTGGTTGGCAAATATGATTTGGTGATAGAGTAGGCCGTCTTTAGTTCAGCCACACCTCTGCTACCACAGCAAAACGTTGCGGCCCGAAGGCATTATAGTAGGGCGCTTCGCCTTCGAAATTCAGCACGTGCACCAGCTCCATGCCTTCCAGACGGCTGGGCACCACGCGGATAGGGTACAGCGTGCCCTCCTCGGGCCAGTCGCCGCGGTGGTTGAGGGGACGGTCGGAGGCATCGGTGCAATACGCATAGTGCACGACCGGCAGGTGCCGGGTGGCCGCGGCCATATCCAGGTTAGCTACTTCGTGTGACATAAGCATGGGGATAAGATGCCTGTAAAAACCCTATTCCTTCCGAATAGTTTCCTGCCGCGCTTGGCAGGCCTACAGGCAAGTAACGGAAATAAAGAAAAAGGCCAAACGATTCTTGTGAATCATTTGGCCTTTTCTCGAGGTAGCGGGGACTGGACTCGAACCAGTGACCTTTGGGTTATGAGCCCAACGAGCTACCAACTGCTCCACCCCGCACTGTTTGGTGATGCAAATGTAGGAATTTTATCGATAAAGCACACTTTACAGTTACAAAAACCTGTAATTAATTACTGAACACCTGATTATCAAATCGTTATTTTTTTAAACTAACCTACCATCAAAACCGGCTCGTGATGCCAAAGTGAATTTTGGAAGCATTTAAGGAGAAGGATTGGTCGCGGGTGCGCCCCACGGAATACACGAACTGAAACAGGCCGGCGCCGGTGCGGAAGCTCAGGCCGGCACCCAGCCCCGTGGGGGCATCTTGTCGGAAATCGTTGGTGAGGTCGCGGCGGATGTAGGCTTGGTCCACGAACAGGAATACGTAGGCCTCGTTGCCTGTAAATTGCCGGAACTCGGCGGTGCCCACGGCATATTGACTAGCGTAGAAGTTGAACTCGTTGAAGCCCCGCAGGGTAGCCAAACCGCCTACCCGGTATAGGTCGTTTAGGAACAGGCGTTGGTTGAACAGCGCCTCGCCGTGCACCCGCGTGAGCAGCACGCCTTGTGAGCCCACGCGGTAGTAGCGCTCGGCGCGGCCGCTCATCCCTACCTGCGTGGAGCGCAGGGCTAGTCCTGCGTACAGCTCCTCGTTCAACTCAGGGTTGCGGCTGATGCGCTTGTTGCCCACATTGCCTTGCACGGCCACTAGCACGCCCCGGCGCGGAAACAGCAGATCATCAAGAGAGTTCCAGGTGTAGCTGAGGCCATAATTGGTGTATTCGGAGTCGATGTTGTCGGGGAGAGTAGTGCGCGTGTCCAGCAGCGTATCGAGCAGGCGGGAGCTGCGCAACTCCGTAAAAACGGTGAGGCGCCCTGCTCGCGGCGTGGGGTAGGTAACCTGGAGGCGCGGCCGGATGGTCAGGAAGGCGTCGTTTTGTCGGTATAGGTTGAACGTGCCGGCCACTTCCAGCGGCGTACCGAAGAAATTGGGGTGCACATACTGCGCATCCAACTGCTGGGAAGCCGCGTCTACCTTCCGCCACTGCAACCCCAGTTGCTTGCCGCCGCCTTTGATGTTGCGCAGGTTGATGGTGACGTCGCCGGTGAGCTGCACGCGGTTTTGGGTGGCCGTGGGGTTGGGATTGGGCAGCACGCCCACAATGGCATCGAACTGGTTGGCCGAGCGGTCAGCCAGCAGCAGGTACACCCGCGCCCTACCCCTGGCAAAGCGCACCTCGGGCTCGGCCTTCACTTGCAGGTAGGGCAGCTGGCGCAACAGCTGGGCGGCCGCCTCTACCCGTTGCTGACTGAAAGGCTGATTGGGAAATATTTGCAGGTATTTGATCAGGAAGTTGCGCCGCGTTTTGGTGGCGCCAATCACTTCCAGTGAGTCGAAAACGATGACCGGGCCGCGGTCCAGCACCACCCGGCCGTCCACTTCGTTGCCCCGCAGCTCCACCGAATCGAGGCGTACGGTGGCGAAGGGGTAGCCCTGGTTCTCGGCCTCGGCCAGAATACGCTCCTGCAAGCGGGTCCACTCCCCGGGCACGAAGGGGCGGCCCGTGAAAAACCGCTCCCGGTAGCCAGCGCGCGTTAACAGGGCGTCGCCGAGGTTGCCGTTGCGCAGGCGTGCCCACCGAAACTGTTCGCCTACGTATAAATCGGCCAACAGCGTATCGCGCGACCAGTGCAGCTGGTCGGCGGAGGCCGTGAGGTAGGCATTAGCTTGCAGGGCCAGCACCACCTCGCGCACAGTGCGCAGGGCCGTGAGCGAATCGGGCGCCGTGGGGCGGTAGCGGTAGCGGCGCAACACGGCCTGGTCGGCGGCATCGGCCGTGCGCAGGCGCACAAACCGAGGAATTTTGCGCGGCATGCGGCGCTTGGCGGTGGAGTCGGGCGCAGTTGCCTTGGGCGGTAGCGGGGGCGTTTGTAGGCCTGGCTGGTTGGGTAGGGTAGGGGTCACCTGCGCCCATACCGAGGTTGCCTGGCTGCTCAGCAGCCAGCCCACTAGGCAGAACACAAGGACACGAACGTACATTTGTAGGCTGATAACGTCGGCGCAACGCGCTTCCTTTCAAAAAGTCAGCCTAAAGTTACCTTTCCATTGTTGGTTGTGTTGTAGGTGAACAACGTCATTTCGGACAGCGGGAGAAATCTCGCCTGCCACGCTAACTCAACCATTAGGAAATTACTGGAAGCACGCGAGGTTTCTCTTCTCTGCTTGATGCGCAGAATGGTCGAAATGACGTTCTTCTGCTCCAATTACTAACACATGTCCGGCCTTTACCTTCATATTCCTTTCTGCAAACAGGCCTGCCACTATTGCGACTTCCATTTCAGCACCTCTATGGCGCTGAAAAGTCGGTTTGTGGAGGCCTTGACGCGGGAAATCCAGTTGCGCGCCGCCTACCTTGGCCCCTCCCCTACCCTCCAAACCATCTACCTGGGCGGGGGCACGCCCTCGTTGCTGACGGCCGCCGAGCTAGACACGATTTTCGCGGCCATTTACCAGCAGTTTGCGGTAGCGCCCGACGCCGAAATCACGCTGGAAGCCAACCCCGACGACCTCACGCCTACCAAACTGCGAGAGTTGGCAGCCTCACCCATCAACCGCCTGAGCATTGGGTTGCAGAGCTTCCACGAGCCGCACCTGCGCCTGATGAACCGTGCCCACTCGGCCCAGGAGTCTGGCCAGGCGGTGCGGGCGGCGCAGGATGCGGGTTTCGAGAATATTTCGGTGGATCTGATTTACGGAGTGCCTGCCCCTACCCACGCCTTGTGGGAGCAGGACATGGCCGCGGCCTTTGCGCTGGGAGTGCCGCACCTGTCGTGCTACGCCCTTACAATCGAGCCGGGTACCGTGTTTGGGCATCGCCTGAAAAAAGGCACCATGCAGGCACCGCCCGATGAGTTTGTGGCGCAGCAATTCGAGTTGCTCCTCACCGAAATGGCCCGGCACGGCTATCAGCAGTACGAAATCAGCAACTTCTGCCAGCCCGGCCGCGAGTCGCGCCACAACTCGGCCTACTGGCGCGGCGTGCCCTACCTGGGGCTGGGACCGAGCGCGCACTCCTTCGACGGCCACACCCGGCAGTACACCGTGGCCAACAACGCCCGCTACGTAACGGCGGTGCTGGAGCACGACGAGGTGCCGGCCACCGTGGAAAACCTCTCTGCCCAGGACCGCGCCAACGAGTACCTGATGACTAGCCTGCGCACCGCCCGCGGCTGCGACCTAGCGCACCTGCGCGACACCCTGGGCGTGGACCTACCCGCGCAGCATGGCCCCTACCTCCGGCAATTGCAAACCGACGGCTGGGCCACGCTACACCACGACGTGCTGGTCCTTACTGACCAAGGCAAGCTGCTGGCCGATCATATCACGCTGGCACTGTTTCAGTAGCGTTGCGGCGCTCATCTATTTTCGGTGAATTCAAGAAATTCGGCGTAAATCTGTAGTAATGGAACGCTTGATAGATGCTTTGGCGGACAACGCCGATTTCTTTGTGGAGCAGGTACAGATTACGGCCATCGTGTTCGACAACACGAATGACGTAACGGTATGGGCTACCACGTTTTTCGACAACACTCTGTATTTCTTTCATTTGGGCTTGCAGTTTCAGTCGCTGGATCTGCTGCTGCGCTTGGCCGGCGACCGGACCGAGGCCCTACAGGAACAGGTAGCCGAAGCCCTGGCCACCGTAACGGAGTGGCCCTGCCTGCTCGAATACAATACCTCCGAAGCGCCCCCCGTGCCCCTACCTGGCGTAGCGCTCAAACTGGCCTGCACCTACCCCGCCGATGGTCCGGACGACGAGGAAGAAGAAATTTCATTTGTGCAGCTACCCTCGGATGTTGATGAGTCGGAAGAGTTTGAGGAAGAAGAAGAGGATTTTGACGACGAGCGTCCTCACAATATTTTCTACCTCGAAGGCATCTTCCTGCGCCTGGAGCCCTAACTACGGATTAGCGTGGATTCATCGGATTACACGGATTTTTTGGCCAATCCCGCCAAACAACCACTACCTAATTCTCCCACAAAATCTGTGTAATCTGATGAATCCGAGCGAATCCGTGGTTCAGACATCATCTGCGATGAAGGTATACCTGCTACCGGGACTGGGCGCCGATGAACGCATTTTCCGCTACTTGCAGCCGCGCTTGCACGCCGGAACCCAGGTGTTACAGTGGCTTACACCCGAGCCGCACGAAACCCTACCCCACTACGTAGCCCGTATGGCTGAGCGGGTGGCGGAAGACGAGCCATGCCTGCTGGTGGGCGTATCGTTTGGCGGAGTAGTGGCCCTAGAAATGTGCCGGCTGCGGCCTCTGGCCCGTCCCGTACTCATTAGCAGCATTCCAGATGCCGACTGCCTACCGCCGCTCCTACGCATTATCCGCAATACGGGCGTGTATAAGTTGGTGCCGCCGCAATTGTTGAAGCTGCTACCCCGCGTGGGGCAGTGGTATTTCGATATCAGCAACGGCGAAGCGTATCAGCTGTTCCGCGAGATTCTGCGCGATATGGAACCTGTGTATACTCGTTGGGCCATCCATCGGCTGCTGCACTGGGACAGCACTGATATTGGTCAGGGCGTGCAGATACTGGGCACCCGCGACCGGGTGTTCCCGCCCGGCCCCTCCTCCGTCGACTACCTCATTCCCGGCGGCGGCCACTTCATGGTGCTTACGCACGCTGAGGAAATCAGCGTTATTTTGAATGGGATGCTGAAGTCAGCAAGTCACTTGTTATAAAAGGCGCCTGTCATTCTCTAATTGTCATCCTGAGCTTGCGAAGGACCTTATTACGTTAGAACGATGATCATAACAACAACTCGTTCTAACGTAATAAGGTCCTTCGCAAGCTCAGGATGACAATTAGAGAATGACAGGCAATTTACAATTTCACTATTCCACCACATGCTCGCTACCTACCCCTACCACGGCCGCACATACTCTTTCGACCCTAGCGCGCCGTTGGATATTTCCCTACCCTTGGCGCCTGGCCTAGAGCAGGTGAACTGTTTCTGGGCCGAGCCGGTGGAGGTAGAAACCATCCGAGTAGGCGATTTTGTAGGCAGCGTAGCCGAAGGGGGTAGCACTAACTACAAGCGCGTGCACCTCACACCTCACGGCAACGGCACGCATACGGAGTGTTACGGCCATATCTCGGCCGAGCCGGATGCATTACTCAGCAATTGCTTACGCCGCTTTCTGTTTGTGGCCCGGCTGGTATCGGTGCAGCTACGCCCTCTACCCAACGGCGACCAGGTAGTGCTGCTGGCCGACGTGCAGCGCGAGTTGGAGAAAGGCCCCGACGCAGCCATCATGCCCGAGGCGCTTGTATTGCGCACCTTGCCCAACCATCGGGCAAAGCGTACTCGTCATTACTCTGGCACCAACCCTACCTATCTGGAGCCTGCCTTAGCACACTACCTCGCCAAGCGCCACATAGAGCATCTATTAGTAGACCTGCCCAGCGTAGACCGCGAGGAGGATGGCGGCCAGTTAATGGCCCACCATGCCTTTTGGCAGTATCCTCACGCTACGCGGCATACGGCCACCATCACGGAACTGATCTTTGTGCCTGATGCGGTGGAGGATGGCCTCCACCTACTCAATCTGCAAATTACAAGTCTGGTGCTGGACGCCAGTCCTAGCAAACCCATCCTCTACGCACTTTTGAAATAGCACTTGGTAAGCCCACAATGCGCAAAGGGGCCATCCATGTGGATGGCCCCTTTGGGTATAATCAACTGTTACTATCTACTCGGCAGCAGCGGCGTTGGCCGAAGTGGTTACTTCCGAAGCAACTACTTCACCAGGAACAACCGATACGAACGAACGGTCGCCACGGCCCTTGCGGAACTGTACCGTGCCGTCGATCATAGCGAACAGGGTGTGGTCCTTGCCGATACCCACGTTCTGGCCGGGGTGGTGCTTGGTACCACGCTGACGCACGATGATGTTGCCGGAGATGATGCTCTGACCACCGTAGATTTTCACGCCAAGGCGCTTGCTATGCGATTCGCGGCCGTTGTTAGACGAGCCGACACCTTTCTTGTGTGCCATGTTTTTTTAAGCTTTTAGCTAGTGGCTGTAGGCCGTTAGCTTTCTGTGTAAAGCGCAAGCTAGTCAAATTGCCTGCTAACGGCTAAAAGCCATCAGCTAACAGCTATTGAAAAACTAGCCGATGCTGTTGATTTGTACTTTGGTGTAGTCCTGACGGTGACCGTTCAACTTGCGGTGACCTTTACGACGCTTCTTCTTGAACACCAATACTTTGTCGCTCTTTACGTGCGCCAGAATGGTACCCGTTACTTTCACGTCCAGGGTGGGAGCACCAATGGAGATGGTGCCGTTATCATCGGTCAGCAGGGCATTGCCCAGCTCTACCGAGTCGCCGACGTTGCCAGCCAGCTTGTGGGTGTAAACGAACTTGTCGGCTTCGACCTTGGTCTGCTTGCCAGCTATATCGACGATTGCGTACATCAGTGTCTTCGCGGTTTCTGAAAAATGGAAGGCAAAAGTACGCCGTTAAATTCATAATTGCAAGCCTAACTCGCTAATCTTCATTTACTCGCCTTTTGCCAGCGCTGATTTTTACCTGGCCTTTATGTGTAAACCTTCTATTAAGGAACACGCGAATACGAATTTTGTGGATAAACTACATTGTCCACACTCAAAATGTGGATAACTATTCTCTATTTGATAAGATTAGCTTTTTTCACTATCCCATTTCGAGAAAAACGCTCATCTGTTGAAATAGACCATACTAAAAAATTAACATACAAAAAATAACGTTCCACGGCCCGGTTCGGAAGCAGGTCGCCTATCTTTGAAGAAATGGTAAGTGCCCCACTCACCATTTTTGCAACAACCTTGTGCTTTTTGGCGTGTTGCATTACCGACCAGCTTGGCTGGTATCGTATCCTTACTCTGCTACTACTTACTTCAGCTTATGGAACCCTTACTGACCGAAAATCCCAACCGTTTCGTGCTGTTTCCCATTCAGCACAACGATATGTGGCAGATGTACAAGCAGGCAGAAGCCTCGTTCTGGACTGCCGAGGAAATTGACCTGGGTCAAGACCAAAAGGACTGGGATAATTTGAATGATGGCGAGCGGCACTTCATCTCCCACGTGCTGGCCTTCTTCGCCGCTTCCGATGGCATCGTAAACGAAAACCTGGCCGTCAACTTCATGCAGGAAGTGCAGTCGGCAGAAGCGCGCTGCTTCTATGGCTTCCAGGTGATGATGGAAAACATCCACTCTGAAACCTACTCGCTGCTGATTGACACCTATGTTAAAAATCCGCAGGAAAAAGACCGTCTGTTCAACGCGCTGGAAACCGTACCATGCGTGAAGAAGAAGGGCGACTGGGCCATTAAGTGGATCAACTCCGAGAATTTCACCGAGCGCCTGATTGCCTTTGCGGCCGTGGAAGGCATCTTCTTCTCGGGCTCGTTCTGCTCTATTTTCTGGTTGAAAAAGCGTGGTTTGATGCCCGGCCTGACCTTCAGCAACGAGCTGATTTCGCGCGACGAAGGCCTGCACTGCGACTTCGCCTGCTTGCTCTACCGTGACCACCTCAACAACAAGCTGCCCGAGGCCCGCGTGCAGGAAATCATCCGCGACGCGGTGAGCATTGAGCAGGAGTTCGTGACCGACGCCTTACCCGTCAACCTGATTGGTATGAACTCCACTACCATGTCGCAGTACATCGAGTTTGTGGCCGACCGCCTGCTGGTGGCGCTGGGCTGCGGCAAGATCTACAACGCCACCAACCCCTTCGATTTCATGGAGATGATTTCGTTGCAGGGTAAGACTAACTTCTTCGAGAAGCGCGTGGCTGAATACCAGAAAGCTGGCGTGATGAGCGAGCGAAACGACAACGTTTTCTCGCTGGACGAGGACTTTTAATTTTAGCTATTCCTGCCCTAGCTAATAGCTGCTATTAGGCAACTTTTTTCGCCTGTCATCCTGAGCGGAGCGAAGGACCTTCTCACGGTAGAACGAGTCGTTGGTACGATGGTTTTTCTACTGTGAGAAGGTCCTTCGCTCCGCTCAGGATGACAGGCGTTTTTTGTGCCTACCCTACCCTACCCTACCCTACCCTACCCTACCCTACCCTACCTCCAAAAACTCCCATTGCGGATTTTGCGTCGCAATCAGGGCGTCTTTCTTTGCTCGGGTCCAGCCTTTCAGCTCTTTCTCGCGGGCAATGGCCGCTTTGCTGTCGGTGTATTCCTCGAAGTATAGCAGGTTATAGCAGAAGTAGCGCCCGGCGAAGGTTTGGGTGGTGCCACGGTTCTCGTAGTGCTGCGCGATGCGGTTGCGGAGGTCGTTGGTGATGCCGATGTAGAGGACGTTGCGGGCGGGGTTGGTGGTGATATAGATGTAGTAGGGCATGAAGTCTTTCTAGTTTGCATCCTGAGCATGTGGCGCATCAAGCCAGTGTCGAAGGACCTTCTCACGTCAACATGAGTCGTTGTTACGATGGTCGTTCTAGCGTGATAAGGTCCTTCGCTCCGCTCAGGATGACAGGTGGTTTCAAAAGGTAATATAACAACGACTCGTGCTGACGTGAGAAGGTCCTTCGACACTGGCTTGATGCGCCACATGCTCAGGATGACAGGTAGTTTTGAAAGGTAATGTACCAACAACTCGTTCTGCGGGCATAAGGTCCTTCGCAAGCTCAGGATGACAGACGATTTTCGGCGGTTCCTCTACGCTACGCCTACCTCCTACAATACCATTCCTCCCGCAAACTCGCAACCCTATTTTACTAGCAATATTTCATTGCTATATTCTTTAGTTTCTATGCAAAAAGCGGCTGAGCACTACCGCTTTGCGATTATGTGGAAAACTTCTAAAGGAAAGGTTTGTCCTACACCTTCGAGACGAATATCTTCCGACTATCAATAGTCGAAAAGTTCCTTCGGCTCACCTTTTCTCGAATCAGTGCCTGCGCCCCTCCAGGGTAGGGCTTCGCTTATCCTAACCCATCAAACCGCTACGCCTATGTTGGTAATCAAACGCGACGGTCGCCGCGAATCCGTGAAATTCGATAAAGTAACGGCCCGCATTGAAAAGCTCTGCTACGGGCTGAATATGGATTTCGTGTCGCCGATTGAGGTGGCCAAGAAGGTGATTGACGGTATTTACGACGGCGTGACCACCGTGGAGCTGGACAACCTGGCCGCCGAAACCGCTGCATCGCTCACCACCAAGCACCCCGACTACGCCATTCTGGCCGCTCGCATTGCCGTGAGCAACCTGCATAAGGTGACCTCGAAGTCGTTTTCGAGCACCATGAAGCGCCTCTACACCTACGAGGACCCCAAGAATGGCGAAAATGCCTCGCTGCTGGCCAAGGACGTGTGGGAAGTGATTCACAACCACGCGCACACGCTGGACTCGGCCATCATTTACGACCGCGACTACAACTACGACTTCTTCGGCTTCAAGACGCTGGAGCGTTCCTACCTGCTGCGCCTCGATGGCAAGATTGTGGAGCGCCCCCAGCACATGCTGATGCGCGTATCGGTAGGCATTCACAAGAACGACATCGACTCGGTTATCAAGACCTACAACATGATGTCGGAGCGGTGGATGACGCACGCTACGCCTACCCTGTTCAACGCGGGCACGCCCAAGCCGCAGATGTCGTCGTGCTTCCTGCTCACGATGAAGGACGACTCGATTGAGGGCATCTACGACACGCTGAAGAATTGCGCGTTGATTTCACAATCGGCGGGTGGTATTGGTCTGGCGGTGCACAACGTGCGCGCTACCGGCTCCTACATCAAAGGCACCAACGGCAACTCCAACGGCCTGGTGCCCATGCTGAAGGTGTTCAACGATACGGCCCGCTACGTGGACCAGGGCGGCGGCAAGCGCAAAGGCGCTTTCGCCATCTACCTGGAGCCCTGGCACGCCGACATCTTCGACTTCCTGGACCTGAAGAAGAATCACGGCAAGGAGGAAAACCGCGCCCGCGACCTGTTCTACGCCCTCTGGACGCCCGACCTCTTCATGAAGCGCGTGGAGGAAAACGGCACCTGGACGCTGATGTGCCCCCACGAGTGCCCCGGCCTGGATACCACCTGGGGCCCCGAGTTTGAGCGCCTGTACACGCACTACGAGAAGGAAGGCCGCGGCCGCAAGACCATCAAGGCGCAGGAGCTGTGGTTTGCCATCTTGGAAAGCCAGACCGAGACCGGCACGCCCTACATGCTGTTCAAGGATGCTGCCAACGGCAAGAGCAACCAGCAGAACCTAGGTGTAATTAAGTCCTCGAACCTGTGCACCGAGATTATGGAGTACACCGATAAGGACGAAATTGCGGTGTGCAACCTGGCCTCGCTGGCCCTCCCCCGCTACCTCGTAACCGACGCGCAGGGCAACACCACCTTCGACCACGACAAGCTCTACGAAGTAACGTATCAGACCACGCTGAACCTGAACAAGGTGATTGACGTGAACTACTACCCGGTGCCCGAAACGCAGCGCAGCAATTTCCGCCACCGCCCCATCGGGTTGGGCGTGCAGGGCCTCGCCGACACGTTTATTGCCCTGCGGATGCCGTTTGAAAGCGACGAAGCCAGCGGCCTGAACAAGGACATCTTCGAAACCATCTACTTCGCGGCCATGACGGCCTCGAAGGATTTGGCCATCAAGGAGGGCCACTACGAGACCTTCCCCGGCTCGCCGCTGAGCCAGGGCAAGTTCCAGTTCGATCTGTGGAACGTAACGCCCGACTCGGGCCGGTGGGACTGGGAAACGCTGCGCGCCGAGGTAGTGGAGCACGGCGTGCGCAACTCGCTGCTGGTAGCGCCTATGCCTACCGCCAGCACGGCGCAAATCCTGGGCAACAACGAATCGTTTGAGCCTTACACGAGCAACATTTACGTGCGGCGCGTGCTCTCCGGGGAGTTCATGGTCGTGAACAAGCACCTGCTGAAAGACCTGGTGGCCCTGAACTTGTGGAGCGACCAGATGAAGCAGGAAATTATTGCGGCCAACGGCTCGGTGCAGAACATCGACCGGATTCCGCAGCACATCAAGGACCTGTACAAGACGGTGTGGGAAATCTCGCAGCGCCGCATCATTGATATGTCGGCCGACCGGGGCGCGTACATCTGCCAGAGCCAGAGCCTGAACCTGCACGTGCAGAACGTGAACTTCGGCAAGCTCACCAGTATGCACTTCCACAGCTGGAAGCGCGGCCTGAAAACCGGCATGTACTACCTGCGCACCAAAGCCGCCGCCGACGCCATCAAGTTCACGGTGGAGAAACAAGCCGCCGAAACCCTGGAGCCGGTCTACGCCAACGTCGCCCAGAACCAAAGCGACATGAGCTGTTCATTGGATAATCCAGACGCCTGCGAGGCTTGCGGATCGTAGAGAAACTCTCACATTTATATCATTACTAATTATGGCAAGACAAATTCGTTCTGACATCAAGATTGGAAATCTTGAGAAAAAATTGGGTGTTCCCCCTGGAACATTTCGAAACCCAGATGGGCGTGATATGAGAAGTGATAAGCTTTTGGGAACGCTTAGAAAAGAATCTGAGAAACAAAATAAATAACGAAGAAGCAAGCCGGTATAAATCGGCTTGCTTTTTTTATTAGTAATATCTTATGAAAAAAGTTACAATTCTTACCGGCAACGGTTTAAACTACTTGATAGCAGGCATTATCAAAGGCTATCCATACAGCGGAGGCCAATTAGGTTCTTTAAAAGAATCAACATCTAGCAATATTTATTTAATAACAAAACTTTGGGAAGAGTTTGACGATGTATTTAAAGAACTATCAAAGGAATTAAACAATGTAAATCCAGAGGAATTGATAAGAATGGTTTACGCAGTAATAAATTTGTTCTCGAGTATAGATACCTTTGAAAAGGTTTTAGGGAGGGATAAAATTACTGAAATAAAAAAAGCATTCGATATTTTTTTAATAGACAAAATTATTCAAATAGCTGAGAAATTTAGACGACATGAAAATATAGATCAATATAAGGATGTAAGAAAATACTTCAGAAATTTTTCTGAAGCAGTAAATGAATATGCCCAAGAAAGCGAAACAGTTGTCAGTGTAGCGACTACGAATTATGATGGTTTGTTAGAAACTCTATTAGTTAGGGATAAAGAGGGGTATTCAACATCAGATGGTTTTAAAAAAGTCTCTAATGGTTCTGATCTGTTACATTTTGATCCTCTGAAATTTGATGAAAAAAAGATACATATTATGCACTTACATGGTTCCTATAAATACACAAAGCATCTCAATACTACTTATAAACTTATTGGAGTGAAGCAAAATGAGCGACCAGTTATGATATTTAATAATAAACATGTCAAAGAGAGCATTATAAAATCAGACAACGTTCTTTCTTACTACTTTAACAAATTCGAAAAAGATATATCAGAATCTCATCAACTAATAATATTAGGAAATTCCATGAAAACCGAACCACATATAAAAGCAGTTATTAAAAGGTTGCTACACCCCAACGCGAATGTCATGATATGTTCAGACAATCCACAAGCCGTCCATGATGAAATATTAGAATTTTTAAACAATCAGAATGTTATTCACATGAACACATTAGACATTCATACAGAAAGAGATTTTATAGATTTATTTAAAACATTCATGATAGAGTATTAAAAAAAATATTTAACTAATGGCACGGGGCACAGCCCCGCGCCAGTGTTGGTGGCCCAACCGAATTGTTATAGCGGCACCTGTACCTTCTGCGCCAACCAAGCCGTGCGGAAGGTAGTAAACCCCCAGACCTGCCAAGCACTTCAGTTGCCGCCAATGGAAGACAAACACCTTACGCCCTCTCCGGCGCTGCTGGCCTTCTACAACGCTATTCCGAACGTGGTATGGTCGGTGCTGAGTCTGGGGCCGCTGAGTGTCTTTTGCTACCAGCACATGGCGCGGCCGTGGCTGTACGGAGCATTGGCGGTGAGCTTGCTGGGGTATGCCGTGCCCAGGGCGTGGTTTAGGTGGTGGCAGCTGAGCGGCTCCGTGGCGGCTTATCGTCGGCTGGGGGTGCACGTAGCCAATCAGTTTACCCAGCACGGCAGCTTCATCAATGGATTGCTGCGGCGGCGCTACCCGCACTACCGGCACGTGCAGAGTCGGGCGGCAGTAGCGGCACTCCGGCAGCACACTTACCACCTGGAGCAGTTCCATCTGGTGGGGTTCCTGTTCTTTCTGTTCGCGGCCGGCTACGCGGCCGCGTTGGGTAGGGTAGGCTGGGGGCTGGTGCTGAGTGTGTTGAATATGTTGTACAATGTGTACCCCATGTGGCTGCAACAGTATATTCGGGTGCGGCTGGATGGCGCGCATAGGTAGTCCCACTGGCGCGAGGCTGTGCCCCATCGTTTTACGTCACACTGTAGCTGCCTCCAACCAAGCGCCAGGTATTGGCGTAGGCGGGTGTACCTGCTGCCGGGCTGGCTAACGCGCAGCTAAGCAATCATGCTTTCTGCTTGGCGGGCTATTTATATGAGAAAATTGGACGCGTTGGGTGGTAGAGGCTTTCGTTTGCTAGGCGTGATATTCTTTCTGCTGCTGGCGCGCGCAAGCTATGCCCAACAGCGTGAGGATATCGCCCCCATCGACCCTGGCCGGCCCGACCAGACCAACGGCACATCGGTTGTGCAAAAGCACTTTGTACAGCTGGAAGGCGGCTTGCGCTACCAGGACGGCAGGTCGTCGCGCACCTACAACTACCCTACCCTCACGGTGCGCTACGGCCTGCTAGATAGGGTAGAACTGCGGCTGGGCACTGGGTTTGAGGCATCTATCCCGAGCAGTAGCCGGCAAGGACAACGAGGCCTTGGGGCGCCGGAGGTAGGCACCCGCGTTCAGCTGTGGGACGAAAAAGGCATATTGCCACAGGCTGCCTTCACGGCTACGGCTACCCTACCCGTTGGCAAAAAGGAGCTGCGTCCGACCAACCCCGAGGCCCGCTTGCGCCTCGGCTTCTCCAACTCCCTCACCGATGCGCTTAGCCTCACCTACACTTATGGCTACGGATGGGTGCAGAACGATACCGAGCAGAAATACGCCGTGAAGCTCGCGGCCCGGCTGAGCAAGCAGTTCTCAATTTACGGCGAAGCCTTTGGTACCACCGAAGCCCGCAGCAGGCCCGATAACGAAGTGGATGCGGGACTGTTGTGGCTGGTGCGGCCCAACCTACAGCTGGACGTGGCTGGCGGCGTTGGTATCAGCCGTGCCGCGCCGTCCTTTTTCCTGACCACGGGGGCGTCTATCCGACTACCCTATTAGAGCCACCACTGGCGGGCCAACACCAGTACTGAGCATCGGCCTTTGGTCCTTTCTTTCACCACCCTTCCTACATTTTTCCTACCCCTACCCCCTATGACACCCCGCGTAATTTGCCACATGATGACTTCCCTGGACGGCCGCATTATTCTGAGCCGCTGGGGGGATGCTCCCAACACCCAGGAGTACGAAACCACCGCCGCTACCTTCGAAGCTGATGCTTGGCTGTGTGGCCGCGTGACCATGGAAAAGGACTTCACTGAAGGCCTGGAACCCGACCTGCAACCCGTAACGGAGCCCCTCGACCGTACAGATTTCGTAGCCGAACACTCCGCCGACTCCTTTGTGGTGGCTGTAGATGCGCACGGTAAGCTGGGCTGGGAGTCAGCCGACATTGATGGAGAGCATATCATCAGTGTGCTGTCGGAGCAGGTGAGCGACGAGTACCTGGCCTACCTGCGCCGCGTGGGCGTGTCCTATGTGTTTGGCGGGGCCGAGGAGCTGGACTTCCACAACGTACTGACCAAGCTGGCGGAGCTGTTTCCTATCCAAACCATTCTGCTGGAAGGTGGCGGGCACATCAACGGCTCGTTGCTGAAGGCCGGGCTGATAGACGAGCTGAGCATACTGCACTACCCGGTGGTAGACGGCGCGGCTTCGTCGCCTACCCTCTTCGAGCAGGGCGACCAGCCGGGACCACCGCGCCAGTTCGCGTTGCAACACGTGGAGCAACGGCCCGAAGGCATCCTGTGGCTGCGCTACTCGGCCGCCAACAAGAAATAGCACCAGCAGGGTATGCGGTAGCCAGGTGCTTGCCCCCTCCGCAGATTGGGGTAAGCACCTATTAGCGCCTGTGTGCGTAGAAAGCTCTGAAATTGATGCGCTTCCCTCACTCCTATCCATTTGCTATGTTTCGCTTTCTTGTTTTTGTGTTCGCTCTTGCCCTCGGCTTGAGCCACACCGCCACCGCTGCCGGCGAGTTGCCGGCTCGTCCCAACCCGTTCACTTTCGTGACGGACAAAGCTCAGCTCCTCAGCGAAACGGACGCGAAGAAGCTGGAAAGCGGCCTGCGCAGCTACGCCGATAACAACGGCACGCAGGTGGTTGTGGTAACTGTGCCTACCCTGGACGGTCGCACCGTGGCCGACTATGCCCGTGCGCTGGGCACCGCCTGGGGCGTGGGCCAGCGTAACCAAAACAACGGCGTAGTGGTACTGATTTCGGCGCAAGAACGCCAGGTCAGTATTCAGGCGGGCTCAGGCTTGCGTAGCCAGGTTACGCCGGCGCTTACCGACCGCATCATCAGCCAAGAAATGGCGCCGCAGTTCAAACAAGGACGCTACTTTGCTGGCTTGCGGGCCGGGCTGAACACCTTGCTGCAAGCAGCCAACCCAGGTTCGGCACCTACGCAGGCGCCGGCAGCTACGTCGCCCGCCACAACTACTGAGGCTCCCGTTGCTTCGGCGCCACTTGATGAGCCAATGGAACAACCGTCTAGTGCGCCTTTCTCGCCGGGTATGTCCAGCCCTACCCCGAGCCATCGGGGCCGGGCATGGGTACTCTGCTGTTGGGCGCCTTGGCGGTAGGGGGCGTGATTTGGCTGTTAGTGAAGTTGTTTCGCCGCAAAAGCACCGCGCAAAGCACTACCGGCAACACGCCCGATTTCCTGCCAAACCGTAATAATCAGCCTACCCAGGGCTATAACCAGGGCGGGCAACGGTCAACACCGGACTTCTTCAATCGGGGTGGCAATGGTGGCAACAACAATACCAACAATGGCGGTGGTGGCAGCGGCATTGGTGGCATGTTGGCTACGGGTGCCGCGGCCGCAGCCGGCGCCTACCTCGGCAACCGCATGGCCTCGGGCCAGAGCCACACCGGCAACGACCTACAATTAGGCAACGACAACACGGCGGCGGCTGGCATGGGTGCAGCCGGTTTAGGCGCTACCCCACCCGCTTCGGATGCCGATGTGAATGACTTTTTTGGTGGTGCCAGCGCCGCCAACGACCCCGGCCCAGACTACTTCTCAGACGACGTTTCCTCCGGCCCCGACTACTTCTCGTCTGATAACTCCTACGATGATTCGTCGTCGGATGACACGGGTGGCGGTGGCTTCGATGACAGCAGCGACAACAGCGGCTCGTGGTAGCAACCCGTAATAGACGTTGCGCTAGGCAGCTTCCAAATGGTAGCGTAGTCGCCAAGCATCTTCAGGCTTCTAATAGTTAAAGAGTATAAAAGACAGCGCCGCGAGCGGGGCAAGAAACGTTTCTTGCCCCGCTCGCGGCGCTGTTGTGTCAAGCCAGAGACCTACAAAACTGAAACCGCTATGCGGCTGCCTGGAACTCAGGGTGCGTATTCCGTTAAACCAAAGGCTGTAGTTTCAGCTCTGTTTTAAGAATTGTAGCGCAACGAGAACTCCTTTATCTGCGCCCGCAGCCATGCAACCGCTTCCTCTTCATTCGTGAAATAACGATACGTGAGTTGCAGGTTCTGCGCTTGTAGGCGTACCGTGTCCATGGCTAAGCGAGCAAAGGCATCGCGTGCCTGCACAATAGCTCCATAGCGGTAGCCACCTTCTACAATGGCCTGAGGCAACCACTCCTCTACCAGCCAACGCTGTTCTTCCAACGAATACGCTTGCATAGCCCGTTGATCTACCAGTAGCAGGCCTTGCCCCTGCCTTGCGAGCAGGTGCTTGGTGTGCTGTAACAGTCCGTGCCATATGCTTGCCTCCCGGCGACCCAGCGTATAGGTCAGCCGCACAAAACCAGCCCGGTCTTCTTCAACACGGCCCGCTGCATTTTCAAAATACAGCCGATTAGAAGGAGGAAACATAGTCAAATACTTAAGAAGACAAAAAAAGCAAGAATAAGACGATACTGTGTCTTTTCCTTGCTGCACTTGCTATTTACCATAACCCAGACTGCGTGCCGATACTTTTTTAACAATTCATGTACCTAAATCAGCTTTTCCCGATTTCTGGTGGGCAAATTTCTATCTTGGTGAGCGTTAGTTGTTCCGCATCTTTCCATCGCAGCCCCCTTTATGACTACTAGAAGAGATTTTCTGACCTCCGTAAGCGCCCTTGCCACCGGCATGTTGGCCCTGCCTACCCTAGCCCACGCCGCCCGTGTGCAAGATATTGGCCTTCAATTATATAGCGTGCGCGACGATATGATGCGCGACGCGAAGGGCACGCTCAGCAGCCTGGCCAAGATGGGCTACAAAGAAATCGAATCGGCCAACAGCGCCAAGGGCTACTACTACGGCCTGTCGCCCAAGGAAATGAAGCAGCTGATGGGCAGCCTGGGCATGACACTGCGCAGCGGCCACGTAGGTATTGACAACAATTGGCAGAAAGCCGTGGACGCCGCCGCCGAAGCCGGCCAGCAATACCTGGTGTGCCCTTCCCTACCCACCCAGGGCCAGACCGTGAGCAACTACGAGCGTTGCGCCGACACCTTCAATAAAGCGGCCGAAGCCTGCCGGAAAGCGGGTGTGCAGTTTGCCTACCACAACCACAACTCCGAGTTTGAAAAGGATAACGGGAAAGTGCTGTACGATGTGCTGCTGGAAAAAACCGATCCACGCCTGGTATCCATGGAAATGGACCTGGGCTGGGTGGTAGTTGCCGGCTACGACCCCTTTCAGTATTTTGAGCGCTACCCCAACCGGTTTCCGCTGTGGCACCTCAAGGACATGAAAAAAGGGGAAGCCCACAGCACCGTGCTGGGCACCGGCCGCTTGGACGTAGCCAAGCTGCTGCGCAGCGCCAAGAAGTCGGGCATGAAATATTTCTTTGTGGAGCAGGAAGAGTATGAAGGCGCACCCCTTGCCAGCATGCAGCGCAACATTGCCTACCTAAAAGGATTGAACTACTAACTGCCGGCTATGGCACCATAACGGCTTGCTTTATTGCGGCCCTGGCCCCTACGCCAGGGCCGCAATAGATTACAGCCACAACGAAAGACCACATGCAGCCTTCTTTTTTTGCGTGTGTCCTATGAGAGAAATCGTTTGCGGTAGGAGTTTGAAAAGCTTATCTTACTCCCCGTTTAACGTGTGTGGTAGGTGTCTACCGTTACACAATTTGTTTTTCTAACAAGCAAAATAGCCCGGCAAAAGGCTTGGGTTCCTGCCAAAAAGAAGAATACCTTGGGTCAACATTGCTTGCTGTGGTGCCCCTTGGCAGCTATTTCGCACGAAAAAGCTGCTTTCTGCTCTATTCTACCACAGCGTACCAGCGCTGATTTTTTACCCTACCCCTCTTGCTTCATGACCACCAGACGAACGTTTCTGAAATCTGCCGTGCTATTATCGGCAGCGGCTTGTGCCTCCCCTTCTGTACTAGCGGCCGACAAGTCCTACATCGGTCTGCAGCTCTATACCGTGCGCGAGCCCATGCAGCAGGACCCTACCGGCACGCTGGCCAAGATAGCCGCCATGGGCTACAACTCGGTGGAAGGCGCTACCTACACTGGCAGTCAGAAGTTCTACGGCATGGAGCCCGCAGAGTTTGCCAAAGTGCTGAAGCAGAACGGGCTGATTATGCCTAGCAGCCACTACGTTCTGGGCGAGGCCATGAACAACGGTCAGCCCACTCAAGGCACCCTGCTGCACGGCTGGGACAAAGCCATAGACGACGCCGCACAGGTAGGGGTGAAGTACATGGTGTGCGCCTACCTCATGGACAGCGAGCGAGACCATTACCAGAAGGTAGCTGACTACCTGAACAAAGCCGGCGAGCAGTGCAAGAAAGCCGGCATTCAGCTCTGCTACCACAACCACGATTTCGAGTTTCAGCCTCAGAATGGGCAGATGCCCTACGATCTGCTGCTAGCCACCGATAAAGACTTGGTGAAGATGGAGCTGGACCTGTACTGGGCCACCAAAGCGGGCAAAGACCCTGTGGCAATGTTCAAGGAACATCCCGGCCGTTTTCCGCTGTGGCATGTGAAAGACATGGACAAAACGCCCCAGCGCAACTTCACGGAGGTAGGTAATGGCAGCATCGACTTCAAGCGCATTTTCGCGCAGAAGAAGCTAGCGGGTATGCAGTATTTCTTTGTGGAGCAAGACCAAACGCCTGGCTCGCCCTTCGACAGCATCAAGCAGAGCGTTTCCTACATCAAGCGCACACTGGTATAGGGTTGGTTTTTGGTTGTTTGTTTTTGGTTGTTTGCCCTTGTGCTGCGCCCTCTATGGGGTGCTGGGCGGCCACTAAAGCTAAACATAAACCGCTGCTATAGACCACCAAAAGTTGAAAACGAATAACTAAAAATACCCACCCCTCCTGTATGGCACAGAATACATATGACGCAATTGTAATCGGCTCCGGCATATCGGGCGGCATGGCCGCCAAGGAGCTGACGGAGAAAGGATTAAAAACGATTATGCTGGAGCGCGGCCGCAACGTAGAGCACATCAAAGACTACGTGAATGCCAACAAAGCGCCCTGGGAATTTCCGCACCGCGGCGGCAAAACCCAGCAGATGATTAAGGATTACCCCGTACTCAGCCGCGATTATACACTGAACGAAACCAACCTTGAGTTCTGGACCAACGAGCAGAAAAGCCCCTACGTGGAGGCCAAGCCGTTCGACTGGTTCCGGGGCTATCAGGTAGGGGGCCGCTCGTTGATGTGGGGGCGCCAGAGCTACCGGCACAGCGACTTCGACTTTGAAGCCAACGCCAAAGAAGGCATTGCCGTCGATTGGCCCATTCGCTACAAAGACCTGGCACCCTGGTACAGCCACGCCGAGAAGTTTGCCGGCATCAGCGGCAACCGCGACGGCCTGGCCCAGCTACCCGACGGCGACTTTATGCCGCCCATGGACATGAACATTGTGGAGAAGGACGTAGCGGCCCGCATCAAGAAGCACTTCAAGGACCGCGACATGATTATTGGCCGCACGGCCAACATCACCAAGCCCCATAACAACCGCGTAAACTGCCAGTACCGCAACAAGTGCTGGCTGGGCTGCCCGTTTGGGGCGTATTTCAGCACGCAGTCGGCCACGCTGCCGGCGGCCATGGCTACCGGCAACCTCACGTTGCGGCCGTTCTCTATCGTCACTAAGATCCTCTACGACAAGGATACCAAGCGGGCCAAGGGCGTGGAGGTGCTGGACGCCGAAACCAACAAAACCTACGAGTATTTCGCCAAGGTTATCTTCGTGAATGCCTCGGCCCTGAACTCGGCCTGGGTGTTGATGAACTCTGCTACTGATGTGTGGCCCGACGGCCTAGGTAGCAGCAGCGGTGAGTTGGGCCACAACCTGATGGACCACCATTTCCGGGCTGGTGCCCACGGCGAAATGGAAGGCTACGAGGACAAATACGTATTCGGCCGCCGCGCCAACGGCATCTATGTGCCGCGCTACCGCAACCTGTTCGGCGACAAACGCGACTACCTGCGCGGCTTCGGCTACCAGGGCAGCGCCAGCCGCGAAGGCTGGAGCCGTGACATCGCAGAAATGAGCATTGGTGGCGACTACAAAGATGCTCTGACGGAGCCCGGCAAGTGGACCATGGGCATCACCGGCTTCGGCGAAACCCTACCCTACCACGACAACCGCACCTACCTCTCTAAAACCGAGAAGGATGCTTGGGGCCTACCTGTGCTGGTGATGGATGCCACCATCAAAGACAACGAGCAGAAAATGCGCGTGGACATGATGGAGGACGCCAAGGAGATGCTGGAAAAAGCCGGCCTCAAAAACGTGAACACCTACAACAACGGCTATAATCTGGGCGGCGGCATTCACGAGATGGGCACCGCCCGCATGGGCCGCGACCCCAAAACCTCGGTGCTCAACGCGCACAACCAGGTGTGGGACGCCCCCAACGTGTACGTGACCGACGGCGCTGCCATGACCTCGGCCTCTTGCGTGAACCCCTCGCTCACCTACCTGGCCCTCACGGCCCGCGCCGTAGACCACGCCGTAAGCGAACTGAAAAAGCAGAACATCTAACTCCTACCGGCAATGAACAGAAGAGATGCACTGGGCCGGGTGGCCCTCCTGATGGGTGGCGCCGTAATTGGCGGCGACCTGTTTCTAACTGGTTGCTCTACCGACAACTCCAAAACAACCGCCAAGGCTGGGCCGAAAGGCGACCAAAAACCAGAAGAAGTTCTGGATGCCAACCAAGTAACGCTGCTGAACGAGGTAGGCGAAACCATCCTACCTGCCACCAAAACGCCCGGCGCCAAAGCGGCCAACGTGGGCGGCTTTATGGCCGTGATGGTGCGCGACTGCTACAAGCCCGAAGACCAAAAGATCTTCCTGGAGGGTATTACCAAGCTCAACGATGCCAGCAAGCAGAAGTACCAGAAGGACTTCATGGGTCTGGATGCCGGTCAGCGCAAGGAGTTTCTAACTGCCCTTGACGCTGAGCAGAAGCAGTACGCCCAAACCAAGACCAAAGAGCAGCCCAACCACTACTTCCGCATGATGAAGGAACTGACCTTGTTGGGCTTCTTCACCTCCGAGCCAGGCGCTACCCAAGCCCTCCGCTACCTACCCGTGCCCGGCAAATACGACGGCAACGTGCCCTACAAAAAAGGCGACCGGGCCTGGGCTACCTAAATTTGAGTTGTTACTTGCGAGCGAAAAGGCGTCTGTCATCCTGAGCTTGCGAAGGACCTTGTGCCAGTTGAACGAGTCGTTGTTATACTTGTCGTTCTACCGTGATAAGATCCTTCGCAAGATCAGGATGACAGCCGTATTTTTTACTTACCACTCAAATTTCACAACCTCACCACTTCACCACACCGCATGAAATTACGACTGGGCATGATTGGCGGCGGGCAAGGCTCCTTTATTGGGGGCGTGCACCGCATGGCCGCTTCCCTCGATGGACTCTATGAGCTGGTGGCCGGCGCCTTCAGCAGCAACCCCGATACCTCCCGTGCCACTGGCCAGGAGTTGGGCCTCGCCCCTGACCGCGTGTATGGCTCCTACCAGGAGCTATTGGAGCAGGAAGCCCAACGGCCCGAAGCCGAGCGGGTACAAGTTATCAGCATCGTGACGCCCAACCACTTGCACTTTGCGCCCGCCAAAATGGCCTTGGAGCACGGCTTTGATGTGGTGCTGGACAAGCCCATGACGTTTTCCCTGGCCGAAGCCAAGGAGTTGCGCACAGTAGTAGAAACCACGGGGCGGCGCCTGTGCCTTACGCACACCTACACCGGCTACCCTATGTTAAAGGAAGCCAAGCAGTTGGTTGCCGACGGCGTGCTGGGCACTATTCGCAAAGTATACATAGAATATCCGCAGGGCTGGCTGAGCACCTATGAGGAAGGCGGCGCCAACAAGCAAGCCGCCTGGCGCACCGACCCCGCCCGCAGCGGCGCAGCCGGCGCCATGGGCGACATTGGCACCCACGCTTTCAACCTGCTAGAGTATGTGAGCGGCTTGGAAGTCACGCAATTGTGCGCCGATATCAACGTGGTAGTACCCGGCCGGCAGCTCGACGACGATGGAGCCGTGCTGCTGAAACTGGCCAACGGTGCTAGCGGCGTGCTAGTGGCTACCCAGGTAGCAGCCGGCGAAGAAAACAACCTGCGTGTGCGCCTCTACGGCGAAAAAGGCGGCCTCGACTGGCAGCAAGCCGACAACAACACGTTGCTAGTGAAGTGGCTGGACAAGCCCACCGAAATTCGCCGGACGGGTGCCTCCTACCTCAGCCCCTTGGCCTTGCACAACAGCCGTATTCCGGCGGGCCACCCCGAAGGCTACCTCGAAGCCTTTGCCAACCTCTACCGCAACTTCGCCCTTACCCTCATAGCCGACCTGGGTGGCCCCGCTGCCCCAGCCGAAGCCGCCGACTATCCCGGCGTGGAAGACGGCGTGCGGGGCATGGGCTTCATCGAATCGGTTATTGCCTCCGGTAAGTCGGAACAAAGATGGACGCCTCTCAGCTGTTAGCCGATAGCTTTTCGCTAGTAACTTTCGCGTTGAAGAACGCAGCTTGTTCCATCCATAAAAGCCAATAGCTAACAGCTAAAACCTATTAGCAATCAGCTAAGCATTATGAAAACTATCAAAGGACCCGCCATCTTCCTGGCCCAATTCATCAGCGAACAGGCGCCGTTCAATAGCCTGGAAAGCATCTGCAAGTGGGCCAGCGACCTAGGCTATAAGGGCATTCAGATGCCTACCCTCGATTCACGTTTCATCGACCTGAAGCTGGCGGCCGAAAGTCAGACCTACGCCGATGAGCTGAAGGGCAAGGTAGCCGATGCCGGCCTAGAAATCACGGAGCTATCCACGCACTTGCAGGGCCAGCTGGTAGCAGTACATCCGGCATACGACCAGCTATTCGACGGCTTTGCGCCGGCCGAAGTGCGTGGCAACCCTGCTGCCCGTCAGCAATGGGCCGTGCAGCAGCTGAAATATGCTGCGCAGGCTTCACGCAACTTAGGCCTCACGGCTCATGCTACTTTTAGCGGGGCCTTGCTGTGGCCCTACGTGTACCCGTGGCCCC
Source organism: Hymenobacter sp. NBH84 (assembly GCF_014217645.1). Classification (NCBI taxonomy): domain Bacteria; kingdom Pseudomonadati; phylum Bacteroidota; class Cytophagia; order Cytophagales; family Hymenobacteraceae; genus Hymenobacter; species Hymenobacter sp. NBH84. The sequence continues at coordinate 3,834,954 of NZ_CP043644.1, forward strand.
AGCGGCCGGCCGGGCTGGTAGAGACGGGGTTTGAGGAGTTGGGCCGTCGTTGGCGTCCTATTCTGGATGTATTCGATGAGCAGGGGGTAGACTTGTGCTACGAAACTCATGCGGGCGAAGACATCCACGATGGCATCAGCTTCGAGCGGTTCCTGGAACAGGTAGACAACCACCCGCGCGCCTGCCTGCTCTACGACCCCTCGCACTTTATTCTGCAATGCCTGGACTACCTGGAGTTCATCGACATCTACCACGAGCGCATCAAGATGTTCCACGTGAAGGATGCCGAATTTAACCCTACCGGCCGTCAGGGCGTGTATGGGGGCTACCAGGGCTGGGTAGACCGGGCCGGACGTTTCCGTTCGTTGGGTGACGGCCAGGTGGATTTCACATCAATTTTCAGCAAATTGGCACAGTATAACTTCCCCGGCTGGGCCGTGCTGGAGTGGGAATGCGCCCTGAAACACCCCGAAGACGGTGCCCGCGAAGGGGCCCCGTTCATCCAAGACCACATCATCCGGGTGACGGACAAGGCCTTCGATGATTTTGCAGCTTCTGGCATCGACCAGAGCCTCAACAAAGAAATACTAGGATTATAAAACCACACAACTTCCTACTTCCTCTACCTCCTCACCTGATGAAAAACGTTTTTTTGCTGCTGCTCTGCGGCTCGACGCTGCTGGCTTGCAACTCCGGCTCCGATACCGCGAAAGACAAACCCGAGTACACACTGGCCGACGACACGCCTGCTCTTGATACTGATAGCACAGAAGGTGCCGACGTAAGTGCCCAGGCCCGTCAGCCCCAGGTGGATACCGATGTCAACAAGATTGGCACCACGCCTACAGGTGGCGCCGTAGCGGCCGGTGCCAAGCTCATTGAGGGTTCTGACTGCACCAGCTGCCACCGCCAAGACGTGAAGCTCGTAGGCCCGGCCTATGCAGCCGTAGCCCAGAAATACGAGGCCACCGACGCCAATGTGAGCATGCTGGCCAAGAAGGTTATCAGCGGTGGCAAAGGCAACTGGGGCGATATCCCGATGACGCCTCACCCCAACCTGTCGGAGAAAGACTCCGAAGCTATGGTGCGCTACATCCTGACCCTGAAATAAGACGAAAGTCCTAAACGTCATTTCGACCATTCTGCGCATCAAGCAGAGAGGTCGAAATGACGTTTTAGCATCCTGTTCTATCTCACCACTTCCCTACCTAAACCGCCTACCCCTTATGACTGCTACCATCCGAGTGAAGCTGTCCATCATGATGTTCCTGGAGTTTTTCATCTGGGGCGCGTGGTTTGTGACGCTGGGCACCTACCTACTTAAAAACCTAAACGCCACGGGTTTGCAGGTGGGTACAGCTTTTCTGACGCAGTCCGTAGGGGCTATTGTAGCGCCGTTTATTATTGGGTTGATTGCCGACCGGTTTTTCTCGGCGCAGAAAATTCTGGGCGTGCTGCACCTAGCGGGTGCGGTGCTGCTATGGCGGGCGTCGCTGGCGCCCGATTTTGGTAGCTTCTACCCCAGCATCCTCACCTACATGATTCTGTACATGCCTACCCTGGCGTTGGTAAACTCCATCAGCTTCCGGCAGATGCAGGACCCGCAGAAGGAGTTTGCGCCTATCCGGGTACTGGGTACGCTGGGTTGGATTGTGGCGGGCCTTACCATTGGCTGGCTAAACTGGGAGCAGAACGGCAGCCTGCAAGCCACCTTCACGATGGCCGCTGTGGCTTCGGCCATCCTGGGCGTGTTCAGCTTTACGCTGCCCGCTACCCCGCCCGTGAAAAAAGGCCAGAGTAGCTCTCTGGGCGACCTGCTGGGCCTGGATGCCATTGGCATGCTGAAAAATCGTTCTTACCTGATTTTCTTTCTGGCTTCCATTGCCATCTGCATTCCGCTGTCCTTCTATTATGGCTTCACCAATCCGTTTTTGAACGAGGTAGGGATGAAATCGGCGGCCGGTGTGCAGAGCCTGGGGCAAGTGTCAGAGCTACTGTTTATGCTGGCTATTCCGCTGTTTTTCAGCAAGCTGGGCGTGAAGAAAATGCTGGCCATTGGCATGGGTGCGTGGGTGTTACGCTACGTATTTTTCGCCTACGGCAATGCCGACGCTAACTACTGGATGCTGATTGCCGGCATTGTGCTGCATGGCGTGTGCTACGACTTCTTCTTCGTAACTGGTCAAATCTACACCGACAACCTGGCGGGCGAGCAGTTCAAAAGCTCGGCCCAGGGCTTTATTACCCTGGCTACCTACGGGGTAGGGATGCTGATTGGCACCCTGCTTTCGGGCCGCATTTTCGACGCCTACCAACTCTCCCCCGAGGCGCACAACTGGCGCATGATCTGGCTGATTCCGGCCGGTATTGCGGGTGTAGTGCTGCTGCTATTCCTGCTTATGTTCCGTGAGCGGCGCCAGGCCGCTACCTCCGAGCCTGATGTGGCGTTGGGTTCCGCACCGTCGATGGCGCAGGCGAAGTAATCTGCTTCATCCGTCATCTTTTGCTTCTGTCATCTCTAACGCTCCGCTCAGGATGACAGAAGCGAAGGGCACCAATTGATTTTACCAACTTCTAGCAAATTATTCTACGTCTCCCATGCCTACCCTCTGGAATCGTCGCGCTGCGTTGAAGGGCCTGTTAGCCAGTACTGCCGCCATGAGTACCGCCGGAGTAGCCAGCGCGTGTGCTTCGGACGAAAAAAACACTTCTGCTACCATGCCGCTCAAAAACAACATTCGCCAATCGGTGTGCCGCTGGTGCTTCAACGACTTATCGGTGGAGCAGCTTTGCAAAGAGGCCAAGGCGATGGGTATCCAGGGCATTGACCTAGTAGGGCCTGCCGACTGGCCTACCCTGAAAAAGTACGGCCTGGACTCGCCCATGTGCAACGGCGCCGAAATCAGCCTGACAGAAGGATTCAACGACCCACAATACCATGCGCGCCTGCAAAAACAGTATGGCGAGATGATACCTAAAGTAGCCGCCGCTGGCTACACCAACCTCATCTGCTTTAGCGGGAGCCGTCGGGGGCAGTCAGACGAGGCGGGGCTAGCCAACTGCGTGAAGGGCTTGCAGCCGCTGGTGGCCCTGGCCGAGAAGCACAAAGTGGTACTGGTGATGGAGCTGCTCAACAGCAAAATTGACCACAAAGACTACCAGTGCGACCACACCGCCTGGGGCGCGGCCCTTGCCAAACGGCTTGGCTCCGAGCACTTCAAGCTACTCTACGATATCTACCATATGCAAATCAATGAGGGCGACGTGATTCGGACCATCAACGAGTTCCACCCCTACATTGCCCACTACCACACGGCCGGTGTGCCCGGCCGCCACGAACTGGACGAGCAGCAAGAGCTGTACTACCCGGCCATCATGCGCGCTATCCTCAAGACTGGTTTCAAGGGGTACGTGGCGCAAGAGTTTATGCCGCAAAAGGCGGATAAGTTGGCCTCGTTGCGCCAAGCGGTGCAGCTTTGCGACGTGTAATTTGTAAAGCGCCTTCTGGGTAGTTAAACAATTCGTGCGTGCGCATTAAACGTTTTGCGGCTGCTCTTGTCAAAGCAAGCATCTTCACTGTACATTCTGTACTTGCACTACCTGGCAACAGAGCGTCAGCAATAGTTCGGTTGCGCTCAACAGAACAGCCTGTACTGCACCTTTTCACTCTTACTTTCTATTCCTCTTCCCATGAAATTTCCTTTGCTTGCCACGGCCCTTCTTGGTCTTTCTATGTCAGCGTATGCCCAGCAAAACGCCAAGCCCGAAGACACGGAAGTGTATGAGCCGGTGCCTAAAAAGGTAACGCCCGGCGCCGCTACTACCATGGTAGCGCCCCCTTCGGACGCTATTGTGCTGTTTGATGGTAAGAACCTGCAAGAGTGGGTGAAGGTAGACGACCGCTCCAAACCAGCCGACTGGAAGGTAGCCAATGGTATCATGACCGTTGACAAGACCAAAGGCAACATCGAAACCAAGCGCACCTTCACCAACTACCAGCTGCACCTAGAGTGGCGTGTGCCGGCCAACATCAGCGGCACCGGGCAGGCGCGCGGCAACAGCGGTTTGTTTCTGGCCTCTATCGGCAAGGGTGATGCGGGCTACGAGCTGCAAATCCTGGACTCGTACGACAACAAAACCTACGTGAACGGTATGGCAGGCAGCATTTATAAGCAAAAGATTCCGCTGGCTAACCCCGCCCGCAAGGCCGGCGAGTGGCAAACCTACGACGTAGCCTGGACTGCCCCTACCTTCAAATCGGACGGCACACTGCAAACGCCTGCCCGCGTAACGGTGCTGTTCAACGGTGTGGTAGTGCAGGACAATGTGGAGTTGGATGGCCCTACCCAGTATATTGGCAAGGCCAGCTACGAGGGCAAGGCGCACGGCGCATCGCCCATCAAGCTCCAATCGCACGGCGACAAGAGCGAGCCGCTGAGCTTCCGCAACATCTGGATACGTGAGCTAGGCAAGTAAGCCGCTACAGCGGCTCGTAGCAAGGGTAACGCCGCTGCCGGTATATCTTGCCGTCTTTAAATTCAAACACTAGGCACAACTCCGACGCGACGCGTTGCCCGCGCACTGCGGGCCCCGCGTCGTGGAGGACGGTGGCCTCCCATCGGCCTTCAACCACCACTGTGCCCGTAGAGCCCACGTGGGTGTGATGTACAATAAAGCTGGGGTCGAGGAGCAGTTCCCGTCCCGCCCGCAGGTTGGTCAGAATCTCGTCGAACGAGCGGCTCACGGGCTGCTTGTTGAGGTCATTGGCGTATTCCAGCTGTTCTACTTCGGGGTGCAGTACCGCCGCGTAGGCAGCAGTATCCACACTGAATGCCTGTACTAAATCGAAGTATTCTTGGAGAACGGCAAGTGGCTCGGTGGGCATAGCGCTAGTGAGGAGGTGATGAAACAGTGCGCAAGATAGCCGAAGCCGCCCAACGATACCACATGCGCGACTGCACCGACCTTGCCACACTACTAACCGGCGACGCGCGCCAGCAACAAGCCTATCATACGCTGCAAGCACTGGGCATTATGGCCACGTTGCAGGCTTTCGACCCGGTGCTGGCCGGCACCATTCCGCTGAGCATTGCCACGCCAGCCAGCGACCTGGATGTGATTTGCGCAGTATTCCCGAAGCAAGAGCAAGCATTTCGGGCGCTGCTGCACACGCACTACGCAGATTTACCCGGCTTTGTCCTACGCGAAACCGTGGGCCAGGGCCAGCCGGCCATCGTCTGTAACTTTCAGTATCAGGCGTTTGCCGTGGAAGTGTTTGGGCAAGCATGCCCCTCCCGGCAACAGTACGCCGTGCGGCACATGCTGGTAGAACAACGGGTACTAGAAGCCGGGGGCGAACCGTGGCGGGCTGCCGTGCAACAACTCAAGCAACAAGGCATCAAAACTGAGCCGGCCTTTGCTACGCTACTCCAACTGCCAGGCAACCCCTACGACGCCCTCCTAGCGCTGGAGCACTACACCGTAGCGGAGTTGCAAGCCCGGCTGCCGCCCCTACCCTAGCACTACCACCCTACCTGCCGCAGCAGCCAGCTCACGGCTGTGGCCTCCTCATCAAAGGAGTGATATACCAAGGGTAGGCCCTGTATTTTGGTGGTAATGTAGGCCGTGGCGAGGCGCGTCATCACATCCGGCGACACCAGTACGGCCCCGAAGCGGTAGCCTCCTTCCCGCACAGCGTGCGGTAGCCATTCGTTGGCTACCCACTCTTGCTCTTGAGGCGTGAAACGGCGCATGTTTACTTGGTTAATTAGAATCCGACCCCAACCATACTGCTGCAAGGCACGCGTCATGTGCGTAAAAAGTGCTTCCACATCCTTGGGGCCACGCGGCTGATTGCTCCATACCACCCGCAGAAAACCTGCCGAATCGGTCAGTAAACGACCAGCAGCATTCTCGAAGTACACAGTAGAAGAGGCAGCCATACGCATCAACGGCGAAGGTCTGACACCGACGCGGAATTACCAAATAGGCAGTAGTTGCCGCTGGCTCCTGCCGAGCCTATAACCCTCCGGACGCAGCAGCGTACAGCCAGGGAAGGCCGTTAGCCTAGCATACCTACCTTATACCCACCCTTTTCTCTCTTCTGTATGAAAATGCTTTTCCTACTCCTGGCTGGCGCTACCCTCTCGCTGGCTTCCTGCTCACAGGACCAAACAGCCATGGAGCGCGCCGAGGACATGCCCGCCGGCACGACTATCAAGGGTGCAGACGGCAGCAAAATCAAGAAGCAGGACGACGGCGACATCAAGATCAAAGACGCTGAAGGCAATAAAGTAAAGAAAGACGCCGACGACGGCGAAGTGAAAGTGAAGTAGCGCGTACTATTTCGCCTACCAACAAAAAAGCGCGGGGCAATTACCCTGCGCTTTTTTGCTTTCTACTGGTATAAGATATCTACTTCGTGGTGATAACCACCGCGCCGTTTTTGCCTTTTTCACCATAGCGCTTGGTGGCTTTTGCCGCGTCTAGCACGTAGATCGACGATAGTTGACCGTGCGCTATTTTCGATTGCTCCAACGTGGCTTCTTTGTCGTTCACCAGTAGCAGCCGGCCGCCCAGTTCGCCGGCCGACAGGCCGGTGCCGCTCATTACAGCGTCGTTTATTTTTTTCACCTCTGGGCTAGGAGGCGTGTAGGTGATATTGTGCTTTTTGTTGAACGCCTTCACCGCCTCCGAATCTTTATTCTTCTTGGTGGTGACGATAATAGCACCATTGGCTGCTGCAGGATCGAGCGTAGCCAACACGGCTTTGTCTTTCACAACGTTCATAACCTCAATTTCCTCTGGCTTAGTATCGTTCAGTGCTTCGTTCGAAGTCAACACGCCATCTACATAGTAGGCGAGCGGACCTTGTTTCGCCGCGCTTAGTTTAGGAGCCTGCGCTTGCGCCGATTGGCTGCCTAGGCCGCCAGCGACTAACAACAGCGTTACAATTCCTGCGGTAATGGTTTTGGTAGTTTTCATGATAATGGACTGCCTGTGCAGCTAGTTAGTTGATTGTGAATGTTTTTTGGTAATGACTATGACTACGTCGTTACGCCCTTTTTCGCCGTACTGTTCAATTGCTTGCTTGCCTTTTAGCACGTTTACGCTTTCAATGGCTTCAGCATTTATCTCGCTGATTTCTTCTTTGTCTACCGGTTCGCCGTTCAGGATATACAGCGCGTCGGGCAATTGCTTAAATCTTTCATCCCGCTGACGTATTTCTTCTCTTTCGCGGGCCTCTTTGGCAGGTCTCTCTGCTTCTTCTTTTTCAAACTCAGCACGCGTTTGAAAACCATATTTCTGCCGAAATGCTTTCGTTGCCGGCGAGTTTTCACCTGTTTTTGTAATCACTAAAAAAATGCGCTTAACACCTGGTCCAAATTCTCCTCTAAAGCGCCCCCCTGCTCCATGTATTTGCACTATGCCTATTTCAGGAATAGCTTCAACAGCAGCTTTACTACTCGGTTTACCATCTAAAAAGAACAGCGTACTGTCGCTCATGGCGTCAAACCTTGCTGATGAAGTTTTTCGTACTTCCATCTCATCACCCGCAGGCTCACCTTGCGGGGCACAGGCGAATGCCAGCAATGCTAATCCTGGTATCAGCAGCGCATACAACCCCAGATAGGCAGTAGCGGAACGCTTCTTGTTCATCATGGCAATGCGGTTTTTAAGAGTGAGAAAGGTGAAATGATTCGCTAGGGCCGCACTGGGCGCCAGCGTACTGAGCTTTAGCAGGCTATACTGGTAGGCTTTGGCATCGAGCAGGCCGGCGCGTAGCACGGCGCGGTCGGTAATGAACTCTAGGTTTTCCTGCACCGCCTGGCGCAGTAGCCACACCCCCGGATTGAACCAGCAAAAGACCTGCGCGAGTTGAGCCACCAATACATCTAGGGTGTGCCACTGTTGCACGTGCACCTGCTCATGGCGCAGAATGGCCGGCAGCTCGGAGGGTGCATGCTGATCGGGGTTGAGATAGACGGTACGCCCAAACGAAAACGGATTCATGGCGGCCCCTACCCTCCGGTACTGCTGTCCGTGCCACTGCGCCGGCCGTGAGGCTCGCCGGATGCGGTACAAGCCCGTTAGTTGCGCAAGCAAGCGCAGCAACAAAACGCCTACCCCTACCCAATACGCCCATTCGAGGCTGGTCCAATACGTGAAAGCAGGCGCGACGGCAGTGGGCAGGTAGGTCCAGGTTTCGCCCAGCACCTGCGTAGTGGCAGCCACCGGCCGGGCCAGCCACGCGCTGACATCTACTACCGGGTAAGCAGCCGAAAAGCCTACCGAGAACAGTAGATACCAGCGGTTGAGCGTGTAGAACGTGAGGCGGCGCAGCACCAGCCAATAACCGGCGTAGAACAGCAGCAATGCCCCATTCACTTGCAGCAGATAGAGGAGTAGCGCAGGCATAGCTAATCGCGTTTACCGTCCTCAATCATGCGGATAATCTCCTGCAACTCGTCGGCGCTGATTTTCTGCTCTTTCGCAAAAAAACGATACTACCTCTTTATAAGAGTTGCGGAAATAGTCGCTCACGAAATTGCTCATGAAGCGGCGTCGGTACTCCTCGTTGCGCACCAGCGGGGCGTAGCGGTAAGAGTTGCCCAGCTTTTCGGCGCGCACGTAGCCCTTGCGCTCCAGGTTGCGGATGGTAGAGGCTAGGGTGGTGTAGGGCGGCTGAGGCTCGGGTAGGCGCTCCAGCACCTCTTTCACAAAGCCACCATCCAGCTGCCACAGCACCTGCATGGCTTCTTCTTCGGGTTGGGTAAGTCGTTCCATATCAGTAAATACGATTCTTTCGTAATACTACGATTATTTCGTAATAAAGGATATGATGAGCCTCAAAAAAAGTGATGTCGCTACCTAATAAGGTAGCGACATCATATAAGACAAATACTAATAATTTTTTTTTAAGTATATACGCGTCAATTATATAACTATCTAAATTTATTGGTTTTCATCTGTTTTTTCAGAATATAACTTACAGAAATACCTGTTGTGATGTACCAATCCTTTTGTGCACTGCTGCCACGCAAGGCCCCCGGCACATCCATTTGCGCAGGCGTATCTTGGTCAGTCCGTGTAATGCTATGCCCAAAATAGCGAGCCGCAGGCGTCGATAGCTTAGCCATGCTCACGTAGGTGGTGCTCACGTCATCCAGGTAGTCGGTGAAAGTTTTGCGCCAACCCAGTTCCACGCCTACATCCATGTTCTTGGCCACTTTTAGGCGCACACCAGCGCCGAAAGGAATGGCTAACTGCGCGCGGTGGTAGTAACGGCCCTCTGTGCGTAGCGGCTGCAACTCCACTTGGGCGTCCGGTTTGAGGCCAGCCGGTACGGTACCACCATCCACGGTACCTTTCGGATTGAAATGAAAGCCGGCTATGCCCCCAAACACGTAGGGCACGATGGGCATACGGTTCACCGCCTGGCTGTGATTAGGCACCAGATCGAAGATACCTACTACCGATAGCTCCTGTATATTACTTGTGAAGTTTAGGTTGCGGTAGTAGCGGTACGCAGCTTCCTTGCCAGCAGCCTGTTGATCGGAGCCGGTGATGCGCCCAAACGACAAAGCGCCACGCACCGATACGTAAGGCGTTAGGCGTTGCGTAACGTGGAAGCCAAAACCCGGTCGCACAGCCGCCATCCGTACGCTAGCAAAACTAACGCGGGGGGTCAGGTCGCCAAAGTAATTGAAAGCGCTCAGGTTGGCGCCTACAGACAGGTACTGATTGGCTTTGGTGAAGGACTGTGCCTGTGCAGCGGGTGCTGTGCCCAGACCAGCTGCCGCCAGCAAAAAAAATAGGTAGTCTTTTTTCATAGCAGGAAAGAATGTTGGAAGGCGAAAAAACGGAATAGAAGTATTCTATGACCAACTCGTTACGCCGCGAGTCGTCGTCTTATCTGTTCTTGTTTAGCTTCTATCCTACCCCACCAAAGAGTAAGATGAACCTGTCACGGATTGGGGTATCACAAATGAGGCCGCAATTACCTAGCCTGTTGATTCACTTGCTTGTTAAGAAACCATTAGCTTCTCCATTGCAGACTGTCTCTTATCAAATCCTTTCTACCTAAAAGTAAAGGAGTACTATTTCGGTCTTTGCACTTTATACAAAAGCCCCTTGCGGAGGCAGTAGGTACACAGGGTACTTTCTGCCTCCACAAGGGGCTTGCACACAGCACTGGCTTTTGCCGCCGTTCTTACCAAATCTTCGCCCGGTCCTCGGCGTTGCGCACCATCTTCTGGCCGGGCTGGCAGCCGAAGGCTTCGTAGAACTGTGGCATGTTCATGAGGGGCCCAATGGTGCGGTACTGACCGGGGGAGTGGGGGTCAGTGAGGATTTGCTGACGCAGAGCCTCGGGACGAATGTTGGTGCGCCGCAACTGCGCCCAGCTCAAGAAAAAGCGCTGCTCGGGCGTGAAGCCGTCGTAGCGCGGGCGGGGCTTGCTGCCATACTTCTGCTGAAGTTGCTTTTGCAAAGCATCGTAGACAATAGTAAGACCCGAGAAATCGGCTAGGTTCTCGCCCATAGTCAGCTTGCCGTTCACGTACACCGAATCGAGGGGCGAGAAGGCCGAGTACTGCGTGCCCACCACGGCGGCGCGCTTGGTAAACTCCTCTCCATCGGCTTTGGTCCACCAGTCGCGCAGGTTGCCCTCCGAGTCGTACTGCCGGCCCTGGTCGTCGAAGGCGTGGGTCATTTCGTGGCCCATTACGCCGCCAATGGCACCGTAGTTCACCGCGTCGTCGGCCTTGGGGTTGAAGAACGGCGGTTGGAGGTAGCCCGCCGGAGACACGATTTCGTTCATGGCCGGGCTGTAGTACGCATTGATGGTAGGCGGCGTCATGCCCCACTCGGTGCGGTCGATGGGCTGGCCGTACTTTTCCACGTTGCGGGCGTAGTTCCACTGCCGGGCAGCCAGCACGTTTTGCAAGTAGGATTCGCGCGAGATATTCAGCGTAGAATAATCCTTCCACTTATCAGGGTAGCCGATTTTCACACGCAGGGCGTTCAGCTTTTTCAGGGCTTCGGTTTTGGTGGCGCTGCTCATCCAGGTGTTGGAGCGGATGTGCTCGGCCATCGATTCCTTGATGTTGGCAAGCATATCCAAGGCCTTCTGCTTGGCCTCCGGCGAAAAGGCTTTATCTACATACAGCTGCCCAAACGCTTCGCCTAAGGTACCATCGGTAGCGGCCAGCATGCGTTTCCAGCGGGTAGGCTGCTGCTTAGTGCCGCTCTGTACCTGCTGAAACCGGAACGCGGCATCGGAGTAGGCCTGGGGTAGTGCCGACGTAACAGATGATACCAACTGCCATGTGAGGTAGGTTTTCTGCTCTAGCAGCGGCGTGCTTTGCAGCACCGTGTTCAGCTCCTGAAAGAAGGCCGGCTGCCCCACAATCACCTCTTGCACGGCGCCCAGGCCGTTTTGTTTCAGCATGTCGCCGAGGCCCACAGCAGGGTAGGCGCGGTCGAACTCCGCCAGCGGCATCTTATTGTAGTTGGCGTAGGGGTCGCGCAGCTCCACGCGGCTTTTGCTGGCGCGGGCCAGGCGCGTTTCCAGGGCCAGCACGTTGGCCGCTCTCTGCCGGGCCGTAGCGGGTGCATTGCCCAGCAGTTCAAATACCGTCGTCATATACTCTACGTAGGCGTTGCGCACGGTGGTAGAGCGGACGTCGTCTTTGAGGTAGTAGTCGCGGTCGGGCATGCTCAAGCCGCCCTGGTTCAGGTTCACGGCATAGACCGAGCTGTTTTTGCGGTCGGGGCTGACACCGGCACGGAAGTAGGCGCCCGTGCCCAGTGTTTGCTGGTGGGCCAGCTCCCGGCGCAATGCGTCGCGGCTGATGATGGCGTCGATGCGGCGCAGCTCGGGTTGCAAGTACTTTAACCCGGCGCGGTCCAGCCCCACCGAATCCATACCAGAGGCGTAGTAGTCGCCTACCTTTTGCAGGTTGGAGCCCTTAGAAGCGCGGGTGTTGGCGGCATCTTCCAGAATCTGCTTCAGCAGCGCCTGCGTCCGGTCGCCGAGCAGGTTGCGCGGCCCCCAGCTGGAGGCATAGGCCGGAATGGGGTTGTTGCGTAACCAGTTGCCACCGGAGTAGTGAAAGAAATCGTCGCAGGGCGACACGGTGGTGTCCAGATCGGCCACATCGAGGCCCACGCCAGGAAGTATGGGGCCTGCAGCTTTGGACGCGGCGGCGGTAGCGGTAGCGTTGGTTGCCGTGCGGTAGCTACCAGCGCAGCCTGCCAGCACGGCCGCCGCTGTCAGGTAAGACAGTATAGGTTTATTCATCATCAGAACAAGATACGAAACTGTTCCAATGACTCTTTTGAGCGGCGCAGGCTGCGCTACGTCTCGAAAATCGGCAATCAGCCCACGCTTGCCCTACCTGACTGCGATGGTGACGAAGTAAAAGTTTAGAACATCTCGTAGCAGTAGTAGTCGCGGAGACGGAAGATCAAGCCGTCTTTCAATTCAAACACCCGGCAAAAATGACCGGTCAGGATTTGCCCAGGCACCACACGCTGGTTGCGGATGCTCATCTCACCGCGCCAGCGAATCTCCGCTACCACCGTGTTGTCGTTGCTAGTCACGAAGTTCCAACCGGCCAGCTCCTGCCGGGATAGTAGCTCCCGACCGTGGCGGATACCGTCTATAATGCCTTCAAAGTCGCGGCGCAGGCCCTGCTTGTTATGCAGATTCGGAAACTCAATCTCTTCTACTTCTGGATGCAATACCGGCGTGTAGGCAGCATAGTCGATTACGCAGGACTCCGCTAGCTGTAAGAATTGTTTGACTGTGTCGAGGGAAGCAGGCATGGATGGGATGTTATAAACAAAACGGGTACAATATAAGCAAGGAAAAAAGGAAGTCCTTACTCTTTCCAGACAAGATTTGCCCTTGAAATTGAGGCTGATGCGCTATGCACGACCGAGGCCCCTTCACAAACATATTGCCACGGCTATGGGTAGTACAGCAAATACTTCCGTATGCGCACGATTAAAGCCCAGCACCGCGCCGTTAGCGCCCCCATTGCCGATCTTACTACCTACAGAGCGCTGCCCACGCCGGCCGTGGAGCACATCGACCCTTTTTTGTTTCTGAATCACCACGGTCCGCAGGTGTACCGGCCCGGCAACCGGGGCCTGCCTTTCGGGCCGCATCCGCACCGGGGCTTCGAAACGGTAACCTTTATCCTGGCCGGCGACATTATGCACCAAGACAGCAGCGGCCATCAAAGCGTGATTGAGGCCGGGGGCGTGCAGTGGATGACGGCCGGCAGCGGTTTGATTCATAGTGAAATATCTTCGGACCACTTCAAACAAACGGGTGGCGACCTGGAAATATTACAGCTCTGGGTGAACTTGCCGGCCCGGCACAAAATGGTGCCGCCACACTACCAGGGCTTGCAGAAAGCCGATATTCCGGAAGTGACGCTGGCCGACGGCCGAGCCCGCCTGCATGCCGTATCGGGCACCTGGGCCGGGCAGGCCGGGGCGGTGCAGCCGCTGGCCGATATTCAACTGGCTACTATTGACTTAGAAGCCGGTGCCATGCTGGACTTCACCATTCCGGCTGCCCGCAGCATCTTTTTCTACACCATTCGCGGCAAGCTGCGCGTGAACGGGCAGGAAACAGAGGCCCGCACCCTTACCGAGTTCCACCACGATGGAGACGACCTGCACATCGAGGCGCTGACCGATGCCGTGCTGCTGCTGGGCCACGCCCTACCCTTCCAAGAGCCCATTGTGGCCTATGGGCCGTTTGTGATGAACACGGAGCAGGAAATTCAGCAGGCCTACCAGGATTACCGCGCCGGGCGCTTTGGTACTTGGCAGCACTAGCATGCAGAACATTACTGATAGCCACCCTACCTCGGCAGGGCTGTAAACCCTGTCGGAGCTGATCCTGATGAGTCGTTTGGCTGATTTCCTTTTTTCGTTTTTTCGCTTTTTCCTCTGTGCGCCCTCCTTCCTGTCTGCTCCTGCTTCTGCTGTGTTTTATCGCTACTCACAGCCGGGCTCAAACCCAGCGAAACCGTATTGCAGACCATAACACCCTTGGCTGGCTGGTGTATAACGGCGACAACCAGATAAGCAAGAAATGGCAGCTGCACAGCGAGTTGCAGCTACGGCGCGTGCACCTCGGCACGGACCCGCAGCAGCTGCTGGCCCGTTTGGGTGGCATCTACCAGCTTTCCGATCGGGTGAAGGTGTCGGGTGGCTACACGCTGCTCATCACCTACCCCTACGGCGACTACCCCACCGCCGCCAGCGGCCGGAGCGAGCCGGAGCACCGGCTATATGAAGACGTGTCGCTGAAGGATGCGTTAGGGCGGTTAGAGCTCACGCACCGCCTGCGGCTGGAGCAGCGCTGGCAGGCTCAATTTGTGGAGAAATCGATAGAAAGCTGGTGGTTTCAAAACCGAATTCGCTACCAACTCAGCTTGCAGCTTCCCCTCATCGGCCCTACCCTCGACAACCAAGAGCCCTACCTCACGGCCTTCGACGAAATCTTTATCAGCTTCGGGCGCAACGTGCAGAACAACGTGTTCAACCAAAACCGCCTAGCGGGCGGGGTAGGCTACCGTTTCAGCGACCATTTCCGGCTGGATGTGCAGTACCTCTACCAAATCACGCAGCACGAGGAAGACGCCCCCGGCACCAACACGCCCGTGTTTGAGTACAACCACGGCATCCGCACGGTGCTGGCCTACGATCTAGATTTCACCAAGTAAGCCCCTACCCCCACACCTTGGTGCCCTCGGTGCAGTTGCGGCACATCTCAATCTGGTCGCGGCCTTTGAGTAGGGCCGCACGGAACCGGCGGTACTTCTCGCCCTGCCAGAGCTGGCGAAAGGTCTGCGTTTTCAGGTCGCCGAGGCGGTATTCGGCATCCTTGTCGAAGCAGCAAGGTACTACCAGGCCGTCCCAGGTAATCACACAGGAGTGCCACATTTTCCAGCAGTGATTCAGCAGGCGGTTTTTCAGGCTGAAAGTGCCGTTGCCGTTGTTCTGGTAGCGCGAGTAATAATCGATGGTAGGGATAAGGGGCGAGCCGTTGTGGTAGTCGTAGATCTGGGCGGTTTTAAACCACACGTCGTCTACACCCAACTCGCGGGCCATGCGCCGGGCATCCTCAATCTGGTGCTCGTTGGGGCGCACCACCAAAAACTGAAACACGATGCGCGGCGTGCTCGATTTCAGCTCCTTACGCCACCGCACCACGTTGCGGGTGCCTTCCAGCACCTTGTCGAGCTTGCCGCCTACCCGGTACTGCTGATACACCTCCTGGGTGGTGCCGTCGAGGGAGATGATAAGGCGGTCGAGGCCCGACTCTACGGTGCGGCGGGCGTTTTTGTCGTTGAGGTAGTGGGCGTTGGTGCTGGTAGCCGTGTAAATACCTTTGGCCACGGCGTACTGCACCAAGTCCAGAAACTCGGGGTGCAGGTAGGGCTCCCCCTGAAAGTAGAAGATCAGGTACCACAGCCGCGAGGCCACCTCATCAATGGTGCGTCGGAACAGCTCGGCTGGCAACATGCCGGTAGGCCGCGTGAAGGAGCGCAGGCCGCTGGGGCACTCGGGGCAGCGCAGGTTGCAGCTGGTGGTCGGCTCGAATGATAGGGCCATGGGTAGGCCCCAGTGCCGGGCTTTGCCGGTGAGCTTGCTGAGCACATAGCCCCCTACCACTTGCCCGGTGTTTAGCACACGGCGGGGCGTGGTTTTGGAAAGCAGCGTAAGCGCGTCGCGCACCAGTGAAGTCATAGAGGAAAGTAAAAGTCGGGAAAGCAACTGAAAGCAGCCTGCCCTATCACCAGTGGGTAGGGGCAGAAATGAACAGCGCCTTCTCAACCCGAGAAGGCACTGTTAGTTTTAATAACGCTGTGCGAACTGCGTAAGGCAGCCCGGTTTCAAAGGGCTACTTACCTGCCGAACTTGCCGGCATAATGCCGGAATACGTACCAGCCTTCCCGAACGACTCCTTAATCTCGTCGACGGCGGCGCGGCTGCTCAGACGCTTCGGCTTGGTATTAAGGAAGGTCCCATCCTCGGCCAGCAGAATATACGTGGGCACGTCCTGCACGCCGTAGGCGCGGGCTATAGCCGCCTTCATGCCGCCGTTGGCGCGCACGTGCACACCCGGCAGCTTGCGGCTGATAACCAGTTGCTTCCAGGCACCTTCGTTTTCATCCAGCGCCACATTCAGGAACACAATATCCTTGCCCTCAAACTTTTTGGCTAGTTCCACGGCATAGGGTAGGTCGCGCAGGCTGAGGCCGCTGGTGGTGCGCCAGAAGTTGACGTATACCAACTTGCCCGCAAAATCCCGCAGCGAAACGGAGTCACCTTGGGCGGTACGTAGGTGAAACTCGGGCGCCGGCGAGCCGATAGCGAAAGTTTTGTGCAGGTTGAAATCCTGTACCAAAATGGGGTAATACTGATTATCCTTGTCGATTTTCCGGAAGTCTTCCAGCATGGCCGCCGACTGCTTCACGTGCCCAAACCGAAACGACTCCTGCAATACCCGCCCCAGGATGATGGGCTTTACGGGGCCGCTCAGCTTCTGCTTGGCCAAGTCATAGCACACCAGGTAGAAATCGGGGTCGGTGCGCTGATGCTTGTCGGCGGTAGCCAGGTAGTGCACGTAGTTGAGCAGGAATTCCTGGTATAGCTCGTTTTGCGTGGCCGAAGGGTTTTCGATCAACGCTTTATCATTCAGGAAATCATAGTACGTGGGCGACATTTTCAGGCGGCCCTCTGTGTTTACTACCTGCTCGCGCAAATCCGGGAACGTGAGCCGGTCGTTGGCGTAGCTATAGGTGATGGTGGCCTTGGCATAGTCGCGGAAAGCTTTCGACATATCTACCCCCTCGGTGCCCCGCTCCATAAACTTCTCTTCCTGCTTGCGGCGATAGTCCAGAAATGACAGGAAAGGCGCTTCGTAAAGCATAATATTATCGGGCAGCACCTGGAAACCGTCGTTTTCCACAAACGACGCATCCACTTCCGATAAGTAGCTGTTCGCCTCGGCGCCCTTGCCTTTGTACTTAACGGAAGAGGCCAGATCGTTGCCTTTGAAACGCACATCGAGCGCGTAGCCGGGCTCCAAGAAGAGGTCGGTCACGTCATCGTTATATACCAGGTCGGCGCGGGTAGGGCCGTTCACTTTCAGCGCAAGTCGGAACTCCCCTTTGTCGCTAACGGGCGCGTAGGTGATCTGCTCTTTAGGGTCGAGCGGGTTTTCGCGTAGCGATACGGCCACCGAGTCGGCCGTGCGCCCACTGATTTTACCTGTGATAACTACAGTACCCTGTCCCTGACTGGAGAAGGAGGCCAAGCACCCTACAAGTAGGGCTAGAAAGGAAGAAACGCGGAAGGAGAGCATCGGGCGGAGAAGTCTGGCGGAAGACTAAAAAACCAACATCATGATTTTGTCCTACCGTATCATGAAATAGACCATATAAGCAATGGCATTCGCGGTAAAAGACAATTATTTAATCGAAGATACTAGACTTCCATATAGGATATTCAATCCAAACGAAGTCTTTTTTCGTAACCCCGGCGCTGTCGATACGTTTCGCTAGCGCCGCAGTTGCACCTTGTCAACAATAGTAATGCCACGGCTGCTACACCGTGGCATTACTTCATAGCTAGCACGCAATTTTATTTACCCAAACAGACCACTCAGCACCTCATCGAGGCGGCCAGCAGGCTGCACCCGAATGCCGTAACGGGCCAAATCCAGGCCGCGGGCGTTGAACTGGGAAATGTACATTTCAGCAAAGCCCAGCTTCTCAGCTTCACCCAAGCGCTGATCGAGCCGGCTCACGGCCCGGATTTCACCGCTTAGTCCTACCTCGGCGGCCAGGCATACCTCCCCTCGAATCGGAATGTCGTTGAGGGAGCTGACCACGGCGGCGCACACGGCCAAGTCCAGGGCGGGGTCGTCGAGGCGCAGACCGCCGGCAATGTTTAGAAACACATCGTGCTGACCCAGGCGCAGGCCTGAGCGCTTTTCCAACACGGCCAGCAGCATTTGCAAGCGCTTGCTGTCGAAACCCGTGGCCGAGCGCTGGGGCGTGCCATAGGTGGCGGGCGTCACAAGGGCTTGCACCTCTACCAGCAGCGGGCGGTTGCCTTCCAGGGTAGCCCCAATGGCCATGCCGCTCAACTCCTCGCCGTGGCGCTGGGAAAGCAGAATTTCCGAGGGGTTGCTCACCTGCCGTAGCCCGGCGCCCTGCATCTCGTAGATGCCCAGCTCAGAGGTAGAGCCAAAGCGGTTTTTGGTGGTGCGTAGGATGCGGTAACTCAGGTGCCGGTCGCCCTCAAACTGCAACACAGTATCCACCATGTGCTCCAGGATTTTGGGGCCGGCAATACTGCCGTCTTTGGTGATATGGCCGATGAGCATCACCGGCACGCCGGTTTCCTTGGCGTACTTCAGCAGCTCGGCGGTGCATTCGCGCACTTGGCTCACCGAGCCCGCCCCCGACTCTACCAGCCCCGAGTGCAGGGTTTGGATGGAGTCGATGATGAGGATGTTGGGCTGAAGCTGGTCAATCTGCTTGAAGATGTTCTGGGTGTTGGTTTCGGTGAGGATGTAGCAGCCGGGGTGCTGGTCGCCCAGGCGCTCGGCGCGCATCTTGATCTGCTGCTCGCTTTCCTCGCCCGACACGTAGAGCACCTTCAACCGCCTGAGCGACATGGCAATCTGCAACATCAGCGTGCTTTTGCCGATGCCCGGCTCGCCGCCGATGAGCACCAGCGAGCCGGGCACAATGCCGCCGCCCAGCACCCGGTTCAGCTCGCCGTCC
Organism: Hymenobacter sp. NBH84; assembly: GCF_014217645.1. NCBI lineage: Bacteria > Pseudomonadati > Bacteroidota > Cytophagia > Cytophagales > Hymenobacteraceae > Hymenobacter > Hymenobacter sp. NBH84. Next base: position 3,853,781 of record NZ_CP043644.1, read on the forward strand.
TGGGTGGCAATGCGGGCTTCTTCTTCGTAGTGAATCTCGCTTACGGGCCGGGGCTTGGCCACTTTACTAAGGGTAGGCGCCGCGGTAGGGGGCTTCCAGGAGCCCGCCACTTTGGTGTCTTCTTTCTGCACCACTTCCTCCACGTAGGTATTCCACTCGCCGCAGCTGGGGCAGCGGCCGATCCACTTCACGGATTGTGCCCCACAGTTCTGGCAGAAATAAAGGGTTTTGATCTTGGCCATTGACTACTGAATGTGAACTACTATAACTGGTAGGAGCCGCTAAAAAGTTTGGCAAGAAACGGCTTTTTAGCAGACACCTTTTGGTACCGTTCCTATCCGTGTAGCCTATTAGGATTATAACCTACTTCGCTGTAAGTCAGGATTGTTGCTTACAGTCAGCTTATAATGGTTTATGCACACCATATGAATATTTATATGTTTCTATTAGCCATCTTTCCCATATTGATACACAAGACCATTAGCTTCATGACCGTGATAAGCTATTTTATTTATATTTTTTCATAAAAAATATGACTCATATAAATATAAATTAAAATATAAATAGTTACATTATTAGCAACATCATAAAACATATAAACTTCTGATTTTTAGTTTATTAATTAAATAACACTATCTTATCCAGTTAGCAGCTAGAGGCATATTCTATAGCACAATACCTTATTTTCATAATACTTCTATTTTGGTCAATAGTATCTTTTTATCCTATTTTTGTACAGAAATAAATAAACCTTCCCAAATAGGGAATTTATAAATTCCTTCTACCTTATCTTATGAATCACGCTTACTGCTTTTGGCTGGGATTATCTCTCAGCGCGTTTGCTTTTAACGCTCACGCTCAGGCGGTAGGCGTTGGCACTGCTACCCCCGACGCTAACGCGGCGCTGGACATTTCTGCGGGTGCTAATAGCAACAAAGGTCTATTAATCCCGCGCATGACGCAGGCCCAGCGTACGGCTGTCACTACCACTTCGGAAGGAATGCTAGTGTATCAGACCAATGGTACTCAACCGGGTTTCTGGTATTTTTCTAGCGGTGCTTGGGTAGCACTACCTTCAGGCCAGGCTACCAGTTCAGCCTGGCAGCGCAGCGGTAATACGGGTACTGATCCGGGTACCAACCCGGGAGTGGAAGGAAATACTAGTCCCGGCACCGACTTCATAGGTTCTACTGATAACAAAGATTTGGTATTCCGAACTGGTAATACTGAACGCTTGCGCATCACTACCGACGGTAGCCTGTACAGCCGCTCTACCTACGGCCTGATCCTAAATGCCAGTGATGCGCCCCTGATTACCCGTGGTTGGGACAAATTCACAAGCGGCGCTTATGCTGGCTTAGGCCGTTGGGGAATATTTATGCGTGCTAGCTCGCTATCCTCGGGCATTCCGGATGAAGGAGGTAAAACGTTTAGCTGGGTGACGTGGTCAGCAAATTCCACTATCAGTAAAAACCTGATGACCCTAACTCAGACCGGTAATTTGGGTTTGGGAACTGATGCCCCCGCCATTCGTCTTAGCATTGTAGGAACAGGAGCTGCAAATCCCAATGCAACCGGCACTACGCAGAGCGGCGGCCATATTGCCCGCTTTCGCGATAATGGCAGTGTGAGCCTGGATTTGGGTAGCAGCGGCACCAACGGCAACTGGCTACAGAGCACCAACCCTACCGATCTGAGCACCAATTATGCTCTTAAGCTGAACCCCAACGGCGGTAATGTAGGAATTGGCCTAAATGGTACCACCGCTCCTACCAGCACGCTGAGCGTGGGCGGCGCTGTAGCCATTCCATATGTAACTACCGGTACTGCTACCAGCTTAATCTTGGATAATACGCATCAGACGGTGCGGCGCTTGGCGGCCTGCACAACCATCACTGTACCTCAGGCCAGCACCTGCCCCGGACGCTTGTATACTATTATTAATGCCCGCAGCACGGGCTCTGAGGTGACGCTCAGCGTAGTGTCCGGAAATATTTACGATGACGTGGAGGGCAGCAATTTGTCTTCGCTGTCTGCGGGCAGCCGTATTTCCATCCAAAGTGATGGCATGAACTGGATTGTAATCGGACGCTAATCACAGGATGCTTTGCTACTCCCCATGGCTCCTATGAAACAGCTCTATCCTACGCTATTACTGGCCTTGCTGGCCGGTCCGTTGGCTGCCCAAACGCTCACCAACAACGGCGGCATCCTGACAGTGCAGCAGGGCGCGACGTTATATATTCCGGGTGCGCTCGATAACAAAGCGAGTAGCACACTCACCAATGCGGGCACACTTTGGGTAGCGGGTAACCTCACCAACGCGGGCACAGTAGCTTCGTCGGGGCTGGTACTGCTGAGCGGAACCGCGGCCCAAACGCTGACGCCGGGCGGCGCTAGCGTAGCCCAACTGGAAGTGAACAACACCAGCGCCCAAGGCGTGAGCGTGCCCACCGATTTGGGCATCACTCAACAGCTGAAGCTAACTGCTGGCATGGTACGAACCGCGGCCAACGCCATCATCAGCCTAACCAACGAGGCCAGTGTAAGTGGTGAGGCTACTGGCCGCTACGTGCAAGGCAACCTGCGCGTGACGCGTACTAACGTGACTAGCGCCACTAACTTCACCAACAGCGCTACCATTGGTGGTAACGGGCAGAACCTGGGCCAGGTGACGGTGACGCGCACAGCCGGCCTGGCTACGGCTGGTACCAGCTATGGCACCTTCGGTAACAACAAAAGCATTGACCGAATCTGGACCGTGACGACGAGTACGGCGCCTACCGGTGCCGTGCCCATCACGCTGGCCTGGCTGCCCGACAATGACAACGGCCTCACCGATTTTTCTCGCGTTCTGATTTGGCGGCAGGCTACGGCCACTGCTCCTTGGAACGGGGCGGGGGCCGCCGCGGACGCCTCCACTACCCGCAGCATCAGCACCACTACCACCAGCTTTGACCGTCTGACGATCAGCAATCAAAGCAATCCTCTGCCCGTGGAACTGACTCGGTTCTTGGCCGCGCGCCGCGCCAACGATGCCTGGCTGAGTTGGGCGACGGCATCAGAAAAAAACAGCGCCCATTTCGACGTGGAAGTGAGTGTGGATGGGCAAAAATTTCAGAAGGTGGCTGAGGTAGCCGGCCAGGGTACTACCAGCCAGCGCACCAACTATACCTACACGGATAGTCGTGTGGCCCGCTACGACGCACCGCTGCTATACTACCGTCTGCGCCAAGTAGATACAGATGGCACAACCTCCTACTCGACGGTGCAAATCTTGACGGTGAGCACAGCGGCGCAAACTTTGGCCGTACAGCCGTTTCCTAACCCATTCGGCCAGTCGTTGGTAGCGCGCATTCTGGCACCGCAGGCGGGCATTACTACCCTAACACTAACCGATGCTACGGGCCGCACGCTGTGCACCCGGCAACTGGCCCTACCCAGTGGAACTTCCGACATATCATTACCGGAAGTAGCTAGCTTACCAACTGGTATTTATTTTCTGGCTATTCAGCAAGCTGCTGCCCGTCGCATGGTGCGGGTAGTGAAGCAGTAGGCTAACTAGAAAATCGACTAGCTTACAGTACGCCCAACGGCCCGGCTACCACATTGGTAGCCGGGCCGTTGGGCGTACTGTAAGCTAGACATATTGCCCAAAAGATTGTTCTTGCTCTGAATACTCGCTGTAGATGTTCTTACAGACACGCTAGCAGTCAACCGCATATTCAGAATAAGTAAGCCATGGTAACCTCCACCGCCAACCTCACGGTTATTACGGCCTTCGCCGATTTGCCTGCCGAAGTGCTCGACTGGCTGCACGCTCACGGCGAAATACGGGAATATCCGAGTGGCGCCGAAACGATGACGCCCGGCGCGCCCATTGATTACCTGCTGGCCGTACTGCGCGGTGGCATTCAGTATTTTTCGGTGCAAAATGGGCAGCGCGAGCCTAAGTTTCGGGCTACGGCGGGGCAGATAACCGGGCTGCTCCCCTACTCGCGTTTACAAGCTGGCAAAGGCTACGGCGTGACCCTGGGCGACACCACCATCTACCGCCTGCACCGCGACCAATTTGCCGCGCTAGAAAGCGTAAGCCCCGAGCTGGTACAGCGCCTGGTGGGCATGATGAGCGACCGGGTACGCGAGGAGGCCCGCTCGCAGGAGCGCGACGATAAGCTGCGCGCCCTGGGTAAGCTATCGGCGGGGCTGGCGCACGAGCTGAACAACCCCGCCGCCGCCATTGCCCGCGCCGCTGCCAACCTGAGTGAGCAGACGGCCGCCGCGCCTACCCTGCTGCGCGCCCTGGGCGAGCATTGCCTCGACCCGGCCGCTCTTATTCAGCTGACAGCCTTGGCCACGGCCACCCCCATCGGCAACGCCACGCCCATGTCGGCGCTGGCCTGCGCCGACCGGGAGGATGAGTTGGTAGACTGGTTGGAAGACCAAGGCGTACCCGATGGCTATACGCTAGCAGCCAGCCTATTGGAAGCGGAGCTGGCCGTGCCCGAGTTAACCATTATGGCTGACCAGCTACCCCAAGCGGCTCGCCCAGCGGCCTTTGCCTGGCTGGCCAGCCACCTCACCACCCAGCGCCTGCTGCGCGACATCCAGGAGGCCGGTAGCCGCATTACGCAGCTGGTGACGGACGTGAAAACCTACTCCCACATGGACCGCGGCACCGACTACGCCCCGCTCGATGTGACGGCTGGCCTGCGCAGCACGCTTAATATTTTGAGCTACCCCCTGCGGCACAAGCACATTACGGTAGTGCGCGAGTTTGCGCCCGACTTGCCCCGCGTGCGGGGGCAAGCCAGCAGCCTCAACCAAGTCTGGACCAATCTGCTCGACAATGCCATCGACGCCCTACCCGACCAAGGCGGCGAAATCACGTTGCGCACCCGGCTGGAAAACGGGTTCGTGCAGGTATGCATCATCGATAACGGCCCTGGCATTCCGGCCGACGTGCTGCCGCGTATCTTCGAGCCGTTCTTCTCTACCAAGCAGGCCGGCGCGGGTTCGGGCCTGGGCCTCGACATTGCCCAGCGCATCATTGCCAACCACGGCGGCAAGCTGGAGGTCAGTTCCGTGCCCGGCCGCACGGAGTTTTGCGCCTGGTTGCCGGCGTAGGGGCGCGTTGTACGCGCCCCTCGTTGTTTATTCAGGTTCATTCGGTAGTTTCCTCCGAGAAATTCTGGCTTACCCTCTGCCGGGCGCGTGTTACGCACTTCCTACTCTAAACTGCCCTACCCCGCTGGGCGCGTGCAACGTGCCCCTACCCCACAACCCTAATGGCTACCGATAAAAAACCGATTATTCTTGCCGTTGATGACGACCCGCAGGTGTTGAGCGCCGTGGACCGCGACCTGCGCCGCGAGTTTCGGCGCGACTACCGCATTCTACGCGCCTCGTCCGGCGATGAAGCGCTGGAAATTATCCGCGAGCTGCACCAACGCCAGGAGCCGCTGGCCCTCATTCTGGCCGACCAGCGTATGCCTGGCCTGGAAGGGGTAGAGCTGCTGGAACAGGCGCGGGCACTCTTTCCCGATACCAAGCGCGTGCTGCTCACGGCGTATGCCGATACCACGGCCGCCATCCGGGCCATCAACAACGCCCACCTCGACTACTACCTGCTCAAGCCCTGGGACCCACCGGAGGAATTGCTTTACCCCAGCCTGCGCGACTTACTGGCCGCTTGGCAGGCCACCTACCGCCCCCGTTTCGAGGGGCTGCGGTTGATTGGGTTTCAATGGTCGCCGCTTTCGCATGAGCTGAAAGACTTTCTGGCCGGCTACATGGTGCCCTACCAGTGGCTCGACTACGAGAACAACCCCGATGCGGAAGGCCTGCTGGCCGGCACCGAGTACACCGCCGCCGATTTGCCGGTGGTTATTTTTGAGGATGGCACCGCCCTGGCCCGGCCCGAGCGGGCGGCCATTGCCACCAAAATAGGCTTGGCATCCAAGGCCGCGCAGGAGCTATACGATGTGGTGGTGGTAGGCGCCGGGCCGGCTGGGCTGGCCGCCGCCGTATATGGCGCTTCGGAAGGATTGAAAACGCTGGTGATTGAGCGACAGAGTCCTGGTGGTCAGGCCGGTACCAGCACCCGCATCGAAAACTACCTGGGCTTTCCGACAGGCCTGAGCGGTGCCGAGCTGACCCACCGCGCCTGGATGCAGGCCACCCGCCTGGGTGCCGAGCTGCTGGCCCCGCAGGAAGTACAGGAAATGTGCGTGCAGGATGGCTACTATAAAGTACTGACCCTGACCGACGGCAGCGAAATCCGCACCCGCGCCGTGGTGCTGACCACCGGCGTGAGCTACCGCCAGCTGCAAGTGCCCGGTATGGACCGCCTCAACGGCGCGGGCATCTACTACGGCGCCGCCCGTACCGAGGCGCGCTCCTGCGAGGCCCGCGACGTGTACATTGTGGGCGGCGGCAACTCGGCAGGGCAAGCTGCTATGTACCTAGCCACCTACGCCCGCCACGTCTACATCCTGATTCGGGGCGAGTCGTTGGCGGCCAGCATGTCGGCCTACCTGATTGAGCAGATCGGCGACACGGCCAACATCACCATTATGCCCTACACGCAGGTACAGGAGGTGCGCGGAGAGGGACATTTGGAAGAAGTCGTTATCAACAACAATGGCCAAGTAGAAGCGCGCGAGGCGCAGGCGCTGTTTATCTTCATTGGCACCAAGCCTAGCACCGAGTGGATACAGGATAGCGTGATTTGCGACACCAAAGGATTCCTGCTCACCGGCCGCGACCTGGTAGCCGACCCGCGCTACCCCCAGGCTTGGAAGCACAACCGGGAGCCCTACCTGCTCGAAACCTGCGTGCCCGGCGTATTCGCGGCCGGCGACGCCCGCACCGGCGCCATGGCCCGCGTGGCCTCGGCGGTGGGCGAGGGCTCAATGGCCATTAAGTTCGTGCACCAGTATCTGGATGAGTAGGGTAGGAAACGCGGGAATTTGCCCGTCATACTAAACGGAATTCGGAACGTTATTCCGAGCTTGATAGGCTGACGAAAGCGCAAGGAAACGCAAAAATAGCGTGGGTGTCAGATTGCCCGGCGGCGGTGCGCTACACGCGGTTTTGTGGAAACGGCTGGCGGCGGCTCATTCTTTCTGCTTATTCTTCCGAAACACAACACTATGCTGCCCGGTATAGATGGCACCGTCGCCATAACGCCGACGGCTTCTTGCATGGCTGATTTTACAATTTCCCGGCTGGCCGTCGGGCTACTGCTGGGCGCCCTGGCAGCGGCCACCACAAGTTGCGACCTGCTCGAATTTAGCCCGAATGACACCCGCGCCCCCGCTTCGGAGCGCGACCTGACGCGCAAAAACCTGGCGGCCTTGGCCCAGCAGCCCGTGCCCACCAGCGGCGACACGCTCCGTTTTGTGTTCACCTCCGACTCGCAACGTTATTACGACGATGTTCCGCCCCTGGTAGCCAGCATCAACCAACAGCGCGGCTTGGCGATGGTGCTGGTAGGCGGCGATATTTCCGATTTCGGTCTGGCTCGGGAAATGCGCTGGGTGAATGATGAATTCAAGAAGCTGAACGTGCCCTACCTCACGGTGGTGGGTAACCATGATTTGACGCAGAACGGGCGCGAGGCCTACCAGAAAATATTTGGTCCGCTGAACTACTCGTTCACCTGCGCCGGCACGCGCTTTATCCTAGTGAACACCAACGGCCGCGAGTACGAGTTCAACGGCCACGTGCCCGATGTACCCTGGCTGCAACAGCAGCTAGCCGACACGGTAGGCGTACGCCGCCAGGTGGTGATGGCCCACGTACCACCCGACGATGGCGACTTCGACGCGGCCGTGACGCCCGCCTACACCAATGCGCTGGAGCAGGCGCCGCGCTTGGTGCTGCACCTCACCGGCCACAACGACAAATTCTACGTACGCCAGCCCGTTCCAGGGCGCGTCACCTACGTCAGCGGCTACAGCGTGGCGCAGCGCAACTATTTGGTGCTCACGCTTTGGGGCCGGCATCAGTACAAGCTTGAAACCATATCGTATTAGTATGCGGCACACAGCTACTCTTTTCGCGGGGCTGCTACTGAGCGGCTGGTCAGCCACGGCGCAATCCACCGAGGGCCCTACCCCGCGCCCCTGGTACGTGCCCGACCACGCTGTGCTGCAAACTGGTGGCGGCATTGGGATGATAACGGCTGGCGCAGGCTACTCACCCAGTTCGCATCCGCATCGCTTCGATGCCGATGTGCTGGTGGGCTACGTGCCGGCGCGCTACACTGGACACCGGGCCTTTGCCATTTTCACGGCTAAAGCTACGTACTCGCCGTTTTCGGTGCGGCTGGCGGAGCGGTGGCGCCTACTGCCCTTGTCGGTGGGCGGGCTGGTGAACTATACGCCTGCTGCCCAGATCAACCGCAACAGCGCCGACAAATACGGCTACCGTGGCTACTATTGGTGGACGCCTACCCTGCGCGCCGGGGCCTTTTTGGGTAGCCGGGTAGCCCTGGCACTACCCCGCGCTACCGGCGGCAAGCGCGAAGTTTCGCTTTATTATGAACTGGGCACCAATGATTTATACCTAGTGAGTTATCTACCCAACCATAAAGGCCTAAGTCTGGATCAGATACTGACCTTGGGCGTGGGCGTGAAGGTGGATTTGTAAATTGTCGGAACATGCTGCTTAAAAAAGCCGCGTTAGGTTCTGTTGGATCTACCCGCACAGAATCTACGCCGAAATAGCTGGACATGTAGCGGTTATAAGGTGTATTGTAGACTGGTAAGATGTCGTAACCACGAATTAGTACGTAGCGGGGCACAACATGCCGGATGGGCGGAAATTCCACATTGGTATGCGGCGCTTGGTGGGCAATGCGGCGGAGCGCAGTATAGCGCTGCTCCATTTGCTGACTCCAGGTAGGAGCCTCCACGAGTAGCTCCCGCCACGCCCGCCATATGGGGGCAGCCACTACTACACACAGCAATAGCAGGCTGATGTGCCGGATGGTTTGCAGAGGAGTTGTATTTCCTGTAGTTGGCGAAGCTGGCAATGCAGCCCAGCACGCTGCTAACCACCCTAGTAGCATCCACCACAGTAGTACATTGGCACAGCGCGCTACAATGTATTGCGTAGCAATTTCAATCTGCATTAAAAATGCTCCCCAAAAAACACCAGCCAGCAGCGCAACGGCACTATAGCCTAGTGGCAACCGGAAACCAGCAGGTCGAGCTTTTGCCAGGCGAGTGGCCCACGGTTGTAGCAGCAGTGGCACCACCAAAAGTAGCAAGGTAGTAGGCTGCCAGAGCAAGAGTTGCAACGCCTTCATCAACCACGCAGGATTCCAGAACGCGAGAAACTTTGCTGGCAAACTCGCCGCAACATCATTCGAATTCTGATTAAGCCGATTCATGTAGCTCGGCGCCATACTGTCAATCAGCACCGCAATGGTTAGCAACAGCAATAAGCCTAGCCACACGCGCAAGTTTCGATGCTCCCTCCGTTTTAGGCTTACTGCGCCTGCAACGATAAAAAGCCATCCTAATAGAGTAACTACCAGCTCGCTGGAGCCTCCCACAAACAGTGTAGCTCCGGCGGCGGCAGCCCACCATAGCCGTCGGGTGGTAGCATAAGTTGCGCGGTGTGCACGCACAACGAGTACCGGAATTACCAGCAGCAACAAGCTGGCTATATGGTGTGTGGCTTGAGAAGAAAACCAGTAGAGTGCAGATTGAATATCGGGTATTACCGCCACAAACACCAGAAACAACCCTACTGTCAGCATAAATACTTGCCATGTAGTAAACACACGGCCTGTAAGGCTACGGATACTTCCCCATAGAGCAGCTAGTGTCAATGAAATAATGGTCAGGTTAGCTAGCCATATTCCGCTCTGCCAGCCATAGGATAGCGGATTGCATACTGTTAGCAGAAAAGAGGCTATATACCGGCCATTCCAATACTGGTACATGAAAGCCTGCGTATCCCAAACGCCATGTTCGCGGAATACAACAGCAAAAATATAGTCGTCTAGGTAAGGCTGATTGTAGAAGCAGAGCAGCAGGAAAGGCAGCAGTGCCAGTAGTAGCAGCAGCGACATCCCTATTTTGTACGAACGCGTACGAATTGATGCAAACACAGATAAGGAGGCGTTACTCTTCACTTGCAGGTATGGGCTAAGACCTGTTTCACTGAACTACTTGCCACTGCTATCTGATTTCTGCCTACCCGCCAAATACTCCTGGCTGGCTTCGCTGAGCAGGCGCAGAATATCGGCCCGCTGTTGGAGTAGGCTTTCGCCCTCGGCTGGCTGTTGCCTGAATAGTTTTGATGCCCGCAGTCGGTGCCGGCGGGCTTCTAGGTTGTTCCAATAGCTCAGGGCGTAGAAGCCCGTGATGGGTAGGCTGAGGAAGTACAACGCCGTCCAACGCCAATCTTTGGTGTAGTGGTGCACCAGCGCCGTTTGGGCCGCGTAGCTGGCGCTAAACGTGATAATGCCCACCGACAGCAGCAGCGGCGCCACAAACTCCACATCCTTTGTGGCGCGCTTGGCCACCACAGAGGGTAGGATATAAGGCACGTAGTTATTCAGCACCCCATACAAATACACCGGTAGGCCCAGCACCAGCTTGGCCGTCGTCTTCACGGCCCGCGTGAGGCGCGACGACCGGGGCTCTTGCGGCTCTAAGGCTTCGTCGGTGAGGCGCAGGCGGTGTAGGTCACCAAGGTAGGCGGTCAGCTTTTCGCGCACTTCGTTCAGCCTATTCGGGTCGTGGTGCTCGAAATACGTTACGGCTTGTAGCAGCGTGCGGCTCAGCTGGAAGTTGTCGTAAAGCGTGTTGGGGTCGTCGTCAGGATTGAGGTGGTCGCCAAAGGTGCGCTCGATGTTTAGTACCAGCTCATCTTCCGACGCATCGCGGGTGATGACCAAGTGCTTTTCCATGCGCTGCCGGATTTCCTCAGTCAGCGCGTCGGCGGCGGCTTCGGGGTCCTGGCGGTAGGCGGCGGCGTAGTCGGCCACCCGAATCAGGCGGGCCGGGTTCACCAGCACGTCGGAGCGGAAGTGAGTAGGGTCGAAGTAGTTGATGCCAATGGGTAGAATGTGCAGGCCCAACTGAAAGTCGCGCCGGGCCTCGGCACCCAGCGCAATGCGGGCGGCACCGGTTTTAAGCGGACGCAGGCGCCGCTCGCTCACGCTGGTGCCTTCCGGGAAAATCATCAGCGTGCCGCCCCGGTCAAAGTGGTCGTAGCTGCGGCTGAAAGCGGCCTCGTTGCGGGCCGTTATTTCCTCCGGCGTCAGCTTTTCGGCGCCGCTCTCCGTATCCTGCCGCCGATACACCGGAATACAGTTGCCCGATTCCATTACGGCCCGCAGAATCGGATTTTTGAAAAACGTGCTTTTCGCCAGGAAGAACACCGGCTCGCGACGGTTGGCAGCCACCACCAGCGGGTCCATCAGGGTGTTGGGGTGGTTGCTGGCGATTAGCAGCGGTCCTTTGGTTTGCAACCGGTTGTGCCGCCGGATTTCAAGCTTGCGGAAAAATACGCGCAGCGCCACCTGCACCACGGGCTTCATGACGGTGTAAAAGAGCATGGGCCTAAATACGGGGGATTTTCGCGTACGGGCAAGTTTCTTTTATACTGATGTCATTCTGCTTTCTCCTGTCATCCTGAACGCAGTGAAGGACCTTTTCACGTGAGAACGAGTCGTTGGTACGCTCGTCGTTCTCACGTGAAAAGGTCCTTCACTGCGTTCAGGATGATAGCCAAACTTAAATAGCCCCTACCCTACTCCGCCTTCTTGCTCATCACCTTGTTCTGGCGGTTGATGGACTCCAGGTGAATGGCATCGAGGTATTTCAGGATGAAATCTTCGGTGAGGCCCAGCTTGGCACCTTTCTGCACGCCGCGGTCCAGGATGTCGTTCCAGCGGGCCGTTTGCAGGATGGTGATGTTGTTGTCGCGCTTGTACTCGCCAATGCGCTCGGCAATCTGCATGCGCTGACCCAGCAGTTGCAACACCTCGTCGTCGATGTGGTTGATTTGCTCGCGCAGCTTGGCCAGAGCGCTCAGGAACTCCTGCTTATCGGTGGTTTCGCGGCGCCAGTGCAGACCTGCCAACAGCTCGCCCAGGCGTTCGGGCGTCACTTGTTGCTTGGCATCACTCCAGGCATTGTCCGGGTCGATGTGCGACTCGATAATTAGGCCGTCGTAGTCCAGATCAAGAGACTTTTGGGCTACCTCGGCCAGCATGTGACGGTTGCCGCAGATGTGGCTCGGGTCGCAGATCATGTGCATGTGCGGCATCCGGCGCTTCATCTCAATGGCCAAGTGCCACATGGGCGCGTTGCGGTACTGCGTGTTGCCGTACGACGCAAAGCCCCGGTGAATTAAGCCAATCTGCTTCACGCCGGCCTTCGCAATACGCTCCACGGCGCCCGTCCACAGTTCCAGGTCGGGGTTGATGGGGTTTTTGATGAACACGGGCACGTCTACGCCGCGCAGGGCGTCGGCCACTTCCTGCACCGAGAAGGGGTTTACGGTGGTGCGAGCGCCAATCCACAGGGCATCCACATCGAAGGTGAGAGCATCTTCTACGTGACGAGCCGTGGCTACCTCAATGGTAGTAGGTAGGCCGGTCAGCTCGCGGGCTTTCTTCAGCCAGGGTAGGCCCTTGGTGCCAATTCCTTCGAACAAACCGGGCTTGGTGCGGGGCTTCCAGATGCCGGCGCGCAGCATGTCTACCTGGCCGGTGGCGGCCAGTTGCGTGCAGGTAGCAATCAATTGCTCCTCCGTTTCGGCCGAGCATGGTCCGGAGATAATCAGTGGTTTCTTGGCGGCCACGGCCGCGCCCAGCGTCTGGGTTTCGAGGGAAGTGTTCATAAAGAGTATGAGAGATTGTGTTATCCTGAGTGGAGCGAAGGACCTTATTACGGCTGAACGATCATGCGTCAGATAGTTATTATCAACCGTATTGTTTTGTCGTGATAAGGTCCTTCACTTCACTCAGAATGACAGGAAAATGTTATTTCAGAATGCGTTTGATGTGGTTGGCTTGGTGAATGAGGTCGGTGAAGGCCGGGTAGTCTTCCCGCGCCAGCACGTCGCGCATGTGTTGAAGCTGGCGCAAATGTTCGTCGAGCACGTCGAGCACGTTTTCACGATTTTGGCGGAAGATGGGCACCCACATGGCCGAGGAGCTTTTGGCCAGACGCACCGTGGAGGAAAAACCCGTACTGGCCAGCTCAAAGATACGCTGCTCGTCGCGTTCTTTCTCTAACACGGTGAGAGCCAACGCAAACGACGTAATGTGCGAGATGTGCGACACATAGGCCACGTGCATGTCGTGCTCGGCGCCGCCCAGGTACACGCGCCGCATGCCTAGGGCGTCGGCTATCTGCTCTACCCGCGCCACGGCGTCGGCGGCGCTGTCTTCGGCGTCGCAGAGCACTAGGGTTTTGTCGCGGAACAGCTCCGGCACCGCCGCCTCCGGCCCCGAAAACTCGGTGCCCGCCATGGGGTGCACCGCCACGAAACGACTACGTTTGGGGTGCGTGCGCACCACATCAAGCAGCGCTTTCTTGGTAGAGCCCACGTCGATAACCACTTGATTTTCTGCCAGATCGAGCACCGCAGGCAGCACGGAAAGCAGCGCGTCCATAGGCACGGCCAGGATAATCAGGTCGGCGCGGCGCACGGCGGCGGGCAGGTCGGTGCTGCCCTCATCAATGAGGTGACGGGCGGCGGCTTCGCGCAGGTGGGTAGGGTTGTGGTCTACCCCAATGACGTGCGTGGCTACGCCGTGCTGCTTCATGCTCAGCACCAGCGACCCGCCAATCAGCCCTACCCCTACTACCGTGACTATCATAATTGATTTTTGGTTGTTTTCACCCCACCCCCCGGCCCCCTCCCCTCCGGGAGAGGGGGAGCCAAGAGGCAATGGGTAGTGTGTAATTAACAATGAACAATTGCTTGCCATCCACCGCTCATTGTTTACTGACGCTGTGGCTCCACCTCTCCCGGAGGGGAGGGGGGTGGGGTCAGCGCAGAGCTGCCTCTACCCGCCGAATCGCCTCATCCAGCACCTCTACCTTCTGGCACAGGCTAATGCGGATGTAGCCGTTGCCGTTGCTGCCGAAGATGCCGCCGGGAGTGATGAACACGTTGGCGTCGTAGAGCACCCGGTCGCTCACGGCAAAGCCATCGGGGTAGGCGGCGGGCACGGCAGCCCACACAAATAGGCCTACTTGGTCGCGGCTATAAGTGCAGCCCAGCAGGTCGAGCAAGGCAAACACCCGTTCGCGCCGGGCGCGGTAGTAGGCGTTCAGTTCGGCAAACCATTCTTCGCCCAAGCCCAGCGCTACCACGGCGGCCTGCTGCACCGGCCGGAACATGCCCGAATCCATGTTGCTCTTGAAGCGCAGCACGTCCTGTAGCAAATCGGCGCGGCCAGCCAGCATGCCTACCCGCCAGCCCGCCATGTTGTGCGATTTGCTCAGGGAGTTCAGCTCCAACACGCACCCGCGGGCGCCGGGCACAGATAGCAAGCTGGTTGGGTTGTCATTAAGAATGAAGCTGTACGGGTTGTCGTGCACCAGCAAAATGTTGTGTGCTAGCGCGAAATCAACCAACGCTTGCAGCTCGGCGGCGCTGGCGCGGGTGCCGGTAGGCATGTGCGGGTAGTTCACCCACATCAGCTTCACGCGACTAAGGTCGGTGGCGGCCAGGGCCGCCAGGTTGGGCAGCCAGCCGGTGTCGGCGGTCAGATCGTACTCGCGCAGGGTAGCGCCGGTTAGCTCGGCAGCAGCGCGGTAGGTAGGGTAGCCGGGGTTGGGCAGCAGCACCTCGTCGCCGGCTTCCAGAAACGCCATGCTGATGTGCATGATGCCTTCCTTCGAGCCCAGTAGGGGTAGAATTTCGCTGTTCGGGTCCAGCGTTACGCCATAGGCGCGGGCATACCACGCACTCATGGCCTCGCGTAGTGCTGGCAGGCCTTTGTACGACTGGTAACCGTGGGCATTGGGTAGGGCCGCATCGGCAGTTAGGGCATCTACCACACTGGGTGGCGGCGGCATGTCGGGGCTGCCGATGCCCAGGTTGATGATCTGCTTGCCGGCTTTGTTGAGGGCATCAATCTCCTGCAACTTGCGGGAGAAGTAGTACTCCTGCGTATGAGCCAGGCGCGAGGCGGTGGTAATCTGTATCTGCTGATCGTTCATGACAAAGGATTATTGAAGCACGTTTCCCTGGCTCACCACGTGGGCTGGCACGGCTTCCAGCACGTCGCGGCGGTAGGCCCCCAGCACCTCCAGGTGCTCCGTTACGGGACGTAGCTCGTGCAGCAGGGCCAGCAGTTGCGCCAGCGTATCAAACTCCACATCTACATGGAAACCGTATTGCCACGTGCGCCCCGCGCGGGGGTAGGACTGCAATTTGGATAGGTTGATGCCCAGCCGGGCAATGGGCATCAGCACCTGCACCAGGCTGCCTTGAGCGTGACTGGTATGGAAATACAACGACGCTTTGTTGACGTCGGGCGCCACCTCTTCGAGCACCGGAGCACCGTGCTCTAATACCAGAAAGCGGGTGTAATTAGCTGGCTCGGCGTGGATATCAGCGGCCACGATTTCCAGATCAAACAGCTCGGCGGCCAGGCTTCCCGCCACGGCAGCAATGCCCGGCCGCTGGTGCTCCCGAATGCGCTGGGCGCTTAGGGCCGTATCCTCGGTTTCTACCAGGCGCCAGTGGCCGTGGCTACCCAGGTAGTCGGCGCACTGGAGCAGGGCCATGGGGTGCGAGTGTACCTCGTGCAGGTCGTCGAGGCGCTGGCCGGGTAGGGCCATCAGGTGCTGCCGGATGTGTAGGTATACTTCACCAATCACGTGCACTGGGTGGCGTTGCAACAAGGAGTAGTTGGGTAAAATACTGCCTGCCAAGGAGTTTTCAATTGCCATCAGCCCGAAGTGGGTAGTGCCGCCGGCCACGTGGCGCACTACCTGCCCAAAGGTAGCGCAGGGAGCAATGGCGTGGTCGAGGCCAAAATACCGCCGGGCTGCTACCTGGTGGAAACTTCCTTCAAATCCCTGAATGGCAATAGTTGGGTGCATACGACGAGGAGAAATGGTGTAAAAAAAGGGCCTCCTTGGCAGGGCCCTTCGTTATGCTTTCGCTGGTTAGCAAGTGCAAACGCGGGCCCGCTTCTTCGGGTAGAAGAAGTAAAAAAAGTAATAGGCAAAAGCGGGCGCGTTAATGGGCATGAGTTACAAACAAAAAAAGCCTTCCAGAGTGGGAGGCTTTTGCGTGATTCAGGAGTAGTGTTCCTACAAAGCGGCCTCGCTGCTACGATTGCTCGTAGTAGGTAAAGTAAAAGCTAAAAAAAGCCGAGGCCGAAGTAAGAAGCATGTGGGCGTTGCGTTGACTGATCTGGGTGAAGGCAACGGCCAAAGCTGCGCAATCATTTTTTAAAAACCAAACATCCGTTGGCCGGGCCGTTACGTTGGTGTGCTTGCACCTACTGCCAAAACCGTCGTATTTTGCCGACAAACCGCTTGTTTGCATTTTCTTACTCCGCAGGAAACATCATGATTTTTTTGGGCTCTTCACGCATCACCGCTGCCTTTTTACTAGCTGGCGGCTTCTTCCTGGCGGCTACGGCGCAGGGCCAAACCAACATTGCCATCCTCCAAAAAGCCGATGCGCTGGTAGGCGAACGGAAATATGCGTCCGCTTTTCAGGTGCTGCAAAAGTACGACCCGCGCAACGAGCGCCCGGCCGTGGTACTGCAAAAGGAGGATATTGCCTTGCGCTACAACGTGGGGCACTCGCAGTACCGGCGGTTTGCCTTCAAAGATGTGCAGCTGACGGACAACCTGGAGAACTTCCGCAGTCCGGATAGCACGTATACCATGACCACGTTTCCGCTGGGCCGGGCGCTGCGGGTTTTAAAGACCCGCTACCCCAACGACTACAAGCTGGACCGCGGTCTGGGCGACTACTACTTTGCCGTACAGCAGTGCAACTGCGCCGAAACCAGCAAGGAGGAAGACGACCTGTTTCCGCTGATTATTAAGTACTACGACGTAGCCCACGAGCACGGCTATGGCGACTACAGTTCCTACTACGCGCAAGGCTACTCCTACCAGCGCCTGGGCATGTTTCAGGAAAGCGTGGCGCCGTTTCTGCGCTCCATTGAACTGCGCAAAAACTACCCTGAAGCCCACCTCAACCTGGCCTTTGTGTACCTGGAGCTGAAGCAGTTCGAGAAAGCCAAAGAGCAGGCTCAACTGGCCGTGGAGTTCTTCCCCGATGAGCAGCACAAGTCCGACGCCAACTTCCTGCTTCAAACCATTGAGCAGCGCCTGCAGGGCAAAGAGACTGCTACTCCTGCTAAGCCCGCCGCTACTCCCCAGAAGTCGAAGAAGGCCGTAAGAAAGCGGGTTATCTGATTTTTCTGTCATCCTGAGCATGTGGCGCATTAAGCCAGTGCCGAAGGGCCCTTTTACGTGAGAGCGACTATCGTATCAACGACTCGTTCTCCTGTAAGAGGGCCCTTTGCTGTGTTCAGGCAACAAAGCCAGCATTGCACTTTGGCACGGTTTTTTTGAATAGTACCGCAACAGCCCGTCGTTAGTGTGCACCATGCGGCCCGGCTTTTGGTTCTACTCCCGTTCCCTACAATCATGCAAACGAAGCGTCTTTTCGGCCGCCTGGCCGCGGCTTGCCTTTTCCTAACGGTTTCTTTTTCTGCTGCTCAGGCGCAAGTGCGCCGGCCTACTACCTACTCTACCCAGGGTAGGCGCCCGGTGTATACAGCTCCTCAAACTGCTGCCAGCAACGGCGTCCAACTCGGCATTCGGGCCGGGGTGAACGTGGCCGACTGGTACGGCGACGCCGTGCAAAGCGTGATGTCGCTGGCAGACTACACCAACGGTGCCGTGACCCGCGAAACCCGCACGGGTTTTCACGCTGGCCTGTATGCCACCCTACCCTTGGGCGAGCGGTTTGCCATCGAGCCTGGCGTGTTATACTCTGAGAAGGGCACCCAACTGCGCGGCACGGCCTCGGTGCCCGGCTTTGAGGTGTTGAGCGCCAACGTGACGGCTACCGCCCGCACTGCTTATGTGGATGTACCGGTGCTGGCCAAAGCCTACCTCACACGTGGTCTATACCTCTACGCTGGTCCGCAAGCGTCGTTCCTGGTCAGCAGTAAGGTGCGCGTAGCCGCCGGGGCATTGGGCTTCACGGCCTTCCGACAGGATTTCGATACCAAAAACCAGTTTCGGTCGGTTGATTTTGCTGCCGTGGGTGGCCTAGGCTACCAGTTCGACAGCGGTTTTGGCCTGAGCGCCGGCTACGACTACGGCCTCTCATCGCTGGACAAAAACAACAGTTTCCAGGCGCAGAACAGGGTCATCAAAGCGTCTTTGAACTACTCCTTTTAGTAGCGTGTAGCGGCTTCCGGCTGACACATGTGTAGCGTATTATCTGTGAGCCAGTTGGTTTTCTTTCTCAAAGAAGGCCAACTGGCTTTCGCGTAGCAGCACCCTTACCTTCTGGTAATTTCCACACCTTTCGGGGTAAGTATTTCGTATAAAGTTATTTACTTCACGCTTTATTCCACCCCGCCCCCGCCCATGAAACGCATATCTTTTGCCTTGCTAATGCTACTAGGTAGTACAGCAATGGCCCAGCAACAAGACGCTTACACGAGCACACCCGCACTACACGTAGACCCAGCTACGCAGCAAGTGCTATACAAAGGCACGGTACCGGTAGCCAATACGCCCCAAGAGCATCTGTACTCGCGGGCGCAGGATTGGCTACTACAAGCCAACCGCTCCTATAACCTGACAACACGCACCAACAGCGCAGAAGCGGGTTTCATCAGAACCCACGTAATGCTCCGCGACGGCCAGGAAATGTATTCGTTCCAGCTTTCCCTGCAAACCCAAAACGATGGGTACCGCTACAAGTTAGAGGACGTAGTGTATAGTCAGCCGCACTTTGCCCGCGCCGGCAAGCACAGCGCCGGACCAATCCATATTCCGGCCGAAACCCTGCTGCGAGGACAGCCTACGGCCAGTCAGCGCAAGCAACTGGCCAAAATCGACTCGAAGCTACAAGCCTTTTTACAGGAGTTGAATACGACTATGCAGCGTAAGCCCGAAGGCTTAGCCGTACGTTAGTGTTTGCTGTTTTTACGCACTAGATAGTGCTGTATTAGCCCCTTACACACCAAAAGGGCATCCAAAATAAGTAGCTCCCGCAGGTAGCAGCGCCACCAATGGTGCTGTTGCCACGCGGGAGCTACTTGTTTTCAGGTGTATCCAAGCGGCCTACCCGGTTGGGTATGGTGAGCCGCAACTAGAGGTTATTACGACACCAGCTCCTTGCGGTACAGCTTCTCGTATTCTTCGTCCACGTGATAGGTCGATTCCTCGTGTTGGCTCAGGTCGAGGCCCAGTTCTTCTTCCTCCTGCTTCACCCGCAGCCCTACCAGCGCATCCGTCACTTTCAGCAGCACCCACGACAAGATGGCGACGTAGGCAATAACGATAACTAGGCCTAGCACGTGGTAGCCGAATACGGTAGCGGTGCCATTCACTAAGCCTACATTGGCAGCAAACACGCCCGTGAGCAGCATGCCCACAATGCCCCCCAGGCCGTGGCACGGGAATACATCAAGGGTATCGTCGATGGTAGTGCGGCTGTTTTTCCAGTGCACGGCCGCAAAGCTGACCACCGAGGCCACGATACCGATGAGAATGCTCTGCCCGTAATCGACGTACCCAGCGGCGGGCGTGATGCCTACCAGGCCTACCACCGCACCAATGCAGGCGCCCATAGCTGTGGGCTTGCCGCCGCGCGCTACCTCTACCAGCAGCCACGCCACCAGCGCTGCCGCCGAGGCCAGGTTAGTATTCACAAACGACAGCGAAGCCAACTCATTGGAACCCAACGCCGAACCGGCATTGAAGCCAAACCACCCAAACCACAGCAAGCCGGTACCCAAGAGCACGTAGGGCACGTTGGGCGTCACGAACGACGTTTGCCGGTGCGCCCGGCGCGGCCCCAGCACCATAGCGGCTACCAGCGCAGCCACGCCCGCCGAGATGTGCACTACCGTACCGCCCGCGAAGTCAAGCACGCCCCACTTGCGCAGGAAGCCCTCGGGGTGCCAGGTCCAGTGGGCCAGCGGGCAGTAGATGAACAGGCAGAACAGTACCATGAACACCAGGTAGCTCTTGAAGCGCACGCGCTCCGCAAACGAGCCAGTAATGAGGGCCGGCGTGATGATAGCAAACTTCAACTGAAATGCGAAAAACAGAATGAAGGGGATGGTAGGCGACAAGGTAGGGTTGGGCGCCGTGCCCACATCGCGCAGCAACAGAAACGTCATGGGGTTGCCGATAAGGCCGTTCCAGGAGTCGCCGTAAGCCAGCGAGAAGCCCACGAAGTACCACACAATGGAGATAACACCCAGCGCTACAAAGCTTTGTAGCATAGTAGAAATCAAGTTCTTAGGGCGCACCATGCCGCCATAGAAAAACGACAGTCCCGGCGTCATCAGCAACACAAAGGCCGAGGCGGTCAGCATCCAGGCAATGTCGCCAGTGTTGAGGGCGCTGTTAGCTTCGGCCGACGGATGTGGCACGCGCACGAAGGCCGCTATCAGGCCCAGCACGACCAGCAAAATCAGCCCCAACGGGCTTCGACCAGATTTGGAAGGTAGAGAAGTTTCCATGCGAAAGATGTTAGGTAAGTGGAGGGTGTTTTATCGGTCAATGAGGTAGCTGCTTTCCAGGTAGCTGCGCTAGAAGGCATATACTGCCGCTACCAGCCCGCTCACGGTGGCGTTTTTGCTGTTTCCGGCTTTGTTCACGAAGAGGTTGTCATCGGCACTACTCCTGTCCAAGCGGACTTCCGGGATGATTGTCAGATTATCGATTCTGATGTTGGAGGACAGCGTTGTTTCAATGACATTCTTGCTGAGTCCTAGCAGGTAGTTCTTGTCGCCGGTGTACTCTGCGCGGAGCGTAAACCCGAGCCAGGGCTGGGGGTCGAGGTTGGCGTAGAGGGCCGAGCCCCACCACGTGTGGTATTCATCACTGCCCTCGCCCACAATTCTGCGCTGCTGCATAGTGCCGTTGTAGGAAAACGACAACTTGCTATTAATCAAATAGCTAAGCACTAGATCTTCCTGGTGCAACCGTAAGCTATTCAGCGCCCGGCCGCCCTGGTAGTTGAGGTAGACCTTCAACTTATCGTCTCTGCTGCTGGTAGCCAGCTGCGCAATGGCCATTTTCGGCATGCTGCTGGCGCTCTTGAAATCAGTAGGATTGGCGATGCCCACCATGAGGGTTGTTTTGTCGCCTACGCTCACCTCCGCTTTCAGTCCTGTATGGAAAAATGGCCCGTACGAGAACATGTAGCTCATGCTGTAATTACGGTTCAGGTACGGATCTACCGACTCGTACCCAATATGCGTGGCCCAACTGCCCGCCGTAATTTTGATTTTCTCTGTGGGCGCATACGTCACATACAACTGCTTGATAGCAAACCGGGTACGGTCATCGTTGTAGGAAAATTCCTCGGCTCGCCGTCCAAAACCGACATCGGCCACCAGCCCTACCTTGCCTATCGTGTGCGCCGCCTTCAGCGAAATCATACCCAGCTCAAATGAGTTATGACTGTTGGTGAAGCTTGTGAGGTTATTGTATGGGCCTTCCTGCGGATTACTGAAGTTGTAGCGGTAGTAGCCATCGGCTGAACCAGAGAACACAAACGGCTTTTTCTGCACGGAATCGCCAGGTTCGCTTGCCAGGGCTGCCGCCAGGAGGGCAGTAGTCAACATCAACATAGAGGAGGGATATAGGTGAAAGCAGTGAGCGTACGCGTATTGAAAAAAGCGTGGGCTATGCCATGCTTTTCGGGCAAGCGGAGGCCGGCTACTGCTTTTGCAAGGCAGCACTCAGCAGGGTACTATGCTTCTTGAAAATGCGCCTGCCTAATCGGGCAGAAGCACTTAATAGTATTGTAAGTGGGATAGGTAATGCAAGGCTGTTGAGTGTTGTATTGCAATTAGCAAGCTCAACAGGGGTAGGTTGTAATTATGAAGCCAATATATACATGCACTTTTAAATTATTGCAAATACACCCCTATTTTTTAAGTACTTATTTTAAAAATTTATCTTTTACACAATAATACCCCTTACAAAATGGGGTCATTTCTTGAAAATAGTGTTTTTGATTTATGTGGTTTTAAGTAACTGCTATGCTCCATATTCCTACTACATGCTGTATGCAAAAGGTCCCTGCCGGTAGCCCCCACCTCATTTGAATAGGTGGAAGGGCTCCCAACAGGGACCTGGTGCAGAAAGTGTATACAAGGTAGGCGCGCCACAAAGTATGGTAGCGCCTACCTTATTAGGGCTATTAAGCGTACGTCAACTCACCGGCACCCACTTGCAGGCGGATGCCCGCTTCGGCCGTAATGCGGCCCGCTACTTGGGCCTGGTAGCCGTCGGCGCGGAGGCTTTCGGCTACGGCTTCGGCCTGGGCTTCGTCGGTCACGAGGAGCATGCCGTTGCCCATGTTCCAGTAGAGGTAGGCGTCGGCGGGGGTGATGCCGGCCAACTCCGTGAGCTTCTGCATGGCGGGCAGCGGCTCGAACAGGTTGTTCAGCTCGGCGCCTACCCCGTTTTTCAGCACCCGCTTGAAGTTATCGGCAATGCCGCCGCCGGTGATGTGTGCCGCGGCATAGAGCGGCAAGCCTTTGTCGAGCACCTTGGCTACACCGGGCGAGTAGATGAGCGACGGCGCCAGCAGCACCTCACCCCAGGTGTGCCCGGCCGTGCCGTGCGGGGTAGCATCAGGGCCGTCGTAAGGGGCGGAGTGCCAGTTGTCACCAAATAGGTTTTGCAACGTGCGACGGGCTAGCGAAAAGCCGTTGGAACGGAAGCTGGGCGACTGAATAGCTACCACCGCCTGCCCGGCTTGCACACCCGCGCCACTGAGCGGGCGCTCCAGGCTGGGGTGCAGGCTGCCGATAGCCGTAGAGCACCAGTTGAAATTCATGCGCGCCCTGGCCCAACCGCCGATACGGTTGCCCAGCTCGGCAATTTCGCCGCCCGTGATGGCCACGCCGGCAAAGTTGCAGGCGTCGTGCAAGCCGCGCATCATCTCGTCAATCACGTCGTAGTCAAGCGTGTTCACGTCGATGATGTTGCTGAGGTTGGTAGGCACGAAACCGCCCACAATCAGGTCGTCGGCTGTCATGGCCACCAGGTCGTAGCCCAGCGTATCAAACTTGCCTACCCGCTCGGCTACCTCAATCTTGGTACCGATGCCATCGGAGGAAATGCCCAGCCGCGCGTTGCCGAAACGAATTTCGTTGGCGAAGCCGCCGTCCAGGTCCTGGGCCGCCTCGCCGGGCTTGCCGGTGCGGTTGGCGAAGGTTTTCTTAGACCACGCATAGGCGTTACGGGAGCATTCGTTGCCGAGGTCGATGTCGTAGCCGGCAGGTTTTTGGGAAGATGACATGGGTTAGGCTATTTATTTCTGTCATCCTGAGCGGAGCGAAGGACCTTATGCCCGCAGAACGATTTTCATAACAACGACTCGTTCTTGCGTGATAAGGTCCTTCGTCGCCGCTTGATGCGCGGAATGCTCAGGATGACACAGGTTTTTTGGTGAATTAATGCTCCGTGGGCTCGGGAGCTTTGGCACTGACAGAGGTAGCGGCCAGCGCCTTATCCTTCTTGCTGCGGTGACTCTGGCGCTCCTCCTGAATGTGGCGCAGGTAGCGCGTCACGTCGCCGGTGGGGTAGTTGCCAGTGAAGCAGGCAAAGCAGTTGCCGCCGTGGCCCTTTTCCGGCGAAAACAGCTCCTGCAAATCCTCCACGGACTGGTAGATCACGCGGTCGGCCTCAATATAGTCGCAGATTTCTTGTTCGGTGTGGTTGGCTGCAATCAGCTCCGTGCTCATAGCCATGTCGATGCCGTAGATGCAGGGCGACACAATGGGCGGCGCCGACGAAATGAAGTACACTTCCTTTGCACCCGCCTCGCGCAGAATGCGCACGATGCGCCGCGAAGTAGTGCCGCGCACAATACTGTCGTCGACTACGGCCACCTTCTTGCCCTCCACAAAAGCGCGGATTGGGTTCAGCTTTTTCTTCACCACGTCTTCCCTACCCGCCTGGCTGCTCACAATAAAGGAACGGCCCATGTGGTTGTTTTTCACCAACCCACGGCGGTAGGGCACGCCAATGGCTTCGGCCAGTCCCGATGCCGCAAAGTAGCCCGACGAAGGCACATCAATCACCATATCGGGCTGCAAACCAGCTTCTTTCACCCGGCGCGCCAGTAGCTTACCCAAGCGCACCCGCTCCCGCGCCACCAAGCGGCCGTGAATCACGGAGTCTTCGCGGGCGAAATAGATGTGCTCGAATACGCAGAAGTTCTTGGGCTGCTGGTAGGGGTTCTTGTAGTGAACCTTGAAATTCTGGTCGATGAACACCGCTTGGCCCGGCCCCACGTTCTTGATGAACTCAAAGCCCAAGTAATCAAAACACGTTGATTCTGAGGAGAAGGCGTATACCGGGCCGTTGGGTGTTTCGCGGCGGCCAAATACTAAAGGCCGGATGCCGCGGGGGTCGTTGAAGGCTAGCAGTCCGTACCCGGCAATGACGGTGATGGTAGCGTAGGCACCTTCCACCAGCTCTTGCGTCGTCTCCACAGCATCAAAGATATCGACCACGGAGAGGTGGTCGAGGTCTTTGGTGCGCAGCTCCGAGGCAAAGGTGTACATAATCAGCTCCAGGTCGTTGCTGGTTTTGGGCAGCACGTGGTACTTCTCGTGCAGGCGCTTGGCCACGTCGCGGAAGTTGATGACGTTGCCGTTGTGCACCATCGACAGCCCAAAGGGGTAGCTAGTGGTGAACGGCTGCGCCAACTCCGAGTCGTTGGAACCCTGCGTGGTGTAGCGCGCGTGCCCAATGCCGATGTTACCTTTTAGCTTTTTCAGGAACTTCGGCCGAAACACGTCGGCAATCAATCCGTTGCCCTTGTGCAGGTGAAAGTTGCCGTCGAAGGTGGCAATGCCGGCGGCGTCCTGCCCGCGGTGCTGCAACGCGGTGAGGCCGAACACGATATCGTGCGCAACGTCATCAGGACCGTAAAAACCTACTATTCCGCACATAGTCGAAGTGTCAATGTTGAGTTGCCGACTGCTCGGCAATGGAGGGGGTAGGCAACTCCTGGCGAATGAGTTGCGCTAAGGTATTGGCGTACAATTGGTGTTCCACGGCCAGGCCACGGCGCTCTACTTCAGCCAGCGTATCGGCGCCGCGCAGGTCCACGGGGCCCTGCGCTAAAATCGGACCCGTATCGAGACCCTCATCAACCAAATGCACCGTTATTTTAGTTTCGGGCAAGCGGTTTTCGAACGCCCACTCGTAGGCGTGTAGTCCTTGGTGCTGGTGCGTATCGGCGGGATGAATGTTGACAATGCGTCCCGCAAACGCCCGCACAAATACCGGCGACAGAATGCGCATGTAGCCGGCCAGCACCACGTAATCGGGTTGGTAGCTTTGCAGCAAGTTCACCACGGCCGCGTCGTACTCGGCGCGTTTCCTACCCTCCGGGGCCAGGCTGGCGGTAGGGCAGCCCAGTGCGGCAGCCGTAGTCAGGCCCGGCGCATCGGGCTTATTGCTGAACACCACGGCCACTTCGGCCACGCCTTGCAATACGCCACGCTGCACCGCCTCGACCAGGGCCACCATGTTGGAGCCCCTTCCCGAAAGCAAAATCGCCAGACGTGGCAAGTTCGTTGTCATTAGTATACGCGGGTAAGGATGGGGCTGGGCCGCTGTCCGATGTCGGAGCGATAGTACGCATCCTGGAAGCTGATTTTCTTGATTTCAGCGTATGCTTGCTGCACGGCATCGTTCAGCTCATCGCCATGCGTTACTACCACCAGCACCCGACCGCCACCGGTTACTAGTTGTCCGGCTTCGGCACCGGCTTTCACTCCACCAAGGAACACCAGCGTTTCGGGCGCCAGCTGGTCGAGGCCGGTGATGGGGAAGCCGGTTGGGAACTTGGGCGCCGGGTAGCCGCCTGAAGCTAGCACCACCCCGGCATAATGGCCAGGGCGCTGCCACACGTCATGGCGCGCTAGGTCGCCGTCGAGGGCCGCCGTGATGAGGTCGAGCAAGCTGCTTTGCATGGCGGGCAGCAGCACTTCAGCTTCTGGGTCGCCCAGACGAGTGTTGTATTCCAGTAGCTTCGGCCCGTTGGGCGTGAGCATGATGCCGAAATAGATGAAGCCTTTGAAGTCGAACTGCGACGTTTGCAAACCGCGCATGGTAGGTTCAATGATGTCGCGGCGCACTTCGGCCATCACGTTGTCGTCGGCGAAAGGCACGGGGCAGTAGGCACCCATACCGCCGGTGTTGGGTCCCTGGTCGCCAGCACGCAACTGCTTGTGGTCCTGTGAAGTAGCTAATAACCGAATACGGTTACCATCGGTGGCGCCCATCACACTGATTTCTGGACCCACCAGTTTTTCTTCGAGCAAGAAGCTAAACCAATCGGTGTGCAGATCGACCAGCTCATCAAGGGCCGCCTTCACTTCGTCCTGCGACGAGCATACGTACACACCCTTGCCAGCGGCCAGGCCGTCGTACTTCACTACTACCCTACCCTCCAACTCGGCCGCTTTGGCCAGGGCCTCGGTTACTTGGTCGGAGCGGAACGTCCAGGCCTGGCCAGTAGCCACGCCGTGGCGCTGCATAAAGTTCTTCGACCATACCTTCGACGACTCCAGCGCCGCTGCCTGTCGGGAAGGGCCGAACACGCGGATATCGGTCTGGGCAAAGAAATCCGTTACGCCAGCCGCCAAAGTCGCTTCGGAGCCGGGCACAATGAGCTTTACATCGTGCTCCTGGCAAAACTGCTGTACTGCCGGAAAGTCCAGCGCATCGATGGTGGGTACCGAGCCGGGAATGCCGGGGTTGCCGGGCAGCACGTGCACGATGGCACCGTCCTGGGTGAGTTTCCAGGCTAGGGCGTGCTCACGGGCGCCGGAGCCGAGGATGACTACATTCATGAAATAACTGGGTTTCGCGCGGTGTTGAATTTTCGCGCGGAGTTGAAAAAGGGAGTTTCACCAAGTGGATTCTTTTCTAAACTCTCCCTTTAACTCCGTGCGAAATTTTTCTATTAGCAATTGAATTACAGCGCTTTCATCACGCCAGCGCGCACCAGGTTGCCTACCAAGCGGGCCGATACGTCACCCTCGTCGGTGGTGGGTAGGGACTGCCCGGTGATGCGCTCGTAGATATCGAGGTAGCGGCGGGTGGCTTCCTGCGATACTTCGGGCGTGAGGGCACGGGGATACTGACCGTCTACCTTATTGGCAATCAGCCACTGGCGCACGTACTCCTTATCCATCTGCTCGGCCGACTCCGGGTTCTTGGCGTAATCTTCGGCCGACCAAAAGCGCGACGAGTCCGGTGTGTGGATTTCATCAATCAGGATCAGCTCGCCGTTCACCAGGCCAAATTCATACTTGGTGTCTACCAGGATGATACCCTTTTCCTTCAACAAATCGGAGCCTACCTTGAACAGCGCCAGGGCTTTCTCCTTCATCTGTTCGTACAGCTCCTGGCTCACCCAGCCTTCACTCACCAGGTTTTCGGGCGTGATTTCGCGGTCCGATTCCTCTTTGGTTGTTGGCGTCACGATGGGCTCGGGGAACTGCTGGTGCTTGGTAAGGCCATCGGGCACGGTCACGCCCGAGAAGGTGCGCTGGCCCTGCTGGTAGCCGCGCCACATCGAGCCGGTGAGGTAGGCCCGCACCACCATCTCCACCCGAATCGGCTCGGCTTCCTTCACCAGCATGGCGTTGGGGTCTACCAGCTCCATCACGTGGTTGGGAATGATGTCGCGGGTGTTGTCGAACCAAAAATTGGCCAGACCGTTTAGCACGGCGCCTTTGTGGGCCACGGGCGTTTCCAGCACCGAGTCGAACGCCGAAAGGCGGTCGGTCACGACGATGAGCCGGTCGCCCGACGGAGCGCGAAACGAATCGCGTACTTTGCCACGGTGCAGGAGTTCGAGTTGGGGAGTTTCGAAGTGGTTGAGGGTGTTCATACCGGGTAGGAAGCCGACGCGAATCGCTGGCGGGTTGCAGTGATGATTAGGACGCGGAAGTGGCTTCCGCGTGGGGTAGGCCCACGTGCTGTTGCACGTGCTCTACAATGTTGCGGAAGATGCGTAACCCATCGCCCTCTTCTGAAAGGGTAGGGTCTTGCCGCTTGCGGCGCGTCCATTCCGGGTGGTTGTAGAGCGACAGGAAGGCCTCGGGGTGCGGCATCAGACCGAACACCTGGCCCGTGGTATCGGTTAGACCGGCGCAGTTCAGGTCGGCGCCGTTGGGGTTGTGGGGGTAGGCCGACACCTCGCAGCCCGTGCTGTCGCAGTAGGTCAGCACGTTAAGGCCGCGCTGCACAAGTTGCTCCCGCGTGGTAGCATCGGGAATGATGAGACGGCCTTCGCCGTGGCGCACGGGTACTTCCAACGTATCGATGCCTTTGAGGAAAGGCGTGTTGGCCGCTGGATTCACCTTGAGACGCACCCAACGGTCCTCGTAGCGGCCGGAGGCGTTGTGCGTCAAGGTCACTTCGGGCGTCACGTTTCCGGCGAGGTCGGGCAGCAAGCCCAACTTTACAAGCACCTGAAACCCGTTACAGATGCCCAGCACAAACTTGCCATCGGCAATAAACTGCCGGATATCATCTAGCAGCGTGCGACCCTCGGCGTTTTTTGCGGTAGCGCAGCTTGTTGGCCAGCACCACGCCCGAGCCCAAATCGTCGCCGAAGCTGAAGCCGCCGGGGAAGTTCAGAATATCGAAATCGTGGATGCTCACCTCACCATGTAGCACCTGGTTGAGGTGCACAATGGTAGGTTCGGCGCCCGCCAGGCGGTAGGCCGCCGCGAATTCTTCTTCGCAGTTGATACCAAAACCCGTTAGAATGAGAGCCTTTACGTTTGAGCTGTTAGCCATTAGCTGTTGGCTGTTAGCTTGTTCCTGTGTGCTTTTCAAAGGTTCTGTGGTTTCGTGGCCGGCGTCTACACTTTTGTAACCGGGCACCAGAAAGTTGCCGTCCGCTGTTTGGGGTGGCGGGGTATCGTCGCGCTGCTGGTGGGGCGGCGCGTTCAGGTCGGGCATGAGTGGTTTTTCTTCCATATGCTTATCCCAGTCCGCTGGTTGAGCCTTCGTTGGCGTTGCGCACGGCATCCAGGTCCAGCCCGATTACCTTGTTCACCGGCCCGTTCGACCACGTTTCGCGCAAGTCGTTCACATCGGCGTCAACGACTACCTGGCCCGCGTGGCGCACCATGAGGTGGCCATTGCCGGTTACGGTGCCGAGGCGGGTAGCGCGGCCTTTCAGCAACGCCTCAAAGGCTACCACATCCTCGGGCGCTACTGTGGCCACAAAGCGCGAGTGCGATTCGGAGAACAGTTGTGCCCTCAGGCTCAACTCGCCGCTCAGTTCCACATCGGCACCAAAGCCGTAACCAAACGTAGCCTCGGCCAGCGCTACCGCTAGGCCGCCGTCGCTCAAGTCGTGGCAGGATTGAACGAGGTTCTGGTCGTTGGCCTCGCCTATCGTTATATAAAGCTCCTTGGCCTTGTCGAAGCGTACTTGGGGCACGTTGGCGCCCAACTCGCCGTGCAGCGCGTAGAACTCCGAGCCACCCAGTTCGTCGTAGGTTTCGCCCAGCAGGTACACTACGTCGTCTTCCTGCTTGAAGTCCGACGTCACGGCTTTGCGCACATCTTCCAGCTTGGCGGTCATCGAATACAGCACCGTAGGCGGCACCGAAATCTTCACGCCATCGGCCTTGAAGTCGTTCTTCATCGAGTCCTTGCCGCTCGTGAGCGGGATGCAGTAGGCCGCTGTGGCATCGCGCAGGGCCTCGCACATCTGCACCAGCTTGGCGAGTTTGTGCTTACCATCGGGGTTGCCTACCTCATCGTACACCGAATCGGGCACGCAGAAGTTGTCGTTCACGGACCAGAACAGGCCGTCGCCGGGCGTGAGGTTGGGCAGCTTGCCGCCCACAGCAATAATTTGCCGCACGGCCTCGTCAAACGAACCCGCCGACATCTGGTAGGCGTCCAAATCGCCGTAGCGGGGTAAGATGCCGTTGCTGACGGCCACACCTTCCCAGCTCTCAAAATTGAAGCGCACCACGGCGGCGTCCTGCGGCGCCTGGCCGGTGGCGCCCATCAAGGGCTTCACAATGGTGCGACCTTTTACCTCGTGGTCATACTGCCGAATCACGGACTCGCGCGAGCAGATGTTGAGCGAGCCCAGCAAGCGACGCAGCGTGTCGGTGTAGTCGGTTTCGGCGGGGAGGGTAGGCTCCTGCGCGGTGGATTGCGTTAGCTCCGCTTCCAGCACTTTGCGCGGCACGCCTTCGTGCAGGAAGTGCATGTCCAGCTTCGCCACGGCCTCGCCGGCAAAGCGCACGTCGAGGTAGCCGTCGGCGGTGAAGTAGCCAATGTCAGTCAGCTCCACTTCCATCTCCCTACCCAGCGCCAGCAGCTCATCGAGCTTAGCCGGCTCCACAGCCAGCGAAAACCGCTCCTGCGATTCAGAAACGAAGATTTCCCAAGGTCGCAGACCCGAATACTTCAGCGGCACTTTTTCTAGCTCTACTACGGCACCGCCCGAAATAGTAGCCAGCTCGCCGATGCTGGACGAGAGGCCACCTGCGCCGTTGTCGGTGCTGCACTTGATGAGGCCGCGCCGGGTAGCGAGTATCAGGAAGTCCATCGCCAGCTTTTGAGTGATGGGCGAGCCGATTTGCACAGCCGTGGCGGGCGAGGTTTCGTCCAGCTCGATGCTGGAAAAGGTAGCCCCGTGGATGCCGTCCTTGCCTACCCTACCCCCAGCCATAATGATGCGGTCCTGCGGGTCAATCTTTTTTTCCCACGAGTCCTCACCAGCCAGTTGCATGGGCATCACGGCACCGGTACCACAGTATACCAGCGGCTTGCCGGCATAGCGGTCATCAAACACAATGCTGCCGTTCACCGTGGGCACACCCGACTTGTTACCGCCGTCCTCAATGCCTTTGCGCACGCCTTCAAAAATGCGGCGTGGGTGCAGCTGGTTGGAAAGCAGAGTGCCGTTGAACTCGGGGTTACCGAAGCACAACACGTTGGTATTGAACAGCAAGCGCGCACCACCAATGCCGGTGGCTAACGGGTCACGGTTGTTGCCCAAAATACCCGTAATGGCCCCGCCGTAGGGGTCGATGGCCGAGGGCGAATTATGCGTTTCTACCTTCCATACAAACAACGACTCGGGGTTGATGCGCACGGCACCGGCGTTGTCCGAGAACACCTTAATCAGCCAGTCGTTGCCGTTGGCGCGCAGCTGGCGGTCTACCTCAGCGGTGGCGTTGCGGATGTAGGTTTTGAACAGCGAATCGACCTGCTTGGTCTCGCCCGTAGCCGCATCCTTGTAGTTGATAACGGCCGAAAACTCCTTGTGCTTGCAGTGCTCCGACCACGTTTGGGCAATGATTTCCAACTCGCAGTCGGTGGGGTCAGCGGGTAAGCCGGCGTCTTCGCGCTCGGCTGCAATGGTGGCGTAGTGGTCGCGCACGGCGCGCATTTCCTCCAGATTCAGGGCGTAGAGGTTGTCTTTCGACAGCTTCACCAGCTCCTCGTCCGTGAGGCCCACCAGCGGCACTAGCTCCGTAATGGCTTCGGCCCCACCGCCGGGGCGCGGGGTGTAGTCGCGCAGCTCGGAGAGGGGGCCGGTTTCGAAGCGGTTGATCATCTTGTTGCCCAGCAGTTCTTCGGCCAGGCGGCGCAGGTCCTGCGCGGGCAGCTCGTGCTCCAGGAAGTAGAGCCGTTTGCTGAAGATATGCTGGGTATGCGTATCCAGCGTCTGGTTGAGGAAGTCGCCCAGCGCATTTTGCGCCGAGATGCCTTCGTCGTCGGTTACGCCGGGCAGCTTGGCCACTAGGATGTAACTCTTATAGATGGAGTCGGTGGGGCGAAACTCGTCCAGGGCCACATCGTGCAGCACCGGGTCTTGCAGGCAGCGCGTGGCAAAGCTATGCAGCTGCTCGTCGGTGAGGGGGTAGCGCACGGTGTAGAGGGCAGTGCTTTGCACGCGCCCGGTGCGCAGGCCCAGATGGCGCTGGGCTGCTTCGGCTACACGCTGACCTTCGCCGTCGTGACGGGTAGGCTTGAGCCGCAGCTGAATGGTTCGTTGGATAGATTCCAAAAGGAAGGAAATAAGGTTTGCTATTTTCCGCTGCCGCCGGCTCCCCTACCTTTTTATAGATAGGATGCACCCAACTGCCACCGGAAATGCCTTGCCCTACGTCCAGCGCAGGGTAGGTTTAAGAAAACGCTTTGTCCGGCCGGCTGCCGGGCTTCACTACCGGAATACCTGCCCGACACAGCGGGCAATCATCGGGTGCGTAGGTGGCTGCCGTAACCGGCAGCAATGCAAAGTTCGGAAAAGAAAGCTCAGCTTTCCCACTAGTGCGGTCAATTAAACTGGCCACGGCCAAAATTTCTGCTCCCATTTCGGTCAGCAGGCGGGCTACTTCGTTGGTGCTCTTGCCCGTAGTCACCACGTCTTCAGCAATAATAATCCGCTCGCCGGGCTCTATGGTGAAGCCGCGGCGCAGGGTCATTTGCCCATCGGCGTCGCGCTCCGTGAAAATGCCGGGCACGCCCAGCTGCCGGGCCAACTCGTAGCCAATCACGACGCCGCCCATAGCGGGGCCTACCACGGTATCGGGCTGCAAACGGGCGGCCCGAATCTGAGCGGCCAGCTCGGCCGCGGCGGGAGCGGCCAGATCGGGCCGGCGCAGGAAGCGCGCGCACTGCACATACGTATCAGAATGCAAACCAGAAGACAGGCGGAAGTGCCCACGCAATAGTGCGTTTTCCTGCACTAATTGCTCTTCCAGGGTTTCGGCGGGTAGGGAGGTGTGAGTGGTCAAGAGAGTATACTATTATATATAAGACGCCACAGGGTTAAAACTCTGGGCTATGAAACGGCATTAATCGTGCTGTTATGCAGGCGGTTCGGGCGCTGCATAGCCCAAGGCTTCAACCCTGGGATACCGTATCAGTTTTTGCTACCTGCCGGTGCTCATTGATCTGCTCCTTCAATTCTTGGGCAGCAGCGCCAGCATCGGCCGCTTGCCAGATGGCACGCGAGGAGTTAATGAGCACGCCCAAACCGTCGGGGCGTAGGCCGGCGCGAAGGGTAGCGGCCAGGTCGCCGCCCTGGGCACCCACGCCGGGCACCAGAAACCACTGGGTTGGGCACAGCTCACGCACGCGTGCCATGGCTTCGGGTTGGGTAGCGCCTACCACCAGCCCCACCCCACCGTTCTCCTCATCCAGCTTGCCGCTGATGCGGGCGGCCTGGTCGCTGAGGACGCCACCGCTTGTGAGGGCCATGTCTTGCAGAGAGTGGGTAGGCTTATTGCTGGTTTTGGCCAGCACAAAGACCAGTTTGCCTTCGCGCAGAAACGGCACAATGGCGTCGTCACCCATATAGGGGTTCACCGTTACGGCATCGGCACCTACCACGTCGTAGGCGAAGCGGGCGTAGTGGTCGGCGGTGTTGGAGATGTCGCCGAACTTACCGTCCAGAATCACCGGAATATCCTGCGGAATCCGCTGGATGGTGTCGCGCAACAAGGCCACGCCGTTTTCCCGGCTCAGGAAGAACGCCAGATTTGGTTTGAAGGCGGCAGCGTACGCGGCGGTCTGATCGATAACTTCGGCCAAACGGCCAACTACCTGCGCATCCTCCCCGATAGGATCAAGACCCACGCACAGCAGCGAATCAACGCGCTGGATGCGGGAAAGCAGCTTGTTCATGGTCTTTTGAGTTGTTAGCAGCTACGTGATATTAGATGCAAAGCTAACAGCTAATAGCTTGTTAGAAGCAAAAACGCCCAGCTTGCACCGGGCGCATTTTGTAGCAGCGCCTTGCATACGGTTGTTGCGCTGGATCTAATACGGATTCTATTTGCCTCGTGTGGGCACGAAAAAACCGCTTTGACTACTCACACAGAGGAAAGCAGGAACTACCGAAAAAAACAGGAGAAGGAACAAAGGGGGAAAAATACGCACCCGGCACTCTTCTTGATATATTCATAACATAGCCTACTACGTGCATGGCCTAATAGTGGCGTATGTTTGCGCTCCTGTTGCTACTTACCTGTTCTACTTCCTCTCTATGAAAAATGCGTTTCTTGGTTTTCTGCTAGGCAGTTTGCTGTTGCTATCCTTACCATCGCTGGCGCAGTCTGCTAGCCCGGTTGCCTACGGTGAGCAGGTACAGGTGTCGGGGGCTGGTCGCCGAGCACTGTATCAGCACGCGCTAGCCTGGAGCGAGAAAGGGTTTGCATATACCCCTAAGATGGATGTGAAGGCTGATGCCGCCGCGGGCACTCTCCGGTTGCGGGGTACGGGTAAGGTGAAAACGCTCGACAACAACAAGCCCATCGAAACAATGGTCCGCTTCGAGTTCGTGTTTCGCGCCACTGATAATGGCTACGACTACAACGTAGGTGCTTTCGAGGTAGTCCCGAACGAAAAACAGCCCGCTACCACCGTACCGCTGGACGACTACGTGGCCCAATTAGCTGCTGACCGCACCAACAGCCGCACCAACAACGACCGGCGCGTGCGGGCGCAGGCTTCTTCACTGGCTAGCGAAGTCGCGCTGTCTTTCCGTTCCTATATGAATAGCCACGAAGGCGAAAGCGACGATACAGTAGGGTTGAACTAGCCTGAGGCTGCTCTTTAGGCCACCGATAACGCCCTTCATAACAACGCCACTCCTTTTGCAAGGAGTGGCGTTGTGCTTGTATATATAAGACCTGTTCCTGAATAATAAGAATCGAAAAAATGTCTGTCATGCTTCGACAAGCGGACGCTAGGTGAAGCATGACAGACATTTTTACACGGATCTTAACGTAAGAACAAGTCTATATAATATCAGATTAACGTCCTGCAATAATCAGACGCTGGCTGGTGAGGCGCTTGCCGGCGGCGTTCAGTAGCACCACGTAGTAGAGACCCTGGCCCAGGTTCTGAGTTGGGAGCAGGGTAGCACGATCTGTTACGGCCATAGCATTCACCTGTCGGCCTTGCGCGTCATACACTACCAGTTGCTGCTCCCCAGTACCTTCTTTTACAGATCCTACCAGCACACGCACCATCTCGGCTGCTCCGGCGGGGTTGGGGGCCAGCTGAAGCGATACAGCCAGTGTTTGCTCTTCAAACGTGGCCGCTACTACCGGCGAAAACGATTCGTTACCATTGGTGTCTACCTGTCGCAAGCGGTAGTATACCGTGCCGGTGCTCTGCTCAGCAGCCGTTGCATCTAGGTAGCGGTACTGTTGGGCGGTGGTTGTGGTTCCTGCGCCAGCTACCTGACCAATAGCTTGAAAAACGGCATCGGCGCCTTGCTGCACGGCTCGTTCCACGACAAACAGGCTATTATTTTGCTCCGAAGCCGTTTTCCAGTGCAGTTCGCCTCCCTGATTTGTGGCGCGCACCGTGAAGGCTGTCATCTCGACGGGTAGCGGGTTGGTAGGATTCACGAGGTTTTCAGGGAAGAAGCCCCGCAGCTCCTCGGCAAAAGCGTAATAGATGCGCGTATCCTGCACAGTGCCTACCGTGTTGGTAGTAGTTAGCTCTACCCAATCAAAATCCTGCGTGGCTACGAAAGACAGGGCTTGCCGACCTGTGCTGCCCCCCAGGATTGTGGCCTGCGCAAGGTTGGCTCCCGACACGCTCTCCACTGCTATCAGCGACGGCACCGCGCTGGTATTATTGCCTTTACCAGCAGTAGTTTGGCCTTCGCGATAGGTCGTGATGGTGAAATTGGATAAGACACCCGCGCTCAACAGGCCCCCTACTAGTCCTCCGTTGTCGATGTAGTCGAAGACAAATCCGGTGCGGTTGCCTGCTTTACCTGCTTTCCCGCTTGCCACTTTGTTGGCACCGTTAAGCTTCACGGCCAATGCCAGGCCCTGATTCACATTTAAATTCACCAATGAGCCCTTGATCTGAGCATAAGTGGTAGTTAGATTGCGCTTGGCAGCAAAGCTTGGGTCCTGAAACCCTGCGCAGCTACTGCCGATAACAGAAGCACAGGCACTAACTGTCAGCAAACCACTGGTATTCGGTGTGAGGGTAGCCACTTGGAATTTATCGGTAGGATCTTCAAAGTCAGAAAAGACTGGGTCTGGGTCACTGAAGGCTGCTTCTTCAATGCCAAAGCCATAGTACACGTTCAGGTTGTCCAGCACGTTTACTGCCCCATTCAGGCTGATCTGTACCTGGTTGAATGGCTTCGTCGTCTGGAAGCTCAGGAAATAGCGGTTGTCGGGCAGCACATTCACCCGCAGCAAGTTAGCTCCGGAAGCGCTTTCCTGTAGTGCATCATTTAGGTAGGTGCTCAGGCGCACGTTCTGCAACAGGTTTAGGTCAAGCAGGCCACCGTTGCCGATCACAAATCCGGCACGATACCCGGTAGGGCCTACTGTGCTGCGCAGCTTCACGCGCAGGGTAGCCGGGCAGTTCAGCACGCTTATATTCAGCAGGTTCCGGAACGTGGCAAAGTCAGCCAGATCGTCATTGGCGGCGTTCTGCGAGTTGTCGATGTTCGAATTCACATTCACACATACCAGCCCGTTGGCTCCACGGGATTGGGTGCTGTACTCCTGGCCCTCCACCGGGCTAACATTGTTCGACAGCGCGCCTTTGTATTGTATCGTTGAATTTTGGTCGTCGAAGCCAAAGGCGTAGTAGAAGCGTATGCCGTAGCTCAGATTCAGCACCCCTGCTGTTACCAGCTCTATTTTGTTGAAGTCGCCGCTGGCAATAAAGCCGGCGCGGGTAGGGCGGTTGTTAAACAAGGGTAAGTTGTTGCGCAGCGAGCTGGTCAGGCTCGACTCAATCCCTACCAGCTCTGCAACCGGAATACGCTGCACGAGCGTTTCGTTCAGGTACGTTTGCACGTACACAGCGTTCAGCAGCGACACATTCAGCAGTGAGTTGTCACCACTTATCACGATGCCCGCCCGAT
Organism: Hymenobacter sp. NBH84; assembly: GCF_014217645.1. NCBI lineage: Bacteria > Pseudomonadati > Bacteroidota > Cytophagia > Cytophagales > Hymenobacteraceae > Hymenobacter > Hymenobacter sp. NBH84. The sequence goes on from NZ_CP043644.1 coordinate 3,890,933, forward strand.
TGCCTTTTTTAACGGTCGCAGCCATATCCACGCGCACCGAGGTAGGCGTCGACTCCCCTGTAATTTGTGCTTCCGCTAGCGACAACACACTAATATTTAAAGCGGCGGCTATCGTTGTTTGAGTTAAGTTGTTGGTAAGTAGAGCGTAGCTATCAAAGGACGTTGTGCCTTCATCAGCTGCAGCTTCGCCATTCACAACGTTTCCAAAAGATAGGGTAGTTGTTCGAGTGTTAAGACTAGCCCCTAGTACCTTAACCTGCGCCGTAACAGTAGCGCTGCCTTTCATTACCTTTGCCGTGCCCGCTTTAGTGTAGATAACTCGCGTAATGGGACTTTGGGCAAGTGCTGTGGCACAACTCAACCATGCTAGTAGAAATACTACTGCTTGGCAACGCAAAAAGGTCGGTAAGTAGAAGAAGCGCTTCATAAGTAAGATTAGAAAAGTCCATAAACACGTTCATAAATCACAGTACAATTTCACTGCCTTTAAATTATATTTTTGTATAAATATTTGATTTGAAGCATTATACGATTTTATAGTTTTTATCTAAATATCCCATAAAGAGAATAAAAATCCTATTATGAGAAAATTTGATTGAGTAGCTTTCCCTACTTATACTCGCACTGTCCACCCCATTTCTCTTTCTGAGCTACTGAAAACCCAGCTGAATGGGCTATACTCCACACAGAAGCCGTACATTACGTATAGTTTCTATGTGACGCATGGTTTACCACAGCTACTCCGCTACATTCCCCAATGATTGCATCCTCTACTCTTCGCATATTCGTTGTTGAAGACAACGCTTGGTATGGCGAACTACTTGAATATAAGCTCTCTCAGAATCCAGAATATATTGTACGACGCTTTACCACAGCGCAGTCCTGCCTGGATAATCTTAACGAGAAGCCTGACCTTATTACGCTAGACTATACTCTACCCGATGGCACCGGCGACGTAGTACTACGCCAGATAAAAGAGCGCCTGCCAGAAGTAGCCGTTATTATCATTTCGGGACAGGAGGATGTGCGAACAGCCGTTGGCCTGCTGCGCCAGGGTGCTTATGATTATCTTGTAAAAGATGAAGAAACAGCCGACCGGCTTTGGAACACCATTGGCAACGTAAATCAGCAACTGGCCCTACGCCGGGAAAACGAACGACTGCGGGAACAAATTGGACAGAAGTACGACCCACAACGTGCTATTTTGGGAAAGAGCCCCCAAATGCAGCAATTATTTTCCTTGGTTGAGAAGGCAGCCCGCACCAACATCACGGTTTCTCTGAGTGGGGAAACCGGCACAGGGAAAGAGCTGGTTGCGAAGGCCATTCATTTCCGGTCTGAGCGCCGCAACAATGCCTTTGTGGCCGTAAACGTGGCTGCTATTCCGCGTGAGCTTATTGAGAGTGAGCTGTTTGGCCATGAAAAAGGGTCTTTCACCGGGGCCGTTAGCCGGCGCATTGGACGATTCGAGGAAGCCCATCGGGGCACGCTTTTTCTGGATGAAATTGCTGAGCTAGACCTGAACCTACAAGCCAAGCTTCTGCGCGTGCTACAGGAGCGGGAGGTGATGCGGGTAGGTGGCAGCGCTCCAATCCCTTTTGATGCCCGCCTGATGGTAGCCACGCACCGCGACCTGACAGAAGAGGTGAAGCAGGGCCGTTTCCGGGAAGACCTGTACTACCGCTTGCTGGGCCTACCCATTCTGCTCCCCCCGCTGCGCGACCGGGGCCAGGATGTGCTGCTATTGGCTCAGTCGTTCTTACAAACCTTCTGCTCCCAAAACAACATGGCCGATTGTCGCCTGTCGCCGGATGCCCAGCAGAAACTGCTGCGCTACCCCTTCCCCGGCAACGTGCGCGAACTGAAAGCAGTGGTAGAGCTAGCCGCCGTATTGGCCGACGGCGACACCATTCAGCCGCAAGATTTGTCGTTGCGGCACGCCAGCACCACCCAGGAAACCAACACGCCAGATGGTGATGAGTCGCTACGAACGCAGACGGCAGCCATTGTGCAGCGCTACCTCGACAACCACAACGGAAACATATTGCAGGTGGCGGCGAAACTACAAATTGGCAAGTCTACTATCTATCGTATGATACAGAACAACGAAATCCGGGTCAGCTAACGACTGGTTTTCTTGTTTTACTTATTTCTATACAACTTGTTTTATGAGTTCTATCGCGTATCGCCACCTGCAACGACGTTTGCGGCAGATGACGCGGGCTCAGATGGCTACCACCGCCGAGCTGCGGGACCTGCGTGCGCAACTGGCCCAGCAAGGGCTTGCGGCCGCCAGCCAGATGAGCACCCTCCTGCAAACGATGAGTACGGCTATACTGGCCGAAAACCAGGGTAGGCAGGTGGCGCTGGTGAACCAGCGCTTCTGCGATATGGTAGGGCTTACGCAGCCACCCGAAACTTATTTGGGCTATACCCACGCCCAAATGCGTCGGGTATTGGCCCTTTGCTTCCGGGAGCCCGCCTTGGTATCAGAAACCATTGAGCAGGCCATTGCCGAGCAGAACCGCATAAGCGGGCAGCTGCTACGGCTACGCAACGGCCGAATCTTGCAGCAGGAATACCTGCCGGTGTTGCAGGATGGCAAAACGATGCTGCACCTGTGGAGCCTAGAGGACGTGACGGAGCGCGAGCAGGCGCAGGAAAAAATCCGGCAATACTCGCTGCTTTCAGAGCATAGTCCCAATCCCTTCATCCGGTTCGACCGCGTGGGTAGGGCACAGTATGCCAACCCAGCCGCTGAGCCGCTGTTGCAAGTGTTGGAGAAGCCAATGGAAGCGGAAACCCGCGACTTTGTCCGCAGCGAAATAGAGCAGGCCCTGCAACAGCATCAGATTCGAACCACGGAGCGGCGCCTGGGTGGCCATTTCTACCACTGGCAGATAGTGCCTTTTCCGGAGGAGCAGTCGGCTATTATTTATCTAACGGACATCACCGACCGGCGACGAGCCGAGGCAGAATTACTGCACAGCCAGCTGTTTGTATCGCGCATCAACGATACAGTGCCTAGCATGGTGTTTCTCTTCGACCTCACGCAGAACAACCTCACGTACTCTAACCGGCAAACAGAGCTGCTGCTGGGCTACACAGAGACAGAGCTGAAGGCGATGGGGCCAGCCATCGTTCATCACCTGATGGCTCCCGAAACCATAGAAGAAATCATTAGCCGCTGGCCTGAAGGGGGGCAGCTTCCAACGCAGCAGCCACTGGTATTTGAGTACCCCATACGTCGCCGCGACGGCGAGTGGCGCTGGCTGCGACTACAGTTGGCTGCGTTTACCCGGCAGCCTAATGGTGAGCCCATTCAGCTTATTGGCAGCGCGCAAGACGTTACCGTTACCCGGCAAATCCAGGAGGAGTTGCGCCAGAGTCGCCTGCTCATGGACCGTATCACCAGCTTGGCACCCAACCTGATTTATACGTTTGACGTACAGCAAACCTCATTCGTCTACGTCAACCATTATTCCGTTACGGCGCTAGGCTATACACCGGATGAGCTATTGACCTTCGGCACTGCTTCTCCGCAACACCTGATTGTGCCCAGCGAGCTTGCCAAGCTCCAGCAACACAACATACAAGTACAACGGGCGGAAGATGGCGAGGTATATTCCCTTGAGTTGGCTTTTCTGCATCGGGATGGTTCTACCCGGTGGTTTCGGTGCAGCCACACGCCGTTTGAGCGCGACGAGGAAGGCCGCTTACGCCTGATGCTAGGCACGGCTGAGGACATTACCCAGTGGAAAATTGCAGACGAGCAGCGGCGCCTTGCCAACTACCGGCTGGCCGAGCAGAACCGCTTGTTCCGGCAGGTGATTGACACCATCACGCCCCTCATCTACCTGAAAAACGAGGCCGGCAACTACACCCTGGCCAACCAGGCTACGGCGCAACTCTACGGCTCTAGCACCACGGAGATTGTGCGCACGCCCTACCAGCTACTCCGCGCCGATCCGGCCGACTTGCAACGGGACCATGAGTACGACCAAACCGTACTGCGCACGGAGCAAACCGTTGACTACGAGGACACCTTCACGAATCCCGATGGCTCTATCCGGTGGTTGCACGTTGTGAAGCAGCCTTTTATGCTAGCTGATGGCATGTTGCAGGTATTGGGTGTAAGCACCGATATCACCGATATAAAGCGTGCGCAGCAGGAGTTGCGCGAATCCAAAGAAGCCGCCGAGGCGACGGCGCGCACCAAGCAAGAGTTTCTGGCCAATATGAGCCACGAAATTCGTACGCCCATGAACGGGATTCTGGGTATTGCCAACCTGCTGGCCAAAACCCCGCTCGACGAGCAGCAGAACCAGTACCTGGGCCATATCCGGCACTCGGCTGAAGCGTTGCTGGTAGTTATCAACGACATTTTGGCCATGGCCCAACTCGACGCAGGCAAACTACAACTGGAGTCGGTTTCGTTTGACCTGCGCGATGTGCTGTACGCCAGCCAGCAAATGGTGCAGCCCCGCGCCGCCGAAAAAGGCGTGTCGCTGGAGTTGGAGCTGCCCCCCGAAACCACGCCTACCTTCGTCACGGGCGACCCCTACCGCCTGCGGCAAGTACTGCTCAATCTGCTTAGCAACGCCGTGAAATTCACGGAGCACGGGCGGGTGCTGCTGGCCTGCCGCCGTCTGAGTGCCGCTCATGAGAAGCCCCGCTTTCAGTTTTCGGTGCTCGATACGGGTATCGGCATTCCGGCCGAGCAGCTAGAACATATGTTTGAGCCTTTCACGCAGGCTTCTTCGTCGACGGCCCGCGAGTACGGCGGCTCGGGCCTGGGGCTGAGTATTTCGCGCGGGCTGGTGGAGCTGTTGGGCGGCCAACTTTCAGCTGAAAGCACAGTAGGCGAAGGTAGTTCCTTCCTGTTCACCCTACCTTTCCAGCCAGCTGAAGAGGCCACTCCTACTACCGCTGCGGAACCCGCGCCCCGCTACCATACCCTAGGCAAGCGCCGTGTGCTACTGGCCGAAGACAACGCTGTCAACCAGTTTTTGGTGGAAACGCTGCTGAGCACTTGGGGTATGCACGTCGATACGGCCTCTTCTGGTTCGGAGGCACTCACGCTATTCTGGCAAAACACCTACGACGTGGTGCTCATGGATATTCAGATGCCAGGCATGGACGGCGTGGAGGCCACTCGACAGTTGCGGCGCCACCCCGATGCGCAGCGGGCAGCTACCCCCGTTGTGGCCCTCACGGCCCACGCCCTGCGCGACGAAGCCGAACGTTACCGCTCGGCCGGCCTCGATGCCTACCTCTCGAAGCCCTTCCGCGAGGAGGATCTGTTCCGTACGGTTTCGGCGGTGCTGCAAAAACAGCCTGTGCCAATGATAGAAGCAGCAGAACCCCTACCCGACAGCGCCCCACTCTACGACCTGAGCGGTATTCGCCGGCTGGCCCACGGCAACGAGGGCTTCGTGAAGCGACTGGTGCATCTGTTTATCCGTACTACTCCGCCGTGCGTGCGCGAAATGGAGGAACACTTGGAGGCAAACGATTGGAAATTGTTGGGCTCTACGGCGCATCACCTCAAAAGCTCGCTCGATGGCATGCACATCCGGCCGCTTCATACCGTCATTCGCCAACTGGAAGCCTGCCAGCAAGCGCCTCCCGACGTGCCTACTGCCACGCAGCAGGTGCAGCAGGTGCGGCAGATAACGGAACTGGTTATTGCCCAGCTAGAGCAAGAGTTCGGCGCTGAGTAGCGGCCAGAAGAGCTTTATTTTTAAAAGCACATAATTATACCACAACTCAAAAACGTTTTTTAGGGTTGAAGTACTAGAAAGCTGTTTATCTTACAGCACTACCCAATTGCTGGTAGCAGTTGGTTTTCTTTTCCTTTAATTCTCTTTTTATGTCTTGGTTAATTCTCTTGGGTCTGATTGTCGCAACTGCTGTACTCGCCCTTAGCACCGTAAATAATCTGAAAGAAATGATGCAGCCGGAAACTGTACCGGCCCGTCAGTAATTTTCGGAGTTCAAAAAAACAACGGGGGCTTCCTAGATAGGAAGCCCCCGTTGTTTTTTGTCGGATTTATAATCTACTGCCGTCTGCCGCTGCGAAAAAGAATTACACATTCGCAGCGCAACTACTGATAATTGCTTAGCGAATTACCAGCTTGCGCATTTCGCTTACGTTGTCGCCCTCCAACTTAATATAGTAGAGGCCGCTGGATATCTTGCTCAAATCCAAAGTTTTGGTGGCACGGTCGCTTAGTTCTGTGAGTAGTTCACGGTACACCACCGACCCGATAACGTTCAGTACCCGCAACTCTACCCGTCGGTTTTCAAAACCATTGATGGTAAGGTGCACAATGCCTGTGCTGGGATTGGGATAAACCAACACCGATTTTTCATCGGCCAGGGTAGCCTTAGGAAAACCCACACGTGTGTTTGCTGACTGAGCAGCTGCGCGAGTGGGTAGGGCACTACCAATAAGGCTAGCGCTGCCTATTAGTAGTATAAAGAGCAAATAATGTAATCGTTTCATCATAGACGGGAAATAGAATGGACGTATTATCAGCCAGTCTGTGGTTCTTAACGGCTGGTATTTTATTAGGTTTACAAAGATATATAGACAATTTTGGCAATTGTAGCAAAATATAATTTATCTACGAAATTAACTTTAACTACTACTTCCCTTCCAACACGTTAGCTCACAAAAAAATTTGGACGTTCTCATTATCGGCGGTGGCTTAGCAGGTCTGGCGGCGTCTCTCGACCTACGGCAGCGCGGCTATAGCGTGATGCTGGTGGAGCGCAAACGCTACCCTTTTCATAAGGTGTGCGGCGAGTACGTCTCCCAAGAAGTGGTGCCCTACCTACATCGGCTGGGAGCATCACCCGAGCCTTTGGGGCCTGCCACTATTACCCGCTTACAGGTGAGCGCGCCGGGCGGCGCACTGCTTTCGGCCCCGCTTGCGCTGGGCGGGTTCGGGGTAAGTCGCTACCGGCTTGATCATTACTTGGCAGAGCTGGCGCAGGCGCGCGGTGTGGCGGTGGAACAAGGGGCAACCGTCACTACCGTGACCTACGACCTCGCAGCCGACCAACACCACGCTACCCTGGCTGACGGCCGCGTATTAACGGCCCGCCTGGTGCTGGGCACCTACGGCAAGCGCGCCAACCTGGACCGCCAACTGCAACGGCCCTTCTTTCAGCAACGCTCGCCCTACCTGGGTGTGAAGTACCACCTGCGCCTACCCGGCTACCCCCGCAACCTGATTTCCCTACACAACTTCGCCGATGGCTACGCGGGGTTTTCGGCTATTGAGGAAGACAAGCTGTGCTTCTGCTACCTTACTACCCGCCGCAACCTGAAGGCCCATGGTACCATTCCTCAACTAGAAGCGGAGGTGCTTATGCGGAACCCGCACCTGCGCGCCATTCTCACCAGCGCCGAGCAGCTTTACCCGCAGCCCGAAGTCATCAACGAAATTTCCTTTGCACCCAAGTCCTGCGTGGAAGACCACGTGCTACTGTGCGGCGACGCCGCTGGCCTGATTACGCCGCTGTGCGGCAACGGCATGGCCATGGCACTACACGGCGCCTACCTCGCGGCCGGGCACGCTCATCGCTTTTTGCAGGGCCATATACATCGGGCCGCGTTAGAAGCAGCATACACCCACAGTTGGCAACAGCAATTTGGCGCCCGCCTGCGGGTAGGGCGGCTGGTGCAGCGGCTATTTGGGCAGCCCCGCCTCAGCAACTGGGTGATAGGTGGGCTGCGCCACTGGCCCGGCGCCGTGCAGGCGCTGGTGGCGCGCACGCACGGGCAGCCCTTCTGAACATGATTATGCTACCCTCGCGCTGCCACCCAATAAATTGCGTATACTGTCAGCAATGACCAGCTACCTGTGTGCTATTGGCACGGCCAATCCTCCCCACCGCATTCCTCAATCTCAGATTGCCCGTTTCATGGCCGATGCTTTATCGTTTGATGAAGCAGAAACCCGCCGCCTAGGGGCCCTATACCGGGCCTCTGGCATTGGGCAGCGCTATTCCGTGCTACCCGACTATGCCGAGGAAAACGGCAACTTCACGTTCTTTCCCAACACCCCGCAACTAGAGCCATTCCCCAGGGTAGGGCCGCGCATGGAGCAGTACCGCACCCACGCGCTGCCGCTGGCCGTGGCCGCCGTGCAGTCCTGCCTCACGCAAATGCAAGATGCCTCCCTACCCCACAGCATCACGCACTTGGTAACGGTGAGCTGCACGGGCATGTATGCACCGGGGCTTGATATTGAACTGGTAGAAGCCCTAGGACTGAGCCCCCATGTACAGCGCACATGCGTCAATTTTATGGGATGCTACGCCGCATTCAATGGCTTGAAGTTGGCCGACGCCTTTTGTCGGGCCGATGCGCAAGCCCGCGTGTTGGTGGTGTGCGCCGAGCTGTGCACCCTGCACTTTCAGAAGCGCCGCGACGACGATGACCTAGTATCCAATGCCTTGTTTGGTGATGGCGCAGCGGCAGCCTTAGTGCAAGCCCAGCCGGCCGCCCACGGACCCAGCCTATCGCTACAAGCCTTCCACTGCGACCTGGTGCCCGACGGCCGCGCCGATATGGCGTGGCACATCAACGATTTTGGCTTCGAGATGACGCTTTCGTCCTACGTGCCAGGCCTGATCAAGCAGGGCATTCAGCATTTGGCTGATGGACTGCTGGCTCGCTTGCCGGTCCGCATGAGCGACATCAAGCTATTCGCGATTCATCCGGGCGGGCGCCGCATTCTGGAGGCCATCGAGCAGGCCTTGGGGCTCACGCATCACGACAACCGCTTTGCCTACCAAGTACTGCGCGACTACGGCAATATGTCGTCGGCCACGGTGCTGTTTGTTTTGGCTGAATTGATGCGGGACCTCACACCTGCCCAGGACGGCGCGCCTGTGCTTAGCTTCGCTTTTGGTCCCGGTCTTACGCTGGAAGCGCTGTTAATGGAGGTGAAATGGTGAGTTTGTGAATAAAATACGTCTGTCATCCTGAACGCAGTGAAGGACCTTTTCACGTAAGAACAATAGGCATAACAACGACTCGTCCTCACGTGAGAAGGTCCTTCACTGCGTTCAGGATGACAGACGTATTTTATTCACAAACTCACCATTTCACCACTCACCACTTCCCACATGCCTGACTTGAGCCGCCGGTCTACGCAGCCGGAGCTGATGGATGATTTAACGTTGGCATCCGACGCGCTACGGCAGAACCTCGACGAGCTGGAAACCATCAATACGTGGCTGGGTGGCTACCGCCCGGTGCTGACGGCTCTGGCCGCCCTGCGTCCGCACTGGCCGCCCAACCACCCGCTCCGCCTGGCCGACCTGGGCAGCGGCGGTGGCGACACGCTCCGGCATATTGCTCGCTGGGCGCGACGGCAGGCCCTACCCGTTGAGTTGGTTGGCATTGACGCCAATGCTTTCATGCTGCAATACGCCGCCGACAAAGCCCGCGCCTACCCCGAAATCAGCTTTCAACAGCAAGATATCTTCTCCAACGAATTCCAGCGCCAGCCGTTCGACGTGCTCACGTGCAGCCTGTTCTGCCATCATTTTACCGATGCGGAGCTGGTGCCGCTGCTGCGCCAATGGCACCAGCAGGCCCGTGTAGCCGTGGTTATCAACGATTTGCATCGTCACCCACTGGCTTACTACAGCATCCATTGGTTAACGCGTCTGCTGGGCGGCTCCTACCTCGTGCGGCACGATGCTCCGCTATCGGTGGCACGCGCCTTCACCCGCCAAGACTGGCAACGCCTGTTGGCCGCCGCTGGTATCCAGCACTACTCGTTGCGCTGGTGCTGGGCCTTTCGCTGGCAAGTGGTGCTGTATGGTGAAATGGTGAGTAGTGAAATGGTGAAGTTGTGAATGCAAAAGCGTCTGTCATCCTGAGCTTGCGAAGGGGGTTATCACCTGATAACGAACATCTTCACAACGACTCGTTCACGCCTGATAAGGTCCTTCGCAAGCTCAGGATGACAGACGCTTTTGCATTCACAACTTCACCATTTCACTACTCACCATTTCACAACTACCCCCATATCTCCGCAGCGGTGCGGAAGGTGTTGACGTGGGCATCCAGAATATCGGCGAGGCGGGGAGAGTAGCCGCCGCCCATGCACACCACCACGGGTAGGCGGTGCTGGTGGCAGAGGCGCAATACCAGTTGGTCGCGCTGGCGGCAGCCCTCGCGGGTGAGACTAAGGTAGCCCAGCTTATCCGTAGCCAGCACATCGACGCCAGCCTGGTAAAACACGAAGTCTGGCTGCACCTCGTCGAGCAGGCGGGGTAGGGTGTCGGCTAGCAGCTTGAGATACCCGGCATCGGTGGTACCGTCGGGGAGGGGCAGGTCCAGGTCGGAGCGCTCTTTGCGGCCGGGGTAGTTGCGGGCGCCGTGCATCGAGAACGTGAACACGCGCGGCTCGTGCTCGAAAATGCGGGCCGTACCGTTGCCCTGGTGCACGTCCAGGTCCACAATCAGCACTTTGCCGATGCCGAGTTCTGGCTGGGCCAGCAGGTAGGCAGCGCCCGCTGCCTGGTCATTGAATAGGCAGAACCCTTCGCCTCGATCGGCAAACGCGTGGTGAGTGCCGCCGGCAATGTTGAGTGCTACTCCCATCTGCAAGGCGCGGCGCGCGGCCTCCAAGGTGCCTTCCAGAATGGTTATTTCCCGCGTTATCAACTGCGGGCTCCACGGAAAACCCGTCGTGCGCTCTTCCTGCCGCGTAAGCTGGCCCGTCGTAACGCGGTGATAGTAGTCGGCGGTGTGCACGCGCAGAATATCCGCGGCGGCGGCCGGCGCGGGCGCAAACAGGTCGGCTTCGGTGATGATGCCTTCGCGTAGCAGCTGCGCGGGCAGTAGCTCATACTTAAGCATGGGAAACCGATGATTTTCGGGCAATGGGTGGGCGTAGCAGGGCGCCCAGGCAACAGGCAGCATAGGGTAGGGATGGGGGCGGGCCGGCACACAAAGAAGCCCGGCCGGTAGGTCGGGCTTTTTGGGTGACTCAGGTACTGCATCGTTGGCAAAACCGTCGGCAGATTCCAGATCGGCCTCACTCACGATGTTTTGCGGACTTACGTGAGGCGTACTGGGCTCGAACCAGTGACCTCTACCCTGTCAAGGTAGCGCTCTGAACCAACTGAGCTAACGCCCCGCAAGCCCGCTGGCGGCGGCCGGGATTAGCAGCTAAGATACGACGCAGCGCCGTAGCAGCAAGTATTTTCACTGGTATTTTTTACGCCAACTATCCTGCCTACGCAACTTTCTGTCCACGGCGAAGTATAGCCGCTTACGGATGTTATGCGAGCCGCGCACTTGCAGTTGCTCGTTTTTTACTTTTTACTCCGCTTGATTTCCTTCTACTTATGAAAAAGATTACGCTTCTGCTTGTAGCTTTTGCTGCCTCCTTCTCTTTGGCCCATGCCCAGGTGCGGCCCGGTGGTGCCATGTCCTCTACCGACTATTTCCGTTCTAGCTCCGACTCGCGCAACAACGGCTTCGGGGTGAAAGGCGGATTCAACCTCACCAACGTGCACGGCGACGACAAAGGCGGCATTCCCGCCCGCGAAAACCTGAACACGTTCCATGCTGGTGTGTATGCACAGTTTGGCCTCAGCAGCAAAGTGGCCATCCAGCCCGAGCTGCTGTATTCGCGCCAAGGCTACCGCTACGATCAAACCCAGGGCGGCACAACGGAGCAGCGCGTAAACCGACTCGATTACCTGAAAGTGCCCGTATTACTCACGTACAACTTCCTCGATAACGTGAGCGTGCACGTAGGCCCGCAGGTTGCCTTGCTCACGAAAGTGAAAAACGCCGGCGTCGACCAGAGCATTGATGACTACGGCTACCACTCCCTCGACTACGGCGTAGTAGGCGGTATAGAATTCCGCGTTGGGCCCGCACGCATAGGTGGCCGCTACGACCTGGGCCTAGCCAAAATCCGTAAAGACGGCTACGCTACTACGGGCACGGCTGGGCAAATTAACGTGCCCAGTGGCGACGTACGCAACCAAGCTTTCCAAGTGTATCTGGGCTTGGGCATTTCCAACTAGCTTCATCATCAGCTTCAACAAAAAAGGAAGGCGCCGGGCGTCTTCCTTTTTTGTTAATGCACTTTTCAGTTTCGCATGGCTTCTACCCTACTCTTAGCTACGGCAGCCCTACCCGCCATCAACCAAGCCCGCGAGCTAGTGGCCGAGCGGGCTATGGCTGTGCTGGGCGGATGGGCCTTGCTGAATCTGCTGGTGAGCGGCTACTTTGTAGCCCGCACCGACGCACGCACCATGCCGCATCATTTTCACTTGATGAATGTGGGCTGGAACGTGGTGAACCTGCTGCTAGCTGTGGTAGGACTATTGCGCGCCAACCCCTATGGCGTGGGCAATCTTACCCTGGCCGATAGCCTAACGGCGCAGTTCAACTTCGAGAAGCTGCTGGTGCTCAACCTGGGCCTCGATGTGGCCTACCTCTGCATCGGCAGCTGGCTGCAAGCCCGCGCCGCCACCGACTCTAAGCCGGTCCGGCTGCTGGGGTTTGGCCGGTCGTTGTGGCTACAGGGTGGTTTTTTGCTGCTGTTTGATAGTGGGCTTTATCTACTATACCATCGTTTTGCGGCGCAGCTTCTACAACTAGTAGGGTAGGCAGATAGAAGCACAAAGCCCCGGCTGCTGAGCAGCCGGGGCTTTGTGCTTCTAGAGGTAGGATGTTAGGCTTCTACCGTTTCGCCTACCAATGCTTCTTTGATCTTCTTATTGAAGTTCGGAATATCATCGGGGTTGCGGCTGGTGATGAGGTTGCCGTCGACTACCACGGTTTCGTCGGACCACTGAGCGCCGGCGTTTTTCAGATCGGTTTTGATGCTGGGGTAGCTGGTCATGTGCTTGCCACGTACGAAGCCGGTTTCAATTAGCGTCCAGGGGCCGTGGCAGATGGCAGCTACGGTTTTGCCGGAACGGGCAAACTCGCCTACAAAATCTACCACGCTTTGCTCTACGCGCAGCTTATCGGGGTTGATCTGGCCGCCGGGCAATACCAAGGCATCGTAGTCGGCCACTTTCGCGTCGTCAATTACTTTGTCTACGTCTACTTTTTTGCCCCAGTCGGTTTTATCCCAGCCCTTGATGGAACCGCTTTTCAGAGAGATGACGTCCACTTGGGCACCTTCGTCTTCCAGAAATTTCTTCGGCTCAGTCAGTTCTACCTGCTCGAAGCCATCGGTAGCCAAGATGGCTACTTTCTTACCTTTCAATTTATCGCTGCCAAAAATGCTCATGGTCTAGGTGTTTTGGGTGGTACAGAGAATAATTACGGCACCGTTTTACGGCGGTGCCGCTAGGTATTCAACGCAACCTGTACCAGGGGGTTAAGCATAAAATTTTGCCCTAGTACTCCCAAAACGCTATGCTACGTGTGCTTTACTCTTCGCCCTCGCGGCGCAACTGCTTCAGCTCCTTGCGTAACCGACGCACGCGCTCATCAAACCCATCGGGGTCGTAGTCCACGTCCTCCACATCCAGCTGCTCCAGCATATCCATTAGGGCATCGGAATGGTCGGCGCGCACACCGCTGTCTACCCGCACAAAGGCCAGCTCCGACCACAGCACGGCTTTCAGGCGCAAGCCGTCTTCGTGCAGCATTTGCATCTCCACCACCAGGTTGGAATTGTCGAAATGAATGAGTTGGGTGCGAATGCGCACTACCTCGCCGTGGCGCGCCGGGCGCAAGTAGCTGATATGGTGCTTGGTGATAACCCAGCCCGCATTCTGCTGTTGGGCCAACTGGCCCAGGTTCAGGGCATAGTGCTGAGTGGTGTGGTCCTCGCGGGCATTAAGGAAATAGTCGAGGTAGCGGGCGTTGTTGAGGTGGCCCAGCATGTCGCAATCTTGCAGGTAGACGCGGTGGGTGCTTTCGGGAGTTTGGAGCAGGGCAGTGGGCATGTATTTGGCTGGTAGCTAGTAGCTGTTGGCTGTTAGCTTATGTTCTGACGATGGCAAGTCAGCTAGCTTTTGTTCTGGCAGCACCATACGGCAGTAGAAGCTCGGCAGCTGAATCAACTGGTTATTGAAGCAGTCGGACAAAAATGAACGAGTGCTGTTCTGCGTATGAAACAGTGCAAGTTGGTAAAAAAGCCAATAGCCAGCAGCTAGAAGCTAACAGCTACCCCTATCGAAACAACTCGCCCTGCCCGGTGGGGCGCTCGTGTTGCAGCAGCCATTTTTTGCGGTGCAGCCCACCGGCATAGCCCGTTAGCTGACCATTGGCTCCAATAATCCGGTGGCACGGGAGCACAATGCCCAAGGGGTTTTGTCCATTGGCTGCTCCCACTGCCCGCACCGCACCAGGGTTGCCCAATTGCCGGGCCAGATCGAGGTAGGAAGCCGTGCGGCCGTAGCCTACCCCCAGCAGTGTCGCCCACACTTGCCGCTGAAAATCAGTGCCTTTCTCGAAATGATACCTCAACTTAAATTCCCGCAGCTCGCCCGCGAAGTAGGCTTTGAGTTGGCAATGCGCCTCACGCAAGCATTCGGGCACTTCTGCTACGGGGGTAGGCGCCTGGCCATGCGGCTCGTCCAGAAAGGTCACCGCGGCCAGTCCAGCATCGGACCCACGCAAGCTCAGCAGGCCCAGTGGGGTAGAAAGGTAGGCTTCGGGCATATGGTGAAGTTGTGAGTTTTTGAAGTAAAACCGTCTGTCATCCTGAACGTAGCGAAGTGAAGGACCTTCTCACATGAGAACGATGAACGTGAAGACGAGTCGTTAACAAGCCTGTCGTTCTCGCGTGAGAAGCTCCTATACTTCGCTCAGTTGCGTTCAGGATGACAGACGGTTTTACTAACTATTCCACCATTCACCATCTCACCCCTACCCTTCAAACCGCGCCATGCCGCTCCAGAGGCGCTCGAACTCGCGGGCGTAGGGGCGCACGATGGCGGGGTCGTCGGTGATGAGCAGGTTTTCTTGATTGTAGTAGGCCGCCGAGCGCGTCCAGTTGTAGCTGCCGGTAAGCACCGATTGGTTGTCGGCCACGGCAAACTTGTGGTGCATGTGGTTCTCGGTGCGGTCAACGTGCACGTTGATGCCGGCTTTATGCAGCTGGCGGATGTCGGAGCCCAGGTCGTCGAGCTTTTCGTTGTCGGTGAGGATGCGCACGTGCACGCCGCGCTGGTGGGCTTCCAGTAGGGCGGCCGTCAGCCGGTCGTCGGCAATGGTGAACACGCACACGTCCAGCGTTTCGGATACTCGCCCAATGAAGCGCTGAATGGCGCCCGCGCAGTCGTCGTGCGGACTAAAGTGCACCTCGGCGTGGGGCGTGCGGGCAGGCGGGGTAGAAAGCGGAACGGGAGTAATCGAATGAGGCACTGCGGGTAGCAAATTCGGAGGTTAAGAAAAAGAAAGCGCCGGCTTGGGCTGCCGTCGGGGCCGAGCGGCCGCCACGGTGGCCTGCGCCTGCCGCAACGCCTCGGCCGAAGGCTGATCTAAGATACGTAACGGCGGGCCATCGGGCCGTAGCTCGGCATCCCACAGACCAGAACGGTGCCAGTTGTCGAGGAAGTCCCAGTCGGGCCGGTCGATGATGGGGTAGCAGCACACCCCCCACAGCGGCACGCCAGCTTGCAGCGCCTGGGCGCACTCCTGGCCAATGTAGTGCCACCACTTAGGCCGGTCGATGCCGGGGTGGCTGGTTTCGGTGAGCACCACGGGGCGGCCGTAACGGCGGTGGGCCATTTCAAATAACTTGTGCAAGGGCGTCCAGCGCGGGTTAGCCGGCGTATCGGCCCAACCAATGGTTTCGTGCGGGTCCAGCTGCCATTGGTTGTCGTAGTAGAAGTTGAAGCCGAGAATATCCAGGTACTCCTCGCGGCCGCCCAGCTCGGGGCACAAGCGCCCGGCCAGCATATCCACCGACTGAAACTGGTTGTTGGTGAACTCCACGCAGCGCTGGCGCTCGGCCCTACCCGCCCCCAAGCGCGGTACCACGTTGATAAGCGGCTCGGTGGTGAGAATCCGGATGCCGGGGTCGGCCTCACGCAGAGCGGCCACGCCTTCGATGTAGGCTCGCATCAGCCCGCGCTTCACCTCCCAGCCCTGCCCCACGCAGTAGGGCGAAGTACCGCGTACATCGCCTCCCAACCACGACATAAAGCTCACTTCGTTGATGGGCGTCACAATCAGTTCGCCTTCAGGGCGCTGCTGGCGATAGAAGTCCACAAAGGCCCGGCACAGGGCCGCAAAGCGCCGCGCAAACATGGGGTGCAGGGGCGTGAGGTCGTCGGGGTAGCCAAAGTGACAGAGGTCCCAGATCTGCTGCACGCCCAAGTGCTGCCCCACTTCCAGCATCGCTTGCACGGTGCTCCAGTCGTAGTGGTAGGGCGTGGTTTCAATCTGACTCCAGCGAATACCCTCGCGCACCGTCTGCATCTGAAACTCGCGTTGAATGTCCTGATAATCTTGCTCTATCAGTTGCAAATGCCCGGTTAGGGGTAGGAAATCGACGCGGTGGCCGAAGGCGTTCAGCTGATCCGTACACTCGTAACCGGCCATCCAGAACGATTGAAAAGGAGAAGTAGCGGCGTGGTCGTAGGGTTGCATGGGCGTAGGAGTTTGGGTAGTGGTGAGATGGTGAGTAGTGAAATGACTACTCACCATCTCACTATTTACTGCGGCGAACCGCTGATTTCGGTGGTGCGATGCTTCTGTCCGAGGGACTTGGCTTCGATGAAAATGCGCTTGAACTCGGGGTATTTCTCCCGGATATCATCTTGTAAATCGTCGATGGCTTGCTCTATCTCCACCGCATTCAGGTCGCGACGGAACTGCACGTCGAGGGCCAGGATAACATCTTCGGGGCCAAGGTAGGACGTGAGTGGTGGGCGCACTTGGTCTACGGTATCGCGCTGACGGGCAATCTGTAGCAAGTCGTTGAGGGTGTCGCGGTCCACGCCTTCGCCAATGAGTAGGCCTTTGGTTTCACGAATCAGGAAAATAGCCACGCATACCAACAGCAGCCCTATGCAGATGGAGGCGGCCCCGTCGAGGTAGGGATTGTTGAGCGCATGCCCGAAATACACCCCCAGCAGGGCGATGACCAAGCCAATAAGGGCTGCGAAATCTTCCATCAGGATGGCGAATACCGAGGGGTCTTTGCTGCGGCGTAGCGAAGCTACCCATCCCACAGTGCCCCGGCTTTTGTTGAACTCCCGCATGGCAATCAGGAAAGACGTACCCTCAAACAGGATACCCAACGCCAGCACCCAGTAGTTCCAGGTAGGGTCGGTGATGGGAGCGGGTTCTTTAATGTGGGCAATACCTTCGTAGATAGACATGCCGCCGCCCACCGAAAACACCAACACGGCCACAATCAACGACCAGAAATACAGCTCTTTGCTGCGCCCAAACGGAAACTCTATAGAGGCCGGCTTTGTGCTTTGGTGCAAACCGTAGAGTAGCAGCAAGCCATTGCCGCTGTCTACCAAAGAGTGAATACCTTCCGACAGCATAGCCGAGCTACCTGTGAAATAAGTAGCCACAAACTTGGCAATAGCAATGGCGACATTGGCCCCGATGGCCCCGTAAATAACTAATTTAGAAGAAGATTTTCCGGCCATAGAAGAGGGATATACCTCTTCCTTACGGTGGGGCTCAGGGCAAGGTTAAGAACGCCTAGTCTGCACATGCGCCGCGAAGGAGCTGGATCGAAAGCAAAAATGCTGCTGGCGCTGGTGCAGCCCGTGCAAACGCACGCTATGGCAAACATTTCGGCGCGGCGCGGCTTTCTACCCTCGTTACGCTCCCTCTCCGCTGCTTATGGCTCACCTCGACTCCGACTCCCCTACTCCAGTTCCTACGTTGCAGCGCCGCCTTGGCTTGGTACAGGCCACCGCCCTCAACATGATAGACATGGTGGGCATTGGACCATTCGTCACCCTACCCTTGGTTATGGGCTTTATGGGACCCAACTTTCTGTTGGCCTGGCTAGTAGGCGCCGCCCTGGCCGCCATCGATGGCTTGGTCTGGAGCGAACTGGGTGCAGCCTACCCCGAGGCCGGCGGCAGCTACCGCTTTCTTAAACTGGCCTATGGCGAGCAGAAGTGGGGTAGGCTGATGTCGTTTCTTTACGTCTGGCAAACCCTGATTCAGTCGCCGCTAGTGCTGGCCTCGGGAGCCATTGGCTTTGCGCAGTACTTCGGCTACCTCGTGCCCCTCACTGAGTGGTGGCAACCAAAGCTGGTGGCTGGCAGCGTGGTACTGCTGCTTATTGTGCTGCTCTACCGCCGCATCGAGGACATCGGCAAGCTGGGCGTGGCGCTGTGGGTAGGCGTGCTGGCGCTCATGGGCTGGCTGATTTTCGGAGGCCTCACGCACGCTCATCATTCGGTGGCCGTGCTGCCTAGCGGGGGCGTGCCAGCCTTACCGGGCCTGCTGCTATCGGGGGCCATGGGCCACGCCGCCGTCAACGCCATCTACTCTTACCTCGGCTACTACAACGTGTGCCATTTAGGGGCTGAAATTAAACGGCCAGAAAAGGTGATTCCGCGCAGCATTTTCCTGAGTATCGTGGGTATTGCGGGGCTGTATTTGCTGATGAACTGGAGCGTGGGCACCGTTATTCCGTGGCAGGAAGTGCAGAGCTGGCAAAGCGGCGCCGGCGATAAATCGCAGTTCATTGTGAGCGTGTTTGTGGAGCGACTGTATGGGCCGGCCGCCGCCACAGTAGCCACGGCCATGGTGCTGCTGGTGGCATTTGCCTCGCTGTTTGCCGTGCTGCTGGGCTACTCCCGTATTCCCTACGCCGCCGCTGCAGATGGCGAGTTTTTGCCTGTGTTCGGCAAGCTGCACCCTACCAAACAGTTTCCGTACGTTTCGTTGCTGCTGCTAGGCGGCGTGGGCTTCGTCTTCAGCCTACTGTTTCGGTTGGGCGAGGTGATTGCGGCCATTTTAGCCATGCGTATTCTGGTGCAGTTTGTGGGCCAGGCTGTAGGGCTGGTGCTACTACGGCGGCGGCGTGGCACGGCAACGCTGCCGTTTAAGATGCCGCTTTACCCACTTCCCGTTGTTCTGGTCATTCTCGTGTGGCTGTTCGTGTTTGTGGGCATTGCGCCGGTGGCAGTGGAATGGGGCGGGGTCCGGTTCAATCTCTATTTTCAGGTGGCCGCCCTGGGTATGATGGCCCTGGGCGCGGTGGCGTTTCTGCTTTGGAGCCGTCAGCAAAAGCGGTGGCCATTTATTAAGTAGGGCTGCCTATACTTGTGGAACGTTTTATAAGCTTGTCTTCTCAAAGCGCCTGTCATCCTTCATCTGGCGTCCGCCTGCGAATGACCTTATGTCAGTTAAACGATTATCGTACAAGCGACTCGTTCTGGCGTGAGAAGGTCCTTCACTGCGTTCAGGATGACAGACGATTTCATATCCCTACCTATCCCCATTCATGAAGCTACTGTATACCCTCCTGTTCTCCCTATTAAGCCTTACCACCTTCGCCCAAACCACTACCGATTTCGTACCCTGGAGCGCCAAGCACCACCTCACTGCCCAGGATTTTGGCGTGAAGCTGAAGAAAGAAACCATCGGTAAGGCTGAGTTTCAACTTACTACCGAAACGCGTACCAACCTCTACACCAAGCAAAAGCGCACCATCGTGCGCAACGGTTTAGTGCGTTCCAAATCCAGCATCAATCCGGCGCATAACGTAGCCCAGCAGCTCCGCTTTCAGCAAACGTTGTTCGACATCACCGAAATATACGCCCGCAAGCTGCGCCAGATGATGCCCGCCACGCCTACGGCCTCCCCTACCCCTACCTCAGCCAAAACCGACCCGGCCGCCCAAATGATAGCCGCCGCCGCCAAGCGCCGCCAGCAGTATCGCCTCCAGACTGCCAACAGCACCATTGCTGCTAAGCAGGCCCAATGGGAAAAGACCATTCAGAAGGAATTGGCGGCATTGCAGCAGTTTGCGTTGCCGGAGTAGGTGTATTCATAAGACTGCCATTCCGAACTGGTCGAGGAATAACGGTCTGGCTACTAACTGGCAGCCCGTACTACCCTACCCACTTCTCGTAGCAGAAAAACCGCAGCCCCGGCCGAAATTCTAAGGTGATTTCGCCAGCGAAGCGGTAGCCCAGCTTCGGAAAAAGACGTTGAGTGGCTTGGTTTTCGGAGTTGGTATCTACGCGCAGCACGCGCAAGCCGTGCTGCCGGGCCAGTTCCTCGGCCTTTTGTAGCAGCGCCGCGGCCACACCCCTACCCTGCGCAACTGGGTCTACGGCCAAGCGGTGCGTTACGAGGGCTGGCTCGGTTACATCCCACTCGGCTTGGGCATACTCAGCGTCCTGATCGTTGTGGGTGAGAGCAGCAATGCCGGCCAGCTGCCCATCCAGTTCCGCCAGCCACAGGTGCTGTCGGGCAATGTCGCGCTGAAACACGGCTTCGTTGGGGTAGGAAGCTTCCCATTGAAAATTACCGGCCGCATTCATCAGCGGCACCACCCGACGGATAAGGGAGAGAATAGCGGGAATATCGGCAGGGGTAGCAAGGCGAAGCGTCATACGGCAAAAATAAAGCAGTCCGCCCAATCATCGTTTCTGATGAGTAGACGGACCGCCATAGCGTTTATGCAATCACCTACCCACGCCGCAGCACTTCGGCCGCTTCCTTCGCGAAGTACGTCAGGATGGCGTCGGCGCCGGCGCGCTTGATGCTGGTCAGCACTTCCATCATGGTTCTCTCGCCATCCACCCAGCCTTGCTGCGCGGCGGCTTTCACCATGGCATACTCGCCCGATACGTTGTAGGCCGTCACGGGTAGGGTGGTGTTATTCCGCACTTCCCGAATGATGTCGAGGTAGCTGAGGGCGGGTTTCACCATCACCATATCGGCGCCTTCCTGCTCGTCGAGGACCAACTCGCGCAGGG
The DNA here is from genome assembly GCF_014217645.1 of Hymenobacter sp. NBH84. Lineage (NCBI taxonomy): Bacteria > Pseudomonadati > Bacteroidota > Cytophagia > Cytophagales > Hymenobacteraceae > Hymenobacter > Hymenobacter sp. NBH84. The sequence continues at coordinate 3,911,861 of NZ_CP043644.1, forward strand.
CTTCGCGACGGTTGGCGGGGTTCATCTGGTAGGTTTTCTTATCCCCGCGTTTGGGGGCCGAGTCAAGCGCATCACGGAAGGGACCGTAGAAGGCGGAGGCGTACTTGGCCGTGTAGCTCATGATGCTCACGTTGGAGAAGCCGTTCTTGTCCAGCACATCCCGAATCCAGGCTACGCGGCCGTCCATCATGTCGGAGGGCGCAATGACGTCGGCACCAGCGCGAGCCTGGGCCAGGGCCATCTGGCCGAGCACTTCCAGGGTAGCATCGTTGAGAATCTCACCCGACTCGGGGTCTACCACGCCGTCGTGGCCGTCGCTGGAGTAGGGGTCCATGGCCACGTCGGTCATCAACACCACTTCCGGAAACTGCCGCTTGATGTCGGCCACCGTGCGCAGATACAGGCCGTTGGGGTTGGCCGATTCGCGGGCCAAGCGGTCTTTCACGGCATCTTCCAAGCCTGGGAAAGGAGCGAAACTCTTGATGCCCAACTCCACACAACGCCCGATTTCGTCAATCAGCCGGTCGGGCGAGTACCGATGAATACCGGGCATCGACTTCACTTCTACCTCTTTATTCTGTCCATCAATCATGAACAGCGGATAGATAAAATCGTGAACCGACAGCGTAGTTTCCTGCACCAAATCGCGGATTACCTGAGACTTGCGGTTACGGCGCGGGCGGTGCGTGGGGATAATAGACATGCGAACGTGAGGTTGATTTAACGTGAAATAACAACCTGCGGCCCGTAAAGTTCGGACGCTGACGCTAGCGACGTCTTATTCTTACAGCTGGAACAGCTCCTGAATGGCTTCCAGCCAGGCGTGTGGCCCCAGCAACCCGCGCATGAAGAAGTAGTAGCCCAGCAAGCCTACTACGATACCCGCAAAAACGCCTATTCCGCCGCCAATCAATAGGCCGCCTACGATGCCGGCGGCTACTAGCACCACGCCTAGGGCTACCAGCCAGGGGTTACCTTCGGTTTCGTCCTGCGGGTGCCGCAGACGAAACGGCTGCCGGCGTGCCCGCCGAATTTGAGTGATTTCTTCCGACTTCGTAACTGGCCGGGCTAATTGCAAAGCGCGCGGCGCACGGTTTGTGGCCAGAAATTGCGCTCTTGCTGAAGCAAGCTTCTGCCGACTACGCGTGCCCACGAGCGGTAGGGTAGCAGTTAGCAGTGCCGTACTATCGGGGGTAGTAGATAGCACAGTAAAGGCCGAATCGGTGGTAGATGGGCACGGTGAGGAGTAGGCAGTCGTTTCCGGCAGCAGCACTTTCTGCTCGCTCTGGCAACCCGCCAATAGCAGTACCGGCACTAGCCCACAACCCCATAGAAATGCCTTCATCATAAAGTAAATAAACCGTCAGCGGCGGGCCAAAGATACGCAGGCTGCGTCAGTCAAAAGAGGACAACCTATTCAGAACGCCAAAATCACCTTCTCTATTACGTCGCAGGCCGCGTGTAACTGCTTTTCCGAAATCACCAGCGGCGGCGCGAATCGGATGATGTCGCCGTGGGTGGGCTTGGCCAGCACGCCGCGTTCCATCAGCGACACGCACACGTCCCAGGCCGTGCGACCGTCGGCGGCGGGCTGAATGACTACCGCGTTGAGGAGACCTTTGCCGCGTACCTCCGTTACCACTTTGGGGCGCTGCTGTTGCACCTGGCGCATTCGCTCCCGAAAGATTTCGCCCAGCCGGGCAGCATTTTCAGTGAGTTTTTCGTCGAGCAGCACGTCCAGCGCCGCCCGCAGTACCACCGAGGCCAGTGGGTTGCCGCCGAAGGTAGAGCCATGTTGGCCGGGCTGAATGGTGAGCATCACCGCATCGTCGGCTAGTACTGCCGATACAGGTAGCACGCCCCCGCTCAAGGCCTTGCCCAGCACCAGCACATCGGCGCGCACGGCTTCATAATCAGTAGCCAGCAGCTTGCCCGTGCGCCCCAACCCCGTCTGAATTTCGTCAGCAATAAACAGCACATTGTGCTTGTGGCACAGCTCGTAGGCCTTCTTCAAATAGCCTTCTGATGGCACTACTACCCCGGCTTCTCCCTGAATGGGCTCTATCAGAAAAGCGCACACGTGGCGGTTTTGCACGGCGTCGGCCAGGGCGTCCAGATCGTCGTAGGGCACTACCTGGTAGCCGGGCACGTAGGGGCCGAAGCCACCCGTGCTGTCGGGGTCGGTGGAGAAGGAGATAATGCCGGTGGTGCGGCCGTGAAAGTTGTGCTCAGCTACAAGGATAACGGCCTCGTTGGGGGCAATACCTTTTTGCTCGTAGCCCCACTTGCGCGCCAGCTTCAGGGCGGTTTCCACGGCTTCGGCCCCAGAGTTCATCAGCAGCGCTTTATCGTAGCCAAACAGCTCACACAGCTGCTTTTCCGCCTCGCCCAGTTGGTCGTTAAAGAAGGCCCGCGACGTGAGCGTGAGGCGTTTGGCCTGCGCCGTAAGGGCCCCAATGATGCGGGGGTGGCAGTGGCCTTGGTTCACAGCCGAGTAGGCCGACAGGAAGTCGTAGTATTCCTTGCCCTCCACATCCCACAATCGCGCGCCCTCGCCCCGTGTGAGCACCACTGGCAGCGGGTGATAGTTATGAGCGCCGTATTGGTCTTCGAGCTGCATCAGCTCTTGGCTGCGGGTGGTGGAGGTTGTGGTCATGGGTAGAAATCAAGTGGTTAGTAGCATACGAGGTTTATTGCGCAATGGCTTTATGCTGCGGGTCTTACCGGGGTAAAGAATCCAGGAGCTTGCCCACAAAGTTGCCTTCCTCGCTGCCGTCGGGTAGGGAGATGGTCCAGTCGAGCACAGCTTTTTCGGGAAAGGTGATTTGCTGACCCTGCGTGAAGCTCTGCACGGTGAGCAATTCATTGGCGATGATGCCCTGCACCGTTTTGTTCGACCACTCCCGCACCCGTATAAACACTTGCTCGAAAGTGCCGTCGGCATCGTAGAGGCGCGTGGTCAGAAACAGAACGTGCTCCTGGGGTAGCCCTTCCTGAAAGCGCTTTTTTACGCCGGGTAGGGTGGTGCGGGCTTGCTTCACGGCGCTGGCAATCTGCGCATCAAACTCTCGCAGGCGCCGGGCTGCATCGGTAGAGGCGAAGGCCAACGGCTGGTCGGTAGGCGCGTGGGCCGAGAGTGGCGCATAGTTGACAGGCCTTTGTTGTGCCCGCGCCGCCGGTGCAACAGCCGCCAGCAAACCAACCAACAGCGCAAAACGAAATAGTACGGTTGCGGTCATGTGCAATAATAAAACGTCTTTCTCCGAAGCTGAAACGTCCCGAATCAGCCTCCAAACTAGCAACGATGCGCTAAATGCGGATGGCTGTAGCCTCGGGCCGGTAGCCGACGTATCTTTGTTGTTCCAATGTCTACTACCCCCCTACCCCTACAGCCCGGCGACTACTACTTTACGCCCGAAGGCCTGATGGTGTTTACGGAACAGTATCACCGGCGGCGCGGCACCTGCTGCAAAAGCCGCTGCCGACACTGCCCCTGGGGCTACGGGCGCGAGAAAAAGTCTTCTCCGACGGACTCTGTCGGCAGCTAACCATCTATTTTTCAGCACTCCGGTTTGCTTTTCTCGGATAAATACCGATCTTTGCGTCCCTTTTTCTGACATAGAAACCTCTAAGTTCCTCAATATCATGGCCCGAGTTTGTGATCTGACCGGCAAGCGTACCCGTGTGGGTAACAACGTTTCGCACGCCAACAATAAGACCAAGCGTAAGTTCTACCCCAACCTGCAAAAGAAGCGCTTCTATATTCCGGAGCAGGACGCCTGGGTTACGCTGAAAGTAGCGGCTTCTACCATCCGCACGATCAACAAGAACGGCATCATGTCGGTGCTGAAGAAGGCCAAAGAGCAGGGCTTCATCGTTTACTAGCTTTATCAGCGGCTGCTACGTGCCCGTTGCGGGTGCCCGGTTACGGGACTTGTGATGGGAAGCCTACCCCGGAATTAAACAAAGGCTATATTCTTTATAGTCTGACTGTTTGACAATTCCGGAAAAGGCAGTACCTTTGCAGTCCTTAATCCAAAAACAACAGTCGAGATGGCTAAAAAAGGAAACCGGGTGCAGGTAATCCTGGAGTGCACCGAGCACAAGACCTCGGGTCAGCCGGGCACCTCGCGCTACATTACCACGAAGAATCGTAAGAATACCCCCGAGCGCATCGAGCTGAAGAAGTTCAACCCCGTGCTCAAGAAGATGACCGTTCACAAGGAAATCAAATAACCTGAGCAATGGCTAAGAAAGTAGTAGCAACCCTGAAAGTATCGGGCGGTAAAGACTGGGCGAAAGTGATTCGCGCCGTGAAATCCCCCAAAACTGGTGCCTATACCTTCCGCGAGGAAATGGTACTAGTTGACAAAGTGCAGGAGTATCTGGCTTCGGGCACCAAGTAATTTGGCGCCACTTGTGGCTACCCAACCAACGTGAAGAAGTCCCGCCAACCGTGGGACTTTTTTGTGTTGTAGGGGCGCGTTGCACGCGCCCGTCGTTGAACGCTTTTTGTTGACTGGCGGGCCATTGTGCTATTGATTACCGTTCCACGACGGGCGCGTGCAACGCGCCCCTACATACCGCCACCCCCCTATGGGACTTTTCGACTTTTTCAAAAAGGATAAAGAGAGCAAAGAGCAGCAGCAGGCGCTGGATGAAGGGTTGCAGAAAACCAAAACCAACTTCTTCGACCAGCTCAGCAAGGCCGTGGTGGGCAAAAGCACCGTGGACGAAGCCGTACTCGACGACCTAGAAACGCTGCTGGTACATGCCGACGTAGGCATCGATACTACTGTGAAGGTGATTGACCGCATCGAGAAGCGTGTAGCCCGAGATAAATATGTGAGCACCGGCGACCTGGACCGCATTCTGCGCGAGGAAATTGCCGGGCTGCTGATGAACAACAAGTCGGGCTCCTTGGCCCTGCTCGACCGCCCCGACAACACCGGCCAGCCCTACGTTATTATGGTGGTAGGCGTGAACGGGGTAGGCAAAACCACGACCATCGGCAAGCTGGCGCACCGTTTCCATAGCGCCGGCAAGAAGGTAGTATTAGGCGCCGCCGATACCTTCCGGGCCGCGGCCGTGGACCAGTTGATCATTTGGGGTGAGCGGGTAGGCGTGCCGGTGATTTCGCATGGCATGAACACCGACCCCGCCTCCGTGGCCTATGATGCCGTAAAGAAAGGCGTGGAAATGCAGGCCGATGTGGTGATTATTGACACCGCGGGCCGCCTGCACAACAAGGTGAACCTGATGAACGAGCTGAGCAAGATCAAGCGCGTGATGCAGAAGGTGATTCCCGATGCGCCCCACGAGGTCCTGCTCGTGCTGGATGGCAGCACCGGCCAGAACGCCTTCCTGCAAGCCAAGGAGTTCACCAAAGCCACCGAAGTATCGGCCTTGGCCATCACCAAGCTCGATGGCACGGCCAAGGGTGGCGTGGTCATCGGCATTTCGGACCAACTGAACGTGCCGGTGCGCTACATTGGGGTAGGCGAGAAGATGACGGATTTGCAGCTGTTCGACAAGCATACGTACGTCAACTCGCTGTTTAGCAAGAAATAAAGTCGATTTGTCATCCTGAGCGGAGCGAAGGACCTTCTCACGTTGAACGATTGTCGTTGTTACGCCAGTTGTGCAACGTGAAAAGGTCCTTCGCTCCGCTCAGGATGACAAATCGCAATATCAAGTAAGCATGAAAGTAAGAGGCCAAAAAGCCAATAAGGTCAACGTGATTACCCTGGGTTGCTCCAAGAATCTTGTCGATTCGGAGGTGCTAATGGGCCAGTTGCGCGCCAACCAGTTTGATGTGACGCACGAGGCGGAAACCAACGACGCCAACATCGTGATTGTGAACACCTGCGGCTTTATCGATAATGCCAAGCAGGAAAGCATCGACACGATTCTGCGCTATGCCGACGAGAAGGAGGCCGGCCGCCTGGATAAGCTCTACGTGATGGGCTGCCTTTCGCAACGTTACAAGGACGAGCTGGAGGTAGAGATTCCGCAAGTAGATGCCTACTTCGGCACGCTGGAAATGCCCCAGCTGATGAAGAAGCTGGAAGCAAACTATCAGCACGAGCTAGTAGGCGAGCGGTTGATTACCACACCATCGCACTACGCCTACTTCAAAATTGCCGAAGGCTGCAACCGGCCGTGCTCATTCTGCGCCATTCCGCTGATGCGGGGCAAGCACACTGACCGATCTATTGAGGACTTGGTGCGCGAAGCCAAGCGTCTGGCTAGCATGGGCACTAAGGAACTGATTCTCATTGCCCAAGACCTGACCTACTACGGCCTGCAAGCCTACGGCGAGCGGAAGCTGCCCGACCTGCTGCGCCACCTCTCCGATGTGGAGGGCATTGAGTGGATTCGGATGCAGTACGCCTACCCTTCGCAGTTTCCAATGGAGGCTCTGACGGTGATGGCCGAGCGCGACAACATCTGCAAGTACCTGGATATGCCCTTGCAGCATATTTCGGATAATATGCTGAAAACCATGCGCCGTGGCATCAGCAAGCGCCGCACCATTGAGCTGGTGGACACCATGCGCCAGCGCGTGCCGGACATTGCCCTGCGCACTACCCTCATTGCCGGCCACCCCGGCGAGACCCAGCAGGATTTCGAGGAGCTGTATCAGTGGGTAGCCGATACCAAGTTTGACCGCCTGGGCATCTTCACTTACTCGCACGAGGAAAGCACCCACGCTTATACGCTGGAAGACAACGTGCCTGCCGAGACGAAGCAGGACCGAGCCGACCAGATTATGGAGCTGCAACAGGGCATTTCGCTGGAGCTGAATGAGCAGAAGGTGGGCCAGACCTATAAGGTGTTGTTTGACCGCAAGGAGAGCGGCTACTTTGTGGGCCGCACCCAGTACGACTCGCCCGAGGTAGACAACGAGGTGCTGGTGCCCGCCACCCCCGATACTCACGTACGCCTGGGCGACTTTGCCCACGTGCGCATCAACGAGGCATCGGACTTTGATTTGTACGGCCAGTTGGTGTAGCAGACACTCTGTTACCATGAAATATTTGCCGCTCGGCCAACGCGCCGAGCGGCTTTTTTATGCCCTTCTCAAAACTCCTACCCTACTTATGGGTTAGAGGCAGATGCAGGTGTGTTGGCCGCTTTATGGCAGGTCAGCTTTTTTCTCAAACTTGCGCCCGCCCTCATTCGTCATTATGCCTGTCCACACGCTTTCGTACGCTGCTACCGGTGCTTTCTCGTCGTTACTTACAGACTACCTGAACCAGGAGTCTACCTTGCAAGCGTTCTACCACCGTTTCCCGACCCTGGAGAATTTTGCGGCGCAACTAAAAGAAAAGCAGGCAGCCTACTCGCCCGAAGCCCGACAACGGCTGTTAGAGGCTTTGCGAGAGCAATACACCGGCCTGGATGTACATCCAGCAGTGCAGGCTAGTATTGACTTACTGGCGAAAGACACTACGTTCACCATCACCACCGGCCACCAGCTCAACCTGATGACTGGGCCGCTGTACTTCATTTACAAGATTATTACGGCCGTTAAGCTGAGCCGACAGCTGAAAGAGCAGTATCCGCAATACGACTTTGTGCCGGTGTACTGGATGGCCACGGAGGACCACGATTTTGCCGAAATCAATCATTTTCAACTGTTTGGCAAAACGTACTCCTGGCAAGCCTCTGAAACCGGCGGCCCGGTAGGACGCTTGAGCCTGGAAGGGCTGCCAGAGCAGTTCCTCGACCAACTGCCGGCCGACGTACCCGCCCTCTTCCGAGAGGCTTACGAGCAAGCCTCTACCCTCACCGAGGCCACGCGTCGCCTCACGCATGCGCTGTTTGGTGAGTTTGGCTTGGTGAGTATGGATGCCGACACGCCCGCGCTGAAGCAGGCATTGGTACCGGTGATAGAAAAGGAAATTCAGGCGCAAGCCTCGCACCGCGCCGTGCAGGCCACCAATGCCGATCTGGAAGCTGCCGGGTATTCCCCGCAGGTGTATTCGCGCCCACTTAACCTGTTTTACATAACAGAGACCGGCAAGCGTGAACGACTGGAGGCCGACGAGGCCCGCGGCTGTGTAGCCGTACTGAATACCGACCACTGCTACAGCCAAGAAGAACTACTCGACTTGGCACGCCAACAACCGGAGAGGTTCAGCCCGAACGTGGTGTTGCGGCCTTTGTATCAGGAAATCTTGCTACCCAACCTGTGCTACATTGGCGGTGGCGCGGAGGTGGCCTACTGGTTTCAATTAAAGCAGGTATTTGCCGAGTATCAGGTGCCTTTCCCGATTGTGCTGCTGCGCAACTCGGGGCTGTATATCAGCAAAGCTAATGCGGGCAAGCTGCGCAAACTGGGCCTTACGGCTACGGATATCTTTCAGCCCCTACCCGAGCTGAAGAAGCAGGTGGGCGCTGCTTTGGGGCAAGAAGAAGTGAGTCTGGCCGAGCAGCAGCATACATTAGAGGAAGCGTTTAAGCAGATAAAAGCACTGGCCGAGCGCCTCGATCCTACCTTGGTGAAAGCCGTGGCCGCCGAGGGTAGCAAAGTAGCCAGCAGCGTGGCGGGGCTGGAAAAGCGCCTTTCGAAAGCCGCCGAAGCCAGGCACGAAACGTCTTATTCTCAACTCAGCGGCCTCAAAGACAAGCTCTTCCCCGACGGTGGCATGCAGGAGCGTACCGACAACGTGCTGAGCGTCTACATTAATAACCCGCACTTTTTACAGCAGCTCCTTGATACGTTTGAGCCGCTGGCGCTGGAGTTTACGGTGCTGGAAGAAGAGTAGAATGAGGTAGGGGCAGCTCGTAACCGCTTATCATACTATCTGATTTTGAAGGAGCCTTTTCTATTTCAATGTTGTGCCTGCTAACAACGGGCGGAGGCAAGCCGCCCCTACCCTACCGCCTCGCATATGCTGAAAGCCGAACTTCGCCGTACCGCCTCAGCTGCCCGCCGCGCCCTACCCGCCGCCGAGGTAGCACGCCGTAGCGCGGCGCTCCTTCAACAGTTAAAGCAGCACTTCGAGGTAGCCCAGTGGAGCTGGCTGCATGTATTCCTACCCGCCGCCCAGCAGCACGAGCCGGATACGTGGCCTATCATTCGTTGGCTGTGGGCCGAGCATCCGGCTGTGCAAGTGGCGGTGCCGGTAGTGCAGGCCGATGGCGTTACGCTACGCCACTACCACCTCAACCCCGACACGCGTCTAGTAGAAAGCCGCTGGGGCATTCCTGAGCCCGTCGGTGCGGCCGAGGTAGCGCCTGCCGCCATTGATGCGGTGCTGCTGCCCTTGCTTGCCTTCGATGAGCGGGGCCAGCGGGTAGGCTACGGCAAAGGCTTCTACGACCGGTTCTTGGCCGAGTGCCGGCCCGAAACCCTGCGTATCGGTATTAGCCTGGAACCGCCGGTACTGCAGATTACCGATGTGTGGCCTGGCGACATGCCCCTGCACGCCTGCCTCACGCCGGAGCGGGTCTGGTTGTTTTGAAAGGTAGCACGCATAAGCGCTGGCAGACAATAGCATAGGTGCAGTGCAATACTGCTATATTCATTGGCGTTGGCGGAGTATCCATTCATCTCAACCACTACAACGCTATGGCCGACATCCAACCAGCCGCCCCTGCTAAAAATGGTAAGCCCCGTGCTAAAAAAATGGCCTTTCGTCTCGACATGACGCCGATGGTAGACCTGGCCTTTCTGCTACTCACCTTTTTTATGCTGACCAGCACGTTCAGCAAACCCAACGTTATGGAACTGGCTATGCCCGCGAAAGGTCTGGGTACTGATGTACCGGGTAGCAAAGCGCTTACGCTGATTTTGGGTAAGCACAATCAAGTGCATTACTTCTATGGCGTGAACGAGACCGGCACCGCCGCCGCGCCTACCCTCCATACCACAGACTACAGTGCCCATGGCCTCCGGCAGGTATTGCTGACCCTACAACGCCAGCAGACTGGTGCTGTTGTCCTCATCAAATCCGAACAGGAATCGACCTACGGCAACTTGGTAGACGCCTTGGATGAAATGAACATCACCAGCCAGAAGAAATACGCCCTCGTCGACCTTGACCGTAACGATCGGGCTCTTTTGCAGCAGAATGGCTTGTAAACAGCCGCCTCACAACACCTCCGCTTTTGTGATGCGTGCCTGCCCCCAAGGAGCAATACTGACGTGCACCAGCAACGCGTGTGGCCCTTTCTTATTCAGCACTTTCACCTGGTTTTCCGGCGCGTAGTAGCGTTCCAGACCATAGCGTAGGCGCAGGGTACGACGACTGCTGCCCACTACCCAACCGCGCAGGATCACCTGATCGGGGAGCAGGGTGCTTGGTTCCTGGTTGTAGACGCGCACAGCGACGTAGGCATCGCCCTGGGCACGCAGCGCCACATACACCGGCTGGCGGCGGCGCGGCTTATTGGCTTCCTGCCACAGCGTGAGGGGTAGGTAGGTGATGCCGTAGGTTAGGCGCAGGTGGTCGCGCTCCAGCAGGTCGCGGGGGTTGACGGGGGCCGTACGCAACTGCACCGTGCGGCCGTAGGCGGTGGTGGCGTAGCCAGCCGCCGCCACCGCCACAATGAATAATAACTGCGCGCCCACCAGCAACAGAAGCCACAACCGACGATTGGCAGGGGTAGGAAGAACAGGCATACGCTACAGCTTTTCGGGTGGTGCGGCCGGCGCAGTGGTTTGCACGGCCCGCCGGCGCAGGTACCAGCTCAGACTCAGCAACAAAATGCCCCCGAGCAGGAAAAACAACGATTTGTCCATGAAGCCCCACGTGAGCTTGAAGTAGGCCACAGCGGTAGTGAGGATAAACAGTACTGTGCCCAGCGTCACGCGGTCGGGGTTTTGCTCTTGGTGGGCACGCCAAAGCAACGTGCCTGTGTAGGCGTAGAGGACCACCAGCGCCGCTACGGCCAGCGGCAGGCCGGCGGGCAGGTAGAAATCGGGTAGCAGCAGCAGCCAGTCGGTAGCGCTGCCCAAACGGCCCCGCGCCTTTTTGCCCAGCAACGACAAGACCAGCACTGCCCCCAGCGCCGCCAGATAGGCCAGCAGGGGCGGCCGCAGGCGGTCGGTGTAGCTGCCAGCTTCCCCAAAAATGGCCAGCCCCAGCACAAACAGAAACGCCGCCACCAGGGGCGGCCCCTGCAACGCCCTACCCGCCGGGCGGTCGGCCTGCCAGTCGCCGAACGTGTAGATGAGCATGGCCGCCACAAAGAACCAGGTGATTTTGATGTGCAGCACGCCAATGAGCAAACCGGCTTGCCAGAGCAGGCCGGTCGCTAGCACCGCACCCAGCAAGGCATCGGGGTAGCGCCACCAGTAGTAGCCCAGCGTGAGAGCCGTGAAAACGGCGGTAGCGTAGCTGAACGCGCCCAGCGCCTCGGTGTTGTAGCCCTGCACAATGCCGCCGATGGCCACCGTCATCACAAACAGTAGACGCGAGCGGTAGAGGTAGGTGAGACCTACTCCCGCCACGCCCCAGGCCACCAGGCCCGTTACGTCGTAGCCAATGAGCTGAAACATCTGGCTGGTGAGGATAATGCTGGTGCCAAATAAAATCAGCCCCAGCCCCACCAAGCCCATACCCAACTGCGTGTTGCCACGCCGCCGGAAATATTCGCCCGCCACGTAGCTTCCCGCTACCGAGCCCAGTAGGATTCCGAAGCGCACCAGTAGCGGCAGCTCCTGCCAGTTGGCGGCAATCAGGCTTAGGGCGCTCAGCAGCACCAGCAGGCTCCCTAGCAACGGCAGTAGCCCAATAGCTTTATCATCAATGGGATACAATGCCAGTAGCCGCTGCTCCTGCTCGGTGGTAATAATACCCTGCGCTACCCATTTCGGGCCTTCGACTTCAATAACCTTACGACTCATAGCTTCTGCAATATGGGCAGAATGAAGGATAGAGGGTTCATACTAGGAAAGCTATTTAGCAAGCAATATTTTCAATAGTTGTCATCCTGAGCAGTGCGAAGGATGACAACTATTTGATAAGCTCAACCCCTTGTTAAACTGCTTCTACATTTTATTCATATACGCTGGCGCCTTTCAGGATATCAGCAAACAGTTTCCATGACGCTTGTTCAGCATCTACTTCTTGACCTGTATTTAGGTAAAATCCATCTATATCTTCAGCATATCGACTCACTGCTTCTAAATAATCTGACAAACTTTTGTTCTCCCATTCATCAGCGTTGCTTATCAACTCTTGCTGGAGTACGAACAGAAATTCAATAAACGATTTCCTGTCTGTGACATTAATTTCATTAAAATCTATGCTCATAGCTACTTTTTGACAAACCAATTAATGCCATTCTATTCCTTATTCCTTCCGCGCCCGCGTCATCTCGCGCTTGCCTACTGGCCCCGGTAGTTTTTCTACCAGCCAGCCAGCGGCTTTCAGGCTTCTACGGAAGCTACCTTTGGCGCAGTAGCTGGTGAGCAGGCAGCCCGGCGCTGCGGCGGCGTAGAGCTGGGCAAATACCGCGTCGGTCCACATGTCGGGTTGCTTTTCAGGGGCGAAAGCGTCGAAGTAGATGACCTGGTAGTGGTTGGCGGGTAGGGCGGTGTGCTGCAGCTCGCCGGTGATTTTGCGCAGCAGAAAGCGCGGGAGCAACGGCACGGCCTCGTCCCAGGCCGCCGCGTGTAGTTGGCTGAACTGGTCCAACAATTCCGGGTTCAGGAGGTAGCGCTCGGGATGCAGATCGGCTACCACGGCGGGGGGTAGGGGGTGCTTTTCTATTGTGTCGTAGGCCACGGCTACAGGGGCAGTGAGGCTACGTTGCAGGGTGAGGATGGCGTTGAGGCCGGTTCCGAAGCCGATTTCCAGCACCCGCACAGTATCGGTGGCGGCGACTAGGGCGGGTTCCAGGGTCGCTTCTAGGTACACATGCTGGGCTTCCTGCACGGCGCCGTGGGTGGAGTGGTAGTGCTCGTCCAGCGCTGGCACGTAGAGCGTGCTGGAACCGTCGGCGGTGGGGCGAACTTCTACTTGCATCTGAGGTGTGGTTATTTGTGTCGAAAGGACGTTCAGACAGGTACAACGGAACAAATAACCAAAAACCATCCGTAAGTAATCAAAAACTAACGCGCATGCCTCGTATCAAAGTTGCCCTACCCGACACCTACCTGCTCACAGTTGCCCTTCCCATCCGCATCACTGACCTGAACTACGGCGCCCACCTCGGCAACGACGCCCTGTTGAGCCTACTGCACGAAGCGCGGGTGCAGTTCTTGCAGTTTCTGGGACAACCGGAATATGACCCCGCCACGCGCCAGGGCTTTATCATGGCCGATGTGGCCGTGGAGTACAAAGGCGAAGGATTTCACGGCGACACGCTACATATCCAACTCGCCGCCACCGACCACCACAAATATGGCTTCGACGTGGTTTATTGGGTGAAAAACCAGCACGGCAACGAAATAGCCCGCGCCAAAACCGGCATGCTCTGCTTCGACTACACCACCCGCAAGCTGCGGCCTCTACCCGAAGCCGTCGTCACGCGTTTTACTAGTCCGGCCGAATGAACGGGGTAGCAAACAACCACACGTTCCGGCTCCTGCTTGTCTCGCCTCCCGCTACCATCGCCACGGAGCTGCCCACGCTACAGCGCTTGTTTGAAGCTGGTTTACAGTCATTTCATCTGCGCAAACCCGGCGCTTCCGTCTCGGAAGTAGAAGCCTACCTACGTGCCGTACCACGACAGTACCACAGGCTCATGGTACTACACGGACAATACGAGTTGGCGCAACACTATCAGGTAGGCGGGCTGCACCTACCAGCCGCGGCACGGGCTACCTGGGTCGCGCGGGCGCACCTGCAGCAGCCGGGCCACAGCCTTTCCACCTCGTTGCACAGCCTTACCGAGTTGCGCCAGCACCGTCGTCGCTACAATTACGTGTTTCTGAGCCCGATTTTCGACAGCATCAGCAAGCAGGGTTACGGGCACGCATTTGCGCTGACGGAGGTGCAACAGCAGCTACAGCGGCTGCAACAGCGTCAGCAGTACGTGCCACAGGTGGTAGCGTTGGGCGGCATCACGCCCGATAACATAGCGCAGGTGCGAGCGGCGGGCTTTGCCGGAGCGGCGGTGCTGGGCAGCGTGTGGCAAGCGGCTGACCCGGTGGCGGCGTTTCAGCAGCTATGGCGTGAACTTTAATGCACAACGATGGCGAGGGGCTGTGCCCCGTGCCGACTATGCGCAGGCCTCTGGCCTGCACCACTAGAACAATTTGCTTGAGCAATCCTAACGGCGCGGACGACAGCAGGCCGGAGGCCTGCGCATAGTCGGCACGGGGCACAGCCCCGCGCCATGGCCGGCGCCTGCTGTAGATGAGCCTACGCAGCCATTTACCAGTCTTGCAACCCGTTATGCAGCGAGGCTACCTGCTGAAAACCATTAGCCAACAGCAGCTCAGCAGCCTGGCGGCTGCGCTTGCCGCTGGCGCAATGCACCACCACGGGTACCGCAGGGTCGAGGGTAGAAAGAGCAGCGGCGAGCTGGCCCAACGGAATCAAGCGGCCGCCGATGTGACGGGCGGCGTATTCGTGCGGCTCGCGCACATCAAGGAGCTGCAACGGCTCCTGGGCCTGGAGCTTCTGGCGCAGCTCGTCGGCGTTAATTTCGGGGACGACGTCGGTTGGGGCATCACCGCAGAAGGCATCATAATCGATTAACGCGGTGAGCTGCTGGTTGCCCGGCACCGCCTGGAAGCGCAGGGTACGGAACTGCATATACAGCGCATCAAACACCAATAGCCGCCCGCTCAGCACCTCCCCTATACCCATAACAACCTTCAGTGTTTCAGATGCTTGCAGCGTACCTATGATACCTGGCAGCACGCCCAGCACCCCAATTTCGTTGCAGTTGGGCGCCTCGCCAGGAGCGGGCGGTTGCGCAAACAGGCAGCGGTAGGTAGGCCCGCTCTGGTAGTTGAACACCGATACCTGCCCTTCAAACTTGAAAATGGCCCCAAATACCAGCGGCTTGCCCAGTAGCACGCACGCATCACTCACCAAATAGCGTGTGGCGAAGTTGTCGGTGCAGTCCACCACCACATCGTATTCGGCCATGATTTCCAGCGCATTGGCCGCCGACAGGCGCACCCGCAAGGGCTGCACCGCCACGAGCGGATTCTGCGCCCGCAGCTTCTCGGCGGCGGCTACGGCTTTGGGGCGACCCACATCGGCGGTGGCGTAGAGCACCTGGCGTTGCAGGTTGCTTTCGTCTACGGTGTCGTGGTCGAGCAGGCCGAGGGTGCCTACCCCGGCCGCCGCCAGGTATTGCAGCACCGGGCAGCCCAGGCCGCCACAGCCTACCACCAGCACACGGGCAGCTTTCAGCTTCTCCTGGCCCTCAGAACCAATTTCGGGTAGGCGCAGATGACGGTCGTAGCGGCGGGTTTCGGCGGGGGTAAGCATGGGTAGTAAACGCGCAGGGGTAGGGTTTGTTTTTGCTGGGATAGAGTTAGTTTTTCTGTCATCATGAGCTTGCGAAGGACCTTCTTACACCAGAACGAGTCGTTGTTCCGTCTACTGTTCATGCGCGAGAAGATCCTTCGCTGCGCTCAGGATGGCAGGGCCGAGATAGACGCCGATTGTATGGGCGCCAGCGCCGCGTCCCAGTCTTTCCACACCGGCTCATAACCCTGCCGCCGAATCATAGCCGCAATTTCCGCCGGGCTACGCTCATCGCTGATTTCAAACTGCTCCAATGACTCTGGCGCTACCGCGTAGCCGCCGGGGTTGGTTTTAGAGCCGGCGCTGATGCTGGTGATGCCCAGGCGAATGATGTTGTCGCGGAAGGTAGGCGTTTCGCGAGTCGAGATGGACAGCTCCACTTCCTCATTCAGCAGACGGTAGGCGCAGATGAGCTGCACCAGTTCCCGGTCACTCATCTCCACTTTCGGCTGCAAGAGGCCCTCGGCGGGGCGCAGGCGCGGGAAAGAGAGGCTGTACTTGGTCTGCCAGTAGGTACGTTCAAGGTAGTCGAGGTGCAGGGCCGTGTAGAAGCTGTCGGTGCGCCAGTCTTCCAGGCCGAACAGCACGCCTAGTCCCATCTTGTGCACGCCGGCCCTACCCAGGCGGTCAGGCGTATCAAGGCGATACTGAAAATTCGACTTCTTGCCCTTGGGGTGGTGCTTTTTGTAATCCTGCTGATGGTAGGTTTCCTGGTACACCAGCACTGTGTTCAACCCTGCCGGAATCAGCCGTTCGTAGTCCTCCTGATCCAGCGGCTGCACTTCCATTGAAAGGTGCGCGAAGTGCGGCCGCAGCGTGTGCAGGGCTTTCTCGAGGTAGTCAACGCCCACGGTTTGGTTGGCCTCGCCGGTTACCAGCAGCACGTGCTCGTAGCCCCACGCCTTCAGCACCTGCGCTTCCTGCAACATCTCCACGCTGCTGAGCGTGCGGCGGCGAATTTTATTATCAAGACTAAAGCCACAGTAGGTGCAGATGTTCTGGCACTCGTTGCTCAGATACAGCGGCACATAGAGCTGCACCGTATTGCCAAACCGCTTGCGCGTGAGCTGCTGGCTCTGGCGCGCCATCTGTTCCAGGTAGGGCACGGCGGCGAGCGAAATCAGGGCTTTGAAGTCCTCCAGCGTACGGCGCGGCGCGGCCAGGGCGCGTTCCACGTCGGCGGCGGTTTTGGCGTAGATGCTGGCTTTGACATCGTCCCAGTGGTGGGCCTCGAAAATCGGGCGGAAGCTCATGACTGTAGGTTTATGCAGACCGTCATGCTGAGCTTGTCGAAGCATCTCTACCGCTTCGTTGTAACGATAATTCAACGAAGCGGTAGAGATACTTCGACAAGCTCAGCATGACGGTCTTTTTCCGATGGTTCTAATCCAAAAACGCCGTCAGTGGCGAACTGGCCTCAGCGTGCGCCACCGGCGCGGCCAGCCGCGCCTCATAAGCCAGGCGGCCGGCTTCCACGGCCATCCGGAACGCGTGAGCCATCTGTACCGGCTGACCGGCCACGGCAATGGCCGTATTCACCAGCACTGCATCAGCCCCCATTTCCAGCGCCGCCGCCGCATGCGAGGGCGCGCCAATGCCGGCATCCACTACCACCGGCACCTTGCTCTGGCCAATGATAATTTCCAAGAACTCCCGCGTCAGCAGGCCCTTGTTCGAGCCGATAGGCGAACCGAGCGGCATCACGGCTGCTACGCCTACCTCTTCCAGCCGCTTGCACAGCACCGGGTCGGCGTGGATGTAGGGTAGCACCATGAAGCCCATTTTCACCAGCTCCTCGGCGGCGCGTAAGGTTTCCACCGGGTCGGGCAGCAGGTACTTGGGGTCGGGGTGAATTTCGAGTTTGAGCCAGTTGGTTTCCAGCGCCTCACGGGCCAGTTGGGCAGCAAATACGGCCTCCTTGGCCGTGCGCACGCCCGAGGTGTTAGGCAGCAGGTTGAACTGCGGGTGCGCCAAATGGCGCAGAATGTCGTCGTTCCTATCGGCCACATCGACGCGCTTCAGCGCCACCGTCACCAACTCCGAGCCGGAGGCCAGCAGGGCTTCTTCCATCAGCTGCGCCGAGCTAAATTTGCCCGTACCGGTGAACAGGCGCGAGGCAAACGTGCGGCCGGCAATAACAAGTGGTTGCGTTTTCATAAAGCAGAAACAGGAGCAGCCAAAGAGTTGATGAATTGCCTGGCCGCCACCGAAGGGTCAGCCGCGGCCGTAATGCCCCCCGATACCGCCACACCATGCAGGCCAGCTGCCAGCAGCGGCGCCACATCGGCCAGCGTAATGCCACCAATGCCGATGACGGGGGTAGGAAAGCCAGCAGCACGGTGTTGCGCCAGCAGCGTTTCATAACCCGCCAGTCCCAAAATCGGGCTTAGCTTCTCCTTGGTCGTCGTGAAGCGAAACGGCCCCAACCCAATGTAGTCGACTCCAGCCGCCACCAGGCCTTCGATATCGACAAACGTGTTGGCCGTGCCGCCGATGATGAACTCCGGCCCAAGCAGGGTTCGGGCTTCGGTAGGCGGCATATCCTCCTTGCCCAGGTGTACGCCATCGGCGCCAATTTCCAGCGCCAGCTGCGGGTTGTCGTTGAGAATGAACGTGGCACCGTGGCGGCGGCAAATGGCCTGCGTATCCAGCGCCAGTTGCTTCCATTCGAGGTAGGGCGTGTTCTTCACGCGCAACTGCACCCAGCGCACGCCACCAAGGCAGGCTCGCTCGGCTTGCTCGGGGGAGGTAGTGATATAGTGAAGATTACTAATTTGCATACTCGTGTTCGTTCTGAAAATGATACCCCAGCAGCGTCTCGTTGCTAGCCAGCACCCGCGCCGTGTACGCCTTGCCCGATCGGCAGGCCTCCACCAACGACTCGCCCCGCGCCAGCCCCGCCACAATGGCCGCCGACAACACGCAGCCACTGCCGTGCTTTTCGCCGTGGGGTAGGCGCGCCGCCGAAAAACGCGCTACCTCTTCCCCCTTCTGATACAGCACATCGGTAGCTTCAGAGCCCTCGGCGTGGCCGCCTTTCAGCAACACCGAGCAGTAGGCACTCACGACGGCGGCTGCTTCTTCGGCGGTGGCGGCGGCCGGCCACAAGCGCCGCATCTCGGGTTGATTAGGCGTAATCAGGGCTAGGGCGGTGCAGACTTCTGCCACCAACTCCGGCGCCGGACCGGCGTGAAAGTCGTAGCCGGCGCTGGCCTTCAGCACCGGGTCCCACACCACACCAATAGCCGGGCTTTGCGCCCGTAACCACCGAAGCAGTTCCGGCAACTCAGCCAGACTTTCTACCAGTCCAATCTTCGCCCACCCTACCCCGAAGCGCTCTAGTAGCGGCCGGGCTTGCGCCTGAATGTCGGCAAGCGGCATCCATTGCACGCGCTCAAACTGCACGTCGCTCTGTACCGTGAGGGCCGTGCACACGCCAAAGCCGTACACGCCGCGCTGCTCGAAGGTCTTGCAGTCGGCCAGCAAGCCGGCCCCGCCGCTGGGGTCGAAACCGGCAAGGCTGAGAACGTAGGGGCGAGGTGGTTGAGGCATTGTTTTTTCTGTCATTCTGAGCTTGCGAAGGACCTTCTCATGCGTGAACGACCTTGCATGAGCTAGTTGCTATCTGATATGAGAAGGTCCTTCGCAAGCTCAGGATGACAGATGGAGTTTTGGTTATAAATAAATCTCGCTGCCCTTTTCCACGAACTCTCGCGACTTTTCCACCATGCCTTTCGTCAGTGCCTCAGCGGCGGTGAGGTCCTGTTTGGCGGCGAAGTCACGGACTTCCTGCGTGATTTTCATGGAGCAGAAATGCGGGCCGCACATGGAGCAGAAGTGCGCCACTTTGGCGCCGTCGGCGGGTAGGGTTTCGTCGTGGTACTCGCGGGCAGTGTCGGGGTCCAGGCTTAGGTTGAACTGGTCTTCCCAGCGGAACTCGAAGCGGGCTTTGCTCAGGGCATTGTCGCGGTATTGGGCTCCCGGGTGGCCTTTGGCAAGGTCGGCGGCGTGGGCGGCAATCTTGTAGGCAATCACGCCGTCCTTCACGTCCTGCTTGTTGGGTAGACCCAGGTGCTCTTTGGGCGTCACATAGCACAGCATAGCCGTGCCGAACCAGCCAATCATGGCTGCCCCAATGGCCGAGGTGATATGGTCGTAGCCGGGGGCAATGTCGGTGGTCAGCGGGCCGAGGGTGTAGAAAGGCGCCCCGTGGCACTCCTTCAACTGCTTGTTCATGTTCTCCTTAATTAGATGCATGGGCACGTGGCCGGGGCCTTCGATCATCACCTGCACGTCGTGCTTCCAGGCAATTTTGGTTAGCTCGCCCAACGTTTCCAACTCAGCAAACTGCGCCTCGTCGTTGGCGTCGGCAATGGAGCCGGGGCGCAGGCCGTCGCCCAGCGAGAAGGCCACGTCGTAAGCCTTCATAATTTCGCAGATTTCCTCGAAGTGCGTGTAAAGGAAGCTCTCTTGGTGGTGAGCCAGGCACCACTTCGCCATAATCGAACCACCCCGCGACACAATACCGGTCACGCGCTTCGCCGTCATCGGAATGTAGGGTAGGCGCACGCCGGCGTGGATGGTGAAGTAGTCCACGCCCTGCTCGGCCTGCTCGATGAGCGTGTCGCGGAACAGCTCCCAGGTCAGGTCTTCGGCCTTGCCGTTCACCTTTTCCAGGGCCTGGTAGATGGGCACTGTGCCCACCGGCACCGGGCAATTGCGGATAATCCATTCCCGCGTTTCGTGGATGTTCTTGCCGGTGCTCAGGTCCATCAGCGTATCGCCGCCCCAGCGGCAGCTCCATACGGCCTTATCTACCTCTTCCTCAATGCTCGACGTCACGGCCGAGTTGCCGATGTTGGTGTTGATTTTCACCAAGAAGTTGCGCCCGATAATCATCGGCTCGCTTTCCGGGTGGTTGATGTTACACGGAATCACGGCCCTACCCGCCGCTACCTCCTGGCGCACAAACTCCGGCGTGATATGGCCCTTCGGTGTATTAGCGCCAAAGCTATGGCCGGGGTGCTGCACCCGTAGCGCATCATCGGCGGCTAGTTGGTCGATGCGCTGGTTTTCCCGAATGGCGATGTATTCCATCTCGGGCGTAATGATGCCCTGCTTGGCATAGTGCATCTGCGACACGTTGCGGCCCGCTTTGGCGCGCAACGGCAGCCGGATGTGCTCAAAACGCAGGTGGTCCAACGCGGTATCGGCGGCGCGCTGCTGCCCGTATTCCGACGAGGTGCCGGGTAGCATTTCCACATCTTCCCTACCCAAAATCCACTCTTCGCGCAGGCGTGGTAGGCCTTTTTTCAGGTCGATTTCCACGTTGGGGTCAGTGTAGGGGCCGCTGGTGTCGTACACCGTCACGGGCGGGTTTTGCTCGGTGGGGTTCGTGAAGTCGAACTGGCGCTTGGTGTCACTCAGCATGATTTCGCGCATCGCCACCCGAATGTTGGGGTAGAGCTGGCCGGGAACGTAGAGTTTGCGCGAGCCAGTAAGCGGCTGGCGCTCCACCAGCGTCTGCTGGGGTGCTTGGTCTTGTTTCATAAAATCTGGGATGGTTGACGGTTACCTGTCTGTTTGTCATCCTGAGCGCAGCGAAGGACCTTCTCACGGGAGAACGACCTTGCGTGAGATAGTCACTATCTCCCGTGAGAAGGTCCTTCGCTGCGCTCAGGGTGACAGACGCGCCCCTACCCGCCCTGCGTGGCGCGGATAACAGTGATGCGGTCTTGGGCACGCAATTGGTGGCGCATCCACTCGGCGCGGGGCACCACGGCGTCGTTCACGGCCACGGCAATGCCGCGCTGTTCGGCGAGCTGCAAATCGAGGAGGGTATCAGCCAGCGTGGGGGTAGGCAGGCAGGATTCGTGCGGTTTATTGTTGACATAGAGAAGCATACAAGCAACGGGTAGTTGGTTGGCTGTCAGAAACAATAAACTCTAGGTGGCGCACGCCCGTGCGGGCCCAAGGAGGCGTCCGCTTCTTGCACTTTTCCCTTCGCCAGCATTACCTGGATCAGGTTCCAAGGGTATTTCTCAGTCCCGCTCGTAGCAGAACACCCCTAAAGTTTAGGCCGGTAAGGTAGGCGTTATTTTGAGGAATGCACCACGGTAGGCAGTTATAAAATTCGGGCTATACGTTTCCAAAACGGACATAGGCACAAGGTAGCGCCACAACCTACTGCGTCTCACCACTGACCAAATGGAACTGCACCAGCCTACCAACAGTCGCACCAATACGACACAATAGGTTGTGTCTCTACCCTGTACACAACTAAAAGCTAGTAGAAGTCGAAGATTTTCGGGAACCCAACCGCCGCGCATGTTGTATCTTTGCGGTTATGATAGAGCTGCCCGTAGTTTCCAAGCGCGACATTCGCAAAGTCTCCGCCGACGACCTGAAAACCTTCATGGTCGAGCACGGCGAAAAGCCCTTCCGTGCCAAGCAGGTGACGGAGTGGTTGTGGAAAAACACGGCCGGCTCCTTCGAAGAGATGAACAATATCTCGCTGGCTACCCGCGAGTTGCTGGCCCGTCACTTCGTCATCAATGGTGTGCAAGTGCAGAACAAGCAGCTCTCCAACGACGGCACCATCAAGTCGGCTTTCCGGCTGTATGATGGCAACGTGGTAGAAGGCGTGCTCATCCCCCACGACACGCGCATGACGGCTTGCATCTCGTCGCAGGTAGGCTGCTCGCTCACGTGCAAGTTTTGCGCTACCGGCTACATGGACCGCAAGCGCAACCTCGACGCGGCCGAAATCTACGATCAGGTAGTACGCATCCGGGAGCAGTGCGAGGCGCAGTACGGCACGCCGCTCACCAACATCGTGTACATGGGCATGGGCGAGCCGCTGCTGAACTATGCCAACGTAGTGGAAAGCGTGCGCCGCATCACTGCCCCCGATGGCCTGAATATGGCCCCGCGCCGCATCACCATCAGCACGGCCGGCATTGCCAAGATGATCAAGAAGCTGGCCGACGACGACGTGAAGGCCAACCTGGCCCTCTCCCTGCACGCCCCCAACGATACCAAGCGCAACGAAATCATGCCTATCAACGAGGCCAACTCCCTGGCCGCGCTGAAGGACGCGTTGCAGTACTACCACCAGAAAACCGGCCGTAAAGTAACTTACGAGTACATCGTATTCGAGAGCTTCAACGACACGTTGCAAGACGCCGAGGAGCTGTTTCAGATTTCGAAGTGGCTACCCTGCAAGGTGAACCTGATTGAGTATAACCCCATCGAAAACGCCGACTACATCAACACCGCCGACGATAAGCTGGTGGCTTTCCACAAGTACCTCGCCGACCGGGGCGTGCAAACCAACGTGCGCCGCTCACGCGGTAAAGATATCGACGCGGCCTGCGGACAGCTGGCAGTGAAGGAGAAGGCGGAAGCCGTTGCGTAGTAAAGCGCAATTCTTGAACAAGAAGGCCGCTGGTAGCAACTACCAGCGGCCTTCTTGTTTATTTCGCATCCGTTCCGCGCAGCAACAGAAGCGTTTGCAGACAGTGTTGCTGCATGTACTGGGTAATTCGGTTACTCAATAAATCTACAACCATCTGACTATTACCATCTGAGCCGTATACCTGCATAATCTGAGGGCCGCGCTTTGTAAGAGAAGCAGTATATTCTTGGTGAAAAAGCTCCAGGCATTCGGCAGACGTTTTGCCCTGTAAACGTCCTGTTTTCTGTAAAGCGGCCAGACGCTGACACAGCTCATCGCCCCATTCTTGTATAAGCGCTTGTTCGGCGGGGGTAGGCTCAGCACTCCGTGCGCCTGCAAACCGACCATAAAGCATGGTAGCATCTGGACACGTTCTGACCAGTTGCACCGAAACCAGAGTCGCTAAACTCCCTAATAGCTGTTCGTAGGCTCCTGGCACGTTACTCCGTCGCGCTACCTGTCGGATAGTGCTTTCTCTCCGTTTGATTGTCGCTAGTAGTATTTTTTCGAAAGTGTCCTGCGCTT
The DNA here is from genome assembly GCF_014217645.1 of Hymenobacter sp. NBH84. Taxonomy (NCBI): domain Bacteria; kingdom Pseudomonadati; phylum Bacteroidota; class Cytophagia; order Cytophagales; family Hymenobacteraceae; genus Hymenobacter; species Hymenobacter sp. NBH84. The sequence goes on from NZ_CP043644.1 coordinate 3,935,288, forward strand.
GCGGAGGACGCATGGTAGCGAAGGAGTCCTGTTGTTTGTCGGCAGCCATTTGCTGGCATGCTTCAGCAGCAATCTGCTTGATAAGTTGCGTTTGACCCGAAATAGAATCGGGAGCTGTTGGCGACGTGCCAGCATAGCATGTAATACACCACGAAAAGGAGAGTAAGAAGGAACAGAAGGATAGTGACTTCATAAAGTAAAGTAGAATGCGAATATGCTACGTCAAGCACGACAATTATTACGGCTACTACTCACCGTACTCGCCCAAAACGATAGGCTACTTCTAAGTAAGCCGGCAAAATAGGTATGCCTGTACCGTAGATAAAACCTAGACTTCCACTGACACGGGCGGCTGACACTCGGGCGCCTACCAACCCGGCTAGAAAGCCATCGGTAATATAGGTTTCATTCAGCAGCGAAAACCGTCGGGAAATGCGGGTGGCTCCACCCACCAACACAACTGGTGAGGCATCAACATCACCGCTTCCAACCAGATACCCCAGGCCCAGCGTTGCATTATTGTCGGCGGTACCATAGGTGCCCACACCGTAGGCAATACCTCCCCCAGAGCCAAATGCAAAGGCATAAAGCAGCCCTCCGCCCACGTGAAACTTCTCGCTAATCGGCACCGAAACTTTCGGCGTAATGGCGAATACGTTGAGGCCTACCCCTGGAAGGGCGGGAATCAGCGCCCCGATTGAGATGTGGTCCGTGATGCCGTAGTTGGCACCGAGCAATACAATGTTGATATCCTGCACGTAGCCTTCACCCCTGCGCAAATTGCGGGCTGTAGGTGCGAAAAACATGCGCGTACCATTGCCCACGGGCTCCCAGCCTTTGCGCAGCTGCGTTTCAGAAAGCAACTGCATACTGCGAATATTGCTCTTCTGAATCGAAACCCGACCAATATCCTGGGCATCAAACTCTAACTCGTTATCGCTGCGTGCCAGCAACACCCCTACGAAACTGGTACCGGAACGCAGCTCCACCGAGTAGGTACCTCCAATGGAGTCGCCAGCTACTGCGTTCCGGGCGCCATACTGCTGCAACTCCTGACTACGCCCCTCAATCTGACGGCGAACATCTTGCAACTCGCTTTCGGTGAACCGACGGGTCTTTAGCTCGCCACTGCGCATGGTAGCCTGTAGCACCACGGAGTTGCTAGAGCTATCGGCACTGAAATATTGCAGGAACCGAGCCTCCTTAAAATCGTCGGCCGCATAGTACGGGAATAGCCCAAATCGGACCTTTTCTTGGTGGTCGATTACTTCACCTACCTGCGAGCTTACCACGTAGGTATGGCTGCTCCCAGTGGATTGTTGGGCACGAGCAGTAAGGCTACACCAGCTAGTTATAGCAACCAAGCAGGCTGTGATTCCCTGTAGACGCATTGGAATAAGAAGTAGAATGCAAAGCCCTCAAACCTAGCACTTTTGTTATCTACTTTCTAGTTCGCACATCAACATTCGTATAGAGAATTAGACGTTACATATGCCCGATTAAGCTATCCTTTTTCAGTATAGCTATTTGTATATCAGAACCTTCTAATATAGTTTCTCTTTTACTTATTAGACTTCTACAATCTACTTTCGCTTCGTATCCCGCCAAACACCCTCGGGCTCTGGCCGGCCGCTGTCTACACTGTCTTCTGTTTTATGGAAAGGCACTTCGCGGGTTTCAATGCGCACGGCGTGGGCCTTGGGCTGCACGCGCTGTCCGTAGGCAGCAGCGTATTCCTGCGTGAATTCGGCCCCGAAGAAAATGATGAGGGAAGAGTAGTAAATCCAGACCAGCAGCACGATGATGGAACCCGCCGCGCCATAGGCTGAACCCGGATCAAAATTAGATATATAGAAAGATATCAGATACTTACCCAACAAAAACAGAGTACCGGTAATCAGGGCACCGATGCGTACATCGCGCCAGCGGATGATAGCGTCGGGTAGGTAGCGGTAAATCATGGCGAATAGTAGGCTGGTAACGCCCAACGATACCACAAAGTCAATCACCTTAATTAACACCAACGTGATGCCGGGAAGAAGGCGGGATAGATAGTCTGTGAATGCCGTAAGCAAGGCGCTAATAACGAATGACATCAGCAGAAGCAACGCCACACTCAAAATCAAACCAAATGACAGGAGCCGGTCGCGAACGAAATTCCAGGCGCTGCCCGTGGTCGTATCGGGCTTAGCCTTCACGTTCCAGATGCTGTTGATGCTTTCCTGCAACGTGACAAAGAATGTAGTAGCTGCAAAAATCAGCGTGCCGACACCAATGATGGCCGATATGCCGCCCTGCTGCTGTTGATTGAAGGTGCGAATGGAATCCTGAATGGTAGCTGCGGCCTTAGCCCCTACTAGGCCATCAATCTGAGTGAAAAGCTTGCCCGTAACGGCCTCCTGATCCAGAAAGGTGCTGGCCGCTGTGATAACAATCAACAGCAGCGGTGGCAACGAGAAAATGGCGTTGTAGGCCAAGGCTCCAGCTAGGCGAAGGGAGTTGTTTTCAATAAAATTACTGGCCGTGCATTTGAGGATAGAACCCAGACTAGCAGCAGTATACCGAGTTGCCATGTAGCAGTTGTTACAGGTGAAGATTGTTCACTAGTACGCACTACCAGGCGATGAGTTAGCTAATGCTGCCGCCGTAGGCCCCACTGTAGCGTTTCGATGGGGGCCGCGTGCAGGGCCGCCGTCAGCGCTGCATCGTCCTGAAACTGCAACTCGTGCAGCTGACTGGCCTCCACCGTCACGTCGAATTCTGAGGCCGCAAAGGGCCAGGGCGATACCAGCACCGGTCCTTCGGGGGTAGGGCGGTGCACGGTATACCGTTTCCCGTCTGGCCCCTCGCTGATTTCTAGCGTCCGCCCCCGTTCGGGCAATTCCTGCCGGCACAAAATCAGGGAGAGCCGGTCGCACCATTGGAGCAGGGCGTAGGCGCGCTGGGCCTCGGCTTTGGTTACGTGCAGGGCGCGGCGCCACTGCTTTTGCTGGGCTTGCTGCCAGTCCAGAAAGGTGTCTTGCTGAGCGTTTTCTCCTCGCTGCGGCTCATACAAAAAGCTCAGGTGCAAGCTGGTAAGCAGGCTGCGCCATTGCCCTTGGAAGCGGGCTGCACGCATCACGCCCTCGGCCTGCTCCAGCGAAAATTCTTTTTGGGTGAAATCGGCGGGGGCGCCGGCGGCGGTGAGGCCGTAGTGGCCGCGCCATCGCTGCTGCTCATCGTCGTGCTGAGCGGTGGCAGCCAGCAGCCCTACCCAGCGGTCGGTGGGTAGGAAAGGTGGCCACTGCCAGGCCAGCTGAGCCGCCAATAAGGCGTGGGCTTGCTGGTAGATAACCTGCCAGCCGGTAGGAGTAGGATTGACAATCATGCGAGGGGTACGTTTCTCGCAGAAGTACGCAACGGAAAAGCGCAGAGGTTCGCAGCGCACGATAATCATTGCATTCTGCGAACCTCTGCGCTTTTCCGCTGCGTACTTCTGCGAGAAACCTACACGCTCACGGCCAAGTGAGCCAGCATATCAGCCGTCATCTTATCCAGGTCGAATTCCGGCTGCCAGCCCCAGTCCTGGCGGGCCCGGGAGTCGTCGATGCTGCGGGGCCAGGAGTCGGCAATCTGCTGGCGAGTATCGGGGCGGTAGGAAACCTCAAAATCGGGTACGTGGCGCCGGATGCTGGCCGCAATTTCCTGGGGCGAGAAGCTCATGCCGCTCAGGTTGTAGCTGGAGCGCACCCTGATTTGCTCGGCGGGGGCGTGCATCAGGTCGAGGGTAGCACGCAGGGCGTCGGGCATGTACATCATAGGCAGCTCGGTGTCTTCCTGAAGAAAGCACTCGAAGTTTTCGCCGGCCACGGCTTTGTGGTAAATGTCCACGGCGTAGTCGGTGGTGCCGCCGCCGGGAAGGCTCTTGTAACCAATAAGACCAGGGTAGCGCAGGCTGCGCACATCAAGGCCGTATTTCTGATGATACCACTCGCACCACTGCTCGCCGGCCAGCTTGCTGATGCCGTACACCGTGTTGGGGTTCATTACAGTGAGCTGGGGCGTGTGCGTGCGGGGTGTATCGGGGCCGAATACGGCGATGCTGCTGGGCCAATACACTTGCGCTACTTTGTACTCCACGGCCACATCCAACACGTTCAGCAACCCATCCATGTTCAGCTTCCAGGCAACCTGCGGGTGCTTCTCGGCGGTGGCCGAGAGCATGGCAACCAAGTGATAGATCTGGCGTGGGCGGTACTGCTGCACCAGCGCAAACAGGTGGGCGCGGTCCAGCACGTCCAACAACTCAAACGGGCCACCATGCAACAACTCCGGCTGCTGGGGCAGGCGCACGTCGGCGGCTATTACCTGGGCCGCACCGTAGCGCTGGCGCAGCGCCTCAGTGAGTTCCAGACCTAGTTGGCCGCAAGCGCCAATAACGAGAATGGTAGCAGGTTCGGCGGGGGTGGTAGCCATAGAAAACAAATGGAGTAAAAACGTGAAGCAGGTGGTGGATGCAAAGATACCGGGTAGGCAACTTATGTGCCGCTACCCTCGCGGTGAAGCGTGAAATTGTGAAGGTGAATGAGCCACCGCTTCACGCTTCACCACTTCGTCTTGAACGCTCCAAGTTATTTATCTGCAAGGCATTGCTTATTTTGAAACCGAATACTGCTTACCTCTTATTCCTACCCTTGTATGCTGCGTTGCCTTATTATCCTGTTTTTTCTGTTGCTGACCAACCCGCTACTGGCGCAGCCCGCCAGTCCCTACCGCAACCTGGTGATGGAGGGCGGCGGCATCTGCGGCATTGCCTACGGCGGGGCCTTGCAGGTGCTGGAAGAGCAGGGGGTGCTGGCCGACATCCGGCGGGTAGGCGGCACGTCGGCGGGGGCTATTCAGGCGGCGCTGCTGGCTGTGGGCTACTCGCCCCAGCAGATTATCGACATCATCGACCGTACGCCCGTGCAGCGCCTCAACGATGGGCGATTTATCTTCTTCGGGGGTAGCAACCGCCTGCTGAAGCAATACGGCTGGTACCGCGGCGACCAGTTCACGGAGTACCTCAGCGAGCTGGTAGGCCAGCAAACCCAGCAGCCCAACCTCACGCTGGGCCAATTGCACCAGCTGGCCCTGGCCCAGCCCACCCGCTACCGCGACCTATACACCACCGGCACCAACCTCACCACCCAGCGCGTGCAGGTGTTCAGCTATGAAACCAACCCCGACCTGCGCGTGGCTGATGCCGTGCGCATCAGCATGAGCATTCCGCTGTACTTCCGGGCGGTACTGCTGGATATGCAGGGCCACGTGGTGACGCGCCCCGCCAAGGGGCAGCCGGTGCACGTGCTGGTAGACGGTGGCCTGTTGGCCAACTACCCCATCGACCTGTTCGACGCCCCGCGCTACCAGCCCGCCGGCACTGGCCCGGCGGCTACCCCTACCCCCAATCCCGAAACCCTGGGCCTGCGCCTCGACCGCGCCGAGCAGATTGCCTTGGACACGCTACCCAGCGGTCGGCAGCAGCTGGCCCCCTACCCTATTCAGGACTTCGGTTCTTATATGGGTGCGCTCTACTCGCTTTCCATCGAAAACCTGAACCCCGCTCAGCCCCAGGACTGGCCCCGCACGGTGAGCATCAGCACGGCCGGCTTCAACCCCAAAATCAAGCGCATGACGGCGGCGCAGAAGCAATTGCTGGTACAAAGTGGCCGGGAAGGCGCCACGGCCTTTTTTGGTCGAAACCGGGCGAGCCGCTGAGCACTCGGCGCTACCCAGGCAATCGGTAACAGGCTACTACGCAGGAGCTTTTTTGCAGTCCGGTTTGTTGAGAAAGACGTATGTATCTGTAGTCTGCTGGCGCTTTTGCCGGCACGCTTTGGTCTTTTTTTCGTCTTGCTCTTTCGTATGAAATTCTTTCAATCCCTCTTATTGGTATTGGCCACGGTGGCCTCTACTGCCTGCGCCCAGCAACAGTCGCCTGATGCGCTGAAACCCGCGCCCCTACCCAAAAGCACGCAAGGCCTAGCCGTGGCTACCTTTGCCGGCGGCTGCTTCTGGAGTGTGCAGGAAACTTTCCGGGAGGTGCGCGGCGTGCGCGAAACCTTGGCGGGCTACGCTGGCGGCAAAGCCCAAAACCCTACCTACGAGGAGGTAGCAGGCCAAGGAACCGGCCACGCCGAATCGGTGCAGGTGTATTACGACCCCAAGCAAGTGAGCTACCAGCAACTGCTCGACGTATTTTTTCTGGGCGCCCACAACCCTACGGAGCTCAACTACCAAGGCCCTGACCGCGGGCCGGAGTACCGTTCGGTGGCCTTCTACCGCACGCCCCAGGAAAAGCAGCAGATTGAGGCCGAAATCAAGAAAATCAACGCCTCGCGTCATTACGGCACCGAGCCGGTGGTGACGCAAGTGACCCCTATCCAAAAGTTCTGGCCCGCTGAGAGCTACCACCAGGGTTTCTACCGCAAGAACCCCAACCAAGGCTACATCGCCAATGTATCGCGGCCCAAGGTAGAGAAGTTCCGCAAGGCCTTCCCGAACCTGCTGAAGGCTGACGTAGCAGCCCGCTAATTAGTATTGCCGCGCATAGCACGCCTCCTTGCAACCCTGACAGGGGCTTAAAGTCCTGTCAGGGTTAAACGTATTGGAACGCGTAATTTCGCGTTATTCGCTTCTTCACTACCTACTACCCTATGTACGCTACCCTGCAACCCGACCTCGAAAAACAGCTTCAGGAAATCAAAGACAACGGCCTCTATAAAAAGGAGCGCGTGATTACCTCGCCCCAAGGCGCCGAAATTGAAACGCGGGAAGCGGGCGATGTGCTGAACTTCTGCGCCAACAACTACCTGGGTCTGTCGTCGCACCCCGAGGTGGTGCAGGCGGCCAAAGCGGCCATCGATACGCACGGCTACGGCATGTCGTCGGTGCGCTTTATTTGCGGCACGCAGGATATTCACAAGGAACTGGAGCAGAAGCTAGCCGAGTTTCTGGGCACCGAAGACACCATTCTCTACGCTGCTGCTTTCGACGCCAACGGCGGCGTGTTCGAGCCGCTGTTCAACGAGCAAGACGCCATCATTTCCGATGCCCTCAACCACGCCAGCATCATTGATGGGGTGCGCCTGTGCAAGGCCCAGCGCTACCGCTACCAGCACAACAATATGGAGGACCTGGAAAAACAGCTCCAGGATGCCCAGGCCAAGGGCACGCGCCACCGCATCATCGTCACCGACGGCTCGTTCTCCATGGACGGCACCATTGCCCAGCTCGACAAAATCTGCGACCTAGCCGATAAGTATGAGGCGCTGGTGATGATTGACGAGTGCCACTCCATGGGTTTCCTGGGCAAAACCGGCCGCGGCACCCACGAGTACCGCGACGTGATGGGCCGCGTGGATATCATCACCGGCACGCTAGGCAAGGCGCTGGGCGGCGCTATGGGCGGTTTCACCTCTGGCCGCAAGGAGATTATTGATATGCTGCGCCAGCGCAGCCGGCCCTACCTGTTTTCCAATACGCTGGCTCCGGCCATTGTAGGTGCCTCACTGCGCGTGCTGGAACTATTGACCGAAAGCACCCAACTGCGTGACCAGCTGGAAGAAAATACCAAATACTTCCGCGAAAAGATGACCGAAGCTGGCTTCGACATCCGGCCGGGCGAGCACCCCATTGTACCCGTGATGCTCTATGATGCTAAGCTGAGCCAGGAGTTTGCAGCCAAAATGCTGGAAAAAGGCATTTACGTGGTAGGCTTTTACTACCCCGTGGTGCCGCAGGGCCAGGCCCGCATTCGGGTGCAGCTCTCCGCCGCCCATTCCCGCGAGCATCTGGACAAGGCCATTGCGGCCTTCGTTGAAGTAGGGCAGGAACTAGGCACGCTGAAAGACCGGAGTGCCGCAGCGCAAACCACGCCTGGCCAAGTGGTAACCAATACGCCATAGAGTATAGCCCATCGGAAAACGGATGGGGTAGGAGCGCCTATAACCCTACTTGATAGCCCAGGATTACAGTTGCCACATAGCAATTGTAATCCTGGGCTATTTTTTATGAAAATATTTATACCATCTCATTTTGAGATAATTGTCCTATTATGAGATAGTTACAAACTGATTTGTTACAATGAGAAGGTTTTTTATCAATATTCGTAGCATTTTATAGGCTTACATTTATATAAGTCATATTTGTTAATAGAAAAGTTATATTACATTTGTCCTATAACTTCTCGTTTTGATATAAAACACTCCTACCCATGCTGCTTTTCAGCCAGTATCCGAACCGCTGTGCCTTTACTAAGGTATTGAACTATTTTGTTATATTATTGTCAATAATCGCGATAAGGCCAGTATCCGTGCAGGGGCAAACACCGACGACGTATACCTATACAGTTACGGAAAGCACGCGAAACAACTCTTTTTCTCTCAATAACAATGAAACGCTGTGCATTCCGGCGGGTATCACTTTCACAGGCAACCTCAATTGGAACGGCACCAAGTGCGCCGTATATAACAATGGGGTGTGGAGCACGGGCAACGACATCAATTTTGGGAAGAATGGAGCGCTGTATACATCGGCGACCAGCCAGACCCTAGTAAATAATCTTAACCTCACCGACGGGGTCGTTGTCTCCAATAAGGGCACCCTGAAGGCGGGCGTGAACTGGAACGGTAACGGCGCTACCATCACCACCAGCGGCAAATGGACCTGCCCCGGCAGTATTCCGGTAGGACAGGCTGGCACCCTTACGGTTGAGAGAACCGGGAGTATTTCGTGCCAAGATCTGAATCTGAATACTACTGGTGGTAATGTATATAACTGGGGCCAGCTGTCGTTTACGAATTGCCAGACGGCTGAAGGCACCACCTTCCGCAATTACAGCAGCTGCATCCTGAAAGGCCACACCAATAACTCGGGCAAGATATATAATGAGGGTTATTGGAAGTGCCTCAACTACAACAACAATAAAACGACCAATAACTGCGGCACCATTGAGGTAGATAACACCTGCCACAACAATGGCCTGGCCCTACTCCTCAACTCCGGCAAGCTGGCCGTGCACGAACTCATCAACGACGGCGAGGTGCAAGGCCCCACCGATGGCAAAAGCGTTGGGAAAGTGATTGTGGACAAGCTGTCTGGCTACCAGCTATGCCGCCAAAATGGCTCCGGCAAGTTTGCTGTGGTAGGCCGTCTGGATTTGAGCCGGTGTGAACAAGGTCTCTTCAACATTCTCCTTTCCTTGATAATTGGCGATAGAGGCTGGGATGCCCTAGCGGGCGTACTCGGCAGCAACTACTCCTATAATACCAATCTGCAAACCGGCGGCTGCGTCGATCAGGTGCTGCCGGTTGAACTGACCAGCTTCACGGCGCAGGTGCGTGGTAACGCTGTCCTACTGGCTTGGAGCACGGCTTCGGAGAAAAATAACGACCATTTTGTGGTGGAGCGTAGCACCGATGGCTACACCTTCCAATCGCTGGCTACTGTGCAGGGTGCTGGTACCACTGCTGCCCCTACCCGCTATACCAGCACGGATGCACGTCCCCTCACGGGCCGCAGCTACTACCGCCTGAAGCAGGTAGACCTCGATGGCAGCACTAATTATGCACCCATCATCAGCGTGCAGATAGCCGATGATCCTACTACCACTGCTGCTACCCTAACAGCCTACCCCAACCCCGCCACCGATTGCCTAACCCTGGACCTACGCAATCTGACGGCCGGAAGCACGCGCGCACAGCTGCGCAATCTGGCGGGCCACCTGGTACTGGAGCAGGCCGTGACGGATGGCTCCATGCCCCAGCTACGTCTGGAAGCACTACCCGCCGGCATGTACCTCCTGCAAGTGCAAACCGCCAATGCTACCCTGGCGCAACGCATTGTGAAGCGGTAAGCCGAAGCGGCGGACGGCGCACACTACGGTAGGCTGTCATTTTTCACTTCTCTGTCCTCCTGAACGCAGTGAAGGACCTTCTCACAGCAGAACGATTGTCGAAATAACGACTTGTTCTGCTGTGAGAAGGTCCTTCACTGCGTTCAGGAGGACAGATGTTTTTGCCTAACAATGCCTGTCGTTCTCGTGTGAGAAGGTCCTTCGCAAGCTCAGGATGACAGAGAAACAGGACAGCTCCCAGAAGAGACTACGCCGCTACGTCGGTAGGCGTGGTAGCGGCGCGGGGCGCGGCGTTGAACAGGAACTCGTTGAGGCGGGCACGCAGGTCGGCGGGAGCCAAGTTGCGGAATACCTCGCCGCTACGCACTAATGACACCTGCCCGGTTTCCTCACTCACGACCAGCACCACTGCGTCTGTCACCTCGGTGAGGCCGATGGCGGCGCGGTGGCGCAGACCCATGGAGGCGGGCACGTCAGGGTTTTCGCTGACGGGTAGGATACACCGGGCGGCGTTGATGCGGCCGTTGGCGATAATCACGGCGCCGTCGTGCAGGGGGCTGGTTTTGTTGAAAATACTCATCAGCAGGCGTTTGCTGATGGCAGCATCGATTAAATCGCCGGAATCAGCGTAAAACTTCAGCTCCGTGGACATGGTGAAGGCGATGAGCGCGCCCGTATTCTTGCCCGACAGGCTTTTGGCAGCTTCCACAAACGGCGTGATGCTCATGCGCTGCCCGCCGGTTTCGCGTCGCCACGAGAACATCCGTACCCGCTCCAAGGCTGTGGCCTTGCCGATGTTCAGCAAAAACCGCCGGATTTCCTGCTGAAACAGCACCACCGACGCAATAACGCCCACGCTCATAAACTGCCCCAAGATGCTGGTCAGCAACTCCATACCGGCTGCTTTCACCACCAGATAGGTGAGGTAGAGCGACATCAACCCCAGAAAAATCTTGAGGGCGACGCTACCCGTTAGCAGCTTGTAGAGTTGATAAAACAGCACCGTCACGAGCAGCACGTCGACAACGTCGATCCAGCCGACGCGCAGGAAGCCGATGGCAAAAGAGCTACTCACGGGGAAAGCGGAAAGGAAGGGTGGGCGGGGTAGGTGTTCGATACGAGGTGAATGGTTTGCATGGCCTCGGCTACGTCGTGTACGCGCAGCAGGCGGGCACCGTTGAGCAGGGCAATGGTATTGACGGCCACCGTGCCCGTGAGTGCAGCATCGGGTGTGAGGCCGAAAGGCTTATATAACATGGCTTTACGCGAAAGCCCCGCCAAGATGGGCAGGCCCAGCACTCCTAGCTCGGGTAGGCGGCGCAGCAGCTCGTGGTTCTGAGCAGCCGTCTTGGCAAACCCGAAGCCGGGGTCGAGCAGCACGTCGCGCACTCCGAAGGAGCGCAGATGGGTTAGCTTGTCGCGGAAATAACGCACGAGCTCCGTAACGATGTCGCCACTATATTCAGTATGTTGAATCATCGTTTGGGGCGTGCCGCGCATGTGCATCAGCACATAGGGCGCGTGCAGGCGGCCCACGGTGGTCAGCATTTCGTCGTCGAGGGTGCCGCCGCTGATGTCGTTGAGAATGTCGGCGCCAGCGGCCACGGCCTCGGAGGCCACGCTGGCCCGAAAGGTATCTACGGAAATAAACGCCTCAGGAAATGCCCGGCGCACGGCTTCCACTGCGGGTACCACGCGGCGCTTTTCCTCGTCGGCGCTAATGTCCTCGGCGCCGGGGCGGGAGGAGTAGCCGCCCAGGTCGAGCACGGCGGCACCGGCCGTGAGCATGGCTTCGGCGCGGCGCAGCAGGTCGGCATCGGAGCCTACCCTGCTACCCTCGAAGAAGGAGTCGGGGGTAAGGTTGAGGATGCCCATCACCTGCGGGCGGCTCAAATCCAGCACCCGGCCATGGGGGCAGCGCAGGGTTTGCCTCGGCGAAAAACACGTATCTTGCGGAGCCTGGAGCATAGTTTCGGGGTGGGTCGTCTGTCATCCTGACGAAGGAAGGACCTGATGGAGATAGTAACGAGTATCGTGCCCGCGGTTCCTTCTGCTGTCATCAGGTCCTTCCTTCGTCAGGATGACAGACGCCTTCGTTTCCCAACAAAATAGGTTGAAAACCTTGCAAACGCAAACCCAGCACGAGTACGACCAGGTAATTGCGCGCTGCCGCGCGCTGTTTCTGGCCAAAACCCACGACTACGGCACCGCCTGGCGCATCCTGCGCCTACCCTCCGTTACCGATCAGCTCTACATTAAGGCGCAGCGCATTCGCTCCATTCAGGAGAAAGGCACGCAGTTGGTAGCCGATGGCGTGGAGGAAGAATTTGTGGCCATCATCAACTACTGCGTGATTGCCTTGCTGCAATTACACCTGCCCGCCGAGGCGCCCCTCGACCTCCCCACTGAGGAGGTAGCCGCTGCCTACGACCAGGAAATAGAGGCCAACCGCCAATTGCTGTTCGCCAAAAACCACGACTACGGCGAGGCCTGGCGCCAGATGCGCATTCCCAGCATCACCGACATTATCCTGATGAAGCTGCACCGCACCAAGCAGATTGAGGACCTGGCCGGCCAAACCCAAGTATCGGAAGGTGTAGAAGCCAATTACCGCGACATGCTGAACTATGCAGTGTTTGTGTTGATTAAGATGGGGTTAGGAGAAGTGGGAGCCGCATAAACCAAAACGTCATTTCAACCAGCGGGGGAAATCCTGCGTGCTAAACGTTGAACGTCATGCTCCATCTGGCGTCTGCTTGTCGAAGTATTTCGCGTGCTGATGCTGGATACTATCAAGCGAGATTTCTCCCGCTGGTCGAAATGACATACGCCCCCTACCCTACCATTTCCGTATTGGCGTGCGTGGCGTACCTTGCATAACGGCTCCCACACAACAACCAAGCTCCTAAGACCCCTAGACCCTACCTATGAAACTGATTACGCGCATTTGTTGGGCGCTGCTGGGCATCGTATTCATCTTCTCGGGCCTGATTAAGCTCAACGACCCAGTGGGCACGGGCCTAAAACTGGAGGAATATTTTGAGGTATTTGCCCAGGATTTCGGCTCGTTCTTCCTGATTTTCCGCAACATAGCCCGCACGCTGGCCATCATTCTCAGCACCCTGGAGGTGGTATTGGGCGTGGCCTTGCTGCTGCGCTGGTACCTGCGCAAAACGCTGTGGGTGCTGCTAGCTCTGCTAGTGTTCTTCGGTTTCCTAACGTTCTACTCGGCTGCTTTCAACAAGGTAACGGACTGCGGCTGCTTCGGCGACTTCCTGAAGCTGACGCCCTGGGCTTCGTTCACGAAGGACATGATCCTGCTGGGCCTGTGGGTAGTAGTGTACCGCGGGCAGCGCTACCTGCGCTATTCTTTCGCGCCGGGCCAGTTGGGCGTGATGTACATCACGATTGCCACGGCCGTATCGGCGGGCATTGGCGTGTACGCGCTGGGGCACTTGCCCTACTTCGATTTCCGCCCTTATAAGGTAGGCAACGACATTGGCAAGCTGATGCAGCCCTCGGCGCCGCTACGCTACAAGTACATTATGACGCGCAACGGTGCGGACCAGGAATTCACCGACTACCCCACCGATACCACTTGGAAGTTCAAGGAAATGGTGGCGCTGAATCCGAATGACGGCCCCAAAATTACGGATTTCCGGGTGTGGAACGACGAGGGTGACTACACCCAAGAGCTGCTGAAAGGCAATAAGTTAGTGCTGATTGTGCAGAGCGTAGAACGCGCCGACCGCGACCGGTTCAAGCAGATCAATCTGCTGCTGCAATCAGCCGATTCGTCGCAGAAAAAGCTGGTACCCCTAGTGGTTACCAGCAGCAGCCCCGCCGACTTCGACGCCTTTCGGCACGACGTGAACCTGATTGCGCCCGTGTACTACGCCGATGCGACCGTGCTCAAAACCATCATCCGCTCCGACCCTGGTTTTCTGCTGTTGCAGAATGGGGTAGTGAAGGGCAAGTTTCACTACCACGACATCCCTACCCGCGCCAAGCTGGAAGGGCTTCTTTAGAGCTGCGCATAGAAAGCGTTTGTCATCCTGAGCAGCGCGAAGGACCTTCTCACGTGAGAACGAGTCGTTGATACGTCTATCGTTCTCACGTGAGAAGGTCCTTCGCGCTGCTCAGGATGACAGTTACGAAAACCGAATACCACTGAAAACCGAATGCTTTCCTTTTTACTTAGTCGGCTGGGCCAGGGTGTGTTGGTGTTGATTGGGGTGGCCGTGACGGTGTTTTTCCTGTTCAATGTGCTGCCCGGCGACCCGGTGGCCCTACTGGCCGGCCAGCGCTCCGACCCGGCTACCCGCGCCGCCATCAGCGCCGACCTGGGCCTCGACAAGCCCCTACCCGCCCAGCTGCTGGGCTACCTCAACGATGCCTCGCCCCTAGGCATCCACGCCCGCGACTCGGTGGCAGTGGCGCGCTATGGGGGGGTTACGCTGCTGCCGCTGGGTGGCAAGGCGCTGGTGCTGAAAGCGCCTTACCTGCGTCGCTCTTTTCAGAGCAATAAAGACGTGCTCAGTATTTTGCTCGACCACTTTACGGGCACCTTGTGGCTGGCGCTGGCCGCTATGCTGCTGGCGGCGGTGCTGGGCATCCTGTTCGGCATTCTGGCGGCGCTCCGGCCTCACTCCTGGCTCGACCGCACCCTGATTACCACCTCGGTGTTGGGTATCTCGGTGCCGTCGTTTGTGGCGGGCATCCTCATTGCCATGACGTTCGGATTCTACTGGAGCCACTGGACCGGCCTCAACCTCACCGGCCAGCTCTACGAAACCGACCCGTTTACGGGCAACCATCTGGTACTGCGCAACTTGCTCCTACCCGCCTTCGCGCTGGGCATTCGGCCGCTGGCCATTATCACCCAGCTCACACGCTCGTCTATGCTGGATGTACTCAGTCAGGACTACATCCGCACGGCTCGGGCAAAGGGCCTTTCATCCTACCACACGGTGGTAGGGCACGCCCTGAAAAACGCTCTAAACCCCGTGGTAACGGCCGTATCGGGCTGGCTGGCTTCCCTGATGGCGGGTGCGTTCTTTATTGAGTACATCTTCAACTGGAAAGGACTGGGCACCATTACGTTACGCGCTGTCGAAAATCTAGATTTTCCCGTTGTGATAGGGGCTACCCTGTTCATTGCCTTCCTGTTTGTGGCCATTAATATTGTAGTCGACATGCTGTATGCCGTGCTCGACCCACGGGTGAAGTTGTGAGTTTGTGCATAAGAAGAAACGTGTCATCCTGAGCGCAGCGAAGGACCTTCTCAGTTGTGAACGACAGGCGTAACAACGACTCGTTCACAACTGAGAAGGTTCTTCGCTGCGCTCAGGATGACAGCTATATTGACCACTCACAATTTCACCACTCACCATCTCATCACTTCATGCGACTTTATTTAATTGGAATGCCGGGGGCGGGCAAAACGACCCTAGGGCGGGCGCTGGCCGTGGCTTATGAAGTGCCTTTTGTTGATCTGGACGAGGAAATTGTACGCCACGAGGGGCGCACCGTCGTTGATATTTTTCAGAATGAGGGCGAGGCGTATTTCCGTGAGCGGGAGGCGGCTGTGCTGCGCTTGGTGCTGGAGCGCTACCCGCGCCTAGTGCTGGCTACTGGCGGCGGCACGCCCTGCTTCCACAACAGCCTCGATCTGCTGCTCGAGACCGGCCTGACGCTTTACCTGGCCGTGTCTACCACCGAGCTGCTGCGCCGGGTAATGCGTGCGGCGGCTACTCGCCCCCTACTGGCCCCCGCCCGCGACGAAGCCGCCCTACTACTGCGCCTGGACGAAACCTTACGCGCCCGCCAAGAGTTTTACGAGCGCGCACCCCTGCGCTGCTCACCTCCGGCCTGCACATTACCCGCTGTGCGTGAACTCATTGACCGTTTCCGTACCACGGCATAGGTAGCAGCGTTGGGACTGGGCAGGCATGGCGTTTGCGTCAGGCTGCGTACTTTTGACCTTGAATTCAGACGATTATTCTGTTATGAACGCTACATCCTCCCCCCAACCCGAGGTACAAGCTGCCCCCGCGAAGAAGCCTGTTGCAGCTGTGAAGCCGAAAGCCAAAGGCTCGGCGCAGTTGTTTCAGAACCCCGTGCTGGAGCGCCTCACGCACACGCACATAGCAGGGCCTCTCAGCATTTTTTTCGCGGTAGCAGCAGTTAGCCTGTATTACAGCCTGAGCCGGGGGTTGCTCACAGGGCTGTCGGCGTTTGGGTTGTTTTTGGGCGGGTGGCTGCTGTTTACGCTGGCCGAGTACCTGGTGCATCGCTACGTGTACCACATCGAGCCCTCTACCCCCGGCCGGGCCAAGTTTCAGTATACCATGCACGGCGTGCACCACGAATACCCCAAAGACAAGACCCGCCTGGCCATGCCGCCTATCCTGACGGTATTTGTGGCCTCGCTGCTGTTCTTTATTTTCCGCTTCACGTTTGGCAACGCGGGCTTCGGTATTCTAGCGGGCTTTGTGTTTGGCTACGCGCTCTATTTGTTTGTGCATTATGCCATTCACATGTATGCGCCGCCCAAGAACTTCTTGAAGTTCTGGTGGCACCACCATGCCATGCACCATTACCGGCAAGAGGATGAGGCGTTTGGGGTGAGTACTACCCTGTGGGACCACATCATCGGCACTATGCCTTCGCGCCAGCCGAAGAAGTAGCTATTCTTCTTTCTTAGTAGAATGCAGGCCCAACTCATACGAGTTGGGCTTTTTGTTCATTCCAGATATGGAAAGCAGTCTAAAATAAGATCTGCTTTATTAAAAAAGGCACCTACTAGGTGCCTTTTGTGTGTATAGAAACCTATGGTATGCTAACCGCGCATCCGGCGTACAATCCACCATAGGAGTAGTACTACCAGGAAAATACCCACAACGGCCGTCCAGGCACCTGCTTTGAAGATGCCAGCAATAGCATCGCAGCTGCTGACCGAAAACATGAGCACAAACAGAAAAAACGGAAGGAAAAAACGGTAGTTTTTCATGACAATATAGGGGGAGAGAGTGAGAGAGCACCTAGCCGACCTACAAGGTCAGGGCTGTTTGTTGATACTGACTTGACCGCGAAAAGGTTGGCGTTCGGCCCAGGCGTGAGCACCACGCCCCAGCCTTACTACCCTGCCCGGGTTCTTCATATTGAGGTAATGAAAGCATAATGTAGTCGTATAGTGCCGACTGGTAGCTTTGCCCACCGGTATGACCTACGCAACCAGTTCTTCCGATCAGCAGCTACTAGCCGCGCTGGCCCTCGGCAACGAGGCCGCTTTCGACGCGCTGTTTGCTCGCCACTACGCCGGCTTGCTGCGCTACGCTATCAGCCTGCTTCCCTACCCCACCGATGCCGCCGAAGACGTGACGGCCGACGTGTTTTGCACCCTCTGGACCAATCGTGCCCAACTTGCGGTGCAGGGCTCGGTGGCTGCCTACCTCTACACTGCTGTGCGGCACCGCAGCTTCGACCGGCTGCGCCAACAGCGTCGCACTGCCCAGGAAATCACTGTCATTGACGAGCTGCCGCCGCACCAGCCTGAGGCCGCCTACCTGCGCCCCGACGAGCAGCTGGCCTACCAGGAGCTACACCAGCGCCTGCACCAGCTCATCGGGCAGTTGCCGGCCCGTACCCACCAAGTGTTTCAGCTCCACCGCGATGCAGGCCTGACATACGAGGAAATTGCCAACCTGCTGGATATTTCCCTGAACTCGGTGAAAACCCACATGTTCCGGGCGTTGCGCTTTCTGAAAGAAGCGCTTCACGTATCGGGGGTGCGGTGAACCCGGGCTCCCAGGGTTGACCCCCTGGGCTATGCAGCGTTTTCTGTACCAACCCCCAACTTCGTAGCCCAGGGTTTCAACCCTAGGAACCAGAAGGGCTACAGCGCCTTTTCCATGCATACGCTGTTTTCTACCCCAATGTACTGCCCATAGTTGGGGATGCGTTGGTAGCCGCTTTTCTCGTACAGCCGGATAGCCTCGGGTTGCTTTATGCCGGTTTCGAGCACACAGCCGTGGTAACCCAGCTCATCGGCCCACGCTTCCAGCGCGGCCAGCACGGCCGGGGCCACGCCCTGCCCGCGGTGCGCGGGCTGCACAAACATCCGCTTGATTTCTACCTGCTTTTCTGCATACGGCTTGAACGCACCGCAGCCTATGGGCTCATTTTCAAGGTAAGCCACCACCGCATGACGGATGGCGTCAATCTTATTGAACTGGGCATAGAAGGCGTGGTCGGCGCCGTCGCGCACGGCGAGGTCATGGTCGAGGAGTTGCACGAGGGCGCGGAAATCGGGATGGTCGGAGGTGGTGCGAATGAGACGGAGCATGGAGCAGATAGTTTAGAAGTTGTTTGAGTTAGCTGCAAGGCTCGCCAGAACGGTGTAGAGACGCATACTTGCGTCTCGTCGATTGTGCCATCAGACCGCATTTCGTTCAACGATAAGACGCAAGTATGCGTCGGCGAGCCTTGCAGCTAACTCAAACAGGAGCTTTTTAGTGACGTGCCGGGGTGCCTTGCCCCCCGGCACTACGTTACGGCAATATTACGGTTGTTACGATTCGGTTAAGCCTGCTTTTGCGTGTCACGAGCCAAGACAGCGCGGGCGTCTATACAGGTGAGCGGCGACGCAATCAGCCACTCGGCACCCGTTGAGACCAGAAGAATCCTACCTGCTCATTACCCGTTACCTGGCCCGCCAAACCTCGCCCGCAGAAAATGAGCGACTGGCTACCTGGGTGGCCACCTCGGCCGAAAACGAGCAGACGTTTGAGCAACTCAAAACTGTGTGGCAGCATAGCCAGACGCCGCCTACCCCCGGCGCCACGGCCGCCGCCCTGCGCCGCCTGAAAGCCCGCCCGGAGCTGGTCGGCCAGACATTAGCGCAAGCCCCACAACCCCAGCTGCGCTCCGCAAAGGCCCGGCGCTACCGGGTGGCAGTGTGGGCACTGCTGGTGCTAGTAGTGGCGGGGGTAGGCATCTTGTTCTACCCTACCTCTCCGACCACCGCAGCCTACCGACTGGCCCGCACCGCGGCCGGTCAGCAGCACACCCTGCGCCTACCCGACGGCTCCCGCGTGACGCTGGCCCCGCAAAGCCAGCTGCGCTACCCTACCCGGTTTGCGGCCCGTAGCCGCGAGGTATACCTGGAGGGCGAGGCCTTTTTTGAAGTCAGCAAGAACCCGCACCGGCCGTTTCGGGTGCACAGCGGCGCCCTCGTTACGCGGGTACTGGGCACGCGCTTCAACGTGGACGCCCGGCCGGGCGCGGCCCAAGTGGCGGTGTCATTGGTAGAAGGTCGCGTGGAAGTGCTGGACCAGCAGACCACTTATCAGCTTGCACCGGGCCAGCAGCTACTCGCCGACCGCCGCACGGGGCGCATGTACCGGCAGCCCTTCAGCGCCGACCGCGTGACGGGCTGGCGGCAGCGCCAACTGATTTTTCAGAATGAAAAGCTGGCCGATGTAGCCGACCAGATTGAGCGCCTCTACGGCGTGAAGCTGGTGTTTGCCGATACGGCCACGGCCAACGTGCGCCTGTGGGCCACCTTCCGCAATGAGCCCCTACCCCAGGTACTGGCGGCCTTGCAAGAGGCCGGCCCCATCACCTACCGCCGCGAAAGCCACATCATCTACCTCAGCACTACGGAGTGAGCTATTAGCTGATGGCTGTTAGCTGCTAGCTTTTTCTCTTTGAATCACAGCATGTTATGAGCTTAACCACGCACAATCAAGCGCTAACAGCTAACAGCTAACAGCTAACAGCTAACAGCTAACAGCTCAAAAAAACGCACAAGTCATGAAAAAAACGAGGTACTCGAAACGAACCGGCAACTGGCGCCCTACCCTGTTGGGCCTGAGCCTCACGGTGCTGAGCGCCACGGCCGCCCCCGCTGCCACGCCGGACCAAGCCACGCGCCCCAGCGCTGTGCCGTGCGCGGTGCAGGTGGAGCAGCAGCCCTTGAGCGAAGTGCTGGCTAGCATTGAGCGGCAAACCGGCTACCAGTTTCTGTTTGCGGGTCAAGGGCAGCTGCTGAACCGCAAAATCAATGTGCAGGCGCCGCACAGCAACTTGGAAGCCGTGCTAGCGCAAGTATCGGCGCAGGCGGGCGTGCAGTTTGAGGTGCAGGACAAGCGCATTGTGCTGAAAGCCGGCCGCACAGCCGCGCCCAAGCCCGTGAGCGGCCGCGTGCTGGACGCGCAGGGGCAGGGCTTACCGGGTGTGTCCATCCGCATCAAAGACACCAGCACCGGCACCGTAACCGACGTAGAGGGCCGCTACCAGCTAAGCGCCGAGCCGGGCCAGGTGCTGCTATTCAGCTTCATTGGCTATACCACGCAGGAGGTGCGGGTAGAAGCCAAGGCTACCTACGATGTGGTACTGCGTGAGGACGCGACCAGCCTGGATGAGGTATTGGTAACGGCGTTGGGCATTCAGCGCGAGGAAAAAGCCCTGGGCTACGCCGTAGCTAAGCTCGACAACGAGGCGCTGACGGAGGCCAAATCCAACAACTGGACCGATGCGCTGTCGGGCAAGGTGGCAGGGCTGAATTTGGTGCGCTCGGGTGGCGGACCGGCGGGTACCAACCGCATCATCTTGCGCGGGGAAAGCTCCCTGGCCGGCGACAACGACGCCCTGATTGTGGTGGACGGCGTGGTGCTGGGCGGCTCGAACCGCAACACCGGCACCGGCAGTTCGGCCTACCTCCAGAGCGAGTCGCCGGTGGATTTTGGCACCAGCCTCAACGACATCAACCCCGAGGACATTGAGTCGGTGTCGGTGCTGAAGGGGCCGGCGGCTACGGCGCTGTACGGCGCCCGCGGCGGCAACGGTGCCATCATTATCACCACCAAATCGGGCAAGGCGCGCAAGCGCGGCATCGGCGTTACGTTCAACTCCAACTCCTCGATTGAGACGATTTCGCGCTGGCCCGACTTTCAGTACGAGTACGGTCAGGGCGATGCTGGGCAGAACTACTACTCCTATAATACCACCGAGGACGGCCCCAGCACGCGCAGCACCAGCTCGGCCTGGGGGCCGAAGTTTGATGGACAGCAGTTCTACCAGTACGACCCCGCCACCAACACCACCGCCACCGAGCGCACGCCCTGGGTGCCCTACAAAAATAACCGCAAGGACTTCTTCGAGACGGGCAAAACCTTCGTCAACACGGTTTCCATCGACGGCGGCACCGACAAGACCACAGCCCGCCTGTCGCTGACCAACTTGCAGAACACCTGGATTATCCCGAACACGGGCTACAAGCGCAACACGGTGGCCTTGTCCTTGAACCACAAGCTGACCGACCGCCTGCGCATTTCGGCCAAGGCCAACTACACCAACCGCTACAGCGACAACCTCCCCAGCACCGGCTACAACAACCAGACGATTATGTACTGGAACATGTTTCAGGTGCCCAACGCCAACCTGAATTGGTGGAAGGACTACTGGCTGCCGGGCGCCGAGAACATCACCCAGCGCAGCCCCTTCAGCAGCCTCATCGACAATCCCTACCTGATTGCCTACGAGATGCTGAACAAGAGCAACCGCAACACGCTCACCGGCAACGTGCAGGTGAACTACAAGTTTGGGCAGCACTGGAACCTGATGCTGCGCTCGGCCCTGGATTACTCCTACGAAGCCCGCTCGCAGCAGCGCCCCAAGGACACGGAGCGCTACAAAGAGGGTATGTACCGCACGCAGAACATCTTTTCGCAGGAAATCAACCACGATTTCTTGCTCCAATATGCCCGCAACGTGGGCAAGTTCGAGCTGACGGCTTCGGGCGGGGGTAGCCGCCTGCGCAACCGCTACGTGAAGGACGAGCTGCGCGCCGAGCGCCTGCTCTACCCCGGCATTTTCTCTTTCGCCAACAGCCGCGACCTACCCATTACCCTACCCTACCGCGCCGAGTTTGCGGTGAACAGCTTCTACGGCCTGGCTACCGTAGCCTACAACAAGTTTCTGTACCTCGACCTGACCGCCCGCAAGGACTGGAGCAGCACGCTGGCCAGCGTGAACGGCGTCACGGAAATCCCGATTTACCCCTCGGCCAGCCTCAGCGGCATTGTATCGGAGGTGGTGAAGCTGCCGGAGGTGATATCCTTTGCGAAGGTGCGCGGCTCGTGGGCCGAAGTGGGTAGCGGCACCACGGTGCCCTACCGCACGGCCTACACCTACGCCGTGGCTACGGGCTTTCCGTCGGGCCTGAGCAACCCCAGCTACATTGCCAACCCCGGCCTGCAACCGCGCCGCACCCGCAGCACCGAGTTGGGCCTAGACCTGCGCTTCCTGCAAAACCGAATTGGGCTGGACGTGGCCGTGTACCGCAACAACACCTACGACCAGATTCTGGAAGTGCCCGTCGATAGAGCTTCCGGCTACAACTCCTCAGTGCTGAACGCGGGCCTGGTGCGCAACCAGGGACTTGAAATTCAGGCCAATGCCGAAATACTGACGCGACCTTCGGGCTTTGGCTGGAAGATGTTTGGCACCTACACCGCCAACCGCAACAAGGTGGTGGAGCTGGCCGACAGCGTGTTTACTTACCAGCTTCAGCGCGGCCCCGGCGGGCGCGGCACCGTGGAGGCCCGGCCCGGCGGCAACATGGGCGCCATCTACGGCCGCGGCTACCTGCGCTCCCCCGACGGCCAGATCATCTACCGCAACGGCCTACCCCAGCTCACCAACGACGTGATGCTGCTGGGCTCGGCCCTACCCAAGTGGAAGGCCAGCATCGGCAACGAGTTTCGCTACAAGCAGGTGCGTCTGAATGTGCTGGTAGACGGGCAGTTTGGGGCCAAGGCCTACTCCATGACCAACGCCGTGCTGGCCGAGCAGGGCAAAACCAAGCTCACCCTCCCCGGCCGCTACAACGGCATCATCGGCAATGGGGTGATTGACAACGGCGACGGTACTTTCCGCCCCAACGACGTGGTGGCCGAGAACGTGCCGGCCTACTACTCGCAGCACTATGGTCGCGACAACGTGGAGGCCAACCTGTTCCGCACCGATTTCCTGAAGCTGCGCGAGGTGCGCATTGATTACTCCCTACCCGCCAGCTTGTTGCAGCGCTTCAAGCTCACGCAGGCCACCATCGGCCTCTACGGCCGCGACCTGTACATCCTGACCAAGTGGCCCGCCTACGACCCCGAGTTCGGCACCCTGAACGACGACACCGTGAGCCTGGGCTACGAGCTGGGCCAGTTCCCCAGCACCCGCACGGTTGGGTTGAATCTGACGGTGGGGATATAGCCTCCGCCGTTCCCGCGTCCCGACGGCCCAGCGTCCCAGGGTTGAAACCCTGGGCTAATCAGCGGAAAAGCAGTGTCCAATCCACTACATAGCCCAAGGTTTCAACCCTGGGACGACGAGGACGCCAGCACGAAGACCGAAAAAGCATAACCTCATGAAAACTATCAAACTACTCGCCTGGCTGCTGCTTGCTACTACCAGCGCGGCTACCCTATCCGCCTGCACCGACGGCTTTGAGGAGCTGAACATGAACCCCAACCAGAACCCCAACGTGATACCGGAAACGCTGCTGGCCCCGGCCCTCACGGACCTGGTGAAGCGCAACATGGACCGCGCCAAGCGCATCACCAACGAGCTAATGCAGGTGCAGGTGACGCGCAACGAGGGCGACGCCATTCACCGCTACGTGGTGCGCCCCGCCGAGGCCGACTACATGTGGAACAACTGGTACACCCAGCTCACCGATTTCCGCGACCTGTACCGCAGCGCTGAGGCCGTGAATAGTCCGACCTTCAAGGCCATTGCCCGCATCCTGGAGGTCTGGACGGTGTCGCTGTTGACCGATACGTTTGGCGACGTGCCGTATTCTCAGGCCATTCGGGGGCGCGAGGGGCTGTTGCAGCCGGCCTTCGATAAGCAGGAAGACATTTACAAAGACCTGTTTACCAAGCTGGAAGAAGCCAACGAGCTGCTGAAAGCCGGCACCGACCTCTCGGCCGACCAAAGCCAGCTCGACCCGCTTTACGCCGGCAAAGCGCTGAAATGGCGCAAGTTTGGCAACTCGCTTTACCTGCGCCTGCTCCTGCGCGTGTCCAACCGCACCGATGCCATTGCCAACGGCATGAGCCCCCAAGACAAGCTGCGCGACCTGGTGAACACCAACGCCGCGGCCTACCCCCTCATCAGCAACAACGACGAATCGGCCATTTTGCGTTGGACGGGCACGGCGCCCTACCAGTCGCCGTTTGCCACCTTCCGCACGGCCGATTTTTCGTCGTTCAGCTCGCTGAGTCAGTTCTTTGTGAACAACCTGAACGAGTGGAACGACCCGCGCCGCGCCAAGTGGATGACGCTCTACCAGGGGGTGTACGAGGGCATTCCGAGCGGCTACGACCCCATTACGCAGGGCCAGCCGGTGGGCTCTACCTACCCCGCGGCCCTCATGACGGAGCCGCTGCTGGGCAACATCCTCAACTACGGCGAAGTGCAGTTACTGCTGGCCGAAGCCGCCGCGCGCGGTTGGGTGTCGGGCAACGCCCAAACCTATTACGAGGCCGGGACTACGGCCGGCATCACGCTCTGGGGCTACACTGTGCCCACGGGCTACTTCGACAATTCCGACGTGCAGTGGAACCCCGCCAGCTCCCTAGACCGCAAGCTGGAGCAGATTCACTTGCAGAAATACTACGCTCTGTTTTTCACCGATTTCCAGCAGTGGTTTGAGTACCGCCGCACGGGCCACCCGGTGCTACCTCGCGGCGCCGGCGTGCGCAACGACGGTAAGATGCCCGCTCGCCTCAACTACCCTGTGTACGTGCAAAGCCTGAATCAGCAAAGCTACCAGGCCGCCGTAGCCGACCAGGGAACAGATGATGTGAATACCAAGGTGTGGTGGCAGAACTAGGTTTTTTTAGCTGTTAGCTGATGGCTATTAGCTGTTAGCTCGCCGCTAGAAGAAACTCAAATGCTCCATACTAGAACGAAAAAAGCTAACAGCTATCAGCCATCAGCTAACAGCTCAACCCATGAAACGCACCCTACCTTTTGCCCTGATGCTCAGCGCTTTCGCGCTAGGCGGCTGCCTCGAAGACAACCCTGACTACGCCGCCGGCATCCCCAGCCCGACCATCTCCATTGCCGATGTGCGTAACCTCTACAAAGGCACCGACGTGCTGCTCGACAACGGCAACCTGTCCGGTGCCCGCCAGATTGCGGGCCTCGTGATTTCCGACGCCAGCGGCCGCAACGTGCCCGGTGGCCCCCAGGCCATAGTGGTGCAAAACCGCCGCAAGGGCCAGGTGCGCGGCTTGGTGCTGCCCATGCCGGAAGGCGCTTCCCTCAACTACGCCGTGGGCGACTCGGTGGTGGTGGATATCAGCGGGGCTACCCTCACTAGCCAGAGCGGCGGCCTGCGGATTACGGGCCTGTCGCCGGCCAACATCACCAAAGTAAGTAGCGGCAATAAGCCGGTGGTGCAGGCGGCTACCATCGAGGCCCTGCGCGCCTCGCCCGGCACCTACGAGGCCACGCTGGTGCGCGTCACGGGTGGAAACATCACGCCCGCGCCTACCGGGGGCGTCACCTACAGCGGCGACAAAAACCTGGTAGACGGCTCCGGCAACCAGCTGGTGTTGCACACCGAGGCCGCGGCCGCGTTTGCCAGTCGCCGGGTGCCGGCCAGCGCCACCTTCCAGGGCATTCCGGTGGCGGTTACTGGTGCCGATGGGCAGCCCCTACCCCAGCTGTGGCTGCGCACTATTGCCGACGCCATCGACCCCAGCGGCCCCGTGTACGCGGGCTTTCCCGAGAGCTTCGAGGGAGTGCCGCAGAGCACCAAGGGCAGCTACAACATGAACACCGCCGCCGTGCCCGACAACACCGTAACCTTCGGCACTGGCCCCTGGAAACTCTACCAGACCATTCTGGGCAATACCGCCGGCCGCGACCGATACACCGGCACCCAGGGCCTGCGCATGCAGCAAAACCTAACCGTGCCGGCCGTGGCCGAAATGAAGTTCGACCTGCCCAACGGGGCCAGCAAAGTGACACTGCTCTACGGCGCCTACTACAACGACGCTTCCAGCTCCTGGATGCTGGAATACTCGCAGGACCAGGGCGCTACCTGGCAGCAAACCGGCCCTACCATCACCGACGCCGGTAGCTGGCAGCACTCCATCACCTTCCTGATGAACATAGAAGGGCCGGTGCGCTTCCGCATCAACAAGCTCGGTCTGGGCACCAGCGCCCCGCCCGCCATCCTGAATGGGCGTTTGGGGCTGGATGACATTGCCATTTACGAAAACTGAGCCGGTAGTACAATGGCGCGGGGCTGTGCCCCGTGCCGACTATGCGCAGGCCTTTGGCCTGCACCACCAGAACGACTTACCCGACCATTTCCAACGACACGGACGATTGCAGGCCAGAGGCCTGCCCATAGTCGGCACGGGGCATAGCCCCGCGCCATCGTTCTACACTTCTCCATCATGTTTCGCAGAAAATTCCTTCAAAGCCTGGGGTTGGTAAGCGCCAGCATCAGCCTGCCGCTGGCCCCGGCCGCCGTAGCCGAACTAGCGGAGCCCAACGCCGCCCCGCACAAGCTCAACCTCACACCGCTTACTATTAAAGGCCGTGTGCACGCGGGCGGTAAAGGCCTGGCCGGCGTACCCGTCACGGATGGCTACAACATCGTGCTGACCGATAAAAGCGGCCGCTACACGCTGGCCAGCAACAGCACCGCCGAGTTTGTGTACCTCACCCTACCCCGCGGCTACCAGATTCCGCACGAGAAGGGCGTGGCGCGGTTCTACCAGCCTATCAAACCAGGTCAGAAGTCGATGACGGCCGATTTCGCCTTGCAAAAGCTGCCCGCCGACGACACCAAGCACACCTTTATGGTGTGGGCCGATCCGCAGATGATTGATAAGAAGGACACGCATGAGCTAATTACCGTGTCGGCGCCCGACCTCAAGCAGCTGGCGGCGCAGTACAACAGCCCCAACACCTTTGCCATCGGGTGCGGCGACTTGGTGTGGGACCATTTTGAGCTGTTTGAGGACTACAAGCAGGCCGTGGACATCACCGGCATTCCGTTTTTTCAGGTGATTGGCAACCACGACATGAACATCAAAGCCCGCTCCGATGAAGGGTCGGCCGAGACGTTCAAGAGCTTGTTCGGCCCTACCTACTATTCATTCAACCGGGGTGAGGTACACTACATGGTGCTCGACGACGTGTTCTTTATTGGGCCGCCCAAAAAGTACATTGGCTACCTCACGGAGACGCAGTTGCAGTGGCTGGAGCAGGACCTGAGCCACGTGAAGCCAGGTAGCACCGTGGTGGTGGCCCTGCATATTCCGGTAGACAGCGGCGACAAGCGGCGCAACCAGCTCAAAGACGAGTCGCTGGGCGGGGTATTGTCGAACCGCCACGAGCTGTACCGGCTGCTGAAGCCCTACACGGCGCATATTATGTCGGGCCACACGCACGTGTGCGAGAAAATTTTTCACGAAAACACCATTGAGCACACCCACGGCGCGGTGTGCGGCGCCTGGTGGACCGGCCCCATCTGCACCGACGGCACGCCCAGTGGCTACGGCGTGTATGAAGTAGACGGCCCGAATATTAAGTGGTACTACAAATCCTTCGGCAAGGACCGCAACCACCAGTTCCGCGCCTACCCCAAAGGCGCCAACCCCGACCGCCCCGACGACATTGTGGTGAACGTGTGGAACTGGGACCCCGAGTGGCAGGTAACGTGGTTTGAAAACGGCCAGCGCCAAGGCCCCATGCACCAGCAAACCAGCCTCGACCCGCTGGCCGTGCAGCTGCAAGCCGGCCCCAAACTCCCGGCCAAGCACAAATGGGTAGACCCTACCCTCGCCGACCACATGTTCTACGCCCGACCTTCCAAAGACGCCAAGGAAATCAGGGTGGAAGTGACGGACCGCTTCGGGCAGCAATACACCGAAACGGTAGCCGTGTAGCTCCGACAATACGCGTCGCTGCTTATCTTCCTACCTTGCTTTACTACCCCTCCGCCTATGCACCGTACCCCCCCCTTCGCCCTGGGCCTCTGCCTGCTGGGCGGCGCCTGGCTCGCGCCGGCCGCCCAGGCGCAGCTGCCCACCAACAACCCACAGGCCGAGCGTATTCTGCTGCCCAATGGTTGGTCGCTGAGTCCGGCGGGGCGGTCGGTGCCGCTCGGTGATTTGCCGCTGAACATGCAACTCTCCCGCAACGGCCGGCTGCTGGCCGTGAGCAACAACGGGCAGGGTACGCAGAGCATTCAGCTGATCGACCCGAAAACGGAAAAGCTGCTGGATGAAAAGGTGATTGGCAAGTCGTGGTACGGGCTGGCCTTTAGCGCCGATGGGCGGCAGCTCTACGCCTCGGGCGGCAACGACAACATGGTGCTGCGCTATTCTACCGCCGGCAACCGCCTGGGCACCCCCGACACGCTGCGCCTGGGCCGCGCCTGGCCCAATAAGATCGGTCCTACCGGCCTGGCCCTCGACGACGCCCGCCAGCGCCTCTACGTGGTGACGAAGGAAGACAACAGCCTCTACGTGCTCGACACCCGCACCGGGGCCACGGTGCAGAAGGTAGCGCTGGGTCACGAAGCATACGCCTGCCTGCTCGCCCCCGACCGCCGCACGCTCTACATCTCGCTCTGGGGCGGCGACAAGGTGGCGCTGTTCGACACCCAAACCGGCCGTCTCACCGGCGAAATTGCCACCGAAAGTCACCCCAATGAATTGCTGCTGACCCGCAACGGCCGCTACCTGTTCGTGGCCAACGCCAACGACAACTCGGTGTCGGTAGTGGATACGCGCACGCGCCGGGTGCTGGAGGTGATTTCGACGGCCCTCTACCCTACCCACCTCACCGGCTCGACCACCAACGGGCTGGCCTTGTCGCCCAACGAGAAAACGCTCTACATCGCCAACGCTGACAACAACTGCCTGGCCGTGTTTGATGTGCGCACGCCGGGCAAGAGCGCGGCCCGCGGCTTCATCCCGACGGGCTGGTACCCGACCAACGTGAAGACCCTGGGGCGTACCATCTTGGTAGCCAATGGCAAAGGGTTTTCCTCGCTGGCTAATCCGCAGGGGCCGCAGCCGGTAAAGAGCACCGACAACAGCGGCTCGCACACCGGCGTAACGGGCCAGCCGGTGCAGTATATCGGCAGCCTGTTTAAGGGCACGCTGTCGTGTATTCCGCGGCCCGACGAGGCTACGTTGGGCGCCTACTCCAAGCAGGTGTACGCCAACACGCCCTTCACGGCTGAGGCCGAAACCCAGGCCGCGGCCCGGCCCGCCGGCCACCCGGTGCCTGGTAAGGTAGGCGAGGCGTCGCCCATCAAATACGTGTTCTACGTCATCAAAGAAAACCGCACCTACGACCAGGTGCTGGGCGATATGCCGGAGGGCAACGGCGACTCTACCCTGTGCGTGTTTCCGGAGAAGGTGACGCCCAACCACCACGCCCTGGCCCGCGAGTTTGTGCTGCTCGACAACTTCTATGTGAATGCCGAGGTGAGTGCCGACGGCCACAACTGGAGCATGGCCGCCTACGCCACCGACTACACCGAGAAAACCTGGCCCACCAGCTACGGCGGCCGCGGCGGCACCTACGACTACGAGGGCACCCGCCCGATTGCCTACCCCCGCGACGGCTACATCTGGGACTACTGCCAGCGCGCCGGCCTGCGCTACCGCACCTACGGCGAGTTTGCCGACAAGGGCAAAACCCCGCTCAAATCGTTGCAAGGGCACGTGTGCGTGCCGTCGCCGGGCTTTAATATGGATATCAAGGACGTGGAGCGGGTGCGTATCTGGCGGCAGGATTTCGACTCGCTGCTGGCCGTGGGGGCCGTGCCGCAGTTCAGCACCATTCGCCTCAGCAACGACCACACCAGCGGGCAGCGGCGCGGCAAGTACACGCCTATTGCCGCCATGGCCGACAACGACCTGGCCCTGGGCCAGCTGGTAGAGCACCTGTCGAAAAGCCCGATCTGGAAAGAATCGGTGGTGTTTGTGCTGGAAGACGACGCCCAGAACGGCCCCGACCACGTGGACGCGCACCGCTCCCCGGCCTTCGTGATTAGCCCCTACACCCGCCGCGGCACCGTCAACCACACGCTCTACTCCACCTCGGGCGCGCTGCGCACCATGGAGCTGCTGCTGGGCCTACCCCCTATGAGTCAGTACGATGCCGCCGCCCTCCCCCTAGCCGACTGCTTCACCACCACGCCCAACCCCGCGCCCTACCAGGCCCGCCCCGCCCGCGTAGACCTGGACGCCCGCAACGTGGCCTGGAACAAAAGCGCCGAGAAGTCGGAGCGCTTCAACCTGGCCCGCGAAGATGCCGTGCCCGACCTGGAGCTGAACGAGGTAATCTGGAAGTTTGTGCGCGGCGAAAACGCCACGGCCCCCGCTCCCCGGCGCGGCGCCTTCCTGAAGCTAGCGCCCAAGCGCGACGATGACGACGATTGATGCCCCCCGGCCCTATCCCTACCCGCGCCGTAAAACCTCCTTTCGATGAAAATCTTGCTGCTCCTTCCCCTGCTCGCCATGCTCACGCCCGCCCCTACCCCACCACCACCGCTCGACACGCAGGGCCACCGCGGCTGCCGCGGCCTGCTGCCCGAAAACACCGTGCCGGCCATGCTGAAGGCGCTGGACCTAGGCGTGACGACCCTGGAGATGGACGCCGCCATCAGCCAGGACAAGCAGGTGCTGCTCTCCCACGACCCCTACATGAACGCCGACTTCGTACACACGCCCGATGGGCAACCACTCACGGCGGCCGCTGGCAAGGCCCTGCGCCTCTACGGCCTACCCTACGCCGAAATTCGGCGCTACGATGTGGGCAGCCACGGCAATCCTAAGTTTCCGCGGCAGGAGAAGCTGAAGACATACAAGCCGCTGCTGGCCGAGGTAATTGACTCGGCGGAGGCGCACGCGCGGCGGCAGGGACGGCCCCTGCCCTACTACAACATCGAAACCAAGACCACCCCGGCCGGTGACAACACCCTGCACCCCGAGCCGGAAGAATTTGTGCGGCTGCTGCTGGCCGTGATAACCGAAAAGGGCGTGCAGGACCGCGTGATTATTCAGTCCTTCGACCCGCGTACGCTGGAGGTGGTGCACCGCACCCACCCTACCCTGCGCACGGCACTGCTGGTGGAGAATGTCTACGGGCTAACCGCTAACCTGAAACGCCTTAGCTTCCGGCCTACCATCTACAGCCCCTACTACAAGCTGGTGACAGCCAACCTAGTGCAAAACTGCCACCAACAAGGCATGCAAATAATTCCCTGGACCATAAATTCTGTCCCTACTATCAAAGAGTTGGTAGCCCAAAAAGTAGACGGCATTATTACGGATTATCCTGATTTATTTTCTGAAAAATAATATTATTAAATAAGTGAATTATTGTAATTCAATTTTAAAATTTGAATTACAATAATTTTATAATCCTCGTACATTATACAGCTCATTGTAAAACAAAATAATAACTAAAACAACAGCACAACTCCACAGCTTACATACGCCATCTTTTTCGATTGGCCCCGCTACGCATTTGGCGACTTGAGAGTCCGCTTAGTGCGTATCGGGGCTTTGTTTTTTTAACATAACTACTTGTATTTATGAATAGTATAGTTACAAAAACAGCTTAAGAAGCTACTGTTTAAGCTTGGCAAAGCTATATCATCAAATGTATACCGAAACGTTATGCAAACATTATGAGCAAGCAGAATATGTTATCAATTTGTCAATCCTATTCAATCTTAAATAAAGCATAAACCACTGCTGTATCTTTGCACTAATAAAAACAGAGCGAGTTTTATATGGCTTTTTCTTGACTGTTTAATTACTTTTCTTTCCTCCATCCCGCCCTTTTTCTACCCTACCCGCTGGCTTATTATACATAAGTATCAGGGACTGTCGTGCGCCTACTTTCCTCCAACCAATACACCTAGTACATGACCTCAACCCCTACTGCTTTTCGTTGGCAGCGGCACTTGCTGCTACCCGCTGTTTTGTGTTGCAGCCTCACGGCCGCGGCCCAACAGGCTCGCTCCGTCAGCGGCCGCATCACCGACACCGCCGGCGAGGCCCTGCCCGGCGTAACGGTGCTGGCCAAGGGCACCCAGGTAGGCACTGTAACCGACGCCACTGGCGCCTACTCACTGGAAGTACCTGCGGAGGCTAACACGCTGGTCGTTTCGTATTTAGGTTTTCATACGCAGGAAGTGCCGCTGAACAACCGCACGACCATCGACATCAAACTAGCGCCCGACACCAAGGCGCTGGACGAGGTGGTGGTGGTGGGCTACGGCACCCAGAAGAAGGTGAACCTGACCGGCGCCGTGGACCAGGTGACGTCGGAGGTACTGCAAAACCGTTCGGTGCCCAACCTCACGCAGGGCTTGCAGGGCGTGCTGCCCAACCTGAACCTGGTGCCCGGCGACGGCAAGCCGATTGCGTCGCCAGCCTACAACATTCGGGGTACTACCTCGATTGGGCAGGGGGGCAATGCGCTGGTGCTGATTGACGGCGTGGAGGGCGACCCGAGCCGCCTGAACCCCAACGACGTCGCCACGGTATCGGTGCTGAAGGATGCTTCGGCGGCCGCTATTTACGGGGCGCGGGGGGCCTTTGGCGTGGTGCTTATTACGACCAAAAACCCCAGCCAGGACCGCACCAGCATCACCTACTCGTTCAACCAGGCCATTAAGAGCCCCACGGCGGTGCCGGATTTCGTGACCGACGGCTACCAGTTTGCCAAGATGTTCAACGAGGGCTGGTCGGCGTGGAACGACTACTCCCAGACCCCGCAGAACATCAACAAAACGGTGAAATTCTCGCCGGAGTACCTGGCCGAGCTGAAGCGGCGTTCCGAAGACCCCAGCCTACCCAAGGTAGACGTGAATGCCAATGGCGAGTACGTGTATTACGGTAACACCGACTGGTACAAGGAGTTGTATAAGAAGCGCACCAGCTCGTCGGAACACAACGTGTCGGTGTCGGGGAGCAGCGGCAAGGCCAGCTTCTATGCCACGGGTCGCTACTTCGGGCAAGATGGGCTATTTCGCTATAATTCTGACGATTACCGGATGTATAACTTCCGGGTGAAGGGGGCGCTGGACCTGTTTCCGTGGCTGCGCGTGGAAAACAACGCCGACTACTCCAACATGACCTACCACAACCCGCTGAACGTGGGCGAGGGCGGCGGCATCTGGCGCAACATTGCCGACGAAGGCCACACCGTGGCGCCCATGTTCAACCCCGACGGCACGCTCACCTACTCGGCGGCCTACACGGTGGGCGACTTCTGGTACGGCAAAAACGGCATCGACTTCGACGAGCGGGTGTTTCGGAACACGACGGCGTTCAGCACGAATTTCTTCGACAACAAATTCCGCGTCAACGGCAATTTTACTATTCGCAACACCGACAACGACCGCACCCAAACGCGCGTGCCGGTGCCGTATAGCCGCAAGCCCGGCGTGATTGAGTACGTGGGCACCAACACCAACGATTTGCAGCGCGCTTTCGGGCAGACGCGCTACCTGGCCACCAACCTCTACGCCGAGTACGAAACCAACTTCACGCCGGCGCACTACTTCAAGGCGCTGCTGGGCTACAACTACGAGCAGTCGACGTACCGCGGCCTGCAAACCCAGCGCAACGGCCTCATCTACCCCGATGCCCAGGACATCAACCTAGCACTGGGTCAGGCCATTACCACAGGCGGCGGCTGGGATAGGTGGAACATTTCGGGCGGCTTCTACCGCCTGAACTACTCCTTCAAGGAACGCTACCTGCTGGAGGCCAGCGGCCGCTACGACGGCTCCTCGAAGTTTCCCGAAAACGAGCGGTTTGCCTTCTTTCCGTCGTTTTCGGCGGGATGGCGCATCTCCAACGAGCCGTTCTGGAAGGTGTCGCCTAACCTGATTTCGGAGCTGAAAATCCGGGGGTCGTATGGGTCGCTGGGTAATGGCAACATCAATTCCTACGCGTTTCAGGAGCAGTTTAGCATTGCGCAGTCGGGGCGGGTGCTGAACGGGGTGCGGCCCCAATACACCGGCCAGCCCAACGTGCTGCCCAATGGCCTGACCTGGGAAACCTCCACTACCTCGGACCTGGGCCTGGACCTGAGCATGCTGAAAAACCGCCTGACGCTGAACGCCGACGGCTACATTCGCAACACCACCGATATGTTTACGGTAGGCCCTACCCTGCCCGCCGTGTTTGGTACCGATGTGCCCAAGGGTAACTACGCCGACCTGCGCACCAAGGGCTGGGAGGTGGCCCTGAACTGGCGCGACCAGGCCAACGTGGGCGCCAGCCCCCTGGCCTACGGCTTGCGCCTCACGCTGGCCGACTACAAGGCGCACATCACCAAATACAACAACCCCAACAAGCGCCTGAACGACTACTACGAGGGCCAGCGCCTGGGCGAAATCTGGGGCTACACCACCGACGGGCTGTTTGTATCGCAGGACCAGATTAGCTCCTCGCCCTCGCAGGCTCTGTTCCGGGCTTCTACCAGCGGCCAGCTATTGCCCGGCGATATCAAGTTTGCGGACCTGAATGGCGACGGCGTGATCAACAACGGCGACAACACCGTGGCCAACCCCGGCGACCGGCGCGTGATTGGCAACTCCCTGCCCCGCTACACCTACGGCGTGATGGCCGATGCCAGCTGGCACAACTTCTTCTTCTCGGCCTTCTTCCAGGGGGTAGGGCACCAGGACTGGTACCCCGGCTCGGAAGCGGGCATCTTCTGGGGCCAGTACAACCGCCCCTATAATAAGGTGCCGAAGTCGCAGCTGGGTAATATCTGGTCGGAGGACAACCCCGACGCCTACTTCCCGCGCTACCGCGGCTACGTGGCCCAGAATGGCGCCGGCGAGCTAAGCCAGACCCAGACGCGCTACCTCATCAACGCCGCCTACATCCGCCTGAAAAACGTGCAGTTGGGCTACAACCTGCCGGTGTCGTTGATCAACCGCGCCAAGCTGTCGGCGGCGCGGGTGTACGTGTCGGGCGAGAACCTGTGGGCCTGGTCGCCGCTCTACAAAATCACGCATGACCTGGACGTGGAAAGCATCGGCCGCTCCGACCAGGTGCTGACCTCCAGCAACAGCGGCAACGGCAACAACTACCCCATCCTGAAAAGCGTCATCCTGGGCTTGTCGGTGACTTTCTAACGGTAGGGTCGCCTGCCGGTCCGACGCCGGAGGCGTCCGACCGGTATCGTAGAACGAGCTTCGTGCTGACGCCCACTGACGCGGGTGCAGACATCAGCGACGATACCGGTCGGACGCCTCCGGCGTCGGACCGGCAGGCGCCCGGCAGACAAATACCCTTCCCACACATTTTCCTCATGAAACCATACCTTACCACCTTCCTTTTCCTGTGCCTGGCCCTGGCCGGCTGCGACTCGCTGGACCAGGAGCCCGAGGCCACCGTGACCGGCTCGGCCGTGTTCAGCAACGAGCGGGGCCTGGAGCTGTACGCCAATTCTTTCTACGATGTGCTGCCCACCGCCAACGACATTGTGCGCGGCGACGCCATGGCCGACTACGCGGCCCGCACCCAGGTACCCGATTTTCTGCTGCCCGGCGCTTTTAGCGCCCGCCAAAGCTCGGGCTGGGACTGGCGCCCGCTGCGCAACATCAACTACTTCCTGGCCAACAACAACAACCCCGCCGTGGCGCCGGCCGTGCGCAACCACTACCGGGGGCTGGCGCGGTTTTTCCGGGCGTGGTTTTACTTCGATAAGGTGAAGCGCTTCGGGGATGTGCCGTGGATTGGCAAGCCGCAGTCGGTGGACGACCCTACCCTCTACAACGGCCGCGACCCGCGCACCCTGGTGATGGACTCGGTACTGGCTGACCTGAACTTCGCCATCAAAAATATTACGACCACCGCCGACAACAGCCGTAGCCTCATCACCAAGCAAACGGCCGCCGCGTTCAAGTCGCGGGTGTGCTTGTTTGAGGGCACGTTTCGGAAGTATCAGACCGGCTACGGCCTGACCGGCAGCGCCAACCAGTGGCTGACCGAAGCCGCCACCGCCGCCGAGCAGGTGATGACCACCGGCGGCTTCAGCCTGAACGCGGCCGGCGGCACCGACCGCGCCTACCGCCAGGTGTTTACCAGCCAGGCGCCGGTAGCCTCGGAGGTGATTCTGGCCGCCGTGTCGGACCCCGCCCTGAGCGTATATAACGACGCCAACTGGTGGTGGACCAGCGCCACCTACGGCTCGCGCGTGAGCCTGATTCGCACCTTTGTGAACACCTATTTGAACATCGACGGCACGCCTTTCACCAGCAAAGCAGGCTACGAAACCATGCCCTTCGCGCAAGAGGTGAAGGGCCGCGACAAGCGCCTGCAACAGACCATCCGGATGGGCGACTACCGCCGCACCAACGGCAACGCCACGGAGGCCGCGCCGCCGGTTTTCTCCTACACGTATACTGGCTATCAGCCCATTAAGCTGACCCTAGACGACACCTACTACGACGGCGGCACGCGCAACATCAACTCCCTACCCATCATTCGCTACGCCGAGGTGCTGCTGAACTACGCCGAGGCCCGCGCCGAGCTGGGCACCTTCAGTAATGCTGATTGGGTGAAAACCATCGGGGCGCTGCGCCAGCGCGCCGGTATCACGGGCGGCCTCGCGGCCAAGCCCACCGTGGCCGATGCCTACCTGCAAACCAACTACTTCCCCGGTATCTCGGATGCGGCGCTGCTGGAAATCCGGCGGGAGCGGGGCATCGAGCTGGTGCTAGAGGGCTTCCGCTTCGATGATATCATCCGCTGGCGCCGCGGGCCGCTAATGGAAATGATCTGGAACGGCTTCTACGTGCCCGCCCTCAACCAGCCGCTCGACCTAAACGAGGACGGCAAAGCCGACGTGGCGTTCTACCAGAACACGGCCCCTACCCCCCCGGCCGCGGGCGTTACCTACGTAAACGTGTCGCCTACCCTGAACGGCCGCGCCAACCCGCAGCAGCTCAAGAACGGCACCTCCGGCGAGCTGACCTGGCTGGCCAACGTGCCCCGCAAGTGGGACGACAAATTCTACCTCTACCCCATCCCCGAAGCCGACCGCCTCATCAATCCCAAACTCGGTCAGAATCCGGGTTGGGAGTAACAACCTGTCATCTTGCACCTCTTGTCATCCTGAGCGGAGCGAAGGACCTTATGCCAGTTGAACAAGTCGTTGTTACGATAACTGCTCCAGCGTGATAAGGTCCTTCGTCGCCGCTTGATGCGCGGAATGCTCAGGATGACAGACGGTTTACCCACTAACCTGTTCCTAATTTCCCTCACTTCCTCTAATGCTCAAGCACACTCTACTCGCCGCCCTACTCTTCCTCGGCGCGGCCTCTACCCTTTCGGCTCAAACGCTGAAGCTGGCGACTTATAACATTCGCTACGACAACAAGAACGACACGGCCAATGCCTGGAGCAAGCGTGTGCCCTACCTCACCAAGCTCGTTCGCTTTCAGGACTTTGACGTGTTTGGCACCCAGGAAGTGCTGTATAACCAATTGCAGGACATGGCCGGTCAGCTGCCCGGCTACGCGCACGTGGGCGTAGGCCGCGACGACGGCAAGCAGGCCGGCGAGTTCTCGACCATCTTTTATAAGAAAGACAAGTTCGACCTACTGCAACAGGGCACGTTTTGGTTGTCGCCTACCAGCGCTACGCCCAGCAAGGGCTGGGATGCCGCCCTACCCCGCATCTGTTCCTGGGCGCACCTGCGCGACAAAGGCACCGGCTTCACGTTCTACTTCTTCAACACCCACTTCGACCATGTGGGCAAGGAAGCCCGCCGCGAAAGTGCCAAGCTGATTCTCAGCAAGGTGAAGGAAATGGCCGGCACCACGCCCGCCATCCTCACCGGCGACTTCAACATCGACCAGCGCAACGAGAGCTACACCATCCTCAGTACCTCGGGCACGCTGCGCGACGCCTACCAGACGGCCCCACTGGTGTATGCGCCCAACGGCACGTTCAACGGCTTCGACCCCACGCGCAAAACCGACGCCCGCATCGACCACATCTTCCTCAGCCCCGCCTTTACGGCCACCCGCTACGGCATTCTGACGGACACCTATGGCGGCGGCAAACTTCCTTCCGACCACTACCCTGTGGCTGTGGAAGTGCGCTATGCGAAGAAGTAGTTAGGTACTGGCGTGGGGCTGTGCCCCGCGCTAGTATCGCAAGGCGATACTTAGAACAACTATCTAGCAATCAATTATATAAATGCTATATTATTCATTATCACGTAATATTTGCGTCATGTTGCGGTAATGCGTTGCCGGTAGCTTTGGCTACTCAACCAACCTACCCCTATGCGCCTACACCTCTACGCTTTTCTACCGGCCACCGCTTTCCTGCTGAGCTTGGGCCTTGGCCGGGCCGAGGCCCAAACCACGCCTAGCATCAGTCGGCCCAGCGCCACCATCACGGTGGCCGAAAACGCGGGCTCCGTTAGCATTCCGCTCACGATTACCAACCCCGGCGCGGCGGCCAGCACCGTGGAGGTGGCGTTGCAGGCGTTCGGGACGGCCACGGCCGGGCAGGATTTCACCTACGCGGCCACCCAAACCGTGACGTTCCCGGCTGGCGCCACCGGCACCCAAACCATCACCATTCCGATTCTGGACGATGCCACGGCCGAGGATGCGGAGTACTTTGTGGTGCGCCTCCAAAACCCGACCAACGCCACCGTGGCGGCGGCCTCGGCGGATATTCTGGTCTACATCCGCGACAACGACACGCCTGCGCCTACCCTCAACCGAGG
This sequence comes from Hymenobacter sp. NBH84, assembly GCF_014217645.1. Taxonomy (NCBI): domain Bacteria; kingdom Pseudomonadati; phylum Bacteroidota; class Cytophagia; order Cytophagales; family Hymenobacteraceae; genus Hymenobacter; species Hymenobacter sp. NBH84. The sequence continues at coordinate 3,973,992 of NZ_CP043644.1, forward strand.
GCTGACCCTCAGCCTGTTGCAGAGTTACCAAACGGCTACCCCATTTGAAGGCACAAAGCAAATCAACTCGGCTGAAATTGCGGCCTACGACCCTACCACCAAGCGCCTGTACGTGGCCAACTCCGTTGGGGGTAAGCTGGACATCCTGAATCTGGCTAATCCGGCGGCCATCGTGGCGGTAGCTTCTATTGATATCAAATCTTATGGTGGCCTCAACTCGGTGGCCGTGCGCAACGGCGTAGTGGCCTGCGCTATTGAAAACACGAATCCGCAGGCCAACGGCAGCGTGGTGTTCTTCGATCAGAATGGCGCCTTTGTGAAGCAGGTGACCGTGGGCGCCATGCCCGATATGGTGACGTTCTCGCCCGACGGCCGCCTGGTGCTGACGGCCAACGAGGGCGAGCCCAAGGCCGACTACACCGCGGACCCCGAGGGTAGCGTGTCGATTATCGACATCTCGGGCGGTGTGCCCGGCCTTGCGCAAACCAACGTGACGACCGTAGGCTTCACCAGTTACAACGACCAGGCAGCCCAGCTGCGCCAACAGGGCATCCGCATCTACGGTGGGCTAGCGGCGGCGCCCGCCACCGTGGCGCAAGACCTAGAGCCCGAGTATATTACGGTGAGTGCCGACTCGAAAACGGCTTACATCAGCCTCCAGGAAAATAACGCCATAGCGGTGCTGGACCTGACCACCAACCAGTTCACGGCCCTGCGCCCTGTGGGGTACCAAGACCACCGGCAAGCGGGTTTCAGCCTGGATGCTTCCGATCGTACTCAGGATATACTACTAGCCAACTGGCCCATCCGGGGCATGCGCCAGCCCGATGCCATTACCACGTTTGAGGTAGGCGGCACGCCCTACCTGCTGACGGCCAACGAGGGCGACGCCCGCGACTATTCCGCTTTCAGCGAGCAAGTGCGTGTCAGTGCCAACTCCTACGTGCTCGACCCCACGGCTTTCCCCAACGCGGCGCTGCTCAAAAACGAAGCGGTGCTGGGTCGCCTGAACGTGACCAACAAGCTGGGCGACACCGACGGCGACGGCGACTTCGACGAAATCTACGCCTACGGGGGCCGCTCGTTCAGCATCTTCAACGCCAGCACCGGCGCGCTGGTGCACGATAGCGGCAACCTGCTGGAGCGCGTAACCAGCGCCGATGCCACCTACGGCGCCATTTTCAACGCCAGCAACAGCTTCGGCGAAGCCCCCACCCGTAAGAACCGCTCCGACGACAAAGGCCCCGAACCGGAAGGCGTGACGACGGGCCGCATCGGGGATACCCTGTACGGTTTCGTGTCGCTGGAGCGCGTGGGCGGGGTAGCGGTGTTCAATCTGAACAACCCCGCCGCGCCCGTGCTGGAGCAGTACATCAACAACCGAAGCCTCACGGCCGGCACCGGCGATTTGGGTCCCGAGGGCATTGTGTTCGTGGCCGCCACCGACAGCCCCACGGGCCAGCCGATGTTGCTACTCGCCAACGAGGTCAGCAGCACGATTGCGGCCTATGGCATCCAGGCGGCCACGCCTACCCCCACGCGCGGGCCGTTGGCCGCAGCCGCGGCGCTGCAACTCTACCCCAACCCCACCCAGGGTAGCATGGTGCGTCTGAGCCGTGCCGTATCGGGCACGCTGCTGGACCTCACGGGCCGCCCCGTGCGCACCCTCTCCGCCACCGACCGCCTCGAAACCACCGGCCTGGCGGGCGGCGTGTATATGCTACGCACCACCGATGGTGCTACCAGCAAGCTGGTGGTACGGTAGACCAAGGCGTACATAATCAGCCACAACCAGAATGGCCCTTGCGCTGCTAGCACAAGGGCCATTCTGGTTGTGGCTGATTATGTACACCTACGGCCGCTACGCGGCCATCGTGCAGCCTACCCTACTGCTGATACACGCGCACGTAGTCTACCTCGTAGCGGCTGGGTAGGGTAGTACCTTCCAGGGGGCCGCCGTTGTCGCCGCCCAGGGCTAGGTTCAATAAGGTATAATGCGGCTGCCTCATCGGGTTGCGGCCGGTGCCGTCCTGGTTTACGGTGGCCGTGAGCGGGGTTTCGTTGAGCAGCAGGTCGTCCACGTAGAGGCGAATGGAGTCGGCGTCCCAGTCCATGCGCCACACGTGGAATTTCTTGGCCCAATCGGGGTCAGGGAAGGAGTCGACGGCTTTGGTTTCGCTGTGCCACTTGGCGGTGTAGCGCTTGTCGGTGCCGGAGGCTACGTTGGCGAGAATCTTCCCTTTGTAGCACTCCATAATGTCGATTTCGCCATTGGCGGGCCACTCGCCGGCCACGCCCAGCGTCCAGAAGGCGGGCCACAGGCCAGAGCGCGCGTCAATGCGGCCGCGCATCTCGAAACGGCCGTACTGCCACTGGTGTCGGCCCTGCGTGTTCAGGCTGGCCGAGGTGTAGTCGATGGTAGGGCGGCTAATTTTCCAATCGGTGCTGCCGGGCTGATGGGCAGGGTTGGGTCGATTCTCCTTTCGAGCCTCTATAATGAGCATCCCGTTTTCGATGCGGGCGTTGTCGGGCTGGTACCATTGCAGCTCGTGGTTGCGCACGAAGCCATTTTCGAACTGCCAGTTCTGGGGGTCGGGGCGGCCTGCGGTGTTGAACTCATCGGCCCACACCAGCCGCCAGCCATCTTGCGTAGCTGCCGGGGTAGGCGTCGTTGCCCCCAGCGACCAATGCGTAGCCGGCTGATTTGCGGAAGACGCTTCCGGCTTCCACTCCTTTATATAGACGGGCTGCGGGGGTAGGTTTTCCAGGGTTTCGCCGTCGCCCTGGCCGGTACGCTGCACGAATAGGTGCAACACGTGGCGGCGCTGCCACAGCTCGGTGTCGTAGCTGGGCTCCCAGTTGCCCACGCTGGTAGTGGTCAGGTCTGTCACGGCCCACTGGTTTTGGGTAAGGTCGGGACAGGCGGCCACCGAGGCGCGGTCCTGGCGCTCGGCGTCGCGGAACACGAGGTAGGCGGCGGTTTTCCCCTTTTTGGTTTCCACCAGCAGTTGCGGCCGCGAAATCGGAATCTTCTTGGTCCCTACCCCGCTCAGGCTGAACGGCGTGGTGCGCTGGCTGATCTGCTGCGATTTCCAGATGTTACCAGCCTTATAAATCAACTGGTACTGCGGTACTTGCGTACCCTGGGGCCGCCAGTAGGTAGCGATATAGGGCGTGCCGGCCGCATCGGTAGTGATAGTGGTTTGGTTGATCAGCTCGCTGTTTTGTGGAATGCGAGCTGCATATTCCGCCGTGGCCTCCGTGATGGGTAGGCGGTAGGTTTCGCCGGTGCTGCGCTGCCAGGTTTTGCCCCCATCCAAAGAGCGGGCGTAGGCCATGTCGTGGTTGCTGGCCACGTTGGGGCTCTCCCGCCACACCCACGACAAATGGATGGCACCCTTGGCATCGATGCAGGCTTGCCAGTAGGCGTTGCGCCGTCCTTCGCCGTCAATTAAAACATCGTGCAGGCGGCGCCACTGCTGGGTTTTGGTGGAGTAGTAGTTCAGGGCCAGGTTGCCGTTGCCGGAGCTGCCATCGCGGTACAGAAACAGCAGGTCGCCCGAGGGGAAACGGTGAAACTCGGGATATGTCACGTTCTTCTCCCGGTCGCCGGTCATGGGCAGCAACTCGCTCATTTCCAGCGAGCCGGGTGCTTTGCTGCGGCAGTAGTGCAAGGGGTTGCCGTGGTGGTCGAAGGAGCAGTGCAGGTAGCCGCGCCCATCTACCATAATGCTGATGACGTTGTGGGCGTCCTGCACCTTGCCCTGGTATTGGGTGCGCTGCACCTGCCACCGCCCGCGGGGTAGGCGGCGCTTGGCCAGCACCACGTAGCCCAGGGAGTCGTAGTAGGCAGTGTACTGCTCCCGGCCGTGCGTCACCACGGAGTTTTTGCGAAATACGGCCCCGTTCACGTTGTTTTTGGCCCAGCCTAGGCCCACGGGCGTTTGGGCGTAGGCAGGCGTAGTGAGTAAAGCGGTGCCGCTTAGCGCCAACGCCAGCAGCCAACGGGAATAGTTCATAGGGTGATTTAGTCCAGAATCAGGGTAGGATTGCTTCGATAGGACGTTACGTTTTTTGAACCTCATGCGCCATCTGGCGTCCGCTTGCCGAAGCATATCTACTGCTGGTACTTATTCACGGTAGAGAGGCTTCGGCAAGCGGACGTCAGATGGCGCATGGCGCATGAGGTTCTTTTAGCTTACTGCTTACCGCCGGCTTTCGGCAATACCTGCGAAGTAGCGCCTTTGCCGGCTTCGCTGCCATTGAGCAGGCGCAGCGTGTAGGTATAGCTGTACTTCTTATCCAACAAGCGGTACTGCTCGTGGGGTAGGGCTCCCCAGCTGTCGTCGCCGCCTACACCACGCTGTTTCAGGTCGAGGTGGAGGTAGGTTTGCTGGTGGGGCGGCAGGTCGGTGGGGTGCTGCTGCTTTTTGGTGAGGCCGGGGTCGAGGTCCTCGGCACGGTAGGGTAGGGCGCTGAAGCTCAGGGGCTGCTGCCCTTCCACGCGCAGGCCCTGGCCGGCGGCATCGGTGAGCGAGAACCAGCGCACATCGGTGTGGTAGCCGTTTTCCTGGGGCCGGATGTACCCCTTCACAAACTGCCCGGCCACTGAGTCCTGGTACGTACCCAGGAAGGTAGCGGTGTTACGGTCCTGGTAGTTTTCCCAGGGGCCGCGGCCGTAGTAGCGCAGCTGATTGTAGCGCTCGGGCAGCTCCAGGCGCATCCCGAAGCGGGGTAGCTCGGGCAAGTCCTTGCCAGTCATGTCGATAGCGGCCGTTACCTGCACGGCGCCATCGGGACCGATGAGGTAGGACACCGTGTAGGGCACGCCTACGGCCGTTAGCATATAGTCTACCTTGATGGGTAGGCCGGCCGCCGACTGCTCGCCTACCGTCACGTTTTTCACCTCGCGGGCGGCGTGGGCCGTGCGCCACACGCCCAGTTGTTGGGGCATGCCGTTGCCGAAGTCGTTATCAGTGGGAGCGCGCCAGAAGTAGGGCTCGGGGAAACTGCCCAGCGTGCGCTGGTCGCCGCGGCGGTAGTCGGTGAGACGGCCTTGCTTGGTGTTGAACTCGCCGCGCACGTCGCCCGATGTGAAGGTCAGTTTATCGCCGTCGCGCTGCACTTGCAGGGTGCCGGTGGTGGCCGGCTTGGCGGCAAAGTAGGTGGCCGCGGGCGTCAGCGTGAACTGCTCGCGGGCTACCTCGTGGCCGGCGGGCAGTAGTGGCGCGGCGGCTTTGGTGGTGGCAAACACGTTCAGCACGTACTCGGTGCCGGGCTCGGTTTTCATCGAAGGTAGGCCCAGCTTCACTTCTTTCTGCTGACCAGCGGCCAGCTTGCCCACGGCAAAGGTGCCGGTTTTGGCTACCGTGCCGTTGCGCAGCAGCTCCCAGCGGAAGGTATAGTCGTTCAGATCGTTAAAGGAAAAACCGTTCAGCACCGTCACGCGGCCATTGGCGGGCTGGGCTGCCGAAAAGCGAATATCCTGGTACACCTTCTTCACCTCCAGCAAGCCAGGGTGCGGCACTCGGTTGGCCGATACCAGACCGTTAGCGCAGAAGTTCTCGTCGTTTTGCAAGAGCAAGCCGCCTAGGTCGCCGCCGTAGGCGTAGAAAATGCGGCCATCGGCGGCGCGGGTTTGCAGGCCCTGGTCTACCCAGTCCCAGATAAAGCCGCCCTGCATATGTGGCTTACTCCGAATCAAGTCCCAGTACTCCTGGAAGTTACCATTGCTATTACCCATCGCGTGCGAGTATTCGCACATGATGAAGGGGCGCTTTTTGTCGGTAGCGGTGGCGTAGGTCTTCATCGAGCTCATGCGGGGGTACATGGGGCACACGATGTCGGTGTTCTCCTGTTCGCCGGCCTGCTCAAACTGCACCGGGCGCGAGGGGTCGCGCTGTTTCAGCCACTTATAGGCGTCGTGAAACACGGGGCCGTTGCCGCACTCGTTGCCCAGGCTCCAGATGATGACCGAGGGATGGTTTTTATCGCGCTCCACCAGCCGCTCAATGCGGTCGAGGTGGGCCGGTGCCCACTCGGGCAGGTAGGCTGGGTGCTTGGTCTTGTCGAACCAGCCCTGCCACTCGGCGCCCATGCCGTGGGTTTCGATGTTGGCCTCGTCTACCAGGTAGAAGCCCAGCTCGTCGCAGAGGCGGTACCACCGCTCGTCGTTGGGGTAGTGCGAAGTGCGCACGGCGTTGACGTTGTGCTGCTTCATCAGGGCCAAGTCCTTGCGCATCAGCTCATCGGTTACCACGCGGCCAGTGGTGGGCTCCAGCTCGTGGCGGTTCACGCCGTGCACCTCCACCGGGCGGCCGTTCACCATCAGCTGAGCGTCTTTGATTTCCACTTTGCGGAAGCCTACCTGGCAGCCCGTCACAGCCAAGGCCTTACCCTGGGCATCTTCCAGCGTCAAGCGGCACTGGTAGAGGGTAGGCACTTCGGCCGACCACGGCCGCACGTTCTTCACGGTGCCGCTCAACTGCACGGTCTCCGCACCAGCGGCCACGGGCTGCTGCTGACGCAGCACGGTTTTGCCGTTGCTGTCCAAGATTTCCGCCGTGAGGCGAGCCGGAGTACCAGCCGCCGCGCCAAAGTTGCGCAGGGTGACATCGGCCGAAAACTGGCCGTTTTTGTAGGTAGGGTCGAGGTCGGCGTGGGTGAAGAAGTCCCAAATCGTGCGCTGGGGTAGGCTGTAGAGGTACACGTCGCGGTCGAGGCCGGAGAGGCGCCAGAAGTCCTGGTCTTCGAGGTAGCTACCGTCGTGCCAGCGCGTAACCTGCACGGCCAGCGTGTTCTCGCCCTCTTTTAGGTACTTCGTGATATCGAACTCAGCCGGCGACTTCGCCACCTTGCTCATGCCCACACGCTGCCCGTTCACATACACCACCGCATAGCCCGAGATGGAGCCGAAGTTCAGCAGCACTTCCCTACCCGCCCAGGCGGCGGGCACCGTGAAGGTGCGCCGGTAACTCCCTACCGGGTTGTCGCGTCCCCCAATAAAGGGCGGATTCTTAGGAAATGGGTACGTGATATTGGTGTAGATGGGCGTGCCGAAGCCCTTCATCTCCCAGTTGGAGGGCACCGCAATGCTGGCCCAGCCTTTGTCGTCGAAGCCGGGCTGCTGGAAGGTAGTAGGGCGCTCGGCGGGGCGAGGCACATAGTTGAACTTCCACTGCCCGTTCAACGACTGGTAGTAGGGCGAGCGGGCGTAGTCGTTGGCGGCCACGTCGGCGGCCTTGTCATACACCATGAAGCTGGCGTGGGGCTTCTCTTTGTTCTGCTCAAACACCCGCGGGTTTTCCCACTCGTTGGGTGTGTTTTGAGCGGTAGCCGCGCCGCTGGTTAGGAGCAGGGCGGCCGTTAGAAAGTGAACGTTGCGCATTGAATAGATGAGGTAAAGCGAGGCCGCTGGCGGTGTGGTTGGCACCGCGCCGTGTGTCTCAGAAATGCATAGGCAATACTACGCCACTACCCGCGGAGCAACCGGGGGTATTTCGGGAGAATGGCGGGGTGATATTCGTCGGGTGGAAAGGTGCGTGCACTCTAGCGCTTGCCCACGTAGCGATACATCTCGCTGGAGGCCAGCAGGAAAGCCCCTACCCCAAAGTTGGAGGTAGAGTTTTTATCGACCACCTGGCCGGGAATGGCTTTTTCGCCGATGGGCTGCACGTAGCCGATAGTGCCGTCGGGTTGCAGGGCCGTGGTAGTGAGGTACTGCCAACCTTTCATGGCGGTGGGCAGGTACTCTTTGCGGTCCAGCACGCCGTGATTAATGCCCCACAGGTAAGCGAAAGTGTTGAAGGCCGTGCCGCTGGTTTCGGGGCCGGGGGCGTGCGCAGGGTCCAGGAGGCTGCGCGTCCAGTAGCCTTCCGGCTGTTGGGCCTGCTTGAGGGCGGCGGCCAGGCCGCGGTATTTGCTCAAGTACTCGTCGCGGTGGGGGTCGGTGGCGGGGAGGTCTTGTAGTACGCGGGCCAGGCCAGCAAACACCCACCCATCACCGCGCGCCCAAAAGTCCTTCTTGCCGTTCGCCGATTTGTGCTGGGGGTACACGTACTTGGCGTCGCGGTAGTACAGGCCGGTTTCCTGGTCGTACATGATGCTGTTGGCGTAGCTGAAGTACTCGTGCAGCTTCGTCAGGTACTGCGGGTTGTTGGTGATGGTATAGAGCTTGGTCATCACGGGCATCACCATGTAGAGGCCATCGGCCCACCACCAGTAGTCGTTTTGGGGGGTGCTCATCTCGTACTCCATCACCTCGCGGGCGCGGGCAATGCGCTGGGGCTCGGGCTTCAGCTTATACAGGTCGGCGTAGGTTTGAAAGCAGATCTGCCAGTCGCCAAACAGCACGTGGTCAGGCGTTTCGCCGTACTTGTACTTCCAGGTGGCTCTGTCGTCGGAGGTAGCGCCTTTCCACTGGTTGTGCTCGGCCCACGTTTCGGAATACTGCCGGTATTTCTCGTCTTCAGTGACGGCATAGGCCGCCATGTTGCCGGTGTGGTAGGCAGCCACGTCCCAAAACGCCCGTTCTTGCGGCGGGTGCGTGGCCTGCCAGTGGTCATTCACCTTCGTAATGAGGGCCAGCACCTCGGCCTTTTTCGGCTGCATGTAGGAAGTGGCAGCCGTTTGGGAAGTAGTGCAGGCGGTGGGTAGCCCCAGCAGCAGGGTAGCGCCGAGTAGGTAGGTCGGAAGGCGGTTCATGGGGTGAAAGAGGGAGTTTGCAGAAAATAGTTGCCGTCCGCCGGTCCGACGCCTGCGGCGTCGGACCGGCGGACGACCTTTACGGCTGGTAGGGCTTGCCCAGCACCAGCTTGTTGCCCGACACATCCACCGCAAACAGGTGCGGCACGCGGTGGTAGCGGCCCTTGATGTCCTGGTGGCTGTGCGCGGCCATCAGGAGCTTGCCATCGAGGGTGCGAAACAGCATGCCGTGGCCATAGTTGGGCGGGGTAATGGGGTCTTTTTCCTGCACCCAGGGGCCATCGAGGGTGCCGCTGGTGGAGTAGGCCACGCCTTGCGTGTACACGTCGTAGATCCAGCTGGTCCAGATCATGCCCAGGCGGCCGGTGCCGGTCCGGAACAGGTAGGGGCCGTCGGTTACTTTGTTGGGGCGGGCCGGGCCGGTGCGCGGGTTTTCGCGGCTCCAGGGCGAGTCGCTAGCCCGAAACAGCACCTTGCTCTCCCCTACCGTACCGCTCAGATCAGGCTTCAGCTGAATTTTCTCGATGGTGCCATTCTGGTTTTGCAGCCACTCGTGGCAGTATACCATGTAGGGCTTTTTGTCCATATCTACCCACAGCGTAGCGTCGAGGGTAGGTTTGTTAGCGGGCAGGTAGGTGGCGTCGCCGCCGGGAACGGGCACGTAAGGGCCACCCGGCTGGTTGCTGACCAGCACGTGGCAGGCCCGGCGTTCAATCGGCGTACCCTGCACTGTATCAATCTTGACGGCTTGGTTGGTGAAGGTGGCAAAGTAGTAGTACTTGCCCTGGTACGGGTGGATTTCAGCGGCCCAGATCATCGGTTTCGGCCCCATCCAGGAAGTAGGATCAGGCTGGGCCACGGAATAGGGTCCCGACCAGCGCTTCATGTCCGGGCTTTTCCAGAGCAGGCCGCCGGTGCCGGTCATGTAGTACTGCTTAGTCTTCGAGTCAGCGAGGATAAACGGGTCGCTCAGCCGGATGGAATCCAGCGGCACGTTCTGCCGGATAACTGGTTTTTTGGCTTGCTGCGCCTGCGCGGCGACTGGCAACAACAGCAAGCTGCTTATTATCAAACGTATAGCGAATTTCATTATCGTTTCTCTTTGTATAGTTGTTGCTGCTATCGGTGGGCCGGGGGTGGAGTTACCGTTGCACTGGCTGAATACCGGCGTGGGTAGGCGCCACCGGCTTGATACTGCCGTCGGCATTAAATTCTATTTTATCGATGCACACCTCGCGGTTGTAGCCAGCGGCGTCGCCCATTTTGATGCCTTTGGGATAGGTGAAGCGGTGGTAGACCAGGTACCACTCGTCGCGGCCGGGCACCTGAATGGTGCTGTTGTGGCCGGTGCCGTAGATACCCTGCGCCGGGTCTTTAGTGATTACTAGGTTGTTGGCGGGCACCGTAATCTTGCCCAGCGGCGTGGTGGAGGTGCCGTAGCGCACCTGGTAGTTGGGCGAGCGGGTGTCGTCCTCGCTCCACATAAAGTAGTAGGTGCCGTTGCGGAAGAACACGTGAGCGCCCTCGCGGAACGTCTTGTCGGGCGTCATCACCTGCGTGGTGCCGGGCTTCAGGCTTACCAAGTCGTCGTTCAGCTCGGCGCCGGCCATGTAGCCGTTGCCCCAGTACAGGTAGAGCTTGCCGCTCTGCGGGTCGCGGAACACGGCGGGGTCTATCTGCTGGCCGCCCTTCACGCCCTCAGGAAGTTGGTTGAGTAGCGGCTTGCCGGTGTCCTTGAACGGGCCGGTAGGGCTATCCGACAACGCTACCCCGATCTTCGCGCCTGCGCAGAAATAGTAGGCGTAGCGGTAGCCAGTGGCGGTTTTCTGCTCGATAATGCAGGGTGCCCAGGCGTTTTTGTGCTCCCAGCTCACGTCGCGGTTCAGGTCCAGAATCACGCCTTCGTCCTTCCAGTTCACCAAGTCGGGAGAGGAAAACGTTCTGAAGTAGGTGCCCGACCAGCCCGTGAAGCCGTCGGAGGTAGGGTAGATGTAGAACTTGCCGGTTTTCTCGGAGTGCAGGATGGCCGGGTCGGCGTAGTAGCCGTTCAGGGCCGGGTTGTGCGTTTCGGTGACGGACACCGCGTAGGTGCGCTGCTGGCTGCCCTGCCCTACCGTGTAGGTCACGGGGCCCTTGGCGAAGTTCTGCGGGCCGCTGGGCTTCACCGTCAGACCAAACGTGGTCAGCTGCGGATCAAACTGTTGCAGGCTGGTACCCGGCAGCGCCAAGTAGGCCACCTTGGCGGCCGCGCTGTCTACCACGGTGTTCTGCTGCCGGATAGCCTTGTTCTGGGCCGTGCCGAATAGGTCAGCTGGTGTTAGCCAGCGGGCGGCCAGGCGGGTGGCTTCCTCGGCGGTAATGGGTAGCACGGTGCCGTGGCGGGGGTGGAAGTTCATCTGCACCTCGTCGTCAATCACCTTGAAATACTCGAAATCCGACGTGCGCGTGAATTGGTAGCGGCCCTTGCCGTACACGTCGTACATCAAGATGTAGTCGGTGCTGTTGTTGAGCTTGAAGGTGCCCGCACCCTCCACGGCCTCTTTGGTTTGCTGCACGTAGGGGTCGCGCTGCTTATAGCCCTCGGTCAGCTTATCCGACACGGCCACTTTGATGCCGTTGCCCTGGCCTTCGGTCTTGAAGAAGAGGTAGTACTTGCCGTCTTTCTCCGCAATGTCGCCATCAATACAAGAGCCGTTGGTGGGTGAGAAAAACAGCTGTTTGGGCTCGCCTTCCAGGTCCGTAAAGTCCTTGTTGGCGTAGGCGTAGTAGATTTTATCGGGCTCCGAGCCATACTGCAAGGAGAAGTACACCATATACTTCTTGGCCTTGGCGTCGTAGATGGTTTGCGGGGCCCACACCCGCTTCAGGTTTTCTTGGTTGGGATATTTCTTCTGAATGTTGACGACGCTGGATTTCCAGTTGATCAGGTCGTTGGACTTCAGCAGCACCATGCCCCGGTTGCTGCTCCAGCCCTTGGCCGACACCATATCGGTAGCCACCATGTAGAAGGTCTTGCCGTCGTGGCCGCGCAAAATGTGCGGGTCGCGCACGCCGCCTGTCTCGCTGATGGCCGCCGAGCTGACGATGGGCCGGTTGCCGTTGAGGGCCGTGTAGTGGTAGCCATCCTGACTGAGCGCGAAGCGGATGGCTTCCTGCTTTTTGTCGTTGCCGGTGAAGTAGGTGAATAGGTAGGCAGTGGTTTTCGGTGGCTTGGCGGCGAGCTTCGCGGGGCCTACCATCGCAAGCACCAGCAACACCCCGGCCATGCGTCCGAAGGAGCGGTATTGACCGGTGCCGGCGTGGGTGGCACACCAGCGGCGAAATGTAGAAAGAGAGAACGTCATCATAGGGAAAGAAAAGTATCGAAGTGGGCGCAACGCAAAAGAGTCAAATTTTGGGAGGGGAGCCAGTGCGGGCCGCGCAAAGGCTAATTTGCCCCCCTTCTTTGACCGTTCCGCCGCTACTGTGGGGCCGCAGCGGCAAGATCTAATTGGCCGCTAGCTGATAGGCACGCCCTTTCTTGGCCTCGAATACCAGCACATAGCCACGGGCATCGTGGGTAGGGGCGGCCCGTACGCCCTTGATGCGAAAGGGCCGGGCAGCCCGCACCACGCACCGCCCCCCGGCCAGCGCCGCGAGGGTAGCCGTTTGCAGCTGGCCGTGTTGCCAAGCCATACCCACCTCGAAGCCGCCGCGGGCGCGCAGCCCCCGCACCTGGCCCGTATTCCAGGCCGCGGGGAGGGCTGGCAGCAACTCGATTTCGCCCAGGTGGCTTTGCAGCAACAGCTCGGCCATGCCCGCAGTACCCGCAAAGTTGCCGTCAATCTGAAACGGCGGGTGGGCATCGAACAGGTTGGGGTAGGTGCCCCCGGCGCCCCTACCCTTGGCGGGCATGTAGCGCAACAGCTGCCGGATGAGCGTGTAGGCGTGGTCTCCGTCGCGCAGGCGGGCCCACCAGTTTATTTTCCAGGCCTTGCTCCACCCTGTGCCCTCGTCGCCGCGGATTTCCAGCGTCTTGCGGGCCGCCCGAAACAGCTCGGGCGTTTGGGCCTCCGAGAGCTGCCGGCCGGGGTGCAGCCCAAACAGGTGCGACACGTGGCGGTGGTGCGGGTCGGTTTCGGGGAAGTCGCGGTACCACTCCAGCAGCTGGCCCTGGGCACCCACGCGCGGCGGGTACAGCCGCGCCCGACTGGCCAGCAGCTGGGCGCGCAGTTCAGCATCTACCCCCAACACCTGCGAGGCCTCGATAACGTTGGTAAACAAATCCCAGATGATGGCCATGTCCATGGTAGTGGCCACTGACACACTCTGCGCCTTGCCGTTCTGGTCTTTGAACAGGTTTTCGGGCGAGGTAGAGGGGGCCGTCACGAGGTAGCCGTCGGGGCCTTCTACCAGCCAATCGAGGCTGAATAGAGCGGCTTGCTTCATCAGAGGGTAGGCCTGCTCGGCTAGGTAGCGCTTGTCTTGAGTGAAGGCGTAATGCTCCCACAAGTGCTGGCTCAGCCAGTTGCCGCCCATGGCCCAGTTGGCCCACACTGGGTCGCTGTGGCCTACGTCGCCCACGGGGCTGGTGGTGGCCCAGATGTCGGAGTTGTGGTGCGCTACCCAGCCGCGGGCGCCGTAAAACTCGCGGGCCGTGTGGGTACCGGCCTTCGCCAGATCGTGCAGCCAGCGCAGCAGCGGCTCGTGCAGCTCGCTCAGGTTGGTCACCTCGGCAGGCCAGTAGTTCATCTGGGTGTTGATATTGATGGTGTAGTTGGAGCTCCAGGGCGGGCGCACCTCCCGGTTCCAGATGCCTTGCAGGTTGGCCGGCGGCCCACCCGGCCGCGACGACGCCAACAGCAAGTAGCGCCCGTACTGGAAATACAGCGTTTCCAGGGCCGGGTCATAGGCGCCGCGGGCGTAGGCTTGCAACCACTCGTCGGTGGGTAGGGCCGGGGCGGGGCGCCCGGTGGTGTCGGCCACGACCAGCGCCACGCGGCCCAGGTAGCGCTGCACGTCGGCCACGTGGGCCCGCTGCAATGCCCCAAACGACTTGCTCGCTGCCCGCTGCATCGCCTCAGCCGCCAAGGCTTTCTCGTCACGGCCTTCCTGGTCCGGGCACTTATCGAAGCCGTTGAAGCTGGTAGCGGCCACCACGTACAGCACTACCTCGTTAGCTTGCTCAATGTGCAGCCCCGCCGGACCAGCCGATACGCGCCCGCCCGGCGCTACGGCCCGAATGCGGTACTGAAACCGCATGCCCCAGCAGCCGCTGGTATCGGCGTACACGATGTGCTCCCGGTCTTTGGGGTTGTAGTAGTTCGGGTCGACGTGCGCAGGGGCTTTGCCGCTCACCACCAATTCCTGGCCTTGCTCCACGGCCCAGCTGTGATGCAGCGGGCTGTTGGCAGCTATATCCAGCGTGAGAGCGTGGGCCCGGCTGGCCCGCAGGCGCACCAGCAGCACGTTGGCCGGCGCCGAGGCCAGCACCTCGCGGGTGTACTCTACCCCGCCCACGGTGAAGCGCGTCGTAGTCGTGGCCGATGGTAAATCCAGCTCCCGGCGGTAGGCGGTAGGGGTAGCGACGCCCAGGTCTTGCTGCAACACCAGGTCGCCCAGCGGCAGGTACGATTCGGTGAACAGGCCCTGCATGTGCCGCACCAGTTCGTCGGCCTTGCCATAATCTTGCTCGCGCAGCAAGGCCTCGCGCACCTGCGGCAGGTAGGAAGCCGCCTGCGGATTAACACTGGCCGGCACAGGACCGCCGCTATATAAAGTGCTTTCATTCAGCTGAATCAACTCTTTCTCCACACCACCAAACACCATAGCCCCTACCCGGCCATTGCCTACGGGCAAGGCTTCTACCCACTCCGTGGCCGGCTTGCTGTACCACAGCTTCAGGTCGGCGGGGGGCGCGCTGGCTCTTGGGAGTCTTAGCGGTAGCCGGATTGCCATAAGGGTGCCCTTCCTGACTGCGTACGGCGGGGGTGGTAGCAGCGGCTGGCAGCGCCAGCAGCCCCCACAGAACCAACAGACAGAGAGAGTATTTCATCAGGAGAATATCAAGCGAGAAGATAAATAACACAGCACGCAGGTGCCGGGCTGGCAACAGTTCCGCCCCGACCGCCTACCCTCCAAACGGCATAGGGAGGCAACGCCCTGTAAGAGGTTCGGTAAGTTATAGCTTCACAGTTAGCTTCTTGCCCGCATAGCGCACTTCCTTGGCGGGCTCGGTGCCCTCGCCTACCCCGGTGCCGTGCTGCTCATCTACCAGTACCACCCGGAAGGTGCGCTCCTGCGCCATGCCCGGAAACGAACCAGCGCGGTTTTCTACTGTCAGCTGCCGGGCCTTGTCGTTCCAGCGCATTTGGATGGTAGCGTAGGCTCCTTTTTCGTAATTGTAGTTGTCGTTTTCGTCTTCGTAGAGCATGAATTCGCCATTGGCACCCGGATACACGCGGATTTCCAGGGGCGCGTCGGGCTTCTCGCCGGTGTACTGTTGCAGCGGCCCCAGGGGCAGCACGGCGCCGGCGCGCACGTAGAGCGGCATCAGGTCGATGGGGGTGGCACGCTGCACGGTTTGCCCGCCGTTGTGGCGCTTGCCCGTCCAGAAATCCACCCAGCTCGTGCCAGCGGGCAGGTACACCTCGGTGGTTTTCGTTTGCGAGAAATCGGGTGGCACGGGCTGGTTTTTGTCGGGCCGGTTTACGTACTGCGCTTCCACTACGGGGCGCACCAGCAGAGCCGGGCCAAACATGTACTCCGAGCTCATGTCCGTCACCTTCGGGTCGGCGGGGAAGTCCATTAGCAGGGCCCGCATCAGGGTGCCGGCGCGGCTGGTTACGCCCCAGGCATTGGCGTAGAGGTAGGGCTGCAAGCGGTAGCGCAGGTCGATGAACTTTTTCTGCGCATCAAACGCCCAGCTGCCTTTCTCGCCGAACTGATAAATCTCGCGGGGCGTATACTCGCCGTGGGCGCGCATCATGGGCGTGAGGGCCGCAAACTGCTGCCAGCGCGTAAACAGCTCCTGAAACGCCGGGTCCTGCACGCCCTTCGGATACTCGCCGGAGGGGAAAAAGCCGCCGATGTCGCTGTTCCAGTACGGGAAGCCGGCCAGGCTCAGGCTGAGCGCGGCGGCCGGCTGCTTGGCCAGCACATCCCAGCGCGAGTTCACATCACCCGACCACACCATAGTACCATTGCGCTGCTGCCCGGCAAAGGCCGAGCGCGTGAGGATGAACACGCGCTTGGCTTCGCTGGCCTCGCGCTGGTGCTTGTACACGCCGGTGGTACTCATGAGGGGGTAGGCGTTGCGCACCCGCCGGAAGCTACCCAGCGCCGTTTCGTTGTCGTCGTCGGTATCGAAGGGGGTGAGCTGATCGGGTTCGGTGGCATCGAGCCACCAGCCATCCATGCCCAGGCGGAAGATGTTCTTGTTCAGGTAGCTCCAGTAGATGTCGCGGGCGGCGGGGTCGAAAGCGTCGTAGACTTTCACGTGGGGCGTGCGCGGCCAGGTGATAAAGTCGAAGAGCATGTCCTTGGCGGCCAGCTCCTGATAGATCTTGGTCTTTTTGCCGAACGAGGGCCACACCGAAATAATCTGGTGGGCATGGAGCTGGTGCACCTCGTCTACCATGCCCTGCGGATTGGGAAAGCGCGGGTTGCCAAACTCGGTGGAGTTCCAGAAGTCGTTGTTTTCGCCCCAGTACTGCCAGTCCTGCACAATGCCATCGAGGGGCACGCCCAGGGCGCGGTATTTCTTCACTACGCCCACCGTCTCGTCCTGGCTCCGGTAGCGCTCCTTACTTTGCCAGAAGCCCAGCGTCCAGCGCGGAAACATAGGGGCTTGCCCGGTGAGGCGGCGGTATTGTGCCACCACGCCATCGGCCGTGCCGTTGCCGTTCAGCAGGTAGTAGTCGGCGCAGTCGCCTACCTCCGAATCGAATAGCGTACCTTGTTCATTGTCAGTAAATTGCATGGTTGAGTAGTTGTCCCAGAACACGCCGTAGCCTTTGCCCGAGTGCAGCACCGGCACGGCAATATCGAGGTTTCGCTGTTTCAGCAGCACCTTCTGGCCGCGGTAGTTGAGGTGCCCGTCCTGGTGCTGGCCCAGCCCGTACACCGGCTCGTTGGGCGCCAGCTGAAACAGCTGCCGCACGCGGTAAGTAGCGGCACCCAGATCCTGCTTGCCCGTGAAGCGCGAGCCGTTGGCTTTCTCGCTGATCAGCGGCTGCCCTTTAGCGGTGAGAAAACGCACCTGCCCGGTTTTCGGATCGATGCGCACCTCGGTGCTCGGGCTGCTTAGGCTGATGAGGCCGTTTTTGCTGCTGTATTTCAGTTTGCCCGGCGCGGGCGTTTGTATCACTACCAGACTCTTGCGCTCGTTTTCCTTGCCCTTCGGAAACTTTACCACCCGCACAATGTCGGGGCTGTAGAATTGCACCCGCACCGTGAGCGAGTCGGTGGAAAGTTGCAGGCCGGTGGCGGTTTTCTGGTATTGCTGGGCGTGGGCAGCGGGCACCAGCAGCAGGCCGAGCGCCACCGAAAACAGCGGGTGTAGAGTGGATGTGGCCAAAAGAACGATAGGTTAAGTGTATGTCAGAATAGTAGTTCGTGTAAAGCGGTGTTGTAGAGACGCATACTTGCGTCTTGTCGTCCGCGCCGCGTTGCCGATGTCGTTCAACGATGAGACGCAAGTATGCGTCTCTACACCGCTACCCAAGGTATTATTCCAAACGCGCGACGCCCCACCTACCCCACGGATTCCCACGGCCGCTGAGTAAGTTATCTATAATGAGGACTAGAGCTGGGCACGGCTGCTTCCCTAAATATACAGCCGCGCCCAATCCCCCACTAGTAGGAACGCCACGCGTTATGCATAATATTATCGGTTGATTATCAATGCTTTATTGTTTTCTTTTGACCGTTTGCCATGGTCAAAGTGATGATACCGGATTGAGCGTCGTAATGAATATTTTTCACGGGTAGCATCTCTTTGTTCGTCCATTTCTCGCCCGATTTTTTCCAGAGCAGCAAGGTGCTGAATACAACGGGGTGGTGGTTGGGCGAGGTGGTGCCCACGGCATTGAGCACGGTGCTTTGGATGGCGGCCGGGTGCAGCCCCGTGGCGTCCACCACCTGCGTTTCCGACCACCCGCTGAGCGGCACCAGCGCCAGTTGGTAGGTGCCGTTGTCGATGATTTGGGCCGTGTAGCTCCCTACCTTGCGCGTGCTGCGCCGGATGGTGCCCGCGAGTTTGGGTAGGGCGTAGTGCCCCAGGCGCAGGTCGGTGGCCGCGGGGCTCTGGCCTACGTCTACCCGCAAGATGCCGTTGGGGAGGGGCATTTCGGCCAGGTGCAGCTGCACGTTTTTATCGGTTTCGAGCACAGCGTCGCGGTAGTACACGCCGTCTTCAAACTTCTTGAAGGTGTAGAGGCGCAGGGGCTCCCACTTGCTGTCCTTATTTTTGAACACATAGTTCATGGCTACTTCGCCGTTGGGGCCATCGGCCTGCCACGGAAAGGCGCTGTTGTAGCTCAAGCGGTTGTAGTTCTCGTCGCCGCGGTAGGGGTCGGAGCTATCCTGGTGGCAGGGGGCACGCAGCTCAGCCGCGCCGGTGTTGGGGTAGTCGGTGATGAGGATGTTGGGGCCGGGCTCAAACTTGTTGAATACCGTGCCTTTGGCCAGGGCCGGGGTAGCCCAGGCGCCTTCGTTTTCGGTGGCGGTCCAGAAAGGCGAGTCGGCGGGCACCAGCAGGCCCAGAAAAGCCTTGGCCATCCAGTACACGCTACCCCGACAGCTATACGGCTGCACAGCTGGCTCGAAGGAACCGTAGAAGCCCAGCGTGGGCACATTATCTTCCAGAAAATCGGGGTGTTGCAAGAATTGCAGCATGGCGCCTGAGGCAATGCGCCGCATCCAGCCGAAGTTGGTATCGGCGGCGGGGCGCAGGCCCATCAGCGGAAACGGCACTACCGCCGCAAAGCGGTACGTAATGCTGCGGCCCCACATAATCAGGTGTCCATCGCGCCCAAACTGGTAGGGGTAGGTGTCGCGCAACGGGGCGAAGTTCTCGTTGAGCTTCGCCGCAATTTCGGGGTAGTGCTGGTGCCCGTAGTACTCACTCCACAGCCGGCCGTACATCTGAAATGCCCACATGCTGTAGTAGTCGTAGGTAGGCGCGTCGTTGTACCAGCCCTGGCCATCGTAGTGGGTCAGTTGCTTTTGCAGGTATTCTTCCAGCAGCGGCTTGTTGACCTGGTAGCCGCGACTCTCGAAAAAACTGAGGATGAAGATGTTGAAGTAGCGCCAGTTTTGGGGTACCGTGGGGCCGTCGCCATAGCTGAGCATGGTGGCGGCCAGGGCGTCTTTGGTGGCCTGGGGCAGCGGGTCCCACAGCACCTCGGGGGCGGCAAACAGGGCCACGCCCAGCCCGCCAAACTCCACCAGAATCTGGCTGGGACCACCATTTTGAGCGCGGGGCCGGATGTAGCTAGGACTTTTCGGATCGACGAGCAGCGCCAGTTGGTGGCGGTAGTAGTCGGCTACCTTCACGCCATTGAGCGTGAGGTTGGGGTCTTCTTTCAGCAGCGGCGCGGCCATAAACAGGGTGCGGCACAAGCCCTCCAGCTTTCTCGGTGGGCACCTGGCCCTCGTTGCGGGGGTAGCTCTTGCCTGGCTCCTTCGGAAACTGCATGGGGTCGTCGAGCTTCTGCACATAGCTGAATGCGCCGCCGAGCAGGTAGCGGGCGGCGTCCTGCCAATGCCGGCGCGTCATGCCCGTGAAGGGACTCAGGCGCTTGTCGGGCTGCTGCACCGCAAAGGGCGGCAGCTTGGCAGGGGCCGGCGCCACATGCGTATCGAAGTAGGTAGGCGAGGTGGTTTGGGCCAACCCAGGGGTAGGCGCCAGCCACCCGCCTACTCCTAGCAAGCCCACAAGGGCAGAGCGAAGGAGTGTAGCAGGAGAAGGTGTAAGCAAGAAGGAGCGTTGGGTGGGAATAGGCACGGATTAGTTGGTCTTGCGGGCTTCGCCTTCCGGCTTCAGCACGTTCAGAATGGGTTTGTCGAGGCCGGTGAGCTGGTCTTGTTCGGGTTTCAGCAGCTCCAATACCACTACATCGTTGCGGCCTTTCTTCAGCCACTCGGCGGGCGCATACACGGTTTGCTGAGGGCCGGTTTCCCAGTAGCGGCCCAGGTGGTGGCCGTTCAGCCACACGCTGCCCTTGCCCCACTGGCTCATATCGAGGTAGGTGTCGGCGGGGGTAGCGAGCGTGAAGGAGCCGCGCCGCAGCACTGGCCCGTTGCCGGCAGAGGCGCGGCTGGCTTTGGTGGCCGTTACCTTCGAAATATCATCGAACGGCAGCGGGAAGTGCTGCCAGCCGGTCAGCTCCTGACCCGCAAACGTCACCTGCTCCGTAATACCCTTGCGGTTCTGCAACAGATAGGCGCCGAAGTTGATGCGGCCCAGGTTTTCCACCAGAATATCCAGCGTGGCGGTACCGGCGGGCAGGGTGATGGTGGCTTCCTGGTGCTCGCCCTTGCGGCGGTCCAGCACGGCCACGCGCTGGCCGTTCACCAGCACCACGGCGTAGTCGCGCAGCTCGGTCAGGCTGAGCACGCCCGTGCGGCCGCCCGGTACCTGGGTGCGGTAGAGCACGAAGCCGTAAGGCTGGTGCAGGTCCTCAAACGTCTGGGGTTTGGCAATGGTCACGGCTTTGGGCAGCACGCTCAGCAGTGGGGTAGCCTGGCTCAGACTAACAGCCGGAATGCGGGTAGTTGGCTTGGCCGCAGGCACGGCGGGCAGTTTGGTGCCCGCGGGCAAGTGCTTCTCTATCACCTGCCGAAACGCCAGAAACTTAGGGGTAGCATTGCCGGCTTCGTCCAGGGGCGCATCGTAGTCGTAGCTGCTGATCTGGGGTTCGTAGCGCGTGCCTTCGCCCTTGTAGTTGGCGCCGTTCATAAACCCGCGCGTGGTGCCCCCATGAAACATGTACATGTTGATGGACACACCCGCCGCCAGCACTGAATCGAGGCGGCCGGCGTACTTCTCGGCCGGCACGGTGTGGTGGGGTGCGCCCCACCAGTCGAACCACGCGGGGTACCACTCGGCAATGAAGTAGGGGCCTTTGCCGGCGTGGTTGTCGCGCACAATCTTCTTCACTTGGTCGGGCTTGTCGAGGCCGTTCACGGCGGGCAGCAGGCCGGGTAGGTGGCCTTTCGCCACGTCGGCGGCTGGGTCGCAGGTGTAGAGCAGCCCATCGAAGCCCGCCTCGCGGAACAGCTTTTGGTTCTGGGCGAGGTACTCCTTGTCGGCGCCGTAGGAGCCGTATTCGTTTTCCACCTGCACCATCAGCACCGGGCCGCCGTGGTTCACCTGCAAGGGCGCCAGCTGTTTGGCTACGGCATTGAGGTAGCGCTTGTAGGCAGCTACGTACTGCGGCTCCTGGCTGCGCACCTTCAGGCCAGCCAGGTTTTGCAGCCAGTAGGGGTAGCCGCCAAATTCCCACTCGGCGCACACGTAGGGGCTGGGCCGCAGCACCACCCACAGGCCTTCTTCCTGGGCCATCTTCACAAAGGCGGCCACATCGTGGTTGCCGCTGAAATCGTACTTGCCGGGCTCCGGCTCGTGCGCATTCCAGAACACGTAGGTGCCGATGGTGTTCAGGCCCATGGCCTTGGCCATGCGCATGCGCTGGCGCCAGGCCTCACGCGGCACGCGGGGGTAGTGCATCTCCCCCGAAATCATCTGAAAGGGCTTGCCGTCGAGCAAAAAGTGCTCGTCGCCCAGCGCAAAGGTGTGCTTGGTCGTCGCAGGGGCAGGAAGGGTTTTCTTTGCAGGCTTGGTTTGCGCCTGCGTGGTGGTGGCAAGCGTGGAGAGGCTAAGGCCGCCCAGCAGCAGCGCCCGCACAAGTGTCTGGTTCAGCACGGCCTAGAGGGGTTTGGTAGAGGAGTTGTTGAAGAAATTGAGGTTCCACTGGTCCAGCCACCCAATGGTAGGCTGACCATCTTTGAACTGTACCGGCAGCCACAGGTAGCGGCTGTCTTTCAGGTCTTTGGGGTTCCAACGGTCGGCCATGAAGAGGAAGGCATCCTTCCGGCCCGCCACCGGCAGCACGTAGGTCGACTGCCCGCCGAAGGTGAGCTTGGCGTTGGGGCCGGTCATGGGGTCGCCCAGGGGTTTCCAGGGGCCAAAGGGCCGGTCGGCTACGTGCAGGGAGGCCTGGTTGGGGTCCCAGCCGGTGCAGCCCGAGGTGATGAGGTAGTACTTGCCGTCGGTTTTGAACAGGGCCGGCGCCTCCTGGTGCTTGCTAAAGAGCAGCGAGTCCTGGGGGGTAGCCGTCAGGTAGTCGGGCGAGAGGCGGGCCAGACGCAGGTCGTAGTTCTCGCGAGCCGAGTAGATGTGGTAGGCCGCGCCATCGTCGTCCACAAACAAGCCCATATCGCGCGACATATTGCCGTTGGGCCGGAAGCTGCTCACGTATTTGAATGGGCCGGTGGGCTTGTCGGCCACGGCCACACCGGCGCGGGCAGCTTTGTAGCCTTGGCCTTTCAGCTCCAGGTGAAACCACATCACGTACTTGCCGGTCTTCTTATTATAGAGGACTTTGGGGCGCTCCATCAGGCAGCTGGCCGCAATGTCGCTCTGCGCATCCTGGCTGGGGGGTAGGGCCACGCCTTCATATTTCCAATTATAGAGGTCTTTGGAGCTGTACACGTTCACGCCTTCTTCCTGGTGCTGGGCGCGCTTCTCGCCGTACCAATAGTAGGTGTTCCCTACCTGCAACACGCCGCCGCCGTGGGCATTGATGCGGTTGCCATCGGTGTCGTACCACAGCTCGCCGGGGCGGAAGGCGGCGGTTTTCGCCTTCGGGACGCTGCCGGACGTAGCGGGGGCTTGTGCCAGGGTAGTACCCGTGCTCAGCCCCAACCCTACCACAAGAAAAAAGAATTTCTGCATACGCATAATACTCGACGGCCGACTGCACCGGCAGTCGGCCGTCTACCGATGAAGGGTAGGGTTAGTAGCCTGTGTTCTGACGGAGAGTACCGTTGATGTTCCGGTCAATCTCCGACTGTGGGATGGGCAACAATAAGTTATTGGCTGTCAACCCCGTAACGGAGGCCCCATTCAGGCGGAGCGTGCGCTCTACCAGGGTGCCCGTACGGACCAGCGTAATACGGCGCTGCTCTTCTCCTATCAACTCGCGGGCGCGCTCGTCCAGAATAAAGTTGAGCGTGATATCCGAAGCCGTTACCTGGGCAGCTTTGGCACGGGTGCGCAACACATTAATGCTGGCTGCGGCATCGGCTAGCTTACCCTGCCGGAACTGGGCTTCTGCCAGCAGCAGGTAGGTTTCGCCCAGGCGCATCATGGTTATGTCCTTAATGGTGCCAAACCCAAAGGTGTCGGTGGGGTCAAACTGATTCCACTTGGTGGTATAGGGCGTGATGTAGAAAATGGTATCCGAGCCCGTCAGGCCCGTTACACGCTTACCGTACGTGGCAGTCTGCGAGGGGTCGTTGTAGTAGAAGCGACGCTTGAGATTATACTTCGAATTGCGCATATCGGCGCTTTCATCCTTGGGGTAGAGGCGGTAGTCGACCCAGTTGCTCAAGCGCAAACGTCCCAAGCCACGGCCACCCAGCGAGTCGGCCAGGGCCATACCCTTCACGTTGTAGTAGGCCGGCACCCACACACGGCGCTGCTGGGCGCTGGTTGTGGCACCGGGTACTAGCAGCTGCTGCTCAATACCCCAAATGAGCTCGGTGTTGCCTTGGTTGCGGCGCTGGTTACCGATGATAAACATATCGGAGAAGTAGTCGCCGGGCTGATTGGATTTCACCCCGTAGCGGGCCGTGATGAGCTTGTACTGACCACCGTCGATTACCTCTTTGAGCACCTGCTCGGCCAGCGCGTTCTGATTGGTGCGCAAATATACCTCCCCCAGCAGGTGCTGCGCTGCCCCCTTCGCAGTACGCCCCGAAATCACGCGGCTGGCTGGCAATAGACTTGGAATAGCTGTTTTCAGATCGTTGATGATCAACTCATTGACTTCAGCAATAGGCGCGCGTGCAAAGTCGGTGCGGGCCGTTGTGACGGGTTCCGTTATTAGCGGCACATCGCCCCAGAGTGTTGCCAAGAAGTTGTAGGCGTAGGCACGGTAGAAGCGTGCTTCGGCGCTGATGCGGTCTTTGTAGCCCTGGCGGAGCGTAGCGGGCGCCGTAGCGGCTCCGGCAATAATCTGGTTGGCGTTGTTGATCATCCGATAGGCCTGGTTCCAGAATACGTTGGCTCCCTGGTCCTGCGAGGTCAGCTGCGTGTAGTTGTAGTAGGGCACTTCCACCCCCTGCACCTGTCCCGGAATGGCCACATCGGTGCCCACCTGCATCACGCTCAGCAAGCCTTGCTCGTCGGAGCGGGTGTACTGCTCGCGTACAACGGACTGCAAACCGGCCATAGCCGCCTCAAAGCCCAGCGAGTCTACCAGTACTGTTTGGGGGGTGTATAAGGATTTTGGATCTTCATCCAAGTAGTCTTCGGCGCAGGAACTGAGCAGCTGCGTAGCGCCCAGCAAGCCAAAGCAAGCAACTATAATACGTTTCATATCAGAAGCTGTAAAAGACGGGTAGGGAAGATTAGCGCAGCGTCAGGTTGAGGCCGAACACGTAGGTAGCCACGTTGGGGAAGTTGGGCGGCCCATTGCCGTCAGTGTTGCCCGTACCGTTGCCAAGCGTGTAGTTCTGCTCGGGGTCGTAGCCTACCCAGTCGGTCCAGGTATAGAGGTTGCGCCCGCTGATATAGGCCGATACTCCCCCCAGTTTGAGCCGCTCTACCAGGGCCGGAGCGAAGGTGTAGTTCAGTGTTATATCCTTGAGGCGGGTGAAGCTGGCATTGCTGGGGTAGCCGTAGCCGCGTGGGTTGAAATAGTTCAGCCCAGGGCGGTCCTGGCTCATGTTCTCGGGCGTCCAATAGCCTACTTCACGCGGGGTGTTCAGGCGCCCGCCCAGGTCCAGGAAGTTGAGCGTGGGGTTATTTTTGAGTACGCCTTGCACCGTTTGGAAGAAAATGCGCAGGCTAAAGCCTTTGTAAGCAAAGGTGTTGGTAAGACCCGCCGAGTAGTCGGGCAGCGCAGTACCCAGGTACTGCCGGTCGAGGCTGGTAATTCGGCCGTCGCCGTTGAGGTCGGCAAATTTTAGGTCGCCGGGCTTGGCACCGGGGTCCAGCGCCGAGGGGTCTTCGCCTACCTGCCATACCCCTACCTTCTCATAGTCGTAGATAGCGCTCAGCGGCTTGCCAATGAAGCGGCGGTTGCCAATATCGTCGGTGCCATTGCCGTACAGATCCAGGATCTTGTTGCGGTTGCCGGAAATGTTGAAGTTGGTGCTCCAGTTGAAGCCGTTTTTGTCGATGTTAACGGAGGTCAGCGTCAGCTCAATGCCGCGGTTCTGCACCCGGCCAATGTTGTCCAGAATGGAGTTGTAGCCCGTTATAATCGGAATCTGCCGGGCCAGCAGCAAGTCTTTGGTTTTGGCATCGTAGTACTCCACCGTGCCCGACAGACGGTTGTTGAAGAAGCCAAAGTCCACCGCGTAGTTTACGCTGGAGGTTTGCTCCCACTTCAAGTTCGCGTTACCAAGACCAATATTACCGATAGTGCCTGCCCGCAGGGAAGTAGAAGCTACCCCACCGTATGCATATTGCCCTAGCGCCAAGCCTGTGATGGTGCCGTACGCCGGAATTGCTTCATTACCGGTTATCCCGTAAGAGAAGCGCAGTTTCAGGTTACTTATTTTGCTGTTATCGCGCAGGAAAGCTTCATTGGCAATATTCCAGCCCACCGCCACCGAGGGGAAGATGGCGTATTTATCGGCATTGACTCCGAATACGGATGAACCGTCGCGGCGGGCCGTGGCCGTAAACAGGTAGCGGCTGTCGTAATTGTAGTTGATGCGTCCCATCTGCGACACCAACGCCCGCCGCTCGCTGTACGAGCTGATGGTGGGCGTGTTGGAACCCGAGCCAATGCTGTTGAACCCAATTTCATCGTTGATGAAACCGCTCGCGTTTTCGGTGGTGGTGAAGTACGTATTCTGCTGGGAGCTGTACAGCGCGGTTACATCAAAGTGGTGCTTGCCAATGTCTTTGTTGTAAATCAGCAGGTTCTCGATGGTGTAGTTCATCCGCTCATCGTTGACAAGCTGGGCGCCACCGCGCAGGTTGCCAAAAGCCCGCCCTTCGTAGTAGGCGTAGCGGTAGGGCCGGTACGAGTAGGTAGCGTTCAGACGGTACTTCAGGCCATCCAGGAAGTTGGGTGCTACCTCGGCGTAGCCCGTGCCTGTGAGCTGGTTGACGCGGCTCTCGCGGGTAGTGGTAAGGCCTACCAATGGGTTCTTAATCAGCTGTTCTGGGGGCTGCGGGAAAACCGTGTAGGAACCATCGGGGTTGTAGATGGTACCGTATGGGCTCGCTACCTGGGCCAGGCTGAGGTCGGCGCGGCCGCCATCGTCGTTGTTGCTGGAAAAGAACGCCGACGTACCCACACGCAGCCAGGGCGTCAGGTTGGCGTCGATGTTGGTGCGCAGGCTGATGCGCTGGAACTGAAAGCCTTTCACCACGCCTTTCTGCTTGAAGTAGTCGCCCGACACGAAGTACTTCACGTCGTCCGTACCACCCGACACCGACAGGTTATGATCCTGAATCATGCCCTGCTGTGAAATCTCGTCGAACCAGTCTACCGTGCGGCCGGCTTCGTAGTTGGCCTGTTCGCCGAGGTTAGGCACTGGGGTTACGTTTAGCCCCCGTTGCCGGGCAAACTCTTGGTATTTAGCGGAGTAAGCAGGGCCGTCGAGCGGGCGCAGCCGGTTGTTCAGGTACTCGGGACCGATATAGCCGTTGTAGCGAATCTGCGGCTTGCCGGTTTTACCGCGCTTGGTAGAGATAAGAATAACCCCGTTGGAGCCCCGCGTACCGTAAATGGCCGTGGAAGAAGCATCTTTTAGAATCTCAATGCTGGCAATGTTATTGGGATTGATGTCGTTGAGGTTACCCGGAAACGGCACCCCGTCCACAATCAGATAGGGGTCGGCGTTGGCCGTGATAGAGCGCACCCCCCGAATCCGGATGCTCGGCTGGTTGCCCGGCACACTCGATCCACCCGTAATCTGCACACCTGCCACCGCCCCTTGCAGCGCCTGCGCCACGTTCGAGACCGGCAGCTTTTCCAACCGGTCCTGCGGCACCGATACCACTGAGCCCGTCACGTCGGAGCGCTTCTGGGTGCCGTAGCCTACCACCACCACTTCCTCCAAGGCCTTGGTATCCGTTACCATCCGCACATCAAACGTGGTGCGGCTGCCCAGCGGAAACTCCTGCGAGGTGAAGCCAATAGACGAAATCAGCAATGTACCACCCTGGTTTGCAGTAGGTACCACCAGCGAAAAGCGGCCGTCGCCATCGGTGCCGGTCCCGATAGTGGTACCTTTCACTACTACCGTCGCGCCGGGTAGGGGCTGGCCCTGGTCGTCGGTTACGCGGCCGGTAATGGTCTGGTCAACGGGCGCGGCTACCCCAACGGTGGGGCGCTCGGGTACTCCGGGGTAGCTGTGTGCAGCGGGTGCAGCAAGGGCTACTTGCAAGGGCACAAGTGTCCCGCATAAGAGTAACGGTTTTACTCTCATAGAAGTGAAGGAATTTTGCATCTGGAGAGGACCAGTGCAAGGTGGGAGATGTAGAATTTTTCCAAAAAGTCTTCTGTAGGTAGGCGTTGTTGTCGGAGCGGGGCAGAGGGAGGTTGTTGTTCAGTGCAGACCAACCTATCCGTTTGCGGGCGTCTTCTTAGTAGTAGGTAAGCGCTGCTTTCAGCAACTACCACCGCGGTGTTGGGAACTAGCCAAATGTAGAAGGAGCCCTAGAGGAGAGTAGGGGACAATTCAATCGAAAAAAGGGGTTAAATTGGTCATCCATTCTTCACACAATCGATTGATATATACAACCAATCACAATAACCTGGTCACCAACAGTCAGTTGCATCCTTATTTAACTCTCTTACCGCTTTTCTTTTTCTTTCTGAATGGCTAACCGCAATCGTTTGCAAACTCACCTCCGGGACATTTTAGCATTCCCTTCTACCCCATTTTTTGCGGTGCTGAAGGCGGTATGCAGCCGGTATATCTGGGGTGTTTTGCTGACGCTGGCTGGAGGCCACCAAGCACTGGCGCAGAGCGCGCCCAGTGCCTTTCGCTTCGAGCACCTGACCGTCAACGAGGGCCTTTCGCACAGCGACGGCATGGCCGTGACCCAGGACCGAGCCGGCTTTATCTGGGTAGGCACCAACCGCGGCCTCAATCGTTACGACGGTTACACCCTGAAGCAATACTCACTGCCGGTAAACCCGCACAACGGCATCTCCAGCAACCGGATTTCGGTGCTGCATGTGGGGGCCGGGGGCCGGCTATGGGTAGGCACCGAGCGGGCGGGTCTGAGTTTATATAATGCCGATCAGGACGACTTTTTTCGACTCGATGAGCAGCACATTCCGGCGGCATACCAGGCGCAGGCGCGGCTGCTGGCCCAGTCCGACGTCACGGCCCTGGTATCGGATACGCTGGGGCAGCTGTGGGTAGGCACCGGCCGCAATGGGCTGTTTGCACTGAGCTTCGACCGCCAAGGCCGGGTGCAGCGTCTGCAACAACTGCCGCCTACTCTACCCGGCCGGGCCGCTCTCACACGCATCACCAGCCTAGCCCTTGATGTCGAAGGCAAGCTGTGGGTGGGTAGCAGCAGCCACGGCCTGTCGGTTATTCGCACCACCCGACCCCTGCTAGATCTGCACGCTACGGAGCTGTCTACCAAACCGGTACGCGTCCTGCACCTCGACCACCACGGTGACCTATGGGTAGGCACCGACCACCACGTGTACTGGGTGAGTGCCGCCAACCGCCGCACCGTGCGCGAGCTGGCAGCCCACCCCCTACCCCAGGAGCTGCCGCTGGTGCAGTCGGTTTACACCGATTCGTTTGAGCGGCTGTGGGTGGGCACCATCTACGGGCTGTACGTGTGGGAGGCCGGCAACCGCACTGCCGTGGCGCCCCCGCTGCGCGCCGCAGCCCCTACCCTGTTTATGCCCCAGGACGGGGAGCCGTTCAGCATCAACTCTGAGCGAATTCATCAGATTTTCGAGGATCAGCACCAAGTGATGTGGCTGTGCGCTTCGGCCGGCGGCCTCAACAAGGTAGACTTGCGCCAGAAGCCTTTTGGCAGCATCCGGCAGCAGCTCACGGGGCGGCTGGCCTTGTCCAACAACTACGTCAACGCTATTTATAAGGAGGAAGCGCGCAACACGCTCTGGTTTGGCACCCGCAACGGGGTAGCCAGCTACGACCTGGCCCAGCACACCTACCATAACTACCTCAACCAACAGAGCGGGGGCGCCCGCGGCATCGATGTCTCGGCGGTTTTCCAAGCCACCAACGGCACGTTCTGGTTTGGCACGCGCGGCCACGGCCTGGTCACGCTCAGCCGCGCCAACGGCCAGGAAAAGCTGACCACCTATGATAAACTGTCCGACGGCTCGCTGCTCAGCAACACGGCCATCGAGCGCATCACCCAGGACCAGCGTGGCACGGTATGGGTGGGTACGTTTTCGGCGGGCTTATACTGTTTCAGCCCCGAGGGGCAGTACTTGGCCACCTACAATACTTCCAACAGTGCGCTGCCTACCAATCAGTTATCTTTTCTACTTTATGATACCAAGCGCGACGTGCTGTGGGCCAGCACCCGCGACGCGGGCCTGCTGAAGCTGCGTGCTACGCCTACCGCGGTGCGCCTGCTGCACCACTACCAATACGCGCCGGGCAAGCCCAACAGCCTGCGCGTGAACTACGTATGGCCCTTGCTGCTCGACGAGCA
The DNA here is from genome assembly GCF_014217645.1 of Hymenobacter sp. NBH84. Lineage (NCBI taxonomy): Bacteria > Pseudomonadati > Bacteroidota > Cytophagia > Cytophagales > Hymenobacteraceae > Hymenobacter > Hymenobacter sp. NBH84. The sequence goes on from NZ_CP043644.1 coordinate 4,003,585, forward strand.
AAATGCGCTCTGGATTGGTACCATTGGGGGCGGCTTGCACCAGCTGCGCACCGATGCCGCCGGGCACGAAACCATCCGGTCCTACTTCAGGCAGCTGCCGGAGGAGGATGTGGAGAGCATCCTGGCCGATGAGGCCGGCCACCTCTGGATTGGCGGCACGGGCCTCTACCGCTTCACGCCCGCCACCCGCCAGTACCTGCGCTATGACGTGGCCGACGGCTTGCAAAGCAACTCCTTCAAGATTGGCTCGGCGGCCCGCGCCCAGGACGGCACTCTATACTTTGGGGGCATCAACGGCATCAATTACTTCCAACCATCTGATATTCAGGCCAACCCCTACGCGCCGGTGGTGCAGCTGACCGGCCTACGCGTGACCAACCGCCCCGTGGCCGTGGGCGACACCCTGAATGGTCGCGTGCTGCTCCGGCAGGCACTATCGGTGCCGCAGACGGTGACTATCCGCAACGCCGAAAACGACTTTCTAGTGGAGTTTGTGGCTCTGAACTATGCCAACCCCCAGAAAAGTCGCTACGCCTACCGCCTGGTGGGCTACAACGAAGACTGGGTGTACCCGGCGCAGGGGCAGCGCACGGCCAGCTTTGCCAACCTGCCCGCGGGCCACTACACCCTGGAGGTGAAGGCCAGCAACGGCGAGGGCGTGTGGTCGAAGCGCTATGCCACCATGCAGTTTGAGGTGCTGGCGCCCTGGTGGCGCACGTGGTGGGCCTACCTGCTCTACGCAGCGGCGGCAGTGGGAGCAGTGGCCTGGTTCCGGCGTGTGGAAATGGCCCAACAGCAGCTCAAAAATCGCCTGGTGCTGGAGCAGTTTCAGGCCGAAAAGGAGAAGGAGCTGACCGATTTGAAGCTGGGTTTCTTCACCAACATCTCCCACGAGCTGCGCACCCCGCTCACCCTGATTCTGGGGCCGATGGAGGAAATTATGCGCGCCACCGGCCCCGTGGCCGACCTGCGCGGCAAGGTGCAGCTGATGCACCGCCAGACGCGCAAGCTGCTGGAGCTGGTGAATCAGCTCCTGGATTTCCGCAAGGTGGAAACCGGCCACGTGCCCTTGCGCGCCCAGCGCGCTGATGCCGTGCGCTTTCTCTCCGACACCTACTCTGTTTTCCAACTGAAAGCCCAGGAGCGCAATGTGGCCTACCTCCTGGACGTGCCTGCCCAACCGGTGCCACTGTATTTCGACCGCAGCAAGCTGGAGATTATCCTGACCAACCTGCTGGCCAATGCCTTCAAATACACCCGCAACAAAGGCCGGGTAGAGCTGGCGGCTATGGTTATTGGCAATGCCCAAGGCGAAGCGCTCTACCACCAGGGGCAACTTAAAGGTAATTACCTGAAAATCAACGTAACAGATACGGGTGTGGGCATTAAGGCCAGCGAGCTGGGACGTATTTTCGACCCTTACTACCAAGCCTCGCACACCGATACCCTGCGCATGACGGGCACGGGCATTGGCCTGTCGCTGGCGCGGCAGTTTGCCGAGCGCCACGGCGGGCAGCTTGTCGTGAGCAGCACCCAGGGGGTAGGCACCACCTTCGAGCTGCGCCTGCCGTTGGGCGCGCAGCACCTCAAGCCCGAAGATATTCAGCCAGAGGATATTCAGCTAGAGGAAGATACACTTCCTACTCACATCGAGTCGGAAGGGTTGTTTGATGTGCTTGAAGTAGAGGAAGTGCCGGCCACCCTACCCACCACGCCAGCTGGGCCGCCGCGCCTGCTGGTGGTGGAAGACAACGACGAAGTGCGCCAGTATCTGCAACAGCTTTTTGCAGCCGAGTATGACGTGCTGATGGCTACCGACGGCCTGGAGGGCTGGGACGAAGCCCTGCAACACCTCCCCGACCTGATTATTTCGGACGTGATGATGCCGCACTCCGATGGGCTGGAACTGTGCCAGCGCGTGAAGCAGCACCCCAAAACCGCGCATATTCCGCTGCTCCTGCTCACGGCCCGCACCGCCGAAACCCACCAGTTGGAGGGCCTGGGCCTGGGCGCCGACGACTACATGAGCAAGCCCTTCAACCCTACCCTGCTGCTGGCCAAGGCAGAGGCTTTGCTACGCAACCGGCGCAAGCTGCACGAGTACTACCAGCGCCACATCTTACTAGAGCCCACCGAAATAGCCGTACCCGACGCCGACCGCGAGTTTCTGGAAAACGCCATGCGCGTGGTGGAAGAACACCTTGAAGACGCCGAATTCAACGTGCAGGTGTTGGTGCGAAAGGTAGGCATGAGCCAGTCGGTGTTCTATCGGCGCATCAAGAGCATCACGGGCCAAACGGTGGTCGAGTTCATCCGCGACGTGCGTATGAAACGCGCCGCGCAGTTGCTGGCCAGCACCACCATGCGCGTGTCGGAGGTAGCGTTTCAGGTGGGCATTGAGGATGCCAAGTACTTCCGCAAAATGTTTCAGAAGATCTACAGCGTGACGCCCTCCGAGTACGCCCGGCAGCATCGGCAGGGCTAGGAGGCGGCGCATGTTGAGTAGGCGAAACGATCATGCTGCGTATTAAAGCCGTCATGCTGAGCGGAGTCGAAGCATCTCGACCGTGAGTAATTGATTTACTATCAGTAGAGATGCTTCGACTCCGCTCAGCATGACGGTCTCCGTACTGTAACTAGGCCCCCGGACGAATCTTTCCCCCTTAATCTTAGGATACGCCCCCCTATTGTGTGCGGGCAGATACCTACTATTGCGGATACGTTTCTTACCCTACGCCTATGCCTCGTTCTTTCCGTTTGCGCCGGTTGCTTACCGGCGTACTTCTCACACTAGGTCTGCCTCTGACTAGCCATGCCCAGGCCACCACGCCGGTTGATAAGGCGCTGTTCAAGCCCAAGTTCATCAAGCAGCAGCTACTGAAAACCACCCGCTGGCAGCTGGCCCACCCTAAGCACGCTCTCACCGACTGGACCAACGCGGCCTTCTACTCCGGTGTGTTTGCGGCCTACCAAACCACTAAAACCAAGTGGGTGCTGGACTCGCTGATGGCCATGGGCAACCGCACGCAGTGGCAACCCGACAAGCGCTACGACCACGCCGACGACATTGCCATCTGCCAGACCTACCTGAATCTGTACCGCCTCAAGAAAGACCGGCAGATGATAGCGCCTACCCTGACGGCCCTGGACAAGCTCTACACCACGCCCGGCCCCGAGGTGCAGCGGCACGGCATTACGTGGTGGTGGTGCGATGCCCTGTTTATGGGTCCGCCCGTGCTGGTGAAGGCCGCCCTCATCGACAACCAGCCCCGCTACCTCGCCTTCAACGACACCTTATATAAGCAAACGTACCGCCGCCTCTACAACCAGCAGCAGCACCTGTTCACCCGCGATGCTTCCTACCTCTGGAACGCGGCCGGCGAGGGCAAGAAGGAAAGCAACGGCCAGCCCATTTTCTGGAGCCGGGGCAATGGCTGGGTGATGGGCGGCCTAGTGCAAATCCTGCAAGAGCTACCCCAGGACTACCCCACGCGGCCCTTCTACCAAACCCTATTCAAGGAAATGAGCGCCCGCCTCATTGCGCTACAACAGCCCGACGGCCTGTGGCGCGCCAGCCTCCTTGACCCCGGCGCCTACCCCGGCGGCGAGGCTTCGGGCTCGGGCTTCGACTGCTATGCGCTGGCCTGGGGCATCAACCAGGGGTTGCTGGACAAGGCCACCTACCTGCCCCACGTGCAGCAAGCCTGGGCTGCCCTGAACCGGTGCGTATCGCCGGAGGGGCGTGTGGGCTGGGTGCAACCCATCGGCGCCGACCCGCGCCGCGACTTCTCGGCCGAGAGCTGGGAAGTGTACGGCACCGGTGCGTTTCTGCTGGCCGGTTCGGAAGTTATCAAACTGAAGTAGACTGGCTGCTTTCTTCACCTGTATTTCTATGGAACGACGCACCTTTGTTGCGCAATCGGCCGCGGCTTTGTCGGCACTGGCCCTACCGGGTGCCAGCCTGGCGAGCGACGCCCTGCCCCTACCCGCCCCCGCCAAAACCACCGACCGCGAGTACTGGCTCAGTACCTTGCTGAAGGTAGTAGACCCCGTGCTGACCAACGCCGCCCAAGGGCAACTGAAGGCCCAGATGCCCGTAGAATCTGCCCCCGGCCAGGAGGCGGGCCGCCGCAGTGTCACCTACCTCGAAGCCCTGGGCCGTACGCTTACGGGGCTGGCGCCCTGGCTGGAGCTACAAGCGGTGCCCGCTAACGAGCTGGCCCGGCAGCAGCGCTACCGGGAGCTGGCCCGCCAGGCCATTGCCCAGGGCGTGAACCCCCAGTCGCCGGACTTCCTGAACTTTACGGAGGGCGGGCAGCCGGTGGTAGACGCCGCCTTTCTGGCTCACGCCATGCTGCGCGCCCCTACCCAGCTCTGGACCCAGCTACCCGACACCACCAAAACGCAGCTGGTGACGGCCCTGCAAAGCAGCCGCGTCATCAAACCCTATTACAGCAACTGGCTGCTGTTCAGCGCTATCATTGAAGCGGCCTTGCTGAAATTCACCGGCGCCGGCGACCTGATGCGCATGGACTACGCCATCAAGGAGCACCTGACCTGGTACAAGGGCGACGGCACTTACGGCGACGGCCCCGACTACCACTGGGACTATTACAACAGCTACGTGATTCAGCCCATGCTGCTGGACGTAGTGGGCACCCTGGTAGCAGCCGGCAAGGAGCGCAAGGAGCTGCTGGAAACCCTGCGCAGCCGCGCCCGGCGCTACGCTCAGGTGCAGGAGCGTCTGATTTGCCCCGATGGGTCGTTTGCGGCCTTTGGCCGCTCCCTGGCTTATCGCTGTGGGGCGTTTCAGCACCTGGCGCAGGTTTCGTTGCAGCAGTTGTTGCCCGAGGAGTTGCCGGCCGGGCAGGTGCGGAGCGCCCTCACGGCTGTTATCCGGCGCACCATGGAGCCGAAGGGCACCTTTGATAGCAAGGGCTGGCTGCAAATTGGGTTGTGTGGGCACCAGCCGGGCATTGGCGAAGTCTACATCTCCACGGGTAGCCTCTACCTATGTACTGCGGCTTTCCTGCCCCTGGGCCTACCCAGCACCGACACTTTTTGGGCAGCCCCGTCGCAAGACTGGACCGCTAAGAAAATCTGGTCGGGGCAGGATGTCAAGACCGACCATGCCCTGTAAAGCCCCGCATCTCCTACCCTACCCCGACAGCCCAGGACAGTGGAACCGGTCACGTGCTCTATCTTGTCGGCTCACACTCACCCTCTACTATGACTTCTTCTTTCGATTTGACGGGCAAGCTGGCCCTCGTGACGGGCTGCAACCGCGGCATTGGGCAGGCCATGGCGATTGGTCTGGCCGAGGCCGGCGCCGATATCATCGGCGTGTCATCGTCGCTGGCGCTGAGCGGCTCCGACACCGAGCGCCAGGTGCAGGCGCTGGGTCGGCAGTTTCACGCCTACCAGGCCGATTTCAGCCAGCGCCCGGCCGTGGATGCCTTTCTCGCCCAAGTGCAGCAGGATTTTCCGCAGATTGATATTCTGATCAATAACGCCGGCACCATCAAGCGCGCCCCCGCCGCCGAGCACGCCGATGAGCTGTGGGACGAGGTGCTGGCCATCAACCTGGATGCGCCTTTCCGGCTGGCACGCGCCATTGGCGGGCAGATGCTGCAACGCGGCTCCGGTAAAATCATCTTTACGGCCTCGCTCCTTACCTTTCAGGGTGGCATCAACGTGCCCGGCTACGCAGCCAGCAAGGGCGCTATCGGCTCCGTAGTGAAGGCGCTGGCCAACGAATGGGCCGGCCGGGGCGTAAACGTGAATGCCATTGCGCCCGGCTACATCGCCACCGACAACACTGAGGCCCTGCGCAACGACCCCGACCGCTCGGCCAGCATCCTGAGCCGCATTCCGGCTAGCCGCTGGGGCACCCCCGACGACTTCAAAGGCCCCACGGTCTTCCTGGCGTCATCCGCCGCCGACTACGTACACGGCACCATCCTCACCGTCGACGGCGGCTGGATGGGGAGGTAATGTACTGATGAGTTGATTATTGATGTGCTGATTGTGGAGGCACTGTCATCCTGAGCTTGCGAAGGACCTTCTCACGTGAGAACGAGTCGTTGTTGCGCAAGCCGTTCTGTCGTGAGAAGGTCCTTCGGCACTGGCTTGATGCGCCACATGCTCAGGATGACACGAGCTTCTACATCATCACATCTATAATCAGCACATCATCACATCAAAAATCAACACACTAAAACACATCAAACACCTACCATGATTCAACGATATGCTATCGGGCCGCGCGAAACGGCGATGATGAATACGGCCGAGCTACGCGAGAACTTCCTGCTGGAAAACTTGTTCGTAGCCGGTGATATTCAACTAATATACACGCACTACGACCGCATGGTGGTAGGCGGCGTGGTGCCCACCGGCGATGCTATTCCCCTACCCTGCCCCGATAACCTGAAAGCCGATTTCTTCCTGCAACGCCGCGAGCTGGGCATTCTCAACATCGGCCAACCCGGCACCGTAACCGTGGATGGCACCGCCTACGAGCTGGGCCGTCAGGACTGCCTGTACGTGGGCAAGGACGCCAAAGAGGTAGTCTTTGCCAGCGCCGACCCGTCGAAGCCGGCCCGGTACTACCTGCTCTCTACGCCGGCCCACGCCACCTACCCTACTGCGCGCCTCACGCAGGCCGAGGCTACCCCCGTGACGCTGGGCACCATGGAAGCCGCCAACCAGCGCACCATCTACAAGTACATCTACAACGAAGGCCTGCCTAGCTGCCAGCTGGTGATGGGCCTTACGCAGCTGCACCCCGGCTCGGTGTGGAACACCATGCCCGCCCACACCCACGACCGGCGCATGGAGGCCTACCTCTACTTCGATCTGCCGGAGGGCCAGCGGGTATTGCACCTGATGGGCCACCCCCAGGAAACCCGCCACCTGTGGGTAGCCGAGGGCCAGGCCATTCTGTCGCCGCCGTGGTCGATTCACTCGGGCTGCGGCACGGCTGGCTACACATTTATCTGGGGTATGGGTGGTGAAAACCAGGAGTATACCGATATGGACCCCGCTCCCATCGACCAACTGCGCTAGCCTGTTTCCTACCCATTTCACTTGTCGATGAAACCGTTACCGCTTGCCCTACCCCTGGCCGCGTTGCTGTTTGCGGGCGCGGCCCCGGCGCCCCGCCCGGCTGCTACCATCACGGTTCGCAACGCCCTGAACCTGGCCCGCCGCGCCGAAACCATCAGCCTACCGCTAAGCAAGCTGCCGGCCGCCGCCCGCCAGTTGGACCCAGCCGACTTGCGCGTGCGCGACGCAGCCAGCAAATCCTTGCTGATCAGCCAGTTGGTAGACAACGACGCCGACGGCAAACCCGACGAGCTGCTGTTTCAGACGGATATGGGGGCCAGGGCAAGTAAGACGTTTATGGTGGAGCCGGCCGCGGCGGGGCCGGTCCCAACTACCCCCGATGTCACGTTTGCACGCTTCGTGCCGGAACGCACCGACGACTTTGCCTGGGAAAACGACCGGGTAGCATTCCGCACCTACGGCCCCAATGCCCAGGAGCTGGCCGAGAAGAAGGACCCCAACGGCACGCTCAGCAGCGGCATGGACTGCTGGCTGAAGCGCGTATCCTACCCCATCATCGACAAGTGGTATGGCCGCCACGTGCACGAAAAACCTTTCGCCTACCACACCGACATCGGCGAGGGCTACGACCCCTACCACGTGGGCAGCAGCCGCGGCGTGGGTGGCACCGGCGTGCTACTGGATGGGAAGTTGTTCGTATCCAAGAACTTCACCAAGTATAAGGTGCTGGCCACCGGGCCTATCCGCACGGTGTTCGAGCTGACGTATGCGCCCTACCCGGCCGGCAGCCTGTCGGTCACGGAAACCAAGCGCATTTCGCTGGACCGAGGCAGCAACCTGACGCGCTTCGAGGAGCATATTTCGGCCGGCCAGCCGCTGCCTAACTGCACCGTCGGCCTCACGCTGCACGAGCAAAAAGGCGAAGTAAAGGCTGACCCCAAAGCCGGCTGGTGTCGCTACTGGGAAAAGGTAGACGACTCCTACCTGGGTACCGGCGTGGTGGTAGCCCCCCGCTACCTCACCGACTACCAAGAGCACCGCAGCGAGCAGAAAGACCAAAGCCAGCTCTATATGGTCACAAAACCACAGCAAGACGCGGTGATTTTCTATGCCGGTTTTGGGTGGCAGAAAAGCGGGCAGTTTGCTTCTGCCGATGCTTGGGATGCTTACTTAGCGGAGTTTGCCCAGCGTATCAGCTCGCCGTTGGTGGTGAGTTGGAAATAATCCATCTGTCATCCTGAGCAGAGCGAAGGACCTTCTCACGCGTGAACGACGGTCATAACAACGACTCGTTCACGCGTGAGAAGGTCCTTCGCTCTGCTCAGGATGACAGAGGGGGTAGGCTAACAACGCCTGTCGTTCTGCCGTGAGAAGGTCCTTCACTGCGTTCAGGAGGACAGACAAATTTCAACCCTTCTCACTCCACCCCAAACCGCCGCAAGTCGGCCTCTATCTGCTGGTCCCAGCGCTGCTGCGCGGCGGCGTCTGTGCCGTGGTGGGTTTCGGCATCGTACCGCTCCTGCAAGCGGTTCATTTCCATGAAAGAGCGCAGGTACTGGCGCTGTAGAATGCTGTTGTAGTCCTCTACCGTGAGGCTGTCGGCGGTGGCGTGGCGGCGGAAGCGCTCGGCTACCAGTTTCACTAGGTCGAAATGGCGCTGCTCATGGGCCAGGTAGTAGGCGTTTTTGCCTGGCCCTACCCACGAGGAACTGCGCACCACAAAGATTTGCAGCGTAATATCCAGCTCTAGCACGCCGTTGCGCAGGCGAGGTTTGCCCTGGTAGGAAAACCCTGGAAACACGGCCGCCGCATAGATGCCCGCCCGCGGTGGCCCCGTAAAATCCGACCAGCGCAGGGGCCGCGCCGGGTCGTAAAACAAGGTATCAGACTCGGTTTGGCGTTGGTCGTAGCGGAAGGAAGGCTGCACGCGGGTAGCCAGGCGAGCGTCCTGCTCGGCGGCTTGCAGCAACCACCTGTTGAGGTAGCGTAGTCCACCCGCTAGCACCTGCCTAAGGGCCGGCTCTACTACCGCCGCATCTGTAGCTAGGCGGCCGTAGCGGGCACCACTGCGGTACTCCGTGAGCAGCAACGGCGCGGCATCGGGCCGGAGCCAGTCGAAGGCCAACTGTACTTGTACCTCACCCTCCACGCGCCCACCTGGCACGGCCTTTTCCGTGATGCGTAGTATGCGGATACGCACCTGAACCGGGCGCGTGCCCGGCTGGGTTGGTATGCTTTGGGCAGCAAACTGCTGCAAAGCCGCCTCAGCTCCGCCCTGCAAATCGGTTGGGCGCGGCGCGGCCGGGTTGGTACCTGGTGCAGGCAGGAGCCATGCTACGGCGCGGCGCTCGGGTCGCTCGTCGCGCACCTGCGCTACCCGGAAGGTAGGCGGCTGCAAGGCCAATGGTTCGGCGCGCAATGTCAGTGGCTTGTCGGGTAGGCTGCCTGCCGTCAGAGGCCATATCAGCAGCCACAACAGCCACCGGTAGCCTTGCCGGAAGAAGGCGGATAGACGGAAAAGTGTAGACACATCAGCCAGACACACTTAGGCATCGGGTTTGTTCCCTAATATATTAACAGCTCATTATCTGATACTTGCCTTGCAGGATGATGATTGACCCTGTTTGCAGTGTTGAGTTGCTCGACTCATACGCTGGGCAATGTAGTTGTTGCTAGGAGAAGCTTCCGTGTACCTATGTTGCATCATGTATACATTACATGAATGCTATGTGCAATGAACAACCTGATGAGGAAGCCAAATCAATGCTTCTTCCTGTAGATTTATCATTTACAGCACTATACCGAGTGTAAATTTTAGATGGGGATGGGTTTGTAACTCTACCTTCTCGTAGGTCGTGCTATCTTAATAGCCAGCCTATCCACTGCATTGTCTACCGATCCTGGACGCATCTAAAAATATTTTGCAACATTTGTGCAAAAGAGGCGTTGTTTACGACACCCTCCGAACAAACAGCGCCTTCTTCTGCGCGTTTCGCTGCCTGCATGCTTGCTCTACGCTCTTTCATCGCCTATTTCCTCCTCATCTGCTTCGTGCGGGTGATGGTACCGGATACGTGGCTGTTGGCGTTGCATGCGCATGAGCACACGGTGCACGAGGCAACGCACAAAAAGGCCTCATCGATTTCGGCGCAGCACCAGCATTGCAGTGTCGACCAGTTTTACAACGTTCCGTTTCAGCTCTCGGCAACAAGCGTAGTCTTTGCCAGCGGCGTTATGCACGCACCTCATTGGATGATGCCGCGCCAGTCTGTGTGGAGCCAGGCCCTACCGACTATTCGTCATCTGCGCGGCCCCCCGGCAGCTTAATGGGCGTAATACACTTCGCCCACTGCGCCTGTTTTTGCTCGCCTTTTCTGCCTGCACTATAGGGCTTAAGCTACCGTAGTAGCTCTGCTCGGGTAGGCAGCCGCTTGCTGGTCTACTGACCAATTCGAGAAACTATTTCCTTGCGCAACGCTTCTGCGCAGCATAGCTACGTCGCTTAGTATGTAGCTAATCATCAGCTTCTTGTCTTTCGACATATACGGCTGACTGATCGAATAATCCCTCTCTTTCATGTTGTTTCGCTTTGTAGCGGTCTTGCTGATGGCAGGATTGTGCCTGGGCTTTGTGCATACTAGCACGGCTCAGAACGGGTGCAACCTGCCGCTGGCGGGCCGCATCACCGACCACGAGTCGCGGCAGGGGCTGGCGGGGGCTACCGTGATTGTGCAGCCCGGCCAGCAGGCCACCCAGACCGACGCCGACGGTAATTTTCATTTTCACGTGTGCCCCGGCACTTACCAGCTGGAGGTGCGCTTCATTGGCTACGCTACCGAACGGGCTGAGGTGCGCATGAACAGTGCGGCCGTGCGCAACTTCCAGCTCCACCCCGATGCCGTGACGCTGCGCGGCGCCACCGTGCGCGGCGAGCGGGTGCAGGCGCCCCTACCCCAAGCCAGCGGCTCGCTAACGGGCCAGGCCCTGCAACAGACGCGTGGCCAAGCTCTGGGCGAAGCCCTCGAGAAGCTCCCCGGCGTGGCTGCCATTCAGACTGGCCCCAGCATTTTCAAGCCTATGATTCATGGGCTGCACTCCAACCGCGTGGCGATTATGAACAACGGCGTACGGCAAGAAGGGCAGCAGTGGGGGCAGGAACACGGCCCGGAAATCGACCCGTTCATTGCTTCCGACCTGACGGTGGTGAAGGGCGCCGCCAGCGTCCGCTACGGCACCGATGCCGTAGGGGGTGTGGTGCTGGTGCAGCCCAAAGCCTTGCGCGATTCGGCCGGCATTGGGGCTGATGTGAACCTGGTGGGCATGTCGAACAACGGAATGGGCGCCGTTTCGGCGGCGGTAGATGGCAACCTGCGCCGCCTACCCTCCCTGAGCTGGCGCCTACAAGGCACCCTGAAGCAAGCCGGCAACACCCGCACACCCGACTATCGCCTCGACAACACTGGTTTCCAAGAGCACAACTTCTCGGCGGCCATGGGCTGGCGGAAGGACACGTACGGCCTCGAAGCCTTCTACAGTCAGTTCAACTCCCGCCTGGGTATTCTGAGCAGCGCCATTGTGGGCAACCGCGCCGATCTGGAAGCCGCCATCGCCCGCGGCCGCCCCGCCATAGACCCCGATTTCACCTACCAGATCAACCGGCCCTACCAGCAGCTTCAGCACGATCTGGCCAAGCTAACCGGCTTCGTGAAAACCGGCAACGGCGGCCGGCTGACGGCCACGGTGGCCAACCAGCGCGACTACCGCGACGAGTACGATGTCATTCGATCTTCGAGTGATGCAGGCCGCCGCAACCTGCCCCAGCTCAGCTACCAGAACTACACCACCACCGCCGATGTGGTGTGGGAGCACCCTACCCTGGGCAACTTCCGGGGTAGCGTGGGCCTCAGCGGCACCTACCAGTTCAACCGCTACGCGGGCGGCACGCGGCAGTTTATCCCGTTCTACACCAACCGCACGGCGGGCGCGTTTGTGATTGAGCGCTGGCAGCACGAGCGCCTGCTGCTGGAAGCCGGCCTGCGCCTCGACCACCGCGACCTGCGCACCCGCCGCCTCACCCGTGGCTTCGCTACCGACTCCAGTTCCTACTATGGCGTAGAGCGCAACCGCTTCCAGTTCTGGACGCCTTCGGCCTCCGTAGGGGCCGTGTATGATGCCAACGTGCATCTCACGCTGCGCGCCGACGTGGCTTTGGTGCAGCGTGCCCCAGCTGCCAACGAACGGTATTCGCAGGGCGTGCACGGCGGCATTTATGAGGAGGGGTACGACATTTCACGGCCGGCTGGTACGCCGCCTCTCCAACCCGAAACGTCGTATAACCTGGGTGTAACGGCTACCCTGCATGACAATCCGCGCCTGAACGGGGAGCTGACGGTGTATCAGAACATCATCGACGGCTACATCTACCAGGTGATAGGCGAGCCGATAACCACCATTCAGGGCTCTTTCCTACCGTGGCGCTTTCAGCAAACCGATGCCGTCTTTCGCGGTGTAGACGCTACCCTCGACTACAAACTAGCTTCCAACTGGCTGCTCAACGGCAAGGCGGCCGTGATTCGGGCCCGCAACCGCACCCTCAACGACTACCTCATCTACGTGCCGGCCGACCGATTTGAGCTGTCGGTACGGCGCGACTGGGCTGGCCAGAAGGCCGCCCGGGCCAATCAGTTTTTTGCGTTGGTACGGGGCACGGCCGTGCGCCGGCAAACGCGCGTGCCCGGCGCCGAGTACGACCCGCAACCTGCCCCCGACGGCTACGGCTTGCTGGGCGCCGAGGTAGGCGCTACCCTACGTCTGGGCAGCACGCCTGTGGAGGTGAGCCTAGCCGGCTCCAACCTGCTCAACGAGCGGTACCGCGACTACCTAAACCGCTTCCGCTACTTCGCCGACGACATGGGCCGCAACGTGACGCTGCGCGTGCACCTCCCCTTGAATTTCAGCCCTAACTAAGTATTTCATTCACTTTTTCCATTTCCATTTTTTCACATGAAGACTTCACTTTTCCGTCCCTTTGCTGCCGCGCTTCTGCTGGCTACCCCCATGTTCTTTGCCTCGTGCAGCGACGACAGCGACCCAGAGCCTGAAGATGACAACGAATTCATCACCACCATTCGCTACAAACTCACGCCCACCAGTGGCACGGGTCAAGCCGTAACAGCTGAGTGGAAAGACCTAGATGGTGCCGGTGGTGCAGCCCCTACCATCACTGGCCTCGCGCTGGCGCCAAATACCTCCTACACAGGTACTATTGAGTTCCTCGATGAGACGAAAACTCCCGCTGATGATATCACTGAGGAAGTGCGGGAGGAGAACTACGAGCACTTGGTGATATACACGCCTAATCCGGCTACTGGTCTCCTGACCATTACGCGCACTGATGCCAAGGACCGCAATGGCTATGAAGTTGGTCTCACAACTAATGTGCAAACTGGTGCTGCTGCCTCGGGTAACCTGACTATTCAGCTGCGCCATCAGCCCGGTACCAAAGATGGCACCTCCGGCCCTGGCTCCGACGATGCCAACGTAACTTTCCCCGTTACACTGCGCTAACACTCTGTTGATCAATATTCTGTTCACAACATACATCTCTAATGCAAAAGCGCCGGCTAGTAGCCGGCGCTTTTGTTTTTTCACTTGATTACCAACCTTACCTATTCCCAAATGCTGTTTGCCTCGGTCAGAATAATCGGCTTGTCATCCGTAATCACAATGGTGTGTTCGTGCTGAGCCACGAAGCTGCCGTCTTTGGTTACCAGCGTCCACCCATCACTGGTTTGGTGCGCTATGGAGGCACGGGTAGAAATAAACGTTTCCACGGCTACCACCGAATTCTTCTTGAAGCGCTTCAGGTTGTACCGGTCGTAGTAGCAGGGTATTTCCTTGGGCTCCTCGTGCAGACTGCGCCCAACACCGTGTCCCACTAGGTTTTTGATAACCCGAAAGCCTGCTTTGCGCGCTTCACCTTCTATCAGCCCGCCGATATCGGCAATGCGTACGCCGCCGCGGATGCGGCTGAGGGCCGTGCGCAAAATCTGCCGGGAGGCATCTACCAAGGGCTGGTGCTGGTGAATATCGGTACCGAGCACGAAAGAGCCGCCATTGTCGGCCCAGTAGCCCCCTAGCTCCGCCGATACGTCGACGTTTACCAAATCGCCTTCCTGTAGCACTTTGCGAACCGACGGAATGCCGTGCGCTACCTCGTTGTTCACGCTGATGCACGTCCAGCCCGGAAACCCATACGCAAGCCGTGGGGCCGACTTCGCGCCTAATGACGTCAGCAAACGGCCACCGTACTCGTCCAGCTCTTTGGTCGTCATGCCCGGCTGGGCGTAGGCGCGCATTTGCTTGAGGGTAATGCCAACGGCTTCGCTGATGCGCTGTAGGCCAACTAAGTCTGCTTGGGAGGTGATGGACATAGAATAAAGGGGGTTGACTTTCTGATATGGGCCGGCGTTGCCTGATTAACACCGGGAAAGCGGCGGCGGTTTAGGCTAAAAGCCAGTTATATATCCAACCGCCTACGGGCTTGCATTCTACCCGCAGCAGGCAAACCCTGAACAAATCAAAAGCCCGGTAACAGACTGGTTTAAAGTCTACTACCGGGCTTTTGCTTGGCGCTCCCTCCTGGGCTCGAACCAGGGACCCTCTGATTAACAGTCAGATGCTCTAACCGGCTGAGCTAAGGAAGCGGTTATGGCGACGTTTATCTGTCGTTGCGGGTGCAATATTAGGGCAGATTCCCGCTTTTTGCAAATCCTGAGGCAAAAAAACTTAGATAAATTTTCTAGTTATTGATGCTCAGTAAATTACCTGACACGTTGGTAGTATAGCGCCGTAGCGGCCGCGTGGCCGGGCCGGCCAGCACCTGCCCTTGCAGGTCGAAACGGGAGCCACAGCACGAATCGACCAGAAACAGACGCGACGAAGGGTCGATGCTGACGCGGGCGCAGGCATTTTGGGGTTGGTAGGGGCAAGTGCGCTCAAAGGCGGTGTACGTGCCGCCGGGCTGTCGCACCACAATCAGCCCGCGCAGTCCGCCGGCGTGCGTCACAGCCCCGTTGTCAAAGAGCAGGTTGGCATTTTCCTGGTTTCTCAGGTTCAGCAACTCGTTCACGATGGCGTAGGGAATCTGTGGGCTGGGGTCGTTGCTACTGTTGGAGCCGCAGCCCAGCAGCACTTGGCTCAGGAAAAGAACGAGGGCCAGCAACGCCCGGCTGGTAGTGGTAGACAGCATACAAGGGTAGCAAATAGAAGATGATAACGCCCAAAACGAAAGAACGCCCCGGTTAAGTCCCCAAGACGTTCTTTTTATTATTTCAACTGACTCTGTGCCGATGCCTACGCACCCTCAAATTGCCGCAGGAACCGCATGTCGTTTTCCGTGAACAAGCGCAGGTCTTTGATCTGATATTTGAGCATGGTGATGCGCTCGATGCCCATGCCCCAGGCGTAGCCGGAGTAGCGCTCGGGGTCGATACCGGACTGCTGGAGCACAGCGGGGTCTACCATGCCGCAGCCGCCGATTTCCACCCAGCCGCTACCCTTGCAGATGTTGCAGCCCTTGCCTTTGCAAATCAGGCAGGTGATGTCGATTTCGGCGGAGGGCTCGGTGAAGGGGAAGAACGAAGGCCGGAAGCGGATCTGAATATCCTCCCCGAACATCTCCTGCACGAAGTAATACACGGTCTGCTTGAGGTCGGCAAAGCTTACGCCCTCGTCAATGAAAATGCCCTCTACCTGATGAAACATCATGTGCGCCCGTGCCGAAATGGCCTCGTTGCGGTACACGCGGCCGGGCATGATGCTACGGATGGGCGGCTGCTGGCTTTCCATCACGCGCACCTGCACCGTGCTGGTGTGCGTGCGCAGGAGGTGAGACGGTGAAGTGGCAGACGAGCTTTCATCATTCGCCATCTCACCATTTTCTAAATGCGCAGGCGGAGCGGTAGGGGCGATAAAAAACGTGTCCTGCATGTCCCGCGCCGGGTGGTTTTCGGGGAAGTTAAGGGCCGTGAAGTTGTGCCAATCGTCCTCAATTTCGGGTCCCTCGGCCACGTTGAAACCGATGCGGGAGAAGATGCGCACCATTTCCTCGCGCACCAAGCTCAGGGGGTGGCGCGTGCCCAGGGCCTGGGGCACGGGGGGTAGGGTGTAGTCGAAGGTAGGGTCGGCGGGGGCGTTGTTTTGGGCCGCCTCCATCTGCTCGCGCCGCTCATCGAACTTCTGCTGAGCGAATTGCTTGAGCTGGTTCAACTCCTGGCCCACCGCACGGCGCTGCTCCTGGGGCACGGTTTTGAGCTGGTCGAACAGATCGGCCAGCTGGCCTTTGCGGCCGGTGAAAGCAATGCGAAACTGCTCCAGCTGCTCGGGGCTGGTGATGTCGTACGCATCCATGTCGGCGCGCAGCCGCGTGATATTCTCCTGCATCATACCACAAAGGTACAGGGGAAATGGTGAGATGGTGAAATGGTGAGGTTGTGAAGTGGTGAATCAGAAAACGTGTGTCATGCTGAGCGCAGCGAAGGACCCTCTCACGCGTGCACGACACTCCGGAACAACGGCTCATTCAACAGGCATAAGGTCCTTCGCTGCACTCAGGATGACACGCGTTTTCTGATTCACCACTTCACAACCTCACCATCTCACCATCTCACCTTTTTTGGTACGGTTGCTGCAAGTAGGAGAATACCCACTTTGGTTTGGATAGATTCGGGAGACGTCTTGGAGTTGCTAGCCGTAGGGGGTGTATTGGGTTCCGTTTCTCACTTCATCTTTCCACTCCTATGAAACGCTTCATATTTGCTGCTGCCTCTCTTTTATTAGTAGGTAGTGCCACCGCCCAAGCCCAAACAACGACCACCGACTCAAATCCGTGGTTCGACTCGGCGCCCGCTGCTACTTCCGACTCCTACCCTACCGGCTGGAAGGTAGCACCGGCGGCCAACCCCACGGTTAGCGCCCGCCCCAGCACCGACTACAACGGTCGCCCATTAAAGGCCCGGCCCCGCAAAGCGGCTCGTGCAGAGGTAGTAGATGCTCCCGTATACGAAACAGGCTGGTCTACTGCGCCGGGCATGGCCCTTAGCCTACACCAGCGCCCCACCACCGACTACTGGGGCCGTCCGCTGAAACCAGCGGTACGCAAGGCTCCTACCTCGCTCTCGGCCGAGCCAGAGTTACTGCCGCAAGGAGCACCGGTGGCGACTATCTATGGGTCGCAGCAGTAAGAAGCACGCAAAAACAAGCGTCAAATACGGGCCAGCCTGGACAAAAAAGGCTGGCCCGTTCGTTTTTTCCGACCAAAAAGGTAGCCCACGTCGTATGTGTAGATTTTAGGACTTTTTTGATTATTTCACCTGCTCTCCGTTATGAAAAACGCTCTCCTCTGTATCTGCCTTGCGTGGGCTGTTAGCAGTCTGCCAGCAGTAGCGCAGCAAGCCAAGACCAAAGTCAAAACCAAGCAGCCTACGGCCAACGGCTACCACCGGACGAGTAACACCAAAGCCAAGGCCCGCTCCGGCGCCTACTCGCGCTACGACCGCTCGAATCGGCGCGACGAAGAAAACCTGAAGCTGGCGCCTGGGTTGCGCCTCAACATGCCTAGTCCGCCCACGACCGACTACATGGGCCGGCCGCTGAAGAAGAAGCCTGCCAACGTTGCAGCAGCGGGTGCTACTAGCCTTTCGACTGAAAAAACAACGCCGCCACCTACTCCTACCCGCAAGCGGAAGTAACCCGCGGCAGCCCGTAATCTTATAGGTTGGAGTAGCGTATATAGAAAACACACTTGCAAACGACCCCTTCCCATGCGTAAGAATATATATGTACTAGCCGTCTTATTATTGGTCAGCGTGAGTACCCACACGGCTGCGGCCCAAACCGTGCGCCCCGCTAAAAGCCGCGCCGCCGCTCGCGACACCACCGTGGAGGGCATCTATGTGGCCCCAAACATGACGGGCGCCCCCAAGCAGCAAGTCACTACCGACTACAGCAACAACCCCATCAGCCCGGCCGTGGAGGAGAAAGGCAACTCCCTCTCCCCCAACCCCGATCCGGTGAAATCGAAGAAACTCAAAACCCGTCGCCCGCCTAAGCGCGATTAGGTAGGGGTTCCTTAGCCCGAAGCAAGCGCTTCGCATGAGGCAGAAACGCAACACGTTGCGCTTCGCCACCTGCTTCACTTACCTCCATTGTGGTTAATCAGGAAAGTTGTTTTCATCCAAAAAGAAAGCACCAGCCAACGGCTGGTGCCTTCCCTAGTTCTCCAAAACCAAACCAGGAGAATTGGTGCAGCCGTGGCAAAACGGCTGCTATACTTATTGAGAAGCATTCGGATGCTTCAGCTAAAATTCTAGAGGGAAGCTAACGGCGCTGTGGGGAGGGTATTGCTAGCGTTGTCTGCTTTCTTGACAGCTTGGAGTAGACCTCAGATACTATAATCTTCTTCTGTTTCGGGTGCATGTTGGCTCTGCTAACGCAATCCGTTCGTTAGGCACAGTGCAGGTTGCTTGATCAGATATTCCACCCATTGCATGATTATCAGTGCAAAAGTACTTTTCTGCAACTTTGATTCGCTTTATCGGGTTTGTATACTGATTTTACAGTGACAAAGATCATAATAAAAGCAACATAGTTGCAAATAATAATTAAAAATGCGAAATAGAGCAGCTCTGTGCGCACTGTAAAATTCTCTCCGCTGCTTCCTTGTTACCTTTGCGGGTATCCTGCCCTACCTAAGTTGTTATGGAAAAGCCTCACAACCATATTGCCGAAACGCTCAGCCGTCATGGCCTGCGTCAGACGCCTACCCGCTTACGCGTGCTACAGGTCCTGGGCACGTCGCCCTATGCTTTGTCGGGCCACGAGATAGAACAGCAATTGGGCCAGGAAACCGACCGTATTACGCTGTATCGCACATTGCGCTCTTTCGAGGAGAAAGGCCTGATACACCGCGTTATCGACGCCTCCGATATCATTCGCTATGCATCCTGCTCTATTGAATGCACCGAAGAGGCGCACTTCGATAACCATGTGCATTTCAAATGCACGGAATGCGCCCACATTTACTGCCTCAACCAGGTAGCCATTCCGGCCGTGACGCTGCCAGCCAGCTTCCGCGCCGTAAGCCGCGACTATCTGCTAGCTGGCGTGTGCAATCGCTGCCAATAAGTAGCGCGCTTTTCATAAACAAGAACGTCATGCTGAGCTTGCCGAAGCATCTCGCGTGCTGATGAATGTTACTATCTTTTATCAGCACGCGAGATGCTTCGGCAAGCTCAGCATGACGTTCTTGTTTATGAAAAGCGCGCTACTCCATCTCTTCCACAGCGGCCAGGGTAGCGGCGGCCATTTTGGGTTGAGCGCGGTAGTAGAGGGTGCTGCAATTGGTAGGCCGGAGCACTTCTTGCGCTGCTTCTAGCACGGCTTCGGGTGTTACGGCCTGCACTTTTTCGCTTTCCTGGTTCACCAGGTTAGCGTCGCCGATGAGCTTGCTGTAGGCCAGGTTCATGGCACGGTTCAGCAGCTCGATTTCTCCGAATACAATGCTGGCTTCGGCCTGATTCTTTACTTTTTCCAACTCTTCGGCGGGCACTAGCTCGGTACGCAACTCAGCAATAATGGCCTCTACCGCTGCGTCGGCGTCCTCTAGAGTTACGCCGGCGTTCAGCTTGCCGCTTACCACCAGCAGCCCCGGCTCCAACGACCCCGATACGGACGCCGAAATGGAGTTGAATAGCTGCTGCTCCTTCACCAGACACTGATACAGGCGCGAGGATTTGCCGCGGCCCAGCACGTCGCCCAGTAGATCGACGGGGTAGTAGGCGTCGTCGGCGCGGCTGGGCATGTGGTACACTTTGTAGAGCGCCGACAGCGGCACGTCGGACGTCAGTTCCAGGAAGCGGGCTTCGGTCTGGCGCGGCTCCTGGGGTAGCTGGCGCTCGTAGCGCGCACCTCCTGGAATCGGTCCGAACCATTTCTCGGCCAGGCGTTTGACTTCGGCTTCCGTCACGGCGCCGGCCACTACCAGCACGGCGTTTTGAGGGGCGTAGTGCTTGGCAAAGAAGTCGCGCACCTGCTGCATGTTGGCTTCTTCGATGTGGCTGATTTCCTTGCCAATGGTAGCCCAGCGGTAGGGGTGCTGCTGGTAGGCCAGGGGGCGCAGGTTCAGCCACAGGTCGCCGTAGGGCTGGTTGAGGTAGTTCTGCTTGAACTCTTCTACCACCACCTTGCGCTGCACCTCTAAGCCATTCTCCGAAAACGCCAGGTTCAGCATCCGGTCCGATTCCAACCAGAAGCCGGTTTCGATGTTGGTTGCGGGCACCGTGAGGTAGTAGTTGGTGATGTCGGGGGATGTGAAGGCGTTGTTCTCGCCGCCTACCAGCTGCAAGGGCTCGTCGTAGCTCGGGATGTTCACCGACCCCGAAAACATCAGGTGTTCAAACAGATGCGCAAAGCCGGTATGCTCGGGGTCCTCATCGCGCGAGCCCACGTTGTAGAGCACGTTCAGCACGGCCAGGGGAGTGGTGTGGTCTTCGTGCACAATGCAGCGCAGGCCGTTATCAAGCTTAAATTCGGTGAAATTGATCATATCAAGGAGAAGCCGTTCTTTTTTGGAAGTTACAACTTACGAAATCGGCGGTAGGTTCGGTAGCCGGAGGCGGAAGTTAGGTGCTCTACCCTTCGGGGGCCAAGCCTTGGGTAGTATTGCTGCCGACGGCAAGAAAACCAATGGCACTATCCTTTTGCTGCTGGGTTCTGTTTATTGTATAATCGCCCCCAACGCCACCAGCCTACTTTTGCTATGTACGCTCCTATTATCTCCTACCCTTCCATTCCGAGCTACCCGCTGGAGGTACCCGACGCCACGAGCGATTCCTCCTTTCAGCTTCGTAAAATGGAGCGCATTGCGGTGCATGGCAAGAACGATTTGCTGATTCCGCACCGGAAGGACTACTATTTTATGGTGTTGCTTTGGGAAGGAAGCGGGCGGCATTGGGTTGATACCACCGCCTACACCCTCAAGCCCGACACGCTCTACTTTACCGTGCCGCACCAAGTGCAGTTGAAGGAAGAGCTACAGCCGGTTTCAGGGTTCAATCTCAACTTTACGGAAGAGTTTTTGGCCTTGGACAGTAGTGGCGTGCTGCGCCAGCTGCCCATTATTCAGAACCCACAAAACGGACACGAATTGCACCTGGCGCCATCGAATGTGGCATTTGTGCAAGACATTTTGGAGAAGGCCTACGTCGAGTACAGCGCGGCTCAGCCCTGGCACCGGACCGTGTTGCTGGCCTATCTGCATGTACTGTTGGTGTACCTCAGCCGGCTGTACACGGAGCAATACTGCACTTCGGAAAAGGCCGACGAAGCTGCGCTGCTGAGTAAGTTTCGGACCAAAATTGAAGCCTCCTACTCCCGCCACCACGACGTGGCTACCTACGCCGACATGCTGCACCTCTCGGCCGGCCACCTCAGCGAGGTTGTGAAAGCGCAGAGTGGCAAGTCGGCTATTGCGCACATCCACGAGCGGCTGGTGGTGGAGGCCAAGCGCCTCCTGTTTCATACCGAATACACCAGCAAGGAAATTGCGTTTCAACTGGGCTTTGAGGATGCTTCCTACTTCAATCGTTTCTTCAAACGCCTCACCCAGCAAACGCCTTTACACTACCGCCTAGCTACCCGCGAAATGTACCAGTGAAACCGGAATATGGGTTACGGCTTGCCCGCGGCACGATGGTAGGTTTGCATCGTACTTCATTCAACACGACGACGCAACATGAAAACCGTACTTATCACCGGCGCCAACCGCAGCATTGGGCTGGAAACCGCCCGGCAACTGGCCGCGCAAGGCTATTTTATTTACCTGGGAAGCCGCAGCTTGGAAAACGGCAATGAAGCAGTAGCGCAGCTGAAAGCCGAGGGCCTGACCAACGTGGAGCCCATTCAGATTGATGTAGCGGATCTGACCTCCATCCAGGCAGCCCGCGCAGAGCTTGGGCAGAAACTTGATTCGCTGGACGTGCTGATCAACAACGCGGGCATCAACGGTGCCATGCCGCAAGCCGCCACTGCCGATACGCAGATCATCCGGGACGTATTCGACACCAACTTTTTCGGCGCCATCAACGTCACGCAGTCCTTCTTAGACCTACTGCGCCAGTCCGAGGCACCGCGCATTGTCAACGTTACCTCGGGCCTAGGCTCCCTAACCATGCACAGCGACCCGTCGTGGAAATATTACGCGGTGAAATTAGGTGCCTACGGACCCTCAAAAACTGCCTTAAACGCCTACACTGTGGTGCTAGCGTATGAGTTGCGCGATACGCCGTTTAAAGTCAACGCCGTAGACCCCGGCTATACCGCTACCGACTTCAACCAGCACAGCGGCCCCGGCACAGTGGAAGACGCCGCCAAAATCATTGCAAAGTACGCCACCATAGGCGCCGACGGCCCTACCGGTAAGTTCTTCAGCAACGACGCGGATGGCGAAGGCGACGAAATGCCTTGGTAAAGCTAGCTGGCTACCACCAAGTAAAAACGGTCCGCCTCTACTAATGAGACGGACCGTTTTTGCTTTAGAATTGGATGGCCTTGTTTACAACGTGGCGCGTACACCCAGCAGAAACGTGCGCGCCGTGGGATAGGCGCCTATATCAAAGCCGGCTTGCGTGCCGTCGGAGCCGAAGGAGCTAACGTTGGGGTCGTAACCGCGGTAGCGCGTGAGGACTAGCAGGTTTTGCCCGCCTACCCACACGCTGGCACTGCGGGCTGCCCGCTGCCACACTGGGTAGCTGAGCGTAGCGGCCGTCAGACGGACGTGGTTGCCGGATTGCAGAGTGTAGTCGTTGAAAGACGATATTTGTAGCTGCTGGTTAGCCTGTGGTACATTAGTGGTTGTGTTGGTGGGCGTCCAGCGGTCCAGCACGCGGGTAGTGGCATTATCACGGCCAGATGGCACATCTAGCACGTTTAACTGACGATTTTGTACCTGATAACCCCACATGGCATCGGCTTGCACATCCAGCGTTAGTCGTTTGTAGGTAAGCTGTTGTGTGAGCGTGAGCAGCTGCCGGGGTAGGCCATTGCCCAGCGGCTGGAAGTCTTCGGGTCTGGATTGACTGTTTGAATTGCTCCCGACGAAGCGCGGCCGGCCAACGGCGTCTACCCCCAGGTAGTGCAAGCCATAGAAAGTGCTGAGCGGCCGGTTATGAACCGTCCTGTCGTATGGGTTGTCATCATCCGGCGACTTTAGCTGGTAGCGGTTGCGATTAGCGGCGGCGGCCAATGTTGTACTACCCTGCACCGGGCCTAGTTGCCACTGCCCATTCACGGTTAGCTCCACTCCATTGTTGTGCAGCATGCCGGGCCACTCGCGGAACGATGATTTTTCGTCGACGGTACGCCGGGTGTAGCCTTGAATAGTTAGATTCAATCTATTTTGCCACATGCCCAGCGCAAGGCCGGCATCGAGCTGTCGGCTACGCTCCCGCAGCGGCAGAAAGGGGCTACCACCAAAAACAGGCATGGGCAGTGTGTATAGGTTGCGACCCAAATTGCCTGCCCCCGATGTATAGCCCACGCCTACCCAGGTGTTCAACTTGCTAACCAGTTGATTTTTCCGTAGAAAGCCTTCTTTGTCTGCGTGCCAGATAGCCTGCACGCCTGGCAGCCACTGCGAGCGGTCGACGGAAGCAAAAGCGGCCGATATATCGCGGCGAAGACTGCCTTGCACTTGGTAGCGCTCCGCAAACGTATAGCCGCCGGTCAACTGGTAAAAATCGACACCTATTTTTTCCCATTCATCCTCAATGCTCAGTACAGGAGTACCCGGAATGTAGCTCTCTTTCCTATTCGTTAGGCTTTGTCGTTGTCGAATAGCTTCTACGCTGGCCGTTATGGCATGACGACCATCCTCGAAGCTACGGACATAGCGCAGAGCCGGGTTGATCACCCATTGTCTATAGGTGCTGGCAAGGTCGGCATTCTGTCCGGCGGGGTAGGAGGCGAAAGCTGATCTGTATGACTCACTGCGCTGCGTGGCCCGCTCCAATCCGCCCAGTAGTTCCAGCGTGAGCCCGGTGGCTAGGCGGTACTGTGCATTCAGCTGTGCTAATAGCCGTTGCTGACGGGGCGTTTGATACCATTCGCGGGCTTCCTGCACCGGATTTACCAGATACCTCTGATTGGTGGTATCCTGCACCGTGCGGGTAGGCTGCTCGTAGAGCGCGTTTTGCAGGGCATAATAAGACGGCACGCGCCGTTGCGTTTCGCTCAGGCTACCTCGCACCGCTACGTGTAAGCGTTGGCCTATTTGCTGGTCTACGTTGGCCCGCACGGCGTAGCGGCGCAGATTGGAGTTAAGCACTATTCCCTGTTGGCCGAGGTAGTCGACGCCTGTGTAGTAGTGCGTAGCGGCGGTGCCACCCGAGAGACTCAGGTGGTGCTCCTGTATGGCGGCAGTGCGCAGCATCTCCGCCTGCCAGTCGGTGCCCCGATCCAGAGCGGCTACTTCGGCCAACGAGAAGCGCGGCGGCTGTCCGTCGTTGCGGGCGGCTTCGTTGGCTAGTACGGCGTACTGGCGGGCGCCCAATAGCTCGTAGCAGTAGCGAGCCTGCTGCACGCCGCCGTAGCCAATGTACTGCACGCGCGGCGCTCCGGTATGCCCCTGGCGCGTGGTGATGCGAATAACGCCATTAATGCCCTGTGAACCGTACTGCGCGGTTTCGAAGGCGCCTTTCAGCACCTCTACCTGCTCGATGTCCTCCGTTGGGATGTGTAGTAATGGATTCGTGTCTAGCTCCTGTATTTCCGGCAGCGCATCCAGATAAACGGAACTTCTTGCGCCTGACCGAAACGTACGCTGAAATACCGGCACACCATCTACCACATACAGCGGCTGGGCATCATCAGTAAAACTGGCCACCCCCCTAATACGCATCACCATTTGCGCCCCCGGCGCCCCGGAGTAGGGCGTAACCTGCATGCCGGCCACCTGGCGCAGTTGCTCTTGGATAGAGAGGAATACTATAGTAGAAGTAGTATGTGTTGTCGAGATAGTCGGATTGAAACAGATAAAACGTTTGTGAATTTCTGACGGTACTCTCGACGCCAATGAATCTGTGCTTGGCAATTCTACCGCTACCCGTCGCGGTGCCAGCGTATCGGGTTGTTGGGCCAGAGTAGGCACGGTAGTACAGAGGAAAGCAACAAGTAAAAGTGGGCGCATAGGCAAACAGTAGAAGTAGAATAGGCTATAAAATGAGTCGGCCGCCTACCCCAAAAATCATCCCACGATTCCCCTTCCGGTGCAAACGCCTACTTTTGCCAGCGTTACCCTTTTGAGCCCCTATTGCTATGCCCTTCGACCGCGCCGCCTACCCCACCGAGCAACTGCTAACCATTTACCAAGAGCTGCTCAAGCCCCGCCTCATTGAGGAGAAAATGCTGATTCTGCTGCGGCAGGGCAAAATCAGCAAGTGGTTTTCGGGCATCGGGCAGGAGGCCATTGCGGTGGGTAGCACCTTGGCGCTCAACCCCGATGAGTATATTCTACCCCTGCACCGCAACCTGGGCGTATTCACGGCGCGGCGGGTGCCACTGGGGCGATTGTTTGCCCAGTGGGAGGGCAAAGAAGGCGGCTTCACCAAGGGCCGCGACCGGTCGTTTCACTTTGGCTCCCGCGAGCACCACATTGTGGGCATGATCAGCCACCTCGGCCCGCAACTAGCCGTGGCCGACGGCATTGCCCTGGCCGACGTGCTGGACGAACAAAAGCGCGTGACGCTGGTATACAGCGGCGACGGCGGCGCCTCCGAGGGCGACTTCCATGAGGCGCTGAACGTGGCAGCCGTGTGGCAGCTGCCGGTCATTTTCCTCATCGAAAACAACGGCTACGGCCTCTCTACCCCCAGCAACGAGCAATTTCGCTGCAAGAGCTTCATTGACAAAGGACCAGCCTATGGTATGGAGGCTGTGCAGATCGACGGCAACAATGTGCTGGAAGTGTATGGCACCATGCAGCGCTTGGCCGAGGACCTGCGCCAGAATCCGCGGCCGGTGCTGGTAGAGGCTCTTACTTTCCGGATGCGCGGGCACGAAGAAGCCAGCGGCACCAAGTATGTTCCTCAGGAGCTGTTCACGGAGTGGGCCGCCAAAGACCCCGTGGCTACGTACGAGCAATGGCTCATCAGCGAAGGCCTGCTGAGCGAAACGGCCCGCCATCAGTTCCAGGAGAAGATAAAGGCGGAGATTGAACAGGGCCTGCGGGAAGCCGATGCCCTCCCCGCCCCTACCCCCGACCCTATCCGCGAGCTGGCCGATATGTACGCTCCTTTCGAGGGCTCTGAGCAAACACCTACCCCTGACGCTCCTGCCACAGTGAAACGCTATGTAGATGCCATCCGCGACGGGTTGCGCCAGGGCTTGGAGCGCTACCCCGAGCTGGTGCTCATGGGCCAAGACATTGCCGAATATGGCGGCGTGTTCAAAGCAACAGAAGGCTTGGTAGAGGAGTTTGGGAAGGGGCGGGTGCGCAACACGCCCTTGTGCGAGTCGGCCATCTTGGGAGCTGGCTTGGGGTTGAGCGTGCGCGGCAAGAAGAGCATGGTAGAAATGCAGTTTGCCGACTTCGTGACCTGCGGCTTCAACCAGATTGTGAACAACTTAGCCAAGAGCCACTACCGCTGGGGTCAAAACGCCGATGTGGTGGTGCGCCTACCCACCGGCGCTGGCACCGCGGCCGGACCATTCCACTCCCAGAGCAACGAGGCGTGGTTTACGCACACCCCCGGCCTGAAGGTGGTATTTCCCAGCAACCCGCACGACGCTAAGGGCTTGCTCTGCGCCGCTCTGGAAGATCCCAACCCAGTGATGTACTTTGAGCACAAGCTGCTTTACCGCTCCGTGAGTGGCCTCGTACCCGATGCCTACTATACTACGCCCATTGGGCAGGCGGCCCTGGTCCGCGAGGGCGACGAGCTGAGCATCGTCACCTACGGCATGGGCGTGCATTGGGCCTTGCAGGTAGCCGAGGAATTGAATGTAAGCTGCGACATTCTTGATCTGCGCACGCTCCTACCCTGGGACCAGGAGGCCGTGCGTCGCACCGCCGAGAAAAAACGGCCGCGTGCTGGTGCTGCACGAAGACACCCTCACGGGCGGCTTGGGTGCCGAGTTGGCCGCCTGGATTGGCGAAAATTGTTTCGAGCACCTCGATGCGCCCGTGCACCGCGTGGCCTCACTGGATACGGCCGTGCCCTTTGCCCCTACCCTGGAAAAGGACTTTCTACCCCTTCAGCGCCTGCGCGATGCGGTGGAGAAGCTGCGCAACTACTAAGCTTTCCGCGCCGCTCGAACGGTGTAGAGACGCATACTTGCGTCTCGTCGTTGAACGATTCGGACGGTTATGAGGCGCAACTATGCGTCTCTATAACCTTTCAACTGCTCACCCATTTAACTTACACAGCTTGTAAAGGCATCATTCTGAGCGCAGCGAGGAATCTGTTATTTAGCCCCCTCGCTGCGCTCAGAATGCCAATTTTAGAGCATTTAAAGGCTCCATACAAAACCTATTTTTTCGTTACTTCCTCCTGCTTTAATTCTACCATAGTAGCGTTATTGGCTTGATTTCTGGGCAGGGTTCTATTCTCACTGCATCAACCCGTTGCCTATGTTCTTCTCTACTCGGCCCACAAAGTGTTTACGGTTGGTACTGCTCGTGCTGTTGAGCGGCTGGCTGCTTTTATCCCAAACGGGCTGTCACCGCTACCATATTTCCGACCCCACAGGTCCGCCGCAGCCCAAGATGAAAAAGGCGAAAGCCTCTGCTCCTGATGCTGAGCAGAGTGCGGATGGCAGCAGCCAGAGCACTGCTCAGGCAGAAAACGCGCCGCCCCAGCACAACAGCTACGACAAACAGGGACTACTGAAAAAGAAAACACGTGACCGCAGCCGGAAGCGTAAAGTAGGGCAATACCGGTTTCTGGGCATCATATTTTAGCGCCCTCATTCCTGTTGACTCGCAGATAATCAAGCCGTTTTGCATGGCTACCCTCTCCCACTTTCCGTATGCTTTGGTATGAAACGCTTGCTACTTCTATCTGCCTTGCTACTGGCTGCTTCGGCCTCGGCCCAAACGGAGTACACCACCCCGGCCCAGCACCGGTCCGAAAACCGCCGCGCCCTGCGCGACGCGTCCAAGTACCCGGCTAAGTACAAAGAGTCGCACTTGGCCGTTACGCCGAAAGCGCTGAAACGGGGCAAAACAGGCACGCCCCTACCCCGCGACAGCCGCAACAACTACCGGTTTGACCGCACCGGCACAGCCCGCGTCAGCGAACCAACGGCCCCCGGCTTACGTCTTACCCGCAAAAAACAACTCTAAAACGCTCTGAAGTATGACTCCCTGGCAACCCCTCACCCAACCCGAACAGCTTGCCGACATCGTGCAGGAATCGCACGAGCATCCGGTTTTGGTTTTCAAACATAGCACTACTTGCTCCATCAGCGCTGCCGCCAAAGGCAAGATTGAGCGCCAGTGGGATTCGGCCGGCCTCGATGGCACCCCCATCTACTACCTCGACCTGCTCCGCTACCGGCCCATTTCCAACGAAATAGCTCAGAAGTTTGGTGTAGAGCACCAGTCGCCGCAACTGCTGCTTATCCAAAACGGCGAGTGCAGCTACGACGCTTCACACATGGGCATCCGCCTCAGCGACGTGCAGCAATTGGTGAAATAGTGAGGTTGTGAAGTAAAAAGACGTCTGTCATCTTGAGCTTACGAAGGACCTTATGCCCGTTGAACGAGTCGTTGCTACGATGGTCGTTCTTATGTGAGAAGGTCCTTCGTAAGCTCAGGATGACAGACGTCTTTTTACTTCACAACCTCACTACTATACCTTTTCCCTACTCATACAGGAACGAAACTTCCTGCTTGATTTCCGGGTTCAGGCTAAGCGCTACGGGGCAGGTGTGGGCAGCACGCTCTAGTAGGGCGCGCTCCTTTTCGGGTAGGCTGGCGGGCAGGTGAAACTGCACGTCAATTTGCCGGATGCGGCGCGGCTCGGCGGCCATGTGCTTGGTCACGTCGTACGTAACGCTGGTGAGGTCCAGCTGGTGGCGCTCGGCTACGATGCCCATAATGGTCATCATGCAGGCACCCAGCGAAGCCGCCACCAGATCAGTGGGCGAAAAGGCCTCGCCCCGGCCGTGGTTGTCTACGGGCGCATCGGTAATAATCGTGTTACCGGAAGCGTTGTGCGTAGCCTCGGTACGCAGTTGGCCGGTATAGCGGGCGCTGGCAGTGCTCATAGAATCAGAAATTTGGCAGGACAATGACAACAAATTTACGTACTTTCGATCAGGCTGCCTCGGAGCGGTCGTTTTCTGTTCGAATCTCCTCGCCCTTAGCTTCTTTGCCTGCCGTGCGAACTTTACTGGCTTCTGGTTTTTCTACCCTGGCGCTGCTACTGGCCGCTACCGGCGCTGCCAGCGCACAGAGCGCCGCCGGCAGCGGCGACGACCCTTCCTACCGTAAGGAAATGGTGTACGGCGTCAACTTCAATACTCAGGGCGGTTTGATTGGCGGAGTGCACTTTCGTTCCTCCAAAGTGCTGTCGCAGGACTGGCTGCGCTTCTGGAGCCTAGAGGCAGTGGAAGTGAAAGGACAGAAAGAAGATAAATTCATCAATCCTTACACCGGCGGTTCCTATGTGCCGGGCAAGACCAATTATTTCTATGTGCTGCGGCCTTCTGTGGGTTTGCAGCGCGTTATCTTCCGGAAAGCGGCTGAGTCGGGCGTACAGGTAAATGCGCTGGCTAGTGCCGGCCCGTCTATCGGGCTGCTCATGCCTTACTATGTGTATTACGATTACACCCTGCGCGATGGCAACGGCAATCCGATACCCGGCGCTTCCCAGGACATACGCGAGGCGCAATACGACCCCAATAACGCCCAAACGCCCATCGACCGGGCCCCGCTGTTCCGGGGTGCCAGCGAAATTAAGCCCACGGTAGGCGCGCACCTACGCGGGGCGCTCAGCTTTGAGTACGGCCGCTACCGCGACGCGGTAGCCGGCGTGGAAACTGGCTTTCTGTTGGAGATGTACACCAAGCGCGTAGAGATTCTGCGCGACAACAACGTGCCCAGCTCCAAGCTCAACAAGCAGTTCTACCCCTCGGTGTACCTCACCATCTACCTCGGGCACCGCAGCTAGCCTACCCTGTTGTCTTTTCAGGCCCTCAACCCTACCCTGTTGTCTTTTCAGGCCCTCAACTTTTCTCCGCAGCTAATGGTTGTGAAGGAAACCTAGCGTCGCTATTGGCTGCCATCTTTGTGTAAGCCATGCGCTGCGTATCTTTGTTATCTATGGATGATCTGCTGCTACTACCCGTAATACAGCCGGAAGCCGTTGCACCGGCCCGGCCCCGCAAGCCCGATTGGCTGCGCGTGAAGCTGCCCGTAGGCCCCGAGTACGCCCGGGTGCGCAAGCTGGTAGACGAAAACAAGCTGCACACCATCTGCGAAAGCGGCAATTGCCCCAACATGGGCGAGTGCTGGGGTGCGGGCACTGCTACCTTCATGATTCTGGGCAACATCTGTACACGTTCGTGCTCGTTCTGTGCCGTGGCCACTGGCCGCCCCAACGAGTACGATACCGACGAGCCCCGCCGCGTAGCCGAAGCCATCCTGACGATGGGTGTAAAGCACGCCGTAATTACTTCCGTAAACCGCGACGAGTTGAAGGACCGCGGCGCCAGTATCTGGCACGAGACGGTGGTGCGCATCAAGCAGCTTTCTCCTACCACTACCATCGAAACGCTTATTCCCGACGTGAAAGCCAACTGGGAAGCGCTGGACGTCATGATTTCGGGCGGACAGGAAGTGATTTCGCACAACGTAGAAACCGTGGGCAGCCTCTACCGCCTCGTGCGCCCACAAGCCAAGTACGACCGTTCGCTGGAGCAAATCCGCCGGACGAAAGCCGCTGGGCACCGCACCAAGTCGGGCATCATGCTGGGCTTAGGCGAGAAGAAGGAAGAGATGTACCAAGCCATGGATGACCTTGTAGCCAACGGCCTCGACATTCTAACCCTGGGTCAGTACCTACAACCCACCAAGCGCCACCTAGAGGTAGCCGAATTCATTCACCCCGACCTCTTTGCTCACTACCGCGAAGAAGGTCTGCGTCGTGGTCTGAAATACGTGGAAAGCGGCCCATTGGTGCGCAGCTCCTACCACGCCGAGCGCCACGTAAACGTGCCGATCTAGGGCAGCCTGCATATACATCATGCGAGGCATGATGTATATGCATAAAGAAACCCCGCTAACACGATGTTAGCGGGGTTTTCTATTTAATCGAGAAGAAGCTTAGCGACGGGCTTGCGCCTGATCGGAAGGCGGGTACACGCCCATGATGCCGTTCACGATTCGGTACACTTCCTGCTCCGAGATAGAGTGGTTGTTATCTATCTGAGCCTGGCCCGAACCGCGCCACGCCAGCTCTTTGCGCTTGGCATCTACTAAGTCGATGATGACTGTGCCGGCCGCATACTGGCTCATAGGCGCGTAGCCCCTGCCATATAGGCCACCATACATGCCATAACCATAGTAGGGGTAACCCAAGCCATTATAGTAGGGCGATGCGGACTGCTTTTCCTCTACCTTGGCATTGTAGGCCACGTAGATGTCGGGGTTATTCTCAACCCGCGTCAGGCCTTTGTTGGTCAGCTCCCGGTCGATGGCCGTACGCAGGCGCTGATCCAAGAACGACTCGTAGCCCTTGGCTGGGCCGCCCTCTGCATCTACCGGCTGCTGTGGATACCACGCCCAGGTTTTGTAAGCCCGGAAGTTCACGGCGTGGTCAAAATCGGAGGAGACGCCTACCCGGGAAGAGGTGGCGCAGCTGCTAGCGCCTAGCAGCAAAGCAACGCCCACCAGCGCCAACGTGGCAGAGCGATTCAGGAAACGGGATATACGATTCATACGAAAGTTAAAAACGTGGGAGAAACCAGGCCCTCGCTATAACGTGGCGAGGTGGCCGATGGTATAGAGTAAACACCACACGTAAAGCCAACGTTCCCCGTTAGTTAGCACCTCTGGTATCGAAATTGCTATACTCAGGAAGCTGGGCGAGGAAGTTGATAAAATATAAATTTTTCCGCATTACACCATACTTCCTTTACCATGAAAAAAACAGTACGCGTATCCTTTTCAGGCTTATTGGCCCTTACCCTACTCGGTGGCTGCAACGCTGCCCGCGAAGATGGCCGTGGCAACAGCCACGCTTCCAAAGCCCCAGTTGAGCGCACGGCTGCCGTTGAATGCATCCTATATGATGGCATGAAGAAGGATTCGCCTCAACTGGCAGAAATCAAATCGGGTATGCAGGTGCAGGTAATTGACTCTGTAGATGCTTATTTCGTGAAAGCCCGCGTGAGCAACGGCGACAAGGTAGTAACCGGCTATATGTACCGCACATGCTTCCCGAAGCAATGGTAATTCCTACCCTCCGTTTTATAACAAAACCGGCCGACACTTCAGAAGCGTCGGCCGGTTTTGCTTTCAATAATCCTAAAGCTCAACTACACGCACCTTTTTGTGTAGCAATGCGAAGTCGACTTCGTTAGCTATCAGCTTAATACGACGGGCCTTTGTCGGCCTGTACCAACTGCTCAGGCTCATCGGCGTAGTCCTCGGTAGAGGTGCAGGAGCAGATCAGGTTCCGGTCGCCGTAGGCTGAGTCAACGCGCGATACGGCGGGCCAGAACTTGTAGGCGCGGGCGTAGTCAGTGGGGTACACCGCCTGCTCGCGGGAGTAGGGGCGCGTCCAGTCGTGCACCAGTACGGTGGCGGCGGTGTGCGGGGCGTGCTTCAGCACGTTGTCCTTGGCGTCGGCGCGGCCTTCTTCCACCTCCCGGATTTCCTCCCGGATCTTCACCATCGCCTCTACGAAACGGTCCAGCTCTTCTTTGCTTTCCGACTCGGTAGGCTCTACCATCAGCGTGCCCGCTACCGGGAACGACACAGTAGGCGCGTGGAAACCATAGTCCATCAGGCGCTTGGCAATATCCTCTACCTCGATACCAGCCTTTTTGAACTGGCGACAATCCAGAATCATCTCGTGGGCGCAGCGGCCGTTGGCACCCGCGTACAGCACCGGGTAGTGCGATTCCAGCTTCGCCTTCAGATAGTTAGCATTCAAAATAGCAATACGCGTAGCCTGCGTCAACCCTTCGCCACCCATCATCGAAATGTAGGCGTAGCTGATGGGTAGGATGCTGGCCGAACCCCACGGCGCCGACGATACCGCGCCGGCCGTGCGACCTTCAGCATCTACCACCACGTGGCCGGGCAGGTAGGGCGCCAGGTCGGCTACTACGCCGATGGGGCCTACACCGGGTCCGCCGCCGCCGTGCGGAATGCAGAACGTTTTGTGCAGGTTGAGGTGGCACACATCGGCACCGATGGTGGCGGGCGAGGTGAGGCCCACCTGGGCGTTCATATTGGCGCCGTCCATGTACACGCGGCCGCCGTGCTGGTGAATGGTCTGGCAGATATCGATGATGGTTTCCTCGTACACGCCATGCGTGCTGGGGTAAGTCACCATCAGGCACGACAGGGTATCGGCGTACTTGGCTGCCTTGTCTTTCAGGTCCTGTACGTCGATGTTGCCGTCTTCTGTGCTCTTCACTACCACTACCTGCATGCCGGCCATTACAGCTGAGGCGGGGTTGGTGCCGTGGGCCGAAGCTGGAATGAGCGCCACGTTGCGGTGACCATTGCCCTGCGCCTCGTGGTAGTCGCGGATGGCCAGCAGGCCAGCGTACTCACCCTGGGCACCTGAGTTGGGCTGCAAACTCACGGCCGCAAAGCCGGTAACTTCACAGAGCCACTGCTCCAAATCGTTGAAAATCTGCGTGTAGCCTTTCGCCTGCTCGCGCGGGGCGAAAGGGTGCAAGCCACCGATTTCGGGCCACGTCACCGGAATCATCTCGGCGGTGGCGTTTAGCTTCATGGTGCACGAGCCGAGCGGAATCATGGAGTGCGCCAGGCTCAGGTCCTTGTTTTCGAGCTGCTTCATGTAGCGCAGCATCTCAGTTTCGGAGTGGTGCGTGTTGAAGACCGGGTGCGTGAGGTAGGCGCTCTGACGCACTAGTGCCTCAGACCAATTCAGCTCCGTTTCAGTGGGTAGGATCAGCGTTTTGTCGAACGACTTGCCCAGCACTTTCGCAAATACCCGCACGATGTCGGCTACGT
This sequence comes from Hymenobacter sp. NBH84, assembly GCF_014217645.1. Taxonomy (NCBI): domain Bacteria; kingdom Pseudomonadati; phylum Bacteroidota; class Cytophagia; order Cytophagales; family Hymenobacteraceae; genus Hymenobacter; species Hymenobacter sp. NBH84. The sequence continues at coordinate 4,037,927 of NZ_CP043644.1, forward strand.
CTTCGGCTTCGGTGTTCTGATTCAGGGCAATGCCCACACGGGCCGTACCTTCCTGGGAGAAGTAGCGGAAGTTGATGCCGGCGGCCTCCGCTTCTTGGCGGATAGCGGTTTGCAGCTCCTCGCTTTCCAGCTTGAGGGTCAGCGTATCGAAGAAGAATTCGTTTTGCTGCTCCAGGCCCAGAGCGGCCAACTCCTGCGCCAGCAACTGCGTGAGGGCGTGTGCATTAACAGCAAACTGCCGCACGCGCTGCGGACCGTGGTACACGGCATACATACCCGCCAGCACCGATAGCAGCACCTGCGCCGTGCAGATGTTGGAGGTAGCCTTTTCGCGGCGGATGTGCTGCTCGCGAGTTTGCAGGGCCATGCGGTAGGCCTTGTTGCCAGCCGCATCAATGCTCTGCCCAATAATGCGGCCCGGAATGACGCGCTTGAACTGATCTTTGGTGGCAAAGAAGCCGGCGTGCGGGCCGCCGTAGCCCATGGGCACGCCAAAGCGCTGAGAGTTGCCCACGCAAGCGTCGGCACCCATCTCGCCGGGAGGGGTGAGCAGGGTAAGGGCCAGCAAATCAGCGGCTACGGCTACCAGCAGGCCGCTTTCATGTGCCTTCGAAATGAAGTCGGTGTAGTCGTACACGGCGCCGTCGGCGGCGGGGTATTGCAGCAGGGCGCCGAACAGGGCTTCGTCGGCGAGGTCGGCGGTGCGATGGTCGCCTACCACCAGCTCAATACCGAGGGGGGTAGCGCGGGTGCGCACCACATCAATCGTCTGGGGCAGCACCTGCTCCGACACAAAGAACTTATGCGCGTTTTTCTTCTTGGTCTGCGAGTGAAACATGTGCAGCACCTCTGCCGCGGCCGTGCCCTCGTCGAGCAGGGAAGCGTTGGCAATTTCGAGGCCGGTCAGTTCCATCACCATCGTCTGGTAGTTGATGAGGGCTTCGAGACGACCTTGGGCAATTTCGGCCTGGTAGGGCGTGTAGGCGGTGTACCAGCCGGGATTTTCGAGGATATTGCGCTGGATAACAGGCGGCAGCTGGGTAGGATAATAGCCCAGGCCGATGTAGTTCTTATAGAGCTTATTCTGGCCGGCAATCTGCGCGAATTTCGCCAAAAAAGCCCGCTCCGTGAGGGCAGCGGGCAAGTCGAGCGGCTTCTGCAAACGGATAGCGGCCGGCACGGTTTCGTCGATGAGCTGGTCGAGTGACTCGACGCCAATGGCGCGTAGCATCTCGGTCACGGCGGCTTCATCGGGGCCGTTGTGGCGGTCTACAAACACGTCAGCAGGCTGAGGTTTCAGGGTCATGTATGAGGAGTAGGAGTGACGGAAGAAAAGGCCTTCGAATCGGCCTTTACAAAGGTAGTGTGAAAAGGGCAGCTTGGGAATATAGAGTGTTGTTAAGCCAACAAAGTAAGAGCGAGAAGGTCTAGTTAAGGCGGCCAGAATGAGGACGCATCTTCCTTCGGTTAGAACCGCGAAAAACATAGAATATGTTCAACAAATGCCTATTTAGCAGGCATACGAATGTCAGCGACACTTACCAACCGAGAATTACCATTCGGCTTGCCGCATATAATCTGGCTGCAACAGGCGGATTCCCTGCGATGAAACTTCCAGTAGGCCATCGTGCCGAAACTCGCTCAAAGTCCGGCTCAACGACTCAGGTGCTATGCCTACTAGGGAGGCCAGATCTTCGCGCGCTACGCGAATAAAGGAGGTCGCCTCGGTGGCTTCTTCTTGATTGTGTAGCACAAGAAGAGCATTTGCTACGCGGCGGCGGAGCGACTGGTATGCCATATCCAGCAATTGCTGCTCGCGTGCTCGCTTACGCCCAGCTAACAAGCGAACAAACTGCTGGCTTACCTCGGGCAAGCGCACCAATTGTAAAAAGTCAGCAGCCGAGATGTGCAACAGCACGCAATCCTCTATCGCCACTGCCGATTCATGGTAGCACGTTTGTTCCAGTAAGTCCTTATAGCCAAAAAATTCCCCTGTTTGGTAAAAGCTGGTAATCAACTCTTTGCCAAACGAAGTCGTCTTAATTGCTTTGATACGACCCGATTGAATAAAGTACAACTGTTTGGGATCTTCTCCCTCCCTATACACACTGTGCCGGCGAGCTACGATGTGCGGCGTACGATCCGTAATCAAAGAAGATAAGGATCCTGTTACGGCCTCCTCATCGTGCCCGGTGGTTATAGGCTCGGCAGGCAGTAGGTGGAAGCGGTGGAGACGCCCAGCTATTGCTTGGAGCAGTTCACCCGCAACTAAGGGTACAGACAGATAATCGTCCGCACCGGCATCCATAGCCCGCCGCGTATCGGCCCAAGTTGCCGTAGGACCTATGAGAATGAACGGAGTAGCAGCCAGAGAAGCGGTGCAGCGAAACAAGTGCAGGACGCCATAGCCATCTACATCGGGCAATTCAGTAGCGCATAAAACCAAATCAGGCTGGCGTTGCTTGGCGGACTCTACTCCCTGATAGCCCTCGCTGAAAGAGACTACCTCGTACCCGGCCAAGCTCAATAGCGAAGTGATGGAGCTGCGCTGCTCCTCATTCCGGTGCAGTAAGAGAAGTCGTTTCATCTTAAACGGAATGAGAAGTTTTCTGCTATGCCAACCATTTTTGCAATCAACGAAAATGAATAAAATTCAAATTGATTTTAATCATCACACGCTTAATCAAAATCAAGACCAGTTGTGACGCTGATCATAGCATGAGCCAACTATATATCGGAAATTTGTGCCACGCTTACTGTCTAACGTTGTTTGACAGGTCTCTTCTACAGATATGAAGCGCAAAAAACATGATTAGGAACTAGTTGCTCGCTTATTAGATGAGCCACTTCCAAAATGATTAAAATACAATTTTAAAACATCATCATTCGCATTCACATGAAGCACACATTACTAACATTCGATACGGACACCATGCAAGGTAAAGTCCGCAACACCCTGATGGGACCAGAGTATGGCTACACACACGTTGTAGGAACCACTGAGGAAGACCTGGTTGTGTCGCTGCCAATCAATGTTGTCGCTCATCTAACCAAAAGCCCTGAGCAAGCACTTGCTGATGTGAAGGCAATTTGCCAAATGCTGGAAATCTCTTTGAAAAAGTGCGCAATTCTTGAGGTTACGCAGGCGCTGTCTTTTTCTGCTTAACCTATAGAGGTGGACTACTTAGGTGAGCCACCATTGGTTTTCGCTATAGGATTTTGTTATTAAACTACATAGGCAGACACTCATAGCCGAGCGCTGAGGGTAATCGTTAGTGGTTGTATCAATTAAACTATATCATTACAAGCTTACTCAACTCAAGACTACTCAACCGATACGGCAACTGCCCATCGCTCTGGATATTTGATATTGACAGTAAAAAATAGAACGGTCGCCCTGGAAGAGGCGACCGTTCTATTTTTTATGTCTGCTGATTTTGATGCATAAAAACACGTTATTTATCCTAGAATCAGCCACATCTATGCCCAACCTCAACCCCATTCCTCACCTGCTCACTTTCAGGCGCGCCCGTTTCTTACCCCTCGCCCTGGCCGCCTGCTTGGTATCGATAACAACACAGGCACAGCAGCAGCCCACCGTTACGGCCCAGGACTACGCCCACGCCGAGCAATTTATGAGCTACAACACTCAGCCGCTGGTAGACCACGCCATGGGTGAGCCCAACTGGCTTGACAACGACCGGTTTTGGTACCGCACGCTCACGGCGCAGGGTAGCGAGTACGTGCTGGTAGACCCGGCCCGCAAGACGCGCACTGTTAGTGCTTCTCCGCCCGTGGCGCCTACCCCGGCAAAGGCCCAAAAAAAACCCAATGACCGCAACGAGGTGGTGTCGCCGGATGGGCGGCTGGCGGCCTACATTCAGGACTATAACCTGTGGGTGCGCAACACCAAAACCGACCAGAAAACCCAGCTGACCACCGATGGCGTGAAGGACTACGGCTACGCCACCGACAACGCCGGCTGGAGCAGCAGCGACCGGCCCGTGCTGCGCTGGTCGCCCGACTCGCGCAAGATTGCCACCTTCCAGCAGGACCAGCGCAAGGTAGGCGACATGTATCTGGTGACCACCAACGTAGGCCACCCTACCCTGAAAAGCTGGAAATACCCCCTACCCGGCGACAAGGACATCATCACCATTGAGCGGGTGATTGTGGACGTGAACCCGGCCAAGGTGGTGCGCCTGCAACTTCCGCCCGATCCGCACCGCGGCACCCTCTCCGACGACATTTCCAGCAGCGGCACCTTCGACGATGTGGACTGGAGCGCCGATGCCAAGCAGCTGGCCTTTGTGTCGACCTCGCGCGACCATAAAGAGGAGAAGTTTCGCATTGCCGACGCGCAAACGGGTGCTGTGCGGGAGGTGTTCGAGGAGAAAGTAGCAACGCAGTACGAGTCGGGCCAGGGTGCTATCAACTGGGCCTACCTTCCGAAATCGAAGGAAATCATCTGGTATTCGGAGCGCGACGACTGGGGCCACCTTTACCTCTACGACGCCACCACCGGCAAAGTCAAACACCAGATTACCAAGGGCAACTGGGTGGTGACGCAGCTGGTAAAGATAGACGAGCAGAAGCGCCAGCTCTACTTCCTGGCCGATGGGCGGGAGCCGGGTAACCCCTACTTCACCCACCTCTACCGCATCGGGCTGGACGGCAAAGGCCTCACGCTGCTCACCCCCGAAAAAGGCAACCACCGCATCGAGTTTTCGCCCTCGGGTCGCTACTTCGTTGATACCTACTCCCAGCCCAACGTGCCGCCCGTGAGCGTGCTGCGCAACTTGGACGGCAAGCTGCTCCTGACGTTGGAGAAGACCGACATTTCGCGCCTCGTGGCCACCGGTTGGAAAGCCCCTACCCCCATCTTGGTGAAAAGCCACGATGGGCAGCTGGACCTACACGGCCTCCTGTTCACGCCCACCAAGCTGGACCCCAGCCGGAAGTACCCGGTTATCGACTACATCTATCCTGGTCCGCAGGGCGGCAGCGTGGGTAGTTGGTCGTTTTTGGCGGCGCGCGGCGACAACCAGGCGCTGGCCGAGCTGGGCTTTGTGGTAGTAGTGCTAGAAGGCAGTTGCAACCCGCTGCGTTCCAAGAGCTACCACGATGCCTGCTACGGCAACATGGCCGAAAACACCCTCTCCGACCAGGTAGTCGGCATCAAGCAACTGGCTCAGAAATACCCCTACTTCGACCTGGACCGGGTGGGCATCTGGGGGCACTCGGGGGGCGGCTATGCCACGGCCGCGGCCATGTTCCGCTACCCCGATTTCTTCAAAGTAGGCATCTCCGAGTCGGGCAACCACGAAAACCGCAACTACGAGGACGACTGGGGCGAGCGGTACATTGGCCTGCTCACGGCTCAGGACAACGGCGCTTCCAACTATGACAACCAGGCCAACGCCGTATCGGCTAAAAACCTGAAAGGCAAGTTGATGCTGGCTCACGGCATGATGGACAACAACGTGCCGCCCTACAACACGCTGCTGGTGGTAGATGCCCTCACCAAAGCCAACAAGAGCTACGACCTGGTCATCTTCCCGAACGCTACCCACGGCTACGGCCAGGACTCGCCCTACATGACGCGCCGCCGTTGGGACTACTTCGTGCAGAACCTAGCCGGCGCCACCCCGCCCCACGACTACCAGATGCAGCCCAAGCCCGACCCGCGCACAGCCGGACGATAAGCACTAGCAGGGTAGGAAAAGCAACGCCCCGCGTAGTCTTAACCGACTGCGCGGGGCGTTTGCGTTAGGATTACTTCCGGCCCCGAAACTGCTTTGGTTTCAGCTCTTGCTCAGCCAATTCCACTATTTCGGTGAGACGTTTCTGGCGGGTTTCGGGACGACGGGCCAGCACCAACCACTGCAACAGGTTGCGTTTGTCGGTGCGGCTCAGGCTGGCGAAGTACGCTTCGGCTTTTGGTTGTTGGTGTAGGGCGTGTGCCAAGTCGGGCGGTAGGCGCAGTGTTTCCACTTCATCTAAGAGCGTCCAGGAGCCGTTCTGTTTGGCCGTTTCGATGCTGGCTAGGCCGGCCGGGGCTATTTGGTCTGCCGCTAGCAGGCGCTGAATTTTCTCTTTGTTGATTCTCGACCAGCCACTTTTGGGTTTGCGGGGACAGAAGAACTGCCGGTACGTTGTTTCGTCGATGGACTCAGCCTTACTGTCTATCCACCCAAAACAGAGCGCTTCATCCACTGCTTCGGACCACGTTAGGGAAGGTATAGCTGATTTCTTTTTGCTATACACCAACCAAACGCCTTGTTGTTCAAGGTGGTGCGCTTCCAGCCACTCGCGCCAGTGCTGCCGGCTTGTCGGGCGAAAAACGGGTAGTTCTTTTTCAGCCATGGCGTCTTTGTTGGGTTGAGAGTCTGGGTGAAAGGTAGGCAGAGCATTTTGTGGTGCTCCGCCTACCTCGTTTATTTCACCACGGTGGCTTCCAGCTCCACGCCTAGATTGGCGTATAAGCCCTTCACCTCGAACATAGTAGTTGCCTGCTTGATGCCGTGCTTGGCAATCCACTCCTGATACACATCGCCGCAGGTAGTGAAAAACTCCATCATCGAGGTCGTAAACACATTCAGTCGAACAATGCCCTGGCATTCGTACCCGGCCGTGTCAATCAGGTGCTCCAGGTTCTCGAAGATCTGGATAAGCTGGCCTCTCATATCGGCGGTGCTGGGCTGGCCTGCTGCGTTGATGGCTACCTGCCCGGAACAGTAAAGAGTGCCCTCAGGCTGTTTGATTTCGACGGCTTGTACCGAATTGGTTTGCTCGCCCCATTTCCAGGGGTCAATTGTTTGCTTTTGCATCTGCTTTGTGGGTTGAGTGTGGGTAAAACGGCTTTTCGTCACTTGACTCCACAAAGGTCCGCCCACCTACTGACAGCCCTATGTCAGCATCTTATTCGGTGGTGCAAAAAAAGTTATAGGCGCGCTGGGCCAGCTCGCGCAGGTGCTCCCGCAAGGCAGGTGGCTCTAGCACCGTAATGGCACCTGCGTACGGCAGCAGCCACGTAGCGAGGTAGGGCAGGGAGCCAATGAGCAAGGTCATTTCTAAGCCGCCATCGGGCAAAGGCTCCTCCTGTATCCAGCCGTACTGGCGCTTGGTGTCGTGCAAGTGCTGCACCGAGGCCGGTGGGGCGGCCGCGGGCTGAAACCGAAGCACCACTTTTTCCCTACCCCGGCGGGCGGCCTCGGCGGCCCAATACTGCTGCAACGTTTCGGGGCGGGCTGCGAAGATTTCGGTACTGATTTCCAACTGTTGAATGCGGTCGAGGCGGAAGTTGCGGAATGCTTGGCGCAACCGGCAGTAGGCCACTATATGCCACTGCCGACTGAGGTACAGCCCAATGGGCTCTACAGCCCGCGCGGTAGGTTGGTCGGTTTCGGCGCCCTGATAGCGTAGGTGCACCACTTGTTGCGCGGCCACGGCCGTTACCAGCTGCTGATAGATATTGAGGTAGCCGGACTGCCCTACTGGCCCCAGCACCTGAATGTGAGGCGTTAGGGTTTCGAGGTAGTCACGGTCGGTGCGGCGCAGCACGGCGCGCAGCTTGTCCATGGCCGCGCCGCTGAGCCGGGCTGTGGGCGCGTCGGTGAGGCGGGCAGCCAGCTTCTCGGCGGTGAGTAGGGCAGTGGCTTCCTCACGCGTAAATAGCACAGGCGGTAGTCGGTAGCCCTCGGCCAGCGAGTAGCCTACCCCTGGTTCGCCGTAGAGGGGTACGCCAGCCAGCTCCAGCGTGCGCAAGTCGCGGTAAATGGTGCGCAGGCTCACGCCAAACCGCTCGGCCAGAGCTGGGCCGCTTACCACGCGCTTGGCTTGCAACTGAATAAGAATAGCCGTAATGCGGTCAAATCGATTCATAGTACTCCAAAAATACGAGGACTACTGGGTACCTATTCGTGTCATTCCGAGCAGCGCGAGGAAGCTGAATAAGAGGCTGTTTACTGATCGGAGAAAAGCGGAAGAATAGACTGCTTGCCTGCAAATAACTTCTTGCCCAGATTCCTCATTACGCTCGGAATGACATTTTAATTTGCCTACTTGCCTCCTACCCACCCGTTCAGCTTCCACCCATGCAAAAAGTCAAACTCGGTGTCATTCGCGAAGGTAAAACCCCGCCCGACCGCCGCGTGCCACTCACGCCTAACAAGTGCGACGAGGCCCTGCACGCCTTCCCCAACCTCGACCTGGTAGTGCAGAGCAGTGACATCCGCGCTTTCTCCGACGACGAGTACCGCGCCCTGGGCGTTACGGTGCAGCCCGAAGTAGCCGACTGCGACGTGCTGCTGGGTGTGAAGGAGGTGCCTGTCGAGCAACTCATTCCTGGCAAAACCTACCTGTTTTTCTCGCACACCGTGAAAAAGCAGCCCGCCAACCGCGAGTTGCTGCGGCAGGTCTTACAGAAGCGCATCACACTGATTGACTATGAGTTATTGACCAATGAACGCGGGGAGCGAGTTATTGCTTTTGGGCGCTGGGCCGGCATTGTGGGCGCCTACAACGGCCTGCTCACCTACGGGCGCAAGTATGGCCTCTACCAGTTGAAGCCCGCCTATCAGTGCCAAGACATGGAAGATATGGAGGAAGAGTTTTTCAAGGTGAAGCGCTTGCCGCCCATCAAACTGGCCGTGACGGGCTCGGGAAGGGTAGCACAAGGAGCGCTGGAAGTGTTGCGGCGCATGGGCATCCGGCAGGTGAGCGTGTACGACTACCTCTACCTCGATTTCAACGAGCCGGTGTTCACCCAGTTGCGCTCCTCCGACTACAACGCCCGCCGCGACGGCCGGGTATGGGACACGCCTGATTTTCATCGCAACCCGCAGGAGTATGGCAGCACCTTTGGCAAGTTTCTGCCCGTGACAGACGTCTTGATTGCCTGCGCCTACTGGCACCCGGCCGCACCGCGCTTGTTTTCGGAAGAAGACACCCGCCGGCCCGATTTCCGCCCCCGCGTTATTGCCGACGTGACGTGCGATGTGAACGGTTCCATTCCAACCACCAAGCGCAGCACGACCATCCCAGAGCCTACCTTCGACTACAACCCTGCCACCGGCGAATTGCGGCCGCCCTACTCCGCCCCTACCCACCTCACCGTAATGGCCGTCGACAACCTGCCCTGCGAGCTACCCCGCAACGCCAGCCGCGATTTTGGCCGCCAACTCATCGACAACGTGCTACCCCACCTGTTGGGCGGCGACCCGCAGGGCGTATTGGAGCGTGCCACCATTGCCTGCAACGGCGAGCTAACAACTCGCTACCAGTATCTCAACGATTACGTGGCTGATTAGTAGTTACCTACTCAGCCCAATGCAGGGCAAGTAAATAGAGAGCAAAGCAAAAGGCCCGCTGTAAGTAACTCAGTTACTCACGGCGGGTCTTTTCGTAGCTGATCCTACTACCTTGATCTTTAGACCTTTTTGAGAACGGGATATTTGGCTTGCACCAGCATATAGAGTCCATAGGCTATCAGCCCCAGCGCTACAATGCCCAGAACGACGGGCCCCATACTGGCTAGGAGGTCGAAGGCTTGCTCTGTATCGCCAACGGCCGTAGCGCGCGACTGCAAACCAGCCTGCACAAAAAAGTAGCCCGTGATACCCAATACAATACCGCGGGCGGTGTAGCCTACCTGCCCCAGACGGTAGACCTTAGTCTGCTGCCCTGCCGGAATATCGCTACTCTGCACGTTTTTATGGAAAGAACCAGAATACGCCCGGTAGATTTGGTAGAGACCTACCCCGATTGTGATCAACCCTACCAGCATAATCAACCATTCTCCGCCGGGCCAGCTTAATATCTTTCCGGTCAAGGTTTGCTTGGTGTTGCTGCTTCCACCGGCGGGGTTGCTCATGGCTAACTGCGCCGCGTACCAAGCCAAGCTGGCGTATACAAGTCCGCTGGCGGCATAGCCCACGCGCCGGGCAATTCCTTTCGCTCCATCGCCCTTATCCTCCGTGTCGCGGAAGGCTTGCACCAATCGCCACACAATATAGCCTAGCAGACCAAAGGCAATGAGCCCCAGCAAGATAGAACCGCCGGGCAACTCCTGTAGGGTATGCACTGCCTTTTGCTTATCGGTGGTTTGACCTTCCTGCTGGCCAGTGGCCGCCAGCAACGCCAGCAGGCCCATTAGGCCATACACAACGCCTTTGGCCGCAAATCCAAAGCGGGCCAGCATTCGAATGCCCGAAGAAGGCGTAGTAGGGAGAGAAGCTTGTAAAGTATCAGCAGCAGACATACGTGGAGGGGAAACAGGCAACCATACAGCAGCAGCCTTGGTCCTTACATATACGCTTAGTGCTTGGCTAAAGATTAGCCCTGCGCCGCCCGCTTGCCTCCTAGCAGGGAGAGAGGCTGATAAATTTGATGACGCTGATGCTGTAACGCAGCATTTTCCGGCACGTTCAACGTAACCAACGGCTTCGTGCTGGAGCGTTCTGTGCGTAACAGGCGGTCGAGGTTACCGGCTGCGCTCATGTAGGGAATGAAGGTCTGATCCGCCAAATCCACCACCAGCATGTTGCGGATATCGGCCGTTTCCTGCGTTGTGCTAAGCACATCTGCCGCAAAGGGTGACACGAACACTAGGCGCCCGGCTTCAATCTCGCGCTCGTATTCTAGGGCCAGCGACGGCTGAATGCCGCGCCCTACCACATACACTACCGGCTGGGGAGAGCTACGCAACAAGTAGCGAAACACCGTTTGCTCCACTTCGGAATGAAAGCCCGACACAATGCACCGGTGCCGGGTACGCTGTTCCAGCGCCCACAGGTACGTGCCCCGCCGGATGGTAGGTGGGTAGTTGCGCGAGCAAAAAAAGGCAGTTTTAGGCAGTTGTAGCAAATCCAGGTTACCCAGACTATACAACTCTTCAGGAGCCGTAGTCATACGAAAGAAAGCTGATTGGTAGGCGGCAGTCAGGCCAGCACAACCGGTACTCAGCGTGGCCCCGACTACCCATTGTAGTCGCACGTTGGCCCGGTACCTGTGCCTTGCCTGCCGGAAAGGGCGGTAGAGAGAGCAAACGCTTTGCAAAAGCATAGCGAAGCGTTTAGAAAACGGAAAGTCCCGTGCTATATTGAATAGCACGGGACTTTTATAAAGCCAGAAAACCCAGAAAGCGTTCTGGTTTTCGCTGAAAACTAGAAAGTACGGTTGAACCAGTTCTTGATGTCGTCCATCGTTTCGCCGGTTTTCTCTTGCAGACGGCCAAACCACTCATCTTGCTTGCCTTCAGCGTAATCCATGTCATCATCCGTGAGGCTGCCCCACTTTTGCTTGGTCTGGCCTTTGATTTCGTTCCAGTTGCCGCGAGCACGCAGTTCAGTTTGGTCGTTGATTTTATTATCGTTGATATCCATGAGTGAAAAAGTTTAAATGGGTGGAAGAGAAGAAATAGGCGGTGTGCCTACCCATAGTATACGCAGACCAATAAGCCGTAGTTGTCGAGCTTAGCAGGATGCGTTAGCTACTGATATATGCCCCTGCAAAAACCGTATATTTAGAAAGCGCTTTGTATCTACTTTCAACTAGCAAGCACCCATTATCCTATCCTTATCCAATGATTGACTACCCCCACACTGGCCTGCCAGCTGCCTTAGGTGCCCGCTAGCTATGGACGACCTTCGCACCACGCTTCTCACTTTCGCGCCCGACGACCGCAAGGAATTTCTGCACTTTTTGCAGCGCCAGGGTCGCAAGCAAAAAGGCCGCCTCGATACGCGCTTGTGCGAGCTACTGCTACACCCGCGGGCCTACCCTACCCCTGAGCTGCTGGCCCGCCTCTACCCCACGGAGCCCAACGCTGTGGCCTACTATGCCCTGCGCAAGCGCCTGCTACGCAGCCTCACCGACTTTCTACTATTACGCCAGCGTCAGCAGGACGCTACGGCGGCCTCGTCGGTGCGCGGGTTGCTTATCCTCGCGCAGTATCTGTTTGAAACCGGCGTGCCGCGCCTGGCTTGGAACACCCTGCGCAAAGCCGAAAAGCTGGGCCTGCAAAACGACCAGTTTGAGGCGCTGAATACCGTATACAATCTGCAGATTGCCCAAGCCCACCACGCCTGCGCCGACGACCTGACTGACCTGATTCGGCGCCGCAACCTCAACAAGAAGGCTGCCGATGAGGAAGAGCGCGCCAACATTGTGGATAGCCTGATGCGCCAGCGCCTGCGCCAGCTGCGCGCCAAGGGTAGGGCCGGCGAGTCGTTTGATGCAGTGCTGGCCGACACCCTGCGCGAGTACGACTTACAGGAGGCCTTTGCCCGACGGCCGGCGCTGCTCTGCCGTCTGGTGTCCATTGCGCGCAGTGCCATGCTGGTGCGCCGCGATTTTGTGTCGTTTGCGCCGTTTATTCTACGCTGCTACCATCTCATGGAAAAGCGACACGGCTTTGCCCCCGCCCAGCGGCAGTACCAGTTGCGCCTGCTCTACATGATTGCGCACGCGCTGTACCGCTCGCGCCGCTTCGAGGAAACCACCTGCTACCTCACCCACATGCAGGCACTGCTAGCCGAAAGTCCGCGCACGCACTACCTGGAGATGCGTGCCCGCTACACGTTGCTGCTGGCCGCCACCTACGCCTTCCTTCGCCGCAACCACGAAAGCATTCAACTGCTGGAAGAAGCCCTACACGATACCCGTCAGCCCCTACCCCTGGCCAACGAGCTAACAGCCCGTTTGGGTCTGGCTTTTCATTACTTCGCTGAAGGCAAGTTCCAGAAAACCAACCAAGTGCTCATCAGCATTGGCCGCTCCGACCATTGGTGCGAACAGCAGATGGGCCTGGAGTGGATGCTGAACAAGAACCTGGGCGAGATGCTGACGCTATTAGAGCTAGGCCACAGCGAGTTGGCTCTCAACCGCCTCCGCGCCATTGAGCGTACTGTGCGCGAACGGTCGCCCGAAGCCGAAATTGGCCCCTACGCCTACGTGTTAAGCTACCTAGTCCGCGTCCGCGATATTATTGACAATCCGGCAGCAGCAACGCAACCCGCTTTTGCGGAGCAAGTACGCCAGATGCCTACTTTCCTACCCCTGGTACGCGAAGACCTACAGGCCCTCAGCTTCTACAGCTGGCTGCACGCCCGCATGATGGGCCGTCCCTACTACGAAGTATTGCTAGAAGTAGCCAGTGCCCCACCGGTAGGACAAACAGTTCATTGAGAGCAGGATAGGAGCCTTGTAGCGGCGGTCAATTTGTAGCAAGAGCCTACGCACACAAGCAAAAAGCAGCTTTGCCGATGATTGGCAAAGCTGCTTTTACAGGCGAGATACTCGCGCTGGATCAGATTTAGTCGCGCTTGGCAGCGTTCATCTCTGCTCTAGCATCAGCGGCCGCGGCGTCGATTTTGGCGTCAGCCTTGTTGGCGGCAGCATCCATTTTGTCGCCGGCTTTCTCAGCGGCGTTTTCGATATCTTGGCCAGTGTTTTCGGCTGCGTTTTCGATGGCATCGCCAGCGTTGTCAGCAGCGGCTTCGGTGTTATCGGCAGCCGCTTCGGCGTTAGCTTCCACGTTGTCGGCGGCGGCTTCGGTGTTGGCTTCTGCCTGGTTTTGCTCGGCTTGGGTGCACGAAGCCACAGAGAAGGTAGCGAAGCTGGCAGCTAGTAGAAAGGTTTTGAAAGACATTTTCATGATTGCAGAGGAAATAAGGTGAGTTATAGAACTTACTCTTAATCACGGTGAGGCAGAAAAGTAACCCACTTCACGTGCAGCATTAACTTTTCTTTTTCAAAGGCAGTATAGCAGCATATAGTCGCTCTCGACTTTCCACTGATTTCATTTCCTGTTTTATGGATTCCACTGCCTCCACTCCCCAAACGCCCCCTACCCCCACCGTACCGCTCGACGTAACGGAACAACAAAAGGAGGTGCTTCTCGATGACACCTTGCACCTACTGGATGCCGACGTTACCAAAGGTAAAGACAAGAAGCACGGTCTGGCCGAGGTAGACCGCTGGGAAGAAGTGCTCCGCGCCTCCGACCACCCCGGCCTAGCCAAAATCATTCAGGAGTTGTCGGCTCTGCGCGAGCAGCTCACGGCCCCCGAGCGTCAAAACCACGACATTGCCGAAACCCTGGCCGTGCTAGGCGCCGAAACCATCAAAGTAGCCGAAGAAGCTAGTAACAACTACACCAACCCGCTGAAGAAGCTAGCCAAGCTGCTCATCCAGCTCGGCAATACCTTGTCGAAATAAGTTGGCTGTTAGCTTCTAGATATGAAGCACAAAAAAAGCAAGAGGCCCAACCATCTGGTTGGGCCTCTTGCTTTTTTAATCCTCTTACAGGATCCGCGAAATCCGTTAAAACTTGCGGATCCTGTAGTCGTAATCTTACTTGTTCGAACCGGCGTTGATCATGGCGCAGCGGAAACCGATAGTAGCGGTAGCCGAGTCTTCCGCCATGAAGCGACGCGTACCGGGCGAGAGCCAGTAGGCTACATCGCGCCAAGAGCCGCCTTTGTACACCCGTACATGGTCGTCGATGAGCGACTGGTAGCCTTTCTTGTCGTATTTCTCGGCGGGGTCGAGGAAGCCGTTGCGGCGGAAGGGGTTCAGGTCTTCCACATCTTCAAATGACAGCGGACGGTAGATATCCTGTACCCATTCGTTCACGTTGCCGGCCATGTTGTAGAGGCCATAGTCGTTGGGTGGGTAGTTGTAGATGTATTCCGTAATCATGGCGCCGTCGTTCAGAGCACCGGCAATACCGGCGTAGTCACCGCGGCCGCGCTTGAAGTTAGCTAGGAACTGACCCTGGGTCTTGCCATAGGAGTTCCGCACCTGGCGGCCATCCCATGGGTAGATGCGCTTGTTTTCCTGGTTTTCGTTGCCGGTTTCTTGCGTACCGATGAGGGCTTGAGCAGCGTATTCCCACTCAGCCTCGGTGGGCAGGCGGTAGTTCGGCAGCGTGTTACCATCCTCAATAGAAGGCTTTTTGCTTTCGCCACCCTCAGCAGCATCAGCAGCCGGAGCGTTCTTCTTACGACCAAACAGACCACGCTTGCCGCCACTGCTCTCTCCATCGCCACTCAGGCCAGCCAGGTTTTCGTTTACCTTAGACGTACGCCACGTGCAGTAGTCATTGGCTTGCAGCCAGCTTACGCCCACTACCGGGAAGTAGCGGAAGCCGGGGTAGCGCAGGTAGTAATCTACGTAGGGGTCGTTGAACGACAGCTCACGCGCCCATACAGTGGTATCGGGTAGGGCCGACTGATAGAATTCCTCCGAAGAGTCTTTGCGCACAAAGTGCAGGTATTCCAGCCAGTGGATGTTGGCAACCTCGGCTTCGTCCATGTAGAACGAGGCGATGGTAACCGTGCGCTCCATGTTGTCGTGGGTCATGGCAATGTCTTCTTCTGCCGAGCCCAGCACGGTGCGGCCGCCCTCGATGAAGATCAGACCCGGACCTTCCGGAATACCGGCATAATCAGCCACTTTCATTCCTTCCTCGGTATTATACTCAATACCCGTGGTGGAGCTGTACTTGCCCGGCTTGGTGGCGGTGCGTGGGCCGCTTTTGCAGGAAGCCAGCGCACAGGCTCCTACAATGGCGAAACGCAGGTACTTGGAGAAATTCATGATCGAGTAGAAACTACCTGTGATAGAAGATTTTATGAAAGGCAATTTGGTGCAATGTTACAAAAAGCTAGTATGCGGGGCAAGGCGCTACGGGGTAGTTGCGCCGTTTCAGGCGCCGCCAAGCTGCTTCTAGTCGGTCAAAGTTCCGTAGGGCCAGGGACACCTCATGCGCCCCACCCAAATCGGCACTTAACGCGCTCAGACTAGCGTCGTAGCTATAACCGAGCCGAAATGCACCAAAACTCAGGCCAACAATTCCGGTAAGCAGCTGCTGCGGATGATTTGAGCCCGGCAACGGCACGCCCCGGTACACGGCGCCTACCGTAACCGGCGTGGTAGTGAAGTAAAAACCAGCCTCTGCGCGCTGCAAACTGCCTTGCCGGGTGTAACTAACCGTTGGCGTCAGGCTGATTTCGCGTGCTTCGCCCTTGATAACGCTTTTTGCAAAAAAATATTTGTAGCCCGCGTTAAAATTCAAGCGAATAGGTAAAACACTTTGCTCCACGAAGCCCAAGTCGGGTTGGTTGAGGTGATGCGCCGCCACGCCTACCCAGGCGCGCTCGGTGTACAGTACCATACCCGTGCCAAGGGTAAAATAGTTCACCGGGTTATACTGCAACAGTAAAGGGTCGGCCGACGGACCGCCCAAGATGGTGCCATCGTCGCTGATCTGGTCGCCGAGCAGCAGGTTGCCGTAGCTGACGGTTTGGCGGCCGTAGCTGACGCTGGCGCCGGCACTCAGCGCCACCTGCTCGTTGAGGCGCATGTGGTAGGCGTAGAGGCCGCCTACCTGAAACTTGGTGAGACCCAGCGCCCCCGTGCGGTCTACGTTCAGGAGCAGGCCCACGGCACTGCGCTGGTCGGCAAAACGGTAGTCGGCGCCGAGCTGGCTGGTCTGGAATGTGCCAGCCAGGGTAGGGAACTGGTTGCGGTAGTTGAGCGTAACACTATAATCATCTAGCAGGCCCGTGAAGGCCGGGTTGGTATGCAGACGCGAGGCGTAGGGCTGCGCGAAGTACAGGTCCTGCGCCTGCGTGGTGGTCACACTGGCTACTACGGCTACCACCGCGGCGGCTAGTCGCCGCGCCCCTTGCTCTCCCCGCCGTGTAGATGTTGTTGCCATACTGCTGATGCCCTAAACGCCGGCCCTACCTCATTTGGTACGCTGCGCTGGAAACGCGCCCCGAAAATGCCAAATTCCTGGCGCTTTATCTGTTTCACTCTGCTGAAGCGTTGTAGACGATAGAAACCAGCCACTGGTTCTGTGCTACTTTTGCACGCGTGGCTGGTCTGGCACTGGATTCGCTGCCAAATAGTTACTACCCTTTCTTCCTGATATTTTCTTCCTATGCGTAAATTTCTGATTGGCCTGCTGATTTTCGTGGTGGTGCTGGTAGCCGCGCTGGCCGCCGCGCCGTTTTTGTTTAAGGACAAAATCAGAGCGGCGTTTGATAAGCAGCTGGCCGCGCACGTGGCGGCCAAGGTGGAGTACGACCCCAGCCAGATCAGCGTGAGCTTGTTTCGCGACTTCCCGAACCTTGCCTTGAGCGTGGAAAACCTGCGCATCATTGGGCAAGACTCCTTCGCCCGCGACACCCTCGCCTACCTCCCGGCCCTACGGGTAGGGATGGACCTGATGAGTGTGGTGAGCGGCGACCAGATCAAGGTGAAATCGGTAGAGCTGGACGAGCCGGATATTTCGCTGCGGGTGCTGAAAAGCGGCCGCGCCAACTGGGACATTTTCCTGTCTGATTCGGCAGCGGCAGCCAAGACCGATGTGGATACGTCGGCCGTGAGCGTGGCCATCAAGGGTTGGCAGATCAACAATGGCCATTTGCGCTACGATGACCAGTCGATTCCGTTTGCGATGGAAGCGCGCCACGTGAACCACACCGGCTCCGGCGACTTCGAGCAGAACATTTTCGACATGACCTCGCAGACCACCGCCGACGGCTTTCGGATGACTTACGCCGGTGCCAACTACATCAGCAAGGCGACGCTTGATGCCGATGTAACGATGGCAATGGACTTGGATAAGATGCTGTTCACCTTCAAAGACAACAAGGTGAAGCTGAACGACTTTCCGGCGCAGTTTGCCGGTAGCGTGGGCCTACCCAACGCCACCGACATTACCTATGACATGACCTTTAAGGCCCTGGAAACGGACTTCAAAAACGTGCTGAGCGTGGTGCCGGGCATGTACTCAGAGCAGTTCAAGGATATCAATACCACGGGTAAAATTGCTTTTGATGGCTACCTGAAAGGCGTGCAAAACGAACTGCGGATGCCCGGCTACGGCGTGAACCTGCAAGTGAAAGACGGCATGTTTAAGTACCCGCAACTACCCGAGGCCGCCCGCAATATTAACGTGGACATGGTGGTGGACAACCCTTCGGGCTTCACCAACAACTTGAAAGTCAACGTTAAACAGTTCCACCTCGACCTCGGCAAAAACCCAATCGATGGCAACGTGACCATTGATGGCCTGGAGCCAATGAAGGTAGATGGCCGCGTAAAAGCCAACGTGGACTTGGCCGAGATGACCAAGGTGTATCCGGTAGAGGACCTCACCCTGCGCGGGAAGCTCTTTGTGGATGCTGTGGGCAAGGGCACGTATTCTGCAACGCAGATGCCGGTGGTGAATGCCAAGATGAACCTGACCAACGGCTACGTGAAGTCGAAGCAGTTTCCGGCGCCTATCCAGAACCTGACGCTGAACGGTACCGTGACCAACACCACGGGCCAGGTGAACGACACGCGCATCAATATTCCGCAGTTCAAGATGCTGCTGGATGGCGAGCCGCTGGAAGGTCGTTTGGCTGCCCAGAACATTGATAAGCCGGTGTTCGACACCGATATTCACGGCACGGTGGACCTCACTAAAATCACGAAGATTTTCCCGCTGGAAGGCATGACCGTGACGGGCCGCCTAACCGGAAACGTGGCCGCCAAGGGTAGCATGGCCGATGTAGAAGCGGAGCGCTACCAGAACGTGAAGGCCTCGGGCACCGTGAATGCCAGCAACGTGACCTATAAGAGCACCGATCTGCCCCAGGGAATGCGCATCACCAAAGCCACCGCTACCTTCAACAACGACCAGATTGTGCTGAAGGACATGGCTGGCTTTGTGGGTTCGTCGGACATTGCGGCGTCGGGCACCATTAGCAACTACTTGGGCTACCTGTTCACGCCGGGCCAGTCGCTGAAAGGCGCGCTGACGGTGAACAGCAACCGCTTCAACGTGAATGAGTGGATGGTAGATGAGGTGAGCGAGAAGCCGACTACCGGCGCCGTAGCCGCTACCAAAGCGCCTACCACTGCTACCCAGGCCGACGGCGTGCTGCAAATCCCAAAGTACTTCGACCTGACGCTGAACAGCAACGTGAACCAAGTGGTGTATGACAACCTGAAGCTCAACGACGTGAAGGGACAGGTAGTGGTCCGCGACGAAGCGGTGAAGCTTAACAATTTGAATTTCAACACCCTGGGCGGCTCCTTTGCCACCAATGGTAGCTACAACAGCAAGAACCTGCAACACCCGAAGTTTGATCTGGGTCTGAATATCAAGAACCTGAACTTCCAGAACGCCTTCAATGCCTTCAACTCTATTAAGACGCTGATACCGCTGGCTAGTAACCTGGAAGGCGTGTTCTCTACGAACTTCAACGTGAGCGGCGAGATGGGCCAGGACATGATGCCGGTGTACAGCACGCTCACGGGCAAGGGTCTGTTTGAGGTAGTAAGCGCCGCCGTGAACAACTCGCCAGTGCTGAATACCATCAGCTCGCTTACGCAGGTGCAAGCGCTCAAGAAGTTTGCGGTGCAGAACAAGGATGTGGCCGCCGAAATCCTAAATGGCAGCTTCATTGTGAAGCCCTTCGACGTGAATGTGGGCGATATCAAGATGACGGTGGGCGGCTCCAACAATGTGAACGGCAACCTGGAGTACGTGACGGCCATTAACATGCCTACTGGGCAGGTAGGCAATGCCCTGCAAGGTAAGCTCAGCTCGCTCACGGGCGTTTCCAATATTAAAGGCACCGACCGCGTAACGCTAGGCCTGAATATTGGCGGCACCGTGCAGGACCCCAAAGTGAAGCTGACGACCGGCAGCGTAAAAACGCAAGCGACCGACATTGCCAAGAGCTTGGTGGGCGGTCTGGTAGACAGCAAGCTGACCAACGCCAAGCAAGCTGCTGCGGCCAAATCCCTACTCAACCAAGACAGTGCCCGCGCCGAGCTAGCCAAGCGTCAGCAGGACTTGCAAGCAAAGGCGCAGCAGGAGATAGAGAAGAAGCGCCTCGAAACCGAAACCAAACTGAAGGAAAAGGCCACGCAAGGTCTCAACAACCTAATTTTCGGCAAGAAGAAGCCGGCTGCTACCCCAGCCCCGGCAGACACAACCAAGGTGCTTAAATAGGATTTTACCCCGAAATACGGCTTAATTTTTGTCGTAAAGCGGTCAACTTCGGAGCGGCAAGCACTTTACCAGAAGTGCTTGCCGCTTTTTTTATTCTATTTTCTTACCTGATTACCGAATGAAAACAACTCTTCTGTATCCGCTGGCCCTAGCGGCTTTTCTGGCATTAGGAGGCTGTAGCAAAGATTCTGGCAGCAACATGGCCAAGATGGAAGTGCTGCTGGCAGATGCGCCCGGCGACTTTAGCGCTGTGATGCTGGATGTGCAACAAGTGCAAATCCACGCTGACGATACCAACGATGAAAACGGCTGGCAAGCGTTGCCACTGCTCAAAGCTGGCCAGTATAACGTACTAGATTTCGTGAATGGCCGCTCGGCCCTGCTAGCCAGCGCCGACTTCCCACCCGGCCGTATTTCGCAGATTCGGCTGGTGCTGGGCGCCAACAACTACCTGGTTACCCGCGACGGTACGCGCTATGATTTGAAAACGCCAAGCGCGCAAACCTCGGGACTGAAACTCAAAATTGACGCAGACCTGACGCAAGACGTTACCTACACCGTCCTCCTCGATTTCGACGTGGCGAAGTCCATTGTGGAGCGTGGCAACGGCAACAAGGCCGACAAAGACCGGTTTTTGCTGAAGCCCGTTATCCGGGCCATTACTACGGCCGTAGCCGGCGGCATCAAGGGCAGCGTAACGCCTACCACCGCACAACCCCAGGTATTGGCTATTCGCACTTCCACGGTGCCCAACGATACGCTCAGCACTTTTGCCGACGCCTCAGGTGGCTTCTTACTACGCGGCGTACCAGCCGGCACCTATCGCGTCGAGTTCTTTGCCCCCTCGCCCCTGAAACACGTAGTGCGTACCGGCGTAACGGTTACGAACACGCAGATTACCGATCTGGGTAGCGTAGATCTGAAGTAACGTATACCGGATTGTAGTAACACAGAAGGCCGTTGCGCGATGCGCAACGGCCTTCTCTGTTACTACTGTAATCCTTGGATCAGTTCCAGCATCTCCTGCTGCAACGTCTGGGTTTTGTCGTGGGCGTACCAAGTGTGCACGCGGGTGATGAACTCGTCATGGTCTATCCCCTCTGCTTTGGCCTGATTCACAATATCTTGCGCGGGTGCGGGGCGTGGGCCCCACTGGGCTACTTCCTCCAAAGTGTCGGCGCGAAGCACGATGAGGCGGGGAATGGCGCGGCTGGTGCCGGTGAGGTAGCGTTCCATCAGGTCCAGATTTTCGTCTCGCAGCAGGTAGCGGGTACGGATGTTACCGGCCGAGGCCTCCGCCACGTGCTCTAACACGGGCACAATCTGGGCCGCGTCGCCGCACCAGCCTTCGGTCAGAATCAGCCACACCAGGGGGTAGGGCACGTGCACAGCCGCGTCGGCCAGGGCGGGTAGTACATGCGTTGTTTTGTCGAGGCGCGACATGCGCTGCTCGTTCAACTTGGTGTACTGCACCAATTCCTCGGTTTGCTGCGGACCGGTGGTTTTCCCTTGGGCCAGCAGGTCGTTTACAAGCTGGCGGTAGGCGGTGTAAGAGTAAGAACTCTCCAGGCGCTCGGGATTGAGAATGGGGGTGGGCGTGGGCGGTGAAAAATCAGACATTGGGACAGAAGAGAGATGAAAAACAGAGTTCCTACCCCTTAAACAGCAAAAGCCCCTTCTGGGATAAGCAGAAGGGGCAAAAAAATAGCTAATCAGTTAGTTACAGACTTACTACCTGCCCAGCATCGAGCTGGCGGCAGTAGGTGATGAAGTCGGTGTTGATGGGCTCCAGGCCCGCATCGCGCATTTTGATGGCTACCTGCCCGCGGTGATAGTTGGCGTGCACGGGCATGTGCGTGAAGATGTCCGATACTACGCTCGTGAAGCCGTCGCCGGCCGAGTTGGTGTAGGTGATGGTCCGGCTCAGCTCAGCATCATCGGCGGCGCGCACCATACCCAGCCAGCGCTCCGAGGTTTGCTCGTGCATGCGGTGCAGCTCTTCCAGGGGGTGCTCCTGCCACACTTTCACGGGGCTGGGCGTGTTGGTGAGGCGACCAATCCAGATATACTGCGCATTGAGCACGTGGCTGAACAGACGCAGCACGTTGGCGGGAATAGGCTGACCGGTTTCGGCAACAGTTTTATCGAGGTGGCGTAGCAGCGTGTCGTTGGCCCACACGTTGTACACAGCAAGCTTTTCGTTGGTATTAATCATGGGGTGAA
The DNA here is from genome assembly GCF_014217645.1 of Hymenobacter sp. NBH84. Classification (NCBI taxonomy): domain Bacteria; kingdom Pseudomonadati; phylum Bacteroidota; class Cytophagia; order Cytophagales; family Hymenobacteraceae; genus Hymenobacter; species Hymenobacter sp. NBH84. The sequence continues at coordinate 4,060,173 of NZ_CP043644.1, forward strand.
ATTACAAGATTGTGAAATAGTGAGCTGGTAAAATGGAGAGTTAAAAAGAAGGCTGTCATCCTGAGCACAGCGAAGGACCTTATGCCAGTTGAACGACCATCGTACCAACGACTCGTTCTCACGTGAGCGGTCCTTCGCTGCGCTCAGGATGACAGCCTTCTTTTTAACTCTTTATTTCACCATCTTACCGCTGGTCGGTCCAGACGAGTACGCCGCCGGTGCGGCGCTTTTCGAAGTCGGGGCAGTTGCCGTCGCCTTTGCCGGTTAGGCCGCCGTCGGGGTGGCACAGGACTTTGCCGGTTGTGTCGTAGAGGGTGCTAAACTGGTCGGCCCCGCTGATGGTTTCGTAGTACACCGTCTGGCCGCGGTATTCGTAGCGGTACATCTGGGCGGGCGGGTTCAACTGCCGCGTCGACTGAATTTTTTGGATACGAGTATTGATCCAGTCGGGCCGGCGGGTGGTGTCCAGCGGCATATCGTCGCTGGGCACTGGCACTACCGTGTTGGCGCTGGTAGGCGCCGGGGTAGAGAACGGGTGCGCCAAACCGTTATTAGGGTCAGCAGTAGGCGTATTTACATCAACCCGGCTGCACGCCGCGCCTGTGAGTAGAGTAGCTGCCAGAAGCAGGGAATAGGAAACACGCATGGTGCAATGGGCGATGAGCAGTGAAGAAAGAGCAATGGGTGAGAACCTTGCTACCGCTGAACTTACGCCGTTGGGTCGCAATTGTTCCTTGTTGCACTTTTACTGCTCCTCGCTTCCTACCTCTCCTTATGCTAGCATCCGCGGCACAAAAATAAGCAACCCAACCACCAACGCACCCAACGCGGCCAGCAGCACCGCAGCAGCAGCCACGTCCTTGGCTTTGCCCGCCAGCGGGTGGTAGTCCGGCGACAGTAGATCTACCACGGCTTCCACGGCCGTATTCACCAGCTCGGCGCTCCATACACTGCCCACTGCGGCGGCTACCAAAGCCCATTCCGTGCGGGTGATGTCGAAGTAAAACCCCAGCCCTACCACCACCACCGTGGCTAGGGCATGAAAGCGCAGGTGCACCTCGGAGCGCAATGCCGACCCTACCCCCCGGAACGCGTGCCCAAAGCTAGCAATACGCTTGCGCAACATAGACTGTCGCCGCGCCCGATCCGATGCAGACGGCTCAGCCACGGCTGTCGAACTCGTGAAAGACGGTTTGGCGCAGTTCGTCCCACTCTGGTCGCAAAATGCTGTAGTACACTGTGTCGCGGCGCTGGCCGTTGGGTAGGGCCATGTGGCTGCGTAAGGTACCCTCCTCGGTAGCGCCCATGCGCACCATTGCCTCACGCGACTTCTGGTTGCGGGCGTCGGTTTTCAACTCTACCCGCTCGCAATCCAGCTCGCCAAAAGCGTAGTGCAGCAGCAAGTGCTTGGCGGCCCGGTTGATGCCGGTGCGCTGAAACTCCGTGCCCAGCCACGTCCACCCGATTTCCAGCCGACGGTCGGCTAGCGCCATGTTGCCGTAGCTAGTGCAGCCCGCAATGCGCCCGGTTTCGCGGTCAATAATCACGAAAGGGTAGCGCTGCTTGTCGGTCCGTGCCCGGATACTCTGGGCCACGTAGGCCGCCAATTCCACGTTGTTGCGCGGGGCCAGCGTGGTCATATAGCGCCAAATTTCCTCGTCAAACGCAATGCGCTTGAGGTACTCGAAATCGGAAGTTTCCAACGGGCGCAGCCGTACGCGGTTGTTTTCGAGGATGATGTCGTGGGTGTAGTCCATAGGCGGGTAGGGCAGGGATGGTTTTGTAAAGATGCCGAAAAAAGAAAAGCCGCCCCGCCAGGGTAGGCAGAGCGGCTTCGTCGGTGCACGTTAAAGATGCGTTTGTGTTACTTCGGCAGGTCGCCTACCATATCCTCCGGCTTCAGCCACTCGTCGAACTGCTCGGCCGTGAGGTAGCCCAACTGCAAGGCAGTTTCCTTGAGCGTAGAACCGTTTTTGTGAGCCGTTTGGGCAATTTCAGCGGCTTTGTAGTAGCCAATATGCGGATTCAGGGCCGTTACCAGCATCAGCGACGAATCGACGTGCTTCTTGATGTTGGCCTCAATGGGCTCGATGCCCACGGCGCACTTATCGTTAAAAGACACGCACACATCACCAATTAGGCGGGCCGAATGCAGGAAATTGTAGATCATCACCGGCTTGAACACATTCAGCTCGAAATGCCCCATGGAACCACCAACGGTGATGGCTACGTCGTTGCCCATTACCTGCGCGGCTACCATCGTCATAGCCTCGCACTGGGTAGGGTTCACCTTGCCAGGCATGATGCTGGAGCCAGGCTCGTTGTCGGGGATGTGCAGCTCGCCAATGCCAGCACGCGGGCCGCTGCTGAGCATACGCACGTCGTTGGCAATCTTCATCAGCGCCACCGCCACGGTTTTCAGGGCGCCGTGAGCTTCTACGATGGCGTCGTGAGCAGCCAGAGCCTCAAACTTATTTTCGGCCGTCACGAAGGGTAGGCCCGTGAGATCGGCAATGTGCTTGGCCACATTCTCGGAGTAGCCAGCGGGCGTGTTGATGCCTGTACCTACGGCCGTGCCGCCTAGCGCCAGCTCCGAGAGGTGGGCCAGCGTGTTCTTAATAGCCCGCAGGCCGTGGTCGAGCTGCGACACGTAGCCCGAGAACTCCTGGCCCAGCGTGAGCGGCGTGGCATCCATGAAGTGCGTACGGCCGATTTTCACCACGTGCATAAACTTCTCCGACTTCGCTTTCAGCGTGTCGCGCAGCTTCTCAATGCCGGGAATGGTGGTTTCAACCAGAATCTGGTAGGCGGCAATGTGCATGGCCGTCGGGAACGTGTCGTTGCTCGACTGCGACTTGTTTACGTCGTCGTTCGGGGCCAGCACTTTTTTCTCGTCGGTGAGGCTGCCGCCTTGCAGCACGTGGCCGCGATAGGCCACTACCTCATTCATGTTCATGTTCGACTGCGTGCCCGAGCCTGTTTGCCACACCACCAGCGGAAACTGGTCAGCTAGCTCACCGGCCAGGATTTCGTCGCACGCTTTGGCAATTAGCTCGGCCTTGTCGGCGGGTAGCACACCGGCATCGCGGTTGGTGAAAGCCGCGGCTTTTTTGAGGTAGGCAAATGCGCGAATGATTTCCTTGGGCATCCGGTTGATGTCCTGGGCAATCTGGAAATTCTCGATAGAACGCTGCGTCTGAGCGCCCCAATAGGCATCAACGGGAACCTGCACAGTGCCCATGGTATCCTTCTCGGTACGAAACTGCATAAAAGCTGAATAGCTAGGTGGAGAATTGATTACGGGGTAAAAGTACGCAACGGCAACCACCCGCCACGGTTACATCCCGACCATTTGCCACAAAGCTGCGTACAATCATGCAGCGTGATTTCACTTTGATGCGCGTGGGTGAGAACCCCTATCTTCTTAGAACAACTAGGAAAGATGGTCAGTAACCCGAGCTCATCAGAAACAACGCTACCCTTGCCGCAACATGGGCTTGCAAGGACCATGTTGCCGCATATCTATCAACATCACACTCAAATCAAGCACCGCATCCATGAGTCAGCATCCCATCAACAACGACCAAGAAAACGAAAAATCTACTGCTGCTGCCAACGGAGTAGTAGGTAATACCACCCACGAAGACGACTCGTACATTAAAGCACCCGAAGGCGTGCTGAGCGACTACAGCGACGTAGAAGTAGAAGTGGAAAAGCGGGACCTACCCGAAACCCATACGCCCGGCAGCGCCACTACTCCCGAAAACGGCGGCGGCTATAGCGGCTAGGTAGCACGTTGCTTTCATTCTTAAAAAAAGCCACCTGGAAAATTATTCCGGGTGGCTTTTTTGTGTCTATCAATGCTCTTCTAATCGGAAAGGAATACTAATACGTACTGGATGCGCTACCCGGCGGCCATTGCGAATGGCCGGAAACCACTTTGGCCCCTCGCGCAGTAGCCGCATGGCTTCGGTGTCAATTTCCTCTGATACCCGGCGTAGCACTTTAACGTCTTGCACTGTTCCATCGGTAGCTACTGTGAAGCTTAGCTGCACGGTACCTTCCTTCCGGTTTTCCAAAGCTTTCATAGGGTAGTCCAACGAGTCCTTCAGATACTGCTTGAACGCTGGATACCCACCCGCAGGTAGAGCATCTACAGCTACCGGGGCAGGCGCCTTTTCGCGACGCACCATCACTACCTCATTTAGCTGCTGAGAATCGGGCATCAGGGCCAACGTAAGTTGTACAACCGTATCCTGCTTTAATGGCTGCTGACGCGCTAGAAAGCCGCGGGATGATACTTGCACCTGCGCGACAGGTTTGGGCACGCGCAGGGAAAACGTACCGTCGGCAGCTGTGGCTGTGCTAGCAGCAGCACCGGAAGCCTGCACGGTAGCACCGGGTAGGGGTTGTCCTTGTGTATTGGTGATGCGGCCACGTATTAAGCGCGTTGCTTCTACTGCCGAGTCAGATTGGGGTAGCAGTTGCTGAGCTGTATCCGATAGCCCCGCATCCGAACGAGCCAGGGTAGGAACATCGGATGCCGCTGCTGGTTTCGATGAACTGGCGGCACTTAGCATGGCCAGCGTCTCATCACCGTCTGTTACCCTGCTGTTAGTGAGGGCAACCTTACGGCGATTAGCCGTCATCTGCGCGGCAGGTCTCGGTGCTCTTACTTGTTTTACCTGTTTTGGAGCTACCGCAGACACGCTAGCAACAGCCTGCTCTGTTGCTGCTGCGGCAGGTAGGGTTAGTTTCGGTACAATGGGTCGTATTTTGGCAATAGCTGGCGCAGAAGTTACTTCTAGTTGCCGTTGTCGCGTACCAATCCAAAGTGCTGAACTCAGCATTAATACTAGTGCTGCCGCGGCTGCCATCGGCCGCCAGGGCCATACGGTTCGTGTAGCAGCTTCCGGCTGCCCAACTCGCGCTTGCAGGCGCTCCCGCAGCCCAGCTATAGCGTGGTCAGTGGTATCGGCATCAGACAGCATCAAACCATCCAAAATATCAGCACAACGGCTGCATATCAGCGTGTGCGCTTCTACCCTATGCTGTTCCGTAGTTGACAACGTGCCGGCTGCATACTGCTGCAACAACGGCAGCGGCAAATGCCCTTCCGTTGGATTGGCGTAAGATATGCGAGGCAAGTCAGCGGCGGACATCGGGGGTAGCAGTAGGCGGAGCCGTAGACTCCAAATAACGTTTCAGGTTGCGCTTGCCATTTTGCAGATAGCTTTTCACCTGTTTCAGATCAAAGCCAGTCTCAGCGGCAATATCACGGTAGCATTTCTTTTCCAAAAAGAATAACTCCAGACAACGGCGCTGCTCCGAGGGCAAATCTACTAACGCCTGTTCCAGTGCTTGCAAGCGTTCTTCAGTTAAGTAAGCATCGGTATCTTCCTCTGGTAGATGCCAATGCGCGGCTGATTCCATACCTGCTGCATCCGGAAAATGCACGACCAGTGGGCCACCCGTCGCTGGGCCAGCTCGTTGTTGTGCTCGCAAAATCATTAGACAATGATTGCGAGCGGTAGCATACAGCCACGTCGGGAAATTGCTTACCTCATGCTGACGCAGCTTTACGACCAATTGTTCGAACAATTGCATTACGGCGTCTTCTGCTTCCTCATCGGGCCGGAGGTAACGTCTGCAAATAGCGAATACCTCTGCTAGATACCGGTCGTAAAGTGTTCCTAGATCAGCTACATCACCGCTAACTCTGTAACGATGCAGCAATTCCTTATCGGAAAGCGCAGCAGGCAACGTGGAGCGACGACGAAAAAACATACAAGGACCAATGGCGCAGCAAGGACTCTAAGCTACTCATTCTACTACAAGTAGAAAAAGCGCCGCGTGCCATCATGTAATTGGCCGTTATTTTCCTTGTGTCTGCCGCGCACGCATCTGCTCTTGCATCGAACGTTTCTTCAATTGGTACTGCTTAAACTGTTCTGGTGTTAAAGCAGCCTTCAATTGGCTTTCAGAAGAAGTATTAATGCGCTTCAGTTCCGTGAGTAAGGCTGTGCGGTTATTGGCGTTCTTTTGTTGCGCGTTCTTGACTTGCTCTACTGTAGACGAAAGGATAGCTCGAACGCGTACTTGCTGATCAGGCCGCAACTGCAATTCCTCCGTCATTACATCTGTCAGATCACGCGCCCTAGCAGCAGACACTCCAATAGGTGCTGCAGACTTAGATGCAGATGTAGTAGGAGACGATTCAACTACAGTAGTGGTCTTTGCCTTATTGCGTCGAGCGCAACCAAACGTCAGCGATGAAAGAACTGCCAACGCCAGAAGAGTACGGGGAACAGACATACAAAGGAAATAATAGTGTGCTCCACATACGTGAAACTTCCTGCTTGTGGTTATTCCCACTCCCTATGTGTGGTCATCAAGGAGTAATCAAGATAGACGACAGCCTGTATCTTTCCGCCGGCTTATAGGAGCATAAACGAGGGAGGCCCCGGCCGCATCCCCGTGTGAGGGGACGCGGGGCCGGGGCCTCGCTGCTGATAAGTTGGCGGCGACCTACTCTCCCGCCGGTGAAGGCAGTACCATGGGCGCTCCGGGGCTTAACGACTCTGTTCGGAATGGGAAGAGGTGAACACCCGGGCTACAGCCACCATTACTGGTGTGGTTGGCTCGTGTTCGTGAGCACAACAACTAAAATCGTTGACACAGGTAACGGGTAAGAAGAAGGTAAGTGAAGCTTGGTTTGCAGAAGCGCTCGAGTCATTAGTACGCCTCAGCTCGACTATTTCTAGCCTTAGACCTGGCGCCTATCAACGTGGTCGTCTACCACGACTCTTAATATTGGGAGATCTCATCTTCAGGTGAGTTTCGCACTTAGATGCTTTCAGCGCTTATCTCATCCCAGCGTCGCTACCCGGCGCTGCAGCTGGCGCCACAACCGGTGCACGAGCGGCTGGTCCATCCCGGTCCTCTCGTACTAAAGACAGGTCCTGTCAAATCTCCAACGCCCACCACAGATAGGGACCGAACTGTCTCACGACGTTCTGAACCCAGCTCGCGTGCCACTTTAATCGGCGAACAGCCGAACCCTTGGGACCTTCTCCAGCCCCAGGACGTGACGAGCCGACATCGAGGTGCCAAACCTCCCCGTCGATATGAGCTCTTGGGGGAGATCAGCCTGTTATCCCCGGCGTACCTTTTATCCTTTGAGCGATGGCCCTTCCATGCGGAACCACCGGATCACTATATCCGTCTTTCGACCCTGCTCGGCTTGTAGGCCTCACAGTCAAGCCCGCTTCTACTATTGCGCTCTACAGCCGGTTACCAAGCGGCCTGAGCGGACCTTTGAAAGCCTC